>OZ245745.1:0-2757686 GCA_965227605.1 Phycisphaerales bacterium | reverse complement strand
GTGGTGGCGGCGCCGGTGGCTGAAGAGGTTGTGTTCCGGGGGTTCCTCCAGACGGGGCTGCGCCGGTTGGGTCTCGGGGCGGTGGCGGCGACGGCGGCGGCGAGCGCTCTGTTCCTGCTTGTGCATCTGCCGGTGCTGGACGGTGTGCTGATGCCGGCGCTCTTCGCGCTCTCGATGGTTCTGGGGCTGAGCTTCGAGCGGACGGGGCGGCTGGGGACGCCGATCGTGGCGCACGCGTGCTTCAACGCCTTCAACCTGTGGGCGTCTGGCGTGTGAGGCGGTAGGGTGTCCGCCCTATGAGCGATGCTGCGAAGAAAGATCGGGTGCTGACGGGCGACACGCCCACGGGGCGGCTGCACCTCGGGCACTGGGTGGGGAGTCTCGAGAACCGCGTGCGAATGCAGGAGGAGTACGAGTGCTACTTCCTGCTGGCGAACATGCACGCGTTCACGACGCGGGCCGAGAAACCCGACGAGATCCGCCAGGACACCATCGAGATCGTGAAAGACTGGCTGGCGGCGGGGATCGACCCGGAGCGTTCGTGCGTCGTGCTGCAGACCGAGGTGCCGGCGATTAGCGAGATGACGTGGTACTTCGCGATGCTCACCGGCTACGGGCGGCTGATGCGCAACCCGACGATCAAGACCGAGATCGAGGTGAAGGGGCTGGGGGATTCGTACAGCTTTGGCTTCCTGATGTACGCGGTGGGGCAGATCGCGGACATCCTGGCGTTCACGCCCAAGTACGTGCCGGTGGGCGAGGACCAGGCGCCGCATATCGAGCTGTGCCGGGAGGCGGCGCGGCGGTTCAACCAGCTGTACTGCGGCGTCGATCCGAAGACCGAGGACGAGGACTACGTTGAGGCGGGAGGGATTTTTCCGATCCCCGAGGCGATGATCGGTCGCATCTCGCGGCTGGTCGGGACCGACGGCAAAGAGAAGATGAGCAAGTCGCTGAACAACGCGATCTTCCTGAGCGACACGCCCAAGCAGGTGCAGAAGAAGGTGAACAAGATCTTCACGGGGCGGCAGTCGCCGACGGAGCCCGGGGACACGGGCAACGCGCTGTTTCAGTTCGTGGACGCGTTCATGGATGACGAGGCCCGCGTCGCGGAGCTGAAGGAACGCTACGCGAAGGGCGACAACATCGGGGACGGGGAGATCAAGCAGGAGCTCGGGGCGGCGATCAACGCGTTGCTTGATCCGATGCGTGAGCGCCGCGAGCAGTACGACGCGCCGGGGGGTGACGACCTGGTGATCGACATCATCCGCGACGGCACCAAGCGGGCGAACGCCACGGCGGAGGAGACGCTGTGGCGTGCAAAGGAAGCGATGGGGCTGGACTTCTACCGGCGCGGGTTGGACTGATTCGGTTCCGGCGTCTCTTCGCTCGGCGGCTCATCGCTTTGCGGTGTTGTGTCTGATTGCTCGTCGGTTTCTTCGTCGTCGGGCGAAAGCCTGAGGAACGGGATGCGTTTGATCGTTTCGCGGAGCGAGGCCAGGTGGACGTCGAGCTTCTTGAGCGAGTCGTTGATGCTGACGAGGACGGCGAGTTGAGTGTTGATCTCGGTGAGTTCCGAGCTGACCGCGCTCAGCTCGGTGTTGATGGCGGCGAGCTGGCTGTCGATCTCGGCCATGCGCCGGGTGACCACCTCGAGGTCTTGGTTAGTGCGCTGGACGTTCTGGTTGGAGGCGGCGATGCCCTCGTTGATCTCCTCGACGACGCAGCCGGTGAGGGGCAGGGCGAGCAGAACGATGACGGCGAGAGCGAGAGAGCGACGCATGGCGGTGTCCTCCATGGGGCGGCATGGTAGAGGGCTGGGGTTTGACGATGTTGCGGGGGCCTCGTACTCTTCGTGGCCCGCTCGGGAATCCCGAGGCCGGGCCTGTAGCTCAGCTGGTTAGAGCGCACCCCTGATAAGGGTGAGGTCACAGGTTCGAATCCTGTCAGGCCCACTTTCCGACGCCCCGTTTGGGGCGTTTTTCGTGCGCGGTAGGCTTGCGGCATGGATACGACACTTCTGCGTCTGCTGCTGTGCCGCTCGCCGCTTGTTCTGTTGCTGACTCTGGCCACCGCGCTTCCCATGCTCGGGGGTTGCGAGACGCCGGCGCGTGTCGCGGAGCCGGCGGCGCGGACGCCTCAGGACGCCATCCGGCGCGTGCTCAACGCGGACGCGCGGCTGGGGAACGTGCGCAACGATGCGTCGCGTTCGAGGTCGGTCAGCGAGGCGGCGCTGGCTTACGCGGGGGCGCTGGGATCGCTGGATTACTCGGGGACGCCGGCGTCCTTCCGCGCGGCGTTTCTCGATCATGCGCGGGCGTGGCGTTCGTTCGGCCAGACGCTGCGCGGCTACCCCGAGGTCGACATCTTCCGCACCGAGATGCACGACGCGATCGAGCGGATGAAGGCTACGAACATCGACGCGGCGGTGGTGATCGACGAGGAGCTGGCGGACGTGTGGGCGACGTGGGAGATCGTCGCGCAGATCGCCCGTGAGAACGGGGTGGACGTCGAGTAGGGGGGATGGGTTGGCTCGTCGAGGACGATGGATAGATGTCGTCACTTTCTGAACAGCTCGCTGAGGCATGGCTGACGAACTGCGCGATCAATCGGATGATTATCGATGCGGTGAGTGACGAGGGCTGGCTCTGCACGCTCTCGAAACGGGGCGGTCGCGGCGTGGCGGGCGAGTTCGCCCACATGCACAACATCCGGTTCGCTCAGCTCGAGAAGCGCGCGAAAGACCTCGTGAGCGACATGGAGAAACTGGACGCGAGCTCACAGCCGAACAAAGAAACGGTCCTCGCGGCCTTTGGTCGGTCCGATGCCGGCGTGCGGGATTTGCTCGTCGGCGTGCTGGATGGTGAGGAAAAACGGCGCGGCTTCCGCAAGGGCGTTTTCACCACGCTGAGTTATTTCATCTCGCACGAGGCGCACCATCGGGGCAGGGTCCTGCTGACGTTGAAAGTGAGCGGGGAAACGCTCGATCGGAGCATGCAGATGGGGATCTGGGCGTGGGATCAGATCGAGGCGGTGGAGAACGCCTGAGAGTACGATGACGTTTTCACGCTTTCGATTACACACCACTGATACAGGAGATACAGCATGAGTGATCACATCGAACGCGGCGCCGTGAAAGTCATCGAGATCATCGGCGTCTCGCAGAAGAGCTTCGAGGACGCGGTGGAGCAGGGCATCGAGAAGGCGTCGGAGTCCATCAAGGGCATCAGCGGGCTCGAGGTGCTCAAGTACAGCGCCCGCGTGAAGAACGGCAACATCACCGAGTACCACGCCGACATGAAGATCGCCTTCGGCGTGAAGTAAGCGGTCGTTCTCCCGCTATCGTTCGTTGATGCGCATCGCGGTGATCGGCAGCGGGCCGGTAGGGCAGGCGGCGGGGACGCTGCTGGCCCGCGCCGGGCACGAAGTTGTTCTTTTTGAGCGTACTCCTGAACTCGGGCCGGTCGGGGCCGGGCTGCTCATCCAGCCGACGGGGCTTGCGGCGCTGGATCGTCTCGGCGTCCGCGCCGAGCTCGACGCGCTCGGGCACCATGTTGAACGCCTGTGGGGCGAATCTCATAAGAGTCGGTGCGTGTTCGACGCGCGCTACGAGCGCCTCCGATCCGACCTCTACGGCTTGGGGCTGCACCGGGCGGCGCTGAGCGCATCGCTCGATGTCGCTCGCGCTTCGGCGGGCGTCGAGCTGCGGCCTGGCGTCGAAGTTGTTCGCGCTGAGAACCGTAACGAACAATGCGAGATCTTCGATAGCCACGACGCTTCATGCGGCGTCTTCGATCTCGTACTCGCTTGCGACGGGGCGCGGTCAGCGCTGCGCCGCGCTCATGCCGATGTGCGCCGCGATCGCGAGTACCCATGGGGCGCGCTGTGGTTCGTGGCCGAACGCGGGGAGGAGCCGCGCTACGACGGCGTCCTGAGCCAGGTGTACCGCGGCACGCGCGAGATGATCGGCTTCCTGCCTTCGGGGCGTCCAGCCGAGGATGCGGGCGAGACCATCAGCGTGTTCTGGAGCGTGCGCGGGCGAGACTGGCGCGACAGGACGATCACGCTCGACGCATGGCGCCAACAAGCTTTAGCCCTCGCTCCTTTTTCGGCCGGGTTGATCGATCAGGTGCGTGATCTCAACGAACTGATCTATGCGCCGTACCGCGATGTCGTTCTCCGCCGACCGTACGCCGGGCGAGTTGTGTTTCTCGGCGACGCCGCGCACGCGATGAGCCCGCAACTCGGGCAAGGAGTCAACCTCGGGCTGATGGACGCGGCGGCGCTCGCCGATGCGATCGATGCGCAAGACAGTGTCGGAGACGCGCTTGTCGAGTACGAACGCACGCGCAGGCGCAGCGTGCGCTTCTATCAGTTCGCGTCGCGCTGGCTCACGCCGTGGTTTCAGTCAGACAGGCGCTTACATGGAAAGATGCGCGATGCGTTCTTCGGGCCGCTGGCGTTTATTCCATGGATCGAGCGTCAATCGTTGCTCTCGCTCGCTGGGGTCAAGACAGGCTTGATTTCGAGCAATGAACTGCCGGATATCGAGGCGACTGAATAGCTTTGTCGTATGGCTCGTTTGTCCCGGTGGCGATCGCATGATCGCTTGAAAGGACACATCCCATGCTCCAGCACACGAACACCGATCAGAACGCCGCCGTCGTGAACGCAGAAGTTGCCCCGACGGTCCCTCGCCTCATCGCGTACCTGTCGCTCTTCGCCGCGTACCCCGTTTTGATGGGCGGGGCGATGGCGTTCTCACTGGCGTGCGCTCAGCTCTTTTCGTGAGACGCCATAGCGTTCGAGCAACCCGCGCGGTGCGCCGATGGCGCCGACGCTCACGCCACCCGTCCACTCGCGTGAGCCCTCGTCGGCGAACCCCGCCTTCATCCCGGTGAAAGTGAGCGTGCGACCAGCGCGCACGCAGGCGCCGGGCGGCTCGCCGGTGTCGCAGTCGAGGCCGCTGGGGAGGTCGGCCGCCAGCACCGGCGCCGGGTGGGCGTTGATCTTCTCGATGAGTGATTCGGCGATGCCTCGCGGGGCGCTGGTCAGACCCGTGCCGAGCAGGGCGTCGACGACAAGGGCGGCGTCTGTGAGTTCGGTCGAATCGTCTGCGATGATGATCGATAGATTCATGTGTTCAGCCACGCGGGCGTTGAGCGCCGCGTCGCCTTTGAGTTCGCCAGTTGGTTTGCTCGCGACGATCGAGACATCGATGCCTTCGTTATGCAGAAGACGAGCGAGCGCGTAACCGTCGCCGCCGTTGTTGCCAGAGCCACAGACGATGAGCACGGGACCATCCGATCCGTTCAGCATTTTGAGAGCTTGATCGCGCAACGCGATCCCCGCGTGCTCCATCAAAGCGATGCCGGGAATCCCATACTCTTCGATCGCAGCGCGATCGAACGCCCGTATGTTTTCACGTATGAACCACAGATCCATGCAGGATCAGTTCGACTCGGCGCCCGCGGCCAGGCGCGGCGGATCGTCGGGCTGCTCGCTCGGCGCGGGCTCAGCGGGGGAATCGACGCCGATGCACGCGAGGGCGTTGCGCTCAACGAGGGCGCGGAGCGATTCGCGTGGGACCGCCGGGAGCTCGGTGCCGCCGCGCATCGAGTTGATCGTGTAGATACGTTCGATCGCGGCCTCGGGCGACTCGTGCGGGTAGCCCGAGCCGAAGAGCAGCTTGTGCAGCACGCCGCGTTCGTGGGCGGCGATCATCGCGGTGTAGAGCGTCCACGGCCTGTTGACGGCGCCGGAGATCTCTGCGAAGACGCGCGCGTGCTTGGCGACCATCAGGAGTGTTTCTTCGAGGAAGATCCTGCCGAAGTCGCCCAGGATGACCGAGAGCTGCGGCAGGTCACGGACGACTTCGTCGAGGAGCGCGGGCGACGCGAACTCGAGCTGGCTGGCTGGCTCGCGGAGCTGCGGGTTGGCGACGAGCACGGGGCGGTCGGCCTCGGCGCAGCGGGCGAAGATGTGCAGGGCGCTCTCGTGCGTCGGGCGGTAGCCCTGGTCGGCAGGGGCGAGCGTCACACCGGCGAAGCCGAGTTCGAGCGCGCGTTCGAGATCGTCGCTCGCCGAGGGGAGCATCGGGTTGATCGCGGCGAAGCCGATGCGCGTGTCGGGCGACTGGGCGACGAAGCGGGCGACGCTGTCGTTGGTGCTGGGGGCGCCGAGGCGGTCGCAGTTGACCGCGACGACGGCGGAGATGTCGACGCAGCTCATCGCCTCGTCGTATTCGGAGGCGAGGCGCTCGAGTTCGGTCTCGTCGGCGTTGGTGGGCGCCTGTGTGCGCAGGTCGATGATCACCGGGGGCTCCTGTGTGGCCGCAAGTCTCGCGGGCCTTATCGTATCGACGCGAATGGAACCGCGTCTCCGGCAAAGACGGATGGTATTTTGTGAGACGCGGCAAGGAGCGATGACGTGCGAAAGAAAACGCGAAACACGGCGATACTAAGTTTGTTTGCACTTACCCTACTTGCGTCGCCCGAGGCGTTCGCGCAGAGCGGTCCGCGTTTTTATCTCGAACAGGAGGTGGATCCGGCGCTCGCGATGGGACCGCGGGTACGCACGCTTGTCACGCTCGAGCCAGAACACGCCAACAACCGGCGCACGCACTCCGGCTTCAACTTCACCAGGCGCGTCGGCGCCGCGTTCTGGAACCGCCCTTACGTTTACTGGACGCGCGGCACCTACGACGGGCCGACGATCATCGGGGCCCCGGCGCTTGTCGCGGACGCGCCTGTACTCTTCGCCGCCCGCCCCGAGCCACCCACGGTGGCGGAGATCGCCGACGAAGCCCTGCGGGACGGACGCTACGACGAGGCCGTTGCGCACGAGGAAGCGCTTGCTGAAGACGACGCGCCGGCCGGCGACCGCCTGCTCATCGCGCTTGAGGGCGCCGGGCGGACCGGGCGAGCGGCGCTCCTGCTGACCCAGCGCATCGCCGAGGCAGGGCCGACGGGCGGCGTCGCGGCGCTGCGGGTTGATCGGGCGAACCTTCTTACTGAGCCCGGCGAGGCCAGGACCATGCAGCGGGCCGCGTCGGGCTACGCCTCGACCGCCCCCGACCCCAACGCCTGGGTGCTGCTGGCGTCGCACCTGCTGGGGCACGGGCAGCGGGAGGGGGCCTGGAGGCTGATCGAGCGGGCGATCGAGGAGGGGCTCGAGCCCGAGGTCGCCGCGGCTCTCGAGGGGCTGCGGCCTGTCGATCCAGCGGCGCCCTGAGGCATCGTCCGCCCTTGCGTTCGCGGGGCGGATCGCTATTCTCTTCGATTCGCGTCTGACGCACGGTGGGTGCGCAGGCTGACATGGACACCGCATGAACCACCACCCGGGCGGGGCCTTGGCCGGCCTCTCCGCTGGAGCGATCGCTCCCGGGGCGTGGGAGGTAGGAGCAGCATGGCCGACAAAGAAATCACAGCGCAGTTCAAGATCCAGGCGACGGGTGGTCAGGCGACGCCGGCCCCGCCGCTTGGTCCTGTTCTCGGCGCCAACGGCGTGAACCCTGGGCAGTTCATCCAGCAGTTCAACGCGATGACGCAGGAGCAGAACGGGAAGCTGGTCGCCGCCGTGGTCACGGCGTACAAAGACCGCTCGTTCGACATCGAACTGAAATCCTCGCCCGCGCCGGCCCTCATCAAGGAAGCCGCGGGCATCCCCAAGGGCTCGGGCGAGCCCAACACCAACAAGGTGGGCAAGATCACGTTCGATCAGTGCCGTTCGATCGCTCAGGAAAAGATCAAGGACCTGAACGCCGTCGATATCGACGCGGCCGCCCGGATGATCGCCGGCACGGCTCGCTCGATGGGCGTCGAGGTGGAGGGCTGAGATGGGCGCTACCACACGAGCAAGCCGCAAGTTCCGCGACTCGCGCCGCGTGCGGGCCAACGAGGGCAAGCGTCCCTCCGACCCCCAGCCGGTTGACGTCGCCGTCAAAACCCTGAAGGCCTACCAGTCCACCAAGTTCGACGAAACCGTCGAGCTCTGCGTGCACCTGGGCATCGACGCCAAGCAGGCCGACCAGGCCATCCGCGGGTCGCTCGCCCTGCCCAAGGGCATCGGCAAGACCAAGCGGGTCATCGCCTTCTGCCAGGAAGACAAGGTCCAGGCCTGTCTGGACGCCGGCGCCATCAAGGCGGGCGGCGCCGACCTGGCGCAGGAAGTTGAGAAGGGCTTCTTCGACTTCGACGTCGCGGTCGCCAGCCCCGACATGATGCGCGACATCGCCAAGCTCGGTCGCGTGCTGGGCCCCAAGGGCCTGATGCCCTCGCCCAAGGCCGGCACCGTCACCCCCAAGGTGGACGAGGCCGTGAAGGAATACGCCGCGGGCAAGGTCGAGTACCGCAACGACAAGAGCGGCAACATCCACGCCCCGGTCGGCAAGATGAGCTTCCCCGAGGGCGACCTCGTGGAGAACATCCAGGCCTTCATCGACATGATCGAGAAGGCCCGCCCCTCCAGCGTGAAGGGCAAGTACGTCAAGAAGATCGCCCTCTCGGGCACCATGTCCCCCAGCGTGCTCATCGAGCACGCGATGGCCGAGTGATCCCACACAGGAGAACGTCATGAGCAAGACAGTCAAAGACTTCCTGATGCGGGATTACAAGGACCGGCTCGAAGGCGTCGAGGACGCCGTCGTCGTGTCGATCCGCGGCATCCCCGCCAACGAGAACAACGAGCTGCGCACCAGCCTCGCCGAGAAGAACATCTCGGTCATGGTCGTCCGCAACTCCCTCGCCAGGACCGCCTTCAAGGACACCACCCTCGAAAACCTCTCCCCCGTTTTCGAGGGCCCGTCGGCCCTCGCCTTCGGCGGCGAGACCGTCATCGATGTCGCTCGCGAGGTGGTCGATTGGGCCAAGAAGGTCGAGCAGCTCGAACTCAAAGGCGCCGTCCTCGACGGCGAGCTCTACGCCGGCGAAGAGGGCGTCAAGCAGCTCAGCAAGTTCCCGACCCGCGAGGAGGCGCTCGCCGAGGCGGTGACCCTCATCCTCAGCCCGGGACGCAACCTCATGGGCGCCGTCACCGGCCCGGGGGCCAAGCTCCTGGCCGTCGTCGAAGCCATCAAGACCAAGCTCGAAGACGGGGAGGAGATCACCAAGGCGGGCTGAGCCCGTTCCCCACTTCGAGATCCACCAGACAGCACCGGCCTCAGACTGGCCCCACGCCAAACAGCCCCGCGCGAGCGGGAACCAACTGGGGGTTAAAGGGCGAGCGTTTCGCCCCCTCTCTGAGCCGCCTGAGCCCGCGGGCGACCCCGGGCGTGACACGAAAGAGATAGCACCATGTCCGACGAAGCCACCGCAACGAAAGAGTTCACCGCCGAGATCAAATCCATGGGCGACAAACTCGCCGAGCTGTCCCTCAAGGACGCCGTCGATCTCAGCGACTACATGAAGGACGCCTACGGCATCGAGCCGGCCGCCGGCGGCGGCGTGATGATGGCCGCGGCTCCCGGCGAAGGCGGCGGCGCGGCCGCCGAAGAGAAGACCTCCTTCGACGTTGTCCTCACCGCCGCGGGCGACAAGAAGATCCAGGTCATCAAGGCCGTCCGCGAGGCCACCGGCCTGGGCCTGAAGGAAGCCAAGGACCTCGTCGACAACTGCCCCAAGCCCGTCAAGGAGGGCGCCTCGAAGGACGACGCCGAGGCCCTCAAGTCCGCCCTCGAAGAGGCCGGCGGCTCCGTCGAGCTCAAGTAACCGTTTCCAGCGATATTCTCAAAGCCGCCCCGGGCGTGTCCCCGGGGCGGCTTTTTCTCGCAAACCACCCGTCAACAGGGCTTTGTGCGGCTCTTTGAGGTGACTTGGCAAGATGCTCTGGCCCGCGAGTTGCATGCGCGGGTTTCCGGGGCTACACTGCCGGGCTCGGCTCGAACCACCATGACGCTCTCTCCCGCTTTCTGAACGAACCCGACCCCCGCCCGCAGCGACGCCAGCGCTGACGGTGCGGTATCGGCCAACCATCGCGAGGCGCCCCCGATGGCATCATCTGAAGTGCGCGATTTCTCCAAACGCGGCGACGCGATCGCCATTCCTGACCTCACCGAGGTGCAGGGTGTGTCCTACAACCGTCTGCTCCAGCGCGAACTCGCGTCTGGCGACCGGGACATCACCATCGGCATCGAATCGCTTTTGCGTGAGGTGTTCCCCATCGTTTCCTACGACGAGACGATGCGCATCGAGTACCTCCACTACGGGCTCGACGAACCCCGCTACACCCCCGACGAATGCCGGGAGCTGCGCCTGACCTACGGGCGCCCCTTCCGCATCGGCGTGCGCATGTCGCGCGAGGGTCACCCCGATGTCGTCGAGGAAGACATCTACATCGGTGAGATCCCGGTGATGATGGGCGGGGGCGAGTTCATCGTGAACGGCGCCGAGCGCGTCATCGTCAGCCAGCTCCACCGCTCGCCGGGCGTGGACTTCTCGGTGGTTTCCGCCGAGGCCGACCGCCCGCTGCACTCGGCCCGCGTCATCCCCGAGCGCGGCTCGTGGATCGAGCTCGAGGTGTCCAAGAAGGACGTCCTCACGATGAAGATCGATCAGTCGGCCAAGCTGTCGGCGACGACCTTCCTCCGCTGCCTCGACGAATCCATCGCCAGCACCGAAGCCATCCTCAGCCTCTTCTTCGAGATCAAAGAGGTTTCGGTCGAGTCGCTCCGCGAAGAGCACTACGCCGCCGCGACCATCGTCGACACCGAGACGGGCGAGGAGCTCGTCCACGTCGGCAAGCAGATCGGCGAGAACCTCGAAGCGATTCAGAACTCGGAACTCAAGAAGGTCCGGGTCATCCAGAATCCCTCCGATCCGCTGATCCTGAACACCGTCAGCGAGGAGCGCCTCGAGCAGTTCGAGGGCGCCAGCGAGTACGAGGCGGCGCTGCTCAAGGTCTACACCCGCCTGCGCCCCGGCAACCCGCCGCAGGTGGACAAGGCCAAGCAGCTCCTCAAAGAGAAGTTCTTCGACGACGCCCGCTATCGCCTGGGCAAGGTCGGACGCTTCCGCATCAACCGCAAGTTCGACCTGAACGTCCCCGAGGACGAGATGTTCATCCGCGCCGAGGACTTCCTCCGCGTGGTGCAGTACATCCTCGATCTGCGCTCCAAGCGCCCCGACCCCGAGACCGGGCGCCCCATCGCCCAGCTCGACGACATCGACCATCTGGGCAACCGCCGGCTGCGCACGCTCGACGAGCTCGCGGTCGAGGAGATGCGCAAGGGTTTCCTCAAGCTCCGGCGCACCGTCCAGGAGCGCATGAGCGTCAAGGATCCCGACGACATCACCAAGATCGCCGACCTGGTGAATTCCAAGGCCGTCTCGAGCGCGATCGAGTTCTTCTTCGGGCGCTCCGAGCTGTCGCAGGTCGTCGACCAGACCAACCCGCTCTCGACGCTCGTTCACGAGCGCCGCCTCTCGGCTCTCGGCCCGGGCGGTCTCAACCGCAAACGCGCGGGCTTCGAGGTCCGCGACGTTCACATCTCGCACTACGGGCGCATCTGCCCCATCGAGACGCCCGAAGGCACCAACATCGGTCTGATCTCGTCGCTCGGGCTCTACTCCACGATCGACGATTACGGATTCATCCAGACCGCCTACCGCCAGGTCAAGGACGGCAAGCTGACCGGCAAGGCCGTCCACCTCCGCGCTGACGAAGAGATGCGCGCCGTGCTGACGCCCGTCGATTCGCTCGACGAGGAGGGCAAGCTCAAGAGCGGGACCGTGCTGGCGCGCGTCGACGGCGAGCTCGCCCAGGTCGACGCGTCGCAGGTCGATTACGTCGATATCGCGCCCAAGCAGATCGTCGGCGTCTCCGCCTCGCTGATCCCCTTCCTCGAGCACGACGACGCCAACCGCGCCCTGATGGGCTCCAACATGCAGCGCCAGGCCGTCCCGCTCATCAAGGTGGACCCGCCGCTGGTGGGCACCGGGATGGAGCAGATCGTCGGCAAGAACTCGGGCATGGTCGTCAAGGCCGGGCAGGACGGCGTGGTCACCTACGTCGATTCCGAGCGCATCGTCATCAACGACGCCGAGGAGCATGTGCTCCGCAAGTTCGTCGGGCTCAACGAGCGCACGTGCCTGAACCAGAAGCCGATCGTTGATCTCGGTCAGAACGTGAAGGCCGGCGAGATCATCGCCGACGGCGCCTCGACCGAGCACGGGCAGCTCGCCATCGGCAAGAACTGCATGGTCGCCTTCATGACCTTCGACGGCTACAACTTCGAGGACGCCATCGTTCTCTCGGAGCGCCTCGTCAAGGACGACCATATGACGAGCATCCACATCGAGTCCTTCGATGTGGAGATCCGCGAGACCAAGCTCGGGCGCGAAGAGTTCACCCGCGATATCCCGAACGTCTCCGAGAAGATGCTCAAGAACCTCGACGAGCACGGCGTCATCCGCACCGGCGCCCGCGTCGGTCCCGGCGACATTCTCGTCGGCAAGGTCTCGCCCAAGAGCAAGTCCGAGCTCACCCCCGAAGAGAAGCTCCTGCACGCGATCTTCGGACGCGCGGGCGAGGACGTGAAGAACGACTCGCTCGAGGCCCCCGCCGGCATCGAGGGCATCGTCATCGGCGCCAAGCGCTTCAGCCGCCGTCAGCACATGACGGACGAGCAGAAGAAGCGTCTCAAGACCGAGATGAACGCCTACTCCGACGAGATGGACCAGAGCCGCATCGACCTCTTCGTCCAGATGGTCGCGCGCATCAACGAGATCACCGGCTCCGAGATGGTTGACCCCGCGACCCGTCAGAAGGTCGCGGCCAGCGACATCCCCGAGGTCGTCCTCGAGCAGATCCAGACCTTCGACCTCAAGTGGGTCAAGGGCTCCAAGGACGTGCGCGAAGAGGCCGCGGTGGTCCACTCCCAGTTCTGGCCCCGCATCGAGGCGGTCGACAAGGAGAAAGAGCGCAAGCTCGCGCACATGAAGCGCGGCGACGAGCTCCCCTCGGGCGTGCTCGAGATGGTCAAGGTCTACCTCGCCACCAAACGCCCCCTCTCGGTGGGCGACAAGCTCGCCGGTCGTCACGGCAACAAGGGCGTCATCGCTCGCATCGTGCCCGAGGAAGACATGCCCTTCATGGAGGACGGCACCCCTGTTGACGTCCTCCTCAACCCGCTGGGCGTGCCCTCGCGCATGAACGTCGGGCAGATCCTCGAGGTCCACCTCGGGTGGGCCGCGGCGGTGTTGGGCTTCCAGGCCCTGACTCCCGTCTTCGACGGCGCCACCGAAGAGGAGATCCACGCCGCCATCGACGAGGCCAACACCCACGTCGAAGACCGCTGGAACAAGGTCGAAGAGACCGGCGAGCCCGCCGGCCCCCGCGAGCTTCTCGCCCACATGCCCAAGGGCGGCAAGGTTCAGCTCATCGACGGTCGCACCGGCGAGCCCTTCCACGAGAAGACCACCGTCGGCTACATGTACATCCTCAAGCTCCATCACCTCGTCGATGACAAGATCCACGCCCGCGCCACCGGGCCCTACTCCCTCATCACCCAGCAGCCCCTTGGCGGCAAGGCCCGCACCGGCGGCCAGCGCTTCGGCGAGATGGAAGTCTGGGGCCTCGAGGCCTACGGCGCCGCCTACATCCTGCAGGAACTCCTCACCGTCAAGTCCGACGACGTTGAAGGACGCACCAAGATCTACGAGTCCATGGTCAAGGGCCGCAACACGCTCGAAGCCGGCATGCCCGTCGCCTTCGACGTGCTCTGCAACGAGCTCAAGGGCTTGGGCATGAACGTCACCCTCGAGAAGCGCGCCGTCGAAGGCGGCTCGCTCCTCTGACACGTCACCACACGCACCACCTCACGGAGATCACGCCGTGCGCGACTTCCGACTGATCATCACCGCCCTCGCCGCCCCCGCGCTCCTCGCCGGCTGCGGCGAGTCCTCCGAGCCCCAGGCCGCCGCGCCCCAGTCGATCGAGACGCCCACCGGTGAGTCCGGCAGCGCCGCCATCGACCAGGCCCGGCGCGACGCCGAAGCCGCCACCCGGGCCGCCGGCGACCTCGACCCGCTCGCCGGTCTCGGCGATTCCACAGCTACCGAGGCGCTGGAGTCCTACATCGCCGCATGCACCGCCGGTGACTTCGCCCGCGCCGCCGAGTTCTGCCACCCCGACTCTCCCGGCACCGCCAAGCTCATCAACCTCGACGCGAAGTTCACCGAGGCGAGCAGCGACCCCGACGTCGCCGGCATGAACCTCGGCGCCTTCCTCACCCAGGGCTTCGATCAGATCACCCACTCTGTCGTCGAACAGGGCGAGGACCGCTGGGCCTTCGAGGTCGGCATGCCCGGTAAGCAGCCCGTCCGCATCGAGGTCGCCAAGCTCGACGAGGGTTGGCGCGTCCTGCCCCCCGAACAGACCGGCCTGCCCACCGGCTAACGCCCCCGTCTGAACCGCTCGCCTCTCTCCCCGCGCCGCCACGCCTGTCCGCCGACCGATCGGAGCCACCCCCATGGCCGAAGCCGTCTACGACCGCATCAACGATTTCGCTGCTGTCAAAGTCACCCTCGCCTCACCCAGCGATATCCGCTCGTGGTCCTACGGCGAGGTCAAGAAGCCCGAGACCATCAACTACCGCACCTACCGCCCCGAGAAGGACGGCCTCTTCTGCGAGCGCATCTTCGGCCCCGAGCGCGACTACGAGTGCGCCTGCGGCAAGTACAAGGGCACCAAGTACAAGGGCATCATCTGCGACCGCTGCGGCGTCAAGGTCACCCACTCGCGCGTGCGCCGCAAGCGCCTCGGTCACATCAACCTCGCCGCCCCCGCCGTCCATATCTGGTTCTTCAAGAGCCTGCCCTCCCGCCTCGGCACGCTCCTGGGCATGAAGACGTCTGATCTCGAGAAGATCATCTACTTCCAGGACTACGTCGTCATCAACCCGGGCGACACCGAGCTCGAGTTCAAGCAGGTCCTCACCGAAGAAGAGCACCGCGCCGCCGTCGATAAGTACGGCACCGCCTTCACCTCTCTGATGGGCGCCGAGGCCGTCCGCGAGCTTATCGAGCGCACCGACCTCGACGAGGTCGCCGCCGAGATCCGCCAAGGCCTCAAAGAGACCCGCTCCAAGCAGAAGATCAAGGACTACTCGAAGCGTCTCAAGCTCGTCGAGCAGATCCGCGGCTCGGACAACAACCCCGGCTGGCTGGTGATGGATGTCATTCCCGTCATCCCGCCTGACCTCCGCCCCCTCGTCCTGCTCGAGTCGGGCAACTTCGCCACGTCTGACCTGAACGACCTCTACCGGCGCATCATCAACCGCAACAACCGCCTCAAGAAGCTGATGGACCTCAACGCCCCCGAGGTCATCATCCGCAACGAGAAGCGTATGCTGCAGCAGGCGGTGGACGCGCTCTTCGACAACGGGCGCTGCCGTCGTCCTGTCCTCGGTTCCTCGAACCGCGCCCTCAAATCGCTCACCGACATGATCAAGGGCAAGCAGGGGCGCTTCCGCGAGAACCTGCTGGGCAAGCGCGTCGACTACTCCGGGCGCTCCGTCATCGTTGTCGGCCCCGAGCTCAAGCTCAACCAGTGCGGCCTGCCCAAGAAGATCGCCCTCGAGCTCTACCAGCCCTTCATCATCCGCCGCCTCAAGGACCACGGCCTCGCCGACACCATCAAGAGCGCCAAGCGCATGCTCGAGCGCCGCGACCCCGAGGTCTGGGACATCCTCGAAGAGGTGATCTACCAGCACCCGGTGCTCCTCAACCGCGCCCCGACGCTCCACCGCATGGGCATCCAGGCGTTCGAGCCCGTTCTCGTCGAGGGCAACGCCATCAAGGTGCACCCACTCGTCTGCACCGGCTTCAACGCCGACTTCGATGGCGACCAGATGGCCGTCCACCTGCCCCTCTCGGTCGAGGCCCAGACCGAGGCCCACGTGCTCATGATGAGCACGCACAACATCTTCAGCCCCGCGCACGGGCAGCCCATCATCTCCCCCTCGCAGGACATCGTGATGGGCGTCTACTTCATGACCGTCGGCTCTCCCGACAAGGACGCTCAGAAAGAGGTCAAGGTCTTCAAGGACCGCCAAGAGGTCTTCCTCGCCTACGACTCAGGCAAGATCGACATCCTCGACTACATCAAGATCCGCCTCGACGGGTTCACCGAGCAGGTCACCACGCAGAAGGGCTCGCCCGAGCCGCTGCCCCAGGGCCTCATCGAGACCACCGTCGGGCGCGTGCTCTTCTCCGACATCCTCGCGCCGGGCATGCCCTTCTATAACTGCGCCCTCGGCAAGAAGGGCGCCGCCCGCGTTATCGACGACTGCTACGCCTATTGCGGTCGCGCCGAGACCATCGACCTGCTCGACCGTCTCAAGGCCGTCGGTTTCCGCTACTCGACGCTCGCCGGCCTCTCCATCGGCATCACCGACATGCGCGTCCCCGACGCCAAGCCCGAGCTGCTCGCCGAGTCCGACAAGCGCGTCAAGAAGATCGAGAAGAACTACGACCGCGGCATCATCACCGAGCGCGAGCGCTACAACCAGCTCCTCGACATCTGGGCCCACTGCCGCGAGCAGGTCGTCCAGCACCTCATCGAGACGCTCAAGACCGACCGGCGCGATCCTGAGACGGGCGCCTACGGCGCGCTCGACGGTTCCGACGGCTCCGTCGCCTACCTCAACCCCGTCTACCTCATGTCCGACTCCGGCGCACGCGGCAACGTCTCGCAGATGCAGCAGCTCGCCGGCATGCGCGGCCTCATGGCCAAGCCCTCGGGCGAGATCATCGAGACCCCCATCCGCGCCAACTTCCGCGAGGGGCTGCACGTTCTTGAGTACTTCTCCTCGACCCACGGCGCCCGCAAGGGTCTGGCCGACACGGCGCTCAAGACCGCCGACTCCGGCTACCTCACCCGCAAGCTCTGCGACGTCGCTCAGTCCGTGATCGTCAACGAGGACGACTGCGGCACCACCCAGGGCATCCGCAAGCGCGCGATCTACCGCGGCGAGAAGGTCGACGTCCCGCTGCGCGACCAGGTCATCGGGCGCACCAGCCTCCAGTCCATCATCAACCCCGTCACCGACGAGACCATCGTCAAGGCCGACGAGGTCATCACCGCCGAGGCCGCCGGCAAGATCGACGATCTGGGCATCGAGGCCGTCCTCGTCCGCTCGTCGCTCTCCTGCCAGTCCAACCGCGGCATCTGCGCCAAGTGCTACGGGCTCGACATGTCCACCGGCTCGCGCGTCGAGCTGGGCATGGCCGTCGGCATCATCGCCGCCCAGTCCATCGGCGAGCCCGGCACCCAGCTCACCATGCGTACCTTCCACACCGGCGGCGTCGCCACCACCCGCCTGGTCGACACCGACCTGCGCTCCAAGGTCGCCGGCAAGGTGGAACTCCGCGACTGCAACGAGGTCTCGACCACCGACGACAACGACCGCGAATGCCTCACCGCCCTCAAGCGCAACGGCGAGATCGTCATCCTGGACGACAAGGGGCGCGAGCTCGACAAGCACAAGGTCCCCTACGGCGCCTACATCTACGTCAAGGGCGGCGACACCGTGAAGCCCGGCGACGAGCTCGTCCGCTGGGACCCCCACCGCACGCCCATCCTCGCCGAGAAGCCCGGCACGGTGAACTTCGTCGATATCGAGATCGGCGAAACCGTCCGCGAAGAGGACACCGGCGGCGGCGACAAGGCCCTCGTCGTCATCGAGCACAAGGGCGAGAAGCACCCGCAGATCGTCATCGAAGACAAAGACGGCAAGATCCTCGACTTCCACTTCCTCCCCGCCAAGGCCCGCATCGAGGTCAAGCAGGGAGACAAGATCGAGGCCGGGCACATGCTCGCCCGCCAGCCGCGCGGCTCCGAGGGCTCGCAGGACATCGTGGGCGGTCTGCCCCGAGTTACCGAGATCTTCGAGGCCCGCAAGCCCAAGGACCCGGCCGTCATGGCCGAGATCTCAGGGCGCGTCGAGCTCCTCTCCGACAAGCGCAAGGGCAAGATGACCATCCGGATCATCTCCGACTCCGGCATCGAGAAGGACCACCACGTCCCGCAGGACCGTCACCTGCTCGTCCACGCGGGCGACGCGGTCAACGCTGGCGACCCGCTCATCGACGGACCCCTCGTGCCGCACGACATCCTGCGGATCAAGGGTGAAGAAGCGCTCTACAACTACATGCTCGACGAGGTGCAGAACGTCTACCGCGCTCAGGGCGTGCCCATCAACGACAAGCACATCGAGGTGATCCTCGCCCAGATGACCCGCAAGGTCCGCGTCGAGAACATCGGCGACACCGACCTGCTGCCGCACGACGTCATCGACCGCCCGATCTTCCGCATGGCCAACGAGGGCCTCATGAAGTCGGGCGTCGTCACCGACGCGGGCGACACCGACCTGCCCCTCGAGGCCGTGGTCACCAAGGAGTCGCTCAAGGAAGCCAACGCCAAGGCCGAGGCCGACGGCAAGGACCCCGCCAAGGCCCGCAAGGCCAAGCTCGCCACCGCGCGAACGCTGCTCCTGGGCATCACCAAGGCGTCGCTCCAGTCCGAGTCCTTCCTGTCGGGCGCGTCCTTCCAGGAGACCACCAAGGTGCTCACCGAGGCCTCCCTCCGCGGCGCCGAGGACGAGCTCGTGGGCCTCAAGGAGAACGTCCTGCTGGGTCACCTCATCCCCGCGGGCACGGGCTTCAGCGCTCACCAGGAGGTGCGCGTCCGCAAGCTGGCCGAGCCGCCCGAGTCCGAGATGGCCGACGAGGACGCCATGTACGCCGAGGCCGCCGAGGCCGCCGAGGCTCTCGGCGCCGCCCCGGAAGACGCGAGCGTCGTCCAGATCGGCGAGGCTCTCATCGGCGAGTCGGCGACCGCCGGCCAGGAATCCGCTTCCTGACGAGCGGCTGAAACTCAAATCACCACCAAACGCCCGGCCTCACGCCGGGCGTTTTTCTATTGGTTTTTCAGTAGTTCTCGGAGCCCCAGCCCCACAGCATCAGCGCGAGCGAAGGATCACCCAGCTCACCCGACGCCCCAACGGGCAGCGTCGTCACCCGGCGTGCGCGCGAGGGTGTCCGATGCGGCACGGCGGGCGCGACTGCCGGCGCCGCGCGCACATCCGGCCGATCGCCATGCCGAGCCACCGCCGTGTCGAGCCGCGACTCCACGGCTTTCATGACGCGGGCCGCGACCTCGCGGACGATGGGATCGAGATCGATCTCGGGGGGGCGGATAGCCGCCGCGCGGGCCTCGACGTCGGCGATGCGCCGTTCGATCTTCGCGGCGAGACCGGTGAGGCGCTCCAGGCGGGCGTCGGCGGCGTCGCGGGCGTCGGCGCACTCGAGGATCGTCGCGCGGGTGGCGCTCAGGAGCGATTCTGTTTGTTGGCGCAGGGCGTCGATCTGGCTCGCCGCGGCGCTGGTGTGATTGAAGGCGGATTCGGCCCGGGCGATCAGCTCGCGGAGCGCCCGCTCGCGCTTTGCGGCTTCGTGGACCAGCTCGCTCGCCGGTGCGGCGTTTTGCAGCGAGCGGGCTTGGGTGACGGTCTCGCTCAGCGCCTGCTGCGCGAGCTGGGCGCGCTCCAGCGTCTCGGCGGCGCCGGTTTCGTTGAACTTCTCCAGGCGGCGCTCGGCGTTCTCGATCGCGGTGCGGACTTCCCGAGCCCGGCGGGACTGGGTGTGCATCTGCGCTTCGAGGGAGGTGAGCAGCTCACGCCCGCTGGTTGCAGCACCGTTCAGGGAGTCCTCGGCGTTCTGGGCGTTCTCGACCAGCTCGCGCAGGCGCTCGCTGAGCGAGCGGAAGGCGCGCTCGTCGACGACGCGGGGGGCGAGGAAGACCTCGGGCTTTTCAGCAGCGTCGTGGTCGGCGGCGGTAGGCGTCGCGGGCATGGGTAATCCTCAAAAGAACGTCCTTATCGGTTTATTCGGCTGTGAACACGCCGGCGCTGCACTTCCGCGGGAGCCGTACCATGACGCGATGGGCGAGAACTCCAAACACGACGACCCGCTGCGCGACAAGAGCCGCGGCGTGCGCCTCCAGAAGTTCATGGCCGACGCGGGCATCGCCTCGCGCCGCACCGCCGAGGAGCTGATCGGCGAGGGGCGGGTGAAGGTGGACGGGCGGACGATCACCGACCTGCCCGTCTGGGTGGACCCGTCGGTCGATGTGGTCGAAGTGGACGGCAGGCGGATCTCGGCGGTCCCCGAGAAGGCGGTGTACGTCATGCTCCACAAACCCCGGCGCTGCGTGTGCACCGTGCTCGATCCGGAGGGGCGGCGGACCGTCGCCGACCTCGTGAACCACCCCAGCCGGGCTCGCCTGTATCCCGTCGGGCGTCTTGATTTTGATACCGCAGGATTGGTGCTGATGACCAACGACGGCGAGTTGGCCAACCGTCTCACGCACCCGCGCTACGGCGTGCACAAGACGTACCGCGCGACGGTGCGCGGGCGGCTCGATGAAGAGCGCGTCGCCGAACTGGAAGAGGGTGTGTACCTCGCCGAGCGCAAGAGCGGTCGCACCGAAGGCGCGAAGCGGACGCTGCCCGTGAAGATGCGGATCGCGGCGCGCGACCGCGACCGCACGGTGCTGGAACTGACGCTGCGCGAGGGGCGCAACCGCCAGGTGCGGCGCATGCTGGCGAGCGTGGGCTGCCCGGTGAAGAAGCTGGAGCGGGTGAAGATGGGACCGCTGAAGCTGAAGGGTCTGCGCGTGGGCGAGTGGCGCGATCTCACGAAGGTGGAACTCGGTTCGCTGCGGCGCGAGGCGGGGGTGCGTGTGAAGAAAGCGGCGAAGGCGTGAGCGCTCTCCGCTCGTCCTTCGAGCGCTGGCTCGACGCGCCGGAGGAGGCGATCCCTTTCTGGGCTCGCCCCGCGCGGTTCATGACGCGCTTGGTGCTGGAGGCCGCGCGACAGCTGCGGCGCGACCGGGCCACATTGATGGCCGCGGCGATCACCTATCGCACGGTCTTTGCGCTGGTGCCGGTGCTGATTGTTTCTTTGGTCGTGCTGCGCTTCTTCATCGGTACCGAGGCGATCAGCGAGGGGCTCGACGCGCTGCTGGTGCAGTTTGGGCTGGCCGATCTCTCGCTGGGCAGCGAGGGCGCGGAGGGCGCAGCGCCGACGACGGTCGCGGCGTGGTTGCAGTCGATCGTCGAGCGGGCGGAGGGGATCAACTTCGGCGCGATCGGCGCCGTGGGCGGGCTGCTGCTGATCTACGCGGCGGTCTCGATGCTGATTCAGATCGAGCAGTGCTTCAACGTGGTGTACGCGGCGCCGGCGGGTCGGAAGATCGCCGCGCGCCTGACGACGTACTGGACGATGCTGACGCTGGGGCCGCTGGGGATCATCGCGTCGCTCACGCTGGGGCGGCGGCTGGGCAACGCGATGGAACCGCTGGGCGGTTTCGCGTCGCGGGTGGTGGACGCCGGGCTGGGCGTCGGCATCTCGTGGCTAATTTTGTTAGTTGCTTACCTGCTGATTCCGAACACGAAGGTGAAGCTGCGCCCGGCGGCGATCGGCGCGCTGGTCGCGGCGCTCTTGTGGGAACTCGCCAAGCAAGGCTTTCGCAGCTACCTCGGGTTCTCGACGGGGTACGCGGCGTTGTACGGCTCGCTGGGACTGGTGCCGGTGTTTTTCCTGTGGGTGTTCGTGACGTGGATCATCGTGCTGCTGGGGCTTGAGGTCAGCCGCTCGGTGCAGGTGCTGAACGACCCGCTGCAGGCGAACCCATCGGCAGGGCCGCCCGCTGATCCGGCGTGCGCTTTGGCGATGCTGGTGTGCGCGGCGGGGCGGTTCGGGCAGGCCCGCCCGATGACGCTGACGGACGCCGCGACCGCGGCGGGGGTGGCGCCGCGGTCGAGCGAGAAACTGCTGGCGAAGCTGGTAGAGGGCGCGTACCTGCACGAGGTGGAGGCTTCGCGGGACGAGACGTGCTACGCCCTGGCCCGCGACCCGGCGAAGATCGAGGCGGCGCAGGTCGCGCGGGAGTTGGCGACCGATCGTGGCGAGGCGTCGGGTGTGCGCGGCGCCCTGATCAACCGCTACGGCGACCTGACCCTGGCGGATCTCGCGCGGGAAGCGTCGGCGGGCGACACGCTTTAGACTCGCGGCATGGTCTCAGAGAACGCCGGGCAGGATCTTCGTCTTCTCGCCATCAGCGTGGGCAACACGCGCACGGCCTTCGGCGTGTTCGAGGGCGATTTGCTGGTGCGTGCGGACTCGGCGCCCAACGCTGACGAGAAGACACTGCTGGCGGCGCTGCTCAAAGAAGCGAAGTCGATCGAGGATGCGGAGGTGCGGGCCGTGGTGGCGGCGACGGTGAACCCGGCGTTTTCTGATCGGCTGATCGAATCGCTTGAGAAGGAACTCGACGCCCCGGTGCGGCGCGTGGGGCCCGACCTGCCTGTCGCTATCGAGCACTCGCTGGGGGCGGATCACACGACGGGGCAGGACCGTTTGCTGGCGGCGCTCGCGGCGTTTGACGGGCTCAAGCAGGCGTGCGTGGTGGTGGACGCGGGTACGGCGATCACGGTTGATTTCGTGGATGGCGCCGGGGTGTTTCACGGCGGGGTGATCGCGCCGGGGGTGCAGATGATGCTGGACGCGCTGGCGAATGGCGCCGCGGCGTTGCCCGAGCTGCGCATCGACGACCCAGCGGGCCCTGATCCTTACGCCAAGACGACGCCCGACGCGATGCGGGGCGGGGCGCTGGCGGCCGGGCGCGGCTTGGTTCGCACGATGCTGGACGCGTACTCGGAGAGCTACGGGGCGTACCCGGCGGTGATCGCGACGGGGGGTGATGCGGAGCGGCTGTTCCGTGACGACGATGTGGTGGAGACGATCGTGCCGCATTTGGTTTTGCGGGGCGTGGCGGTGAGCGTGAAGCGGGCGCTCGAGAGCGATGACGACGACTGAGCCGATCGCGCGGGCGGGGCTGGCGACGGCGCGGGGGGCGGGGGCGATCGCGGCGGTTCATCTTGCTGGTGATATCGATGGTGTGCTTGGGAAGTTGGGCGCCGCGACGGTGGCAGTTGGCGCTGTGGCACTGCGCGATCTTGGGGGGATTGATACCGGTGTTGTCGCGCGGCTGAGTGAAAACGCCGCGCTGCTTACGCCGCATGGTGGCGTGGCTGTGGTTGATGCGCTGCTCGGTGCGCTAGAAAACGCGGGCGTCGCGCTGGATCATGATGATCCGCGCCTGCTCTATCCCGAAGCGGAGGATGAGGTCGAGGCGCTGGCGTTGCACACGCTCTCCCGCGCGGCGAGCCCGCGGGCGGCGGCGCTGCTGCTCGATCAGCCGCGGCGTTGGCGGGAGTCGCGGGGGTTCGATGCGGAGCACTCGGCGCAGCTTGATCGGCTGGTGACGCCGGCGCTGGTGGCGTGCGTGGGGAGGCCGAACATCGGGAAGAGCACGCTGCTGAACGCGCTGGCGGGGCGGGAGCTGGCGGTGGTCGCCGACGAGCCGGGGGTGACGCGGGACCATGTGGGGGCGTTGCTGGAGCTGGATGGCGTGGTGGTGCGGTGGATTGATGCGCCGGGGTTGCGGGAGGGGGAGAGTGAGGTGGAATCGCAGGCGATTGAGCTGGCGCTGCGGAGCGTGCGGGGGGCGGATCTGGTGCTGCTGGCGGGGGATCACGCGAGCCCGGCGGCGACGGCGGCGGAGGTTGGGGTTGATGTTGGGAAGACGCTCACGCTGGGCCTGCGGGCTGATCTTGGGGAACTCGAGGGGGCTGAGGTGAGTGTTTCGGCGGGGCGGGGTAAGGGGCTTGGGGAGCTTGCCGAGGTGGTTCGGCGGCGGCTGGTTTCGGATGAGGCGTTGGGATCGCCGTCCGCGTGGCGGTTTCACCCTGATCTGGCGTGGGATTGATCGGGGGGCGGGGCTCTCGTATCCTGCACGGTTCGCCACCCGCGAGAGGACCGCACCGCTATGGACGAACGCCAGACAAAGATCGTTGAGGGCGCCGGGCTTGAGGATTCGCGGATCAACCGCGAGTTCATCGACACGCTGCAGAAGTGGTCGACGCCGGTGTTGCTAGTCGTGCTGCTCTTGGCGGGTGGGTACTGGCTGGTGAATTTCCTTGAGCAGCGCCGGGTGCAGAATCTGGACGCGGCGTTCGCGAGCTACTCGGAAGCTGAGCTCGAGCGTCGCCCGGAGCGGCTGCTTGAAGTCGCCGAAGAGCACTCGGGGAACGGGGCGGTGTCATCGCTGGCGATATTGACCGCGGCGGACCTTCACCTGCAGGGGTACCACCTGCGGATTCAGCCCGGGACGCTCGGCTCGGATGGTGACCGGCTGGATGACGCCGCGGCGTCGGAGGTTCTCGCTGAGGCGGGCGAGCTGTACGCGCGGGTGTACAACGACAATCGCGGCAAGGACGGGCGCGAGCTGTTCACCATCGGCGGTCGTTGGGGGATGGTCGCGGTGGCGCTCTCACAGGGGCGGTTTGACGAGGCGGAGAGCGGGCTGGATGAGATCGTTGGGCTCGCTGGAGAGCAGGGGTTTGATGACCTTGCCGAGGATGCGCGGGAGCTGAAGGCTTCGATCCCGCAGCTGCGCTCGCAGCGTGAGCTGGTGGCGGTTGAGACGGCGCCGGCTGAAGTAGAGCCTGCACAGGACGAGCCTGCGCCTGCGCCGGTTGAGCCGGTTGATCTGTCCCCTGAAGGCGACACCGAGGGCGGATGACCTCTGAGGGTCAGTCTGAGGAGCGCCCGCTGATCAGGCCGGGCGGGGCGGTTGATCCTGATGTGTTGCGCGCTCTCGCTGAGGAAGAGGGCGACGACGAGCCTTCGGGGTTTGATCCTGATTCCAGGCGGGCGGTGGTGTTTGAGATCTCGCGGGATCACGGGCAGCGTTTGGATAAATATCTGCGCCAGCGTCTGACGCATATGAGCCGGACGCAGATTCAGGCGTTGATCGAGCGGGAGATGGCGCGGGTGAACGGGCGCGTGCCGAAGGCTTCGACGAAGCTGCGTCCGGGGGACAGCGTTCAGGTGGTCGTGCCGGCGCCCCCGCCGAAGGACATCCAGCCCGATGAGATCCCGCTGGATGTGATCTTCGAGGACGAGCATCTCATCGTGCTGAACAAGCAGGCGGATCTGATCGTGCACCCGGCGCGGGCGCACAACCGGGGGACGATGCTCAACGCGCTGGTGTGGCATTTTCAGAACCGATCGGGTGTAGGCGGCGGGTTGTCGGGGGTGGGGGAGGGGGAGGCTCGCCCCGGTGTGGTGCACCGGCTGGATCGTGACACGACCGGTGTGATTGTCTTCGCCAAGAGCGATGAGGCGCACTGGAAGCTGGCGCGGCAGTTTGAGCTGCGCACGACGGACAAGCGGTACCTGGCGCTGGTCGCGGGCGAGGTCGAGCCGCTGGCGGATGTGATTGATCTTCCGCTCGGTCCCTCGCCCAGCACGGTGAAGGGGCATCGGGAGAAGTACGTCGTGCGTTACGACGATCGGGGTAAGGCGAGCGTGACGATCTACCGTGTGATCGAGCGGTTTGCGGGTTTTAGCCTGGTTGAGGTGGAACTCAAGACGGGACGCACACACCAGATCCGCGTGCATTTCTCGCACCTCGGCTACCCGCTGGTGGGCGACGACATGTACGGCGGTCCGCTGCTCACGGGCGAGCAGGCTGGGCTGGCGGGGAGCCACCCGGATGCGGCAACGCGGTTCGAGCAGCAGTGCCTGCACGCTGCGCGGCTGGGGTTCACGCACCCGATCACGGGGGAGGCGATGGAGTTCACGGCGCCGCTGCGGGACGACATGCGCCGTCTGATCGGTATCCTGCGACGCAACCGGCCGGGCGGTGGGCCGACGGGCGTCGCGGGCGCGGAGCTGGACCCGCGCGTCGTCGCGCCCGATTGACCCGTCCGGCGAAGGAGGTTTCCTGTGCTTACGCCCTGCCGCACGCTTCTTGTTCTTGCTTTTCTTTCGCTTGCAGGATGCTCTGCGTCTACGAGTAGCACGAACGCTACTGCGCGTGGGGGTGAAGCGCGGAACGACGCCGTCGCTCCATCGCTCTCGGGCGATTCATCTGTCTATGAAGATGATTTCTTCACGAGCGCGATCCCGAGCGTTGCGACGGGGGACGCAATCGCGGGGCGGGCGCTGATCTCGGTCGAGGGCGAGCGGACGGCGGCGACGGTCACGATGCTGCGTTTGCCTTTGCCCGATCTGGGGGCGCCGAGCGACGAGGCGGTGGAGTGGTCGCGGATGGAGATGGCGATCGCCCCGGGCGCCGCGGCGATCGCGGTTGATGCGGAGCGCGGGCTCGCGCTCGTTGCGGGCGAGACGGGTGTGGCGTTGCTCGGGGTGAGTGATCGGCTCGAGCTTCTTGATGAGCTTTCGGCGGGCGGGGGCGTCGCTTCGGTTTCGCTCGCGGGTGACGGGACGGCGGCGGTTCTTGATGCGGACGGTCGCACGCTGCGGGTGATGGACGCCTCAGCCGGCGGGTTGGCCAACGCGAGCGTGTTCCCGCTGCCGATCGCGCTGGGGTCCGGCGCCCGCGCGAGCACGGCGCTCCTGAATGATCATGGCGAGATCGCGGTGCTGGACGAGGGGCGCTCGCGCGTGGTCTTGCTACGCGTAGACCGTTCGTCCGATGGCGTTTCGCTCGAAAAACTGTGGGAACGTCCCGCGGGCGGTGGGATGATCGCGGCGGCGTGGACCGGGGACGGCGGCGTGCTGGCGGTGGCGCAGCGGATGCTGAGCGACGAGTTGGCTTCGGAGGTTGAGGTTGTTGCGGCGAGCGGGCGGGTGTCGTTCTTTGAGGCGCAGAGCGGGCGGGTGACGAATGCCGCGACGCCGGGTCTGCCGACGGCGCTGGCGCTCTCGTCGGATGGTCGTCGCGCGGCGGTTGTGATCGAGCGCAGCGAGGGCGAGGGGCTCGCACTGCTCAACGAGCGGCGCACGCTTGATTGGGCGCGGCTGAGCGAGCGTACGGCGGGTGTGGCGTTTGACGCGAGCGATGAGCGGCTGCTGGTGGCGATGCCGGAGCGAGGGGAGTTGTCGCTTTGGGAAATTGAGAATGGTGTGTTGCGCGACAGCCGGTTGTATGTGGAGACCGGGCGCGGGGTGAGCACGGCGGTTGTGGTTGATTGATCTTCAGCCCAAGTGCGGCGTTTCTTCGCTCGCGAGCAGATCGCTGTAGCCGCAGGAGATGGGCTCGCCGAGGGCGGGGCCGAGTTTCTCGCGGAGTGCGGCGACGGCTTCGTGGCATTTCGACACGTTCTGCTTGGGGCTGACCAGCGCTTCGATCTCGAGGTAGCGCCCGAGGTGTTCCACCTCATCGAGGTGGATGCGCACACCGCCCGTCAGCCAGAGTTCACGCGTCTTGCGCACGGTAAGCCAGACGGGGAGGGGGCGGGCGCCGAAGCGCTCGCGAGCGGCAGCGTCGTCGTAGATGGTGAAGCGGCTGAGCTTGGGGAGCGAGCGGTTCTCGCGGTCGTAGAAGACCCACTCGACGGGTTCGCCGGTGGTCTCGCGTTTCTTGAGGCGCCCGTCGGCGACGCGGAAGTAGGTGTCGGTCTGTTCGAGTTCACCCGCGGGGAGGGCGCCGAAGGCGCGGAGCGCGGCCCGGGCCAGGTCGGCGTCGCGCAGCTCGGCCTTGAACTCGACGTTGATCATCGCGGAGGAGGTATCGGGCTTTTTCGGACGCGGGTTCATCGGCGTCTCAGAGATCGAGATTGGACGCGAGCTTGGCGGCGTCCCAGACCTCGACGCCCAGCTTTTTCGCCTTTTCCAGCTTGGAGCCGGCTTTTTCGCCGGCGATGAGCAGGTCGGTCTTGCTCGAGACGGAGCCGGTGACGCTGGCGCCGAGGGCGCGGAGGCGGTCGGAGAGTTCGTCGCGGGTTCGGCCCTCGAAGCTGCCGGTGATGACGACGGTCTTGCCTGCGACGGGGGAGTCGGATTCGTTCGTGGTTGGGGTCGTTGACTTTGATTCGAGCATCACGCCGGCGGCGCGGAGGGCGTCGAAGGTCTTGCGCGCGGCGGCGGAGTGCAGGTAGGCGTGGACGGCGGGGGCGGTGTCCTTCCCCAGGCCGGTGGCGACGCGTTCCTTGGGATCGGCGGGGAGGTCGCGAGCTTCGGCTTCTTTTTTGGTGAGCGTCTTGGGGCGGAGGTCGGGTTCTTCCGCGCTCAGGAGATCGTCGAGCGTGGGGAAGAGGGCGGTGAGGGTGCGGGCGGTGGCAGCGCCGAGGTGGCGCACGCCGAGGGCGGCGAGCACGCGCTCGAGGCCGCGGGATTTGGAATCTTCGATTGACGCGAGCAGGTTGTCGACTTTCTTCTCGCCCATGCGTTCGAGTTCAAGGAGGGCATCGCGGTGGTCCTTGAGCGCGAAGATGTCGGCGAATGCGGAGAGGGGGATGTCGGACTCGGCGCGGATCTGGTCGATGGTCTTTTCGCCGAGACCGTCGATGTCCATCTGCCCGCGGGCGGCGAACCAGATGAGTTTCTCGCGCACCTGGGCGGGGCACTCGGGGTTGATGCAGAGGCGGGCGGTTTCGGTTTCGGACTCGAAATCCTGGGCTTCCTGGAGCTCGGGGGGCTGGAGCTCGACGGGCCCGGCGCAGACGGGGCACTCGCGCGGCGCCTTTACCTTGCGGGCGCCCTTCGGGCGCTGGTTTTTCACCGGCTCGATCACTTGGGGGATGATCTCGCCGGCCTTCTCGACGACGACGGTGTCCCTGACGCGGATGTCCTTGCGCCGGATCTCGCCGAAGTTGTGCAGGGAGGCGTGCTGGACGGTGGTGCCGGCGAGGAGGACGGGCTCCATGACGGCGCGGGGGGTGATGCGCCCGGTCTTGCCGACCTGGAACTCGACGTCGAGGAGTGTGGTGGTGGCGCGCTCGGCGGCGTACTTGTAAGCGATGCACCAGCGGGGGGCGCGGGCGGTGGCGCCGAGCTGTTCCTGCTGATCGAAACGATCGACGCGCACGACGAGGCCGTCGATGGGGACGCCCTCGCTGTGGCGTTTTTCGTCGAAGTCGGCGATGGCTTGCAGCACGTCGTCAACCGCGGCGCACTCGCGCCAGCCGGGGTAGGTGGGGACGCCCATCTCCGGAAGGGCGCGCATGAACTCGGCGTGGGAGGTGAAGGCGCCCTCGGGTTCGATCTCGCCGCGCCCGTGGGCGACGAAGGCGATGCCGCGCTGGGCGACAATTTTCGGTTGAAGCTGTTTGAGCGTTCCGGCGCAGGCGTTGCGGGGGTTCATGAAGGGCTCGTCGCCGGCTTCTTCGCGTTCCTGGTTGGTGCGGGCGAAGTCGGCCAAGGGGAAATAGGCCTCGCCGCGGAGTTCGAGGACGCTGGGCGGGTCGCCTTCAAGCGTGAGGGGGATGGCGCGGATGGCGCGGGCGTTGGGGGTGATGTCGTCGCCGGTCTCGCCGTCGCCGCGGGTGAGGGCCCGCGCGAGGCGGCCTTTTTCGTAACGGAGTGAGAGGGCGACGCCGTCGATTTTGGGGTCGGCGACGTAGGTGGTTTGGGTGAGTTCCTTGTCCATGCGGGTGCACCAGGCGCGGACGTCGTCCTCGTCGTAGGTGTTGTCGATGGAGCGCATGGGGACGCGGTGGGGGGCGGAGGGGAAGCCGCCGACGACCTCTTCGCCCACGCGCTGGGTGGGGCTGGCGTCGTCGATGAGGCTCGGGTGCTCTGCTTCGAGGTCGCGGAGTTCGCTGAGGAGTTGGTCGTAGACCGAGTCGGCCATGATGGGGTCGGCGTTGACGTAGTAGGCGTGGTCGGCGCGGCGGATGGCGTCGCGGAGTTCGTCGGAACGCTTTTGGATCGGCTTGGGCACGCTCACCCGCGAGATGCTACCGACCGCGCCGCGGTACAGTGCCCCGATGAGCAGCGCGGACGCGACGAAGACCGGACAGATCATCGACGGGCGGGCCCTGGCGGCGGAGCAGCGGGCGCGGATCGCGGAGCGCATCGAGGCGCTGCGCGGCGAGGGCAAACGGGTGCGCCTGGACGCGGTGATCGTCCGCGAGGAGGACGAGGCGGCGCTGGTGTACGCCCAGAGCCAGGGGCGGGCGTGCGAGGAGGTGGGCATGGCGTACCACCTGCACGAGATCAAGCAGGGGGCGACCTTCGACGACATCGCGGGGCGGGTGCTGTTGCTGTCATCGGACCCGCATGTGAAAGCGATCATGCTGCACCTGCCGTTGCCTGAGGGGGTGGACGCGTACGAGGTGCAGCGGCGGATCGTGACGGAGAAGGACGTCGAGGGCGTCAACCCGGCGAACATCGGGAACGTGATCTACGGGCGGGAGTCGCTGGCGCCCTGCACGGCGCTGGCGGCGCTGACGATGATCGAATCGACGGGGATCGATCTGCGCGGGGCGCGGGTGGCGGTGGTGGGGGCGTCGAACATCGTGGGCAAGCCGTTGGCGGCGCTGTTGATGCAGGCGGAGGCGACGGTGATCTCGTGCAACGAGCACACGGCGAACCTGCCCGAGCTGACGCGCGGGGCGGACGTGCTGGTCTCGGCCTGCGGCGTGCCGGGGCTGATCACGCGGGACATGGTGAAGGAGGGCGCGGTGGTGGTGGACGTCGGCACCACGCGCGTCGAGCAGGCGGACGGCACGACGAAGCTGTGCGGGGACGTGGATTTCGACAACGTCCGAGAGATCGCGTCCTGGATCAGCCCGGTGCCGGGCGGGGTGGGGCCGATGACGGTGGCGATGCTGCTGCGCAACGTGGTGCGGGCGGCGGAGAGGGCCTGAAGAGGGTGGTTTTTCGGCCCGATTGACTCGATAGCGCCCGCGGGCTTCAATAAAGAGCACGCAAGGAGACGCCAGTGATCCAGCACATCCCCCACACGCTCGCCATCGGCATGCCCGGAGGTTGGGAGTGGATCATCGTCCTTGCCATCGGTCTGCTCATTTTCGGTCGGCGCCTGCCCGAGGTGGGGCGCAGCCTGGGCAAGGGCATCGTCGAGTTCAAGAAGGGCGTGAAGGGCATCGAGGACGAGATCAACGAGGCCTCGGACGAGCCCGCGAAGCCCAAGCCGAAGATCGAGGCGCCTCGCAGCGAGAGCGGCGAAGATCTGCGCGTGAGTCAGTCCGAGCCCGCGCCCTCCCAGCCCGGCACGCCCTGACCAAGAGTCTGGGCGAGCGCGCTGGCGCAGTCTTCCAGAATCAAACCGCTGAGCGGGTCGGGCACGCCGTGCGTGGTCTGGCAGTTGTGGACGAGCGTCTCGGCGTAGAGGCGGGCGCCGGCGTCGTCGTCCTGGAATGAAATCAGCAGGAAGACGTGGGCCGCCCAGGGGCGGTTGGTGGCGTTGTCGGGCTGGGTGTGCTCGACGTGCCAGCGGGCGGTGGTGTGGACGCGATTCATTACGGACTCGTCGTTCCGCTTGGCGGCGACGCGCCAGAGGGCGTGCAGGCCTGAGAGCTCGCGCTCGGTCCAGACCTCGATGGTCTTGCTAAGGGATTGATCGAAGAGAGGGCCGTCGGGGTACGGCTTGAGCAGACCCAGCACGTCCGCGGCTGGATCCATGATCGCGTGCCAGAGGGCGTCGTCGAGTGTTGCGCCTGGGGTTGCGCAAGGGCTGTGGGCGGGCTCGCCTCGGATCCACCTGAGGAACCCGACGGGCGCCCCCTTTGGTTCGCCGTCCAGGCGGGCGGCGGCGAGGGCTCGGAGGTGGGATCCCCACTCGCGGGGGCCGATAGATCGTCTGGCCATCGGGTCTCCCGTGGGGTTGCGTCTCGCTGAAAATCAGTTCTCGATCCGGGCGTGTTTCGGCACTACGATATGAGCATGCCGAGGCTTGAGCCGGGTTCTGGACGCCGGATGCTCGCGAAGACGTGTCTCGCGTGCGGCTACCGCGGCCCCGCCCTGCAGGGCCCGGCCCGGGCCATCCGCTGCCCGGGCTGCGGCGCTGACCTCTACGCCCGCCCGCCGCGGAGCTACGCCGAGCTCGAGGGTTTTCTCCCCAGCGAGGAGACGGTCGATCTGCACACCAGCGAGGCCGCGGATCGTCCCGAGGGCACACGTCTGCGCCGGGCGCGGTCGCTGGCGCTGCGGGTGCTGGTGATGGCGCTGATCATCACGCCGCCGTTGGTTGTTGTGGCTGCCGCCGGGGCTCTGGCGGCGATCTGGATGCTCCGCGGCTAGGCTGGCGTTCGTCTCAAACAATGAAACGGAGCGCCGCTATGCCCACCGCGACCGATGTCGCTGATCATCTCTCGTCCCAGACCGACGCCGGCGTTGAGCGCCTCATCGAGTGGCTGCGCATCCCGAGCGTGGGGACGGACCCCGCCCACAAGCAGGACACGCGCGACGCCGGGCAGTGGGCGGTGGATCGGCTGCGCGAAATCGGGATCGACGCGGAGCTGCGCGAGACGGGCACGGCGGACAAGCCGGGCGCGCCGATCGTGTGGGCGCAGCACCCTGGGAGCGCCGGCTACAAAGGGCCGCATGTTCTTTTTTACGGGCACTACGACGTGCAGCCGGCGGACCCGCTGGAGCTGTGGGAGAGCGCGCCGTTTGAACCGGTGATCAAACCGGCGGAGGCGGGCGGGCCGGGCGAGCGCGTCGTCGCCCGCGGCGCCTCGGACGACAAGGGGCAGGTGGCGCTGTTCCTGGAAGCGCTGCGGGCGTGGAAGGAATCGGCGGGCGAGGTGCCGATCAAGCTGACGATTCTGATTGAAGGTGAAGAGGAATCGGGGAGCGTTAATCTTGAGAACTTCATCAAAGAGAACGCGGACGACATCAAACAGGCTGATTTCTGTTTGATCTCGGACACCGGGATGCCCGGCGTGGAACAGCCGGCGATTACGTATGGGGTGCGCGGGCTGGCGTACACGGAAGCGATCCTGCACGCGAGCGATCGGGATTTGCACTCGGGGATGTGGGGCGGGCGGTGCCCGAACCCGATCTCGGAGCTGACGAAGATTCTGGCGCAGCTCTGGGACGAGAACTACCGCATCACAATCCCGGATTTCTACGAGGGCGTCGGTGAGTTGCCCGCGGAGATCCGCAAGCAGTGGGAGGGTCTCGGCTTCGATCAGACGGCGGCGCTGAAGAAAATCGGCCTGCCGCCCGAGGCCGACGTGGGCGAGGCGGGGTTCAGCGCGCTGGAGCGCGAGTGGGCGCGGCCGACCGCGGAGATCAACGGCATCTGGGGCGGGTACCAGGGCGCGGGGGCGAAGACGGTGATCCCGACGCACGCGGGGGCGAAGGTGTCGTTCCGTCTGGTTGACGAGCAGGACCCGAAGAAGACGGCCGAGCGGTTCTTTCGCTGGTTGGAGGAGCGGACGCCGCCCGGGTGCCGGTGGGAGTTTGACGACCACGGCGGCGGCCCGCCGGCGACGACGCCGACGGACTCGCCCTACTTGCAGGCCGCGTCGCGGGCGCTCGAGCGGGCGGCGAGCGTGAAGCCGGCGCTTATCAAGACGGGCGGTTCGATCCCTGTGGTGGGGCTCTTCAAGGCGATGGGCCTCGAGACGGTGCTGATGGGCTTCGGGCTCGACGACGACCGGGTGCACTCGCCCAACGAGAAGTTCGAGCTGGCGTGCTTCGCGCTCGGGGCGCGGGCGCACGCGCTCTTGATCGACGAGCTGACGCAGATGTGAGTTGGCTCAGGCTGCTTCGCCGAGGATCTCGACGTCGGGCAGGTCGGCGTCGGGGTCGTCCTGTTTCTTGCCGCGGAGCATGGCGAGGCGCCTGGCGTGGTTGAGGCGCATCGTCTGGCACTCGACGGCGAGGTCGTGCAGGGCGCAGGCGTCGCGGACCCGCACCGCGAGGACGTAGAGCGATCCGAGCACGAGGGCGGCGGTCGTCGCGATCATGGCGAGCGTGAGCATGCAGGGTCCATCGGGCGGCGGAGCGGGCGACTCAAGCGCACTAGAATCGGCGGCGTGAAAAGAGTTCTCCTTCTGCTGCTGGCTGCTTTCGTTGCGATGTGGTGCGTCCCGCACGCCGCGGCGCAGACGGATGATCCGTCGGCGATCGGCGTTGAGCTGGAACTCTTCGGCGTGGGCGGTGTAGTCCGCCCTGGCGATTGGGCTGGGGTTCGTTTGGCGTTGCGTGATCCGGGCGCTGAGGTGCGGCCCGTGCGGGTGCGGCTTGAGCTGACCGACGCCGACGGCGACACGGCCCGCTGGGAGCGGGAGACGACGCTCAACCCGGGTCGGGCGCAGGGCGTGTGGCTGTATGCGCGGCTGCCGTTCTCGTTGCGGACCGGGGACGCGATCCGCGTGAGCGTCGTTGGTGAGAGCGGCGAACTGGCGAGCGCGGCGGTGGCGCCGCAGGTGGTGATCGACGCGGAGTCGGTGCTGGTTGGTTTGATCGGTCGGGCGTCGGCGGGGCTGGACCGCTACCGCGTGCCGTCGGAGCCCGGGGCGACCACGCCCGCGACGGGGCACCAGTGGATCGAGTTCGCGCTCGTCGACCCGGAGCAGCTCGGCGCGTCGATGCCCGACGCGTGGATGGGCCTGAGCGCGATGAAGACCATCGTGTGGACCGAGGGGGCGCCAGGCGATCTGCGCGCGGGCGCTGCAGGGGGGCTCGACGAGTGGGTGCGCCGGGGTGGGCACCTCGTGGTCGTGGTGCCGAGCGAGGGCGGTGGGTGGTCAAGCGCGAGCGGGGCGCTGGGAGATCTGCTGCCGGAAGTGGACTTCGTGCGCCGCGAGGGGGTTGATCTGGCTGCGTACCGCCCGCTGCTGACGGCGAGCGAGACGACCCCGCTTCCCTCGAATGTGATTGTGCATGAGTTTCAGGCGCGTGCGAACACTGGGGAGGGCGATGCGGTTCCGATTTTGGTGGGGCCGAGTGAGGCGGCGGTGGTGGTGCGGCGGTTGCACGGGGCCGGGGCGGTGACGCTGGTGGGGATCGATGTGGCGCAGCGCGACGTCGCGGCACGGCTCGATCCACAGCGGTTCTGGCACCGGGTGCTGGGGGAGCGGTTTGATGTTCTGACGAGCGCGGAGATGGACGTGCTGCGCGAGCACGACCAGCCGGCGAACTTCCGCAGTCGAACGCAGGTGTGGCTGGACGACGCGGTGGCGCCGCTGATCAGCAAGACGGGGCGGGCGGGCGTCGGCGTTCTGCTGGGCTTCGCGGTCTTCGGGGCGTACTGGCTGGTCGCGGGGCCGGGCGGGTTTGCGCTGCTGAAGTGGACCAAGCAGGCAAAGCACTCGTGGGTGGTGTTTGTGGCGGTGGCGGCGGTGTTCACGGCGATCGCGTGGGGCGGGGCCGCGGCGCTGCGGCCTGTGCGCACGGAGGCGTCGCATCTGACGATCGCGGATCATGTGTTCGGGCAGGACGTGATCCGCACGCGCACGTGGGCGGGCGTGCTTTTGCCGCGGTACGGGGAGACGGTGATTGGAGTGGAACCCTCAGACGGGTTGCGTCACGCGCTGTCGGCGTGGGACGCTCCGGGGTCAACGCCTGATTCGTTCCCGGATCCGCGGGCGTACACGGTTGAGTCGCGTCGGCCTGATTCGATCGCGTTCCCCTCGCGGGCGACGGTGAAGCAGGTGCGCCTTGATTGGCTGGGGGCGCCTCCCTGGCGTTCGATCGCGCCGGAGGCGGCGATCGAGCTGAGCGACGAAGGGCGGTTGAGCGGGGCGTTGCGCCATGAACTGCCGGCGTCGCTGCAGGACGTGACGATCATGCTGGTGCTGCGTCAGCAGGCGTTCCGGGAGCTCCCGGCGGGTTCGCTGCAGGCGCGGACTTTGGCGTGGCGGCTGGCGAACGAGTGGGCGCCTGGGGACACGATCGACTTGGGCGCGTTGGCGTCGTCGGGTTCGCTGACCGAGACGGGGCAGGCGTATCTGGATGGGCTGAGCGAGCGGGCCCGAGGGTGGTCGGGTGTTCTGGTGACCGAGGATCGGCGCAGCGCGCTGGACAAGCTGGAACTGATGACATGGGGGCCGGTGATCGGGCCGCCTGATTACAAGCGTCCGGTTTCAAGCCGTGGCTTCCCGTCCATGGTCAACACGCGCCTGGGGCACGGGCTTGATGTGGCTCGCTGGTTTACGCAGCCGTGCCTGATTGTGACGGGTCGCTTTGCTTCGGAAGTACCGGCGCCTTTGTTGGTGGATGGGAGCGTTCCACCCAGCGAGGGCGTCACGCTGCTGCGCTGGGTGTACCCTTTGCCCGCGAGCCCGCCCGAGCCTGTCGAAGACCGCCCCTGAGCTGACCGAAGGATGACGACGACGTGCCGATGATCGAGACGGTCAACCTGACGAAGCGCTACGGCGAGTTCGTCGCGCTCGAGGCGCTCAACCTCTCGATCGATGAGGGCGACTGCTACGGCTTCATCGGGCCCAACGGAGCGGGCAAAACGACGACTATCAAGATCCTCGCCACGCTTCTCAAGCCGTCGAGCGGGCAGGCGACGATCGATGGGCTGACCGTCGGCTTCCAGAACCGTCAGATCCGCCCGCTCATCGGCTACGTGCCCGACTTCATGGGCGCCTACGACGACATGCTCGTCGAGGAGTATTTGCAGTTTTTCGCGGCGGCCTACGGCATCCACGGCGACGAGCGCACGAAGGTTGTAAGCGATGTGCTCGAACTCACGGACCTGGGCTACAAAGCGGGCGCGCAGGTGAATGCGCTCTCGCGCGGGATGAGTCAGCGGCTGAGTGTTGCGCGGGTGCTGCTGCACAACCCAAAGGTGCTGCTGCTGGACGAGCCGGCGTCGGGGCTTGATCCGCGGGCCCGTATCGAGATGCGCGAGCTGCTGAAAGAGCTCAAGCGCATGGGCAAAACGATCCTGATCTCCAGCCACATCCTTCACGAGCTGGCGGAACTGTGCAACACGGTCGGCATCATCGAGCGCGGCCATCTGCTCTTCTCGGGCACGGTCGCGCAGGCGGTCGAGAGGGCGGGGTTGCAGCGGGTGGTGCGTCTGGCGGTCGCCGAGCGTCCGAAGGAAGCCGCGGAGTTGCTCACGAAAGTCCGCGGCATCCGGCGTGTAGCGCTGGTTGAGGGGGAGAACGGCTCGCCGGTCGTGCAGCTTGCGCTTGACGAAGACGCCGCTCTTGACGTCACGGACCTCCCCAGCCGACTGATCTCTGCCGGTTTCCGCCTGCGCACGTTCTCCGAGGAACCGGTGAACCTCGAGACGGTGTTCATGCGGCTCACCAAGGGTCTCGTGCAGTAAACGCAGCGGGGTGTTCGGTCTCCGGTATCATCGACCTCAGCCTTTGAGGAGACCTACCGCATGATCCGCATCGCTTTGTCGTCCGCTTTGCTCGCCGCTTCACTCACCGCGCTGCTCGCCGGTTCGGTCGGCTGTCAGAGCAGCGGCGCGCGGAGCGCCGGGTCGTGGGACTACCCCGTCGCCCGGCGCGGCGGGACGATCGAGAACCTCCACGGCATCGAGGTCGCCGACCCGTACCGCTGGATGGAGGATCAGGAATCCGCCGAGCTCGCGGAATGGATCGACGCGGCCAACGACGTGACCAACGCGTATCTCGCGGGCATCCCTGAGCGGGAAGACATCGAAGCCCGCCTCACCGAGCTGTGGAACTACGAGCGCTGGGGGTTGCCTTACAAGGAAGGCGACCGCTACTTCGTCTCGCGCAACGACGGGCTGCAGAACCAGAGCGTGCTGTACACGATGCGTTCACTGAACGACACGCCCCGCGTGCTGCTTGATCCCAACACCTTCAGCGTCGACGGCACCGTGGCCCTCTCGGGCACGGCCGTCAGCCCCGACGCCCGCTACATCGCGTACGGCGTTTCGGACGGCGGGTCGGACTGGCAGCGCTGGCGCGTGCGCGACATCGAGACGGGGCAGGACCTTGACGACGATCTGCGCTGGGTGAAGTTTTCCGGCGCGTCGTGGACGAAAGACGGGCGCGGTTTCTTCTACAGCCGGTACCCCGAGCCGGGCTCGGGTGATGAGGACCTCGCAGGAACGAACTTCAACCAGAAGCTGTACTACCACCGCGTCGGCACGGACCAGTCGCAGGATCGACTCGTCTATGAACGTCCCGACAACCCGCGGATGGGCTTCGGCGCCGGCGTCACGGAGGACGGGCGTTACGCGATGATCAGCGTGTGGGAGGGGTCAAGCCGTAACAACCGGTACTACTACATGGACCTGCAGGGGAACCACGAGGTCGTTCGTCTGCTGGATGAGAACGACGCGCAGTACGCCTTCGTGGGCAACGAGGGGCCGGTCTTCTACTTTCGCACGAACAACGGCGCGCCGCGTGGGCGGCTGGTGGCGATCGATTCACGGCGGCCTGATCGATCGAACTGGCAGACGATCATCCCCGAGTCGCGCAACAACCTGCGCGGCGTGAGCCACGTGGGCGGGCGTTTCGTCGCGTCGTACCTGGAAGACGCCAAGAGCGCGATCAAGGTGTTTGAGACTGATGGGCGCTTTGTGCGCGACGTTGATCTGCCCGGCATCGGCTCGGCGGGCGGCTTCGGCGGCGATGTCGATCGCACCGAGACGTTCTACTCGTTCTCCAGCTACACGACGCCCAGCACGGTGTACCGCTACGACGTGGCGACGGGTGAGAGCAGCGTCTTCCGGGCGCCGGACATTGATTGGGATCCCAACCGCTACACGACGGAGCAGGTGTTCTACCGCTCGAAGGACGGCACGCGGGTGCCGATGTTCATCAGCTACAAGAAGGGCGTGCGTCGGGACGGGCAGAACCCGACGTACCTCTACTCGTACGGCGGGTTCAACATCCCGCTGACGCCGCGGTTCAGTGTGCCCGACGCGGTGTGGATGGAGATGGGCGGCGTGTACGCGGTGCCCAACATCCGCGGCGGCGGCGAGTACGGCAAGGAGTGGCACGAGGCGGGCACCAAGCTCCGCAAGCAGAACGTGTTTGACGATTTCATCGCCTCTGCCGAGTACCTGATCGACAACAACTGGACCTCGACGCCGCGGCTTTCGATCGGCGGACGCTCCAACGGCGGGCTGCTCGTGGGCGCCGCGATGACGCAGAAACCTGAGCTCTTTGGCGCGGCGTTGCCCGGGGTCGGCGTGATGGACATGCTCCGGTTCCACAAGTTCACCATCGGGTGGGCGTGGACGAGCGATTACGGGTCCCCCGACGACCCCAGCGAGTTCCGTGCCCTGCACGCCTACTCCCCGCTGCACAACCTGGAAGAGGGCGTCTGCTACCCGCCCACGATGGTGTACACCGCCGATCGGGACGACCGGGTGGTGCCGGCCCACAGCCTGAAGTTCGCCGCCCAGCTCCAGCATGTGCAGAGCTGCGGGAACCCGGCGCTGATCCGTGTCGAGACCCGCGCGGGCCACGGCGCCGGCAAGCCGACCAGCAAGCGGATCGAGGAGTGGGCGGATCTGTGGGGCTTCCTGGTCGAGGAGCTGGATTTCAAGCCCAACTGGGGGCGTCGCCGGTCCGCCTCGGCTCGGTAAGCGCGGGGTGAAAGTTCGCCCACCGCGGGCTTTCCGGTTGACCCGCGCGTCGGGCCTGATATGGTTTGTGGTTCAGAAGCGGACGCCCGCGGGCGGTATTGGTCTATCAAGGCCTGCCGGCCCTCGTCCGCACCGGTCATCGTGAGCTTCCGTAAGGAGCGTCGTCATGGATAGTTCCTCAGATGAGGACGACGCCCCCGCCCCGAGACGCCCGCAGGCCTAGACGCCGCGGCTCCCGGATCGTGGGGGCCCGGCGGGCTGAATCGCTCGCTTGAACACAACTTTCTCTCGCTCGCCGCCGGTGGCGGTCGGGCGGTCGCCAGTCCCGCCGGTCGCGTTCCCGCGATGCCGGCAGAACCGTTGCCTTCACCCGTACTCAGCACCAACCCTCAGGATTCGCACCATGGACCTCTCACTCGTTCGCAACATCGGCATCTGCGCTCACATCGACGCGGGGAAAACCACCGTCACCGAGCGCATCCTGTACTACACCGGTAAGAACTACAAGATGGGCGAGGTGCACGAGGGCACCGCGACGATGGACTTCCTGCAGGAAGAGCAGGAGCGCGGCATCACGATTCAGTCGGCCGCCACCACATGCCCGTGGGTCCACAAGGGCACGGATTACAAGATCAACCTGATTGATACCCCGGGCCACGTGGACTTCACCATCGAGGTGGAGCGTTCACTGCGCGTGCTGGACGGCGCGGTGGCGGTGTTTGACGGCAAGGAGGGCGTTGAGGCCCAGTCCGAGACCGTGTGGCGTCAGGCCGACCGCTACGAGGTTCCCCGCATGTGCTTCATCAACAAGATGGACAAGCTCGGGGCGAACTTCGAGTTCTCGTACAAGTCGATCATCGAGCGTCTGGGCGCCAACCCCATCGCCGTGCAGATCCCCATCGGTTTCGGTGATGAGCTCGAGGGCATCATCGACCTCATGGAGATGAAGGCCTTCTACTTCGACGCCAACGAGCTGGGCGCGAAGGTCGAGGAGCGCGAGATCCCCGACAACCTCATGGACGAGGTGCAGAAGTGGCGCCACGACATGATCGAGAAGATCGCCGAGCTCGATGACGTGCTCATGGAGAAGTACCTCGAGGGTGAGGACGATCTCACCGTCGCCGACCTCAAGGCCGCGCTGCGTCGCGGCACGCTGGCCCGCACGTGCAACCCCGTGTTCTGTGGCTCGGCTCTCAAGAACATCGGTGTGCAGCGTCTGATCGACGGTGTCATCGATTACCTCCCCGCTCCGACCGAGGTCGAAGAGGTGCAGGGTGTCGATATCGTGGACAAGACCAAGAAGCTGTCGCGGCCGCACGATCCGAACGCCCCGCTCTCGGCGCTGGTGTTCAAGGTCGTGTCCGACACTCACGGCGATCTGACCTACTGTCGCATCTACTCGGGCAAGCTCAAGAAGGGCGAGCGCGTTCTGAACCCCGCGAACAACAAGCGCGAGATTGTGTCGCGCATCTTCGAGATGCACGCGAAGGATCGCCAGGCGCTTGACGAGGCCGAGGCCGGGACGATCGTTGCCGTGATCGGCCTGAAGGATTCGGGCACGGGCGACACGCTGTGCGATCCGAACGACCCGATCGCGCTCGAGCAGATGACCTTCCCCGAGCCGGTGATCTCGATGTCGATCGAGCCCAACACCGCCGACGACCGGCGCAAGCTGGGCGAGGCCCTCGTCGTCATCCGTCGCGAGGACCCCTCCTTCCGCTCGCAGTACGACGAGGAGACCGGGCAGACCATCATCTCGGGCATGGGCGAGCTGCACCTCGAGATCATCAAGAACAAGCTGCTGCGCGATATGAAGGTCGGCGTCGAGGTCGGCAAGCCCCGCGTCTCCTACCGCGAGGCCGTCAGCCGCGCCGCCGAGAACGTCCGGGGCAAGTTCGTCAAGCAGACGGGCGGGCGCGGTCAGTTCGGCGACGCCACCATCCACATCGAACCCTTCACCGCCGAGCAGGCCGAGGAGGCCGAGCTCGACTTCACGGGCAACGTCGCGTTTGAGAACAAGATCGTCGGCGGCGCCATCCCCAAGGAATTCATCCCCTCGGTCGAGGTCGGCGTCCGTCAGACCGCGTCCTCGGGCGTCCTCGCCGGCTACCCGCTGATCAACATCAAGGTGTCGCTTGTCGACGGCTCCTACCACCCGGTGGACTCGTCCCAGGTCGCCTTCGAGCAGGCCGGGCGTCTCGCCCTCAACGAGGCCTGCCGCAAGGCCGGCATCGATCTTCTCGAGCCGATCATGAAGGTCGTGATCACCACGCCCGAGGAGTTCATCGGCGCCGTTACCGGCGACCTCAGCTCCCGGCGCGGCCTCGTCGTAGGTCAGGAAGAGCGCGGCATCACCCGCATCATCACCGCCGAGGTGCCCCTCTCGGAGATGTTCGGCTACGTCACCACGCTCCGCAGCCTGACGCAGGGGAGGGCGAACTCCTCGATGGAGCCGCTCGAATACCGCCCCCTCCCGCCGAACCTGGCGAAGGAAGTGGTCGAGGCCAACTGAGGTCCGTTCAGCTGAGAACTGGAATCGTTCGAGGCTGGATCGGAAAAAATTCGGGGTCTTCCGGGCTTTCTTGGCTGACGCGAGGCCAACCTGCCCGATAATGCCTCATGAATCTCCTCCCGGCGGCCCGCGCGTCCCTGTGGCGTCGCGGGCCGTTCTCTTTTTGGCCCTACTTTGATATTGGGCCGTATCCTGCACGTCTGGAGCACGACGCATGGTCCGCCTCAGCAAGATCTACACCAAGACGGGCGACGCCGGCCAGACCATGCTCGGCGACGGGTCGAGTGTGCCCAAGACCTCACCCCGCGTCGAAGCTTTGGGCGCCGTCGACGAGGCCAACGCCGCCATCGGCTCCGCGGCGGTAGTGGGGGGGCAGTTCGCCGACCTTCTGCTCGCCCTCTCCAACGACCTCTTCGACGTCGGCGCCGATCTCTGCACGCCGATCACTTCTGATGAAAAACCAAGCGACCGCCTCCGTATCACCGAGCGCGACGCCGAGCGCTTGGAACACCTCATCGACGAGCACAACGAGCATCTCAGCCCGCTGACTTCGTTTGTGCTGCCCGGCGGCAAGGAACTGGCGGCGCGTCTGCACAGCGCGCGTGTGCTGGCGCGCCGGGCGGAACGGCGGGCCGCGGCACTGCTGGAGAGCGAGCCTGATGCGACCAACCGCGCCGCGTTCGTGTATCTCAACCGTCTGAGCGATCTGCTCTTCGTGCTTGCTCGGCGCGCTAATAACGAAGGCGCCGGCGACGTGCTCTGGACACCCGGCAAGAACGCGGACGAGAAGGACGACTGATGCTCAGCGTCACCACCGAGTTCCACGCAGAGTTCGAGGCCGAGCGCGAACAATCGCTGCGCAACCGCCTCGTGTGGTACTGCGGGTTCATGGCGGTGGTGGGCGCGCTGGGCGTGCTGCTCGCGGTATTCACGCTCGACAGCGCGTCTGACGCGCTCAGCGCCTCATTCGTCGCCAGCATGCTCGTGCGCGGCGGGCAGTTCGCGCTCTTCGGCTTCGCGATGGCCTACGCCTCCACCCGCCGTCGCGATCTCTCCCGCGTCCGCGTCCTGCGCATCGTCTTCTGGTGCATCGTCGCCCTCGGGCTGATGAGCCTCTTCGTGGCGCCGGTCATCTCGAAGGGCATCGAAGCCGCCTTCTCTGACGGCGAAGGCGCCGGCGTGCGCCTCGGGCCGGGCGCCGCGTGGGCGTTCCTGATGCTCGTTACCCACCTCGCCGCCTCGCTCTTCATCCCGTGGACGCCCAGCGAGGCCGCCAGACCCATGGTCCCGCTGCTGGTCTTCGCGAGCGCCGTCACGCTCGTGGCGCCACTGTTCGCGAACGACACCTGGCCCCAGGCGATCTTCTTCGCGATCTTCGTCTGGATCATCATGGTCCCGGGCGTCGCCGTCTCGTGGCTGCGCCACTCACGCCACCGCCGGCGCTTCCACATGCGCGCCCTCACCGGTCGCTACGGCGCCATCAAGCGCGAACTCGTTGACGCCCGGCGCATCCACGAGTCCATCTTCCCGTCCCAAGTGCTCGACGGACCCGTCCGCTTCGCGTACCGCTACGAGCCCATGCTCCAACTCGGGGGCGACTACGTCTTCCTCCACCCCCGCCCGCGCATGGCAGACGGCCCGCCCGTCAGCGAGCCTGACGAGCCCATGAGCGTAGTCCTCATCGACGTCACCGGGCACGGCGTCGCCGCCGCGCTCACCGTGAACCGTCTGGACGGCGAACTCCGCCGACTCTTCGCCGAGAACCCGCGCATCGCGCCGGGCGCCGTCATCGAAGGCCTCAACCGCTACATCCACCTCACGCTCGCCGAGCACAGCGTCTACGCCACCGCCTTCTGCGCCCAGGTCCGCCCGGAAACCAACGAGCTCGCCTGGGCCAACGCCGGCCACCCGCCGGGCATGCTGCGCGACGCCGCCGGACGCATCGAGGAACTGATCTCAACAACCTTCGTCCTCGGCGCCGCCGACGGGGATGACTTCATCGCGGGCGAAGAGACCAGGCGTTTCGGCGCCGGCGACACGCTCCTGCTTTACACCGACGGCGCCTTCGAGGCCCGCAACAACGACGGCGCCATGTTCACCCTCGACGGTCTACGGCGCTCGCTCGTGCGCAGCGCCGCCGTCCGCGCGGGCGAGGGGGCCCTCGCCCAGCGCGTGCTCGACGAGGTGGACGACTTCCGCGCCGGCCCGCCCTCGGACGACACGCTCATTCTTGAGGTCACGCGCACTATCACCGGGCGCAAGCTCGGCGGCGTGTACGTCCGTCAGCACGGTGAGACCGCGCCCGCCAACGCCTGATCTTTACTCGGTCGTGTCCGCGTCAGGCGTCCGATCGCGCACCGATTGCACCATCGCCAGGTAGTACACCTTCGCGTCCGCCGGGATCGGGCCCACGCCCGGGCCGAAGGCCAGCTCGGGAGGCAGGATCACCTTGCGGATCGGCTGCATGTGAATGTTCTCCTCCGTGATCTTCGTCGGGCACTCGATACCCTTGAGACCTTCGGCGAGGTTCGGCAGCAGACGCCCAGGGAACTCGCCCGTGTAGAGCGAGCGCCCCTCAAACTGCGTGGAGTCGAAACGACGCCCGTCGTCGAGCACGCCGACAAAGTCGAAAGCGATCTGATCGCCATCCGTCAGCGCCACCCCGTCGCCCTTTCGGATATCGATCGTCACCATCCCATTCTCATGGCGGGTGACCGGCGGCTCGATGTCCACACGCTCGAACGTCGCCCGTTCTTCCCACACCACTTCGCCCGCGGCGTCGGTCCCCACGCGCGTCCACTCGGCGCCGTCGGCGCTGAAGCCCAGGTCGAAGTCGAGCAGCAGCGCGTTGAGCAGCACCACCGGCGCGTCCTCGAAGGCGATCCGCACCCGATCCGAGGTGATCTCGACCACCGTATCCGCCACCGGGTCGAGCTGGCTGGGGAAGAGCGCCGGGAACTGCTCCGGCGCCGCCCACAGGCCGATCGTGAGGAGGGGAAGATCCGGCGCCAGCATCTCGCCGATCTGCTCGGGAAACGCGTGCGTCCGCGCGACGACGCTCCCGTCACGCTCGTCGAACGTCAGCACCATCTGGCGCACCTGCGTTTCCTGCCCCTTGGTAATCAACTCCAGATACACCGCATCGTTAGTGTGCTTGAGCTCCACCCTCGTCGCGTGCAGTGAAGTGTCGCCGAAGGCGTAGTTGCCGACGATACGATCGATCACCTCGCCCGCGGTCATCGCTGGGGCGACGGAGCAGAGAGCCAGAGCAAAAGACGCGGCGAACAGGCGGTGCAGAATCTTCACGGAACAGTCTCCTTCACGAGCGTTTCGGCTCGCCAGCCTACCGGGTGCAGCCCGAAGCGGTGCCCTAACCGCAGGCCGGGCTGGAAACTGACGGATCAGCGCGCGGGATGATCCAAAAACCCCATATACTCACAGCAACGAGGGCTGGAGCAACCTATGTCCGGGGCCGATCTGACGTTCCGATGCTATTCCTGTTCCAGGCGTTTCCAGTGGAGGGACGACTTGGGCGGTCGCACCATCCGCTGCTCTTGTGGCGTCAAGTTCCGCTGCCCCGACCTCGCCGCCGAGAACCGCATCGCCAAAGAGTCCTTGGAAGACACCGTCGCTGACGTGGCCCTGAGCGAGGCCTTCGACGACCTCGACGACCCCCACGGCGACGATCAGAAATACGAAGCCGGCCCTGTCAAGGTGAACCACAAAGGTCTCTGGGGCATGTCCGCCGCCGCCGAGACGCTCTTCTGGGGCGTCGGCATGCTCATCGGCGTCGCTTTCGGCCTGCTCGCGATTATTGTCGCCAACTGGTTCTACATCGCCTGCGCCGTGGTCCTGCCGATCACCGTTATCAAGTTCCGCCGCGCCTGGCTCACCTGGACGCACGGGCGACCTTGGATGCAGTGCCTCATGGAGGCCCTCGGCGAACGCGACCCCTCCGCGGAGTGATCTCCCCGAACCCGGGGAATCCGCGACTTACACGGACGTCACCCTGGGCAACCCTCATCGGGAGCGCTGGCGCAGGGTCCGTCTGTGCGGGCGGGGCAGGCGCAGAAATCACCACACCGCGCTCAAGGCTGAAATCACGCCCGAGTTGCGCCGATGTCCAACGCGTCCCCGCGTGGGGACCGGCGGAACCGCCGGGCTCGTCGCCCGCACCCCGTCGATCTCACATCTCGCACCGGCTACACGCTCGTGCGGCTGATCAGACGACGCCGGCTCGTGCCGGTTGAGTGGGAGCCGCCCTCGTCTGCTCACCCGCGAAGGCCAACACCGGTCCGCACCGTGAAGGAGTGCACTCCAATGTCGACGCTTCGTAAGGGCTTCACGCTCGTCGAAATCCTGATCGTGGTCGTGATCCTCGGGATCCTCGCCGCCATCGTCGTTCCCCAGTTCGCCTCGGCCTCGCAGGACGCCATCAAGAGCGCCCTCCAGAGCCAGATGCAGACCATCTCCGCTCAGGTCGAGCTCTACCGCGTCCAGAACGCCGGCCAGCTTCCCCACCAGGCCGTCGCTCCCGATACCGCTCTCCAGGACGGTGTCGTCAATGGCGCCAACAACTCCGGCTGGGGCATCATGATCGATGACCAGTTCCTCAAGGACACCCCCAACAACGGCTTCACCGGTTCCGACAACGTCGTGACCGAGGCCGCCGCGGTCGGCGCTGCGATCGCCAACCTGCTGGGTGATGGCACCGCCCCGGCCGCCGCCGGCGCCACCGCCGGTTGGATCTACAACACCACCCTCGGCACCGTGCACGCCAACGGTCTCGACAACGCCTCGCAGGGCGGTCCCTTCCTCTCCACCGAGCCCGCCGACGCTGATGGCAACATCTACACCGCGGCGAACGTCGTCTGGTAAGCCACACAGAGTTCTGATCTGATTGATCCGGCAGCCGGCGCTCGGGAGGGCGCCGGCTGTCTTTTTCTGTCCCCCTCTCCCCGAGGGAGAGGGGTTAGGGGAGAGGGAGTGGAACGCGCACGCAATCGCTTTCCCCCTCCAGTCCCCGCCCAATCCCGCCGACCCTCACAACGATGCAGAGCCCTCTCACCCTCATCGCGGCCGTCCTGCGCGCCGAGCTCTTCACCGCCGCGCTCATCGTGAGCGCCGTCGGCGGCGTCGCGGTCTGGGTCACGCCCATGGCGCTCGAAGCGATGACGCCGCCCGAGCCGGCGCTCAACGAGGTCAGCATCGAGGGCGACCGCCCGCTCGATCGCGACCAGGTGATCGACGCCGTCGCCCTCATGCTCGAGAGCGCCTACGCCCTCGCCGGCGCGAGCGACGACGCCCTCCTTCTCTGGCAGACAGACGCCCGCGACCGCGGCGCTCTCAACCCCGACGAAGCCCTCCTGATCGCCCACAGCCCCACGCTCCTCACGCTCACCGCCGCATATAGCGAGGGCGCGTCCGAGAAGCGCCTCGACCCCGCCGAGCTGCTCACGCCCAGCGGCGCCCGACGTTTCCGGGCGTCGCCCGGCGCCGTGAAGCGTGTGATCGCGACGGGTGTGTCGGCTGTGTCGGTCACGACGAGCCACGCCGCCCCCGGCGAAGCCGATGTCGCCCTCACCCTCACCTGGGGCGCCTCATCGGACGATGCGCACGATGAAGCCGGTGCGTCCCGCACCACCCTGCGCGTCCGAATGCGCCGCGTGGAAGGGGTGGGACGCTAAGCCGCCGGCGCACGGAGGCGTCCCATGCAGCGCGACACCACAGACCAGACCACGACCCACGCGCCGCGCTCCTTCGGGCGTCTCGCGCTCGCGATGATCGCGGGCGGCGTGCTCACCCTCGCCGGCGGGAAACTGCTGGCCCCGCAGACCGCAGAGGCCCAACGCTCCTCGCGCGTTACCGGCGCCTCGGGCATCCTCAACCCCGCCGACCAGCGCAACGAGATGATCCGCGAGCTGCGGAAGATCAGCGAGAAGATCGAATCCCTCGAGAAGACCCTGGACAAGGCCCTCGACGTGAACGTCGTGACCATGCCGGCCTCGTTCAACAACCAGAACGCCAGCGGAGACTGAACCATGTGCAAGTCGCGGAGGATCCGCGGCGCGTACCGTGCGCGCGCGGGCATCACACTGATCGAGGTCCTCATCACCGTCACCGTCATGGGCATCGCCGGCGCCCTGGTCATCCCCGCGATGAACCAGGTCGACATCCTGCGCGCCCAGGCCGCGGTGCGCACCCTCGTCGCCGACATCACCTTCGCCCAGGCCGACGCCGCCGCCACCCAGGAGCGGCGCGTCATCCTCTTCGGCGCCGTCGGGCAGACCAACGAAGACGGCGACTGGGAGATCGGCCCCGGCGCCGGCTACTCAATCATGGCCCCGCCCTTCGGCGCCAACCAGGTCAGCCTGCTCTTCGACGGGATGGACGACCCCACGAACCCCGGCCAGACCATCTCACGCGATTTCACCAGCGACACGCTCGGCGGCGGCGAGCTCATCAACGTCGCCTTCGACTGCGACCCGCAGCAGGGTTATCAGGCGCTCATATTCGATGAATTCGGCGGTCCCGTGCAGGACCTGACCAGCGACACGCCCAGCGACGGGGGATCGCTCCTGCTGCAGGGCGCGCGCGCCGAATACCGCATCGACGTCCAGCCCATCACCGGACGCGTCGTCGTGACGCGCACGCCCAGGGGCGAGGACGAAGAAGAGGGCGGCGAGTGAGCCTCACCGCCGTGAGCGCCGGGGGACGCGTCGCACGCCGACGCACGGTGCGGAGAGAAGGGAACGGGACGCGTTGCTCAACCGGCTGATACATCGCGCGTCGGCCCCCATCGGGCTCGACATCGGCGCTTCCGGCGTCCGGCTGCTCCAGCTCAAGGCAAGCGGTTCCGGTATCGAAGCAACCGCCGCCGCCCGGTTCGAACGCAAAGCCGAAGACGACCCCGAGAACCCCTTCCCGCAACGCCTCATCGACAACGTCAAGCGCCGTCTCGATACAGGCGAATTCAACGGGCGCCAGTGCATCATGACGTTCCCGGATCACTGGCTCGCGACGCGGTCCGTGCGCCTGCCGGTGATGCCGAAAGATGAATCCGACGCGGCGCTCAAGCTCGAAGCCGCTGAGCGCCTCGGCTACAACGAAGAGGTCCAGGGTGAGGTCGCCTGGGTGCGGGCCGGGAAAGTCCGCCAGGGCGACGAGTGGCGCGAAGAGATCATCCTCGCCGGCGTTGACCGCGGGCCGCTCACACGCCTTGTTGACGCCGTGAGCGAAGCCGGGCTGCACCCCATCGCGGTCGAGCCCTCCTTCATCGCGCTCGGCCGCGTTTTCTCACGACGTTTCCGCCGCGAGGGTGACCGCCAGAGCGTGCGCATCGGTCTCGACATGGGCCAGCGGAACACGAGCGTCTTCGTGCTTCGCGGGCCCGACGTCGCGTTCTACAAGCCGCTCCGTCTCTCGGGCGCCGACTTCACACAAGCCGTCGCCGAGCGTCTGGATCTCCCGCTCGACGCGGCCGCCGACCTGCGCCGCCAGCGCCAACGCGCCGCGCAGGGCGCCTTCGAGCCCAGCGTCGACCGCACCGTCTACGAGGCCTCGCGCCCGCTGATCGAAGAGCTTGCGAAAGAAGCGGCGCTCTGTCTCCGCTACTTCACCGTGGCGTTCACAGGAGACCGCCCCTGCCAGGTCTTCACCTGCGGCGACGAGGCCGCCGAACCACGCCTCGCCGAAGCGCTCGGGAGCGCCCTGCGCCTCGAACACCGTGTAGGCGATCCCTTCGAGGGCGTTGACGTCAACGACCGCGCCCGTCTCGGCTCGTGGTCCGGCGCGCACGCCGCGTGGTCCGCCGCGGTTGGTCTTTCGCTCCGCGGGCTCCCCGCAGCGAAGCGCCGCCGAGGCAGCAACGAACAGCCCATCCTCGATGGCCAGACCCGCTCGCTCCCGAGGAGCAGATCAGGAAAGCCGCGTGAGCCAGCTCATCGATCTCATGCCGGAGTCCTGCCGCGTCCGCCTCGGGCGCAAGGCATGGGTGCGCGGCTGGGTGGTGCGCTACAGCGTCACCGCCGTAGCGATCGTGGTGCTCGGCGTCGCCGCAGAAGTTCGCGAGCAAGCCAGGCGCGTCCGCGCGGGCGCTCTCCAGAAGCAGGTCGATTTCTCTGTCGAGCAGAAGAAGAAGGCCGACGCGCTCCAGAAAGAGATTGCCTCGTACACCGCTGCGCTCGATCAGCACAACGCGCTCGCCCTCCCCCTCCCTGTCGGCGTCGCTATCAGGACGCTCGGCTCCTGCACGCCCGAGCGCGTAACGCTGACCTCGCTCGCCATGCTCCCCAAGATCGTCCGCGACCGCGCCGCCAAGCCCGGCGAGCCCGCCAGCGAGAGCCGCTGGTTACTCCTCGAAATCCGCGGCGTCGCGCCCTCAGACGCCGACGTCGCGAGCTTCCTCGCCGCGCTCGAAGACAACCACCTCTTCTCCCGCGCCGCGATGGACTACACGACCCAGAAGCAAATCCTCGGTGTTGACGCCCGCGAGTTCGGCATCAGCTGCGAGATCGCCCTCGAGCGCGACTTCGTCTTCGAGCCCGTCGCGATGGTGGGGGACGCATCATGAACATCGGCGAGAACGGGAAGCTCTGGAGCGGTCTCGCGATCCTCATCGTCGCTGGTCTCGGGATCGGCGTATGGCCGAGCGTTCGTGCGACGAAGGAACTCGACGCCCGCATCATCGACCTCTCTTCGCGCGTCGCCCGCTCCGACGACGGCGACGCCGCGCTCGCGCGTCTGCGCGGCGCGCTCGACGAGCGCCAATCAGAAGCAGAGGAAACCCTCAAGCGCATCCCGCCCGACCGCGACGCCGGCGGGTTTATCCGCGATGTCAGCGCCCGCTTCGCCGAGTTCGGCCTGGGACGACCCGAGATCAAGACCGGGCGCCCCGTCGAGAGCGACCACGCCACCGCGCTCCCCATGACAGTGGATGTGCGCGGCGGGTTCCTCGATCTCGTCCGCGCCGTGGACTGGGTGGAATCGATCGACCGCCTTGTCCGTGTCAGAAAACTGCGGTTCGAGTCGGAAAAAAGCGGCGGCCAGGAACCCCTCTTCGGTTCGCCGCTGAGGGGCGAGCTCTCGCTCGACGTGTTCTACGACGCCAAGACGCCATCCCCGCTCGCTGACGCGGGAGAGGAGGCGCCGTGAGAAACACGATCCAGAAGATGGTCATCCTGGCGAAAGCCGAGCCCAAGCAGTCGATCACGCTGGGCGTCGTCACCATCCTCGCGCTCGGTTTCTGGGCCAGGACCACGGTTAAGCAGGGGGCGGACGCCCACGCGAGCTCAGGGAACACAACCTCGACCGCCGAGGTCCGGGAAAACAACACGGCCGACGAGCAACGCGAGCGCATCGTCATCGCATCCGCTGACACCACCTCGCGCGATCTCTTCCTCCCCCGACCCGAAGACTTCCCCCCGCCTGTGCAACCGGAACCTTCTCACGACGAGACGTCAAAGTCCGCCACGGGAAGCGACGACAAGACGAGCGAAACCAAGGCGTTGACCGTTGTCACACGCCGACAGCGGGTTCTCGAAGAGGCCCGCGAACTCACGTTGAGGAGCACCGTCGTGGGAGCCGAACCGATCGCCGTCCTCGAATCACGCCTCTCGGGATCCCCCGAGCGCGTCGTGCTCCGGGCCGGCGAATCCGCCTTCGGCTTCACACTCCTGCGGGTCACCAACCGCAAGGCGGCGCTTGAAAAGGACGGGGTTGAGGTCGAGCTGACCATCCCCGCGGGCTGAGCAAGAGGCGAAACACGGACGCGAACGCGTCGGGAGCGATACCGAAATGTCCAACCAAACACGTCACACCCCGTCACGCTTCCTCCCGCCCTTCCTCGCGGCGGTCTGCGGCCTCGCTCTCGCGGCGCCGACCCTCGCCCAGGACGCCCCCTTCGCCAGCGGAGGCATGGGCGAGGGCGACATGGACGTCAAGGTCAGCGAGCACCTCACCGTCGACCTCCACGTGCAGGATGAGGAACTCGCCAACGTGCTGCAGATCCTCTCGCTCCAGAGCCAGAAGAACATCCTGGTCTCGGGCGACGTCTCCGCCACCGTCAACGCCAACCTCTACAACGTCACCTTCTACGAGGCTCTCGAGTCCATCCTCAACGTCAACGGCTACGGCTACGTCGAGAAGGGCTCCTTCATCTATGTCTACACCCTCGAAGAGATCGCGGAGATCGAGCAGGCCGCCCGCCAGCCCGTCACCCGCGTCATCCGCCTCAACTACCTCAACGCCAACGACGCCGCCGAGTTCGTCGCGCCGCTTCTCTCCGAAGTCGGCTCCATCAAGTCCAACGGCGATGTTGATTCCTTCACCATCCCGGATGGCAACCCGACAGGCGACGAGACCTTCGCGCTCTCCTCCACGCTCGTGATCTTTGATTACCCCGAGCACATCGACGAGATCGAGCGCCTCCTCGTTGACCTCGACACCCGCCCCGCGCAGGTCCTCGTCGAGGCCACCATCCTCGAGACCTCGCTCCGCGAGATGAACGGCTTCGGCATCGACTTCTCCTTCATCTCCGATCTCGAATTCACGGACTTCATCGACATCGGCGGCCCCCTCAGCACCACCCAGGGCATCATCAACGGTGGCGACGGCTCCGCCGGCGGCCTCAGCCCCGGTGACAACGACGCCTTCTCCACCACCAGCGCTCCCGGCAACACCGCCGCGGGCCCCGCCACCTTCAAGCTGGGCGTCATCGACGACAACATCTCCTTCTTCCTCCGCGCCCTCGACGACATCACCGACGTCACGGTGCTCTCCCGCCCGAAGGTCATGGCCCTCAACAGACAGCCCGCTCGCGTGCTCGTCGGTCGGCGCATCGGTTACCTGAGCACCACCAGCACCGAGACCTCGACCACCCAGACCGTCGAGTTCCTCGACACCGGTACGCAGCTCAAGTTCCGTGCCTTCGTCGGTAACGATGGTTTCATCCGCATGGAACTCCACCCTTCGACCTCCACCGGTGAGACCCGCGACGCCGCCGGCGCCTCAGGCGCGGCCGTCACTATCCCCGAAGAGGTCACGCAGGAGATCACCACCAACGTCCTCGTCCGCGACGGCTCCACCGTTGTCCTCGGCGGCCTCTTCCGCGAATCAACGACGCTCACGCGCCGTCAGGTGCCCGTGCTCGGCGACATCCCGCTGCTCGGCGCCGCCTTCCGCGGTCACGACGACGACACCCGCCGCTCCGAGATCATCTTCATGATCACCCCCACGATCGTGAACGATCAGATCCTCACCGAGACGGGCGAGGTCGCCGCCGACTACGTCGAGAACGTCCGCACCGGCACCCGCGCGGGCCTCCTCCCCTGGAGCCGCGACCGCCAGTCCGCCGAACTCAACGTCAAGGCCGAGCGCGCCGCTCTCGAAGGCGACCCCGCCAAGGGCCTCTTCCTCCTGCGTCGCTCGCTCGAGCTCAACCCCAACCAGCCCGAGGCCATCCGCCTCCGCGAGCAGCTCCTCCAGCAGCAGGAGTACTTCCCCTCCCGCTCCATCATCGAGGACGTCTTCGACGAAGAGCTCAACCAGCGCGTCTCCTCCATCGAATCGCTGCCCGAGCACGAGGCGCGTCTCGCCGCCGAGCGTGAGGCGCTCATCGAGGCCCAGCGCCTCGCCGCGGAGCGCGAAGCGGCCCTCAAGGCCCAGCGCCTCGCCGACACCCCCGTCGAGACCGATTTCGACGAGATCGGCGCCGCTGACGATTCATACGACGAGTTCATCGCCGGCCCCAACCCGGACGAGACCGCCGAGCTCACGCTCAGCCTCCCGCCCGACCAGGCCCGGTTCTTCACCGACCCCTCGGGCGTCCAGGACGATTCGTTCGACGCCAATCCCGAGGCCGATTTCTTCGAGGCCGAAGAGTACGAGACCGCCGACTACAACTTCGATGACGAGGGGAACGAGTTCCTCGACTTCCCCGAGCAGCAGAGCGAAGCCGGCGACGTCTTTGACACCTTCATCGACGAGAACGCGGAGCCTACGACGGCCAACTCGACCTCGAACGCCGTCGACAAAGCCCGCGCCGAGCTCGAGAACCTGCGTCTCACCGTCACCGTCGCGCCAAACGAAGCCGACAATTACTCCTACACCCAGCCCTCGCGCACCAGCGTCACGCTGACGCCCGAGCAGGCCGCGGCCAGCGACAACCCCTACATCGAGTCGATCGAGGATTTCACGCCTCAGAACGACTTCAACACCAGCTTCGATACCAACGCCAACCAGGCCGACGCCTTCCAGGACGACATCGCCTGGGACGAGTTCGACGCCATCGAGCAGGACGCCACCGGCGCCGCCCAGGGCGACTTCAACGAGTCCTTCATCGAGACCCTCCCCGGCTTCACCCCGAACGCCGCCACGTTCGATGAAACCGACGCCGAAGCCGACGCCTTCGACAGCGAAGACAGCGACTTCGACTGGGACGCCCAGAGCAACGCCTCGGACGACAGCGACTGGTTCGATGAGTCGTCAAGCTTCAACGCCGACACCGACCTCGCGCTCACTGAAGACGCCGACAGCGACTTCGACGAGTTCAGCGCCCCGACCGGCCTCATCGGCCCCGCCTACGCGGGCGAGGCTTTCGGCGCCGACGGCCAGCCCCTGCCTGTCATGGGCGGGTTCTGGGTCTGGTTCCGTGATTCGGTGGTTCTCGACGACGAGGCGACCGATAGCGACCAGGCCGTCGCGGATGTCGACCCCGACGACAACGACTAAGCACAGTCCCGGCCCAGCCGGGGTCTGAAAGGAGGGCGCCGCATGCGTCCGATCAGAGCAGCAACACTCGCGGTCATCGCGGGCGCGGTCACCGGGCTCGCCGGGTGCCAGGGCCACGGCAAGTACACCACCGAAGCCCTCGACGCCGCCACCGAGCGCATGTCCAGCATCCAGGCCGGCACGCGCTGGGATCTCGCCCACCAGCAGTTCCTCGCGGGCGATCTCAAAAAGGCCCTCAAGAACGTCCAAGCCTCCATCGAGCTCAACGACGACGTGGCCCAGAGCCACGTCCTCCACGGGCGAATCCTGATGGAGCTCGGTCAGCTCGAGCACGCCATCGGCGCGTTCGACACCGCCATCGAACTCGACACCGAGACCGCCGATCCGCACTACTACCGCGGCATCGTCTTCGAGCGCTTCAACAAATACACAGACGCCCACGCGTCGTACGAGACCGCGTCCCTCCTCGAGCCCTCCGACCCGCAGTACGCCATTGCGGCCGCCGAGATGCTCATCCAGCTCGACCGCCTCGATCAGGCCGAAGCCCTGCTGCTCGAGCGCGCCCTGCAGCACCAGCACAATGCAGGCGTCAAGCAAACCCTCGGGCACATCGCCCTGCTGAAGAACGACGCGCACGCCGCCGTCAGCTACTTCCGCGAGGCCCGCCTGCTCGCCGATTCCGATCTCTCCGTCGTCGAAGACCTCGTGAGCGCCCAGATGCTCGCCGGCGACTGGGTCGAAGCCGAGTTCAACCTCCGCACCCTCATGAACGAGGACGAGAACAAGGACCGGCGCGACCTCAAGCAGATGCAGGCCCGCTGCCTCACCGCGCTCGACCGCCCGGTCGAGGCCCGCTCGATCCTGCTGGGCCTCACGCAGACGCCCGCCGGCGCCGCCGACGCCTCGGTGTGGATCGATCTCGGCAAGGTCGCGCTCTCCCTGGGCGACGACCGGCGCGTCACCATCTGCGCCGCCAAGGCCGTCGCCATCGCGCCGCTCCGCTACGAAGGGCACATGCTCACCGCGGCCCTCGCGATGCGCGAGAAGAACCACGACAAGGCGCTCGAAGCCCTGACGATGGCCACCGAGCTTTCAACCACCGACCCGCGCCCGGCCATGCTCCGCGGCGTCGTGCTCCAGCAGCTCGGGCGTCACGACGAGGCCTCCGCAAGCTTCGCCCAGGCGCTCCGCATCGACCCGCAGGACGACCGCGCGCAGCGTCTGCTCGCGAACGTCCCGCTCGACGACTAAGCACACCGGGAGGGGGGCCACATGCTGCGCTCGTTTATGCCGATCGCCCTCGCCGCCCTCACAGGCGCCGCGGGCGCCGCCGCCGGCGTGTGGTTCACGTCCGGATCGATCATCGCCACCGCCGTGGGCGCGCTCGCCGCCCTCGCTGGCGCCGCGGTTGCCGGCGTTCCCATGATGCGTCAGCACAACGCCTCACTCGACAAGCTCGCCAACGCCGTCCTCGACATCACTGATTCGCACGAGCCAGGCAGCGTCTCCCTCCCGCCCACCGGCGCGCCCGCGCACCTCGAGGCCGCCGTGCGCGACGCCCTCGAGTCCATGAGCGAGTCCGTCGCCTCGGCGTCCGCGCAGATCCACCAGCTCGAGCTCCGCCGCAAGATCGCCGAAGCCGAGATCGAGAGCGCCGAGGCTGTCTTCAACAGCCTGCAGGACGCCGTCCTCGTCATCGACAACTTCAAAGAACTCAAGATGGCCAACGCGCCCGCCGCCAGCATGATGGGCATCAGCCTGGATGAGAACGAGAGCCGCCCCGTCGACGACGTGGTGGGCGACGAGCGCATCCGCTCGCTGATCACCGACTCGCTGGCCAGCGCCTCGCCCGCGCACCGCCGGCGCGTCGAACACGAGATCGTCGATCCAACAAGCCCCGACCCGCGCTTCTGCGACGTCACCCTCGCCTGCTTGCCCGACCGCAAGAGCCAGGGCGTCGGCGGCGTTGTCGCCATCATCCGCGACATCACCCGCGAGCGCGAGATCAGCCAGATGAAGTCCGACTTCGTCTCCAAGGCCTCCCACGAGCTGCGCACACCCCTCGCCTCCATCAACGCCTACCTCGAACTACTCATCGACGGCGAGGCCGAGAACGAGGAAAGCCGCCAGGAGTTCTACGGTGTCATCAAAAGCGAGGCCGACCGCCTCGGGCGTCTCATCGACAACATGCTCAACCTGAGCCGCATCGAGGCCGGCATCGTCCGCCCGAGCTACGAGGAAGTCGATTTCACCGCGGTCGCCAACTCCGCCGTCGAGATCATCAAGCCCCAAGCCGCGCTCAAGGACATCACCGTCACCTTCCAGCACGGCCCCCTCGCCTGCACCGCGATGGCCGACCACGACATGATCAAGCAGGTGTACCTGAACCTGCTCTCGAACGCGGTGAAGTACACCCCCGAGGGCGGGCGCGTCACGCTGACCATCGAGAACGATGACGCCACCCACTCCGTGCTGTCGGTCATCGCCGATACGGGGCTGGGCATCGCCCCCGACGACCTCGACAAGGTCTTCGACAAGTTCTACCGCATCGACAACTACAAGCGCGTCGCCAAGGGCACCGGGCTCGGCCTGCCCCTTGTCAAGCAGATCGTCGAGACCGTCCACCACGGCGATGTCGCCGTTACCAGCACACTCGGCCTCGGCAGCAAGTTCACATTCACCATCCCCTACGAGGCCGAAGGAGCGTAAGGAGAGAGAGATGGCGAAGATCCTCGTGATAGATGACGAACCGCACATCGTGCACGTGGTCGCGCTCAAGCTGCGCAACGCCGGGCACGACGTCACCACCGCCGCCGACGGCGAAGAGGGCTACGAACTCGCCGCCACCGGCGACTTCGAGATGATCATCACCGACATCCAGATGCCCTACCTCACCGGCATCGAGCTCGCGCACAAACTCGCTGAGAACGACGCAACGGCGCATCTCCCGATCATCGTGCTCACCGCGCGCGGCTACAAGCTCGACAAAGAGTCTCTCGACGGCACATCAATCCGCACCATCCTCAGCAAACCCTTTAGCCCCCGCGAGGTGCTGGAGCACGTCGAGAACATCCTCAGCGAAGGGATGCGAGACGCCGCATGACTTCCCCCGCGGGCACAACCTCCGCGATGACGGCGCACCAGGCGGTCGAGGACCGCTGCGCCGAGATCGGCCTCCCGGTCGTTCACACCGACCCGACGGGCCGTCCTACGCGCTGCGTCTGGGAAGGCGCGAGCGAGGTCGCGCTCCGCGCGCTGCGCCAGCTGGTCGAATCCGCACGCTTCTCAGGGGCCGTCCGCGACCACGTCGCAGGCTGGCGCGAAAGCCACCTGCCCAAGCCGGCCGAAGTGCTCCAGGGCTGGACCCTCCAGCCCATCCCCACCACCGATCGCCGCCAGCGCTCAAGCTACGTCTGCGTGCTCCTCCTCGAAGAGAGCGCGCTGACCGGCGAACACTTCGACTCTCTCTGCCAGTCAGCCGGCGCCGACGCCAAGCTTGTCGCCGAGATCCTCGCGAGCGTCGCGTCCCGCTCGAAGGAAGCCGTCGCGCGTCTGTGCGAACTACTTCGGCGCACCTACACCGACCTCGCCGAGCTCGGCGCTGCCGAGGTCGCCATCGAGGGCTTCTCCGCCCAGCTCGCCGAAAGCTACGAGGAGATCAGCCTCCTCTACAGCATCGGCCGCGCGATGAAAGAACTCGCCTCCGCCGAGGCGTTCGTGACCCACCTCTGCGCCCGCATGCACGAGACCCTGCCCTACCGCTGGATCGCCGTGCGCTTCCTTCACACCGACCGCGTCTCCCGCCGTCTTTCCGGGCGCACCTTCGTCGAAGGCGCCTCGGACTATCTCGAACGCCACGGCATGATCATCCTCGAAGAAATCACACGCCGCGCGACCCAGAGCGAAAAATCAGAAACCCTCGTCTTCGCCGCCTCGGACGATGGGCCCGAGGTCCTCTGCCGCGCGATCACACGTGATGAAGACACCGTCGGCGTTCTCATCGCCGGCGAGAAGCACGGCGCCGACACCGCCGTCTCCAGCGTCGATATGAAACTCCTCGACGGCTCCGCCCGACTCACCGAGGTCGCCATCGCCAACATCGCGCTCTACGAAGAGCAGCAATCTTTCTTCCTCGGCACCCTCGAGGCCCTCACCTCCGCGATCGATGCGAAAGACCCCTACACCAGCGGTCATTCCCAGCGCGTCTCCGAACTCTCCGTGCGCCTCGCCCGTCTTGTCGGGCTGAACTCCACCGAGTGCGAAACCGTCCGCATCTCAGGCCTCGTCCACGACATCGGGAAGATCGGCGTCCCCGAACGCGTCCTCCTCAAGACCAGCAAACTCACCGACGACGAGTTCGCGCTCATCAAGCTCCACCCCGAGATCGGCCACCGCATCCTCCGCGGCATCCCCATGTTCGCCGAGGCCCTGCCCGGCGTCCTCCACCACCACGAACGCTGGGACGGGCGCGGCTACCCCGCCGGCCTCGCGGGCGAAGACATCCCGCGCATCGCCCGCATCATCGGCGTCGCCGACGCCTTCGACGCCATGAGTTCCTCACGCACCTACCGCGCCGCCATGCCGCGGCCCAAGGTTCTCGAAGAGATTCGCACCAACGCCGGCGCCCAGTTTGACCCAGAGCTCGCCGAGGCCTTCCTCACCCTCGACCTCACGTTCTACGATCGCATGCTCGCCGAGCACGCCCCCAAGGGCTCCGCGGAGGCCGCCTGATGAAGCTCAGCTTCCAGGAATACGAGCACATCTGCGTGCTCACCCTCTCGGGTGAGTTCACCGCCGAAGACTCGGGCCTGTTCTCGCGCGTCACGTCCGAGCGCCTCGCGTCAGGAGCACGCCACATGCTCCTTGATTGCGAGCACCTCGAGTTCGTCGATTCCTCCGGCGTCGAGCACTGGCTCCGCCTCAGCGAAGAGGTCGGCCAGGCCGGCGGCCAGGTCCGTCTCATCGGCCTCTCCGACAACGTCACCAAGATCCTCGAGATGACCCGCCACGACCGCTCCTTCGAGGCCCACGCCAGCGTGGAAGCCGCCGTCAGGAGCGTGCGATGAACCAACCCTCCACGAACGGCGCCAGCACCGGTGCGCCGACCTCCGCCGCCAAGATCCAGCTCGGCGATCTCCTCGTCCAGCGCGGCGTCCTCACCGAGACCCAGCTCAAAGAAGCCCTCGCCTACCAGTCAGAGAGCGGCCACGACCGCCTCCTTGGCGAGGTCCTCGTCGAGCTCAACTTCGCCACCGACGAAGACATCATCGAGGCCCTCGCTTACTGCTACGGCGTCCCCTTCGCCCGCCTCTCCCCGCGCATCGCCGACCCCCGCGTCACCGAAGCGCTCCCACGCGAGTTCATCGAACAGCACTGCGTCCTCCCGCTCTTCCTCATCGACGACGTCCTCACCGTCGCTGTGACCGAGCCCGCCAACCTCTTCCTCATCGAAGAGATCGAACGCCTCAGCGCCAAGCGCGCCCAGATCGTCGTCAGCAGCGCCAAGGACATCCGCGCCACCCTCCAGACCCACCTCCCCTCCGCCAACGTCTTCGTCATCGACGAGATCTACGACGACTCCAAGCTCGGCGACTTCTCCGTCGTCGAACAGGAGATGCACGACATCGGGAACCTCGAAGAGGTCTCCGGTCAGTCCCCGGTCATCAAGCTCGTCAACTACATCATCTACCAGGCCGTCCAGGACCGCGCGTCCGACATCCACATCGAGCCCGACGACCACCAGTCCCGCGTGCGCCTCCGCGTCGACGGGCGCCTCGTCAACAAGCTCACCCCGCCCTACCAGATGCACCCCGCCGTCGTCTCGCGCATCAAGATCATGTCCGGCCTCGACATCGCCGAGCGCCGCGTCCCCCAGGACGGCGACGTCCACGTCATGATCGATGGGCGCCCCATCGACCTTCGCGTTTCAACAATGCCGGGTAAGCACGGCGAAAAAGTCGTCATCCGCGTCATCGACAACCGCTCCGCCATCGTCGCCCTCGACCGCATCGGTTTCGGGCCGGATCTCCTGCCCAACTGGCGCGAGATCATCTCCGCCTCCAACGGCGTCATCCTCGTCACCGGGCCCACCGGCTCCGGCAAGTCCACCACGCTCTACAGCGTGCTCGCCGAACTCGCCAGCGACGAGTTCAACATCTCCACCGTCGAGAACCCCGTCGAGGTCAACCTGCCCGGCGTCAACCAGTTCCAGATCAACGTCAAGGCCGGCTTCACCTTCGCCGGCGCGCTCCGCGCTCTCCTCCGCCAGGACCCCGACATCCTCATGGTCGGCGAGATCCGCGACGCCGAGACCGCCCAGATCGCCACCCAGGCCGCCCTCACCGGTCACCTCGTCTTCTCCACGCTGCACACCAACGACGCCATCAGCGCCGTCACCCGCCTGGTCAACATGGGCGTCGAGCCCTACCTCGTCGCCGCCATCCTCCGCGGCGTCCTCGCCCAGCGCCTCGTCCGCAAAATCTGCCCCCACTGCAAGAACGAGTACGAGCCCGACGAGCGCACCCGCGCCGTCGTCAGCGAGCTCGCCGAAGACGGCGAAATCCCCACCCTCTACAAGGGCGAGGGCTGCTCGCGCTGCCACGGCAAGGGCTACGCCGGGCGCCTCGGCGTCTTCGAGCTGCTCACACCGTCGGACGAACTGCTCGAGGCCGTCGCCGCCGGGCAGGAGATGCGCGCTCTTCTGCGCATCGCCGAGCGCGACGGTTTCGTCACCCTCAAGACCGACGGGCTGCGCAAGGCCGCCCAGGGCCTGACCACCGTCGAAGAAGTCCTGCGCGTCAGCACCATCTAACCGCCGGGAGCGCCGCGATGCCCGAGTACACCTACAAAGCGCGCGACGACAAAGGCGAAGCCCACCGCGGCGTCGTCGAGGCCCGCGACAAGAGCGAGGCCATCGCCAACCTCCGCGGGCAGGGCCTCACCGCCACGTCCCTCTCCATCGCCACACAGATGGTCGATGCCGACGCTGTCCTCAACGCTCAAGCCGCCAAGCGCGTCAAGCGTGATGAGGTTGTCGCCTTCGCCAACCAGCTCAGCGTCATGCTCGACACGGGCGTGCCCTTGTCCGACGCCATCGCCGCCTACACCGAGCAGGGGCGCGGCCCACTCGCCCGCGTCGCCAGCCTACTTACCGACCGCATCAACTCCGGCGTGCAGTTCTCCAGCGCCCTCGCCGAGCACCCCCGCGTGTTCCCACGCCTCATGGTCAGCCTCGTCGAGGCCTCCGAAGCCTCCGGCACAATGGGAACCATGCTCGAGCGTGTCGCTGATTACTTGGGCGACGAGCAGCGCACCAAACGCAAGATCCGCGGCGCCCTCATGTACCCCCTCATCATGCTCAGCATGGGCGGCGCCGTCATCGGCTTCCTCATCGCCTGGGTCCTCCCGCGCTTCGCCGGCATCTACGAAGGCCGCGACGCCACCCTCCCCGCGCCCACTCAATTCCTCCTCGGCCTCTCCGAGAACGTCACCACCAACTGGCCCGCCATCCTCGCCGCCGTCGTCGCGCTCATCGCGGGCGTCGTCGCGCTCAAGATCACCGACTTCGGAAAGCGCACCGTTGACGGCGCCCTCCTCGGCGCCCCCGTCCTCGGTCCCATCTTCCGCAACTTCCACCTCACGCGCATCGCGCGAACACTCGCCACGCTCCTCGCCGCCGGCATCCAACTCAAGGAAGCCCTGCGCATCGTCAAAGGTCTGACCCCGAGCGCCCGCTGGCAGCAGCTCATCAAACGCATGGACGAGACCATCGACGCCGGCCGCCCCATCTCGGAGGCGGTCCTTGGCACAACGCTCATACCGCCCTCTTTTGGTCAGATGATCTCCGCGGGCGAGCGCACCGGCCAGCTCGAAAAGGCTCTGGAACGCGTCGCAGACGTCGCGGAAGAACAGTTCGAGGATTCGGTGTCAACAGGCACACAGCTCATCGAACCCGCCATGATCATCCTCATGGGCGGCGTCATCGGCGGCGTCGCCGTCGCCCTCCTCCTGCCCATCTTCACGATGGGCAAGACGATGTCCGGCTGAGCGAACGCACGACAACGGCTGGTTCCTCACACAACCGCGCGTCAACCAACTCACACTCCGCGCTCACCCGCCCGCGCCACTCGTTCAGCTTCAGGCGCACGAGGCAATCCGCCCGCGAGCCGCGCCGGAACTGTTCCACGCGCTCCCCCCAGTTCCACGCGACAATCCGCAGCGCCGCGCCGCTCGAGCGTTGCAGGCGCATCTGCATGTGCCGCGCGTGCCCGCCCATCACCGCCGCGTGCTCCGCCAGCACCGCGTCTTTAAGGAGCAACGTCGGCCTCGGGTTCGACCGTCCGAACGGCGCCAACTTCCCCAGCCCCCGCGCGTTGTCCACTGTCATCTCATCCAGCGCCGCCGTTGCGTCCACCCGCACCGAGGGCGCCAGGTCCTCCACCCCAAGCCCCGCGCACGCGGCGTCAGTGAACGCCTCGCGGAACACATCGAGCTTGGCTGATTCCAGCGATAACCCCGCCGCCATGTCGTGCCCGCCGAAGGTCGTCAAGTGCGCCGAACACCCACGCAGCGCGTCGCCGATGTTGAACCCGTCAATGCTCCGGCAGGAGCCTTTACACACCCCATCCTCATCCTGCATCAAAACAACCGGCCGTCCGTAACGCTCCACCAACCGTGAACACACAATCCCGATCACCCCCGCGTGCCACTCCGGGTGCGCCAAAACGATCGCCCGGCGCTCGTCCCCCGTCATCCCCGCCGTCTCCGCCATCTCCGCGGCTTGGTCGGAGATGCGCCGCTCCACGCTCCGCCGCTCGGTGTTCAGCGCGTCCAGCCGTGCCGCGAGTTCCGCCGCCCGCGTTTCATCTTCCGTCAACAACAGCTCCAGCGCCTCCCGTGCGTGCCCCATCCGCCCCGCCGCGTTTAGCCGCGGGCCTAAGCGAAACGCCGCCGCCTCCGCATCAACATCACTCTTCCCCAGCGACGACGCGTCCATCAGCGCCCGAATCCCCGCGATCCGCCCCGCCGCCAGCCGGCGCAGCCCGAACGACGCGATCGCCCGGTTCTCATCAACCAGCGGCACCACGTCCGCGATCGTCCCCAGCGCCGCCAAACCCAGCAGATCCAGCAGCGTCTCCCGCAGCGCCCCCGGCACGCGCTCCGACCCCGCGCTCAAGGTCGCCACCCGCCACGCCACCTTGAACGCCACCCCCGCCCCGCACAGCTCGCCGAACGGGTACGCCGACGCCGGGTGCCGCGGGTGCACCACCGGCGCCTCGGGCAGTTCCGCTTCCGACGCCGGCGGGTTGTGGTGATCCGTGATGAAGAGCTCCAGCCCGAGCTCCCGCGCCAGCCGCGCCTCGCTCGTCGCCGTCACGCCGCAGTCCACCGTCACCACCACCCGCGCCCCGCCCTCGCTGATCTCCCGCAGCGCCGAAGCGTTCAGCCCGTACCCCTCCTCCAGCCGGTGCGGCAGGTACGCCGTCACATTGCACCCCGGCGCCACCGCCCGCAGCGCCCGCACCAATATCGCCGAGGCCGTCACCCCGTCCGCGTCGTAATCCCCATAGATCACAATCTTCTCACCCGCCCGCGCCGCCTCCAGCAGCCGCGCCGCGCAGTCATCAAGATTTGGAATCCCCGACGGATCGTGCAGCCCCAGCAAGGTCGGGTTGAGGAACGCTTCACGCTCCCCCGCGTCCACCAACCCCCGCGCCGCCAGCACCCGCTCCACCAGCGGCGCCGTCATCTCCGAACCGCCGACGATCCACCGCTTGGTCATCCCGCGCATGGCGCGATCATACGACCTCCCACCGGGCGTGCGGTGCCCCCTCTATCGAGCCGAGACACGCTACACTCGCTCCCCCGCCCGACCGCTCAAGACACGCACCCATCCGGGCGATGCTGGATCAGACAGCCAATCCACACTCTGGGGCAACCACCGTGAGCGCAGCCGTCTACCAATCCGCCCTCCTCTTCGGCGCCCCCGGCGTCGGCAAGGGCACCCAGGGCGAGATCCTCGGGCGAATCCCCGGCTTCCACCACTTCTCCATGGGCGACGCCTTCCGCAATCTCGACCCCGAGAGCGACCTGGGCAAGGAGGTCCGCGGCTTCTCCTCCAAGGGCGAGCTCGTCCCCGACCTCATCACCATCGAGCTCTGGCGCCAGAGCGTCGAGGGCCGCGTCCTCGCGGGCGAGTACGACCCCGCCACCCAACTGCTCCTCCTGGACGGCATCCCCCGCAACACCGAGCAGGCCGGCCTTCTCGAAGAAGCCCTCGACGTCCTCGCCGTCGTCCACCTCACCACCACCGACCGCGACACCCTCTTCGACCGCCTCGCCAAACGCGCCCGCAAACAGGGCCGCGCCGACGACGCCAAGCAGGACGTCATCAAACGCCGCTGGGACATCTACCAGGACGAAACCCAGCCCGTCCTCGCCCACTACCCCAAAGAAACCGTCCACAACCTCGACGCCCTCGGCACACCCGCCGAGGTGCTGGCGAAGATTTTGAACGTCCTGGCCCCGATCCAGGCAGACCGCTTCGCGAACGCGCTGGGGTAAAGGCTGTGTCGATCGAACCGCCGTTTTCTTCGCTGGAACTTCTCGCCAGCAAAGCAATGCTCGATCGGATTCAGTCAGATGATCTTCCTCGCGCTGCACAAGACCTCTTAGAAGAGGGGCTTGATACTCCATCGCTTCGGGTGCTCGCGATTCTTCTGCCAGATGAATGCGATCGAGCCAAGTCGCTCCTAGACCGTGTGCTTAGTGAATCTGGTCTACAAGCACCCACGCATGAGCAAGCGACATTACGCGTCGCCGAAGAAATCGCGCAGAACATCCTTGATGGTATTGAGGAGCCTTCGATGGGTTCTCAAAAACTGGCTCGACTATGTTCTGACGCAGATCACAACGATGCATTAATTGCATTTGTGATGTGCGAAGATTTTCATAGCGTTGTGGCTGTAGAAGAAGCGATGTACGAAAAAGAAATTATCAAGGAGGCAGAATTGTTTTTGTCTCGTCAACGCAACAAAGGCTTCGAGTCGTAGGATCCATAATGAAATACGCGTGACAGGACTTGAACCTGTAACCTCAGGCTTCGGAGGCCTGCGCTCTATCCAGTTGAGCTACACGCGCGTCGCGCCGAGCGTCCGCCCGACCCGCTGATGCTACGATCGCCGCCCGATCGTGGCAAACGCGGGTGTTCCATCCTTATCGAAGCCAAGCGACGCACGCGCGCTCGCCGTCCGCCCGCCCGCCGGGCTCGCCGTCGTCCTCGCGCTCACCTGGCTGGGCAGCCTCGGCACCGGCGCCGTCACCAACGGGCTCTTCTTCGTCACCCACGAACTCCTGAGCTTCAGCGAAGCCCGCAACCTGTTGCTTGCGCTTGTGATGGGCGCGTCGTACACCCTCGGCGCCTGGCGTGCAGCGCCCCTTGTTCGTGCTCTCGCCCGCCGTTCGGCGCGCGTCACCATCAAGCGGGTGCTCGTCGGCGTCAACGTCGCGCTCGCGCTCGTGAGCGTGATGCCGTACTTGGTTGGCGGCGCCGCGTGGGCGTTCTGGGTGATGGCCGCGGTGTACCTGCCGCTCACGGGCATCCTCTGGCCGGTGATCGAGGCGTACCTCTCGGGCGGGCGCACTGGCGCCGACCTCCGCCGCGCCACCGGCGCCTTCAACATCGCCTGGTCCTCCGCCGTGCTCGCCGCCTTCTGGGCGATGGCGCCGCTGCTCGAACACAACCCCCTCGCCGTCGTCGCCGGCATGGCGCTGGTGCACGTCGCGTGCGTAATCATCGCGCTGGCGCTCCCGCCTGAACCCAGCGGGCACATCGAGGGTGAGCACGAGCCGGCGCCGCCCGTGTACTCGCGCCTGCTCGCTGTCTTCCGCGTGCTGCTGACGCTCAGTTATGTACTGGTGAACGCGCTCGAGCCGCTGCTGCCGACGCGCCTCACGGCTTTGGGCGTGAGCGCCGGGCTGAAGGCGCCGCTGGCGAGCGTGTGGGCCGCCGCCCGCGTCGCGGTCTTCGGCCTCTGCATGAGCTGGCACGGCTGGCACGGGCGCTGGCGCACGGTGATCTGGACCGCAGGCGCCATGCTCACCGGCTTCACACTCGCCGTCAGCGCAGGCAGCGTCGCGGTGATGATCGTCGGCCTCGCCCTCTTCGGCCTCGGCGTAGGCGGCGTGTACCTCGCAGCGATCTACTACGCCATGGCCGTGGGTCGAGCCGAGGTCGACGCCGGCGGTCGCCACGAGACCGTCATCGGCCTGGGCTACACCGTCGGCCCGCTCCCCGCCCTCGCCGCCCACGCGGCTCTCGGCGTCGGGTCGATCGGCGAGGGCTCGCTCACCGGCGTGATGCTCGGCATCGTGGCGGTGCTGGTGGCTGGCGCCGGGGTCTGGGCGTGGCGCGCGGCACGCCCAAAACCAGGCGCTCCAAAAGAGGGCGCATAGAGAAAACCCCAGACCCGCATTGCTGCGTTGTCTGGGGCGTTGAGTAAGAGGGAAGCCTGAGTTGAGGGGACGCCGACAGATACGCGGCGCCCTGGAGGGCGGATCCGGAGAAGGACGATTTTCGGGTCCCACCGGCACGCGCGCGAAAGCGCTGCCGACCACCGAGAAGCAGAGTACTCACCAACCCCAGTCGGGGCAAGGGTATACGTGTTGAAATAGGGGAGTTCGGGTGTCTTCGATAGCCATAGGTGCCTGTCTAATATGATTTTATGAGCTTTGTAAAGCCTCAGGCGCCGCCCGAGCTTTCGCCGGGTTCGTCCCGGTAGAGGTCCATGTAGAACTCCAGGCGTTCGCCCTTCCCAGCCGGGCGTTGGCGGGCCAGCAGGAAACCCACCTTCTGGAAGAGGTTGATGGCCGCCGTCTGGTCGCCCTCGGCGTGCAGCAGCGTCTTCAGCACACCGTGGTCACGGCAGTAGCCCAAGCACGTCTCCATGAGCCGCACGCCCACGCCGTGCCCGCGACGCTCGGGGCAGACCCAGAGGTCGTGGATCTCGGCGGCGTGGTCCTGCACCATCCGCAGCCCGACCACTCCGATGGGGTCGTCGTCGCCCGCCAGTTCGGCGATCCAGGCCCGTGAATAGGGATCCAAGGCGTCCGAGGGCGGCTCGGCGACCTCGAACCCGCGCCCGAGCAACCGCCCGAGCGGTTCCGCATCGGCGGCACGAGCATCACGGATGCCGAGGGCCGAGGGGTCGAGATCGCGGGATGGGGGGGTCACGGGAGCCATAGCGTATCCCGAACTGTAGCGTGTCTCGGGCGCGGCGGTCAGCGGGCCGGGGAACGCCCGGCGGCGGCCTCGTCGCGGGCGCCGGGGCGGGTCACGGCGTCAAGGAACGCGTCGAACTCGCGTTGGGCGGTGGCGAGGTCGGCGAAGTACGCCTCGAAGAGCGCCCGGGAGAGGTCGGCCTGGGAGCGGATGGGCTGTGGGCGGCGCTGGGCGAAGGCGCGGGCGTTGCGCGTGAGTCGCCCCTCGGCGGCGTCCCCCAGCAGGCGGGCCAGCCCGGGGCGGCGCTCCTGGGCGAGGAAGTGGGTGAGGGCCCAGGCCTGGGCGTAGAAGTCGAGGCCGGAGTCTTCACCGACGGAGGCGGCGCCGCTGGCGGCGAGGAAGTCTTCGAGCGGCAGGATGGCGCCCCCGGCGCGGGCCGCGCGGAGGCGGTCGAAGCGTTCCATGTTGGCCCAGGGCAGGAAGACGGGCGTGTCGCCCTTCCAGCGGTGGCCTTCCATGTACGCGGCGATGCCTTCTTCGAGCCAGGTCGGCAGGCGGTCTTTGAAGACGCGCTGGGTGTACTGGTGCCAGCCTTCGTGGGCGGCGATGGCGAGGGTGTCGAAGGGGCCGAGGTCGTAGTAGACGCCGACGCCGCGGGTGGCGAAGCCGCCGCGGCGGATGCGCAGGAAGGGCGCCGCGCGGCTCCCCAGAAGCCGCTGCGTGAGCCGCGCCCACTGCGGACGGTTGTCCATGAGGTAGCAGTCAAGGCGCAGGTCCGGCGGGGGCAGCGGTGTGATGGCCGTTCGGTAGTGCTGGAGCGCGTCTTCTAAAAACGACGGCAGGCGGCCGGCGAGCAGCGGGTCGGTTTCCGTCGTGAAAATCCGGTAGTGGCGGGTGCGGACGGTTTGGCCGTCGGCGTTTTCGTAGGTCCAGGGCTCGGCGGAGAGGACGGCGGAACGGCGCGCGGGGGTGGTTGATTCTTGGATGGGTTCGGCGGCACTCGCGGGGGGCCGAGCCGGACGGGTTGGCGCGCACGCGGTGAGTGATAGAGCGGCGATCGCCAGGATGGTGCGCATCAGCCGAGGGCTTTCAGCGCGGCTTCTGCGGCGGCGAGTTCGTCTTGTTGGGATTGGAGCTGGGCGCGGGTTTCGTTGACGAGGTGCTCGGGGGCCTTGTTGACGTAGCCGGGGTTGTTGAGTCGGCCTTCGAGGGCCTTGATGGATTTGGCGAGGTCGGCGATCTGTTTTTCGAGGCGGTCTTTTTGGGCGCCGGCATCTTCGGCGCTCGCGGCGTGGCCGGTGAGTTTGAGCTCGGCGCCTTCGAAGGCCAGGGTGAGCGCGGCGCCCTCGGCGGGTTGGGTGGTGACGCTCTCGATGTTGGCGATGGTCTCGACGAGGGCGTCGCCCGCGGCGATTTCCTTGGCGAGGTCGTCGGGGGCGTGGAGGGTGAGGGCGGTTTTGTGGGAGATGCCCTGGGCTTGGCGGACCTCGCGGACGGCTTCGATGAGGGCGCGGAGGCGGTCGAAGGCGGTTTCGGCATCGGGATCGATGAGGGAGGCGCTGACCTCGGGCCAGGGAGCGCGGCAGAGGAGGTCGGCTTGGCCCAGCGTGACGCCGTCGATGCCCTCGGCGCTCGGGGCGCTCTGGATGTGTTCGTAGATGGCTTCAGTAACGAAGGGGCAGGCGGGGTGGAGGAGGCGGAGGATGGCGTCGAGGACGTTTCTCAGAATCGATTGCTGCGTACGGTTGGATTTGATGGTTGGCTTGACGGCTTCGAGGTACCAGTCGCAGAAGTCGCGCCAGAGCAGGTCGTACATGGCCTCGGCGTACTGAGAGAACTGGTAGTCATCCAAGGCGCTGTCGACTACTTGGGCCGCGGCGCTCAGGCGGGAGAGCATCCACTTGTCGGCGAGGGTGAGGGGTTGCTTGGCTGCGCCGGGTTCTGACTCGGCGAGCATCATCATGGTGAAGCGGGAGGCGTTCCAGAGTTTATTGCAGAAGCGTTTGCCGAGGTCGAACTTGGGGGAGGTGTTGCGTCCGGTGTCCTCGTCGCGCTCGACGGGCATGCGCACGTCTTGGGTCTGCGTGGTCATCTGGCAGAGGGTGAAGCGCATGGCGTCGGCGCCGTGGGAGTGGATGATGTCGAGGGGGTCCACGCCATTCCCGAGGGACTTGGACATCTTGCGTCCCTCGCCGTCCTGGATCATGGCGTGGATGAAGGTGTGGTGGAAGGGGGTGTCGCCCGGCGCGCCGTTTTCACTCAGGAAGTGGCGGTTGAACATGACCATGCGCGAGACCCAGAGGGTGATGATCTCGCGTGCGGTGGTGAGGACGCTGGTGGGGTTAAAGGCTTGGAGGAGGTCGGTGTCGTCGGGCCAGCCCATGGTGGAGAGGGGCCAGAGGGCGGAGGAGTACCAGGTGTCTAATACGTCTTCGTCTTGGACGAAGCCGGCTTCTTCCAGAGCGGCGATCACGTTGCGATCGTCAGCGTCTTTGACACACGCGAAGATGATGCTGTCTTCGTCGTGCGCTGTTTGGTCGAACGCGACTCTGCCGTCGCGTTCGAGGAACTCCCACGGCGCCGTGTCAGGATGTTGCTCGTCGTTTTTTGCAAGCCATGGGCTTTGATGGAAATCGTCGAGGCAGACGCCAACGGCTTCGAAGGTTCCCTTCCACACCGGGATGCGGTGTCCCCACCAGAGTTGTCGGGAGATGCACCAGTCGCGGAGGTTGTCGTGCCATTGCTCGTAGGTTTTGGCGTAGCGGTCGGGGTGGAAGCGGAGGGCGTTGTCGCCTTTGGCGCCTTGCTGCGCGGGGTAGGTGTCTGAGGTGCGCTGATCCGACTCGAGTGCTCTCTGGGCGCTGCCGCGGAGGCGGTCGTCGGTGACTTTGACGTACCACTGGTCGGAGAGGTACGGCTCGATGGCGGCGTGGGAGCGGTAGGAGTGGCCCACGGAGTGGGAGTAGTCCACGATCTTTTCGACGAGGCCCATCGAGTCGAGTTTCGCCGCAGTGGCCTTGCGGGCGTCTTCGCGGGTCATGCGGATGAACTCGCCTGCGTCGCCCACGTCTTCCCAGCCGTGCTGGTTTGAGATGGTGGCGTCCGGCGCCATGACGTTGATGGCTTCGAGGTTGTGGCGGAGGCCGATCTCCCAGTCGTTGGGGTCGTGGGCGGGCGTGACCTTGAGGAAGCCGGTGGCGTACTTGGCTTTCACGTCGACGCCTGGGACGCCCGGGTCTTCGGCGGGGAGGACGACGTAGTCGTCTTCGATAATGGGGATGGTGCGCCCGACGAGCGGGAGTTTGACGTGCCTTCCGACGAGGGCGGCGGCGCGGGGGTCGCGCTTGTTCATGGCGACGGCGGTGTCGCCGAGGTACGTCTCGGGGCGGGTGGTGGCGACGGTGACGTGCGTCCACTTCACGCCGTCGGCGTCGGTGAAGGGTTCGGTGAGGGGGTAGCGGAGGTAGTAGAAGTTTCCTTCGACTTCCTTCATCTCCACTTCGTCGTCGGCGAGGGCGGTCTGGGTGACGGGGTCCCAGTTGACGAGGCGCTTGCCGCGGTAGATCAGGCCTTCCTTGAAGAGTCGGAAGAAGGATTCGCGGACGGCGCGGGCGCACTGGTCGTCCATGGTGAAGCGCCAGCGGTCGTAGTCGCAGGAGCAGCCCATGGCGAGGAGCTGCTGTTTGATTTCTTCTTCGTACTGGTCTTTCCAGGCCTGGACGTGGGCGACGAACTCGTCGCGCTGGTAGTCGGTGCGCTTTTTGCCTTCGGTCTCGAGGAGTTTTTTCTCGACGACGGTTTGGGTGGCGATGCCGGCGTGGTCGGCGCCGGGGAGCCAGAGGGTCTCGTAGCCCTGCATGCGTTTGCGGCGGGCGAGGACGTCCTGGATGGTGTTGTTGAGGGCGTGCCCGAGGTGGAGCTTGGCGGTGACGTTGGGTGGCGGGATGAGGATGCAGTAGGGCTTTTTATCGCCCCCTAGAACCGGGCCCGGTGTTGCTGCGAAGGCGTTGGCCGCGGTCCAGCGTTTGGCGACGGACGGTTCGTGTTCGGCGGGCTGGTAGGCCGTGGGCATGGACGGCGTGGAACCGTTGTGAACGGCGCCCGTCTGTGTTCCGATAGATGGTGATGTGTTCGCAGCGTGCTCTGGCATAGGGCGGGCAGTGTAGCGGGCGGGTAGTGTGGAGCGCTTATGAGCGACGGCAAGAACGGTTCGAAGAAGGCGATTGGGATCACGCTGGCGGCGGGGGCGCTGGTGCTGGTTCTGGGCGGCGCGTTTGTGGTTCGGCAGGCGCTTACTGGCGGGCCCGGTGAAGCGGCGGCGACTCCCGCGGTGAGCGCGGCGGCGATCGAGGAAGTGCTGCGTTCGTCGCGGACATTTTTACGCCAGGGGGAGTACGGGAAGGCGGGGGCGCTGTTGCGGCCGGCGGTGGACAACGCGCCGACGGATCAGGATTTGCGGTTGGCGTACGCGGAGGCGCTGCTCGGGCAGCGGAAGGCGGAGGCGGCGCACGAGCAGTTCGAGGCGGCGATTGTGATTGGGCCGGACGCGCCGGGGATTCGCTTTGACGCGGCGACGGTGGCGAGCGCGGCGGGTTTGACGGAACGGGCGGAGGAGCATTACTGGGAGGCGCAGCGGCTTGACCCGAGCGATGCGCGGTATCCGCTTTATCTGGCGCAGGTGCAGCGGAAGCTGAATAAGGCGAACGAGGCGAAGAAGAATCTGTTGCTCGCGGCGAAGCTGGACCCGGGGCTGGATGTGGCGTGGGGGGTGTTGGCGGATTTGGCGCTTGAGGAGAACAAGCTGTCGGTGGCGCGGGGGCATGTGAAGCGGGCGCGGGAGATCAACCCGGAGTCGGCGGCGTGGCGGATTGTGGAGGCGCGGATCGAGCGGCGGGACAACAAGCCGGAGGTGGCGCTGGCGATGCTGACGGGGTTGTCCCCGGCGGAGCGGGCGCGGCAGCCGATGGCGCTGCGGGAGATGGCGCTGGCGCTGGGGCTTTTGGAACGGCCTGAGGACGCGGCGGAGCTGTACGCGGATGCATCCGCGATGGCTTCGGGGGAGGCGCTGGGGGAGATCCTGTGCGAGGCGAGCAAGTGGTTTGAGCAGGCGGGGAAGATCGACGAGGCGATCGTGTACGCGTCGCGGGCGGCGCGGGCGGGGGGCGAGGGCGCCGGGGAGCTGCTTGATCGGTTGCAGGCGCGGGTGCGGGAGAGCGCGGAGGACCCTGACGCGTAAACAGCAGGGGTGATCGGCTCGCCTACACTGGCGGTATGGCTGAGACGGTGCGGGTCAACGAGATTTTCTATTCGATCCAGGGGGAGTCGACGTTCATTGGTCGGCCCTGTGTCTTTGTGCGCTTGTCGGGGTGTCACTTGCGGTGCGCGTATTGCGACACGGAGTATGCCTTCAAGGAGGGGGAGACGCGGGAGGTGGCGTCTGTGGTGGACGAGGTGGCGGCGCACCCGTGTGATCTGGTCGAGATCACGGGGGGGGAGCCGTTGCTTCAGCCGCGGGCTGGTGTGCTGATGAAGGAGCTGGCGGATCTGCGGAAAACGGTTCTGGTGGAGACCAGCGGGGCGTGTGATATTTCGTTGTGTGATCCGCGGGCGATCCGGATCATGGATGTGAAGACGCCGAGCTCGGGGGAGGCGGAGCGGATGGACTGGGGGAACATCGAGCGATTGAAGACGAGCGACGAGGTGAAGTTTGTGATCGGGGATCGGGGGGATTACGAGTATGCGCAGCGGGTGTGTGAGGAGTATGAGCTGCACGATCGGGTGGCGGCGGTTTTGTTCTCGCCGGTGAACGAGCAAGCGCAGGGGCTGGAGATTCTGGGGATGGCGGGGCTTCCGATGCGGGAGCTGGCGGAGTGGATGCTGGAGGACGGGTCGCGGGCGGTGATGCAGCCGCAGCTGCATAAGTTCATTTGGGATCCGCAGGCGAGAGGCGTGTAATGAAGGTTCGGCTGGGCAAGACGTTCGGGTTTGAGGCGGCGCACTTTTTGCCCTGTTTTCCGGAGGGGCATAAGTGCCGGCGGATGCATGGGCATTCGTTCAAGGTTGAGGTGGTGGTGGAGGGGGAGGTTGATCCGGCGAAGGGGTATCTGGTTGATTACGGGGAGATCAAGCGGGCGACGGCGCCGATCGAGGCGGCGCTGGACCATCGGGTGCTGAATGAGATCGAGGGTCTGGAGAACCCGACGAGCGAGGTGATCGCGGTGTGGGTGTGGGAGCGGCTGGCCCCGGAGCTGCCGCTGCTGGCGGAGGTGGTGGTGCATGAGACATGCACGACGCGGTGTGTGTATCGGGGGGAGTGACGTCTTGACGCCCCACGCCCGTCCGGCGACCATCCTTGTATGACTACCGCCATCGCACGCACCACGTCGTCGTCTCTGTTCCGCCAGCTTGCGCTCGTGTTGACAGGGAGCTTGTTCATAGCGGCGTGCGCGCAGATCGCGGTGCCACGGGTGTCGGTCCCGCTGACAATGCAGACTTTTGCGGTGCTTTTGATCGGTGCGGCACTTGGCGCCCGTCTAGGTACTGCCGCCGTGCTGCTGTATCTGTTCCAGGGCGCAGTTGGGTTGCCGGTGTTTAGCGGGTTCCTCGGCGGTCCGGTTGTGTTTGCTGGTCCGACGGCGGGCTATCTGCTGGGGTTCATCCCGGCGGTGTGGTTCGTAGGTGCGATGAGCGACCGGGGTCTGGTTTCACGGCCGGCAGCGGCGTTCGTGCCGATGGCTCTCGCGACCGTGCTGATTCTGGTGATCGGTGGGATGTGGCTGTCGATCTTCTTCGGTCTTGATCCGTGGACGTATGGCGTGGCGCCGTTTATTCCTGGCGGCGTGCTCAAGACGATCCTTGCGGCGCTGCTCGCATCGCAGGCGATGGAGATCGTCCGACGTTTCAGGATGTAAAGAGGTTCGCCTCAGGCGAGGCGGGGGCGTTTGTAGCCGATGATGAGGCGGATGCGCCGGGGCACGAGGGTGCGGTCGGCGAGTTGGGTCTCGGCTTCGCTCATGCCGTCCGAGTGGGCCGGGCGGGTGTCGGCCGAGCCGGCGGTGGCCAGGAGCGCGGCACCCAAGAGGGCGGCCAGCGTGAGGCGTTTCAGGTATGAGCTTGTGCGGGGCTTCATCTCAGATACAGAGTACCCCGAGACTAGAAAAATCCACGCGGGAAATCAGTGTTTCTGATTATCAGAACGGGCGATCGCGCGTTTTCGTGGCGCTTGCCCAGACCGTATAACCGGACCGCGAACCGATAACTCAGAGACGGACGCGTTTCGTCGCACGGGGCATGCAATCGTTGCGCGTCTCGTGCGTTCGGCGGGAGGATGATGCTCATCAGCACGCACCAGGTCAGGGCGGCGGGCGAAGCGGCACGCGCGGGTGAGCCTGATGTTGCGGACGTGGTGCGTCGGGCGGGGCTCGGCGACGAGGCGGCGTGGCGCGGGCTGGTCGAGCGGTACGGGTGTCGGGTGTATGCGCTGGCGCTCTCGCGGCTGGGGTCGCGGGAGGCGGCGGAGGAGCTAACGCAATCGGTGTTCGCCACGCTGAGTGAGAAGCTGAGCGGGGGCGCATATGAAGAAGAAGGACGCTTCGAGTCGTGGCTCTTTCGCATCGCGAACAACCGGGTGCGCGACGAGGCGCGCCGGCGCGGGCGGCGGAAGGCGAGCGAGCTTGATGGAGAGAGCCTCGCGGCGTCGGACGCACCGCCTGCGGACGGCGAAGACCTCGACGCGCTGCGCCGGGGCGTCGCGACGCTGGGCGAGAGCGAGCGGGAGCTGCTGTCCCTGCGCTACCAGGCGGGGCTGGCGTTCAAGGAGATCAGCGAGTTGGTGGGCGAGCCTGTGGGAACGCTGCTCGCACGGCACCACCGGGCGCTCGGGAAGCTGCGCGGGCTGCTGGGAGACAGAACGGATGAACAACCATGAGTGATTCACCACGCGAGCATGCAGAGATCGAAGCAGCGCTCGGGCGGTTGGCAGAGCGAGATCGGGACTCGGCTCCCAATGAACTCCTGCAGCGGCTCAGCGAGCGTCCGTATGAGCAACGGCGTTCGGTGCTGGCGCGGATCGGGCCGTGGGCGCTTGCGGCGGCCGCTGTTCTTGCGGTTGTCGCGGTCCCGCTGCTGGCGCCGAGCGGGGGCGACGGCGTTGACGAGAGCGCGGCCCTCGAAGCCGCCTTCAACGAATCGCTGGACGCGTCGTGGCTGCTGGGCAACGAGCTGGCTGGGGTGGAGCGGGTGCTGGACGAGGTGTCGCGGACGCTGGACGAGAGTGAGATCGAACCGTTCCGTTTGGAACTGACGGGAGACCTGTGATGATGACGGTGATGCGACGGCTGGTGATTGGTGTTTCGGTTCTGGCGTTCGCGGGGTTCGCGCCGGCGCAGCCCGATCGCGAGCGCCTGGAAGAGCGCCTCGCGGAGCTACGGGCCGAGCAGGAGCGCGTTGAGGCCCGGCTGCAGCGGCTGGAAGAAACCCCCGAACGCAACGCTTCCGAGCGGGAGCTGCTGCGCGAGGCCCCGCCCGAGTTGCGGGAGCGCTTCGAGCGGTTCCGGGAGGAGAACCCGGAGAGGGCACGGCGGATGTTCAACCGCAACCGCGATCGGCTGAGTGAGTTGCGGGAACTGCGCGAGCGCGATCCGGAAGCGCATCGACGGCGGGTCGAGACGATGCAGGCGATGCGCCGCATCCGCGGGCTGGCGACGGAGGTCGCGACGCTTGAGGAGAACGGCAAGATGGTGGAGGCCGAACGGGTGCGCGTTGAGATGCGCCAGGAGGCCGCGTTCGTCTTCGACCGGATGATCGAGCGTCAGCGGGAGGAGATCGCGAAGACCGAGAAGCGTCTGGCGCAGGCGACGGAGCGGCTGGCCGAGGCGCGGGAGCGGCTGGCGGACGCAGAGGAGAACCGCGACGAGAAGCTGGACGAGCGTCTTGATCAGGTTGTCGAGCGGGCGCGGGCACGGGTGCGCGCGGAGCGCTGATCGGCGTTTGCCCCGGCTCGCTACGCTGAGTGTGTGAGCCGCAGAACAAAGAAACCCGACCGCCGCGGGCGTCTGAGCGCGGGCGCCCTCGGCGGTTTTCTTTTGCTGGCGATCGGGTTGCCCTGCTTCCTCACGCTGCCCTGGACGCTTGGTTGGACCGGCGCTCAGCCCGCGCCGTACAAGCGGGCGGTCCTGGACGCGAATCTGCTCCCGCCGTCCGTGCTCCCCGCGGCGGAGGATGAGCGGGGGCGGCGCGTCGCCTTGCGCGAGTCGGGCGAGGCGCTGGTTCTGCACGACGCGCTGGGGACGGACGGGCTGGGGCGGTCGCTACTCGCGCGTTTGCTCGCGGGCGGGGCGGTGTCGCTGGGGGTAGGTGTGTCGGCAGCGGCGATCGCGGTGGTGATCGGCACGTTGTACGGAGCGTTTGCGGGGTACACGGGCGGGCGGACGGACGCGGTGATGATGCGCGTCGTCGATGTGCTCTATGGCTTGCCGTACATCCTGCTGGTCGTGCTTCTGGCGGTGGCGGTGGACGCGCTGGTGCAGGGGGCGAGTCTGAGCGAGGGGCAGCGGGTGGCGGTCAACGTGTTCACGCTGCTGGTGGCGATCGGCGGGGTGTCGTGGCTGACGATGGCGCGGGTGATCCGCGGGCAGGTGCTGTCCTTGAAGGAGCAGCCGTTCGTGGAAGCGGCGCGGGCGGTGGGGGCGCCCCCGGTGCGAATCTTCCGCGTGCATCTCTTGCCGAACCTGGTGGGGCCGATCGTGGTGTACGGGGCGCTGACGGCGCCGCAGGCGATTCTGCAGGAGTCGTTCCTGTCGTTCCTGGGGATCGGCGTGCAACCGCCGCTCCCGAGCTGGGGGAACCTGGCGGCGGATGGATTGACGGAACTCAACACGGTGCGCCCGCGCTGGTGGTTGTTGGCGTTCCCGTCGGTGCTGCTGGCGGCGACGCTGCTGGCGCTGAATTTTTTAGGTGAGGGGTTGCGGGAGCGGCTTGATCCGAAAGGCGGGCGGTCGTGAGCGCGCTCCTGGAGGTGAAGGGGCTGCGGGTTTCGTTTGGCGATGTGGTCGCGGTGGACGGGGTGTCGCTGGGGGTGAATCAGGGGGAGTGCGTGGCGCTGGTTGGGGAATCGGGCTCGGGGAAGTCGGTGACGGCGATGGGCGTGATCGGGTTGCTCCCGCGTTCGGCGGCGATGAGCGCGGAGCGGATCGTGTGGCGCGGGGGTGAGAGCGAGATTGATCTGGCGCGGGCGGAGAGCGACGTGATGCGCCGGGTGCGCGGCGGCGGGATCGCGACGATCTTTCAGGAGCCAATGACGTCGCTGAACCCGGTGCTCTCGATCGGGGAGCAGATCACCGAGGCGCTGGGGCTTCATCGGGGGATGAAGGGGAAGGCGGCGCGGGAGGAGGCGGCGCGGGCTCTTCAGGCGGTGGGGATCGGCAACGCTTCGGCGCGGCTGGCGTCGTATCCGCATGAGTTTTCGGGGGGCATGCGCCAGCGGGCGATGATCGCGATGGCGCTGGCGTGCGAACCACAGATGCTGATCGCGGACGAGCCGACGACGGCGTTGGATGTGACGGTCCAGGCGCAGATTCTGGATCTGATTGATGAGCTTCGGCGGGAGCGGGGTTTGGGGGTGCTCTTGATTACGCATGATCTTGGCGTGGCGCTGGAGCGGGCGCAGCGCGTGTGCGTGATGTATGGGGGGCGGATTGTTGAGACGGGGGGGATGCGGGAGGTTTTGGGGGCGCCGGGGCATCCGTACACGCGGGCGCTCCTGAGCGCGATCCCGCGGCTGGACGCGCGGGCGGCGCGGCTGGCGACGGCGCGGGTGGACGAGGGGAGCGCGGATCTGGGCGACGGGCTGCGGGCGTGGTGGCCGGGGCACACCCCGCCCGAAAACGCGACGGGTACGATGATGGTTGAGCGAGGGGACGGGCGAGGCGTGCTTGTTTGGGATACTGAGGCGGCGCGGGAGGAGGCTGGCGCGTGCGGGTGCTGATGATCGCTGATGCGTCGTTCGCGCTGCGCGAGCAGCGGATGCTGACGCGCCTTGAGATCGCGCAGGCCGACGAGGGCGTGCGGGTGGCGCGGGCGGTCCCGGAAGGTTTCGGCGGGGAGGGGAGCGAGTCGTTCGCGCCGGTGGTTGAGTACGAGGGGCGGTCGCCGCTGATCTCGACCAGCGCGCGGGCGGGTCGGCTGCTGGAACGGCTGGCGTCGTCCTCGCCCGACTGGACGAGCGCGGCGCTGGACGCGGTGCATGTGTGGGGGGAGAAGGCGTGGGCTCTGGCGTCGCACGTCGCCAAGCTCGGAGAGTGCCCGCTGGTGGTCGAGATGTGGTCGCACCGGTTGCTGGGGAGCGTGCGCCGGTTCGAGCGTCGGGCGGCGCGGAACGGGCTGGTGTGGATCGCGCCGGGTGATTACACAGCCGAAGCGCTGCGTGAGGCGGGGGCGCGTGAGCGCTGCCGCGTGGCGGCGTGGGGGGCGCACGCAGGTGAAAAGCCCGCGGCGTTTTCTGATCCGGTGCGCCCGGTGTCGGCCTCGGTGCTGGCGACGGGGCGCGACCCCGGGGCGGTGTCGGCGGCGCTCGAGGGGCTGGCGCTCGCGGCGCGACGCCATGAGGAACTGATGATCTTCCTGGACGCGGTAGCGGTGAAGCGGTCGCCTGAGGTCTGGCGACGCTTGCGCACACTGCGCGCCATGGACAGGGTGTCGTTGATGCCGGATTTGGAATCACGGCGCGAAGCGGCGCTGCACGCTGATTTCTTTGTGCGACCCGAGGCCTCCGCGGAGCACCGGTCCGTGCTGCTGGACGCCATGGCGGCGGGGATGTGCGTGCTGACGGCGCGGGACCCGGTCGTCGAGGCGCTGCAGCACGAGCGGACGTGCCTGGAGTGCGCCGAGGGGACGGCGCTGGGGTGGGAGCGCGTTGCGCTGCGGGCGCTCGAAGAGCCGCAACGGGCCAGGGCCGTGGGCAGCGGGGCGCAGAAGTGGATCCGCGAGTCGCAGTCGGTGTCCGCGCAGGCGGCCGCGCTCATGGACGCGTACGAGCAGCTGGTCGGCTCTCCCGGATAGGCCTCCCTCGCGCCTACGCGCCAGCGCTGATTTTCGGCTTGCGGCGGAGGCCCCGCGGTCCCATAATCAAGGGGAATACTCTCCCCTCCAACCCCGCCTCGTCCGCGCCGGACGGGGCGGGGTGCTTTTTGGGACGTCCGGTTCGGGGGCGGCCCGCTCGAGAGGCAAAGACGGGCGGATCGTCAGGGTTTGCCTTGCTTCACACAAGTTCTCTGTCATTCTGTTGTTACGGCAACGGACGCCGCACGCGCACGGAGAGTATTCATGAAGATCAGCCTCGCTATCGTGGCCGCCCTGGCGGTCGCCGCCCCTTCCTTCGCCGCCCACTGCTGCGGCGTGTACCACCCCGGGACCGCCTCCGAGCGGGACCGCCTGCTCGCGACGCCGGCGCCGTACCCGGCGAACCGGGTGGATTCCCCCGACCGCGCTGAGAACGGTCGGGTGTGGGTCCCCGGTCACCGCTACGGCGGGCAGGCGACGCGCTACGGCGCCGACGCCTACGACCACTACCCCGTCATCTATGTGCGCCGTGATCACAAGGTGATCGCGCTGGACCCGTGGTGCGACGTACGCGGAGCTTCGCGCATCGGTTTCGACGACCTGGAGCGGGCGCGGAACCAGTGGCTGCGCGAGCAGGGATATGTGCTGAAGGTTCGCACGCATGTGAACCCGGCGCGCTTCGACGAGCACGCGGGCGAGAAGGAACTGCCGACGCCCCGCGCGACGATCCGGCGTGTGAAGACGGTCGAGACGCCCGAGTCGCCGATCGCGTACGTGGGCGCCGCGTCAACGCACGAGCTTCGTGCGGCGATGGAGTCCTCCGTGGCGCGTATCGACTGAGTCCGCTCGCACAACGAGAGCATTGAGACGGGAGCGGGCTTGGCCCGCTTCCGTTTTCTTTTTGGAAGAGGTAGGCCCTCACCCCAGCCCTCTCCCCGAGGGAGAGGGGGTGTGATCAGAGAATGAGCATGGCGTCGCCGTAGGAGTAGAAGCGGTAGCGCTCTTTGATTGCTGTTTCGTAGATGTTGAGGAGGTCGGCGACTCCCTGCGGGAAGAGGGCGGCGACCATGGCGAGGAGGGTGGAGCGGGGGAGATGGAAGTTGGTAAGCAGGGCATCGGTGCGCTTCCACTCGTAGCCCGGGGCGATGAGCAGGCGGGTGTCGCCCGACCATGTTTCGCTGTGGTTTTCGGGGACGCTCTCGAGGGCGCGGGCGGTGGTAGTGCCGACGGCGAGGCTGCTGGCGTTTGTGTCGCGAGCGTTTTTGATGGCGCGCAAGGTTTCGGCGGGAACCTCGATGCGCTCGCTGTGCATGGGGTGGTCTTCGAGGGCGTCGGTTTCGATGGGCTTGAAGGTGCCGGCGCCGACGTGGAGGGTGACGGTGTTGATCGAGGCGCCTCTGGTGCGGAGGGCGTCGAGGAGTTCAGGCGTAAGGTGCAGGCCGGCGGTGGGGGCGGCGACCGAGGCGGCGCGATCAGGGTCGGCGTAGACGGTCTGGTAGCGCTCAGCGTCGGCGCTCGGGTCGTAGATTTCATTGCGTGTCTTGCGGGCCTGGAGGATGTAGGGGGGCAGCGGCACGGCGCCGAGGGCGGCGAGGGTTTCATGCGTTGAGGAATCGCTCTGGACGCGGACGGTCCACTCGCCGGCGTCGTGTTTTTCGAGGAGTTCAAGAGCGGCTCGGGTGTTCCCGGCATCATCAAGAAGATCCAAGCGCTGACCGGGACGGAGCTTGGAGTTGGATTTCAGTAAGACGCGCCAGCGGTCTGCGTCGGAGGAGAGGTAAAGCCCCTCGACCTTGCCGCCGGTGTCGGCCCGCCGGGCGCGGAGGCGGGCCGGGAGCACGCTGGAGTTGTTCAGCGTGACGGCGTCGCGCGGGCTGATGAACTCCGGCAGATCACGGATAGCACGGTGCTGGATGTTCGTCGGGTCATCCCGCCGGACGACGAGGAGGCGGGCGTCCTCACGCTTGGCGGCGGGGCGGGTGGCGATGAGATCATCGGGCAGGGTGTAGTCGAGGTCGTCGGTGCGCATGTGGCGTGGAGTGAACATAGCTGGTCGCACGGGCGCGACCGGTGCGGCCGCGGCGGCGGGGGGCATTTTGTTCTCAGTGCGTGAGCGCTGTTTTTATGGGCGCGTGCGGTTTGGTCGCGTGTGTGCAGCGAGTGTGGCATGGAATCGGGCTGGCACGAGTTGTTCGAGGGTCATCGCGGCGCGCTTCCGGCGCGGCCTGTGCGGTTCTCGGTCTATCTCGAGGAGCTGGCGCTCGAGCGGGAGCTGGCGCAGCGGGTGGTGGTCGTGCCCGAGGGCAAGCGAGGGCGCGGCTGTGTGTGTGATGTGGTGGAGCTGAGTGAGGCGGCGAGGCGGGCTTCCCGCGAGCGGCCGTTCGCTGCGGTTGAGACGGTGACACGGGTGCGCGTGCAGATGACCAGCCCGGCGGGGCGGTTTCTTGATTTACTGATTTAAAGCTGTATGGCGGGTGTTCAGCAGCGCTTCGAGGGCTTGGCGCTGAGGAGGCGTTCGCCTTCTTCGGGGCTGATGGAGCCCTCGGCGATGTAGGCGGCGATCTCGCGACGGGAACGCTCGTAGTTCTTCTTCGACAGATGCTCGCCGATGATGCCGCCGACAACGGCGAAGATGCCTATGGACATTGCTGAAAGCGGGATGAGGATCCAGATGTCGTTGGCGATGGCGTCGATGATGTTCTGCATAGCGGGCGCCCCCTGTCTTGTCCTGATCTTATGCGGAGCGGGCGGTCGCGGGTTTCAGCGGGGGTTGGGATTCGGGGCGTCAGGGTGGAGGCCGAAGGCGGCGGCGGTCTCTTTGCGGGCGGGGTCGGCGAGCCAGCGGGCGAGTTCGACGCCTTCCGGGGTCATGACGATGAGCTGGTAGGCGCGGCGGGCGGATTCGGTGACTTCGAGGGGTTCTCGGGCTTTGAGGGCGTCGCTCTGGTGTTCTGCGAGTTGTGAAGCGTAGATGAGGGCGAGGTCCGCGGTGTCTGATTCGAGGGCTTCGAGGATGTCGGTGGGGTCGTTGAAGAAGAGGACGCGGTCCTTGATGAGCTCCCAGCGGTTCATCTTGCGGAGGCCGAAGCGGGCGTACTGGCCGAGGGGTTCCTGGTCGTGGGCGGTGACGAGGCGGGTGTTCTCATCCAGGAGGATGTCGTTGGTTGAGCGCGTGTCGCCGGCGCGGGAGGCGAAGATGATGGGGTCGGCGAGCCAGGGGCGGACTGAGACGGGCGCCCGCTCGCCGTCGGGAGGGTCGGTCTGGGCGGCGATGGCGAGGACGTCGGGCGGTGTGTGGTCTTCGGCGGCGCGGAGTGTGATGGCGGTGGAGGAATCGGGCTCATAGCGGATGCGTGATTGGTCCTGGGGCCACTGGGTGAGGAGTTCGGTGAGGACGGGGGAGAGGGCGACGTCGTAGGCGATGGTGATCTCGTCGCGCTGTGGCAGCGCGGGCGGGGCGTCGTTTTCAGCGCACGCGACGAGCGTCGCGGCGAGGGTGAGGGCGAGGAGCGCTAGCGGTGTGGTTCGTCGGCGCATACAAGGCATCTTCGGTCGAGGCGGCGTCTGACGCCAGCGGTGGTCGGGTCCGGTATTGTGTACGCGGTTGACGTGAAAGGGGATCGATGCGTCTGGAACACTACCTGCACCCGGATCGGACGGTGGTCCTGAACGGGGTGACGACTTCGGAGGAATTGCTGCGGCGGCTGGCTGACACGGCGTCTTCGGCGGGGGTGGACGCTTCTTTGGTGGAGGCGGCGCTGGGAGAGCGAGAGAAACAGGCGGCGACGTCAACGCCTGAGGGTGTGGCGTTCCCTCATGCGCTGCTAGAGGGGGTTGAGGAGACGATCGTGGTGGCGGCGCGGGCGCCTGATGGGGTGGCGATGGGGAAGGGGGATCACCCGCCTTCTGACATCGTGTTCTGCATGGTTGGGTCTTCGGCGGCGCCGTGGGATCATGTGCGGCTTCTCGCGCGTTTGGCGCGGATCGCGCGGGGGTCCGGGGCGCTGGATCGGATTCGGAAGGCGTCTGACGAGGCTGAGTTGTACGAGGCGCTTTTGAGCGAGGATCGTTCGCATGGGGGCTGAGGCGGAACGTCCTGCGGACACGGCAGAGAACGGCGGCGCTCAGGAGGGGCGGGTGCTGCTGGTTTTGATCAGCGCGGACCCGAGCCAGCTTGATTCGCTGATCACGGCGCTCCTGGATATTGGCTTGACGCGTGCGACGGTGGTGGAGAGCAAAGGGATGAGCGCTCTCCTGCGTGAGGAGATGCCGATCTTCGCGGGGTTGGCGTCGCTGATGCCTGAGCGGACGGGGAGCAAGGTTCTGATGGCTGCGACGACGTCGGAGGTGGCGGAGTCGGTGTTTGGGTATATCGAGGACGAGCTGAAGCCTTCGGAGCGTCCGGTGTGTTTTACGACTCCGATCGTGCGGTACGCGGGCCCGGGGATGTGATGGGTTCTTTGGGCTGGCGTTGAGGTTGGGGCCTGATGCGGACTTTTCTGGCGATTCTGCTGGTGGTGGTGCTGGCGCTGGTGGCGTCGAGCGCGGCGGGGTTTCGGATGCGTCGTTCGCGCTGGACGGCGGCGCTCTTTGGCGGGGGGTGGGTGGCGATTGGGGTGGGGGCGGCGATCGGGCCGCGGGGTTTAGGAGCTGTGACACTGGAGACGATCCGCAGCGCGACGCCTTTGGTTGTTCTCGGGCTGGGGTGGATCGGGTTGATGATTGGGCTGCAGGCGGAGCGGCGGGTGCTTGCGGGTTTGCCGAGGCCTGTGGTGCGGGTGAGCGCTGTTGACGCGGCGGCGACGTTTGTGGTTTTTGGTTTGGCGGGGTGGTTCGGCGTGCGGGCGTGGGTGGGCGCGGAGAGCGCGGAGGCGTTGACGCTTGCGGCGTTGGTGGCGTGCGCGTCGCTTGGTTGGGCGATGGAGACGCGGTCGCTGGCGTCTGGGGATGAGGATGCGGAGCGTGAGCGGGCGCTGATCGTGCGGGGCGGGGGCGGGTTGGCTTCGATCGTGACGCTGACGGCGTTCGGTGTTCTGTATTCGTTCACGCTGCCTTCGTCTGGTGCGGCGATGTCGGGGGGCGCGCTGGGTGCGTCCCGGTTGGTGATCGCTGTGGCGCTGGGGCTGGCGGCGGGGTTGATCGGGCGGTACGCGCTGCGGGAGGCGTTGGGGTCGCGTGGGGCGCAGCTGGCGGTGGTGCTAGGGCTGGTTGCGATGGTGGCGGGGTTGGCTTTTGAGATGGATTTGTCGGCGCTCTTTGTGGCGTGCGCGACGGGGGCGGTCATGGCGAATCTGGCGGGGAAGGAGTTGCGTTCGTTTGAGCGGGTGATTTTGAAGGCGGAACACGCGGTGGCGGCGATCTTCGCGATTCTGGCCGGGGCGTTGCTCGATCCGGCGATCGGTTGGGGGGGGCTTGGTTTGGCGGCGGTGATCGCGGGGCTGCGTCTTCTGGTGAAGCCCGTGTCGCTTCGGGTGAGCGGTGTGACTCGTGAGGCGGGCGGGTTGAGTTGGGCGGTGGTTCGGCAGAGCCCGCTGGCGGTGGCGTTGGCGGTGAGCGTGGCGGTGGGCACGGGGAGCGATGCGGCGGCTGGTTTGCTGACGGTGGTTGTGGTGGCGGGGCTTTTGGCGGAGCTGACGCCTTTCGCGGCGGCGTGGGCGATGCGCCGTGATCCGATGGGGACCGAGCTTGCGACTGAGAACGCGTCGCCTCAGAAGGGGGGCGGGTCGTGAGCGCTTCGGTGCGGCTGATTGTGGCGGTGGCGGCGGTGCTGGCGTTCTTTGCGGTGGCGCAGGCGTGGCAGGCGCGGGTGATCGGTGATGATGCGTTGCCCGAGGGGTTGCGCGGCGCGGGCGCCGGGTTGGGGCTGCTGCTTTTGGGTTCGTACCTGTTTGGGCTGCTGTCCAAGAAAGTGAATCTGCCGAAGCTGTCGGGGTATTTGATCTTCGGGATTCTGGTCGGGCCCTCGGTGCTGGACATGGTGACGAAGTCGCAGCTTGAGTACCTGCGGCTGGTGAACGGGCTGGCGATCTCGGTGATCGCGCTGACGGCAGGGGGTGAGATTGATCTGAAGGCGCTGTGGGCGCGGTTCGGGGCGATCTCGAGCGTGGCGTTCACGGTGAGCGTGTGTGTGGGGCTGGGGGTGTTCGTGATCGCGGCGACGGCGCCGTGGGTGTTTGGGTTTGAGGGTGACGGATGGGGGAAGGTGGCGGTGGCGTCGGCGGCGCTGGTGGCGACGCTTTCGATCGCGAACTCGCCTGCGGTGCTGGTGGCGATGATGAGCGAGCACGGTGGTCGGGGTGCGATGGTGCAGACGGCGCTGGCGGCGACGGTGATGAAGGACCTGGTTCTGGTGACGCTGTTTGCGATCGTGTTCGCGTGGGCGGGGCCTGTGCTTGGGGGCGAGGCGGGTGAGGGCGGGGTGACGTTGGTTCTTTTGCAGAAGATCGGGGGTTCTGTGGTCTTTGGGATTGCGGCGGGGCTTTTGATGGCGCTGTATCTGCACCGTTCGGGGGCGAACCTGCCGGTGTTTGTGGTGTTGTCGGGGTTTGGGATCTCGCTGCTTTCCGCGGTGCTGGAGTTGGAACCCTTGCTTGCGGGTCTGACGGCGGGGCTTTTGATGCGGAACATCTGGGCGGCGGAGGCGGAGCCGCTTTTTGAGGCGATCGAGCAGTTGAGCTTGCCGGTGTACTGCGTGTTCTTCGCGGTGGCGGGGGCGAAGCTGGAGCTGTCGCGGATCGGGGAGGTTGGCTTGGCGGCGTCGGCGCTGGTGGGTGTGCGGGCGGTGTTTACGGTGGTTGGTGTGTGGGGCGGGACGAAGATCGGGCGGCTGGATGAGCGGTCGCAGCGACGGCTGTGGACGGCGTTTTTGCCGCAAGCCGGTGTGGCGCTTGCGCTTGCGTCGATTGTTGAGAAGGCGCTGGAGGGCGAGGCGTTTGGCGAGCACTTCTTTGCGCTGGTGGTGGTGGCGATGGGGGTGCACGAGATCGTGGGGCCGGTGTTGTTGCGGTGGGGGATGCAGGGGGACAAGCCGCTTGAGGAGGCGAGCGCGAGGGACGGTTGAATATGTTTCGCGGTGGCGGTGTCTGCTGCACCCGCGGGGCGGATGGGCCGATAGGAAGTCGTGCGAGAGGACGCTGAGCGATGACCGAGACCCTTTCGAGCGTTGGGCTGTGGCATCTGGTGGTGGCTGTGTTTGCGCCGGCTTTGGCGGGCGCGGTGACGCTGGCGCTCCCGAAGAAATCGGTGGCGGGGCGGACGCTGCTTGCGCTGGGCGGGATGGTTGCGGCGGTTGTCGCACTCGTGATGTTGCGGCAGGACCACCCCGGGCTTGGGCCTGGGACGGGGTTTGCGCTGGCGGCGAGTCTGGGGTTGAACGTGACGTTCAACCCGGACTCGCTGGGGATGTTCTTCGGGCTCCTGGTGTCGGGGATCGGCGCGCTGATTGTGGTTTATGCGCGGGGGTATTTCGGAGCGAACGCGGCGAGTTTGCGGCGGTTCTTGCCGACGCTCGGCCTCTTTGCGACGGCGATGATGGGCGTCGTGCTGGTGGACAACCTGATCGGGATGCTCGTCTTCTGGGAGATGACGAGTCTAAGTTCGTTTTTGTTGATCGGGTGGTATCGGGACAAGCCGGGGTCGGTGCGGCTGGCGTTGCAGGCGCTGGCGACGACTGGTTTGGGCGGGATGGTTCTGATGGGCGGGCTGGTCGCGCTGGGAGTGGCGACCGGGGAGTGGACGTTCAGCGGGGCGAACGCGGCGCTGGCGAGCGGGGCGCTCGATGGTTCGGCGTGGCTGGCGGCGATGATCTTTGTGCTGCTGTTTGTTGGCGGGGCGACGAAGAGCGCGCAGTGGCCTTTTCATTACTGGTTGCCCGGTGCGATGGCGGCGCCGACGCCGGTGTCGGCGTATCTGCACTCAGCGACGATGGTGAAGGCTGGGGTGTACTTGTTTGCGCGGCTGTACCCCGGGGCTTCGGCGTTTGAGTGGTGGGGGGTGACGCTGGCGGTGTTTGGCGGGGCGACGATGCTGTTGGGCGGTTACCTGGCGCTGCGGTCGCATGAGCTGAAGCGGATTTTCGCGTACACGACGGTGAGCCAGCTTGGGCTTCTGACGTGCGCGTACGGGCTGGGGGCGTGGGAGCACGTTCACGGCGAGCATGCTGAGGCGAACCTGGTGTGGCCGGTGACGCAGATTCTGAATCACGCGTTGTACAAGGCGCCGCTCTTTATCGTCGCGGGCGCGGTGATGGTGCTGACTGGCAAGTCTCTGTTGCCTGAGCTGCGGGGGTTGTGGCGGTCGCACCGGACGCTGGCGCTGGTGATGCTGGCGGCGGCGTTCGCGATGGCTGGTGGGCCTTTTACGCTGTCCTTTGCGGCGAAAGAGGCGTTTTTCTACCAGATCGTTCACGCGGCGGAGACGAGCTCGTGGGTGTGGGCGCTGGCGGTTGCGGGCGTGCTGACGGCGGCGTGCAACGTGGCGATCTTCGTGCGGCTGCTGACGACATTCTGTGGTAGCGGCACGGTTGAGAGCGCGAAGGACGCTGAGCGCGGCGTGTGGGGCGCGGGGATCTGGTGGCCGGCGGCGGCGATTGTGGTGTGGCAGTTTGTGGGCGGGATCGCGCCGGGGTGGTTCGGGGGGATCGTCTCGGGCGTGGAGACGCACGCGCTGTACTGGGACAAGCTGCCCGGGATCATCTATGCGCTCGGTCATCCGAGCGCGCCGCTCGGGATGTCGGCGGCGGCGGTGGTTCTTGGTGTGATTGTTGGTGTGTCGCCTTTGTGGCGCGGTGTGATGACGGACCCGCACAACCGACTGTTCCCGGCGGCGGATCGGGCGGCGGAGGGTGTGGGGTGGTTCGCGCTGTCGCGGTTGCAGCACGGGAACTTCCGGGTGTACGCGTGCATCTGCTTCGCGGCGCTTCTGGCGGGTGTGGTGGGCTCGGCGTTTTACAGCCCAGAACTTGCGAGGCTGCCCGAGATCGCGCCGCTGAGTGATGTCGGGTTCGCGGCGGCCTCGGCGGCGGTGATCACGACGGTGATGATCTGTATTTCGGCGCTGGCGATGCCGTTCGTGCGGAGCCGGGTGAACCGGGTGCTGATGCTGGGCGCGACGGGCATGGCGGTGACGATGATGTTCCTGCTGTATCAGGCGCCTGATTTGGCGCTGACGCAGCTGATGTTTGAGCTGATCTCGATCATGCTGTTCCTGCTGGTGCTGCGGATGCTTCCTGAGGAGCCGAAGCAGCGGCCCAAGGGCGGGCGCGCGGGTCGGGCGGTGATCGCGGCGTCGGTTGGGCTGGTGGTTGGTTTTCTTGTGCTGCACTCGGCGGCGACGCCTGACTTCAACCCCGGGACGCGGCTGGGCGACTGGTTCCTGGCGCACAGCTACGACGGGCTGGCGGATACGGACGGTCGCGGGGGCGGTGGGAAGAACGTGGTGAACGTGGTTCTGGTGGATCACCGCGGTTACGACACGCTTGGTGAGATCACGGTGCTGGGGATCACGGCGCTGGCGGTGCTGTCGCTGGTGGGTTCGGCACCGGCGCGGAAGCTGCGGGCGATGCTGTCGCACGGGCTGGATGATTCGGGGGATCAGTTCCACCCGGATGATCCGAAGGCGGTGAACATCGGGGCGCAGCCGACGCTGAGTTCGTCGCTCTTTGCGACGGGGATGCGTCTGATTCTGCCGCTCGGTTTGATCTTTGCCGGGTATGTGTTCTTCAAGGGGCACAACGAGCCCGGCGGCGGGTTCATCGCAGGGCTGACCGCCGCGGTGGCGTTGGCTGTGTTCCGGATGGCGCACGGGCCGAACGCGCTGAAGGACTTGATCCCGATCAAGCCGGCTCCGATGGCGGCGCTGGGTTTGGGCATCGCGCTCTTCTCGGCGATTCTTCCGATGTTGTTCGGGTATGACTTCCTGCGGTCGTTCCATGACATTCTCAAGCTTCCCGGCGACGGCTCGTATCACTGGGCGAGCGTGACGATCTTTGACCTGGGCGTGCTGATTGTGGTGGTGGGGGTGAGCGTGGGGATCATCAACCGGCTGACGGAGGAGCTCGAGACATGACGCTGCTGCTGGCGATCTGTGTGACATGCGTGATGGGCGTGAGCGTCTATCTGATCCTTGGGCGCGAGCTCAAGGAGGTAGCGATGGGCGTGTTCCTGTTTGCGCACGCGGCGCACCTGGGGATCATGGCGATGAGTGGACAGCCGGTGGCGCGGGTCGCCGGCGAGGTGGTGGGCCTTCGGAGCGCGCCGGTGCTGGGATCGGGCGCGACGGCGCCGGTCGATCCGATGCCGCAGGCGCTGATCCTGACGAGCATCGTGATCAGCTTCGCGGTGACGGCGTACCTGCTGACGCTTCTGGTGGTGACGTACCGGCGCACGGCGTCGCTTTGGGTGGACGATCTGGCTGAAGAAGATCGCCCGAGCGAGCCGCGGTGGAACGAGAAGGGGGCGGCGTAACGATGCTTGATGCGCGCTGGATCGTGCTGCTGATCGCGCTCCCGATGGCGACGGCGATCGTGACGACGTTCGTGCGCCGGCGGTTCGTGCTGCAGCGTGTGATCGGGCTGGCGTCGCTGGGCGCGTGTCTGGCGCTGAGCGCGACGTGGCTGGTCCGCGCGGCGGGCGGCGAGGTGATCACGGCGCAGATGGGGGGGTGGCCGGCGCCCTTCGGGATCAGCGTGGTATTCGACGGCATCTCAGGGCTGCTGCTGACGACGACGCAGGTTGTGGGGATCGCGGCGCTGATTTATGCGTCGGGGGCGCTTTCTCCGCTGACGGAGCGTCGGTGGTTCCACCCGCTGGCGCACCTGCTCATCATGGGGGTGAACTACAGCTTTCTGACGGGTGATCTGTTCAACCTGTTCGTGGCGTTCGAGGTGATGCTGATGTCGAGCTACGCGCTGTTGTGCGCGGGGGGCTCGCGTCGGCAGCTGGCGCAGGCGTACAAGTACGTAGTGCTGAATTTGATTGCGTCTGGGTTCTTTGTGCTGGGCGCCGGGCTGGTGTACGGGATGATGGGGACGCTGAACTACGCGGACCTGGCGCGGCTGGTCGCGGCGAGCGCGAACGGCGGGGCGGAACTGCCCGCAGCGTTTCCTGCTGTGGCGACGATGCTGCTCTTCGTGTTCGCGATGAAGGCGGCTGCGTTCCCGTTGTGGTTCTGGTTGCCTGACACGTATCACACGACGCCGATCAGCGTGGCGGCGCTCTTCGGGGGCTTGCTCACGAAGGTCGGCGTGTACGCGATGCTGCGGCTTTTACCGATGGTGTTTGCGGCGCCGGCGGTGCGCGAGGAGAGCGCGATCGTGGCGATCGTAGCGACGGTCGCGGGGCTGACGATGGTGGTGGGGATCGTGTGCGCCCTGGCGATGCGGAGCGTGCGCCGAGCGATCGCGATGACGCTGGTGGCGCACATCGGGTTCCCGCTGCTGGGGATCGCGCTGCTGACGCCGATGGCTTTGGCCGGGGCGCTGGCGTATTCGGTGCAGTCGATGCTGGTGGTGGCGGCGATGTTCCTGTGCTGCGGGATCGTGGAGCGTCTGGCGGGGACGGACGACATGAACAAACTGGGCGGCTTGCATCGTCGGGCGCCGTGGCTGAGCGCGCTGATGCTGATTGCGGCGATGAGCACGGTGGGGCTGCCGCCCTTCTCAGGGTTCTACGGCAAGCTGATGATTTTGCGTGAGACGTTTGATCCGTCACTGGGTGTCGCCTGGCGGGTGCTTGCCGGCGCGGTGATCGTGTCAGGGGCGCTCACGCTCGTCGTCATGGCGAAGCTGTACGCGCGGGTGTTCTGGGTGGCGCCCGAGGGCGAGCCTTCGACACAAAGCCGGTTGTCGTTCCCCGGGACGACGGGCGGGCTGCGCGCAGCGTATGTTTCGGTGGCGCTGCTGGTGATCGCGTCGCTGGGGGTCGGGCTGGCGCCGGAGGGGCTCGTTTCGACAGCGCTTCTGGCGACGGAGGACGCGAGCGAGCCGCGGCGGTATGTGACGGCGGTGCTGGGCGAAGAGGCGTGGACGGACGCCGGCGCGTCGCCAACGCTGGCGATCTACGAGGCGCTGGCCGAGGCGGGCGATGGCGGCGGGAAGGGTGGAGGCCACTGATGAAAAACCTTCTTTTCAACATCGCGCTATCGGTGGTTTGGTGCAGTCTGACGGCGAGTTTCTCGGCGTGGAACTTCCTGGCGGGGATGGTCGTTGGGGCGCTGGTGATCGAGGCGTACACGCTGGCGACGCCCGGCACGGACTACCTGCGGAACGGGCTGCGTCTGGCGAGCTTTTTGGTGTATTTCCTGGGGCTCTTGATCAAGTCGAACCTGCAGGTGACGGGGGCGGTGTTGCGGCCCTCGAAGCTGGCGCCGCGGATTGTTCGGTACCCGGTGAAGGGGATGAGCGATGTGGAGCGGGCGACGCTGGCGAACGCGATCACGCTGACGCCCGGGACGTTGACGATCGACGAGTGTCCGAACGGCGAGTGGTTGTACATCCATGCGATGTTCGGTCAGGATCCTGACGCGGTTCGCCGCGACATCGACGAGCTGCGCGCGAAGCTGCGCTGGGGGGTGTTCGCGTGAATCTGTTGCTAGCTGCCGGCGGCGCTGCTGAAGTTGTGTCTATGACTGATCCCACGCTGTGGAGCCGGGTGGTGTTGAATTTAGTTGTTGACGTTGGGATCTTTGTGCTGGGCGCGGGGTTTGTGCTGTGCCTGTGGCGTTTGGTGAAGGGGCCGACCTTGGCGGATCGGGGGATCGCGAGCGACCTGCTGGCGATGCAGGTGGTGGGTCTGGCGATTCTGCTGACGATCCGGTTGGGGACGCTGGTGTTCTTCGACGCGGTGCTGATCGTGGCGATTCTGGGGTTTGCGAGCACGGCGGCGTTTGCGCAGTACATCGGTCGTAGAAGGGCGGTGCTGTGATGAGTGTGATGTTGGCGGCTAGCCCGGGTATTCAGGTCGCGGTGGATCTCGGCACCTCGGTGGTTTTGCTGATCGGGCTGTTCTTCATGCTGATCGGCGCGGTGAGTCTGCACCGGCTGCCGGACGCGTACAACCGGCTGCATGGGGCTTCGATCTGTGTGACGCTGGGGCTGACTTGCATGCTGATTGCCGCTGCACAGGAGCTGGGTTCGGCGGCGGTGGTGAGCAAAGCGTTGATCACACTGGTGTTCAGCTTTGTGGCCTCACCGATCGGGGCGCATCTGCTGGCGAAGGCGGCGCACCATGGGGGGCTGCAACAGTGGGATCGGACGCTGGGGGACGAACTGGCGGCGGACAAGGAGAACCCGGCGCGGGCGTGCACGGACGATCCAGGGCTCGAAGAGGCGGGGGAGGCGTCGAGCGCGGCGTAAATGTAGGGGGGCTGGGGTCTTTCTTGTAAGTCTTTGATAATCAAGGGTATGTGGGTAATCTTTGACTTTTGATTACTTTTCACCATCTGAGCACTAAGTTATTGCGTATCAAGGGATGAGGGTGGATATTCCCCTATCTCGGGGTGAGCCCGAGCAGAGAGACCTACAAGGAGAGACTGATGTTGTTCCGACTTCTCGCCGCGGGTGCGGCGTTCGTTATGGCTGCCGCGGCTCCCGCGGCGTCCTCATTCTTCTCGCTGAGCGATCATCCGGACGGGAACGCGAACCCTCCCGGGTATGGCCTTCGCTTTGACGGCCTGTTCGCCGACGAGGCCGGCGCGGCCGGCGGCGTGACGACCTTCTCGTTCGACATGTTCAGCAATACGGTTCTTGAGGTGGTTGACAACGGCGGTTCGCTGACGATCAACATCACCGGCACGCTGTACGGCGGCGAGGACACCGGCGCTGCGTACGGCTTCGGCGAGGGCTCGTACGAGCTCGATATGTCGTACACGGTTGGCGTGGTCGCGAACGGCACCGGCTTCGAGGTGACCGCTGCGAACGCCGCGAACAGCGGCACGCTGACGGCGCTGTCGGGCGACGTGGCCGGTGAGGTGTACGACATCGCAGATTTCAGCAGCCCCTCGTTCCGCTTCCTGCAGGATGATCATCGCCTTGGTGGTCATGCCGAGGACGGCATGGGCTTCTGGGTGGGACGGGGTTGGCTGCAGGGCGACGATGGTCGCAGCCGGACGCGCGACTTCCTGTTCCTGGGTGAGAAACTGCCCGGCGCTCCGTTCGTCCCGCTGCCTGCTCCGGCGGCGCTGGGCCTCGCGGGCCTGGGCCTGATCGGCGCGACGCGCCGCCGCTGATCCGGATCATCTGAGAGTAGAAGCAACATTGACCGCCGGGCCCGGTGAGGGCTCGGCGGTTTTTCCGTGAGCGGATGGCGATTGGCGCGTGAGGGGGTATGATGGCGACCCGCTCGGAGAGGTGGCAGAGCGGTTGAATGCGCTGGTCTCGAAAACCAGTAGTCCCTCCGGGGGCTCGGGGGTTCGAATCCCCCCCTCTCCGCTTTCGTTGTATGGCAGGCCGATTAATGCCGGCTCTAGCTCGAAGAGGTTGTTTCACGTATTCGATCCTGGATAAACCGTTTTTCAGGTTCAGTGCGTGCGAGATTCAATGCCGTTTCGAATTCACGTACAGCGTCTTCAGACCGCCCGGCTCGTCTGTGAAATTCCCCCCGGGTCGCGGGCAGGAGGTAATAGTCGTTCAGAACGTTGGGATCAATACTCTCAAGCGTTTCAAGACCGCGCTCCGGACCATGCACCATGGCTACGGCGACCGAGCGGTTGAGTTGAACGACTGGTGATGGGAATCGAACGATCATTGAATCGTAGTGAGCAAGGATTTGGACCCAGTCTGTGTCTTCTGCTCGTTGCGCCGCCGCGTGACACGCCGCGATGGCCGCCTGGTCGTGGTACTCGCTGAGTTGATCGCCCGCGGTCGCGAGCGCGAGATGCTTAAAGCCGGCGGAGATGCACTGTTGATTCCAAAGGGTGCGGTCCTGGTCGGCCAGAAGAACCAGGCGTCCGCGGTCGTCGATCCGCGCGGGGATCCGCGAAGCCTGGAGCAGCATCAGGCTCAGCAGGGCGTACGCTTCGGGACGCGAGGTTTCTTTGTGAGACGTAACAAGGCTTCCCAAGCGGATCGCTTCGTCGACCAGTTCTGATCTGATCAGGTTCTCACCCTGATGGGCTGCGTACCCTTCGTTGAATATCAGGTATAGCACTTCGAGAACAGAGCCGAGTCTTTCTGTGATGGCGTGCGAGCCCGGGACTTCGATTTCGATATGGCCGGATCGCAATTGACGCTTTGCTCTGATGATTCGCTGCGCCATCGTCGGTTCGCGGGCGAGGAACGCGCTGGCGATCTCCGAGACATTGAATCCGCAGGCGAGCTTGAGCGTCAGCGGCCCTCGTGCTTCCTGGGGGACGGACGGATGACAGCAGGCGAAGATCATCCGCAGCACGTCGTCATCAAGTTCGTCTGCGAAGCGGAGTGCGGTTTCGGGGTTGGCGTCGTCGGATACCGCCAGCGGCTTGATTTGCATCGCTTCGAGTTTGGTGCGAAGCGTTTGGTGGCGGCGTAGGGCGTCGATCGCCCGGTTGCGTGAAACCCGGTACAGCCACGCGGCGGGGTCATCGGGCACGCCGTCAAAGGGCCAGCGCCGTAACGCTGTGGCGAGCGCGTCCTGTATCACGTCTTCGGCTAGATCGACGTGAGCCGGGCCGAGAGAGCGCACCAAATTCGACACCAGGCGACCGGCCTGGTGTCGAAAGAGGTGATCCACCAGTTGTGGGACCGATTCGCACATCCGCTTAGTGCGCGTCGATGGCTCTGATTTCGATCGTTCCGCCGTAGTCGAGGTGAGGGCAGTCCTGGCATACAGCGACGGCGTCTTCGTAGCTGTCGGCGAGGATCAGAAAGAAACCTCCGAGAACCTCCTTGGTCTCTGAGAAGGGCCCGTCCTTTACTGTGTTCTTCGCGCCCTCGCGGCGCAGGATCTGGCCGGGCTCGTCGGTCAGCTTTTCTCCGCCGGCCATTCTCCCTTGTTTGGCCAAGGCGCCGGCCCACTCGTTGTAGCGCTGGACGATCTTCTGCATCTCTTCGGGAGATAAGCTCTCGAAGGCGCTGGGATCGTCGTGCAACGCGAGCATGAACTTACTCGTGAACTTGGCCATGATGATGTTCCTTTGCTGTCTGCCAGATGGTTATCGACGACTCGGCGTCGTCGCTCTGCATACATGACGATCGGGCACATCATCCATCGACAGTGTTCTGAAGTTTTTTTTGAACTCGGCAAGGCCTTTCAACAGAGGTCCCGCGACGGAAGCGGTGATCGAGTACGGCCGAGGTTGCTGTGTGAGCCGGGTAAGGGCGCGTGTCACGGTTCCGAGAGCCGCGCGGGGACAACATCTTGTCACGAATCCGTTGTCCTGGCTTTTAGTTTCCGAGTTGATCGAGCAGGATTTCGACAGCCCGTTCGATCTGAGTGTCGCGTCCTCTGCTGGCTGACTCGGGGTCGAGGTTGACGCGGTGATCTGGCTCGAGCTGCGTGTTTTCGAGATAGACGCCCTCTTTGCCTTTCGTGCCGACCTGGGGGATGCCGAAGACGATGTCGCCGGTGAACAGGCGCTCCCACCAGACCGCGGTGCCGGTCCCGGGGACGGGCATGCCGACGGTTTGGCCGATCCCGAGTTCCGAATAGGTCCATGGGAAGATGTGGGCGTCTGAGTAGTTGCTCTCGCTCATCACGACGATCGAGGGCTTGGTCCAGCGCGTAAGGGGGTCGCCCGAGTACTCGACATCTGGGTTGAGGTCTGTGCGGGGGTAGAGCTTCATATACGCCTCACCCGAGAGGAAGGTGGCGAGGTCATCGTGCAGCCAGCCACCGCCATTAAAGCGGGTATCCACGACGATAGCTTCCTTGCCGAAGTGTTTGCCGAGCACCTGCTCGTAGAACTCGCGGTAAGACGCGTCGTTCATGCCTCGGATATGGGCGTAGCCGAGACGCCCGTCTGACAGTTCTTCGACGAGCGCTTCGCGCGTGCGCACCCAGCGCTCATAGAGGAGTTGATTCTGAGCGCCGGCTGAGATGGGTGTCACGACAATGTCTTCCTCGTCGCCGCCCGGGTTGAGGAGCGTGAGGCGGACGCGTTCGCCGGCTTTGTTGTCGAATTGGGCGTAGAAGTTGACGTCGCTGTCGAGGCGCACGTCGTCAACCGCAGTGATGATCGTGCCGGCTTCGACGTTCTCGTACTTGGCGCGGTCGAGGGGGCCGTTTTCGAGCACCTCGGCGATGCGCCGGCCCGGGCCGTTGTACTCCTGGTCGTAGATCACCCCGAGCACGGCGGTCGAGGCGGCGCCCGGCATGCCGCCGGTCATGGCGCGTCCGCCGGTGTGTGAGGCGTTGAGTTCGCCGAGCATCTCGGAAAGGATCTGGGCAAAGTCGTTCGTGGTGTGGACGCCTGCGAGCTTGGGCTCGTACTGCTCGCGGTAGAAGGCCCAGTCCACGTTGTGCATGTCGGGGCGGTAGAACTTTTTCTTTGTCTGGCGCCAGACGTGATCGAAGTTGTGGGCGCGCTCGGCGGCCTTGTCAACGATCATCTCGGCGGCGAAGGCGATGGGCGTCTGCTTGCCGGAAGCGGTTTCGATCTTCGAGAGCGAACCGCCGGCGAGCAGGAAGAGCGTCTCGCCGTCGTCTGACATCTGCATGGAGGCGTTATCCGCGTCGAGCTTGGCGACGAGGGTGGTCGAGCGCTCCTGGAAATCCTGCTTCCAGAGATCTGCGCCGCCCTCGAAGGAGGCGAGGTAGTAGAGAGCCTTGCCGTCTGGGGCCATCGCGAAGTCGCCGAGGGCTGAGGCGTGCGTGGTGAGGCGGATGGTGCGAGTGTCGAGGCCGTCGGGTTCAAACTCGAGCGGCTCGGGCGTCTTCTCTTCGTCTTCGGCGTCTTCGTCTGTGCTCTCGGCATCTTCTGCGTCGTCCGGAGGGGCGTCGTCGCCATCCGCGGGGTCTTCTGAACCGTCTTCCGTGTCCTCGCCTTCTTCTTTTTCTTTCTCTTCCAGTTCCTTCTGGAGGGTGTATTCCTCTTTGGAGAGACGGAACTTGTCGAACGCGTCCTGTGTCAGGAACGCGCCGAGCACGTCGTACTCGGAGCCCCAGCTGCCGTGCGGGCGCTCGCCGTAGCGCGCTGAGGCCCAGATGACGGCGCCGCCCTCCATGGCGAAGCGCGGGGAGTTGTCGTCGTAGCCTGAGTTTGAGAGATCGATGATCTCGCCCGTGCCGTCGGCCTTCACGAGGCCGGCTTCGCCGACGAAGATGCGCCCGCGGTTGTAGAAATGCACCGCGATCCACTGGGAGTCCGGCGCCCAGCGGAACCACATGTCTCCGTCGGAATACGAATACCAGTGCTCGCCGCTGAGAGCGACCGTCTGTTCGCGGCTCTCGACATCGATGACGCGCACCTCTTCGCGTTCGTGGAGGTATGCGACTTTTTCACCGTCGGGCGACCAGCGGGGTTGGAACTCTTCGTTCTCGGTGGCGACGAGCGATTCCTCGGTGAACTTGGTGGCGCTGAAGAAGTAGAGCTCGTCCTCGCCGAGCGTTGTTGTGTAGATGTTCCAGGAGCCGTCGCGCTCAGCGGCGTAGACGAGGGATCGCCCGTCGGGGCTGAAGTGGACGCTGCGCTCCTGCTCGGGCGTTGAGGTAATGCGCTTGGTGGCGCCGAACTCGACGGAGGTCACGAAAACCTCGCCGTGGGCGATGAACGCGATCTCTTTTCCGTTCGACGCGGCTGAGAACTGCGTGGCGCCGCTGCGCATGGTCTGGCGCTCGGGCTCGCCTGCGCGGCCATCGATACCGATGGTGATGTCGATCTTGCGCGGGCGGCGCCCGTCGCGCAGGGTGTAGAGTTCACCATGCCAACTGAAAGCCATGGTCCCGTTGTCGGCGCGGGTGAGGTGACGGACGGGGTGGTGCTCGAACTCGGTGAGCTGCTCGGGGCGGGCGCCGGGCTCGAGGCGCTGTTTCCAGACGTTGGAGTCTCCTGAGCGCTCGGAGAGGTAGACGAACTCGTTGCGGCCGTGCCAGGAGGGATCGCGGTCCTCGCCGGCGAAGTCGGTGAGCTTGGTGTGCTCGCCGGTCCGGGTGTCGTGGACCCAGACGTCGCGGGCGATCGACGAGGTATGATGCTTGCGGAGGGGATCTTCGTACCCCTTGCGGTCCTCGTAGAGAATGCGGTCACTGTCCGGGCTGAGCTCGGGGTTCACGTTCGAGGTGGTCAGGATCATCGTGGGCGTGCCGCCGGTGAGGTCGACGCGGTAGAGCTCGTTCAGCGTGCCGGAGGGGAAGAGCGCGCTGTCGGCGTGATCGACGCGGGCGGAGTTGAAGTAGACGCTTTGGCCGTTCGGCGCAAAATCAGCGGGCGTGTCGGCGGTGGAATGGTGCGTCAGACGTTGGGCCGCACCACCATCAGAGGGGATGATGAAGACATCGTCGTTTCCGAAGCGGTTTGAGCTGAAGGCGATCATGGAGCCGTCGGGCGACCAGACCGGGTTGGACTCGAACGCCTCGTGGATGGTCAGAGGGACGGCGCGTCCGCCGTCGGCATCAACCGCGTAGATGTCGCCGGCGTGGACGAACGCGATGCGCTCACCATCAGGTGAGATCGCGGGGTTGCGGAACCAATTGGACGAGACCTGCCCCTGCGCGAAAGTCGTTGCGCCGCACGCGAAGGTTATCGCGAGAGTCTTGGAACAAATAAATCTGCTAGTCATAAACCATGTCCTTCACGGTCGTTGGGTGTTCGGAAACGATCAAGCCCTCATCATCAGCTTACCGAGGAGCGCTCGCGAGGTTCGAGACTACCTGGTGTATTCAGATTGAGCCTTGGGTAAGCAAAGCTGAGTGCGGGTCGAGAGGGACTGCAACCACGAACGAGATGGCGCGGGTGATTGCGGCGCAGACGTTGTTGGATATCAGGCCGACTGCGACGATGCGCGTGCGGTACTCGATGAGGTATTTCTCTCAGGTGGGTTGGTTTTGGTTATGGGCTATCTTTTTCAGGTTTAGGAGTTTACGGCACGCGTTTTCCTTGATCCGTTGATGCGAAGGCGATAATTTCAGAACTTCAGCGCGATGACCGGATGGGTTGCGGGCAGCAGCGCGGTCGAGATCGGCGCGTGAGGACGAGAGATGGCACATCACCAGCGTTTCGGTGTGATCGCGGGCGGAGCGTTCGGGCTGTTGGTTATCGCCGCGGCGTCGGTTGGTCAGGGTTATCCGACCGAACGTGTCAGTCTTGATGGGTTTGACATCGATGGAGATATGGAGAGTCGGGAACTCGAGCCTACGGCTGACGGGCGGTTCGTCGCCTTTGTATCGCGCGCGACGAACTTCTCCGACAACGATCCGGATGCCCGTCTTGATGTCTTCGTTCGCGACCGCTTCGAGCGGACGCTGGAATTGATCAGCGTCGGGACCAGCGGGCAGATGAGCGACGGCGACAGCCGGTTCCCCTCGATCAGCGCCGATGCGCGGTACGTGGCGTTCGAGAGCACGAGTTCGACCTTCAGTCTTGTTGATCTCAACGCGCAGCGGGATATCTATCTGCACGACCGCGAGACGGGCGCCACCACGCTGATCTCGCGTGGCATGAGCGGGAACGCCGGCAACGGATCGAGCGGGTTTCCTTCCATCTCGAACGACGGGCGCTGGATCGCGTTTGTGAGCGATTCGGATGATCTGGTCCCCGGCGACAGCAACGGCGAGCAGGACGTGTTCCTGTATGACGGCCTGTTCGAGACCATCCGGCGCGTGAGTGTGAATGAATCGGGCGGGGAGAGTAGCGGCGGGACCGTCGGGCAGCCGGCGATGAGCGCTGACGGGCAGACTATCGCGTTCGCTTCGCGGGCGAGCGACATCGTGGCGGGCGACAGCGAGACGTTCGTTGACATCTATGTGTACGACCGCTGCACCGGCTCGGTCGAACTGGCGAGCCGAACGTCGGCTGGCGGGTTCTCGAACGGCGACAGTTTCTCGCCCTCGATCAGCGCCGACGGGCAGCGGATCGTGTACTCGAGCCTCGCGAGCGACCTGGTGGAGAGCGACGCCAACGGGTTCGAGGACATTTTCCTCTACGATCGTTCGACGGGCGATACCTCTCTCGTCAGCGTGAGCACTGCCGGCGAGCAGGGCGGGGGCGACAGCTTCTCGCCTTCGATCGACGCGCGGGGGCGTCGGGTGATCTTCGCCAGCACCGCGAGCAATCTTGCGCCGGGCGACCCGGACGGGGCGGTGATTGACCTCTACGCCCGAGATCTGCAGCGCGAGAAGACGACGCGCCAGAGTCTGACATGGCTGGATCGGGAATCAGGGTTCCCGATCCGCGCGTGGCGTTTGGCAGACGAAGGCAACTGGGCCGGCTTCTCCAGCGAAGGCGGCGCGCTCGCACCAGACGATGACAACGGGCTGCGTGATTCCTACGTGCGCTGGATCGGCGACCCCTGCATCGAACGCGAGCCCAACGATCGCTTCATCGATCGCACGTGGATCAACCTCGACGCCAACGATTGCCCCGCCATCTCGGGCAAGCTGGAAGAACGCCGCTTCCCCGGTCAGCAGCCCGACACCTACCTTTTCGCGTTCGACAAGGACGACAACATCATCGGTGAGGACAACGATTCAAGCACGCTGGGCAACGGCAAGGCCTCGGCCCTCTGGCTTGATGTCGTTGAGCATGGCGATGGGACCGGCTCGGTGCGTCTTGCCGTCACGGGGCGGCCCGACGGTGTGGATGGGATACCCAACGGCCTCTTCTTCAACGCTGAGCATGGTCAGCTCGGGGCGTTTGATCTGACCGTGAGTTACTTCGATGAGGACGGCGTGCCTGTATTGGACGAGTGTGAAGAAGTGATCGTTGATCGCGGCGCTGGAAGCGACGATGGCTTCCTTGAGTTCTTCACGGGCGCCGAGCTCTTCCGCCTGAACTTCATCGCGCCCGAGGGCGCCGCGACGGCCCATGTGGAGATCGACAACACCGTCGGCACGATCCCCAACTGCAACGACGTTGACCACTTCACCTTCGCCGGCCTGCCCCCGGCGTGCGACGTGGCGGTGACGGTTCTGTCGTGCATCAACGACGAAGGCGATCCCGAGGCGGTCCGCCTGGGGTGGTTCGACAAGACGGGGGAGCTGATTACGGCTCAGCCTTCCCCCGGCAACGGCCTTCTGACGCTCAGCACGATCGCAGACGCGAACGGGCGTGTAAACGTGGCGATCACCGGGTTCAGCGACACTGATTTCGACGGCGTGCGCGATGTGTTTCCGCCGCGGAATATCGATCCTGACGACCTCGAAGCCGACGGGCACGGCGCGTGCTGCTGCTACGCGTTGCTGGTTGAACCCATCGGTCATGTCATCGAAGAACCCGAAGGCATGACGCCCGAAGACCTGATGCGCCAAGGTGATCTCAACGTGGACGGCGGCGTCGATGTGATCGATCTGGCGATTATGCTGAACTCGTGGGGCGTCGTCGTTCCCTGAGTCCCGTGAGCCGTTCCTTTGTACTCAGCGGGTCTCTGGATCGTTGCTGAACGTGAGGAAGACACGCGTGCCCGCTGGGCGTCCCTCGCTGTTGGGTATCTCGACACGCACGCGCCGAGTGTCGCTGGCTGCATCGGCGACGGCGGCGACATAGACGATGCGACCTTCAGCCGTCCATCGGTTTTCCCCAATCACAAACTCAACATTCACCATGCCTCCTTGTGTAAGCGTCAGAGTGTCCCCGGTATCGACTTGGGCGTCGGTGAGCAGCGAGTCTATTGCGACGAGACGGGCGATGGGCTCGAGGCCCTCAACGGTCTCTCCTGGTTTGATGATGATCTCGTCGATCACGCCGTCAGACGGCGCCAGCAGGGTGAACTGCGCGTGGCGTTCCCGCGCCTGTTCGAGTTGGAGCATAGCTTCGTCGCGGCGCTGCTCGAAGAGCTCGGCCGCGAGGCGGGCACGGATGGATTCGAGTTCGGATTCCCGCACTTCGAAGGCGCTGGCCCCGCCGCGTTCGGCGGCGCTCTTGACCATTCCTTCGCGAACCTGGGCCAGCTCGTAATCCGCGACGGCGGCGTCGACTTCGAGCGTGCTCTGAGCGCGGAGTGTGAGCAGGCGGATCTGGGCTTCGCCCTCGGGGTCGGCGAGGCGGGCGATGGGGTCGCCCGCGCGCACGCTCTGCCCTTCGCTTACGAGTACCTCGGCCACACGTCCCGAAACAACGAACGCGAGACGCAGATCGACGCGGGCGCGTGTGTAGGCCTCGACGGGTTCGGCGCGTGCGTCCGAGAATGGCACGACAAACCAGGCGAGGGCGGTCGCGAGCAGCAGCACTGACTTGGGGTATTGGGTCATGGCATTATTACACCGCGCGGTACACTCGAACGCCAAAGGCATCTCTTACTTTTTGCGAAGGAGCACGCGACATGACCGACCCGGCCGCGAACGTTGAGGGCGGCGCGAAAACGCGCGTCAACCTGAAGATCGATCAGGCCGGCGTCGAGACGACGTACATCAACTCCTTCAAGCACCACCCGACCCCGGAGGAGTTCATGCTCGATCTCGGCATCAACCGCCTTGAGCCCACGGGCGGCGGCGACCCGCCCGTCGAGGTGCACTTCAATGTGAACACGCGCCTGGTGATGAACTACCACACGGCCAAACGCTTGGCGATCGCAGTGGCGGGCGTGGTGAAGAAGTACGAAGAGCGGTTCGGGGAACTCGAACTGGACGCCCGTCGGCGCATTGACCTGGCGCAGACGCCCGGCGGCGAGGACGCCACAACGTGAACGAGCAGGTATCGGTGAGCGCTGAGGGGGATCGGGCCGGCTCGTGGGCCGACGCGCGGTCCGCCCCCGATGTGTTCGCTCGGGGTCTGCTGCAGGCGATGACCATCGCGGCGCCATCCTCAGCGGCGGCGCTCTTCGCCGCGCGTGCCGGCGCGGTCGAGCCCGAGCCGTTGCTGGTCGCTGGACGTGTAGATGATCTGGTGCGGTCCGCGCGCGCTGATGCTCTATCGCAAGACGAGGCGTCGCTGCGTCCTCTCGAAGGCGATGGACGGTGGATGGCGAGCGTGCCGTGCCGCCTGAGCGATCAGGAAACGCTGCTGGCGGTCGCGCTCATCGTTGGGGATCACGCGCAGGGGCGCCAGGCGCTGATGCGTATGGAGTTAGTCGGCGGGCTTGCTGAGACGTGGCGGGAGGCCCGTGCCGAGCGTTCGCGTCATGAAGCCGCCGAAGCGCCGGCGCGAGCCCTGGGCGTGCTCAGCGCGGCCAACGAGCAGCGGGCGTTTTTCGGCGCGTGCTTGAGTGTGTGTAACGCGATCGCATCGCGCTGGGAAGCCGAGCGGGTTTCGATCGGTTTCCTGCGCAACGGGTTGATCCGTCTCGAAGCGATCTCGAACGCCGAGCAGATCGCGCGCACGAGTGAATTGGTGCGTTCGATCGAGAGCGTGATGGAAGAGACCACCGATCAGGACCGAGAGGTCGCGTGCCCGCCGGATGCGGAAGATGTGGTGATCTGCCGGGCCGCCGCCGAGCACTTGGCGATCCATGACACGGGGTCGTGCGCGACTCTGCCATTGCGTCATGAGGGTGAGCCCGTCGGCGCGTTGTGCGTCGAGTGGGCGGAACGGTCAACGCCGACGTTCCGGTCTGTTGAAGCGCTGCGTTTGACGAGCGAGTTGATGACGCCCCGCTTGCTGGACATCCGGGCGCGGGATCGCTGGATCGGGGCGCGGGCGTGGTCAGCGCTGATGGACGCGGGGGCGTCGCTGGTGGGGCCGCGCTACACGGGAACCAAGCTCGCGGCGCTAGCGGTGGCGGGGTTCCTGCTCTTCGCGTTCTTTGTCAAGGGCGAGGACCGTGTGAGCGCGGAGATGACGCTGGAGAGCGTGAGCCGTCGTGTGCTGCCGGCGCCCTTTGATGGTTTTCTTGCCACGGCGCGCACGCGGGCGGGCGACGAGGTCACCGCTGGGGATCTGATGGCGACGCTGGATACCGCCGAGTTGGGTCTCGAGCTGGCGGAGCTGCGCTCCGAGCGCCGCAGCCGTCTTGCGGAAGAGGCGATGGCTCGGCGTGAGGGCGAAACGGCCCAGGCCCAGGCGGCGCGGGCGCAGGCGGACCGCGCGGCGGCTCGCATCGAACTGATCGAACGGCGGATCGAGATCGCCGAGGTGCGGGCGCCGATCTCGGGCGTCGTGACCGAGGGGGATCTGCAGCGGATGATCGGGGCGCCGATCGCCGTGGGAGATCGTCTGTTTACGATCGCGCCGCTGGACGCGTTGCGAGCGGAGATCCTCATCCCGGAAGGGCGGATTGCCGACGTCGCTGAAGGGGCCCGCGGCGAACTGGCGACGGCAAGCTTCCCCGAGCGGCGCATCGCGTTCACAGTGGAACGGATCGATCCGGTCGCGCGTGTGGTGGAAGCGGGGAATGTGTTCGCTGCGCGTGTGCGTCTTGATGAGACACCTCCCTGGACGCGGCCCGGGATGGAGGGCGTAGCGAAGATCAACGCGGGGCGTCGCGCCTACGCCGCGATCTGGACGCGTGACCTTGTGAACTGGGTGCGTATGAAGCTCTGGATCTAGCGCCGTGTCGTTCGAGCGTCCTACCTTCAGCGAATCGTGGCACCGGGTTGCTGGTCTGGCGCCGCGGTTGCGCGCGGATGTGCAGGTGACACGCCAGCGGTTCCGCGGGCGGACGTACCATGTCCTGCGCGACGGCGCGTCGAGCGTGTTTCATCGGGTGGATCAGACGGGCTACCGGTTTCTGGGGTTGCTCGATGGCAGGCGCACGGTGCAGGAGGCGTGGGAGGCGTGCGAAGGGCGCTACGCCGACGAGGCTCCTACGCAGCCGGAAGCGGTCGAGCTGCTCGGGCGTCTGAGCGGGGCGCATCTTCTCGCGGGCGATGGCGGCGGCGAGGCGGCGGTGGTGCACCGGCGTAGGAAGCGGCGGGTTGAGGCGGAGACGCGGTCACGCTTTATGAACTTTCTCTTCGTGAAGTTCCCGCTGTTTGATCCTGACGCGCTGCTGACGCGGTGGCTCCCGCTGGTCGCGTGGCTGGTGTCGCCGGTCGGCGCTGTGCTGATGATTCTGAGCTGGGTTATCGGTGCGGCGCTCCTGATCCCGCGAACGGGCGATCTGGCGACGGGTTTTTCCGGAGCGATGAGCGCGGACAATCTACCGCTGCTTTATCTCACGTTTGTGCTCATCAAGGCAGTGCACGAACTCGCGCACGGCTTCGCCTGCAAGGCGTACGGGTGGCGCTACGGCGGGGGCGAGGTGCACACGATCGGGCTGATGCTGCTGGTGTTCATGCCGGTGCCGTATGTGGACGCGAGCAGCTCGTGGGCGTTCCCGCGCCGCCGTCCGCGCATCGTGGTGGCGGCGGCGGGTGTTTTCGCGGAGTTGACGATCGCGGCGATCGCGGCGGTGGTGTGGAGCGCGAGCCAGGATGGGATCGTGCGGGCGCTGGCGTACAACGCGATGTTCGTCGCGGGGGTGTCGTCGGTGCTTTTCAACGCCAACCCGCTGCTTCGCTACGACGGGTACTACATCCTGTCGGATCTTCTCGACATCCCCAACCTTTGGACCCGCAGCCGTGACTACACGCTGCATCTGATCAAGACGTATGCGTTCGGCGTTCGGCGTCTGCTGAGCCCGGCGCACACCGTCGGTGAGGCGTGGTGGTTCCTGGTGTATTGGTCGCTGTCGATGGTGTACCGCGTGTTCCTGTACGCCGCGATTGTGTGGTTCCTTTCCGAGCGGTTTTTCATGCTGGGGCTGCTGCTGGCGGTGGGGGCGATTGTGGTGTTCGCCGTTGTGCCGCTGGCGAGGGGGCTGCGCTATGTGATATCCAGCCACGAGCTGTCGCGCACGCGCGGGCGGGCCCTCGGCGTCAGCGGGCTGAGCATCGGGGTGGTCGTTGTGCTGCTGGGTGTGATCCCCGCGGCGGATCATGTGCGGGCCGAGGGCGTGGTCGAGCCGGAGCGCCTGTCAGTCGTGTACGCCGGCGCGAGCGGGTTTTTGGATGGGGCGGCGGCCGCATGGGGCGCGCCTGTGCGCGCTGGTGAGCGGCTTGTCACGCTTTCGAGCGCCGAGGCGGAGGCGGCGCTGCAGGAGGTTGTGATCGAAGCTCGGCGGCTGGAGGCGTTGCGCCGGGAGGCGCTGGCGGAGGATCCGGTGAGCGCCCGGGCTTTTGCGGAGCAACTCTCGGCGCTGGGGCAGCGCCGGCTGCGTCTGGAGCGCGAGGTGCGTTCGCTTGTGATCGACTCGCCCGAGGATGGGGTGTGGGCGGCGCCGGCGGTTCATCGGGCACCGGGTCAGTGGGTACGGCGGGGCGATCGGCTGGGGGTGGTGGCGGGGCTGGACGGGGTGGTGGTGCGGTGCGCGGCGCCGCAGACGGTTGCGGCGCTGCTGCTTGAGGAAGCGCGCCCGGAGGGTGAGATGCGCGTTCGCGGGAGGCCTGGGCAGGTCATCAGGGCAGTCGTGTCGCGTGATGAGATTCTTCCGGCGGGTCAGCGGCGGTTGCCTTCTGCGTCGCTCGGGTACGCGGCGGGCGGGCTGACGCCGATCGATGTTGATGCCGATGACCCGACGGTCGCGTCGGGGCGTTTCTTCGAGGCGCGGGTGAGGCCGGCGTCACCGGCGAGGCTGCTGCCCGGGCAGCGGGTGATGGTGCGGTTCCGTTTGAACGACCGCCCGCTGGCGGCGCAGTGGTGGCGTGCGTTGCGGCAGACGGTGCAGGGCAGGTTGGGGTTATGACGACGGGCGGTGAACACGCGCGGTTGCGGCAGGCGGCGCTGCACTGGCGTGCGTTGTCGTCTGCGTCTGTTCCATCCCGGCCGACGGAGTGGCTTGATGATGTGCGGCGTTCGCTCGAAGGGTGGGCGAGTCGGCGGCTGCCGTTGCGCCGGCGTTTGCTTCGTGAAGCCGCTTGGATTGATGAACGAGCCGGGGCGTGTCGTTCACTCGGCGATCACGAGCTGGACGACGCGCTCGCAGCGGCTTGTGAGCGGGCGCGGCTCGGGCGTGTGTCTCAAGAGGATGAGACGGCCGCGTGGGCGCTTGTCGTCGAAGCCGCGGATCGGGCGCTCGGGCAGCGTCCTTACCCGGTGCAGATTGCGGGGGCGCTGGCGCTGCAGCGCGGCTGCGCGGTGGAGATGGCGACGGGTGAGGGCAAGACGCTCGCGACGGGGCTGGCGGCGGTTGTCGCCGGCTGGCGTGGGCGTGGGTGTCATGTGGTGACGGTGAACGATTATCTCGCGGCCCGTGATCGTGACTGGATGGCACCTCTGCACGAGCGCTGCGGCGTGAGTTCGGCGAGCGTGACGCAGGAGAGCGATCAGCAGGCTCGGCTGGGGGCGTACAGCGCGGATGTGACGTATCTGACGAGCAAGGAGGCTGCTGCGGATTACCTGCGGGATACGCTGGCGCTGGGGCGGCGCGGGTCGCTGGCGTCGTACTTGCTTCGTGATGAGAGCGGTTTGTGGCAGGCGCGGATCGTGATGCGCGGCCTCACGCAGGCGATTGTTGATGAGGCGGATTCGGTGCTGCTCGATGAGGCGACGACGCCCTTGATGATTTCGGCGGAGAGCCCCGGGGGGGCGCCGGAAGCAGCGGTGCGGCGGGCGGCGGCGCTGGCGCGTGAGCTTGAGCCTCCTGGCGACTACACGCTGGGCGAGCGCGAGCGTCAGATCCGTCTGACCCGCGCGGGGCGTGAGCGGGTGATGGGGCAACGGGTGGAGGGGCTTTCGGCGCGCCGGTGGGAGGAGTGCGTGGTTGAGGCGCTCAGCGCTCTGCGGTTTTTTCATCGCGGGGCGCACTACATCGTTGAGGATGGGAAAGCCGTGATTGTGGATGAGGCGACGGGGCGTCTGACGCCTGATCGTTCGTGGCGGCATGGGTTTCATCGGGTTGTGGAGGCGAAGGAAGGTCTCGAACTCACCGCTTCGAAAGAAACGTTGGCGCGGATCAGCTTTCAGCGTTTCTTCCGGCTGTATGAACGCCTGAGCGGGCTGAGCGGGACGCTGCGTGAGAACGCGGATGAGTTGTGGTCGGTGTACGGCCTCAGGACGGTGTCGCTGCCTACGCACCGTGCGTGCGTACGTGTTGAAGAACCTGATTGCCTGCTGCGGTCCGGCGGCGAGCGCGACGAGGCGGGTGTGCGGGCTGTTGTGGACATGCACGCTTCGGGGCGTCCGGTGCTGGTCGGGGTGCGGCGGATTTCAGACGCCGAGCGTGTGTCTGAGTTGCTTGGCGAGCGCGGCGTCACCCACCGCGTGCTGACGGCGACGAATCATCGAGAGGAGGCGGAGATCATCGGTGAGGCGGGCAGGGCCGGCGCGGTGACCGTGGCGACGAACATGGCGGGTCGGGGGACGGATATCCGTCTTGACGATTCGGCCCGCGAGGCGGGCGGGCTGTGCGTGGTCGCGTTCGAGCGGCAGGATTCGCGTCGGCTAGATCGGCAGCTTTTCGGACGCTGCGGGCGTCAGGGCGACCCTGGGCGGGCTGTGGCGTTCGGGAGTCTGGATGACGAACTCATCCGGCGCTTTGGTGGTCTCTGGGGGTGGGTGTTGCGGGGCGCTCGGATCGGAGGAGCGGGGGGGCTTTATCGGTTCTTATGGGCGTTTGCACAGAGGCGGGCGGCTCGGAGCGCAAAGTCCGCGCGTCGCTCGGTGCTGCGTCACGATGATTGGCTCGACGACGCGCTCGCGTTTTCTCAGGACTAGCGTCTTCCGGTCTTGGTTCCGGCTGACGTGTCTGCGTTGCAATCTATTTGAGAGTTCCGGGCAGATATCTGTTGAAGCGGCGTAGGGGATCGACTGGAATAGGTGCATGTGTCTACGGGCGGATTCTCCGCCATCGGGCACGGGCAGGCTCGAGGGAACAATATGGGTACGTACAACCGTCGTCAGGGGCAGCCGCGCTTCGAGACTTTGGAGCCGAGGCTCCTGTTGTCCGCGGATTTGCCGATCGTGCCGTTGGTTGATCCCGGTGATCTTGGCCTTTTTTTGTATGAGCGGAGTCTTCTTTCTTCGTCGCTTTTGCAGGACCAGGGCGATGCGAGCATTGTCGATCGCATCCGCGCGGCCGGGTCGGCGAGTGGGGGTGGGCTGACGGTCGATGAGGGGGATGTTGATCGCGGCCCGCGGACCTTTGGGCCGCCGAGGGTGATCGCGGGGTCTGGCGAGTTTTCAGAGCCGGTGCGCGAATCTCTTTCCAAGCGGCAGACCGAGGTGTCGCCGGCGTATGACGCGGCGGAGTCCTACGCGCGCTTCGGGCACCCCGATGTGGCGCCGGTCGCGATGGCTGATCTAGCGATCGAGTCGGTCGTGCTGCCTGAGTCGGCTGAGGCCGGTGATCGTGTGCAGATCGAGTGGGTGGTGAGCAACCAAGGTGATGCAGCGACGCCAGCCAGCGGGTGGCACGACGCGGTGTACTTCTCGCGCGACGCGGCGCTTGATCGCGCCGATCTGCGCCTGGCCAGTTTGTACACCAGTCAGCAGGACGCGCTGGGCGCGGGCGAGTCGCTGCAGCGGAGCGTTGAGGTTGAGCTCCCGGGCCATGCGAGCGAGGGGTATCTCATTGTCGCTGTCGACCGCTTCGGGCATGTGAACGAGGCGAGCGAGGATGACAACTCCGCCGTTGGGTTGATCAGTCTGAATGGAGTGCTCGAGCCGACGGACAGCACCGATCCGACGGTCGAACGAACCCGTGGCGGTGGGGTTGAGAATGGGACATCGGTCACGCTTGAATCCGAACAGATCGACGCCATTCTCAGTGGGCTGGACACGCTGGCGTCGTGGGGTGACAGCCTGTCGGGCTTCGCGGAGTTTGCGCAGGAACTGCCCCTGCTCACGCTGGGCACGGATGAGTTTGGGGACCCGCTGGGCGTGTCGCTGAGCGATGTGTTTGGCGAGGCGGAGGGGCTGACCGGGCTGGGCGCGTCGCTGGAGACGAATCTGATTGATCCTGTGCGCTCGCTGCTTGAGAGCGGTGGTGAGATCACGAGCGACGACATCGTTGGCGTGCTGGACGGGCTGGGATCGGTTGCCGACGGCTCGGTTGGAGGCGGCGTCTTTGATGCTGCGGGTGGTCAGGAACTGCGGTTTGATCTTTTGTTCTCCGATCAGGCGTCGCTGGCGTCGATCCCGCTCTCATTCGGCGAGGAGGCCGAGGCTCTGGGGCTAAGCGCTGACAGCGACGGGACGCTGACGCTCGAGGCGGGTGTGTCGTTTGACTTTGGCTTCGGCGTTTCGCTGGATGATTCGCTTGGCGCGGGTGACGCGTTCTTCATTCGCTCCGATGGTTTGACGCTGACAGGCGGCTTTGCGAGCGCCGGGTCGCTGTCGTTTGGGGCTTCGGTTGGGTTCCTTGATGTTGCGGTGACGGATGCTGTGGCGTCGCTGGAGATCAGCGCTGAGGCGGCGCTGCTGAACCCGGACGGCGACGCCGGCGGGCGCGTCACCGCGTCGGAACTGGCGGGGACGGCGCTTACGGATCTGGTTTCGATCGAGCCTGGGTCGGCGCCGTACACGCTCACACTGCCTATCAGCGCCGAGCTTGATGGCCTCGCGGGCGTTGAGACGATTGTCGAGCTTTCCGGCGATGTGTTCAGCGGGGAAGCGCCCGCTGTTGGGACTGACGCTGATTTCAGTGATTTCGGCTCATTCATCAACATCGATGCGATTAACTTCGGCGGGCTTCTTGATCAGCTTGCGGGGTGGTTTGGCGATCTTGGGATGAGCGATGTGTTCTCTGCCGAGGTTCCCTTCACGGGATCGACGGTTGGGGAGATTCTGGATTTCCAGGCGCCTTTGTCTTTGCTGGTTGACGCGATCATCAGCCCGGAGTCGGGTGAGGCGTCGTTTGATTCGATCCAGACGCTTGAGACGGTGCTGTCGCAGGTGCTTGGTGGTTCTGATGATGGTTCGACGCCGGGTGTTGCCGGCGTCGCGTATGACGTGGACTCGAACGAGTTCACGCTGACGCTTCGGGTTGAGGTTGGTACAGAGGAGGGCGCAGACTTCCAGCTTGATCCGATTACGCAACCTCTTGATTTCTCGTATGAGTTGCCGGACGGGCTGGGCGGCATCAGCACGGTGGCGACGCTGGGGATCGGGGCGTCGGCGGTCTTCATGTTGACGGCTGGTGTGCGGCTGGAGCGTTTGGGCGCGGGGACGCCGCAGCTTACGGAGGCATCGCGTCTGGATGAGATCTTCCGGGCGTTTGGCGACGACGTGGTCGGCATTCGCACGACGGCGGGGATGGACATCCGTGTTGAGACGCGTGATGGGGGCTCGTTTGAGGTTGATCTGAGCGGCGCGACGACGATTGGTGATGTGCTCGTGGCGCTCACGCAAGAGGGCGTGACGGCGACGATCAGCGAGGATGGGTACTCGATTGATCTTGTTGATTCGACCGAGGGCGATGGTCGTTTCAAGGTTGGGCCGGCGCAGGATGGGGCGTTTGCTTCTACTGATCTGGGCATCAACCTGCAGGATTTGGAAGATGATGGTGTGCTGAACGGTTCGCCGTTGCACGGCGACACGCTGCTTGAGCGGTTCTTTATCCGCGATACGGGTGTGACGGCTGACGTCACGTTCGGTGCTGAGGATCTGACTGCGCAGGCACAGTTTGGGTTTATCGAGTTGGAACTGGGTGGTGAGGATGATCCGGGCTCGGCGACGGTGGAGCTGGGGGTTGAGTTTGCGCTGGAGGACACGGCGCGCGGGGGTGAGGACATCCTGCTGAGCGAGCTGTATGAGGCGCTCGCCGAGGGTGACTTTGGGCGCTTTGTGCAACCGCCGAGCTTCAGTGGCGTGGCTTCGGCGGTGCTGCCGGTGGGCGGGGTGGCGGGTGATGCGATTGATGCGCTGGGTGGCTCGCCGCGGATCGAGGTGAGCTTTGATCTCACGGATATCTCGACGCCGGGATCGATCTCGGCGCCTGAGATCAGTCTGGAAGATTTCGACGAGCTGATTGACTTCCGGGATGTGTCGATCGACGACGTGCTCGGCGCGCTGACCGGAGCGGTTGACTTCCTCACGATGTTTGAGGAGTTCGACTTCCTGAATGTTGATCTGCCGCTGATCGATCGCAGCGTGGCGGACATTCTGGCGATCGCGACAGAGTTCAACGAGTTTGTCTCCGGGTTTACCTCGACCGATGAGAGCGCTGAAACACCCACGCTTCTGACGAACCTTGAGTCGCGTCTTGATGACGCATTGGCGTCGATCTCGTTCACCACGGCTGATGCGACGATCGATATCGATCGGAGCGGGACGTCCGCCGCGCTGCGGTTTGGCATCACGTTCAGCGATCGGTTCAACGAATCGCTGCCGCTGGACTTTGATGTTGTTGAGCTGCTGGGCGATGTGGTGACGCTGCCCGATCAGGTGGGTGATCTGATTTCGGTGGGCGCCGCGGGGACGATCGGGGTGGATGCGGGGTATGAGTTCACGCTCGATCTTGGTCTTGATCTGGGCACGCTGACGCCGTTCATCTATGGATCGACCGGTTTGTCGGCGGACTTCCTGCTGACGGCTGACGACATTGATCTCGAGGTGTCCATCGGTCCGCTGGCGGCGGAGATTGTCAACGGGACCGCTTCGATCAGCCAGAACGGGTCAGGCGATCCGGTGCTGTTTGAGTACGGGGTGGTGGGTGACGACGACGCGCGGGTGAATCTCTCGGCGTTCGGGGCGGGCGATCTGGCGCTGGAGTCAACACCTGTCCCTGGCGTGAGCGTTGATCTTCCGCTGGCGCTCCCGCTGGTGGGGACGGTGGGGAGCATCACGCTTGACATCGACAACTTTGCGAGTTCTTCGCCGATGGTGACGGGCTCGTTCCCTGACATCAGCGATGCGTTTTCAAGCCTGGATCTGATCGGCCAGCTCAACGTGCTGGTTGATGGGCTTGACTTGGCGCTGGGTGGTATTTCGGGCGTTCTGAATGGTGAGATTCTTGGGTTCAACATCCCGCTGGTGGGTGAGAATCTGTCAGGCGCGGCGACGTTCATCGATGATTTCCGTGCTGACACGGTGGGCGCCCTGGCGATGGCGCTCGATGACGATCCTTCGGGCGGGCTGGCTGTTGAGGCTGTGGCCGATGCGCTGCAGGACGCTCTGGGCGCTGGCGGGTTGGACTTCCTGCGCAGCGACGTCGAGGTGTTCTTCAACGGTGTGGATCCGATGGACAATATGGACCCGGTTGAGGAGATCACGTTCTCTGTGCCGCTGGGGCGGACGTTTGGGTTTGATGATCTGCCCGAGGTCGCGTTTGACCTTGGCTTCCCCGGGCTGAGCCTTGATCTTGATGCGGATATTGATCTTGGGCTTGAGTTTGGGTGGGATCTGATCTTCGGTGTGGATCTCGACAACGGGTTCTTCTTTGATGTTTCGGCGACACCGGTTCCCCTTGAAGCGCCCGGGGCTGAGCGGTTTGATTCGACCGGCGTCGAGCTTGGGACGGCTCAGAACGATGTGTTGATGGACCCGGGGTCTGCTGAGCTGTTCCTGCGCTTCACGGCTGAGGCCGCGACGCTGGACGCCGAGGGCACGCTGGCGATTCTGCGTGTGCTGGCGAGCGATCTGGGAGAAGGAACGCCGGCGGTGTCGCTCTCGGCGCTCTTTGGTCTCGACATCACGGACCCGAGCGGGGACGGCAAGCTGACTTTCAATGAGCTGGCGAGCGGCGGCTTTGGCAGCCTGTTTGAGCCGGTGATTCAAGTGAGTGGGAGCGCTGATCTGGCGATCGTCGCGGACTTTGGCGGTCTGAGCGAGGACATCGCCTCGATCTTCCCGTCGGTGGCGACGGATCTGGGCTTCAGCGCTTCGCTTGACGCGTTGGGCGGCGAGTTCGACATCACGCGGCTTGAGTTCAACGACATCCGTATCAACGCGGGTGATCTCTTTACGAACTTCCTGCTGCCGATCGTGCAGGAGATCGACCGGGCGATCGATCCGTTCGACCCGATCCTCGACGCGATCACCGAGCCGGTGCCGGTGATCTCCGATCTGCGTGGGGATGATGTGTCGCTGGCTGATCTGGCGGTTGAGCTGGGTTCGGCGTTCGGCATCAACCTCGGCTGGATCCAAGACGTCATTGCGATTCGTGAACTCATCGGTGATATCGCTGGCCTTGATCCCTCGGGCGACATCCCCTTCGGCAACATTGATCTGACCGGCGCTCTTAGCACGCGCGGGCCCGGGGTCGATTTCAGCACGCTTGATCTCGGGAACTACCTGAGCGACCCGGCGAACGGCACGGTGATGGACGCCGAGGCGGCGGCGATGGCCGGTGATCTTGGCGGCACGCTGGGTTCGGCTGGCGATATCGGGCTGAGCTTCCCGATCATCTCCGACCCGCTGTCGGCGTTCGGGCTGCTGCTGGGTCAGGACGCGGATCTGTTCCGCTACAACATGTCCCCGCTGGTGTTCCAGTTCAACTTCAGCTCGTTCTTCTCGGTGGTCGGGCCCATCGGCATCCGTCTGAGCGGTTCGATCGGCGCTGAGGTCAACCTGGGCTTTGGTTACGACACATCGGGCATCCGCAAGGCGGTGGACATCATCAACAACTTCGGCGGGGGCGACATCGCTCCGGTCGTCGGGCAGGTGGCGTTCGCGGTGATCGACGGTTTCTTCCTGATCGACCGTGTGGAGAACTCGAGCGGAGAGCTTGTTGAGCGTGTCGAGGCACGTCTTACCGGGTCGATCAGCGCGGCGATCGAGCTCAACATCATTGTTGCGGCGGCGGGTGTCGAAGGCGGAATCGAGGCGACATTTACGGCCGACCTCAACGACCTCAACGACGACGGCAAGGTGCGTCTCTCTGAGATCATCGAGATCGTCGAGCAGACGGACAACTTTGCGTGCCTGTTTGAGTTCAGCGGACGGATCGAGGCTTTCCTCGACGCGTACGCGCGGGTTGGCTTCCCGCCGCTGGGCAAGCGTTGGGACTATGAGCTTGCGCGGGTGACGCTGCTTTCCTTCAGCTTTGACTGCGCTCTGAACGATCCGGTGCTCGCCAGCCAGAGCGGGGACGTGCTTACGCTGCACATGGGGCCCAACGCCGGGCTGCGCGAGTTTGGCGAGACGGGGGACATCGCTGAGAACTTCCGGGTGCGTCAGCTCTCGGCGGGCGTGATGCAGGTATCGGCCTTTGATCTCACGCAGAACTACGGCTCGGCGGCGAACCCGATCCGCGAGATCCGTGGGCAGGGCGGCTTCGGGCCCGACGTGATCGTTATCGAGTCGAGCGTGACCGCTTCGACGCGACTCTTCGGCGGCTTCGACGGGCAGCCGGCGCTGGACGTCAGCGGGGACGAGCTGCGCGGCGGCTCGGGGAACAACTACATCGACGGCGGCGAGGGGCAGGACTCGATCTACGGCGGCGATTCCACCTCGGGTGTGGACACGCTGATCGGCGGCGGGGGTCTGGACACCATCCGCGGGCAGCGCGGCGCCGACACCATTACTGGCGGAGCGGGCAACGACCTGCTGTACGGCGATCTCGGCGACGACACGATCGACGGCGGCGACGGGAACGATGAGATCTACGGCGGCGCTGGGAACGATTCGCTCGCGGGCGGCGGCGACACCGATTCGATCTTCGGTGATGAGGGCAACGACACCATCGATGCGGGCGCGGGCGACGATGCGGTCTTCGGCGGGCTCGGTTCCGACACGATCGTCGGCGGGCTGGGGCGCGACACCATCGACGGCCTTGATCTCGCCCGCGGCGTGAACACCGACAATCTCGAACGCGACATCATTCTGGGCGGTGACGGTGTTGACTTCATCAACGCTATCGGAGGCGCTTCGCTGACCGACGGCAACATTGTCATCGGCGGTCTGGGCGATGATGTGATCACCACTGGCGCCGGCGGCGACCTGATCTTTGGTGATCTGGCGACACTCGCTGATGCGGCTACGGGCGGTGTCGACACGATCAACTCTGGCGGCGGCAACGATGAGATCCGCGGCGGGGCCGGCTCTGACGAAATCGATGCGGGTGATGGGGACGATGTGATCTTCGGCGCGCTTACCTTTGGTGAGCTTGACGCGGGTGATGGCATCGGCGACGTGATTCGCGCCGGCGCCGGTGATGATGATGTTTTCGGCAGCTCGTTCGATGATCTGATTTTGGGCGGCGTGGGCGCTGACCGTCTGCTGGGCGGCGCCGGTCGTGACGAGATCCGCGGGCAGGAGGGTGATGACATCCTTCTCGGCGGGCTTGGAAACGACCAGCTCTTTGGCGATCAGGGTATGGACATGATCTTCGGCGAGGGCGGCGTTGACCTGATCCGCGGTGGCGCTGAGAACGATATGCTTGTCGCGGGCACGGGCTTGGGCGATCGCTTGTTTGGCGGGTTGGGTGATGACCGGATCTTCGGTTCTGACGACGCGCCGGCGACGCGGGGCGTGGATTCGAACGACGCCGGTGATTTCGTGGATGCCGGGGCGGGGAACGATCGCGTCTTCACCTTCGGCGGAGATGACATCATCTTCGGCGGCTCGGGCGAGGACTACCTCCACGGCGGATCGGGAACCGACACGATCGATGCTGGCGCGGGCGATGACTTCGTGTACGCCGGCACGGGTGACGGCGACACGCTGCTGGGCATGGGCGGCGAGGACACGCTTTACGGTTCTGACGAGGGCGCGGACTTCATCGACGGCGGCGATGAAAACGATCTGATCTTCGGCCAGGGCGGCGGTGATGTGATTCTCGGTGGCGGCGGCGCCGACACGATTGACGGTGGCATCGGCGAGGATGAGATCCGCGGCGGCGATGGCGACGACATCATCGAGGGCGGCGGCTGGAGCGATCTGATCTTCGGCGACGCCGGCGCTGACAACATCACCGGTTCGGCCGACGGCGCTGATGAGATCTACGGCAATGGCGGTGATGACACGATCTTCGCGCTCGGGTCGAACGATTTTGTTGACGCCGGGTTGGGCGAAGATTTTGTCGACGGCGGCTCGGGCGATGACTACATCCTGGGTGATGGCGGCAGCGACACGCTCGCGGGCGGCGCCGACCATGACATCATCTATGCGTATCGCGCGTTCTCGAATGACGACGACGGCGCCGGCGACACGGTGTACGGCGATGGCGCTGATGGCGCTGAGCGAGTGACCGACGGGCGCGACCGGATCTACGGCGGCGCCGGGTCTGACGAGCTCTTCGGGCAGGGCGATGACGACTTCATCGATCCCGGGCCGGGCGTTACGGACCTGATCGACTTCGGCTCCGGCGAGCGGCCGATCCCGGAAGATTTCGTGCAGCCGCTTGAGACGCCTGAGGTGCCTTTCGAGGAGGAGGCCGGGGTTGATTTCGAGCCGGACGCGCTCCCGACGACCCCTGTCATCACACCGCCGGCCATTCCGACGCTGCCGGATGTCGAGACGCTCTCGTCGCAGTCGGGTGAGGTTCGGCGCGTGCTTGTCGCGATCTCGCAGCGGGATCTGCTGCTCTAGTTTGGCTTCATTTCTTAGAGCTTGATCAGACGCGAGAGACAGCGGCCATATCGGCGATCGCCATCCGCTGCGAGTAAGCGTGCTTAGGCAACCACAGTGCTGTTCTCCATTCGAGTACAGGAGTCGGGGGAATGGCAGGAAGTTCAGGATCAGATGTCTTCAAGGGTATGTTGTTGAGTTACTATTTATAAAGGAGGAATGCGCGATGAACAGCAACGCCTGGAGTGTGTTGAATGGTCTTTGGCGGGTTTCGATTCAGGCTGCTATCTTTGCGTTGTGCATTTTGACAACGCCTGCAGCGGTCGCGGGGACGCTGGGTTGTGGACCTACGATTATTGAACGGTATACATCCCTGAATAATCCTGTGAGTGTTGCGGTAGACGGTTCCACGATCTGTGTGACGAACGAAGTGGGTCAGGTCACCATCATCGACGCGAGTGACTCGGCGGCGCCCTCCTTCACCGAGATACCCACACCGGGGCACTCTCCTGACGTTGTGGCGGAAGACGGTTTCGCTTACGTCGCGGATGAAGAAGGCGGGCTGCGGATCATCGACATCAGCGATCCGTCTGCGCCAGTGGCTTTGGGCGATGTCGCCATCCCGAACAACGCGCGCCGGGTCGCGTATTCCGACGGAATGGTGTACGTGACAGACTTCGGATTCGGTCTGCACATCGTTGATGTATCGAACACCGCCATGCCGCAAATCGTTGGCGGGGTCATGTTGGCGAGTTTCGGCGAAGGTGTGGCGGTCTCGGGAGAGTTCCTGTACGTCGTCAACGAATCTGGTTTGGAGATTGTCGATGTCGTCGATCCGATGTCTCCTGTGATTGTGGGCAGTGTGTCGTTTTCAAATGGGGTTGTTGCGGTCGATGCCGCCGGCTCTATTGCCTGCGTCGCGGACAGGGATGACGGCGTATTCGTGATCGACACCTCGGACCCGACGGCTCCCGTGATCGTGGGTGAGGTGGATATCGCGGCTAGCGACCTCGTCCTTCTGGAAGACACGTTGTACGCGGCTACAAACGACCTATATGTGGTGGACTTGAGCAACCCGATCGCTCCGGTGGTCGCGTCGCGCATCGAGAGCGAGCGCGGGTTCTCGTACGACTATGTAGGAATCTCCGGCGGCATCGCATACATGGTCTCGCGAGATGATCGTCTTGATCTCATCGATATCAGCGAACTGAACACGTTTCCGGAGTTAGGGACGCTCGACACCTCCGGGCGGGCTTCGGCGGTGGGCTTCGCCGACGGGTTCGCTTATGTCGTAAGGGGGACAGCGGGCGTTCAGGTCGTCGACGTGAGCGATCCTGCGTCTCCTCTTACCGTAGGAGCTGTTCCCACGGACGAGAGCGCTCTGGACATCGTTGTTGACGGGAGCTTCGCGTACGTCGCCGGCGGGAACGGCCTTCTGGTTCTTGATCGGTCTGATCCGTCGGCGCCGGTTGTCGTAGGGGAGCTTGGGTTGCTTGGATTTACGAATTCCGTTGCGTATCAGGGTGGGCATGCCTATCTCACGACGTCCAGAACGTTGCGTATCGTTGATGTCAGCTCACCTGCAGAACCGTCGCTGGTCTCCTCGGTTGAGTTTTCTACATCTCTCACCGATTTGGTCACTGAGGGCGGGCACGTGTATATCGCGGCGCGCTCCGCGGGCGTGTTGGTTGTGGATGTGAGTGATGTCTCGTCACCGATGCAGATCGGATCGGTCGTGACGCCGGGGCAAGCCGAGGCGGTTGCAGTAGAGGGTGATGTGCTCGTCGTCGCAGATTCGAACCAGGGTGTGCGAATCATCGATGTCAGTATCCCGGCGGCGCCGGTTCTGCGCGGCGGCGTAGACCCAGCCGGCTCGGAGGTCGATGTGGCAATCTCTGGTGGACGGGTGTATGCGTGTAGCAATCCCGTAGGCGTGTCCTCGATCGACATCAGCGATCCTATGGCGCCGTCTGTTCTCGATACTGCCCTCACACCGATCTTCCCTCTGCGTGTTCATATAGATGCGGACCGGCTGTACGTCGGCGACGGAGACGGGGGTCTCCGGATTATCGACGCCAGCGATCCATCTTCGCTCGTCGAGATCGGGCGCGCCGATACTGACGGGGCGGCGACGGCGGTCGAGTCTGCCGGCTCGTTCGTGTTCCTTGCCGACGGCGCGTCCGGGCTCAAGGTGATCGACCGGAGCGATCCGTCGTCGCCGGTGGTCATCGGAAGAGTAGACACACCGGGTAGTGCGAACGATCTCGCTCTCTTCGAAGATCACACGCTGTACATTGCTGACGGGGAGGCTGGGTTGCAGGTCGTGGATGTTTCTCAGCCGGGTGTCCCGCAGATTGTCGGCAGCGTCGATACGCCAGGCGACGCGCGTGCGGTTGCTTACGAGAGTGGGTACGTGTATGTCGCGGATGGCTCGGCGCACTTCCAGGTCGTCGATGCCTCGAGCCCGACGAATCCAGTGATTGTGGGCAGTCTGGTGACGAGTAGGGACGCCATTGCGGTCGATGTATACGGCGATCTTGTGTGTCTTCTGATGGCGCGTTCCGCAGACCTCGTTCTTATCGATGTGAGCACGCCTACGTCCCCTATGCTGATTGAGAACGTCCCGTTGCCGAGGAGGCTGCGAGACGTCGTGATTGACGGCTCACTCGTCTATGTTGCGGCTACCTCAATCTCGGGTGGTCTGATCGTGGTTGACGTTAGCGATCTTGCTGCTCCGATGATTCTTGATTATGTCCCTGCGCTCGGGAACTCCTGGAGCGTGACACTGGGTGATCAGTTTGCCTATGTGGGTGGAGACAATTATCTGAACATCGTTGATGTGAGCGACCCGTCTGCGGCGCTCCCTGCGGGTCGGGCGCCGACGCCTGACGATGCACTGGACGTTGTGATTGTTGATGGCCTTGCGCTCATCGCCGTGGAAAACGAGGGCCTCCAGATCGTTGACGTGAGTGGGTGCGTCGTTCTGTCGCGCGCGGACCTGACGGGCGATGGCGTTGTTGGCGCCCAGGATCTTGCAGCGCTTCTGGCGGCTTGGGGCCCGGGCGGGACGGTGGATCTGACGGGTGATGAGGTGGTCGATGAAAACGATCTAATCGTTTTGCTACAGGCCTGGGGTGAGTAACAATATTTTGTTCATCATTGTTCACGATATAGCAAAGGAGGTAATATGCAGCTTAAAAACACTCTTCATATCAGGCGATATGTTCTGAGTTATTTAATGGAAAATATGTACCTTGAAAAGATAGAGAGTTCTTGTTTCTTTCGTGTGTTTCCAATTATTGTGGATATCAACAAGATGCATCTCCAGCAAATATTTTTCTTTGGGCATGCGAGATAGTGCCTGCATCGATCTTTCGTGCTTGGGTACGCAGAGAAATAAACTGTACCCCTGAAGGTAATTATTCTGGTTGCCGGGTGCGTTAACGTATAGCCTATTGCTTCGGCTATTCGGATAATCTGACGCGCACTGGGGAACGCCCGCATGACATACTGCAGAGTTTACGTCTCACTTGTTCGCGCTAGACTCCTTTGGTTCGCGGCGGTATTTGGTGTGTCTACATCGGTTTGCGGCGCTGGCGAGCCGGCTGCGCGTCTGTGGACGGGCGCCGCTGGCGCACAGCAAGGGGTTTGGGACTGGGGCGATTCGGTGAACTGGCTGAACTCGTCAGTCCCGGCCCTGGGTGATGAAGCCATCTTTTCGCTTGATGCGTCTTGGGTGCTCGACGTGGCGCCGCCCGCTTTGTACCGTTTGCGCGAGATCAACGTGACTCGAGGGTTGACGACGTTTCTCAATACCCCTGAGCATGAAATCCTCCGGATCGGGAATGATGATGGGTCTACGCCGGAGGTTGTGATCGAGAATTATCACACGCCCGGGGGGGTGGGTGGACAGATTCTGGTCGGGAATGGGGTTGGGGCGCGCGGGCGGCTCGTGGTTAATGGAGAGTTGGGGCGCGCGGATATTTGGGGTGGGATCGATGGGGGGTATGCCGAGATTTCTGTAGCAGCGCAAGACCCGTTCACACTTCTTGGAGATATTGTCGTCGATAACGGAGAGCTAACTCTGGCCTCTGGCGCCTTAGGGGGGTTTGCTCACGCCCGGGTTGGAGAGTTTGGTGATGCTAATTTGCTCATGGGTGGAGTTATCAACGATCAATCAAGCGCCACGTTATTTGCTAAAAATAATTCAGAGAACGAACTACGATTGCTTGATGATTTGTGTATCGATCAGGGCGGTGGGGTAGCTATTCAAGCAGAGAATGGAGGCGTTGCCCGATTTAATCATGACGGATTTGATGTGATTGCAGGGGACGGGTTTATGCGTGTATCAGGAATGACGGGTGGGCGTAGTGTAGTTCAAATCAATGGCAGTACACTGTTCGTACTAGATATGGTAATTGATGGTACAGTTACATTTCAGCTTGATAATAATGCTACGGCGTCTTTTGATACAGTGTTTGGGGAACTTTCGTCTGATTCTTTTATTGACGTGCGTAACGGATCTTTTTTCCGAAGTGTAGGTGGCGGTTTTTCCGGAACATTCAGGGCATCTGGAGGAGGAAGGTTCAGTGCTGACATAGGAAGTAATTCGATTATTATCGCGGAAGACTTAGGGTCTTCGTTTTCTCTGATGGATAGTTTGAGTATTGACACCGCGCTGGCCAAGGATGGCGGTGTTATTAATTTTGGTAAAGTAACACTGCTCGGTACGGCGATTGCCGATGGTATTGGGGCGGCTGTTCTAGAGCCCATCGTGGATAGAGCGACATTGGTGTCCACTCGCGGCGGTGATATAGGCTTTGCTTTTGATGTTGTGTCGCCTGCGATTGAAGTTGATGCCGTGTCATCATACCTAGCTTTCAGTACAGATATTGTATCTCCGTCACAGTCAGAAGTTGTCTTGCGTGACCGTCTTGTGGAAAGTGCTTTTAAGCTCGCCGGGGACCCGCTCGTTACAGACGTGGATCTCGATCGCGCCCTTGACGTGCGCTTTGTGACAGAGTGTGGTGAACTGCGGACGTATTCCGGTTTGGGCGGGCTCGTGCCGAGGTTCGACCTGGTTTCGACCGAGGCGCTGGCGTCTGCGGTTCCCGTTGCACGGTTTGTCGATCTGAGCGATGACGGCGTACGGGACCTGGTGTACCTCGATGGCGGCACTGGTGAGTTGGTTTTTCGGGATGGCGTTGATGCTGTCGAGCGGCGCGTTGCGGCTCCCGCGGGACTCGCGGCGCAGACGCTCACCGGTTCGGAGTTCGGGGAACGGGTGTATGTCTTGGGCGTGAGCGGCGATCTGTTTGCGATCGAACTAGACGGTGGCGGAGATCTGCTGCTGCGCACCGCTGGGAATATCGGATTGCCTGTCGATGGGCTACTCGTTACGGATCTCACAGAAGACAGCGTGGCAGAGGTGATTACGTTCTCAAAGGAGCGGGCCAGCGTGTGCGTGTACAGCGTGAGCGAGACTGCGCGCGGTTTGCTGAGTGTGAATCTTCTTGCGCAGGCGAGCGTGGGGGCGCCGACCGATGTGCGGGATGGAATTGGCTCTGAGGGTGACGGCACATCGCTCTACACACTCTCAAACGACAAGGATCGCACGCTTTGGGAATTACGGCTTGCGGCGCCGACGTATGACATGTTTGAAAGCTCTATGATCACTACGGGGGCGAGTGGCGACCGAATCACGCCTACTGACTTTGATGGCGATGGAGATACGGATTTCTTTGTTGGCTCGCGCGCCGCCGGCTTGAAGTACATCGAGCGCTTGACGAGTGAGAGCGTTGCGCCGGTGGTCGTGCTCGATGGCGGCATCGGTGCGGTTGTTTCAACGGATGATCTGACGAGCAACGGGTTTCCTGATCTGATGGTCTACAACGCCGGTGGCGAGACGCTCATGACGCGGATTTCCGCTCTTTCCGGTCCGTTCCGTGGCGGTGTGCTCGATGTGGGACACGGGGCTTCGTTTGTCGTTGAGGGGTTGTTCACGATGGATTCCGAGAGCACGATGATCATGCGAGGTTTGGACACATCGCTGCAGGGTCTTCAGCTAGAGGCGGCTTTGCTTGATGGCGCACTTGCGGTTTTTGACGCACCGGGAGACGTCAGCGTTGGAGATTCGTTTGAGATTCTGACCGCGGCAGATGGCTTAGGGGGCACACGCTTTGATGCGGCGTTCCTCCCGGGGTTACCCGGGGATTTATTTTTCCGCCTCCGGTACATCGATGGCGGCGGGGCGCGGGGTGCAGGATCGGTATCGATTGTCGTCGACACACTCGGCGGGATGGGCGTGAGTGTGGACCCGCAAGACCCCACTCCGCTTGATGGCTTGCCGAGTGGGGCGGCGCTGGGTGATATCGCGGGTGATGCTGACGGTGTGCTTACTCCACCAGATGGGTTGCCGGATCTCGTGGTTGCGATCCCTGACGACGACGATCCCGACGGCGTGCCCGGGCAGGTCATCGTTCTGCTTAACGCGGGCGACAATGATGGGGACGGTGCGTGGGACGGGTTTTCTGGAGGAACGCTGATACAGTCGACGCAAGCTGGCGGTGAAGAGCCGGTTAGTGTAGGGATCGGCGATCTTGACAACGATATGGATCTGGACATTGTGGTTGCGAACGGGTCCTCGGCTTCACTGACGCCTATGCTCAACGAAGGCCCCGGTGGAATCTCGGCGCTGCCCCCGATCCCTGCTGGGGTGGATCGCCCACGCACGATCGTGATCGCGGATTTTGACGGGGACGGCCGTGCCGATGCGGCGGTCGGGGGCAGTGACTCGGGCGGATCTATAGGACAGCTCAGCGGCTTGTTGTCGAGCGGGACCCCGGGGGCCTTCGCTGTGCCGAATACGATTTCATTCGGCTCTTCGTTGGTGTTCGCGAGCTTGGGGGATCTCGACAACGATAAGGATCTCGATCTCGCCGTTGCGGACAGTGGGCGGTCCGCGGTTCACACTGTGCTCAACCTTGACGACGGCGGGCCATGGGCGGGCTTTGCGTTGGATCAAACGATTGCAGTCGGCGCCGGAGTGGTGCAAGCGAGCTTGGGGGATCTTGACAATGACAAGGATCTTGATCTGATCACCGCCGATCGCATTGCGGGCACTGCCTCGTTGGCGACCAACGCCGGGGACGGCACCATGAATCCTGCGATATCATTGCCGATCGGAACGCGCCCGCGTTCGTTGGCGCTTGCTGATCTTGATCAGGATTTTGATCTTGATGTCGCGATCATTGTTGATGATGACGATCGCTTTGGCGAGCGGCTTGTGCGGTTGCTTCGCAATGATACCAGCGACGGTCAACTCGTCTTTGCGGCTGCGCTTGATGTTTCATCGGACCTCAGCCCGCTTATTTTGCTCTCGGAAGCGGCGACGTTGACAAGTGGTGTATTCACGCGTGATTTGGATGGTGATGGCGATGATGATGTGGTCGCTGTGAACGAAGACCCGCCATCGGCGCGAGGCGATTCACAAGACATAGCGGTAGCGTCAACGGCTGCCTTCCTGCAGGGGCTGGGCGACGTGCTATGCCCGGCAGACTTGACAAGCGATGATGTGGTGGATGCGTCTGATTTAGCGATCGTGCTGGCGTCGTGGGGGATGCCTGGTCAGTCGGACTTGGATGAGTCCGGTGCTGTTGACGCAACCGATATCGCGATAGTCATTTCAAGCTGGGGCAACTGTCAATGATTAATTAAAGTGGTGAGTAAATAGCGATCACAACAGGCTTGCCGCTCTCTTTGTTGCTCAAATCACGAAGCGCTGTTCAGAGTATTTGCGGCTGCATGAGTAAGTTGCCGTCGTAAAAATTCTGGCTTTCGGTGCTCACAAGGCCTTACACTCTAAAGGCCCGTTTGCTGGATGCAGGAGCTAGGTTGGGCCGTAACGGAGGTGAAGCATGCGTATGCACTACTGCGCGGTGTGTGTTCTTGGTGTGAACCTATTCGCTTCGGTCCTTCGCGCTGAGAGTGGTGTGTACGCGGCGTTTGGGTCGTTCGCGGCGCCGGTTCCTGAGGCGAGCCAGCTCTTTGGAGTATCGGTTGCGATCGACGGGGACGTGATCGTGGTCGGCGCCAGCGGCGACGATGACATTGATGGCGATGGTTCGGCGCGCGGCGCCGCGTATGTGTACCGCTTCGACGGGGCCGCGTGGGCGTTCGAGCAGCGGATCACCGCGTCTGACGGTGTCGATGGCGATGAGTTTGGTTTCAGTGTCGACATCGATGGCGACCTGATTGTTGTCGGTTCGCGCGAACCGTTCGGCGTGCTGCCGAACAGGGGGTCGGCGTACGTCTTCCGCTACTCCGGGGGTGTCTGGAATGAGGAGCAGGTTTTTGAGCCTGCTGAGACGGATACGCGGAGCTTCGGACAGGCGGTTTCAATCAGCGGCGACGTCATCGCGGTGGGCGCTGGCCAGTCGAGCGTCGGGGGCGTCTTTGCGTCGGGGCGTGTGTACCTGTATCGGTTTGATGCGCTCGACTGGGCGCTGGAGGACATCCTCACTGCCGCGACACCGACGCGGGACCTGTACTTTGGAGATGCGGTTTCGGTTGACGGGGATACTGTGGCGGTCGGAGCACCCTTCCAGCTCACGGGGGCGAGCGCGGGCCTCGTCGGGATCTATCGGTACACACCAGGCGGGTGGCTTCTCGAGGACGCGTTCTTCGCGTCTGACGGTGTCTCGGGCGATGAGTTCGGGCAATCGCTTTCGCTTGACGGCGACACGGTGCTCGTCGGGGCGCCGAGGCAGTTCGTCGATTCGGGCGCGGCGTATGTGGTGCGGCGGGATCCTGACACGGTGAGCTGGAATGAGACGCAGAAAATAAACGCGCCGGGCGGGCTGTCTAACACGGTTGGGTTTGGAGAGGGCGTGGCGCTGGAGGGTTCGACGGCGGTGATTTCCAGGCCGTTTGAGTTCACGCCCGAACCCGTCGGCGTCTACCGCGACTCCGGTACGGCGCTCGCGTTCGAGGACGATCTCGAGGAGACGACCATGACAGGAGCCTTCACGCGGTTCGGCTCCAGTGTTGACGCGTCCGGGGCGTGGGTTGTGGTGGGGTCTTTCGGGCACCCGGAGGGAGCCACGTCCCTCGCGGGGCGAGTGTTCGTGTACTACCGCGATCTGGCGAGCAGCCCGGATCTGGATTCGAACGGCGCGGTAGATAGCGCTGATCTGGCGGCGCTGCTCGCGGCCTGGGGCCCGTGTCCATGATGCGGAGTCACGATCGCCCGTCCGCGACATGAGGCGGGCGGTGGCGCCGCAGGTTCTTGGTTTTTTGGATTGCGCTGCAAGTGCTCTGCCCGGCTTCCGTATACGTTGCGGCGATGCGTGTACACCGCGACAGTGACGAGCTGATGATTCGTGCTGAGGGCGTGCGGGTTGATTATGCCGACGTGACGGCGGTGCGTGATCTTGACCTTCGGATTGGCGCCGGTGAGGTGTTCGGGCTGATCGGTCCCAACGGCGCCGGGAAGAGCAGTTTGATCCGAGTGCTTGCGACGCTGCAGGAGCCGACGCACGGGCGTGTGTGGATCGATGGGATCGACACCGCGGAGCGGGCGGAGGACGCGCGTCGGGCGATCGGTTACATGCCTGATCTGGCGCCGGTGTACAAGGATCTGCGGTGCTGGGAGTTTCTCGATCTGTTCGCGTCGGCGTACGGGATTGGGCGGCGTGAGCGGGCGTCGCGCATCGCGGCGTGCCTTGATGAGGTCGGAATCAGCGGCAAGCGCGACGCGCTCGCGGGCACGCTGAGCCGCGGGATGACTCAGCGGCTCGTGTTGGCGAAGACGATCCTGCCCGGGCCTCGGGTGCTGCTTCTCGACGAGCCGGCGAGCGGGCTTGATCCGATCGCTCGGGTGCAGATGCGCCGTCTGCTGCAGCGCCTCGCTGGTGAGGGGCGGACGGTGCTGATCTCGTCTCACATCCTGACCGAGCTGTCGGAGTTCTGCACGTCGGTGGGCATTATGCAGAAGGGGAAGTTGATCGCGTCGGGCGCGGTGGGTGACGTTGTGTCGGGTCTGCGCAAGGGGGTGCGGCTTAGTGTGGAATTCGCAGGGCCGGTGACGGATCTCGGCGAGAGGCTCGCGTCGTTTGCGGGTGTGAGCGGTGTGGCGGCGCCTGATGATTTGGCGGCGGAGTTCGATTTTTCGGGCGGGCGGCGTGAGGCGAGCGAGCTGCTTGGGGCGCTCGTACGTGCGGGGCTGCCGGTGTGCTCGTTCGGCGAGCGGGCGTACGGCATGGAGGACGTCATGCTCGAGCTGGGCGCGGAGGAGACGTCGTGAACCCGATCGTGATGAAGTCCGTGCGGTCGCGGTTGCGCGCTCGGCACGCGATCTCGTGGGGCTTGATCATTTTTACTGTTACGGCGTTTGTGTCGGCGATCGTTTATGCGGCGCAGGTCGAGCAGGCTGATGTGCTGCCTGCGGACGCGGCGCGGTTCACATTGTTTCCGGTGTTGATCATTCAGGCGGTGGTGCTCATGGTGCTCGGCACTGGCGCGGTGGCGACGGGGGTCGCGCAGGAACGGGAGGACGGGCTGCTTGATTATCAGCGTCTCACACCGATGCGCGCGTGGTCGAAGCTGCTGGGGTACCTCTTCGGTTTGCCCGTGCGTGAGTATGCGCTCTTTGCGCTGACGCTTCCGTTTTTGCTCATTGGGGTTGTTCGCGGCGGGTTCCCGGTCGGGACTGTTCTGCATTTCTATGTGATCTTTTTCTCGGCGGTTTTTGTGTATCACATGACGGGCATCGTCGCGGGGATGGTTTCGAAGCGCCCTCGTCAGGCGGGGTTTTTCTCGCAGGGGATGGTGCTGATTCTCTACTTTGTGTTGCCCACTCTTTCTCATCTCGGCTTTGCGTTCTTCGAGTTTCTGACGATACGCCCGGCGCTCTTTGGGTTGATAGCGCAGGAGATCGAGCGAGTGGGAGGGAGTACGGAGGTGCTGACGGAATCAGCACTGACAGCGCTCGATTCTTTCCGAGACATTCCGTTCTTTGGAGTGACGATCGCCCCTGCGATGTACAGCCTGATGGTTCAGGGCGCGCTGCTCGTGACGCTCTGGACCGTGGCGCACCGGCGGCTGCGCGATGATTCAGCGATTTTGTTTTCCAAGTTTTTCAGTGTGGTTTTTTTCGTGTGCGTCGCGGTCTTCACACTGGGGAGCGTGTGGCCCATGCTGAGCGATGATGCGCAGTTTGTCGCGCTGCTTCGGCACTTCGAAGGCCGGCAGATGAGCGATGCGGAACTGCTGATTTCCGAGCAGGCGTTCGCATTTGCGGTTGGGCTCCTGTGCGGCTGTGTCGCTGTCATGGGGCTTGCGGGTTTATTGTGTGTGTGGTGCGCGACGCCTGATCAGCACCGGATCGCGAGTGAATGCAGACGCGCTGCACGGCGGGGCCTGCGGCGCACGCCGTTGCTGGCGGATGGTTCGAGCGCGCTGCCAGCCGCTCTCGTCTGGGGTGGTGTGGGTGTCGTCGTTTACGCGATCGCGGGCTGGGTGGCGATCAGCAACGGGCGATTTCAGACGCCGCCGACGTTTCTTGCTTTAGCGCTCCCGCCGACCTTCCTGGTTGTTCTGCTGGTTTTTCTGCAGTCGGGGTACGAGCGTCTTGGAGCGCGGGCATCGTTCGTGTCGGTGTTTCTCCTGTGGATGGTTCCGGCGTTTCTCGCGATTCTGGTGGGCATTGTAACTGAGAACGAGACGCTCTCGTCGTACATCTCGTCGCCGTTCCCAGCGTCGGCTGTATTTCTTCAGGGTGCGAACCTGCTTCGTAGCTCGATGCTTGATGTCGGCGGTCGCCCGGATATCGTCGATCACCTTGCGATCCTGGCAGCGCTTCCGGTTGTGATTTACGGGGCGCTTGCTGTCCCTGCGGCACTCGCCGCGCGTCGGCGCAACCGAGCGCTGATGGCGCGCGCTATCGCCGAGCGAACCGTTCCGGGGAATCGCGCCGCTTGATGTTTTCCCTGGCAACACCCATGGGAGTCGTCTGGATCGTCACCGCTTCTGTGGCGGCTGTTCCATTTTCTGTACGAGAGCGCATGGTCGGGATCTACGGTTTGCGCTGATCGTTTCTCGTTATGCCGTTGCGAGCGCTGCGAGTTCGGTGGGATCGAAGGCGCGGCTCCTGATGTGGAAGCGTTTTTCGCGTCCGTTGTCGAGGGAGAACATGCCGCCGCGGCCCGGGACGACGTCGAGGATGAGCTGGGTGTGCTTCCAGGCTTCGAACTGGGAACGTTTGATGTAGACGTTCACGCCGGCGACTTCACCGAGCTTGATGTCTGAAGCGCCGATTCGGAATTCCGCTGCGGGGTAGCACATCGGGGACGAGCCGTCGCAGCAGCCGCCGGACTGGTGGAAGAGGATGTCGGGGTGGTCGGTCTTGATCTCGGCGATGAGTTCCTGCGCGGCGTCGGTGGCGACGACGCGGGGGGGAAGGGCGGCTTCTGGTGTTGTCATAAGACGCGGGGCCGTCTGCTCAGCGGCGCCGCGCGGTGGGTCGTTCACGCTTGGCTTAGAAGAAGCCGAGCTTGTTCTGGTCGTAGCTGACGAGCATGTTTTTCGTTTGCTGGTAGTGACGGAGCATCATGAGGTGGTTCTCGCGTCCGATGCCGGACTGCTTGTAGCCACCGAAGGCGGCGTGGGCGGGGTAGAGGTGGTAGCAGTTGGTCCAGACGCGTCCGGCTTCGATGGCGCGGCCGAAGCGGTAGCAGGTGTTGGCGTCGCGTGACCAGACACCGGCGCCGAGGCCGTAGAGGGTGTCGTTTGCGATCTCGAGCGCTTCTTCGGGCGTCTTGAAGGTCGTGACGGAAACGACGGGGCCGAAGATCTCTTCCTGGAAGACGCGCATCTTGTTGTGGCCCTTGAGAACCGTGGGCTGGATGTAGTAGCCGTCCGCGAGTTCGCTGGGCATATCGGCTTCGGCGCCGCCGGCGAGGACTTCCGCGCCTTCCTGACGGGCGATGTCGAAGTAGGAGAGGATCTTTTCCTTCTGCTCGCTCGACGCCTGGGCGCCGATCATGGTGTTCTGCTCGCGGGGGTCGCCCTGGACGATGGCTTCGACGCGCTCGAGGGCGCGCTCCATGAAGCGGTCGTAGATGGACTCGGCGATGAGGGCGCGGCTGGGGCAGGTGCAGACCTCGCCCTGGTTGAGGGCGAACATGGTGAAGCCTTCAAGGCACTTGTCGAAGAAGGCGTCGTCTGCGTCGAGCACGTCCTCGAAGAAGATGTTGGGGCTCTTGCCGCCGAGCTCGAGGGTGACCGGGATGGTGTTCTCGGCGGCGTACTGCATGACGAGGCGGCCGGTGGTGGTCTCTCCGGTGAAGGCGACCTTGGCGACGCGCTCGCTCGACGCGAGGGGTTTGCCGGCTTCGAGACCGAAGCCGTTGACGACGTTGACAACGCCGGCGGGGAGCAGGTCGCCGATGAGTTCCATGAGGACGAGGATGGAGGCTGGGGTCTGCTCGGCGGGCTTGAGGACGACGGGGCAGCCGGCGGCGAGGGCGGGCGCCAGCTTCCAGGTGGCCATGAGGATGGGGAAGTTCCAAGGGATGATCTGGCCGACGACGCCGATGGGTTCGTGGAAATGGTACGCGACGGTGTCGTCGTCGATCTGGCTCATCGTGCCTTCCTGGGCGCGGATGCAGCCGGCGAAGTAGCGGAAGTGGTCGATGGCGAGCGGGAGATCGGCGAGGGTGGTCTCGCGGATGGGCTTGCCGTTGTCGAGGGTCTCGGCGAGGGCGAGGAGCTCGAGGTTGTCTTCCATGACCTGCGCGATGGAGTTCAGGATGTTTGCGCGCTCGGTCGTGGAGGTGCGGGCCCACTTGGCTCTGGCGGCGTGGGCGGCGTCGAGTGCGGCCTCGACGTCGGCGGCCTCGGAGCGGGCGATCTCGCAGAGGGGGCCGCCGTGGACAGGGGAGGTGTTGGTGAATGTTTTCCCGCTCGCGGCGGGGGTGAAGACGCCGGCGATGAAGTTGCCGTAGTTGTCCTTGTAGGGGCCTTTGGCGAGGTCTGCTGTGTTGGGGGAGAGCGTGGTCATTGGTGATCTCCTTTTCGCTCTACGGCTCGCATTTTCAAGCGTTGCCGGCGTTGCGTCAGGATACCAGATCAGCCATCGCGGCCGGTTGCTTACCCGGTTCGGAGGATTTTCTCCATCTTCTTGCCCCTGGCGAGTTCATCCACGAGCTTGTCGAGGTATCTGGTCTGGCGGGTGAGGACGGTTTCGATCTCTTCGATCCGGTAACCGCAGATGACGCCGGTGATCAGGTGCGCGTTCGGATTGAGCGTGGCGGCCTGGAAGAACTCTTGGAAGGTTGCTTCGTTCTCGATGAGTTCGTCAAGTTTTTTGTCATCGAAGCCGGTCAGCCAGTTGATGACTTGGTGGAGCTCTTCTTTGGTTCGGCCTTTCTTCTCGACCTTTGTCACGTAGTGCGGGTACACCGAAGCGAAGGTCATTTTCGCGATACGCTCGTCGTGCTCGGGCGTAGTTGTCGGCATGGGGGTTGTGCTCCGTTATTGGATTCGTCGCGCTCAAGGAGCAACCGCTATATCATAGTATTTGAGGAACATGCACATACATACAGTGTGACCTACGACCGGTGTTTTTTTCGACGTCTGTGGTCGATCATTAGAATAGCGTGTTGCGTGGATTAATCGAGCAAATGGAGTTTTACGCCGGCGGCCTTGAGCGACCGGGCGACTTCTTCGACGATGTCGGCAGCGTGGGGGGTGTCCGCATGAATGCAGAGTGTGTCGGCTTTCAGCGGCAGGGTCGCGCCGTCGGCGCAGCGGACTGTCTGCGTCGTTGCGATTTGGCACGCTTGCTCGGCGGCTGTTTGCGGGTGCGTGATGAGCGCATTGGGAAGCGTGCGTGAGCGGAGCTGGCCTGTTGATTCATACACGCGGTCTGCGAATGCTTCTTCGGCGGCTTCGGCGCCCAGTCCCCTCCACCACGCAACGGCTTGAGACCCTGCCTGGCCGATGAGTCGAAGGTCTGGGTCGAGGGCGGTGCATGCCTGATAGATAGCCATCGCTACCGACTCTTTTGCAGATGCTGCGTGGTAGAGGGCGCCGTGCGGTTTGCAATGGGACAGCGAAACGCCTTCCGACAGCGCGATGGTGTGGAGTGCTGTGATCTGTTCGGCGATCGTCTCGTGGAGTGATGCGGGATCGAGGTTGATGTGCGCACGTCCGAAGTTTGCGCGATCGGGGAAGGATGGGTGCGCCCCGATCGCGACACCGTGACGCTTGGCGGCCTGAACGGCGCGGCGCATTGAAGCTTCGTCGCCCGCGTGCCCGCCGCAGGCGATGTTGACTGAGGTGACGTGTTTGATCACTGCATCTTCGATGGCGAGTTGTTCTGGTGTTGATGCCTCGCCGAAGTCCGCGTTGAGATCGATGGTTGGTTGGCGGTCTGAATCACTCATATACAAGGTCCGTCATTGCTTGGAGGGAGAAGTTGGTCGAGCTCGCTGCGATGTTCTGTTGCGAGTTGGCGCGCTTTTTCTCTGCAGATGTGCTCGAAGCGGAGCGTGCCGCGCGGGCGGAGCATTGCGAGCGCGGGCAGGTCGGTACGGATAACACACGCGAGGAGCGGGTAGCCGCCGGTGGTGGGGCGGTCGGGGCCGAGGACGATCGGGCGGCCGTCGCCTGCGATCTGAATGCTGCCGGTGACGGTTGGTTCGGACTCGAAGGAGCCGGCGTGTTCAGGTGGTGAGATCGTCGGGCCATGAAGGCGGATGCCTGTGCGGTCGGATTGCTCTCCGACGGTGAATTGATCGGAAGTGAGTTGTTGGATTGCGACGGAAGGGAAGCGATCGGTGTGGAGTGAGTGCGCGACACGGAATATGCGCCGCTGCAGGTGGGGGCGGAGCCAGTCGTGGAGAGCGCCCGGGAGCGGTTTAGGCTTGTGTGTTGGATTGTTCAGGCTGAGCGCATCGCCCTGTTTGAGCGCTCGTCCTTCGTGTCCCCCGAGAGATACGCCAACCAGCGTGGAGCGGCTGTTGAGTATTGGCGGGACGTTGAGTCCGCCGGAGACGCAGAGGTATGCGCGGGCGTCATCGATGGTGGCGCCGATCGTGATCAGCTCGCCTGCTCGGACACGGGTCGGCTCGCACCACGGCAGCGGGCGTTGTCCGCCGGTTCCCTCGATGTGGGCTCCGGGGCACATCGCGCCGGCGAGGCAAACCCATGTATCGGATTCGAGCGTAATGCTTGGACCGATCAATGTGCATTCGAGCGCGGCGGCGTGGTCGGAGTTGCCGAGCAGGCGGTTGGCGATCGTCAGCGAGAGCGGGTCGGCGGCGCCGGAGGGTGGGACACCGATGGCGGCGTGTCCCGGGCGTCCGAGATCCTGGACGGTGGTGAACATGCCCGGCTCGATTACGCGGAGTTGGGGCATCAGGCGTCGTCCGCCTCGAGCGCGTCGAATTCAGTTCGGTTGATACGCCGGAATCTGACACGGTCGCCCGGGGCCAAGAGCGCGGGCGGGTTCCGGGCGGGGTTGAAGAGACGGAGCGGTGTTGCACCGATGAGGCGCCAGCCGCCCGGGGAGGGGTGGGGGTAGATGCCGGTTCGGTCGCCGGCGATGCCCACGCTGCCTGCGCGGACGCGCGTGCGCGGCGTGTCGAGGCGTGGTGTGCGCAGAGGTTCGGGTAGACCGTTGATGTATGGGAACCCCGGGGCGAAGCCGAGGAAGCGGACGGTGTACCTGCCTGATGCGTGCAGATTGGCGGCGGCTTCGGGCGAGAGGCCGGCGTTGCGGGCGACTGCTTCAAGATCGGGTGCAAGGTCGGCGTCGGAGCAGATCGGGATCTCAAGTTCGCGCGTCGCGTGGTTGGAGGGTTCATCTGAGCAGCGCTGTGCGATCGATCGGACGTAGGTCAGTATCGATTCCGGATCGGCGCCGTCGTCCACACGGATCTGCACAGTGCGGGAGCCGGGTGTGATCTCGGCAACGCCCTTGACGCCGGCTTCGAGGATCGCGTTGTAGAGCGCGGTCGGGCTGACGTTTGGGTCAAAGACATGCGCCTCGCGCTCGCCCGCCCAAGTAACACGGATTTGCTCCATCGGAAGAGCCTAGCATCGTATGCACCCGCTGATTTTTTGATCACTCGTAAATTACTGCGGTATCAGGGCAGATCAGGCCTGTGGATCGGCGCGGAGCGCGGCGACGGTGAGGTCGTCGGCGAGCGTTCCGCCGGAGAGTATGCGGGCGCGGAGCTGGGATTATGTAGGCGCCATCAGGACGCCCGCCTCCCGAGATGTCCCCGAGCATGACTCTGCTGGAGCGCGGGGGCATCAGCAGCTCTTGGGAGCATCGTGCGGCTCCCATGTCGGGTCCGAGCTGCGTGAGGCGTGCTGTGGATCTCTAGGTTGTGGATGCAGGCAAAGTGCTCGAAGAACTCGTCGAAGTATGCGACCGACGCTTAAAAGTTGATTCGTCAGAGAAGAATGGTGAGGCGGTCGCTCGATGGGAAGAGGCGCTGCTGGAGTTCGAGAAGGACAACCGGCCTTCGGGTTCGGGCAGACCGTGAGAGTGAGTCACTCTTCGCGATCACGCGCATGATCGCCGTACCTGCGGTGGGTGATCGCCATGCCGTCGGCGCCGAAACCGCACCGGATTACGCCGCGGGTGGTCATGGTCTGAAGATCAATCACGGTGACGGTGTTGGAATTGATGTTGGCGATGAACGCGTGCTGTCTGTCGTGATGAAGTCTGATCGCGCTGGGTAGGCTCGTGTCCGGGGGCGCGCCGATCTGCGCGGGGAAAAACGAGATAACGGCGCCGGCGTCGTTCGGGATTCTTGATTCCAGCTTCCTTGTTTCGAGATCAAACACGGCGATATCATTGGTCAGCAGGCAGCTCACAAGCGCGGTGTCGCCGTCGAGTGTAAAGCGCACCCGGTGCGGCATCCCTTTGCACGGCAGCTCGGCGAGCACCTCGAGCGTTTGGGCGTCGACGATGCGCACAGCGTTTCCCGGCCCGTCGGTGATCCAGAGTTGATCACGGCGATGATGCAGCGCGATACCCTCGCCGGCCGCGCCGAGCTTTGTGGTTTCGGGCGCACCGGGTGGTGGGGCGCTCAGGTCAATCATGGTGACGCTGCCGGCGAGGATGTTGGCCGTAAAGAGGCGGTTCTTGGCGAAGTCAGGGGCGATCATGTGCGCGGTCGGTTCACCGACGTCGTACTCGCGCATGATCTCTTTTGTTGCCACATCGAACTCGATGACCGATTGTGTTCCTTCGCTGCTGATCCAGGCACGGCTGCCTTCGGTCCACCAGATGTCGTGGGGACGACGCGGTTCTTTGAACTCGTGTGTGTACACGGGTTTCAACGTGTCGAGATCGATGTATGTGACAGAGTTCGAGAGGGACGTAAAGCCGTAGTTCGTGACGAGGACCGAGGTCTCATCGGGCGACACCGCGAGTTCGTGAGGGCCGTGGCCAACCGGAATGCGAGCGACGAGCTCTCCCGTCGGAAGATCGATGACTGAAACCGAGGCTTGGAACTTGTCAACGACAAGAAGGGAGCCGGCCATCGCATGGGCTGTCGTTTCAAAGCACTCGTTGGCCGCTACAAATTGAGAGGGGAGGCCAGGATGATCTTCGTTTGCCTTCTCCTGTGCTTTCGCTGAGAAGGCGGTTGACGCCACTATCGACAGGAGCACGGCGAACTGAAACCGGTGCTTCCGCAACGCGTGAAATGTAGTCATGCGACGGTGTACCGGGACCCTCGGAAGAGGTTTCAGCACGCGGTGCGGTTGACCCGCTGATCCACGCGGTATGATCCAGGCCACGATGATCGAAGCATTCAACGAAGTGCGTGCGCTCGTTTGCGGCGCTACACAGGGCATCGGCCACGCGGTTGCGATGGCGCTGGCTGAGCGCGGCGCTTCGGTAACCCTTTTCGCCCGCGATGAAGAGCGTCTGCGTATGGTTCGGGATAAGCTGCCGGCGTCGAATGGCCAGGGCCACGGGTTCTTGGTCGCGGACTTTGGTGATCCCGGAGCGGTCGAGCATGCGGTGAGGGGGGCGATCGATGCCGATCGGCCTTTCCATATCCTTGTCAATAACACCGGGGGGCCGCCCGGGGGGGCGATTATCGACGCGGCGCCCGACGCCTTTCTTGAGGCTTTTCGAGCGCATGTGTTGAACAATCAGAATCTGGTTCGGTTGCTGCTCCCAGGCTTCAAGACAGAGCAGTACGGGCGGGTTATCAACATCATCTCGACCAGCGTGAAGGCGCCGATCCCCGGGTTGGGTGTCTCGAACACAATCCGCGGCGCGGTTGCGAGCTGGGCGAAGACGCTCGCGACTGAGCTGGGGCCCTACGGCGTGACGGTCAACAACGTGCTGCCGGGTTTCACCGACACCGCACGGCTAACGCAGCTTTTTACCTCGAAGGCTGAGAAGCAGGGCAAGACGCTGGAGCAGGTGCGCGACGAGGCGGTCGCTTCGATCCCCGCGGGTCGGCTCGGCAGGGCGGAGGAGATCGCGGCGGCGGTCGCGTTCCTGGCGTCGCCTGAGGCGGGGTACATCAACGGGATCAACCTGCCGGTTGACGGCGGTCGGCTGCCGGTGCTTTAGACTACGCGCGTGCAACAGCTCTCCAACTTCATCAATGGCGAGTTCAGTTTTCCGCGGTCCGGCGCGTGGATCGATGTCACGGAGCCGGCGACGCGTGAGGTTTACGCGCAAGCGCCTGCTTCGGATGAACACGACATCGGACACGCTGTCGAGGCCGCTGAGCGGGCGTTTCCGGAGTGGGCGGGGACGCCGGCGGCGGAGCGTTCGCGCCATATGCTCAGGCTGGCGGACCTTATCGATCGCGATCACGAGCGTTTGGCCCGGGCAGAGTCTCTGAACACCGGGAAGCCTCTTTCGCTCGCGCGGCGTGTTGATATTCCTCGCGCCGCGTCCAACCTGCGGTTCTTTGCGACGGCGATCCTGCACGATGAGAGCGCGGCGCATCACACTGACACGCGCACGCTGAACTACACGCTACGCAAGCCGCGCGGCGTTGCGGGGCTTATTTCTCCGTGGAATCTGCCTCTTTACCTGCTGACCTGGAAGATCGCGCCCGCGATCGCGACGGGGAACACCTGTGTCGCCAAGCCTTCTGAGGTGACGCCGATGACGGCTCATCTGCTGGCTGAGCTTGTTGCCGAGGCGGGGCTGCCAGCGGGTGTGGTGAACATTGTTCATGGGGCCGGCGACGATGCGGGGGGGGCGCTCGTGCGGCATCCGCGCGTGCCGACGATCTCGTTCACGGGATCGACGCGCGTGGGGCAGTGGATTGGCGCCCGTGCCGGCGAGATGCTCAAACGTGTCAGCCTTGAGCTTGGCGGGAAGAACCCGAACATCGTTTTTGCGGATGCCGACCTCGACAAGGCGGTTCCGACGGCTGCTACGGCGGCGTTTACGAACCAGGGGCAGATCTGCCTGTGTGGTTCGCGTTTGCTTGTTGAGCAGAGTGTTCACGACGAATTTGTCGAGCGGCTTGTGGAGCGCGCCGCTCGTTTTGAACCGGGTGATCCGAACGAGGATGACACGGAGTTTGGCGCGCTGACTTCTGAGCCACATCTGCGGAAGGTTGAGGCGGCTGTCGATGCTGCACGCGGTTTGGGGGGTGAGGTTCGTTGCGGCGGCGAGCGCGCCGAGATGTCCGGGCGGTGCGCGCGGGGTTACTTCTACAAGCCAACTGTCATTACGGGGCTCGATCCGTCTTGCGATGTGCAGCAGGAAGAGATCTTTGGGCCTGTTGTCACGGTGACGCCCTTTGATGATGAGGCGCACGCGGTTGAGATCGCCAACGGCACTCCATACGGCCTCGCGGCGATGGTCTGGACGCGGGATGTTGATCGTGCGCATCGTGTTTCGGCCCGGCTTGACTCGGGCATCGTCTGGGTCAATTGCTGGATGGTTCGCGACCTGCGCACGCCTTTCGGAGGGGCGAAGCAGTCCGGCGTTGGGCGTGAGGGCGGGCGCGAGGCGCTGCGGTTCTTCACCGAACCGACCAACGTGTGCATTACACTCGGAGATCATTCTTGACAGATCAACGGATCGACAGTCAGCGTGCGCCGGAGCCTGTAGGCGCGTACCCCCACGCCAAGCGTGCTGGCGGGTTGCTTTTTCTTTCGGGCGTCGGGCCGCGTGTTCGGGGTTCAATGTCGATCCCGGGCGTCACGCTCGATGACGATGAGAACATGGTTGACTACGACGTGGAGGCGCAGTGCCGTTCGTGCTTTGACAACGTGCGGGCGGTGCTCGAAGACGCGGGCGGGTCGTGGGATGACATCGTCGATGTGCTGGTGTTTCTCACCGATATGGAGCGTGACTTCAAGGTGTACAACCGTGTCTACGCGGAGTATTTCGCCGGCGAGGGCAAGCCGAACCCGGCGCGGACGACGATCGAGATCAAGGGGCTGCCGCGGGGTGGCAACGCGCCGATCGCGGTGGAGGTGAAGGTCGTCGCGGTCGTGCGGGGTTAGCCGAACGTGCGCAGGATGGCGCGGACCGGGCTGGCGTCGAACCCGACGAGCTTGAGGGGGAGCGCGATCAACTCGTACACGCCGGCGGGGACATCCTTGAGGTCGAGGTACTCAAGGATGGCGATATCGTGCTTCGCGATCGCGCGGTGGGCTGGGAGGTCTTTGGATGAGGCGGTGTCGACGCTGGGGGTGTCAACGCCGACGGTGATGACGTTTGCCGCCGCGAGTGTCTCGATGAGTTCGATCGACAGACCCGCGTAGTTATTGTTGAACTTGGTTGGGTCGGGCCATGTGGCGGTATTGAGGAGTACGCGTTTTTCTGTGATGTCCTGCGCGAGCTGTTGGGGTTGGATGCGCGTCTGGTCGGCGCGTTGCACGTGAACATCGATCACCTGGCAGCGCCCGAGGTAATGCTCCAGCGGCTGCTCGTCGATCGAACGCCCGTTCGTGTCGTAGTGGTTGGGTCCGTCGGCGTGGGCGCCGAGGTGGCAGGTGGCTCGGATCGTGGAGAGGGTAAGAGCGTCGCCGGTCTTCATGTCGCGGAGCATCTCGCGCGACAGGGGGGTGTCGCCTGGGAAAACCGGGGTGTCGGGCGTTACTGGCGGGCTGATGTCATAGATCATGATGATTCCGCGAGCTGAGTACGCACGCGCTGCTCGAGTGCTTCGCTCGCGGTCTTGCGAGTTTCGTTGACACCGACTGATTCGAGGATGCGCTCGGCGAGAGCGATCACGCGGGCGCCCTCTTCGCGGGCCTCGGCGTAGGGCGTGTTCGTGAAGCTCACCAGGTTGTACTGCGGTGTGAAGCGCTGTGGGTCGATCGCGTGCAGCGCGTGCTCGATCTTCTTGCGGGCGAGGAACGCGGGGTCAGCGACGCGGTCGCGCATTTCCACGAAGTTCTCGAGCGCGAGGTCAGCGATGGCGTCCGCGTGTGGCTTTCTGGCTTCTGAAAAGGCGGGGAGGATGGCGTCGAAGTCGCCGTTGTGCTGTTCGATCATCTCGTCGAGCACTCGGCAGTCCTCGAACCCGGCGTTGATGCCCTGGCCGTAAAACGGCACGATCGCGTGCGACGCGTCGCCCAGCAGCACGACGCGGTGTTGCACGTGCCATGGATCGCAGCGGATAGTCGCTAGCGAGCCGATGGGGTTGGTCATGAAGTCGTCAACGAGCGAGGGGATCAGTGGGACGGCGTCGGGGAAGTGTCCGTTGAAGAATGGGAGGACATCGTTGCGCTCTGAGATCGCTTCGAAGCTGTGCGGGCCTTTGAAGGGCCAGAAGAGTGTGCAGGTGAAGCTGCGGTCCGCGTTGGGGAGGGCGATCATCATGTAGCCGCCGCGGGGCCAGATGTGCAGAGCATTCGGGTGCAACGCGAAGCCGTCGTATTTGTTTGGATCGACGGCGCACTCGACCGCGGGCGGGATGGTGAGTTCTTTGTAGCCGTGGCTGAGGTAGGACTGGCTGTAGTCGAAGCGGTCGGTCTTCTGCATGCGTCCGCGCACGGCAGAGAAGGCGCCGTCGGCGCCGATGAGCACGTCGCATTCCTGGCGTTTCTCTTTACCTGTTGCTTCGTCGTGCATGATTGCTGCGGGCGCGTCGAGGTCGGCGTCGAGGCAGCGTGTGGCGAAGTGAAGCTCGGCGCCGGCTTCTTCCGCGGCGTTGAGCAGGGTGATGTTGAGGGCGCAGCGGGAGACGGAGTTGATTACGTCGGTTGGGTCTTTGCTGTAGGCCTGGTAGGTGAGTTCGGCGGTTTCGCTGTGCATCATCCGCCCGGGCATCGGCACGGCGTCCGAGAGCACCGCTTCGGCGAGCCCAACACGCTCGAGCGCTGTGATGCCCCTGCACGAGAGGGCCAGGTTGATCGAGCGTCCGCCGATGAAGCCGGCGGCGCGGGGGTCCGGGCGGCGCTCGTGCATCGACACGCGGTACCCGCGGCGAGCCAGCATGCACGCGAGCAGCCCGCCGGCGAGTCCGCTGCCGACGATCAGGACGTGCTGCTTCGCCATCAACCTTTCTCCAGAAGGCGCGCGAGCACATCGACGAAACGCCAGACGTCGTGATACGAGACATACAATGGCGCCGGCGCCGCGCGGATGATATTGGGTTCGCGGAAATCGACGATGACGCCGTGCTTGAGGAGCCTGTCCTTCATGCCGTGTGGAGCGCTGTCAACGATCAGCGAGAGCTGGGCGCCACGCATCGATGGATCGGAAGGGGTCACGATGCGCACCCGATCGCCGCACCGCTCGCGAAGCAGCGACTCGAAGTAGCCGGTGAGCGCGACCGATTTCTCGCGCAGGCGCTCCATCCCCACCTCGTGGAAGATCTCGAGTGATGATTTCAGCGGGACCATCGAGAAGATCGGCGGGTTCGAGAGTTGCCAGGCGTCGGCGTCGGGCTTCGGCACGAAGTCTTTGACCATCTTGAAGCGTTCGCTCGGGTCGTTGCCCCACCAGCCCTCGAAGCGCGGCAGGTCCGTCTTCGCGTGGCGCTCGTGCACGAAGGCGCCCGCGACGGCTCCCGGCCCGGCGTTGATGTACTTGTAGTGACACCACGAAGCGAAATCGGCACCCCAGTCGTGCAGGCTGAGCGGCACGTTGCCCGCGGCGTGGGCGAGGTCCCACCCGACGACGCATCCTTTCGTGCGTGCTGACGCGGTGATCCGCTCCATGTCGAACCACTGGCCGGTGAGGTAGTTCACGCCGCCCATCAGGAAGAGCGCGATGCTCTCACTCTCGCGCTCGAGCAGCGCCTCGATGTCCTCGGTGCGGAGCGCGTGCTCCCCTTCGCGCGGCGTCAGGCGGATGATGGCGTCGTCAGGATCGAAGCCGTGGAAGCGAGCCTGGCTCTGCACGGCGTAGGAGTCTGAGGGGAAGGCGCTGTCCTCGATCACGATCTTGTAGCGCTCAGCGGTGGGGCGGTAGAAGCTGACCATGAGGAGGTGGAGGTTGACCGTCAGCGTGTTCATCGCGACGACTTCGTGCGTCTTGGCGCCGACGAGCGCCGCCAGCGGCTCGCGGAACCACTCGTGATAAGGCAGCCACGGGTCGCGGGCGTCTTCGTGACCGAGCACGCCGAGGCGGGCCCAGTCTTCGAGTTGGTCATTCATGCGCTCGCGCACGGCGCGTGGCTGGCAGCCGAGCGAGTTGCCCGTCATGTAGACGACTTCGCGCCCGTTGCGCAGCGGGATCAGAAATTTCTCACGCAGCGGGCTGAGCGGGTCGGCGCTGTCGAGCACGAGGGCGTTTTGTTCGGAGGTATCGACGGACGAGATCGTCATCCCGCCATCCTACCGTCGGAGCGGCGCCTTACGCCTGCAGCTTCTCGATGGGGTAGGGCGATTTCTCGATGTCGTCCATGCCCAGATCGGCTGGGTTGATCCCAAGGAACTCGAGTGCGTTGGCAGCGAGCAGAAGCTGTTTGGTTCGGTAGGTGAGGTCATACATCGAGTCGATCATCGCGCCGGGGCGCTCTTCACCCAGCGGGAATGGGTAGTCCGACCCCATGCAGATGCGGCGTTCGTCCATCATCGAGATAAGGTAGCGCAGCGCGTTGCGCGAGTGGACGAGGGCGTCCACATAGAACCGCGCCGGCCGGCCGTGATCAGCGAGGTAGGACCATGGGTTGTTCGATTCATCAACGGCGACGAGGTCTGGGCGGCAGCGGTAACCGTGCTCGATACGGCCGATGGTGTATGGGAACGTGCCGCCGCCGTGGGCGAAGCAGACGCGGAGGTTGGGGAAGCGATCGAAGACACCGCCGAAGATCATGGAACAGATCGCGCGGGCCGTTTCCGCCGGCATCCCCACCAGCCACGGCAGCCAGTATTTGCGCATCTGGCTCTGGCCCATCATGTCCCAGGGGTGGACGAAGACCGCGGCGCCGAGGCGCTCGCACGCCTCGAAGAAGGGCGCGAGCGCTGGTTCGGAGAGATTCCAGTCTTCGGCGCCGGGGCGATCGACGTGGGAGCCGATCTCGACGCCGCGCATGCCGAGGTCGTTGACGCAGCGCTCGAGTTCTTTGATCGCGAGGTCGGGATCCTGCAGCGGCACGGTGCCCAGCCCGACGAAGCGCTTGGGGTGATCTCGGCACAGCCCCGCGATGTGGTCGTTGAGCATCTGCGAGAGATCCGCCGTGTGCTGCGGCTTGGCCCAGTAGCTGAACATGACGGGCACGGTGCTCAGGGCCTGGACGCTCACGCCGGTTTCGTCCATGTCCTTCAGGCGGGCGTCTTGGTCGAAGCAGTTGGGCTTGATCGTGCGGAAGTGCTCTCCCTCGATGGAGAGGTGGGCGCCGCAGGTGCAGCCCGTGCCCTCGTCGAGGATTGGCTCGAAATCCACGAAGCGCCCGGGTCCGTACTTGGAGCGCATATCGGGCCAGCCTGGGGGGAGGATGTGGGTGTGGATATCGATCTTGTGCATGGGGTGCGTCATCCCGCGGGGCTTAGGCCTTGACGTCCGCGAGGGTGAACTCGCCGGCGCGTTCGATGACGGATTTGCATTCAGGGCAGGTGCGCCCGCTCTCGGGCCCGCCCCAGAAGCCGTCCATGACCTTGTGCAGGTCCTCGTCGATGTGCGTGAGGCGGAAGCTGGCTTCGTGGACGAGCGCGTCGCACTCCTCGCAGTACCAACGCAGCCCGTCGTCGTAGGTCTTCCCGTCGACGACGCGCGGGAACTCGACGATCAGGCCGATGGTGCCCTCGGGTCGCTGCGGGCGGTGGGGGACCTGGCGCGGGCAGAGCCACATCTCACCCTCGCGGATCACGACGTGTCGCGGGGGGGAGCCGTCGGGCGGGCGGATCTTCACCGCGATGTCGCCCTCAAGCTGATAGAAGAGCTCTTCGGTGGGGTTGACGTGGTAGTCGTTGCGGTTGTTGGGGCCCACGGAGACGAAGACGATGACGTCGTCGGCTTCCGAGTAGAACTGCTTGTTCATCACCGGCGGTTTGAACTCGTCCCGGTGTTCCTCGATCCAACGCATCAGGTTAAAGGGTTCTCTGACGGGCGCCATGACGACCTCCGTGGCATAGGTGTTGAGCCATTATATGGAAATCGTGTAAACGTTCGTCGGATAGTGGCCAACACGATGAGTAGCAACGAACACAACAGCGTGGATGATTCGAGGCCCTTGGGAGTTTCGGCGGGCCTTGTCGTGTTCGCGCAATGCGATGTTTCGGTGATGTGGAGCGGCCTGGGGCAAGGAATAGCCTCACAGGTATGTCTGTGAGTCCCGCCAGACCTGTTCGAGTTGATGGATCCGATCATGGGTTGTTTCGCCGAGCTCTTCGGCTGTTTGCGCCACAAGCAGTTCGGCGGCGATGACCGCGGGGACCGAGCTGTCGAAGGGGCCGACCGCGGGAATCCTCAGCTCGCACCAGTGAGGGGTGAGTTCGGCGAGCGGTGAGAGCGGGCCGTCCGTGATGGCGACGAGATCGACGCCGATCTCGCTGAGCGTTCGCGCGCTTGTCACGGAGCTGCGCCGGTAGCGGGCGAAGTCGAAGACGATGCACGCGTCGCCCCGGGCGGCGCCGGCGAGGTCGCGCCCGGTGGAGTGTTCCATGACCAGTGTGACGCTCGGGCGGATCATGGAGAGACCGCTGTGGAGGACCCGGGCGCCGGCGGTCGAGGTCTCGCCGGTGAGGATGTAGACGTTGCGGGCTTGGGCAATGGGCGCGGCGAGCGTGGCGAGGCGCTCGGGGCTCAGGGCCTCGAAGACGCGGGAGACGGCGGACTCAACCCCGGCGCGGAGCGCGGCGCGCTCGTCATGGTGGCGGATGCGTTCGCTGGGGCTTGAGAGCTGGCGGGAGACGCCCTCCTGGGCCCAGGACTGGAGGGCTGAGTAGCCATCGAAGCCCAGCTTGGCGGCGAAGCGAACCACAGAGGGGGCGCTGGTCTGGGCCAGGTGGGCCAAGTCCGCGGCGGTGCCGAAGGCGAGGCGTGTTGGGTCGTCGAGAACGACCGTGGCGATCCGGCGTTCGGTGGGGGTGAGGCTGGCGCCGCGGGCCGCGATGAGATCCTGGATGGACACCGGGGGCGGCTCCTTCTGAACTTTCTGTTGCAAAGGGTTTGTGCAACTGTACACTCTGTTACAACATCTGTCTCGTGCCCGCCCACTGGTTTTGCCGACGGAGTTCCCGTGATTAAGCCCAAGCCCTACGTGCCCACCGAGCGTGAAGAAGCTTTCCTGTCCCGCGTGGAGGACCCGCCGTACAAGCGGGAGATCATCAACGGCCTCGGCCCCTTCTTCGATGAGAAGGCGCCCGAGGACATGATGGACTTCTACAGCTCGGACGAGATCGTGCAGCTGCGGGTGCTCAAAGGCACGAAGCAGGACGTCGAGTCGCGGATGCCGGTGAAGATCACGCGGCACTACTACGAGCTGGCGAAGAAGAGCCCGTCGATCCAGCGGATAGTCAAGGCGAGCCCGGACGAGACGCAGGACATGGCCGGCTCCGAGGACCCGGGCAATCAGATGGACTACGCCCCCTGCGAGGGGCTGCTGCACAAGTACGAGATGGGGCTGATGTACGTCATCTCGACGTGCTCGGCGCACTGCCGGTTCTGCTACCGCGAGGAGTTGATCGCGCGCAAGGAAATCGAGCGCCAGGACGGCACCGTCGCGAAGAAGGGACTGGCGCAGATCCCCGAGATCACGGCGTACATCCGGGCGCACAACGAGCAGGTCGCCAACAACGGCGGGCGTCACCCGGAGTCGGGGCGCGAGAAGCTGCGGGAGATCCTGCTGTCGGGCGGCGACCCGATGGTGCTGAACAACAAGAAGATCGCGGCGTGGCTGGCGGCACTGGCTGAGTCGGGCGTGGAATCGATCCGCATCGGTACGAAGGAGATGGCGTTCTTCCCGAAACGCTTCGACGCGGCGTTCCTGAAGATGCTCGACGACTTCCACGAGAACTACCCGCAGGTCGGGCTGCACTTCATGCTGCACTTCGAGCACCCGGACGAGATCCTGCAGAAGGACGCTGAAGGGAATTACGTCGAGGACGCGCAGGGGTTCAAGCAGTGGGTGCCGGACACGGGCGAGGCGATGAACAACCTTGTCTCGCGCGGCTGGCTGACGGTCGAGAACCAGGCGCCGATCATCAAGGGCATCAACGACGACGCGGACGCGCTGCGGGTTCTGCAGCGTGAGTTCAAGCGCGTGGGTGGCGAGAATCATTACTTCTTCTGCGGCCGCGACATCGTGGCGTACAAGGCGTTCAATATCCCGATCGAGAAAGCGTGGCAGATTCTGAACGAGTCGCAGAAGGGTCTGAGCGGCATCGAGAAGCACGCGCGGCTTTCGATCACGCACTACAAGGGCAAGACGGAGGTGGCGGCGGTCACCAACGAGCCGATCCCGGGGCTCAAGGGCGCGGAGAACGGCGTGGTGGTCTTCAAGCTTCTGCGCAACGCGGGCGACGCGCCGGAGCTGGGCAAGGTGTGCATCGTCGGGCGCAACCCGGACGCGGTGTGGTTCGACGGGTACGACGACCGTGTGCTCTTTGATGAGGCGGGTCTGTACGACTACTCGCGCGTGACCAAGCCCGGGCAGGCGCCGGTGTCGTCGATGCCGAACCTGCGCAGTGGCTGCATGTGATTCACGCGTGAACGCGGAGCGTGCTGGGCGATGATCGACAAGCGAGCAGCGAGCGAGGGTGAGGCGGTCGCCGATGTCTTCGACGGCGCGGTGGTGATGGTGGGGGGGTTCGGCGAGGCCGGCAGCCCCATCGAGCTGATCCATGCGCTGATCGATCAGGGGGCTTCGGACCTCACCATCGTGAGCAACAACACGGGCAGCGGCGAGGTCGGGCTGGCGGCGTTGCTGAAGGCCGGTCGCGTGAGCAAGGCGGTGTGCTCGTTCCCACGCACGGCGAACTCGACGGTGTTCCCTGAGCTGTACCGGGCGGGCAAGTGCGAGCTGGAACTCGTGCCGCAGGGGACGCTGGCGGAGCGCATCCGCGCGGGGGGCGCGGGCATCCCGGCGTTCTACACGCCCGCGGCGGTCGGTACACCGCTGGCTGAGGGCAAGGAGACGCGGGCATTCAACGGTCGCGATTTTCTTTTAGAGCATGGTCTTCGCGCTGACTTCGCATTGATCAAAGGGCGCGTCGCTGATGCGTACGGCAACGTTGTCTACAACAAGACGGCGCGGAATTTCGGGCCGATCATGGCGATGGCGGCTGATGTCGCGATTGTGCAAGCCCAGCGTGTTGTAGAGGCGGGCGAGATGGACCCAGAAACGGTGGCAACACCGGGGATCTTCGTTGAGCGCGTCGTCGAGGTCGCCGAGCCCGCGCACGAGTCGGAGCTCATCGAAGCGGGAGCGACGTACCCATGAGCGCTGCCGGCGAACAGATCGGTCGCACCCGCGAGCAGATGGCCGAACGCCTCGCGCTCGATATCCCGAACGGGTGGTATGTGAATCTGGGTATCGGCATCCCGGAGCTAGTAGCGCGGTTCGTGCCCGAGGGTCGAACCGTTATCTACCACACTGAGAACGGCATGATCGGCATGGGTCCGTCGCCCGCGGAGGGTAAGGGTGATCCCGAGCTCATCAACGCGGGCAAGCGACAGGTGACGGCGATCCCCGGCGCGGCGTACTTCCACCACGCCGACAGCTTTTCGATGATCCGCGGCGGGCATATCGATCTGTGCGTGCTCGGCGCGCTGCAGGTCGCGCAGAACGGCGATCTGGCGAATTGGTCAACGGGGGCGCCGGGCGCGATCCCCGCTGTTGGTGGGGCGATGGATCTGTGCGCAGGTGTGAAAAACATCTTCGTCATCACCCAGCACACCACCAAGACCGGCGAGCCCAAGCTGGTCGAGCGATGTACGTTCCCGCTTACGGGTCTCGGCGTAGTCACGAGGGTCTACACCGACCTTGCGGTGATCGAAGTCACTTCGGAAGGATTCAAGGTGATCGAGTTGAGCCCGGGGGTTTCGTTTGAGTATGTGCGCGAGCGCACCGGAGCGGCGCTGATCCCCGCGGATGAAAGCGCCGAGGCTCACTGACCATGACAACTCCTGCCACCGATACGAAGAGCTCGCATCTTTACGAGCGGGCGCAGCGGGTGATGCCGGGGGGGGTGAGTCGGAACACCGTGCTGCGCACGCCGCACCCGCCATACGCCGATCGGGGTGAGGGGTGCCGGATTACTGACCTCGAAGGCGTGACGCGTCTTGATTTCTCGAACAATATGTGCTCGCTGATTCATGGGCACGCGCACCCGGCGATCGTCGGAGCGGTCACTGAACAACTCTCACGCGGCTCGGCGTTCATGATGGCGACCGAAGCCGAGGTTGATTTTGCAGAAGCGTTGTGCGCGCGCTCGCCATCGTTCGATCGTGTGCGCTTCGTGAACTCGGGGACCGAGGCGATCATGGTATGCCTCAAGGGAGCGCGGGCGTTCACGGGGCGGCCCAAGATCGCAAAGGTCGAGGGCGCGTATCACGGCGGGTATGACTACGCCGAGGCGAGCCAGGCGCCGGGGCCTGATACGTGGGGAGATGTGGATCATCCGCGCAGCGTGCCGCTGGTGCGCGGGACGCCACAGCGGGCGCTGGATGATGTGGTGATCCTGCCATTCAATGACCCCGAGCGCGCCGTCGCGCTGCTCGATGAGCATGCGGGCGACATCGCGTGTGTGCTGCTTGATCTCATGCCGCACCGCGTGGGGTTGCAGCCCGCGAGCGCGGAGTTTGTGACAGCAATCCGCGACTGGACGAACAATCATGGCGCGCTGATGGTGCTGGATGAGGTCATCACCTTCCGCAGCGAACTCGGCGGGCTGCAAACGCGTTACGGCCTGACGCCGGATCTGACGGCGCTGGGCAAGGCCATCGGCGGTGGGTTCCCGATCGGCGCGGTCGCTGGGCGCGCAGAGGTCATGGAGCTCATGAACCCGCGCGGCGAGAACTTCATCTTCCCGCTCTCGGGGACGTTCTCAGCGAATCCCATCAGCACCACCGCGGGGCGCGTGGCGATGGAGCACTTCGACAGCGACGCGGTGTCGCGCGTCAACACATTGAGCGAGCGAGCGCGATCGGGCGTCACGGAAGCCATCGAGGCGGCCGGCGCCACAGCCTGCGTCACCGGCACAGGCTCGATGTTCCGCCTGCACATGAAGGCGAGCCCGCCGGGGAACTTCCGTGAGGCGTATTTGGCGGCGAACGAGGCGGCGCGGCTCAAGGCGATGCTGGACCATCTGTACGAGTCGGGTTTCCTGATGATCAACACCTGCACCGCGGCGCTCTCGACAGCGATGGGCGAGGGGGAGATCGACGCGCTGGTCGGGGCGATCGCTGAGGGGCTGGAGAAGATCAGCAGTATGGATTGAGGCGGGCAGCGATTAGGCCAGCTCGAAGACTGTCGCGAGGCCCTGCCCGACGCCCACGCAGAGCGACGCGACGCCGCGTTCGATCCCGCCGCGGCGCATCTGATGAACAATCGTTGTGGCAAGGCGGGTGCCGCTGCAGCCGAGGGGGTGTCCGATGGCGATGGCGCCGCCCTGCTGGTTTACTTTATCTTCGGCGAGCCCAAGCTCACGCACGCACGCGATCGACTGGGCCGCGAAGGCTTCGTTGAGTTCGACGAGGCCGATGTCGCTCAGGTTGAGCTTGGCGCGATCGAGCGCTTTGCGGATCGCGAAGACCGGGCCGATGCCCATGTAGGCCGGATCAACGCCCGCCGCGGCGCTGGCGCCGACATAGGCGAGCGGTTCGAGCCCGAGCGATTTTGCCTTTTCTGCTTCAACAATCAGCAGTGCTGCGGCGCCGTCGTTCACTCCGGATGAGTTACCGGCGGTCACCGTGCCCGCGTCGTCCTTTGCAAAGACGGGGCGTAGTTTCGCGAGCTTCTCCGCCGTCGTGTCAGGACGTGGGTGTTCGTCGACATCCACCACAATCGCCTCGCCCTTACCCTGCGGGACTTCTACCGGAAGAAGCTCATCCGCGAAGAGTCCTCGCTCGTGCGCCGCGGCCCATTTCTGCTGGCTTCGTAGAGCGAATACGTCCTGATCCTTTCGTGAGATGCCAAACTTCCTCGCGACGTTCTCCGCGGTTTCGCCCATGGAATAGGGATGATGCAACTCTGACAACCGCGGGTTGACGAATCGCCAACCGATCGAAGTGTCGTGGGTCTCCTGCCCGCGCCCGTACGCTGTCTCTGACTTGCTCAGGACGTAAGGCGCCCGGCTCATCGACTCGACACCACCGGCGATGAAGACGTCGCCGTGATCCGTCTCGATCATCCGGGCTGCGATGTTCACCGCTTCGAGACCCGATGCGCAGAGGCGATTGACCGTCGAGCCGGGCACGCTCTCGGGCAGCCCCGCAAGTAGGGCGGCCATGCGGGCGACGTTGCGGTTGTCTTCACCCGCCTGGTTCGCGGCGCCGAAGTACACGTCCTCGATCAGGCTCGGATCCACGCCGCTCTGCTCGATCACCCCACGGATCGCGTGCGCGGCCAGGTCGTCCGGGCGGATCGACGCGAGGGCGCCGCCGTAGCGTCCGACCGGGGTCCTTTGGGAGGCGATGATGGCTGCTCGTCTGCTCATCCCGCCAGTGTATAGAGCGCGTCGCGATGACAGGCAGACGGAGTCAAGGCGGTGTTGTTCGCTCCGCGGGTCGCAGGTAGGGTTCGGCGATGTCGGAGGCATCGCAGGCTTCATCACGGCGGGTTGGCGTGTGCTCGTGGTCGCTCCTCAGCGGCGACGCATCGGAGCTCGCCGGTACGGTCCGGGGGCAGCTCGGGTGTGGGGTAGTGCAGCTCGCGCTGGATCCGATGATCGACAGGGCATGGGACGAGGCCACGACCCTTGAGGCGCTTTCCGCCTCGGAGGTCGAGATCAGTTCGGTGATGTTTGCGCCGGTGGGGGAGGACTACACCACCCCGGACTCAATCCGGCGCACCGGCGGGTTCGCACCCGACGTGACGTGGGACAAGAACCGCGCGAGAGCGGAACGGGCTGCGGGGATCGCGAGCACGTTGGATGCGTCCTTGGTCACGATGCACGCGGGGGCGTTCGTTCGAGCCGACAGTGCGCTTGAATCCGCCATGGTGGAGCGCATCCGCGAGATCGTGTCGATTTTTATGGATCGGGGTGTCCGGGTCGGGTTCGAGACAGGGCACGAGAGCGCGGAGGACACGCTGCGGTTGCTTGCAGCGCTCGACGTCGAGGGTGCGGGTGTGAATTTCGATCCCGCGAACATGCTGCTTTATGGGAGCGGCGACCCGATCGATGCGTTTGAGGCGCTGCTGCCGCGCGTCGTGCAGTGCCATGTGAAAGACGCGATTCCGCCGAAAGTACCCGGGGAGTGGGGGGCGGAGGTTCCAGTCGGCGACGGGGCAGTGGATTGGGCTGCGTTTATGCGGGTGCTGGAACAATCCGAGAGGCCGATCGATCTGATGGTCGAGCGTGAGGCCGGGGAAGATCGGGTAGGGGATATGAACACCGCTCTTCGTGTGATCGACCGGTTTCATCGAGAGATCCGGCGGTGAGCGCGGTCGGCGTTGGCATCATTGGGATGGGGTTCATGGGGCGGCGTCATGCGCTCAACGCCTTCCGACTTGCACAACAAGGCGTCTCATGCCGGCTTGTATCTGTGTGTTCTCCGGGTGTGAGTTCGCTGGATGATCTCACTGAAGGCAGCGACGCGGGGAACATTGAGGACGCAGATGACGGATGGCCACGCGGATGTGTGCCACGGATCGCACCTGCGTACGCAGATATGCTACGCGACGATGACGTTGGATTGGTCGTTGTGGCCACGCCAACGCCGCTTCACATCGAGATGGCCATCCGTGCATTGGAAGCAGGGAAGCATGTCTTCGTCGAGAAGCCCCTCGCGCTCACCGAACGCGAGATCAAACCGCTCGCCGAGTGCGCGGAGCGATATCCGGAGCAGCGGTGCATGCCGGCGCACGTAATACGTTTCTGGCCGGGCTGGATCGATCTTGTAGAGCGAGTGCGAGATAGGCGACACGGACGCGTGCAAAGCGCGACATTCCGTCGCCTCGGTTCGATGCCGGGATGGAACCACGAGTTCTATGGAAATACGAGCCAGAGCGGCGGTGCGCTGGTCGATCTGCACCTTCACGATGTGGATTTCATCCTGCATTGCTTCGGTGAGCCGTCGAGTGTGCACGCGGTGGGCAACTTGATGCATGTGACGGGGAGTTACACGTTCAAGGATGGACCCGATCATGTGGCTGCTGAAGCGGCGTGGGATCAGCAGCCCGGCGCTGGGTTCCGGATGAGTTTCATCATCAACTTCGAGCGGGCTACGATGGTATTCGATTCGAGCGAACGCACACCGCTTCGGATCATAGAAGGCGAGCGTGTGACCACGGTTGAATCATCCGTCAGCGATGGCTACGAACCTGAGCTTCACGCGTTGATTAAGTCGATTGTTGAGCCTACACCGTGCCCGGTGACAATCAACGATGCGTTGCGGGCGGCGCGGGTCATCGATCGCGAACGCGATATCCTGCTGCGTGGAGGAGGGTCAGTATGAGCGATCAATGCATATCTCGGCGCGCCTTCGGGGCCAGCATGCTCGGCGCGGCGGCATGCGGTCTGGCCGCGCCACACCTGTTCGCGATGCAAGGCGGCGGTGAGTTTCGGATCTCTCTTGCTCAATGGTCGCTGCACCGCGCATTATTCGCCGGAGAGCTGAAGCCTCTGGATTTCCCATGTGTGGCGCGCGAGCGGTATGGGGTTGGCGCAGTTGAGTTGGTCAATAGTTTCTTCGCTGATAAAGCGCGAGACCGGGTCTGGCTGCGCAATCTCAAAAAGCGTTCGGGTGACGCAGGCGTCGAAATATTACTGATCATGTGCGATGGAGTCGGTGACTTGGGTAATCCGGATAAAGAACGCCGGGGAGACGCCATCGATGGTCATGTGCGATGGCTCGAGTCTGCTGCGGCGTTGGGGTGCCATTCGATCCGCGTGAACGCCGCAAGCCGGGGGAGCTATGAAGAGCAGCAGGCGCTAGCCGCGGACGGACTGTATCGGCTGGCGACGCTGGCGAAAGGGTTCGGCCTCAACGTGATCGTCGAGAACCACGGCGGTCTGAGTTCCAACGGCGCCTGGCTCGCCGGGGTGCTTGAGCGCGTCGGGCTTGAGAACTGCGGCACACTGCCCGACTTCGGGAACTTCTGCATGGACTGGGACAGTGCGGACGACCCCGAGTCGTGGTACGACCGCTATCTAGGCGTCGAGCAGATGATGCCCTACGCGAAGGCGGTGAGCGCCAAGTCGCACGACTTTGACGCCGAAGGAAACGAGTCCTCGACCAATTTCCTGAAAATGATGCGCATCGTCGAAGACGCGGGATACCGCGGCTGGATCGGCATCGAATACGAAGGCTCAAGGCTCAGCGAACACGAGGGAATCATTGCGACGAAACGGTTGCTCGAGCGTGTACTCGATCAGCTCTGAGCCGCTGCCGTTGCGCCTCGGGGCATGCAGAGGTCAGCAAGCACCATCAGGGCGATGAGCGTCATGCCGACGGTGTACATCGCGCCGCCCGCAGCCACGACGACCGCGTAGTCGGCCACGCTGCGTGTGATCCACCACCCCGAGAGATCGAGTACCAGGCCGACGCCAGTCATCGCCACCGCTGCTCCGACGAAGCGTCGCGGCCAGCTGGTCAGGAATCCGAGAAGCGCGATAACGGCGCTGATCGCCGACATGCCCAGCGCGTGCGTGTGCGTTGACGCGGCAAGAATCTCCAGCGGGACAGGCTGTACATCGCGACTGACCGCAAGAGAGGCCACATCGTCCCAGTATTCGAGAGGTATCTCGGGTGCAGCGTCTGCGCCGCTCGATGACCGGGCGTGGCAATTGAGGCAACTCACGGCGATGACCTCGGCGGGCGCGTCGGCGCCGAGGTCGAGATTGTCGTAGTTCGGGCTGAGATTGGCGGGGTCTCCACGCAGCCATTCGATAAGGATGTCGCGGTCGCGGGCGTCGAGCCCTTCCGGGTGACCCAACTCGATGGATTCGAGGAGCGGCGCCGGCGAGACGATGCCGTGGTAGTGAGCTTTGATGTCGTCGAGAGTGAGCCCTGCACGTTCATCGCGCTCGTTGTGGTGCATGGAGAGGTACACACCAGAGGCCGCCGCGCCACCGATCGCGGTGATGACAAACCCCGCGACTCCGAGGCGGGCGAGCAGGCCTAGCGAGCGCAACCGAAGCGGATGTTCGCGAGCGATGCTCATCGGTCAGCCGAGCTCCGCCGGATCGATCTCGACGGTGCGTCCCATGGTAATCGCCTCGTGGGCCTTGATCCCGACGATCGTCGATCGTACACCTTCTTCGGCGCTGCACGTGACCTCGGCGCCCTCGGTGATCGATTTCAGGAACGACTCGACGCCGTACCAGAGCGGTGTATGCGGTAGCCCGATGCCTTCCTTGAGCTTGCCCTGCTCGGCGAGCTTGGTCGCGCCGGCGATGAGCGTGATGCCCTCATCGTTGTGGAACTGCTGGCGGTTGGCGTACACCTCCCACCCCTGCGTCGGGGCGTCGGCTTCCTTGAACATCCAGCCATGACTCCACGCGAGCTTGATCGCGGCGTTTTCACCGCGGAAGAGCTCGTGCATCCCTTCGTAGCTGTTGGCGAGCGTGGCGTTGTAGGTGAGCGCCGCGCCGCTCGGGAAGGCGAGCGTCGCGGAGATCGTGTCGTGGACCTTGCGCCCGTCGTCGTGCAGGCGGATCGAGCCGAACCCGCTGATGCGTTCGGGGTATCTGCCCGTGTACCAGTGGAAGACGTCGAACTGGTGGCTGCCCCACTCACCAGCGAGACCGGTGGTGACTTCAGGGTTAAGGCGCCAGTTCAAGCGTTTCTCGGTCTCTGGGTCGCGTGCTGGCGTGCGCCAGGTCGTCTTGCGAGCACGGGTGGCGTCCATCGCCGCGAGCGTGCGCACGGCGTCAGAAACGAAGAATGTTCGCGCGAGCTGATAGACGGGGTTGGCCCGAGCGAGAAAGCCGGACTGAAACACGCTGTTCGACGCGCGTGCCGCCGCAGCGATCGCCTTGGCGTCCTCGGGCGTGTGCGCGAGCGGCGCCTCGCAGTACACATGCAGACCCGCGCCGAGCGCGTCGCTCGCAACGGCGCGGTGCAGATGCGTGGGGGTCGCGACGAAGACGGCATCGAGCCCGCCCGCGTCGAGCATCGCGCGGTGATCGGCATAAGTCTTGGCGTCGGGCGCCCGACGCTTGCCGGCGTTTAGGCGGCGGGGCTCGCTGTCGCAGATCGCGCCGAGCGTTACGCCCTCGAAGGAAGCCAGCTCCGCGATGATCGCTCGCCCCTGCCGCCCGCAGCCGATGACGCCGACACGCACCGGCGCCAGCATCCGCCCCATCGTTGTGCTGAGCATCGGGGTGAGCGCGATCCCGGCGCCGAGACCGGCGCTGCGGGCTAGGAACGTGCGTCGGTCAACGTCTGACACGGCTCGGCCTCCTGGTGAACGCTGAGGGGATTCGGCTCGTAGCTCCAGTCGTGAGCGCCGGGCAGGATCGATGTGAGTTCTTCGGGCATGCGTGCGGGGCGCTCGCCTCGGATAGCGAGGACAGTCGACCATGCGTCGCAGAGCGTGGCCGAGGATCCAACACATGCACCGAACACGCCGCGCTGGGCGGGTGTATTGGTGTGAGGGTCAATGAGATGAGCCCCTTGTTGTTCATCGCTTGAGACACTCAGTGCACGATCGGTCAGATCGATACGCTGCGGTTTGAGTGATTTCTCCACACCGATCTGGACTGTCCATGGGCCGCCGTCCGGGCGTCGACCGATGGCCCGAACAGTGCTGCCGCCTGCGTGGACGAAGGCGTGATCGACGCCAGCGTTTCGTATCGAGTCGATAGCAAGATCGACCGCGAAGCCTTTCGCTACCCCGCCCATATCGAGCGTGCCGTGATGCAACGAGATCATCGAGCGGTCTGTGTCGATGGTCATCGACCCGCTGCGGGTGATATCGAAGACGCCGGCGCTCGCTTCGTGCAGTTCTGCGCAGGTCTCAAAGAGCGAGAGCAGTTCCGCGTCGATACGCTCAACGCGGCCCTGATTGAGACGCCACACGACAGAACCAAGCTCGAAGCGGGTGAGGCAAGCGTGGGCGTCTTCGATCAGCGCGATGGCTTCTTCCCCAGCGTCGCGGAGAAACGACCCGGGCGCGCCGGCTAGGAGCAGCTCGAACCGGCAGCCCATCGCGTGGGTCGCGAGCGAGACGGCGGCGGGTTCAGACACGCGACGCGGTCATCGTGGCGGGGTCGAAGGAATAGGCGTGCCCGTCCCAGATCGAGCGCGACGCGAGATCGACCGCCACCATTACCTTCGTCGCGAAGTCAACGGTCGAGTCGGGTTGCACGCGCGAACGCATCGCGTCCAGCCAGGCGAGGCGCATCATGTCCTGATCGTTGCCGATGTCGGGGCATTCGATGCGCTGCGGGTCGACCATATCGACGTAAGGTCGCGTCGGACGCACGACGCAGTGGCGGCTATTCAGGTAGATGTTGGCTTCGTGCCCGCGGATCAGGTTCTCAAGGCCAACCTCGTTGCAGGTTGAGCCGGCGACGATCATCGTGTGGTCGTTCTCGAATTGAATGGTCAGGTTGACCTGATCGTGGTTCTCCATCTCGGTGTCGATGTAGTGACCGCCCGTCGCTACAACGTGGGTGGGCCAGCCGACGGAATCGAGCGCGAGGATGAGCGGCGTCATCTCGTGGACGAGCAGGTCGCCGAGGATGCCCGTGGAGAAATCGCGGTATCGCCGCCAGCGGATGTACACCTTCGGGTCCCACTCGCGCGGGCCGTACTCGCCCAGCCATTCGTCCCAATCAAGGTTGACACCGGGCTTCCAGTCCGGATCGAGCGCGTAGTAATTCCACTCACCGTCGGGAGTATTGCGGCAATAGCTGGTCTGGCTGAAGGTGGGTTTGCCGATGGCGCCCGACTCGATGAGCTTCTTCGCCTCGCGGTACTTGGGCAGCATCATCTTCTGCGTGCCGACGACAAAGATGACGCCCGGGTTGTTGTGCACCGTCTTCTGCACCGCGAGCGCCTCATCGAGGTGCAGCGTCATCGGTTTTTCGCAGTACACGTCCTTCCCCGCGTGCACTGCGTCCATCGCCATCTTGGCGTGCCAGTGCTCGGGCGAAGCGATGAGCACACCGTGAACGTCGTCGCGCTCGAGGATCTTGCGGTAGTCGCGGTAGGTTTCCGGGGTGGTCGACTGCCCGGCGTCGGTGATGGTTTTCACCGCAGATTGTGCGTGAAGATCATTCACGTCAGCAACTGCGACGATCTCAACGTCCTGCTCGCCGCGCTTCGCGAAACTCGCGATGGCCTGACAGTGCCCGCGCCCCATGCCGCCAACACCGAGGACGGCGATGCGCAGCGTCTCGTTGCTGCGCGGTGGGTTGGGCGCGGCGCCACGACCCAGGGCTCGGGGCGCCTTACGACCGCCGTGATGCCCAGCGCCCATGGTGAGCAGCCCGGCTCCGGCGACCAGCGCAGTCTGCTGCAGAAAGCGGCGGCGTGAGGGGGAGGTTCCGTTCGGGTGATCGTTCATCTCACTCTCCTCGGAGGTCAGTCTTGTCGTCATCTGGCAGCGTCGATAGCGACCGCGGCTTGCTTCTGAACAGTACCACGAAGGCGACGAGAACCACTAGCGCGAAACCGGCCGGGATCGCCCACACCGTGTCCCAAGCGGTGATTTTCACACCGCTTTCGCCCGCCTCTGTCGTGTGCGACTGCACGATGCGGCCAAACACTTGGTTCCCGATCAGCATGCCCACGCCCTGGGTGACAAGCACGAGCAAGCCCTGAGCCTGAGCGCGGATCTGTTTGGGGGCGGTCTGCTCGGTGTAGATCTGTCCCGCGACGAAGAAGAAGTCATAGCACACACCGTGCAGCACGATGCCCAGCAGGATCATCGCAACGATCGGCTCATCAGCAAGACTCCACGCGCCCGCGAAGAGCCCGTAGCGCAGCACCCAAGCCAGCATCCCCACCGCGAGCATCCACTTCACACCCAGGCGCACGAAAAGAAGCGGCATGACGAGCATGAACAGGATCTCGCTCATCTGCCCGAACGTCATCTTGATCGGCACGTTCGACACACCGGCATCGGTCGCGTAGTTGGCGGCCTGCTGGTAGTAGGCCGCCAGCGGGATGCAGATCAGCAGCGAGCACACCATGAACACGGCAAACGAGCGCAGACGGATCAGTCGCAGAGCGTCGAGACCCAGCACACTCCCGACGCTGACGGGTGTGCCCCGCATCGGCGCTGGGGTGTGAGGCAGGAAGAAACTCAGAAGCCCGAGCGCGACGCCCGAACCACCGGCGACGTAAAAGAACGCCGGCACACCGGCTCGGGCTGTCTCCGCGGTCTTGTCGTCCATGCTGTCCGTGTCGACGAGGCCCGACGCGAGAATGCCCACCGCAAAACCCGCGACGATCCAGCCGATCGTCCCCCACACGCGCACCAACGGAAAGTCACGCTCCGGGTTACGGATCGCGTGGAAAGCGATAGTGTTGCTCAGCCCGAGCGTGGGCATGTAGCAGAGCATGTGCACGAAAAGGACGCAGATGAACAGCCAGGCGTTTTCATTGCTTGCTGCCATCGGCGCCAAGCACAGCACGCCCCCGCCGATCAGGTGCAGCACGCCCATCACCCTCTCGCTCGCGAAGAAGCGATCGGCGATCATCCCGAGAAAGAGCGGGGCGAGGATCGCGGCGACCGGCGCCGTGGTGTAGGCGTTGCCGATATCGATCGCTTCGAACCCCGACGCCCCCATGAAGGGTCCAAGCGTGACGAACCACGCGCCCCACAGAAAGAACTGAAGAAACATCATCGCTGACAGAAGAGTCAGCGTGGACCTGTCTCTACGTGGCGTCGAAGCATCTTCCACTGGCGGGCCACGATATCAACAGATCCAGGCCGTCACTACCGCAGCGCGGTAGATTCCCACACGTCAGGAGACCGACCATGCCCATGCCGTACCGCCCGCTCACGCTCTTCACCGGCCAGTGGGCCGACATCCCGCTCGCCGAGCTCGCGCCGAAGGTCGCCGAGATGGGCTACAACGGGCTCGAACTTGCGTGCTGGGGCGATCACTTTGAGGTCGACAAGGCGATGGGGTCCGACAGCTACATCAGAGAGAAGCGCGATCTCCTTGAATCGCACGGGCTCGGCTGCTGGGCCATCAGCAACCACCTCGTCGGTCAGGCCGTCTGCGACCCCATCGACGAGCGCCACCGCGCGATCGTCCCGGATCGTGTGTGGGGGGACGGCAAGCCCGAGGGCGTGCGCACCCGCGCGGCTCAGGAGATGATCGCCACGGCGGAAGCGGCCAAGGGATTCGATGTGGACGTCGTCAACGGCTTCACCGGCTCCAGCGTCTGGCACAAGCTCTACGCGTTCCCCCCGACGAGCCAGGAGGAGATCGACGCCGGCTTCTGCGACTTCGCCGACCGCTGGAACCCAATCCTCGACGCCTTCGACACTCACGGCGTCCGCTTCGCACTCGAGGTCCACCCCACGGAAATCGCGTTCGATACCTACACCACCCAGCGCGCGCTCGAGGCCGTCGATCACCACTCGGCCTTTGGCTTCAACTTCGACCCGTCGCACCTGCAGTGGCAGGGCGCCGACCCGGCCCGCTTTGTAGACCGTTTCGCCGACCGCATCTATCACGTGCATGTGAAGGACGCCGCCACAACCCTCGACGGCGACAGCACCATCCTCGCCAGCCACCTCGACTTTGGTGACTCCCGCCGCGGCTGGGACTTCCGCTCGCCCGGCCGCGGCGACGTCGACTTCGAGGCGATCATCCGTGCTCTCAACCGCGCGGGGTACAGCGGCCCGCTGAGTGTCGAATGGGAAGATTCCGTGATGGACCGCTTCCACGGCGCCCGCGAGGCTGCGGAGTTCGTCCGCTCGATCGACTTCCCCGCCTCGGACCTTGCCTTCGACGCCGCGTTCGACGAGGACGCGCGATGAGTGAAGCGCCGCGGAAAGTTCGTTTCGGCATGGTCGGGGGTGGTAGGGGTGCATTCATCGGCCCCGTCCACCGCATCGCCCTCGCGCTTGACGGGCAAGGCGAACTCATCGCCGGGGCACTCTCTTCCACGCCAGAACGAGCCCTTAGTTCAGCGCAGGCAATCGGCCTCCATCCTGATCGCTCGTACGAATCATGGCAGAACATGCTTACGGTGGAATCAGCGCGAGAACCAGCCGACCGCATCGACGCGGTCTCGATCGTCACACCAAACAACACACACCGCGAGATCGCATGCGCTTTTCTCGACGCGGGGTTCCACGTCGTACTCGACAAGCCGATGGTGTGTGATGCCCGAGAGGCCGAGCAGCTTCGTGAGTCAGTGGCATTATCGAAAGCCACGCTCACCGTCACCTATAACTATTCGGGCTACCCGCTCGTGCGCGAAGCCAGATCTATCGTCTCAAGCGGCGCCCTGGGCGCCATCCGCAAGATGTTCGTGCGTTACCACCAGGGATGGCTCTCGAACGATATTGAATCAAGCGGCCACAAGCAGGCGTCGTGGCGCACCAACCCGGAAACAACCGGCGGCGCTGGCGCCTTGGGGGACATCGGCACCCACGCCGAACACCTCGTCCACTTCATCACCGGTCTCGAGCCATCAGAATTGTGCGCCGATGTTCGCACGTTCGTCTCAGGGCGTTGCGTCGACGATGACGCCTCGGTCCTTCTCAGATATCCCAACGGCGCCTCTGGTGTGCTGACGTGTTCACAGGTCTGCTTCGGCGAAGAGAACGGGCTCACCATCCAGATCTATGGCGAGCGGGGCTCTCTTTCCTGGGCTCAGGAAGAACCCAACCGGCTTCTGCATCGCGACGAAATCGGTGTGCTCCGGGTTATCACCCGCGGGCACGATCATCTCAGTCCAGAAGCCCAAGCCTCAACACGCACACCACCCGGCCATCCCGAGGGATTCCTCGAAGCCTTCGCCAACATCTACTTGGGCGTGATCGACCGCGTCCGCGCTGTAAACAGTGCGCACGCCCGTCTCGCGCCTGGTGTAGATGACGGAGCCCGAGGCGTCGCCTTCGTCGAAGCGTGCCTCGCCTCGAACGGTCAATGGGTTTCACTCGCCTGAGAATGGTTTCAACTCATCGGCTTCAGGCACACGCCAGCGCACGTCACGAAACTCCACACGATTCCCCGGATGGTGCGTTTGCAGCGCGACCGAGCCCTCGTCGAACGCGCCGAGCGTCGTGTCCGCCATCCGCACGCCGTTGATCCACGTCATCACGCGATCGCCGATCGCCACGATTCGGTAGTCGAACCACGCACCGTCGCGTGAAACGGGTCCGCCTGTCGCAGCGGGCGCCAAGTCGAAAACGCACCCTGTGTAGTGCATCGGTCGCTCGTCGTGGTGATCGATCTGAGCCTCATAACCTAACGGCCAGGTATCAGGGTTCTCAGGCCTGGGCGTTGTGCGGAAGTAGATGCCGCTGTTGCCGGTCCGAGGTGCGTCGGTTTCTTCGGGGTGGGCGACGCGCACCAGCGCACGGAGTTCAATGTCCGTGTGCGTGCGATTGCTGAACAGGTGCCCGGGCCCGTCGGCCGCGACGAGCGAGCCGTTCTCAAACATGAACGAGCCCCCGCCGCGCTGCGTCCACCCCTGAGTCGTTTGGTTGTCGAAAGCGAACGCGAAATCCCCCGGGTCAGGATCCGGGGAGAGATCCATGATACGGATGTTGCGAAGCCGCAGCCCTCCCTCGCCGTGATCCTGGAATGCGATGAAGCCCGTCGTCGCCCGTTCGTTCAGCGGCAGGGGCTGATCGTCACGCCGGTAGATACCGCGGTCATCGAGCTTCGCGTCGTCGTGAATGTGCACGCCGTTGAGCCAGACATTGAGCGTGTCGCCGGCGAGATTGATGCGGTAGCGATTCCATTCTCCCGCCGGACGCGCCGCCTGGACGCTTGGCGGGATCGCGTTGTAGACAGCGCCGCACGAACTGCGATCCACCGACTTACCGTGGGAATCATAGATCTGCACCTCAAAACCTGTGAACGCAGGATCGCCGACGCTGGTGCAGCGCAGCCCGACGCCGCTGTTACCGCCTTCGGGGACGATGTATTCAAACTCGAGCTCGAAATCGCGGTAGGTCCGCTCCGTACGCAACCAGCCGCCGTTCCCGGGACGATCGATGTGGATCTCGCCGTCCTTAACCTCCCACGCGTCCAGCGACCCGCCGTGCATCGCCGCCCAACCGTCGAGAGTCTGATTGTTGAAGAGCGCGATCGGGCGAGCCTTGGTCGAAGGTGATGACCGGCTTTCCTGGCCAAGCACAACATCGGACGCGAGAACGCAGAGAAGAATCACGAAACAACGCATGAGAAACCTGCTCCGTTAGGAAGGATCGTGAAGAACTCAGTGTACTTCAGCGGTCTGATGCAGCGGGAACTCCAACGTCAGGCACGAATGAGTGGTCCTCGATCGCTTTGGAATACACTCCGACTTCGCATCGTTTTCTGTCCGGCGAGTCAGTGTCTCACAGCCCCCGGCCGCCTACGCCACGCCTAGGACCACCCCGATGAACAAAACCCCCGTCGCCCGCTGGGACGATCTCGAACCCAACCAGCCCGCTCATGCCCTCGTAGGGAACGTCGACCTCGTCGTCCTACGCTACGAGCGCGCCGACGAGCACCGTGTCTCCGTTCTCTACGGGCGATGCCTCCATCGCGGCGCGCTGATGGCCGACGGTCACATCGATGGCCACAACCTCATCTGCGGCGTCCACGGCTGGGACTACCGCGTCGACACCGGCGTCTCCGAATACAACAACGAAGAAAAACTCCACAAGTTCAACGCCTGGATCGAAGACGCCAACGGCGAGAAGTCCGTCGTCGTCGACGCCGACGAGATCAGCGCCTGGGAAAAGCGTAATCCCCAGCCCTACAACCGCGACGAGTATCTCGGCGCCTACCAGGACGTTCACGGCGCCCCTGAAGAGCCACACGTCAAGCTCATTCAATCACTCGCCAAAGATGGCTTATCCAAGTTCGGTCATCACGGCCCCTCCGAAGCGATGGGCGTCCCCCGCCAGGATGTGCCCACTTGGGACGACCTCCAGATCCTCACCGCCCAGCTCGCGGCCAAACCCCTCCTCGACGACCACCCCGTCGAAGCCAGCGTCACCATCGGCCCCCGCGCCAAGAAACCGCTCACCCTCGACATCCCGCTCCTCGTCAGCGACATGAGCTTCGGCGCCCTCTCGAAAGAAGCCAAGATCGCTCTCGCCACCGGCGCCGAGATGGCCGGCACGGGCATCTGCTCAGGCGAAGGTGGCATGCTCCCCGAAGAACAAGAAGCCAACTCCCGCTATTTCTACGAACTCGCCTCCGCCCGCTTCGGCTACGCCATCGACAAAGCCGCCGAATGCCAGGCTTTCCACTTCAAGGGCGGCCAAGGCGCCAAGACCGGCACTGGTGGGCATCTGCCGGGCGACAAAGTCAATCTCACCATCGCCCGCGTCCGCGGCATCGAGCCCGGCACGCCCGCCATCAGCCCCGCCACCTTCCCCGAACTCACCACGCCCGCAAACTTCAAGAAGCTCGCTGATGAGATCCGCGATGCCTCGGGCGGCATCCCCATCGGCTTCAAGCTCAGCGCCCAGCACATCGAAGACGACATCGACTTCACCCTCGCTGCGTCTGCCGACTACATCATCCTCGACGGTCGCGGCGGCGGCACCGGCGCGGCGCCGACGCTCTTCCGCGACAATATCTCCGTCCCCACCATCCCCGCGCTCGCCCGCGCCCGACGCCACCTCGACCGCGTCAGCCCCGGCACCACCCTCATCATCACGGGCGGCCTCCGCACACCCGCTGACTTCGCCAAGGCCCTCGCACTCGGCGCCGACGCCGTTGCGGTTTCCAACGCCGCGATCCAGGCCATCGGCTGCCTCGGCATGCGCGCCTGCAACACCAACAACTGCCCAGTCGGCATCGCCACTCAAAAAGAAGGCCTCCGCGCCCGCCTCGTCGTCGAGGAATCCGCCAAACGCCTCAAAAACTTCTTCGAGGCCTCCACCGACCTTATGCGCGTCCTCGCCCGCGCCTGCGGGCACGACGCCCTCTCCAAGTTCAACCCCCGCGACCTCACAAGCTGGAAGAAAGAAACCGCAGACCTCGCCGCCGTGCGCTACGCGGGCGACTCCACGGTCGCGAACCTGAGAGGCTAAGCAGCAATGACCGAAGCCGAAACCAGCGTCATCCAGCAGATCATCGCCCCCGCGACGATGATCCCCGCCTGCGGCCTCCTCCTGCTCTCCTCCACCGCGCGCATGAACACCGTCCTCGCCCGCATCAGGGCGTTCCACCACGAACGCCTCGACGTCTGGGCGTCCGACATGCCGGAAGGATCGCGCCACGCCGCGGTGCGGGCGCTGCGCCTCGAAGGCCTCGAACACCAGACCGACCGCCTCGTCCTCCGCGCCGTGCTCCTGCGCATCACCATGCTCCTGCTCTTCATCGCCGTCGCTTGCAACATCGTCACGGTCATCGCCCTCGCCGCCGATTTCGTCGTCGAGGGCAAGAACAACACGCTCCAGACCATCGCCAACGCCATCTTCATCACCGGCATCTCCGTCATGCTCGCCTCGATGATGACCAGCTTCCTCGAAGTCTTCCGCATCACCGAAACCGTCAACTACGAGCACGACCGCGTCGCGGCAATCTGCGCGAGCGATGCGCCCGCCGAATCACCCGTGATGAAACCCACATCCGGCGAAGGTATGGGGCTATGAGCGCTTTCCACCATGCCCTCGAATGGGTCGTCCTCGCGATCAACGCGATCACCGTCGCCGTCCTCGCTTGGGGCGTCGCCTACGGCCTCGTCCGCTTCATCGCGACCGAAGCCATGCGCCTCCGTGGCCAGGATTGCGCTAGCCAACGCGCTGACCTCCGCAGGCAGGTCGGCTTCTACCTTCTCTTCGCACTCGAACTCCTCATCGCCGCCGACCTCATCGAAACCATGATCAGCCCCACCCTCGAACACCTTGCCATCCTCGGCGGCGTTGCACTTCTCCGCATCGTCATTGGCTACGCCCTAGCACGCGAACTTCACGAACTCAAAGCAGAAAACTGAACCTCAACCAAAAACACCTCACCAGGAGACCACCCATGCCCAAGCCCACCAACGCCTCGAACGGAACCGCTATGCACGCCTACGACCCCGTGTCCTACTTCAACGGAGCGCCCGCGAAGGGCGACGAGTCCATCACAGCGACCCACAACGGACTCACCTACCGCTTCGCAAGCGAAGCCAACCGCGACGCGTTCAACGCCGACACCGACAAGTACCTCCCCAAGTACGGCGGCTACTGCGCCACCGCTATGAGCGAAGGCACGATCTTCGACGTCGACCCCGAAAACTACAAAATCGTCGACGGCGATCTCTACCTCTTTTACAAGGGAGAGGACGGCGACACCCTCCCCGAGTGGAACGCCGACGAAGCCAACCGCCGCGCTGCCGCCGACAAGCACTGGTCAGAAGACACCTACTCCGAGCACGAATAACGCACCCGATACCGCCGCAGGAGCGCCCCATGCCCGAAACACCAGTCAAACTCACCTGGCACAAGATCGCTGAAAAAGACGATCTCCCCGAGGAGCGCGTCCGTACCGTCTCCATCGACCGCGGCGACTCCGTCAAACAACTCTGCCTCACCCGCGTCGACGGGACGTACAACGCCCTCGACAACGCCTGCCCACACCAAGGCGGCCCGCTCGGCGAAGGCTCCATCGAGCGCACCAACGAAGGCTGCTACCTCCGCTGCCCCTGGCACGGCTGGGACTTCGACCCCGCCACCGGCAAACCCCCAGGGGGCTTCGACGACGGCGTCGAGACCTTCCAGGTCGAAGAACGCGACGACGGCGTCTACGTCGCCATCGAAGAAGAGCAGCCCCACCAACGCACCGTCACCGATGTCATGGCCGAGACCATGGTGGAGTGGGGGGTCACCCACACCTTCGGCATGGTCGGCCACTCCAACCTCGGCCTCGCCGACGCCATCCGCCGGCGCTGCGAAGCCGGCGAGATGCAGTACATCGCCATCCGCCACGAAGGCGCTGCGGGCTTCGCCGCCAGCGCCTTCGGCAAGCTCACCGGTCGTCCCGCCGCCTGCCTCACCATCGCCGGCCCCGGCGCCACCAACCTCCTCACCGGCTGCTGGGATGCCAAGGTCGATCGCGCGCCCCTCCTCGCCCTGACCGGTCAGGTCAACCAGCAGGTCTTCGGCCCCGGCGCCTTCCAGGAACTCCCTCTCAAAGACGCTTTCAACGCCGTAGCTGAGTTCAGCCACCTCTGCCTGCCCGGCTCCAACCACGCCGAGCTGATGTCACTCGCCATCAAGAACGCCGTCGTCAAAAGCGATGTCGCCCACGTCATCTTCCCCGACGACGTCCAGACCAACCCCGCTGACGAAAACGCCAAGCCCGGCACACCCGAAGGCCGCCTCGCCCCAGTCGCCATCACCCCCGCCCGCGATTCCATCGACGCCGCGCTCAAACTCCTCAAGAGCGCCAAGCGCCCGGTCATCATCGTCGGCCACGGCGCCCGCTTCGAGATGCCCGCCATCACTGCTCTCGCCGAGGAACTCCGCTGCCCAGTCCTCACCACCTTCAAGGGCAAGGGAATCATCGGCGACCACGGCGCCCGAAGCGGCGGACACCCACTCGGCTGCGGCGTCCTCGGTCGCTCCGGCACCCCCATCGCCAGCTGGTTCATGAACGAGTCCGACGTGCTCCTCGTCTTCGGCGCCAGCTTCTCCAACCACACCGGCATTACTCCCAAGAAACCAACCATCCAAGTAGACTACGACCGCATGCACCTCGGCAAGTTCCACGCCGTCGATGTCCCCGTCTGGGGCGAACTCGGCGTCACCGCCAATATCTTCCTGAACGAACTCAAAGGCAACCACAACTCTATCGACCACACCGATGAGATCGCCGAGCGCTGGCAAATCTGGCGCGCCGAAAAAGAAAGCCGGCTTCAGGACGACCACGAAGCAGGCGTCAGCTCCGCCGCCGTTTTCCACGCCATGAACCAGGTGATCCCCGACGACGCCATTATCTGCGTCGACGTCGGTAACAACACCTACAGCTTCGGCCGCTACTTCGAAACCTCCGGCAAACAGGCCGTCCTCATGTCCGGCTACCTCGGCTCCATCGGCTTCGGCTACCCCGCCGCCCTCGGCGCCTGGGCCGCGACACAGGCGCACCAGGTCTCAAAGGACGACTTCTGGAAACGCTTCGCGAACCGCCCCGTCATCGCCGTCACAGGCGACGGTGGCTTCGGTCAGTACCCCTGGGAAGTCACCACCGCCGTCCGCCACACGATGAACATCACCCACGTCCTTCTCAACAACAACGAGCTCGGCAAGATCTCCAAGGAACAACGCGCCGGCCACTGGGAGGTCTGGCAAACAAACCTCATTAATCCCAACATCGCCGACTTCGTCACAAGCTGCGGCGGCCTCGGCGCCCGCGTCGAGAATCGCCACAACCTCGAAACCGCCATCGCCAAAGCCCTTGCTCACAAGGGGCCCGCCACTGTCGAAGTCATGACCGACGCCGATCTGGTGTAGCAGCGCAGAGCAAGTCTTACGCGATCATCGTACGCGAAGCCTCAGCGCCGAACTCCTGCTCGAGTATCGGCTTCAACCGGTCCCACACATGGTTGCCCTTGCGAACGTAATAGGCGCCGGCCCGCTGTGTGCGGGTGCGCGTGTCCGCGTTGGACTCACCAGTGAGCATTACGATCCGCGTAGACATCAAGCGCTCATCCTGCATGAGCTCCTCGCATGTATCGAGACCGTTGCCGGAAGGCATAAGTACATCGAGGATGATGAGGTCGGGAACCTCGCGCTTCGCTTCCAGAACCGCGCGGTTCAGGTCAGTGAACGTGATCGCGATCAGGCCGAGTTCATCGCAGCGGCGCTTGAGCGCGGCGAGCAACCCGGCGTCATCGTCAACAATCATCACGGTTGGCTGGCGCATGCGGAACTCCGATCAGGCGGCGGCGATATCGATGCGCTCTTCGCCCAGCGCTTGACGCACAGACTTGACAAGCAGAGCGCTCTCGAACGGCTTACCGAGGAACGTAAACGCCCCGTAGCGATGCGCAGTCGCGCGAAGGTTCGGAGTGTTTTCGCCTGAAATAATGATCAACGGCGTCTGTGAGACCGCGTTGTCTTCGCGATTGCGGAGACGCTCCAGAACGCTGAAACCGTTGCCGGCCGGCATGTTGATGTCGAGGATCAGTAGGTCCGGCTTGTTCTTCAGCGCCGCGTCGAGCGCCATGTACCCATCGTGAGCCACAACGACCTTGTATCCCTGCTTGCTCAGCCTCGTCGAGAGCGCCGAGGTAAAGGGCGCGTCATCGTCGGCGATGAGGATCGTGCGCTGGTCCGTGTCCTGGGTCATGCGTGGCTCCTGGTGGGCTCGGCGTCGCCGCCGGTGTTGAGTGTGAGTTCGGCCTCGATCAGCGAGACGAGCGACTGCGTTTGGAAAGGCTTGCGGAGCGTGGTGACGTTGCTGACGCCCCGCAGCTCGCGCCGGAAATCATCGCGGAAGCCGGTGATCACAATCGCCGGGACGTCGCTCGTCCGGCGCAGACGGGTCAGAAAACTCACCCCGTCGCCTCCGGGCATGTTGAGATCAGTGATCACGAGGTTGATCTCGCCTTCGTCAAAGCGGGCAAGCCCCTGAGCGCCGCTTTCAGCGGTGACGCACGCGTACCCTTCGCCTTCGAGACGCGTATGAAGCGCGTCAATGAGGTCCGGGTCGTTGTCGATCAGCAGGATGGTCGGTTGGTGTGTGGTCATGCGTTCTCTCCCGGGAAGGTTGCCGTATCGCTCAGGCGGCGGGGCTCAGCGCGTCGTGCAACAGCTCGAGCAGGTGCGCTGCTCGGTACGGCTTTCCGACGAACGCCACGGCTCCAAGCTCGAGCGCCCGCCTCGCGGTTTCGTCCTGATGGTTCGCGGAAGCCACGATGATCGGCGTCTGCCTCACCCGCTCCTCGCCAAGTTGCTCCAGGAACCCGAGGCCGTCCATCCCGGGCAGCCGCACATCGAGGATGATGGCGTCGGCCGGCGACGCGTCATGCGACTCGAGCGCCTCCTCAGCGCTCCCGGAACGCTCGACCTCGTACCCCGCGGCCCGCAGGCGAATCCCGAGCGTGCGAGCGAGGGCGTCCTCGTCCTCGACGACGTGGATGCGTTCAGGCGGCACGGCGAAGCTCACTCCTCATGCCCGCAACAGCGAGCACCGCGTCCTCACTCACAGGCCACTTCCACGCGCCGAGCAGGTCGGTCCGGAATCGTGGTGTGCCCACGTTATCCGTGAGCGTGGCGTCCTGGGATTTAGTGGTCAGGCGTCTAACCCATTCGTGCGGCTCCTCCGCCGGCCCGATGGCCAGCACGGTCCCGTCGGTGGTCTCCATGATGAGATCGTGCGTCCGGCACGCGGCCCCGAGATACGCCGCCAACTCGTCGCACGTAGCAGAAGCTTCAGGTGTGCATCGGAGCACGGCAAGCGGCGTGCGTTCGTTCTGAGCCTCGAAGTAGCGGATGCACGCCCTGAGCAGCGCCTCCGGATCGCTCTGGGGCAACACGGCCGAGAACACGCTCCCGACGCCCGGCGCGCTGTCCGCCTCAAGACGCCCGAAGTTGATCGCCGCCAGCTGCGTCGCGATGGAGAGCCCCAAGCCAAAGCCCTTGATACGTGAGCACTGAGCGGTGTCCACCTGCTGGAACCGCTCGAAGATCAACTTGAGATCGTCAGGCGCAATCCCAGGCCCCGAATCACTGACGGAGTACCGGATCCAGCACGGATCGGAGACCTCCGCGGATACGCGCACCGTGGAGTTCTCGGGCGAGAACTTGATGGCGTTCGTCACCAGGTTCATCAGCACACGCGACGCCTTCAGCGGATCAACAAACACCCCCGGCAAGCTCTCGGGCACATCGATCTCAAGCGTGATCGACTTGGCCCGCGCCCGCGACCGGATCGCCGGCAGGATCCCCTCAACAAGCTCGCCCGCCGCGATCGCCCGCCGATCAAGCCGCAGCAGCCCCGCCCGCAGGCGCGCGCTGTCAAGAAAGTCATCAATCATCCCCGCCAGCTCATCCGTCGCACGATCGACGTAATCGAGATGATCCACCTGCTCGTTGGTCACCGGCCCCGCGAGCCCGTCGCTCATGATCGACGCGAACTCCTTGATGACCGACAGCGGCGTGCGGAAATCATGCGCGACGTCATCGACGAACGCGTGCGCCGCCTGCGTCGTCGCCTCAAGCTGCTCGTTCTTGTACGCGAGCTCACGGTTGGCCCGACGCAGCTGGACGGACAGATCTTGGACGGTCTTGCTCAGCCGATGACGACGCAGGCATTCACGCAATGTCGTCGCGAGATACGCAGAATCGCTGAACGCGTTCGACTTGTTGATGTAGTCCGCAGCGCCCGACCGGAACGACTTGATCGCTCCCTGCTCGGAACCCGACGACGTGGTGATCAGGATCGGACCATGATCACCTCGCACAAAATCAGGGATCCAGTCCAGCGCGCTGCACCCGTCCAGGTGATAGTCACAGATGATGATGCAGTTGGTCTCGCCAGTAAGCGAGGCCAGAGCTGCTGCAGGATCACCGAAGCACGCGATCTCAACGTGATCCGCAAGCTCGCCAGCAACCGTTTCTATCGATCGGTTCATCAGCTCGCTGTGCGCGGAATCATCATCGATGATCACCACGCGGAGCGTGTCAGTAAACGCAGTGGTATTCATTTGGTTCTCCAAAACGGTGCGTTTTCAATCGTCACAATCGAGGACGTACTCCATCCGCACAGCCAGAACCCAGCGCACACACAGCGCCTACGCGGTTGGCGCAGGCGCGGCACAAATCGACGTCAGATAACCAGTGAAAGGTGGCTTAGCCGACGGGGACCGGCTCGTTCCAGTCGCACCAGTAGGTCACCAAGTCGTGGAGCATCTCGCGGAATCGGAGATGGTCCAGCGGCTTCGCGACATAGCCATTCGCCCCGAGACGATACGCGTTCATGCGGTCCTCTTCGCTCGAGGATGTGGAGAGCACAACGATCGGGATGATCTTCAGCAGGTCGTCGCCCTTGACCTTCTCAAGCAGCTCGTGCCCGCTGAGCCCGGGCAGGCGCAGATCCAGGAGCACGAGATCCGGGCGCCCCTCGCTCTCAGGGCTGGCAAAGCGCTGCAGATGCTCGAGCGCCTCGCGCCCGTTCGCGACATGGTCGACCTCGATGTGGCTGTAGCCGTTGGTCAGACCGAGGCGGATCAACTCCGCCTGCGCCATGTCGTCTTCAATAAGCAGCAGACGCACGGTTTTGCGCTGGCCGCTGATGTGGTGAGCGAAGGTCGTCATCGTCAGAGTCCTCTGGTACAGCCGGCGAGCTGGGCAGCCACACGCGGAACGTCGCTCCGTCGCCAGGCGATGAGTCTACCCAAACCCGTCCACCATGTGATTCGGCGATTTTCCGCACGATGCTGAGTCCCAGCCCTGAACCCTCCTGCGACGTCGTCAGGCGCTCAAACATTCCGAAAACACGCTCGTGATCCTGCGGATCGATGCCAGACCCCTCGTCAGAGACACTCAGCGTCACACCGCTCGGATCCTGGTCCGCCGAGATGCGAATCGACCTTGCCTGTTCGTCACACCCGTACTTCAGCGCGTTCGAAACGAGATTGCTGAGAAGATCGGTCAGGCGGTCGCGATCGGCGGTTATCGGAACATCCTCTCCGCTGACACGCACTTCGGCCTGGCGTTCAGCGACACGATCCCGGTTGTCCGCGAGAACCGTCTCGACGATCTCGCCAAAGCCGAACGAGCTGCGGTCGAGGGGCACGCGCCCTATGCGGCTCAGCTGCAGCAGGTCTTCGATGTTCCGCTTGATGCGCTGCGTCGCGTCCTCGATCCGTCCGAGGTAGTGGTCGCTCTTGCCGTACTGCTCCGCCTCGATGTCCTGGCGCAAGTATCCCAGGTACCCGATCAGCGAAACGAGAGGAGATTTCAGATCGTGCGATGCGGAGTACACGAACGATTCAAGCTCGTCGTTTTTCACTTCAAGGTCAGCGGCCAGACGCTGCGTTTCGTGCAGCAGCGCTTCGGTTTCGATCGACTTATCCTTGAACACCTCGGCGGCCGAGGCCATGCGCCCGATCTCGTCCGCCCGCTCGAGACCCGGGATGCTCAGGTCATGACGCCCACCGGCGATCTCGCGGAACGTCGAAGCGATGCTCATGATCGGGCCCGTCACGCTCCGCACGATAGCCCAGCTCGCGATGACCCCCAGCACGATCGTGATGAACGAGACAACATTACTCAGCGTCTGGAACGAAACGATGTTGCTCTCGGTTTCACGCGCAAGCGTCTGGGACGACGCCAGGCTCCTCTCCCGCAACGCGCCCGACGCCCAAAGAAACTCAGACGCCTGCCCGGACATCACCACGTTGGTCAGATGCAGGTAGCCGCGCGTGAGCTGATACACCTCGACAAAGGCGCTCTCGTACTCATGAAGCAAGCCACCGAGCCGTTCGTTGGATGCCGTGTTCTGTGAGGACGCGTCCCGGACCGAACTCTCGAAATCACGAATGTTTTCAGCGTTCGGCGACTGAAGGTAGCCAAGGGCGGCACGCTCCGCGTTCGCGATCGAACTCACAAAGGCTGCACGTTGTGAGGCATTCCACGAAGGCTCGCTCTCCGCGTACGTCAGCAGCTCACGTCCGAGCGGAAGCAGCCGGTCCTGCACAACTTGGTCACGGCGCACGCGGTCAACGACAACCTTGTCAAACTGCTCCATGTACTCGGACAGCCGCTCTTCCATCGATCCGAACAGCTCGGCGGTTTCTTCGCTGTGCTCCCGCTGCGAAGCGTTGGCCAGCGCCGCCGACAGACGCTCATGCACGCGCCTCGCCCGTTTCTCGGCGCTCGTGAACCCTGTGTGCTTGTACGTCGAAGCGATGTGATGCAGATCCTCGACGAGGCGATCAATCTCGAGGATCGCCTCAGTCTCCTCGACCACGCTCTCGTAGTCACGCAGGTTTTCCGTCGCGCTCTGAAGCCCTATGTGTCCCATCACTGCGATTGAAATATGCAAAAGAAGCACGACCGCGAAGCCCTGACGGATCCGTGCCCCGATCGACGAGCCAAAGAGCGCTCCGAACCGCGAAGGCTCCTGTGTCGCTCGTGATGAATCGTCATTCATGCTCATCACACGCTCAGCAACTCGCCCCAGCGATCCAGGGTGTACTCGTACGTATCCATCACCGTGTTCCACACCGCCACGTTGCTCAGCCGCTCGAAGTACGAACCGCCATTACGCACCGCCCCGGGCGACGCGATCACGCGCCCGTCGGTCCCCTTGATCGCGACCTTCGCCTTTTCGCCCTCGTACCAGTACGCCCACTCCTCGGGTGACAGGTGCTCACGCGCCAGCTCGGGGATCGAGATGTAGTACCCCTGACGCGCGATAAACGCCCCCGCCCACCCCGACAGCCACCAGTTCATGAACCGGTACGCCGCCTCTTCAGTCTCCTCATCCACCGCGGAAGAAAGACACATCACCCCGTGCCACGCGCGGTACCCCTCACGCGGCGCCGCGTACGCCGCCGGGACACCCAGCCCGTTGAGCGCCGACGCGCCGGGCGAGAACATGCTCTCGATCACCGCACGCCCGCTACGCATGAACTCGACCGACTCCGGCACCGAGTTCCAGAACCCCGTGAAATGCCCACGCAGTTTGTAATCGAGCAGGATCTCGAAGAGCTCATCAATTTCGCCTCGTGTCATCGCGCCGATGTCGCCGAATGTCATCAGCCCCCGGGCCTGAGCCGCGAGGGCCGCGTCGAACAGCCCGATCGTCGGTTCGTTCACAAGCGCCACCCGCCCGGCGTGCGCCGAGTCCAGCAGCCAACCCCAAGATTCATCCTCGTACGCGCGTCCCTTAGGGATGTGCCGCGTGTCGTAACCGAAGGCGTCCACGTTGTGCACATACGGCAAGAAGCTGATCCCGGGCGCCGGCTGCGAACCCAGCGTGCGGTCGCCTTGCACATAAAGAAGCTTGTACGGCGCATCACCCGCGCCGAGCGAGGCGTAGTCGGTCAAGCGCCCCGTCTTCGTCAGGTCGTTGATCTGATCCCAGCGCTCGATCCGCGAACGATCGATCGCCTGGATCGCCTTCGCCTGCCACAGCACGTTGATGCTGTTGGACCACTGCTCGTAGATGTCAAACGTCTCCGGACGCGTCGAGGCCTGCTGGATCACCGCCGCGCTGCCCCGAGGCTGAAACTCGATGGAGATGCCCAGGTCCGCCTCCGCCTTCCGACGGATGGGCTCCTGGAGCGTCACGTGGGTCCCGAGCACGCGCAGAGTTGGTCGCCTCGCGCTCTTCGCCAGCACGCGCGGCGCGCACAGCGCCGCCGTCCCGCTCGCGGCAAGTCTCAGGAAATCTCGTCGAGATCGATCCATGCGCCACCCGAAAAAAGTCAGTGTTGTTATACATCGGTCCCAACTGATTCAAACAGTAGTCGCGGGCGCTCCCAACACTGGTTTTCCCTGTTTTCGGGGAGCATGAGTTCTGTTTGTGTACGGTCTTGCAGATAATGAAAACCCCCTTTTATGGGGGCCGCGCATGAGAAGTCTTGAGGCCGCATCAGCCCTGGCGCGTCGAGCATCGAGTGTAAACCCCGATGCCCACCCTGTGCCCGTGAGCCCTGTTTAGTCACGCGGATCACTCGCACCGGACTTCTTTCCCTGAGCTTCGCTGCCCACAACAGGCGTGCTGCTTGCCCTCGGCACGCGCGCATCCCGGAGCGTCAGTCCCGCCCTTCGGGCCAGGAGTACGAGCTCTTCACGCCCGGCGCCGCCGAGCTTCTGACCGATCGACGCACGATGGCTCTCGATCGTGCTCAACGAGCGGAACAGGATCTTCGCCGTCTCCGCAAGCGAGTGCCCCTGCCCGATCAGCGCGAGAACCTCCAGCTCGCGTGGGGTGAGAGTCGCCAGCGGCCCGAGATCCGCCACCTGCGTCTCAAGGATCTCGCCGGGTGCGTCCGTCGCAACGTTCTTCACGTCCCCCTCTACATGCCGAGCGACGATCAATATGCGGTCAGCACGCTCGCGCGGATGCGCGGCGCCCGCGTCACCGGGAAGGTGGTGGATCCATGACAGGATCTGACGCCCGCGCCAGATGGTCCGAACCCGTCGCGGACGCTGGTCTACGCCGATCTCACGAAACAACGCCAGGCGCTCTGCGACCAGTTCTTCCGGCGCAATCTCACTCAGATGCACGCCCTCGATCAACTCGGGCGTCGTGTCATGATCCCCCAAGTAGAGCCGAAGCGCCTGCTCATTGCTGTACAGGATCTCTCCATCGATCGTGATGATGCTGACCCCCGCCAGCGGATCGCTGGCCAGCGTTTCCCACACACCCCGGCTCGGCGTCACGCCCTCGCGCCTGGGCGCAGACGCTCCAGCTTCTTTACCCAGCGCTACGTCGGCGCGCTGTGCATCCTCCGGCGTCAAACCCGCCGATTGCGCAAGATGCATCAGCGACACCCGATCGCTCGCGTGCAGCTTGCGACTGATCGAATACTTGTGGTTTTCGACCGTGCGGATCGAGCGATGCAACCGCTCGGCGATCTGCGCCGCGCTCATCCCAGCCCCGAGCAACGCCAACACTTCAAGCTCGCGCGCGCTCAGCACACTGAGCTCACCCAGGTTCACGACCTCCGCTCGGCTCGTCGGCGCTTCGTGCGTCGCGGGCGACAGATCTCCAGGCACATACCGCGTGATCGACAGCAGATGTTCAACATCGCCCGCGTCTTCACCACGAGGCACATACTGAACCCACGACGCCAGCTGACGCCCCCGCCACACCGTGCGCAGCACACGCGGCGCGCCGTCCTCGGCGATCTGCCGCAGCACGCGCATCCGATCTTCGATGTACTCGCTCGGCGCCAGCTCGCGCACGTTCCGACCGATCAGGTCGTCCGGCCCCTCCTCAGGCGATCGATAAATCGACACCGCCTGCTGGTTGCAATACAGCAACGTCCCGTCCAAGCCGATAGCCAACACCGCCGTGCTGGGCTCGGCCGCGAGCGCTCGCAGAATATCTTCGCCATGGGTCATGCTCATGACACGCCCCGTTCACACGATTCTACTCGAATTTCACGCTGTGGTACGAGCAGCGTTCTCAACGAATCACACAACGTAGGCATACAAGCCGGCAGGCGTCAAAGGCACGCGTGCATGATGGTTAGCGACCGTGCTCGTCCCTCGCCGCCCTCGGCACGGCATGAAAAAACCGCCGCGCCGAGGCAGAGCTCCGGCGCGGCGGCATGTGGCACAAAGCTGTCGATGCGCGTCAGGCCATCAGCCCCACGCCGCGAGCAGGATCGCGAGATCAGCCGAATCAACCGTCCCGTCCCCGTTCAGGTCCGCCGGGCCGGGAGAGCCCCACCCCGCGAGCAGGATGGCCAGGTCGCTCGAACCAACCTCTCCATCACCATCGAGGTCGGGCCCCATCGGCGCCCCAAAGCCCACGAAGGCATCGGCGTCGTCAAGGTTGATCCATCCCACGTTCTCCGCCCACGCATACCCGCGCAGGCGACCAGCGGGGATATCCACACGTGCGCCGTCAGCGCCAAGCGTCGGCTCGGTGCCGAAATTCACCCAGCCCACGTTCTCGCCCCACGCGAACCCATCCAGGAAGCCGTCCCCCTGGATGTTCACGCCGTGCGTGGCGCCACTGAGGTTGGAGTAGGGGCCCGAGCCGTCGCCCGTGGTGATCCACCCGACGTTCTCAGCCCAGACGTACCCGGAGAGAAAGCCGCCGCCGACATCGATGTTGACGCCCTGAGTTCCGCTGTTGGCGTCGCGCCAGTTGGTCCAACCGATGTTCTCGCCCCAGGCATACTTGTTGGCGCTGTCAACGTTTGTTTGTGCGAGTGTCGTCAGCGTGAAGCCATGCAGCCCAGCACCCGCGATGCTCGCAATAATCATCGTGCGTTTCATAGTGAAACCTCCTTGCCTTCAGAAGCGGGCTTACTGAGAGAAGTTGTCCCAGGGGCCGGCGCCGGCGATGCTCGCCCGGATCGTCCCGAGGATGTTCCCAGCCGGAACGCTGTAGTTGGTTGTGTTGCTCGCGGCGGTGTTGCGGACGACGGTGTTATCGATGCTCGTGACCTCGATACCGATGGCGTTGTCAGTAACATTATTGTTGTCCACACGAGCATCGGTGCCAGCGATCCGGATGCCCGACCCCGCGTTGGAGTCGGCGGTGCAGCGCATGATGGTCGAGTCGCTCCCCGCTTGGATGCCGTCGCCCTGCCCGAAATAGGCGCGACAGTCGAGGACCGTCGAGGTCGCAGAGACCGAGATGTTGGTGCTGACGTTGCGCTCGCCGATGCAGTTCACGACCATGGCGTTGCCGGCAACAGCGATGCCGGTCGTCCCGTTGAGCCGCGCGACGGAGCCGCGGACGTTGCCGCCACCATCAAGACGGAGCCCGGTGCGTCCGTTCTCACGCGCGGTGCAGTTCTCCATCGTGCTCGCCTGACCGAGACGGATGCCGTCTTCGCCGTTGAACGAGGTGGTGGTTTCGGTGACGATGGACGCAAATCCGAGCTCGGCGCCGTCCCCGGCGTTGTTCACGAGCGTGCACGCGATCAGCTTCGTCTCGTTGGCGCCCGTGCCGGCGACGCCGCCGTCGCCGAGCCCGTCGTGCGTGCTATTCGTCCCGTTGGACGAAGCCGTGACGCTCGTGAGGACCGCGTAATCGCCGAGGATCGCGCCGTGAAGGGCGTTGTTGTGCAGCAACCCATTCGTCATGATCAGCCAGTCTGATCGCATGACCAGCCCGTTCCCGGCGCCGTTGACCGCTTGGCTATCGATAATCGTCGTGTGAGCCCCAATGTCGAAACCGTCCCCGTTCGAAGCATCGGCGACGCAACCCCGGAAGACGCACCCGTTGTTGGATAGGAAGCCGTCAAGACCGGCGCCGTTGGACGTGCAGTTTTCGACGGTGATGTTGTCCTGAAGATTGAACCCGAAACCACCGGACGCTCGCGCGGTGCTTCCCGTGATGGACGAGTCCTGGTTGAGATCGAAACCATCACCATCGTCGCTTCGGCTCGTGCAGTCGCGCACCGTAGCCTGATCAAACAGGAGGAAACCATCGCCCGTGTTGTCCTCGCTGGTGCAGCCGACGGCCTTGGACTGAACGCTCGAACGGAAGCCGTCCCCGGCGTTGCCCTCGCTGTTGCATTCGATGAACTGGTTCTGAACATCGCCGAAGAAGCCGGTTGAGCCGTTGTTGTTCGCAATGCATTGAACGAGAATGCAGCGCCCGCTGACCTGGTAGCCGTTTGAGATGTTTGAGGTCGCGACCGTGCGGGTGAACCGCGACCGTGACCCTGCGCGGAAACCCATCAGGGCGTTGCCGTTTGACACGGCATCCGTGATCAGGGATTCGCCGCCGCAGTAGACGCCGTAGCCGCCGGTGTCCATGACGCTGAGGTTCCGAACGCTCACGGCCGAGCTGCTGCGGGCGTCCAGGCCGTCGCCACCCATGCTGCGGATGTGACCGTTGTGGACGCTCACGTTCTCTGTGCCCGAGTTCACGAAGATGCCGTCAAGGCTCGCCGCCGTGCCGATGATGGTGAACCCGTTGAGATCAAGCACAACGTCGCTAGTGGTGATCTCGATGCCCTCGAATCCATCGCCCGCCATGACGTCGCCGGTCAGGTAATACGAGCCCGGCTGGCTGATGACGAAGACCGAGTCCGCATCGCCCGGGGTGTTGGTCGTGCTAAGCGGAGTGCGAGGCTCGACCTCGTCGAGCGTCTTCATGGTGGACGTGACAGGGCCAGGGGGCGGGTTGAGCGGGCCGGCGAGGGCGGTCCCGGCAAGGCCAAAGACGAGGGCCGTGGTCAGAAAATGCGTGCGCATGAGAAAACTCCCGGTCTGCGGCGTCCGGACGGGACACCGGCGTGGTCTGGCGGGAAGGACGCCCCTCCCGGAGCCTCCGCGTTGAGCAACGAGTTCTTTGGAGCGGGCGCCTGGGGCGGTACACTCAAACAAGGTCGCGGAGCGTTCACCGGAGAACGCCCCGCCCAGGGCAGCGCGGGCTCAGCGGGCTCGTGATTTTTTCAGTCGGGAGCGGTCCGTATGTCCGCCGCCGCCACACGCGATGAAGTGACCACCCTGCTCACGCGGGCCGGGGACGGTGACCGCGCCGCCGCGGGAGATCTTCTCCCGCTCGTCTACGAAGAACTCCGCGGCCTCGCCGACGCCTACCTCCGCCAGGAACGCGCGGGCCACACACTCCAGCCCACTGCTCTTGTCCACGAGGCCTACCTCCGCCTCATCGACCAGACCCGCGTGCGCTGGCAGGACCGCACCCACTTCTTCGCTGTCGCCGCCACCAGCATGCGCCGCATCCTCATCAACCACGCCCGCGATCGGAACCGTCAGAAGCGCGGCGGCGGCGCCAAACGTGTTGACCTCAGCGACCTCAGCGAAGGACGCGAGATGAGCGACGCCACGCTCCTCGACCTCGATGAGTCTCTCAATCGTCTCGAGTCCCTCGACAAGCGCAAGGCCCGAGTCGTCGAGCTCCGTTTCTTCGCCGGGCTGACGGTCCCACAGACCGCCGACCTGCTCGGATCCTCCCCAGCGACCGTCAAGCGCGACTGGGAGTTCGCCCGCGCCTGGCTCCTCAGCGAACTCGTCAGCGACGCGGAAGGCGGCGCCGATGAACCCTGAAGACTTCCACCGCGCCGAGGAAATCTTCGCCCGCGTCACAGGCGCCTCCGACCGCGCCGCGGCCCTCGACGAAGCCTGCGCTGGCGACACTGCCCTGCGCAAGCGAGTCGAAGCATTACTGAGCGCCCACGACCGCGCCGGCGCCTTCCTCGAAAACCCGCCCTCCACCAGAGGCTTCACCGCCCTCGCCGCCGAACAGCCCGACGCCTCCGGCCAGCGCTTCGGCGCCTACGAAGCCGTCCGCCGCCTCGGCGCCGGAGGAATGGGCGCCGTCTACCTCTGCAAACGCACCGACGAACAGTTCGACAAGGAAGTCGCCGTCAAGGTCATCCACCGCTGGATGGACACCAGCGAGATCGAAAAGCGCTTCGAGCGCGAGCGCCGCCTCCTCGCTCAGCTCCAGCACCCCAACATCGCGATGCTCCTCGACGCCGGCGTCTCCGAAACCGGCGCCCCCTACATCGTCATGGAGCGCGTCGACGGGCGACCCATCGACGAACACTGCCGCGCCCACGCCCTCTCCGTCGAAGGCCGCCTCCACCTCTTTCTGGATGTCTGCCACGCCGTTCAGGCCGCCCACAACGCTCTTGTCGTTCATCTCGACCTCAAGCCCAGCAACATCCTCGTCACCGACGAAGGCCTGGTGAAGCTCGTCGACTTCGGCGTCTCCCAACTCCTCGACGACGCCGAGGGCGCCAGCGCGCCCTCCCGCGCCTTCACCCCCGCCTACGCCGCGCCGGAACAGATCGACGCCCGCCCGCTCACCACCGCCACCGACGTCTATGCCCTCGGCGCCGTCCTCTACCAACTCCTCGCGGGCGTCCGCCCCTTCTCGCTCCCCTCCGAAACCAGCGTCGGCATCGAACAGACCATCCGCTCGAACCCCCCAACCCCTCCCAGCACCGCCGCGCGCACTGGCGAGCGCGACGACCGCGCCGCCACCCGTCTCCGCCGTCGCCTCGAAGGCGACCTCGACACCATCGTCCTCAAAGCTATGCGCAAGGACCCCGCCGAGCGCTACGCTTCCCCCGCCGCCCTCGCAGACGACGTCCGCCGCCACCTTGAGGGGCGCACCGTCGAAGCCCGCCAGCCCACGCTCACCTACCGCGCCTCCCGCTTCCTCCGCCGCAACCGCGCGGGCGTCGCCGCTGCCTCTCTCATCATGCTCGCCCTTGCCGGCGGACTCATCGGCGTCTCCTGGCAGGCCCGCGCCGCCGCCGCCCAGCGCGACCGCGCCGAGCAACGCTTCACCGACCTCCGCCGCCTCACCAACGTCCTCGTCACCCAGGTCGACGAACGCCTCGCCGACCTCCCGGGCTCCGTCGACGCCCGCCGCGCCATCGTCAGCGAGTCCACCGCATACCTCGACTCCCTCGCCGCCGAACTCGACGACGAACCAGACCTCCTTCTTGAGGTCGCCGCTTCCTACAACCAGCTCGCCTCCCTCCAGCGCAACATGACCTCCTCCGACCTCGGCGACACCGCCGCCGCCCTCCGCAACCACACCCGCGCCCGCGAGCTCCGCGAGCGCGCCCTCGAACTCCGCCCCGAAGATCTCACCATCTACCGCGACCTCTCCGAAACCGCCATGAGCCTCGGCGACATGCACCGCGCCCAGGGCGATTTCGACGCCGCCGTCAGCGAATACCAGGACGCCGCCCGCTTCAGCGAACTCGCCGACCCCAGCGGCGAGTCCCTCGACGCCGCCCACATCCAGGGCGTCACGCACACCAAGATCGGCATCGTCGGCTTCCTCGCCGGCGATCTCGATCAGGCCGAACACGCCTACCAGCGCTCCTTCGAGATCAACCGCGAAATCGTCGAGCGCGACCCGACCCGTCTCATCGACTACCGCAACAAGGCCGTCAGCCTCGAAAAGCTCGGCGACATCCGCCAGGCCCTCGGAGACGCTCAGGGCTCATACGACTACTACGTTCAGGCCCACGCCATCTACGAAGACCTCGCCGCCCGCGAGCCCAACAACGCCCGCCACATGTTCACCCTCGCCGTCTCCCACTCCAAGCTGGGAGAGGTCCTGGGCCACCCTTCCTACGCCAATCTGGACGACATCGACGGCGCCCTCCGCGAGTACAACGCCGGGCGAGCCCTCACCCAGCGCATGGTCGAAGCCGACCCCGCCGACGCCCGCGCCCGGGGCGCCCACGCCTTCTTCGGCCGCCGCCTCGGCACCCTCCTCTCCGTCGCCGGCCGCCTCGAAGACGCCCTCGAGTACCAGTTCGAGGCCCACGAAGCCGCGGTCGAACTCTCGGAAGCCGACCCCACCGACATCCACACCCTCGCCGACGTCGCCACCACACGCATGACCATCGCCGAGGTCTACGACCAGCTCGACAACCGCGCAAGCGCCACAGACTGGCGAAACCGGGCTATAGCCGTCCACAACGAGGTCCTCGCGCTCAACCCCGACCTCATCCGCGTGCGTGTTGAGCTCGCCATGGCTCTCCGCGAAAACGCCGAGTGGATGGTGGAGAGCCACAGCGAAGGCCAGGCCGGTTCCGAGCGACTTGATGACGCGGAGGCTCTCCTGATCTCAAGCGTCGAGCTGCTCGAGCCCCTCGCCGAGCAGGACGCCGCCGCGCAGCGCGAGCTCGAGATCACACGAGCAGAACTCCTGACCTGCCGAGAGGCGCTCGCCGCCGACTCACCCTGAGCCCGATCCCCCGCGCCGCTCTCCTACACTGAGCCGCCGATGGACGACCTCGTGCGCGCTACAGAACGCGGCCTCTACTGCGAAGCGGGCGATTTCTACATCGACCCCTGGAAGCCCGTCCCGCGCGCCGTCATCACCCACGCTCACGCCGACCACGCCCGCACCGGCTGCCAGCGCTACCACGCCGCCGCCGCGGGCGAGCGCGTCCTGCGCCGCCGCCTCGGAAAAATCAACCTCGATGCCCACGACTACGCTGAGCAATTCGAGGTGGGCGGAGTCACTGTCTCCCTCCACCCCGCCGGCCATGTGCTCGGCTCGTCCCAGGTGTGCATCGCACACAACGGACGCGTCTGTGTCGTCACGGGTGATTACAAAACCGACCCCGACCCCACCTGCGCCCCCTTCGAGGTCGTCCCCTGCGATCACCTCATCACCGAGTGCACCTTCGCCCTGCCCATCTACCGCTGGGATGACCCGCAGACCGTCTACGACCAGATCAACATGTGGTGGCGCGATTGCCGCGCGGCGAACAAGAACGCCGTCGTCTTCGCCTACTCCCTCGGCAAGGCCCAGCGTGTGCTCGCTGGCCTCGACCCAAACATCGGCCCCATCCTCCTCCACGGCGCCGTCAACACGATGACGCGGGTGTATCGTGAATCGGGCGTCGCGCTTCCCGAAACGCAGCACGCCACGGTCGAAGCCGCGAAGGAAACGAAGGGCACGGCGCTCGTCATTGCACCGCCCTCCGCCGCGGGCAGCCCGTGGATGAAGAAGCTCCGCCCTTGCTCCACGGCGATGGCTTCCGGCTGGATGCGCGTGCGCGGCCGCCGACGCTTCCGTTCGGTCGATCGCGGCTTTGTGCTTTCTGATCACGCCGACTGGGACGGCCTGCTCCGCACCATCAAGGCCAGCGGCGCCACACGCGTCGGCGTCACCCACGGCTCCACCGCGCCTCTTGCCCGCTACCTGAGCGAGCAGGGCCTCGATGCCCACGTCGTCCCCACACGCTTCACCGCCGAAGCCGACGAGGACGCACCGTGAAGCGTTTCACCGAGCTGTTTCTTGAACTCGATGCGACGACAGCGACCAGCGAGAAGACCGCCGCGCTCGTGCGGTATTTTTCCGAAGCCGACCCCCGCGACGCCGCGTGGGCTCTCGAAGCGCTCTCGGGCAACAAGATCATCCGCGCCATCAGCTCCCGTCGTGTACGCCCCTGGCTCAGCGAAGAAACTGATCTGCCAGCGTGGTTGATTTCAGAGTGCTATTCGGTTGTGGGCGATTTTTCCGAGACTCTCTCGCTGTTGTTGCCCGAACCCAAAGGTGATCCTTTCGACGAACCGCTGCACAAGGTTGTCGAAGAACGCTTACTGCCGCTCGCTCGTCTCGATGAAGACGCACAGAAGAAGCTCATCACTGATGTTTGGCGACGCATGACGCGCGACGAGCGATTCGTCTTTCAAAAGCTCTTCTCGGCGTCCTTCCGCGTCGGTGTCTCCGCCAAGCTCGTCGCCCGCGCGCTCGCGGAAGTCGCGGGCGTTGAGCCCGCGGTCATGGCCCACCGCCTGATGGGTAAACGCCAACTCAGCGCCGAGAGTTTCAGAAAGCTGCTCGCCCCCGAGGGCAACGACGACCGCAAAGGGCGCCCGTATCCGTTCTTTCTGGCCTCGCCCATCGCCGAGGTCGCGGGCAGCATGGACGCGCTGGGCGACGCGCGCGACTGGGCCTTCGAGTGGAAATGGGACGGCATCCGCGCCCAGCTCATCAAGCGCGACGGTGAGGTCGCCCTCTGGTCCCGCGGCGAGGAACTCGTCACAAACGCCTTCCCCGAGATCGTCGCCGCCGGGGCAGAGCTTCAAGGCGACGCGGTGCTCGACGGCGAACTGCTCGCCTGGGAAGACGGACAACCGTTGCCGTTTTCCGTCCTCCAGCGTCGCATCAACCGCAAATCGGTCGAGCCCTCGCTCTTTCCTGATGTGCCCGTCGCGATGCTTGTATACGACGCGCTCGAACGCGACGGACAAGACCTGCGCGAACACCCGCTCGATGAACGCCGAGCCGTCCTCGAAGAATTGATCCCAGGTGATCCGCCGCTGCTCGCCTCGCCGCGAGTTGAAATCAACGACTGGGATCACGCACGCGAGTTGGTGGCTGGCGCCCGCGAGCGCGGTGTCGAGGGCCTGATGGTCAAGCGCCGTTCCAGCCCGTACAGCGTCGGGCGCACCCGCGGCGACTGGTGGAAGTGGAAGGTCGATCCTCTCAGCGTTGATGCCGTGATGGTCCAGGCCCAGACCGGCTCCGGCAAACGCGCCGGGCTCTTCACCGACTACACCTTCGCCGTCTGGGACGGCGAGGATCTGACACCCGTCGCAAAGGCGTATTCCGGACTCACCAATCAGGAGATCGAGGAAGTCGACCGCTGGGTGCGGGCCAGCACGATCACCCGCCACGGCCCGGTCCGCGTCGTCAAGCCCGAGCAGGTCTTCGAGCTGCACTTCGAGGGCATCGCCGCCTCCGACCGCCACAAATCGGGCATCGCCGTGCGCTTCCCGCGCATGGCCCGCTGGCGCCGCGACAAGAAGCCGAAAGACGCCGACACGCTGGACAACATGCGGGCGCTCCTGGAGAGGTACGAGCGATGAGTGTCGCACGAGCCGAAGCATGGATGCGCGACCGCGCCTGGACACCATTCAATTTCCAGCGCGAAACGTGGAACGCTTATCTGGAGAGGAAAAGCGGCCTCGTCCACGCCCCGACAGGTTTGGGAAAGACGCTCGCCGTGTGGCTCGGACCGGTCGCCGAAGCGCTGGAGCATGACGACGCCAGCCGCGGCATCCGCGTGCTCTGGATCACGCCGTTGCGGGCCCTCGCGACCGACACCGCAGAGTCGCTGCGCAAACCTCTCGGAGAACTCGGGCTCGACTGGACCGTCGAGCTGCGCACCGGCGACACGTCCTCATCCATCAAGGCCCGCCAGCGCAAGATGCTGCCGCACGCGCTTGTCACGACGCCCGAGAGCCTGACGGTGCTGCTCTCCTACCCCGAAGCGCGAGCACGATTCAAAGGATTGCGTTGCGTCGTCGTCGACGAGTGGCACGAACTCCTCGGCACAAAGCGCGGCACACAGACCGAGCTCGCCCTCGCCCGCCTGCGCCGTTTCGCCCCCGACCTCCGCACCTGGGGCCTGAGCGCCACCCTCGGCAACCTCGACGTCGCCCGCGATCATCTCCTCGGCGACCGCTCGGATGCGGGCGTGATGATCGAGGGCCCGCCCGAGCGCGAGGTCGAACTCGAGATCCTGCTCCCCGACAACGTCGAGCGCTTCCCCTGGGCCGGTCACATGGGGCTCAGCCTGCTGCCGAAGGTGTACGAAGCGATCCAACGCGCGAACACCACACTGATATTCACAAACACCCGCTCACAGTGCGAAATCTGGTTCCGTACACTCCTCCAGAAACACCCCGATCTGCTCGGCGATCTGGCGATCCACCACGGCTCGCTCGACCGCGACCTGCGCCGCGAGGTGGAAACCATGATCCGCGACGGCGCGCTCAAGGCCGTCGTCTGCACCTCCAGCCTCGATCTCGGCGTCGACTTCCCCGCCGTCGACCAGGTCATGCAGGTCGGCAGCCCCAAGGGCGTCGCCCGTCTGCTCCAGCGCGCCGGGCGCAGCGGCCACCGCCCCGGCGCCGTCAGCCGCGTCGTCTGCGTCGCCTCTCACGCGTTCGAGCTCATGGAGTTCTCAGCCGCCCGCGCCGCCCTCGCCACCCGGCGCGTCGAGCCGCGCGATCCGCCGGCGATGCCGCTGGACGTGCTCGTCCAGCACGCCGTCACCGCCGCGGCGGGCGGCGGCTTCGCCGCGGCCGCACTGGTCAAGGAGGCGCGCACCACTGCGGCGTATCGGGACCTGACCGACGAGCAGTGGGGGTGGGTGCTCGATTTCGTGCGCACCGGTGGCCCTGCCCTCACGGCCTACCCTCGCTACGCGCGGGTGCGTTTTGATGAGTCCAAAGACGACTACGTCCCCAGCACGCCGCAGATCACCCGCGAGCACCGCCTGGGCATCGGCACGATCTCAAGCGATGCGAGCATGAAGCTGGCCTATGCCTCAGGGAAACGCCTTGGCGTGATCGAGGAATCGTTCATCAACCACCTGAAGCCAGGCGACCGCTTCGCCTTCTCGGGGCGCCTTCTTGAGTATGTGAAATCACACGAGATGACGGCGTATGTGAAACGGGCGAGCGGCGGCAAGGGCAGCGTGCCGCGATGGAACGGCAGCCGCTTCCCGCTCTCGACGCGCCTCGCCGATCACGTCGTCGCCCGCTTTGAGGCCTTCGAGCGCGGCGAGGAGATGGACGATGCGGCCGAAGCGATGCGCCCGCTGCTCGAACTACAACAGCGCGTCTCGCGCCTGCCCAGCCGCGACGAGTTGCTGATCGAATCAACGCAGCTCCGCGACGGGCAGCACGTCTTCCTCTACTTCTTCGCCGGTCGCCTGGTCCACGAGGGCGTCGGCGCCCTGCTCGCCCACCGTCTTACGCAACAAACGCCCCGAACGGTCCTGCATAACTGCAACGACTACGGCGTTGAGCTGCTGTGCCCCGACCCGCTCCCGCTCGACGAGGTCTCATGGCGAATGCTCCTCTCGCCGGAACGTCTGATCGAAGATCTTCTGATGTGCGTGAACGAGTCAGCGATGGCCCGTCGTCAGTTCCGTGAGATCGCTCGCATCGCCGGCCTGCTCGTGCCGACCTACCCGGGTCGCTCGCGAACGACCCGCCACCTCCAGGCCTCCACTGAGATGTTCTTCGATGTGCTGAGCGAGTTCGACGCCGAAAACCTCCTGCTTGCACAGGCCCGCAGGGAGGTGCTGTCGCAGCAGCTCGAGTTCGCCCGCCAGGAATCAGCTCTCCAGCGTGCAGGGACTCTCCCTATCCGTATTGTGGAGACGAAACGCCTGACGCCGCTGGCGTTCCCGCTCTTCGCCGACCGCCTGCGGGCCGAGCACGTCAGCACAGAGAAGTGGCAGGAACGCGTGCGTCGTGATGCCGAACGGCTTGAGAAGGCTTGGGAGAAAGACCGAGTGAAGGGGGGCGGCGCGCGTGTGTGAGATCGAACTCAAAGGCCAAAGCATCGTCCTGCTCCCAGAGCGAGCGATGTACTGGCGCGAGGAGAGCACGCTGCTGATCGCCGACCCGCACTTCGGCAAAGGCGACACATTTCGACGCGCGGGCATCCCGGTGCCCCACGCCGCGGCGCTCGCTGATCTCGATCGCCTCAGCTCCGCGCTCGCATCAACCGGCGCTGAGCGCCTTGTCGTGCTGGGTGATTTTTTCCACGCCCGCCCGAGCGAAGGTGATGCGACGCTGGCATCGCTCAGCGCCTGGCGTAGCGAGCACACCACGCTTGAAGTCACTGTCGTTGCCGGCAATCACGACCGCCATGCCGGTCCGCCGCCGGATGAACTTGGGTTCATAGACGGTGGTGATTCGCTCGACGCCAAGCCTTTTTGTTTGAAGCACTTCCCTGGCGAAGCAGACGGCGTCTACACGCTCACCGGCCACCTGCACCCAGGTGCGAGAGTGGGGGGGAGCCGCCTCGGGAAGACGCTCCCGTGTTTTCACTTCGGCGCCCGCTGCGCTGTTTTGCCCGCTTTCGGCGTGTTCACCGGGTTTGCACGGGTGCGACCCACGGCGGGCGATCGTGTGTACGTCATCGGCGACGGCGACGTCTTCGCGCTCCCAGCTCGCGACACTGCGGCCCGATAGTCAGTCACCGGGCCTGAGATTCTCGCGCTTCTCGACCAGCCCCGCGAAATCTCCGATCGAGCGGATGTGCAGGTCGCGCTGCGGGAAGGCGATTTCGATGTCGGCGGCGCGGAAGGCCTCGGCGATCCGCATGTGCAGATCATGGCGGGTCGGGATCAACTGACGCACATGGGGAATAAAGACACGGAGCTGGAAGTCGAGCGTGCTGTCGCCGAAGCCGTTAAAGACAACGAACGGCTTGGGGTCTTTGAGTATCACGGGTTGCTCTGACGCGACCTTTAGCAAGACAGCCTCGGCCTTGCGGATGTCCTCGCCGTAGCCCACACCGACCGGGATGGTTACACGGAGCACCGGGTCAGAGAGCGTCCAGTTGATGATATCGCTGGTGATGAAATTCTTGTTGGGGATGACGAGCTCTTTACGGTCCCAGTCGGTGACGGTCGTCGCGCGCATCTTGATTCGCGTCACGTCGCCGATGACGCCGTTCACGGAGATTGTGTCCCCGATGCGGATGGGGCGCTCGCCGAGAATGATGAGGCCTGAAACAAAGTTGGCGAAGATTTCCTGCAAACCGAACGCGAGCCCGAACGTGAGCGCCGCGGCCAGCCACTGGATGTTCTTCCAGGAGAGATCGACCGCGTTGAACGCAAGAATCACGCCGACAATCGCGATCAGATAGCGCAGGACGGTGCTCAGCGCGTAGCGGCTGCTGTTGTCGAGCGGGAGACGCTGAAGGACGACGATCTCGATGAGGCCGGGCAGGTTGCGGAAAGCGATGACCGTAGCGATGAAGATAATGATCGCGAGGCCAAGGTCCGCCAGTGTGACGGTCGTGATGATCGCGTCGTCTTCAGCGGCGTCGCTTGTGCCCGGGCTGGGGAGCGCCGGGATCGGCGTGATCGCGGGTGTATCGGTTGTGCTTCCGTTGTTGACAGCGTTTGTGGATGAGGTGACAGGTTCGGTTGCCGGGTTCGAGATGACCGCGGCGGTGGGCTCGAGGATCGGTATGACCTCGCTGGCGCTTGATTCGGCGACGCGAAGCTCGGGGTAGAGCTCGACGCGGTCGAGCATCCGCAGCGCCGGGAGAACGCCCGCCCAGATGAGATACAGCCCCGTGATCGCCGAGACAAAGATGGCGGTTCGGAAAAGCTGGCGGGTCTGCTGGCTGATGGCGGGAAGGTCGAGGCGGTCCACATCAAGGGGCTGGACACCGCTCTCGCTCGCCGGTTCTTCCTCCTGAACCGCTTCCGCCGCGGCCTTCTCGCGCCGGCGCTTGGCTTCCTCGATCGCCACCCGCCGCCTCGCGATGAAGAGCCATCGCAGCAGCAGCGCGTTGGCAAGAACAAGCGAGAGCACGAGCAGGAACGTGCCGCGGAGTCGCATGTCGAGCTGGAGCGCGCTGTAAAAATAACCCAGCCAGGTCAGGACAATCAGTGTGATCGGAACCGCAACAAGGAGCGGCATCCACAGGCGCTGAAGACGCTCGAACCAGCCGCCGCTGTTGATGCGGAGGAGTTCGCTCATCACCGCCCCGTGCCGACGGAAGACGCGCAGGATGAAAACGATCAGCGCGACCATTGCGAGTGTGAAGCCGAGGCGTCCGAGACCCCCAATAGCGGAATCATCGCCGCGGACAACAACTGCCGCGGCGAGACCGAGGCCGATGACCCCGAGCGGCGCGAACCAGCGAAGGTTCGCGCGGATCGTGACGAGAGCCCTCTGGTTCCAGCGAAAGTGCGCATCGCAGAGACCGTCGCGGCGCAGCGCGACGGTCATGAACAGCAGCGGATAGAGCAGGGCGCCGGCGGTCTGGAGCCCGGTCCCGACCGAGAGCCCCAGCAGCGTTTGTTGCGGAGGGCGCGTGATGACGCCCCCGAGCCACCACAGCAGCGCCGGGAACGGCGCCGCGACGAACGCAGTGAGCGCGAGCGTCGCGAGCGTGTGGGACATCGCGTCGGTCTTGTAGCGTCCGACCTTTTCGGCGAGGGGTTTGATCCGCTTTCGCCCCCAGCCCGCGACCGCGAAGAGCGCAACGACCACCGCGAACGTGATGAGCGTGCGGGCGAAGCGGACGCGGTTATCGTCGCGGACGCGCGTCCACGTCTCTTGCCACTGTGTGGGCGAGGCGAACCACGCGACCGACTCGCTGAGATCTTCGGGCGAGGGGAAGCGGTTGCCGGCGACGCTGCGGACCCACAGCGTGCGTTCACGGATGTAGCCCGCGTAGGCGGTGGTCGCTTCCAGGAGCCGACGCGATGAGGTATCCAGTTCGTACAGTGCTTCGAGGTACGTGGAGGCGTCAGTGGTGAGATCGCCCAGCAGATCGCGCCGGGCGACCGCGAGCTCGCGGGACGCCTGCTCGAGATCAGGGCGGGCGTCGGCGCCGGCGTCGATGTCGCCCATGAGCTCCCGGACCACGCCGTCGATATCACCGGCTTCGACGCGGCGCTCCTGACGGTCGAAGAGCGTGAACTCCATACTCTCGAGCTCGCGCTGCGTGGCGCTGACCTCACGACGGAGCGACGTTTCCGAGGGGAGCGTCTCGAACTGACGGCGCAGCAGCAGACCGGTGGCGCGGTTGAGGCCTGTGTTCTCGATGCGCTTTCGTACCGAGGTGTACTGCTTGCGCATGTCGGCGAGCGCGGCGCGGTGTTCGCTGGCGCGTCGCCTGGTGTTGTCGATACGCCGCGGGACGCCCGTCTGCTCGGTGCGCTGCTGGGCGAGACGCTGGGTCTCCTCGGCGAACTCCTTGAGCACCGGGTGCTGTCGGGCGACCTGTCTGCGTTGACGCTCGGCCTCACGGGCGGCCTGCTCGGTCTCGACGCGCCGCCGGTCGCTCACGAGGGTGCGCCAGGCCTCGACCTCGCGTTCGGCATTCGCGACGCGTCGGGCGGCGCGGTCGCGGCGTGCTGGGAGCAGGTCCCGCCGGGCGTCGTAGCTCGAGAGTTCCATCTCGAGGGCTTCGATCTCGGCGAGTGTCGCGCCGCGTTGAGCGAGCAGCTGAGTTCGGCGGGCGTCGCGGACGATCGCCGGCTCTGTCTGGCTCAGGGGGGCCGCGAGAGCGTCGTCAACCGCGTCCAGGCGCTGGCGGGTCTGCGCGAGCAGGTCGGGGATGAGGGCTCGACGATCCTGGCGGCGGGACGCCTCGATCTGGAGCTCGGCGACGAGCGTTCGAGCGGCTTCGAGGCGGGCGTTGGCCTGGGTCAGCTCCTGTTCGTACTGGGCGAGCGTGGCGCTCTCGGGGGGGGCGGGCTGGATGTCGCGGGCGGGTTGATCGAGTTCGGCGCGGATCGACTCCAGGAGCCCAGGGGCCTCGTTGATCTCGCGACGGGATGTTGCGGCTTGGGTGCGGAACGCGTCGGCGGCCTCGGCCTGAGCGAGCGCGTCGCGCAGCAACGCCTCGGCGGGTGTTCCAATGCTTTCAGCCGCTTCCAGGGTCGATCGGATCGTCGCCTGGTCTGGAATGTTTGGTGTCTGGTCTTGAGCCATGGCGGGCGGCGCCAAGGCGAGAACCAGGAGAAGAAGAGAACGAAGCAGTCGAGACATGCGGGCACACGATAGTCACTGCGTGGGTATCAGGTGATTGAGATTCTCGGACGGCACCTTCCTGCCCCGAGACAGATCAACCTCCACTCCGCTCAAGAATTCAGGGATTTCATTATGGGCTCATGTGAGGTTTCGGTACGGTAAGTGCGTACGAGTGGATTTGTTGCGCTCGGACACATCTGGGATTCGTCGCGCGGGCAGCGCACCGAGCAGGGAGGTGGACTGTGTTCCGTCCTGATTTGTCGATTCTCGCGGCTGTGGGCGCCGCTGTCCTCAGCGCGAGCGCCTCTCCCACGCTGGGCGCACTCCTTGTCGCGGATCACACCGGCGACGGCGTGCTGAACGTCCTCGACGTTGCCCGGGAACGCGGCTTGAGCCCGGACGCAACGCCAGCGTCCCGCGGCATCGAGACCGGCATCGGCTTTGACCCGATGGATCAGATGGTTGACGCCGGCGGCGAGGTCCGTGTCCTCGTGCTGATCGAAGAGTCAGCCGTCGGCCTCTTTGGCTATTCGCTGGACATCGACATCGCACCGGTCGGCGCCGCCACAGGCTCCCTCGTCCCCAACGTCTCGCTCACCAACTTCTTCGACGCCAGAAACCTGATCAGCGCCGGCGGCGCCATGCGCGACGGGTTCTTCAGCGTCATCGAAGGCTCCGCTGACGGCGGTGTCTTCATCAGCACCAACACCAATGATCTCTCCGCGGTCTTCCCGGTCCCCGGGGTCAACGACGTGCTCGCCGAGCTGGTGCTCGACGCCAGCACCGACGCCGCGGGCGAGTTCCGCATCGAGTTCGGCTCTGGAACAGCCCTCTCCGACACCGCAGGCATGCCCATTGCCTTTGCGTCGTCGAGCGCCACAGTCATGATCGCGCCCGAGGGCGGCAACACCGGCGACACCCACTACGAACAAGGCGACCGCGACGGTGACAACAATATGTTCGACACCCGCGAGCCCGTCGATGTCGCCGACCCCTTCTGTTCCTTCATCTCAGGCAAGCTCCAGGAAAACAGCGACCCCGGGCGCTTCCCCGACACCTACCTCTTCATGTTCGACAAGGACGACAACGTCATCTGCGAAGATGACAACTCATCGAGCAAGGGCAACGGCAAGGCCTCAGCTTGCTACGACGTTGAGCCCGTCTCCAGCGGCGACGGCTCAGCTACCATCCGCTTGGGCGTCACCGGCCGCCCCGATGGCGTTGACAACATGTTCAACGGCCTCTTCTTTAACGGGCCCCACCAGCAGCTCGGCGAGGCCGAGGTCTGCATCACCTACTACGACGAATCAGGCGACGAAATCAGCACCGACCTCTACACGGTCACGTTTGTCACGGGCGCCGAGGCCTTCCGCATCAACTACGTCGTCCCCGAAGGAACCGCGTCCGTTGATGTTGAACTCGACAACACCACCGAAACCTTCCCCGTTTGCAACGACGTTGATTTCTACGAACTCGACGGCCTCGAAGAGGCCTGCGATTACGTCCTGACCGTCATCGGCGGCACCGACGAGTTCTGCAACCCCAGCTGCGCCATCCTGGGCTGGTACGACAAGAACGGGAACCTCGTGCAGGTTGCCCCGATCATCCACGACCGCAACGGCATCGCCGGCCAGGGCGCCCAGCTCTCGGTGATCTCCGACGCCAACGGGCGCATCCGCCTCAGCGTCTCGGGTGAGGGCGACGAGGACTTCGACGGCTGGCTCGACGAATCCGACACCATCATCCCGCCCCGCAATGTCGGCACGCCCGGCTACGAGCCGCCCCCGGCCCACGGGTGCTGCGCCTGCTACACCATCAAGGTGGCGTGGAATAAGCATCTGCCCGACGGTCAGCCCGCCGAGCCTGGCGGCGGCTCGGAAGGCGAAGAGTTCCTTCTGCTCTCGAACGGCGACCTGAACCTCGACGGCGGCGTTGATGTCATCGACCTCGCCATCCTGCTCAACAACTGGGGCTGGACCGCTCCGTAAGCATTTTTCCACTCCGCGAAGGATTCCCCATGCGTTTCTCTCTTCACACGCTTGCGTTGCGCAGTCTCGCGCTGGTCTCACTGACGTTCATCGGCGCCGAGGCCATGGCCGAGCGACCCGTTTCCTTCGCGAACCAATCAGTTCATCTACCCTCCGAAGCCGATTCTCTCGGCGCGCCGATCTCGCCACGCGTATCCGGCTTGGGCCCTGTAACCGATGGCTGGATCACGTCCGCGGGCGGGCTGGCGTCGGTGCATATCGCGTTCGACCGTCTCATCGAAGTCGGCCCCGGTGCGGTCCGAGCGTTCAACACCCCAGGCGATGAAATCCCGAACACCTCCTTCAGCATCGAAGGCGCCGGCGATGAGATCCTTCTCGCCTTCAATCCTCCGGTCACTCTCGGACGCGTGCGCGTCGTGCTCGATTACGAACAGATCACCAGCGCGGGCGCGCCCCTCGACGGCGAGATCGCGAACCCAGCGTCTCCTTCGTTTCCTTCGGGGAACGGCCTGCCCGGGGGCGAGGCGGTCGTTCTCTTCAACGTCATCTCGGGCGATGCCAACCGCGACGGGGTCGTTGACGCTGAGGATGCCCAGCTCATCCTCGATTCTCTCGGCCAAAGCGAGGGCGATGACGGCTACGACCCGAATACGGATTTCAACCGTGACGGCGTGGTGAATGTGCTCGACGTCGCGGCGTGGACGCTCGGTAACGGCGACGCGCTCCCGGTCGCCGACGGAACGCCCCCGGTCGCCGAACTTCTCGCGCCCGACCCCCTCTCGGGCGCGATGGGCGGCGCCAACGAGATTGTCATCGGTTTCTCTGAACCGGTCTCGTCAGGCGCCATCTCGGAGACAACGCTCACCCTGCTGAACGAGTCAGGTGATCTCCAAGAGATCGACGACGCCACGCTCGTCAGCCCGATGCAGCTTCTCTTCGACTTGGATGAATCGCTTTTGAACGGCGTACGCTACACCGCATCGATCAGCAACGGTGTCGCTGACCTCTCGGGCGAGCTTCTCGACGCCTCAAAGGCGATGTTCGAGATCGGACCACCATCGACCGATTCGATCTTCCCGCCTCGGACCTTCCCGGTTGGCTTCGGTCCGACGTTCGCCGCCGAAGGCGACATGAACAACGACGGGCTAACCGATTTCGTGGTCTCAAACACCGTCGATGACACCGTCTCGGTGTTGCTTGGCCGTGGTGATGGCACGTTCCAGCCCCAGATCGTCTCGTTCGCGGGCGATATGCCGCGCGGGCTCACCTTGGGTGACTACGACGACGACGGCAACCTCGACGCCGCGGTGGCTCTCGAAGGGGAAGGCGCCCTGCTGGTTATGTACGGCGACGGAGCCGGCAACCTCGGGCAGAACGGTGCGATCGCCGCTGCGGTGATCGGCGGAGCCCCAATATCTGTCGCGAGCGGTCTGCTCGACGGGGACACGATCCCGGACATCGCGGTGGTGAACCCGCCGCTGGGCCTGGTCTCGGTGTTCCTGCCACGTGCGAACCGCACACTTGCCACAGCGCCCGACGTGCAGACTGGGGGCGACCCCTCCGCCGCAGCGATCGGTGAGCTGACCGGCGACACGCTGCTCGATCTGGCTGTCACAGACTTCACCGCCAGCACGATCACGGTCTACGAGGGGCTGGGCGGCGGTGAGTTCATCGCACCGGTCCGCGGGACCGTTTCCTTCCCGACCGGCGAAGGCCCGGTTTTCGCCGGCGTTGGCGATCTCGATAGCGACAAAGACTTTGATCTGTTCACCGCGAACTTCACCGAGGGTTCACTCTCGATTTTCCTGAATAACGGTGTAGGGACTCGTGGCGCGAACTTTGGCGAGCAGACTGTCGGCGTCGGCGACGGTTCGGTCTACGCCGGCGTCGGAGACCTCGACAGCGACAAGGACTTTGATCTGGCTTCGGCCGACAGCGCCTCGGACACCATCACGCCCGTCGAACAGGGGCCTGCCGGCGAGTTCATGGCTACCAGCGCGTTCGATAGCGGTGATACCCCAGTCTTTGTCACCATCACCGATCTGAACAACGACGGCGAGAACGACGTGGTGACCGTGATCGCTCGCGACGGCATGGAACGCCGCGGCGCCCTTGTTGTCCGCCTGGGTGGCTCCGACGAGAGCATCGAAGGCCAGCGCCAGTTCGAGACGCCGGAGAACCCGTCTGTGCTTGCCATCGCCGATGTGCGCGGCACGCCCGATGCAGATCTGCTCGTTGGCGGTCAGGACGAGGCCCGCGGGCTCGTGCCCGCAATCGTGATTCAGGACGGTGATGGCGATGGTTTCTTCGGGCCGGGTGATCAGTTCAGCCTGCCCGCGGACGCGATCGACATCGAGGTCGGCGACGTCATCGGGGGTTCTGAGAACGAAATCGTTGTGTCTGTCGGAGGCAAGGCCAATGAGGTGCTCGTCTACGAAGACAGCGGTAAAGGCTTCTTCAGCGATGTTTCGCTCGGAAACCGCGGACGTATCGTGATCGGTGACGCGCTTCCAGAGTTTGCGGGCGCGGAGGTAGTCGGAGCGCCGACATCTTTCTTTGCCGGCCAAGACATTGAGATTTTCAACCTCTTCAACGGGATTTTCCGCGGCGATCCTGCGAACGCGGACGCGTTCGTTGATGTCGGCGCCGGGTTCGTCCTTGATATCGCGCTCGAGGACATGAACGACGATCAGTTGCTCGATATCGTCGCGGTGGGCGCCAACGGCGTCTTCGCGCCTGACGTCATCTCACGCGGGACATTCGACATCGGCGTTGCTGTATTCCTCGCGGAGTCGATCGAGGGCGAAACGCAATTCAATGAGGTCCGACGCGTTGATCTTCCCGACGACATCAGCCCCCTCGCCGTTACCACCGGGGACGTCAACGGCGACACCATCCCCGACGTGATCGTCGCCGCCAACCGTTTCATCCCCGCACGCGGCGGTTCCGGCAACATCGGTAGCGTCTTCGTCATCGAACGCGGGACTGAAACCTTCCTCGAAGAACCTCAGCAGATCATCGTGGGCGAGCGCGTGGGGGGCGTGGTCGCGGAAGACTTCACAAACGACGGCCTCGCTGACCTCGCGGTCACCAGCGTCCTCGATGACGAGGTGGCGGTCTTCGTGAGCGGGGGCGCCGGCTTCTTCCCGCCCCAGCTCTTCGAGACCCACGTCGCCCCGGGCCCACTTGAAGCACGGGACGTCAACGACGACGGCGCCATGGATCTCGCCATCCTCAACACCGGCAGCGACGACGTAACGTTGCTGCTCGGGCAGTCGTCGGTGGTACAGGATGAATTCAACGAACTCGATTTCGCCATCGACGCGATGACGGCGAACCTGATCCCAACCTCACGCGGGTCCGTTGCTTTCGACAGCTCTTTTTCCGGCACGCTGGAACTCACCGCAGACACCAGCGGAAACACTCAACTTACAGGCGTCCGCATTGATGGGGAGACACAGGACATCGGCAACTTCCTCATCGACGCCGACGTCACCATCGAGCTGGTTGACGGCGAAGTCGTCGGCGGCTCGCTCTCGGCTACGATCTCGGCCGGTTCCCGCGGGACGCTCGACACCTACACCGCCGACCTCGCCGTAAATGGGCAGATCCGCGAGCAGGGCGGCGGGCTCTTTAGCATCGACGGCCTCACCCTGGACGGCGACTTCGATGCCGAGATCTTCGGCGGCATCGATGTCACCGACTGGACCGAGGACGCGCCTCTTCAGGGCGCTTTCGTCATCACCATGCTCAACCCTGACGGCGGATTCGATCCCGACGTTGACCTCGTCGTCTTCGTCGTCGAGCCAAGCGTGCCCTGACCTACCCCCCAACTGCCTTCAGCAACCGCTCCTTCGCCGAGCGCCAGTCCCGTTCCACCGTCGCCAGCGACACCCCCAGAAGCTCCGCCACTCGTGGCAGGGGGAACTCGCCAACGATATGCAGGGTCACCACCTCCGCCGAGCGAGGGTGCTCCTCGTGCAGGGACGCCAGTGCTTTCACCAGCCGTGCCGTGTCCTCGTCGGTGAAGTTTGTCTCCGCCGCGATCTCCGCCAGCTCTCCCGCGTCCAGCGGCACCGGCTTCGCGCCACCGCCGCGCTTGGCGGCCATACGCCGGCGTTGGCGGTCCACGATCACCCGCAGCATCAGGCGCGTGGCGATCGCGAAGAAGTGGTCCCGGTTTTCCCACCCCCGGCGCTGCTCCAGCAGCAGGCGGACGGTCTCGTTGACCAGCTCTGTCGCCTGGATCGAATCCGGCGCCCCCCGCTCGCCCAGCCGTTTGCGGGCCAGCCCGTGAAGGTCCGAATACACCAGCTCGATCAGCTCGGCGAACGCCCCCGCCCGACCGCCGCTCACGTCGTCAAGGACAGCCGTCAGGCCGCCATCTGGCATCTGGGATTGTTGGTTCGCGTCCATAACTTCTCGGCCCGGTAGTCTATAGAAGGTTAGGTGAGGGGGCTTCCGCTGGATACCGCGTAAAAGGATTAGGACACGCGCGGTTTGGAAGGGATCACGGCGATGGCCGACAGCGACCAGCATCACGACGAACACCACGAGGACGATGTCCCAACGCAGGCCAGCCGCCCAGGTCTCGGCAGCAGTGATCTGCTCCGGAAGGCCTTCGATCGCGCCGCCGGCCCCGACACCGGCGACGGACCGGCGCCCGAGCGCATCGGCAACTTCCGTGTGCTCGGGCGCGTCGGGCGCGGCGGCATGGGCTCGGTCTACAAGGCCACCGACGAACGCGAGGGCAGCGCCGGGCGCGTTGTCGCCATCAAGCTCATCCGCAAGGGCCTCGACACGGAGGACGTCCTCCGGCGCTTCAAGCTCGAGGGCCAGCTCCTTTCGGCGCTCAATCACCCCAACATCGCCCGCCTCCACGAGGTCGCCGAGACCGACGACGGTCAGCCCTACTTCGTCATGGAGTACGTCGAGGGCAAGCCCATCGACGTGTACTGCGATAGAGAGCGTGTGCCGATCGCCAAGCGGCTCGAAATCTTCCGCAAGGTCTGCGCGGCGGTGCACCACGCCCACACCAACCTCATCGTCCACCGCGACCTCAAGCCCGGCAACATCCTCGTCACGCCCGAGGGCGAGCCCAAGCTGCTCGACTTCGGCATCGCCAAGCTGTTGAACCCGGCGCTCGGGCGCGTCGAGGTGCTCACGCGCCCGACCATGCGCATCATGACTCCCGAGTACGCCAGCCCCGAGCAGGTCCGCGGCGACGCCGTCAGCACAAGCAGCGACGTGTACTCCCTTGGCGTTCTTCTGTATGAGCTGCTCTGCGGGCGTCGCCCGTACCACTTCGCCAAGCGCATCGAGGCCGAGGTTGTCCGCGTCATCTGCGAGAGCGAGCCGCTGCGCCCCAGCACCGCGATCACCAGCGTCGAGGAAACGCAGAGTGCGGGCGAACAGCCCGCCACCGCGTCAACGATCACTCCCGCGAGCATCGCCCAAAGCCGATCCGCCGAGCGCGTCGAGTCCCTCCGCCGCTCGCTCACTGGCGACCTCGACGACATCGTGATGATGGCGATGTCCAAGGAGTCCAACCGCCGGTACAGCTCGGCCGAGCACCTCTCGATGGACCTGCAGCGTTACCTCGACGGGATGCCCGTCGAGGCCCGGCGCACCGGCGCCCGACGCATCTACCTCTTCAAGAAGTTCCTCAAGCGTCACCGCACCGAGGTAGCGGCGGCGGCCATCGTGGCGCTCGCGCTGCTGACGACCGGGACGGCGACTTCGCTCCAATGGCGGGCGGCTTCCATCGCCGACGCCCAAGCCGCCGAGGCAGCGCGGGCCGAAGCTCTAGCGCTCGAAGAGGCCCTCGCCGTACAACGAGACCTCACCATCTCGTCGGCCTTTGGCGATGCGCTCTGGGACCGCGCTAATGCCGATCTCACTTTTACCATGAGCCCCGCAGAGCGCGATGAGTTCTGGAACAAACTGCGCGTGGATTTCCAGAAGCTGGTCGAGAAATTCGGCGAGGAAAACCCGCAGGTCAAGCGAGCCCGGGGCAGAGCGCTCCTGCAAGCCGGGAGCGCGATGAGCAACATCCGCTCCGGCAACACAGGAGACTTTGAGTCCGCCCTCGCAGCCTACAAGAGCGCTCGTGACGATTTCGTCGTGCTGCGTGCGCTTTACCCCGACGACTACACCATCTGGTACCAAACAGTTGAAGCCCACTTGCGTGTGTCGGATTCGTACAAAGTTGCCAATCAGCCTGGGCGAGCGATCGCTGAGTGCGAACGCGCTGTCGAGGTCGCCGAGGATTCAGAGTTCCCAGACATGGGATTGCGTTTTTATCGTCAGCGTGGAAAGGCGTATTTTTCTCTCGCTCAGTTGGCGTCCGCAGTGGGGGACGCTCCGCGCGCTACTGAGGCGTTCGAGAAAGAGATAGCGTCGCGCCGTGAACGCCGTGACGCATCCCCGAACATGTTTGTTCCGGCCAGAGATATGGGGATCGTGCTGTTGAGCGCGGCGGATCTGGAGATCGAGAAAGGCAACATCGAACGCGCGAGAGAGATGGTGCAGGAAGCTCTCGATATCCGACGCGCGCTGAGCCAGGATCCGCAGTGGGAAGCCTACCGGACCTCCGTCCTGCGAGATCTTTCTATCGCTTTGGTCGCCATGGCGATTATCGACACGCATCAAGGCCAGAGCAGAGAAGCCAGGGAACAAGTCGAAGAATCCATCACACTGCTTGACGGGCTGGCGGAACTCGAACCCGAGAATATCCGCCCGCACCGGACCGCCGCGTTCCTGCTCGTTGAATACGGGGAAGCGAGTCGCGTTAACGACGACATCGTCACCACTCGCTGGGCGATGGAGCGGTGCGCCGGATACATCGAGCGGTTGGAATCACTTTCACCCAGCCATCCCAGCCTGGTTTATCTCAGAGCGCATCAGCGCCGCCTCACTGCGCAGATTGATCTCGCCGAAGGCCGGAAAGATCGGGCCGTAGAAGGATTCACTATCGCGCGTGATCAGCTCGCGTCGCTCTTGCAGCTCGATGAGAACAGCGTCACCACGCGTCGTATGCTGGGCGACACACTCGTTGGGCTGGCTCAATCACGCCGCCCGGATGGAGTGGAGACCCTGCCTGCGTCCGCTCGGGCCGCTTTTGTAGAAGCTCGCAAGATGTACGAACTCTGCCCTCCCGCGGGTGAGCCCTTCGGCCCCCGCCCCGAGAGCTGGGCCCTCGTCGAGCAGTACGCCCCCGGCGAATGATCAGACTGTGAACTCGACGCACCCCAGCGTGAGATCATCGCCGATCGCTTCATCGCCCGCGTGGGCAAGCACGTTGCGCGCTAGCGCCGTGACGCGATCCGCCGGGGTGGTCGTGAAAGTGAGATCCTTGAGAATCTGCTCGACGCCGTAGAGTTCGCCTCGCCTGTTGCGCTGTTCGACGAGCCCATCTGAGAAAAGCACGATCTGATCACCGCTGGCGACCCGCAGTGTCGCCGAACGCCAGTCCTGCGCCGGGCTGATCCCCAGCGGCGGGCCGCCGCCCTCTTGCAGCAGCAACGGCGTGCCAGATGCAGGTGCGTAGGCGACGAAGCCGTGGCCGGCGTCGATGTACTCGATCGTTTCGGTTTGCGCGTCGTACACACCGATCCACAGCGTAAGAAATTCGCCGGGCATCGAGCGCCCGTCGAGGTATGTATTGAGCGCTCGGACGGTTGAGAGCAGATCTTCAGAACGCCGGAACTCGCCGTTGAGAAACGCCTGGGCTGCGGTCATCAGCAGCCCAGGGCCGGCGCCCTTTCCGGTGATGTCGCCGAGAAGAACGGCGCTCCGGTGCTCGTCGATGCGTATGACGTCGAACAGATCCCCCGCAACGCCCCGCCCCGCCCGGCTGTGCATCGCATAGACGAACCCCGGCGCGCTCCCGCTTTCATCAGGCAGAATCCGTTCCTGGGCTTCGCGTGCGGCTTGGATCTCGCGTTCAAGGGCTTGACGGCGTAGACCGGCAAAGGCGATCTCCGCCAGTCGCACCAGCGCGACGCAGAAGTCCGCGTCGTCGCCCTCGTCCTCGCGTGCCTGGTCACGGATGAGATAGAGGTACGCGTAGGTTTCATCATCGGGCGTGATCGGCACGCACAGCACATCGCGCACGCTGTCGATCATGATGCTCTGCGCCTGCTGCAGCTCGGGCGCGTCGCGCAGGCGCACCACTCGACCGCTCTCGGCTTCCTTCAGCACGCTGCGGCTGATCGCGCTCGGCTCACCCTCCTGGGCCAGGGTCTCGGCGACACGCCCGCCGCTGCCGCCCCGCACCACAGCGCCGCGCGTGAAGCGGGCGCCCCGGCACGCGGCGTCCAGCATCTCCGCCGCGAGCTCGGCCTCTTTCTGCGCAAGATGCAGACGCTCGGCGTACTCCAGCAGCAGTGACAGCCGGCGTGCAGCCAGAGGTTGAGAGATGCGGCGCTCGCGCGTGTGCAGAGTCGAGGCGCTGGGCGGCTCATCGCTAAACGCGATCGTCGAGTCGCTCTGAAACTCGGTCGAGACCAGCAGGCGCCACGGCCCGATGCCGATCTCATCCCCATCGCTGACCCGCTCCGGGGTCGCGATGATCTCGCCGTTCAGCGCCGTTCCGCCCCGGCTCCCGGCGTCTTCCAGCACCCAGCCCCCGCTCTCATGCCGCAGCACCGCGTGGCGACGGGAAACGGTCGGGTCGTCCAAGCGGCACGCCTGTGAGCTCAGCCGCCCGATCTCCACCGGCGACTCCCCCGGCATAAAGACGAAGCTCTGCTCCTCGGGCCCGGCGATCACGCGCAGCGACAGCGCGTCGGCGGCGGAATAGGAGGATGACTGTGACGTGCCGGGCATCGCGTCAGCCTAGCCGATGCCCCCAAATTCTGGGAAAACCCGGCCGTCGCTTCGGGCCGTCGAATGTTATCTTGACGCTTCCGCGGCGGCGATGGGGCCGCCGTGCCGCACCGGAGAACGCCATGCGCACCGCAACGACCCTTGCTCTCTCGCTCGCCCTTGGTTCCTTGCCCATCTTCACCGGCTGCGCCGCCCAGCGGATCGGGACCGCCGAGCAGCAGGACGAGTTCGAGCGCGAGATCCGCATCGCGCTGGACAAGATGGTCGCCGCCGACCCGGGGCTTCGGGCATGGATCGACGATTCCTACGGCTACGCGGCGTTCCCTGAGGTCGGCAAGGGCGGGGCGATCGTGGGTGGGGCGTACGGTCAGGGGATGGTGTACGAGCTCGGCAGCGCTATCGGCACGTCGGCTCTCTCGCAGGCCTCGGTGGGCTTCCAGCTCGGCGGGCAGACCTTCAAGGAAGTCATCTTCTTCGAAGACAAGACTGCGCTGGACAAGTTCACGACGGGGCGGTTTGAGTTTTCGGCCAACGCCTCGGCGGTGGCGGTCGAGTCCGGCGCGAGCAGCGCCGCGGATTTCTACGACGGCATGGCGGTTTTCACGATGCCTAACGGCGGGCTGATGTTCGAAGCGGCGATCGGCGGCCAGAAGTTCACCTACCGCCCGTTGGCTCGCTGAATCGCTCCTTTTTCGCGCTGGGCTGATAACCGGACTGCTTCGCCAGCTCCCCCAAGCAGACTCTTTGCGGCGGCGGGTTGTCGCTGCGCGGTTGGCGCGGGGTCATCGGTATCGACTGATTAGCTCACGGGTTCGTCCCGTCGGTGCGCCGGAGTGCGTGCCGTAACCTGTCGCCCAGCCGCCAAGGAGGATCCCATGGCGAGTGACGCTTGTGCTGTCGGTGGTCTCGCTCTCACGCTCGCGCTTGTCGCGGGGACGCCGGCCTCGGCCGATTCATCCTGGGCCAACCCGATGGTCGCCCAAGGGTTGTTGGACCTGCTGCCACCAGGGGCCGCGACAATCACCGCGGTGCAGAACGGCCCGTGGTCCGCCCCGGCGACGTGGGGCGGGACGCTGCCGTCACCTGGTGATGATGTGCTGATCCCGGTCGGCGTCAGCGTCGTCTACGACGTGTTCGACGACAACGACGGCAGCGGGGCGGATCAGACACGCGTGCGCTACCTGCGTGTCGACGGCGAGCTACGCTGGGCAACGGACCGCGACACGGCGCTTTGTGTGGACACACTCTTCAGCGCGCCGGGCGGAGCGATCGTCATTGGCGACGAGAGCGATCCGATCCCGGTCGGGGTGCGGGCCGAGATCGTCATCATCGCGGACGAGGCGATGGACTTTGCGCGAGATCCGGCCCAAGTCGGTCGCGGCGTGATTCCACACGGCACGACGCGGATCGTCGGCAGCGACAAGACGGATCACGCCACGCTCGCTTCAGATGTGAACGCGGGCGCGACGAGCCTTACGCTGCGTGAGGCGCCGGCTGGGTGGGAGGTCGGAGACACGCTGGTGCTCGCAGGAACATGGTTTGATCCGGACGGAATGAATGAGGATGACACACGGTTCCACGACGAAACGCTGACGATCACGGCGATCAAGGGCGCTGAGGTTTCGTTTGTCACGCAAGCCACCGGCGGCGGGCTACGGTTTGATCACACGCGTCCTGATGGTGTTCACTTCGATCCCGACGATCTGAATATCTATGTCGCGAACCTGACACGCAACGTGGTATTCCGTTCGGAGCTCGACCCGATGTCGCCGCAGGCGAGCGCGCCGCCGATCGCGTACCCGGGCGGGAGCGAGACGCCCGTCGATCCGGCGAACTTTCAGCGCGGGCACTTCATGGCGATGCACTCGGCGGACCTGATCGTGCGGAACGCGTCGTTCGTTGATTTTGGGCGCTCGTTCAAGGACAAGCTGGTCGATCAGCCCGAGCAGAACCTCGACGGGACCTCTGGGAACGGCGCCAACCAGCGCGGGCGCTACGCGATGCACCTGCACCGCAACCTGCCGAGGAACGATCAGCCGGTGCCCTTCGAGACGGCGACGCCCGCGCAGGTGGAGGGTTGCGTGGTGTGGGGCAGCCCCGGGTGGGGGTTCGTGCATCACGATTCGTACGCGACGTTCGAGGACAACGTGGCGTTCGATGTGGTGGGATCCGGCTTCGTGCAGGAATCGGGCAACGAAGTCGGAGTGTGGCGGGGCAATCTCTCGATCAAAACGACGGGCGACAGCGATCCGAACATGACCGTGGAGCCCTTCGGCCCCGGCGCCGGGCGCGTCGCGCGCTTCGACTTCGGTTTCAACGGCGAGGGGTATTGGATCCAGGGCGCGTCGCAGGTGGTGTTCGAGGACAACGCGGCGGTGAGCGCCGCGGGTGGGGGGGTGCAGATCTTCAGCCAGGTGGACGGGCTGGGCGAGCAGCGTGACAAGGCGGTTGTGCCGCGGGAGCATCTGCGTCCGGAGATCCAGCACATCGTTACGCGCGGGGACGGGCTGATCGATGTGTCGCACGCGCCGATGCAGACGTTCAGTGGCTTTGAGGTGTCGAACTCGGATTTTGGGCTCATCACGTGGGGGCACATGCGCAACCAGGGGGAGTGGATCGGGTTCACGTGCCCGTGCGATTCGATCGCGCACCGCGAGCGCTCGCGCGTCGAGGACTTCGCGTTCTGGAATATCTACGGGCAGGGCGTGCACATGCAGTACACGTCGCAGCTTGATCTGGTAAACGGTCTGGTCGCGTCGAGCGATCTGGCGACGCCCGGCGTTGATGACAAGCCCGCGGTCGATCTTGGCATCAACGGCGACGGGCGTGGCTTCGGGATCGGGATGAACGGCCCGACGAAGCGGTTGCTGATCGAGGACGTGGCGGTCGAGGGGTGGCGCTACGGGGTGCGCACGCCGCTGGAAGGGCAGATCAACGAGCTGGACGACGGCGAGGGCACGGGCTCGGAGGGCGCTGTCGGGCTCCCGCTGCGGGCGTCGCGCTTTGATGATCTGCGGATGGCGAACAACGACAACCACTTCTTTCGCAGGCAGAACGCCTTTACCGATCCGCAGCCGTTCCCGAACTGGCTGGAGATCGACGATGGCGAGTTCGCGAGCGACGTGGTGAACGCGCCGCCGGTGGCGGACTTCACGGTCGAACCTCTGGCGCCTGGTGTGGTGCGGCTGGATGGATCGGCGTCGTTTGATGTCGATACACCGACGGGCAGCTCGAACGGCTTCGGCGTGGTCGCGGTCAGTGATCCGAACAACATCGTGGCCTACGCGTGGGACCTCGACGGAGATGGGGAGGCGGACCGCTTCGGCGAGTCGATCGTTACGGCGCTCCCGATAGCGTCGCTGACGCCGGTGACACTCACGGTGTGGGACCATCAGGGCGCGACCGCGAGTGTGACGCTCGATGCGGCGTCGGCTGCGGTGGACCCGCAGGAGGTGTTTCTTGATGGAGGTTTCAGCGCGGGCGCGTCGCAAGGTGGGATCTACTCGCTCACCAGCTCGGAGGCGAGCACAGGGTGGTTCGATGCGCGGGCGACGTTTGATGGAGCACGCGCGCTGCTGAGTGGGCAGTATCGTTTTTCCTCGGTGGCTCAGGCGGTGTATGACCAGCGCGTCAGCCGTGGTGAGCACACGCTCCGCTTCGAGATCGAGAGCAGCGAGGCGGAGGATGGCTCGCACCCGTCAGAGGTGAACACGTTGACGGTCCGGCTTTTCGGCGTCAACGGTGAGTTCGGTTCTGATCACTCGGGGGCGATACCGATCCCGTACAGCGCGATCCCGGTTGAGATTGCCCTGATCTATGAGGAAACATTCAGCGGAGGTTACCCGGTGCAGGGCATTGAGCGTGAGGTTGATCTCGGCTCTGCTGGGTATGACTACTTGTACGCTGGCTTTGCCGGGTATGGCGTGACGAACACCATCGAGAACGATTACATCGCTGTTGATGATGTCTCGCTTCTTGGCGCCGCTGCGTGCCCGGGCGATATCGATGGTGACGGCTATGTTGGGACAACAGATCTGGCGCTGCTCCTGAGCGACTGGCAGGAGAACGGCCCAGGTGATATCTCCGGCGATGGTGTCATCGACATTCTTGACTTGGCGATTCTGGTCAATGTGTGGGGGCCCTGCCCTTCGTGAAACGAGAAATATCAGTGGCGGCATGCCATACAAGCACGGGACGAGCGTTGTGCGTGAGATCGAGAACCGATTTGGCCGCGCATCGCGCTGGCGCTCGTTTCTCTCAGTGGACCAGCCGTGCGCATGAACGCGCGGCGACAACCCAACCGTTCGACGAACCTCGGGGAGGTGCGATGTCGTTCACACCGCTGACAACGAATGTGCGTGCGCTGGCGTGCCTTGGGGCCGCGGCGCTGTTCTCACCGCTTTCGCTTGCAAGCGGACCACTTCTGGCTGGTGCTGAAGCGATTGCACCTGACGGTTCAGTGCGGAGCGAGATCGCGATCTCTGGCCCGATCACGGTTCTGATCGACGATCACCCGTTGAACGGCGCACGGATCAGAGTTGTGTTCGACGAGCCGCTGGCGGCGTTTCGTCGGATCGAGACAGAGGGCGCTGGCGTTGTGGAATCCCGGCTGGATCCGAACGACGCGCGTCGGGTGCTTGTGACGCTCAACGGAATCAGCGATGGGGCGAACGTGCGGATGCGTGTGGTGGACGCGGTCGGCGGAGACGGGCTGACGACTGTTGATTTGCGCTTCTCAGTATTGGTCGGCGACTTTACGCGCGACCGTACCCGTGATAGTTCTGACGTGGAGTTCATAAGAAAGGCGTTCGAGAATCAATCGCTGATTGGTGATCTCAACGGTGACGGGGCTACTGATCTTCAAGATGTTGAGCGCTTTGTAGCGTATTACAATACGGATATTTCAGAGCTTCCCGACACAAGCCCGTGGGTGAGTCCTGTTGGAACAGCGCACGCGCCGCCGAACGAATGGTCGGATCCCGTGTATCTGGATATCCGAGACGACCGCACGGGTGAGTCAATGCTGAACGTCGTTGGGATGGCTCAGGCGGAATCATCCATTGCACCGGACGGTGTGGAGGTGCTCTACACGGGCGAGCGGTGGCGGTTGCGGTTCCGTGGTGATGAAGGGCAGTCGCCCATCACGGTCACCGTCAGCGATGGGGAAAATGTGACCGAGGTCTCGCTGAACGCGGTGATCGAACAGCCGACGGCTCCTGAAGCGATCGCCCATTCAGACACTTACCTCGGCGTCGCGCCGCTTGGCGTGAGCTTTGACGCGAGCGAGTCGCTGGACGCTCAGAACAACATCGCGTCGTACAGCTGGGACTTCGGCGATGGCGCCGCCGGCAGCGGCATTGCGCCGGCTCATACCTATACGGCGCCGGGCGAGTACACCGCGACGCTGAGCGTGACAGATACGACGGGTCTTGTTGGGACGCACACGCGGATCATTACGGTGGCGGAAGCGCCGCACGATGTTTCAGCGCCGGTCAGCGAGGCGGAAGCGCGCCGGTTCCTGTGGCAGGCCGCGTGGGGGCCTGGGCAGGACGATGTTGACTTTGTCATGCAGAACGGCTTCGAGGCGTGGATTGACGCGCAGCGGGCGGTGACGCCGAACTACATCACCGAAAAGCTTTCCGATCTCGGGGACACATTCGATCGTCCCTCGAACCCGGAACACCTGTGGGGAGACATCACGGTCTCGGGCGAGGATCAGCTCCGTCAGCGCATCGCGTGGGCTCTGGCGCAGATCTTCGCGCTGCGTCCGGCGGATTCCGGGCACGCGGTCTACAGCCTGTTCATCAAGAACGCGCTAGGCGATGACTCGCTCGGGAACAGCGGCACCTACCGTGAGATGCTCAAGGACATCACCTACGACGTGAGCATGGGGCGGTGGCTTACCTACGAGGGCAACCGTCGTGCCGACCCGGTCGCCGGCACGCTCCCTGATCAGAACTACGCGCGCGAGATCCAGCAGCTCTTCACCATCGGCCTGTGGTTACTCAGCGCGGACGGTTCGTACGAGCGTGATGTCTTCGGCGACCGGATCCCGACGTACGATCAGGACGATATCGAGCAGTTTTCGCGGATCTTCACGGGACTGCGCCGCAACTATCCCGAATCGGTCATGGAGATCCGCGTCGATCGTCACGAGTTCGGCGCGACGCAGCTGCTCGATTACCCGGGAGCGGTCCCGTCGGGCGGCTTCCTGCCGGCCTCTGAGCCATCGGTTGAGGAAGCGCAGCTCAACATCGATCAGGCGCTCGACAACCTGTTTCATCATCCATCGCACGCCCCCTTTGTCGTAGAGCAGCTCATCAAACGTACGGTGACGAGCAATCCCACGCCAGGGTACATCGCCCGCGTGGTCGAGGCGTACGAGGGGGACGGCCCGTACGGGTCGGGTCTCCGCGGCGACCTCTTTGCGACCTTCAAGGCCATCCTGCTTGATGACGAAGCTCGCAACCCCGCGTACCGCAGCAATCCCTTCTACGGGAAGGTGATGGAGCCGATCGTGCTGCACCACGGGCTGCACCGCGTGCTCGAACACCTCGATACCCGCGACGTGCCCTTCCCATTCCGCCTGAACCTCGGCTACCGCTTCAGCGTCTTCGAGGATTTCGGCCAGGGCTTCCTGACCACGCCCAGCGTCTTCAACTTCTACCGCCCGACTTTCGCGCCGCTGAACACACCGATCTCCAAGGGCGGCTTCGTCGCGCCCGAGCTCCAGATCGTCGACGACGACAAGGCGCTCGAGTCGCTCCGGCGTTGGGACAACGTCGCCAACCTTGACGATATCGACCCTGTCATCGCGGGTGAGCTGCTCGCGCTCTCGGTCGATCCGGTCGCCCTCGTTGATCACGTGGACATGCTGATCGCTTTCGGGTCCACGTCGCCGGCAGCGCGCCAGCGGATTATTGACGCGGTGTCAGAGATCAACGACAACGATCTTGATCGGCGGGCGGACCGAAGGGTCCGCGTCGCCATCGGGCTCGTGGCCTTCAACCCCGGTTTCCGTCATCTGCGCTGAACGAGCGCGACGCACTCACGAAGGACAACGCCATGAACGACAATCTCGATCATCTCATCTCGCGTCGCTCGTTCCTGCGTCAGGGCTCGTGCGCCGCGCTCGGTCTCGCAGGGCTTACCTCGCAGGTCTTCACCATGCGTTCGATGGGCGCCATGCTCGACGGCGAGAGCTTCGATGACTACCGCGCTCTCGTCTGCGTCTTCCTCTTCGGCGGTAACGATTCCGGCAACACGCTGATCCCCTGGGACGGCGGGCTGGAGAACTACGCCGACTACGCCGCGGAGCGCACCACGCTTGCGATACCACAAGGCGATCTTGCGAGCCAGGTGATCCACCCGACGAATACCGGGACGCGCCGCTTCGCGCTGCACCCCTCGCTTGCCGGCGTGCGTGACCTCTTCAACCAGGGCAACGTCGCGATCCTGTCAAACGTCGGGACACTGCTGTACCCGATGACGCGCGATGAATACCGGAACAACCTTGTTGAGGCGCCGCCGCAGCTCTTCGGGCACGACACCCAGCAGGAGCAGTGGCAGCTCTCGCGTCCCGACCGCGCCGACGGCATCGGCTGGGGCGGGCGCATCGCCGACGCGGTGCAGGCCAACGGCGCCAACGACAGCGCTACGGTCTCGATGAACATCTCGGTCGCCGGGCGCAGCCGCTTCCTCGCGGGGCGCGATGTCTCCGCCTACACCGTCACCCCCTTCGGTCCGAACTCGCTCAACTTGGGCGGCCTCGGGCGTCGTGACGTCGCCGAGCAGGCGTTCCTCGACATGCTCGCGGTGCACCAGGACGAAGCGAACCCGGCCAGCACGCCGATGGGCAAGGTGATCGCTGATGTCACGCAGCGCAGCATCGACAACGGCGAGCTGATCCAGAATCTGCTTGACTCTGGCACGGGCCTCACCGCGGTTCCGCCCGAGGACAACTACCTCGCGCTGCAGATGCAGATGGTCGCTCGCCTCGCCGAGTTCGGGAAGGCCGGGCTTGGTCACCAGCGTCAGATCTTTTTCGTCGCCATCGGCGGCTTCGACAACCACGACGGGCTCTTCGGCGATACGCCGACGACAGGGCCGCACGGCTCGCGTCTCCGTGAGGTCAACGACGCGCTCGTCTACTTCTGGCAGGCGCTCGGTCAGCTCGGGTTGCGCGACAACGTCACGACCTTCACCGCTTCGGACTTCGGACGCACGTACAACTCCAACGGCAACGGCTCCGATCACGGCTGGGGTGCCCACCACTTCGTCATGGGCGGCTCGCAGGTCAACGGCGGCCAGGTCTTCGGCGAGTACCCGAGCATCCGGATCCAGGGCTCGCAGGACTCGGGCAGCCGTGGAACGTTCATCCCGACGACCGCGGTCGATGAGTACGGCTTTGAGCTCGCCCGCTGGATGGGCGTGCCGCTGTCCGAGATGGACACCGTGTTCCCCAACATTGACCGTTTTCTTGACATCAACAGCGCGTCCACGCACCTCGGGATGCTGGCCTGATCAGCGCGTGCTACGCTCGATCCACATGCGGGCGAAGGCCCAGTGGCGGCGCACGGTGCGCTCGCTCACGCCCAGCAGCGCGGCGATTTCGCGGTCGTCGAGGTCGCGGAACAGCTTGTAGCCAACAATCCGCGACGCTCGCTCGTCGATGCGACTGAGCTCGACCAACGCCTCACGGGCCACGATGACTCTCGACGGGTCGTCGTGGTCCGCGCGGGCGTCGCGTGCGGCGTTGGGCCGCTCGCCTCGTTCCCGTCGTGCGGCGTCGATCAGGGTGTGGCGCATCGCGATGCACGCGGTGGCGATGAAGTGCTGACGCGTCCGCCAGTGGGTCGTCTTGCTGCGCCGCAGGCGGACGTACACCTCGTTGACGAGCCCTTCGGGTGTGTAGAACCTCTGCCCGTTCATGCGCCGGAGAAGCAGACCGGCTTTTTCTGTCAGCGTGCGGTGATTGCGGGCGATGTGCTCGTCGGTGGTCGTCGCTCGCGACGTCGGCGCTGAGGATGACTCACGGGCGCGCTCGGCGAGTTCATTCCGCGACTGATCGCGGGAGCCGCGCGCCAATGGTGATCCCTCACCCCACCCCATACGGCGTCTCGCTCCACACCCCGCCGGACCATGCCGACGCGATACCACAACCGCGGGAGGCGGGGCTCGGAGGCGCAGGATTGCGGGGAGCTGAAGTGTCCTGCGCTGATCAGCGCTGGCGCTGAGCAAGGGTGTGGCGGAGCGCGCAAAAAATAAAAACGCCCGCGGGCGCAGGGCCCGCGGGCGGTTGAGAGCTTTAGAGCTGAGGGTTCAGCTTACTCGTAGAGGTTGGTGGCCTCGGTCTCGCTCATGGTCTTGCCCTGGAGCTCGTTGGCTTCCATGACGACCGAGATCTGAGCGACCTCCGCCTCACGGGCGGTGGCGATGATGCGCCACGTGGCCCGCTGGCCCGGGGCCAGGGAGGGGAGGGTGGCGAAGGTGATGGTGTCGCCACGGACGTTGCCGCGGGTCGCGCCCTCAGAGGAGACGTAGGTGGTGGAGTCGGGCAGATCGGCGGTGATCTTGATGCCGGTGCCGGGCGCCGAACCCTGGTTGGTGACGGTGATGACGTAGGTGATGTTGTTGCCGACCTCGATCGGGTCCTCGACGTCAACACACTCGAGCAGGAGACCCGGGATGCCTTCGACGCGGGTCTGAGCGTTGGCGCTCACCTCGGCGGCGCACTCGGCGCGAGCCACCACGGTGTTGCGGACGGTGCCCAGAGCGCTCGAAGCGACGGTGACGTCGAAGCTGGCCGAGGCGCCGGGGCGGAGCTCGGAGAGGTTCCAGACCACATTGCCGCCGCTCTGGCGACCGTTGTTCGAGGCGCTCACGAAGCGGGCGTTGGAGGGCAGGCGGTCTTCGATGACCACGTTGCGGGCGGTGGCGTCGCCGACGTTGCGCACGGCGACTTGGTAGGTGATGTTGCGACCGGCGTAGCGACGCTCGGGGCCGCGCTTGATGATCTGAAGCTCGGGCTGGCTGACGACGGTGGTCGTCGTGCCGGACTCAGCGCTCAGGTCGTTGGCTGCGGTCGCGGTGGCGGTGTTCTCGAAGGAACCGGTGCTGGAGGACTTCACGTTGACCGTGTAGCTCTCGGATTGACCGGCGGCAAGGGTGCCGACGTTGATGCGGATCTCACGCTGACCGGCCTCGGTGGCCCAGCCCTGCGGGAGCGGGTCGTTGATGACGACGTTGCGGGCCGAGCCCGAACCGCTGTTGGTCACCGTGAAGGTGACGGGGATCATCTCGCAGAGCAGCGCCTCGGAGGGCACGCGCTTGACGAGTTGCAGCTCCGGCTGGACGACCTCGATGGTCGAGCAGAGCGAGGAGTCGTAGGTGACCGTGGCGCAGCTAGAGAGCGTGCCGGCGCCCGCGGCCGAAGCGCGGAGGCGGATGGCGCGGGACTCACCGGGGGGGATGGTGCCCAGGTTCCACTGCGAGGCGTCGCCGGCGCGCGACATGAAGTCGGGCTCCGAGCTGGCGATCCGCATGCCGGAGGGCAGCGTGTCGGAAACAATGACGTTGTTCAGAGCCACGTCGGAGACGTTGGTGACGTTGATGATGTAGTCGAAGGGCTGGCCCGCGACGACCTCGCGGGGCATCATCTTCTCAAGCGTGAGAGCACTGGTGCGGGGGTCGCCCGTGGGCAGCGCGATCGACGAGCGAGACATGTTGCCCGAGGTGGAGACGTTGGTCGCACGCGGCGCGGACCGGCGAGTGGTCTCGGCGGCCGGGGCCTGGCGCGTCTCAGTGCGGGGCTGGGCCGTGCGGGTGTTGCTCGAAGCCTGCGTGTTGTGACGCGGCACGTCGTAGGTGGAGTGTGTGCTGGCCCGGCGACCGCTGTTGTCGGTCTCACAGGCGGGCAGGATCCCCACGCCGGCGGCGAGAACCGCCGCGGAAAGCAGGGTGGCCGATCGCTTCAGGTGTCCTCGGAACGTCATGTTTTTCTGCTCCTCTTCAAGTGTGATGCGGTATGCCGGTTGGCGAACAATCGAGGGTGCGTACAGCTGCGACGACCAAGCGGCAGTTACGGATGACGCCACACCCCACGAAACGCGATGAATCTCCTGGATCATCGCAAAAGACGAAGGCGTTCCTCCGCCGTCCGGCGGGCACGATGCCCGCCGACTCCTCCTTGAGCATCGTCAAGCGTACTACTCAGGGCGCACGACCGCAAGATCAGGGGTCAAAGGACTTTGAGGTGAATCTAAATAGGCAGAAACTGCGCTTCTTATGTCAGCGCTGAGAACGACCGTGTGTCAACCAACAGTCTTTGTAGCACTTTGTTTCTTATGTGCTAAAGCAATAAAATGAAGGTATTTACGAAGTTCTGCAGCCTATTCGTACCGTGTGCCTTCGTGCTCGATCCACCCGCCGGGATGGATCGGGTTGCGTGCGGGGTTGTGGTGGGTCCAGTGGATCACGCCGCCGGGATCCGACCACTCGTACTCGCCCTTCACGCGCACCCAGTCGCCCTCGTCGATCGGAACCCGCTCCGCGAGGTCGATGTTGTGCGAGATCAGCACGGTATGGCGGCTGTCCTCGAACTCGACGATGAACCGCTGATGACGGCTGCCCTCGTTGTCATCCCGCAGCAGGCGCGAGACCCGGGCCCGGATCTCGACCATGACGTCCGAACGCTTCGCCCTGAACGCGGCGAGGATCGCGTCCTCACCCAGTTCGCCGGCGGTCTGTTCCGCCGCCGCGCTCCCGCCGCCGCGTTGGACGCTCGTAGTCCGTGGCTCATCGCCCGGTGGCGGGGTTTCGACCTGGCCGCCGTTTTCCCCACCTTGCCGCAGCATGATGAGAACCGCGATGACTACCGTGAGCAGGGTCACTCCGATGCCTTTGGTTTTTTTGCCGGTGGCCATCGCGTCAGCATATCAGCAGGCGCTGGCGGATCGGTCGGATCCTGCCCCTGAGACATCCCGAAGCTCTAATGGCAGAGAGCTGTTAGGAATCTGAGGCGCGGGCGTCACCCTGCGGGAGCGGAGAGAGTGCGAGTTCTGGAAACAGTTCTTAGAGGCTCTCTTGCAGTACTCTTTTCAATCGCAGCTCTGAGCCCTCCTCCGGGGCTCGTAAAGACAGAGAGTTTGATCCAGGCGCTTTTCCAATCAGGACAACCTCATGCGACTTCTGATTCTCCACGATGATTCTGAGGACGCACATCGCCTCAAAGCTCATTTCACACAGCAGAGCTACTTGGTTGATCTCGCAACCACCAGCGATCAGGCGTTCCGTTTCTGCGATGAGCACGAGCATGATGTCATCGTCATCGGGAGAGATCTCCATGAAGATGACAACGGCGTAGACGTCTGTCGAAAGATGCGTCGGGAGGACATCGGCACGCCCGTCATCATGTACGCCGAGGCTGGAGAAGACGGTGTTGCCCCGACCGTGGAGGCGCTGGACGCCGGGGCTGACGACTATGTGACCGAGGACATCGAGCTCGAAGAACTCGAAGCCCGTGTCCGAGCCATGGTCCGGCGCTGCCAACCCGAAGAAGGATCAATGCTCCGATACGACGGCGTCGAGATCGATGTCGCCAACCGCAATGTGCTCGTCAACTGCAAGCCGGTTGTCTTGACGCCGCGCGAGTTCGCATTACTCGAATACCTCGTCAGGAACCGCGAGCGCGTCGTTTCGCGCACGGCGCTCGGCGATCGCGTTTGGGGCCATGATTACGGCGCTGAGAACAGCAACGTGGTCGATGTCTATGTGTCACGCCTGCGCAAGAAACTCAAAACCACAGGGCGGGAACTCATCCACACCGTCCACGGCACGGGCTACATGCTGGCGACCCAAGCTCCGGCCGTCTGATAGTGACGAACGCTCAATTCCGTGCGACGCGCTCCACTGACAGACTTCATAGTTTTGGCGTTCATGATTCCGTCATGAACAACCCGTACTCTCTTCGGGACGACGAACTACCGGCGTCACTCCCGAGGCCGGTGAGAAAGGAAACAAGGAATTCATATGGGCTACGGCATCATCGGTCTTCTCGTTCTCATCCTCGACATCATCGCCATCATCAGCATCCTCGGCGCGGCCAAGCCCGCCGGCTGGAAGCTCGTGTGGACGCTGGTGGTTCTGCTCCTGCCCGTCATCGGCATGATCCTCTACTTCCTGATCGGCAAGGGAACCTGATCTTCTCACGGAACGCACGCGAGGCTGTCGTTCTCCGCCGGGCCGAGTGGATCGCCCAGGTGTTTGATCAGCAGTTCCGTGTTCCGGGAACGCAATTCCGCTTCGGCCTCGATGCCGTCATCGGGCTCGTTCCAGTTCTCGGTGATTCGTTCGGCGCCATCGTGAGTTTGTACCTCGTGTGGGAAGCGCTCCGTCTGCGTGTGGGTCTCGCCACCGTGATTCGTATGCTCATAAACATCGCCATCGACTGGCTGGTCGGGTTGATCCCGCTCGCGGATATCTTGTTCGATGCGGTGTTCAAGGCGAACGTCAAGAACGCTCGCCTGATTGCTCGCGCGATCGACTCCAGACAACGTGTTCGCAAACACCCGTCGTCAGGAATCAGAGAATATTCATAGCTCTGTCATACTGCTCGCTTATGTTTTTGCGTACACAAGGAAGCAAGGATCGTAAGGAGCGTCCAATGAACGACAAGACAATCGAACAAATCCAGGATCTCATCCGCATCAACATCGATAGCTATAAAGGCTTCGAGCAGGCCGCGGAGACCATCGAGAGCGACGATATCGCCGAACTTTTTAGCATTATCGCCGGTCACCGACGTAATCACGCCGCTGAACTCCGCGAGGTTGTGCAACTTACCGACGAAGAGGCGGAGGATTCCGAGAGCATCAAGGGGAAAGTGCACCGCTGGTGGCTTTCCGCTCGCGGCAAGCTCAGCGACGGCGACAATCACGCGGTCCTCAGCGAAGCCGAGCGCGGTGAAGACGCGATCAAGCACGAGTACGAGGATGCTCTCAAGAACCTCGACGACGCCGCGATCAAACAGGTCGTGATGAAGCAGTACGCTGAAGTGAAGCAAGGCCACGACCGGGTGCGCGATCTTCGTGACGCGCTCGCCGAGGCATAAGGATTACCCTCATGAAACAATCAAACACAACGCGCCGCAGGCGTTTCTTCGCCTCGGCGCTCTTTGCGAGCGCCGCGTTCTTCGCGGCGTCGTCCTTGCCCGCGTGCGAGAGCGATAGCGAGCTCGAAGACGCCGCCGAAGAAGTTGACGAAGCGGTTGAGGATACCGCTGACGAGATCGAAGACGCGGTTGACGATGTCGCTGACGAACTCGACGGCGGGCGCTAAAAAACCCTCAGACTTTGAAGGAGCTCACATGCTTGGATGGGCCATTACATTTCTGATCATCGCGATCATCGCGGCTGTCCTCGGCTTTAGCGGCATCGCCGGTACGGCGACGTCCATCGCGAAGATCCTGTTCGTCGTCTTTCTGATTCTTTTCGTAATCAGCCTTGTCATGCGGGCTCTCGCCGGCAAGGGGCCGCGCGTCTGAATCCTCGGATGTCGCTGGATACCCACGTAACGACGAAGGAACTCTAGGAGATTACTCATGAAACGGCGTAACGTGTTCAGAAGCCTTTGCGTCATCGGGCTCGCTGTCTTTGGCCTCTCGCTGACGGCGTGCAACACCGTCGAGGGCGCCGGCGAAGACATCCAAGACGCCGGCGACGCGATCGAAGACGCTGCGGACGACTGAAAAGTCTGCGGGAATTGAAGAAGGTGAGTTTTTCAATCTCACTGCTTTGAAGCAATGTCGTTGCGCGACATTGCTTCATGCGCCGGCAAGGAAACGATGGCGGTCCGCTTCTGCTCGGAAACTCTTTGTTTGTTGGCCCTTTGCACATGCTCTCGCGCTCCGAGAGTCGCGAACGCGAGGATGTGATCTGATGGGTGAAGCCCTAGGACGAGGTCGCCGGTGCGTTGCGCCTGATCAGCCGTTGAGAATCAACCCCATGTGATATCCGATGACCGTGTCGGTACTCTTCACACACTATCGCAACACACCCTTGGGCCTCGCGGATAGGGCCCATCTGGAGACACACATGAACCGCATCCTCGCGTGGGGCACACTCGCCGTCGCCGCTCTTCTGCCCATCGGGTGCGCTTCCAGCGCTTTCACCCCGCACACGCCCCAGCGCTACTCGGCGGAGCAGTTCCACAAGACCCTTTCCGTCTCCGGCGCCTCGTTCGACGCATCGGCGACCACGCTGCTCACCAGCACCGACGACACGGGGATCTTCAACGCCTACACCGTTGATCTCGAGACCGGGGGGCGCACGCCGCTGACGCGCTCCACCACCGACGCGGTCTTCGCGATCTCCTACTTCCCCTCCGACGACCGCATCCTGTACAGGGCGGATTCGGGCGGGAACGAGCTGAACCATATCTACGTCCGTGAGCCTAACGGAGTGATCACCGATCTTACGCCGGGGGAGAACGTCCGCGCGGGCTTCTTCGGCTTCTCGCACGAGGGCGACGCGTTCTACGCGATGACCAACGAGCGCGACCCCCGGCGCATGGACCTCTACCGTTACGACGCTGACGATTACGCGCGCGAGCTCGTCTACTCCCCGGAGCTTGGCTACTCGGTGGTGTCCATGTCGCGCGACGGCAATTACCTCGCGCTCAGCAAGGTCCGCAACAACGCCGACAGCGACATCTTCCTTGTCGACCTCCGCAATCCAAACGCGCCGCCCGTCCACATCACGCCGCACGAGGGCAACATCTCGCACACCCCCGGGAGCTTCACACCCGATTCCTCGAAGCTCCTCTTCATGTCCAACGAGGACTCGGAGTGGGAGCGCGTCTGGGCCTACAACATCGCGACCGGAAAGCGTGGGCTCTACATGGAGGCCGACTGGGACATCTCCTATGTCGCCTTCAGCCACGACGGGCGCTATCGCGTCCACGCCATCAATGCTGATGCGCAGACCGAACTCGTCGTCACCGACACGCGCACCGGGCGGGCCGTCGATCTCCCCGACGTCCCGGGTGGCGATATCACCAGCGTCTCCTTCCCGCGCACCGGGGCCGAATACGACCGCATGGCGTTCTTCGCCGTCAGCTCAACATCGCCAGCCAATCTCTTCGTCCACGACTTCGATACGGGCGAAACCACACGCCTGACCGACACACTGAACCCTGCGATCGAGCAGACCGACCTCGCGCCCGCGTCGGTGGTTCGCTACCCGTCTTTCGACGGACTCAAAATCCCCTCGGTCCTCTACCGCCCCGTCGACGCCACCGTCGATAACCCCGCGCCGGGGATCGTCTGGGTCCACGGCGGGCCCGGCGGCCAGTCCCGCGTCGGGTACTCCGCGACGATCCAGCACCTCGTCAACCACGGCTACGCGGTGCTTGCGGTCAACAACCGCGGGTCCTCCGGCTACGGCAAGACCTTCTTCCACCTCGACGACCGTGACCACGGCGGCGGCGACCTCCAAGACTGCATCTACGGGCGCTACTACCTCGAGTCCCTCGACTGGATCGACGCCGACCGCGTCGCCATCATGGGTGGTTCCTACGGCGGCTATATGGTCTGCGCCGCGCTCGCCTTTGAGCCTGAGTCCTTTGATGCAGGCGTCAATATCTTCGGCGTGACCAACTGGATCCGGACTCTCGAGTCCATCCCGGCGTGGTGGAACGACTTCCGCGAAGCGCTCTACGCCGAAATCGGCGACCCGAGCGACCCCGATGACATCGAGCGTCTGAAGGCGCGGTCGCCCCTCCTCCACGCCGAGAACATCGTCAAGCCCCTCCTCGTGGTCCAGGGAGCCAACGACCCGCGTGTGTTGCAGGTCGAGTCCGACGACATCGTCGAGCGCGTCCGCGCTAATGGTGTGCCTGTCGAGTACGTCGTCTTCGAAGATGAAGGCCACGGCTTCCGCAACCGCGACAACAGGATCGAGGCCTCGGAGGCGTACCTTGCGTTCCTCCGCGAATACCTGCCGCGCAGGTCTGAACAGGACTAACCCGAACGACACGTGCTCAGTCTGCTCGTAGCATTTCGATCCGATCATGAAGCGCGTCGAGTTTCAGTTTTCCGGGACCTCCCAGCGAGGTTCTGGTACGCAAGCTCTGCACGGGATCATGCTCGCTGAGCGAGGCGATGTTCTCCGCCACGCTGCGGTACGCGTCGCGGAAAGGCGTCCCTTGCGAGGTCAGTGTGACGGCCTCATCCGTGGCGTACATCGGAGCGTCAATCGCCGAGCGCATCGCATCGAGATTGAACGTCGTTTCGGTAAGCAGCCAGGGGATCAGCGCAAGCGAATCCAGAACAGCCATGCACCCTCGCAGGAGAGGGGGTTTGGTGTTCTGCAGATCCCGGTGGTAGCCGCTCGGGAGCGCAAGAAGCTGGTGCAGTTCAGTGAGAGCAGCACCGACGGTAGGCGCGACGCCGCGGAGCAGTTCGGCGAGGTCCGGGTTCTGCTTGTTTGGCATGATGGACGAGCCAGTGACGGCCCCTTGCGGGAGCGTGACAAAGTCAAACTCGCTTGATGAGAACAGCGTGAGATCCCACGCCAGGCGCCGGATCGTTTGCGCCGCCTGCCACAGCGCGCTCAGCGTCTGAGCTTCGGCCTTGCCGCGCGTCGCCTGCGCGTGCATTGGGTTCACGAGCGTGCGCGCAAAGCCGAGACGTTCGGCCGCGGCGTCACGCGGAAGATCCAGATTCACGCCGTAGCCGGCGGCGGTCCCGAGCGGGCAGGCGTCGATCCAATCGCGCGTCGCTCGAAGGAGCGCGGCGTCTTCGAGGAACGACTCGGTGAACGAGGCCATCCACAAGCCGACGCTCGATGGGACGGCTCGCTGCAGATGCGTGTACCCCGGCATGGGGTCGAACTCGTGCGCACGGGCGCGGTCGAGGGCCGCGCCGGCCGCATCAATACAGAGCATTGCGGCGCTGGTGAGCGCATCCTTTATATACAGACGCAGCGCGGTCAGCACCTGATCGTTACGGCTGCGCCCGAGGTGAACGCGTTTGCCCAACTCGCCCAGAAGGTCGGTGAGATACGACTCGATGGCGGTGTGGGCGTCCTCGTAGCGATCGTCAAGAACGAAGGCGCCGGAAACGAACTCGTGGCGTAGGGTATCGAGCGCCTCCGAAATCGCATTGGCGTCATCGCTGGTTATCGCGCCGATGTCCGCGAGGCCGGCGGCGTGCGCGCGCGTCCCTTCGATATCGTGAAGGAGCAGCTGGCGGTCGAGTATCGCGTCCTGACCGGCCATAAAACGCATCGCCTGATCATTCACGCTCACACCGGGTTTCATCCACAACGGCGTAGTCATGATGCAAGCCCCGTTGCTGCATCAAGGCCCAGCGCACGGTTGATGTTCTGTACGGCCTGCGACGCGGCGCCTTTGAGAAGATTGTCGATCACGCCTACCACTGCAGCGCGCGTGGGGTCTTGGGCGTCAACGGAAAACCCGCCGATGATCGCGCGTGGTGAATTGACGACATCCTGTACACGTGGCATGCGATCGGCGAATATCGAAACAAAGGGTTGGTCCGTGTAGTGTTTGGTGTATGCCTCGACGAGGGCCTCTTGAGAAACAGGTTGTTCAAAGTCGAGCAGGGCGGTGAGCGTAATGCCGCGGGGGTAAGCGGCGACGCATGGGGCGAAGCGGACGGGGTGTCCCAGTTGGCGCGTCACCTCGCGCTCGTGGGTGTGTCCGACGGGTGTGTAGGGAAGCACCCCGCGTGCGAGCGCTTCGACGTCATTCTTTTCACTCGGCGTGGTCCCGGCGCCGCTGTAGCCGGAGACGCCGAAGCAGCTCGGTGTTGAGACGAGTCGATCCACGACCGGTGCCAGCGCGAGCTGCATCGCGGTCGCGTAGCAGCCTGGGTTAGAGATGCGGGTAGCGCCGATGAGGCGGTCGGCGTGCACTTCCGGCACGGCGTACGTCCATGAATCATCGAAGCGATGATCTGAGCTCAGATCGATAATCAGACGCGGTGTGGCACCGGCGGCTTCGATCTCTGCGACAGCGCGCTGGGCGTGGCCGTTTGGCAACGCGAGGACAACGACATCGGGAAGGTCCGGGAGATGTTCTGCAAGCGTTGATGTGAACTTGAGGGAAGGCGGCCCGGCGTCATACTCAGCCGCGACCGAGCGTCCCGCGAGCGCTCGGGACACCGCGGCGCGGGTCTGCAGGGCGGGGTGGTCATCGAGCAGCGAGATCAGCTCGCGCCCGACGTACCCGCGGGCGCCGACGACGCCAACGCTCAATGTGCTGGTCTCACACTTCAAGAGGGACCTCTTTCAATTCGTTTTTCACTGGCGCGAATGAGTCCTCCAACGCGAGGGCGTAGCGGACGGCGCGTCCGATCTCCGACGGGGCGCGGAGCCCACGCCAGAAGACGACCCACTCACCGGCGCGCTGCATGCCGCTGGCGCGGGCGGTGTACCAAGGATTGATCCCGTTCCCGGTCCTCGATCGCCAGAAGAAGGGCGCGGGCGATTCGCAGAGGCGCTTCCAGAGCGAGCCGGCGATGCCCTGGCCCTGGGCCTCGGACGACACGGCGAATTTGTCGAGGTACGGCGCCGGCCCGTCGCTGGTCAGCACGGCGGCGGCGCTGTACTCGCCGGCGACAAGGACGCGTTCGATCCGGCGCGATCGGAAGTAATCGTTTTGGAGCGGTCGGTCGAAGCTCGCTGCGATCGTATTAGCAAGTCGATCTGTATCGAGGGACTCGAGGGTGGTGTACTTGCGGATCTCGAAACCCCGGCGCACCAGCGTTCCCGAGCCACGGTGGGTAAAGAGCTCGGATGCGAGATGCTGGGGCGAGGTGATCGCTACGGAAGACGCCGCGGGCAGGCCGGCCAGCAGTGCGCTGATCTCGCTCAGCTTGAGGCGCATACCGCCGCTGACCCACTGCTCGTTCATCAGGCGTTCGTAGTCGTCCGCGAGAGTGAGGGTGGGGATGATTTTCCCGTGTTCGTCGAGCAGCCCATCTGTACCCGTCAGAAACACAACTTTCTGGGCCTGGAGAGCGATCGCCAGCTCACGCGTGGCGACATCCGCGTTCACGTTCAAGGCGCCGAACTCGTGTGAATGCGCGAGTGGCGAGAGAATCGGAACAATGTCCGCGCGTCGGGCGCTCTCGATCGGCTCCACACCGACGCCTGTCACTCGGCCGACGAGCCCGAGTTCGGGGTCATCAACACGCTTACCTTTGAAAACACCTCTCTCGACGGGTCTCGCGGGGATGCCCCGCCGACCGATCTCCGCCGCCAGGCGGGCGCTCACGTCAGCGAAGACGCGGTGGGCGACACCGAGCGTCTCGGGGGTGGTGACACGATGTCCGTCCTTGAACTCGGGCGTCACACCGACCTCTGCGAGCGCCCGTGAGAGCTGCGGGCCCGCGCCGTGCAGCACGATCGGGCGGATGCCGACGTGACCAAGACAGGCGAGCGCTGTGGCGAGCTCGTCGAGGCGATTCTCGATAATCGCGCCGCCCACTTTGATGATCACGGGCGGCGCGTCGCGGGTCTCAGCGAACGCGTCGAGGTACTTGGACACTTCGCGTCGTGAACCGAGGTTGTGCAGGAGGTTCAGGATCATCTCGCGTTGAGAACTCATGCGGAGGGCGCCTTGAGCGATCCGGCGAAGACAGTGGCGTACACGCTCGCAGCCTGCTTGAGCTGATCGAGCGTGACGTGCTCATCCGGCGCGTGGGCCTGAGCGATGTCGCCGGGGCCGAAGACGAGTGATGGCAGCCCGTGCTGGGCGAAGAGCGCGGCCTCGGCCCAGAAATCGACAGGATCGCCAGACGTCAAACCCAGCACATGCGAAAGCGCTATCGAGTCTTGTGTGGGTGTGAGCGCTGGGCCGTCGAAGCGGACAGACCACAAGACCTCCGCATCGATAGGCGTGTGGCTCTTGATTGCGGAGAGTAATTCGTTCGGGTCAGCCCCGGGTGACGGGCGCAAACCGAAGCGCACGAGCGCCTGAGAGGCGATCATGTTGGCCTTTTCGCCGCCCTCTATTCGACCGATGTTGAAGCGTTGATCCGCGAACGTCGGATCAGCGAGGGCGGCGTTCGCCCAGCGTGCGAGATCGTGCAGTGCGCTGCGCGGGCCTTGCGACGAGGCGTGACCCCCCGCTCCTGTGAAGACGCCCTCGACGGACAGCAGCCCACGGTGAGCCGTGACAGCGCGAGAGCCCGTCGGCTCGGCGACGATCACAGCGCTGAAATCATCGGCGTGAGTTTCACAGAAAGTGCGCACGCAGCGGCTGTCGCCGGCTTCCTCGTCTGTGGTGAACAAGATGGCGGCATCGCCGTCGGTCGCCTCGGCGGCCGCGATAAGGCACGCCGCGGCGCCCTTGATATCGCACGCGCCCAATCCGACGGCGCGGTCATTTTCAATCCGCAGTGATAACGGATCACGGCTCCATCCTGAATCGGGCGGGACCGTGTCGAGATGGCAGTTGAAGAGCAGGTCGGGCTCACCGCGCACCCCGAGGAGATTGACACAGCCATCACCGAGGTGATTCGCCTTGACCGTAAACCCAGCGTCCGCGAGCGTTCCACAGATGTGCACAAGCGCAGGGTGGTTCGGCGTGATCGTGCGCGGCGGGTTGGTTGTGTCGCTCGCGACGAGGATGCGCAGATGCTTGAGGATTGATTCGATCGGGACTGTCATGAGGTTCCCGCGGCGGCGAGCGAGGCGGTGCGGTCGCGCAGTGCAGCGACCGCGCTCGAGTTCCCGAGCAGTTTGATGAAGCCTTCGGCGTCGGCGGCGCTCCACGCGGCGCGCTGCGCGTACTGGGCGCCTGGGATTTCGAGCGGGGTCTCGGCTTTGACGGCAACCGGCAGCAGGCTCCCGGCGCGGGCTTCGAGGATCACTTCGCCGCTGACGTTCTCCTGCGTGGAGCGGATCATGGCTTCGAGGTCGGCGCGGAGGGGCTCGTAATAAAAACCGGCGTAGACAAGGTCAGTCCACTTGCGGGCGACGACGGGCTTGTAGGCGTTTTGCTCCTTCGTCAGCGCGCGTTCCTCAAGAGCGCGGTGCGCTGTCAGCAACGCGGTGAGACCGGGCGCCTCGAAGACGATGCGTCCCTTCAGGCCGATGACGGTGTCACCCGTGTAGATGCCGCGCCCGACGCCGCAGGCGCCGAAGCGTCGGTTGAGATCGCGGAGCATGACAGGGCCGGGGAGGTTCTGATCGTCGAGCATGGTGCAGACGCCGCGCTCGAAGCGCAGGCGGGCGACGACGGGATCGCTGGTCCATTTGTCAGGCGGCAGCGTCAGGCGATGAGCGCCGGGACCGGGCGGCAGGTACTCATCGATCTCAGAGCCGGAGATCGTGGCGCCCAGGAGGTTTTCGTTGATGGTGTACCGCTTGACGTCGGCGCTGACCTCGTGGCCGCGCTCTTCGAGATAGGCGATCTCGTACTCGCGGGGGGAGTCGGTGAGGGCCTGCACCTCGCGGATGGGCGCGAGCACCGGGAGGGGCGTGAGGCAGCGCAGGGAGTGATCGAAGCGGACCTGGTCGTTGCCCATCGCGGTGCAACCGTGCGCGACGACATCGGCGCCGGTTTCCTCAGCGAGCTCCGCGACCTTGGCGGCGATGGCGTAGCGGTCGGAACAAAGCAGCGGGTACTGGTCCTGATACGGCACGCCGCCCATGACAAAGGGCGCGACGAACTCGTCCCAGAGCGCGCCGGAAGCGTTGTGGGTGTGATGAGCGGCGGCGCCCAGGTCGAGGGCGCGCTGCTCGATCAGCTTGTTGACCTGCGGCTCGCCGGCGCCGGTGTCCACGTAGACAGTGACGACGCGGTATCCCTTCTCGATGAGAAAGGGCACGCAGAAGCTGGTGTCGAGGCCGCCTGAGAAAGCGAGGATGGCGGTGGGGGGCATTGGCGGTTCCTTTCAGATCAGATACAGGCGGGGGCGGGCTTCGGCGCGAGCAGATGAGACATGAGCGACTTTTGCACGTGCAGGCGGTTCTCGGCTTCTTCGAGGATGAGCGAGCGTGGGGAGTCCATCACCGCGTCGGTCGCTTTGACGTTCCGACGCGCGGGGAGGCAGTGCGAGAAGACCGCGTAGTTCGTGCGCGCCATCTTCTTCTCATCCACGATGAAATGACGGTTGGCGTCGCGGATCGGTTTTTCTTCAGCCCAGGCGCCGTAGAAGGGGAGAGCGCCCCAGCTTTTGGCGTAGACGATGTCCGCGCCGTCGTAGGCGCTGTCGATGTCGTGCGAGACCGTGACGGCGCCGCCCGATTCGCTGGCCTGGCGCTGCGCCGCGGACATGAACCGGTCATCGAGGACGTAGCGCTCGTCAGGGCACAGCAGCGTGATGTCCATGCCCAGCTTACTGGCGATGAGGAGGGAGGAGTTCGCGACAGCCGTGTTGAGGGGCTTCGGGTGGTACGTCCATGTGAGGACGTATTTTTTGCCGGCGAGATCGCCCAACGATTCCTGCAGGGCCATCGCGTGGGCGAGTTCCTGGCAGGGATGGACGATCGTTTCCATGTTGATCACCGGGACCGTCGCGTGGGTCGCGAAGGCGTTGATCACACGGTCTTCGCGATCAACCGACCAGTCCTGAAACAGCGGGAAAGCGCGCACGGCGATGAGGTCGCAGTAGCGTGACAGCACGCCCGCGGCTTCCTTGGCGTGCTCTTCCGCGTCGGCGTCCATGACGCCGCCGTCTTCGAAGGCCATCGCCCACGCGCCCTTGCCCGGCTCGAGCACCACGGCGTGGGCGCCCATCTGGTAGGCGCCGATCTCGAAGGAGCTGCGTGTGCGCAGCGATGGGTTGAAGAACAGCAGGGCGATTGTCTTGCCGGCGAGGTCGCGCGTCAGCGGCTCGCGTTTGAGCTCGCGGGCGTGATCGATCAGACCGAGCAGTTCGTCCGCGGCCCAGTCTTCGGTGGTCAGAAAGTGACGGAGCGTCATGAGGCAATCCCCTTACCTACGGCGATGGCGTTGAGTTCGTCAACCAGCGCGCCCGCGGCGGCGGGGGAGGGGCATGCCAGAAAGATCGTGTCGTCTCCGGCCACGCAACCGACCACCGCTTCCAGGTCCGCCGCGTCCAAGGCGTCGGCGACGACGCCCGAGTGGCCCGGCGCCGTGGCGATGACCACGAGCGAAGCGGCCGGACGGATGGACACGGCGTGGCCCGCGAGAGCCGAGGCAAGATGCTCGATCGGGTCCCCGCCGACGCCGCCGAGATCTTCCGCGAGGCGGTACCCCGCTACCGTCTTCACCGCACCAAGGGCGTTGAGATCGCGCGAGACGGTGCCCTGCGTGGCCCGTATCCCCGCCTCCGCGAGCGCAGCGACGAGTTCATCTTGGGTCGCAACACCATCCCCCTGAAGAGCTTGCACCAGCAGATTCCGACGACGGAGGAGGACGGTCATACATGAATAATACCTTAGCGCATAAATATGTCAATCTTGGAGTATCTCTATTTCCTGCCGATGCCGCCACGCAGCTTGAGCTCATAGCGTTTCGCCAACGGGTAGGAGCTTGTTTATCGAATCTGATTTTGTAAATAATTATTATTCATGAGCTTAGATGGAATCGCTCTGCGGTACATACAATTCAGCACACGATGAGGCTCCGTGCCGTGCGGACTTCGGATGCTCGGAGTGGTTGGCGGCAGCGTCGGCGAGGCTCATTGGAGCCTCGCGCGTGCTGATGCCGCGTGTCCGGGCAGCCCTTCGATCTCCGCCAGCGCCGACGCATCGGCGGCGAGGCCGCGGGCCTGCTCTTGCTCGTCGATCCGCAGCCAGCTTCGCAATCGCAGGAAGTGAAACACCGAAAGGCCGGCCTGGAAGCGCGATGTCCCTCCGGTAGGGAGCGTGTGGTTCGGTCCGGCGCCGTAGTCCCCGAGAACTTCGGCGCTCGCGGCGCCGATGAACAGCGCGCCCGCGTTGCGGATCCGGGCTGCGACCGTCTCTGGATCACGGGTCATGATCTCCAAGTGTTCCGCAGCGATCTTGTCGGCGACGGCGCACGCCTCGTCAAGAGAATCAACGATGCAGACCAGGCCGTTCTCGAGCGCTTGACGCGCGATAGAGCGTGAAGCCAGCGATTCAAGTCTCGTGACAAGAGAATCATCGACGGCGTCTGCGATCGATCCGGAAGTCGTCACAAGTATCGGGACCGCATCCGCGTCGTGCTCGGCTTGTGCGAGCAAATCGACGGCGATCAGACCGGGGTCGGCGGTGTCATCCGCGATGACGAGCAGCTCCGATGGGCCGGCGAGCATGTCGATGCCAACCACTCCGCTGACGAGTTGTTTCGCCGCGGTAACCCACTTGTTCCCGGGACCGACGATCACGTCGCAGGGCTCGAGCCCCTCGAACCCGTAGGCCATCGCTGCTATCGCGTGCGCCCCTCCGACGGCAAGAAACTCGTCGGCGTCCGCGATCGCCGCGGCGGCGAGCGCGACCGGGTTGGCCCCGGGAGACGCGACGACGACGCGCCCGCACCCTGCGACGCGGGCCGTGATCGCGGTCATCAGCACCGAAGAAGGCAGCGGGTACCTGCCCGCCGGCGCGTAACACCCCGCGCTCTCGATCGGCTCGATCGTGTGCCCCGCACGCCCGCCCGGGATCGGGACATCGACCGGGAGGATGGCGTCGCGCTGCGCTTGGGCGAACGCCCGGATCCGCTCGCCGGTGCGTTCCAGCAGCGCGCGGTCTTGCGCGGGGAGCGCCTCCAGCGCCGCATTCATCTCGTCGCGCCCGAGAACGAGCGGCTCATCCGGAGCGCGCTCACCGAACTGTTCTGCGAACGCCCGCACGGCGCCGGCATCGTTCTCCCTGACCTGTTCAACGATGCTGCTCGCGGTGGACAACGTGTCCTCGTCAACCGGCGGGCGGCATGCGCTGCGGATTTCATCAACGGTCATCCTTCTGAGCAGCGGTTCGCTTGTGGCGGTCACGAGGATCGCTCCCTGATCTGGACGGCCGGCTTTGCATCGCCAGCGCGTCGGGTGACTCTGAGCGCTCGCTCGTCAAGGCATCGCTCGACGTCTTCCAGCGACGCTCCGCGGACCCTGGCCGCGACGGTCGCGAAATAGATCAAGTCCGCCGCTTCCGCCGCCGCGCGTTCGCGGGTTGACGAGTCTGCGAGCTCGCCGGCTTCCTCCATCAGTTTGCTCGCGAGCAGCCGCGGGTCATCCCTGAGACGCTGGGTGTACGAGCCCGTCGGGGCGCACTCCATCCGGCGGCGCACGGTTGTATCGAGCGCGCCGAGCCCGGTCAGTTCGCCGAAGCAGGTGGTCGTTCTAAGGTGGCAGAACCCGCCGTTTTGACGGACGGTGAATCGCAACGCGTCCCGATCGCAATCCACGGCGATCCCGAGCAGTTCCTGCACATCACCGCTGGATTCGCCTTTGCGCCAGATCGTGTCGCGTGAGCGGGAGTAGTAGACGCCGCGCCGCTCTTGGATCGCGATACGGATCGACTCGATGTTCGAGTATGTCAGCCCGAGCGCACGCCCGGACGGGTCGGTGACGACGGTGGGCCATAGCCCATCCGCCCTGTCCGAGCGGAGCGGGGCGCAGAACCCCTCGGCGAGATCGAACGCGCTAGAGTAGAGCGCCATGCCCACCTGCGCATCGGCGCCCAGGCTGTCAGCCGCGGCGACATCACCGGGCGCGCGCACGCCCCCGGCGACCGTGAGGCGAGCGCTCCCCGCGAGTTCTGCGAGCCGTTCGATGCGATCAAACGGAAGCCCCTGCATCTTCCCCTCGCGTTCCACGAAGGTCACAAGGAACCCTCCGACATAGTCGCGGAGTTCTTCGATGCGCTTTTCTACAGTGGCGCCGGTGCGCTTGGTCCATCCTTCGGTGACGACCTCGCCATCGCGGGTGTCGAGCGCCGCGATCACGCGTTCACGGGGCAATTCGCGGAGTACTTCGGGGTGTGCTGCGGTCCCGAGGATGACCTTCCTCGCACCGGCGTCGAGCCACCGGGTAGCCGTCTCGGCGTCTCGAATACCCCCACCCACACGGCAGGGCGTTCGCTTGATGAGTTCACGGATCACCGGCTCGTTTGAGCCCTGCCCGAGCGCCGCATCGAGATCGATGACCGCGATCTCTCCGACGAGCCCGAAGCGGTCGGCGATCGGGCGCGGGTCTCCCGCGTCGAGCGCTTTCTCGGTCCCGCCGATGAGTTGCACCGCGCTCCCGTTCATCAGATCGATCGATGGAACAATCACAACCGCACCTCCACGCCGCGCTCCGCGAGCGCCGCCTTGATGTCTCGCACCGTGGTGACCTCGTCGTGAAATATCGAAGCGGCGAGCACGGCGTCGGCGCCGGCGGCCAGCGCCGCGAGGAGATCGTCCGCGCCCGCGGCGCCCCCGGACGCGATGATCGGCACGCGCACCCGGGACGACATCTCATTCAGCAGCGACAGGTCGTACCCGTCGCCCGTGCCGTCGCGGTCCCAGCTGGTCAGGAGCAGCTCACCGACGCCCAACGCTTCCGCGCGTCCCGCCCAACCGAGCGCGTCGACGCCGGTCCGGTGTGTACCGGATCGGATCACGACTTCCCACCCCTTTTGATCAGCACGGCGCGCCGCGTCGAGCGCGAGAACAACGCACTGCGAGCCGGTCCGGTCCGCGAGTTCGGCAAGGATGTCCGGGCGCTCCACCGCCGCGGTGTTCACCGCGACCTTGTCGGCGCCCGCATTCAGGAGACGCTCGGCGTCAGCGACGCGGCGCACACCTCCCCCGACCGTCAGCGGGATCGATACCGCCTCACGCACGGCGCTGACCGTCTCAACCGCGGTCGCCCGACCGTCCGGCGTCGCCGACACGTCGAGAATCACGATCTCATCGGCGCCCTGGTTCTCATATCTCACGCTCTGCTCGACGGGATCGCCCGCGTCGCGCAGCCCGGAGAACCGCACTCCCTTGACGACGCGCCCGTCACGGATATCGAGGCAGGGGATGATCCGTTTGGTCAGCATGCCGCACCCGTTTCCTCGCGCACGATCCATCTCTTGATCAACGCCGCTCCCCATGCCCCGGACAGCTCGGGGTGGAACTGGCACGCGAGGACAGGACCGCGCTCGAGCGCCGCGACGAAACGCACGCCATGGGTCGATGTGGCGACGTTCCATCCATCTGGCTGTTCGATGAGGCAGAAGGAGTTGGCGTAGTACGCGTACCCGCTCTTCAGCAGTTCCGATTCCGCGGCCTCAACCCGATTCCAACCGAATTGCGGCGCGACAACGCCTTGCGGGAGACGGCGCACCGTTGTCCCGATCACGCCGAGCCCCTCGACCCCGGGAGATTCTTCCGAGTACGCGCACAAGAGCTGCAGCCCGAGGCAGATCGCCAGGAGCGGGCGCTGCTCGGTGACACGCTGAAGGATCGCGTCGTCGAGTCCCTTTTCCCGGAGGCAGTGCATGCCTGCTCGAAAGGAGCCAACCCCGGGGAGGATCACGCGATCAGCCTCCCGGACTTCGTTTGCGTTGTCCGAGAGTTCGGTCTCGAATCCGCATCGGCGAAGACTGGCCGAGACCGACGCCGTGTTCGCAACGCCCGTTGACACGATCACGATCGGGTTCATCACAGCTCCCCCTTCGTTGACGGGACCCGATCGCCGTCGATCACAACTGCTTCGCGCAACGCGAGCGCCAGAGCCTTGAACGCGGCCTCGGCCTTGTGGTGGTCGTTCTCTCCGCGCAGAACATCGACGTGCAAGGTCAGCCGGGCCGCCAACGCGAACGACGTGAAGAAGTGAGAGATGTTCTCGCACGCGAGGGCGCCGATCGTATCGCGCCGGAGCGAGAGATCGACACACGCGCACGGTCTCCCGGAGATATCTACAACAACCCGGGCGAGCGATTCGTCCAGCGGCGCAAGGGTCGATGCAAAGCGGCGGATCCCTCGTTTCTCACCCAGAGCTGAATCGAAGCCTTCACCGAGCACGATCGCGCAGTCCTCGACGGTGTGGTGATCGTCCACGTCGAGATCACCGACGCACCTGAGGTCCAGATCGAATCGCGCGTGCGCCGCGAGCGCGGTCAGCATGTGGTCGAGGAACCCGATCCGTGTATCGATGGACACATCGCCGGCGCCGTCAAGATCGAGCAGCAGCTCGACCTTCGTTTCACGAGTCGTGCGCTGGATTTCTGCCGTGCGTTGATTCATCGGATCATCTCCCCGATTCGTGATACTCCGTCAATCACCGCCGCAGCGCCCGCACGACGCATCGCCTCGCTCGCTCGTGCTTTGTTGTCTCCCGGCGCGGGCACGCCGATCGGGAGCACCCGTGCGCAGCGCGCTGCGACCATGTCGTCCGGGGTATCGCCGATCATCCAGACGCACCTGACCCCGAGTTCATCAAGCGCCCGTTGCACCGGTTCCGGCGACGGTTTCGCGGGCGCGTCTTCCATGCAGACGAGCGTTGCGTACAACTCGCGTATTCCTGCTCGTTCAAGGAACCACTCTGCCTCACGGCGTGGTCGCCCGGTCACAACGGCGAGCGTGAACCGCTCCGCCAGCGCTTGAAGCGTGGCCCGATCGGGGATGAGGCGCTCGGTCTCGCGAAGGCCGGGCTTACTATCCGTTCCCTCATAGATTCGTTGAAACCGGTCAATGACCTCGGAGAGTCCGCACGCGACTCCCCGCTCTTCGATCAGCCGCTTTGTGAGTTCCCAGTCGTTGTTCGCGCCCCCGGCCCGCTTCGCGGCGCTGATATCACCCGCTGCAAGAGCCACCCCAAACGAACGTGCGGTCTCGACAATCACACTCCGGTACGACCCGCTCACGTCCGCGAGTACGCCGTCGAGATCAAAGAGAATCGCTTCAGGAGCGAGGATCGTCCGCAGGGCCCTGACGAGCCGGTCGAACGCGGCCTCATCACCGGGCAACGTGATGCGCAGAAAACCATCCAACTCAGGGCGGGATGCAAACGCTCGCACCCCGATTCCTAGCGACGCGAGGGAATTCCACACAAACCGAGCATCGGCAAAGCGCGCTGTTACAAAGTTCGCCTGCGAATCCAACACCGTGTACCCGAATGTTCTCAGCAAGCTCGAGAGCTCTTCGCGCTCGGATCGCACGTTGTTGACGAAGGCCCTCTGCTCGCCCGCCGATCGGAGCGACGCGAGAGCTATCGTCGCCGAGATTGATGAAACCGGGTACGGCCCGCCGACGGTGCGGAGCCAGTGTGCGACCTCCGACGACGCCAACGCGTACCCGACCCGGGCGCCAGCGAGCCCCATCGCCTTGGAGAACGTGCGAACAACGATCACATTCGGCTCGTCCAGCAACGAACGAGTCGGATCTTCGTTGGCGAACTCGATGTAGGCGAAATCGGCAAGGACAAGAGCGCCGACGCGCGCCGCGGCACGCACGACCTCCATCATCCCGTCGAATGAGATAACGCTTCCGGTAGGGTTGTTCGGCGAAACGATCGCAACCAACGACGTCGCTGGAGAGATCGCAGCGACACACTCGCGTACAGGAAAGGCCCCTTCGATCCACTCTATGGATCGGACTTCACCGCCCGCGAGCCGCACGCCCCGCTCAATCATCTCGAACGTCGGGTGGTGCAGAACCGCTTCGCGCCCCGGCTCGAGCACGGCCCCGCATGCACGTTCGATCGCGTCGTCGCCGCCGTTCGTGACGACCACTCGCTCGGCATCGATGCAATACGTGTCCGCGAGTGCTCGCTCAAGCTCGCCCGTATCCGGGTACCGCCGAAGGTCCTCGGCGCTGATTCCCGTCAGCACGTTCTCAAGGACGTTCTCAGGCGCCATCCCCTCATTCGCATCGAGCGTGAGATCAACAAACGGGCCCGACGCCGGGGGCTCATACGGCGACAAACCACGGAGCCGTCCGGTGGGCTGCAGCCGACACTGTTCTGATGTTGCGCCTGTGTGCATCATGGGACGATCTGCTCTGGGGTTGTGACAACGATGTCCGTGCCGCCGCTTCGGCGCACCGCGGGAATAACCCACGTCAGCTCCGCTCGCGGCACTGCTGCTTTGACCGCGAAGCCCGCCTCAGAGCGCAGCGCCGAGACGGTCGGCTCGCGCATGCAGGGCAGCGCCTCGACCACCGCGTCCAGACAATCCGATGAAACGTTGACCTCCACCATTACCCGCCCCCGTGCCTCCAGCACGGCGCGAACAACCAGCACGAGTCGCTCGATCATCTCCCGCCTTTGGGGGCACTCCATCGCCTGGTGCGATGCGTACAGACGCGTGGATGAAGTCATCAGCTCGTCGATGATCTTGAGATTGTTCGCCGCGAGGGTGGAGCCGCTCGCCGTGTTATCCACGATGCAGTCCGCGTCCTCCGGCGGCAGCACCTCCGTTGCGCCGTAGGAGCGCAGAAGCATCGCATGAAGACCCCGCTGCGCGATCCATCGCTGTGTAAGACCGGCGTACTCGGACGCGACGACCAGAGGACGGGGCGGGAGGTCGCCGTCGATCAGCACGCACTCCGGGGCCGCCGCGATCAGCCGAACCGGGTCGAGACCGGTGTCGAGGAGTTCGACAACATCGGCCTCAGACTCGGCCACCCAGTCGGCCCCCGCGAAGCCGCAGTCACGCGCGCCGGCGTCGAGCATCTCGACGATCGCCCGGGGCTTGAGCACCTTGAGCTCGAACCCGTCCAACGAGATCGTCGGGCGGTAGTTCCGCGCCGACGCCGTAATGCTGATCCCAGCTTCGCGCAGCAGGCGCAGCACGCCCTCTTGCATGCGCCCCTTCGGGATAGCGAATCGGACGGTGTTGTCTGAGACCAGCGGCGTCATCGTTCGAAGCTCCTCGCGGGCCCCGAGCGCGGCGCTCGTTTCAGGGAACGTCCCAAAAACGACAAACGCCGGCGCGGGGCCGGCGTTTTCATCTGGGATCAGCGATCCATCAGACCAAAGTCACAGCCGGCGCCCTCGCGGGTGGTGGACATGAACATGGTGCTGATGGACCGTGGTTCGGCTCATGGCGAGGAAGAGTAGCAATAGGCAAGGCACTGTCAAGTACGACGTACGGACATTCTGACCTGACGACCGTGAGCAACGCCGGAGCCGCCACGAGGCGCTGTTCGGGACGAACCAACGCTGAGAGCGCATCTAAGATGGCGGAACTGCGTCGGATACGACCAAGAAAAAACGCCCGCCACGAGCCGTGAAGGGCGTTCGTTTCGTTGAAGCGGAGAGGGGGGGATTCGAACCCCCGAGCCGGGATAACCCGACTACACGGATTCCAGCCGTGCTCCTTCAGCCGCTCGGACACCTCTCCAGGAACCGCGGCAGCGGGACGGAAAGCATACCCGCTCCCCCGACCCCTGTCAGCCGGCAAACACGCATCTGGGCGTCACGGCCCGACGAATCTCGCGGGCGGAGGCAGAACATGACCCACACCAGACTCATGTCCATCACGTTCACGGCGATCGGTCTCCTTGGCGTTCTCGGCGGGTGCGCCGGTCCTCAAACCGGAGAGATCGTCTTCGCCTCCGCCCGCAGCGGGAACGGCGATCTCTACGTCATCAGCGAGGGCGCCTCGCCCCGCCCGCTGATCGCGACGCTCGCCCCCGAGGGCGGCCCGCGCTTCGATGCGTCTCGTGGTCGCGTGGTATATCAGCGGTTCGAGAGCGACACCGCCACGCTTCGAAGCGGCAACACGGATTTATTCAGCGCGGTCGGCGCCGACAGCCCGCCGGCATGGTCACAGGACCGCATCGCGTACAGCGCTCGCCGTAACGGTCGCGAGGACATTTTCATCGCCCGCCCGGACGGGAGCGACAAGTACGCGTTGACCGCCGACGACGCGCCCGACCGCTACCCGACCTGGTCGCCCGACGGATCGCGGATCGCGTTCGCCCGCAGGTTCGACGACGGGTGGGATATCGCGATCTTCGATCTGCGCGAGCCCGAGGCGCCGCTGATGCGCCTGACGAACCGGGCGACATATATCGGCCATCTCGCGTGGTCTCCCGATGGCTCGCGACTGGCGTTCGACACGTTCTTCGAGGACGGCAACGCCGAGATCGCCGTGATGGAGACCGCGTCGGGCGACATCACCCGTCTCACCACTCGCGAAGGCCCCGATCTCGCGCCGTCGTGGTCGCTCGATGGCTCCGTGATCGCCTTCGCCGCGGATCTGGGCGATGACGGCGGGTGGGATGTCTGGCGGATCGAACTCGAGACCGGCGAGCTGATGCGATTGACGGATGAGCCCGGCTTCGACGGCGCGCCGGTCTTCGTGCCCGCGGAGATCGTCCCCGAAGTGAAGTAATCTCCGCGGTGTGGGACGCTCGCTCAAAAACCACCGCCCCGACCTGAACGGCGTGCTCGTCGTCGACAAGCCCCTCGGGATCAGTTCCGCCGCGGTGTGCAACGCCGTCCGCCGGCGCTCGGGCGGGGCCAAGGTCGGGCACGCCGGCACGCTTGATCCGCTGGCGACGGGTGTCCTCGTCGTCTGCCTGGGCAAGGCGACGAAATCCATCAGCGACATCCAGGCCAGCGCTAAGCGCTACACCGCCGAGGTTGATCTCTCCGCCTTCACCACCACCGACGACGCGGAGGGTGAGCGGGAAGAGATCACGGTCGAGGCGCCGCCGACGCGCGACGAACTCACCGCGGCCTGCGAGCGCTTCCTCGGCGCCATCGACCAGCGCCCGCCGATCTACTCCGCCGTTCACATCGAAGGCAAGCGCGCCTACGACCTCGCCCGCAAGGGCGACCTCAGCGAGCGCCCCGCCGCCAAGCGCGTGCGCATCGATTCGATCGACATCCTCGCCTACGACTGGCCGATCACCGTCCTCGACATCCGCTGCGGCAAGGGCGTCTACATCCGCTCGCTGGCTCGTGATCTGGGCGGAGCGCTCGGGACGGGCGGCACGCTGCGATCACTGCGGCGCACGGCGGTGGGGGGGTACACGATCGAGCACGCGACGCCGTTGGATGATCTGCCGGAGGGTGCGGGGGGTTGGACGCAGGAACTCCTCGTCTCGCTCGGCTGAAGCCCGACACTGATGAGTAGTTTTCAGCGAGGGATTGAGGTGTCGCGTGCTATTCTGGTCAGACCCAATGATCATCATGGGAGAATTGCTATGTCCGTACCGCCGTTGAACCCCGCCCCGAAACGCTGGACATCACAGCGCATGCTGCTCGGCATGCCGCTCTATGATTTCGTCATGACACCGGGCTCCGACGCCGAATCGAGATCCGCCCGCGGTGTCTTTGCAGTTGGTCAGCACGCAACGGGTGTATTCGCATTCGGTGGAGGGACGGCGCGGGGCGTCTTCGCGTTCGCAGGCGGCGCGGCCTTCGGTGTGTTCGCCTACGCCGGAGGCGCCAGCGCAGGGTTGGTCGCCGCCTCAGGCGGGGCGGTGCTTGGAGCGATGGCCCTGGCTGGAGGCGCTTCTGCCGGGATCGTTGCCGGCTCCGGGGGACTGACCGTCGCTCTGCAGGACGTGCTGCCACGCGACGACTTCTTCAGCACAGCTCCCCCAGCCGTATCGTCCGTGGAGTGGTGGTTCGTAGCAGCGGTCTTCACGCCGATGATCCTGGCGACCGTTGCGCTGGTTTGTGCAAAGCTAAAGGCACGTCGCGAAAACGCCTAGCGCCGCGAGTACACGTACACCGACTGTGTGCGCCACAGCCCACCGGCCTCGTCGCGCACGCGGATCGTCTTCACCAGTTCGCCTTTCTGGCTGAACGCGTAGCTCCAGCGCATCTCGGCAAACCCCAGCCCATCGAGCTGCCCGCTCTCGGCGGGCTCGAGCTCCAGCGTCTTCCCGTCCGCGGACCACAGGCCGACCATCCACACCTGCCCGCCGGTGGAGTTGTCCACCTGCGACAGCTCGTACCGCCCGCGCGCCGGGCTGAAACCCAGCAGTGACTCACTCTCGAAGCCGTCGAGGTTGAGCCGCTCGCGCAGGGAGCGCCCGTCATTGGCGGGCGCGAAGCTGGAGACGCCGGTGTAGCGCTGGGGTTCGTCGCTTGCGCTTGGGTAGACCGTCGCCGCGACGTTCCAGCGCCCGAGGAATGGGATGAGTTTGCGGTCGGCGGGGGGATCAGCGGGCTCGTAGACAGGAGCGGGAGCGGTAGCAACGGGAGCGGTATGCGACGAAACCGTTGCGCAACCTGTAGCAAGCGCTCCCGTGATGAACAGTGTCGTTACGTTGCGAGCAACCATCATTCTGTTTGCGTGACGCGATTGCGGGGCATGCAATGGCCCCAGAGACTCGCAGCAGAAGAGAACGTACATGCGAGAAAGAAGAGCCAGGTTCCAATACTGCCGCTCATGTCGCTTAGTGAACGACTATCGATGCTGAACGCCTTTAGAGAGGAATCTTGAAGACTCATGCCTTGCTCTGCAAGTTCAACGCCTTCAGTGCCCGCCAATGAGAGTCCCTTGAGCATGAACGCCAAGGACTGAAGGCTGTCATCACTGACGGTCGTTCCGAGTGCGGCTCTCAGTTTGACGTGCAGAGAACGTGAGGTTTCCTTGGGATCAATTTCCGTTATGTCATAGCCGGCGTGTGCTGCTGAATGGAGTTCGATCTTGTTCGGGGGATCTGTGGACACGCGAACACGAGACCACGGCGAGCGGTGCCATTCTGCATGAATCGTTGCCGGGATTGAGTCGGCCGCCAGATGCGACGTGTTCAGCTTGAGCCCGTAGACAGCACTTCGAGACGAGAAGGCACTGTTAAGCAGCAAAGCAACTGCAATTCCGATGACAAGCCATCGAACCATGGCGCCCGAGTCGGACTTCCGATCGCCCCTGCCTGAATTTCTGAGAGGAGGAGGCTCGATTCCGTAACCACGTAAGGCTTTCTTTTCCTCGATCTTTCCGCTCGTGAGAATTCCTCGCCAAATAATCAGAAAGCAGCACACGACGGACGCGAAGAAGAACATTCCCACGACGCCCATAAGAATCGGCAGGATATCTCGTTCGGTCATAGTTCTAGGTTACCGCGCTATTGGCAAAATCTCGAAGCAAAAACAACACGAGCCCGACCATGGGCCGGGCTCGTGCGAGTATCAGAAAACAGTCGGGAAAACCGTTGTTCGCCGTCGCCGGCGGACTCTCCGGACCGTGACACACGGTTCGGAACGAGAGGACGTCAACAGTCCGATCGGCAGATCGCTCTGCGCGTTCGGTCTAAGGACATCCCTTAGAAAGGAGGTGATCCAGCCGCAGGTTCTCCTACGGCTACCTTGTTACGACTTAGTCCCAGTCACCGAGCTCACCGTAGGCACCCCTGAGATAGGGCGACTTCGGGCGCTCCCGGCTTCCATGACTTGACGGGCGGTGTGTACAAGGCTCAGGAACGTATTCACCGGAGCGTAGCTGATCTCCGATTACTAGCGATTCCAACTTCATGCAGGCGAGTTTCAGCCTGCAATCCGAACTGGGGCGTGCTTTTTGCGATTTGCTCCCCCTCGCGGGCTTGCTTCGCTCTGTACACGCCATTGTAGCACGTTTGCATCCCAGGGCATAAGGGCCATGAGGACTTGACGTCATCCCCACCTTCCTCCGGTTTGACACCGGCAGTCTCGCTAGAGTCCCCAGCATTACCTGATGGCAACTAGCGATAGGGGTTGCGCTCGTTAAGGGACTTAACCCGACACTTCACAGCACGAGCTGACGACAGCCATGCAGCACCTGTGCACGTTCCACCCGAGGGCGTGGCTCTACTTTCATAGAGTTAATCCGTGCATGTCAAACCCTGGTAAGGTTCTTCGCGTTGCTTCGAATTAAGCAACATGCTCCACCGCTTGTGTGAGCCCCCGTCAATTCCTTTGAGTTTTAGCCTTGCGACCGTACTCCCCAGGCGGTGCACTTATCGATTTCTCTTCGACCCCGAAACCGTTGAAAGTCCCGGGGCCTAGTGCACATCGTTTAGGGCGTGGACTACCAGGGTATCTAATCCTGTTTGCTCCCCACGCTTTCGAACATGAGCGTCAGAACGGGCCCAGTCACCTGTCTTCACCTTTGGCGTTCCGATCGATATCTACGCATTTCACCGCTCCACCGATCGTTCCGATGACCTCTACCCGCCTCAAGACCCGCAGTTCACCCCGCAGTTCCTCGGTTGAGCCGAGGGATTTCACGAGATGCTTGCGGGCCAGCCTGCGTTCCCTTTAAGCCCAGTGATTCCGAATAACGCTTGGGCCCCTCGTATTACCGCGGCTGCTGGCACGAGGTTAGCCGGCCCTTCCTCTGGGGTTGTTCAGTATTACGAACCCCTGACAGTGGTTTACACGGCAGAGCCGATTCATCCCACACGCGGCATTGCTCCGTCACACTTTCGTGCATTGCGGAAGATTCGTCGCTGCAGCCTCCCGTAGGAGTCCGGACAGTGTCTCAGTTCCGATGCGGCGGGTCATGCTCTCACACCCGCTACCCGTCTTCGGCTTGGTGGGCCATTACCCCACCAACAACCTGATAGGAGTATCGCCGCTCCCGGAGCGCCGTAGCTTTGCTCCTGAGAGATCATGGAGTATTACTCAGCGTTTCCACTGGCTATCCTCCACTCCGGGGTACGTTCGATACCGTTCCTCGCCCTTTCGCCGGTGTCCACACCCGAAGGTGCTTCTCCCGCGACTTGCATGCTTTAGCCATGCCGCCAGCGTTTAATCTGAGCCAGGATCAAACTCTTCAGTTGATGTATCTTTGCTACCCGCGAGCCGAAGTGACCCGCAAGCGTGCGTTGATGACTGAAAGTTGACCTGTTAAGGCCGATCCCGAAGGACCGACCCGGTCTTGCCCGACGAACGGGGTTCGTCGAGCTGCCCGCCCCGGCAAAAGGGCGGACAAGGCTGGAATTCTTCAGATCGCGAGAATCCAGCGTACCCCGGCGCTGTGAAACGCCCGGGCCAGCTTTTTCTGACCTCCGCTCCCTTGCTACAGGGTCCACGCGAATGGATGCGGAGGCCTCGTCTTCTCGCGGCCTTCCCGACTGTTCACTTGTCAAGGATCGTGCCGATACTGGCCTTGGAGGCCGTCTCGGCGGGTGTCGCCCGTAAGCTGGGGCGAGCAGAGAAATGTAGCGAACTCTCCGGGGCTGTCAACCGCCCGAGGGATCACCGTTACGACTTTTTTCGGGCTCGCTCGCAACACCCGCGTTTTCAGCGGTTTGAGTCGCGTCTTTCTCTTTTGCCCCGGGGCGAGGAGCAACCCCGAGCACCGCCAACCACACCCCGCTGGGGCGTTCATCCGTGGAAAGCCCGCCTGAGAGGGCCCGGCACGCCGCTCGCGCGGTGGCCCCAGTCGTCTTTACGTCGTCCACCAGCACCACCAGCCGCCCGCCGGGTGACGACTTCCCGAGCCGGCGGAAGGCCCCGCTCACGTTCCGCCGGCGCTCCGATTCGACCAGCGTCTGCTGGCTGGGCGTGTGCTTCTTCGCCAGCAACCGCTCAACCGGCGCTCGCAGCTCTTGCGACACTCCTAGCGCGATCGTTCCGCTGTGGTCGATCCCCCGCGACACCCGCCGTCGCCACGTCGTGGGCGCCGGGCAGATCACGACGTTCTGCTCGGGCAGCCCGGCACGGCGGAGTTGCTTGGCCAGCTCGCGTCCCAGCTCGATCCCCAGCGCCCGGTAGCGCGCGAACTTCACCTCGTGGATCCAGTCGCGCAGCGTCCCACCATGCTCGCCAAGCCGCACCACCCGCGCCCATCCCGGGCGTGACCCTCGGCACTGCGAACAGCCGAACTCGTTTTCTTCGTAGCGGCCGACGGTCTCGCCGCAGCGGTCGCACCAGTCGCCCAGCGCGTCGGGCGCCCACGCGGCGTCGCTCATGCGCTGGGCGAGTCGAGGCGCTTCGGGCGCGAGCCACATCTCGGAAAGCTCATGCCAGAGCGACGATCGGCGCGTCGGCGCCTTCGCCTCGGTGACCACGGGAGCAACATCGTCGGCCTTCGGTTCCGCGGGCGGCCATGTGAACGGCGCCTCGCTCACCTCACACGCCCAGACGCTCGCGCACGAAATCGGCCCGCGCCCGCCGGCGCTGCGCCTGGTCGAGCGTTTCGCCCACCACGCGCTGGAGGTGCGCCGGCTGTGTGAGGAGCTGCAGCTCGGCGACGGTGCGGAGTTCGACGCCTTCCAGAACTCCGGTCAAAACACCCAAGCGCACCTGGCTGAGAAGTTGCAGTGCTTCGTCGGCGTTGAGCAGGCGGGCGTAAAGCAGCGTGCCGAGCGCCCGCTGCACCCGGTCTTCCAGCATCGGGCGCCGCCGATCAAGCAGCGTCTCCCGCGACTGGCGCTCGAAGCGGATGATGTCGGGGATGATCGACTGCTCGAACTCCTCGAGAATCTGCATCTCCGACTTGCCCAGCGTCGTCTGGTTGCTGATCTGATAAAGGTCGCCCGCGGCTTCCGAGCCCTCGCCGTAAAACCCCCGCACCGCCAGCGACATCGCCTTCGCCGCCCGTCGCGCTTTGTCGATCTCGCCCGTCAGCTTGAGCCCCGGCAGGTGCAGCATGACGGAGACGCGGATGCCGGTGCCGACGTTGGTGGGGCAGGCTGTGAGGTAGCCCATCTTGCGGTGGAACGCGTACCCCACGCGGTTTTCCAGCTGATCGTCAAACCGGTCGATCTGCTCCCACGCGTCGCCCAGCGCCAGCCCGCTGCGCAAGAGCTGGATGCGCAAGTGATCTTCCTCGTTCACCATCACCGCCAGGCGCTCCTCGGGGAAGGAGACGCAGAGGCCGCGGGGGTCGTCCCCCTTCGCGTGCTGCTTCGAGATCAGGTGACGCTCGACCAGGATCTCGCGTTCCGCACGCGTCGCGGTTTCGAGGTCGAACCACTCCATGGTGTCGCCCACCTCGGAGCCCGCCGCGTGCTTGCGCACCAGCTTCATCACATGGCGCCGGTCGTCAACCGTCGCCCGCGACAGGAAGGGCAGCCCGTTGATGTTCCGCGCGAGGCGCACCCGCGAGGACAGCACCACGTCCCCTTCGCGCCCATCGGTGCGCAGCCACTGCACGCCGTCGATCGTGCTCAGCGGGTCGCTCACGAGGCCTCTTCCGTCTCGCTCTGCTCAACGGTACGCAACCGATCCCGCAGCTCCGCGGCTCGCTCATAATGCTCGGCATCGACCGCTTCGAGCAACTGCTTGCGCAAAGATGCGGCCAGCCGGCGCTTGTCGATCAGTTCCGCCGAACGCTTCGGCGCCTTGCCGGTGTGCTCGCTCGCTCCCTCGTGCGCCCGCTCGATCAGCGGTGTCAGTTTTTCTTCAAAGACCTCGTAGCACTCAGCGCACCCGAGCAACCCGCTCTTGCGAAAATCCGCCCACGTCGAACCGCACGAACTGCACACGTCCGGCCCGCTCGCCGCGGGCTTCGCGATGATCGACGACGACATCACCAACTTCGACAGCGGCGCCGTGAGGGAGGAGCCTTTCGCGGGGGCCAGGCCGTCTTCCTGGGCACAGGCCGAGCAGAGGTGCTTCTCCACCTTCTCGCCGCTGACCACGACGATCTCATGCACCACGGCTTCGCTGTCGCAACGGTCGCATTTCATGGTGTGTGCTCTCGGCTCAAACCCGCGAGGAATCCAGCGCGCCGCGCACCGCCGCGAGGGACGCCAGCACTCCTGGCGCTTCCTCCAGCGGGATCATGGTAGCGCCGTCTGACCACGCGATCGAGGGGTCGGGGTGCGTTTCAATGAAAACGGCGTGCACCCCCGCCGCCACCGCAGCCCGCGCCAGCAGCGGCGCCCGCTCGGCACGCCCGCCCGAGCTCGACCCCAGCCCCGGCAGCTGCGCCGAGTGCGTCGCGTCGAAACACACCGGCGGCATGGCCCGCTCTTTCCAGTCCGCCGGCGGGTCGATCAGATCCCCCAGCCCGATGAAGTCGGTGACCAGGCGGTGGTACCCGAAGAACGTGCCGCGCTCAGTGACGATGATCTCCTCGCACCCCGACTCGTTGATCTTGCCCACCGCGCCCTGCATCTCCGCGGGTGCGAGGAACTGTCCTTTCTTCACGTTTACCGCCCCGCCGCGCGCGCCGGCCGCCTCCGCGGCCGCGGCCAGCAGATCGGTCTGACGCGACAAAAACGCCGGGATTTGCAGCAGGTCCACGACCTCCGCGACCTGGGCGCACTGCTCTGGCGCATGCACATCGGTCGTGATCGGCACGCCCAGCTCGTCCTTGATCGCGGCGAGCTCGTCAAGCCCGCGCTCAATCCCCGGCCCGCGCTGGCCAGACAAACTCGAACGATTCGCTTTGTCGAAGCTCGCCTTGAAGATGTACGTCAGGCCCAGCCCGGCGCACGTCTCAACGAGACGTGCGCCGATTTCCAAACCCAGCGCCTTGGATTCCAGCGTGCAGGGCCCGCCGATGACGCCCAGAGGATGCCCAGGGCCAATCGTGTGAACCCCCACGTCGCAGGTGCGTTTCATACGGAAGAGTGTAGAGCCGCGCGGGGTTCCGTTCTCGGACGTGGACGAAGGACCGTAAACGCGCACACTTCACTCAGCGAACCCGCCCCATCGGGACGATAAGCGGAAACCACCCCCACGCACGGGGCCGGATTCATCATGTCAAGACTGCCCGAACAACGCGAAGCCTTCTCCGAGCACGTGGCCGCGCTGTTCCACCGCCTGTACCCAGAGGCCGAGGTCCGCCTCAGCGGGCCGGGCGTGCTGCACGTCGGTGGGCGACGCCTCGATCTCGACAACCTCTACCGCCTCGTCGCCCAGGACCCGGACCGCGGCGTGCAGATCGCCGAGCAGTTCATCGAGAGCCTCTTCGCGGGCGACGCCATCGCCGCGGACGCGATGCCCTTCGACCTCGCCAAGCCGATGGTCATGCCGCGCATACACCCGGAGTCAATCTTCGAGCGCCTCGACCGCGAGCTCGTCGCGCACGTGCCCTTCGTCAACGGCACCGTTGTTGTCTTCGTCCTCGATCTCCCGCAGATGACCGTCAGCGTCACCAGCGAGCAGGCCATCCGCTGGGGCGTGACGCCCGAGGACCTCGAAGCGATCGCCCGCACGAACCTCAAGGAAACCACGCCAGAACTCGAAGTGCGTCTCGTGGAATCAAAGGAAGGCGGGAAGGCCGCGCTCTTCTCGCACCACGACGGCTACGACGCCGCCCGCATCCTGCTGGGCGGACTCTTCAAGACACTCGCCCCCAAGCTGGGCGGCGACTTCCTCGTCGGCGCCCCGGCCCGCGACGTCTTCGTCGCCCTCTCCCGCGACCCCGACGACTTCGTCACCCGCGTCCGCGACCGCATCAAGCAGGACTACGAGAGCTTGCCCTACCCGATCACGACTGATCTTTTCTACATCACTCAGGATGGTGTGGCGGGGGCGGCCGCGGCCTGAGCAGGTTCATCTTTCCGGGTGCCACTGGTTGCTTGTCAACCAGTGTCTTGTTGGATGTGGAACACACACACTGTCAGCAAGCTGCCAGTGGCACCCGAAGGGACTTACGCGGCTAAGCTCCGGGTCTCTGGAGCCTGCACGAGTGATTCTTCTTATCGACAACTACGACAGCTTCACGTGGAACCTCGTCCAGCGGCTGGGCGAGATCGATCGCGACGCCGACGTGCGCGTGCTCCGCAACGACGAGATCACCGTCGAGCAGGCCCGCGATATCGAGCCCGAGCGGCTCATCATCTCGCCCGGCCCCTGCACCCCCGCCGAGGCGGGTGTGAGCAATGATCTCATCGAGGCCTTCACCGGCGTCATCCCGATCCTGGGTGTGTGTCTGGGGCATCAGTGCATCGGCGCCGGGGCGGGGATGACGGTCGACCGCCACCCGCGTCTCATGCATGGCAAGACCAGCGAGGTGACACACGACGACCAGGGTGTCTTCGCCGGCCTGAGCAACCCCTTCACCGCGATGCGATACCACTCGCTCGTCATCCGACCCGAGACAGTTGACCGTGAGAGGTTCACTATCAGCGCGACATGCCGGGACACGCTCGACGACGGTTCGGTTGTTGAGGTCGTGATGGGCCTGCGGCGCAACGCAGCGGCTGGTGACGCTCCGCTCGAGGGCGTGCAGTTCCACCCCGAGAGCTTCATGACCGATGAAGGGCCCAAGCTGCTTGAGAACTTCCTGCGTCTGCCCGCTCAGGCGGCGACCGCGTGATACATTCCCCGCGATCCCACAGGAGGCCCCGCGCGTGAGCGAACCGGCGACCAGCACGACCATCAACGAAGGCGTCCTCCGCGCCGTGAGCGCCGAGGAGATCACCCTCGCCAAATCGGGGACCGACTACGCCCTCGATCTTCTTCCCGTCGAAGCGATCACGAAGAGCGCCGGCGACAAGATCCACGGCGAGATCCGCGTGCATTCCGCCCGCATCGACGTGATCGAGACCGGCGGCAAGTACATCGAGCCGGTTGAAGGCCCGCCGCGCCGTGTCGCCGGTCGCATCATCGAGATCGACACGCGGGCGAATCTCGTCGTCGTCAACGCCGGCCCGTTCGTGGTGGTCTGCACACCCAACGAGCACCAGAAAGCCAGGCAGTTCCAGATCGATCAGCTCGTGACCATGGGCGTCAAGCCCGGCGCAACCTTCAAGGCAGTGTGATCTCCGCCCCCTCTCCCGCGGGGAGAGGGCCGTGGTGAGGGCCTACCAAATCTATTTATCTCTCTAGACTCACGCTTCCACATCCACCCCGCGCACCGCCGCACAAAACGCCGCGATCCTCGCGTGATCCTTCACCCCGCGCTCGCGCTCGACCCCGCTCGAAACGTCCACCGCGTACGGCTTCACCACCCGTACCGCCTCCGCCACATTCCCCGGCGTCAATCCACCGGCAAGAATCAACGGCTTCGCGCACGCATCTTTCACTTGCGCGAGAGCGTTCCAGTCGAGCGCCGTCCCCTCGCCACCCGGCGAGCCATCCACAAGCACCGCATCCACCTCTTCGATCCCGCTCCAGTACCTGAGATCGTTCTCAATCGTCTTTTCGCTGAACTGCACCGCCTTGATCAGGCGCGGGCCGCAGGCTCGAACCGTTTTTTCGGGTTCGCTCCCGTGAAGCTGGCCGAAGTCCGTCGGGCAGCGCTGCTCGATCTCGGCGTACTCGTCAACGCTGGCATCAACAAAGAGTCCCACGCTCGCCACGAAGGGCGGCAGCGTCTGCACGATCGCCCACGCCACCTCGGGCGTGACAAACCGCGGCGACTTCTCGACGAAGACCAGCCCGATCGCGTCGGCTCCGGCGTCCGCCGCCACCCGCGCGGTCTCTGCGTCGCGTACACCGCAGATCTTGATGCGCGTCCTCACGACGGGGCCTCGCTCTTGAGCGCGTCGTAGAGCGCCCGCTCTTCTTCGCTAAGGCGCTCGGGGCTGATCTCTTCGAGGCGCGTCGCGGCCCCCGTCGGATCGTTCGTGTAGCGCCCGCGGATCAGTGCGCTCATGAGGCGCACGCGGTGGGCCTCGCCGTCCGAGCCGTTGTGGCGCAGGTAGCGCTCGTAGGCGTCGTCCGCCGCCGCGTGCTCCGCCCGCTCGAAGAGCCAGCCGGCGAGATCAAGCTGCACCGAGCGCGTCATCACGGCGTCGGGGGATTCCTCCACGAGCTGTTTGTAGAGGCGCAGAGCGTTGTCGCGGTCACCCGCGCGCACGGCGGTGGCCACCGCGGCCCGGCGCTCAGCCAGCTCTTCGCGTGCCGGGTCGGGGCGTTCTTTCTTCTGCTTCTGCACGCGCTGCGGCGCCTCGTGCGCCCAGGGCGTGTGCCCCGCGGCCGCCGCGGCCTTGAAATCCCGCCGGCGCTTCGCCTGTTTCCCGAGTGTGAGAAGGTCATACGGCTCGCGCGAGACGACCTTGGTCGCCAGCAGCGTCATCGCCACCGCGAAGCCGAAGCCGTAGCCGCCCAGGTGGGCAAGATGCGCGACGCCGCTGTTCCCGCCGCCGATGCCAAGCCCGAAGAGGTCGCGGGCGATCGCGAAGCCGATGAACCAGATCGAGGGGATGTTGTAGACGCCGATGAGGAAGAAGAAGAGCAGAACACGGATGCGTGTGCGCGGGAAGAAGACCATATAGGCGCCTGTGATCGCCGCGATCGAACCCGACGCGCCGAGCACGGGGTTGTTGTCAAAAGCGAGATGCGCCACGCCCGCGGCTACGCCGCCGATCAGGAACAAGCCCAGATGCCCAAGCCGCCCCAGGCGGTCCTCGATGTTCGGCCCGAAGACCCACAAGAACAGCATGTTGCTGAGCAGGTGCATGAAGTTATCGTGCATGAACTGGTAGCTGAAGAAGTTCCAGAACGACGGGTCGGCGGGCTTGAGCAGCCCCGCCTGCTCCCACGCCGCTAGGTCGCCACCGGAGCGCGAGGCGACCTGCGCGAGGAACACCGCGATGCACGCCGCGATGAGCCCGTGGTTCACGAGCGTCGGGCGTTTCAGGGAACGGTCTGTGCCGATGGGGAGGAACACGCGCTAGATCGTAGCCGGATCGCACGGCGCCCCCGCGACGACGCGCGACGAGATCAGATCGCTCGACCAGTTGTAGAGCAGGCGCCCGACGAGATGCTCGTCCATCCACGCCTCTGGCGCTCGCAGCGTGAGTAGGTCCGCCGTCGCGCCGGCTTCAAGGCGCCCGACGTCATTCCAACCAATCGCCTCGGCATTGCCGCGGGTGATGAGCTCCCACGCCTCGGCAGGCGTGGGGATCGGCTGCGCGACGCCTGTCATGAGTTCGCGGGCTTTGGCGGTGTCGATCATCGCCCGCGCGACGCGCGGCATCGCGACATCGGCCCCGCCCGCGACATCGGAGCCGAGCGCGACGCGGACGGAGTGCTCACTCGCGGCGCGGAGATCGAAGAGGCCGGATTTCAGGAAGAGATTCGCTGTGGGGCAGTGGACGACAACGCTCTCCCGCTCGCGGATCAGATCCCACTCGGGCGTCGTGAGATGGATGCAGTGCGCCAGCAGCGTGCGCGGGGTCAGCAGGCCGAAGCGGTCGTAGACGCCCGTGTAGTGCGGGTCGTCGGGGAAGAGTTCCTTGATGAGCGCGATCTCGGGGAGTGTTTCGGAAAGATGCGTCTGGATCATGGCGCCGTCGCGTTCGCGGGCGAGCCAGCCGAGCTCGGCGAGCAGCTCTTCGCTGCAACTCACGGCGAAACGTGGGTTGATCGAGACCTCGCCGCGCGGGCCACCGGCGTCCGCCGGGAGCGCCGCCGACGGGCTGGGCGACATGCCGACGCGCCCGCGGTCTTCGCTGGTGAGGTCGTCAGGGGCGTTGCGGTCCATCGCCGAGCGCCCGGCGGTGAAGCGGAGTCTGGGCATCCCCACACCGCCCGCGAGCGTGCGCAGCGCCTCGGCGCCACCCTCGGCGTGACTCGTGAGATACCCCGCGAAGCCGGTCGTGCCCTGTTTCAGCATCCGCCGTGCCGCCGTGCGCGTATCGCGTGAGGCGCCGCCACGGCCCCACCAGCTCTCTGCGGGGAAGATCACGCGATCGAGCCACTCCAGCAGTTCCAACCCGTCGCAGCCGACGCTGTCGATCTGCGGCAGGTGGATGTGCGCGTCGATGAAGCCCGGCGTAACGATCTCGCGCGGTGAGCCCAGGTCGGGGCGCGCAGGCGGCGAGCCGTGGTGGACCTCCTCGATGCGGCCCTCCGCGAGGCGCAGCCACCCCGGCTCGGGGGCCCCGTGGGGTTCGGTCAGCAGCAGGCCTTGCACGATCACGCCGGCGGGTCCTTTCTCTCCTTGTCGCGGGGTCGGGAGGCACTTATAGTCGCCCCTCGCCAAACACGCCGCGGGACGGCGTGCCGGCGATACCGAATCCAGCAACGCGCCGACGCCGGTAGACCGGCAGGGCAGGAAAGGCCATGACGCAAATGAGCGCCGCCAAAGGTCTCGAAGGGGTTGTCGCCGCCGCGACGGAGATGTCGTTCATCGACGGCGCCAAGGGCGTCCTCGAGTACGTCGGGATCGCGATCGACGACCTCGCACGCCACTCCAGCTTCGAGGAGACGGTCTTCCTTCTCTGGAACCGTCGCCTGCCCAAGCAGGGCGAACTCGACGCCTTCACCAAAGACCTGCGCAGCAATTACGACCTCTCGCAGGCCACGCTCGACCGCATTGCCTCGATGCCCACCAACGCTCAGCCCATGCACGTCCTGCGCACGCTCGTCTCGGCGCTGGCCCTTGAAGATCCCGATCCGAACTCGACCGATCTCGACCAGGTCCGCGCCAAGTCGCTCCGAGTGCTGGCCCAGGCGCCGGCCATGGTCGCCGCGTTCGACCGCCTCCGCCGCGGCGAGAAGGTCATCGCCCCCGACAAGAACCTCTCCTTCGCCGCCAACTTCCTCTACATGCTCAACGGCGAAAAACCCACCGAGACGATGGAGCGGGCCTTCGACGTCTGCATGATCCTGCACGCCGACCACGGCCTCAACGCCTCGACCTTCACCGGGCGCGTCATCATCGCCACCCAGTCGGACATCTACTCGACGCTCACCGGCGCCATCGGCGCCCTGCGCGGGCCCCTCCACGGCGGCGCCAACGAGGGCGTCATGCGCATGATCGGCGAGATCCCGACGCTCGATGATGTCGAGCCCTACGTCATGGGCAAGCTCAGCAGCAAGTCCAAGATCATGGGCTTCGGCCACCGCGTCTACAAGGCCTACGACCCCCGCGCGACCTACCTCAAGACGCTCGCCAAGCAGCTCGCCGAGGACACCGACAACATGGACCTCTACGAGAAGTCCCACGCGGTCGAGAAGATCATGGAGCGCGAGGTCGCCGCCAAGGGCATCTACCCCAACGTCGATTTCTACTCCGCCACCGCGTACCACGCGCTGGGCCTGAAGCTCGACCTCTTCACCCCGATGTTCGCCCTCTCGCGCATCAGCGGCTGGGCCGGCCACGCCATCGAGCAGCTCGAGGCCAACCGCCTCATCCGCCCGAAGGCCGAGTACGTCGGCCCGCACGATGTGAAGTACACACCGATCGGCGAGCGCTAAACGACATCCCCTCGGGTGCCACTGGTTGCTCGCAACCGGTGTCCGGAATAGTGCACCCACAACAAGACCCTGGCAGACGAGCTGCCAGTGGCACCCTATATCAGTCTTCCCCAAGCCACCGGCGCATATCCAGATCATCAACATCCAGCCGCCCGTCCCACTCCTGCAGCGCTTCCTCGATCAACGGATCGCTCGCCGGGGGTGTTTTTTTCTCAGGCGCTGACTCGTTCTTCTTTTCAGGCTCACGCTTCTTCAGCGGGTCGGGTGACGCCGGGACGTTCAGATCCTGAACGCCCAGCTTCTCACGCCAGCGCTTCGTCTCCACCGGGTCCAGCGGCACGTCCAGCGCGAACTCCGGGTACACGGCGTTCGTGCGCGGGTGCTTGTGGTCGTGAGCGAGATGGGACAGGAACGCCTCGCTGGGCATCGCCGCGCAGCGCCGCTTGCGGGCCGCGCTCAGGATCCGCCGATCCGAACTCACCACCAGCAGCTTTCCCGGCGCCGAGTCTTGTTCGATCAGACGCTCGATCAGGCTGTCGGCGTCGCGGTTGGGGCCGGCGTAGACGATCTCGACGCGTTCCACCCCCGGCGCTGGCTGACGGATCATGCCACCCGACTGGCGCGAGCCCGGCGGCGCCCCGTCGCACACCAGCCAGCACAGGCGCCCGCCGTAGCGGCTGCGGGCGACCAGGCGGGCGAGGTCGCGGGGTTCGGGGCCGGCGATCTCGGGCGGGAGGATGCCGGTGACGTGCAGCGCGTTGTAGGCGTCCACGATCAGCGTCGGGCGTGGGGGGGATCGTCGGGGCACGGCGCGAACGTGTTCCTTACAAATGGGCGGCAGTGGCGCGGGCGGTCTCTGTTTGCATCCCGGGCGGGGAGTCACCATACTGTTCGGCTCGCCCCACACCGGGCGGTTCTCTCATATCGAACCAGGACGATCGGCCCGCGGTGGGTCGCTCTCCACCAACCGCCCGTCAGAAGAAGGCACACGACCCTATGGCGATCCGGATCAAGGCCCGCAACAACGAGTCCGTTCAGCAGATGATGCGCCGCTTTAAAAAGCTGTGCGAGAAGGAAGGGCTGAACAAGGACGTCAAGCGCAAGCAGTACTACGAGAAGCCCTCCGAGCGCCGGAACCGCGCCGCCCGCAAGTCGTTCAAGCGGCGCGAAACCACGAACTGACCCGCCCGCGCCGCGAGCGGCGCGACGCGATCCTCTGAACCTGAGAGCCCTTTCACAGCGGGCGCTCGGGTTCGTTTGTCTCCCGGGCGGATCAGCGCCCTCCCCAGACCGCACTCCCGATCACGAGCTGGAGCCACGACGTGACCACTCTCCCCGCATTCTGGCTGTCGAGCATCTCTGACCTGCCCCTGGCGTATTGGGCTGCGCCCCTCGGCGCTGTCTGCGCCCTGCTCATGGCGATCGTCTTCTCGCGCTCCGTCATGAGCAAAAGCGAGGGCGACGACGAGATGATCCGCATCGCCCAGGCCGTCCGCGACGGCGCCATGGCCTACCTCACCCAGCAGTACAAGATCGTCGCCGGCGTCTTCGTGCTCCTGCTCATCGTCCTGCTCCTGCTCGCCTTCGGGCCCAAGCTCATCGAGTGGCAGTCCATCATCGGCGTGCCCGTCGCCGGCCTCTTCTCTGGCCTCTGCGGCTGGTTCGGCATGAAGATGGCCACCAACGCCTCGGCCCGCACCACCCACGCCGCCAAGAACTCCCTCAACGAAGGCCTCACCGTCGCGTTCCGCTCGGGCGCCGTCATGGGTCTGGTCGTCGTCGGCTTCGCGCTGCTCGACGCCTCGATGTGGTTCCTCATCATGAACACCTTCGGCGAAGCGCTCGGCCTCACGGGCGGCATCGCCGAGTTCACCGCGGTGATGCTCAGCTTCGGCATGGGCGCCTCGACACAGGCGCTCTTCGCCCGTGTTGGCGGCGGCATCTACACCAAGGCCGCCGACGTCGGCGCCGACCTCGTCGGCAAGGTCGAGGCCGGCATCCCCGAGGACGACCCCCGCAACCCCGCCACCATCGCTGACAACGTGGGCGACAACGTCGGCGACGTCGCCGGCATGGGCGCCGACCTGTACGAGTCCTACTACGGCTCCATCCTCGCCACGATGGCCCTCGGCGCCGCCGCGGCGTTTAGTCTGATGGGCGACGGCGCGAGCCTCGCCATGAAGCTCGCCGCGGCGCCTCTCGCTCTCGCCGGCATGGGCATTTTCTGCTCGATCTTCGGTATCTTCACCGTGAAAGCGAAGGAAGGCGCCAGCTTCGCGCAGCTCCTCAAGGGTCTGCACAAGGGCGTGTACATCGCGTCGTTCCTCATCGCCGTCATCTCGTTCGGCCTGCTCTACATGCTCTTCGGCGACGCCGAAGGACTCCCCGTTCCTTGGTGGTCGCTCGGTCTCTCGATCCTCACGGGTCTGATCGCCGGCAACGTCATCGCCTACGCCACCGAGTACTACACCTCCTACGAGCACGCCCCCACACAGCGCATCGCCGAGCAGGCCCTCACCGGGCCCGCCACCGTCATCATCGCCGGCATCGCCGAGGGCATGAAGTCCACGTGGGCCGCGCTCGGCACCGTCGTCATCGCCATCATGGGCGCCTACATCTTCGCCGGCGGCGCCGACAGCTTCCTCATGGGTCTCTACGGCGTCGGCATCGCCGCCGTCGGCATGCTCTCCACCCTCGGCATCACCCTCGCCACCGACGCCTACGGCCCGATCGCCGACAACGCCGGCGGCAACGCCGAGATGACCGGTCAGCCCCCGCACGTGCGCGAGCGCACCGACATGCTCGACTCGCTGGGCAACACCACCGCCGCCACCGGCAAGGGCTTCGCCATCGGCTCGGCCGCCCTCACGGCCCTGGCCCTCTTCGCGGCCTTCATCATGGTCGTCCAGCAGCAGATCCAGAGCCAAGTCGAGAACCGCGCCGATACCACCCTCGTGGCGCCCGCCGCCAAGTACGTCGGTCACGGCAAGTTCATGCTGGCCCTCCCCCGCGAATCCGTCGAGCCCGTCGAGGGCATGGACGACATCCGCTACGAAGCCGCCATCATCGACTGGGCCAACTCAGACCCCGGCGCGGTTGACGAGCTCGTCGTCTTCAATCCCAACGCCGAGACCGGCAGCCCCGCTTACCAGTGGTCCTACGACGCCCCCGGCGCCGACCGGCGCGAGCCCGGTGTCAAGCCCGCCCGTCTCTCCATTACGCTCGCCAGCGGGCAGGAACTCGGTGTCGATGTCGTTCGCGTCCAGAAAGCCAAGATCAGCGACATCCTCGCCTACTACGACGTCACCCTCACCAACCCCCGCGTGCTGGGCGGCATCTTCATCGGCGTTCTCCTCACCTTCCTCTTCTGCGCCATGACCATGAACGCCGTGGGCCGCGCCGCCTACGCCATGATGAACGAATGCCGTCGCCAGTTCGCCAAGATGCGCGAGGGCCTGCGTTCCGAGGGCGCGTCCGACGAGACGGTCGCCGACGCTCTCTCGTGGCCCAAGGACCGCAAGATCAAGAACCCCGACGGCAAGGAGTACCCGGACTACGCCGAGTGCGTCGCCATCTCCACCTCGGGCGCCCAGAAGGAAATGGTCATCCCGTCGATCCTCGCGATCGTCGTCCCCATCGCCGTGGGCCTCGTGCTCTCGGTGCCGGGTGTGATGGGCATGCTCGCGGGCGGCCTCACCTGCGGCTTCGCCGTGGGCATCTACATGGCCAACGCCGGCGGCGCCTGGGACAACGCCAAGAAGCTGCTTGAGTCCTACGGCAAGATCACCGCCAGCGACATGGTCAACAACGCCAACGGCGCCGAGAAGGTCCCCGCGGGTGTCCGCGATTCCATCCTCGCCCGCGCCAAGGAACTCGTTGACAGCGGCCACGGCGACGAGATTGTCTACGGCAAGGGCTCCGACGACCACAAGGCCACCGTCGTGGGCGACACCGTGGGCGATCCCTTCAAGGACACCTCAGGCCCCTCGCTCAACATCCTGATCAAGCTCATCTCCATCGTTTCGGTCGTCTTCGCCGGCCTCACCGTGGCCTACGGCCCGATCATCGGGTCGCTGCTGGGCCTCGACTGATCGCCTGAAACGCACAACCACTCACAGGCCGCGCCGGCGTTTCACCCGGCGCGGCCTTTTTCGTTCCTTCCCCTGCTAAGGTGCTTCTGATGGCTTCGTCTTCGACAACCACCGACGCCCGGCGCGTCGCGATCACCATGGCCCGCGCCGCCGCCGACGCGCGCTGTGAAGACGTCGTCGTCATCGACGTTCGCGGCATCAGCCAGCTCACCGACTACATCGTCATCGGCTCCGGCACTTCGGATCGTCAGATGCGCACCGCCGCTCAGGATGCTGAGGACGCGGTGAAAGACATCGGCGAGTCGATCTTTGGCGTCACGGCTGACACGGGCGCTCACTGGATCGTCGTCGATCTTGTTGATGTCGTGCTTCACCTCTTCGACCCCTCGGCCCGCGCTCACTACGACCTCGAATCGCTCTGGGGCGACGGCGAGCGCGTGCGCTGGCGGCGCGAGGAGGGCGCGGAGGAGGAAGCCTGAGCGTCGCACGCTCCAAGCCGGCGCAGACCATCCGCGAGGTCGTCGAGGGCATCCCGCTCTCGCAGAAGTCGCTGCTCCTTTTCACCTTCACGATGATCCTGGTGGTGACGACGCTCGTCGCCGCGCCGTGGCTCGGGCAGTGGGGGGTGATCGACTCCGCCGCGTTCCAGACGCTTGAGAACGCCGCCCGCGCCGCCGGGCCCACACTCCCCGCCACACGACCAGAGCGCGCCGATGACGCGCCGCCCGACGCCCGCTTCTGGCGGCGCCCGCCCGGCGGCTTCATGGATGTTCCCGAGGGGTTCGAGTCTTCCGCCGTCAGCGCGCTGCGCGACGACGCCGAACTCGGCGCTCTCCGCGAGGCCATCACCACCCGCGACGGACGTGTGTACCGAGTCGCGATCGCCGAGCGCAGCGACTCGCTTGTGCTTACCGGGGTGGTATTCGCCGAGTCTGTCGCGACACGCCCGCAGGGGCGGTTGCTCATCTTGCGCGTTTTCACGATCGCCGCGGCCTTTGTCGCCGCGGGCGTGGCGGCGCTGGCGTTCTACGTCATCACCAGCCGTCTGGTGCTGAGCCCCGTGCGTGAGCTGTCTTCGACCGCCGCGCGGGTCAGCGCGGGTGATCTCTCCTCGCGCGCGAACATCGAGACGGGTGATGAGTTCGAGAGCTTCGCGGTTGTCTTCAACGCCATGCTCGAAACGCTCGAGCGCCAGCAGGACGAGCTCCGCGGCGTTACTGAATCCCTTGACCTCCAGGTGACCACGCTCGCAGAGGCCAACGTCGCGCTGCACGAAACCGCCAAGCTCAAGGGCGATTTCCTCGCCACCGTCAGCCACGAGCTGCGCACCCCGCTGAACTCGATCATCGGCTTCGCCGATCTGCTGCTCAACATCGCCTACAAGGAGCCGCCCGACGACGAAGGCGTCGTACGCACCGACCCCGACCGTTACGGCAAGCGCACCCGCTACCTCGAGAACATCGTCACAGCCGGGCGCTCGCTGCTCGACATGATCAACGATTTGCTCGAGATGGCCCGCATCGAAGCCGGCAAGGTTGATCTCGATGTCGGCGAGATGAACGTCGGCTCGGCGTGCGAGGGCCTGCTCGCCATGATCCGCCCGCAGGCGCAGCGCAAGGACATCGAGCTGGTCTTCACGCCCTGTCCGGGGGCCGAGGCCGGCCCACGCATCGAGACCGACGCCCGCAAGTTCCAGCAGATCGTCTTCAACTTCCTGTCGAACGCCGTGAAGTTCACACCCGAGGGCGGGCGCGTCGAGCTGCGCGTCGAGCGCCTCGCCGCGGTCGAGGCTGATGATGTGCGCGTCTGCGTCCTCGACAACGGCCCCGGCATCCCCCCCGAGGCCCAGGCGACCATCTTCGACAAGTTCACCCAAGTAGACGCGGGCCATCAGCGCCGCCAGCAGGGCGCCGGGCTGGGGCTGGCGATCTGCAAGGAACTGGCCAGCCTCATCCAGGGCGAGATCGGGCTTGATTCCGCGGAGGGGCGGGGGTCGATGTTCAGCCTGATGGTGTCCGAGAAGATGGACCCCCAGGCCGCCGCCGACGCCGCTCTGCGGGCCGCGGGGGTGGAATCGCCGGCGAACGGGGAATCCGACGCACACGACGAGGGCGACGTGCGTACAAGCGATGGAGAGGAGACCTGAGATAGGAGAGCGCGCCCTGAGCACGACGCCCCGCCTGGTGGACGACCGGACGGACGAGCGACTGCTGGCGGACTACCGCCAGGGGGAAACCCCCGCCATGCGCGTCCTCATCGACCGCTACCGCGACGACCTCCTCCGCTTCCTCATCCGCTTCATGGGCAACCGCCAGGCCGCCGAGGACGTTTTTCAGGAAACCTTCCTCCAGATCCACTTATCGGCCGGCACCTTCGACGTGTCCCGGCGCTTCAAGCCCTGGCTTTTCACGATCGCGGCGAACAAGGGGCGGGACCTCCACCGTAAGAACAACAAGCGGTCCGCTCTGGAGCTCTCGGCGAACGTCGGGGGCGACGAGGGCGGGCCAACCTTCGTCGATCTCATGGAGGTCGAGACCGCCCGCCCGCTCGACGCCATGCAGACGCGCGAGCGGGAAGAGCGGGTGCAGCGGGCCGTGCGTGAACTGCCCGAGCACTACCGGGAGATCCTGTTGCTCGCCTACTTCCAGAAGATGACCTACGCCCAGCTCGCCGAGGTGCTTGAGATCCCACTGGGGACCGTCAAGAGCCGCCTGCACTCGGCCGTCGCCGCCTTCGCCAAGGAATGGCAACGCGTGCTGGATGACGAAGGCGAGGGGGACTCGTGAGCACACAGGAACCACACCAGAACATCCCCGGCGTTTCCCTGAGCGCCGCCGACCAGCGGGCCCTCGATGCCCTGCTCGAAGCCGGCTTCGACCCCGCGAACGTCCCCGCCGAACTCCGCGACCGCGCCCAGCGCGTCGGTCACCTTATGGGACTGCTCGACTCCGACGCCGAGACAAGCGACCTCACGGCGCGCACCATGGCGCACATCTCCGCCGCCGCGGCCGCACGACCCGCCCTGTGCGCCGACGACCAGCGCACCCTCGACCACCTCGCCGAAAACGCCTGGAACGCCGGCGCCGTCCCCGATTCCCTCCGCCCCCGCGCCCGGCGCGCCGCGCGCCTGCTCGACCAGCTCCGCGTCGAGGGTGTGACTTCCGATGATTCCGCCGATCTCGCCGAGCGCACGATGGACCTCATCGCGGTCCACGCCCAGCGGGCGCAGCGTCGTGCGATTCTTGAAGGTGAACTCGGCGAAACGCGCCGCGGTTTCCGCCTCGCCGACATCGGTTCGATCGCCGCGATGGTGCTCATCGGCGTCGCGATCTTCTGGCCCGTTCTGGGCGGCATGCGCAGCTCGCTTCAGCAGCGGGCCTGTGAGCAGAACATGCACAACGCCGGCGTCGGCTTCGGCATGCACGCCAATGACCGCGCCGGGCGCCTGCCCATGCACCAGGCTTCGCTCCTGCGATTCGCCCCCGGCAAGGCCACGTGGTGGAACGTCGGCACCCCCGCGACCTCCCACTCGGCCAACCTGTACCAACTCGTCGAGGGCGAGTTCGCCACGCTCGAAGACCTCGCCTGCCCCGGCAACCACCACGCCCCCGTCCTCTGCGACCCGGGCGCCCATGACTGGGACGCCCCCGAAGAGGTGTCGTACAGCTACCAGCTCTTCGGCGGTCGCAAGGAGCCCCGTCTCGCCGACCTCCGTGTCTCGGTGCTCCTCACCGACAAGTCCCCGGTCGTCGATCGGGCCCGGCGCGGCGAGCGGGTGTACGCCGAGGAACGCTCCCACAACCACGGGGGCGCCGGGCAGCACGTCCTGTCCGCCGATGGTTCCGCGAAGTGGCTTACCCGCCCGGTCACCGAGTCGGGCGACAACCTCTGGCTGCCCGCCGAGCTCAGCGGCGTCGAGGGCGCCCGCCTGAACGGGGTGGAGCTGCCCGTCCGCCCCGGCGACGCCTTCGTGGGGCCCTAAACGCGCCTTGGCGCGTCCGATCGATCCCGATACACTTCTCGGCTCGCCACGCGGCCAGCGGGCGGGGTCAGGAGAGTTGGCGATGCCCAAGAACAAGGTCCACAAAGGACTTCTCAAGCGAGTGACGGTGACCAAGACCGGCAAGGTCAAGTACAAGACCTGCGCGTCCAGCCACCTCAAGTCGCACAAGTCGCCCAACACCCTTCTGCGCCTGCGCAAGCTCAAAGCCGCCCCGAGCGCCGAGGCCAAGCGGTTCAGCAAGCTGCTGCACCGTCGTCTGCGCGGACGCGATCAGCCGCTCTCGGCGATCAAGCGCAGCCCCTCGCCCGAGCAGAAGCGCGCCATGCGCGAAGCCGCTGCTGAATAAGTTCGTCCCCTTTCTCGTTTCACCCGTCACCCGTTCTGCCGGGACCAGCAAAGAGCCGACGACTCGGCCCCCGTCAGGAATCAGGAGAGTGACCCATGCCCCGCGTTCGTAAAGGTTCGGCCCGCAAGCGCGCTCACAAGCGCGTCCTCCGCGAGGCCCGCGGCTACTACGGCACCAAGAGCCGCCACTTCCAGCAGGCCAAGGTCGCGCTGACCCGTGCCGGGCAGTACGCCTACCGCGACCGGCGCAACCGCAAGCGCGACATGCGCCGCCTGTGGATCACCCGCATCACCGCGGCCTGCCGCATGCGCGGCGCCCGCTACAGCCGCTTCATGAACGGCCTGAAGATGGCCGGCGTCCTGCTCAACCGCAAGATGCTCAGCGAGCTGGCGATCCACGACCCCGCGGCCTTCGACAAGCTCGTCGAGATCGCCGACGGCGCCGCGACGGCCACGCCCGCCAAGAAGTAAAGCCGCGATCCTCCCCGCCCTCCCCGGCGTAGGATCACCGTGATGAAGCTGCTCCTCGTCAACCCGCGTGGGTTCTGCGCCGGCGTGCGCATGGCGATCGACGTGGTCGATCAGGTTCTCGCCCTCTGCCCGGGCGAGGATGTCTACGTCTACCATGACATCGTCCACAACACCCACGTCGTCCGCGGCTTCGAGGAGCGCGGCGTCCGCTTCGTTGAGGATGTCGCCGAGGTGCCCGAGGGCGCGATCGTGGTGTTCAGCGCCCACGGCGTTTCGCCCGCCGTCCGCGCCGCGGCGCAGGCCCGCAACCTCACCGCCATCGACGCCACCTGCCCGCTTGTCACCAAGGTCCACATGGAGGCCCTGCGTTACGCCAAACAGGGTTACGAGATCCTCCTCGTCGGGCACAAGAACCACCAGGAGGTCATCGGCGCCAGCGGCGAAGCGCCCGGCGCCATCCAGGTCGTCGAGACGCCCGAGGATGTGTGGAGCGTTGAGGTGATCGACCCCGAGAAGGTCGCTTACCTCACGCAGACCACGCTGAGCGTCGACGACGCCGAGGCGATCATCGGCGAGATCCGCAAACGCTTCCCAGAGGTCAAGTCGCCCCCCAAGGACGACATCTGCTACGCGACCACCAACCGCCAGCACGCCGTGCGCGAGCTGGCGCCCGAGTGCCAGCTCGTCCTGGTGATCGGCTCGTGCCATTCGTCCAACTCCAACCGCTTGGTCGAGATCGCGGAGAGCTCCGGCTGCAAGGCGTGCCTGATCGACGACGAGTCTGACATCAAGCCAGAATGGTTTGAGAACGTGGGAACGCTGCTCGTCACCGCAGGCGCCAGCGCCCCCGAAGACCTCGTCGCCCGCGTGTGCAAGTGGGTCGTTGAGCGTTTTGACGCCCAGATCGAACTCCGCGACATCACCGAGGAGCGCGTCGAGTTCGACATCCCCGGCAACCTCAAGAAGATCATGCGCGAGCGCGGCGTCGACCCCGCTGAGCGACGGGTGCGCATCGAGCCGCCGCGCATCACGCAAGAGACCTACGGCGCCACCCCCGTCACCATCGGGCGGACGTAACCAATGAAGCCGCCCGCCCACCACTTCTTCCAGTTCACGCCCGATACACTAAAGACGTGGTGCGCCGAGCGCTCCATGCCCGCCTACCGCGCCGATCAGATCCTCGAATGGGTCTACCAGAAGGGCGCCGACACGCCCGCGCAGATGACCAACCTCTCCAAGCTCGACCGCGAGACGCTCGCGCGCGAGATGGTCATCCACTCCGGCGCCACGGTCGATGAGCAGCACGCCTCCGACGGCACGCGCAAGCTGCTGGTTGAGTGGAACGAGTACGGGGAAAACGCGCCGAAAAGCTCGCTCCCTGTCCTCGGCCAGTGCGGCGATACCTCCCGCCAGACCGAGTGCGTCATGATCCCCGCCACCAGCCCCGAAGGACGCGAGCGGCGCACCGCCTGCATCAGCTCGCAGGTCGGTTGCCCCGTCGGCTGCAAGTTCTGTGCGTCGGGGTTGGGCGGGTTCGACGGCAACCTCAGCGGCGGGCGCATCGTCGAGCAGGCGTGGCGGCTCGGTCAGCTCCCGAGCGGTCGCATCACCAACATCGTTTTCATGGGCATGGGCGAGCCGCTGGCGAACTTCGGCGCGGTCAAGCACGCGATCACCGCCCTGAGCGCCCCGTGGGGCATGGGCATCTCCGGGCGCAAGATCACCGTCAGCACCGTCGGCCTGCCCAGGGCCATCGAAAAACTCGCCCGCGAGATCGACACGCCCGTCACCCTCGCTCTCTCGCTGCACGCCCCGACCGACGACCTGCGGCGCGAACTCATCCCGTGGAGCGAGTACACCACCATCGACGAGCTGATCGGCGCCTGCGACGTGTGGTTCCAGAAGACCGGGCGCGAGATCACGCTCGAGTACACCCTCATGGGCGGCGTCAACGATTCAATCGACCAGGCTCGCCGCCTCGCGTCGATCACCCGCCGCCTGCGGGCCAACGTCAACCTCATCCGCTACAACGAGGTAGACGGCCTGCCCTTCAAACGCCCCGAGAACGCGAGCGTGCGGAACTTCCAGGACGTGCTGCGCGAGAAGGGCGTGAGCGTGCACATCCGCGCCAGCCGGGGGCGGGACATCGCCGCGGCCTGCGGCCAGCTTCGTCACGAGAAGGCGGGGGCGGTATGAGCGAGGAGTTCAACACACCAGCACGAGTGAAAAAACGCGGCGGGGGCGTCGTCTTCATCGCGATGTTCCTCAGCCCCTTCGTCGCGCTCCTCGCGGTGATCCTCACGCGCGTGATCGAGGCCGCCCCGCTCTGGGCGCCCATCGCGGCGCTGGCCCTGGTTCACTGGATTCTTGTGGCGGCCTACGTCCGCGCGAAAAAGACGGCGAACGTGATCGTGTGGAGTCTGGCCGCGGTGTTTGCGGATGTGCTTTGGTTTGGTGTGCTTTTGACGCTGGCGGACGCGGTTGGATAAAGCGACTGGTGCCGTGGTACAGACCAACAGTCTGTGCCACGATCTGTATCGGGTACCACTGGCAGCTTGCTGCCAGTGTCTTGTTGTGGGTACGTCGAACCACTGGTAGACGAGCTACCAGTGGCACCCGGATCAGGCGTTGACCTCGCGAAATAGCTCTGCCGCTCGCCCCACATCCACATTCCCCCCCGACACGGTCACGCCCACCTTGTCGCCGGGTTTGATGCCTTGGGCGTTGCTTTCGAGCAAACCCGCGAGCGCCAGCGCCCCCGTCGGTTCCACAACCAGCTTCATCCGCTCCCACACCAGGCGCATCGCGCGTAGCACGGCGTCGTCGGGCACGTTCACCATGTCGTGAACCAGCGATCTGATGATCGCGAAGTTGCGCTCGCCCACGGAGTTCGTCGCGGCGCCGTCGCAGATGGTGTCCGGCGTGTCGATGCGCGTCAGTTCGCCGGTTTTGAAACCAATGCAGGCGTCGTTGCCCGCGTCAGGCTCGACGCCGACGACCTTGCACCTGGGCGCCAGTTCCGCCGCGGCCAGCGCGCAGCCGGAGATCAGCCCGCCCCCGCCGACGCACACGAAGAGCCAGTCGAGGTTGGGGACCTCTTCGAGCAGTTCGAGGCCCGCCGTGCCCTGCCCGGCGATGACGTGCTCGTGATCGAAGGGGGGGATGATGACGGCGCCGCGGCTCTCGGCGATCTCCCGCGCCTTCACCTCGCGGTCTTCCTCGCTGCGGTGGTACTCGACGACCTCCCCGCCGTAGCCGCGCACGGCCTCGACCTTCACCCGCGGCGCGTCGTGGGGCATGACGATCGTCGCCCGCACGGCGCAGAGCTTCGAGGCCAGCGCGATCGCCTGGGCGTGGTTGCCCGAGGAGAACGTGACGACGCCGGCGGCCTTCTGTTCGTCGCTCAGCTGTGAGACGGCGTTGTACCCCCCGCGGAACTTGAAGGCGCCGACGCGCTGGAAGTTCTCGCACTTCAGGAAGACGGAGCACCCGGCTCGTTCGTCGAGCGTGCGGCTGGTCATCACCGGCGTGCGATGAGCGACGCCGGCGAGGCGATCAGCGGCGGTGCGGACATCGGCGAAGGAGACGGGCAGAGAGGCGGTTGTCATGGGCGAAGTGTACGGGGCGCAAAAGAAAAAGGCCCCGTTTGGAGCCTTCTCGGGCCAGAGCACGCGGCGTCTAGCTCGCCGCCCCCGACACCTCACCGCTTACGCTCGCGTCCATCATTTCAGCTCAGCTCGGGGCGAAGGTACTACTGAGCGCCAACTGGCCGACAGACACAGTGAGGTGGTAAACCTGCAGATTTGCCAGAGCAAGAACATAGTACCCTACGTCGACTGCAAATCCAGAAAGATCCGAGAATGAAACACATCACCCCGCTCTTCATCTACGACGATCTCGCGGAACCGCTCGCGTTCTGGCGCGACCGCTTCGGGCTGCCGGTCACCGTCGAGTTGCCGACCGATCCCTCGAAGGACGCCGCTGGTCAGGATCTCGGCTTCGTGATGTTCGAGAGCGGCACGCTCAAGCTGATGCTGCAGAGCCGGGCCAGCGTTGAGTTCGACGCGCCGGAGTTGCTCGGGCACTCCATCGAGAAGACCGGCGCCGCCCTCTACATCGAGGTCGACGACCTCGCCGCCACCAGAGAGAAGGCCGAGGGCTGCGAGATCCTCTTCGACGAGCGGGAAACTTTCTACGGCATGCGCGAGTTCGCAGTGCGCGCCCCGGGCGACATCGTCGTCACCTTCGCCCAGCCGATCGCGAAAGCCGACGCGTGAATCTGACGCCGGACGATCTCGATGTCACCAGCCGCTACAAGCTGCTCATCGGCGCCATCGTGCCGCGACCGATCGCCTGGGTCTCCACGCTCTCGCGCGAGGGCGAGCTCAATCTGGCGCCTTTTTCCTTCTTCTGCGGCGTCGGCTCCGACCCGATGACCCTCCTCTTCTGCCCCGCCAACGACAACGATGGCGGCGAAAAAGATTCCCTCCGCAACGCCGACCCCGACAGTGGCACGGGCGAGTTTGTCGTCAACGTCGTCAGCGAATCACAAGCCCGCGCGATGGCCGTCACCGCCGAAGCGCTGCCTGCGGACGAAAGCGAGTGGGCCCTCGCCGGTCTCGATCCCGCGCCCAGCGCTGTCGTCAAACCGCCGCGCGTTCGCGGCGCCCCCGTCGCCTACGAATGCCGCACGCACGAGATCGTCCGCCTGAACCCCGGCGCCCCCAGCGGGGGCAACGTCGTCATCGGGCGCGTCGTGAGCGTCTTCGTCGAGGACGACCTCATCGACGAGCGCCGCCGCATCAACCCCGAGAAACTCGCCGCCGTGGGCCGCATGGCCGGGCTGACCTATTGTCGTACAACCGAGCGCTTCGACCTGCCCTGGGGCAGGGCCGCGCTGGAGGAACCGCGATGAACACGCTGAAGATCGAATCACCCATCGGCACGCTGACGGCTCTCTTTACGGATGACGCGCTGCGGGCGGTGGCCTTCCCCGTTGGCTGCGGCTGCGCAGGCGAACGCGCCATAGATCTCGTCGGCGCCGAGCCAACCAACGCCGACCCTCACGATCTGCGCGAGCGCTTCGTCGCCTACTTCGCCGGCGAAACCGACGCCTTCACCGATCTCGCGCTGGACGCCGGGGGCACACCCTTCCAGGAATCCGTCTGGGAGTTCATGCGGGCCATCCCCTTCGGCGAGGTCCGCACCTACGGCTCCATCGCCGACGAGCTCGGCAAACCCAGCGCCTCCCGCGCCGTCGGCGCGGCCAGCGGCGCCAACCCGATCCCCATCATCACGCCCTGCCACCGCGTCGTCGGCGCCAGCGGCTCCCTCACCGGCTTCGGCGGCGGGCTGGAGACGAAGCGCCGGTTGCTCGAGCATGAGGGGGCGATGGAAGTAGCGGGTGGTAATGGGCGGCTCTTCTGAAAAATCAAGCTTGCCGTGCCCATCGTGCGGTTATGACTTGCGCGGGTTGGACGGTGTCATTTGTTCCGAGTGCGGTAAAAACTTAGCCGGATACAGCAGCGAACATCCACCTGCTTCAGCCTTTGCCCTAGCGGCAATTGGCTGCTTCATGCTCTTCGTGGGCAATTTTTTTCTCATAATTGCAGGCGGTCTAATCCTTGTATTGACGAACCCGATGTTCCGCGGAACAGGCGACCTCCACCTCTATGTGTTGCTCGGTGTGTGTATCGCGTGCAGTGTGCTACTCGGCTGGTTGTGCGGGAGGTGGCACGCGCAGGAGAGACGGCGGCGGTACTCGCTCATAGCGCAAACAGTTTGGATGCTCGCATCGGTTATCGCTGCGCCGCTTTCATTTATCACGGCGATGTTCATTGTTTCAGGCGGAATGATGCCTTAATCACGAAACATCGTCGGCTGCCGGTCCGTCAGCACGCCCTCCGCGTGCGGGTGCTCCACGTCGATGCGGTACTCGCCGCTGAAGCACGCCGTGCAGTAGTGCTCGCGCGGCGCCGAGGCGCTCTGCGCCGCGTCGAGCAGGCCTTCCAGACTCAGGAAGTGCAGCGAATCGACGCCCAGGAACTCCCGGATCTCCTCGACGCTGCGCTCGTGCGCGACGAGCTGCTCGCGGTCCGCGAAGTCCACGCCGAAGAAGCACGGGTGCTTGATAGGGGGGCAGCTGATGCGCAGGTGTACTTCCTTCGCGCCGGCCTTGTAGAGCTGCTGCATTTTGGCTCGTGTGGTCGTGCCGCGGACGATCGAGTCGTCCACCACGATCAGGCGCTTGCCCTCGACGATCTCGTCCACCACCGACAGCTTCAGCGACACCGCCCGCGTGCGCTCCTCCTGGCTGGGCTTGATGAACGTGCGTCCGACATACCTGTTCGGCACGATCCCCTCGCGGTAGGGGATGCCGCTGGCCCGGGCGTAGCCGTTGGCCGCGCTGCGTCCGGAGTCTGGCATGGGCATGATCCAGTCGGCTTGCACCGGCGCCTCGGTCGCGAGCTGCTCGCCCAGGCGCTCGCGCACCACCTGCACCGTCTGCCCGAAGATGCGGCTCGCCGGGTTCGCGAAGTAGACGTGCTCGAACACACAGTGCGCCCGGCGATCCGCCGGTTCCGCGAAACGCCGTGACTCGATTCCGTCATCAGTAAGCGTGACGATCTCCCCCGGCTCGACCGAGCGCAGGCGCTTCGCCCCGATCGCGTCCAGCGCCACCGTCTCGCTCGCCACGATCGGGCAGCCGTCCTGTGTTTCGCCGATGCACAGCGGCCTCCACCCCCAGGGGTCGCGGGCCGCCTCGATCCGATCCGGGAAGAGGAACGCCATCGAGAACGCCCCCTGCAGGCGGCGGAGCGCGTGCCCCAGCGGGTCCGTCGCCCGCTGCGCCTCGGGCGAGGCCAGCAGGTGAAACACGATCTCGCTGTCGCTGGTCGTGTGGAAGATGTGCCCGGCGTCCTCGTAGAGGTGGCGGATCAGGGCTGCGTTCACCAAGTTCCCGTTGTGGGCCACCGCCACCGGCCCGCCCGCGTAGGACTGGATAATGGGCTGACAATTGGCCGTCTTCGAGCCGTAGGTCGAGTAGCGCGTGTGCCCGATAGCGCCCCTCGGCGGCGTGTGCCCGTCGCTCGCCGCCTCGTGCAGATCCCGCAGCGTGCGCCGTGAGAAGACCTCGGAGACCAGCCCCATCCCCGTGTGCCCGTGGATCGCCTGCCCGTCCGCCGCCGCGATGCCCGCCGATTCCTGCCCGCGGTGCTGCTGGGCGTAGAGGCCGTAGTAGGCGAGGTCCACGCTGTCCGGCGCCCCCCAGACGCCGAACACCGCGCACTTCTCCTTCGGCGTGTCGTCAGCGCGGGGCCGAAGGACGGGCAGGGGGGTGGAATCGGGCACGCGGGGCTCCGGGCAGAGGAAAACGTCGCTCGCAGCACGCTAGCCGCGGCGTGGGGCGGGAGCAATCAGAGAGGCCAAGCGGTTGACGATTTCGCCGGGATCAGGTTCAATACTCCGCTCGACCGGATCCACCGGGCGGACGTCCGCCCAGGCCTGAGCCGCAGCCGCGGGGACCTCACGCCGGATCGCTCGCACCGCGACGCACCGCCTCATCGCTGAGGCGAAGACGGAGGACGCCGATCATGGCGCGCTACCTCGGACCCAAAGTCAAGCTCTCCCGGCGCGTTGGCGCCCCCATCGCCGACACCCCTAAGCACACCTCGAAGCGCCAGCTCACCCCCGCGGGCATGCACGGCTACCGCGGGCGTCGTCTGCGCGATTACGGCATCCGCCTCAACGAGAAGCAGAAGCTGCGTTTCCATTACCACGTGATGGAGAAGCAGTTCCGGCGCTACATCGACGAGGCCAAGCGCCGCAAGGGCAACTCGGGTGAGCTGATGCTCCAGCTTCTTGAGCGCCGCTTGGACAACGTCATCCGTCGTTCCGGCTACGCCCGCACTATCTGGCAGGCCCGCCAGATCGTCGCCCACGGGCACGTCAAGGTGAACGGTCGCAAGACCGACCGCCCGAGCTTCTCGGTGAACGTCGGCGATTCCATCTCCATCAAGGACAAGTCGCAGAAGTACGTCCGCGACAACATGGAGTCGATCGCGGGCCACATCGTGCCGCCGTGGCTTGATGTGAACCCCTCGGAACTCTCGACGAAGATCGTCGGTCTGCCCACGCAGGACCAGATCCCCTTCGACGTCAACACCAACCTCATCATCGAGTTCTACCGCTAAGCCGACACTTCTCGCTGATCGGAGGCGCGGGCGATGCTGAAGTTTCTGCGCAAGTACGACAAGTGGATTCTCGCCATCGGCGGGAGCCTCCTCATGGTGGCCTTCCTTCTGCCGCAGGCTCTCCAGCAGGTGGGCCAGCAGGGGGCCGGGCGCGTCGTCGCCACCTACGCCGGAGGCGAGATCACCGCCCAGGACCGCTTCGACGCCAACCCGCGTCTGAACTTCCTGCGCAACACGGCGCCGCGCGTGCTCGCGCAGCTGGGCGTCGATGACGTGGATCACTGGATCCTGCTCGTCGAAGAGGCACGGCGCGCCGGCTTCGTCGGCGGCCCCCAGGCCGGGCGCGAGTACTTCAACAACCTCGCTCGCCTCGAAGGCATCGACTCTGAAGAGGCCTTCCCGCTTCTGCTCGCCGCCTCGGGTGTCTCCGAGAACGTCGCGCTCGACGCCTACGCCAAGCTCTCGGCCGTGGACCGCATGCGCCTGGTTCATCTCCAGTCGCAGCGGCTTTCGACGCCCGAGGTCAAGCGCCAGTTCTTCGCCGACACGCCTACCGTCGGTTTGCACGCCGCGCTCATTCCCGCCGAGAGCCTGCTCGAGTCGATCACGAAGTTCCCCGCACCGAACGAACTGCAGGCGTTCTTCGATGAGCACAAGGACCAGCCCCGCGGCAGTGGGAAGCTCGACTTCGGCTACCGCGTCGAGGACGCCGTGAAGTTCGAGTGGATCGACCTCGCGCCCAACATCTTCCAGCAGGCCGTCGTGCTCGACCCGGTCGAGGTGAACGCCCGCTGGCGTCGGGCCCGCTCGATCTACGAGGGCGAGTTCAGCGACGAGCGACCGCGCGTCGAAGAGGACATGCGCCGCGAAGCCGTCTCCCGCCTCATCAGCGACGCCCAGACCGTCGTGCGCGCCACCCTGTCCCGCGCCGAACGCGATGGAACAAGCGTCGATCTCCAGCAGCTCGCCGAGGCCATCCGCCGCGCCGCCGCCGAACGCGGGACCAACCTCCCCGACATCCCCTTTGATCAGCGCGACGATTCCTGGAAAACCCGCACCACCATCCTCGCCACGCCGCGCGTGCGCAACGCTCGTCTGCAGTCTGACGGGCGGACCAGCTTCGCCGACCTCGCCCTGAACGTGCGCGAGCTCAACCCCGACGATCCCCACGGCGCCGCCGTTGGTGACATCGTCGGCCCCTTCCGAAGCAACAGCGGCTCGCTCATCTACGCCCGCGTCACCGACGCCCGCCCCGCCGGCGCCCCCGAGTCCCTCGACGCTGTGCGCGAGCAGGTCGTCGAGGACTACCGCCTCCAGCAGGCGTGGGAACAGCTCAGGCAGCGTGCCGCCCGCTACCCCGATCAGATCGCCGTGCGCGGCATCTCAACCGTCGTCGCGGACGCCGGCGGCGACATGATCCCCGCCCTCCGCGCTACACCGGTCAGCCTCGCTCGCCCGCAGGCCGGCAGCATCAACAACACCCTCTACTCCCGCCTCAACAAGCCCGCGTTCGCCGAGGACGTCAGCCAGGCCGCGCTCAACTTCGAGCCGATCGGCGACCTCCGCGACCTCCCCGCGGACGAGCGCGTCGTCGTCACCGAACTCCCAGACGAGGCCGCTCTCGCCCTCGCCGAGATCATCGCCCATGATCCCGTCACCACCGCGGCCTACCTCCTCGCCATGCGTGATTCCATCTCCGCTCTCGAGTTCGAGCGCCTCGCCGTCATCAGCACCGGCGGCCCCTACTCCTTCGAGCGCATGAAGGAACGTCTGGGCTACGAGAACCTCAACGCCCGCGAAGACGAAGAAGCCCTCATCGCCGAGCTCGAAGCCGAAGGCTCATAGACCGCCGAGCGCCTCGCGCAGCTTTTCCTCAAACCCCCCGATCTCCCGCACCAGCCGGGCCGCGTTGAGCCGCTCGGGCAGTTCCCCGCCCTCAGCGAGCGCCACCCGTGCGACAGCTTCGGCCACGCGCGACGCGCTCACCGTCCCGTGCGTCCAGCGCTCGTGATCGGCCCACGACAGCGCCAGCGTGTGCAGCCGGTCCTCCGCCCCGCGTCCCACGCGCAGCGTGAACACCCACCCCGCGCCTTCCTCCCGTTCCGTGATCACAACGACTTCCGCCATCCCCACAGCCTAGGAGCCGGTAGACTTCTCTGTTCATGTTCGCCCTCGAGATCATCAAGCTCGGCTTAAAGAGCCTCCGCAACCATGTGCTGCGTTCCATGCTCACCGCCCTGGGCATCATCCTGGGCGTAGCCGCCGTCATCACGATGGTCTCCATCGGCGAGGGCTCCAAGCGCATGGCCCTCGACCAGCTCGAACGCCTCGGCGCCCGCAACCTCATCGTGCGTTCCATCAAGCCCGCCGAGAGCGAGCAAGCGGGCGGCGGGCAGCAGCGCTCCTTCGTCAGCCGCTACGGTCTCAGCTACGAAGACCTCCGCGTCGTCCAAGCTAGCTTCCCCGCGGCCGAGGCCATCGTTCCCATGAAGAGCGTTGGCGGGCAGATCCTCCGCGAAGACCGCCGGCGCGTCAGCCAAGCCTTCGGCACGACGCCCGAGCTGCAAGAGGTCGCCGGCCTCCGCCTCGAACGCGGGCGCTACCTCACGTCGCAAGACCTCGACTCCGCCAACCTCGTTGCCGTTATCGGGCAGGAGGTCGCCCGTTCGCTCTTCCCCAACGATGACCCCCTCGGCGCCACCTTCCGCATCGATCAGCAGGCCGTCCGCGTCATCGGCGTCCTCCAGCCCATCGGGCTCTCGGGCGGCGCCGGCGCCGCGCTCGTCGGGCGCGACATGAACTTCGATATCCACATCCCCCTCACCGCCGCCCGCCAGGTCTTCGGCGACACCGTCGTGCGCCGCGAGAGCGGTTCCTTCTCGGGCTCCGAGGTCCAGGTGCAGGAGATCTTCGTCGCCCTCCAGACCCGCGAGGAAGTCCTCGTTCAATCGAAAAAACTCCGACGCCTCATCGAGAGCCGCAAGCCCAAGATGGAAGATGTCGAGATCATCGTCCCCTACGAACTCCTCGAAAACGCCCGCAAAAGCGCCATGACGTGGAACCTCGTCCTCGGCGCCGTGGCCGGCATCTCCCTCCTCGTCGGCGGCATCGGCATCATGAACATCATGCTCGCCACCGTCACCGAACGCACCCGCGAGATCGGCATCCGGCGCGCCCTCGGCGCCACCCGCCGACACATCGAGACCCAGTTCCTCGTCGAGACCGGCGTCCTCAGCGCCGCCGGCGGCGTCATCGGCGTCGTGCTCGGCATCACGCTCTCGCTCGGGGTTGAGTGGCTCGTTCCCCGCCTCCCCGGCGCGCCCGTCATCGGCTCGTGGTTCCCCGCCGACATCGTTCTCCCCACCGCAATCACAGGATGGTCCATCATCGTCAGCTTCACTGTCGCCGCGATCACCGGCCTCGTCTTCGGCATCTACCCCGCCACCGTCGCCTCCAGGCAAGACCCCATCGTGGCGCTCCGCCATGACTGATCGCCCCCGCGCCCCACGCCCGCCCCGAGGCCCCGCCCGCGGTGGTTCCCGCGGCGGTCCGCGCCGTCACAGCGACGGGCCGACGCCCCACGATCCCGCCCGCGACCGGGCCTATCGCCGCGTCGCCAAGCAGGCTCGGCGTTACCCCGAAAAGCTCCTCATCACGCCGCTCGGTGATGAGAACCTGTCGCCGCGCGACGCTTCCTTTGCTCATGCTCTCTACGACACGACCATGCGCCGCTGGATCACCCTCGAATACCTCGTCCAGCAGGGCCTGAAGCGCGACTTTGATTCGCTCGACCCCCACGTCCGCGCCGCCCTCCTTTGCGGCGCCGCCCAGATGCTCCTGCTCAACACCGTCCCGCCCCGCGCGGCGATCAACGAATCCGTCCGCTGGACCAAGCGCGTCACCCGCGCCGCGGCGCCCGGTGGCTTCGTGAATGCCGGCCTGCGGCGCGTCTCCGAACTCATCGGCGAACCACCCACGCCCGAGCCTGATCCCAGCGAAGAAGGCGTCCTCGAAAGCACACCTCAAAACACGGCAGAACAAGCGGAAAACGAGCCGCAACACCGCTGGCCCCCGCGCCGCGAGCGCTATGAGCACGGGCGCGACGAGCTCCCCCTGGCCGACGGGCGGGCCACGCCGCTCACCAGCCTGATCCTCCCCGAAGACTCCGTGCAGCGCCTCGCCGTCGCCACGGGGCACCCCATCGAACTTCTCCGCCTCTGGGCCAAGTCCATGCCCCTCCGCGAGGTCCGCGCTCTCGCTCTCCACGGCATTGTCCGCCCGCCGCTCATCCTGAACACCGCCCACGCGAAAACCGAACTCCCGGATTCCCTCACGCGCCCTCACACCGCGCCGGGGCACCATGTGTTCACCGGTTCACACGCCGAGCTGCTGCGCCTTCTCGAACGGCGCAGCGATATCTGGGTGCAGGACCCCGCTTCCTCTCTGGCCGTTGAGTCCGTCACGGATCTCGAGCCGAAGCTCGTCATCGACGCCTGCGCGGGCCAGGGCACCAAGACGCGCCAGCTCGCCGAGACCTTCCCCGAAGCGCAGATCGTCGCCACCGACATCGACCACAAGCGCCGCGTCGCGCTCAGCGAGGCCTTCAACACCGGCCCGCACGCCGAGCGTGTGAACGTCATCGATCACCGCGAGCTCGAACAATGGGCGGGCAAGGGCGACCTCGTGCTGCTCGACGTGCCCTGCTCCAACACGGGCGTCTTGGCTCGGCGCATCGAGGCGCGTTACCGCGCGACCGAAGCCAACGTGACGTCGCTGCTCTCCATGCAGCGTCAGATCGTCGCCGACGCTGTGAAGCTCCTCGCCCCGGGCGGCGCCATCCTCTACTCCACATGCAGCCTAGACCCCCGCGAGAACGAGGAGATCGTCGATTGGGCCGAGCGCTGGCACTCCTTCGAGTCCAGCCGCGCCGCCCGACGCATGCCCGCCGGCGGCCCCGGCGAGCCCGCCGAAAACTACACCGACGGTTCCTTCGCGGCGCTGTTGCGCTAAACGATCACGACCCCCACGAAGCCAGCAGGATCGCGAGATCGCCCGCGCCGACGGTCCCGTCTCCGTCAAGGTCCGCGGGCGAGCCCGCCATCCCCCAGTCCGCGAGAAGCACGGCAAGATCGCCCGCGCCCACGCCGCCGTCGCCGTTCAGGTCAGCTGGCGCCAGCACACATTCCGACACATCGATCGTGATGAACTGATTGATGTTGCCGCCGATACGCACTCCCATATACGCGACCCGCCCACCGGCGCCATCGTCCACAACCTCGACCGTGCTGGCCGGGCCCGGCGTCTCGAACGACGCGATCTCCGTCGGATTCGTCGGATCGCCAATCGCGAACACACGCAGGCCGCCGTCCATGTCGGCTACATACGCGAGCGAGCCGATGATGTCGAGATCGACCGCGGACCCCGGCGTCTCGCCGAGCCCGTCGCTCGTTATCGCGCCGGGGTCGCTGATGTTCATCACCCGCAGACCGGACTCGCTCTCGGCGATAAACGCGAAGTTCCCAACGAGCTCAACCTTGACCGCGCTGAAGGGCGTGTCCTCCCGATCGAGCGCGACCGGGTTCGCCGGGTCGCTCACATCGACCGAGTGCAGCCCGGCGCCGCGCCGTGTCATAAAGACGACGTCATCACGAAACGCGATGTCATCAGCGATGCCCAAGTTGTTGATCCCGCTGATGACGGTCTCCGTGTTGAGATCGATCACCTGCAGGCCCGCGAGACCCGACGCGATGTACGCCGTCATGCCGTCGATCACGACGCCGCTGGCCTGGCCGATGGTGCCGATCGTCCGCAAAAGAACAGGCGTTGTCGGCTCGCTCATATCCAGCACAACCACGCCGGCCTCACCTCTCGGAGCGAGCGCGAGATCCCCGAAAAACGCGATGTCTTCCGCGTCACTGGGCCCGTTGGCTTGCAACGGCTGTGGGCTCGTGACGTCAGGCGTTTCAAGTGTAAAAAGCGCAAGACTGCTCGCCGCGTACAGCAGGCCATCACGTTCTTCGATGAATAGTGGGATACCCCGGGGGAGCGCTCGCGTGCTGAGCAACTCCGTATTCTGCGCGTCACCTACATCGAAAACGCGAATCCCTGATCCCGACCCGACAACGGCTAAGTCGCCGTCCGGCGCGGCAACCTGTGCGCCGTCTGAGTCAACTCGCGTTTCAACTCCTGCGAGCAAAGGCGATTCTGGATTAGAAATATCATAAATTATTAAACCGGAGTTTGTTGAAACATACGCACGCTCGCTGCTCACTTCGATCTGATCGTACCCTTCACCGGGATCGTCGCTCGCAACAATCGCGAGAGCTGTCGGATCACTGATATCAATCACCTGTAATCCGAACAGATCATCGATGGCATATGCATGCGATCCGCTTACCCCGATGTCGCGAACTCGGTCGGGAGTCAGAATACTCCCGGCTAGTGTCGGCGAGTTCAGATCACTGATGTCGATTGCCTCGAAACCTGCAGCATTCACCGCGAGGTAAACCAGCGAGCCCTCAATGGATGCGGCCAGGATCCCGCCGCCGGAGGGCTCGTAAATACCACGCAGTTCGGGTGCTAGTGGATCGGATAGATCCATCAGAACCAACCTGTTGCTGAAGCCGCCGCGATCGACGAAACCGCCAATTTCGCCCGAAACGACAACAGAGATAACTTCTGGCCCGAGGTCGATCGTTCCACTGATCTGTGGCGCCGAGGGATCACTGATGTCGATCACCTGCACCCCGTCCCGCCCATCAGCGATGTACGCGGCTGTTCCATTAATCGCGACGCCTCGGGCTTCACCAGGCGTATCGACCCACCCGACAAAGACCGGCGTGTTCGGATCGCTGATGTCGAAAATCTGTAACCCAGCCTCGTCGCTCGCCACATACGCCAGGTCCCCGACAACCTCCACATCGAACGTCCCACCTCCTTGCAGCACATTGGTAATGCTTGGGGTACACACCCCGGCGTTCGTGCTTCCTGCGACGCAGATCGCGATGCCCAGCGATAGCAAGGATGAGAGTGATCGGCGGGAACGTCGAGCGACGAAAAGCACGGGAACCTCCTCGGTGTGCCTCGATGTAGAAACTCTATTTACTTCAAGCCTAACGCGCGAATACGAAACGCCCGGTGAAAAAGCGATGGATTGACCTATATCGGCCGTTAGGTTCAGTCTTTCTGCCGCTCGCCAAAGAGTTTACTCATTCTGTTCGGCGTGCTTCCGTCCGCGCGAAAACAGATGTAGACTCCGTGTAAGCAGCGGCCCGGATAGGCCGCGGGAGGAGTCAGGGACGGTGAACCTGCACGAGATCATCTCGCCCGAGTGCGTGAAGGCGCCGCTCGAGCACAGCGACAAGAAGGGCGTCATCGACGAGTTGGTGATGATGCTCGCCGAGTCCGGCGCCGTCTCCGACGCGACCGCCTTCTCCGAGGCCGTCTGGAAGCGCGAGCAACAACGCTCCACCGGCATCGGCCACGCTCTCGCCATCCCCCACGGGAAGTCCGAGCTGGTGAACACCCTCGCGATGGCCGTCGGGAAGCCCGCCGAGCCCATCGACTTCGCCGCGATCGACAACAAGCCTGTGAAGCTCGTCGTCCTGCTGGCCTCGCCGATCGACCAGACCAGCGAGCACATCCAGGCCCTCGCCCGCATCAGCCGCCTGATGACGGTCGAGGAGTTCCGCGAGAAGATCTACGCCGCCGAAACCAGCGACGAGATCTACACGCTCCTCCACCAACAGGACTTCGCCACGACGTCCTGATCCGGGTGTCCGATTCTCGGGCGCCACTGGCAGCTTGTCTGCCAGTGTCTTGTTGTGGGTACACCGAACCACTGGCGGCAAGCTGCCAGTGGCGCCCCCGTAATCACATTTACCCCCGCCACTGCTCCGCCGCCGCCCCCAGCATCTCCAATCGTCCCATCGCCCGACGCAACTGCGACCGATGCAGCGCGTACGGGAACAGCGCCACCACCGCCACCACCAGCCCCGCCGCCGTGGTGATCAGCGCCTCGGCGATCCCGCCGGCGATCTGGGCGGGGTCGCTCGCCGCTCCGGCCTGCGCCCCGAGCAGCTCGAAGCTCTCGATGATCCCCGTCACGGTGCCAAGAATGCCCAGCAAGGGCGCCGCGGTGATGATCGTCGAGAGCATCCCGCCGAAGCGTTCCAGGCGCGGGCGCAAGCCCTCGACCAGCTCCAGCGCCGCCGCCTCGCCCCGCCCGCGCTCGATCAGCGCCGCGCCGAAGGCCGCGTAGAACGAGCCGTCGCCGCCGCACAGCCCCCGCGCGGCCTCCGTGTTCCCGGACCGCAGCGCCGACGCCAGCTTCCCCAGCCAGCGACCCCGCCCCGGGCGGTGGGCGCCCAGCCAGAAGATCAGGCGTTCCAGCGAGAGCGACACGGCGACCAGGCTCATCCCGGCGAGGATCCACATGACCCACCCGCCGCGGTCCATCAGCGTGCCCAGTGTTTCAATCGCTCCGCTCATCCGCGCGATGATACGCCCGCGCGCGTACTATCGCGTGATGGGTGGTTCAGACACTCTGAGCATCGAGGCGCGACTCACCGCCGGGCTGGACGAACAGCTCGTGGCGGCCGTCGACCGCGCCGATCTGCCCCGCGCTCTGGACAAGCCCGTCCGATATGCGCTCCTCGCTGGCGGCAAGCGCCTCCGCCCCGCCCTCGCCGCCGCGGCCGCGGGCGCCTGCGGCGGGCGCACAGAGGACGCGCTCCCCGCCGCCTGCGCCATTGAAATGATCCACGCCTTCAGCTTGGTTCACGACGACCTGCCGGCGATGGACGACGATGACCTGCGCCGCGGGCGTCCGACGGTGCATGTGGCGTTCGGCGAGGCCGCGGCGATTCTTGCGGGCGACGCCCTGATGAGCCTCGCCTTCGCCGAGGTCCTGCGGGCGCCGCGGGGGGAGCTGCTGGCGGCGGAGCTTTCTTCGGCGACCACGGCCATGATCGCCGGGCAGGTGGACGACACGCTGGGCGTCGGTGACGGGGAGCGTCCGGGAACTGATGAGGAGTTGCTGAAGCGCATCCATATGCGCAAGACCGGGGCGCTTCTGCGTGCGGCGTGCCGCATGGGAAGCATCAGCGCGCACGGCAGCGACGGCGCGCTCGAAGCTCTCACCACCTGCGGCGAGGCCGTCGGTTTGGCCTACCAGATCATCGACGACCTGCTGGATGTGGAACAGGCGGCGGAGGTCGCCGGCAAGCGGACGGGCAAGGACGCGGCGATGGGGAAGCTGACGTACCCGGGGGTGCTGGGTGTGGCGGGTTCTCGGGCCGAGGCGGCGCGGCTGGAGGGGGTGGCGCTGGCAGCGATCGAGCCGCTTGGTGAACCGGCCGAACCGCTGCGCGGGCTGATCCGTTCTATGGGCGGACGCGACCGCTGAGCGGGAAGAATGCCCGGAAGAAACCTATAGTGAGGGGAAGGCTCGGCGCGCTGCCGGGCGCACGAGGGGCCCGCGTGAAGATCCTGCCCAGCATCAAGACGCCGGCGGACGTCCGGGCCCTCAGCGTGGACGAGCTGCCGACGCTGGCGCAGGAGATCCGCGAGGCGATCATCGAGCAGGTGAGCCGCTCGGGCGGGCACCTGGCGCCAAACTTGGGGGTGGTCGAGCTCTCGATCGCGCTGCACTACGTCTTTGATTTCGCGCACGACCGGTTGCTGCTGGACGTGGGGCATCAGTGTTATCCGCACAAATTGTTGACTGGGCGGCTGCCGCTGCTGTCGAAGCTGCGCACGCGCGAGGGGATGGCGGGGTTCCCGGAGCCGAGCGAGTCACCGTACGACCTGTTCCGAGTGGGGCACGCGGGGACGGCGATTTCGACGGCGGTGGGGCTGGCGAAAGCGGACGAGCTCAAGGGTGAGAGCTTCGACCCGGAGCAACGTCCTGACGGACGGCGGGTGGTGGCGCTGGTGGGCGACGCTTCGATCGTCAACGGTCTGGCGATGGAAGGCCTGAACAGCGCGGGGACGCTCCGCCGCCAGATGCTGGTGGTGCTGAACGACAACGGGATGTCGATCGCGCGCCCGCAGGGGGCGATGGCGAAGACGTTCGACCGCATGCGTCTGAGCACGTTCTACGGCGACCTGAAGCGTCAGGCGAAGCAGATGCTGGGGCGCGTGCCGGGCGGCGGGGTGCTGGCGGACGCGTACCACCGCGCGGGCGAGGCGACGAAGCAGTGGATCCCCGAGGCGGGCGGGCGTTCGTGGTTCGAGCACTTTGGATTGGTTGCGGTCGGGCCGATCGACGGGCACAGCCTGCCGGAACTGATCGGCTTCCTGAAAGAGGCGAAGCAGCACGATCGCCCGATGGTGCTGCACGTCAAGACGAAGAAGGGCAAGGGGCTCGAGGCGGCGGAGGGGGACGCGACGACGTTCCATTCGCCCGCGCCCTTTACCGTGAGCGGGTGCCGGGTGGAGCTGCACAAGAAGGGTCGCAGCTTCACGGCGGCGTACGCGGATGCGATGCAGGAGATTCTGGCGCGCGACGAGCGTGTGGTGGCGGCGACGGCGGCGATGCCCGATGGCACGGGGCTGGCGCGGGTGATGCCCGAGTTCCCTGAGCGCGTGTGGGACACGGGCATCTGCGAGTCGCACGCGATGGACATGCTGGCGGGGTGCGCGAAGACGGGGCTGCGGCCGTTCTTTGCGGTGTACTCGACGTTCCTGCAGCGGGCGTTTGATCAGGCGTTTCAAGAGGTCGCGCTGCAAGGGCTGCCTGTGCGGCTGTGTCTGGATCGAGCCGGGCTGGTTGGCGGGGATGGGGCGGTGCATCACGGGTTCTGTGATGTGGCGCTCTTGCGGACATTGCCCGGGAGCGTGCTGACGGCGGCGATCGACGAGCCTTCGCTCAAGGCGGCGCTCGAGTTCATGCGGACGTATGACGACGGGCTGAGCGCCGTGCGTTACCCGCGGGACGCGGTCTCGGCTCGCTTCGCTGACGAAGAATGCCCGGCGTTTGAGCTGAGCAGGGCGCGGCTGCTTCAGCGGTGCGGTTCGCGTGAAGACGGCGCGCCCGATGTCGCGGTGCTCGCGTTCGGCGTGCCGGCGCTGGCGGCGTGCGAGGCGGCGGAGAACGCCGGGGATGATCTAACTGTTGATGTGTACGACGCGCGGTTTGCGAAGCCGATCGATGAAGCGCTGATCCGCAGGCTCGTGGACGAGAACGTCGCGATCGTGACCGTCGAGGAGCACAGCGTGGTGGGGGGCTTTGGGGCGGCTGCGCTAGAGGTTGCATCGGATGCTGGCGCTGCGGGTGTGACGCGGCTGGGGCTTCCGGACCGCTGGATCATGCAGGGTGGTCGGGGTGAGCAGCTTGCTGAGGCGGGGCTTGATGCGCCCGCGATCGAGCGGGCGATTCGGGACGCGGCGGTTGGTCGCGCGGAGGTTCGCGTGGCGCGCTCCGGCGCCCGAGCGGGCGGTACGCGCGGATGAGCGGGCGACGCGTTCTTCTGGCGGTGCATCCTGACAAGGACTATGAGGTCGGCGCCGTCGAGCGTGTGCGCGAGTTGGTCGCGCGGCACGGTGAGGTGATCGGCGAGATCGCTCCGGATTCCCTCGCGCCCGAAGACGCAAAGGACGCGGAGGTTGTGATCGGGTTGGGCGGCGACGGGACGTTGCTGGCGCTGGCGCGTCGGCTGAATTCCGCGGCGCGTCCGCTGCTGGGTGTGAATCTCGGTCGGGTTGGTTTTCTGGCGGAGTTTGATCTTGAGGCGTTCGAGGCGCAGGCGGAGGCGCTGCTCGATGGCTCGACGCCCTTGCAAATCAGCATGCGCCCGATGCTCGAAGCGACAATCCGTGCAGAGGACGGCCAGCAGCGAGCATCGGGTCTGGCGCTCAACGACGCAGTCGTGACGGCGGGGCCGCCCTTCCGCATGATCGAGGTTGCGCTGCGCGTGGGCGGCGAGGACGGGCCGACGATGCGCGGTGACGGCGTGGTGGTGGCGACGCCTTTCGGTTCGACGGCTCATAACGCCTCGGCGGGCGGGCCGATCGTGGCGCCGGAGGTTGACGCGCTGGCGGTGACTCCGATCGCGGCGCACTCGCTGTCGTTCCGCCCGTTCGTGGCGGCGCGGGAGGCGGCGATCGAGCTGCGGATGCTGCGGGTGAACGAGTGTGAGTCGGGCGGTACGACGCTGGTGCTGGATGGGCAGGAGCAGATCCCGCTGGGGCATGGGGATCGCGTGACGCTGCGGCTGGGTGATCGGACGACGCCGCTGGTCCGGAACCCCGATTGGGGTTACTGGAAGACGCTTATGGGCAAGCTGCACTGGGCGGCGCAGCCTCGTGGGGGCGGCGGGGACTGCTGATTATCGGCCGTTGTGCGGTCGCGCGGATTCTGCCGGTATTTCGTATGGATCGGGGTCTTTGGTCTGGCATGACGGCGCTGGTGGTGGTAGTCTCTAGCTGGGTAGGAGTGGAAGTCCTTCCGCTTCGTGCGGAAGGCGAGGGAAGAGCCCGCTTCGGTGGGTTTACACGTCACCGGGATGCATCCCGGTAGGAGGGTCGCCTTCAGGGCTTGGCGACCTGAACACGTCACGCTGAGGCTTGCCTCGGCACTTTCGGGGGACTCGGTTGTCGAGCCCTACAACCGACTTTCGCACCTGAAAAGGTGTGGCAGAAGCCTGCTCCGCTTACCGGCGGGGCAGGCTTTTTTTATGCGCCGGCGCCTTTGCGGTGAGTCGGTACGATCCCGCGGATGATCGATCTCAAGCAGCTTCGTGACGACCCCGAACGGTTCATCGATGGCGCCCGCAAGAAGGGCGTTGAGGTGGACGTGGCCCGCGTGCTGGAGCTGGACGAGCGCCGGCGGGCGCTGGTGCAGGAGCAGGAGGGGCTGCGAGCGGAGCAGCGGACGATCGAGAAGGCGATGGGGCCCGAGATCGGGAAGCTGGCGGGGCGGCTGAAAAAGGCCGAGGGCGAGGAGAAGGCAGCGCTTCAGAGAGAGCTGGCGGAGATCAAGAACCGCCCGGCGGCGCTCAAGGAGAAGATCCAGGCGCTGGACGCTCCGATGGCGGAGGTGGACGCGGCGCTCGGCGAGGAGTTGCTGAAGATCCCGCTGCCGCCTGACGCGGATGTTCCGGTGGGGGCGTCGAGCGATGACAACGTGGAGCTGCGCCGGTGGGCGCCCGAGGGGTGGGACTGGGAGAAGAGCTTCGAGGAGAACCGCGGGTTTGCGCCGAAGACGCATCTGGAACTGGTGCGCGACCTCGGGCTGGTTGACTTTGAGCGCGGGGTGAAGGTGTCGGGGGCGCGGAGCTATGTGCTGACGGGTTTGGGGATGCGCCTGCACCAGGCGGTGTTGCGCTTTGCGTTTGATTACATGGTGGAAGAGAACGGGTTCACGGCGGCGAGCGCCTCGGCGCTGGTGCGCGAGGAGGCGATGGTGGGGACGGGGTTTTTCCCGGCGGGGCGCGATCAGGCGTACCGGGTGGATGAGACGGGGCGTGGGGGCTCGCACGATTACTTCCTGGCGGGGACGGGCGAGGTGGGGCTGATGTCGCTGCACCAGGATGAGATTCTGGATGAGGCGGCGCTTCCGCTGACGTACACGACGGTGTCGGCGTGTTACCGGCGCGAGGCGGGGGCCGCGGGGCGGGATACGGCGGGGCTGTACCGCATTCATCAGTTTGAGAAAGTGGAGCAGGTGGTGATCTGCACCGCGGAGGAGGCGGAGAGCCGGGCGTGGCACACGAGGATGATCGGGTTTGTGGAGGAGTTGTTGCGGAGGCTGGAGCTGCCGCACCGTTTGCTGCAGTGCTGCACGGGTGATCTCGGGGTGAAGAACGCGGACATGATTGACCTGGAGTGTTGGATGCCGGGGCGTGGGGAGGAGGGCGCCGACGGGCGGCCCGTGGGTGCGTTCGGCGAGACGCACTCGGCGTCGCGGTTGTATGACTACCAGTGCCGGCGGCTGAACCTGCGGTACCGCGGGGAGAGCACGGGCGGGAAGCCGGCGGTGGCGCATTCCTTGAACAACACGGTGATCGCGAGCCCGCGGGTTTTGATTCCGATTCTGGAGATGCACCAGCAGGCGGACGGGAGCGTGCGTGTGCCGGAGGTGTTGCGTCCGCATCTGGGCGGGCGCGAGGTGATCGGCGGGGAATGAAAAAACGCCCCGCGTGGTGCGGGGCGTTTTGGGTGTTGGGTAGGTTGCCGCGACTTAGCGTTCGTAGTTCTGGAGGAGGATGGCGAGGTCGTTCATGTCGACGACGCCGCTGTCGTTGAGGTCGCACTCCCACGCTGAGGAGCCCCAGGCGCTCAGCATGACGGCGAGGTCGGCGGAGTTGATCGCCATGTCCTGGTTGAGGTCGCCGCGGAGTTGGCCCATGGAGCGTCCGCCGAAGGCGGTGCGCTCGAAGAGGCGGTCAAAGGGGAGGTCGGCCCACCAGGCGAGGCCGTACTTGACCTCGGCGGGGAAGAAATCGATGAGGTCGTCGGGGGTGAGCGCGTCGGGGTTCTCGGGGAAGCCGACGGGCGGGACCTTGCGGAAGGGGGTGGGGCCGGACTGGAGGAACCCGCTCCAGTCAAAGACCGGGCCGTCCCAGGTGATGCGGAGGAAGTATTGGCCCTGCGCGACGCTCTGGGCGAAGACGTGCTCGACGTTGTTGGCCGAGGAGGAGGTGTAGGTTGCGACCGGTGAGAAGCCGCCGCCGCCGACGGATTCACGGAAGAGGGCGAGGCTGAGGTTGTCGTACTTGAAGGCCGTTGTCAGGTCGAAGTGCCCGGGGCGCCCGTTGCCGAAGGCGACGGTGCTGGGCGTGGCGGGGGGCGCGTCGTTGAGGATGGCCTGGAGGAAGCGGTCGTTGCCGTCGTCGTCCTGCCCGAGGTAGCTCGAGAGGACCATGCCGAGGCCGCGGGAGTTGAAGGTGGAGAGGGTGTCGCTGCCGGCGGGGACGTTCATCATGGTGTTGATGGCAAAGAGCTGCAGTTCCCCGGGGTCCACGTTGCCGTCGAGGTTGATGTCGTTGTGGATGAAGGAGGGGCTGCCGGAGTCGCCGAAGGTGATCATCGATTCGACACGGTTGCCCAGCGAGGCGGGGCTGAGGGGTTCGTCGAAGTCGAAGGCGAAGACCTCGACGGGCGCGGTCGTGTTGCCCGGTAGGTCATCGTCGTTGTCGAGCCTGGGGTAGGCCTCGACGACGTTCTTGCCGACGCGGAGCACGGGGACGGGCGCGCCGACGAGGTTGAAGCCCGCGGGCACGAAGCCGGGCGGGAGCTGTTCGGGCAGCAGGGCTGAGGGATCGACGGGGACACCGAAGCGCCCGTCGCCTGATTCGCCGAAGCCGGCGAAGATGATCTCCTGGGAGTCTTCAAGGCTGGGCGGATCGCCGGTGAAGATGGGGTAGGTCTGGAGCGTGGTACCGTCGTACGGGAGCGCGCCGGGGACGGCGTCGGTGAATTGCTCGATGAACTCGCTGAAGGTCGTGCCGACGAAGGTGATGACAGCGAGGTCGTCGTGCCCGTTCTCGATGATGTTGGTGGGGTCGAAGCCGTCCTCGATGCGGTCGCCGCTGTAGTTGAAGGAGGGGTGGATGTCGAAGCGGCTGAGCGTCGCGCCCTGGAGGGGCACGGTGCGGGCGTCGCGGCCCATGGGCGCGAAGGCGACGGAGACGCTGCTGTCAACGTCGCGGACACCGTCGTTGTCCCGGTCGAAGGGGTGCGCGGCGGTCAGGATGCGCTGATCGTCGATAAGGACGCCCGTGGCCATGTCGAACTCGCCAGCGCCTCGGTTGATGCGGAGAGCGACGACGCCCGAGAGGGCGGCCGGGTTGATGTTGAGGACATCCCTGGGCGTGTTGAAGTAATCAGAAGCGATTCGACGCAGACGTTCGGAGTCGTTGAAGTCGTTGGTCTGGCCCGTGGCCCCGAAGAAGCAGAAGGGCTCCTCGGCCGGGTCGAATGACGGCACGGCGTCGTCCGAATCGCAGGGCGGGCCGCAGCCGTCGTCGTCCATGTCGATCTGCTCGGGGTTGTAGCTGTCGAGCGCGGGGTCGAAGGGGATCCCGACGTTGTTGATGACGAGTTCATCGAAGGAGATCAGGCAGTTGTCGAAGATGCCGAAGTCATCAACGCCGTCGCGGTCGAGGTCGAGGTCGATGAAGTCGGGGGCCGGCCCGCGGAGGGTCTCGCCCGCCATCACCAGAGGGTAGGTGGTGTAGTTGGCGCGGTCGCTGTTCCAGGTCTTCGGCGCTTTGCGGGTGTAGATCTGCTCGGGCTCAGGGCCGTGGGCGTTGTCGATCGCGAAGAGCTCGTCGGGGGTCATGACGGGCTCTGCGGGCTGCGACGCCGCGAGGGCGCCGTCTTCCGTGATCGCGAGCGTGGGCTCTGTCGCGCGGAGCGAGGGGGGCGGGGGCGGGTCGGCCGTGATGACGCCGTTGAGGAGTTCCTCGTAGACCGAGTCATCGATCTGCTCGATGCGGTGCCAGACGAGGGTGGCGATGATGTCGGTGTTCTCGGGGACGCCGCCGATGGGGAGGTCGATGGAGCCGACGCCGAGGCGCCCGATGTCCCAGCCGGTGCGGACACAGCGCGACTCGACCGGGCTGGTGCAGGGACGGAGACCGCTGGCGGAGGTGCCTCCGCCGTCGATACCGTCACCACCGCCGCCGCCGCCACCGCCGCCGGGACGGTCGCCGGTGGAGATGCCGCCTCCGGTGGTTCCGGTGCGACCGCCGCCGGTGCCGCCGGTGCGGTTCCCGGCGCCGCCGCTACCGCCACCGCCGGGGAAGTCGAAGCGATCGGGGACGGGTTGTGCGGCGTAGTTGCGCCATGAGCCTTCGCCCTCCTGGGGTTCGGGGGCGTTGGCCGAGGTGTCGTCGGTGCGTTGCGCCTCGGGAGCGATGACCGCCGAGGATGCGGCCGTGGGGTCGTTGAAGAACGTGACCATCGCGAAGTCAGGATCGGTGAAGAGGAAGGAGATGGGCTCGCTCTGTCCCTGCTGGTTGACGAAGGTGTCGAAGTATTGGTTGCGGTCGCGGAGCGCGCCGACGACGGGCATGAAGGTGATGGTGCCGAAGGTCCCCATGTTGGGGCCTTCCATGAAGTCGGGATCGGCGGGGTCGCCGCCGATGCTGGGGTCACGGCGGAAGAGCGGGCGGATGGAGTTGAAGAGGACTTCCTGGCTGGCCTCGTCGAGGTCGGGGTAGCCGCCGGCCGTGGTGCGGTACTGGAGAAGGAGGCGTTCAAAGTCGATGATGCCGGCGCCGAGGGTGTCGTCGAGGCCCTGGTTTGAAGATGAAGCGAAGTCGAAGGTGGTGTTGGGGGTGGCGTCGGCGTCCCAGTTCTGGGGCTTGTCGGCGGAGTTGAGGAGGACGGCTCGGAGGAGGAGGGGGTCTGTGGAGTATTCCCAGGCGCGACCGTACTCGTTGAGCAGGGCGGCGGCGCCGGAAACGATGGCGGTGGCGAAGGAGGTGCCTTCGAAGCCGCCCCACGTGCCGGTGAGAGTGATGACGCCCTCGGGGAGGGTCAGGTTGCCGGGGAGCTCGAGGAGCGTGCCGGGGGCGACGATGTCAACGCCTGGACGGAAGCCGTCCATGTTGCCGCGTCGGTCGTCTGCGAAGATCGTTGAGGACTGGTCGGGCGGGTCGCGGGGGTCTTCGCCATCGAGGAAGTTGATGTCGCTGTAGTCATCACCGCCCATGCCCTCGCCGCCGCCTTCTCCGCCGCCGTCGCCTCCCCCGAGGGTGGGGACTGTGAGGTAGAGGTTGCCGTCGAGGTCGCCGTGGATCCAGTTGAAGCGTGCCTGGGGGCCGAAGCTGCTGTCTTCGTCGGCGCTGTCGAAGTCGCTGGAATCGCCGGTGCGCCCAACAGAGATGGTGTTGTGTGCGGAGGCCGGTGAAGCGATTCGCCCGGAGTCGTTTTCTTCTTCTTCGAGTTCGCCGTTCTGCCCTTCGTCGCCTGCCGCGGCGATGATGAGTGTGTTGGTTTTGAGCGCGATGAGGTCGGCGATACGCGCGAAGACGTCTTCGCCTGCGCGCTGCTCGATGGTGGTGGCGTTGCCGGCGCTGATGTTGATCACCGAGGCGGGCTGCCAGGGTTCGACGCCGTACCACTCGGCGAGGGGTTCGATGTAATCGCCTTCGCCGTCGCCGTCGACATCGAGATCGGTCATGGCGGCGAGCGTGAAGAGGAAGGCTTCGACAGTGACGCCCTGCTGCGGGCCAAGGCCGGGGTCCTGGGGATCGACTTCGGTGACCAGGGCGCCTGAGAGGAGCTGGACGTTGGGCGCGATGCCGGTGATGGGGCCGACGCTTCCGATGTCGCCCTCGAGGGCGGGGTTGCGGGCGCAGATGGCGCCGGCGACGGCGGTGGCGTGCTGGTGGAAGCTGGTGGGGAAGCGCAGCGAGCCGCCGAAGGTTCGGGGGCCGATCTCGCGACGCACGGTGCTGACCGCGGTATCGCCGGGTTCTTCGAAGGGGTACCAGATGCGCCGGTGATCGATGCCGTCAAAGGCAATGTGATGCTCGAAGGGGGCGCGGGGGTCGCCGGGGCGCACATTGATGAGCGGGTGCGCGAATTCGATCATCCCAACGGTGACGCCCTGACCGGTGATGGGCTGGAACGCGATCTCAGTTTCGAAGCGATCGCGGAAGCCGTCGCCGTCGAGGTCGGTCCAGATAATGTTGCCATCCATGTCGCGGGCCGGGACCGCGACGGAGTTCCACGCGCTGTGATTGGTGCGCAGCTTGGCGAAGGAGATCGCCTCGGCGGGTGAGGTGGAGCCGATGCCCACGGCGAGACCCGCGAGGATCGTGAGGCCGGTGGCGCCAAGGGAAAGGTGGTGGCTCGCGCGTGGGTTGGTCATGGTCTCGGTTTCTCCTGCTCTTTCGGCGCACGATAGCGGCGCGCCGATCACTGTGCCCGGCCGGGGCAGAGGCCGGTTTCCTACATCATACGGGGCGTTCGGAACTGCGGTTCCGGCGCGTCCGGAAATGAAAAACGCGGCGTCCCGTTTGGGGGACGCCGCGCGGGTGGGTCAGAAAAGGACGGGGCCTGTCAGGGGCAGCCGGCGGGGTTCCACGCGGCGATGAGGACCGCGAGGTCGTCGGCGTTGACGCGCCCGTCGCCGTTGAGGTCGCCGCCGAGATAGCCGGCGGCGTCGACGCCCCAGCCTGCGATCAGGGTGGCGAGGTCCGAGGCGTCGGTGGCGCGGTCTCCGTCAAGGTCGTGGGGGCACTCGATGTCCGCGGGGACGAGGGCGAGGATGCGGACATCGTCAACGTTCCAGCCGCAGTAGGTCACGGAGCCATCAGTAGTCCCGATGACCCAGCGGAGGTAGAGGGAGTTCCCGTCGGCGATGTCAGAGACATCGAAGCTCTGGAGCATCCAGTCGGGGTCGGTGAAGGAACCGCCGGAGTGGACCCAGACGTCCGTCCATGACGCGGCGTCGGTGCTGACCTGGAAGGCGGCGTCGTCAAAGGTAGAACTCTCCATGCCGAGCCAGCGCTGGAACTCGACGATGACGCCGCTGAGTTCCGAGCAGTCGATGCGGCCGGAGGTCAGGTTGAAGACGGGCATGGAGTTGGTGTAGCCGCCGCTCAGGTTGTAGCCGTAGACGTTGTCGCCGGTGAAGCCGCTGGTGGGGTCTGGACCGCCGGAACTGCCGGAGCCGCCGGTGGGGTTGCCGAAGGCCCACTGACCCTCGGTGGTCCAGGCCGGGTCGGAGTCGTCGGTGAGGAACTCGTAGATGGCCTGGGGCCCGCCGATGGTGAGGTCGACCGTGCCCACGTTGGGGGAGTCGCCGCCGTCGGGGGCGATGCCGCCGTCGCTCACGGTGTAGAGCACCTCGTCAACGCCCTGATAGCCGGGGGCGGGGGCGTAGCGGAGCGAGGTGTCGCCCGCAGCGAGGGTGTAGGGGACCGCTTCGATCAGCCCGCCGTTCACGTCGGCGAGGAAGCCGTTGGTTGGGAGCTGGGTGACAGTGTAGGTGAGGGGGCCGCCGGGGAGGCCGTCGTCTGAGCCTGCGAGGTCGAACTCGATTGAGGCGTTCGCGGGAAGCGAGGCGTTCACGGCGCCGGCGAAGGGCGGCTGGGGCCCGCAGCCGCCGTAGGTGGAGAGATCGCTGGGGAAGAAGTCCGGGTCGACGCCGGCGCCGGACGAGAGTCCGACGATGCAGTCGATACCAGTGCTCTCGATCCAGCTCATGGCGATACGTCCGTCGAAGAAGAGTTCGATCTGACCGGTGAACTCGTCGGTCGCGCTGCGTTCACGCACCGCGTCGAAGGTGATCACGGCGCGGTCGGAGAACTGCTGCCAGCTGACCTCGCCGCCCTGACCGGGGTGGAGGTCGTCGAAGCAGAGCGAGACGCGGGGGAGGTCGAAGTGATCCTCGTAGCGCTCGGTGAAGTCGCTGTCGCCTGAGCCGAAGGTGACGTAGCCGTTGGGCCCGACGAAGAAGGAGCTGTAGGTCTGGCCGTAGAACGTGACTTCAGCGCCCCCCGTGAGGAAGACCTCAACCGAAGAGTCGTCGCCGAGACCGAGGGGCGTGGCGCCGTCGGTGGGGATCGGCAGACCGAGGACGGGCTCGGAGCACGGGTCGTAGAACTCGAAGGTCCCGTTGGGCGTGAACTCGATGCGGGTGCCGTCGAGGTCGGTCTCGCCGTCGAACTCTTCGGTGAAGAAGTCGGGGATCTCGGGCGTCATGAAGCTGTAGCAGACGCCTGAGTTGTCGTCCGACGCGCCGTTGCCGGCGCCGTCGGTCGCCTCGACCTCGAAGAAGTACTCGTTGTCGTCGATGAGGCCGGTAAGCGAGAGCTCGTGGGACGTGGCGAGGGCGCTGGTGGTTGCTTCGCCGATCCAGTCGCCGCAGGTCGTGCCCCAGCGGACGAGGGCCGAAGCGGGCTCGTCGGTGGTGAACGTGACGGTCGCGGCGCGGGGGCCGATGTCGGTCGCCATGACGCCGGAGATGACGGGCGGCGTGCAATCGACCGTCGCGAAGACCTGCACCGTGTCGGGCGAGCCTTCGCCCGTGTCAGCGTCGTCGTAGGTGGCGGTGATCGTGTCGCCGCCCGAGACGAGCAGGTCGCCCGTGCCATCGTCGGCGATCATGATCGTCGCGGTGAAGGCGGCGGACTCGGGTGCGGTCTCGGTGAGGAGCACGTCGATGCCGGCGGGGTTGGAATCCGAGGCGACGTTGACCATCACTGTGTCGATCACGGCGTCGGAGGTGTTGAGGCCGCAGTCAACGACGCGGAGATCGATGATGTCGAGGCAGGCGTAGAGATCGCTGTTCATGCGCAGCGAGCCGGCGTCGGAGCAGTTCACGAGGAAGGGCGAGACGACGAGCGAGAAGGGCTGAGGGCCCTCGGGCACGTTGAAGCCCACGACCTCGATGGTCCAGCCGCCCGGTTCGGGGCTGTCAACGAAGACCTGCTCGATGTTGTTGAGGCGGTCTTCGACGATCTGAACGGCGTTCGCGGAGGGGTTGGCCGGGTCAAGCGTCCAGGGGTAGTGGCGCACCCCCGAGGGGCTGGTGACGACGAGGTCGAGATCGTTAACGAGCGCGGTCGCCGCGAGGGGCGTGCCCGGCGTGTCGTCCCAGGCGAGGGTGATCTTGAGCTCGGGGTCGCTCGCGCCGACGACGGCGACGGCGCCGAAGACCTGGCCCTGCGAGACGGTGTCTTCGGTGAAGTTACCGGTGCGCTGCTGGTCGATCGCGCGGGGAGCGCGGACAGAGCCGTAGCCGAAGGAATAGTCGGGCCCGGGGTTGCCGAGATCCTCGGCGGTGTGGGCGAGGAGCGCCTTGAGGTAGCTGTTGCGGAAGATGGGCAGCTCGGGGAAGTTCGCGCGGTAGTCCTGGATGACGAGGGCGCCGATGCCGGTGACGGTCGGCGAGGCCATCGAGGTGCCGCACTTGACGTTGTAGCTGCCGGAGCTGCTGGTGCTGGTGACGCCGCTGTCTCCGCCGGACTGGCAGCCGGGGGCGCTGACGCTGGGGATGAGGCGTCCGTCGTCGGTGGGGCCCCAGCTGGAGAAGCCGGTCATGGAATCGTCGTTGGCGTTGAGGGCGCCGACGGAGATGTGGTTCTTGGCGCCGGACGGGGGCGGGACGGACATGTAGTCGCCGAAGCCCTCGACGTCGCAGCGGGAACCGGTGCGTTCGTTGCCGGCGGCCCAGACGATGCGCATGGGAGAACCGGTGAGGTTGCCGCGGACGACGCCGTCGATGACGGAGGAGGTGAGGCCGTAGTCGCCTTGCCAGGCGCAGTTGAAGCCGTTGGGCTCGACGTTGGAGCCGATGGAGTTGTTGGAGATATCAGCGCCGAAGTTGTTGATGGCGTTGGAGTAATCGTCCTCGATATCACCTGGGTTGGTGTAGAGGAAGGTGCCGGAGCCGTCGAACTCGAAGCCGGCGGAGAGGAGGGTGACGTTGGGGGCCATGCCGCGGTGGTTGAAGTTGTTTGTGCCGTCGCCGCCGACGGTGCCGCCGACGTGGGTGGCGTGGTCGCTGACGCCGTCAGAATCAATGACGGTGAGACGCGAGGAGTGGTCGGCGTGGGAGGAGAGCATCGAACCGGCGTCGTAGATGAAGGCGTTGACGCCCGTGCCGTCGAGGTTGTAGGGGGCCGCGTTGACCGTATCGACCTCGGTGATGGCGCGGTTCTCGGCGTTGAGCTCGGTGAGCGCGGGGATGGGGGGCTCGACGTAGAGGACGGCGTCCTGCTTGGCGAGCTCGGCCACGCGGTTTTCGGGGAGGTGCGCGACGACGGCGTTGACGCTGCGCAGCTGGGTGACGATCTGCCCGCCGGCGGCGCGGATGGCCTCGGCGCCCTTGCCGGTGGCGTCGATGTCGCGATGGAAGAGGACGTTTACGGCGACGATCAGCTCGTCGGCCTGCTCGGCCTTGTCGCGCGAGCCGCGCTCGACGCGTACGATGGCGTGCGCAGGGGATTGCCCGTTCTGCAGCTGGGGGTGGAGCTTCCAGGAGTTCTCGACGGCGTGGACCGCGGTGACGCTGCGCAGGGCGGCGGCGCGGGCCTTATCCGCGTCGATGGCGGCGAAGTACGCGTAGCCGCCGGCGTAGTCGAGGAGGGTGACGCCGCTGTCGGCGAGGCGCTCGCGCTCGGACTGTGAGACGGGCGCGTCGAAGCGCACGAGAGCGCGGGACTCGCCGCGGTCGGCGATGGCGCGCAGCGTGTCAACCTTGGCCTGAGCGGACTGGGCGGGGCCATCGACGACGGAGCCGTCGCGGAACTTGACCTCGGCGTGCGCGGCGGCGGCGAGGCCGGCGGTCGCGGCGAGAACGCAGATCAGACGCCCGGCGGCGGCGCCGGCAGGGCGAGAACGGAACATCTTCATGGAGAGCTTCCCCCCGGAATGGTTATCGCCCCTCCAGCGAAAGGGGCAGCGGATACAGGAGTTGAGCGGAGGACGGGGGGGTTGTCAACGAAAATGGCGGGGTTTTGGGGCGTCCAGAGATGATTCATGGACGGAGAGGCGCGGAGGCGGCGATGTGTGCGGGGTTTGGTTGACTGGGCGCTCTGCGGTGGCGAGGATCGGCGACATCGCGCGAGAGCGCGCCCGAACGATCTTGGTGGGATGGCAGAGCGGTTGAATGCGCCGGTCTTGAAAACCGGTAGGCCCGTCAGGGTCTCGCGGGTTCGAATCCCGCTCCCACCGCTTCCTGTAGTTGTTGTGATAGATATTGGTACGTACGCCTGATCGTGTATATCGACCGGGGTGCTGGCATGTGACGGTCGTCGACTCGGCTCTATCTGTTTTCATTGCATCGGCCTTTGCTCTCGATCCTGGGCGAAACGTGAACTCCAGCTCCGCCTGTTAGCCTCTGGCGATGACCGGACCGCTCCATCGCGATATCGACTGGCTTCACGGGCTCCTGGACGAGGTGAGCCCGGCGACGCTGACGGAACGTCTCGTGCGCGAGGTCGCCGCGGCGGTGACTGCGGGGGACGAGGGAGAAGCGTCGCTCGACCGTTTGTCGGGGGTTTCGCCCGAGGAGCTCGGGGCGGTGCTCAAGCGTCTGACGATCCGGTTCCACCTGCGGAACAAGGCGGAGCAGCATCACATCGTTCGGGTCAACCGGGAGCGGGAGAAGCGGGCGACGCCCGATGAACCGCGTTCGGAGTCGCTCGCCGAGACGGTCAGGGACCTTGCCGGCGATCAGGCTTCGCGCGCCAGGCTGCTGGCGCTGATCGGTGAGCTGGATATCCAGCCGACGCTGACGGCGCACCCGACGGAAGTTCGCAGGCAGGCGATTCTTCAGAAGCAGTGGGCGATCGGGTCGTGCCTCACGGAGTTCGATGACGATCGCCTGACGCAGGCCGCGCGCGGGCGTCTGGAGAGCCGGGTCCGTCAAACGCTCTCCCTGCAACTGGCGACGGACGAGATCCGCTCGCAGCGACTGAGCGTGCTCGATGAGGTTCGCAACGGGCTGTTTCATCTCACGGGTGTGATCTGGGAAACGGTCCCGACGATCCACCGGGATCTCGCGGACGCCCTGAATTCAAGGTGCGGGGCGGATGAGTCCGCAGCGTCGTTTCATGCGTTTCTCCAGTACCGAACCTGGATCGGCGGCGATCGGGACGGGAACCCCAACGTGACGGCGGAGGTGACCGCGGAGACGATCGCGATGATGCGCGCCGCGGCGGTCATGCGGTGGGACGAGGCGCTGGGGCTGCTGTTCGCTGATCTGAGCGTGTCGAGCAACAAGGTCCCGATCCTGCCGGAGTTGCTCGAAGACCTCGCGGGGGAAGCCGAGACGGCGGCGTTGTCAGCGGAAGAGTCCGAGCGTCTCCGAAACGAACCGTTGCGCCGGAAGATCGTGCATATGCGGCGCAAGCTCCGAGACGCCGGCGAGGCGCGGTACTCGAGCGCCGCGCTCGTGGCTGATATCGGGTTGCTCGGGCGGGCGCTCCGGCACGCCGGCCTGGTGGAGGTGGCGGAGCGCGCGCGTCTGGCGGATCTGCTCGTGAACGCCAGGGCGTTCGGGCTGCGTCTGGCGTCGATCGACATCCGTCAGCACAGCGAGCGGCACGGGTCGGCGGTGGGGGAGATGCTGCGCTCCGCCGGGGTGTGCGCGGAATACGAAGCGCTCGACGAAGACGAACGCATCGCGCTGCTCGAGCGTGAACTCATGACAGACCGCCCGTTGCTGGGGCGGTCGAGCGCGATCTCGGACTCGACGCGAGAGGCGCTCGATGTTCTGTCTCTCGTCGCTGACGTGCGCCGCGACGAGCCGGACGCGATCGGGTCTTATGTCATCAGCATGACGCACGCCGTGAGCGACCTGCTGGAGGTGCTCGTGCTGATGCGCGAGGCGGGATTGTGGCGGCGCGGGAGCGACGGCGCGATCGAGAGCGATGTGGACGTGACGCCGCTCTTTGAGACAGTCGCGGACCTGGAAGGCAGCGAGCCGCTGCTGGAGCGCCTTTTCGCGAGTGAGGCGTACGGCGCCCATTTGCGCGCTCGCGGCAACTTCCAGGAGATCATGCTGGGGTACTCCGACAGCAACAAGGACGGCGGCTACTGGATGGCGAACTGGCGTCTCTACAAGGCGCAGCGCGATATCGCGCGTGTCTGCGGGAACGCCGGGGTGGGGTTGCGATTTTTCCACGGGCGAGGCGGCTCGGTGGCGCGGGGCGGGGGGCGTGCGCAGCGGGCGATCCGCTCGTCGCCGCCGGAGAGCCAGAGCGGCTGCATCCGGTTCACGGAACAGGGAGAGGTCATCACGTTCCGGTACGCGATGCCCGATCTTGCGCGACGCCATTTGGAGCAGATTGTCGGCGCCGTCCTCGCGTCCTCAGCGGCGAAGCAAACTGCATCGGCGCCGGACAAGGAAGGGATCGAGCCGCTGATGGACGCGCTGAGCGCGCTAACGATGTCCACGTACCGAGATCTGATCGACCGCGCCGATTTCTGGGAATGGTTCGTGGACCGCTCGCCAGTACAGCACATCGGCGATCTGCAGATCGCGTCGCGCCCCGTCTCGCGCTCCGGCGGCGCGATGCGGTTCGATTCGCTGCGCGCGATCCCCTGGGTGTTTTCGTGGACGCAGATGCGCTTCAACGTCCCCGGCTGGTACGGCGTCGGGACCGCCTTCGGATCGCTAGTGCTCGATGATCCTGCGAAGCTCGAGTTGTGTAGGCGCGCGTACCGCAAGGGCGGGTACTTCCGCGTTTTCATCGACAACGCCCAGCAGGAGATGGCGCGAGCGAGGCTTCCGATCGCCAGGTGGTATGTCGATGAGAAGAACCGTGAGCTGCTGACGATGCTCACGAGTGAATTCGAGCGAGCGCGGCGGACCGTGCTGGAGATCACGGGGCAGGACGAGTTGCTCGACAACAACGTGGTGATCCAGCAGTCCATCGCCGAGCGGAACGTGGACGCCGACGCGCTTAACGTGATTCAGATCGAACTGCTCCGTCGCTACCGCGAAACCGAAGACCCGGAGATTCAGCGGTTCGTGCTGTTGAGCGTCAACGGCCTGGCCGCCGCGATGCAGAGCACGGGCTAGTCACACACACGCCTCACATCGCTGAGGGCGCGACGTCATACCGCGAAGTATTTCGCTTCAGGGTGATGGACGACGATCGCGCTCGTGCTCTGTTCCGGCACGATCTGGTGGTTCTCCGTCAGCACGCACCCGATCCGTTCAGGCTTCAGGAGACGGAAGAGCGTTTGTTGGTCCGCCATCTCCGGGCAGGCCGGATAGCCGAACGAGTACCGCGATCCGCGGTAGTGCTGCGTGAAGAGCTTCTCGATCTGCGCGTGATCCTCACCGCCGATTCCAAGCTCAGCCCGGATCCGCGCGTGCCAGTATTCCGCCAGGGCCTCGGCCGTCTCCACGCCGAGCCCGTGCAGGTGCAGGTACTCCGCGTACTCGTCCTGCGCGAACAGCTCTGCGCACACTTCGCTGACGCGCGGGCCCACCGTGACGCAATGCATCGCCAGCACGTCTCGCTGGGTGTCGCCCACGTCGCGGAAAAAATCTGAGATGCACAACCTTTTCCGCCCGGCCTGGCGCGGGAACGAGAACCGTTCGATCTCACGCCCGTGATCGTCCGGCGCGTACACGATCAGATCGTCGCCGTCGGACGCGCAGGGGTAGTACCCCCACACGACGGCCGCACGCAGCAGCTCTTCGTGCGCGCACCGCGCGCACAGCTCTTCGAACAGCGGCCCGACCACCGTCGCGATCTGCTCCGCGTACGCTTCGTCACTCTGACGACCCTTCTTGTACTGCCACTGCCCGCGGAAGAGCGCGACCTTGTTGATGTAGGGGTACACCTTCTCCAGCGGCACATGCTCCTCGACGCGAGCGCCCCAGAACGGCGGCTGCGGAACAGCGACGCGGGCCGGCGCCGCCACGGCGCTCGGGGCTGTTGCGATGGTCGCGCCGGCTGTCTTCGCTTCCACAGCCGCACGCTTGGTGACGCGTTCCTTGATCGCGCTCTCGAGCCGCTCCTGCTGACCGCCGGTCAGATCGTTCATGATGTGCAGCGCCTCGAACGCGTTCGCGCCGTAGTAGACGGGGCCGGTGGTGTAGGTCTCGCGGAGCTCGGTCTCGCAGTAGTGGCGCTTGAGCGCCGCGCCGCCCAGCAGAACCGGCACGTCCATCGCGCGCTGGCTGAGCTCTTCCAGGTTCTCGCGCATGACGCCGACGGACTTCACCAGCAGCCCCGAGAGCCCGATCGCGTCCGCTGCATGCTCTCGCTGCGCGTCGAGGATTGAGGAGATCACCTGCTTGATGCCGAGGTTCACCACGCGGTACCCGTTGTTGGAAAGGATGATGTCCACAAGGTTCTTGCCGATGTCGTGCACGTCGCCGCGCACCGTCGCCAGCACGATCGTCCCCTTCGAGCCGGTCTCCTGCGTCTTGGGCATGTGCGGCTGCACGTGAGCCACGGCCTGCTTCATGACTTCCGCCGATTGCAGAACGAACGGCAGCTGCATCTCCCCGCGCCCGAACAGCTCGCCCACCACCTTCATCCCATCGAGGAGGTGATCGTTCACGATATCCAGCGCGGGGTACACGCCCAGCGCCTCATCGAGTGTCGATGCCAGCCCGTCTTTCTCACCGTCGATGATGTGTCGGCGCAGCCGCTCGTCGAGCGGGAGATCCGCGAGCGTTGGCCCGGCCTCCGCGTCCTCGTCCGCTGCATCATCGAAGAGCGCCAGATAGGTCGCCAGCGGGTCGTCGGCTTCGTTGTCGCGCCGATCGTAGATCAACCGGATCGCCGCCTCCCAGCGCTCAGGGTCGATCTTGCTCTTGGGAATAATCTTCGACGCGTGCACGATCGCCGCGGTCAGCCCGGCCTGCGTGCACTCGTGCGAAAACACGCTGTTGAGCGTTGCCCGCGCCGCCGGGAGCAGCCCGAACGAGATGTTCGACAACCCCACGATGATCTGACACTCCGGGAAGCGCGCGCTGATCCGCTTGATGCCCTCGATCGTCTCCAGCCCCAGCCGCCGCGCTTCTTCAGCGCCGGTTGAGATCGGCAGCACCAGCGGGTCGAACATGAGATCCTCGGGCGCGAGCCCGCCGAGCGTGACGCACAGCTCGTAGAGCCGTTCCGCGATCGCCAGCTTCCGCTCAGCCGTTTTGCCCATCGCTTCGTCGGGGTCGTCGTCGATCGTCCCGGCGACCACCGCGGCGCCGTGCTCACGCGCCAGCGCCAGGATCCGCAGGGCTTTCTCCTCGCCTTCTTCCAGATTCAGCGAGTTGATGACGCATTTGCCCGGCGCCGCCCGGAGTCCCGCCTCCATGACGTCGACCTCTGTCGAGTCGATCATCAGGGGCGCGGGCGCCTGCCGGGCGTACAGGCCGATCAGCCGTCGCATGTCGGCGACACCGTCGCGCCCGACTTCGTCAACGCACACGTCCAGCATGTGCGATCCGTCGCGGATCTGCTCGCGGGCCACCGACACCAGGCCGTCCCAATCGCCCTCGTCGAGCAGCCGGCGGAACTTCCGCGACCCGCTGGTGTTCGACCGCTCGCCGATCATCAGCAGCGAGAGGTCCTGGCGGAAGTCAGCAGCCGAATAGAGCGACGTCGCCCCGGGAACCATCGCGGCTTCTCGAGAGACGCGCGGCGGGAGCGACGCGACCTGCTGCGCGAGCGCCCGGATGTGCTCCGGCGTCGTCCCGCAGCACCCGCCGACGAGGCTGACCCCAAGCTCGCGCACGAAACCCGCGGTCCGCTCTGCAAACTCATCAGGGCCGAGCGGGTACGCCGTTTCTCCGCCGCGCAGCTCGGGGAGCCCGGCGTTGGGAACCACGCTGATGTGGCGGTCCCAGTGCGCGCTCAGCCAGCGCACGTGCTCTCCCATCTCCGCAGGTCCTGTCGCGCAGTTGAGCCCGAGGGACGCGATGGGAAGGCCAGCTAACGCCCTCGCCGCCGCGCTGATCTCCGTGCCCAGGAGCATCGTTCCTGTCGTCTCGATCGTGACGCTCACCATCAACGGGATATCCGCGGGCGTGAGCGCGCGCCGGCGCAGCGCTTCGACGCACGCGCTCACCGCGCAGCGCACCTGCAAAAGGTCCTGGCACGTCTCGATCAGCAGCGCGTCGGACCCGCCCTCGATCAACCCCAGCGCCTGTTCGATGTACGACGCGTGCAGTTCTTCCCAGGTCACGTTGCCCAGCGTCGCCAGCTTGGTCCCGGGCCCGATCGACCCCAGCACGAACCGCGGTTTCTCGGCTGAGGAAAAGCGGTCGCACGCCGCCCGAGCGATCTCTGCCGCCGTGCGGTTGATCTCTCGTGTTCGATCCTCGAGTGTGAACTCGCTCAGCGTGAGAACACTCCCACCGAAGGTGTTGGTCTCGATACAGTCGGCGCCGCTTTCGAGGAACGACTCGTGGATACCTGTCAGCACGTCGGGCCTTGTCAGGACGAGCGCTTCCGAACAGTTCTCCTGCCCGAGGTAGTCACGGTGCAGATCGCAGTCGCATCTTTGGAGCGACGTGCCCATCGCGCCGTCGATGACGAGCGTGCGAGTATCCAGCGCAGCCAGAAGCCGAGATCCCATGCGCCCGCTCCTTAGGCGATCGCCAGGTCGGCGCTGTTTGTCGCGCCGAGCGTGCGGAAAATGTCGCGCGTCGCGTGCGACTTGTTCAGTGTGTAGAAATGAATCCCATCGACGCCGTGGTCGAGCAGGTCCCGGCACTGCTCCGTCGCCCAGTGCACGCCGACGCGGTTGACCGCCTCGTCGGCGTCGCCGCACCGCCGCAGCGACCTGATCAACGACGCCGGGTAGCGCACACCGCCCGCGAGCTCCGCCATGCGTTCATACGTGCGCCACGACGTGACAGGCATGATCCCCGCCACGATCGGGACGTTGATCCCCACCAGCTCGCACCGCTCGCAGAAGTCGTAGAAATCGCGGTTCTCGAAGAAGAGCTGCGTGCAGATCCAGTCCGCTCCGGCGTCGATCTTCGCCTTGAGGTAGTCGATTTCCGCGAGCCGGTTCGGCGTCGCGGGGTGTCCCTCCGGGAATCCGGCGACGCCGATCGAAAACCGATCGCCCGGGGGGAGCGTCCTGTTGAACCGCTGAATGTCGGCCACCAGCTCGGCGGCGTGTGGGTACTCCCCGCCGTCGGTCACGTCCGGTTTCGGATCCCCGGCCAGCGCGAGGATGCCCCGCACACCGTCGCCCGCGTACCCGCGCAGCAGCTCCGCCACCCCGGCGCGGGTCCGTCCCCGGCACGTCAGGTGCGGCAGCGTTTCGATCCGCGTCTGCGCGCGGATCCGCGAAACAAGCGCCCGCGTCCGCGCGCACGAGTCTGTTCCGGGTCTGCATGTCACGCTCACAAAGGACGGTGAAAGCGCTTCCAGCTCGTGGATGCAGCCCATCGTCGATTCCAGCGCGGCGTCGCTCGCGGGCGGGAAGAACTCGAAACTGAACGTCTGTCGCCGCTCTCGCGGTGTGTGCGCTCGGGTCATGCCGTGAACTCCTCACGGCGCCAAAAGCATCCAACATCGGCGGGGGACAGCAAACGCTGCTGTCTCTTTGGTGAGTTCCGGAAGTGGTCTCACCCGCATCGTTCCCACGCCTGGGCTGGCCTCGGCACCGTGACGGTCATCACCGCTCGGTTGCCGTCCGAGGCATGGAGGCGCCTCGGAACTCTTGATACACGATCAACATCACGGCTTAGGACACGACTGTCAATACTTGATTGCGGATGTTGTCACAAAATATTTGTTGAGCGGATGGCTTGCACGCAGCGCGCTTTCAAAGAAGACGGAACGCATGGTGAGACCGAAGAGTATGCGGCTGCCTAGCACCCGCCCCCAGTCCATGCCGCCAACAAGACCGCTAAATCGCTCGCCGCCGTGGCGCCGTCGTTGTCGAGGTCCGCGTCCGGGCCGCCCCACGCGGCCAGCAGCACGGCGAGGTCCGCCGCATCGATGCAGCCATCGCCGGTGAGGTCGGCCGGCGCAGCGTCATCGGGCGTCGGAGCGACGATCGGGGCGGTGATCTCTCCGGGCGTTCCCGGGCGAAAAAGCGTCAGCGTGGCGGCGCCTTCAGCTGGGGAACGGTCTGTAGTCACGCGGAAGTTGTAGAGCGTGCCCCAGCGCAGCGCGTTGGCGTCGGGGTTGGATGCGAATGGTTCGGTTGACCAGGTGAGCGTGTCCGAGTCGCGGGTCGCGATCCAGTCGTCACTGCTCAGTGTTTCGCCCGAGTGGTAATGAACATCGTGGAACCCGGTGGAGGTCAGGGCAGCGCCCGCCGGGAAGGGAACCGCGAAGGCGCCGCCAGCGCGGTGGGAATTGAAGTTCTGCACCGCGTACTCGTAGGTCCACGTGCCGTCGTCGTTGTCGGTGGCCCGCGAACCCACGTAGAACGAGCCATCATCGGGCACATCGACGCGTTCGATCCGCACCCCAGCATCAACCGACCGCCAGGCGCGGATCGCCGGGTCGCCCGAATCAACGCTGCCGACGGGTGTGAGCTCGAAGCCGCCGTTCACAAAAGCGCCGGGGCTCACCTCGCGGTAGGACGCGTTGTTGAGGTCGTTGCCAGCCGCGGCGTCGTCCTTGGAGACCATCTGCGTCTCAAAGAAGAACCGGGCGTCGGGGTGATTCCCCGGGTCGATCTCGCTGTTGGCGACGAGCAGGCGCCGGTCGAGCCCGGAGGGCGGCTGAGACTGATCAAAGGGGAACGTGAAGTCGCCCGTCACCGGGTTCACGTCGCTGCGCGGGGAGAGGCGCGTTTGTGTGGCGTTGGTCGCGGCGTCGTAGGGATCCATGCAACCCGGCGCGAGGAAGAACTGCACCTGAAACTGAAAGTCGCACACGCCGCAGAAGGGGGGCTGAGCGACCACCGCGGCGGCGTGCTTGGGCCAGCCCATCGCGATCTGCTCGAAGCGCCCGTTTTCATAACGGAAGAGATTTTGCGAGATGAGCGGGTGGTTGGGCGTCCCGCCGTTCCAGTCGGCGCTCACGGTGCCGATGTTGCAGGTGAACGTGGGCGCCGAGTACGCGGAGACACCGCTCTCGGAAGCGACCTTCTCATACCCCTCGTTGGCGACGGGCCACGTCATGTCAGTGATGATCAAGTCGGGACCGGCGGCGAGCACGGCAGAGGAGCAGAACAACGCGGCGAGGCGGGCGGTGCGGAGAGCGTTCATGGATGTCCCTTCAGGATCGCTGAACAAATCGTAGCACGCCGACGGGAGAACCCAATCAGGAATCACCTGTTCACAGAGACATTCAATCTCTTCTCGTGCTTACGGTTACGAAATTCACAGGCATGAGCGCGAACCAGAACCGCAAGAGTCTCGTACCAAGGCGAATTTCACACCGCAGACGAGGAGATACCCCATGCAGATCCAAACCAACTACGCCAACGTCCCGTCCTCGCCCGCGCTGGAAGAGCAGACGCGCGAAGAGCTTGAGTCGGCGGTCGGGCGCTTCATCGAGCGGGTTTCGCGCGTCGAGGTGTACTACGCGGACCTGAACGGCCCCGAGAAGGGCGGGCCCGACGACAAGCAATGCAGGCTCGAAGCGCGCCCCAAGGGGCTCGACCCGTTGCTCGTCGAGGGGCAGGGCGATACGTTCTACGAGGCCCTGAACGACGCGTCTCAGAAGCTCAAGCGCGTTTTGGCCAAGCGCCTTGAGCGCGATTGAAAAAACGGCGCGCTATCTTTCGACAGCGCGCCGCCATGAACCGTCGCGTGGACAGATCTCAGAACATCACGGGCACGCCGGACCCCATCCGGCCAGCAGGCTGGCCAGGTCGGCGGAGTTGATCACGCCGTCCCCGTTCGTGTCCAGCGGGTTCCCGATGTAAACGGTTGTGACGTACTCGGTCTGCCAGCGGAAAGGCCCGCAGTTGACCACCGCTTGGTCGGTCGCGATCAGACGCAGGGCGTAGCAGCAGCCAGTGAGCTTCGACACGTCCCACTGAGCCAGAACGCCGCTGGCGTTCCCCTCGCCCTGAGCAATGTTGACCCAGTTGTTGGTGTTGGGGTCGGAGTACTGCAGCACCCAACCGTCGATGTTTTCGTCGAAGACCGTGCCGCGGATTTCGACGATATCATCGCAGGTGAACGTGCACTCCTGAGGCGAGGTGATCACCGCGACGGGTCGCGTGTTATCGATGGTGATGGGGAAATCGACGAAGTTCGTCAGACCGCCCGTCGAGAACCCGCTGACGCGCACGTCGTAGCTGCCGTCGGGGAAGCCGCTGATGTCCCAGCAGGCGAGCGGATCGTTGATCACCGCCTGGAAGTACGTCGGCTCCGCAGGATCGACGGGCGAGTACGAGTTGCCGTCAACGGAGTACTCGACGGTGTAACGATCAAAGCACTGATCCCACACCGTCCCGTCGAAGCAGATCTTCCCGCCGTAGATGCCGTCATCCACCGGCGAGCGCACGTCCACGGTGTCGAACATCGTGTTGAGGTAGATCGTGCGGACCGAGGTCGTCGCGGCGCCGGTGTTGTCCTGCACCGTCAGACGCAGCGTGTAGTACCCCTCGCTCAGGCCGGCGGTGTTCCACACACCGAGTGTGCCGTTGGCGACGGCGGTGCTGGACGTGGTGATCGTCGTCCACGGGTCGTTGCCGTCCGTGGAGTACTCGAGGCGATAGCTGGAAAAACCGAGACCGCGGGCGTTGCCAGTGATGGTGACGTTCCCCTCAACGCACGCCTGGGCGCCGGGGGCGGTGATCGACCCGGAGACGCCGTCAAGGCGCTTCAGCTGAAGGCCGTTGAGGAAAACCTGATCGCCGAACTCGCCGCTGCTGTCGAAGACGCGCACTCGAACGGCGTCGCCCGCGTCGACCGTGATGGTGCGCAGGTCATGGGTGCGCCCGACCTGGAAGGTCGAGGTCAGCACCGGCCCCGAGATGTTCGCGGTCCCGGTGTACACGTTGTCCACCCAGACGCCCACGTGGTGCGTCGGGGCGAAGCTGGCGCCCGCGTCGCACGAGTAGGTGTACAACTCATACCGCCCCGCGGGCAGATTCTCGATCTCATACTCAATGGGGTTCACCACGCCGGCCACGTCGAACTGACGATCACACATCAGCTGCGCCCAGTTTTGATTGAAGATGCCGCTAACGCAGTTCTCGTTCCCGATCGTGTTGCCAAGCGTCTTCCTGATCGTCACGCCCGACGGCGAGCCGTCCAGCCCGTTGAGCGAATACGTGAGGTTCAGGTTCGCGAACACCAGATTCCACTGCCCGGGCTGCCCCGCCGCGGCGTCGTAGGTGCTGGGCGGGACGGCGCCGATGAGCCCCGTCCGCTGGATGTCGATGTTCAGCCCAAACTCCGCTCCGCCCGCCAGCGCGGTGGAGCACGCGGTCAGTGCCGCCGCGACAGCAGCCAAACCCTTCCGAATCGTGTGCATGCAAGACATTGTCAGTCTCCGTAATGAAGTTTCGGCGTCCCCCGTCCCCTCCGCAGGGACGGGATGCGCCTCCGAACTCCAGTGCGCAGACCGCGGCCCCAACCCCTAAGAAAAAAGCCCCGGATCGCTCCGGGGCCGTGAGTTCGCACGCTGTACGGAAGCGTCATTCGCCCCCGTGCTCCTCGAACCACGCCAGGACATGGGCCACCTTCGTCACCAGCCGGCTCGGCCGCGAGGCAATCCCGTGCGCCGCGCCCGGAATCCGCACCATCCGCGTCGGGATCTTCCGCTGTTTCAGCGCCTGGTAATACTGCTCACTCTCAGCGATCGGCGTGCGCAGATCGTCCTCACCCGTCAGCAGCATCGTCGGCGTTGACACGTTCCCAACCAGCGACAGCGGCGAACGCTCCCACGCGTGCTCAACGTCTTCCCACACCGGCGCCGCCAGCCAGTACTGCGAGAAGAACGGCGCAAAGTCCGCGTACAGCACAAAGCTGATCCAGTTGATCACCGGCTTGGCGACCACCGCCGCCCGGAACCGATCAGTGTTGCCCACGATCCACGCCGTCAGCACGCCGCCGCCCGAGCCGCCCGTCACGAAGAGACGACCCTCATCGATAAAACCCTTCGCGATCGCCCCGTCAACCACACTCATCAAATCGTGGTAATCATCGCCCGGGTAGGCGTGATGGATCAGATCGCCGAACTCCTCGCCGTAGCTCGTCGAGCCCCGCGGGTTCGAGTACACCACCACGTACCCCGCCGCGGCGTACAGCTGCGCCTCGGCGCTAAAGCGCGGCCCGTAATCGGCAAACGGCCCGCCGTGAATCTCCAGAATCATCGGGTACCGCTCGCCCGGCTCAAACCCCGGCGGCCTGATCAGCCACGCCTGCACCGGACGCCCATCCACGCTCGAGCGCACCGTGAACTCCTCCGCGTCCATCATCTCCCGCCGACCGAGCACATCCTCATTGAGCTCCGTCAGCATCCGCACCCGCGAACCGTCGAGCACGCCAACGTCCGCCGGGCGCTTCGGCGTGGTAAAGACCGCGGCGACCGTTCCCCCCGCAACATCAAACGACCCCGCCGGGTAAGGCCGCCCCAGCGTCGAACCACCAACGTTCTCAGCGAGAATTTGACGCGAACCATCCAGCCCAAACCGCGCCAGCTTGGTGTCCCCATGATCGTTGTACATCGCGTACACCGAGCGCCCGTCCTCAGCCCATCGCGGTCCGTAGACCGTGCGGTCAAGATCGCGCGAGATCGAACGCGTCTCGCCGCTTTCCCGATCGAGCACGTACAACTCCGTCACCTGATACCCGCGCCGCCGATCGTCGAAACCGGTGTACGCGATGGAGTCCCCATCAGGCGAAACCGTAGGCGACTGATCCGGCCCGTCCCGATCCGTCAGCCGCGTGATGACCCCATCCTCAACCCGCACCTCGTACAGGTCCGACTCGATCGGGTCGTGCTCCCAGTCGTCCTGCCGGTTCGCGCTGAAGACGATCGCGCCGCTGTCGGGCGTCCACGACAACGGCCCGTTGTGATCGAACTCGCCGTCGGTGAGCTGGCGCGCCGTCCCGCCATCCGCCGGCACGACGAACACATGCGTCGATCCCTGCTCCAGGAAGCCGGCCCCGTCGCTGCGATACACCATCCGGTCGATCACTTTCGCCGGCGCCGCCCACTCCGCACCTTCCGGCTTGGTCGGCATCGCGGGCGCCTTCGCCCGCTCGCTGGGCACGAACATCGTGAACGCAACGTGCGACCCGTCGCGTGACCACACCGCTGATCCCGCACGCTGCGGTAGCGAAACCACCGTCGTCGCCTCGCGCGTGTCCATCCAGATGGTGCGAAGCTCGTGCTCGCCGTCGTCGCTCGCCGGGAACAGCACCCGCGACCCGTCCGGCGACCACTGCCCGCCGCCCGCGACATCCTCCTGCACCAGCGGGCGGTGCGATTCCCCGTTGGCGCTCGCTAGCCACAACTCGCTGCGGAAACGGTCGCTCATGATGTCTCCCGACCGCCGCTGGTACAGCACCCAGCGCCCGTCCGGCGACACCCGCGGGCTCGCCGCGTACTCCAGATCAAAGACATCCCGCGCTGAGAACGGTTCGAGTTCCGCGAAAGCGGGCGATGCGAACGCGGCGAGCAGAACGAAAGCAGTGATGCGCATGAAAAACCTCCACCCAAACCCTACCAGCACACCGAGATATGGGTGCTGGCGCATGGATTGACATAGTTATGCGCTTCAATAAAGTTGTGACATGACCCTGCTCCTCCGCCGCCGCAATCTCATTATCGAAGCCCTCCAGGACGGCGGCGTCGCTACACAGGAGGAGTTGGTTTCCTTCCTCGCCGAGTCAGGTGTGCGGGCCACGCAGGGCACAGTCTCCCGTGACCTGAACGCCCTCGGCGCCGTCAAGACCCCCGCCGGCTACCGTCTCGCCGAAGACCTCGCCGGCGTTGGTGTTGACCCCCGTGAACGCCTCGCCGAGGCCCTCGCCGGGCATGCCATAGCCATCCGCCCCGCGGCCTCCATCGTAGTCATCGCCACCGCACCGGGGCACTCGGGCGTTGTCGCCAGCGCCGTGGACGCCGCCGACCTCGAAGCCGTCGTCGGCGTTGTCGCGGGCGATGACACCATCTTCCTCGCCTGCGAATCAGGCGCTGCCGCCGAAGCCCGCGCAACGGAACTCACCGACCTCGCCTCAGGCGTCACCCCGCAGGCGTGAAGTACGTCGGCGCCCCCGGACCCACGGGCAGCCCCAGCAGAAACACCCAGATGTAGAACAGGATCATCCACCCGATCAGGAAGAAGATCGTGTAGGGCAGCATCGTCGCCACCATCGTCCCGATCCCCAGATCCCGCTTATAGCGCGTCGCAACCGCCAAAATCAACCCGAAGTACGACATCATCGGCGTAATGATGTTCGTCGTCGAATCACCAATCCGGTACGCCGCCTGAATCACCTCCGGGCTATACCCGATCGTCATCAGCATCGGCACAAAGATCGGCGCCGTTACCGCCCACTGCGCGCTCGCCGAACCCAGCATCAAGTTCACGAAGCAGCACATGAAGATGAACGGGATGAACACCAGCGGGTTGTCCAGCTTCATCGCGATCAGCGCGTCAGCCCCCAACACCGCCAGGATCTGCCCCAGCCCTGAGTAGTTGAAGAACGACACAAACTGCGCCGCGAAGAACACCAGCACGATGTAGAGGCCCATCGAGCGCATGGCGTCGGCCATCGCATCAATAATGTCCCGGTCGTTCTTCATCGTCCCGACCACCCGCCCGTACACGAACCCCGGCACGACGAAGAAGATCAGAATCATCGTCACCACCGAGCGCAGCATCGGGCGGAACATCTCGGGGCCGACAGCGTCCGGGTCCGGGTTCCGCAGCACCCCGTAGCCGGGAACGAAGTCCAGGAACCCCATCCAACGCGGCCCCGCGAGCACAACGAAGAACAGCGAGACGACGACGACAGACGCCAGCGCCCACCACAGCCCGCGCACCTCCTGCGCCGTCACCTTTTCCATCTTTTGCGGCTTCTGCAGATCCGGCTCGGCCTCCGAAGAGTCATACGCCCCCAGCCGCGGCTCCACGATCTTCGCCGTCACGAACCACCCCAGCCCCGTGATCAAAAACGTGCTGGCGATCATGAAGTACCAGTTCACCGCCGGGTGAACCTCATACGACGGATCAATGATCTGCGCCGCTTCTTCGGTAATGCCCGCCAGAAGCGGGTCCACCGTCCCGATCAGCAGGTTCGCCGAATACCCGCCCGACACCCCCGCGAACGCCGCCGCCATCCCCGCGAACGGATGACGCCCCAGCGAGTGAAAAATCACCATCGCCAGCGGGATCAGCACCACATACCCCATCTCACTCGCCGTGTTCGACACGATCCCCGCGAACACGATCACCAGCGTCACCAGCTGCTTCGGCGCCGCCAGGACCAGCGACCGGATCACCGCCGTCAGCAACCCCGATTTCTCTGCGACCCCAACGCCAAGCAGCGCCACCAGCACCGTCCCCAGCGGCACGAACCCAGTGAAGTTCGTCACCAGATTCGTGCTCATCCAGCGCACGCCCTCGGGCGCCAGCAACGATTGCGTCGTCAGCATCGTCGCGCCTGTCCCGTCCCGCGGGTCCGCAACGGTGAGCCCGAAGTACGTCGCCACCGCGCTCACCAGCACAACGCCCAGCGCAAACAGCGCAAACAGCGTCACCGGGTGCGGCAGCACGTTCCCCAACCACTCGACCGTGGCGAGAAACCGCTTGAACCACCCGCTCTTGGGCTCGTCCGGTGCTGGCGACGACGACTCGTGCTCTTTGCTCATCGCGGCACAATACCGCGACGACGACCTACGACGCGAGCACCGCCGCGTCCCGCGCAAACGTCAGCGCCGCCGAGACCACCCCCGCCGCCGTCCGCGCCCCCTCCAGCTTCCCGCGAAACGCCTCCCGCGCCGCCTCCGCCGCCGCGAAGTCATACGCAACGCCAACCGCCGGCAGCGCCTCGATCCCCGACGCATGCCGCTCCGCCTCATTCAGCGCTCCCGCGTGAACCCGCAGCAGATCCTCAAGATGCCCCGCCCGGCGCTCCCCCTCCGCGAGCGCCGTCAGCGCCGCTCGCACCAGCGCCCGCTCCTCCCCGCTCAGAAGCACCGGCTCGTCCCGCTCCAGAAGCTCGCCCAGCCGTTCGATCACCCCGTCGTTCATTGTTCCGCCCCCTCGCCCAGCAAGAGCGCCGCGATCCGGTCCGCCGCCGCCTGCTTCTCCGCATCACCCAACCGCCCGCGCAACTCCTGCGAGTACAACTCCGCCAAAAGTTCCCGCGGGCTCAGCCCGCCCAACTCCCCGCTCTCATCCGTGTATGCCCCAAGCAACTCCGACGACGCCAGCAGATCACCAAAGAGCGCCGCCGTCCCCGCCCCGCGCTGCGCCAGCGCCTCCATCGCCGCCGCGGCGTCCTGCTCAAACGTCTCCCACTCAGGAAGTTCCTCAACAAGCGCCCGCCCGTCATTCCCCGCGCGATACCGCGCCAACCACGCCTCCGCCTCTGCCCCGCTTAGTCCGCCGATCATCGGCGCCTCCGCTTGCTCATACATCAGCACCAGCGCCCGCGCCTGCAGCCGCCCCGCCAGCGCCGCCCGACGCACGCCCAGCAGCGCCTCGCTCGACGCCACCAGCGCCGCGTGGTCCTGCGCGCTCCGCGCCGCCAGTGCGACCGCAGCTTCACGCTGAAAGGAAACAACCGAAGAAGCATCCTTCGCCGCAACGCACCCGGCGCCGGCGACCAGTGTCAACATCAGAATCGTGTGTGGTGTTCGCATGACGCGACCATCCCAAGATCACCGGAAAATCCAACACTAAACAAATCAACATCCACAAAGCAGCGCACACGGCGTACGCATGCGCCAAAGCGTGCGCACCAATCAGACCGCAGCGACCTCCCCCACATAATGATCCTCGAGCACCTGCCGCCACTCATCCAAATTCTTCACCGCAATAAACCGCTTCCGCACCGTCTCACTCTCCGGGTGATGCGCCGCAAACCGCACCCCGAATTTCCGCATCATCAGCCCCGCCCCGCGCTCGCCGTTCACCGCCGCGCTCAGCTCGAAGTGCTCCAACAGCACCCTGCGCTGCTCCTCAACAGTGGGGGGGAGGGGCGCCTCGCCCGCCATCATCGCCCGCGCCTGCCGGAAGATCCACGGGTTCCCGATGCATCCCCGCGCCACGCTCACGCCGTGAACACCCGTGTACGCGATCATCCGGAAGATCTCATCCGCGCTCCAGATATCGCCCGACCCCATGATCACCCGATCCGATCGCGCCCGCACCAGATCGCGCAAAAACACCCAGTTGCTGGGCCCCACATACTTCTGCTGCACGCTCCGCCCGTGCACCACTACCCACGCGTACCCAAGCTCATACGCCGCGTCGAAGATGCGGTAGAAGTTCGCTTCCGCTTCCGGTGTGTCATCAAACGCCCGGCGCATCTTCACCGTGGTCGTCACCTCAGCCGGCAGCGCCTCACGCACCGCCCGTAGAATCTCGATCGCCCCCTCCGGTTCGCGCAGCCAGTGCCCGCCCCGCGCCTTCGTTCGGATCTTCTTCACCGGGCACGCCAGGTTCACGTCGATCGCCCCGAACGTCCGCGCCCCGGGCTCGATCGCCGCCCCCTCGTCGGCGCTCACGCCCCGCTCCCGCAGCTCGCGGTACTCCTTCGTCGGGCGCTTCCCCTGCTCCACCATCTTCACCGCCGCCGCCGCCATCTCGTCCGGCTCAGCCCCCATGATCTGCCCGATCAGCGGGTGATCCTCATCGCCACCCGGCACGTTCTCCGCGATATCCCCCAGATCCGCCTTCACAAACCCTCGCCCGCCCCCCAGCAGCGTGCGATCCAGCAGCGCCTCGGTGACACAACACGGGCACCCATGCCGACGCGCGATCAGCCGCATCGCCGCGTCCGAGTACCCCGCCAAACCCGCCTGAAAGAACGGCGCGTCATACCCCGGGATCGCCCTCGCCAGACGCGGATCAACCTCATACGACCGCGCGAACGCAGCCGTATCGATCGCCTCCGCCCCCGGCGCCACGCCGGGCGATGGCGGTGTCGCGTTTGTGCTGTTGCCCTCGCAGCCCATCACCGCGAGTATAGAACCCATGCGATGCCCCCCAGCCGTTCTTCTCATGATTGCTCTTCTTTGCGGCTGCTCCACCGGCCCCAACCCAACCTTCGATGGCCCCGTCTACCCGCCCGATCTCACCAAGCTCGAAACCCTCGACGTCCAGGTCCAGATCGGCGACCACGATCTCACCCTCACCAGCGCAAGCGCCCAGCCCGTCGGCCCCGGCACGCTCTGGATCAACCGCTGGTTCGCCGCCGACATCGACGCCATCGCCCCCGGCGAGCGCGTCGTCATCCCCCTCAGCCGCTTCGAGGACCAGAACGGCCTCGCCCCCCGCGCCGGCGGCTTCTTCGCCACCCGCGACCGCACCGACATCGTCATGGCCGAACTCGTCACGCCCCAGGGCGCGCACGGCCTCCGCCTCCTCGGCGAGCGGGACTGAGTTCTCAGGCGACACGAATCAAAACGATAGGTCCAAAAAAGCACCCACCACACTGGGGGAAGTGTGGTGGGTAGGAGGGAAGAAACACGTCGCCATGAGTATAGCATCGCCGGGCGTGCGGACAAGACTGAAACGCCAACCCGGGCGCCGCCTGCGCCGCCTGCGTCGTCTCTAGCGACCACGTCCGAAAATACTTGTGTTCATTCGATCCTCACACACTACATCTGGTGAGTCTCATGCCGCGGCGCGATCCTATTCACCACCTTTCTAGATAAGGCTACGGATCCAGGGCACACACCTCTCCGAAGCCCGCTTGAGTCGCCCGCCCGCCGTCCCGATGACTCCCGCGGGTGATGCCTGCGCGCAGCCCGTCAGGGATGGAAAGGAACCGTCGCCATGAAGATCCTCGTCGTAGACGACTCCAAGTCGATGCGCAACATCGAACGGTCCATCCTCACCCAGCTCGGCTACACCGACCTCGAAGAGGCCTGCGACGGGCGCGATGCGCTCGAGAAGCTCACCGCCTTCACTCCCGACCTCATCCTTGTTGACTGGAACATGCCCAACATGAACGGGCTCGAGTTCGTCAAGGCCTTCCGCCGCACCGGCGCCGCCACCCCCGTCATCATGGTTACCACCGAGAGCGAACGCTCCCGCGTCGTCGAGGCCATCAAGGCCGGCGTCAACAACTACGTCGTCAAGCCCTTCACCCCGGACATCCTGCGCGAGCGCATCAGCGAGACGCTCGGGAGCGCCGCCGCCTGAGCCGACCATGCCCGCCCTCCACGAAGCCCTGTCCCTGGAAATCGCCGATGACGCCCTGAGCGCCACGCTCGCCGTCGCCCAGGGCGTCACCACCACCGGGCGCGACCGCGAGGCCATCGTCGCCTTCCTCCGCGAATACAAGCTCCGCCTCACCGAGGAATCCCTCGTCGCCGTCGACACACTCCTCGCCGCCGTCGCCGCCGAGCCAGGCCGCGATCACAAAGCCATCGTTGCTCGCGGCGTCCCCGCCCGCCACGGTGAGGACGCCCGCCTCGTCTGGAGCGACAGCATCGAGCCCCCGAGCGCCACGTCGCGCCCTCGCGTCAACGACAGCGACCTCATCGCCCGCATCGAGCCGCCCACCACAGGCGAAGACGGCTTGACCGTCCGCAGCGAACCGATCCCAGCCCGCGACGGCAAACCCATCTCCATCCATCACGACGACTCGATCCGCACCGGTGTCAACGGTGAACTCATCGCCGCCTGCGCCGGCGCCGTCTTCTTCGAGAACAACGCCCTCCGCGTCTCCAACCGCCTCGATCTCGCGTCCCCCGCCGAGGCCGTCAGCTTCGAAGGCGACATCCACATCAAAGAAGGCGCCCCCGACGGCGCCGACGTCACCGCAACCGGCAACGTCTTTATCAGCGGTCTTGTCGGCGCCGCAAAAATCAACGCTGGTGTCGATGTCAGGCTCGACGGTGGCCTCGCCGCCCGCAGCCGCGGCGGCGTCGTCGCCGAACGCGACCTCCGCGCCCGCTACCTCGATAATGCCCTCATCGTCATCGGGCGCCACGTCACCGTCGACCGCGAGATCGTCTCCTGCGACCTCACCATCGGCGGCGCCCTCCGTTGCGTCAGCGGCTCCATGATCGGCGGGACCGCCGCCGTCGGGGGCGTCTGCGAACTGGCCGAACTCGGCTCCCCCGCCGCTCTCGAAACCAGACTCGCCCTGGGCGAACTCCACGACTTCGACGGCCTCGAAGCCCGCCTCGCCGAGGTCCGCGACGCCCTCGACACCGCCCGCTCCCGTGTGCGCACCGAGTATGACCAACTCGTCGCCCACACCACCAAGCTCACCGAGTCCCAAGCCGACCGCATGACCGAGCTGCACTTCTCCCTCGCCACGCTCGACGGTCTCTGCGACCGCGTTATCAAAGCCGACGAGCGCGTCGAGCGCGTCATCGCCCGCCACACCGACGCCGAACTCACCATCCACCGCATGATCCATCCGGGTGTCACGCTCAAACTGGGCGGTTTCGAGGCGTCTTTTGTGGATCCGATCAAGGGTCCCGTGCGGATCACTCTGCATCCCGACGGTCAGCCCCACATCGCCGAGCTGACCACGGACGACGAGAAGGAGCTGAGTGAGGTCGCCAACGTCCAGGAATCCGCAGGGTCTGTCGCCAAGGCCGCCTAAGCGCGCCTGGACGCTGCCCCGCGCGCCGGGCACAATCTTCTTTATGCACCGCTCCGCCGCATGCCGGCTCGCCGTCGCCCTCCTCGCGCTGGCTGTCTGCCTCACACCCGTCTTCGCACAAGCCTCCCGCGCCCCCGAGCCCGGCGACGCCGTCATCGTCCGCCTCACCACAGGCGAGACCATCTACGGCGAGCTCGTCTCCCGCGACGCCCGCAATCTCGTCCTCCGCGTCTCGGGCGTCGAAACCACCATCCAGACCCAGCACGTCGAGCGCGTTACCAAACGGCGCACCCCCGAAGAGCGCTACCGCTCCATGCGCGCCATCATCGATGACGAAGATTCTCCTCGTCTCATCCTCCTCTGCGAATGGCTCATCGAGCAGGGCCTGCTCACCGAGGCCCGCGCCGAACTCGACGCCGTCCTCGACCGCGAGCCCGCCAACCCCGACGCCGCCCGACTCAGCCGCATCCTCGACCAGCGCATCACCCTGCGCGAGCGCTCAGAACGCGCCCGCCCGGCCCCCGCCGAAGACGCCGAGGAACGCCGACGCCCCCGCGTCCAGCCACCCGGTCACTTCGAGCCCGGCGCCTTCCCGCTCCTCACCGACGAACAGGTCAACCTCCTCAAGGTCTACGAGCTCGACCTCCGCGACCCGCCGCGACTCCTCATCGAACGCGACACCACCGAGCGCTTCCTCAACGCTTACTCCGGCGCCGCCGGCCTCCCCCGCACCGAGAACGAGCGCAAAGACTTCTTCCAGCGCAAGCCCGAAGAAATCCTCGAACTCATGTTCCGCCTCCGCGCCCGCGAGCTCTACCCCGAGGTCCGCGTCCTCGACCTCCCCGAGTCGCTCGCCCTCTTCCGCGACAACGTCGCCGGAACCTGGCTCACGCGCAACTGCGCCTCCACGAGCTGCCACGGCGGCACCGACGCCCCGCCCCCGCACCTCTTCAACAAACGCCCCTTCTCAGAAACCACCGCCCTCACCAACTTCATCATCATCGACCGCTTCCGCTTAGACGACGGCAGCCCGCTCATCGACTACGAACGCCCGGGCGACTCGCCCCTGCTCCAGCTCGGCCTCCCCCGCCCCATGTCCGCCGTCCCTCACCCCGAGACCAAAGCCTGGCGCCCGGCCTTCCGCACCCGCGACGTCACCCGCTTCCGCCAGGCCATCGAGTGGATCGACGCCATGATCCGCCCCCGCCCCGACACGCCCATCGAATATAAGCCCATCCGCCTCGACACCGACCCCCCAGAAGACACCGAGCAACCCGAAGAACCGCCCGCCGATCAACCCCGCTGACGCCTCCCAGCGCTCTGCTATCCTGCTCGGCCCTACGCGACCCGCCCCGAGGATTCTCCCCATGCCGCGACGCCAGCACGCTGTCCGACTCATCACGCTCTCGCTCGCCCTCGCCTCGGGCAGCGCGCTCATCGGTTGCGACGCCGACGCCGAGGCGTCCCGCGCTCTCCACGAAGCGCAGGCCACCCTCGCCGCGCTCCACACCGGAAACGCGCCCCCGCCCGCCGAGTTCATCCTCAGCACCAACCAGGACATCCGCAGCACCCTCGCGCCGGCGCTCAGCGCCGAGGGCGGCCTCCGCGCCGCCGCCCAGCTCGTCGAAGGCCAGACCCACATCGGCGACGCCGAGGCCGCGCTCAAGCGCGCCGAAGCGCTCGAAGACGAAAGCGCCACCCTCACCGCCGAGGCCCGCGCCCTCGCCGCCCGCCTCTACGCCTGGCGCCACGCCCGCGCCGAAGCAGCCGGCTCCTACCAGCCCGAAGAAAGCGTCAGCGACATCGACACCGCCATCGCCGACGCCCAGGAGCAGCGCACCCGCCTCACCCGCGACCGCGACGAGGCCCAGCGCCGCCTCGACCAACTCCTCGAAGCCGCCCGCGAAGCCAACGAAAGCGCCGCCCGCCTCCGCACCGAGGAAGCCCGCCTCCGCGATGAGGCCCTGAACGCCCAAGGCCAGGCCCTCGCCGACGCCACCCGCCGCGCCTTCGCCGCCCAGCGCGACGCCGACGAGGCAGTCGTCCGCGCCTCAGACCTCGAAGCCCAGGCCGCCCAGCTCCGCCCGGCCCTCGAAGAGCTCGAACGCCGCATCGAGGGCGCCGAGGGCCTCGTCGAACTCCTCCGCGCCTCGCGCGAATCCCTCCGCGAGCGCGCCGCCCGCCTCGCCCGCACCGCCCAGGTGGACCGCGAGCAGGCCAACGTCGCCGCCGATCGCCTCGAAGCCCTGCTCACCGAACTCCACGACTTCCGCACCAACGAACTCGAACCCGCCTACGCCGACGCCGCCGATTCCTACCGCCGCGCCCAGACCAGCCTGCGCTCCGCTTCAAGCGACGGCGCCAGCGGCCTCTGGCTCGCGACCGCCCTGCACGGGCAGGCCTCCCTCGATTCCCTCCGCTCCCAAAGCGCCGCCCGCTACGCGGGCGCGTTGGGCGCCCTCGCCGAGATGCAGCCCCGCCTCCCCTTCGCCGGCGAACTCCAGACCCGCGCCAGCGAAGCCGCCGCCGCCTCCGAGTCATTCGCCACCGACGCCCGTGACGCCTACGACCAGGCCTCCTCCAGCTACTCCCGCGCCGCCCGCGGCCCGGGCGCCGAGCGCGTCCGCGACCTCGCCCAGCGCCTCGAAGCCCGCGCCTCCGGCGTCGAATACCAGGAACCGCAGGACGAAGACGCGCCCGCCGACGACGCCGGCTAACCCTCCCGCGCCTATCCTCGCCATATGACCTCTACCGACGCCGCCGCCGCGATCGACTTCCCCGAAGTCTCCATGCACCTCGTCCGCCCGACCGCCCCCGTCACCGGACGCGTCACCCGCAACGAGATCTGCACCCGCTCCAAAAAGTCCGCCGGCTTCGTCCGCCACGTCGAGATCGATATCTCCGCCACCCCCCTCGAAGGCGCCTTCCGCGCGGGCCAGTCCTTCGGCGTCATCCCCCCCGGCGAAGACGAGCGCGGCCGCCCCCACAAGGTCCGCCTCTACTCCATCGCCTCGCCCACCGCGGGCGAAGACGGCGCCGGCAAAGTCCTCGCCACCACCGTCAAACGCACCATCGACGAGCACTGGGAAACCGGCAAGCTCTTCACCGGCGTCGCCTCCAACTACCTCAGCGACCTCGCCGAGGGCGACGAGGTGCACGTCTCCGGCCCCAACGGCAAACGATTCCTCCTCCCCGCCCGCCCCGAAGAGCACGACTACGTCTTCATCGCCACCGGCACCGGCATCGCCCCCTTCCGCGGCATGGTCATGGAACTGCTCGAGCGCAAGGTCGATTCCAAAGTCGCCCTCGTCATGGGCGCGCCCTACCGCACCGACCTCCTCTACGACGACTTCTTCACCCGCCTCGAACACGAGCACGAAAACTTCAGCTACATCACCGCCATCAGCCGCGAGCCCGAACAGCCCGCCGGGCGCGGCGTTTATGTACAGCAGCGCCTCGCCACCCACCGCGACCAGCTCGCGCCCCTCCTCACCTCCCCCCGAGGCCTCGTCTACATCTGCGGCGTCGCCGGCATGGAACTCGGCGTCTTCCAGGAACTCGCCCGCCAACTCCCCCCAAGCGCCCGCGAGCCCTACCTCGCCTGCGACGACGAAACCCTCGCCCAAGTCGACACCTGGGACCGACGCATGATCCACAGAGAGATCAAACCAACACGCCGCGTCTTCCTCGAGGTGTACTGATCGCAACCTCCCCTCCCTCTCCCCCGGGGAGAGGGCCGGGGTGAGGGCCTACAGCCTCTACTCAACCTCGCGCCGAAACATGACGTGTTCTCCTTCTCAGTGTGAACATGAACGCCAGGGGCGCCAGCGCGCTTGGCGATGGAACATCCGATGCGAGACGGAATGAAATCGCAGAGTTCGCGCCGAATCCAAACAACCAACCCAATCGCTCATCTTCAGGATCGCTGATTCCCGGGCGGCTACCCAACGAGAGATAGAACCCTGTGGAACTCAAGCGCTCAGCCGCTTCAAAATGTCCACCCCCCGAGTAATCCAGAAGCCCCCACGGCGACTGCGTCTCCGGGTACGAACCAACATCGAGCGGGAAATCACCGAAGCCGGCGTTGGTCTCTCCGCCTTCATCAGGGAAACCGGGCACGGAGGGCGTGTCCGAGCTATTCGGGTACAGCCAGTAGCCCCCCTCGCCCTCGCCGTAGCGGTTCGGGTCCCAATAGCCCCCCTTGATCCACTCGTCGATCGAGGGGATCCAGAAGCGGGCGCCCTCGCTGCGCGTCACCTGATCGGTGAGCTCGCCGTCATCGTCCTCGCCGAAGGTCGAGGTGTCGTAGGCGCCGATGTTGAACGCATCGCGCGTCAGGGCCTTGTCGTTGTGCAACCAGTTCGCGTAGCGCATCCACAGGCGCGGCGACATCTCGCCCGGGCGATTTTCGGCGCCATCCCGCAGCCGCCACGTCGCATCACCACCCGAGAAGCCCGTGAACGTGATGTCGCCCCACGAGCGCAGCGGGTTCCCATCGTCGGCGTAGTGCGGCGCGTAGGCGTTCAGGAACTCAAGCTGCTGCGTGTAGGTGAGCTCGGTGCGCGTCAGGCGGTACTCGTAGTCCACCGCCCCGAAGGGGAGTTGGATGAGCGGGTGCAACTGATCCGGCGGGATATCCGGGTTCCCCGGATCCCCGATCGTCACGAAGTCCAGCCCATAGTCCGGCACGCCCTGCGCCGGCGCCGCAAGAGCAAACGCCCCCGCCGCCGCAACCACCGCGAGCGCCGGAGCGTGTCTCCTACGGGGCACAAACGCGCCTGCTATCCCCACGAGAAACACGCTTGCGCCCGGCGACGGAACTGCCGACGCCAGACGCAAACCGATTGGACTAGTAGCTCCCGTCACGAATCGCTGGCCGAGAACATCAGCGAACAGCGGACTATCTCCTCCCCATTGACTTCCAAGCTGAAGGTAATTGCGGCTGTTGATCCGTTCCCCGACTTCAAACTCACCGCCTGAATAATCAAGCAAGCCCCACGGCGTCTGAGTGTCGGGGTAGGAGCCCACGTCAACTCGCCGGCCTGTTCCTGTATTTGTATCCCCTTCCTGAACCCCAGGAATATCTTGGATGGAAGGCTGGTCTGAGGAATTTGGAAACTGCCAGTAGCCGCCCTCCCCCTCGCCGAAACGGTTCGGGTCCCAGTACCCGCCCTTCGTCCACTCATCCAACGACGGGATCCAGAAGCGAGCACCCTTACTACGTGTCATCTGATCAGTGATGCCAATAAGGCGACCATCTTCATCACGGATGTCGCCAAACGTAGAAGCGTCGTAGGCGCCGGACTCAAACGCGTCCTGAGTCAGCGCCTTGTCGTTGTGCAGCCAGTTGGCGTAGCGGGCCCACAAGCGCGGCGACATGCGAGCCGCTTTGTCGCCGTCGCCGGGGGCTAGATTCCACTCCCCGAGAACCCAGTTCACGTCGCCCCACAGCCGACGGTCCTGCTGCTGCATGAACGGGTCATACGCCTGCAGAAACTCGAACTGCTGCGCCGAGGTAATCTCCGTTCGTGTGAGGCGGTACTCGTAATCCACAGCGCCGATCGGGCGAGTCGGCCCGGCCTGGATCGCCGGATTCCCCGGATCCCCGATCGTCACGAAGTCCAGCCCGTAATTGTTCACCCCCAATGCTGGGGAAGCGCCCAGGGCCAGCGTAAAAACCGCCACGCAAGCAGCACGTGCCATGACAGAGACTCCCTTGTGTGCATCACAAGAGTGCCCCCGGATGAGCCTCAGATCAAGGGAAAAAGGGCCGCGCGAGCCGGATCACTCCAGCGGCAGCCCCTTATGCCGCCAGATGCTCGCGATCTCCTTCCGCCCCAGCGGCTTCCCGCGCACATCACCGGCCAGGTTCTGCCCGGTGACCTTCCCGTCCTCGGAAAGCTCCAGCGTCTCCTCCGGCGCATCCTCGTGGACGCGCGTCGTCAGACGCCACCCCTCGGGCGTCGCCTCGAACACGTCGCGCCGCAGCGTCAGCTCGCCCAGCTGCGTGTTGTACCGGTAGTACGCGAACTCGCCCTCGACGCCGCGTGACGCCAGCACCGTCGGCAGCAGCAGCGCCTCCACATGCGAGAGGTACCCGTTCGGCGGCGTCGGCCACGCCTTCTCCGTCACCGTGCCGTCCGGCTGCGTGATCGAAACACGGATCTCATCGCCCATCCGAACGCCGGTCTCCACCCAGTTGGTCGTTTCGAATCGATCGCCCAGGCGCATCCGCACCGACCACGCCTCGTCCGCGCCGTCCTGCGAAAGGAAATACGACGAGTGGATATCGATCTTCTGATCGCCGTCCAGATAGCGGGCGACGACCGTCGCGATGTACCCCTTCTCGCGCTCGCTCGCCGACCAGCTCCGCGCCCCACGCCCCAGCGAAAGCTCGCCCCGCTGCCCTTCCTTGATCTCAAGCGACTGGTACGCCACCTCGGTGTCGTCGCTCCAGCGCCCGGTGGGCCCGGGGCGGTACAGGCGCCGCCACTCCGGTCCGATCGGCAGCAGCGACGAGATCGTCGCGCTGTCGAGGTCCGCCAGCAGCGTCTCCCCCGCGGCGACCCCCGCCGCCCGACGGCTGGCGAGTTCCGCAGGATCACGGATCTCCGAGACCGCCACGATCGCCTCATAGATGGAGCGCACGCGCGTGAACTCGGTTTCCAGCGTGGTGATCTCGAAGACCAGAAGCTGCCCCGCCGCAGGGCGGAACACGGTGTACCCCGTGATCAGGTCCTGCCCGCTCAGCTGCTTGACGCCCAGATAAAACCGCGCGCCGACGGCCGTCGCTGTTTCGAGTTCATCCAGCCGATCAAAGACCCGCTTCCGCCCGTCCTTGGTCTGCAGCTTCATCCCCCGCATCGTCGAGCCGTCGCCCTCAGGGTCGAGGATCTCGTTGATCATCGAGTCGATCACGCTCTGGGCCGTCACGCTCGCGTCGGTCGTCCGCGGCGCCAGCACCCGCAGCAGCCACGAGTTGTCCTCGGGCGACACTAAAAAGGAACGCACCCCGTCGCTGGTAGACGTGCTCGACACCGTTGCCCCCTCAGGCAGCCGGAGCGCCAGCCCCATCGACTCCACCCGGTAGGGGACATCCGAGAAGGGGACGCCCGCGATCTGGTCCGGGCCGGTGCGGTGACGCTGAGTCGTCTGCTGGCCCGCGATCGGGGCGGCCAGAAGTAAGGAGGTGAGCAGGGCGAGGCAGAGGCGGGGCATGGGGGCTCCAATCGCTGTGATCATCGGACGCTAGCCTCATCGGGGGCGTCGGGCGCGGGTCTTGAGGGGCATCCCCCAGGCGGACGCCGGTTTTTGCCTCTGAGCGGCTCCGCCGAGCGAACCTATCGGCCATTCTTTTCAAAAGACGCCCGGTTGCCCGCCTTGACACCCCTGACCAATCGTTTACATTCTCCGGCTCGCCCTTTTGGGCGAAGCCGCGTTTGTGCGCTCAGAAGCGTCCGATGCGGCCGCGGCGTCGTCCACGGTGGGGCAGACGTCACAACTCGCGTTTCGGCGCAGCGCCGGTCGGGAAGGCAAAGGGCCTTCCCGGTGTCCCGGCGTCTTTCGTGGACGGGCCCGCCCGACGGGTTCTGATGGGGTCCCGTATCGCATGACCGGCGGCAAGATCCGAATCCGAATGGAAGCCTACGACCACCAGGCTCTCGATGCCTCCGCCAAGGAGATCGTCGATCACGCCAAGCGCACCAACGCGCGAGTGGCGGGCCCGGTGCCGCTGCCCACGCGCATCGAGCGCTACACGGTGCTCCGCGGCCCGCACATCGACAAAAAATCGCGCGAGCAGTTCGAGATCCGCACCCACAAGCGCATCATCGACATCGTCGAGCCCAACGCCCGCACCGTCGAGGCCCTCAACCGCCTCGTCGTCCCCGCGGGCGTGTTTGTCAAGATCAAGGCCTGACGGCCTGCACCCAGTCGGCGCCCCGCGAAAGCGGGGCGTTTGGTTTTTCAGGGGTTCGCCCCGAACGGTTCCTCTAAGAAGACGCGACGGTCGCGTCCCTCACGAGCCGTGAAACAGACCGCGGCCTGCTCGCAGGCTTCGGGAGACCGCAAGGATCAACGCCATGCTGCTCATGGGCACGAAAGTCGGCATGACCCGCGTCTACACCGAGGACGAGAAGTCCATCCCGGTGACGGCGATCAAGGTCGGTCCGTGCTTTGTCACTCAGGTCCGTACGCCTGAGAAGGATGGCTACTCCGCCGTCCAGATCGGCTTCGGCGAGATCAAGGCCCGCAACCAGTCCATGCCCATGATCGGGCATGACGCCAAGGCGGGCGTCGCCCCCCAGCGTCGTCACCGCGAGTTCCGCGTCGATGACGGCGGCGAGTACGAGCTCGGCCAGGAGCTCGATGTCTCGAAGCTCGAAGGCGTCGCGTATGTCGATGTCGCGGGCGTGAGCAAGGGCAAGGGCTTCCAGGGCGGCATGAAGCGTCACAACTTCCGAGGCCAGGAGGCCAGCCACGGCGTCGAGCGCAAGCACCGCTCTCCCGGCTCCATCGGCGGCCACGCCTCCAACGCCGGCATGGTCGGCGGGCTTAAGAAGGGCAAGCGCATGGCGGGGCACATGGGCGACGTTCGCGTCACCACCCGCTCGCTCGACGTGGTACGGATCATCCCCGAGGAGGGGTTGCTGCTGGTGAAGGGGCCCGTCCCCGGCGCCAACGGGGGGATCCTTGAGATCCGCCCGGCGACCCGCCTCTACAAGTCAAAGGCCGCCAAGGCGAGCGGCTGACACAGAACACGAGAGCGGTCGCCAGAGCGGCGGCCGCTCGGCCTGAGAGGTCCTTCGGGAAACCGTCAGGCGTCACCAAGTTGCGGCTTTACGCCGAGTCAATCCCCGGGCCACCCGGCGTCGCACGAGCGGCGCGACAGCGGAGTCCGGGCAAGGCGAACCAGGTCCCGCGCGTCGCGGGGCGAGAAGGCGAAGGAACGAGGACCCCATGGACGTCCCGGTCTACGACAAACAGGGCAAAGAAGTCGGCAGCCTCGGCGTCGACGAGAGCGCCCTCGGCGGAGAAGTGAACCCCGCCCTCATCAAGCAGGCGTACGTTCGTTATCACACGAACCAGCGCCAGGGCTCGGCCCGCACCAAGAGCCGCGGTCAGGTCGAAGGCTCGACCCGCAAGCTCTACAAGCAGAAGGGCACCGGCCGCGCCCGCCCGGGTTCGGCCCGCACGCCCATCCGCACCGGCGGCGGTCACACCTTCGCCAAGACGCGCGGTCGCGAGGCCTTCCGCCCCGACATGCCCGTCAAGATGCGGCGTAAGGCCAATCGCAACGCCCTGCTCGCCAAGCTGATCGACAACGAGGTCAAGATCATCGACGACCTCAGCTTCGACGCCCCGCGCACCAAGGACATCACCGCGTTGCTCGCGGCGCACAAGATCGACCGTTCCTGCCTGGTCGCGCTCAGCCCCGAGAACCGCAACGCCCGCCTGGGCTGCCGCAACGTCGATGGCGTCGACGTCTGCACGGCCCACGAGCTCAACGCCTTCACCCTGCTCAACCACCGCTACGTGGTGATCGCCAAGAGCGACCTTGAAGCGTGGCTCTCCGGCCCGAGCTCGAACACGGGCAAGGGCGCCAAGTCGTCGAAGGAGGGCGCCCAGTGAACCCGACCCACGTCATTAAAAAGCCCCTGATCACCGAGAAGAACTCGTTCCACTCGAGCGAGTTCAACCGCTACACGTTCCTCGTCGACCGGCGCGCCCGCAAGAACGAGATCAAGGACGCGGTGCAGGAGCTCTACAACGTCCGCGTCACCGGCGTCGCCACGCAGAACCGCAAGGGCAAGACGAAGCGCACCCGCTTCGGCTACGTCCAGGAACCCACCAGCAAAAAAGCCGTCGTGTGCGTCCACAAGGACGACGCGATCGAGCTCTTCTAAGGACGAGGGAGCAAGCCACCATGCCTATCCGCGTCTACAAACCCACCAGCGCCGGGCGGCGTAACGCCTCGGTGAACCTCCACACCGAGGTCACCAAGAACTCGCCCGAGAAGTCCCTCCTCGAGCCCATGAAGAAGAAGGGCGGGCGCAACCACCACGGCAAGATCACCGTGCGCGGTCGCGGCGGCGGTCACAAGCGCCGCTACCGCAAGATCGACTTCAAGCGGGCTGACCGCGTCGGTATCCCCGGCGTCGTCGCCGGCATCGAGTACGACCCCAACCGCTCGTGCCACATCGCCCTCGTCAAGTACGAGGACGGCGTGAAACGCTACATCCCGGCGCCCGTCGGGCTCAAGGACGGCGACCCCGTCATCGCCTCGAACGAGCCCGTCGATCCCAAGCCCGGCGTGAGCATGAAGCTCCAGCACATCCCCTCGGGTCTGAACATCCACTGCGTCGAGCTGATCCCGGGCAAGGGCGCTCAGATCTGCCGTTCGGCAGGCGCCTCGGCCCGCCTCCTGAACAAGGAAGGCAAGTACGCCACGATCCTGCTCCCCTCGGGTGAGCTGCGTCAGGTGCTCATCGAGTGCCGGGCGACCGTCGGCGTCGTCGGGAACACCGACCACAAGAACCGCCGTCTGGGCAAGGCCGGCAAGAGCCGTCACCTCGGGCGTCGCCCCAAGGTCCGCGGCATGGCCATGAGCCACGACGCCCACCCGCTGGGTGGTGGTGAAGGACGCTCGAAGGGCGGTCGCACGCCCGTCTCGCGCACCGGCACCAAGTCAAAGGGTGGTTCGACCCGTAACAAGAAGCAGCACTCCACCTCACTCATCATCCGCCGGCGCAAGAGCAAGCGCTACGGGCAGCTCCGCTAAGGCGGGAGGACTGACGCATGAGCCGTTCGCTGAAAAAAGGCCCCTACGTCGACGAGAAGCTGTACCTCAAAGTCGAGAAGCAGATCGAGGGCGGCGCGCGCACGCCCATCAAGACCTGGGCCCGCGCCTGCACCATCGTCCCCGAGTTCGTCGGGCAGACGTTCCAGGTGCACAACGGGCGGGCCTTCACCGAGGTCTTCGTCACCGAGGACATGGTCGGGCACAAGCTCGGGGAATTCAGCCCCAGCCGCACCTTCCGGGGTCACACGAACAAGAAGGAAGGCATCAAGTCCGGGCGCTAAGGCCGGCTGATCGGAGCAGCACGTGAACCTCAACCACGCCAAACTCAAAGCACTCGCCGACGAGAACGGTCGCTCGACCGACGACCTCGCCAGCGTCCTCGCCCGCGACGGCTTCTCCCAGAAGTCCGCCCAGAAGGCGGTGCGCAACTGGACGAGCGGGCGCAACCACCCCCGGGCCAAGGCCGAGGACGTCCGCCGTCTCGCCGGCGCTCTGGACGTCGAACCCAAAGACCTCGCCCGTTTCGTCAGCCAGTCGCGCTGGCAGCGTTCGAGCCCGCAGAAGGCCCGCCTGGTCGCTGACCTCATCCGCGGCAAGCGCGTCGACGAGGCCGAGAACCTGCTCGTCTTCAGCCCGCGCCGCGCCGCCAAGATGGTCCTCAAGACCCTGCGCACCGCGATCGCGGACGCCGAGCAGGCCGACGCCGACGTTACCCAGCTCTACGTCTCGGAGTCGCGGGTTGATCAGGGCGTGACCATCAAGCGTTTCCAGCCCAAGGACCGCGGTCGCGCTCATCCCATCCAGAAGAAGACCAGCCACATCACCATCGGCGTCGAGGAGCGTGCGTAATGGGACAGAAGACTCACCCCTTCGGGTTCCGCGTCGGCATCACCGAGGCGCACAAGAGCCGCTGGTACGCGCCCAAGGCGCTGTACGGCGAGCTGCTGATCGAGGACTACAAGATCCGTCAGTTTCTCGACAAGCGCCTCAACCGCACGCCGCCGTTCGCCGCGGTCGCCGACATCCTGATCGAGCGCACCCGCGAGGAGCTCAAGGTCATCCTCAAGACCGCCCGCCCGGGCCTGGTCATCGGGCCCAAGGGTTCGGAGATCGATCGCCTGCAGTCCGAGCTGCAGTACATGACGGGGCGCAAGGTCGCCGTGTCGGTCGTTGAGATCGGCAACCCCGACCTGAACTCGCAGCTTGTGGCCGAGGGCATCAGCGAGCAGCTCAAGAAGCGGGCGAGCTACCGTCGTCTGGTGAAGATGCGTGCCGAGGGCGCGATGCAGTCGGGGGCCAAGGGCATCCGGATTCTGATCGCCGGTCGTCTGGGCGGGGCGGAGATGACGCGTCGTCTGGATACCCGTCTGGGGTCGCTGCCTCTTTCGACCCTACAGGCGCACATCGATTACGGCTTCGCGGAGTCGCGCACGACCTACGGCGTGATCGGCGTGAAGGTGTGGATCTACAAGGGCCCGTACTCGGAAGACTTCGACGAGACCGCCAGCAAGGCCGCCGGCGCCCGCCCGCGCGCCCGAGGGCGTCGCTAAGGAACAAAGTTCGCCCCCTTACGGGGGCGTGGAGATAGACCATGCCACGCATGCCCAAACGAGTGAAGTTCCGCAAGGAGATGCGTCGCGCCCGCGACCGCAAGGCGACGAAGGGGAACTTCGTGGCCTTCGGCGACTACGGGTTGCAGTCGCTGGAGTCCTGCTGGCTCACGGCCCGTCAGCTCGAGGCCGGGCGCATCGCCTGCCAGCACTACCTCAAGCGTCAGGGCAAGCTGATCATCCGCGTGTTCCCGGACAAGCCTGTCTCGAAGAAGCCGCTCGAAACCCGCATGGGTAAGGGCAAAGCGGACGTGGATTACTGGGCCGCTCGCGTGAAGCCCGGCACGGTGCTCTACGAGCTGGCCGGCGTGAGCGAAGACAAGGCCAAGCGGGCGCTGGTGCGTGTGGCGATGAAGATGCCGGTGCGCTGCCGCTTCATCGGGCGACGTCTGGGTCACTAAGGCAGAACGAAGGAACGAATCATGAAGGCCGACGAAGCCCACAAGATGACCAACGAAGAGATCGCGGAGGAGTTGACCCGCGTCTCCCGCAAGCTCTACGACCTGCGCAGCCAGACCGTCACCGAGAAGGTCGAGGACGTCAGCCAGTTCACCAAGATGCGCCGCGACATCGCTCGTCTCAAGACCGAGCGCCGCGCCCGAGAGATCGCCAAGAACGAGAAGGCCAACTCATGAGCGACCAGAGCACCCAAAAGCACGTGGCGACGCGCATCGGCTTCGTCGAGTCAGACAGCCGCGACAAGAGCCGCACCGTCGTCGTCGGCTACCTGAGCCGTCACCCCAAGTACGGGAAGTACGTGCGCAAGCGCACCGTGCTGCAGGTGCACGACGAGAAGAACGAGTCGCGCAAGGGCGACCGCGTCGAGGTGGCTCCCTGCGTGCGCAAGAGCAAGACCAAGAGCTGGGAGCTGGTGCGCGTCGTCGAGGCGGCGCCCGACCCGCTCGCCCCCGCCGAGCTGTCCCCCGAGATCGTCAACGAGGACAACGTCGCCAACGCCGCTGGCTAAGGCGGAGCACGAAGAAGGCCCCGGACGGGGCGGAGACGCAACGATGCTTCAGCAAGAATCGCGATGCGAAGTCGCGGACAACTCGGGCGCCAAAATCGCGTACGTCATACGCGTGCTGGGCGGCTCCACCGGGCGCAACAAGCAGACCCGGCGCACCGCGCGGGTGGGCGACAAGGTTGTCTGCTCCGTGAAGAAGGCGCTGCCCGGGTCGGACATCAAGGCCGGCGACAAGGTCCGCGCCGTCATCGTCCGCACCTCGTACCCCACCAAGCGTCCGGACGGTTCCTCGGTCCGCTTTGACAAGAATGCCGTCGTCATCATCGGTGAGGACGGCAACCCCAAGGGCACCCGCATCTTCGGCGCCGTGGCTCGCGAGCTCCGCGACCAGGGCTACATGAAGATCGTGTCCCTCGCCTCGGAGGTGATCTGATGGCCCGTCATGTTCGCAAGGGCGACACCGTGATGGTCACCGCGGGTAAGGACCGCGGGAAGACCGGCGAGGTGATCCGCGTGATCCAGCAGGAAGACCGCGTGGTGGTCGAAGGCGTTGGCATCCGCACCGTCCACGTCAAGCCCACCCAGGCCAACCCGAAGGGCGCCCTCGTCAAGCGCGAGACGCCCATCCACATCTCCAACGTCAGCCCGCTCGCCGGGGGCAAGCCCACCCGCGTGCGCTTCGAGACAAAGAAGGACGGCTCCAAGGTCCGCGTCGCGTCCCGCGACGGGTCGGAACTCGGCGTCGTCCGCGGCCCCAAGGCCAAGAAGTAAGGCAGCGTCATGGCAAGCGATACCAAAGATAAAAAGAACGACGCCACCGGCGACGACAGCGCGCCCATGACGCCCTCGCGCCTCCGCCTGAAGTTCCAGGACGAGGTCTCGAAGAAGGCCGGCGAGAAGTTCGACCTCAAGAACCCCATGGCCCGCCCGTCGATGGACAAGATCGTCATCAACGTGAACATGGGGCGTCACCTCGACGGGGCCAAGCTCCCAGCGAACGTGCGCGACACCGTCATCGACACCCTGACGACCATCTCGGGCCAGAAGCCCGTGGTCATCAAGGCCAAGAAGTCGGTCGCGAACTTCAAGGTGCGCGAGGGCATGCCCACCGCCGCGATGGTCACCCTGCGGCGCGACCGCATGTGGCACTTCCTCGACCGCCTCATCAACCTCGCCGCCCCCCGCATCAAGGACTTCCGCGGTCTGCCCGCCAAGTCCTTCGACAAGGCCGGCAACTACTCGATGGGCCTCTCCGAGCAGGCGGTCTGGCCCGAGATCAACATGGCCAACGTGAACTTTACCCACGGCATGCACATCAACATCTGCTTCAACAAGTCAGACGCGGAGAAGAGCCGCTACATCCTCGAAGAGCTGGGGATGCCCTTTACGAAGGAAGGCAAGTAATGGCTACGAAAGCCCAGGTCGCCAAGTCCAAGCGCACGCCCAAGTACTCCTCGCGCACGAACACGCGTTGTGAGATCACCGGGCGCTCACGCGGCGTGTACCGCAAATTCCGCGTCAGCCGCATCATGCTCCGCAAGCTCGCGCTCGAGGGCAAGGTCCCGGGCATGCGCAAGGCCAGCTGGTAAGCACACACTCTGAGAGACCCCTAGGGAACTATTCACCCATGTCGATGAACGACCCCATCTCGGACATGCTCACCCGCATCCGCAACGCGGTGCGCAACCGGGCCAAGAGCGTGAACTGCCTGAATTCGAAGGTCTGCCGAGGCCTCGCCGGCGTCCTCCAGGAGGAGGGCTACATCGAGGGTTTCGAGGTGATCGACGACGGTCGCCAGGGCCAGATCCGCGTGCGCCTCCGCTACGCCCAGGGCGGCGAGCCGGCCCTGCACATGCTCAAGCGTGAGAGCACGCCGGGCTGCCGCGTGTACCGCAAGGTCGACGACCTGCCCCGCCCGCAGCAGGGTTTGGGCATCTGCGTCGTCTCTACTTCCTCGGGCGTCCTGTCCGACCGCCAGTGCCGCGAGAAGAAGGTCGGCGGCGAGCTGCTCTGCACCATCAACTGATCGTCCGACTCACCCGGAGCCACGAGCCATGTCCCGCATCGGAAAAAAACCTGTCGAGATCCCCTCGGGCGTGAACGTCGCGGTGTCGAACGACCGCACCATCACCGTTGAGGGCAACGGCAAGACGCTGACCATGACCCACCGCCCCGAGGTCACCGTGGCGGTCGAGGACGATCCCAAGTCCGTCGTCATCGGCGCCCACAAGCCGGACGATCGCTTCACCAAGGCCCACTGGGGCACCACGCGCTCGCTCATCGCCAACATGATCGACGGCGTGACCAAGGGCTACGAGAAGAAGCTTCAGATCGTCGGCGTCGGGTGGGGGGCGACTGTCGCCGGGCAGAAGCTCGACCTCAAGGTCGGCTACGCCAACGTCATCTCCGTACCCATCCCCATGGGTGTCGAGGTGACGGTCGAGAAGGACATCGTCACCGTCAAGGGCGCCGACAAGCAGGCCGTCGGCGAGTTCGCCGCCGTCGTCCGCTCCAAGCGCAAGCCCGAGCCCTACAACGGCAAGGGCATCCGCTACACCGACGAAGAGGTCCGGCGCAAGCAGGGCAAGGCCTTCGGCAACTAACCAGAACGCACCTTCACGAGGCATCTGTCATGGACAAACAAAAAGCCAAATGGGCCCGTCGCCGTCGGCGTCGTCTGAGCAACCGTCGGCGCGTCACCGGCGCCCCCGAGCGTCCGCGTCTGGCGATCTACCGCTCGAGCAAGCACATCTACGCCCAGGTCATCGACGACCTCGCGGGCCACACTCTCGCCGCGGCTTCTTCGCAGACCGCCGGCGCGAGCGGCACGGGCGTCGAGATCGCCAAGGCCGTCGGCGCCCAGGTCGCTGAGAAGGCCAAGGCCGCCGGCGTCAGCCAAGTCGTCTTCGACCGCGGCGGCTGCCTCTACCACGGGCGGGTCAAGGCCCTCGCCGACGCCGCCCGCGAGGGCGGGCTCAGCTTCTAACCACGCACGCAGTACTCCGCAGACTTTTCACGCACCACCCCGATCGAGACCACCATGCCCGAGTTCATCGACGAATCAAGCCAGCTCGAGAGCACGACCATCGGCGTCTTCCGCACCGCCGCCACCGTCAAGGGCGGTCGGCGCTTCAGCTTCAGCTCCATGGTTGTCGCCGGTGATCGGCGCGGGAACATTGGCTGGGGCTACGGCAAGGCCAACGAGGTTCCCCCGGCTATCGAGAAGGCCCAGAAAGAAGCCAAGCGCGGCCTCAAGAAGGTCCCCCTCCACGGCGGCACCCTGCCCCACGAGGTGACCGGGCGCTTCGGCGCCACCTCCGTCAAGCTCATGCCCGCCTCGCCCGGGACGGGCGTTGTCGCCGGCGCCCCCGTCCGCGCCGTGATGGACATGCTGGGCGTCACCGACTGCCTGACCAAGTGCTTCGGCTCGACCAACAAGATCAACGTCGTCAAGGCCACGATGGACGGGCTCTCCAAGCTCTCCGAGCGTGAGCGCGTCGCCGCCCGGCGCGGCGTCGAGATCGGCGAGACCGAGGTCGACGAGATGATCCAGCGCGGCGCCGCCTACCTCCCCGCCGAGGCCACCGGCGAGAAGATGCAGGGCCCCGTCAACACCATCGGCCAGGACCGCGGTCGCGGTCGCGGCGGACGCGGCGGCGGTCGTGGGGGTCGTGGCGGCGGCGGCGGTCGCGGTCGCGGGCCTGCCGATTCGGCGCCCCCCGCCCAGGACAAGGCAGTCGACAAGCCCGCCGAGAACGCCTCAGAGGCCCCAAAGAGCGAGGGATCTTCTGATTCCTCATCGGACAACAGCTAACCGCGCGCATACGCTTCAAGCCACCAGGACCACCAGCCATGATGATCCACGAAATCACCGCCCTCGTCGGGAAGCACAAAGCGCGCAAGCGCGTCGGTCGCGGTCGCGGCTCGGGCGTCGGGAAGACCTCCGGTCGCGGCCACAAGGGCGCCGGCTCCCGCGCGGGCTACTCCCGTCGCGCCGCCTTCGAGGGCGGGCAGATGCCCTACTTCCGGCGCATGCCCAAGCGCGGCTTCAACAACGCCAATTTCACGACGCGCTTCCGCATCGTGAACCTGCGCGACATCGCCGCCCACCCCGACTTCGCCAAGGGCGGCGACGTCAACGTCGAGACGCTGACCAGGGCCGGTCTCATCCAGAGCAACAACCTGCCCCTCAAGGTGCTGGGTGATCTTGGTGAGGCCGACAAGTTGGGCGTCAAGCTGGCGATCGTCGCTGAGCGCGTGACACGCAGCGCCAAGCAGCACGTCGAGGACGCCGGCGGCACGGTCACCGAGATCGGCACGCGGCGCGACAAGGTCCGCGGCATCGACCGTGCCTCGGATGATCACACCCCGACCAAGCTCACCAAGAAGCTCAAGAACTACAAAGCTCGCCTTGCTCACAAGAGCTGAGAGCGAACGTCTAAGCCGGTTCGTTTGAAACGCCCGTCACTGAGAGGCGACCTCCCCGCATGATTCAGGCCATCCTGAACATCTTCAAGATCCCGGAACTCCGGAACAAGGTGATGTTCACCATCGGCATGCTGATGGTGTACCGCATCGGGTTCTGGATCCCCGTGCCCGGCATCGACCAGACCGAGCTGACGGAGTACTTCAAGCTCCAGGCCACCGAGGGCACCGCCGCGGGTCGTCTCGCCGACTGGGTGTCGCTCTTCTCGGGCGGCTCGCTCGGGCAGTCGACCATCTTCGGTCTCGGGATCATGCCCTACATCTCGGCGGCGATCATCTTCCAGCTGCTGGGCTCGGTCTCCCCCGCGCTCAAGAAGCTCAAGGAAGAAGGCCCGACGGGTCAGCAGAAAATCACCGAGTGGACGCGCTACGCCACGATCGGGCTCTGTATCGTTCAGGGCTTCGGCTGGCTCAGCTTCATCACCGCTCAGGGTCTCGTGTACGCCAACTGGGCCAGCAACCCGCTGTGGTGGGTAACCGCCGTCACCGCCATGACCGCCGGCACCACCTTCCTGATGTGGCTGGGCGAGCAGATCGACAAGTACGGCATCGGCAATGGCGTCTCGCTCATCATCACCGCGGGCATTCTCGCGCAGATGCCGAGCGCAGTGAACTGGCTGCTCCAGAACTCGCCCGTCGGCGCCTTGCCCGTCATCCGCGACTTCTACGGCATCGATCCCGGCGAGGATCCCCAGCTCCCGTGGACGGGCGTCTTCATGGTGGTGGGGCTCTTCATCTTCGTCACCGCCGGTTCTGTGCTCATCACCGTGGCCCAGCGGCGCATCCCGGTGCAGCAGGCGAAGCACACCCGCGGGCGGCGCGTCTACGGCGGCCAGCGTTCCTTCCTGCCCCTGAAGATCAACCAGGGCGGCGTGATGCCCATCATCTTCGCCTCCTCGCTGATGATCTTCCCCTCCATCCTCTTCTCCGCTCTCGCGGGTCAGGCCACCAACGCCGATGCCCCGACGTGGTGGGTCGAGACGACCAGCTTCCTCTCCACCGAGTTCCAGATGGGGGCGTACCCCTACCTGATCGTCTACATCGCGATGGTCTACTTCTTCAGCTACTTCTGGACGACCGTCTCCTTCAACCCGGACGACGTCGCCAAGCAGCTCCGCGACTACGGCTCCTTCATCCCGGGCCTCCGCCCCGGGCCCCGCACCGCCGAGTACCTCGAAACCGTGCTCGAGCGGGTCACTTACGTGGGCGCCGGCTTCCTCTCCGTCATCGCCGTCATCCCGATGGTCGCCCAGAACTCCCTGAACATCCCCTTCAACGTCTCCAACTTCCTGGGGGGCACGGGCCTGCTCATCGTCGTGGCCGTGGGCCTCGACTTCATCCAGCGCATCGAGGCCAACCTCCTGATGCGCAACTACGCCGGTTTCCTGGGCGACGCCGAGCCGGGCGCCCCGGCCAGCGGCAGGACCACCCCCGCCTGACCCACAACCCGATTCTGGGCCTAAAAAACCCTCGCCAAACAGCGAATAACTGCCTATACTCCCCGGTTCGACACAGTTCACTGACCCCCAAGCGGAAAGGACGCATGCCCAAACAGGACGACAAGCTCACTCTGGAAGCCGAGGTGGTGGACGCCCTCCCGAACGCCATGTTCAAGGTGCGCCTCCCCAATGATCACGAAGTTCTCGCCTATGTCTCCGGCAAGATGCGAAAGCACTACATTCGCATCCTTCCCGGGGATCTCGTCACCATCGAGCTGAGCCCGTACGACCTGTCGAAGGCCCGCATCACCTACCGCCACTGACCGCTAGATCGCCCCGAGAGGCCCGCCATGAAAGTCAAGTCAAGCGTCAAGAGACGCTCGAAAGATTGCCAGATCGTCCGCCGCAAGGGCAAGGTCTACGTCATCAACAAGAAGAACCCGCGCTTCAAGCAGCGTCAGGGCTAAGAGCCCCCAGGAGCACCCGACATGGCTCGTATCGCCGGCGTCGACATCCCGCCCAACAAAGCCATCCGCTACTCGCTGCGCTACATCCACGGCGTCGGCCCCAAGTTCGCGGACGATATTCTCAGCGAGGCGGGGATCGACCCCGCTACGCCCACCCGCCAGCTCACCGAGCAGCAGGTCTCGGCGCTCGCCGGCATCATCGACGGCGGCTACCTCGTCGAGGGCGCCCTGCGTCGTCAGGTCTCCCAGAACGTCCAGCGCCTCCGCGACATCCGCTGCTACCGCGGCGAGCGTCACCGGCGCGGCCTCCCCAGCCGCGGTCAGCGCACCCGCTGCAACGCCCGCACCCGCAAGGGCCGCAAGAAGACCGTCGCCGGCAAGAAGGGCGTCAAGGGCTAATCCCCGCGTCGCATCGATACTCACGCACGCTCGCAAGGATCTGATCTCAGATGGCAAAGAAAGCCTCCAAGACTCGGCGCAACGTCGGACGCGGCATCGCCCACATCAAGGCGTCGTTCAACAACACCCTCGTCACCCTCACCGACATGAACGGCGAGGCCATCGCGTGGGACTCGGCCGGCACCATCGGCTTCAAGGGCTCCCGCAAGTCCACTCCCTTCGCCGCGACCCGCGCGGGTGAATCCGTCGGCGCCAAGGGTGTCAAGATGGGCGTCAACGAGATCGAGGTCCGCATCACCGGCCCCGGCCCCGGGCGGGAAGCCGCCGTCAACGGCCTCGCCTCCGCCGGCATCCGCGTGACCGCCATCGAAGACCACACCCCGGTGCCGCACAACGGCTGCCGACCCAAGAAGAAGCGCCGCGTCTAACCGCGGCTGACACCGTCTCCTGCTCCGGGACAGCAGGGGGCGCCCGCTGGCGCCGCAGCGCCGGGCGTTTCCCCGATACCCCGCGAGCCGTTCTTCCCCAGAACCCCTGCGGCTGCTGAAAGGCAACCACTATGCGCGCACGCTGGCGCGGGCTGGAACTCCCGGCCCGGGTGGTCTCTGACCCCAAATTCGATTCCGACGTCTTCGCCCGTTTCACCGTCGAGCCCTTCGAGCGCGGCATGGGTGCCACGGTGGGCAACTCCATCCGGCGCGTCCTGCTCTCCTCCCTCGAGGGCGCCGCGGTCACCGCTATCAAGATCAAGGGCGCCGAGCACGAGTTCTCCTCGCTCAAGGGCGTGATGGAGGACGTGGTGGACATCGTCCTCAACGTCAAGAGCCTGATCGTCAAGCTCGAGGGCGACGAGGCCCGCACCCTGCGCGTCGCGGCCACCGGCCCGGGTGAGGTCACCGCCGACCTCATCGAGGCCGACACCAACGTCACCATCGTCAACAAGGACCTCGTCCTCGCGACGCTCACCGACGCCGTTGACTTCGAGATGGAACTCACCGTCGAGAAGGGGCGCGGTTACGTCCCCGCCAGCGAGCAGTACACCTCGGGCGAGGACCAGGAAGTCGGCGTGATCCCCGTCGACGCCATCTACAGCCCCGTCCAGCGCGTGCGCTACCGCACCGAGGACACCCGCGTCGGCCAGAAGACCAACTACGACAAGCTCGTTCTCGAGGTCTGGACCAACGGCGCCCTCTCCCCCGACATGGCGCTCGTCGAGGCCTCCAAGATCCTCCGCAAGCACCTCAACCCCTTCGTGCAGCTCGCCGAGGTCGGCACGGAGCACATCTCCGACGAGGCCGCCGCCGCCGCGTCGGTTGACGACGAGCTCGTCCGCAAGCTCCAGATGCCCATCACCGAGCTGGAGCTCTCGGTCCGGGCCAGCAACTGCCTGGAGTCCGCCCGCATCAACACCGTGGGCGACCTCGTCTCCCACGACGAGAACGAGCTGCTCAAGGTCCGCTCCTTCGGCAAGACCTCCCTCCGCGAGGTCAAGAAGAAGCTGTCGGACCTCAACCTCGAGTTCGGCATGGACCTCCCCGAGGGCGTGGCCACCACGCCCGCGGCCCCTGCCGAGTGATCGATCAACCCGCCCCGGGCGTCTAGCGGCGTCCGGGGCGATTCGCTATCCTGTGCGGCTCGCTCCGCAGACCGTAACGTCCCCGCCGGGGCGCTCTTTCAGCCCGATCGGACCCACCCATGCGTCACCGCAAAGCAGGCTACAAGCTCGGCCGCACCGAGGCCCACCGCACGTCCACGCTGCGCAACCTCGCCGCCGGCCTCTTCGAGCACGGCCAGATCACCACGACTATCCCCAAGGCCAAGGCCGTTCAGCCCTTCGTCGAGAAGATCATCACCCGCGCGAAGAAGGGCGACCTGCACTCGCGTCGCATCGTGGCCTCCAAGCTGAACGACCGCGTGATGGCCGACAACGAAGATCTCGTCGATCGCAACCGCTACGGCGAACTCCGCAAGGGCCCCAAGCTCGTCAAGCACGTGATGGAAGAGGTCGCCCCGCGCTTCAAGGACCGCCCGGGCGGCTACACCCGCATCGTGCGCATCGGCTCGCGCCGCATCGGTGACGCCGCCGAGCTCTGCGTCCTCCAGCTCGTGGGTGATGAGGACGGCCCCGAGATCCGCGGCGGCAAGGGCAACCGGCGCACCCAGGCCGACAAGCGGGCCGAGTTCGCCAAGAAGATCCTCAAGCCTTCCAAGACCAAGAAGAAGGAAGAGACGCCCGCCGCGGAGCCTGAGGCAGCAGCCGAAGACGACGGCGAGACCGAGGACTAAACCTCCTCACACCGACTATTCGCCCGGACCGCGCCCGACGCGATCCGGGCTTTTTTTTCGCTACAGTGCGACGCTCAGGGAGACCGCGCCGCTCATGCCCGACATGCTCGACGATCTCGACCAGCTCCACGACGACGGGCTCGCGCAGCTCACTCAGGCGAGCGACGCCGACGCCCTCGAAGCGTGGCGTCTCGCGTATCTGGGCGGCAAGGGCAAGGTCAAGCAGGCCGCCGCGGGCTTCCGCGACGTCCCCAAGGAAGACAAGCCCGCGGTCGGGCAGAAGCTCAACCAGGTGAAGAACGCGCTCGAGAGCGCCTTTGCTGAGAAGAAGGCGACGCTCGGTCCCGCCGCGGCGACCGGCCCGGCGATCGACATGACCGAGCCGGGCATCGACCCCGCGCTCGGGCGGCGCCACGTCATCACGCGCGTGCGCGAGGAGCTCGTCGACGTCTTCGCCCGCATGGGCTTCGAGGTCGCCACCGGCCCGGAGCTGGAAGACGACGAGCACAACTTCGTGAAGCTCAACATCCCGGGCGATCACCCCGCCCGCGACCCGATCGACAACTTCTATGTCGACGACCCCGCTACGAGCGGCACGCCGCGCATGCTGCGCTCGCAAACCTCGACGGTGCAGATCCGCACGATGGAGAAACGCGACCCGCCGCTCAAGATCATCTCGCCCGGGCGCGTGTACCGCCCCGACACCGTGGACGCCACGCACTCCTTCATGTTCCACCAGATCGAAGGCCTGTACGTCGATCGCGGCGTGACCATGGCGGACCTCAAGTCGACCCTGCTGCACTTCGCCCGCGCCTACTTCGGCGAGGACGCCGACGTGCGTCTCGTGCCCAGCTACTTCCCCTTCACCGAGCCCAGCGCCGAGTTCTACATGAAGTTCGCCCTGCGCCCCGACCAGGAGCCGCAGTGGATCGAACTCGGCGGCTGCGGCATGGTCGACCCGGCGGTCTTCGAGGCCGTCGGCTACGACCCCGAAGAGTGGACCGGCTTCGCCTTCGGCTTCGGCATCGAACGCCTCGTCATGGGCAAGTACGGCGTGCCTGACATCCGCATGCTCTTTGAGAACGACGTGCGGTTCCTGAAACAGCTCTGAATCCCAGCAGCCGCGAAGCGGTAGGGGGATGGCATGAACGACGCCAACGACCACGATCAGAACCACGATCAGAACCGGGGCGACGTCTTCGTCGCCGACCCGTCCGACGTTGATTACTTCGATGAGCCGGAGCTGCCGAAGTGGCCCAAGGTCGTCGGCATCGTCAGCATCGTGCTGGGCGGCTTCCTCACGCTGTGCGGCGCCCTGATCCCAGCGCAGGGCTGGCTCAACAGTCAATTTCTTGGTGGGCTTGAGGGCGGGGCGCCGGATGTCCTGCTGAACCCGCCCGTCATGAACTACGTCGTTGGGGGCATCGGGGTAGTCGCTGCGATTCTGCTTCTGACAGCTGGCATCATGTGCGTGCTACGCAACCCCGCGTCGCGCAAGGTGTTTCTTCTCTATGCGGTCCTCGCCATCGGTTCCGCGATCTGGAGCATGATGATCCAGCTTGATGTGCAAGCCCAGAGCGAGCAGTGGATGCAGCAAAACCCGGACGCTCAGTTCACACTGCAGCAACAACAAGTGGGTTCCGTCGGGATGTTCATTGGTCTCGGCTGCACCGCGATCCTCGGTCTGGTGTGGCCCGCCTTCTGTCTGTTCTGGTTCGGCTTCATCAAAACCAAGCCGGAGCACTTCACCGACGGCGCCAACACCGAAGTCCTCTGATCTGATCCCCCTCTTACCAAGGAGAGGGGGGCCGGATCACCCAACCTCGCGTCGCTGGAACAGGAAGATCGCCAGCCCGTTCAGCGCGATCACCTGCGATAACGCGTACAGCGCCGTCATCCCCACGTACCGCGGCGGGATCGGGTGCGCCTGCGTCACCGCGTCCACCAGCCAGAAGAACTGCATGTTGGGCACAATGCCCCACACGCCGAGCGACAGCGGGTTGAACGCCGTCTCGCTCAGGAACAGGTAATCGCGCTCCGCCGGCACGCGCTCGGGGCGGAACCCGCCCGCGTTCACCAGCTCGATCGTCTGCAGCTTGTCGCCCGTCATCGCTCGCAGCACCAGCGCCCGCGCCGCGGTATCAACCAACTCATTGCCATCCGTTGGATCACCATCAAACGCGGTCTGCCCGGGCGTAGCCATCCCCAGCCCGCTCGGGGCCGAGGCGTAATGGATCATGCGTCCGCGTTCGATCACCTGCGCGGGTGATGCTTCGAGCGTCAGCGACCACGCGTCGCCCGGGTCGCTCAGATCGCCGTCGCTGTCGCGCAGCACTTCGACCGTCTCGATGCGCCCGATCGGCTCGTTCACGATCGCACGCCTGCCGAACACATGGTTCGAGAGCAAGCCGCCCATGAAGACACCGGCGCACACCACGATCGTCATGACCTGACCAAGTCGTGTGGACGCCGCCAGCGCGATCGCCGACAGCACCGGGAGCGACAGCAGCACGCACGCCACCGTCATCATCACGTTGGGCTTCCAGTCCGTTCCGATCTCCTGGATCACCCAGCCCTCGCCCAGCACCATCGTGCCGAACCACGCGAGCAACGTCAGCGGCGCCATCAGGAAGGCCGTCGTCGACGAGAACACCCACCCGTAGAAGTAGTTCCCCCACGCCCCGATCAAGACCGAGATCGCCACCGCCCCCAGCCCGAAGGTCACCACCACCATGTCAACATGGTCGCGCACGGTGCTCATCACACCCTGGCGCAGCCCGAGCAGGAAGAAGATCGAAAGGATCATCCCCGCCAGCAGCACCGCCGCCGTCGCGCCGAGGAATTTCCCGACCACGAAGATCGGACGCCCGATCGGTTTGGAGATCACCGTCAGCGCCGTCTTGTTCTCGATCTCCCGGCTCACCACCGAGGTGCAGATCATCGCCGCGAGCAGGGTGCAGACCACGAAGACCGTCGCCAGCCCCACGTCCAGCAGCATCTTGTCGTCCTTAGTGACCTCGGCGTTGTCAGTAAGACCCATGTTGTAGCCCGACAGGGCCACGTTCAGGATCTGCAGCAGCCACCCCGCGGTCAGCGCGACGAAGTACACCGGCTGGCGCACCGCCTCGATGAAGGTGTTCCCGGCGATGTTGAAGAGCTGCCTGATCATCCGCGTCGTCACCCGGCGCAAGGCCTGACCCCGTCCGAGCCCGCATCAGGCCCAACGGCGCTCACTTCCCGGCGCGATGAGAACATAGGCCGACAATCTGCGTACTTCAATGAAGGCCGTCCCCCGGTCCCGCTGGACACCGCGCGCCAACCGGGGACAATGGGCTGTCGAACCTCTTCTCCGCTCCCCGCCGCACGCCGGGGACGCACAGGCAAAGGACCCGCATGCGAGCCGACGCGTTAGCCTACTCCCGCGCCGCGAGCGTCAGCCTCTTCGGCATCGCCGCCCAGATCGTCCTCTGGCTCGCCCTCTTGGGCTACGCCCTTTTCGGGCAGGACGCCCTGGCCATGTCCGCCGCCTGGATGACCCTCATCGGCCTGCCCGCCTGGGTCGGGCTCCTTCTTACCTTCCACCAGCACAAGCTCGAACGCCTCGAAGACGCCGAGGCCGAGGCCTACGCCGGCTCCACCGCCCAGCAGGCCTCCGTCTTCCAGGACGCCGACGCCGACCTGCGCATGGCCGCCAAGCGCCTCGCGTGGATGCACTCGTTCCTGCTCCCCGCGGTCAGCATCGTCATCGCCGCCGCCTTCCTCGTCATCGGCTACCTCCGCTTCGCCGCCGCCCGCGACATCACAGACCCCAACACCTTCGAGGTCCCCATCCACACCGGCTGGGCCGTCGCCATCGGCCTCGCCGTGGGCGTCATCGGCTTCATCTTCGCCCGCTTCGTCGCCGGCATGGCCCAGCAGAAGACCTGGGCCAACCTCCGCGCCGGCGCCGTCTACGCCGTCGCCGCCTCACTCGCGGGCCTCTCCCTCGCCGTGGGCCAGGGCGTCGCCTACCTCGGCTCCGACGCCGTCTACAAGATCCTCCTCCACGCCCTCCCGGTCCTGATGCTCGTCATCGGCGCCGAGATCGTCCTCAACTTCGTCCTCAACATCTACCGCCCTCGGCGCGCCGGCGAATACCCCCGACCCGCTTTCGAGTCCCGCATTCTCGGCTTCGTCTCCGCCCCGGATCGCATCGCCGAGTCCATCTCAGACGCCATCAACTACCAGTTCGGCTGGGACGTCTCCGCCACCTGGTTCTACCAGCTGCTCTCGCGTTCGGTCGTCGGCCTCTTCTCACTGGCCCTCGCCCTGCTCTGGCTGCTCACCTCTCTCGCCGTCGTCCAGCCCGACGAGCGCGGCCTCATCCTCCGCCACGGCGAGATCGCCCGCGCTGTCGAGTCCGGCCTGCACCTCAAACGTCCCTGGCCCCTCGAAACCCTCGAGACCTACCCCGCCCTCCACGTCAACCAGATCGTCGTCGGCGCCGAGGCCCACACCCACGGCGACAACGAAGACCACGCCAAGCCCATCCTCTGGACCGAATCCCACGGTACGGAGCGTCTCACCATCCTCCAGCCCTCGCTCGACGTCGATCGCGCCGAGGGCGACCTCTCCCTGCTCGTCATCGAAGGCGTGGTGCAGTACGAGATCGACGACCTCGAGGCCTACATGCGCCTCGCCATCGACGCGCCCGACCGCGACGATCCCGACCGCGTCCGGCGCATGCTTCTCGAGGGTGAGGCCGACCGCGTCCTCGTGCGATTCGTCGGCGGGCTCAGCGTCAGCCAGCTTCTGGGTCCTGACCGCGAGCGCCTAAACCAGGAGTTCGAGACGCGCCTCCGCGCCGCGTTCGCGAACCTCGGGCAGACCGATCCGGACACCGGCGCCGCCCGCGGCGCGGGCGTCAACATCCTCTTCGCCGGCTTCGCCAACGCCCACCCGCCGTCGAGCGACGGCGTCGCCTCTTCCTTCGAGCGCATCGTCACCGCCGAGCAGGAGCGCCAGGCCGCCGTAGAGCGCGCCCAGACCGACGCCATCGGCGCCCTCGCCGAGGTCGCGGGCGACCCCGCTCTCGCCCGGCGCATCGACGCCCTGATCGGCGAGCTCGAAGACATGCGCGAGAGCGGCGCGGCCCCCGAGGCCATCACCGCTCAGGAAGCCGAGATCCAAGAGGCCCTCGAAACCGCCGGCGGGGACGCCGCCGTGCTCATCGCCTCAGCCCGCTCCGAACGCTGGGAGCGCCACATGCAGGCCCGCGGGCGCGCCATCCGTCACAACGGGCGCGTCGATCTCTTCCGCGCGGCGCCCGCCCCCTACATCGCGCAGCGTTACCTGCAGACCATCGCCCGGGCCGTCAGCGACGCCCGCCTCGTCATCACCGCACTCCAGGACCCGAGCGTCCGTTTCAACTTCGAAGAGCTCGAGTCCAACCTCGCCGACCCCTTCGCCGTCACCGAAGCCCGCGATTTCTAAACCCCGCGAGCACCCCCCGGAGCCCTCTCCCATGACCAAGCGTGTGGTCACCATCGTCGTCACCCTCGTCGTCTTCCTGACCTTCCTGCTCTTCATGAGCACCTACACGGTCCGCTTCTCCGAGCGCGCCGTCGTCACCACCTTCGACCGCGCCGACGAGACCAGCGTCGTCCAGAAGGCCGGGCTGGGCTTCAAGTGGCCTTACCCCATCCAGTCCGTCAAGGTCTACGACACCCGCCTCAACTACCTCGCCCTCGCCGGCGAGACCCAGCAGACCGCCGATGACCGCCAGATCGTCCTCGAAGCATTCGTGACCTGGTCCGTTGCCGACCCGCTGCTCTTCTACCAGCGCTTCGGCGGCGCCGGCTCCGAAGAGCGCGAGCACTACCGCGAGGCCGAGAACAACGTCCGCGCCCTGCTCCGCAGCGCCATGTCCGAGGTGGGGCGCTACCGTCTCAGCGAGCTCTTCAGCGCCGAGAACGACTCGAAACTCCCCGAACTCGAAGAGCGCATCCTCGCCCGCCTCGATCTCGACGGCTACGGCGTCACGGCTCACACCGTCGGCATCAACCAGGTCGTTCTCCCCGAAGACACCACCGAGCAGGTCTTTGAGCGCATGAAGGCCTCCCGCGAGCGCCTCGCCGCCGAGGCCTCAAGCCAGGGGCGTTCGCTCGCCAACACCATCCGCTTCGAGGCGCAGGCCGCCGCTCAGCGCATCCGGGCCTTCGCCGAGCGCCGCGCTGAGCAGATCCGCGTGCAGGGCGACACCGAGGCCGCCCGCTGGCAGGCCCAACTCGCCGAAGAACCCCGTCTCGCCGTCTTCGACGCCCAGCTCCAGTTCCTCCGCGATCTGTACGCCAAGCGCACCACCATCGTGCTGCCCACGACGCAACCGGGCATGGGCGTCCTCGACCCCGCCGCGCTCGAGGCCGCCGCCTCCACCGGCGAGCTCCCGGCCTTCACCAGCTCGAACGCCGAGGGCGAGAACGAATGAGCGCCCCGATCTCACCAGGCGAGGCCGACCCGGCCATCGAGCGCTCCGCGCTCGACCCTGCGCAGAAGTCGCTCGCCGACGCCCTGCGCATCACCTACCGCTTTATCCAGCTTGTCGTCGTCGTTCTCTTCGCCCTCTTTATCATGTCGGGGCTCGAGACCGTCGGCGAGGGCGAGCGCGGTGTGAAGCTCACCTTCGGCGCCATCAAGGAATCCGACCTCCCGCCCGGGCAGCAGTTCCACCTGCCCTACCCCGTCGGCGAGCTCGTCTCGGTGCATACCGGCAGCAACGAGATCCGCATCGACCGCGCGTTCTACCCCGACCGCGCCACACCCACCCCGCCGCGCATCCGCTCCAAGCGGTCCCTCAAGCCGGGCGACGACGGCTCGCTCATCACGGGCGACGGCGCGATCGTCCACGCCCAGTGGTCCGCCGTCTACCGCGTCAGCGAGAGCGGCGTCGGGTCCTTCGTCCGCAACGTGGACCCCACGCAGGCCCGCGATCTCGTCCGCGCCGCCATCATGCAGGGCGCCGTCCGCGTGGTCGCTGGCCTCACGGTTGATGAGTTCCTCAAGCGTTCCTCCATCGAGGGCGCCATGGGCGGCGAGGAAGCCATCGAGTTCCGCGTCCGCGAGGCCGCCCAGCGCACGCTCGACGCGATGGACGCCGGCGTCCTGATCGAGCGCGTCACCCTCGACGACCGCTCACCCCCCGGCTCCGTGAAAGACGTCTTCGACGAGGTCTCCCGCCAGACCTCCGAGGCCTCCAAGGAGCGCGAGCAGGCCAACCGCTTCGCCCGCGAACAGCTCAACGCCGTCGCCGGGCCCGCCAGCCAGGACATCCTCGACCTCATCGACCGCTTCGAGGCCCACACCGACGCCGGCGAAACCGAGCAGGCCGAGGAAGCTCTCGCCGAGCTCGACGCCCTCTTCGTTGGCGGCGTCATCGAGACCGAGGGCGAGCCCCGCATCGTCTCGGGTGAGGTCACGCGCATCATCTCCGACGCCCAGCGCTACCGCACCGATGTGGTCACCCGCGCCCAGGCCGCCGCCGACCGCTTCACCGCCAAGCTGGGGCTCTACCGCGACAACCCCGCCGTCTACCTCGCCTCCGAGTGGGGCGGCGCCTTCAACGCCTTCATCGAGAACACCCGCGCCGAGGTCTTCGCCGTCCCCTCCGCCGCGCAGGCCGAGATCCTCATCAACCGCGACCCGGACATCGCCAAGCAGGCCGAGTCCGAGCGCAACGCCGCTCAGGCCGGCGAGACGCTCAACGAGCGCCGCGACGCCATCCTGAACCGTGACCGCAGCGCCGAAGAGGACAACGACTGACGCCATGCCCGACGCCACCGCCCGCACTGAATCCGACATCGTCATCCTCACCCAGGGGCTGACCAAGGTCTTCAAGGACTTCTGGATGCGCGCCCGCGTCCGCGCCGTCGAAGGTCTTGACCTCGAGGTCCGGCGTGGTGAGATCTACGGCCTGCTCGGGCCCAACGGCTCCGGCAAGTCCACGACGATCAAAATACTCCTTGGATTGCTGCACAAAACCTCGGGGCGCGTCGCCGTCATGGGCAAGCCGCCCACCGATGTCGCCGTCAAGAAGCGCATCGGCGTCCTCCCCGAAGAGTCCTACCTCTACCCCTTCCTCAACGCCTATGAGACGCTCGAGTTCTACGCCAAGCTCTTCGAGCTGGACCGCTCCGCCCGCAACCGGCGCATCGGCGAACTCCTCGACATGGTGGGCCTTACCGCCGTCGCCCACCGCCAGGTCAAGGAGTATTCCAAGGGCATGCAGCGCAGGATCGGTCTCGCCCAGGCGCTCATCAACGATCCAGAACTCCTCATTCTCGACGAGCCCACCACCGGCCTCGACCCGCTCGGTACCCGCCAGGTCAAGGATCTCATCCTTGAACTCGGGCGCCGCGGCAAGACCATCCTGCTCTCCTCTCACCAGCTCTCCGACGTCGAGGATGTCGTCGACCGCCTTTCCATCCTCTACGGCGGGCGCAAGCAGGCCGAGGGCACGCCCGATGAGCTGCTTACCGCGTCCACCAACACGCTGATCGAGACCGCCGAGCTTGACGACGAGACCGTCTCCGAGATCGACCGCATGCTGCAGTCGCGCTCAGGCCGCGCCGTGCTGCGCGTGTCCAAGCCGCGCCAGCGCCTGGAAGAACTCTTCGTGAACATCGTCGAGACCGCCCGCTCGGGCAACGTCGCCACGGGCGGCGCCCTCTCGGGCGGGACCACCGCCGCCTTCCTGAAGGCCGACGCTCCCGACGAGCCCGCGCCCGAGTCCGTCATCGAAGACCTCGTCGCCGAGGAGCCGGCGCCCGTACCCGAAACGCCGCCGACGCCCGAGCCCGAACCGGATGATGGCGACGACGCCGTCATCGACGATCTCATGCGCGCCTACGACGAGAAATCCGCCCAACCCGACGCGCCGCTCCCCGACGCGCCCGAGGGCGCCGACGAGTCCGTCATCGACTCCCTGCTCGATGACAAGCCCGGCGAAAAGAAGGAGTCCGGGGCGTGAACCTCGGCGACCGTCTCGCCAAGCTCAACCACCTCCAGCGGACCACGAAGTTCAAGATCGCGGCGTCGATCCTGGTCGTCGCGACGGCGATCGTCGCGTTCGCCGTGTGGTGGACGGCGCTCAACGCGCCACAGTCCGATATCGCCGTGGCGCCGCCCGCCGCGGCCGAGCGGGACATGCCCGCGCGCACCGACGACGCCCCTTCGACCCCGAACCGCGCCGAGGGCGACGAGGTCGTCGCCGAGCAGAACGCCGCTGATGATTTCAAGCCACGCCTGGACCCGAGCGCGGTGCTGAACGCCGTGGGCAGCCGCGACGCGACGCTGGGCGTCGGCGTGGGGACGGCGGTGGTCACCGGGGTGATCCTGCTGATTATCTGGCTGGGCGCGGGGCTGACGTACCTCGCCCTCGCGGCGTTGACCGCGGCGCTGCTGATCCCGCTGCGACTGCTTCCCGGCACGAGCGAGCTGAGCGCGATTCTCGCCGGGGTGGCGGTGCTGGCGGGGTGTTTCACGATCTTCGTCGAGGCGGTGCGCGTGGCGCTCACGGGGGCGCACCCGGTCTTCGCGATCGCCCGCACCGTGGTCAGCGAGGCGGTGCGGATGAAGATCAGCTTGGTCTTCATCCTGATCCTCATCGGCTGGCTGGCGTCGCTCCCGTGGCTGCTGGACGATGCCCAGCCGCTGCGCTACCGCGTGCAGACGTTCCTGCGGAACGGTTCGGCGGGCGCGTTCTGGGCGCTCGCGCTGCTGACGATGTTCTTCTCGGTGGCGACTCTCAGCTTCGAGCAGCGAGACAAGATCGTGTGGGCCACGGTGGTGAAGCCCGTGCGGTCGTGGCACTACATCGTGGGCAAGTGGCTGGGTGTGATGGCGGTGAACGCCGCGTTGCTGGCGGTCGCCGGCAGCGGTGTCTTTCTCTTCACCGAGTACCTGCGCTCCCAGCCGGCGGTGGGGGAGGTGGAGCCCTACATCAACGCCAGCGGCTCGGCGCAGCCCACGACCGACCGCTTGATCCTCGAGGCCCGCGTGCTGACCGCGCGCGACGTGCGCGAGCCGATCCTCCCCGAGATCAGCCAGGAGGCGATCGACGCCGAGGTGACGCGTCTGGTCGACAACGCGATCCGCACCGAGGGCGACAACACGCCCGAGGCCCGCGCCCGCAACGACGCGGTGCTGCGCCCTACGGTCCTGAAGCGCGCTGAGGCCGCCCGCACCACCGTCGAGCCTTTCGGCTACCGCGAGTACCTCTTCCCGAACCTCACGGCTGCCAAGGAACTCGGGCGACCGGTCACGCTGCGCTACAAGGTGCAGGCGGGCGCGAACGACCCGACGGTCATCTTCGCGATGCTCTTTGAGTTCATCGACAACGAGACCGGGCAGACCGTCCCGCTGAGCATCGACAGCCCGCTCAACATCGCCCAGTCGATCGATCTCAAACCGAACGTGATCAGCGACGCCGGCGAGCTGCGCATGCGCGTCTACAACGGCGACCCGCTCCGCGGGCAGGCCAACCGCCTCACCATGCGTTTCCCGCCCGATGGGCTCGAGGTGTACTACGTGCGCGGCGGGTACGAGATGAACTTCCTGCGCATCGTCGTCGCGCTGCTGCTGAAGCTCGGGTTCATCTGCGCGGCGGGGGTTTTCGCCGCGACGTTCCTCAGCTTCCCCGTCGCGGCGCTCTTCTCGTTCCTGGTGCTCTTTGCCGCGGAGACGTCGGGGTTCCTCGCCGGTGCGCTCGGCATCTACTCGGCGGTCGGGCACGAGGGCGATGTACAGCTGCACCGGGTCGCGATCCGGATCATCGCGTACCCGATCGCGTACGTGTTCGGGGGCTACCGGGCGCTCGATTCCACGCACCGTCTGGTCGATGGCGAGCTGCTCGGGTGGGACGAGTTGATCGCGGCCGGGCTGGCGATTCTGGCCCTCACGGGCGGGCTGCTGGGGGCGAGCGTGCTGATTTTCCGGAAGCGCGAACTCGCGACCTACTCGGGGCACTAAGGAGAGGCGAGGCGACCCCATGAACCGCGACCGCACCATCCAGATCGTGGCCCTCGTCCTGGCGCTCTTCGGGCTGACGGCCTCCGCGACGCTCACGCCGTACATCTCCGCCGAGGCGGGGCGGGCCCAGCTCGCTTATACGGTTGAAGCCGACGAGGGCGACCCGCCCGAGGTGGCTCTGGGCGTGGCGATGGGCGCCTTCAAGGGCCTGTTCGTGAACATCCTCTGGCTGCGGGCCCAGGCGCTCAAGGAAGAGGGGAAGTTCTACGACGCTAACGAGGTGGCGCGCACGATCACCAAGCTCACGCCGCGCTTCCCGCGGGTGTGGTCCTTCCACGGGTGGAACCTGGCGTACAACATCTCGGTCGCGACGAAAACGCCGCAGGAGCGCTGGGAGTGGGTGCAGTCGGGCATCCGGCTGCTGCGCGACGAGGGCATCCCGAAGAACCCGGCGGCGATGATCCTCTACAAGGAACTGGCGTGGATCTACGTCCACAAGATCCAGGGCTTCACGGACGACGCGAATCATTTTTACAAGCGCGAGGTGGCGCGGGAGTGGCACATCCTGCTGGGCCCTCCGCCGGCGGACCCGCTGGCTGAGGACGACGACGTGCAGCGCCTGTTCCGCGAGGCGCTCGACGAGACGGAGTCGCGCGAGTTGGCGATCGCGATCGCCCAGCGCCGCGCGAGCACGGAGCGCCGCCTGCGCCTGCTCGATCAGATCTCCCGCGCCGCGGATACCCGGGCGGCGCTCTTTGAGCGCGACGAGTTCGCCGAGGAACTCGTCAGCCGCATCGAGAACGAGGCCGGGCTCGGGCTGAACTTCGACATGCTGCGGTTCACCGAGTTGCTGCGCGCCCAGCTCTTCGCTCAGGTCGATCTGGGCGGGGACATCGGCGTGACGCTCGCCGACAACCAGCGCAACCGTGTGCTCGAAGAGCTGCTGCTGGACGAGCGCTACGGCCCCGCGTGGCGCCAAGTGCTGGCCCACACGCGCAAGCGCCTGCTGATCGACGAGTACAAGATGGAAATCCCCCGCATGATGCGCTACACGCGCGATTACGGGCCCATCGACTGGCGTCACCCCGCCGCCCACGCCCTGTACTGGGCGGTCACCGGTGTTGAGAAGGGGCGCGTGCGCGAGAACATCGAGACCTTCGACATCACCAACACCGATCGCATGGTTCTCCACGCGGTGCAGGAGCTGTTCCGCTGGGGCGACGTGCAGTACGACCTGCTCACCGATTCCTACCTCGCCATGTACAACTTGGAGTACGTGGACGTCTACGGCGAGGTGATCGCGATCCTCGAAGAGCGGGCGACGATGTTCGAGCAGCGCGAGCAGCGGGCGCACCGCCTGTACGGCTCGGGCTACGAGAACCACCTGCGCGACGTGGTGCGTCTGTACTACCGCATGGGCAACACCGCGCTGGCGCAGTACTACTTCGAGAAGCTGCGCACGTGGAAGGGTCTGAACGTCAACGACGATATCTATCTTCAGCAGGACCTCAGCATGCCTCTCTCTGAGTTCGTCACACTGGATCTTGGCGAGCGTTTGGGCTCGCCGCAGGTCGCCGAGCAGGAGATCAACGGCTCGCTGTTTGACGCGTTCGTGCGCGGGATTCTGCGCAGCCAGCCGGAGGTGTACAGCGCCCAGATCAGCTACGCCTCGCAGGTCCACAAGCTCTATCAGGAGAAACAGAACATCGCGACGCCCGAGGGCGGCGGTGTGCGTATGCAGTTCTTTGAGCAGCGCTTCGTCGATCAGGTGGGCAAGGCGCTCGCGCGCACGCTCATCAACGGTAACCTCGGCTGGGTGCAGTCCGCCGAGCTTTGGAGGCGCTGTCCGCTCGGCTTGCAGCAGGCCGCGTACGACAAGCTCGTGGAACGCGCGGGCGGTAACGTGCCGGGCTTTGAGCGTCTCTTCCCCGAACCCCCCGGCATGGAGCGCTACCGCGTCATCCGCGCGGAGATGGCCGCGGACGATGGTGTAAACCGCCTGTTGCAGATGCGGACCGAGCAGCAGTGAACCGTTTCCCGTTCGCGCGGTGTGATGGGCGTGTGGCGATCGATCGTGGAGCGCTCGGGCTGGCGCCGCTGGCGGTGGCGCACGTCCTCTGCGTCGGGCGGAACTACGCCGAGCACGCGAAGGAGATGAAGGGCGACCTGCCTGAACGCCCGATGCTCTTTACAAAGAACCCCGCGAGCTGCGTGCTGACGGGCGAGGCGATCGTGATCCCGACGATCTGTCAGGACCGCGACCAGGTGGATTACGAGGGTGAGCTGGCGATTGTGATCGGGCGGGCGTGCAAGGATGTGTCTGAGGATGCGGCGCTTGACGCGGACGGGCCGGTGCTTGGGTTGTGTGTGGCGAATGACGTGTCGGCCCGATGGTGGCAGAAGGAGGGCGCGGGCGGGCAGTTCGTTCGGGGGAAGTCGTTCGATACGTTCTGCCCGGTGGGGCCGGGGGTGACGGCGCTGGACCAGATCGGTGATCCGCAGAACCTGACGCTGATGACAACGCTCAACGGCGAGGTGGTTCAGAACGCGAGCACGGCGGACATGATCTTCCCGCTCGCGCGGCTGGTTGCCGAGTGCAGCGCCGGGACGACGCTGCTGCCCGGGACGCTGATCCTGACGGGCACGCCCGCGGGCGTGGGGCACGGGATGGACCCGTCTCGGTACCTGCGCTCGGGGGACGTGGTGCGGGTGGAGGTTGAGGAGGTTGGGGCGATTGAGAATGTGGTGGAGGCGGAGTAGGGCGATTACGCCCTCTATACTCCTCATTCTGAGGAGTTCCCATGCCGCCGACCGCGAACCAGATCCGCCAGCAGTTCATCGAGTTTTTCTGCGAGAAGCACGGGCATACGTTCGCGCCGTCGTCGCCGGTCGCGCCGTTGAATGATCCGACGCTGCTTTTTACGAACGCGGGGATGAACCAGTTCAAGCCGGTGTTCCTGGGGACGGTGGACCCGGGGTCGGAGCTGGCGGGGCTGCGCCGGGCGGTGAACTCGCAGAAGTGCATCCGCGCGGGGGGCAAGCACAACGACCTGGACGACGTGGGCAAGGATCTCTACCACCACACGTTCTTCGAGATGCTGGGCAACTGGTCCTTCGGCGACTTCTTCAAGGCCGAAGCGATCGAGTGGGCGTGGGAGCTGTTCACGGAGGTGTGGGGGATGGATCCGTCGCGGCTGTACGCGACGTACTTCGAGGGAGACGAGAAGGAAGGGCTGACGCCGGATGAGGAGGCGCGGGAGTTGTGGCTGAAGTACTTGCCTGCGGAGCGTGTGCTGCCGGGGGATATGAAGGACAACTTCTGGGAGATGGGGGACACGGGGCCGTGCGGGCCGTGTTCGGAGATTCACTACGACGGGCGGAGCGATGAAGAGCGGGCGCAGACGCCCGGGCGGGAGCTGGTGAACGCGGATCACGAGCAGGTGATCGAGCTGTGGAACTTGGTGTTTATTCAGTTCGACCGGTTCGGGCCGGGCGCCGAGGGGTTGAAGTCATTGCCCGCGAAGCATGTGGACACGGGGATGGGGCTTGAGCGGATCGTGCGCACATTGCAGGGGAAGCAGTCGAACTACGCGACGGATCTGTTTACGCCGCTCTTTGCGAAGATCCAGCAGGCGACGGGCGCCAAGCAGCCCTACAGCGACCGCCTCGACAGCGCGGAGGACGTGGCGTACCGGGTGATCGCGGATCACATCCGGTGCCTGACGTTCGCGATCACCGATGGGGCCGACCCGAGCAACGAGGGGCGGGGGTATGTGCTGCGGCGCATCCTGCGCCGTGCGGTGCGCTACGGGCGGCAGACGCTGGGGGCGCAGGGCGTGTTCCTGGCGGACATCGTGCCCACGGTCGTCGAGGAGATGGGAGGCTTCTTCCCGGAGCTCACGAAGAACCCGCAGCGGGTGATCGACGTGATCCGGGATGAGGAGGAGTCGTTCGGGCGGACGCTGGAGCAGGGGACGGCGCACTTCGCGAGCGCGGCCGGCGCCGGATCGATCAAGGCTGAGGACGCCTTCAAGCTCCACGACACCTACGGCTTCCCCATCGATCTCACGCAGATTATGGCTGAGGAGCGCGGGCTTACGGTGGATGTTGAGGGGTTCCATCGTTTGATGGACGAGGCGCGGGAGCGCAGCCGGGCTGGTGGTGGGGGCGCGTCGTGTGAGGTGAAGGCGCTGAAGATGGACGCCGAGGCGGTGGCGAAGTTGCAGCACCAGAGCATCGCGCCGACGGATGATTCCGCGAAGTTCGAGGCCCCAGTGATCCCAGCGACGCTGCGGGCGATCTGGACTGGTGATGATTTCACGACGAGCGTGGAAGGCCTGGCGCCGGATAAGCGGGTGGCGCTGATCTGCGACACAACCAACTTCTACGCTGAGATGGGCGGGCAGGTTGGGGATACGGGCGAGATTCATTCTGGCTCGGGCGCCGATCGCGCGCAGTTCACTGTTGAGAACACGGTGGCGGTGGGGGGGTATGTGCTGCATGTCGGCGTGCTCGATGCCGGCAAGATGAGCGTGGGTGATGACGTCGAGCTGCGGCGCGACAGCGGGCGGCGGACGGATGTCGCCGCGAATCACACGGCGACGCACCTGTTGAACCACGCGCTGCGGGCGGAGCTGGGCGGGACAGTGGACCAGAAGGGCTCGCTCGTCGCGCCGGACAAGCTGCGGTTTGATTTCTCCCACGGCTCGGCGGTGAAACCCGAGGAGCTGAAGGAGATCGAGATCCGCGTGCGCACGCAGATCAAGGAAGACCTGCCCGTTCACGCGCAGCCGACGGCGCTGGAGGACGCGAAGGGCATCAACAATCTCCGCGCCGTCTTTGGCGAGACATACCCCGACCCGGTGCGTGTGGTTTCGATCGGGCCGCCGGTGGAGATGCTGCTGAAGGACCCGGGCGCCGAGCGCTGGACGAAGTACTCGATCGAGTTCTGCGGCGGGACGCACCTGGCCACGACGAAGGAGGCGCAGCACTTCGCGATCGTCGAGGAGACGGCGGTGGCGAAGGGGGTACGACGTATGTCGGCGCTGACGCGTGGAGCAGCGAAGAGCGCGATCGACGCCGGCGGCGCGATCCTTGATGATCTTGCGAAGCTCAAGGCGCTCGACGACGCGCAGCTTGAGGCGCCGCTGGCGGAGCTCGCGGAGCGGATCGAGGCGGAGACGATCCCGCTGGCGCTCAAGCTCAAGGCTCGTGCGGGTGTGAGTCAGCTTTCGGAGCGTGTGAAGAAGGCGAAGAAGGCCAGCGCCGCTGGAGCGCGTGATGAAGCGGTAAACGCAGCTCGCGCCGTCGTCGAGAGCGAGACCGGCGACGCGATTGTGGCGTCTGTTCCCGCCGGCTCCGACCGCGGCGCCTTGCTCGGGGCGATGGACGCGGTGCGGGCCCGCCGCCCGGACGCGGCGATCATGCTGCTGAGCGCGGACGAGGCGGAATCGAAGGTGTCGATCGCCGCTTCGGTGCCCGAAGCGCACATCGCGTCAGGGCTGAAGGCCGGGGACTGGGTGCGCGAGGCGGCGCAGGCGTGCGGCGGCAAGGGCGGCGGCAAGCCCGACAAGGCCCAGGGCGGCGGGACCGAGCCCGGCAAGATCGACGACGCGATCGCCGCGGCTCGTGCGTTCGCTTCGTCGAAGCTGGGCTCCTCCGCGAACGTGTAGGGAGATCGCCATGATCGAAGCTCCGGAGGAATGGTGGGGGGCCGCGGCGCGGCTCGCGGTCGCGGGCCTGCTGGGCGGCGTGATCGGCTGGGAGCGCGAGGGGCGCAACCGCGGGGCCGGGCTGCGCACCAACATGATGGTTTCGCTGGGCGCGGCGTCGTTCATGCTGCTGGGGCTCGAGTTCCTGAGCGCCGTCGAGAACGCCGACATCGCGAAGGTGCTTGCGGGCATCATCGGGGGCGTCGGGTTCCTGGGCGCCGGGGCGATCATGCAGTCGAAGGGCGAGGTGCGCGGTCTGACGACGGCGGCGGGCATCTGGACGTGCGCCGCGATCGGGGCGGCGAGCGGCGCCGGGCTCTACCGCCTAGCGGGCTTCACCGCGATCGGCGCGCTGGTCATCCTGCTCGCGCTCTACCCGCTGAAGCGCGAGATCAAGAAAGACAACGACGACGCGGACGATTGACGGGGGCGTTTAGTCTTCCGCCAGCGTGTAGCGGAAGCGGGCCGTCACCACGTCCTCGCCGTCGCGCAGCTCGATGAGCTCGGCGGTCATGGCGTTGTCGGTGCGTTCGTAGAAGAGACGCGACTTCTCTTCCTCGTCGTCGCGCTCGGCGAAGAGGGCGCTCGATTCCTTGAGCTCGACGAGATCGAAGGTGACCGGCTCGTCCTCCCAGCGCTGCATGCCGGGTGAGAAATGGTGGAGCAGGAGCTGCACGCCGTCGTTGGTGTTCTCGTAGAGGATGAACTCGTAGAAGCCGACTTTGTCGGGGCGCGTCAGGCGGAAGGTGCTGGGCATGGCGCCCGCGATGGGGGCCTGGATGATCTCCTCGATCTGCCCGCCCAGCCCTTCGCCGACCCAGCGTCCGACCATCCAGTCGAGGTCGTCGACGGTTGCTACGGGATCAGGTGACTCGGCGACAGCGAGCGGCGCGACAAGGGCGGCGGCGAGGATCAGCGTTCGAATGATCACAGTCTCTCCTTACCTGCCTCACCTGCGACTGTACCCGGCGAGGCGGATGGTGTTGCCGTCGGGATCCTTGAAATCGGCGAGACGGATGACGCCGGGGATCTCGATCGTGGGGCCAAGAAACTCGACGCCTCTTTCCTCTAGTATTCGTCGTGTTTCGTCCAGATTGTTCACGCCCAGGTTCACTGACGACGATCCGCTGCCCTCCGCGGCGTCCCCGACGCCAAGCCCGATCGTCACATTCTTGATCCCCGGCTTGATCCGCGCCCACTGGATGTCGCGGTTGACGCTCTCGACCTCCATGCCCAGCGTCTCGGAATAGAACGCGACCGCACGGTCAAGGTCCGCGACCTGCAACTGCACGAGCAGCACACCCGACCACTTAATCTCTGCTTCCTGTTCAGGCGGCGCTGATGCGGCGCCGGCGAGGACAAGGAATCCGACGAGAGCCACGGAAAAAACTCGACCACGGTTCATTGCGATCTCCTCTCTTCGATTATCACCCTCAAAAAGTGTACCTCGGCTGCGATTTGCGGTTGCCGCGTCATGCCGGTCTGGACGACGGACCATCATTATTGGATCAGAACTGACAGCTTTGCCCCTGTAGCGCAGACACATACGGAAGCCGACAATCAAGCTTCCCGGCTTCCGGATGGAATCAATGATGAAAACGCTTGCCGACGCCATGAAAGCTTCCCTCTTCGCCATTCTTGCGGCGCTCTCGACAGGAGCGACCGCCGACGCCGTGCCCTGGATTATGCGGATGAACATGACCGGGGCGCAGTACCAGGAGTTCTACGATTTCGATCTCCCTGACGGGTACCGACCGATCTCCGTGGATATTCAGGACACCGACTCGGATCAGAACTTCGGGGCCATCTGGATCAACGACGGTAATAACCATCCCTGGATCGCCCACCACAACATGACCTCGGCGCAGTATCAGGCGAAGGTCGAGGAGTATGCCGGGGACGGCTACCGGGTCATCTCGGTGGACGCCGCGGGGAATTATCCGAACGAGCTGTACTCGGCGGCGTGGGTGAACGACGGCACAGCGCTGTCGGACTGGGCCGCCGCGCACCGGCGCACCGAGGGTGAGATTGTCGATCTGAACATCGACATGCTGCAGCAGGGGTTCCGCCCGATCTGCATCGCCGGAAACGGCTCCGCGTCGTCGGCGCGGTTCTCGATGATCTGGGAGAAGAATCCGGAGGGCTGGACGTACAACATCGTCACCGGGTACGACGAGGCGGATTTCCAGACCGTCGCCGAAATCCGCTTGCGCAACGGGTACCGCATGACATACATGACCGCCTACGGCAACAACGAGAACCGTCGCCTGGGCGCGATCTACGTCCGCACCGACGGCGACCACTGGCGTCGTCAGCACGACTCGTTCGCTCGCCACGGGCAGAGCTTCGGGGAGTTCGTCGCGACGATGAACAATCAGTTCGGGAACGGGTTCCACCCAGTGTCCGCGGTGTCCTACGCCGCGAGCGACAACCCGCGCTTCGGGCAGGTGTGGGTGGAGGAGGTTGCGGACCCGGTCTTCACAATCACGGGTGCTGCGCAGCCGTCGCTCTTTGGGTTTGATCTGGCGATGCAGGAGTACATGGAGTCGCGGTGGATTCAGCGCGGGGCGCTGGCCGTGACGAAAGACAAGCGATTGGTTTACAACCGGGCGTTCACCTACGACCACCCGGATCAGTGGCTCACGCAGCCCTGGAACCGGTTCCGCGTGGCGAGCGTCTCAAAGCCGATCACGGCGGTGGCGGTGCTGAAGGCCGAGGAACTGGGCCTCTTCAGCCGTGACGACACACTGGCGGACATCGAGGGGTTCGACACGGACGGCTGGAGCCAAGGCTTCAACCTGCCTGATCAGATCACTGTGGACATGCTGCTGAAGCATCAGTCGGGGATCGATGGCGGCGCTGACCCGATGCTCAACGACTTTGACATCGCGGACGCGCTCGGCGTCGGGCTGCCGATCGATCTGAACAACATCATCGAGTGGGCCGACGGGCGTGGACCGGACTTCGTTCCGGGTACGGGCTTTGAGTACAGCAATTTCGGGTACGCGCTGCTCGGGCATCTCATCGAGGTGACGAGCCTGGGGATGTACGAGAACTTCGTGCGCGAGCAGGTGCTCTGCCCGCTCGGGGCGCAGACGATGCGTCAGGGCGAGACCCGGCGCGAGGACGCGCACCCGGACGAGGTGAACTATCTCAACCCCCTGCGCGAGTACGCCTACGACGCCATGGGCGGCGGGGGGATCGTCCCGGCGCCGTACGGGCAGTACAACATCGGCAACATGGATGCGCACGGCGGGTGGGTGGCGACTGCGGAGGAACTCGCCCGCTTCGTCTCCGACTTCACCAGCGAGACCAGTTCGGTGCTGCTCACGCCCGATCAGATCGACTACATGTTCAATGAGAACGAGCAGTCGGACAACTGGGGCGTGGGGTGGCAGATCTCGGGCTCGACGCGCCGCCACAACGGGGCCCTGCCCGGCACGTGGGCGTACATCATCCGCATGGACAACGGGGTGACCATCAGCGTGCTGTTCAACGCCGATCCGCGGGTGTTGGGCACGCCCATCAGCGACGACGCCGGCGCCATCCGCACGGCGCTGGGCGATGTCGCCAACTCCATCGGGAACGACGGAGTCACCTTCTGGCCGGCCCACGATCTCTTCCTCCCGGTCACCTGCGTCTCTACACCCTGCACGCCGGATCTTGACGGCGACGGCTCGGTGGGCTCCTCTGATCTAGCGATTCTGCTTGCGGCCTGGAACCCCTACGGCCCGACGCGGGGCGTCCCGGGCGGCCCCGGGGCGAGCGCGGATCTGGACGGGGACGGGCTCATCGGTTCCGCCGACCTCGCGGTCCTGCTGGCGAGCTGGGGCGGGTGCGGCTGAAGAATCTCCGCGAGATTTTCGGGCTCGGCTGAGAGATCGCCGGCCTTCGGCGCAGACGCTTGGCACACGGCCACCGCCGCCGGCCGTTCCTTTTCATTGCACTGTAAGGATCAGACCAATGCAGACCCGCACAGCCGTATTCGCTGCCGCTATGTGCTCCGCTTGTTTCACAACCTCCGCGATCGCGGCGCCCTGGATCATGCACCACGGTCTCACGGACGCCGAATATCAGGATTTTTACAACGACGAACTCCCCGCTGGCTACCGCCCGTACGCGCTCAACGTGCACGGCACGGGCTCGAGCGAGCGGTTCGCCGGGGTGTGGATCGCCGACGGGATCACCAACTGGATCGCCCATCACGACATGGACGGCGATCTGTATCAGATCCTCGCTACGGACTACGACATCCTTGATTACCGCATCGTGTCGGTGGACGCCGCGGGCGAGTTCCCGAACGAGGAGTATGTCGCGGCGTGGGTGAGCGACGGGACGTCGGACGCCGACTGGGGCGCGGTGCATCGCCAGACGAGCGCGCAGATGACGACGGTGATGAACAACTACCTGGGCAACGGGTTCCGCCCGATCTCGCTGTCCGGCACGGGCACGGGGTCGAACGCGCGGTTCGCTGCTGCCTTTGAGCGCAACACCGAAGGCTGGAGCTACGACGTTGTCTGGGATCTCAGCGAGAGCGACTACCAGGAGTATGTCGAGGACAACGCGCGCGTTGGCTTCCGCGTTCATTCGATGACCGCCTACGGCGATCCCTCGGACACGCGTCTTGGCGCGATCTTCGTCCGCACCGACGGGCCCAACTGGGAGCGCGGCAAAGCGTGGTTTTCGCGTCACAACCGCACCGGTGTCGAACATCAGGACGACGCCGACAGCGCGACCGGCTACTTCACGCCTACATCCGTTGTTCAGTACGGCTCGAGCGGCGCCCCCGAATTCGGCTCGGCGTGGTTCGAGGACACGCCCGACCCGGTGCTGACGATCACGGGGCAGCAGCAGCCGACGCTCGCAGCGTTCGATCTGGTGATGGCGGACTTCATGGAGAGCCGCCAGTTCCAGCGCGGCTCGCTCGCGGTGACCAAGGACGGGCGGCTGGTGTACAACCGCGCGTTCACCTACGACTACCCGGACCAGTGGCTCACGCAGCCCGGGCACCGCTTCCGCGTGGCGAGCGTGAGCAAGCCGATCACCGCGGTCGCGGTGCTGAAGGCTGTTGATATGGGGCTGTTCGATCTGGACGACACGCTGGACGAGATCCCGGGTTTCGACGCCTCCGGGTGGCTGGCTGCGGACGACGTCCCCGGCAACGTGACCATCGACATGCTGCTGAAGCATCAGGGCGGGTGGGACCGCGATCTGGACCCGATGCTCGACGACGTGGGTATCGCGGACTCGCTGGGTGTTTCGCTGCCGATCGATCTTGACGACATCATCGAGAACACCAAAGACCAGGCTCTCGAGTCGGCTCCGGGAACGGCCTACGAGTACAGCAACTTCGGGTACGCACTGCTCGGGCGGGTGATCGAACTGACGAGCGGGCAGAGCTATGAAGAGTTCGTTCGTGAAAACGTGCTGTGCCCGCTGGGCGCTGAGGGCATGCAGCAGGCGAACACGCGGCTGGAGGATCTGCATCCGGGCGAGGTGAACTACACCGACCCGATGTACCGCCTGTTCCCGAGCGTGATGGACGACGATCGTACCTACGACCTGTACCCGTACGCCCGCTACAACGTCGAGAACATGGACGCTCACGGCGGCTGGGTGGCGACCGCTGAGGAGCTCGCGCGCTTTGTTTCCGACTTCACGACGGACACCGGCTCAACGCTTCTGACATCGGATCAGATCGATTACATGTTCGACGAGAACAGCCAGACCGGCTCCTACGGCGCGGGTTGGCAGCGTGCGGGCTCGACCCGCTTCCACAACGGCAGCCTGCGCGGGACGTGGGCCTACATCATCCGGCGCAACGACGGCGTGACCATGAGCGTGCTCTTCAACGGGCGCTCCAACGGCGTCAACACGCCGATCGCCGACAACGACTCGACGATCTACACCAACCTGATGGCCGCGGCTCAGGCGGTTGAGGACGCCTCCAGCAGCACCGACCCCACCCGCCCGCGGGTTGGTTGGCCTTCGGGCGATTTGTTTGGCCCGAACGAGTGCGCTGCTCTGGCGTGCCCCGCGGACATTACGGGCGACGGCTTCGTCGATTCGGCCGACCTCGCTCGCCTCATCGCCATCTGGGGAGCGCAGATCCGGACCGGCACTCTGGACGGTGACAACGTGATCGGCGCGGGCGACCTTGCGGTTCTGCTGGCGTCGTGGGGGCCTTGCCCTTGATTTGTTTGTAAAAAGATTGGTATCGGGGAAAGAATTCGTGGTTTTTTTCTCTGTCGCTGAGAGAACACTTGGGCCTCGCGCAGAAGCAGTGTGAAGGGAGCGACGCTCCTTTCCAGAGTGCAACACGAACCGCCAGCGGAGGAGTCAGATTCTCTCCGAACGAGACCATCTGGTGTTTGATTGGAAATGCGGGCGCCCCCTGAGCAGCGCGGGGGGCGCCCTCTCTTTTTTGCTCCTGCGCAAGCGTTTATCAGCCGCAGAAGCAAGCCCGCGTGTGTTTTCTGGTCTTTGCGCTGCGGATAGGCCGGTTCCCGGGGTACATTCATTAACGGAGGAGTAGTCGTATGTGCATCCGCACCCCGATGGTTGGGCGGCTGAGCGTCACCGTTCTCGCGGCGTGTGTCTCCACGGCGCTCGCCGGCCCCGAGTGGACCGAGATGGGCGACGCCGGGTCGTTGCCCCCGGGGGCTCAGACCCCGACGGGCATGGGGCCGCTCGGCGGTATCTCAGGTTCGCTGACCGGGACAGGGGTGCGCGGCGCCGGCGACGCTGACTTCGAGGACGTCTACCGCATCTTCATCGATGATCCCCTGAACTTCACCGCCTTCATCGCTCCCAATAGCGATGGCGACCCGACCTTTGACACGCAACTCTTCCTGTTCGACCGTCAAGGCGACGGCGTGATCGCCAACGACGACAACCCCATGGCGGGCATGAACGGGGAGTCCGGCTTCGGGAACCAGGCCAACGACGGCACCGGAGCGCTCGTGCAGTTCCCCGGGGTGTATTTCATTGCGATCTCCGGCGCCGGCAACGCCCCGCGCACCCTTGCGAATCAGCGCATTTTCAGCTTCGACATCCCGGAGGAGGTTTCCGGCCCTGACGGCAACGCCGTGTCGCGCCGCCTCTTCCAGTGGACGGGTCCGGGCGACACCGGGGTGTACAACATCCAGTTCACCGGCGTCTCGTACCTGCCTCCGCCGAAGGCGGCTGACTTCAACAACGACGGCTGTGTGGACGCGAAGGACCTCGCCATCCTGCTCGCGGGCTGGGGGCAGGCCAACCTGCGCACCGACATCAACGGTGACGGCGTTACCGACGCCGCCGACCTTGCCATCCTGCTCGCGGCCTGGGGAGGCTGCGATGCGACGGGCGACGCCTGACGCGTCGCCGATTCTCCCGGAGGACGAAGAGAGATGCGTTTCGCTGCCTGTGCTGTTTTCGCGATAGTCACGCCCGTACTCGCCGGCCCGGAGTGGACCGAGATGGGTGACGCCGGTTCGCTGCCGTCTGACGCCCAGACACCGACCTCGCCCGGCGACGGGCCGATCGCTTCGATCAACGGGAATCTGACCGGCGACCCGGGCGGTCGCGGCGCGCCCGATTTCGAGGACGTCTACCGCATCGTCATCAAGGACTTCGAGAACTTCAGCGCGTTCATCGTGCCGAACGTCAGCGGCGCGACGACGTTCGACACCCAGCTCTTTCTCTTCGACGAGTTCGGTCTCGGCATCCTGGGCAACGACGACGTCGCCGGCGCCGCGCCCAACGGGGAATCCGGCTTCGACAACATGGCGACGGACGGGTCCGGCGCCGCGGTGACGCAGAACGGTGTGTACTTCCTCGCCATCTCAGGCGCGGGCAACTCGCCGCTCAACCCGCTGAATGAGCCGATATTCAACTTCGCGGACCCGTTCGAGGTGTCCGGCCCGGATGGTTCCTTCCCGCCCGAGCTCTTCGGATGGTCGGGTCAGGGCGCGATCGGGGAATACACGATCCAGCTCACCGGCGCGTCGTTCCTGCCATCGCCGGGCGCCGCGGGGCTGCTGGCTCTCGCGGGCCTCAGCGCGACGCGACGCCGGCGCGCTGTCTGAGCGGGTCATCCTCGGCGAGCGTTCGCTCGAAGACCTCGCCGGCGAGGATTCGTTCCTTTTCGCTTTCGTCGTTTCGCCCGAGCCCATCGAGCGCTTCTGCGGCGATCACATGCGCATGGCCAATTCGCCACTCCCCGCCTTGGCCCTCGAGCGCGTTCCCTGCGCGTCGCGCTGCATCGAGCGCCGCGTCCCACTCCCTATCCGCAAGCAGTAACTCCGCGTGCACCAGGCGCGATTCGGTCACTTCGAGGTGCTGGGCGCCGAGTCGTGCGATGAACGCCTCCAAGTGCGTACTGAAGCGTGATGCGTCCCCCGCCGCCCACGCGAGGGCGAGCTGCGTGCGCAGCACGCGCGGGTCGTCGGCGGGCCACCACTCGCGGTTGATCTCGTCGGCGCGCTGCAGGAACGATGTGGCTTCATCGGGGCGCCCGAGCTCGATCAGACAGCGTCCGACGTTCGCCGCGGCACTGGCGGTGCGCCAATCATCGGGCCCAACCGCGGCGGTGATGATCCGCTGTGATTCCTGATAGCGCACCAGCGCTTCGTCGAAGCGGCGCTGGTCGCCGTAGCACTCGCCAAGCCCGTTGAGTGTGTTGGCGACGGCGGGGTCGTCGGGGCTCAGCAGCTCGCGCCGGGCGGCGAGGGCTTCCTCATAGAGCGCGACGGATTCATCGAAACGACCTAGGCGCTGCAGTGTCGAGGCGAGGTGGTGCGCGGTGCGGGCGGCGTCGAGAGCGTGTTCATCGCCGAGAGCACGACGGGTTTGGAGCGCTTCGCGGTAGAGGGGCTCGGCTTTGGCGTACTCGCTGCTTTTCCAGTAGAGGCGGGCGAGGTTGTGCTTGGCTTGTGCGACTTCGGGAGACGAGGAATCTGTTGCGTCGGTCCAGCGCTGCAGCGCTCGGGTGAGTTGGCGTTCTGCGTCATCGAAATCTGATTCGCGTGTGAGCGCTATTCCGATCCACGTACGAAGGTTGGCTTCAAGCTCAGGTGACTCGGGTATACGAGATTCAAACTGATCTGCGAGAATGGCTAAGAATTCTTCCAGTGTCCTTACCGATTCATTTGATGTCTCGGTATCAAGCGCCTTCATGGCCTCCTCAAGACTGTCAGTGAATTTTGTTCGTTCTGCCTGTTCAACCGCCGCTTGCGCGCTAGCGAGACGGGCTTCAGCTTCTGCTGCTCGCTGTGCGAGCACGAGCCCACCCGTTACGCCCAGTGCGAAGATCGCCACCGCCGCCGCCGCGATTCGCTTCCGCCTCTTCCGCGCCCACTTCTTCGCCCGGTACCACGCGTCATCCGAGCGGGCCAGGACCGCATCGCCCGACCTGTAGCGTTGCAGCTCGTCGCGCAGCTCGCGGGCGCTCTGATAGCGGTCGCGCGGGTCTTTTTCGAGGGCGCGGAGCGCGATGGCGTCGAGGTCGGCGCTCACGTCGGGGGCCGAGACGCTGGGCACGACGGGGTCCGACTGCTGGATGGCGCGCACGCTCGTCGCGAGTGACCCTTCGAGCTTCACCGGGCGCTCGCCCGTCAATCCTTCGTAGAGCAGTGCGCCGAGCGCGTAGACGTCGGCGCGGACGTCCACCGCGTCGGGCTCGCCGGTCACCTGCTCCGGCGCGGCGTACGCCAGCGTGCCTACGAACTCGCCTTGCAGCGTCTGCGCCTCCTGATCGCCCAACACGCCCTTGGCGATGCCGAAGTCAACGACTTTCGGCGTGCCCTCGGTGGTGACGAGGATGTTGGAGGGTTTGAGGTCGCGGTGGATGACGCCGCGGAGGTGGGCGGCGTCGAGGGCGTCGGCGAGGTCGGCGATCACGCTGGCGACCTCGCGCGGCGCCCGCCCGCGCGTCTCGAACCAGCGGTCGAGGGGCAGCCCGTCGACGTACTCCATCGCCATGTAGCGCCCGCCGCTGGGGGTGCCGCCGCTCTCGTAGACGGTGACGATGCTGGGGTGCTTGAGCGACGCGGCGAGTTCGACCTCGCGGTCAAAGCGGGCCCGCTGGCGCATGCTGGCGAAGGCGCCGCGGAGGGTGAGCTTCACCGCGACGCGGCGCTTGGCGGCGATCTGCTCGGCGAGGTAGACGACGCCCTGAGCCCCGCGGTGGATCTCTTCGATGAACTCGTAGCCCGCCGGCGCGTCGGCGGTGCGATCGACGGAGGACGAGACTTCCACCGCGCCCATCGCGCTGGCGAAGAGGGCGTTGTCGGCCTTGACGCCTTCGAGTGTTTCGCGACAGGCGTCGCAGGTGGTGAGGTGTTCGGACTCGACCGCGCCCGGCGCGTCCCCCGCCGCGAGCGCTTCGATCCGCTCCAGCGTCAGGCAGGCTTCACCCGCCATCGTCCCCGTCCTCGCCGGCGTCGGTGTAGAGCTGCTGGAGTTCCTCGATGATCGTGCGCAGGCGCTGGGCCACGCGGCTCTTGGCGCGGTAGACGTCTTCTATGCTCATGCCGAGTTCCTCGGCGACCACCTTGGGCGGCATCTGACGTTCCATCAGAAGCTCGAAGGCGCGCAGCGTGTGCTCGTCGGTGCGCGAGGTGTCCTTGAGTTGTTCGACGGCGCGCCGGTAGATCTCGGCTTCGTGCTGGCGCTGCCAGAGGACAGTCATCTGACGGTCGGAGGGGAGTTCCTGAGCGCGGGTGACCCCATGGGCTTCGCGGCGCACGCCCTTCTTGCGGCGCAGCTCGAGCACGCGGTAGCGGACGATGCCGATGAGCCACGAGCGGAGGCGCCCGCGCTCACGGTCGTACTTGCCTTCGCGGTACTCCTCGACGAAGCGGGTGAGGGCGTCCTGGGCGAGGTCGGCGGCGTCGGCGTCGCTGAGCCCGAGCGAGCGGGCGAAACCGATGAGGATGGGGCGGTAGCGTTCGTCGAAGTCAGACCACACCCGCTCGTTGCCGGCGTCGTGCAGACCTTCCAGCATGGCGGTGGTTGTGCGGTCGTAGTCCATCCCGGCGCTCCCGCGGTCTGTGGGCATGGCGTGACAGCCGCCGAGCGCGAGGGCCCCCTCGGCGGCCCATCTCCAGATTCACGAGGCCCCGCGTCAGCGTCGCGGGCCCGTGCAGCGAAAGTGGGCGTAACTGGACTTGAACCAGTGACCTCTGCGGTGTGAACACAGCGCTCTAGCCAGCTGAGCTATACGCCCGAAACCGTTCCGAAGAACGAAGAGATGAGGATACCGCCCTCCTGCTCAAAATGCACAGATCATCGGTGCGCGGAAAAACGCCCGGCGACCAGCGCCGGGCGAATGACCCCACGGGGATTTGAACCCCGGTTACCAGGATGAAAACCTGGTGTCCTGGACCTGACTAGACGATGGGGCCCGTTGTTCGCCCATCCTTCTGAGACGAGCACGCGGATTGTACCGCCGAAAACCGCCCGGTAAACCCCACATGGCTTTGACCTCACGATCTGGTTCAGGCCCCGCCCCCGCCGGGCCGATACCCGCGGTATGACGCAAGACGACGCCAGCCCGAACGCTCCCAAGGCAAAGCCCAAGGCCGAACAAGTTATCTGGTCCTCCCCCCGCACTCTTGGGCGGGTGGTGGTGGCCGCCGCGGGTGTGGGTGTGTTCTTCGTCGCGGCCCGCACGATTGATCCGACGCCTTCCGCCGCCGCCCCGGCGCTCCCCGAGCGTCCGGCTGAGCAGGCATCTGCGCCGGCGGATGAACTCACCAGCCTTGGGCGCTTCCAGGGCGTCGAGTACACCCTGCACGCCGTGGCGACCCCCGAGGGCCCGCGTTACACGATCACCGACGCCGCCGGCGGGGTGCTCGAATCGCTCATCGAGGAGGGCGAGGTTTCGGGTGTGCTCGAAGCCCACGGCATCGACCCGGGGCGCCCCGTCGATAACGCCGCGGGCACGCTGATGCTCGCTGACGATCGCCGCTTCGACGGCATCCTCGACTGAGCGGCTATCGTCGCCTGATGGCGACGCCGATAGCCCCACTCCCGATCCCTGATGAATGCAAGAGCGTTCTGCTCTACGGCGGGGCCTTCGACCCGGCGCACCGCGCTCATCTGACGCTGCCGCCGCTGGCACGCGAAGCGCTCGGATGCGAGCTGCTCGTCTACCTGCCTGCCGGCGCTCCGCCGCTCAAAGAAGGCCCAGTCGCCTCGCCCGAGGACCGTGCTGAGATGCTCCGTGCCGGGCTTGCCGAGACTTCGAATTGCGCCATCGCCACACTGGAGTTCGAGCGCGAAGGGCCGAACTACACCGTCGATACGCTGCGTCAGATTCGTGCCGAGCGACCGGATACCACTTTGCGTTTCCTCATCGGCGCCGACCAGGCTCGCCAGTTCCATAAGTGGCGTGAAGCGCGGGCGATCATTGATCTCGCCGAGCCGGCGGTCATGCTGCGTCCGCCGCTGGACGACGCGGAAGAACTCCTCGCCGAGATGCGAGAGCACTGGGACGCGAGTGAACTAGACACCTGGCGGGCACGCCTTGTCGAACTGCCGGCGATCGAGGCCAGTTCGACGCGTATTCGTGAGCTGCTCGCGAGCGATCCGGGCAGCGTCGAGCTCGATGAGCTGCTCACGCGCCCCGTCCGACGGGTTATCGCGCTGCGGGCTCTCTATTCCGGCTGATCGCGTGGTGCGGTATTCTTTGGGGTATGGCGTCGTTTGTGGCGCTTCAATGGAGCTAACTATGGGCAAGAGCAGCGTCTTCATCATCGCCATCATCGCAGCGGTCGCCGCCGCCGTGGGCGTCATCGTCGTCCGCCTGCTCGGCTACGAGGGCGGCGCGCCTGTCGGCGGGGCGGTGGGGGGCGCCGTCGGGGCCGTCATCGGATCCTCCATCGGCATGAGGAAAAAGGCCGCCTGATCCCCTCGTATTAGGCCGGGGGCGGGGCGTCGGGTACACTTGTCGGTCCCCATGAGCACGGCCCACGCCAACACGACGGACGTCCAGAGCGTCTCCCTCATCTCCCTCGGCTGTCCGAAGAACACCGTGGACTCCGAGAAGATGCTGGGCCTGCTCGCTGAGAGCGGGCTGTCGGTGGTCTCCGCCGACGCGGGGCGGTCCGACGCCGTGGTCATCAACACCTGCGGCTTCCTCGAAGACTCGAAGAAGGAATCCCTCGCCGTCATCGAGGAGGCCCTCGAAAAGAAGAAGGCCGGCGAGGTGAAACGGGTCGTCGTCGCCGGCTGTCTCGTGCAGCGCCACCGCGCCAAGATCCTCGATTGGGCGCCGGGCGTTGATGCGATGGTCGGCGTGTTTGATCGGGACCGCATCGTCAAGGCCGTCACCGGCGATCGCCCCGAGCGCGACGGCGTGGAAAACCCCCCGCCCTACTGGATCACCGCCAGCGCGCTGAGCGCCGCGAAAGACCGCGGGCACGACACCGTCGGCCTCACCGTCAACGGCAAGGACGGCAAGGGCCTCGGCTACTTCGAGCGCGACGACGCCCGCCTTCGCATCACGCCCCGCCATTACGCCTACCTCCGCGTCTCCGAGGGGTGCAACCAGAACTGCGCGTTCTGCACTATCCCCTCCATCCGCGGCAAGATGCGCAGCAAGCCGCTGGATCGCATCGTCGGCGAGGCAAAGGAACTGATCGCCGACGGCGTCTTCGAGCTCAACATGATCGGGCAGGACACCACCAGCTACGGCGACGACACGGGCCACGGCCTCGCGTCGGGCGCGGGGTTGCCCAAGCTGCTGCGCGATGTGAACGACACCATCGCCCGCGAGGCCGGCGCCGGCTGGGCTCGCCTGATGTACGCCTACCCGACGACGTTCTCCGACGAGATGATCGACGCCATCGCCGAACTCGAGCACGTCGTGCCGTACATCGATATCCCGCTGCAGCACGCCTCGAACAACATGCTGGCGAAGATGCGCCGCAACGTGACGTGCGAGGAGCAGACCGAACTGCTGCACAAACTCCGCGAGCGCATACCCGGCATGGCGATCCGCACGACGTTCATCACCGGTTTCCCGGGCGAAACCGAGGCCGACCACGAGGAGCTTCTTGGGTTCATCGAAGAGATCGGCTTCGACATGCTGGGCGTTTTCCAGTACTCCCCCGAGCCCGGCACGCCGGCTGGTCGCATGCACGCCGACGACGGGCTGCGCGTCGACGACGAGACGAAGGCCCGGCGCGAGCACGAGATCATGATGCTGCAGCAGTCCATCGCCTTCGAGCAGGCGGAGTTCGTCGCGTCGCACTTTGACCCGAGCGACCCCGAGAACAGCGGCGCGATCTTCGACGTGCTGATCGACGAGGCCGGTGGTCAGCCAGGCGACGACGGCCACTACGAAGCGACCGGGCGCGCCTATTTCCAGGCGCCGGGCATCGATTCGGTCACCGCCGTCCGCTCGAAAAAAGCGCTCTCGCCCGGCGAGCTCGTGCGCTGCACCATCACCGGCAGCGACGGCTACGACCTCATCGCTCAGCCCAAAGAAGACCTGCGCCGAGCGATGTCGCTCCCCGTGATCGGCTAACTCTCCGATCCCCCTCTCCCCGAGGGAGAGGGGTTTAGGGGAGAGGGAGGCTCCGCATCACCCGGTAATCGGCGTCCGCGCCGCCAACGTCACACACCCCGAAAGCTCCGCCCCAACCGCCGCCGCCCGCGCCCGCGCGTCGCCCTCGTTCTCGCACACGATGAACATCGCGCTGCCCGAGCCCGTCACGTGCGCCGGCGCCCCGGCGATCTGCTCGGCTCGCGAACGGATCGAGCCCAGCACGAACTCGACTTTCTCCGCTGCGGGTGCGAGGTCGTTGAAGAGGGCCTCACCATTTACGATTCCCGCCCGCGCCATCGCCGCGACCTCTGCGTCGCGGAACGCCTCCGGCTCCAGCGCATCGAACGCGCCGTACACCGCTCCGGTCGCACAACCGAAGTCCGGCACGATCAGCGCCAGGTGTGTCTCGGTGATATGCACCCGCTCGATTCCGTCGCCGAGACCCGTCACCAACGCCGAGCGAGGCGTTTCGGTTTCATCAAGAAAGAACGGCACATCCGATCCCAGCGCGGCGCCGACGCGTTGCAGCTCCTCGACCGACAGATCCAACTCGAACAGCTCGTTCAAGAGTCGTAGAGTGGTCGCCGCATCCGACGAGCCGCCGCCTAATCCCGCGCCCACCGGCACGCGCTTCTCGACGCTGATCGACGCGTGCATGACCTCGTCGGTGTGCGCTTCAAGCGCTCGTAGCGCCCGCACGCACAGGTCTTTTTCTTCCGCCCAATCAACCGGCGACGACATCGGCGCATCGTCGGCCCACGTCACGCTCAGAACCGACCCCGGCGCCTCGTCCAGCGCCGTCACCGCCACACGGTCGGCGAGATCGATACACGCCATCCACGACGCGATGGGGTGCATGCCGCTGGCGTCGGGCTGATCGACCGCCAGCGCCAGGTTCACCTTTGCTGGAGCTAGCGCCGTCTTCTCGCTCACGATCGGCGCTCCGCGAGAATCAGGTCCGCGAGTTCTCGGAACGCCCCGCGCCCGCCGGGGGCGTCGAGAACAAGATCGACCGCGTCCACCACCTGCGGGCGCGCGTCCATGGGGCACGCGCTCGCGCCCGCGAGCTTCATCGCCGGCAGGTCGTTCACGTCATCGCCGATGAAGAGCACGTCGCTTGGCTCGACGTCCATCTTGGCGCATAGCTTTTTCAGGCGCTCGCCTTTGTCGCCCGAGCCGACGTCCACATGCTCGACGCCCAGCATCGCCGCCCGTTTGCGGATCACGCCGTCGTCGTGCGACGCGCTGAGCCACGCCACCTCAACGCCGGCCTTCTGCAGCAGCTTCGTGCCCATGCCGTCGCGCATGTCGAAGAAGCGGATGGCCGCCTCACCGGGGCCCAGCCCGATGCGTCCGTCGGTCAGCACGCCGTCAACGTCGCTCACGACCGCTTTCAGCCCGCGCAGTTTTTCGCGTAAGTCCATGCGCCGAGCCTATCGCCGCGCGATTCATCACGCGCGCTGAAGTCGCCCCGCGGACTGTCCGATAGCACCTCCCGAGACGAACCCGGGCCACGCCCACGGAGACGCCGCGATGCCCACCGACGCCAACGCCGAACGCCGCGCCCACGACCGCATGCCCCTCGTCCGCGGTTGCAAGCTGCTCGACCAGAAGTCCGCCAAGTTCATCCCCGCCGAGACCGCCAACATCTCGCAGGGCGGCCTGCTGATGCGCGTGCCCGCGGCCCGCCCCTTCAGTGCTGGCGATCGCGTCGAGGTCGCCGTGGGCTGGGGCAACGTCCCCATCGCCGCGTCGGTCAAGATGGCCGCGGCCACCGTGGTCCGCGTGCTCGACATCGACCACGCCCATCAGGGGCTGGCCCTGAAGTACGACCACGCCGAGGCCATCTCGGGCGAAGCCCTCGCCGAGGCCGAGGCCGCCGCGGAAGCCGAGGCCTTCTCCGAGCCCATGAAGGCCGCCGCCTGATCCAGGCCGCCCCATAGCGTCGCTCCGACCTACGATGTGCCCCGCGCATCTGGAAGGAGCGGCATGCAGCTCACCTACTGGCAACCGGCGATCCCCGACGAGTACGTCAAGGCCAGCGCGGACGACCTCCGCGCCCGGATCACCGCGCGCCGCAAAGAGTTGGGCGACACGCTCCTCATCCTGGGGCACCACTACCAGACTGATGAGGTCATCGCCCACGCCGATTTCACGGGTGACTCCCTGAAGCTCTCGCAGCTCGCGGCGGACGCCGTTCGCGAGCGCGGCGCCGAGTACATCATCTTCTGCGGCGTCCACTTCATGGCCGAGTCCGCCGACCTGCTCGCGCCGGCTGGCACGAAGGTCATGCTGCCCGATCTCTCCGCCGGCTGCTCGATGGCCGACATGGCCGACTACGAGGACGCCCTCGACGCCTGGGACACGCTTCATTCAGAACTCCGCGCTGCGGGCTCAAACGCCCGCATCGTCCCCGTCACCTACGTCAACTCCTCGGCGGCTATCAAGGCCTTCGTCGGTATGAACGGCGGCGTCTGCTGCACCAGCTCCAACGCCCCGGCCGTCTTCGAGTGGGCCATGAACGGCGGCGCTGAGCCCGCCAAGCCCGGGGAAGAAATCAAACTCCTCTTCCTCCCCGACCAGCACCTCGGGCGCAACACCGCCGCCCTTCACGGCGTGGACACCGACACCGCCGCCCCCCTCTACGACCCCCGCCTCGTGCGCCAGGGTCAGCACCTGGGCGGCATGTCGATCGAGGAACTGCTCGCCGCCAAGGTCATCCTCTGGGCCGGCCACTGCTCGGTCCACAAGCTCTTCCGCCCCGAGCACTGCGACGAGCTGCGCACGAACGACCCCAAGCGGACCATCCTCGTCCACCCCGAGTGCTGCAAAGAGGTCGTGGACCGCGCCGACCTCGCCGGCTCCACCGAGTTCATCATCCGCACGATCGAGGAGGCCGAGCCGGGCACAAAGTGGGCCGTCGCCACCGAGGTTCACCTCGTGAACCGCATCGCGAAGGAGGCCGGCGAGCGCGGCGTGGACGTCAAGATCCTCAGCGACTGCCAGTGCCTCTGCACCACCATGTACCGCATCGACCAGCCCCACCTCTGCTGGACGCTCGATCACCTCGCCAGCGGCAAGGTCGTCAACCACGTCAGCGTCCACCCCGACGCCCGCGAGCACGCGCTCACGGCGCTGAACCGGATGCTGGATTTGCCGGCGACGGTGAGTGGGGTGAAGGGGTAGTCACTGGCGGCAACGAATTTCGCTTGATGCTTTCCATGAGCGGTTGTGACACACCTTGCGCGAGCAGATTGCCTGCGATGAGCACGACCACGAAGACTACAACGCGACGCGTCATGCTGTCTGCACGCCTTGTGCGATTTAAAGTGATGCAGACGCCACCCACCAGAAGCACTAGCGAGATTCCGGCGGCCGCAGGCATATAGAACCACGGCGGTGAGGCTGGGACATTGGGCGTGATTTGGTTCCAATAGACGTGCCTGACCGTGAGGTACGGACCAAGCAGCTTGACGGGTTCACTGAGGAAGAGCATTACACCGGGAATCCACAGCGGGAACCGCCCATCCCGCCACCACGACGCCCCGCGCTCAATCTCCGCGTTGCACTCCGGGCACCGCTCGCCCTCAACCTCGTAGCAGTCGTACCAGCACTTGTAGCACCCGAGCTTCGGCCGACCTTTGCGGAACCGCCGGATGTTCCGCGCCCGGTTGACGGCTTTCTGCCTACGCCACGCTCGCTGCCAAAAACCCATCACACAAAGTGTAGGTCATCTGCTCCCTCTCCCCTTGTTATATGGGGAGAGGCTTGGGGCGAGGGGTTGAAATCAAAGCAGCGAGCACGCGCTCACGGCGCTGAACCGGGTGCTGGATTTGCCGGCGACGGTGAGTGGGGTGAAGGGGTAGTGGTCGGGCCCTGTGGTGGTTCGATGAGAGTGTCCATGAGTGGTGTGTATACGAGCCAAGCGACCAAGAGCCCCGCCACAACCGATCCTGCCATGACATAGTGACGTTTGAAGAAATTTTTTCTGTGCCGAGTTCGACTCTGAGTGAACCAGACACCCAAGACAATAAACCCATACGAGAGCACCATGGCTCCGATCATGTAGTAGAACGGAGCTGTTGTTAAGTTCGCGGTTGATTGTGAGACAACATGGCGCACCGTGAGGTACGGACCGGAAATCCGCACAGGCTCATACAAAAACCAACACACGGCGCCAGCCCAAAGCGGAAACCGCCCATCCCGCCACCACGGGACCTCGCGCTCGATGACCGCGTTGCACTCCGGGCACCGCTCACTCTCAATCTCATAACAGTCGTACCAGCACTTGTAGCACCCGAGCTTCGGCCGCCCCTTGCGGAACCGCCGAATGTTCCGCGCCCGGTTGACGGCCTTCTGCCTACGCCACGCTCGCTGCCAAAAACCCATCACACAAAGTGTAGGTCATCCGCCCCCCTCTCCTCGGGGAGAGGGGCTGGGGGTGAGGGGACGGCGATGGAAGCTGTACGCGGACCCTTTGAAATGCGAATCAAACAAGTAAATAAGAGCGGGCTTCGCCCGGATTTTTTTTGACCCCTCACCCCGGCCCTCTCCCGGTGGGAGAGGGAGGGGAATCGCCATCACCGTGCCGCCCGGCGCACCTCCGCCGCCGTCGGCCAGTACTCCACCCCACCAAGCTGACGGTGGATATACGCCGGCGCCCGCACCAGCAGCGCCCCGTCGCGGTAGGGGGTGATCGTCGCGCTGTCGCCGCCGTTGGCCCGCCACTGATCAAACTCCACGCTCGTCTGGATGATCGTGATGAGCTGGTCCATCCGCTCCGCCTCGCTGGCGCTCGTCGGCAGCTCGACCTCGGAGTTCTGATCCGACCCACCCTGCCCCTGCACAATGCTTCCCAGCTCGAGGTCGGGCGTCTCCGTGAAGTCGGGGATCTCGACCAGCAGATCCTGCACGTCGTAGAGGCGCACGTACGCGCTGCGGGCCAGCGCGCTCCGCGGCGCCGCCTCGATCGTGCCGTATTTGGTCGCCTGCCATGTCGCCGGGTCGAAGTCGTCGTCGCCCTTGTCGATCACACGCTCGAGGAAGGCCAGCCCGCTCGCGTTCTCCACGCGCAGCGTGATGAGCGCCTCGCGGTCGAGCCCGACGCCCGAGGGCGCCTCGTCGCGCCACTGCGCCTCGATCGTCACCCCCGACACCTGCTCCAGATACGCGATGGCGTCTTCCAGGCGGGCATCGGTCAGCTCCGCCGTCACCGGCTGGAGCAGGCGAGCGATGGCCTCCGTCCGCGGGTCGTCGCGCAGACGGCTCTGACCGATCGAAGCGATGGCGAAAACGACGAGCGACAGCGTGAGCAGGATCCGCATGGGTCTCTCCTTGCTGATGAAGGATACGGGGGTGAGGCCCGCCGGTTCCGCTCTATCGGGCCGCCCGCAGCGTCTCCTCGACTGTGATGAGGGCCAAAGCAGTGGCTTCGACGGGCTGACGCTGGTCCCACAAGGCCAGGCGCACGCCCCCCAGAGCCCTTTTGGGGGTCGGGAATATCCGCGCCTCGGCCTCCCCGACCGCGAGCTGACGCAAAAACCGCAGCGTCGGCAGCAGGCGGGCCAGCTCGCCCGAGCGTTCCGATTCCGGCGTGAGCCCGGGCACGTTGAGCATGGCGGCCCCCATCGCTGCCGCCCGCACGCTCTGAGCCGTGGGCAGGGGCTGGCTGGAGGCGGTGAAGACCACGCCGCCGACCAAGTCGGCTTCATCCGCGCCGGCGTCGGCCCGCGTGATGCGGTGCTCCTCGATCAGCTCGCGCCCCTCACGCAAGGCTGGCGCACCGGGCACGGCGCCGCCATCCGCGAGATCCCCCGCGGCCCACACCACCCACGGCGCCGCGCTGACGATCCCGCCGCGTCCCGCCTGGGCCAGCACGCTGCGCGTGTGCGCCAGCGCCGCGTCGCGGTCGCGCGACGCCAGAACCGCCGCAGCCAGCGCCCGGTCAACTACCGGCGCCTCCGTCTTCACAGCGCGCACGATCGCCAGGCACCGCGCCGCCAGCTCACCCCGCCCGCTCCCCAGCGCGTCGATCGCCAGCGCCGCCATCCCTGCGCTGCGCGCGTCGAATTCCATCTCCTCGAGCGCGCCTAGCAACTCGTACGCCGCGCGTGCTGATTCGCGATCACCCGTCGCACGCGCCCAACGCGCGAGCGCCAGCGCCGCCAGCGCGTGCTGACGCGCGTCAGCCACCAACGGCTCGTGCTCGTCGCGCACCGGGTCGTACGTCCCGAGCAGGCGCGTCACGCCCTCGTTTGTCCACACCCGTTCGCGCAGCGCTGCCGCGAGTGATTCGCCAAACTCCTGGAGGTTCGGCCCCACCACACTCGACAGCGGGCGCACCCGCCCGCCGCGGTGCAGGAACACAGGGGCCCCGCCGGGTTCAATCTGTCCCACGCTCACGCTGCGGAAGCGGAACACCCGCGCCCCCGAAAGCTGGCGCAGCTCTTCCAGAGGCTGCGGCTCCAGCCCCAGCTGCGCGCACGCCGCAGTGAGCCCCCGCGAAGGCGGCACACCCGCCGCCAGCATCCGCGCCGGGAACACCGCTTCGGTCCGATCGCCCACCCGCGCCGCCGCGCCGTCGAGCCCCGGCGAGAACGACAGCGCCGCCTGCGCGAAGGTCGCCCCACCCACCGGCACGAGATCGCCAGCGAGTTCCACCTCAAGCGTCGCACCGCGCGCGAGCTCGCTCAATCGTTCGCGCCGTGTCGCGTCGCGCGGCGCGAAATCGCTCTGGAGAAAATCAGCGAGCGCGGCTCGGAGCGCTGCTTCGAATGCTGTGCTGTTTGCGTTGTACGCCGAGCCGTGCCCCACGACCCGCCCGCCCACGCGCAGCGTCACCGCGGCGCCGGGGGCGTCGTTTTCGATGATCTCGGGCGCCTCGAGCGCGTCGAACGTCGCCCGCGCGGTTTGAAACGCGGCGAGGGATTCCTCCGCTGTAGGAGCGGCGTGAGCGGCGGTGGTGATCAGCGTCGCAAGAACGCAGCACACGATGTTGACGGGCCGCAACATCCGGCATTCGAGCCGCTCGCGCGGACGTCCGGATAGAGGGTCCGACCGTCGTTCTTTCGCGTGTATCGGCGGAAGGCGCCGCGCTGGCGCCGACCGGCCCCGGCGTTGCTCTTCCTGGTATGCACAACCGAAGAAAGCGAACAGGTCCGATATGACCGCCATCATCCACACCGCCAACCACGAGTTCCTCAAGCTGACCCACAACCGCTTGCGGATCGCCACGCTCTCGATGCTCTGCTTTGCGATCATGTGCTGATTCTCCTGAGGAGAGACGGAGCCGAGAGCGCCGCTTGCAATGAAAACGCCCGCCGAGACGATACGTCCCGGCGGGCGTTTGTGTTTCTTACGAATCCGATCGCGGAACGATCAGAACTCGATCTTGTCGGTGCCCATGGAGCCGTGGTCGTCCATACCGCCGCGCGAGGGCGACGACGGGGCGTCGAAGCTGGAGGGGTCTGAGTAATCGGTGTCGTCCCCGCCGCTGGAGTCGCCCCACTGGGCGCGCTTGCGCGACAGGCCGATCTTCCGGTCGTCGATATCGACGCGGAGAATCTTGACATCGATCTCCTGCCCAGGCTCGACCACCTCCTGCGGGCTCTCGACCTTGTGGTCGGCGAGCTCGGAGATGTGCAGCAGGCCCTCGAGATCGTCCTCGAGCTCCACGAAGACGCCGAAGTTGGTGATCTTCGTGACCTTGCCGCGGACGACCATGCCCGGCTTGTACGCCGAGGGGATGGCCTCGTGCCACGGGTCCTCGTCGAGCTGCTTGAGGCCCAGGCTGATGCGTTGCTTCTCCTGATCGACCTCGAGGATCACACACTTCACGGTGTCGCCCTTGTTGAGCAGCTCGTTGGGGTGTGCGACCTTCTTGGTCCACGAGAGGTCGGAGACGTGCAGCAGGCCGTCGATGCCCGGCTCGATCTCGACGAACGCGCCGTAGTTTGCGAGGTTGCGGACCTCGCCCTCGATCATGGTGCCCGCCGGGTACTTCTCGCTGACGAGCTCCCACGGGTTCACCTCGACCTGCTTCATGCCGAGGCTGATCTCCTGCTTGTTCTTGTCGATCTCGAGGACGACGACCTCGACCTCCTGGTCCTGCTCGACCATCTCGGAGGGGTGGTTGATGCGGCGGGTCCAGCTCATCTCGGAGATGTGCACCAGACCCTCGATGCCCTCTTCGAGCTTCACGAAGGCGCCGTAGGACACGATGTTGACCACCGCGCCCTTGATGCGCGAGTTGACGGGGTAGCGGGCCTCGATCTCTTCCCACGGGCTGGCTTCAAGCTGCTTGAGCCCCAGGGCGATCTTTTCCTTGTCGTGGTCGATGTTGAGGATCTTGACCTCGACCTCCTGGTCGATCCCGAGCATCTCGGAGGGGTGGTTGACCCGGCCCCACGACATGTCGGTGATGTGCAGCAGGCCATCGATCCCGCCGAGGTCGATGAAGGCGCCGAAGTCGGCGAGGTTCTTCACGCGGCCCTTGACGGTGTCGCCCTCGTTGACGTTGTCGAGCAGCTTCTTCTTGGCCTTGTCGCGCTCGACCTCGATCAGCGAGCGGCGCGAGACCACGATGTTCCGGCGCTCCTCGTCGATCTTCAGGATCTCGGCGCGCACCTTGCGACCGATGAAGTCGCTCACGTCGCCGGGGCGGCGCACGTCAACCTGCGAGGCGGGCAGGAAGGCGGGCACGCCGATGTCGACGAGCAGACCGCCCTTGATCTTGCGGGTGACCGCGCCCTCGACCACGTCGCCGACCTTGGTGGTTTCGAGCAGGCGCTGCCAGTTGATGATGCGGTCGGCCTTGCGCTTCGAGAGCTTGATCACGCCGTCGTCGCCCTCGATCGCGTCGAGCAGCACCTTGTAGACATCACCCGGCTTGACGGCGCTCGGGTCGTCGAACTCGGTCTTGGGGACCATGCCCTCGCTCTTGAGGCCAACGTCGATCACGAAGTCGTCGCCGGCCGTCCCGATGACCTTGCCGTCGAGGATCGAGCCCTTCTCGAGATCCGCGATCTGCTCCTGGAAGAGCGAGTCCATGTTGCCGTCGGCGACCTCGGCGCCGTAGGCGTCCTTGAGCAGAGCCACGGCGTCCTCGTCGCCCACGCCGAGCGAGGCGATCAGCTGTTCATCAACCATGTTGTGGTGAATCCTTTCCCCGGCCGCGGCGTCTGGCGCATGGCGTCCGGGCGTGTCCCCTGCCGCGCGTCGCGCGTGCCGACCGGGGAGTCGTCGGGCCCCTGTGGGGCGGTTCGGGTGTGACGCGCCCGGCGACCATCGCCGCGGCGCGGGGGAAGAGTGTACCGGAAGTCAGAGCGCAAGCGAGCGTAAAAGCGCGCGAATCGCGCTTAGAAATCGCGAGAAAGTGCCGCACGCAGGGCTCGGCGGTGGGGGTTGGGCAGGGCGTAGGAGGGCAGATCAGCCGGCGCGACCCAGCGCGCGCCGGGGGGCGGCTCGGCCGCGGCGGCCCACCACACCCGCAGGCGTACGGTGCGGTGGCTGGTTTCGTGGGTGAGATGACCGATCTCGTGCGCATGCTCGGTCGCCAGCGATGACGCCAGGTCGGCGCGCCCGGGCGGCCCCTCCGCCGCCTCCACACCCACCGGCTGCCACATCCCGGCCCACAGGCCGCGATGCGGGCGCTTCTCCAGCAGCACCCGCCCGGCGGCGTCGCGGACGACGACCACGGCGTGGTGCACCTCGGATTTCTTTGCCGGCGTCTTGGGCAGGGGGTAGGCCTCGGGGTCGGCGGTCGCGGCCTTGCACTCGGGTCGCAGCGGGCACGCCTCGCACTTGGGAGCCCGCGGCGTGCAGACCGTGGCGCCGAGTTCCATCAGGCCTTCATTGAAGAGCGCGGGATTGTCGCAGGCGGCGACCAACTCCCCCGCGCGCTTCCACGCCCATTTTTCTGTTTCGGGGGCGCCGCTGCGCATCTGTTTGCCATCGAGTCGCACCAGCACCCTTGCGACGTTGCCGTCTACGATCGGCTCGGGTTTGCCGAAGACGATGCTGGCGATCGCCCCGGCGGTGTAGCGCCCGACGCCCTTGAGTTCGCGCAGTGCCGCGGTGTCTTGCGGCACGTGTCCGGTGTGCTGCTCGACGATCGACCGTGCTGCGGCTTGCAGGTTGCGCGCTCTGCGGTAATAGCCGAGCCCCTGCCACGCGGCAAGCACGTCGTCTTCGCTTGCCCCGGCCAGCGCCTGCGGTGTTGGGAAGCGTTCGAGAAAGGGCTCGAACTTCTCAAGCACGCGGGCCACCTGCGTCTGTTGAAGCATCGCTTCTGAGACGAAGGACCGCCACGGGTCGCGCGGCATCGTCCGCCACGGCAGTTCGCGGGCGTTTGTGCGGAACCAGCGCTCGACCGCGCGCGTGACGGGTTCAGGCATGGCTGGCTGGCGCCGCCGGGGAGCGCGTGACGACCGTCGGCTCGGCCGGCTCGCGCTGGCTCAGGTACCGGCGAGGCACGCGCCGGGCGAGGCCGCAGAGCAACTCGTGCGAGATCGTCCCGGCCAGTTTCGCCAGGCTGGGCAGGTGATTCGACGCCTCGCGGTCATCGCCGATGAGTTCCACCTCGGCGCCCACGCCCGCGTCATCCTCGGGGAGATCAGTCACGTCGATCGTGATCTGGTCCATGCTCACCCGTCCGACGACGGGAGCTTCGACCAGCCCTGCGTCGCCGGCGTCCACACGCACGCGCCCCTTGCCCGAGAGGGCAAAAGGGTAGCCGTCGGCGTAACCCACAGGGACGAGCGCCAGACGCGTGCGGCGCTCGGCGGTCCACGAGCCGGCGTACCCCACGCGCGCTCCTTCTTCAACCCACTGCGTGTGCGCGATCGCGCTCAGCCAGCGCACGGCAGGGGCGAGATTCTCAGCGAGCGCCTTGTGCTGAAAGTTCTCGGCGTCAGCAAACTCCTCGCCCGCGTACCCAGCGAGCGCGTAGCCCACGCGCACCATCGAGCGGTGCGTCGAGGAGGAACGGAAGAGCGCGAAGGTGTTGGCCTCGTGGCGCAGCGCCTTGGGCGGCACGAGGTCGCCCATCTCGGCCAGCCAGGCGTCGAAGCGCGTTGACTGCTCCCGCGTCAGCGCGGCGTCGCTGTGAGCGCTCGCGAAGTGCGACGACACCCCGGCCACGATCATGCGCCGGTGCGAGCGGGCGAACTCAAGGATTGCCGCGGCTTCTTCAGGCAGCGCCCCGCCGCGGTTCATGCCTGTGTTGACGTCGATGTGGATGGGGATCTCAACGCCGAAGCGGTCGGCCTGTTTGGCGAGAGCCTCGGTCTGCTGGAGGGCGTGGGCCGCGAAGTGCAGACGCCCGTGTGAGACGGCCCGGTAGAGCGTGTCGGAGTCGGCGATGGAGTAGACGGGGCTCATGATGAGGATGGGCGTGCGGACGGAGGCGTTGAGCAGTTCGATCGCCTCGGTCAGCGTATAGACGGCGAACATGTCGATGCGTTTTTCGAGGCGGTGGGCCACACGCACGGCGCCCAGGCCGTAGGCGTCGGCCTTGATGACGGCGCAGAGCTTGGCCGGTTCGATGCCTTCGGGGCCGCCGGTGGGGGGCGTGAGGGCCTCGCGGAGGACGCGGACGTTTTCTTCAACGGCGCTCAGATCGATGTTGATGTGGCTGGTGTTGAGCATCTTCTGCGCGTCCTCCGCTGGGGCGATTCTGACGTGTGTTGTATCGGAAAGGCGGAGGCGCTAGGATGATGCTTGTCGCCGGGGCGTCCGGCGAGCCCGCGACGCGACGCGTCGAGCAATTCAAGGAGACCGGCGGCCCCGCGGGGACGCTGCCGAGCAGATGGTTGGCTCAGCCCGCCCGAGCGCCTTAGGGGCGTTGTTAGGGCGTTCTGAGCGAGTCATCCGCGAGGCGAGCGTTTTCGAGGCCCGGCCGCCCCGCCGTTATGCCCAACAAATCCAGCGATCCCTCCGATCACGGGATGATCAAGCCCAAGAAGCGTTCCCGCGCCGACCGTCAGGCCAAGTCCTCTGTTGAGGTCGAAACCAAGCCGTCGAAGAAGCCGCGCTCGTCGAAGCCCAAGAACGAGACGAAGGCCGAGAAGCCCAAGAGCGAATCGGCGCCGCAGGCGGATGAGAAGAGTTCGTCCCGGCGGCGTTCGCGTCGCAAGCCCAAGGTGATGCCGAAGTCCGAGATGGACCCCGCGGCCACCAGCGAGGCGATGCCCGTTGACGATGCTTCGGAGAAGAAGGCCGACAAACCTGCCCGCTCACGCAAGCGCCCTTCCCGTCAGCACGAAGCGGGCAACGGCGGTGAAGAATCCCGTTCTGAATCGAAGCCGAAGGACGAGCACGAGGAGTCTGACGACAAGCCGAAGCGTCGGCGTCGTCGCGGCGGTCGTGGGCGCAAGCGCAACAACGAGGGCGCTGAGGAGACCGGCATCCAGTCGCGCGATGGTGATGAGAGCGACAACGAAGACCGCAACGAAGGGCGTCGCGAATCTCGGCGTTCCCGCGACGAGCGCTCCGACGACGACGGTGATGACAAGCCACGTCGCTCACGCCGTCGCCGCGGCGGACGCGGGCGGCGCAGCCGTGATGGCGAGGAGCGCTCGGAAGAGGCTCGCTCGGACAACCGGCGCGAGCGCGACGAGCGCCCCGCGAAGCGTTCCGATGACGGGCCGGTCAGCTTCGACCCCGACGCCGAGTTTGACCCAGATGTCTTCGCGGAGAAGACCTACGACAAGTTGCCTATCCGCAACTCGGTGCTCAAGGGGATCCACGCCTGCGGCTTCAATCGCCCGACGCACATCCAGGACCGCCTGATCCCCGTCGCTCTCGACGGGAAAGACGTGCTGGGGCAGGCGAAGACGGGCACCGGCAAGACCGCGGCCTTCTCGATCCCCGCGCTGTGCATGGCCGAGCGCGGCGTCGCCTTCCAGACCATTATCCTCGCGCCGACGCGCGAGCTGGCGATCCAGATCTCGGCGGAGATCGCGGCGCTCGGGGGCGCGACGCCTATCAAGTGCGCTGCGGTCTACGGCGGGCAGGCGATCCCCATCCAGAAGAAGAAGCTGCAGGAGAATCCCGAGATCATCGTCGCTACCCCCGGGCGTCTGATGGATATGTACGAGCACCGCAACCTGCACTTCAAGAACGTGCGCCAGGTCATCCTTGATGAGGTTGACCGCATGCTCGACATCGGTTTCCGCGACGACATCAAGAAGATCCTGGGCAACATCAAGACCGATCACCAGACGATCTTCGTCTCGGCGACCATCTCTGATGAGATCGAGAAGCTCGCCAAGAACTTCATGACCGACCCCGAGCGCCTCACGCTGACCGCGGGCGCGCTCACGGTGCAGCTTGTTGATCAGCACTACGTGCCCTGTGAGAACTGGTACAAGCGCCGCATGCTGCTTCACCTGCTCAAGCACGAGGATCCGGAGCTGACGATCGTGTTCTGCCGAACGAAAGCCACTGTTGATCGCGTGGCGAAGTTCCTGCACGACAAGCGCGTTGATACGCAGGCCATTCATGGCGACATGCCGCAGGGCAAGCGCAACTCGGTGATGAAGAAGCTCCGCGGCGGTCACCTCTCGGTGCTTGTCGCCTCAGACCTCGCCGCCCGCGGGCTGGACGTTGACGACATCACCCACGTCATCAACTACGACGTGCCTGAGGATCCCGAGGTGTACGTCCACCGCATCGGGCGCACCGCTCGCGCGGGTCGTCGCGGCCACGCCTGGACGTTCGTCCTCCCCGATCAGGGCGAATTGCTCACGCAGATCGAGCACCTCACCAACGTCGAGATCACGCGACTCGAGTACGAGGACTTCGAGCCCGGCGAGCCGCCCGCGGACATCCGCGAGGAGCGCAAGAAGAAGAAAGAATCGAAGGAACGCGCCGAGAAGATGGTCTCGCGTCTTGCGGGACCAGACGTTCCCAAGAAGGCCGACCAGAACGACCCGCGCTTCCCGGGCGGCGTCGTGCCGACGAAGCTCCCGCCCAAGATGGCCCGCGGCAAGGTCAACACCACCCGCGGCATGAAGCAGATGCGGGCGGCGGAACTGAAGGACAAGAAGGTCGAGGAGTAATCCTCGCGCGACGCTGAAAATGAAAAACGCCCGCCCCATTCGGGGGCGGGCGTTTTTTTATTGCGTTGTGAAGCGAGTGATCACTCCGACGTTGCGGGTTCCGCCTTGTCGGCTTCGTCGTTCGCCTCTTCCTTGGGGGGCTCGGGCAGCTCTTCGTTCTCGAAGCGCAGGTGATCCTTGCCTTCCTCGTGGGTGATGGTGATCTTCGAGGGCTTGTCGATGTCGCCCGCGAGGAGCATCTCGGAGATGGGGTCCTCGATGTAGGTGCCGATCGCCCGGCGGAGCGGGCGGGCGCCGAAGTCCGGGTTGAAGCCCTTCTCGATCAGGAAGTCCTTGGCCTTCTTGTCGATGATGAACTCGTGCCCCTGTTCTTCGATGCGCTCGCGCACCTTGGCGGTCTCGTACTCCACGATCGTGATGAGGTCGTCCTTGGTGAGCGGGCGGAAGACGATGACGTCGTCGAGGCGGTTGATGAACTCAGGGCGGAAGAACCGCTCGATCTCCTTCATCAGCACGCTTTTGATGTTGTCGAAGTTGGACTCCGCGTCCTTCTTGCCGAAGCCGAAGCCGCCGCCGCCCTTGATGAGGTCGGCGCCGATGTTCGACGTCATGATCAGGATCGTGTTGCGGAAATCGACGTGACGCCCGAAGGAATCGGTGAGACGCCCCTCCTCCATGATCTGGAGCAGCATGTTGAAGACGTCGGGGTGCGCTTTTTCGATCTCGTCGAAGAGCACCACGGCGTAGGGGCGACGGCGGATCTGCTCGGTGAGCTGGCCGCCCTCCTCGTAGCCGACGTAGCCGGGAGGCGCGCCGACCAGGCGCGACACGTTGTGCTTCTCCATGTACTCGCTCATGTCCAGGTGGATGAGCGTGTCCTCGTCGCCGAACATGAACGACGCGAGAGCCTTGGAGAGCAGCGTCTTGCCGACACCCGAGGGCCCGACGAAGATGAACGAGCCCATGGGGCGCTTCGGGTCCTTGAGGCCCGCGCGGGCGCGGCGGATGGCCTTCGAGATCGCCTTGATGGCGTCCTCTTGGCTGACCACCTTCTTGTGCAGCTCCTCTTCGAGCTGCAGCAGGCGCTGCGCCTCCTCCTTCGCCAGACGCGTCAGCGGGACGCCCGTCATCTTCGAGACGACCTCAGCGATGATGTCGTCATCGACGGCGCCGTTGATCTCGGACGACTTCGCCCGCCACTCGTCCTGGATGGTTTCCTTCTCCTTGCGGAGCTTCTCGGCCTGATCGCGCAGCTCGGCGGCGCGCTCGTAGTCCGCGCCCTTTACCGCCTCGTCCTTCTCGATGGCGAGACGCTCGATGCGTTCCTCGATATCAGCGAGGTTCGGTGGCTTGGTCATCGACTTGAGTCGCACGCGGGCGCCGGCTTCGTCGATCACGTCGATCGCCTTGTCGGGCTGCACGCGGCCGGTGATGTACCGGTCCGACAACTCAACAGCGGCGACAAGCGCGTCGTCCGAGATGGTCACGCGGTGGTGCGCTTCGTAGCGGTCGCGCAGACCCTTGAGGATCTCGATCGCCTGCTCCTTGCTGGGCGGGTCGACCACGATGGGCTGGAAGCGCCGCACCAGGGCCGCGTCCTTCTCGATGTACTTGCGGTACTCATCGAAGGTGGTGGCGCCGATGCACTGGATCTCGCCGCGGGCCAGCGCCGGCTTCAGCACGTTGGAGGCGTCGATGGCGCCTTCCGCGCCGCCCGCGCCCACCAGCGTGTGGAGCTCGTCGATGAAGAGGATCACGTCCTTGGCGCGACGAACCTCGTTCATCACGGCCTTGATGCGTTCCTCGAACTGGCCGCGGTACTTGGTGCCGGCGACCATCATCGCCAGGTCCAGCACCACGATGCGCTGCTCGTGCAGGATCTCGGGGACGTCGTTCGAGATGATCCGCTGCGCCAGGCCTTCGACGATGGCCGTCTTGCCCACGCCGGCTTCGCCCAGCAACACCGGGTTGTTCTTCGTGCGCCGGCAGAGGATCTGCAGCACGCGCTCGATTTCCTCGGCGCGCCCGATCACCGGGTCGAGCTGGCCTTCCTTCGCGAGCTCGGTGAGATCGCGCCCGAAGCTGTCGAGAGCGGGGGTCTTGGATTTCCCACGCCGTCCCTCGGCGGAGCCCGAGGGCCCGCCGGCGGTGGCGCCCTCTTCGTCCTCGGAATCGACGCCCGCGCCCAGAAGGTTCAGCACCTCCTCGCGCACCTCTTCGAGCTTGAGGCCCAGGTTCATCAGCACCTGCGCGGCGACGCCGTCGTGCTCGCGCAGCAGGCCGAGCAGGAGGTGCTCGGTGCCGACGTAGTTGTGATTCAGGTTGCGGGCCTCTTCGATGGCGAACTCGATCACCTTCTTGGCCCGCGGGGTCTGGGGCAGCTTGCCCATCGTCACCATCTCGGGCCCGCTCTTGACGAGCTTCTCGACCTCGAGTCGAACCTTGCGCAGATCAACGCTCAGGTTCTTGAGGACGTTGGCGCCGACGCCGGAGCCCTCCTTGACGAGCCCGAGCAAAATGTGCTCGGTCCCGATGTACTCGTGGTTGAAGCGCTGGGCCTCCTGGTTCGCGAGGGCCATGACCTTGCGGGCGCGATCGGTGAAGCGTTCGAACATCTGCTGTTCCCCGTGTGCGCCGCCCCGGACTATGGGACGGCTCGTGACCCTGTACTTTAGGCAAGCGGCGGGCCGGGTCCGTATATCAGCAAAACCCCTCGCGGAGCCCGCTTATTCAGCCCTCATCGGCTGGGCAGGGGGGGCGCATGCACACCAGACCGCGAACGGGACAGACAAGCGAGCGGATTTCAGAATCATGACTGCCAGACCGGCAGAGGCTCAGGCGTGCTCAGGTCGCTTCGTCCGCCTTCTTCGCGAGCGCGAAGTCCTTCTCCGTGATCCCCCCGGCGTCATGCGTCGAGAGCGTCAGCGTGACTTTCGCGTAGCGGATCAGGATGTCCGGGTGGTGCTGGGCCGCCTCCGCGAGGTCCGCGACGGTGTTCACGAAGCTCATCGAAGCGTTGAAGTCGTCGAACTGGTACGTCCGCTGGATCGACCCGCTCGCCTCGGTCCACTCGGGCAGGTCGCCCAGGCGGTTCTTGATTTCGTTTTCGCTGAGCGTCGTGGTCATGTGACTCCGCCTTCCCTCTCGCGTCGAGTGACGGCCTTTCGAAGGACCGTGAGGGGTTATCTTGCCCCGCGTGCCCGACGAGTCAAGCCGCACACCGAGAAACCGCCCTGCGACGCGATTAGCCCCGTCGCCCACCGGCGCCCTGCACCTGGGCAACGCCCGCACCTTCCTGGTCAACTGGGCCCTCGCCAGGAAACACGCCTGGGAGATCATCTACAGGGTCGAGGACCTCGACGGCGCCCGCGTCAAACCCGAGTCCGTCCAGCGCGTCGCAGACGACCTCCGCTGGCTGGGCCTCGACTGGGACCGCGAGGTCCCCCGCCAGTCCACCGACCTCGACCCCTGCCGCGAGGCCATGCAAGCCCTCGCCGCGCAGGGCGCCGTCTACCCCTGCGCCCTGACACGCTCTGAGATCGAGGCCGCGGCCTCCGCGCCGCACGCGGGCGACCACGAAACCCGCTTCCCCCCCGAACTCCGCCCGGAGTTTGCCCTGCGCGACTTTGACGACGAACAGACGAACTGGCGCTTCGTCGCCCCCGACCGCGACATCATCGTTCCCGATGAACACACCGAATCTCGCATTCACAACGTCGCGGAAGACGTCGGCGACTTCATCGTCTGGACCAAGCGCGGGCAGCCCGCGTATCAACTCGCCGTCAGCGTCGACGACCACCGCCAAGGGATCACCCACGTCGTCCGGGGCGACGATCTCATCCCCTCCGCCGCCCGCCAGATCCTGCTGCGTGAGGCCCTGAACCTCACGCCCGAGCCCGCGTACATCCACCTGCCGCTCGTCATCGGTCCCGACGGCCGACGCCTCGCCAAACGCCACGGCGACACCCGCGTCGTCGCCTGCCGCGACGCCGGCGTAAATCCCGAGCGCGTCATCGGCCTGCTGGCCAGCTGGAGCGGTATCTGTAACGCCCCGGAGCCCATGACCGCCGCGGAGTTCGCCGAGCGTTTCGACCTCGCTACGATGCCCCGCGACCCCGCCGTCTTCACGCCGGAGCACGACCGCTGGCTCAGCACTGCCTCATCCTGACTCTCGTGACAAGCGCGCTCGCGCTCAGCGCCTGCGATGCGCCCGAGCAAACAACGTCCAACGGTGCGCAGAGCGAACAGAGCGCGCCGTCATCGAACCTCGCGCCCAGCGGCCTGACCACCACCGAGATGACCATCGGCGGCGCCGACTTCACCATCGAACTCGCCTACGAGCCCGACGACATCATCAAGGGCATGGGGGATCGGACCAGCATCGACCCTCGCGGCGGCATGCTCTTCATCTTCCCTACGCCCGCATACCGCCAGTTCGTGATGCGCGACTGCTACACGCCCATCGACATCGCCTTCCTCGACAGCCGCGGCGTCGTCCTCACCACCTACACCATGCCTGTCGAAGAGCCACGGCGCGAGGGAGAAAGCGACGCCGCCTACGAGCGCCGGCTGACGAAATACCCCAGCCGTTACAGAACGCTCTTCGTCCTGGAAACCGCCGCCGGCACGTGGAAGGCGCTCGGGATCGAGCCCGGCGATCAGATCGGCATGGACGCCGAGGCCCTCAAGAAGCTCGCGTTCTAAGCCGATCCACCACAAGTGCTTCGGGGCAGATGAGGCGCGCCCGTAACGCACCCGGTGGGAGGGATCATGGAAGCCGTCACGCTCACGCTCGTGCCCGTGGGGTCGCCCCCGGGCGCCCCGGCCTTCCTTGACAGCCTCCGCGACGCCTGGCCTGGCCACGCGCCGCAGCCCGACTTCATCATCGACGAAGACGCCATCGTTCCCCGCGACATCGTGCTCTTCCTGATCGAAGACAAAGAGTGCGAAGGGCGTCTGATCCGCCTCATCGATGCCCTCGACGACCAGCGCCGCACGCTCGTCGTCGTCGCCCCGCAGGACCGCGTCGAGCGCCTCAGCAAGCTCGGCGACGGCGTCGTCTGCCTCCCGCGCGATCTCGGCACGGACTGCATCGCCCTCGCGCTCAGCGCGCTCGTGCAGCAGCGCGCCGGCACGCGCGCGCTCCTTACGGAACACGCCGCCGTCCTGCGCACCCACCAGGGCCTCGAGCGCGAGATGAAGCAGCTCCGCGAAGAGCTCCAGCTCGCCTCGCGTGTGCAGCGTGAGTTCATGCCGAAGCGCTTGCCCGATACGCCTGGGCTCGAGGTCGCCGCGCTCTTCCGCCCCTGCGGCTACGTCTCGGGCGACATCTACGATGTCGTCCGCCTCGACGAGCGCCACGTCGGCTTCTTCATCGCCGACGCCGTGGGTCACGGCGTCCCCGCCGCCCTCATGACCATGGTCCTCTCCCACGGCATGTGCATGAAGGAGATCCGCGGCAGTGAGTACCGCATCATCCCGCCCGCCGAGGTGCTGCAGCGCTGCAACGACGCCCTCATCGCCGGGAGCCTGCCGGCCGATCGTTTCCTCACTGCCGCTTACGGCGTGGTCGATACTCGCTCGCTCACCGTCGAGCTCGCCGGCGCCGGTCACCCACCCCCGATGCTTGTCGGTCCCCAGGGCGCCCGCGCCATCGAGACCGAGGGCCCGCTGCTGGGTGTCTTCCCCGGCGCTGAGTTCGATTCCGTCCGCTTTACCATCGGCAACGACGAGACGCTCGTGATTTACTCCGACGGTTTCGAGACGGCTTTCCCCGAAGACGAATCCGAGAACACCGGCTTCTCCCGCCGTCTGCCCACCACCCGCTACCTCGATCACTTCCGCCAGGTCGGCGGCGACCGCGCCACCGCCGGCAACCTCACGAGCGCCTTCGCCGAACTCGCCCGCTCCGTCGATTCCCACAGCGGCTCGCTCCACCAGGTCGACGACATCACGGCCCTCGCCTTCGCCAGAGCCAACGCCGAAAGCCTCGTCGCCGCGGCATAAGCCTCATCTCATCCGGGCGCCACGATCCGCTCCGAAGGAGCGCATCGTGTCCCACGCGTACACTCCGCGCATGCCCACCACCCACGCCGCCGCCCACATCGACCCAACCGCCGAGATCGCCGAGAACGTCACCATCGGCCCCGCCGCCTACATCGGCCCGCGCTGCGTCGTGGGCGCCGGCTGCGTCATCCACCCAGGCGCCTACCTCCTCCGCGACGCGACGCTCAGCGAGAACGTCCACGTCTACCCCGGCGCGGTGGTGGGGGGGGAGCCGCAGGATCTCAAGTTCGATCTCTCCCAACCCGCCGCTGTTGAAATCGGTGCGGGCACTGTCATCCGCGAGCACGCAACAGTCAACCTCGGCGCCCTCGACCCCGCGCCCACCCGCGTCGGCGCGAAGTGCATGCTGATGGAGGGCGCCCACGTCGGGCACAACTCGCAGATCGCCGACAACGTGATCATCGCCAACGGCGCCAAGCTCGCGGGGCATGTGCGCGTCGAGACCGGCTGCTTCATCTCCGCCCTGTCGCTGCTGCACCAGTTCGTCGACGTGGGCGAACTCTGCATGTTTCAGGGCTACGCGGGCGTCTCCCAGCACGTCCCGCCGTACTGCCTTGTGGTCGCCGGCCCCAACGTCGGCGTCAACGGTCTGAACCGGGTCGGCCTCAAACGCTCCGGGCGCTTCACCAACGAAGACCTCAACCAGATCAAGGAGTGCTACCGCCTCTACTACCGCGAACGCTCCCGCGCCGGTTGGACCCAGGAAAACGCGATGCAGCGCATGACCGAAACCGCCACCGAACCCGGCGCCAAAAACTTCGTCAGCTTCATCACCCGCGCCCGCGCCCTCGAAGCCCCCCGCGCCAAAGGCGTCATCGGCGCCAAGCCTTAAAAATCCGGGTGCCACTACTCGCTCCGAAGGAGCGCAGTAGTGTCCGCCTACACCCCGCGCCGCTCCAACAAAACCGCCACCGTCTTCGCCAGCGTGTCCGCTTCCAGGTTCACCTTCGCGCCGGCGCGAAGCTCCCCCAGCGTCGTCTCCTCAAGCGTCGTCGGGATCAGCGCCACTTCAAACGAATCGCCATCCACCGCCGCGATCGTCAGCGACACCCCGTCCACCGCCACCGACCCCTTCGGAACCATGTACTGCGCCACGCTCCCCGACGCCGCGACACGCACCCGCCGCTCATCATCAGTCTCAACCCGCTCCACCTCGCCAACGCCGTCCACGTGCCCCTGCACGAAGTGCCCGCCGATCAGATCCCCCGCGGCCAGACTCCGCTCCAGATTCACCCGATCGCCAACGCCCAGCGCCCCGAGCGTTGTCTTCTCCAGCGTCTCCGGCACCACATCAAAGACCAGCTCGCCCGTGAACTCCCCAACCATCGTGAGACACGCCCCGCTCACGCTGATCGATTCCCCGGGCGCGGGCCTGTGCCCCCAGCCGCGCGGGTCGATCACCAGCCGCCGCCCCGCCTCCGAGGGCGCCGTTTGTTTCACCTCGCCCACTGCTTGCACCAACCCTGTGAACATGAAGCGAGTATAGAAGCCCCCAACTCGAAGCCGGCTTGATCCTCGGTTGACCCCGCGCGGGCCCCTCTCGATACTGCCCCTCCCCCGGAGAAGGAGACCCCGCCCGATGGCCCACCGCTTCCCCCTACGCCGCCTCACGCCCGCCCTCATCGCGGGCGCCGCACTCCTCCTCGCCGGGTGCGCGTCATCCTCGACGTCTTCCTCTTCCTCATCGACGCGCTCCCCGCGCAGCGGGAACACTTTCACCGAAACCCTCGACCTCGCCGCCTTCCGCGAAATGGGCTTCGACCTCCGCTGGACCGGCGCCGCCGTCATGACCCGCGGCGCCCGCGTCGCGCGCGCCGCCATCCTCGGCGACCGCGCCGTCGTCCAGGAAACCGGCAACGCCGTCTCCCTCCTCCGCACCGAAAACGGCGAGGCCATCGGCAGCAGCGTCCTCGGCAACCGCCTCACCCGCTTCACCGGTCTCGCCCGCGCGGGCAGCGAGGTCTATGTCGCCTCCGACATCGAACTCTTCGTCCTCGACGCCCAGACCGCCGACATCACCGACCGCCAGCCCCTCGACCTCGTCGTCAACACCCCGCCCGTCGCGACCGACAACGCCGTCTTCTTCGGCTCCCGCACGGGGCGCGTCCTCGCCCACGACACCCGCACCGGCCAGGGGCGCTGGCAGTACCAGCTCGAAGGCCCCATCACCGCCGCCCCCGTGCTCGCGGGGAGCCACATCGCCGTCGCCAGCGAGGGCGGCGACGTCATCGCGCTGCGAACCTCCAACGGTACCGCCACGTCCCGCGCCAGAGCCTTCGACGGCCCCGGCGGCGCCATCGATGCTGAGGAAGGCGTCATAGCCGTCGCCAGCCGCGACCAATCCGTCTACGGCTTCAGCACCTCGGGAGGCGCCCGCCTCTGGCGCTACCGCACGGAAAGCCCCCTCACCGCCGACCTCGCCATCATCGAGGGCGTCGCCTACATCACCATCCCGAACGTCGGCCTCGTCGGGCTCGACGCCTACACCGGTGAAGAAATCTGGAAGGCCGAGGGCGTCAGCGGCGTCGCGCTCGGCGTCGCCGACGGCAACGTCATCGTCCGCTCGGGCGACACGCTCCTGGCCATCGACGACCGCGGCGAGACCGTCGCCAGCACCCAGATCCGCGGCCTGCACAGCGCCCTCATGCCCGACCCCGCCGAGGGCGATCTCTACCTCGTCACCGACCGCGGCGCCGTCTCCCGCTTCAACCGGCGCTAAGCGATGCCCGACCTCGCCCCCGTCCGGCGCGCCCTCATCTCCGTGAGCGACAAGTCCGGCCTTGAGCGGTTCGCCCGCGCTCTCGCCGATCGCAACGTCGAGATCATCTCCACCGGCGGCACCGCGAAGTTCCTCAAGGACGCCGGCGTCATGACCACGCCGGTCGAAGAGATCACCGGCTTCCCCGAGATCATGGACGGGCGCGTCAAAACGCTCCACCCCCTCATCCACGGCGGCCTCCTCGCCCTCACCGACAACGACGCCCACGCCGAAGCGATGCGCCGGCACTCCATCGAGGCTATCGATCTCGTCTGCGTCAACCTCTACCCCTTCGAGGAAACCGTCGCCAAAGACGGCGTGACGATGGAAGAAGCCGTCGAGCAGATCGACATCGGCGGCCCCTCCATGATCCGCTCCGCCGCCAAGAACGCCCGACGCATCACCGTTGCCACCAGCCCCGCCCAGTACGACCGTATTCTCCAAGAGCTCGAAGCCAACAACGGCGCCACCACCCTCGCGCTGCGCAACGACCTCATGCGCGCCGCCTACCAGCGCACCAGCGCCTATGACGCCGCCATCGCCGCGTACCTAAGTGAAAACAACACCGCCGATTTTCCCGCCGTCCTCACCCCGCGCTACGAAAAAGCCGCCGACCTTCGCTACGGCGAGAACCCCCACCAGCGCGCCGCCCTCTACCGCGACCCAAACGCCAACGGCCCTTCCATCGCCACAGCAAAACAACTCCACGGCAAGGACCTCAGCTACAACAACATCGCCGACGCCGCCGCCGCTCTCGAACTCGCCATCGACCTCCGCCGCGCGACGGGCCAGCCCTCTGCCTGCGTCATCAAACACGCCAACCCCTGCGGCGCCGCCAGCGCGCCCGCCATCAGCGAGGCCGTCACCGCCGCGATGAACGGCGACCCCCTCGCCGCCTTCGGCGGCATCGTCGCCTGCTCTCACACCATCGACTCGGCTTCCGCAGAAACACTCGCAAGCGACAACAACTTCCTCGAAGTCATCGCCGCGCCGTCGTTCGACGACGACGCCCTCGAAACCCTCCGCGCACGCTGGGCCAACGTCCGCCTCCTCGAAGTCGGCGATCTCGACAACGCCGACCACTCTGGTGTCGAACTCAAATCCATCCGCAGCGGCGCCCTCGCCCAAACCGCCGACAACGCGCCCGTCGATCCCGCCGCCTGGCAACACTCCGCCGGCCCCAAACCAACGGGCGAACAACTCCGCGCCGCCGCCACCATCTGGACCGCCTGCAAACACCTCCGCTCCAACGCCGTCGCCATCGGCGGCATGCACGACAACGCCGCCGCCCTCTTCGGCGGAGGCGCCGGCCAGATGGACCGCGTCGCCTCCTGCAAGATCGCCGTCGAAAAAGCCGGCCCCCGCGCCGAGGGCGCCATCGCCGCCTCCGACGCCTTCTTCCCCTTCCCGGACGGACCGGAAATACTGATCGATGCGGGCGTCAGCCTCATCATCCACCCGGGCGGCTCCAAGCGCGACCAGGAAACCCTCGACCTCTGCGACGCACACGGCGTCACCTGCCTCCTCACCGGCGTCCGCCACTTCAAGCACTAAATCCAGACTCGTGGACCGCCGATATCGCGTTGTGCGCGATCTCCACCAACCAGATATTGCGGCAACCCCGGAGCGAGCCTAGGCTTTATTCGACATGCCCCGCCGCGCCGGAAAGCCCGACCTCTCGGAGGGCGACCCAGCAGCAGCCCGCGCCGCACAGCTGGGGGGTGTCCCAGTCGCCGCACTTTCCAGCGGGATCGCCGGCGCCAGCATCGGCCTCGACGCCAAAGTCCTCGTCCTCAACAAGCTCTACGTCGCCATCCGCGTCATCTCCGCTCGCCGCGCCTTCGCCATGCTCTGCCGCAATCAGGCCGAGGTCATCCACGTCGACCGCGGCCAGTACCTCAACTACGACTTCGCCTCCTGGACCGAGATCGCCGACCTCCAGCGCGAGTTCGAGCCCGACGCCCACGACTGGGTCCGCACCGTCCGCATGCACATCGCGGTGCCCAAGGTCATCCGCCTCTTCGGCTACGACCGCCTCCCCGCCCAGCAGGTCAAGCTCAACCGGCGCAACCTCTTCGCCCGCGACCGTAACCGCTGCCAGTACTGCGGGCGCTCGTTCCCAACCAGCGAACTCACCATCGACCACGTCCTGCCCAAGAGCCAGGGCGGCGGCGACTCCTGGGACAACCTCGTCTGCGCCTGCGTCAAGTGCAACGCCAAAAAAGGCGGCCGCACACCAACCCAGGCCCACATGTCCCTGCGCAAACCCCCAGCCCGCCCCAAGCGCCACCCGCTTATCTCGGTGCGCCTCGGGCAGGAACGCTACGAGAGCTGGAAAGCTTTTCTCGACGAAGCATACTGGTCGGTGGAGCTGGGCTAACCCGCCGCATCCAACCCAAAATCAACCACCCCCGCCGAGTGCGTCAGCGCCCCGACGCTCACCCGCTCAACCCGAGTCTCCGCGATCGCCCGCACCGTCTCCAGCGTCACGCCCCCCGACGCTTCGAGCCTGATCGCCGAACCCGCCGCATCGCGCATCCCTACCGCCTGGCGCAGTTCGTCCAACGACATGTTGTCCAGCAGCGCGTACTCGACCAGCCCGCGCTCAACGCCCAGCAACCGCTCGAACTGCTCAAGCGTGTCCACCTCAACCTCGACGAACGTGGCGCCGTTCTCTTTCGCTCGCCGCGCCGCGCTTTCGAGTGTCCCAGCGAAATCACCCAGCGAAACCCCTGCCAGATGGTTGTCCTTGAACATCGCCGCGTCATCCAGACCCAACCGGTGGCTCGCCCCGCCCCCGCAGCGCACCGCGTACTTCTCCAGCGCCCGCAACCCCGGCGTCGTCTTGCGGGTGTCCAACACCTGAACGCCAGTCCCGCGCACCGCCTCGACAAAAGCTGCTGTTGTGGTCGCGACCCCCGACAGCCGCGACAAGAGATTCAGCATCGGCCGCTCAATGCGCAACAACCCACCGCCGTCCCCCTCCAGCGTTGCCACGACGGCGCCCGCCTCAAACGCCTCCCCATCCTCCATCTCAGGCGCAAACCGAACATCAACGCCATACACCGCAATCAAATCAGCAACCGCCGCCAGCCCCGCCAGCGTGCCCGCCTCTCGCGCAACGACCCGAAACACACCGCCCGCCGGCGCCAGCGCCTCCGACGCCAGATCACGCCCGCGCTCCCCAAGATCCTCATCCCGTGCAAGCTCCAGCAGCCGCACAACACCTCGTGCGCGCAGCGCCGAATACAAGTCGGGCAGTGAAAGCTCGTTCAGATCCGTCACGGCTTCTTCCGTTTCTCAAGCGCTGACGCGATGAGCGCGTCAAGTTCCGCCCGCCCGCGCAGCACGTTGATCTCCACCCGCGGCCTGTACACCGGGCAGGGCCACACATCCTTCGGCGCGTGCTTCAGCTTCGCCCAGTCTTTCTCCGTGCATATCACCGCATCCATACCCCGCGCCGCCTCCGCGATCCGCTTTGCTTCGTCCTTCCCCAGCGGCGCATGATCGCGGAACACCACCGACTCGACGATCTCCGCCCCCGCGTCCCGCACCTGCCACAACAGCGCCTTCGGGTTCCCGATCGCGCACGCCACCACCACCCGCTTCCCCTCCAGCCTCCGCCGGTTCACCGTCGTCTCCAGCCCATCAACCAGCGCCCCCATCTCATCCGCCCACGCGTGGCGCGTCTCCGCGATCGGCTCCGACCCCGTCACCCGCTCCACCGCCATACGCAAGCCCGCCATCTCGCTCTCTATCGGCAAGTCCGCCCGCGTCAACACCACCCCCGAAGCCCGCGCGAGCGACGACACCGGCTCGCGCAACCACCCGCCGGGAAGCAACCGATCCTTGAAAGGCGAGCGCGTCGCGTCAATCAAAACCAGATCAACATTCCGCGCCAGCCGCCGGTGCTGAAAACCATCATCCAAAACAGCCACATCCGCCCGCGGGTACCCCGTCATCATCATCCGCGACACCGCCTCGTACCGGTTCGGGTGCGCGATCACCGCCGCCCCGCTCGCCAGCGCTTTGTGCTCCGCCTGCTCGTCCGACATCCCCCCGACCTTCGCCCCGTACCCCCGCATCACGATCGCCGGCTTCCGCCCAAGCCCCTGCAACACCTTGCACACATACCGCACATGCGGCGACTTCCCCGCTCCGCCCACCGAGATATTCCCCACCGAGATCACCGGCACCGGCGCCCGCTTCACACCCACACCGCGGTCAAACTTCGCGTTCCGCCGCGCCACCACCGCCCCGTACGCCGGCGCGATCAGCCGCCCTAGCCCCCACCCCAAAGGCGCCCTCCGCTCACTCATCATCGCGCTCAGCCGCGTACTTCGCCTTCGCAAAATCAATCAGATTCCGCCGCTTGTCCTCCCGCGCCAGCCGCACCGTGTTCAGCGCGTCAAGGATCGCCAGCATGATCGAAAGAAACAGCAACAGCACCACACCCAGCCACACCAGCGTGAACAGCCGCGGCTGGTCCCCCGACACCACCGACAACCCCGCCGCGATCAGCGGCAGCGTCAGCAGCATCACCCACCCGTTCACAATCCGGATCCGCTTCCGCGACGCCGGCGCCCCCGACTGCTGTGTCGCCGTCACGTGCGCCGACACCAACAGCATCGCCGCCAGAGCGAGCGGGAAAGTCACCAGCGCAGGCAAAACACCGTTCATGATGCACCACTATCGGCCAGACCCGACCCGGCCGCCAACCGCCCCAGCACCGGCGCCAAACGCTTCACCGGCAGCCCCATCACCGTCGCCGGATCACCCGCGCATCGCAAAGGCCACCCCGCCGCCCGACGCTCCGCCAGGTTGTACGCACCCGCCTTCCCCCGCCAATCGCCGCTCGCTACATACGCGTCGATCGATTCATCATCGATCGCGCCGACGATCACCCTCGCCACATCAACGAACAGCGTCCGCCTCATACCCGCCGCCAGCACAGCCACCCCCGTCGCCACCATGTGCTCACCATCCCGCAGGGTCCGCACGATCTCCCCCGCGTGCCACTCATCCCGTGGCTGCCCGATGATTACCCCGTTCTTCACTACAACCGTGTCGGCCCCGAGCACGACGCGCTCGGGCGCCTCGTCCGCCACCCGCCGCGCCTTCAGATGAGCCAGCGCCGTTACCCAGTGCAGCGGATCACACCCCGCCGGCGCCACCAGATCCCCGTCATCCAAGTCAGCCGCCCGAACCTCGTGCGCGATGCGCGCTTCAATGAGCAACTCCCGCCGCCGCGGCGATCGGCTCGCTAAGAGCAGCGGGGGGGTCACCCCGTCGGCGTGTACGTGCACGACGTCTTCTCCGTCTCCCACACCGTCACCGATTCCAACTCGCCGCCTGCATTCTTTACCCCGGGCGCTAGCAGTTCATAACACCGCCGTGCGATGTGCTCCACCGACGCCACTTCCTCGGTGAAATCATCCACATCCTCGTTCAGATGCTTGTGATCAAACCGATCGATCACAAGCTCCTTCGTCAGCCGCTCAAGCTCCGCCAGCCCGAACGCCGCCGGCGCTGCCCGCACCGCGGGCTCCACCACATAGTTGTGCCCATGCCCCGAAGGGTTATTGCACTTGCCGTACACCCGCTGATTTTCTTCATCGCTCAGCCCCGGCGCGTGCAGCCGATGCGACGCCGCGAACTCGAACCGCTGCCGAAGGACCACACTGCAGGGCGCCGTCGTTTCCATGCTCACACTGTAGAAGGGCGAAAGCCACCAGCGCACCGACTCCACCCGAGCCCCGACGTCTTCCAGCCCGACCCCAATTTCTCGCACGATCTCACCGAGCAGCTCCCCGGGCTCTGTCCCGGGCGCCTCACGAAACGCCCGCCCGATCACCCCCATTCCGCGCTCCCGCACGGCACGATCAACATCCCCGATATCAACCACATACCCCGTCACCCCGTCCGCCTCGCCCGCGCACGCCACCTCAAGCTCGTAGTGCGCCCCCAGCCCCCGCATCGCCGGAACCCCGGCGTACCCGTTCGACGATTCCGCGCCGCCCCCAGAAGCGCTCGACACCGCAAACCGAACCGTACGCGTCAACCGATACACACCCGCATCTTACGGCTGTCATAACTCTGGGGGCCACGAATCCGGGTGCCACTGGCAGCTCGCTGCCAGTGGCTTGTTGGACGAACCCCCAACCACTGGCAGACAAGCTGCCAGTGCCACCCAGAGAGGCCACGCATACAATCCACCTCCCAAAGGAAACCCCCATGCCAACAAAGACCATCCTCATCATCACCGCCGCCCTCATAGGCCTCCTCATCCTCGGTCTCTTCGCCGCCCGCGCCTGGGCCGATTCCAACATCACCCCCGCCGAAGACGCCGACGCCCTCGCCTTCACGATGACCGACATCGACGGCAACGAGAAAGACCTCGACGACTACCGCGGCGACGTCATCCTCATGGTCAACGTCGCCAGCAAGTGCGGCCTCACCCCCCAGTACGAAGCCCTCGAAGCCCTCTACCGCGAGCGCAAGGACGAGGGCTTCACCGTCCTCGCCTTCCCCGCAAACAACTTCATGGGCCAGGAGCCCGGCTCCAACCTCGAAATCAAACAGTTCTGCTCCGCCGAATACGACGTCACCTTCCCCATGTTCGCCAAGATCAGCGTCAAGGGCGACGACAAGCACCCCCTCTACCAGATGCTCACCGGCCAACCCGACCCGATCGGCGGCGCCGTCAGTTGGAACTTCCAGAAATACCTCGTCGATCGCGATGGCATGGTCGTCGCCAAGTTCGGCCCCCGCACCAAACCCGGCGACGAAGAACTGGTAACAAAGCTCAACGAACTCCTCGCCGCAAGCTGATCAATCCGGATACCGCCCATCCGGGCGCCACTGGCAGCTCGCTGCCAGTGTTTTTGTTGGATGAAACGCGCAACCACTGGCAGGCAAGCTGCCAGTGCCACCCAAGAGCGGACTATCCCTCCATCCCCGCCAGCTGCTCCTCCGTAAACTCTGCGTTCGTATACACCTTCTGCACATCATCCAGATCTTCCAGCGCATCAATCAGCTTCATCACCTTCGTCGCGTCCCCCGACTCCAGCTCCGCCGGGTTCGTCGGGACCATCGTCACCTCACTCGTCGCCATCTCGACGCCCGCGGCCTCGATCGCCGCCTTCACATCAAGAAACAGCGTCGGGTCCGTGCTGATCGTCCACACCCCGTCCTCGCGCTCCACGTCGTCGGCGCCTGCCTCGACCGCGAGCTCCATGATCTGCTCTTCGCTCGTCTTGTCTTCTTCGATCGAGATGATCCCGCGCTGCTCGAACATGAACGCAACCGACCCCGACGTCCCCATGTTCCCGCCATGCTTGGTGAACGCCGTCCGCACCTCCGGCGCCGTCCGGTTGCGGTTGTCCGTGAGCGCGTCCACGATCACCGCCACGCCCCCGGCGCCGTACCCCTCGTAGCGGATGGACTCGTAATCCGCCCCGCCAAGCTCGCCCGCGCCCTTCTTGATCGCCCGCTCGATCGTGTCCTTGGGCATGTTGGCGGCCTTGGCCTCCTCGATCGCGTAGCGCAGCGACAGGTTCGCGTCAGGGTCCATCCCGCCCTGCTTCGCCGCGACCATGATCGCCTTCGAGCACTTGCTCCACATCTTCCCCTTCACCGCGTCCTGACGCGCCTTGCGGTGCTTGATGTTCGCCCACTTACTATGACCGGCCATACCGCTGCTCTCCTGCTGAATCGATCCTGAAAACCGTCGCGTGTTCTACCGCGCCTCGCCCGGCGCCGTCTCGAGCGCCTGCGCGCCCTCGCCAGCCTCATCCGCCAGCGCCGCGACCGGCGGCGCCGCGCCCATCTCCGCCGCCTCCAGCCGCGCCGTGGCCCCCGCGATCGCTTCCGTGATCTCAGGCGGCGCGTTCACACCGATGTTCTGCACCAGCGCCTGCGCCGCGACGCGCCCCATCCGCCACTGCTCGAGCGCCAGCTCCTCGCGCCCCGCCCGCCAGTACGCGTCCCCCAGGTGAATCCGAATCTCAAACACCCCCGGGTCGCTCTCGCCGACGCCGATCTCCACCGCCCGCTCCAGCAACCCGATCGCCCCCTCGCGCACCACCAGCCCCATCTCGTCCGTTTCGTCCTCGATCACCCCCCGCAGGTACCGCGCCCACCCCAACGAATCCACCACCGCCGCCGAGTTCGGCTCGCCCTCATACGCAATCTCGATCATCCGCTCCGCTTCGGCCAAGTTCCGCCGCTCGACGAGCATCTGATACCCCAGGTTGTTGTTCGCCATCACATGGCGCGGGTTATGCCGCAGCGCCACCCGGTACATCGCCTCCGCCGCCTCGTCGTCCACGCCCCCGCCATACTGCTGCGCCATCGCGTGCGCCAGCTCCCCCGCCGCCTCCTGCTCAGTGAGATCAATCTCCCGAGTAAACACCCGCTGAAGCGTCGCCTCCGCCGCCCGGCGCTCCAGCAGGAAATCAATCATCCGCTCCGCGCTCTCAGGATTCGGGAACTGCGCCACCAGCCCGATCCACAGCGACACCAGCGTCTCGTTCACCGCCGCCTGCGACACGACGAGCGACTCCACAAACGCCGCCGCGTCCTCCTGCCGTTCCTGCTGCACGAACGCCTGGGCCGCCGCCCGCGCCGTCTCATCTGCCTCGCCGCCCAGGTCCCGGTACGCCCGCGCCACCGCCGCCCGCGCCTCCTCGGGAGTCCCGCCGTCAAGCACGACAAGAATCGCCCGCAGCCGGTGCGCCCCCTCGGGCAGCTCCGTGTCCAGCTCCCCAAGCGCGTCCAGAATCCCCACCGCCAGCCCCCGCAGCGCCGCGTCCTCCTGCGACCGGTTCCCGATCGACTGCGCCACCGCCAGCGACCCGCGCAGCTCCTCGGGCGTCACCCGCCCCGCACGGCGCACCGAACGCTCAACAGCCTCCGCCGCCTCCGCGTACCGCTCCCGCCGCAACCACACCCCGGCCTCCTGCAACCCAACCGCAACAGACGGCGGCGCGTTCTCCAGCCGCGCAAGCGCCAGCTCATCCGCCTCCTCAGGCCGACCAAGCTGCTCGCGCAAAAGCCCCTCAAGCTGCAGCGACACCCCCGCGTCCTCCGGTCGCCGATCCAGCACCGCCCGCAACTCCTCCGCCGCTTCTTCGTGCTTCCCCTGCGCAGCCAGCGCCCTCGCCAGAAGCCCCATCAACCCAGCGTCCCCCGGGCGATCCTCCAGCTTCTCCCGCAGCCACGCCTCCGCCGTATCCCCGGACGACGTCCCGATCCACACCGCCACCAGCGCCCGCTCAACCAGCGGGTCGTCGCCCTCTTCCGCCAGATCGCGCAGCGCCCGCTCCGCGGCTCCGTACTGCCCGCTCGCCGCCAGCTCCTGCGCCCGCAGCCACCGCAGTGTCCGAGCCGAAGGAATCGCCCCCCGCAGATCCCGCACCGCCGCGAACAGCTTCTCCCGATCCGCCAGCGCCCCGTTCTGACTAAAGAGCCGAATCCGCGCCGCGTGCGCCTCTTCAAGCAACGGATCAACCGAAGCCGCCTGCCCGTACCGCGCCGCCGCCCCCTCGGCATCACCGAGCCGCTCAAGAAGCGACCCCAACTGATACGCCACCACCGCCGAAGCCCCCGCCTCATCCGCCGCTTCCGTAAGCAACTCCACCGCCCGCGTCACTCGCCCCGTCCCCGCGAGCCCCTGCGCCTTCGCCAGAAGCGCCGGCTCCCCCGCCCGAGCATCAAGCCGATCAACAACCACCGCCGCTTCCTCAACCCGCCCCTGCGCCAGCAGCAACTCAGCCAGCGCCGAAACCCCAGGCGCGAAGGAAGCATCCTCACCGATCACATCCGTCAACACCTCTTCCGCCTCATCCACCCGACCAAGCCGCCCCAGAAGCCGCGCCCGAAGCAGCGCCCCGCCCTGCGACTCAAGCTCCGCCGGCAGCGCATCCAAAAGCTCCTGCGCCCCGCCCGCCAGCCGCACCGCCGTCCGCGTGTACGCCCGCTCGTTCAAAGGGCTCGCATCAATCAGCCGCGCCGTCTGCTCCGCCAGTGCCGCCGCCGACCCGTCCCCCGTCCTCGCCAAAAGCTGTCGGATCGCGTCCAGATCCCCCGGCGCTGCCGCCAGCCGCTCGCGCAACACCACCGCCGCGGCGTCATCCTCAAGCGCCGCTGCCCGGGCCAGCGCCAAGCGCCCCGCGACCGCACGCCGCTCCTCCGCCGACAAACCTTCCGCCGCCTCAACCAGCTCGCGCTCGATCGACGCCCCGATCCGCGCCCGCGCCGGCGCCGCCTCCCGCAGATACCCGATCAACGCGATGTGCTGATCCTCAAGCGTCAGCCCCTCCGCCGTCACCGCCTCAACCAGCGCCGCCCCCGCCGACGAAGGCCGCCCCGCCGCCAGCAAGGCGTACATCCGCCGCGACAAGAGCCCCACCGCGTCAAACGTCGGCAACTCCGCCGCCCGCTCATAGGCGCCGAGCGCCATCGCCGGATCATCCAGCCGCACATACGCGTCGCCCGCCGCCGTCCACGACTCCGCCCGCGAGCGGTACAACAGCCCCAACTCGTTCGCATACAGCGTCGGCCGCCCGAAAAACTCCGGCAGGTCTACCCCCTGCGCGAGCAGCTCCGCCCCGGCCGCCAAGCGCCCCGTCTCGATCAGCGACTGCCCCAGCGCCGCCCGCACCAGCGCCGGCTCCGCCGGATCGCCCGGGTGCGCGAACAGATCAATCCGCGCCAGCAGTTCCACCGCCCGCTCAAAGTCCCGCCGCGTCGCGGCCTCCAGCCCAAGCCTCAGCAGACTCCGCCGCTCGTTCGGGTTGATCTCAAGCGCCCGACGGTGCGCCGCGTCAGCGCCGAACCGGTCGCCCGCCGCCCGCCGCGCCTCGCCCAGGTCCCGCCACGCCGCCGCGGCTTCCGGATCCGCCTCGACAGCTTGTTCCAAAAGCCCCACCGCCCGGCGCGCGTCGCCATCAACCAGCGCCGACCGCCCAGCGATGTACCGCCGCAGCGCCCGTTCATCCGGCTCGCCCTGATCGGGTGTCTCCACCCGCGCCGACTCGTAGATCTCGTCCAGCGTCGCCCGCGCCAGCTCACCCGTCGCCGGCGCAAACCGCTCCGCCGCAAGCCCGGGCGGCGTCGCCACGCCCACGAACGTCCCCGCTGCCTCCCGCCCGCTCTCCCGCTCCGCCTGCTCAGCCAGACCCGCTTTCTCAGCCGAACCACACCCAACGACCAGAACAGCCGTGAGCAGGGCAAGGAACCAACTCGTAAGCGCGACGCGGGCTGTGCTCATCTCACCTCCGTGGGACGCCCAGCGTCCGCAAGTCATCCTTTAGTCTTACGCGTCGGCTTCTTCGTGGTTTTCTTCCGTGACGGTGATTTCTTGGATGACGCCTTCTTGCTCGCCGTCTTTTTCTTCTTCGCCGGCGCCTTTTTCGTGCTCTTCATCGCCTTCGGCTTCGGATCCCCCATCCACTCCTCAAAGAGCGCGATCGCCTCCAGCCCGTCCGCCGCCTTCACCGCTCGCTCCAGCGACCCCATCAGCGACACCGCGTCGCTCTTCTCATCCGCGACGCCTGCCTCAACCAGCCGCTCCCGCAGCCGCTCGTCCACCGGGATCGCGTGCCCACCCAGCGAAACCGCCATCACCCGCGCCGCGCAGAAGGGGGGCAGCCCCTCGATCGTGTCCAGGTACTTCCGCGCCTCGCGCTTCTGCTCCTTGTGCAGGTGCGCCATAGTCACGTCGTGCTCGCGGTTGTACACGTCGTTCAGCGCCATCTTGATCCGCGCCGCCCGCTCGCTCACCATCGGGTACCGCGGCCCGAGCAGATCCTCGAACTCCGACTTCAGCATCACCCGCAGCTCGTTCAGATCAGACGCCGCGTCAACAAGACGCTTGTACGCCTCCCGCGCCTTCACCGCCGTCGATTCCCAGATCAGCAGTGACCACAGCAGGTGCTCCACCGGGTCCGTGTACGGATCATCAGACGGGCCGGACGCCTCAGCGTCCTTGTACTGAGACTTCAAATGCTTCAAAAGCGCGCTGAGATCGCGGGCGTCGGCTGGCGTCACGGGCTGGTCCCTTCCTCAGAATCCGAATCAGTCTCGGCGCCCCCGCGCTCCCGCGCAAGCGCCTCGATCACCTCCGCCTGCTTCCGCAGCGAAGAATCAAGCTTGAAATGAAACGCGGGCAGGCGGTGCATCGCCATCAGCTCCGCCGCCTCCCGCCGGATGTGCTTCGACGCGTCCTTCAGAGCGTGCAGCGTCAGATCCTCATGATCGTGCGGCAAGACACTCACCCGGATCGTCGCGTCCCGCAGATCCTTCGAGGTTTCCACCTGCGTCACCGTGATCAGCCCCCGCGCCCGCGGGTCCTGCAGCCCGCGCGTGATCACCTGCTGCACCGCCTTCTGCAGCTGCGAGTTCACCCGATCAGTGCGCCGCCCGCCGCTCACGCCCGCTCCTCCCGACGCTCGCTCTCATCCCACAGCGACTCAGAAGCCGGAAGCTGATCCGCGTCCAGAATCTCCCGCGACACCGAATCCAGCCGAGCGTCCCCAAGAGCGCGCAACTTCTCCGTAATCCGATCGAACGAGCGATGAATCACACGAGCGTCGTTAGAGGTCATCGAGAGTCCCATCATCGCGATCCGCGGGTGATCCAGCGCCTCGATCTCCGCGACCGAGACCATGTGGTGACGATGCAACCGGTCCTTTAAGCTCTTCACCACCCGCCGCTTGTCCTTGAGCGACCGCGACCCCGGCAGATGAAGCTCGAACTGCATCACGCCCACCACCATCAGAGCGTCCGCTTGACCTCCTTGACCCGGTAGCACTCAAGAATGTCGCCCTGCTTGATGTCGTCGTACCCGACGATCTTCATGCCGCACTCCTGACCGTTCCGGACTTCCTTCGCGTCGTCCTTGAACCGCTTGAGCTGCTCCAGCACGCGGTTCTGCTCGATCACGATGTCGTCGCGCGTCACGCGGATCATCGCGTTCCGCTCGATCGTCCCGTCTGTCACGTAGCAACCGGCGATCGCGCCCACCTTCGAGATCTTGAAGACCTCGCGGACCTCCGCGTGCCCAAGAACCTCCTCGCGAAGTTCCGGATCGAGCAAGCCCTCCGCCGCCTTCTTCAGGTCGTCCACGATGTCGTAGATCACCTGGTACGTTCGGATCTCGATGTTCTTGTCATCCGCGTCGCGACGAGCCCGGCTCGACGGGATCACGTTGAACCCGATGATCACCGCCTCGGACGCCGCCGCCAGCGTCACGTCAGATTCCGTGATGCCGCCCACAGCCGCGTGCAGCACGCTCACGCGCACCTCGTCCGACTGGATCTCCTCAGCGCTCTTGCGCAAGACGTCCACCGAACCCTGCACGTCCGCCTTGATGATCACGCGCAGCTGCTTGATCTCGCCTTCCTTCATCTTCCCGAGCATCGACTCGAGCGTCACCGCCTTCGGCGCCGCCAGCTCCTTCTCGCGGTCGCGCTGCTTCCGCTGATCCGCCGCCTCCTGCGCCTTCTTCAAGGAATCAACGCAGTAGAACTTTTCGCCCGCGTCCGGCAGCTCCGAAAGCCCCGAGAGCTGCACCGGCATCGCCGGCCCCGCGCTCTCCAGCTTCTCGCCCCGGTCATCAAGAATGTCGCGCACGCGCCCGAACGCCGGCCCGCACACCATGAAGTCGCCGACGTTCAGCTCGCCGTCATGCACCAGCGCGTTGATCACCGGCCCACGACCGTCCTGGAACTGCGACTCGACCACCGTCCCTCGCGCCGCACCGCCGAAGTCCGCGGTGAGTTCGAGCAGCTGCGCCTGGTAATCCAGCGTCTCGAGAAGCTCCTCGATCCCCTGCCCGGTCTCGGCGCTGGTGCGGATCACCTCGGTGCTCCCGCCCCACTCCGTCGGGTTCAGATCATGCTCCGCGAGCTGACCCAGCACCCGCTGGATGTTCGCGTCCGTTGCCTCCGCCTTGTCGATCTTGTTCAGCGCGACAACGATCGGAACCTCTGCCGCCTTCGCGTGGTTGATCGACTCGATCGTCTGCGGCATCACCCCGTCATCCGCCGCGACAACAAGAACAACAATGTCCGTCACATTTGCACCGCGAGCGCGCATCGACGTAAACGCCTCGTGCCCCGGCGTGTCGAGGAACACAACCGTCTTCTCCTCGCCGCCGACTTCCAAAGGCACCCGGAACGCGCTCGTCGCCTGCGTGATCCCGCCGGCCTCGCCCTCCGCCACCTTAGCGCTGCGGATCCGGTCCAACAGCGACGTCTTCCCGTGGTCCACATGACCCAGAATCGTCGCCACCGGCGGGCGCGAACGCTCGTCCGACATCTCCCGATCCGCAAAGTCCTGCTGAACCTTCTCCTCAGCCGTCGCCCGCTGCTCGACCTCCAGCTCGATCTCCCAGTCGATCATCACCTCTTCCGCCTGCTCCACCTCGATCGGCGAGTTCACCGTCGCCATCACGCCCTGCAAAAACAGCTTCTTGATGATGTCCGATGCCTTCACGCCCGTCGCCGCGGACAAGTCCTTGATCGTCAGCGGCGCCTGAATCTTGACGGTGCCGCCCGTCTCCGCCAGCGTGGCCGGGCGTTCCATCTTGTTGAGCTGACGCAGCTTCTCCTGACGCCGGCGCTGCCGCAGCATCCCCGGCGCCCGATTCAGCCGCTGCTCGCGTTCGATCAGATCCTGCTTGCGGTAGCTCCCGCTATCACCGCCGCCGCTGTCACGATCACCGCCGCGCCGGCGCTTGTTCCGCCGCGGTGAACCACCCTGCCCGGGCCCGCCCGGGACCATGTCGGGCGTCGCCACACCGGCCCCACCGCCGCCGCGCTGACCGCCATACGACGCCGCAGGACGACTACGCCGCGGCGCTTCCACACGCTCAGGCGCCTCCACACGCACCACCTTCGGCCCCGACAGCTTCGCCGGCTTCTTCGCCTCAAGCTGCGGACCCGCCGGCGACACCACCTTCGGACGCGTCGGCACATTCATCTGCGGCGGCGCCTCGGGCGCGTCCGGCTTCTCAGGAGCCGACGCCGCAACACGCGGCTTCTCCTCGCCGCCATCAGCGTCAGACGCATCCGCCTTCACCGGCGCGTCCCCGCCATCGTCTGTTGTCACAGCAGCAGCCGCGCCAGCAACAGGCGCCGCCGTCACAGCCGCGGGCGTCTCCGCCGCCTTCTCAGGCTCAACTTTCTTGGGCTCCGGCTTCTTCTCAGGCTCCGGCTTCTCTTCGACAGTCTCCTCAACCGGCTTCGCCTTGGCCTTGGCCTTCGGCTTCGCCTTCGAGTGAACCGCCTTCCGCTTCGCCCGCGCCTCAGCCAGATCAACGGCCTTCGACGTCTGCACCGCAGTCGCCATGCCGCCCTCCTCGCCGCCGCTGAACCACTCGCGGATCGTCGCCTCAAGCCCCGCAGACACGCTGGACATGTGGTTGTTGATGTTCGGGATGCCCTCGTCCTGGCACTTCTGCACCACGGCCTTGGACTTCACCTCAAGCTCTCGTGCGATCTCAAAGATGCGCTTCGCCACTATCCACTCCGCTCTGCGAGGCTCACCCGCCCCGACCTGGATCGATCTAAACGTCCCTGCGTCCGTCCGTTCACTTCACTTACGCCTGCGAGTCCTGCTTCTCCGGCTCCAGCGCTTCCTCCACCGCGTTCTCGGTGATCGCCTCCGCGTCCGGATCCGTCTTCGCCGCCTTCACGTTCTCATCGCCGGCGTCCTCCGTCGGGTTGTCCCCCGAGGGCGCCGCCGGCGCGTCGTCTTTCATCGCATCAGAAGACACCGGAGCCGAGCCCGAAAGCACCGCCTCCGCGCCCGCATCAGCAGACGCGTCGGAAATGTTCTCCAGCTTCTCCGGGTCCGTCGGCGTCTCGCCACCGCCACCGATGCCAAGGATGTCCGCGGCCCCGCTGTCCGCCGCCTTGTCCAAGGGCCCGCCAAGCAGCGCCGCCGCCGCCTGCTCTTCCTCCGCCTTCCGCTTCTCGGCCTCGGCCTTCTCCTTCGCCTGCTCCTCCGCGACGATCTTCGCCTTCGCGGACGAAATCTCGACCATCCGCTCCGCAAGCTCTTCGTCCGCGCCGATCTGCTCAACCAGCAGCTCCGCACCGATCTCCTCAACGTCAAACACGCTGATGATCCCGAGCGCCGCCAGCTTGTCGAGCATCTCCTCCGTCACGCCCTCGATGCCCTCGAGCGTCTTGGACATGATGTCCAGACCCTTGTCGAACTCCACCGGCGTCAGGATGTCAACGTCCCAGCCTGTCAGCCGAGCCGCGAGCCGCACGTTCTGCCCCCGCTTGCCGATCGCCAACGAAAGCTGATCGTCCGGCACCACAACCGTCGCACGCCCAAGCTCAAAGCACAGCGAGATCTCCGCGACCTCCGCCGGCTTCAGCGCGTTCTGAATCAGCACCTGCGACGACTCGTTCCAGCGAACGATGTCGATCTTCTCGCCGTTCAGTTCATCAACGATGTTCCGGATACGCGACCCGCGCACGCCAACGCACGCGCCCACCGCGTCCACCTTCGAGTCGATCGAAGCCACGGCCACCTTCGTCCGGAACCCGGCCTCCCGCGCCATCGCCTTCAGCTCGATAATCCGCTCGTTCACCTCGGGAACCTCGACCTCGAACAGCCGACGGATGAAGTCCTCATGCCCGCGCGACAGCACGATCTTCACCTGGTTGCCCTGCTCGCGAACGTCCAGCAGCAGGCACCGAATCCGGTCACCCGCCATGAACTGCTCGCCCGGGATCTGCTCCGACCGCGGCATGAACCCCTCGGCCCGGTCGATCTGCACCACCAGCGACCCGCCCTCGTAGCGCTGCGCCACGCCCGAGACGATCTCGCCCACCCGCTGAGAAAACTCGTCGTAGATCGTGTTCCGCTCGTCCTCGCGGAACTTCTGAATCATCACCTGCTTGAAGGTCTGCGCCGCGATCCGCCCGAAGCTCCCCGGATCAAGCTCCACGGGCTCACCATGACGCGTCAGCGTCATCTCCCCCGTCATCCGGTCCATCGTGCACGCGAACTCTTCCGTGTCCAGCGTGTTGTAGAACTTCCGCGCGGCTGACACCATCGCGAGTTCCAGATCCGAGATCAGGAGCTCACGGTCCACACCGCGATCGCGCGCGATGGAGTCCAAAATCCGCAGCATCTCTTGAGCGTTCACGCTCATGGGCTTCCGCCTCCGTAGCTAGAGCTTGATTGTCGAGAGCCCTCCGGCCCTCACCGAATTACCTGAATGTCGCCGTTCAGCCCGCGACCCGAACCCACTACGCCCCTGAAACGACAAAGACCACGAACGTCAAAGACGCGCGTGGTCCCCGAGGTCGCCGCCGCATCGCGCAGGCGGGCGTCCAGGCTCGTCGCCGGCTCACCTCATCGGCAGGGCTCCAAAAGGAAACCCTGCCCGACGGTGGCGCCGAAACGGGCGTCGCCTCGGGGAGGCAGGGGAGTCATGACTTCCGGGTCACTTGCATGTCGGGCAAGCCTTTCCTTGACGATGACTCAGAGAGCGGAACCGCCCTCAACGAACCACACAGTCTACCCATCTCACCAAAGAAAAATCAAACCCACCCAATCCAGGGTGACCCACCTCGGGGTGCCACGAATTCCCTCTGGGTGCCACTGGCAGCTCGCTGCCAGTGTCTTCGTGAATACTCATGCCAATTCCCCACCCTCTCCCCAGCCCGCTGGGGAGAGGGCAGGGTGAGGGGTCTAAAAAACGCGAGCGCAGCGAGCCTCCGAATATCCCGTAAGGCGGTTGCTTGCAACCGCCATCCCCTCCCTCTCCCCCGGGGAGAGGGCCGGGGTGAGGGCCTACTGGGCTATCTCTCTCTTCTTAGTCCCTAAAGCCGATCCGAAACCGTCAACTTCTTCGAAACCTTCAGCGCCCGCGTCCCATCAATCTGCCCCAGATTCGCCACGAACTTCTTCTCACCCTCAACCACCACCACCGCCGGCTGCGACGCCGGCTTCTCCGTCGCCACGATGTCCCCCACGCTCAGGCCCAGCAGATCCCGCATCGTGATCGTCGTCTCGGCGAGCAGCCCCGTCACCGTCAGCGTCGCCCGCGACAGGTTCTCGTTCAGCCGCCGCGTGAGGTTCTCAGAATCCGCCGACACCCCCGAGCTGAACCACTGCTGCGCGTTCAGATCCTCCATCAGCGGCTCGATCACCTTGAACGGGATGCACAGGTTCACCGCCCCCGCCCGGTTCGCCATCTTCAGCTCGAACGTCACCACGATCACCACCTCGTTGGGCGGCACGATCTGCACCAGGTGCGGGTTCGACTCGCTGTCGCCGGGAGTGAAGTTCAGCTCCCGCACCCCCGCCCACGCCTCGGTCATCCCGGAGAGCGCCCGCTCGATGATCTGCGCGATCAGCCGCTGCTCGATCATGGTCAGCGGGCGCTGCGGGATGAAGAGATCCCGGTTGTTCCCACCCAGCAGCCGATCGATGATCGGATAAATGATCAGCGGCGACAGCTCCAGGCACATCTGCCCCTCGAGCTCGTCTACGTTGATCAGGTTGAAGCTCGTCGGGTTGGGCAGCCCCGCGATGAACTCCCCGTACGTCATCTGCTCGCAGCTCGCGATGTGGATCTCCACGATCATCCGCAGGAACCCCGAAAGCGAGGCCCCGAAGGTGCGGGCGAAGTTCTCGTGAAGCTGCTGCAGCGCCAGCATCTGATCCTTGCTGACGCGCTCAGGGCGCTTGAAGTCGTACGCCTTGATCTCGATCGTCTCGAGATCCCGCTTCCGCCGCCGCGAGAAGATCGACGGGCGATCAAAACCCTCCACCACCTCGCCCGAATCCAGCGCAGACAGCAGCGAGTCGATGTCGTTCTGGTTGAGGACGTCGCTCATAAGAAGGTTTCCCGCCGCATCCTCTATCGGACCACCGCGCGCGCACCCTCCAGCCGCTCCCGGAATACCAGCCCGCCCCCGCGCCTTAGACTTCCATGATGCCCCGCCCCCTACACACCCTCCTGACCGCCGTCCTCCTGCTGGCCTCGTCGACCGCACTAGCCCAGTTCGGCTCACCCGACGACCCCTTCGCCCGCCCCGGCAGCGCCTTCCCTTCCGATGAACCCGCCGCCACGCTCCGCGTCGAGGCGGCCCGCACGAGCGTCAGCCCGGGCGACCAGCTCGCCCTCGCTGTCGTCATGGACTTCCGCGAGGGCTGGCACGCCTGGCCCTCCGCCGACCAGGACGTCCTCCCCGATGGCTTCGACTTCGCCATCCGCACGACAGTCGAACTTGCTGAAGTCCCCGACTGGCTCGAAGGCGCCGGGCGCCCCCAGTGGCCCGAGCCCCACCCCGCCCCCGTCGCCGACCCCATGGGCGGCGGCGTCGTCGAGGTCATGACCTACTCAGGCGAGTCCGTCGTCTACCTCCCGCTCCTGATCAGTAGTTCCGCCGAGCCGGGCGAGTACACCCTCAACATCGAGGTCAACTACCAGGCCTGCGACGACACCACCTGCCTCGCCCCCGAGTTCGTCACCCTGCCGATCACCATCACGGTTGACCCCAACGCCGAGGTCGCCGCGCCCGGTGCGCTTTTTTCCGGCTTTGACCCCAGCGTGTATTCGGACCTCTCCGCCGTCCCCGCCGGGGCCGCATCGGACGCGCCCGCGCGCACATTCTTCGGGATCAGGCTCCCATCGACCACCGGCGCGCTCGGCATCCTGATCACTGCGCTCCTCGCCGCCATCGGCGGCTTCATCCTCAACCTCACCCCCTGCGTCCTGCCGGTGATCCCCATCAAAGTCATGGCCATCAGCCAGCACGCCAACACCCCCGGCAAGAGTTTGATGCTCGGCTTGTGGATGGCGCTCGGCGTCGTGGCGTTCTGGGTCGCGATCGGCCTGCCCGTCGTGCTCTTCGCCGAGTTCACCGACCCCTCCCGCCTCTTCGGCATCTGGTGGGTCACGCTCGGCATCGGCCTGCTCATCGCCCTCATGGGCGTCGGCATCATGGGGCTGTTTTCGATCAAGCTGCCGCAGAAGGCCTACGCCGTGAACCCCACCGCTGATTCCGCGTGGGGCTCGTTTCTCTTCGGGATCATGACCGCCGTGCTGGGGCTGCCCTGCTTCGGCTTTGTCGCCGGCGCGCTGCTCGCCGGTTCGGCCGCGATGCCGCCCTACCTCATCATGACCATCTTCACCGCCATCGGCGTCGGCATGGCGCTCCCGTATCTCGTGCTCAGCGCCAAGCCCAAGCTGGTCGATGCCATCCCCCGCACCGGCCCGGCCAGCGAGCTTGTGAAGCAGGTGATGGGTCTGCTGCTCCTCGCCGCCGCGGCGTACTTCGTCGGAGCGGGCGTGCTGGGCTTCGTCAGCGAGCGACCTGATCTCGCCGCGTCGCTGCCCTGGTGGGGCAAGGTGGCGCACTGGTGGGTGGTGGCCGGCTTCGTCGCGCTCGCCGGCCTGTGGCTCATCGCCCGCACCTTCGGCATCACCAGGAAGCCGCTCCGGCGCATCGGGTTCACCGTTGTCGCGCTCCTGCTCGGCGGCGCCGCGACCGCCTACGCCGCCGACGTCACTGTCAAGGCGCAGAAGGATTTCTGGACGCCCTTCACCGACGAAACCCTCGCTACCGCGCTCGACAACGGGCAGGTCGTGGTGATCGACTTCACCGCCGAGTGGTGCCTGAACTGCAAGGCGCTCAAGTCCGCCGTCCTGCTGCGCGAGCCCGTGGTCGGCGAACTCCTCAGCACCGGCGTCACGCCGCTCGTTGCTGACCTCACCAGCTCCAAGGCCCCCGGCTGGGACAAGCTCCGCGCCCTGGGCCAGACCGGCATCCCGACCCTCGCGATTTACGGCCCTGGCCTCCCCGAGCCGTGGATAGCCAACGCATACACAAACAAAGACGTCATGACCGCCATCGAACGCGCCCGCGGCGAAGGATCACGCGCCTCTCAGTAAACTCTTCGTTGACAGCCCCCCGCGGCGCGTCTATATAGGTTCCCCACCGACGTTTTCTTCACACGGGAATGTTCGGAACCCAGGCGGGTGTAGCTCAGTGGTAGAGCGTCACGTTGCCAACGTGAATGTCGACGGTTCGAATCCGTTCACCCGCTTTCAAGAAAGTCCCGCAAAGCCTTGCAAAACAAGGCTTTGCGGGACTTTCTTGTTTTGCACTACATCGCCTTTGGGGCGAGTCCTCGTCCTGTGTAGTGCACGATTGTCCAAATTTGTAGTGCTCTCTAGCCCCCTTGCTGCTGCGGGCATCGTCATGATGTTTCCAATTGCGAGTGTCCGACATCGGTCCAAAGGGTTGATCATGGCCGTACTGGAAACGCCAACTCAAGATACTCAGATTCTGTCAGTGCTCAGAAACTAGCTCTTCCCCATCTAGTGCCCCGCTTGGGGTGATTTCCAAGGTTGAGTGGGTGATGCCGAATCGATCCTCGAGCATCTGATAGATCTGATAACGGAGCTCGTTGGCGGCAACAAGACTTCCGTTCTCGATCGCTGCCACCCGAGCCTCGACCGATACGTCGTGTTCGTTCATCGGCCACACATGAACATGAGCGACTTGTTCAACGCCTTCCACTCCTCTGATGCTCTCGACAATTGCTTCTACAGATAGATGATCGGGAACACTTAGCATGAGTATCCGTATGCAACGCTTCATCGGCGGCCACGAGATCCAGACGATGTAGACGGAGATGCCTGCCGTGGCGACGATGTCCGTCCAGAACCAGTCGAACAAGATGATCAGAGTACCTGTGATGATGACTGCCACGGACGCCAGCGCATCCGTGAGGTTGTGCAGGAATGCCGCCTTGATGTTCACGCTGTCCTTGGACATGCTGTACGTCAGAGCTGCGGTCGCGGTATCAACCATCAGCGCGATGCCAGCGACAATGACGACCATCCAGCCGTCAATCTCGGGTCGGCTGAACATTCGACCAGCCGCCTCGATGAGTAGATAAATGGCAATGACCATGATCGAGGTCAGGTTGATCAGCCCCCCGACCACCTCGGCACGGCGGTAGCCGAAGGTGCGCTGCTCGTCAGCGGGGCGCTTGGAGATGCGACGAGCGAAGAGCGCGAGAAGAAGTCCCGCGGCGTCGCTGAAGTTATGCAGCGCGTCTGCGATAAGTGACAGGCTTCCAGAGAGCGCCCCGCCGATCACTTGCGCCACCGTGAGCAGCATGTTGATGACAACAGCGGCTGCAAGTCGTCTTGAACCGGCGTCCGATGCTGGGCCATGTTGATGACCTGAACCCATCGGCGATCAGTCGAGAGGCACCGATGTGCTTGTCCGTGTGCCGTCTGTCGCCTCGACCTCGATCCACAGCGATGCGCCGGTGATGTCTCCGGGGGCATCTGCCTGTCCGTGGAAGTGGTCATCATGCCCATCGGCCTTGGACTTCAATGCGCCGGTGCCGGCCTCGTCCCCGATCCAGAGTCGAATGGCTGCCGGAGCAGGGCCACCGGTGTGTTCGAGGTCAACGTGGATCTCAGAACCAGGCTCAACATCCCCAGAAATGGAGACATCTAGTGTGGTACCGCCAACTACAACGCTTCCGAGCGAGCGTTCTTCGCCGTGGTCATGCCCGTCGTGCTCGCCCGGGCCGTGGTCGTGGCCTTCGTGACCCGCTTCGCCGTGGTCATGACCATCGTCGGCAGAGTGAGATGATGCGTTGGGCGATGAAGACTCACCGCACCCGGGCAGGGTGAACGCGAGACCGGTGGCGAGCGAGGACACAACGACAATCTTGGCGAAATCGTTCATTTCAAGACTCCTTTGTAAGAGTGGCGTTGGACCGGCGCAGTGCGCCGATTAATCGGGACAACACGGACGGACGGTTCGCGGGGCGTTGCTCAGGCTTGTGGCCAAAGACGAGCGAATACCCCGCAGGAACAACAATGAGATTCAGAAACGTTGAGGTCAGCAGCCCACCGAGCGTGACGATGGCGAGTGGGGCGAGCAGTTCGCTGCCTGGCTCCCCTGCCGCGAGCGCAAGCGGGACAAGGCCGAGCGCGGCCGAGATCGCGGTCATCAAGATCGGCACGAGCCGCTCCATCGACCCCTGCACGATCGCTTCACCGTGAGGGACACCCTCTGCTTCCATCAAGTGGTTGTAGTGATTGATGAGCAGGATGCCGTTTCGCACGGCGATGCCGAAGAGGGTGATGAATCCGACCATGCTCGCGATGGAGATGACCGGGGGGATGTACTCGCCGATGCCGATGAGCCCGAGGGTGTTGCTAATCGCTCCGCCGCCTTCGGTGAGGTAGATGGCCGCGATTCCTCCGATGAGCGCGAGCGGCATGTTGAGCATGACAAGGACTGCGGCACGGACCGAACCCGTCGAGATTTGGAGCAGCATCAGCATGATGAGCGCGACGGCAACCCCGGCGACGAGAATCGTTCGGGATGCTGATTGCTGGGCTTCGAACTGCCCGCCGTAGGAAACGGTCATCCCGGCTCGCTGAACGATCGGGTCGACACTCTGCTGCACCTGCGCGACGAGGTCGCCCAGATTCGAACCCTCCGCCACGTTGAGTGAGACGACGGCCTTGCGTTGCGCGTTTTCTCGCGTGATGAGGTTGCTTGACCGCTCCGGCCCGATGTCAGCAACATCGCTCAGCCGTATAGTCGCACCGCCCCGACCGCGGAGCAGGAGGTCGCGCACCTGACGGACAGATTCGCGTTCTTCGGGGGCTAAGCGGACCACGAGGTCGTACTGGCGCACACCCTGGTTCACAGTGTCCACGACCTCGCCGTAGAGCGCCTCTCGGACTTGCTCAGCGGCGTCGGCGGGGCTGAGCCCAACCGCTGCGAGCTCGGCGTGCCGGTAGCGGATCGGCAGTGACGTGATCATCACCTCCCGGTTCGCGTTGACATCACGCGCACCGGAGACACTCTGGAGTTCGCCCTCGATCTCCTTGGCGACGCGACGCAGCTCAGAAAGGTTCTCTCCGAAGACATTGATCGCAATAGCCGCGGGCGTTCCCGAGAGCACATGGCTCAAACGATGCTCGATCGGTTGTCCGACCATCGTGGTGATGCCGGGAATCGATGCGAGCACGCGGTCGATGGCCTCGCGAACGTCATCCCGATCGCGCCCAGCCTCAACCGTCACCTCGATCTCAGAGTTGCTGACTGGTTCGGCGTGTTCATCACGCTCGGCCCGGCCCGTACGGCGCGAGACAGAGCGGACGCCGTCGATCTCGACGAGCTGTCTTTCGACTTCGGTTGCGAGGCGGTCGCTCTCGACAATTGAAGTGCCGGGCGGAGCCAGGAGGAACACCGTGAAGGTGCCCTCGTTGAACGAGGGCAGGAACGATGTGCCGAAAGTGCTCGCGAGCAGCAATGCGGCCAAGGTGACAAGTCCCGCGACCCCGAGCACCCAGGCTCGTAGCCGGATGGCAGCTCGAAGCGTCGGCTCGTACGCTCGTTTGAGCAGCCGCACAAGAAAGCCGTCGCGATCCTCGTGTTTGCCGCCCAGTCGGCCCTTGAGCAGAAAGCGGCACATCGCGGGGACAACTGTCAGCGCAACCAGGAGTGACGCCAGGATCGAGATCATGTACGTCAACGCGAGCGGCTGGAAGAACCGCCCTTCGAGTCCCTGTAAGAAGAGCAGCGGGACGAAGACCATCACGATGATCACCGTCGCGAAGACCATCGCAGGACGTATCTCGTTGCTGGCGTCGAAGATGACCTCAACAAACGGGCGACGATCGGACTCTGGAAGACCCCGGTTCTGTTTCAATCGTCGGAACACGTTCTCGACGTCGATGATGGCGTCGTCCACGAGCACGCCGATCGCCACCGTCAGGCCGCCCAGGGTCATGACGTTGAGTCCGAGGCTCATGGCGTCCATCATCAGCAGGCCCACCGCGAGGGAGATCGGGATGGCGGTGAGTGTGATGAGCGTAGTGCGGAGGTTCATCAGGAAGAGCACGAGGACGACCAGCACGATGATGATCGCTTCGCCGAGCACCTTGGTCACGTTGTGAACAGCGCGATCGATAAAGTGAGCCTGCCGCATCACGTCACGGTTGAGGTCCACGCCAGCGGGCAAAGTGGGCTCCACCTGATCAAAGAGGCTGTCGAGCTGGTCGGTGAGCGCGAGGGTGTTCGTGCCCGGTGACTTCTGGATCGATAGAATGACGGCGGGCTCCCCTCCCTCGGATGCGGTGCCACGTTTGAGCGCCGGTCCCAGCCGAACATCGGCGACCTGTCCGATGGTCACCGGCACTCCCTCGTGGTACTTGATGACGGTGTTGGAGATGTCTTCCGGCCGTGTCACACGGCTCTGCTGGCGGATTGGTATCTCGAAGCTATCGACATTGACCAGGTAACCGCCGCTGGCTGTGCTATGAGCACCACCCGCTGCCAAGACAACATCGCTTATTGTCAGGTCGTAGAGGCGGAGACGCTCCTGATCGACGTTGACCTGGTACTCGGGAAGCTCACCGCCGATGGCGACGACCTGCGCGACCCCCGGGACAGCGAGAATCTTGTTGCGCAGCTCGAACTCGGCATAGGAACGCAGCGTCATCGGGTCCACGTCGCCATCGGGAGAGGACAACGCGATGAGCATGATCTCGCCAGCAATCGACGTGATCGGTGTGATGAACGGTTCGACCTCGTCGGGCAAATTCTCTCGGGCAGTGACAAGTCGCTCGGCGACGAGCTGCCGTGCGTCATACAGATTTGTTCCCCAGTCGAGGTCCACCCAGACGATGCCCAGGCCTATCGCGCTGGCGCTTCGGACACGCCGCACGCCCGTCATGCCGTTGACGGCGGTCTCGATGGGGAATGTGACGTACTGCTCAACCTCATCGGCAGCGAGCCCGCCGGACTCGGCCATGATGGTCACGGTGGGCGCGTTGAGTTCCGGGAAGACATCGACGCTCATGCGAGGCAGGCGGTAGCCGGCGTAGCCGACGACCATCAAAGCCGCGATGAGCACAAGGCTCGAATACCGAAGCGAGAAGCGGATGACAGCTTTCAGCATGGCTCAATCCTCCCCTTCGTGGAAGGTGCCGTCAGAGTGGAAGTGTCCGCCCCTCTGGATAGAACCGCTGGTTGCCAGCATGAGCTGGAATGCACCATCGAGCACGACCTCGTCACCGTCACGCACGCCGCTGAGCAGCGCGACCCAACGCCCGTCGTTCTTGCCGAGGTCTGCCTCCATGCGGACGGCTTCATTCGGATTCTGACGATTGCGTCGGAAGATGACGGGCGTTAGACCGTCGCGTTGGACAGCCGCGAGCGGGATTGCGAGTTCCGGAGACGCCGTAGCGTCGGTGACAATCTCAAGCTGAGCGGACACCCCCGGGCGTGCCCACGGCCGGAGTTCGTCGGGAACGACATAGACATCCAGTGTTCGATCATTTGGATCGCCTGCGAGCCCGAGTGACAACGTGCCGGTCATGGAATCAGTGACCGGCACCGCTCGCCCCGTTGCTGTAGGCGTGGGGGGTACAATGCGTGCCGGCAATCCGTCACGCAGCACCCCGAGGTCGCTCTGGAGGCCGGAAGCGCGGAAGCGCAAGCGGTCGGGTTGCACAACGGTGAGCACGGGGATCTTTTCATCAGCCCACGAGCCATTGGTGAGCCCGAGCATCTCGACCACACCTGCCTCGGACGCGGTGATATCTATCATCGCAATCGTGGCCCACTGCGGTTCCATCCCGTGCGATGTTTCAACCTCGTCTGCAAGCTCACTGCGCGAACGTGAGACGATCGCAGACGCGCCGTCGAGCAGGTAGTCCAGCCTCGCCCGAGCCGCGCGGATGTCGGCTTGGGTCTGCTGCTGGTCGGCGGCCAGCTCCGCTTTCTTCTCCATCACGTCCGCGAGTTCCGCTCGGGTGCTCGCGAGCGAGGCCCGTGCCTGAGCGAGTTCATCAACTCGTCCGCCGCCTGCTTCACGGAGCGATTGCAACTGCTCGACTCGTTCGTTCCAAACAGTCACGCTCTCGTGCAGGCTGTCCTCGTGTTGCTGGTGAGCGGCGAACAACGGTTCGAACGTGTCGAGCCGCGCGCCCAGCCGCTCGATCTGCGCGGTCGCATCCGCGAGCTGCTGCTGCGTCTCACGCCAGGCGGGCGAGTCGAGTCGATACAGCGGCTGCCCCGCTTCGACCCGGTCGAACTGCTCGACCAGCAGCTCCACGCGTCCTGGAACCGCCGTGCGGTACTCCCGGCGCGCCGTAGGCAGATACTCGAACCGACCCGGCACGCGCAGCGTCTGCTCGATCTGTCGGCGTTCAACCTCGATAAAGCTGATGCCGAGGTTCGAGCGCACCGCAGCAGGTATGGCGACAATATTGGGGTTGCTCGGGGCCTGCTCATCAGCGTGATTGTGCCCGTCGCCCTCGGCGTGTGATGCATCGGTGTCGCTCGAGCCTCGGTCGCACGCGGTCAGGGTCAATGGCGCCAACGCGGCTATGACGGCGACAAGCGTCCGTTGAATACTATTCATCGCGAAGCCTCCTCGGCGGGCGTGAGGCCTGGCGCCGGGTTGTGTGCTGAGTTATCTGTGGCGGGTTCGTCCTCGGCGGTCGATGCGACAGGCGAGGGCGATGCAGCCTCTTCGGGTCCGAGCAGTCGCTCGATCTCGGTTGCCGCTGTGATCTCCAATGCTCGAAGGTCGAGCAGCCTGCTCTTCGCGGCGTACGTCTGCGCTACCGTTTCCAGAAGGACGAACGTATTGACCTCACCCAAATCGGCGAGCTGGTCCACTTCCGAGGTCTGCTCGTCGAACATGGGGACGAGCTCGTCCTGATAGAACGAGAGCTGAGACCGAATCGAAGCGAGTTCGGCCTGAGCGTTCGCGAGTTCTCGTGCGAGTTGCTCAAAGGTCGTTTCTGCGGTGGCCCTAGCGACTTCTCGCTGGGCGCGTGCGTCTGCGATGCCCGCGCGATTCGCGTTGAGACTTGGGATGGGCATTGAGACGCCCAGCAGCAGTCGGTCGTCGTTGTCTTCGCTGCCGTATCCGGACCCGATCGAGATGTCCGGGTACTGCTTGCGGACTTCCAGCCTGAGCGTCTCCTCAGCAACCTGGTACTCAGCCCTCTGGACCGCGAGCATCGTGTTCGACTCGATGAGACGCAGGATAGGGTCTTCGATGGGCGGCATTTCCCGAAGAACCAAGGCCGGGAGGAGCCGAACCTCGGCGTCTGGAGCCAGCCCCATCAGCCCGAGGAGTGAAACCCTTGTCCGGACCTCATCCCGCTGAGCTTGGGCGACATCCGATCGCGTCTGCACCAACGCCCCGCGCAGCAGACGTGTTTCAACGCGCGTCAGTTCCTCAGCGCGTTCCAGGCGGTCTGCGATCGCGACGATTCGCTCGGTCTGCTGCACCGTGTCTTGGAGCAGACTCAGGCGGTTGAGGCTCACGGTCCATGCCGCCCACGCAGACCGAACCTGCGCACGCTTCGTCCACTCTGCATCAACGATGCGGCGGAGTTCGGCCTCGTACGCTTCCCCAGCTCGGTCTTTCTCGACGCCTAATCTGCCGGAGATCGGGATCGTGAGACTGAGCGTCAGTCCGAACTCGAACGGGCTGCCGGAGGGCGAGAGGATCTCTGCACCATCGAACCCGAACTCCGGGTCCTCCCACAGGCCGGCGGTCTCGTAGTTGGCTAGCGCTACGCCGGCATCAAGGCGCGCGAGTCGCAGGTCGGCATTGTAGAAGAGGGCGAGGACTTCGCCCTCCGCCAACGAGATCCCATCGGCAGGGTCAAATCGATCTGGTACATCCCACCCCTGAGTGGTCAGCCTCTCCAGGAAGCTGGCTACAGGCTCGGCATCGGAAATCCGGGCGGCCATACCGTCGCGGTAGTCCGAGATATTCAGCGGTGATCGTTCGTATGACTGGCACCCTGCCAACAGACACAGCAGCGCTGCACCCGTCGCCGGTGCGATCGCCCGCGAGAAACGGGCGCTCGATAAGTTGTCCATTTGGTGTTTCTCCTGTCTGCAAGCGCGGCAATACAACCGCGACGGCAACGACGACGCGGTACATGCGGATGCAGACAGGATTCAGATGGTTAGAACAACACTCGACACGAGCTTGAGTCGCTGCTCACCGGCTGGATCAAACCAAGCAGGCGGTGGCAACGGGGGGCCGCGACGGCCGAGACCGGAATCGACGAGAACAACTCCCCAGTCGATGGCCGGTGCTATGACGACGATGTCCACGGTGCCGAGGTCGATGCGTGGAAGCGTTGGCAACTCCGAAATCTGGAGTTCCACGTCATTGCAGCGACAATCACCATCTTGGTGGTCCGCTGGGAACGGAATTGGCCAGGCACTCTCGTGAGCGCAAGCAGAGAAACAGTGGTCACTCTCGGAAGGCCCGTGCTCATGCCCTCCCCCAAGACAGAGCATCAACCCGCCAGTCCCGGCAAGCAAGGCTTGAACGCCGAAGGCGATTAGCAGGATGTGCGTAATCAGAGCCCGACTCATTATGGGAGTATACCTCGGCTAGCCGGAATAGTTGACTTGAGGTCGAACCTCCGGGTCTGATCCGTTATTTCGCGTAAGCGGTCATGCGGCCCTGAATCGAAGCTCACGAGCAACTGCTCATGGTGCGGGCATTCCCCACACTGGCCCCTTCGTACTCGTCGATGTGGCACCATCCTCGTTCGAGGAGGACTGGGACGCATGGGTCGATGACCCGATAGATGACCTGAAGTCCTTCGCGGCGGCCACTGACCACGCCGAGGTCGGCGAGACGCTGGAGCTGATTTGAAACCGCTTGAGTGGACATCTTGACCTCGTCGCCCAGTTCGCTTACTGCGAGTTCGCCCGCCCGGATCAGGGCGTGCAAGAGACGAAGGCGTGTGGGGTGCGACAGGCTCTTGAATAGGCTTCCAAGGCTGTCTGCCTCCCGAGTGGTGATCAGCTGGCGGTTCGAGAGCGGTGGCTTTGGCTTGCAGGTGTCCATGGGGCCTCCGTCGGGTGGCGGCCAGGGAAAGACTGGACCACCCCTTGACAATTACACGATACGGTGTAATAGTCAAGGGGAAGCCTGAGAGGATTCTCGTTTTCGTCTATGCGCATGCACCCCGTCATCTCGGTTCTTCTCGCGGTCTGGTTCGCGCTCGGCGGCACGTTGATCCCGCGTTCATTGTGCGTGTGTGCCGACGGCACGGTCAGTGTTGAGTTTGGACATGAGCTCTGCTGCGATGCCGAAGGCTCCCGTAGCGCGTCATGCGACTGCGCCTGTCCGGGAATGGAAACCGAGCCTCGCAAATCCGGTGTTGTATTGACGTGTTCGGGTGGGTGCGAGTCCGTACCGATCGGAGACAACATTCTTGTGTCCGTGGAGCGGGACTACAAGAAGGGCCAATGCGAGGATCGGCCAGTTGATATTCAAACTCTCTGGCTGGACCGTGTCACCACTGTTCGGGCGACCCCTCGTCAAGTCGCATGTATCCAGCGACCACCGGACTCACGTGTCGCCCAGGTGTATCAGCTGCGATCCGTGATTCTGCTCGTCTAGGGAATGAACTGAGGCTACGCGCCTTCGCAGGCGCTTTTGGTTTCAGCGCTCGGTATGTGCCATGCGCCCTTCCCCAATCGAGTGGAGTCCATGCGGTTGAACCCAACATCCAAATTGCTCGGTGCTGCCATTTTCAGTGTGATCGCGATGATGCCCGCGTGCGCCCCTTCGCCGTTCGCGTACGACCTGCCCGAGTCTCGGCCGCTTTTGCGCGACCTGCCGAGATACCAGGCACCGGCAGACTCAGGTGAGGAGGGGGACGCGTCTCCACTCGTGCAGATTTCCGGTGATCTCACGCTGAGGAGTGCCCTTGCCGCGGCGCTCCTCCAGAATCCAGATCTCCGGGCGGCTGCCTGGAGACCACGGCTTGAGGAAGCGAACCGATTGCAGGCCGGTCTATCTCCCAACCCCGAGGTTGGTATCGAGTTGGAGAACCTCGGCGGTAGCGGCGCGCTCAGCGGCACTGATGCGTTGGAGACCACCCTCGTGCTCAGCCAGCTCATCGAGCTCGGCGGGAAGCGCAATCACCGCATCCAAGTCGCCGAACACGCTTGGAGCGTCGCTGCCCTCGACTATGAAACCGAGCGTCTCGCCGTCGTGACCGAGACGGCGGCACGCTGTGTGCGCGTGCTTGAACTCCAGCAACAGGTCGCGTTTGCCGAGCGAGCGCGAGCGCTGGCCGAAGAGAGCCATCGGGTCATCGACCGACGTGTTCAGGCCGGCGATGTGTCACCCATCGACGAGATCAAGGCGCGTCTCGAAAGCGAGTCAGCACGAATCGCCGCCGACCGCCTTCGGCGTGAGCTTGACGCGGCCCGCCGCGAACTCAGCGCGATGTGGGACCAGACCGAGCCCACATTCGAGACCGTGCTCGGCTCGCTCGATGAGGTCATGAATGTGCCATTGCTGGACGAACTCACCGACCGGGTCGAGGCCCATCCCGAGGTTCAGCGCTGGGTTGCTGAAACGGAGCGACGCAAGTCGGAGGTCGAGCTGGAACGAGCCCGCGCGGTGCCGGACGTTACAGCGGGGCTCGGCGTCCGGTACATCAACGAGATCGACGACGGCGCGTTCGTCGGGGGGCTCTCAATTCCCATCCCGTTGTTCGACCGGAACCAGGGCGGGATATTGGCGGCCCGACTCGGTGCGGCTCAAGCGCTGGCTGAGGGCCGTGCGTCAAGGTGGGCTCTCGCGACCCGACTTGTACGTGAGCATGCCCGCGTGACGGCCGCCTTCTACGAAGCTGAGTCGATTGACGCCGCCCTCCTTCCCGCTGCTCGCGATGCGTACGAGGCAACACGGCGTGCCTACGACGAAGGCAAGCTCCCATACCTGGACGTGCTCGACGCCCAGCGAACACTATTTGAAACAGAGATACAGCGCTTGGAGGCACTGGCGGAGTATCACCATGCGCTCGTTCAAGTGGAAGGTTTGATTTCCTCTCCGTTGAACACAACGCGCGGGGATGATGCCATCGACTATGAGCACCAAGGAGACACACAATGACGATGAGAACATACTGGTATCGAACAACATCTGTCGCCGTTCTTGCTGGCGCGGTGTTCGTTCTCACCGGCTGTGACAGGGACTCGGAGTCGCCCAATCGCGAGGACGCCGCGGGCAGTGCCCAAGTCACGCAGGCTGCGCACGCGCATTCCGACGGCGACACATGCTTCATCTGTGACCCGACCAAGCGAGACGCTGGTCGGCTCTGGTGTCGTGAACACAGCCGGTATGAGGACCGGTGCTGGATCTGTCAGCCGCAACTGGAGGACCCCTCGCGGCCCTACTGCACGGAGCATTTCCTCTACGAGGACGAGTGCTTCCTGTGCGACCCGTCGCGAGCTCCTGACGGCGAAGAAACCGAAACAGTGTCCACGGGGATTCACGGTCACGGCGCCGATGAAACGTGCTTCATCTGCGACCCCGCGAAGCGGGAGGCGGGTCGGCTTTGGTGCTCCGAACACAGTCGATATGAGGACCGTTGCTGGATCTGCCAGCCACAGTTGGAAGAGAAGTCGCGGCCCTACTGCGAAGAACACCATCTGTACGAGGATGAGTGCCATCTGTGCAATCCCGAACTGAGCGGTGATGCGTCGGCAGCACCAAGTACGACCGGCTCGGCGTTGTTCTGCAACGAGCATGGTGTTCCCGAAATCGAGTGTGGGATCTGCCAACCTCAGCTCGCTGCATCGCTAGAGGCCGGTGGCGAACTCTTGGTGCGCATGCCGTCAGCACGGTCCGCCGAATTGGCCGGTCTCACGCTAGAGCGCCCCGGCCGCGGAGACGCCGCTTCATCACTCAAGTTGCTCGGCGAGGTGCGCTATAACGGGAACATGCGTGCCAAGGTCACCCCGCTTGCTCCCGGTGTGCTTCTCGATGTTAGGGTCGATGTCGGCGACGCGGTTGAAGCCGGACAGATCATGGCCGTTGTCAACTCGGTCGGTGTTGCGCAAGCCAAGTCCGAGTACCTCTCGGCGCTCGCCGAGCAGGATGTCAGAGCCACGACATTCGAGCGAGAGCAGCGCCTTGTCGATGAGAATATCGCCGCACGACGGGACTTCCAGGAGGCCCAGGCGGCACACCGCCTCGCTGAACTCGCGGTGCGGCGCACGAGGCAGCAACTGCTGAACCTCGGGTTCACTGAAGAAGAGGTCGAGCACATCGCAAAGAGCCAGGAGTCCTCTTCAGACCTGTTCGTCCGGGCTCCGTTCGACGGGACCGTCATCGGCCGCACCGCGGTCCTCGGTGAGGCCATCGGGTCTGGCAACTCCCTTTTCGAGATCGCCGACTTGTCCACCATGTGGATCGAGCTGGCTGTTCCGGAAGAGCAAGTCATGCACATCGCACCGGGCGGGCCGATTCTCGCCAGTGTGCGCGCCCTGCCCCAGCTCCAGATCGAAGGCGAGATTTCGTGGGTGAGCCCGCAGATCGATGAACGGACCCGCATGGTTCGCGCTCGCGCCACAGTGCCCAATGAACGAGGCGTCCTCCGACACGGCATGTTCACGGAGGTCTCCGCCGTGCTGGACACGGTGGGCGGCTCGCTCCTGGTGCCGAACGAGTCTGTACATGTCATAGACGGCGCACCATTCGTGTTCGTCCGCCAGGAGCCGGATTTGTTCGCCGTCCGGCGCGTCGCGCTCGGCCCTCCCGGCGCCGCGGGCACGGTCGCGATCCTGGACGGACTGGTGGAGACCGACGCGGTCGTCACACACGGCAGCTTCACAATGAAAACAGAGTTCCTCAAGTCACGCCTCGGCGCCGGCTGCGTGGACGACTGATCTGAGACCAATATGCTGACTCGTCTGATCGAATTCTCGTTGAAGAACAGAGTGCTGGTCGTCCTGCTGTTCGCGCTCGCATCCGCCGCCGGTGTCTATCGACTCATTCAACTGCCGGTTGACGCGTTTCCTGATACGACACCGATCCAGGTGCAGATCAACACGGTGGCCCCCGCGCTAAGCCCTGAGGAGATCGAGCAGCAGATCACGCTCCCCGTTGAGCTCTCAATCGGAGGTCTGCCCGGATTGCAGAACGTCCGCTCGGTGTCCAAGTTCGGCTTCTCGCAGGTCGTCGCGACATTCGATGACGACATCGCGATCATCGACGCACGGCAGTACGTGACGGAGCGGCTCTCGACGGTGGAGTTGCCGGAGGGTGTCGGTCGCCCCGAGTTGGGGCCAATATCAACAGGGCTCGGAGAGGTTTTCCATTACATCGTGCGCTCGGACGACGCCGAGCGTTCCATCGAGGAACTCCGCACGATCCACGACTGGGTCATCAAGCCGGAACTACGCAAGGTTCCCGGCGTGGCGGAAGTCAACTCCTGGGGCGGGCTCGAACGGCAGTACCACGTGGTCGTGGAGCCCGAGGCGCTCATCAAGTTCGGGTTCACGCTGGATGACGTGCTTGACGCGCTGCGGCGCAACAACGCCAATGTCGGTGGCGGACAGCTCGTGACATCCGGCGAGGCTCGTGTCGTGCGAGGGCTCGCGCGAGTCTCGACCATCGAAGAGATCGAGAACATCGTCGTGGCATCGAGCGATGGCACCCCCGTGCACATCCGCGACGTCGCAGGCGTGGAGATCGGCAGCGAGATCCGCCGCGGCGCCGTCTCGGCATCGGGCAAGGGCGAGGCGGTCCTCGGTCTCGCCTTCATGCTGATGGGTGAGAACAGCCGTGTCGTCACTGAACAGCTTCGGCAGCGCCTTGAAGCCCTGACCCCCTCACTGCCATCCGATGTCTCTGTCGACATCGTCTACGACCGTACTCTTCTCGTAGAGAAGGTGATTGAGACGGTCAAGCACAACCTCGTGATCGGGGCCATCCTCGTCATCCTGGTGCTGCTCTTTCTTCTGGGAAATGTTCGTGCCGGGCTGCTTGTCGCCGTGGCGATTCCCATCTCCATGCTCTTCGCTGTGCAGGGCATGTATGAGTTCGCGATTGCGGCCAGCCTGTTGAGCCTGGGCGCCATCGATTTCGGCATCCTTGTCGACGGCTCAGTGGTGATGACCGAGGCGAATCTGCGCTCGCTCAAGGAACGGCAGCGCGAGCTGGGTCGGAAGCTCACCGCCAACGAGCGCCTGGAGTCGATTGCGAAGTCCAGTTCGCGAGTGGTGAGACCGATCGTCTTCGGAATGGGCATCATCACGCTCGTCTTCGCGCCGGTCCTGACACTTGAGGGCATCGAGGGCAAGATGTTCCGGCCGATGGCGTGGACGTTCATTTTCGCGTTGATCGGAGCGCTCCTGGTCGCGGTCTTCCTCTCACCGGTCCTGTCCTACTACTTCCTCCCGCGCCGCACGAAGCCGAAAGAGGGCGTCGTCAGCAGGGCCATGACCGGCACGTACGGGTGGCTTGTCGGGCTGGCGATCCGCGCGCGGTGGCTGGTCCTACTGGTGGCTCTTGGGCTGCTCGGCGTTGCGGGGTTTCGCGGCAGCCAGATGGGCGGTGAGTTCATCCCACGCCTGAGCGAAGGATCTATGGTCATCAACACGATTCGGCTCGCGGGCGTGTCGATCGATGAGTCGGTCCGTTACAACACTCGCATCGAGGAGATCCTCAAGGCGGAGTTCCCTGATGAGATCGAGCATGTGTGGAGCCGCATCGGGACCGCGGAGGTCGCCACGGACCCGATGGGGATCGAGCTAACCGACATCTTCATCAGCCTCAAGCCGCGATCGCAGTGGAGGCGTGCTGATTCTCAGGCAAGTCTCGTTACGGAGATGGAGACCATCGTCTCCCAGTTTCCGGGCGTGAACATGATCTTCACGCAGCCCATTGAGATGCGGATGAACGAGATGGTCTCGGGCATCCGGTCCGACATCGGCATCAAGATCTTTGGCGACGACTTCGACGAGTTGCTCCGCCTCGCCGATGACGTGCAGCGTGTGCTTCTTGAGATACCAGGCGCTTCGGACATCTCCGTCGATCAGATCACCGGTCAGCCCGAGCTCGCGGTCGCCGTTGACCAGGCACGAGTGGCCCGTTACGGCGTTGCGGCCCGCGAGGTGCTGGACTTCGTCGAGGCGATCGGCGGCATCCGGGTCGGCGAGGTGTTCGAGGGTCAGCGCGTGTTCCCGCTTGTCGTCCGGCTTCCGCGGCCGTTTCGTGAGGATGTGGGTGCGGTCGAGTCTGTGCGCGTGCCGACCGAAGGCGGCGTTGCCGTGCCACTCTCGGCTATGGCGTCGGTCGAGCAGTCTGAAGGCTCCGCGACTATCAACCGCGAGTGGAGCCGTCGCTTGATCCGCGTTCAGTGCAATGTCGTCGGGCGTGATCCTGCCTCCTTCGTAGCAGAGGCGCGCGATGCCATCGACACTCGGGTCGCCCTGCCCGAAGGCTATGTGCTGGAGTGGGGTGGGCAGTTTGAGAATCTGGAGCGGGCAAGGCTGCGCCTCTCGATCGTTGTCCCTGCCGTTCTGCTGCTGGTGTTCTTCTTGTTGTACTTCAGCCTAAAGAGCCTTCGTGATGTGCTGATCATCTATACCGGCATCCCGTTCGCCGCAGTCGGTGCGATCTTTGCGCTCTGGTGGCGGGATATCCCCTTTAGCGTCAGCGCGGCGGTAGGCTTCATCGCCTTGTCCGGGATCGCCGTGCTCAACGGCCAGATCCTGATCGAGGCGATTCGTGAGACGCTCCGGTCGGGCTTGCCCAAGCGTGAGGCCATTGTCGAGGCCGCGAAAACTCGACTTCGACCGGTACTGGCGACGGCAATCACCGACGCCGCCGGGTTCATTCCGATGGCAGTGTCAACCGGCGTAGGAAGTGAGATTCAGCGTCCACTCGCAACCGTCGTCATTGGCGGCATCGTAACCTCCACGCTGCTCACCCTGTTCGTTCTTCCAGTGGTCGGAGTTCTCTTCATCAAGTTGCCGAAGGACCCCGCGGGAAAAAGCGACGGCGAGAGTGAAGAGGCGACGGGCTGAGCGAGTGAGTGGGTGCGATTGCCATCTTGAGGCCCGAAATGAAACGGAACGCCGCACGCTCAAGATCGTGCTGCTGATCAATGCGGGCATGTTTGTCTGTGAATTCGGTATTGGGTTCGTTGCAGACTCGGCTGGTGTCATCGCCGATTCGCTGGACATGCTCGCCGATGCGATGGTGTACAGCATCAGCCTCTTCGCGGTCGGGCGAAGCAGTGTGATTCGCAAGCGAGCCGCCATAGGGAGCGGTCTATTCCAGATTACGCTCGCGTGCATACTCTTGATCGATGTCATCCGAAGATTTATCGGGGGCAGCGAGCCGGTCGGCTGGCTCATGATGGGTGTCAGCAGCATCGCGTTGATCGCCAACGTCGCCTGCCTGATGCTGCTCGTGAAACACCGTCAGGAGGACGTGAACATGCGAGCATCCTGGATCTTCTCGACCAATGATGTGCTCGCGAACATGGGTGTGCTTGCCGCAGGCGTACTCGTGATTCTAAGTGGGAGCCGAGTGCCTGACCTAATCGTCGGCGGGGCTGTGGCATCGTTTGTCACCTGGGGAGGATCACGTATTCTTCGCGTCGCACGAAATGCCACTTGAGTGTGGTAGCAGTGTTATTCAACGAAAATCAATGGCTCAAGGCGGAGTGTGACAGTTCGCGAAGCAAGATCACGTAGTGCTCGTGTATCTCCTTAATTGCAGACGTTCATCTAGCGTAGAATACCTAATCGTGAAGACAAACGGAGGTGCTCAGGCCATGTCTGCATCAAACAAACATGCGAGGTACAAGGGCAGGGTGAGCTCTGTGACCTGGCTCGGCATCGTGATTATGGGGGCGTTAGCCCTCGGATGGTGGTATCTCGCTTTTCGTGCTTTCTCCAGCGGTGACTCGGGAGTTGGTGCGGGGCTCGGCTTCTTTGGTCTCGCGTGTACTGCTGTAGTCGCTTGGTATTTCTCCTTCGTGTGGAGGGCGAAGTGTGAACCAGTAATCGAGCTGGTAGGGAGTGGATTCGCGGTAGGACCAGAGACGGACGTGATTCCGTGGGGTCGCCTTGAGGCTGTCGGGATCAAGTGGGTCGGGAAGAGGAAGGTCTGTCTGAAAGGCTGGTTTCGCTATCGCGAAGGTGACAAGGCCAGAACGGTAAAGCTTGGATCAGTAATGCACAGCCGCAAATCAATGGTAGAGCTGAGCATGCTGATGCTGATGCTGGCTGAGCCAATCGCGACGGGGCAAGCGAACGAGGACGAAGGCGGGGAGATCGAGGGGCTGCGGTATGGGCGTTCCGGTTTCGAGTATCAAGGACACGGGCTTGTTTCGCTTGAAGATGTCAACGGTGGACTCCGATGCATCGAGTTTGTTGATCGCATCAACTCCGTGGATGTGCTCGTTCGGAAGAAATCCAGAGTGGTGGAAGCGTTGAACAAGCAAAGTGCGACACGCATCGAGTCAATTGCGCCAGATTATCGAATCAAGCTGCGGTTGGACTCAGGAAAGACGGTTCCCCATCTGCGACGCATTGAGAAACTGCTCGACGCGCCCGTTGCCAGACTGCATCGACTCCCGAGGGGCTGACTAGGCGGTCATGTTGTGGCATAGTGTGAGCGTGAGACACTGTTTGTCTCACGGTCGTTGGTCATCGTGGAACGATGCCGACACCGCTTCACGAGACACTCTGCCCGGGGAGTCGGCCTCACCAGCCGATGAAAGGGAGCGGTTTCGTCACCGCAAGAGAGTGTCCAGGTAGAGCCGGATGCATCGAGAGGTGCTTGTCCGGCTCGACGGGGGCTCATGAGTCAAACCAACCCAGCGTTGCCAATCCTCATGTTCTACCCGATGGCGCACTACGCCGATCCAGGGCGACGATGACAGACCTCTCGATTCTGAGAGGCCGTCGCAGTGGAAGCGGGTGAGAATCCCGTCCAGGGGGCAAGGGGCTGCGGTTCAACCGCCCCGTGTAACCTGGCTCGCGTCGGGAGCCGTGAGCCTGGCGACAGGCCACGCCGGAGGGTCTACCCCCTTCGGGCATCCGGTGATGAACAAGCCGGAGCGTGAATAGCTCAACGATGAGAGGCCCGAAACGCCGCCCCCGCAAGGGGAACACGGTAGGGCTTGCGAGTTAGGCCAACTAGGAGACGATGCCGAGATGGTGATGCGTGTCTCTTCGGAGACCGTGTCACGGCGAACACCCATCACTGGACGTAACCGGATGCTTCTTGCTTCGGTCCGGTGAAATCCTCTTCTCGAAGAGGTGAACCCACTACCCGGAGACGGGCGGTGTGGCGGTGGTGGTCCGACGGGTAACTCCCGTCTAGCCACGTGACCTAGTGGATGACAGCTGCGACTAAATCGGGAAGGGCTCACGGTGCCGCTGATGACGACAGCGGGGTTCGAGCAGGTAACTCGACCTGAGATCCGTGAGCCTGGGAGTGTGCTCCAAGTAGGAGTCCGTGTGTTGCGGAGCGGAGTGCTGGCAAGGCAGTCAGTACCCGTTTGTGGTCTTCCGGGTGGTGCCGGAGGACAGTGACAACAACGAAAGGAGCGACCTGGATTGTCCTCGTGACAGTCGGTGTGACCCCCTTGGGCAATCGGGCTCAAGGGGGTGTCGTAAGCAGACGGCATGGTGGCGACAAGCGGCAACTGCTAGCGCTGGAGCTGCTTGTGGCGACGAGCTGACGATGAGCTGGATGGAGACATCCCGCACATCGAAGGTTGATGGAAACTGCAAAGCCCAAGTATTGGGCAAAGGCAATAGGAAGCAAGCGACGCAACAGGCGTCGGCGCTTCAAGGTGATGCAGCCAGTTCGGCGGTATCGCCATGTCTGATGCAGGGAAGGTTCGTCTGTGAAGGGAGAGCACGGGCTTTGGAGATTGTGCCTTTGAACAATCTCAACCTTTGACGGAGGCACGTGAGCTACCAGTGGGAAACTGCTTCGCCCGACGGGTTCGTCCGGCAAGTCGTGCAGCATGTGAGCAGCGGGCATTGCTTTTACTTCGCAGACCAGGTGAATAGCCGGGTTGACCTGGCGGCGCTCGACCGCAAGCTCATCGACACCTACCGGTGTGACGTGAAGCCGTGGACTCGCAGCCGGAGGAAGGCATCGGGCATGGCGAGCACCCACTACGTCCGCCATGGTCGGTTCTTCATCCTCCTCTCAACAGCCGGACGCGGTCCGTTCTTTGAGGCGCTCGGCGACAGCCGAGACAGGCACGGACGGGTCGTGCGGCCAGCGGTGTTCAGGGACATCCGTCGTGTGAGTCTGGTGTACAACGCCTACTCCATCCGGCACACGTTCTGCCGCAACAGCCGTGTCATCGGTGGGACACGAGTGAGTCGCCCCGCGTGGCACACATTGGTCAGGCTGAACAAGGAGGTCAACGCCGGACTCAGGGCGCACATGCTTGAGCTTGCGACTCGATGGCCTAAGCAAAGACTCGAGGCCGAGTTCTGGGCATTGGGCTTCTACCCATTCCGCCCTGTTATCGATCAGCTACTGGCGACGGTTCGTGCGGTGAACCGGAAGCGGCTCTCGCAGGGATTGGCGCCAGTCGATCACCGGCGATGCATTCGACGCCGACGCCCCGCCGAGCGTGTGTTCGTCTCGCGGGGAGAGGAATCAGGTAATTAGCAACCAGGCGAGCGGAGTGCTCATCACCATGAAGTCGTTCAACTGAAGGAGATCCCCGAAAGAATCTTCGCTGCGGTGTCCTGAATGGCGTGCAGGCTCGACACGAGTGTCTTTGTGTCACCTCGGTAGAGCTGGATGTAGTCGCTGGATGCTTTGCCCATCTCCAAACCGATCGCGGAGCCGACAATGAAGGCGACGGCCTCCGCCTCGGTTTCTCGGATGGTCTTGTCGGTGTTCTTGCGGCGTACTTCATCGCGGTGCAGCATCTCGTGCGCAAGCTCATGGACGAGCACAGTGAACTTGGGAGCGTCCGGGAGGCTCGCGACGATCTCAACAGACTGGCCACGGCTCACGCCGTCTGCACCACCGAGTGAATCGACATAGGCCAGTGATACGCCGTGCGTTCTATAGAGCTTTTCCAGGCGAGGGAGATACTTGCCCGGGTCCCCGGAGTGCCGTTCGGGCTCAGGCAGCGGGTCACCGTCTGTTTGGCTGACATCGAATACATAGACCGGCTTGGTGTTCACAACCCGAAGGATCGGCACTTCCTTCTTCGACCCATCGCTTTGGACCTCGTCCCGACTGCCGACGACCTTGGTGACGGGTGCCAGGACCACGATGCCCTGCTCGCCTTTGCGGACAAAGCGGTTGAACTTGTTCCAGGCCCTGAACCCGGCAACGCGGGTCGCATCGGGACGCTGAAGGAGGATGAGCATCATGTTGTTGAAGCTGTACTGATGGAATCGACCCGCGGCTTCGAGGTAGGCCAAAAGGGATTCACTCCGCCCTGCCTGGAGGTCTTGTGCGAGAAGCTCGTACGCCTCTTCGGTGACCTGCTTGATCAGCAGTTCTTTCTCTTCGCGGTCGGCCGCCCGGTAGGCAGACTTGTCAAAGTCTGGGAGGGGGAGCCGGGCAAGCGAGCCGTGGGTCGTCAGCGAGGGGAATTGTTCACTGGCGAGGGGAGCGAATGATGGGTGTTCGTTGCCCGGTCCCTCCGGGGAGTGGTCCATTTCAATCATGCAGCTGTTATGGAACGTGCGGCCGCATGTGTTGCATAGCAGCATTGGCCGCGAGAGCTAGGCTTCAACTACAACGGCGAGTTCAACAGCCGCGTGTGTCTAGTCACATGGCTCCGAGTGCGTCATACGCGGCGAGAGAATGTCGTCTGGCTTTGTCGCATCCGGTCGTTGATTCAACCCGAGCACCTGTTCGATAGCCTCCAGAATGAGCCTTTCTCCATCCGCGAGTCCCGTTGGCGGACGCTCGGTCGGCTCGATGAGCCATCGCTCCATCAACGCACGCAAGATTGCTCGGAGCACGGTGCTCCGGTTGACCTGGACACCGGTGATCCTGCGGAAGCGAGGAACCAGCTCATCGTCAATGAAGCGGTCCAGTGATCGTGTGAGTGCGAACTCGCGTCGGACGGACTCATGCGGGTCTTCTGCACGCTGCATCGCGAGCAGTGTGTGGGCCTCGGGCTTCCGGGCGATAGTGCTGGCGATCTTGAGGTCCGGCTTGACCGCACTGCTCGGACCTGGCTTTGTTGGTGGCTTTGGCATCCGGACACCTAGTTGAGAAGCTTGGAGAAGAAAGACTTGGGCTGACTTGCTTCTGAGCCGGATAGTTCTGGCGGAGCAACCGGGGCCGGGAGAATCTCGATTTCACGAACCACTCGATAGCCGATCGGGTTGAGCCGTCCGGCGAGAAACGCGGGCCGGTGTCGGACCCGGTACTCGACCTCCGCCGCGAGTCTCTGATACTGACGACGAACGTGGTGATGCTGTTGTTCTGGACGTTGGAAGAGCGTCTTCCCAAGAGCGGAAGACTCGGGCAGTACCGCCGCCTGAGAGATTGACGTATCCATCGCTCGTCCGGGGATGGCGTCCGCGACGAGCTTCTCGACCCGCTCCCGACTCTTCTTGACGCGGCGGTCCACGCAGCACAACAGGATGCCGAGCACTTCAAGCTTGTGGTTGCGGTATTGGCGGACATCGTTGATGTCCCGGAAGGCATCGCCCAAACCCTCGACCGAGAGCTGGTGCGGGAAAGCCGAGAGCAGAATCCACTCCGATTCGGAGTACGCGGCGATGGTTGGCATGGAACGGGCGGCGGGCGGTGTATCGAGGATGATGTAGTCGTAGCTCTTGCGAGCGTCCCGAAGCGGTTGTTCGAGCAGTCGTGTGGCGTCGAGGTACTTGGAGATGTGAGACTCCAGGTCGGCAAGCTCGGTGCGTGATGCGATGAGTTCAACGCCGTCTGGCATGCCCTCGCGGATCGCCAGCGATTCGATGGTCTCTTCTCCGGTGAGCAGCTCCAGCGAGCCCGCGAACTTGTTCGGGTCAACACCCAGGTGCCTGGTGGCCCCGGCATGCGGGTCGAGGTCGATGAGCAGCACGAGTCGTCCACGTTCGCCGAGCGCGGCGGCGAGGTGGCACGCGTTGGTGGACTTGCCGACGCCTCCTTTCTGATTCCCGATGACGATGGTGTGGGCGAGTGGCGTGTGCTCGATCATGATGCTCTCCTAGTCTGTTGACTGATCGAGTAGCACGCATGCGCTGCTCAACGCAAGGGGGATTCCGGTCATCCGGGCAAACCGATGATCCGGAATACCGGGAGACCGTGATAATCGGGGCTTGCCATTTCGGTCGTGTGATTGTTCAATCGACCAAGGCAAACGCAGCATCACAACTGCACGGCGGAGGGTGCGGTCAACACACTCCGTCGTGATTCATGCTGTATGCAACAAGGAACGGGGAACTGCCGGGCGAGGGTACTTCCAGCACTGCTAAGAGGGTCCAGGAGATTGGCTCTCGCCCGGTGTCATCAAGCTAGCGCAATCGCGATGGCGTCGTCAAGACGTTTGCGTCCGATCTCTCGTTGCTCACTCAACAGCCGGGGGAATGGACTATGGAACGGACAATAAGCACAACGAGAAGATGGCGTCCGCCATCATGGATCGAGGAAGGGCGAGTCGCGGGCGGATTCGCGTTGGTGCCTACGGCTTCGCTGATGAGCTGCTGGGAGGGCTACCGCTCGGGTCAGCTGAGGCTGAGCGACGTGCGTGCGTGGCTCGGGATTTTCGAGATGATCGAGCGTCGGGAGGCGAGCGATTCAAAGCGAACACCACGCTACAACGTGGAAGAACTCTCCCGGATCACCGGCGCGCCGGGGAGCCGGGGTGCTCTCCGTCGGCTTTGTGATGTTGGTGTGGTCGAGTGGTCTCAAGAACGGGTCCGGGTCACCGGGACACCGGGGAGCAGGGGCATCGGGAGACGGTGGGTTCCAGTGCCACGGCGGGTGCTGCGTTGGCTCGCAAAGCACGGCTCGGCGGCTGAGATCGCGACCGCGTTCGGTCATGCCTGCCGGTGTCTGTTCTACGACTCCAAGGGCAAGGTCTGTCGGTCGGGTGGGTACTGCACGGCCCAATGGGTGGCCGAGCGGTTCGGAATCGGAGAGCGCAGTGTGAAGCGTGCGAGGTCAGCCTGGGTCGGTCGGAAGTGGCTGCGGATGGTGGACGATGGCCGGACGGGACACCGAAGAGGAGCACGGTTCATCATCGAGTTCGCCTGGAACAGTCGCCAAGAATTGGCACCCCGAATGACTCCAGATCGAGCAACTATGGCACCCCCAAGAGATCAACAAGACCCTCCTTCGGAGATCAAACAACCAGACCGGGACTCTGGTTTCCAAAGGCCGGTCTGTCTTTCACACATTGTCCCAGAGGATCTCAGCGACCCGGCAAGGCTGGCGGAGGTTCACCGCCAGGCCGGTCTCCGAGGGTTGGTGTCCAAGAGTCAGGCCGGGGCGTTGCTCGTGTTCTCAGCGGCGGCAAGGGCGAAGCGCTGTGCGGATCACAATCCCTGCGGCATGTTCGCCACCATCATCCGCAAGCGGCTCTGGAATCACATCAGCAGCATCGACGAGGACGCCGCGTCCTACCTGTTCAAGCGACGGCCATCCGAGGTGTTCCCTGTGCTCAAGCCACAGCAAGCCATCACGAGCAACTCGCTCAGTCGTGAGCAGGTCCGCGCACTGGTGACGGAGGCGTTGGGATGAATCGTGCAATCACACCAACAGACGATGCCACCGTGAGTGTGGTCACTCTACTTCGACCTCCGCGGCGTCGTGTGGCGTCTCGGTGTTCACCTCGTCCGTGTGCTCTCGAATCCAGGCTCGGGCCTGGACAAGCAGCTTGCTGAGCGGTTCGAGGTTCCATGGCCGCAGGCTGGTTGTATAGCCGTAGCTCTCGGTCTCTTTGTTGAAGTAGGACCGGGAAGCGGTGATCTCGTAGTACGAGCCACGCCGCCCCTCACGTTTCCAGATTGAAACGCCGAGCGATCCTTCTCTGAGTGTGTGGTCTGGTTTGTCAGTCATAGCATCTCCGTTTGAGTGTCTACGACCGTTATGGGAGTGGGGGTGTTGGTTGTGACCTCTCTGCACCAGCTCTGGGTGTGGCTGCCGTCGCGGCGATCATCCGTCGGGGTTCACCCCGTGCCGACCCCGACGGATGAGTGACGCGGCGGGCCATGCTGCCGGAGCGGTCGGATTCCAGAGGGGTTCAGGATGCAATCCGATGGAGCAGCACATGAAGCATCCCGAATGAATGTTTACGGGTCTTCAAGGCGCCAAGATCATTCGGCGTTTGGTGTGTGGGCGAGTCGTTCGCTACTCCCCGGCAACACGGTGTTCGACTAGCAGCGGGAACTGTGCCATGCTCCGAGCCAAACAGTGTGATGCAACCGATGTTCTACAGGAGCAACCATGACTACAAAGCTCAACGGCGTCAGCAAAGAGTTCGAGCGACGACAACTTCAGAAGTGTGCAGCCAACGCCGACGGCCAGCTGGCGACCCTCCGTCCGCCCCGGCTGTCGCCGTCTTACGGGTGGGAGGCCTTCGGACAGCTTGTCGTCCAATGGCGTCTCGAACGTGGCCTGTCATCCCATGAACTTGCTGATGACGCGGGTATGAGCTTCGAAGTGATCCGGACGATCGAGTCAGGGGCGGGTATGCCCTCCGCAAGGTACTTGCTGACCCTCGGGGAACTGATGGAGCTGTCCGTTCAGAAGCTGCTCCGGCTCGTCGGCCTCGTTCGGACGACAGAGGACGACGATCTCTTGCAGGCGGCGCTCCAGTTCTTGGTCAGCACTTCACAGGCTTCACCGGAAAGCACACCAGCACGCATCGCGACGGAACGATTCCGTCAGCACCTCAGGGTCGAATGAACCGACATCACTCGGCGGCTCAGCAGAGTCGCCGAGCGAACCGACCATCCAACAATCCAAGCACTCACTGGAGTCCGTATCTGGGCGCCGCCGCATGTGCGCTCGAAGATGGTGGCCGGGTGGTCCAAGTCGTTGCCTGTTAAGCATCCTTTGACTCGTACGTTGCCACGTCCGCGGTCAGAACCTGTTGGTCATCCTCTTGACGCTTCCCGCCGTTCCTGCTCTTCAGACTCGATCGCATCGAAAGTCCGACGGAGCAAGTTGGCGGCACGGAGCAGGTCGTCACGGCCAAGGCCATGCGTTTCCTGCCACTCATCGTTCTGGTCCTGGTAGATGCGGACGAGCTGGGTGGTAAAAAATGAGTTGCCACCGCTCGATTCGTTCTCCCAGACCGTCGTCTTGAGCATTCCCGAACGGAGTTCGGCCCAAGGTCGATTCGACCCTTCACCGTTCCGCTGGGCACGGTCGCGTGAGCGACTCTGAGTGCTACCGTTTCTTTTGGCCATAGCGCACCATCCTTTCTGGCGTGCCTGGACCACCCGGTTATGCACGTTATGACGACGGCCGCATCCGATGTGACACATCAATCGCAGCTGTGCGAAGGCGCCGAGCGGAGCTCAGAGCCCGTTCCGCCCTAGGTCCCTCTGCTTGATCCCGAGCAATTTGGTGAGGACGAACGTGGCGTCACGGTCGGAAATCTGTCGCACCTTCGTTGCGGGCGTTCTGAACCCATCCCAATAGCAGTAGCCCCAGTAGTACACCTCTCTGACGTAGGTGACAAAGATGTCGGTGACTTGCTTGGACCATCCGCCCCGGCCGAAGTAGTCGACGGGTGGGAAAGGCATCGTCTTCTTGTCGCGCCCCCAGAGGTACTGCGCGTCACGGATCTTGTTCCTCCCCCTCAGGTACTTGGTGTACCACGGGAAGAGTCCAAAGATGCCCGCCCCTGACAGCGTGAAATTGTTTGTCGGGGCGTTTAGCGTGTAGATGCCCTCGGTCGTTGCTTTGCCCGTCTGCGTGTTCTTGATGACGATGTGCTTGTAGGTGGTCCCAGCTCGATAGAAGTTAGGGCCAAACAACGGTCCCATGTGGTCGTGATGCGAGAACGTGTCTCCGTCATCGTCCTGCCACATCAGCTGGTAGCATTCGCCAAGGTCCGCAACGTGGGTGAGGTGTTGCGGCACGGTGGCGTACAGCTCATAGACATGGGTGCCAAGCACAAGCGGCGGGATTTGCTCGTTTACTCGTCCGTAATCGTCTTTGCCCTGCCTCTTGGTTGTGGTCTGTGGTGGAGTCGGATTGGGCGGCGGAGCGTCAACAACGCTCGTCGTTTCCACCCGATGGAGTTTCAGGTTCGTGACAACCTTCGCATCCTCTTGATGCGTCGGCGGCAGTTCAATCGGCTGGCGGGCGACTTGGTGGGTGCCGTCATCGTTGGACTCAAATGCAAAGTGCGTGAAGACGGCCACAGATTTCAGACGTTCAACATCACCAGCGTTGATCTCGACGTTCTCTGCATCGGCCATCGCGAGGAGTTGGTCGTAATCGGCTTTGCCCTCGGGTTGGCCGAATACCGCGATGGCCGACATCACCTGGTCGGGAAGGTTGCCGTTGTACTCGCGCTCGAACCTCGTTCTCGCGTCATGGATCTTTTTCACGTACGCCCACGCCGGAAGACTGCGGTCGATGTCGAGGAGTTCGTAGTAGTCTTGGTGCATGGGAGAGGGCCTTACAATTAGCGGAATCGATCCGAGATCTTAAACGGCTTGAATTCCTCGTTCGCATCGTCGGCTTCGTCACCCTTCTTGGGATCGAGCTTCAGGTGCTCATAATCTGCGGGGCTAAAGCGGCGGAGCGTGTAATGTTCCTCTGGCCTGGGAAGATAGTCCGCAACTGGTGTTGCCAGGGGTGGAGGCATCGAAGCGGTGATCTCTTCGCCCCCAATGGGTTTCCGGTGATGAAATCCCTCGGGAGCGTGGTAGTACGCGTCGATAGATCCGCCCGTATTGGATGCAGAGGGGAGCTCCAAAAACTTCTTCGCCTCCAGACGTGGCACGGTTTCCTCATGGGTGGTCTTCGTGCCTTTGTTGGACTGATCGATTGGGTGAGTGCGGCTCTCCTTGATGAGCGTCTTTGTAGAGAAGAGGCGTTCAGCCCAGCGTGCGTCCTCTTCGCTGCCTAGCTGCATGATGCACTTGTTTCCGCAGTTATTGATGACTTCTCTGTCTTCATGCTCTGGAAAGGCAGACTGCAGTGTGCTCAGCCCTTGCGCAGCGAGCACGCAGCGGATGCCTTTGCTTCGGCCCAATGTGAGCATTGTTCCGAAGTTGGGAAACTTGCCAGCATTCTTGAGCTCATCGAGATAGAACCAAGACAAATCTCTTTCTTCGACGCCGGGTCGGTCCATCACGCTGTCGATTGCATTCCGAACAAGAAGATTGTTCACGCGTTGTATTGGATCGCGGTACTTGAAGTGGTTGCCGATCAAAAAGATCCCGGCACCGGTCGCCCACTTGTGAAAAGTAAACGAGTACCGGGCGTGGTCCCATGTCGCTGCAATGAGTCGGTAAGGAGCAAGATTGGCACGAAGGGTTGCCCGGATACTGCCGGAGAGCCTCCGGTCCCCCTTGAAGAAATCGTTGAGAGCACCACGCCCCATGTCTGTGCGTTGAAGTATCTGATTCATTAGGCTCTGATTGTCAGCAATCAGGACGAGGTCGCGGAGGTCCCAGCCTTTGCGGGTCTGAGGGTCCGCGTTGAGGCCGTTGACAAGGCCAGCAAGAATATCTCGAGCTGAGGCCTGCCAGAACTCTTGTCCGGGGTGGTCTTGAATGACTATGTCTGCGAAGCCCTGTGCATCTGCTTCGCTGGTGATATCGGCGGCCAGATCCCAGCATGCCGATCGCTCGTCGAATGGGTTGGTGACGATCACATGATCGTTTGTATTGAAGCCCATCCGGGCAAGGAACGGAAGTAGGTCGGTCTTGGGGTCGTAGATCAGGCCGCGGAATGCCATGGAAAACTGCGCCCGTTCACTCGGCAAGATGGAGTACATATGCAGCTTGATCGCAGTAGTCTTTCCCGATCCGGTCGCACCTAGAAAGAGGTAGTGCGGCGGCAGCTTGGATAGAGGCTCGCGTATCCAACGGCTATTGAATGCGTTGAGGTAGTTGACTTTCAGGTCACGGAAGTCGCTCATAGGGTGAGCGGCGGCGACCGAGGTGGAAAGCACGGGATGTCGAGGGGGCTGACGGGGCATCAGTCATCGTCCCCCGGTGGCAATTGCTTCGCTCGTCGGTGAGGCAACTCAGGGTCAGGCGGGTAGATCGCTCCACTCTTCTCGCGTGAACTCTCATCATCACCGGGCGCTGGCATAATGCGGTCAGGAATGTCGGGTTCGGGCTCGGGTTTGTCTCTCGGTGCGAATCCCAGGATTCGCGACTCCGGCTTGCTGTTCTCCCTCTTCTGGTCGTGCATGCTGACGAGAACGCGAGCGAGTATCGACCCGACAACGATGACCCCGATGGCGATAAGGATGAACGTCTCACCGTCTAGACTGGCAAGCATCATCACACTCATCGCCTCTGCTCCAATCCGAAGTCGTCGTCCAACTCCTGCTGTTCGAGCAGCCGCCTGCGTGTCTCTTCTTGTGCCCGCTCATAAGCGTTCTGATGCTGAACCGCCAACTGATGCGAGCGTTCGTGCTCCATCGCCTGCGTCAGTTCTGCTAGGTCTTCGCCAAGGTCATGGCCGGGGCAATACACACGCGTTGAGTTTCGTGCGCGAGAGGCCTGGACATAGGCCATCTCCCGCTGTGCATCCTGAGGTGTGGTGTAGACGTAGGAGCTGTCGACCGTCACGCCTTGTGCCTTGTGCGTGGTCATCGCGTATCCGAGCGTCATGGCGTTGTACTGATTGAGATTGATCCGCACCTCCTGGTCGTGGTCCATTCGGACAACGACTTCGCCCTTGTTGAACGTGGTGATCGACGGGCGGATGACCTTGGTGACCGTTCCCAGCTCGCCGTTGAAGACATCGTACTTGCGGCTGTTCTCCAGAAACATCACGCGGTCCCCGCGATATGCAGTTCCGCCACCGCCGAGCTGGACGCCTCGTCCGCCGAGCTCGCCGTTCTCTCGCCGTTTCTGCTGCGCCAGTATGTTCAGGTCGACGGCTTGTTCATTGGTTGCCGCAAGGATCAGCCGCTCAGAGAGCTTGGCATCATCCTGATTCCACTGCTCCACCAGGCGACGCTTTGTTTCTTTCGGGCCGCCCAAGCCAATGTGCAAAGAGTTGTGCGCTGCCAGCAGCGAGAGCCCGGTTTGGATATCGCCTTGGGCGAACTCACGGACAGCCTGGCGCATCCAGTCGTCCCGCTGTCTCACGATGTCCTGAAGCTCCGCGTGTCCGATGTGCTCTTGGAGCGCTGCGAATGGCGAGACGGATTGAATGGCGGGGAGCTGTCGCTCATCACCGACCAGTACGACTTTGGCACCGGCCTTGTCTGCCCGCTTGAGCAATGCAGTCATGTCCTGGAGCCCAACCATCGAGCTCTCATCAATAACGAGGACTGTCTTTGCATCGAGTTTCAGTCGGTCCATCTGCTCGGGGCGGTAGTTGCGGTGCTTGCCCCAGCGGAAAGCGCGGTAGAACTCATTGCCGATGTGTTCTGCTTTTTCACCTAGCGTCGGAGCGAGTTGCAACTGACGCTTGCGGATCGTTTCGGTCTGGATGCCCGCGTCGTGCTCAAGGCCACGCGAGGCCTTGCCAGACAGTGCCATGCCGACGACGCGGTATCCCTGTTTGGTCCACGCGTCATTCGCTGCTTCGAGCAGCGAGGTTTTGCCGGACCCTGCCATCCCAGTAAGCAGTTTGATGTCGCCACGCGAAGTGGTGAGGTGCTCGAAGGCATCCCAGCGGTTGCCCAGCCCTGCCTGCTCACCGTGACGCCCCCAAACATTCGCCGCGAGGTCGTCTTTGACGGTGAGCCCAGGCTTGTCCGCCAGTTTTTCCGCGATGTGGAGCAGGCCGTGTTCGTTGTTCAGTTCGTTCTTAGTGGTGAATAGGTCGTGCTCTTTGCTGCGTTGATTCCTCTTGCCCTTGGCAATTCTGAGGGTCTGGTCTGAATCGAGCACGCCCGATACCGAGCGAAGTACATCCTCTGGTGGCGTTACGCCGTCCTGTGTCAGGTCTGCAATCGCCTTGACCATGTCCTGTGTGCGGAACGCGCCCTCTTCCTTCGCAAGTCGTTCTGCTTCGAGTTCCGCTTCCTGCTCTACCCCTCGAAACTGACTCGACATGCCTCTGAATCGTTCGAAATCCGAGAGCATAGATTCCCGAGTGCAACCAAACACACTGAGCTCTTCCCGCCAACGATCATTGAGCTCAGGCCGGGCGACATGGCCCTTGACTTCGCGAGTCTCAACATTCGCGATGGCCGCCGCCTTCGCGGTGGCGTAACCGTGCTCGCGGCATTTGTCCTCGATCTGATTGCGACGTTTGGAGTGGTGGTCGCACAGGTTCTGGTCAATGCCGAGTACGCGGAAGACGCCCTTCTCACGGTCGGCTTCGATGCCCGCGCTCAGGGTTTGCGAAAGCCCATAGGCAAGGGCGACGCGGTAGAGCGCACCCGCGGCCATCTTGTGCTCAAACAGCTCGTTGTTCCAGATCGTGCGGGTCTGCCCGTCGTCAGCAATCCCGACATTGGGCGTCAGCACATGCGAGTGGAGGTTCATGTCTTGAGCACGGCTGGTCGTGTGGAGAAACATCGCGAACACGAGCTTGCAGCGAACAAACTCGCTGCCGCCCTGGCCTGTGCGGGTCCAGCCCGCCTCCTGCTGGAGGTAGTCCAATGCGAACTGGACCGCACGCTCGTGAACCAGCTCAATCGCCTTGCGTGACTCCTCGTCCGAATGGGCCCAAAGCACGGAAACGGATTTGGGAGCCGAGAAGGTGAGGTCGAGTCCAGCCTGCCGACTTTCCTTCCCGGCGTTCTTGACGAGGGCGGCACCATCAGGGCCGAAGCCGCGTAGTAGGTCGTGCAGCTCTTTCTTGCCGACGTGTCCTGAGGACGGGTCGCCGAGGCCGAGGGCTCGGGCGGCGTCGCCGTACCAGTGCCCGGGGGGCTCGCCGCCTTCGAGGTAGTAGTCCTCACGGGCGAGGCCTGTGTAATAGTGGCTCTGCCCGGCAGCCATGACCCCGATGGACATCATGGCCTACCCCTCCTGTGTCATCGCCTTCTGGTAGCAGGCCTCAAAGATCTTCGCCGCCTCGGCACCGTTGGGCATGTTGCCGATGACCTCGTAGAGCGAGAAGAAGACGGCCCGCCGGTGCTGGTCGAAGCTCTGGCGGAATCGAGCGAGCTCGGAAGTCAGCTCAACCATGTTTTCATGGACCTGGTCGAGGCTCTTGCCCGAGAGGTGGTTGGCGATGAGCATGGCGCCGTGCTCACTGGGAGAGCGGCCAAGGCGGTCCGCATCGGCGACAAACCTCTCCTTCAGCTCCAGGCTGGGGAGCACAATCCCGACTTTGCGGTCATTGCTGCTGGTGCCTTTTGCCATCGCGAGACGCTCCAATCCGGTGTAGCGCAATTATAGCGTTTGGGGCTCAATAGTGGCGTTTTGGCGGGGTCGGTGTAGCGGTGTATTCAGCACGTATCGCGCAAACAGCTGATGCTACTGGGCTTACCTATTGGCGGTGTAGCACCTTGGTGCATCAGGTGTGCCGAGCAAACGAAGCCTCGAAGGCGTAGTGCAGCGAGGTCTTCATCCAATTTCATCTCATGGCATTCTCGTTGTTGCACATCACAGCCTCCGAGTCAATCCCGCACTCTTGCTCGTGCTCGGATGTCCGCGATAGGCGTTGTGATTAGGCTGTTGTTCAGGATGCCGTGAAAGGTCGTCAGAAGACCCAATCCCCCTCTGAGTTCATCGTCTGTCAGCTCGTGCCGACGGACCGGCTGCTCGTCGCCGTCCCGCCTGACCTCAACAATCCAGCTGACCTCTCCATTGACGAATTGTTCAAGGAGTTGGACTTCGTACCGGTCGCTGGCGAATTTGCCAGCCTCCCGGAGGAAGACTTCCTCGTTCCGCTGTCGCATCCATTCCGGCCACCTCATGCTCGGTTCTCCTGGGAATCTTCCCCATTCAAAACCCGAGCCGGATGACCGTTCGTCGGTGAACCCTGGGACCGACCCCTGTTCGCTCGGGATGCCTCCCGACGCCGTCGCTCTTCGGCTTCAATCTGCTCGAAAGCCCTGGTCAACAGGTTCGCTGCCCTGAGCAGCTCGTCTCGACCCAGGCTGTGGCTCTCTTTCCACCGCTTCTCAGCGTCCTGATACAGACGCACCAGAGAGGTGGAGAAGAAGGCCCGATTCTGGTCACCCTGGTTCTCCCAGATGACGGCTTTCAAGGCCCCTGACTTCAACTCGGCCCATGGCCTGTTTGTGGTGGAGGCTGCCGCCCCCGGTTCATGCTGTGTGCTCATCGTTTCCTCGTTTCAAATGGGACGGCTGAGCACTCGCTCATGCCGCCCTGGGTTTAGTCAGCGAGCCAAGTCGGCCAGGTCTGGATGCACCAGACCCGAGACCGGCTTCGTCTCGCGTTCAATTCGTCGTTGCTCCCACGCCACCACGTCACTGAGACGGGCGTAGCGGATGCGACCGCGTTGCTCGAAGGGGAGCTCGCCTGTCAACATCGCGTCGATGACAGTCTCGCGTCGCATGCATTGGAGTTTGCGAATCTGCTCCACGCTGAGCCATCGAGGCAGAACGGTTTCCGTACCTGCTCCGGTATTCAGCGCGGAGTGTTGGTTTGATTCGGCAGCCGTATTTAGACGGCTCGCGAACTGACCGTGCATGTCCGCGTGCTACAGCTCAGACGGCAGTGCGATGGTCAAGCTCAAGCCGCCATCCGCGCCAAGTTCGGCGGAGCAAATCAGGTCGATGTGTCTGGAGCCAACTCTCGGGGATGGAACGCTGAATCCCAATGGCTCTGTTCCAATCCGGCCATCGTCGCAGTCGATTCCAGCTCGGAGTGCCACCAATACATCATGGAGACGTTCTCGCTCGCTGAACTCTGTGTTCCAGGGGTAGACGTTGACGGCTGATTCCCAGGCGTCAGGTGTCAGTGATACGAACGCTCCGTATCCGGCTCGAATCGCATCAGGCGTCGCGTCGATGAGAGGCCCGCTTATGAAGGTGTGTAGTTGTGTGTTTGAGTCATTCATGTGTGTGTCCATCGGTAAGTGCCCATCGCCCGGCCACCTTGTGGCTCTTGGCGAAGGACAGTTGGTTGCCAGAGGACGAACTGATTCAGCACTTGCCAATCGCGTACAGCGTCAGCACTCGCAGGTGCATCGGGTGTGCCGTAACCGAACAGGGTCAACTACTGTGGGCATGTAACGGAGGGCGCGCATGGACAGTGGCTGCGGATAGAAAATGAGCCGGCTCGAAGGCCGGCTCCTGGACACACGTGGGTGCTAAACAATGCTGGCACACCTCAATCACTTCAGCACAGGTGCCACACGGATGTCAATCCATAGCGTATGGACCGCCACAGACCACAGAATCTTGTGGTGTGCGTTGAGCTCGCGACCACAAAGACCGGGTAGAATCGCTCTCCATGGCAGTCTCAGCAAGGACGCGAACGGTTGTATGGGCGAAAGCAGGAGGGCATTGCTCCCTGCCAGAGTGTCGTCAGCGGCTGGTTGTACAACCCGACGGAGGTGACACGTCGCTGCTAGGCGAACTCGCACACATCGTTGCTCAGCAGCCCGATGGCCCACGAGGCGGTCAGTCCGCGCCCGGTGGTGAGATTGACGGCGAAGGCAATCTGTTGCTGCTTTGCCCAACTCATCACACCCAGGTTGACCAAGAGGTCGCACGATTCACGGTCGAACGCCTCGTGCAAGTCAAGTCGGACCACGAGGGATGGGTACGAGACACGCTCTCACCTCGCGAACGGCTAGTTGATGGAAGTGACACTGAACCGACTATCGCCGAGGAGATTCACAGCACTCTCCTGCCTGTTGTCGGGTATCCCCGCTACGTCTACGCCGCGGCGTGCAATGTGAGCGAATCTGAAGTTCGGGACCAACTCGTCCTACCCTCGTCCAGAGAGGTGATGCTCCCGTTCATCGTCAGAAGCAGGCAGCTCTTCAGCTTTGCAAACCTCCGAGAGCGAAACGGACCATTCCACAAGGTCATCGATACAGGCTCTGTTGAGCAGCATGAATCCACTGAATGGTGGTCCAACGACGACCTCCGGCGCTGGTACGTTTCGTTGCTGAATCGTTCGCTCAACAAGCTCACCGGTCGCCGAGGTCTGCGTCTGGACAAGGAACACCATCGGTACTACTTCGAGCCGGGCGGCGATGGTGATGCTCGTGAGATTCGGTATCGAACGCTCACGGGCAAGTCACAAACACGCAAAGTGGCTTGGCAACCCGTGCTAAGACACTCAGGAGAAAAGCGAAAGTACTGGGAGCACTTCGCTGTTGGTCTCCGATTCGCAAGACTGGCAGATACCACATGGGTCTTGTCGATTCGACCGGAACGCCGCTTCACTCGTGATGGATTCGAGCCCATCACTGCCAAGGGCACCGGGCGACGAGCGACGAGTCGGAAGTCCCGTATGTACAACGAGCAGGTTCTACGGGAGGTCAACTTTTGGCGTGACTACCTCTCCGACGGACGGCCGCGGCTCGTCTTCAATTTTGGTGGCCAGAGCCTGATGGTCCAATCCGAGCTATTGAGCGGCTCGATCGAATGGCCCGGCGTTCCCGACGATGCTCGCCCATTCACTCACACCAAGTACGAGGAGGATCTCTTCACTCAAGTCGAGCTCGATCACCTGGTAGAAGAGGAACAGGACGACTAGTGGCACGAAAGCGGAACAATGCACCACGTTCGGTTCGCTCGGACCCAGTCGAGTTGGTTGCGAAGTACCTCGGGGAGCCGTCGCTCCGATTCTGCGGAGGCCGCGAGCACGTTAGCCAGGTTCACGGTATTGCGAGATTCGGCCCACGCTCACTCGATGCTGCTCGGCATCCGAATCACATTCGAGTCGGCCTGATCGGGTCAGGCAAGAGCATTGCGTCAGCTCGAAGTTGGCTCCGTTCTTGTGCCGATGGGGTCAAGGGCGAAGAGGACCTGCCAGACTTCCCTGGGTTCAGGTCCGACCGCGGCTTCTTCTCTGAGTTGGTGTTTGACGACCACCTAGTCGAGACGCTCACGACGCACGAGATTGCTGACGCGACATCCCCGCGCCTACGGAAGGACCGCTTCGAGAACGTCGTCAAGTTGATCGGCGAGAAGACACGCCTGTTGTCTCAGCGTGATTCACCCCCGACATATCTCGTGCTGGCGATTCCGGACGACCTATTAGGTGACTTCAGAACCATTGACTTCGTTGACCCGGAGCTCGGTGCTGTTCATCGCGACTTGCGCCGAGCTTTGAAGGCAGAGTTGATGCGTCACCGCATCCCTACCCAGATACTTCTGCAACGGGTAGCAGAGGCAATACCTGGTGCCAAGGACGTAGACCACAAGTCTCGGTGTGCCTGGAATCTGTTCACCGGGATGTACTTCAAGTCTGGCGGGGTGCCGTGGAGCCCGTGCAATCTTGAGCCGGGAACGTGCTTTGTCGGCGTCAGCTTCTATCGCCCGTTGGGCAGCGGCTCGAATCGAATCAGAACGAGCGTGGCCCAGGCGTTCGATGAGCATGGCGACGGAATCGTGCTGCGGGGACAGGACTTTGCTTGGGATGAGAATCAGTTCGGGAAGTCACCGCACCTTGACCGAGAGTCTGCGTCGGCCCTCATCAATATGGTGCTTGAACGCTACACCGCCGAGATGAAGCAAGCTCCGAAACGGGTCGTCATCCACAAGACCTCGCGGTTTTGGAACGATGAGCGTGACGGATTCTTGGAAGCCCTTCGAAGTGTCAGGCATATTGACCTGCTCGCGGTCATGCCAACAAGCGACATTCGACTCTTGAGAGCAGGCCAGTATCCACCACTTCGCTCAACTCGGTTCCGCCTTGGCGACATCAGCTATTTGTACACGACCGGGTTCCTATCGCCGCTAAAGGTGTATCCGCACGGCCATGTTCCTTCACCACTTCAGGTCGCAGACCATGTTGGCGATACGGACCTGGACCAACTCCTTTGGGAGTTGCTCGTACTTAGTAAGATGAATTGGAACTCTGCTGGATTTTCTGGGCTGATGCCAATCACTATCCGCTTCTCACGCCTCGTTGGGGACATCATGCGGGAGATTCCGCCGGAAAGAGTACCTGAGCCACAATTCCGTTACTACATCTAAGCTATCAAGAAGAGCATTACTGCTGCCATAAGTGCCATGGACAGATCTTCGATCAGAGTGACTTTGGTCATCGGGAGATTGAGGGCCGTCCCAAGGCAGGCGCAGCGGATGGCTCGCTTGTCCAGAAGTGCCTTGAGCACGCCGGCTGCGCCCACGAGCATGAGTACGAGCGTGACGGAGTTGGTGACGATCGGTGCCCAGGCGAGGAGGTAGGCGATGCCAAGGGCGAGCTCGACGAACGGGTAGGCCCAGCCCCACGCGGGGATCTTGCGGGCGACGAGGTCGTAGCCGCGGTAGGCGGAGACGAACCCAGGTGGGTCGAGGAGTTTGAAGAACGAGAAGACGATGAAGAAGCCGGCCATGAAGTGCCGCATGATCGGCTCGACCGACCAATCGCCCGTCGCGAAGGCAACGAGCAGCGTGACGCCGGTGATGAAACCGACGATCAAGAAGAGTGGGTAGAGGCTTTCCTTCGGTTGGTCTTCGGCGGCGGCGTGGTGCTGGTGATTCGACGACCCCTGCTGGGATTCGGGCTCGGTCCTCTCCGCATTGGTCAGCGTGTAGTCGCCCGCTGATGCGACGGCATCGCGGAGCACATCGTCGTTGGGTAACGAGTTTCCCGCGATGATCGCTGTGCCACTTTGGGGAGAGACATCGGCGATCTCGATTCCGTCGAGACCGAGCAGCGCGGCGCTGATCTTGTTTGCGCAGCCGTTGCAATGCATGCCGGTGATTGAGAGCGTGGCTTGTTGGGCCTTAGTGGTCATCGGATTCTTCCTTATTTCTGTCAGTTCGAGCGATGAACACCGCTTCGAGCCCAAAGATCAGGGCCATCGAGCCGAGGGCGACGCCGACGACGAGCGGATCGGTCGTGAGCTTGAGATAGAAAAACGCCCCGAGCACGACGGCGTCGAGCACCAAGGCCGTCAGGAGCATCCAGCCCCGCGCGTTGAGCTCCGATCGGAGGTGCTTGAAGACGCCCCAGTGGATCGCCATGTCCATCACGATGTAGAAGATCGCGCCGAGCGAGGCGATGCGGCTGAGGTCGAAGAAGATCGTGAGCGTGAGCGCGATGACGGCCGTGTAGACGAGCGTGTGCTTCTGGATCCGGCCCGGCATGCCGAAGTGGCGGTGCGGGACGAGGTTCATGTCCGTGAGCATCGCGAGCATGCGCGAGACCGCGAACATGCTGGCGATGATGCCCGAGATCGTCGCGACGATGGCGAGGCCAATGGTCAGCCACTCACCCCACTGGCCGACGGCGGGGCGGGCCGCTTCGGCGAGCGAGGAGTCTCGCGCCGCGATGATCTCGTTGACGCTCAGATTGCCGGCAACGGCCAGCGTGACGAGCACATAGAGCCCGGTGCAGATAAGCAGGCTGAAGATGATCGATCGGCCGACGTTCTTCTTGGGTTCCTTGATCTCGTCGCCGCTGTTGGTGATCGTCGTGAAGCCCTTGTAGGCCAAGATGGAGAGGGCCACGGCGGCGAGGAAACCGCCGACGCCGCCTTGTGCATCGGAGGCCGAGTTTGTTGACGAGCCGTCCCCGGTTAGGGTGTCGAACGAGAGACCCGAGACCCATAGCCCGATGCCAGCGAAGACCGCGATGCCGACGATTTTGATGATCGCGGTGATCTTGCTGAGCCCGCCGATGACCTCGTTGCCGAGCAGATTGACGATGAACGCGACCACGATGAGCCCGACGCCGAGCGTGGGCACGAGCCATGAGTCGGATCCCTCGCCAAAGATCCGCATGGTGTAGGTGCCGAAGGTTCGGGCGACGAGGCTTTCGTTGATGACCATCGAGAAGTACATCAACAGCGAGCAGCCCGCGGTGACAACGCCCGGCCCGTAGGCCTTCTTGAGGATCATCGCGATCCCACCCGCCGACGGGTACTCGTTGCACACTTTGATGTATGAGTACGCACTGAAGGCGACGACAACCGCAGCGGCGATGAACGCGAGCGGGAACAGGCTGCCGGCGAACTCGGCGACCTGCCCCGTCAGGGCGAAGATGCCCGCCCCGATCATGACGCCGGTGCCCATTGCGATCGAGCCGGTGAGCGTCAGGCTGCCCTTCTCGTAGTCGGATCCGTGATCGTGGTCTTCGTGCTCAGCCATGCTTACTCCTGGGGCAGCTTCGAGAGGTACGACGCCGGGTTCTTGCGGAACTTCGGAAAGCAGCTATCGCAGCAGAACCGAACGAGCTTCGTGCCCGCGACGAGTTCGACCGGGTCGCCCATCGAGCCGAGCGGGGCACCCGCCACGACGCAGGTGTCCAGCGGGTACTCGGCGCGCTGCTGGTCGGCGTACGCGGCGTCGAGCTTGGCCATGTACTTCGCTGGCTCGTTGACGAGCGACTTCTCACACCCGCCGCAGCAGAAGCGGACGAGGCGGTTCATGTAGATGAAGTTGACAGGCTCGCCCATCGAGCCGAGCGCGCCGCCTACCGGGCAGTTGTCCATGGGGTAGTCCGCAAGCTGTACTTCAACGATCTTCTTGTCGAGGGCTTCGAGGTGCTTGGCGGGGTCCGCCTTGAAGGCCGCGGCGGCGTCCGCATTCGCCAGCCGCACGAGCCGGTTATTGTGGACATGGTTGACGGCTTCATCGCCCAGCTTCTCACCGGAAACGATGCAGGTGTCGATGGGGTAGTGCATGAGCTGCTGCTCGATGATCTTCGCGTCGATCTCGCCCCAGTACTTTGCCTTGTTCGACTCGAACTCACCGAGGCATCCGGCGCAGCAGAAGCGGACCTCTCGATTGTCGTAAACCTTGACGACCGGATCGCCCATCGACCCGAGCTTTCCGCCGACGGGGCACGAATCGAGCGTGTAGGGGTAGGTTGGGCCGGGAGAGGCTTCGCCCGTTGCCGGGGCTTCGGCATCGTGCCCGGCGTGATCGTGTCCCGGCTCGCGGTGGGCGACCGCGAGCGTGACAAACTCGTCTTTCCGAGGCTCGTTCCACGCGAGGAACGCCTCGCCGCAGCCCGGGCAGCAGAGCCCGATGGTCTTGCCCTTGTACTCGACCGTGCCAGCCCCCGGCACAATCGGCTCCTTGCCGATGGGGCACATCGCGTTGATTGGGGCGGCTTCGTTGGACTCGGCCCGGGCGTGAGCAAACGGGTTGATGGTGCAAAGGCACGCGACAGCGATGGGTGTGATGAATGACTTGAGCATGATCAGGCTCCTTGGTCTTCGGTTGCGCCGACCTCTTCGGCCGGCAGGTTGGATGGGGATTGGTGAGACAGACGGTGCTTCCATTCTGCTCCCCAGCAGTACAGGATGGGCACAACGAACCATGTGATGGACGCGACGGCCATGCCGCCGAACGTCGGGATGGCCATGGGGACCATGATGTCCGAGCCTCGCCCGGTGCTTGTGAGCACCGGCAGCAGGGCGAGGATCGTCGTGGCGCTGGTCATGACGGCGGCACGGATGCGGAGCTTGCCGCCCTCGACCACGGCCTTGCGGATCGCGTCGATGGAGTCCGGCTTTTCCTCGGCCATTGACTGCTCGATGCGTGTCGCCATGACGACGCCATCGTCGGTCGCGATGCCGAAGAGCGCGAGAAAGCCGACCCAGACCGCGACGCTCAGGTTGAACGGGCGGACCTGGAAGAGATCTCTGAGATTGGTACCCAGCAACTCGGTGTCGAGGAACCAGGGCTGGGCGTACGCCCAGAGCATCAGGAAGCCCCCGCCCCACGCGACGAACACGCCGGTGAAGATCATGAGCGTCAGCCCGGCCTTGCGGAACTGGAAATAGATGAGCAAGAAGATGATCGCGAGCGACAGCGGGAGCACGATGCTCAAGCGCTCGGCGGCGCGGACCTGGTTCTTGTACGAGCCGGCGAACTCAAAGCTCACGCCGCCCGGGACGACCAACTCGCCCGCGTCGATCTGCTCCTGAATGTACCGCTGGGCATCCTGGACGACTGTGACCTCGGCGTAGCCGGGCAGCTTGTCGAACAGCACATACGCGACAAGGAACGTGTCCTCGCTTTTGATCATCTGCGGGCCGCGTCGGTACTTGATCTCGGCGAGCTCACGAAGCGGGACCTGGGCTCCGGCAGGCGTCGGTACCAGAATGTCACCGAGCGTCTCTGGCTGGTCGCGGAGTTCACGGAGGTAGCGGACACGGACGGGGTACCGCTCTCGGCCCTCGACCGTCATGGTCAGCGGCTTGCCGCCGATGGCGACCTCGATTACCTCCTGCACGTCCGCGATCTGCAGCCCATAGCGGGCGATGCGTTCGCGGTCGATATCGATCTCCAGATACGGCTTGCCGACAACGCGGTCGGCGAAGACCGCCGCCGGCTGGACACTCGGGACCTGCTTGAGGAGGCGTTCGAGTTCGAGCCCGAAGGACTCGATGGTCTCCAGATCCGGGCCGTAGACCTTGATGCCCATCGGGGCACGGAAGCCAGACTGCAGCATCACGATGCGAGTCTCGATCGGCTGGAGCTTGGGGGCGCTCGTGACTCCGGGCATGTCCGCGGCCTCGACGATCGCGTCCCAGATGTCCTGCGGCGACTCGACCTCGTCGCGCCACTGCCGGAACACCCGACCGTCCTCGTCCGGGATCAGCTCACCGTTGGCGTCGCGCGCGAATCGGTCAGTGTCCTCGTCGTATCGGAACTTGATCCGCTCGCCCCGCTCGTCGGTCTTGTACTCACTGCGGTACTGGATGACCGTCTCGACCATCGAGATCGGAGCCGGGTCGAGCGGGCTCTCGACGCGGCCGATCTTGCCGACGGCGATCTCGACCTCGGGCACGCTCATGATGCGGCGGTCCAGCTCGGCGAGGATGTCGGTCGCCTCGCCGATCGAGGCGTGCGGCATGGTGGTCGGCATGTAGAGGAACGCGCCCTCGTCGAGCGAGGGCATGAACTCACTGCCGAGCCCCGGGAAGGCGTGCGCGACCTCGACGACCGTCTCGTTGCTGCGGACCGACTCGGGGAGCCAGCCAAAGACGCGGTCAAAGCCGAGCCAGACTGTTGCCCCGGTCACCACAAGCAGTGCGGCGGGAGAAAGCGCGATGATCTTGTGCCGAAGTGACCAGGCGAGCACATACGGGAACGCGAGGCGGACGAGCCAGAACACGAGAAGCAGCCCGCCGACGATGGCCCCGATGAACAGAGCATTGCCGAGCGTGCCCGGCGTTGGGCCGAGTGGTTCCCATGCATCGGCTAGTACTGTGAGCACGACCAGCACGGCGACCAGACTGGCCGACCATTGCACCGTCTTGGATACCGCCTCAGGCAGCCACGGCTTGATGACGTAGAACGCGCCGAAGGCTGCGACGATGGCACCGCCGATCGGATGTACGAAGACGGCAAGGCCGACCCCAGCAAGCATGAGCAGGATCGTTCCTGCAACTCGGAACGAGTCCCGCTTCGGTTTCCAGCCCATCAGCACGTGTGCCGCTGCGGGGAGAATCGTCAGGGCGATGATGATCGACGCGATGAGGGCGAAGGTTTTGGTGTAGGCGAGCGGCTTGAACAGCTTGCCCTCGGCGGCCTCCATAGTGAAGACCGGGAGGAAACCGACGACCGTCGTGGCGACCGCCGTGAGCACGGCCCCGCCGACCTCGGTTGTCGCCCGGTAGATGACTTCAAGCCGGCTCTCGTCGTCGCGAGCCTCGTCCAGCCGCCTCAGGATGTTCTCGCTGAGCACAATGCCCATGTCCACGATCGTCCCGATGGCGATCGCGATGCCGGAGAGTGCGACGATGTTCGCGTCGACCCGGAACAGCTTCATCCCAATGAAGGTCATCAGGACGGTCACCGGGAGCATCGCGCTGATCAGCAGGCTGCTCCGCAGGTGCATGACCATGAGCACAACGACGATGATGGTGACGAGCACCTGCTGTGAGATCGCCGAGTTGAGCGTCTGGAGCGTCTCCTCGATGAGCCCTGTCCGGTCGTAGAAGGGCACGATCGTGACGCGGCTCTCGGTGCCGTCTGCGAGCACCTTGGCGGGCAGGCCCGGGCCGATGTCGTCGATCTTCTCCTTGATCCGCTGGATGGTCGCCATCGGGTTCTCGCCGTAGCGGACCACGACGACACCTCCGACCGCTTCCTCGCCCGCCTTGGTCAGGACGCCGCGTCGGAGCGCGGGACCAAGCGCGACCTTGGCAATGTCGCTGACGAGGATGGGCTGCCCGTCCCTCGCGGTGATGGCGCTCTGTTCGAGGTCGCCGACGCTCTCGATGAAGCCGAGGCCCCGCACGATGTACTCGGCCCGGTTGACTTCGAGCGTGCGAGCCCCTACATCGAGGTTGCTCTGCCGGACGGCCGCGATGACTTCCTGCAGGGAGACCCCGGCGGCCCGCATCGCGTCGGGGTTCACATCGACCTGGTACTCACGGACGAAGCCGCCGATCGACGCAACTTCGGCGACGCCTTCCACGCCCGCGAGTTTGTACTTGACGATGAAGTCCTGGATCGACCGCAGTTCGTCGGGTCCCCATCCGCCGGTGGCGTTCCCGTCCGCGTCACGACCCTCAAGCGTGTACCAGAACACTTGGCCGAGTGCCGTCGCGTCCGGCCCGAGCGCGGGAGTGACGCCCGGCGGCAGCGTGCCCGCGGGCAACGAGTTGAGCTTCTCCAGCACACGGGAACGCGACCAGTAGAACTCGATGTCATCCTCAAAGACGACGTAGATGGTCGAGAAGCCGAAGACCGAGTAGCTGCGGATGTCCTTCACACCGGGGATGCCGAGCAGCGCCACCGTCATCGGATAGCTGATCTGGTCGTCGATGTCCTGCGGGCTTCTCCCCGGCCACTCCGTGAAGACAATCTGCTGGTTCTCGCCGATGTCCGGGATCGCATCGACGGGCACTGGGTCTCGCGGCAGGCCGCCGAGTTCCCAGTCGAACGGAGCGACGAGCGCGCCCCACAGCAGCGTGCCGAGCAGGACGATCGCGACAACGAGCTTCTGCTCTAGGCAGAATCGGATGACCGCGTTCAGTGGGCCGTTTGATTTCTGCGGCGTAGGGGCGTCAGTCATGGTCGTGCCCCTCGTGCCCGTCGCTGGAAGAAGAGTCGGATGGCGACGCCGCGTTCAGCGGGGGGAACTCGCGCCGGGTCTCGCCGCACCGAAGCATGCTGTCGCCGAAGTACGGGTTGTTGATCTGCGTGCCGCGCTGGAGCCACTCTGCGCCCGCGTTGTCGAACGCCATCGGGCAGTACGCGACGTGCCAGGTCTCGCTGCCACGATGTCCAAATCGGTCCTGCAGAGCGATCATCGCCTCGCTCATGTCCTCGAATCGGGCACGGGCGACCTCGATATCGGTGAGCGCATCTCCGATGCGGAGACGAGCAGCGGCCCGTCGCCACGTGGCGAGAGGCTCGCCCACGAGACCCGCTTCCTCTACGAACCCGATCGCCGTCCGGAGATCGCCGGCCGCCTGCAGGAAGCCGCCGAGATCGTCGGCCGCGAGTGCCTCCTGCGCATCGAAGTAGGCCGAGTACACGGGCTTCAGAGCGAAGATGAAGGACTCGGGAACTTCGACGCGATGTGTGCCTTGCGGCATTCCCCCGGACATTGACCCATGACCCGCGTGTGCTCCGCCGCTCGCTCCACCGCCCGGCATCATCATGCTGGGCTTGGCCGCGATCTGCATGGCGCTGTCGATTCGGAACGCGCCGTTCACGACAACTCGTTCACCCTCGCGGAGCCCCTCGCGGACGAGATAGAACTCACCCGCACGCGGGCCGAGCATGACCTCGCGCCCCTCGTAGGTGGGCTTCTCGGCGTCGGGCACCTCGATGTACACCACCGACCGCGTGCCCGTGAACAGCACCGCCGAACGAGGGATCACCAGTGGCTCGCGGACTTCGGTCGGATCGCCCACGACACCGAGCGACTCCGCCGATACCAGCTCCATGCCGCAGATATCGCAGGTGCCCGGCTCGTCCTTGACGATCGTTGGATGCATTGGGCTGACCCAGCGACCGGCGAGCTCGTCACTCACGACCGCGCCGCCCTCCGCCATGCGGGGCCGCACGACCGCGGACGCGAACATGCCCGGCTTGAGCCGTCCCGCCGAGTTGTCCACCGCGACGCGCACCGCGGCGGTCCGCGTCCGCTCGTCAACCATCGGCTCGATGAACGACACTCGTCCCTCGAAGACCTCACCCGGGTGAGCCTCGACGGTGAAGGACACACGTTGCCCCCATCGGAGGAGCGGAAGCTGGGACTCGTACGCTTCGAGATCGAGCCATAGCCGCGAGAAGTTCGCGACGGTCGCGATGGGCGTTCCTTCTTCGACATAGTCGCCCTCGCGTACGGCGAGGTGCGTCACAATGCCACCGATGGGCGCGAAGATGGTCAGTCGATCAGAGTCGAACTCGCCGCGCTCAACTGCATCGATCTGTTCGGGAGTGAGCCCGTAGAGCCGTAGCTTGTCACGTGCCGCCACGAGTGTGTCGCGGGTGGCATCTCGAACAATCTCGCTCATGCCACCAGACTGACTGCTCGAACGCGCAGCTTGTCGCAGTTCTTCGAACGCCGCGAGCAGGTCAGGGCTGTAGACCTCGGCGATGTGGTCGCTCTTGGCGACGGGAATGCCCACGAAGTTGACGAAGAGCCGCTCGATCCGGCTGGGGAAGTACGCGGTGAGCCGCGCGACGGATGTCTCGTCGTAGGTGACCTTGCCGTACAGCCGAGTCTCGGCCACCGGGAAGAAGCGTGCGACGGGAGCCGTCTCGATTCTGCTCATCGCGGCCGCTTCGTGACTCATGGTGACGCGGAGCTCGCTTCCCTCGCCGCCGTCGTCGGAGACCGGGATCAGGTCCATGAAGCAGATCGGGCACTTCGCATCGGGGTCGGGCAGTCGCACCGACGGGTGCATCGAGCAGGTGTAGACCTGGGGCTCGGCGGGCGATGCCGCGGCATCAACCTCTGCGGCTTCCGACGCCGGCTCGGGTGCCGGGCGGCCGAGGCGATACCCGACGATCAACGCTCCGACAATCAAGAGAACAGCGACGCCGGCGGAGATGTGTTTCCAGAGCCATCTGGCCGTGGTCTTGGCGTGTTCGAGTCCTTTGCTCATGGGGTGTCCTCCGGCTCGGCTTCACGGCTCTCAGTACTCGCGGGGGCGGTCGGCACCGATTGGCCAACAAGACGGTTCAGTCGGGCCAACGCCTGTCCGCGATCGGCGCGGGCGCGTTCCGCTGCGATCGCGAACTCCAAGAGCGTCCGCTCGGTGTCGAGAAGATCAAGGAAGCTCGTATCGCCTGTGCGGAACCCCGCGAGCGATGCCCTCAGTGATTCCTCGGCCTTCGGGATCAGCGTGTTCTCGTACAGCCGGACTCGCCGATCCGCATCGGTATGCTCGAACCACGCCCGCTGAATCGCCGCGGCGATGCGGTTGGCTTCGTCCACTCGCTCGTGCGAGACGGCAAGCCGACGCGCCATCGCTTCACGCACACCCGCGTCGTACTTGTCGCGAGACAGCGGAAGCGTGATGCCGAAGCTGAGGAGAATCGGATCGTCGCCGCTCTCTGGGATCGAACTGTCGATTGCCTCGTCCGTGACGATGTAGTCGAGGCCGACCACGAAGTCGGGCAGCCCCTCCTTGCGGGCAACCTCCGCGAGCACCCGCTCCGCCTCCATGCGTTCATCGAACGCGAGCAAGGCGGGGTTGGTCTGCCGGGCAAGGTCCGCGAGCGAAGCTCCGTCGGAAGTCGCGACGCGTCCGGGGAGATCGCCGAGGGCGGGGACAACCTCGTCGCTCCGACGGTTCAGAGACGCGTTCAGTTCAGCGACGTACGCGGGCCGCATTGCTACGAGCTGCGCGAGCCGGTCTTCGAGCTGGCCGAGTTCAACCTGGACGCGGACCAACTCCGGGTGTGATCCAGCGCCCACGCGGTAGCGAGCTCGCACGACCTCCTCGAAGGAGCGCAGCAGTTCGAGGTTCTCTTGCGTGATACGGATCGCCGCGTCGAGGTACCCAATCTCGTGGAGCGACGACACGACACGCTCGGTGACGGACTGTCTGGCTCCTTCAAAGACGCGCCAAGCCGCCCGGGCCGTCAGGGCCGCCGCATCCTCTCGGTCATTCAGAAGCCCCGGCCATGGGAACGCCTGACTCACGCCGATGCGCGACTGCTGAGCGCCGGTGCGCGTCTCGACCTCATCGAGAAAGAACCCGAAGTTGAGCCGGGGATCGGGCAACGCCCGGACCTGGGGCAGCCGTTCCGAAGCGGCGAGCCATCGCTGGTAGGCGGCTTCTACAGCGGGGCTGTGATACAGCGCATACCGCACGTAGTCATCCGGCGAGGCATCGGCACTCAGCGTGATCATCGCCGCGTTGGACTCGGATTCGTCCTCGCGGAAAACCGACCTCGGGCGCGATTCGGTGTTGTCGGGAAGCGAGCGTGCGTAGGACCGCGAGAGATCGTGCGTTGGATCGAACGGCGACGAACAGCCGCCGACGATACAGACCAGCGCAGTCCCCGCCACGCACACAGCGAAGCGGATGGCCATGGAAGGCTCCTGGGTTCTGGTTGAAGAAGAGTCCGAGGGAGGTCGACAAGAACGGCCACGCTCAGCGCGCACCGTCCCTGTGAAACTCGGGCTCTACGTTCGCCAGGTTCCCAGAAGGGCCTGAATCTCGTTGTGGGACTTGCCCGCCGTGAGGGCGAGCACGAGCGAAGCGATCGTTGGCGTGGCCGAATCAGGCTCGACGACAGGCATCACCTGCGGCGGTCCGTTCGGCATGCCCGTGACCGTATCGCGGTCCGATCGCGGCAAGGGCGCTTCAGGCTTGGGTTCGGGATCAGAGGCTGGGGCCGCGATGCACTTGCACGGCCCGTTGCTCATCGGGCAGAAAGCATCATCACTCGAATCGCTGCCGCAGCAGCTCATCTGCACGACCGGCTGATGGCAAGCGGACTCGCCGCACGCATCCTGACAACCCGCGAGACCGACACTGAGCCGGGGCAGGCCGCTAGCAACTAGAACCAAGATGGTGAGCAGTTTCATCATGCCTATAGGATTCTATCCGGGTCCATGCCATGCGTTCAAACTGGTCAGGGATCGCGTTTATTCCCAATCAAGGCTGGAAGGGGTTAGCTGAGTTGTCTTCGAACCCACTCGATGAGCTTGCGGTGTTCTGGTGCGACAGGTTTCATGTAGCGGTCAGCCATTGCTGAACTCGCTGAGTGACCAAGCCACTGCTTCATCGCAATAATCGAGCAGCCCTTGCGAGAACCGAACTCGGTGGCTCCCAGGTGACGCAGAGTGTAGAACCCACCCAATGTGTCTTTTGATTCACCGATGCTCTCGCGAAGCCTCTGCCACCATTGGAGCACACCATCCGAGCGCGTGTGAACGACTGGTTTGCCATTCTTGGTGACGAACATGAGCTCGCCCTCGGCGCGAGGCGTCTCAGCGAGATACTCACTGATCGCTTTCCAAACACCTGAGGGAGTTTCGCCGAATCGTTCAATGCCGGTCTTGCCTCGCCGAAGGTCGTAGCCCTGCTTATCAATCTGATCGACGCGAACGGTGGAGATATCTGTTTGTCCAAATCCAAGACCAATGCCCATCCAGATCATGGCCCGCCCACGTGCGTCAGATTCTGCAACAAGCGCTTTGACCTGCTTGAGTGTGGGGAGCTCACGCTGTTCGGCAGCTCGTCCGGGTGTCCTATCCAGTGAGTCCCAGTTCCAGGCCAACACCTGTTGGCCGTACTCTGGCCTGCCCGACCGGTCGACGAGGCGTTTGATAGCTTGTATTCGTCCGTTAACCGACGCGGCGGAGAAGCCCTTGGCAACCAGTTCGCGGTTGTACTCTTCGACATCCGCCATCTCAAGGTCACAGACTCGCAATCGAGCTGCGGCACCTCTGCCGTGTCGCTCATTCATGTAGGTGAGGAAGTCCTTGATTTCCTTCTTCCGGTTCAGCATCGCGCGCGGAGCGATGGTGCCTGAAGTTCGCCCTTCTCCGGGTTTGCGTACACGGGTTTCGTCGTACTTGAAGAGGCCCGACGCGACATGGATCAGTGATCCGGGTTCGGCTTTGACCTCGGCACGAACAGCCCGCCGTTCCTCCCGTTGCTGCTGAGCCTCGACTTTGGCGGTATGACCCGGGCGTATGCGAGCTGCTGCATCAGGGTCGTTCTGGAGCCATGCCGCGAGCCAGGCTTCGTAGGCCTTGTTCGCTTCTCCTTTGGTGACCATCCCGAAGCGATGCTTCTTTGGAGTACCAGTCTTCGGATCGCGATAGCTCACGTGCCAACCAATGCCACGGTTCTCCGTGTACCGCAGCTGCGGGATGCGACGTTTCCGCTTGGTTTCGGACACGCGGTGGAGCCTCTACACTGGCCGCCTGCAAGGGGGTCTACGGTAGACCCCACTGCAAAAATTGTAGTGCAGTTTCGGCGGTTTGTGTAGTGCAAACCAGCCCCAGAGGCATTGCCAGTGCGGTTTTCAGGCCTTGCCAACGTGAATGTCGGGCGTTCGAATCGCCTCACCCGCTTCTGATCCCAGGCCCGGCGCGACGCGTCGGGCCTGTTTCGTTGGATGACCCCGATGACCCAGCCCATCGCAGACCAGTCCGTCTCGGAGTTTTTCGCTGATGTCGCCGCGAGGCAGCCCTCGCCGGGCGGTGGCGCCGTCGCCGGGGCGGCTGGCGCGCTGGCGGGGGCGCTGGGGCGGATGGTCGCGGCGTACTCGGTCGGCGCGAAAGGTCTTGAAGACGAGCGCGGGACGATCCAGGCGATCGCCGGGAAGCTCGCCGAGGCGCAGTCGCGCCTGCTCGAACTCGCCGACGCCGACGCCGCGGCGTACGCCCGGCTGAGCGCCCTGATGAAGCTGGATGACACCGACCCGGCGAAATCCGAGATCGGCGCGGCGTCGGTCGAGGCGGCGAGCGTGCCGTTGGAGATCGTTCGCGCGTCATGCGGTGTTTTGCAACTCGCCGACGAGCTGGCGCCGCGATCCAACACATGGCTGCGCAGCGATCTGGCGATCACCGCGATCCTGGCGAGCGCCGCGGCGCGGGCGGCGTCTTGGATGGTCGAGACGAACCTGCCGGGCGTTCGCGAGCACGCCGGCGAGGAGGAAGCCGAACGGTTGTGTGCGGTGTGCGGCGGCGAGCTCGGCGTCGGTGCGTCGCGCCTGGAGCGCGTGCTGGAGGTATGTCGGGGCTAAGCGCTCAAGGCGCCCTCTCACCCGTGCCGATTTCATCGGCGTGGCTGATCCGCAGGACAGGGTGGAGATCGACGGCGTGGAGCAGGGGCACGCCCCCGAGCCGGAGCCTTCCCGTGCGGGGCGTCGGTGGCTGAGCGTGTGGTTCAACTGCTGCAAGGTCTACGATCGCATGTACTTGAACAGCGCCGGCACTGAATACAAGGGGCGGTGCCCCTCGTGCGGGTCGTCGGTGCGGGCGCTGGTGGGGCCGGGCGGGACGTCGCGCCGGATGTTCGAGACGCGCTAGGAAAGGGCGCGGACCGGGTGAGGGTCTGCCGCTACCATCACGCCATGCCCTCCGCCGCGCAGTCCGCGTACCAGATCGGCCGATCTCCCGGGAAGTGCGCGGTGACGGGACGCGCGTTCGAGCCCGGCGACCACTATGTCGCGGCTCTGACCGAGCGCGAGGGCGCCGAGGGGTTTGAGCGGGTCGAGTACTCGGTGGAGTCGTGGGAGAACGGCTCGCGCCCTGAGTCGCTTTTCGGCTACTGGAGGGCGGTCGTGCCCGACAAGGACGCCAAGCCGAAGCTGCTGGTGGATGACGACTCGCTGCTCGAACTCTTTGAATCGCTGGGCGAGGAGCCTGAGCAGCATGAGCGGGCGGCGCTGCGGTTTGTGCTGACGCTGCTTCTCTTGCGCAAGCGGCTGCTCAAGCATGTCGGGCAGCGCCACACGAGCGAGGCGCGGGAGATGCTGGTGCGCCGCCCGGGAGAACCGAAAGATGTGCCGCCGATCGCCGTGATCGACCCCGGGCTGGGGGCGGACGAGGTGGAGACGATCGCCGGGCAGCTCGAGCCGGTGCTGCTGGGGGGCGGATGAGGCGCACGGCTGCATTTTTCGCGTGCGTGATGGTGGTGCTGGTGAGCGGGTGCGCGTCGTCGCCGTCCGGCCCGGCCGGTTCGCGCGACGGAGCGCCGAGCTATGCAGACGTGGCGCGGGCGCACAACGCGCGGGCGGCGCGGTTGCAGCGGTTATGGGCGCGGGCGGCGGTGCAGCTGCGCTACACGGACGACCAGGGGCGTGAGCGCCGCGATCAGGGCGAGGGGCACTTGCAGATCCTTCAGCCCGGGCGGATGGCGCTGAGCGTGGGCAAGCTGGGCGAGGTGGTGTTCTGGCTGGGCTCGGACGCGGAGCGGTTCTGGTGGTTTGATCTGGGCGAGGAATCGGTGGCGGCGATCGGGCGTCACGAGAATGCGAACCGCCCGTGCGCGGGCGAGCTTCCGCTGCCTGTGCACCCGCTGGACTTGCTTGATCTGCTTGGTGTGACGGAACTCCCGGCGCGCTCGCGGAGCGCGCCGGTGATTGGGCCGGGCGGGCGCGTCGTGGTTGACGTGGCGGCGCGGGTTGGTGTTCGGCGTGTGTATTTCGAGCCGGAGACGATGCGCCCGGCGCGGATCGAGCTGTGGCTGGCGGGCGAAACAGAGCCTTCGGTCGAGGCGATCCTGAGCGACTACGAACGCGTTGATCTGCCGAGCGTGGGGGGTGTTGATCCGCGGGCGGCGTCGCGGGTGAGCGTGACGGCGCGGGAGACGGGGGCGGAGTTGGTGTTGTTCCTGAGCGATCTGAACGACGGCTCGCGCCCGGGGCGGCTGGAGCCGTTTGTGTTTGATTTCGGCGAGCTGGCGGGGGCGCTGAACCCGCGGCGGGTCGTGGTTTTGGATGAGGCGTGCGAGCGTTCCGCGGCGGCGCGATGAGGCGGCTCGCGGCGCTGTTTCTTCTTCTGATTTCGGCGTGCGCGGCGCTGGGCACGGGCGCGATCGACGCGGCGGGCGGCGGTGATCACGCGTGGCTGGTGGTCGAGCAGGCGTGGCGCGAAGACGGCGGGCGGCAGCTGTACCACGCGTCGGAGGCGTCGGCGCTGGGTTCGCTGACGCGGGTGATGGAGCTGGGCGAGCGCCCGCTGGCGCTGGTCAGCGAGGACGCGCGGCTGGTCATGATCTTCCCGGCGCAGGCGGCGGGTGAGAACGGCTCGGTGCGCCCGGTGCGTTCGGTGAACGCGGGGGTGATCGGGCCGGGCGGGGTGCACCGGTACCGCCCGGCGGGTCGGGCGCGGGCGGAGGCGGCGCTGCCGGGGTCGGGGGTGCTCGTCGGTGTGGCGGCGACGCCGGACGGGCCCGCGGCGCTCTTGCGTGAGACAACGGATCGCGGGCGCGGGCGGCTGTTCGTACTTGGGCCCTCAGAATGGGAAGAGCGGGCGCTGCCCGAGGGGATCGACCCGGCGGAGGCGTGGGAGCTGCGCCAGGCGGCGGGCGTGCCGCTCCTGACGAACGAGAGCGGAGCGTGGGTGTGGGATGATTCGTCCGGGTGGCGGGCTTCGGCGGGGGTTCCCGAGGACGCGGAGCTGGTGAGCGCGGGCGGGCAGTTGGTGGCCGCGCGGTGGAGCGAAGAGCGCGGGCTTGTGCTTTCGCTGGTGCAGGTGGGGCGGGAGTTTGATCTGGCGGTGATCGCGGACGCGCCGGAGGCGCACGCGCTGGTGGGGCTGGGCGAGACGGTGACGGCGTACTGGTTTGATGATGTGGAAGAGAACCGGCTGCGGACGGCGGCGGTGTCGGTGAACACGGGTGAGCCGGTGCACGAGGGGTTCGTGGGGTCGCCCGGGCCGTTGCGGCAGCAGGACTTGCAGTTCATCGCGCTGGTTGCCGGCAGTGTTTTGTTGATTGTGATTCTGTTCGTGCTGCGTCCTGAGGGAGATTTGCAGCGGGAGCCTGTGTTGCCAGAGGGGACGGCGCTGGCGGAGCCGGGGACGCGGTTCTTTGCGGCGCTGGTTGATGTGCTGCCGGCGGCGTACGCGTCGGCGCTGGTGTGGGAGGTGCCGATCTGGGCGGCGGTGTCGCCGGGGCTGGCGATCGAAGAATCGGCGGGGCTGAACCCGATCTTTCTGACGGCGGCGATTTACTTTCTGCACTCGACGCTGTGCGAGTGGTTGTGGGGCGGACGGACGATCGGGAAGCGGGTGACGGGGTGTCGGGTGGTGGATTCGGCGGGGCGGGAGCGGTTGAGTCTGCGGCAGGCGGCGGTGCGGAACCTGTTCAAGGCGGTGTTCCCGCCGCTGACGATTCTGCTTTTGCTGGACCCGGCGCGTCGGCACCCGGCGGACCAGGTGGCGGGGACGGTGGTGGCGTCACGGGCGGTGCAAGAGCCGCCGCAGGATGAGTAGAGGTTGGTTGTGCAGGAGTTGCGCGTTCTGGCCCGATAAGCGGGCAGTGATGGCGCGGTGGTCGCGCCGGGAGCGCGGCGTATGGCTGACGGCTCGGAAGAGAAGGCGGTGGTCGAGGAAGTGGCTTCCGTGGAGGAGGTTGCGCAGGAAGCGCGTGCGCCGTCGCGGGGGCTGCGGGACGTGTGGCAGGTGCCGACGCTGCTGGTGGGCGTGGGGCTGATCGCGCTTGGGGTGATGGCGGCGCGGTCGGGGGAGGCGGAGAACGATTACGAGGGGGTGCTGGACGACGCTCGGGCGCTGATCGAGCGGAATGATTTTGACGAGGCGTTGGCGACCTTGAACGGGACGATCCTGCCCCGGCTGGATGAGCCGGACGCGACGGAGCGGGTGCGTCAGCGGTTCCACATGCTGCGGGGGGACGCGGTGGCGCTGGGGCAGAGCGACCGGATGATCAGCAACCGTTCGAACAACGAGCTGGTGGTGGCGGAGTACACGGAGGCGGAGCGGCTGCTGGCTGATCTTGGTCCGGACCGGCAGGCGCGGATGGCGGGGGCGCTGATCGAGCTTGGGCGTCTTGATGAGGCGGCGCAGCGGACGGGGCGGTTGCCCGAGTCGCACGCGGGGCAACGGCGTTCGCTGGAGCGTCGGCTGATCGAGGCGCGGCTGGCGCAGGGGGAGCGGGGGCGCGAGGAGGCGCTGGAGTTGCTCTCGGCGATGGCAACGGACTCGGCGCTGGCGGCGGAGGACCGGGTGTGGGCGCTGGCGCGGCAGTCGGAGCTGCGGATCGACGCGGGGTACCCGGAGGAAGCGCTGGAGGGGTTGCTGCGGGCGGTGCACCGGCTGGAGCGGCGGGAGTCGTCTGATGTCGGGGCGCTGTATCTGCTTCTCGCGCGGGCGTATCACGAGCTGGGTCGGTTGGATGAGGCGCAGGAGCAGCTTGAGCGGGCGGATGCGCTCTTGCCTGAGCAGGACGCGCGGCGGGGACTCTTGCTGACGATCTCGGGTGAGATCGCGCAGGCGGAGGGGGACTTGCCGGCGGCGCGGGATCACTTCTGGGAAGCGGTGGAGGGGTACCCGCAGGCGGCGTCGCTGCTGCGGGCGCTGATGGGGGTTGCGGAGGTGGACGCGGAGCTTGGGGATGTTGAGGAATCGCTGGGGCTGTACGGGCGGCTGGTGGATGAGTTCGGGCGTCGCCCGGGCGAGACGACGCTGACCTCGGACCGGATCGCGGAGAGCCTGCTGACGCAGCGGCACGCGCGGTCGGCGGCGGGGGATCACGCGTCGGCGATCGAGTTCGTGCGGCTGGCGGATCGGCTGTTCGCGGGGGAGACGCCCGCGGCGATCGTGCTGGCGCGGGCGGAAGCGCACCGCAGCCGGGCGGAGCAGCTTGTCGGCGAGGCGGGGGCCAACGCGAGCAGGCCGGCGGAGATCGCGGCGATCGAGCCGGTGACGCGGGCGGAGATCCGGGCACACTATCTGGATGCGGGTGAGAACTACCTGCGGCACGCGCGGCAGACGGTGCTGTCCGATGACCTGGCGTTTACGGATTCCTTGTGGATGGCGGGTGAGTGCTTTGATCTGGCGGGGGAGACGAGCAAGACGATCGAGGTGTTCAGCGAGTACGCGGGCGGGTCGGACGACGACCCGCGGCTGCCCGAGGCGCTGTACCGCCTGGCGGGGGCGCACCAGTCGCGGGGGGAGTTTCAGATCGCGTCGGAGCTGTACCGGGATCTGTTGAACGACCACCCGAACTCAGGGCAGGCGGCGGGGGCGTATGTGCGGCTGGCGCAGTGCCGGGCGCTGGATGATGACCCTGACAACGACAACGAGGCGCGCGGGCTTCTGGAGCGGGTGCTGAGCGACGGGCGGCTGGGGCCGGAGGCGGTGGAGTTTCGGGATGCGCTGGTACAGCTGGGGCGGATTCATTTGAGCGCGGGGCGTCACTCGGAAGCGGCGCTGAAGCTGGGCGAGGCGGTGGAGCGGTACCCGGATGATCCGGAGTCGACCTTGGTGCGGTTCCAGTTGGCGGACGCGCTGCGGTTGGCGGGTGAAGGAGTGGGAGACGAGCTCTCACGCGAGTCGATGCCGGCGGGTCGGCGGCGTGATCTCGAGGCGCGGCGGGAGCGGTGGCTGGGGGCGGCGCTGGAGCGGTACGAGCAGGTGCGCACAGAACTGGACGCGGTGGACCCGCGGCGGCGGAGCGACCTGCAGGATCTTCTCTTGCGGAACGCGCACTTCTATCGCGCGGACTGCGCGTATGACCTGGGCAACTACGAGACGGCGATCGCGCACTACGACGCGGCGGCGCAGCGGTACGCGGATGACGCCTCGTCGCTGGTGGCGATGGTGCAAATCGTGAACTGCTATGTCGAGCTTGACCGATGGCAAGAAGCGAGGACGGCGAACGAGAGGGCGCGGCGTCGCCTTCGGGAGCTGCCCCCGGAGGCGCTGGACGCGCCGGACCTCCCGATGACGCGCCGTCACTGGGAGCGCTGGTTGGATGCGTCGGCGGCGATCGACGCCGTGGCTGACGCGGAGGACGGATAAGCCCCGCAGGACGCGGGAGAGAAGGAAGGGTCAGGATGACCGCAACGGCATTGCAGAGCACGACGGGCGATCATGGTTGGATCGCGCGGTTCGAGCGCCTGCTCAAGCAACAGATCGAGTTGTGCATGGAGCTGACGCGCCTGGCGCAGGCGCAGCGGGACTGTATCGGGCGGAACGATCCGGATGCGCTGCTGGGCGTTTTGGGCGAGCGTCAGGGGTTGATTGAGAAGCTGCGCTCGACGGCGGAGGAGGCGCGCCCGCTGCGGGAGAAGTGGTCGGGCGGGCCTGATGTTTCTGATGAAACGCTGATTTCGCGGGTGCGGCGCTCGATCGCGGAGCTGACGGAGCTGATGCGTTCGATCGCGGAGCGCGATGCGGAGGACCGCAAGCGGATGGAGCGCTCGCGGGACGAGTTGGCCGGTCGGCTGGCGGGCGTGGCGAAGAGCCGGGGGGCGATCAACGCCTACGGCGGATCGCGCGAGCGCGGGCCACGCTTCCAGGACCGGGAGGGTTAAAGGGTGACGACGGCGGCGCCTGCGATTGAGCTTCCGGCTGGAGGGGCGTCGTCCCTGGGGGCGGGTGATCTGGCGGAGCTGCTGCGCGCGTTCAACGAGGTGACGTCGAAGCTGCAGGCGACGCAGGAGACATTGCGGTCTGAGGTGGGTCGGCTGCAGGGGGAGCTGGCGGAGGCGAACCGGCGGCTGCGGCGCTCGCGGGAGCTGGCGGCGCTTGGTGAGATGGCGGCGGGGATCGCGCACGAGATTCGGAACCCGCTGGGATCTATCTCGCTTTATGCGGAGGCGCTGGAGGAAGACCTCGCTGAGCCGGAGACACAGGGGCTGGCGCGGAAGATCGTGAGCGCGGCGTCGGGGCTGAACCGGGTGGTGGGGGATGTGCTGGACTTCTCGCGGGAGACGCGGCTGGGCGTGTGCGCGGTCGAGTGCGGCGGGTTGCTTTCGGGCGCTGTTGATGAGGCGCGGCGGGAGCTGATCGACGCGGGCGCGGAGGTTGAGCTTTCGTTTGATGAGGGGCTGGATGTGCCGTGTGATCCTGATCTGGTTCGGCGGGCGCTGGTGAACGTGCTGCGTAACGCGGCGGAGGCGGTGCGCGAGGTTGATGGAGCGCGGTGTGTGCGTGTGACGGGCGAGCGGGGGTCGCGGCGGGATGTTGACGGGAGGCGCGCGGCGTGCGCGGTGCTCGCGGTTGAGGATTCGGGGCCTGGTATTCCGGTGGATGTGCTGCCGCGGATGTTCAACCCGTTCTTTACGACACGCGCGGTCGGGACGGGGCTGGGGCTGGCGATTGTGCATCGGTTGGTGGATGCGCACGGGGGCGCGGTTGAGGTGGGGCGCGGGGAGCTGGATGGGGCGCGGGTGGCGCTGCTGCTTCCGCTGGAGGCGGAGCGGGCGCTTGAGCCGACGAACGAGGGGTTGGACGAACCGAACACCACGCCATCGCGGCGTGATTCTCTCCCGGAGATCGAGTGATGGGCAACGTTCTGGTGGTGGACGACAAAGAGATGCTGCGCGACAGCGTGGGCGTGACCCTGCAGCGGGCGGGGCACACGGTGCTTTCGGCTTCGGGTGGCGAGGCGGCGCTGGAGGTGATCGCGCGGAAGCGGCCTGACGCGGTGATCACAGATCTGAAGATGCCGGGCATGACGGGGCTGGAGCTGCTCGAGCGGGTGAAGGAGATCGATGAGGATCTGCCCGTCGTGCTGATGACGGCGTTCGGCACGATCGAGACGGCGGTGGGGGCGATGAGCGCGGGGGCGTTCACGTATCTGACGAAGCCTTTCAAGGGCGATGAGCTGGTGATCGCGGTGAAGCGGGCGATGGAGCATGCTCGCTTGAAACGCGAGAACGAGGTGATGCGACGGAACGCCGGTACGCCTGAGCCTGTGCGGGCGCACGCGAGCAACGGGACGGTCGCGACGGCTCCGGCGACGGGTGAGGGATTGGATCGGTTGGTTGGTGATTCCGAGGCGATGCGGGCGGTGAAGGAGCAGGTGGCGGCGGTGGCGCGGTCGCAGGGGACGGTGCTGATTCAGGGTGAGTCGGGCGTTGGTAAGGAGGTGATCGCGCGGGCGATCCACGAGATGAGCCCGCGGTCGGGCGAGACGTTCATGGCGCTGAACTGCGCGGCGCTCTCGTCGTCGCTCTTGGAATCAGAACTCTTCGGGCACGAGAAGGGGGCGTTCACGGGGGCGGAGAAGCTGCGCAAGGGGCGGTTTGAGTTGGCGCACGGGGGGACGCTTCTCTTGGATGAGATCAGCGAGATCTCGCCGCAGATTCAGGCGAAGCTGCTGCGGGTGCTGCAGGAACGGGTATTCGAGCGGGTGGGTTCGAGCGTTTCGATCGGTGTTGACGTGCGGGTGCTGGCGACGACGAACCGTGATCTGACCAAGAGCGTGGAGGCGGGGGAGTTTCGTCAGGATTTGTTCTTCCGGCTGAACGTGCTGCCGGTGACGGTGCCGCCGCTTCGGGAGCGGAGCGAGGACGTGCAGGCGCTGGCGGAGCACTTCGTGCGCCGGGTGTGCGAGCGCGAGGGGATGGCGGTGAAGAGCATTGCGGATTCTGCGGTGCAGCTGCTTCGGTCGTACCAGTGGGCGGGGAACGTGCGGGAGTTGCAGAACATCTGCGAGCGGGCGGTGGTTTTGTGCCGGGGGAATGTGATCGGGTCGGAGCTGGTGCACCCGTGGCTGCACGGGCCGGCGCCGGGGCGGGCGGTGGCGAAGGCGGCGGCGCCTGAGATTCACGCGTCGGCGAGCGTGCCGCCGGCGTCGGTGCTTGGGCACGGGCTGCGGCCTCTCGAGGAGATCGAGCGGCAGGCGATCATCGAGACGCTGGAGCGGTTCAACGGGCACCGCCAGAAGACGGCGGAGGCGCTGGGGATCGGGGTGCGGACACTGGGGCTGAAGCTGCGGAAGTGGAAGGACGCGCAGCTGGTGAGCGAGGGCTTGTAACAGATCGGGAAGGGGCGGCCCGCGGTTTGCGGGTGGAGGTCGGCATGTTCATTCGCGACCTGGTTTCGGCAGACGAGCTTCCGGTGTTGGAGCAATCTTTGCGCTTCGCCGCGCAACGAGCGCGCGTCATCGAGCACAACATTGCGAACATCGACACGCCGAACTTCCAGCCGCTGGAGGCTTCGGTGGAGGGGTTCCAGGCGTCGCTGGCGCGGGCGGTGGAGGATCGGCAGGAGCGCTGGGGGGGGCGTCGGGGCGAGCTTGAGTGGAGCGAGACCCGGGAGCTGCGGAAGAACTCGCGGGGGCTGCTTGAGGTGCGGCCGCAGGGGCACGGGGACAACATTCTGTTCCACGATCGGAACAACCGGAGCCTGGAGCGGCTGATGCAGCAGCTTCAGGAGAACACGGCGGCGTTCACGGCGACGACGGAGCTGATGCGGGCGAAGATGGATCTGCTGCGGACGGCCGTGGAGGAGACGAGGTAAGGCATGTACGGGGCGCTTGATATCTCGGTGTCGGGGCTCGAGGCGCAGCGGGCACGCTTGAACGTGATCTCCGCGAACATCGCGAACTCGGAGGCGATTCTGGACGCGAACGGGGAAGCGAACCCGTACCGGCGTCGGATCGCGCTGTTTGCCGCGGGGGGGCAGGACCCGTCGGGGCGGCCCGGTTCGACGGATGGGCGGCCCGGGGTGCGGGTGTCTGAGGTGGCATTGGACACGGCGCCGTTTCGTGCGGTGTGGAACCCGACGCACCCGGCGGCGGCGCGGGAGGACGATCCTTCCAAGGGTGTGAAGGCGGGGTATGTGTACTATCCGAACGTCGACCGGGAGGTCGAGATGGTGAACGCGCTGGAGGCGCTGCGGTCGTACGAGGCGAATATCGCCGCGGCGGACGCGAGCAAGTCGATGATGTCCACGGCGCTGCGGCTGATCGCGTAGCGCAGGAGTGACGCGAGATGAATGACCCTCTTGGTTTGATCAGCGGCAGCGGCGGGGTACAGCCCACGCCGCGCGTGAACCCGGCGCAGAAGCCTGGCGAGGGCGGGTCGTCCTTCAAGGATCTCCTCATGGAGAACCTGAAGGAAGTGAACCAGCTTCAGACGGACGCGAGCGAGGCGGTGCAGGACCTGCAGACGGGCGAGCGGGACGATATAGAGACGGTTCTGGCGGCGACGGCGAAGGCTGATCTGGCGTTCCGGATGCTGCTGCAGGTGCGGAACAAGGTGATGGATTCGTACAACGAGTTGAAGGATGTGCGGGTTTGAGTTGTAATCGCGCGTGAAGAGAAGGCGGGTCGTTTATGGGCGGTGCGACTGTTGGTGAAGAAAAGCGCCGGCTCACGCGTGGCATCCAACTGATTGGCGTTTTTCTTACGACGCTTAGCGTGACGTGGGCCTGTGGTTGGATAGTCTCGACGTCCTTTGGACTTGGCCATATGGGCTTTGGGACACAGAATCCCTTTGGTCACTTCATCAAAGATGTGTGGTGGGTGACCTGGCACGGGCACACTGGTGGTTTTCTTGTCGCGGCGTTCTTCCAGTTGCTCTGTGGAATTTGGGTTATTTGGAAGGCGAATTGGATCACAGGGTGGATATTGCGGGGTGAGATGAACTCGTGTGTGAACTGTAGCTATAGCCTTGATGGTGTGAAGGGCGGGACTTGCCCGGAGTGTGGGGGAGATCTCAAAGGTGAGGCTGGTGATGAGTGAGTGGTGAGCTTGTGGAGGCGTCGCTGTCGCCTCCCTCTCCCCTAGCCCCTCTCCCTCGGGGAGAGGGGGATCGGAGGGGATGCTCGCTGCGCTCGCTCTTGGTTTAGACCCCTCACCCCAGCCCTCTCCCTGTAGGAGAGGGAGGCTTAGTTTGTTCGTCCAAGACACGACGCGCCGCTGCGCGGCGGGTCGTGGCACCCGGAGGGGTTGCGGGTGAACTTTCAAGTAGACGCGTGGGCTGGGCCGACTTAGCGGGTTGAGGCGCATGTGTTGCGTCCGCCCGCGCATGGATTGCGCGGGGCCCGGCAGGAGGCCGATAGGGCGTGGAGCAGCTTCAGCAGATGTTGCAGACGGTTCGTGAGCAGCTCTCGAAGCTGAGCGCGACGCAGCGGATGCTCATCGCGAGCCTCGCGGTTCTTCTTGTCATGACGATGTTCCTCGTCAGCCAGTACGCGGGCGAGAAGCGGTATGTGGATCTGCTGCCGGCGAGCGCGACTGGCGATCAGATCCAGCAGGCGGCGCAGTTTCTGAGCGAGGGGAACATCCAGCACCGGATGGCGGACGGGCGTCCGCAGGTGGCGCCGGAGCGTCGTCGGGCGATCATCGCGCAGATGGGTCAGGCGGGGGCGCTTCCCGGCGACACATCGATGCTGTTCGCGGATCTGATCGACAAGCAGTCGTGGACGATGTCGGGGGCGCAGCAGCGTCAGATGTACACGATCGCGCTGCAGAACGAGCTGGCGGGGGTGATCTCGCAGATGCGGGGGATTTCGTCCGCGACGGTGATCATCGACGCGCCGGAACGTCGGGGGATCGGGGCGGCGGTGCGGCAGCCGACGGCCTCGGTGACGGTGATGCACGGCGGGCAGAGCCTGGGGCAGGATGCGGTGGACGCGATCGCCTCGATCGTGGCGGGGGCGAAGGCGGGGCTGACGGTCGAGAACGTGGTGGTGGTTGACGGGGTGCAGAACCGGCAGCGCCGGGCGCGGGGCGACGACTCGATAGCGTCGGGGACGTACCTGGAGCTGCAGACGAAGTTTGAGAAGCTGTACCGAGCGCGTTTGCTGGACGCGCTTTCGTATATCGACGGAGTGATCGTGGCGGTGAGCGCGCAGGTGGACGCCACGCGGCGGACGTCGAGCACGACGTCGGTGCTGCCTCCGGGGCAGGGGACGGTGACGGCGCCGCGGATGGAGAGCGAGCGTCGGATGGAGCAGCAGAGCGCGACGCGGTCGGGCGAGCCTGGGGTGCGCTCGAACACGGGGCTGGACATCGCGACGGGCGGTGGTGGCGGGATGGACACCTCGGAGACCGACACGGTGTCGGAGCTGACGACGCGGTTCGGCGAGCGGAACGAGACGGTGCACGACCCGCGGGGGCGTCCGACGAAGGTGAACGCGACGATCAACGTGCCGCGGTCGTATGTGCTGGCGGAGTACGTGTTCGTGAACGGCGAGGGCGCGGAGGCGCCGGACGGTGCGGCGCTGGAAACCTTCTTTGAGACGGAGCGCGAGCGCATCGAGGCGCAGGCGCTGACGCTGCTTGAGGTGCGGACAGAGGACGGGGTGACGACGCCGGGGTCGGTGAGCGTGGCGATGATCCCTGACCCGACACCGCTGGCGCCGGCGCAGGCGGGCGGGTTCAGCGCGGGGCTTGGCGGGGGCGGCGGCATTCTGGCGTCGGGGTTGGTGAAGACGGTGGCGCTCGGGGGTATGGCGCTGGCGTCGCTGGGCTTGATGGCAATGGCGCTCAAGAAGGCCGGGAAGCGGCCTGAGCTTCCGACAGCGGACGAGCTGGTCGGCATCCCACCGGCGCTTGAGAACGAGAGCGATGTGATGGGCGAAGCGGGCGAGGCGGAGTCGGCGCTGGCGGGGATCGAGCTGACGGACGAGGACGTGCAGCGCCAGCAGATGCTGGGGCAGGTGGCGAAGTTCGTGCAGGACTCACCCGAGGACGCGGCGGTGCTGTTCCAGCGCTGGGCGAACACGGAGGCGTAAGGGCGAGCGATGCCGATCAAGCCGGGCGAGCGTTTGCCCAACAACATCGCGGATATCGACGGGGTGACGAAGGCGGCGATTCTGCTGTTGAGCCTGGAGTCGGACACGGCGGGGGCGATGTTGAAGCTGATCCCGCCTGATCTGATCGAGGACGTGACGCGGGAGCTGGCGAGTTTGGGTTCGGTGCCGACGGAGCTGCGGCGGTCGGTGATCGACGAGTTTTATCACCTGTCGGTGGGGCAGCAGGGGATGCGCGAGGGGGGGCTGGAGTACGCGCGGGCGATTTTGTTGGAATCGATGGAGCCGGGAGACGCGGAGCGGGTGCTGGGGAAGATCCAGACGCACGTGCAGAAGACGCCGTTCTCGTTTTTGCAGAAGGCGGAGAGCGACAACCTGCTGACGTTTATTCAGGACGAGCACCCGCAGACGATTGCGCTGATCCTGTGCCATATGGCGCATTACAAGGGCGCGGAGATTCTGGGGGGGTTGCCCACGCAGAAGCAGGTGGAGGTGATCAAGCGGATTGCGAATATGGAGCAGACGAACCCTGAGGTGGTGCGCGATGTGGAGAAGGGGCTGGAGTCGCGGCTTTCGAACTTGCTGATGCAGTCGAGCGAGAAGCCGGGGGGCGTCGAGACGGTGGCGGAGATGCTGAACCTGGCGGACCGGGCGGCGGAGAAGACGATCATGGAGGCGCTGGAGCAGGACGACCCGGATCTGGTGGAAGAGATCCGGCGGTTGATGTTTGTGTTCGAGGACGTGCTCCTGGTGAACGACAAGGGCATCCAGGCGGTGCTGAAGGAAGTGGACAACGACGAGCTTTCGCTGTCGCTCAAGACGGCGTCGGAGGAGCTGCGGGAGAAGATCTTCGGGAACATGTCCGAGCGGGCGGTGGCGCTCATCAAGGAGGACATGGAGTTCATGGGGCCGGTGCGGGTGAGCGACGTGGAGACGGCGCAGCAGCGGATCGTGGACATCGTGAGACGGTTGGAAGACGCGGGCGAGATCATCATTGCGGGTCGCGGGGGCGAGAGCGATCTCATTGTGTGAGGCTGAGTGATGGCGCTGATCAAGCACGCGGAGAGCGGTTCGATCGCGCGGGACGCGGTGGTTTTGGATCTGGGGGATCTGCAGCGCCAGGGGGAGGCGCTGCGGGAGAAATCAGAGCGGGAGGCGCGGGGGATCATCGAGGAGGCGGAGCGGGAAGCGAAGCGGCTGATTGAGGAGTCGAACGCGCGGGGGTTTGAGGAAGGGAAGGCGGCGGGGGAGGAAGCGGGGAAGAAGGCGGGCTTTGAGGCGGGGCGGAACGACGCGTTTGACGCCCACTCGAAGGAGTTGCGGGCGATCACGACGGCGTGGAGTGGGGCGCTGGATGAGTTCATCGCGGCGCGGGATGGGCTCTTGCGGGACGCGCGGCGGGATGTGCTGGAGCTGGCGGTGCGGCTGGGTGAGCGGGTGGTGCGTCGAGAGATTGAGAACGATCGGGAGTCGGCGGCGCGGCAACTCGGGGCGGCGCTGGAGTTGGTGACAGCGGCGACGCGGTTGCGGATTGAGATCAACGGGAAGGATCGGGACGCGGTGACACAGGCGCTGCCGGGGTTGCTCGGAAAGTTTGTGGCTACGGCGCACGCGGAGGTGGTTGAGAACGCGGAGATCGGCGGCGGGGGGTGTCGGGTGCGGACGGACGCGGGGGTGATCGATGCGGGGATTTCGGAGCAGATCGAGCGGCTGGCGGGTGAGCTTTTGAATGCTGGTTCGTCTGAGCGTTGGGCTGATGGGGATGAAGAGTGAGCGCGCTGGCGCGGGAGATTGAGCTGGTTGGGCAGGCCACGACGCTGGGCGTGCGGGGGCGGGTGGCGGCGCTGCGGGGGTTGACGGTTTTGGTTGATGATCTGCCGCTGGCGGCGGGGGCGGTGGTGCGGCTGGGTTCGGGGGGCGAGCGTGGGGAGGTGGTTGGCTTTGAAGGGGCGCGGGCGATCGTGATGCCGTTTGGGTCGACGGCAGGGTTGCGAGCGGGCGAAGAGGTTGAAGGGGTGTCGGGGGAGGCGTTTGTGCGGGTGGGGGAGCGGTCTTTGGGGCGGGTGGTGGATGCTTTTGGGGATCCGATCGATGGGCGCGGGGCGGTGCACGACACGGAGCGGCGGGCGCTGCACCCGGCGCCGACGGGGGCGATGACGCGCCGGCGGATCGACACGGCGCTGGCGACGGGGGTGCGGGCGCTGGATGGGCTGTTGACGGCGGGGCGGGGGCAGCGGCTGGGGGTGTTCGCGGGGCCCGGGGTGGGGAAGAGCACGCTTTTGGGTTCGATCGCGCGGCACACGAGCGCGGATGTGAACGTGATCGCGCTGATCGGCGAGCGCGGGCGCGAGGTGCGGGATTTCGTAGAGGACGCGCTGGGGGCCGAGGGGCTGGCGCGTTCGGTGGTGGTGACGGCGACGAGTGACGAATCGCCTCTCTTGCGCATTCGGGCGTTCGCGGCGGCGTGCTCGTGCGCGGAGTTCTTCCGTGATCGGGGCGCGGATGTGATGTTGATGGTGGACTCGGTGACGCGGTTTGCGCAGGCGCAGCGGCAGGTTGGCTTGGCGGCGGGGGAGCCGCCGGCGACGAAGGGGTACACGCCGAGCGTGTTTTCGATGCTGCCCAAGCTGCTGGAGCGGGCGGGGGCGGTGGAGGGGGCTGGGTCGATCACGGGGTTCTACACGGTGCTCGTCGAAGGGGACGACATGACGGAGCCCATCGCGGACGCGGCCCGTGGCGTGCTGGACGGGCACGTGGTGTTGTCGCGGCGGCTGGCGCGGCTGGGGCGTTTCCCGGCGATTGATCCGCTGGATTCGATCAGCCGGGTGGCGGATGAGGTGTGCGATGAGGGGCACGTCGTCGCGCGGAGGGAACTGCTCAAGCTGATGGCAGCGCACGCGGAGGTTGAGGATCTGGTGCAGATCGGGGCGTACGCGAAGGGGTCGAACGCGCGGGCGGACGTGGCGATCGCGCTTGAGCCCAAGATCGACGCGTACCTGCGGCAGGGGAGCCGAGAGTCGGATGATCTTGATGGGGCGCGGAGCGGGCTGATCGAGCTGGCGCTCGAGGCGGGCGAGATGCTGGAGCGTGAAGGGGCGGGGCGGTAAGCGATGGCGAAGTTCCAGTTCTCATTGGAGGTCTTGCTGGAAGCGCGGCGGCGCGAGGAGCGCGATCGGCAGATCGAGGTGGCGGAGATTGAGGCGCGGCGGCGGGAGCTGGAGGGGGCGATCCGGTCGCGTCACACGGCGGCGCGGGCGGGGCGTGAGGATCTGCGGCGGGCGCTTGAACCGGGGGCGGCGCGGTCGATGGCGGGGGTGCGGCTGCAGGCGGGGGTGTCGATCCGGCTGGAGGCGCAGATGCAGGGGCTGGCGATCGAGCTGGCTGGGGTGCTCAAGACGCTGGAGGACGCGCGGGAGAGGCTGCTGGAGGCGTCGCGGGCGCGGAAAGCGGTGGAGCTGTTGCGCGAGAAGCGCTTTGAGGAGTGGAAGCGGGAGCAGGATCGAAGAGAAGCGCGGGAACTGGACGATCTGACGAGCGGGCGCTACGCCCGCGAGCTGGCCACGAACTCGGCTGAAGATGGGACGGCGGCATGATCCGATCGTTGTGGACGCTGATTACTGTTCTGGCGGTGGCGAATCTGCTGGCGCTGTCGGCGTTTGTCGGCTGGCTGGTGTCGAGCGGGCGGCTGGACGGTGAGCGGTTCAACACGATCCGCGAGACGCTGAGCGAGACGGTGGCGGCGCAGGAAGCGCGGCTGGCGGCCGAGGAGCGCGAGCGGGCGGCGGAGGAAGCGGCGGCGGAGGCGGAGCGGCGGTCGTTGATCCCGCCCCTGACCGCGGCGGGGCGGCTGCGCAACCAGAGCGAGGCGGGGGAGGCGGACCGGCAGCGGGTGGAGCGGCTGACGCGGGATATTCGTGATTTGCAGCGGACGCTGGAGCGCGAGCGCACGGCGCTGGATGAGCGGCTGGAGGAGTTCGAGGAGGAGCGGGCGGCGTTCGACGCGATGCGGGAGCGGATCCGCTCGATCGAGGGAGAGGCGCAGTTCCGCAAGGCGGTAGGGCACCTGGAGGCGCAGAAGCCGGACCGGGCGCGGGACATGCTGCAGGCGATTATCGCGGACGGGGACGTTGAGCAGGCGGTGGCGTACCTGAACGCGATGGGTGGTCGGGCGGCGGCGAAGGTGCTGGGGGCGTTTGAGGATCCTGCGGTGGCAGCGGACTTGCTGGAGCGTCTGCGGACGCGCGGCGTGGAGAGCCGCGCGCCGTAGGAGCGCGCATGACGCAGGCGATCGTCAATTTGCCGGTGAAGCCCGTTGAAGTTGGCGTGAAGGCGCCCGCGGCGGGTGGTGAAGCGGGTTCGGACGGGCTCTTTGCGGCGACGCTTGAGCAAACGGTTGATGGTGATGCGGCGAAGGTTGCGCAGGGTGAGGGTGCAGAAGCGGTTGAAGTTGCGCTTGAGGGACAAGATGCGGTTCAAGGCGAGGAGAGCGCAAAGGGTGACGTGAGTGTGGTGGCTGTCGAAGACGGCGAGGTTGACGCTGAGGGGGCTGAAATCGAGGTTGCTGAGGCGTCCGATGCTGTGGTGGGTGTTGTGGCGGCGGATGTGAAGTCTGTTGCGGCGGTTGAGGTTGAGAGTGTTCAGACTGAGCCTGCGGTGAAGCCCGAGGCTGTGGCGAAGCCGGAGGCGGGAGAACGCACAGTTGCACGTTCGGCGACGCCGGTTGTCGAGAGCGGTGTAAAGGGTGGTGAGGCTCCGGCGTCTGTCAACGGGCGGGCTGCTGGTGAAGTCGCTTCGGCTGTGGTGAGAGAGGCGCCGGTCGCTGTTCCTGCGGACGCTGATGCGGGTGAGGCGCCTGTGACTCCGGCTGAGGACGGCGGTGTTGCGGTCAAAAAGGAAGCCAAGACGGATGTTGTTTCGGCAGTGAAGCCGGTCGCGAAGCCTGCGGCGCCTGCGCGTGCGGCTGAACCTGCGCTTGTTGCTGAGACGGTTGAGCCCGCGAACAGCGAGGCGCAGGGCGATACCGGCGGTGATGTTGAGGGTGATTCTGAATCTGATTCGGGTGAGCGGCGCGGGGGTGAGGGGCGGCGTGATGGGGCGGCGCCTGGGGTAGTGTTCGGGGAGAACGAGCGTGCGGCGGTGGCCAAGGATGGTCCCGGCGCGGTTTCTGATGTGAAGCCAGTTGAGGCGGTGAAGGGTGAGTTGGCTTCGGCTCCTGAGACAGTGCGGGCGGAGTCAACGACTTCGGCGAGCACTGTTGTGAAGGATGCGTCGGCGGCTGTCGAGCGTGCGCCGGCGGTGAAACCTGTCGCGGCGCAGAGCGGAGAATCACCTTCTCCGCAGCAGGCATCGGAAGGGCCGCGGTCGGTGCAGCAGGCGACGGAGCGGACGATGCTGGCTTCGGCGCAGCGAGGGTTGAACGCGGCGCTGGCGCAGCGTGGCGGGGAGATGACGGTGCGGCTGGCGCCGGAGGCGCTGGGGGCGTTGCGGGTTTCGCTGACGGTGGCGCAGGGGTCAGTTTCGGCGAGCTTCACGCCTGAGACGGCGGAAGCGGCGCGGATCCTGCAGAGCGGGCTGGAGAGTTTGCGGGAGTCGATCGAATCGCGCGGGCTGACGGTGGAGCGGCTGCGGGTGGCGCCTGTGGCGTCGGCGCAGGCGTCGGCGGACGCGGGTGACGCGCGGCAGGATCAGAACACGGCACGCCGCGATGAGGCACGGTCTGATTCCGGCGATGGGCGCAGCCGGGGTCGCGGAGAACGCGAGCAGGATCAGCAGGGACGGAAGAACGGCGATGGTTCACGGTTCGAGCAGCAGTGGAGGCACGCGCTTGACGCCTCGGCGTAGCGCGCAAGGAGAGCGGCATGGCCAGCATCGACACGCTTGGGACAACAGGGCAGCCGGCGAGCACGGGCAACGCGTTCGACACGTTCACGAGCCAGGATTTTCTGGAGCTGATGTTCTCGGAGCTCACGAATCAGGATCCGCTGCAGCCGAGCGACACGGGAGACTTGATCGATCAGATCGGGCAGATACGTTCGATCGAGGCGGATGTGAATCTGACGGAGCAGCTTGAGACGATCGTGTCGCGGAGCGAGATCGCCTCGGCGGGGAACCTGGTTGGTTCGTATGTGGTGGGTGTGAGCGACAGCGGATTGTCGCGCGAGGGGCTGGTGCTTTCGGTGAGCGTGACAGACGACGGGCCGGTGCTGAACCTGCACAACAATGCGCGGATCCCGCTGGGGTCGGTGCGGGAGTTCGTTGATCCGAGCGCGTTCGAGTCACCCGAGGATGATGGGTAGCGGTCGTGCGGGCTGAGGATCTGCTGCGCCGGCTGGGGAGCGGGGTGCGCCCGGTTGGCGGGGAGCGGGCGGTTTCGGATCCGTTTCGGCCTGATTTTGCAGGTTTGCTGGGCGCTGCGCGGGCGGGGGTGATCCGGTCCGGTCGTAGCGTTGTTTTGGATCGTGATCTTGATGTGGAACTGACGGGCGATCAGCGTGAAGAGCTTGACGCGGCGGCGGATGCAGCGGAGGCGGCGGGGGCTGGTGTGCTGGCGGCGGTGGTGGGGGAGGTGGCGCTGATGGTTGATGTGGGGGCGCGGGCTGCGCGTGAGGCGCGGGGGTTGCGCGGTGAGGGGGAGGATCGGGCGGCGGTAGTGACCGGGGTCGGGGCGGTGGTGGTTCTGACGCGCACAGAGCGTGATAAAGAAGAGGGTGAGCGAGTGGCGCCCGTGTTGCGGAAGAGCCCGCCGGCACGGTTCGCCAACGCCTCGCTGGTACGCCAGCTCAGTTCTGGAGAGTGATCATGGGTTCCACGTCTGCGCTTCTTACGGGTCTTTCGGGTCTGAACGCGAACACGCGCCGGCTCGAGGTGATCGGCAACAACATCTCGAACTCGAGCACGACGGCGTACAAGTCAACGCGTCTGAACTTTGCTTCGACGCTGTTGCGGAACTTCGGGCTGGGCTCGGGGCCGACGGGCTCAAACGGCGGCACAAACCCGTACCAGGTTGGTTTGGGCGTACGAGTGGCGGGGACGCAGCGGGATCTGAGCACGGGGCCGATCAACCCGACGGGGCGCGCGACGGACTTTGCGCTGGACGGCGAGGGGTACTTCGTTGTCGATCGGGGCGGTCGTCAGCTCTACACGCGGGCGGGTGAGTTTCAGCTGAACTCGGAGCGTCAGCTGACGACGCTGGCTGGCGATCTGGTGCAGGGGTACGCGGTTGATGAGAACTTCAACATCATCGAGGGGCAGCTGACGGACCTGAACATCCCGCTGGGGGCGCTGTCGATCGCGCGGGCGACGGACAACGTGTTCTTCCAGGGGAACCTGCTGGCGGACGTGACGAATATCGCGACGCAGGGTGATGCTATCGCGTTTGATGACCCGTTCAACGCGATCGGCGGCGCTCCGCTGGCGGCGGGGACCACGCTGATCGACAACCTTGAAGACCCGTCGAACCCGGGCAACGCGCTGTTCCCCTCGGGCGGCAACGTGCCGTACTCGTACACGATCTCGGGGGCGATGAAGGGCGACCGGACGCTGGCGGATTCGACGCTGGTGATCGACGCGACGACAACGATCGATGATTTCGTGACGTTCCTGAACAACGCGCTGGGGATCGACGAGAGCGAGGTGAACCCCGCGGCGCCCCCGGCGATGATGGGGGCGATGTACGACCCGGCGACGGGTGTGATGTCGATCTTCGGCAACACCGGTGAAGACAACCGGATCATGCTGGACAACGCGACGTTCGACATTCTGGACGACACGGGCGCGTCGGTGAGCGGCGACTACAGCATGTTCACGCAGACGGCGACGGCGGACGGGGAGAGCGCTTCGACGCTGTTTACGGTGTACGACTCGCTGGGGAACCCGATTGATGTGACGCTGACGATGACGCTGGCGTCGGCGGTGACGGACGGGCCGACGAGTTGGCGGTACATCGTGGAGAGCCCTGAAAACTCGGACAACACCTCGCCGATCCTGCCGCCGGACTTTGTGATCGGGGCGGGGACGATTCAGTTTGATTCGAATGGTCAGCTCCTGACGACGGCGCCGGTGACGGTGGATCTGGAGCGGGACGGGCTTGGCTCTGATGACCCGCTGAGCTTTGATCTGGTGTTTGATTCGAATCGTGGATCGCTGACGGCGCTGATGGACGCGCAGGATGACGCGCAGTCGCTGCTGGCGTCGAACGAGCAGGACGGTATTCCCTTCGGCGTGCTCGATAACTTTTCTGTCGGGCGGACGGGCGTGATCACGGGCGCGTTCACGAACGGGCTGACACGCACGATCGGGCAACTCTCGGTGGCGAACTTCACCAATCCAGGCGGGCTCGTTGAGCTCGGGGACAGCTTGTTCTCGGTGGGTTCGAACTCTGGGACGCCGATCATCACAGAGGCGGGGCAGTTCGGGACCGGGGCGATCATCGAGCGGGCGCTGGAGGGGTCGAACGTTGATCTGGCGCAGGAGTTCACGGACATGATCCTGACGACGACGGGGTACTCGGCGGCGTCGCGGGTGATCACGACGAGCGATCAGTTGTTGCAGCAGCTGACGCAGCTGATCCGGTGAGTGATGATCACGCTGACGCGCTTGAACGGCAGCCGGTTCGTCCTGAACGCTGAGCGGATCCGCTCGGTGGAGGAGACGCCCGATACGACCATCACGCTGGTGGGGGGTGATCACGTGCTGGTGAAGGAGACGATGCGCGAGGTGGTGGAGCGGGCGGTGGAGTACGGGCGGAGTTTGCGGACGGTGTTGCCGCCTTCTTAAAGATGGATGCGGGCGTTACTCATTGACTGATTGTGCCCTCGCCCCGGCCCTCTCCCCTAACCCCTCTCCCTCGGGGAGAGGGGGACAGGCGGCGCCGGTGTGATCGGTGCAGGTGTTTTTTTCGCTTGAGTCGGGCAGTGTGATCCCCGATGGACGTGCGGGAGGGCGGTTCCTCCCGGACGCATCGGAGACGCGCGTGGACATCGCAACCATTATCGGTCTGGCGCTCGGCGGTCTGGTGGTCATCGGCGCGGTGCTGCTCGGCGGCTCGCCGGCGATGTTCATCGATCCGGTGTCGATCGTGGTGGTGGGCATCGGCAGCGTGGCCGCGATCTTTACGGCGTTCCCACTGAAGAACATCCTGGGCCTCGTGCCGGTGCTTTTGAAGACACTGGACGACAAGAGTTCGGACATCGGCGAGCTGATCGCGCAGATGGTCGGCTTCGCGGAGATCGCGCGGCGCGACGGCATCCTCAGCCTCGAGAACCACATGGAGAGCATGAGCGACCCGTTCATCGTGCAGGGCATTCAGATGGCGGTGGACGGCACGGACCCGGAGCTGATCGAACAGATTCTCGAGGCGGATCTCGAGAACCTGATGGAGCGTCACTCGGTGTGCAAGAAGATCCTTGACGCCGGTGGGCGTTTCGCGCCGGCGTTCGGGATGATCGGGACGCTGATCGGTTTGGTGGCCATGCTCGGCAACATGGAAGACCCGTCGAGCATCGGCGCCGGCATGGCGACTGCGCTTTTGACGACGCTCTACGGGGCGATCATCGCCAACGTCTTCTTCCTGCCACTGGCGGACAAGCTGGCGCTCAAGAGCGACCGCGAGGTGCTGGTGAAGTCGGTGATCATCCGCGGCGTGATGAGCATCCAGGCGGGTGACAACCCGCGCGTGGTCGAGCAGAAGCTGCTGACGTTCCTGCCGCCCAAGCTGCGGGTGACGGCTGAGGAGGCCGCGGCGGCCGCGTGATCTTGCATGCCCAAGAAGAAGAAAAAGGACGAGGGGGGCGGGATCCCGGAGTGGGTGGTGACCTTCGGCGACATGATGTCGCTCCTGTTGACGTTCTTCATTCTGCTGGTGTCGTTCAGCGAGCTGAAGAGACCACACGAGTACCAGCGGGTGGTGACGGCGGTGAAGGAAGCCTTCGGGTATTCGGGTGGTGTGGGCGTGCTGCCTTCTGATGATCCGCCGCTGCGTTCGATGATCGAGATGCTGGAAGAGGTGGCGAAGCAGAAATCGCAGGAAGCGCGGCTGAGCGAGGCGCCGGTGGAATCGACGAAGGGCAAGCAGACGAAGGTGAAGCGGGTCCACGAGGGGCTGAAGTTCACCATCGGGGGCGGGCTGAGCTTTGAGCCGGAGAGCGCGGTGCTGCTGGAGGGGGCGAAGGAGGAGCTGCGGAAGGTAGCGCGGCTGCTGCGGGGGCGGAAGAACAAGATCGCGGTGCGGGGTCACGCGGCGTCGAAGGTGCTGAGCGCCGGGAGCCCGCACGCGGATCTGGTTGACCTGGGGTACGCGCGGGCGAAGGCGGTGTACGACTTCCTCGTCCACGAGGGGGAGCTTGATCCGTATGTGCTGGTGGTCGAGAGCCGGGGGGACAGCGAGCCCCTGGTTCCTCGTGTGACGAGCGCGGCCGATCAGGCCACGAACCGGCGGGTGGAGATCATCATGACCGAGTCGATGGTCGATGATTTTCATCCGGACCCGAACTTTTCCTCTGAGGACCTCGCCCGCGGCGGGTGATCGAGAGGCAGGAGCCCGACATGGCTGAGAACGAAGCTGAGAATCAGGGCGGCGGTGGGGGTGGCGGCGCGGACGAGGCGTCGGGCGCTCCGAAGAAGAAGCTGCCGATCAAGATGATCATCATGGTGCTCGGCCTGATGGTGGTCGAGGCCGCGGCGGTGTACGTCGTTTTGGGCATGATGCAGCCGGAGACGGTGCAGGCGGAGGGGATCGCGGAGAACCCGGCGGACGAGCTGGAGCAGATCCGCGAGGTGCTGATCGTGGACGACCGCTTCCCGAACCACCAGAGCGGGCGGGTGTGGCTGTGGGACACGGAGATCCAGATGCAGGTCCGCCAGAAGAACCTTGATTACGTGCAGCGGGTTTTGGAGGAGCGGGCGGCGGAGGTGAAGACGGGGGTGGCCCAGATCATCCGCACCAGCCACCACAAGCACCTGACCGAGCCCAACCTGGACACGCTGAACCGCCAGGTGGAGGAATACCTGAGCGGGGTGTTCGAGTACGACGGCGGGGGAGAGCCGCGGGTGGAGCGGGTTTTGATCCCCAAATGCACCGGGTTCCCGGCGGACTTCTAAAGAGGTTGGCGGGGCGGAACGCGCAGAGGTTGCGCGGTCGGCGGATGTTGCCTGAAAAAACTATCGGTCCTTGCGCCTGGCGGTCGATCTCTACTGCTCACGCTTGATCGGAGCGCGGTATGAGCGACGAGACTGAGGCCAACGCGACGCCGGAGCAGCCCGAAGAGCCTTCGGCGGAGGCTCCTGCTGAGGCGGGGTCTGCGCCTGAAGCCGCATCGGATGATGGGGGCGGCGGTGATGATCTCGCAGCGCAGGCGCTGAAAGCGGCGCAGGCGGCGGCGAGCGCCGCGAGCGATCCTGAGGCGAAGGCGGTGTCGATGCCGGCGTTTGACCCCGGCAAGCTCGCAGATGCGCCGGAGGGGATCGATCTGCTGTCGGACGTCAATCTGGACGTGACGATCGAGCTGGGGCGGACGCGGATGTACGTCGAGGACGTGCTGAAGCTGGCGGAGGGTGCGGTGGTCGAGCTGGACAAGCTGGCCGGCGACCCGGTGGACATCTACGTGAACCAGCGGCATGTCGCGCGTGGCGAGGTGCTGATCCTGAACGACAACTTCTGCGTGCGCGTCAACGAGATCGTTGAGAGCGGGGCGGAGGCGGCCGCCGGCTGACGGCGGGAAGAACGCGGGCGGCGTCGAGGATCGACGCTTTGAGACGCCAGGACGGCGGCATGGTGCGAACGGTTGCGTTCATTTTGGCCCTTGGTGTTCCGGCGCTGACCGTTTGGGCGTCGCGTGAGATGCGGGCGCCGGTGGCGAACCCGGGGGCGCCGCTGGTGGCGGTGGATCTTTCGCCGCAGTCGGAACCAATAGAACAGTCTGCGATCGTTCACGAGCCGGCGCGGGAAGCCGCAGCGGTAGAGTCGCTGCCCTTGGGGCGGGCGGCGGTTCGTGAGTCGGCGAATGAGGCGGATGTGGGCGGCGGTGAGGATGTCGGGTTCCTGCAGAGCCCGGCGGTGCGAACGATCGGGGCGCTGACGCTGGTTCTGTCGCTGATCTTCGGGTTGCGGTCGCTGATTCAGACGGCGTCGCGGCGCGGGAACGGGTTGGGGATGGCCCTCGGCGCTGGCGGGCGGGCGCCCTCGGGGGTGCTGAGCGTGCTGGGGCGGTACCCGGTGGGGAAGGGGGCGACGCTGGTCTTGCTGCAGCTTGATCGGCGGGTGTTGCTTTTGTCGCAGACGGGCGCGGGGTTTTCGACGCTGTGTGAGCTGACAGACCCGGCGGACGTGGCGAGCGTGGTGGCGAAGACGGCGGACGACGAGGGAGCGTCGCTGTCGCGGCGGTTCTCTTCGATGCTGAAGCGGTTTGAGTCGGATCCCTCGGTGGTTGGCGATTCGGACGCTCGACTGGTGTCGCCGCGCCGAGCAATGGCGCTGCGGGATTACGAGGCGGCGCTGGCGCCGGAGGAGCGGGCGATCGCTTCGGCGCCGGGGAACGCGGATTCGTTCACGTCGTTGCAGGATCGGTTGGCGCGGCTGCGCGGGGGTGAGGCGTGAGGGCGCTGGTTGTGCTCATGGCGATGCTGCTCGCGGCGCCGGCGTTCGGGCAGGCGGTCGCGGGGCCTCCTGTTGATGTTGCTGGTGAAGCGGCGGCGGGGATCGAGACACTGAACCCGGCGTCGATGCTCGAAGACGCGGCGGAGGCGCTGCCCGGGTACGAGGGCGGGTTGTCCGGCGCGCTGAACGTGATGGTGCTGTTGACGGTACTGTCGCTGGCGCCGGCGATCGTCATCATGTGCACGTCGTTCGTGCGGATCATCATTGTGCTGGGTTTGCTGAAGCAGGCGATGGGGACGCAGAACCTGCCGCCGAGCCAGGTGATCTTCGCGCTGGCCTTGTTCATGACGTTTCTGGTGATGACGCCGACGATCGAGCGGGTGTACGACGAGGCGATCACGCCGTACCGCACGGGTGAGATCCAGAGCCAGGTTGAGATGTGGGACCGGGCGAAGCAGCCGATCCGCGATTTCATGTTCGACCAGATCGAAGCGACGGGGAACTGGTCGAGCCTGTACATGATGCTGAACTACAAGGGCGTGGACACGAGCGAGCCGGAGACACTCACGCGCGCGGATGTTGACACCCTGACGCTGGCGTCGTCGTTCATGCTGAGTGAGCTGAAGACGGCGTTTGTGATGGGGTTCCGGATTTATCTGCCGTTTCTGGTGATCGACATCGTGATCGCGAGCCTGCTGATCTCGATGAGCATGATGATGCTGCCGCCGGTGCTGATCAGTTTGCCGTTCAAGATATTGCTGTTCGTTCTGGTGGACGGGTGGCAGCTCGTGGTGGGCGGGTTGTTGCAGAGCTTTGCGCAGTCGGAGCACCTGGCGCGGCTGTCCGCGACGGCGTTGGGCGGGTAGGGGGCGCGCGATGATCGACGACGTGATGCTCGAGCATGTCCGGCAGGCGCTGATTCTGGCGCTGAAGATCGCGGTGCCGATTCTGGGCGCTGGGGTGGTGATCGGTCTGACGATCAGCATCTTCCAGTCGATCACGTCGATTCAGGAGCAGACGCTGACGTTCGTACCCAAGATCATCGGGATGATTCTGGTCACGATCCTCTTGCTGTCATGGATCGCGGCGCGGCTGAGCGAGTACTGCGCGGCGATGTTCTCGATGGAGCCGCTGTAGTGCGGCGCGTGTCGTGACGCCCGAGCTGTACGAGGCTGTGGCGCCGCACGTTCTGCCCGTGCTGATCGTGTTTTCGCGGTTGGGTGGGTTGTTCTTTCTTGCGCCGATTCTGGGCGGCGAGAGCGTGCCGCGGCGGGTGCGGGTTCTGCTGGCGCTCGCGCTGACGCTGGTGGTGTACCCGGCGCTCCCGATGGCGGCGCAGGTCCCGGTGGAGCCAGATATGGCGTCGCTGCTGCCCCTGATGGCGACGGAGGCGCTGGTGGGGCTGAGCGTGGGGGCGCTGGCGATGCTGCCGGTTCTGGCGGTGCAGGCGGGCGGGCAGTTCATCAGTCAGCAGATGGCGCTGAGCATCGCGAGCGTCTTTGACCCTGCGACAAACGCGGACGCCGACCTGATCAGCCAGACGCTGACGTTTCTGTTGCTGACGATCTTTCTGGCGCTGGGCGGGTTGGAGCTGATGATCGGCGCGGTGGTGAGCACGTTTCATCTGGTTCCGCTGGGCGGGTTTGCCTTCAGTGAGGCCCCGCTGGAGCTGTTCACGGCCCTGATGTCTGCGGCGTACGAGGTGGCGGTGCGGATCAGTGCGCCGGTGGTGTGCATCATCTTTGTTGAGACGCTGGCGACGGGGATGATCATGAAGACAGTGCCGCAGCTGAACATCCTGTCGTTTGGTTTCCCGGTGAAGATTCTGGTGGGGTTGGGGATGCTGGCGGGGTCGGTGGTGTACATCGACGGGGCGCTGGACGGGTTGGTGGAGGAGACGCTGGCGGACATCGCGGAGTGGGCGGGTTCACTGCGGGAAGGGGGCGCGGGTGCCTGACGACCTGGGCGAGAAGACGGAAGACCCGACCGTCAAGCGTCGTCAGGAGGCGCGGGACAAGGGGCAGGTGGCCAAGAGCGCGGATCTCTCCGCGGCTGTGCTGATGCTGCTGATGGCTGTTTTTCTCGTGTTTTATGGCGGTGGCGTGGCGGGGCACATGGCTGGGGCGATGCGGGCGTCGTTTGAGCCGGTGGCGCCGATGGATTCGGTGACGCTGTCTTCGGCGCTGACTGTTGGGGGGCAAGCGTTTGAGCGGTTGACGATGGCGGCGCTCCCGGCGCTGGCGTTCGTGTTCGTGGTGGGCGCGGCGGCGCAGTTTCTTCAGGTGGGGTGGCATCTGACGCCCAAGCCGCTGCAGCCGAAGCTGTCGAACCTGAGCCCGCAGAAGGGGCTGAAGAAAACGTTCAGCAAGCGGAACGCGATCAAGTCGCTGATCGATATCGGCAAGGTGACGCTGGTGCTGGCGGTGGCGGGGGTGCATCTGGCGCTGAGCGTGGAGCGGATCGCGGCGCTGCCGATGCTGTCGACCGCGGGCGCGGTGATCGGCGCGGGGCGCATTATCGCGGAGGGGGCGGTGTGGGTGCTGCTTGCGCTGTTGCTGATCGGCGTTGCGGACATGATCTTCCAGCGCTGGCAGCACACGCAGGAGCTGCGGATGAGCAAGCACGAGGTGAAGGAGGAGCGCAAGAGCGCGGAGGGCGATCCGCTCGTCAAAAGCAGGCGTTTTCGGATGATGCAGGACCTGCTGCGTCAGCAGATCAACGCGTCGGTGCCGCACGCGGACGTGGTGGTGACGAACCCGACGCACTTCTCGGTGGCGCTCAAGTACGACGCGGAGACGATGAACGCGCCGCGGGTCTTGGCGAAGGGCGCCGATCAACTCGCGTTCCGCATCCGCGAGGTGGCGAAGGGGTCGGGGGTGCCGATCGTGGAGCGCCCGCCGCTGGCGCGGGCGCTCTATTACAGCGTGGAGCCTGGGCAGCAGATCCCGATGGAGCACTTCGAGGCCGTCGCCGAGTTGCTGGCGTATGTCTACCGCCTCGATCAGAAAGCGGCGTCGTGAGGAGGGTTGTGTAAGACGTGGCAGGGCTGACGCGAGCACGGCGGGCGCCGGGGTGGGCGATGAGCATCGCTCGTCACCGTAGTCTGCTTGCGCCGATCGCGTTGATGCTGCTGCTGATCGTCGTCCTCGTTCCACTACCGCCGTTCCTTCTGGACATCCTGATCACGATCAACATCGCGCTGGCGATCATCACGCTGATCACGACGCTGTACATCGACGACGCCCTTGATTTCTCGGTGTTCCCGTCGCTCCTGCTCGCGGCGACGATGTTCCGGCTGGTCATCAACATCGCGTCGACGCGGCTCATCCTGACGGCGGACGCGGCGGGGCCGCAGGATGCGATCGGGGTCGCGGGGAAGGTGATCAGCGCGTTCGGGACGTTCGTGGCGGGGGATTCACTGGTCGTCGGGCTGATCATCTTTCTGATCCTGGTGATCGTGCAGTTCGTGGTGATCACCAAGGGCGCGACGCGCATCGGCGAGGTGGCGGCGCGGTTCACGCTGGACGCGATGCCCGGCAAGCAGATGGCGATCGACGCGGACCTGAACGCGGGGATCATCGACGAGCGCGAGGCGAAGGCGCGGCGCGAGAAGATCTCAGACGAGGCGGATTTCTTCGGGGCGATGGACGGCGCCGGGAAGTTCGTGCGCGGCGACGCCATCGCCGGTGTGATCATCACGGTGATCAATATTCTGGGCGGGTTCACGGTCGGTTCGCTCGAAAAAGGGTGGGGGTTCGCGGAGTCGGCGTCGGTGTTTACGAAGCTGACGATGGGGGACGGGCTGGTGTCGCAGCTGCCATCGTTTCTGATGTCGCTGGCGGCGGCGCTGGTGGTGACGCGGGCGAGCGCGAAGGCGTCTCTTGGTGAGGAGTTCGCGGGGCAGCTGACGGCGCGCCCGATCGCGCTGGCGATCGCGGCGGGGTTCCTGGTTTTGTTGGCGACGACGCCCCTGCCGGCGCTCCCGCTGCTGGCGCTGGCGGCGGGGTTGATCCTGATCGCGTTCTTCATGACGGGACAGCGGCTGGCGGATCAGGAGAGCGTGCGGACGGCCGCGGCGCAGGAGCAGGCGGCCAAGCCTGAGCCGCAGCCGGTTGAGAAAATGCTCAAGGTGGACGCGCTTGAGCTGGAGGTCGGGTTCGGCTTGGTGCCTTTAGTTGATGCAGGGCAGGGCGGGGATCTGTTGGATCGCATCGCTTCGGTGCGCCGCCAGCTGGCGGCGGAGATGGGGCTGGTGATGCCGCCCGTGCGGATCCGCGACAACATGACGCTGGACGCGTCGAGCTACCGCGTGAAGATCCGCGGGAACGAGGTGGCGAAGGGCGCTGTGTACCCCGGCAAGCTGCTGGCGATGGACGCGGGGGTAGCGTCCGGCGTGGTCGAGGGCGTGAAGACGGTGGAGCCGGCGTTTGGGCTGGACGCGTACTGGATCGAGGAGGTGCAGAAGGATCAGGCGGAGGCGCTGAATTACACGGTGGTGGACCCGTCGTCGGTGCTGGCGACGCACATCACGGAGATCGCGAAGGGGCACGCGGAGGAGCTGCTGACGCGCGACGAGGTGGGCAACCTGTTGGAGCAGCTGAAGGAGAAGGCGCCCAAGCTGGTCGAGGAGACGGTGCCGGCGATCGTGAAGACCGGCGAGCTGCAGAAGGTGTTGCAGAACCTGTTGCGGGAGCGGGTGCCGATCCGGGATCTCGAGGTGATTCTCGAAACGCTCGGTGACTGGGCGCCGCGGTGCAAAGACTTGGATGTGCTGACGGAGTACGTCCGGAACGCGCTGCGGCGGACGATCTGCGGGCAGTACGCGACGCCGATCGAGGACGCGGCGGGCTCGACGCGCCGGTTCCGGTTGGTGTGCGTGACGCTGGACCCGGGGTTCGAGGACTGGATCAACAGTTATGTGGATCGTTCGGGAGGTTCGACAGCGCTGTCGATGCCGGCGTCAGAGGCGAACGCGGCGGTGGAGCGGATCAGCGGGGCGCTGGCGCCGGTGATCGCGGGTGGGCACCAGGCGGTGGTGATCGCCTCGCCGCAGGTGCGGGCGGTGGTGCGTCAGATCGTGGAGCCGCACCTGCCGGCGGCGGCGGTGCTTGGGTACAACGAGATCGTGCCTGAGGTGGAGATCGAATCGATGGGCTTGGTGACGCGGGCGGAGGAAGGGGCAAGCACGCCCGCGGCGGCGGCGGTATAACACGCGTTCGGACGACCGCGACGCGCGGGCAAGGACGCTCGCGTGACGGCTACGGAGGGCGGCATGAAGCTGAAGACGTACCGCGCCGCGTCCATCGGGGACGCCCTCGCGGACATCAAACGCGACCTCGGCTCTGATGCGGTGATCCTCCATACCAAGACGTTCAAGGCAGGCGGGCTCCTAGGCATCGGGGCGCGGAAGGTGTTTGAGATCACGGCGACGACGCCGGACACGGTGGCGCCGCGGCAGTCGCGGCGGACTCCGGTGCGACCTGTTGAGGAGCCTGTGGCTGTTCGAGCCTCGGCGGGCGAAGCGCTATTGCGCCGAGCATATTCGGGCGGAGCCTCGACGCTGGAGCTTGAGCCGCGAGCCCGGGCGGTGCGGGATGAAGTTCGGCTGGCCGCGGGTGTAGAAACCCCGCCGGCGCCCCAACCAATCGAGGTCGTGGCGCCAACAGCTCCACCGACAGTGACGCCGCCGAGCCAGGCGGATGTGCAGATCGCATCCGAGATCGCGTCGCTGAAGAAGCTGGTGGGGCAGGTATTGACGCGCACGGGCTCGAACCCGCACGCGCCGCAGATGCCGGACTCGCTGTTCTCGCTGTACACGACGCTGCTGGAATCGCAGCTGGCGGGGGAACTGGCGGATCAGATCGTGGCCGAGGTGCGCCGCGATCTGTCAGACGAAGCGTTCGCGGATGAGGCGACCGTTCGTTCAGCGGTGGCGTCGCGGCTGGAAGCGCTGATCCCTGCGGCGGATGAGGCGCCTTCGCCGCGGCGGGCGAGCGATGGACGCCCGCTGACGATCGCGCTGGTTGGGCCGACAGGCGTCGGCAAGACGACGACGATCGCGAAGCTGGCGGCGACGTACAAGCTGCGTCACGGGCGCTCGGTGGGGCTGATCACGAGCGATACGTACCGCATCGCGGCGGTGGAGCAGCTGCGGACGTACGCGAACATCATCGGGCTGCCGATCGAGGTGGCGATGACGCCGTCTGAGATGAAGGCGGCGTGCGGGCGGCTGTCGCAGCGGGACGTGATTCTGATCGACACCGCCGGTCGCAGCCATGCCGACGGCGGACGGCTGGAGGAACTGGGGCGGTACATCGCGGCGGCCAAGCCGCACGAGACGCATCTGGTGTTGTCCTCGGCGTCGAGCGAGCGGGTGATGGTGACTGCGGCGGAGCGGTTCGCGGTGGCTGAGCCTGACAGGGTGATCTTTACCAAGCTCGACGAGAGTGTTGGCTTCGGCGTGTTGGTGAACGCGGCGCGGGCGATCGGGATGAAGCTGAGTTTTCTGACGACGGGGCAGGAGGTGCCTGATCATCTGGAGCCAGGGCGACCCGCGCGGTTGGCGGAGCTTGTTCTGGCGGGAGAGCTGGAGCGGTGAGCACGCTGCAGCCTCCGACGACTGAATCTTTGGATGATTCGTCCGTGCTCGCCGGCGGAGACGACCAGGCGGCGCGTCTGCGCGCCATCATGGAGCGTGTGGGTCCGCGGGATGAGGAAAGCGAGCGTCCGTCGATCCCGTCACCGCTGAAGCCGGCGACGCTGGGGGGGCGTCTTGGCGCGCAGGGGTGGGGGCGCCCGGCGAGCGGTCGGGAGGGCGGGGGGAGAACTCGGAGCGACCGGGCGCACGGGAAAGTGGTGGCGATCGCCTCCGGCAAGGGCGGCGTCGGGAAGACGAATCTGACGGTGAATCTGGCGGCGTGCGCGGCTTCGATGGGGGCGCGGGTGACGCTGCTGGACGCGGACTTCGGGCTGGCGAACGCGGATGTCCTGTGCGGTGTGCAGCCGCGGGGTCGGCTCGATGAGGTGATCGAGGGGCGTCGGCGGTTGCAAGACATCCTTGTCGAGACGCCCGCGGGGTTTCGGCTGGCGGCGGGGGCGACGGGCGTGGCCCGGCTGGTGGACGCCGGGGCGCAGACGGCGCGGGCGGTGGTGTCGCGGCTGGAGCGGCTGGAGCGTGACAGCGATCTGGTGCTGATCGATTGCGCGGCGGGGATCGGGCGTCCGGTGCTGGCGATGCTGCAGGCGGCGGACATGGCGGTGGTGGTAGCGACGCCCGAGCCGACGTCGATCACCGACGCGTACGGGCTGATCAAGGCGCTGACGATCGAATCGCGCAAAGCCGGGCGCCCTGTGACCCCCCAGCTTTGGGTGAATCAGGCGAAGAACCAGGCTGAGGCGCTGGCGGTGTACGAGAAGATCGCGGCGGTCGGGAAGCGGTTTCTGGGGGCTCCGGTGGGCATGATCGGGTGGACTCCGAGGTGTGCGTCTGCGCCGGAAGCGGTGCGTAAGCGCATGCCGTTTGTGATTTTGCACCCTTCGCGCCCCGCGTCGGTTTCGGTGAAGCGGACGGCGGGAGAACTCGTGGCCCGGCTTGAGTTGCGGACGGCGGCGCCGTCGCGTACCGGGGGATTTTTCAGGCGTTTGGCCGGCGTGTTGCGATAAAGCAGTAGCGCGGTGTGCGTTTTGACGATGTGGTCGTGTCATCGCTCGGGCTGTTCGTGTGTGTGGAGGGGCTTGTGCAGATCGTCTCGCCGGTGAAAGTGATCGCGGCGTGCGCGGCCCTTGGTGGGTTCTCGGTTGCGATGCTGGCAGGGCTGGCGGCGGACAACCCCGCCGACGTGATCCTGGGGCGTGCGGTCGCGGCGCTTTTTGTGTGTTACGCGGTCGGCGCGTTGATCGGGTTTGTGATGGATCAGGCCGTGAGCGAGGGGCTACGCGAATACAAAGAAGAGCATTCGCTGCCGATCGAGAACGCGGGCTCGCACGTCAACCAGGTTGATGGCGAGACACGATCAGCGGCATGATTTTTCATGTGAAGAGTTGACACAGGAGCTTGCGCGCGGGACATTCCCGGACGTCCAGGACGGACGACATTCAAACACGATCCGAACCAAGCGTTCGGGACCGATGGCAAGAGGGTCAAGGAGCCGACCATGCCGAGCACTCAGCGCCGCAGCGAGCGCACGACGTCAGCGTCCAACGCAAAGAAATCCAGCGCGAAGAAGACGGCTTCGAAAAAGAAGGCGCCGGCGATCGATTCTGCGACGCCCGCCGAGCTTGATGCGATGGACGTGAAGAAGCTCTGGAAGCACTACGCGGACAAGGGGCAGCCCGAGCGTTTGCGGAATTACTTCATGGAGCGGTATCTCCCGCTGGTGCGCTACAACTCGGAGCGCATCTACGCGAGGCTCCCCGATGAGGTTGATATTGAGGATCTGATGTCGGCTGGTTTGTTTGGGTTGATGGACGCGATCGATGCCTTTGATCTCGAGCGTGGTGTGAAGTTTGAGACGTATTGCGCCCCGCGCATCCGCGGCGCGATCCTTGACGAGCTGCGCACGATGGACTGGGTGCCGCGACTGGTGCGTTCGCGCACAGCAAAGGTGGACGGCGCGCGCAATGCGCTTATGCAGAAGAACGGTCGCGAGCCGACGAAGCAGGAGATCGCGAAGCACCTCGGCGTGGACGCTGAGGAATACAAGAAGATCGACCGCGACGGCTCCCCCGTCGGCGTGGTGAGCCTCTCGCGGAACTGGCGTCAGTCAGACGGGAACCGCGAGCTGCGCGAGATCGACGTGATCAAGGATTCGCGTCAGAGCAACCCGCTCAACGAGACGCAGCGGCGCGACCTGAAGGACCTCGTGACAAAGGGCCTGAGCCGGGCCGAGCGGTTGATCGTCGTCCTCTACTACTACGAGGAGATGACGATGAAGGAGATCGGGGCGACGCTCGATCTCTCGGAGTCGCGGGTCAGCCAGATGCACAGCTCGATCCTCGCCCGCCTCAAGGCGCAGATGCAGCACCGCGAGCGGGAGTTCGAGCCGCAGACGGTTTCCTGAATCGGTCCTACACTCGGCGCGTGGATAACGCGCTAATCATCGCAGCGATCGGTCTCGGTTCCAACCTTGGTGACCGAACGTCGATGCTTGAGTTCGCGGAGCGCGAGCTGCGCGGGACAGATGGGATTGAAGCTGTTGAGATGAGTTCGGCGTACGAGACACCCGCGCTGACGCTGCGGGGCTCGCCGGCGCAGCCCGATTATTTGAATGCCGCCGCACGCGTGGAAACGACGTTTTCCGCGCGAGCGCTCTTGGAGCGATTGCTGGAGGTCGAACGGCTGGCGGGGCGGGATCGGGCTGTGGAGCCACGGTGGGGGGCGCGGGTGCTGGATCTGGATGTCCTGCTGTACAGCGAGGCGGTGATCGACGAGCCCGGGTTGCGTGTGCCACACCCGCGGATGCACGAGCGGATGTTCGTGCTTGAGCCGCTGGCGGAGGTGGCGGCGGATGCGCTGCACCCGGTGATCGGCGTGAGCGTGGGCGAGCTTCTTGAAAGGCTTCGCGCGGGTACGATGGCGCCATGAGAGCAGTGTTTTTCAGCGTGATTCTGGCGTGCTCGCTGGCGGCTTCGGCGCTGGGCGCGAGTCTGAAGTTTCAGGGCATCAGCGCGGCGTACCGCTCTGAGGTCATGGCCGACCGAGTAACAGTGCGCTACACCGACGACGCAGGGACCCGCGCTGAGACGTACACCGTGCGTGTGAACCCGGAGGGCGCCGCGCTCATCGAGTTCGGCGATCTGCGGGCGTATGTGACGGAGAACGTGCTGGTGGTGACGCCTGAGAACGACCCTCGGCGTGCGTTCGTGACGCCGGTGTTCGGGTCGGTGTCGCGGACGCTGGCGCAGCATCTGCCGGGCGTGCCGGCGTGGCAGGCGATCGCGCTGCTGGATGGTGCGGATGCGGCGGAGAAGGCGTGGCCGCTTGATCGGGCGGCGTCGACGCCGGTGGTGATCACGGGCGACAAAGGGCGGCTGCGCTTTGCTTCGGTCGATCTTGGGGAGGGACGCGGCGTGCGTCTGAGTGTGGAGGCGGTCGAGCCTGGTGATCCGGGCGAGTGGATCGACGATCTGCGCGGAAGGCGGCGGGTGCGCGATGTGGCGTCGCTGACGGCGCCCGCGACGATCCCGCGCACCGACGCGGTGCGTGTGGGCGATGACGCGCCCTCGCTGCTCTTGCTGACTTTGGAGTCGGCGCCGTGGATTCTGGAGGCGCGGGACGCCGGGGCGGTGGCGCTGGTGCTGTGCCGTGAGCAGACACCGGGCGCCGCGGCGGGGTACGGGGCGGCGCTGGATGTCGCGGAGGACAAGGACGCGCCGCTCGGGTTCACGGCGGCGATCGGCGTGTGCACACCGCCCTTTGAAGGGCGCTCGGCGGCGCATCTCGCAGAGCTGCGCCGGCGGTGGGGGGAGAGCGTGCTGTGGAGCGTGTCGACAGAAACGACGATCGACCGCTTCGCGCCGGACACGAAGGCAGTGCTGGTGGTGATCGACGCGTTCGACAGCGTGCGGGCGATCGTGCCGCTGGACGGGCGCGGGGGGGATCAGGGGGAGTTGTCGGAGGAGATTCGGGGGGCGCTGCGGGGTGGGTGAAAGCTAAGAGTTAGCGGGCGCCACTGGCAGCTTGTCTGCCAGTGGCCAGGAGCCGCTAGAAGAACACTGGCAGCGAGCTGCCAGTGGCGCCCAGAAACTTACGAGACATCGAGGTTGCGGACGTACTCGCCGAGGGCTTCTCTGGCGGTGTGGAGGGACTGGTCGAGCGTGTCGCGTTCTTCGAGAATGGTCTCGATCTCGTCTTCCTGCTGGGCGAGCTTGGCGGCGTAGCGGGCCCAGAGCTCGCTGGTTTTGCCGACGCGGTACATGTTGTCGCGGATGCGTGACTGGTCTTTGGTGATCTCTTCGAGGCGCTGGTTGGCGGCGGCGATGGCCCGCTCGACGCCCTCGACCTCGGCGCGGAGCGAGGAGGCCTTGAGGAAGGCGTCGCGGACCTTCTTGGAGGCGGCGCCGGTCTTGACGTGGGCGAGCATCGTGTCGGGGTTGTAGTCGGCGAGGGCGAAGCGGGTAAAGCGGGTGCGCTCGATGGGGATGGTGAGCTCGACGCTGTCGTCGGCGCGGAGCTGCGCCTCGAAGCGGTGGGCGCTGGGGCTCTCGCCGACAGGATCGGGGGCGCCTTGGAGCTCCCAGCCGTTGCGCTTGGGGTGTTCGACGATGACGGTGCGCGGGTCGTCGCTGTCGCGGTTGACGAGCTTGTAGGTGGTGGATTGTCGTTCGAGGTTGGTCTGCACGAGCAGCCCGTCGACGATCTTGAGGTTGGTCACGCGCGAGGTCTGTGTGCTCTCGGGGACGATGAGCACGTCCTGGTCGACGGCGAAGGTGAGGAGGCGCTCCTCGTCGCGGGAGACGTGGGTGATCTGGGCGTCGCCGGCGTAGGCGCCGGCGTCGTAGACGGCGATGGGGCCGGGCATGAGGTCGATGGCGGTGGTGTTGGTGAGCTCGACGCCCTGCATGGGCTCCTGCGAACCGGCGCGGTAGATGGTGACGCGCCGCGCGTCAAGGGGTTCGGTCGCGAGAGGCAGCATCGCGGAGCGCCCGCGCTTGAGGGTGACGGGGTCGTCGAAGGTGAAGAGGAACTGAGAGCCTGCTTCGACGCCGGCGGCGGAGGACTGGTTGCCGAGAGCGGAAGCAAAGCCCGGTGCTGAAGCCGGCGCACTTTCAGCCTCGCCGGCAACCATCATGTCAGATGATGCTTCGCGTCTGGAACGCATCAACGTGTTTTGACGACGGTCTTCATCGTCAAAGCGCTGCCCCATTGCGACACTTTGCTTTTGCAGCAACTCCCGCTCAAACACCTCCGGCGCCATGCTCACCGCGTAGGGTGGCGCCACGCTCGGGCGCCAGGGGGTGAAGGGCGATTGCAGGTCCATCGTGAAGCTGACGGGGCGGCCGGCGGCGACGGTGAGGGAGACGTCGTTCCAGTCCTGATCGGTCTGGTTCTCGACGATGGCCCACGCCTGGAGCAGGGGCTCGCCGCTCTCTTCGGGCATGACGAGGCGGTACGACGCCTTCCAGACGGGCGCGGAGTGGACGTAGGTGGCGAGGGCTTCGCGGGCGCCGCGCCCTTCGAAGGTGATCTCGAGCGCGGCGGTGTCCTCGTCGCGGTGGGTGGCGACGGCGCGGAGGGCTTCGTTCATCTCGGCGGCGAGGTCGGGGTCGAGGAACTCGAGCGAAAGAATCTGCTGGCGCTCGACGGTCTTGAAGCCGCTCTGCGTGAGCAGCGTGACGTGCTGGCGCTGCACGCCGTTGTCGGGGTTGGGGAAGGACTCGACGCCGAAGAGGGCGCCCGTCACTTCACCCTCGGGGGTGCGCAGGCGCACGTCTTCCCCGCGTAGGTTTTCGAGGAGGGACATCAGGGGCTGGCGGGGGTCAATGGTGTAGTCGCTGAGGATGGAGCCGAGGTTGCGGTTGGGGGCGTAGGCGGCGACGGGCGGCGCCGAGGCGTTGCGGTCGATGACGACGAGGGACTTGAGGACGTCGGAGAGCTCATCGGCGCCGAAGGCGAGCTCGAGCGAGGCGTCGCCCTGGATCTGCCCGCGGTGGGCGAAGGCGGCGACGCCCGAGCGGTAGAGGGTGACCTCGCTGAGCGGGAGGGTGGGGGCGGCGGGTGCGAGCGCGGGGAAGGCGAGGCCGGCGGTGAGGGCGAGGAGGGTCGAGCGGGTGGTCATGTCGTGGTCCCTTTCGAGTGTCGTGTTCACTCGCTACGACGCTCGGGATCGGCGGTTGGTTCGGGGGCGGTGCAGATTGGTTCGTGAGAGCGCCGCCCGCGGGGGTTATCGAACCGGCGCGGATCGCTCCAAAACGCAACTCAGGCGGTAGGCTCAGGCCATGACGACGACCAAACTCTGGGCGGGCGCCCCGCTTCACAACCCGTGGCTGTTTCATCGGGCGCCGGTGTTCACGGGCGATCCGGCGGTGTACATCGAGAAGGCTGACGGCGGGCGGGTGATGATTTTGCGGGACATCGAGATCCCCCGCGCCCGCGATGCGAAGGCGGCGGAGGCGATCCACGCCTACGCGGAGTTCACGCCCGAGGGCGGGTTGTCGGGCGACCGCGAGACGGCCTGCGCGCAGAGCGCAGCGGAATACCTTGTCCGCAACGGCATCTCGAAGGTGATCGTCGATCGCTCCTTCCCGGAGCTTTATGCGCACTACATCCGCAGCCGGGCGGTGATGGTGGAGTGTGATCCTGAGATGGGCGTCCTGGAGCGCCGTAGCAAGAGCGAGCGCGAGGTCGAGGCTCTCAAGAGCGCGCAGCGCAAGACGGAGCAGGCCGTCGAGCACGCGTGCCGAATGATCGCCGGGGCGGATGCCGGCAAAGACGGCGTCCTCACGCGCGACGGCGAGGTTCTCACCAGCGAGCGCGTCCAGGCGGAGATCAACGTGTTCCTCCTGCGGAACGGGATGGGGACGAGCACGTCGATCGTGGCGGGCGGCGATCAGGCCGCGGACTGCCACCACCGCGGCAGCGGCCCACTGCGCACGGGGGAGACGGTGATCGTCGATGTGTTCCCGATGGACCCGGTCACGCGCTACTACGGCGATTGCACCCGCACCGTCGTTCACGGCGACATCCCCGACGAGGTCGCCAAAACGCACGCGGCGGTTGTCGAGGCCAAGAACGCGGGCATCGCGTTCGCCCGCGCGGGAGTGACCGGGCAGGCGCTGCACGAGGCGACGATCGGCGTTCTTGAAAAGCACGGCTACGCGACGAAGGCGCCCGCGGACGGCTCGCTCGCCAGCAAACCAACAATGATGCACGGCACGGGCCACGGCGTGGGGCTGGATGTTCACGAGCCGCCGCTGCTGGACGTCGGTGGGCCGGAGTTGGTCGTCGGTGATTGTCTGACGATCGAGCCGGGGCTTTACGCGCTGGGCTTCGGCGGGATCCGGGTCGAGGACATGGTGGTGACCACCCCGAATGGGTGTGAGAACCTGAATACGATCGATGTGAGGCTTAGCTGGGATTGACAGTCATAAGTGGGTTAGAATTAGAATCTGTGTGAAATATTCTATCAGGGAGAATATCCATGATGAAGCCATACAGATCTGCAGTTATTGCAGTTGGTGTTCTGGTTCTTGGGGGGTGTGGGACATCGGATACATCCCATCACACCTCCTCAGAGCAGACGTCCCTCGACAAGGCTATCGAGTTCGAGGAGATCGCCGACGGCCAGGCCGATGATCCCGTCATGGCCCTCGCGACGCTGGGGCGCTCGGACGCACCCGATGATGCGTTCCGTCTCTACCACCTGACAGAGGCGGAGTACGTCCGCGAGCTCATGAAGCGGCAACACGACGAAACGGCGTACCGCCGTTATGGAGATGATTTACTCGCGCTCATGCGCAGCCGAAAGGTATTCATCAACGACACGATGGGACAGCTTAGAGAGGGCGCCGCACAAGGCGAGACTACGGAAGTTGACGCGGCTATCGTTGCGCTGCGCCGCGTCGTCAGCGTGAGTTCCCGAGAAGGGGAGATCGAAATCGGACGCCTGATCGCGGTGAATATTGATGAGCTGCTCGACGAGCTTGAGCAGGATATTTCTTTGTCGGAGTAGGAGCGCTCACACCTTCGCCGTCTGCCACCCGCCCTGCAGGAACCGTCCGAGGAACAGCATGCAGCGGAACGCGAGTTCGCTGCACAGGCCGATCCACAGGCCCCAGAGTCCCCAGTCGGGGCCGGGGTTGGGGATCTCGCCGCCCCAGGGCAGGGGGATCTCGACGCCGGAGAAGAACCACGCCAGCGGCAGGCGCACGCCAAAGGTGGTCGCCCAAGTGATGGCCATGACGACCTTGGTGTCGCCGGCGCCGCGGAGGGCGTTGCGCACGACGAGGCCGACTCCGAATGGGATCTGGATAAAGCCGCAGATGAAGATGAGACGCGGCGTGGTGGCGCGGTGGATCTCCTGCCCGGAGAAGAGAGCCACGATCTGCTCGTTCATTGTGAGGAAGGCGACGCCGAAAACGCCCATCATGAGCGCGGCGAGCCCGGCGCAGAGCAGGATGGCTTGGCGGGCCTTCTCGATGTTGCCCGCGCCGAGGTACTGACCGGTCAGCGAGCCGGCGGCGATGCCCATCGCGAAGCCCGGCAGGAAGCTGAACGCCTCGATGCGGATGGCGATGATGTGCGAGCCCAGCATGCCTTCGGTCGCCATCCAGCCGACGATGAGGATGACGCAGAAGTTGCCCGACCACATGCCGAGCGACTCGAAGAAGTTGGGCAGCCCGACCCGCACGAGGCGGCGCATGGTGATCCAGTGCGGCAGGATGCGCGAGCGCTTGAGGCGCACGCCGGAGACGCCGCGGATGAGCCACATCAGGGAGACGAAGGCGCCGACCCACCAGGCGATGGTGGTGCCCCAGGCGATGCCGCGGATGCCGAGGTCGTAGGGGGAGGGGTTGGTGATGCCGAAGATGTCGACGCCCGAGAGCACGAGGCTGACGAGGATGTTCACGATGTTGAGGGTGACCATCGTGAAGAGCGGTCGGAGGGAATCCCCGGCGCCGCGCTGGCAGGCGATGCCGGCGGTGAGGATGGCGACGGCGGGCACGCCGGGGGCGAGGATCCAGAGGTAGTCGCGCAGGGCGGTGAGGGCCTCGCCTTCGAGGTTGAGCGCGAGACCGAGCGGCACCGCGATGAAGGCGAGCGATGACGCGACGAGCGCGCCGGCGGTGAGCGAGAGCGTGAGCGCTTGTGCGACGGCGGCGTCGGCGACGGCCTGGCGCCCCTTGCCCACCGAACGGCTGACGAGGGCCGTGGCCCCGATCCCGATCGAGAACCCGACGAGGTTGAGCGCCCAGACGATGTACGAGGCCCCGCCGATGGCGTCGGTCGCGGCGGTGGAGAGCCCGGCGGCGAGGGCGGTGTCGACCAACCCCACCAGCGATTGCAGGAAGGACTCGGTGAGGATCGGCCAGGAGAGCACCCAGATGGCCATCGGGAGCGACAGCCCCGCGAGCTTGCCGGTGCGGATCTCGCCGGGGCGAATGGTTGGCGGGACTGGAGGTTTGCTGGCCGCGGCCCGACCGCCGACGGACTCGATGGTCTCGCAGCTCACACTGTCATCTCTGCTGGAGGTGCGGTCCATCGTCTTCCCTTCGCCGACGGTGGACCGTCAGAAGAGAGATGGTACGCGCGGGCGGGCTGCGGGGCGCGGGCTCGGGTGCCACTGGCAGCTTGCTGCCAGTGATTTCGTGCACGAACAGCAAGACACTGGCTGACAGCAGCCAGTGGCACCCCGATGATTCTGCTTAGCGCACCTTGATCGAAGCCAGGGCCAGGGCGACGAGGATGACCGTGACGATCCACAGGCGGGCGACGATCTTCTGCTCGGCCCAGCCGCCCATGTGCAGGTGCCAGTGGTAGGGGGCGCAGCGGAAGATGCGTTTACCCTTGGTGGCCTTGAAGTAGGCGACCTGGGCGACGACCGAGCCGATCTCGATGAGGAAGACGCCGCACATCAGGAGGACGAGCGCCTCCTGACGGATAACGATGGCGAGGTAGCCGATGAGCCCGCCCAGACAGAGACTGCCTGTGTCGCCCATGAAGACGATCGCGGGCGAGGCGTTCCACCAGAGGAAGCCGAGGCAGGCGCCGCACATCGCGCCGGCGACCACCGCCAGTTCGTCCGCGCCCGCGACGTAGGGCACCAGCAGGTACTGCGCCGCGACCTGCCAACCGGCGATGAAGGCCAGCGCCATGAGACCGAGCGCGACGGCGGCGCTGATGCCCGTAGCCAGCCCGTCCATCCCGTCGGTGATGTTCACCGCGTTGCTCATGCCGGCGATGAGCAGCGTCGAAACGAGCACGAAGGCCGCCGGCCCGAGATAGATCAGCGACGGGTTCGGCGCGAAGGGATCACTGACGTAGGTCTTCTGCAGCGGCAGGTTGAGCGCGTGGGCGAGGTCGCTGGCGGCGTCGCTGTCGCCGTGGCGGTAGACGAACCAGCCGATCATCGCACCGAGCCCGAGCTGGAAGACGAGTTTCTCCCAGCTATACAAACCTTGGCGCCCGCCGCCGGGGCGGTTCGCGCTGGTGAGCTTGAGCCAGTCGTCGGCCCCGCCCAAGACGGCCATCCACACCGTGACGATCAGCGCCATTTGCACATAAAAGCTGCGCACGTCGGCGAGCAGCAGCGTGCTGGCGAGGATGGCGCCGGCGATGAGCACGCCGCCCATCGTCGGCGTGTTGCGCTTGGAGGCGAGGGCCTCGTCGAGAGCGGCGACATCCGTGCGGGGGATGTCGCCGATCTTGAGCGCGGTCAGGCGGCGCACGACGCGCTTGCCCAGCAGGATCACCAGCCCGAACGAGACGCATAGCGCTGAAAGCGCGCGGAAACTCGTGCGGTCGAAGACCATGACCAGCGAGCGCAGGGGTGTGTCCTGCAGCCAGCCGAGCTGATCGAGAAGCGCGTAGATCACGCTCCGGCGCCCTCCGCGCAGCGCTCACGCCAGGCGTCGAGCACGCGTTCGAGACCGATGCCGCGCGAGCCTTTGAGGAGAACGGCATCGCCGGGTTGGATCAGGTCAAGGATGCGCGCAGCATCGAGTGCTTCCATGCTCGCGGCGGCGTCTGAGCCGAGTGCTCGTGAGGTTTCAGGGCCGACGGCGATCACGGCGTCGATCGGGAGTTCTTCCACACGTTCTGCGATCTCGGCGTGCGCCGCGTGCGCGTGCGGGCCGAGTTCGAGCATGTCGCCCAGCACGGCCACGCGTCGGGGGGCCTCCGCGTGCGCTTCGCAGAACGCTCGCAGCGAGGCGGCGGTGGATTCGGGGTTGGCGTTGTAGGCGTCGTTGACGATCGTGACGTCGGCGATGGTTGTGGGCTCGAAGCGCATCGAGGGAGGCTTTGCCTGCGACAGCCCGGCACGGATATCACTGGACGCTACACCTAATTCGCGTGCAACACGCACAGCGAAGGCGGCGTTGTGCGCATGGTGGGCGCCGACAAGCGGGACGCTGTAGGTCTCGCCGCTGAACGCGAAGCGCGTGGCTTCGGCGCCGACTTCAATCTGAGCTGGTTCGACGGTCTCTATGATTGCGTCGGCGGGCAGGTGCTCGCGCAAGGCGTCTTCGTCGGCGGGGATGAGGATCAGCTTGCCGTCGATCGCACTCTTCTCGCGGCGGACGCCGTCGAGGTCGCCGAGACGTTCGAGGTGCGCCCTGCCGATGCTGGTGATGACGCCGATGTCCGGACGGGCGATGGCGCTCAGGCGGGCGATCTCGCCGGGCGAGCTCGTGCCCATCTCGCAGAGCAGGTAGTCGTCGTTTACGTGGGCGCGGAGGATTGTCAGCGGTAGGCCGACCGAGTTGTTGAAGGATTTGATGCTCGACGTGCCGGTGAGCGTCGAGAGCGCCGCGTCGATCAGCCGGCATGTTGTGGTCTTGCCGCTGGAGCCGGTCACGCCGATGACCGTTGCATCGAGCGTACTGCGATACGCCGAGGCGAGGTCAGCGAGAGCTTTGAGCGAATCATCTATAAGGATCGCTGGTGTAGCACCGATCGTGCGCTCGACCAGAACACCCGCGGCGCCGGCGTCGATCGCGTCCTGTGTGAAATCATGACCATCGAAGCGGTCCCCTCGCAGCGCGACATACAGCGCGCCGGGCTCGATCGCGCGGGAATTGTTGCTCACGCCGCGGATCGGTGCGTCGGCGCCGATAAGGCGCCCGCCAACGGTCTGCGCGATGCGGTCAAGCGTCCAGCCGATCACGCGAGTGCTCCTTTCGCGAGGGCTTCGCGGGTGACGGCGCGGTCGTCGAAGTCGATGCGTCGCACACCGCCCTCGCCGTCGGGCAATAGTTGGTAGTCCTCGTGCCCCTTGCCGGCGATGACGATCACGTCGTCGGGGTTTGCGTTGAAAATCGACGCGTGAATCGCAGCGGCTCGATCGGGCTCGATGACGCGCTCCGCGCCTCCCGTCATACCCTCGATCACTTCGTTGATGATCACGCGTGGGTCTTCCGTGCGCGGATTGTCACTGGTGACGACGGCGACGTTGGCCAGCACGCTGACGACGCGCCCCATCTCGGGGCGCTTGCCGCGGTCGCGATCGCCGCCGCAGCCGAAGACGCACACCAAACGCCCCCGGCAGAAAGGACGCAGGGCGTTCAGCGTCGATTCGAGCGCCGCGGGAGTGTGGGCGAAATCGACGAAAACAACCGGGTTCCCGTCGCCCACTCGTTCAAGACGCCCGTCGGGGGCGCCTAGCTTCGAGAGCGCCGGCGCGAGTTCGTCGTTGGGTGCGCCCAGTCGCTTGCACAGCTCGTGCGCTGCAGCGTACGCCTGCAGCGCGTTCATCGCGTTGTACGGGCCGATGAGCCGAGGCGTCGCCCGCTCAATCCCCCAGCTGCCATGCAGCACAAGCGACAGCCCCACGAGCGATTCGCGCTCGATCTCAACCGACGCGTCGCCCGGGCAGCGCAGCACGCGCGAGCGGCAGTCGCGCAGCATGCGCCGGTGCGCCGGGTCCTGTGTGTTGACGATCGCCAGAGCATCGGGCCGCAGGTCCGTGAACAGCTTCGCCTTGGCGCCCGCGTAGGTCTCCATATCGCCGTGATCATCAAGATGATCGCGCGACAGGTTGGTGAAGACGCCGACATCGAAATTGATCGCAGCGACGCGTGATTGCTCAAGCGCGTGGCTGGAGGTTTCGAGCACGCACGCCCGCGTCCCACCGTCCCGCGCCCGCGCGAGCAGGCGACTCAGTTCGATGGCGCCTGGCGTGGTCAGGCCGGTGTGTATGCGCTCGTCCGCGATCTCCGCCCCCAGCGTGCCGACGCACGCCGTCTCGACTCCCGCTGATCGCAGCAGCCCAGTCGCGAGGTGAGCCACGGTGCTCTTGCCGTTGGAGCCGGTGATCCCAATGAACCGCATCGCCCGGGCCGGCTCGCCGAAGAACCGCTCAGCGATCTCCCCGACCCGCTCGCTCAGGCGCTCGACCTCGACGATCGGCACATCTCCCGCCGCGTCGCGGTGGGGGGGCAGCGCCGGCGCCTCGCACGCGATCGCCGCGGCGCCGCGGCGCACCGCCTCCGCGATGTGCTCCCGCCCGTCGCCCCGCGGGCCGGTGCGGGCGATGAAGAGAGCGCCCGGTTCGATCTTGTGGCTGTCATCCGTGAGATCGCGCACCCCAACCGTCGGCGTCGCTGACGCCGCGAGGCCATCGAGGAGTTGGCGCACATCAACCATCGCGGGGCTCCGCAGGAAAACGGACCATGCGACGGTATCGTCCGAAATGGAATTATGCGGGGATTTTTTCGCCCGAGCGTTCGCCGGGTCGCTCAGCCCGTCCATGCGGCGATCAGGATCGCCAGATCAGCCGAGTCGGTGACGCCGTCGCCGTTCAGATCGGCATCGTCTTCGCCCCAATTCGCGAGCAGGATAGCGAGGTCGTCGCTGTTGACCTCGCAGCTCGTGTTGATGTCGCCCAGGGGGACGACGTTGCTCGGATCGTTTGCGCCGACGCCCGAGCCGCCGAAGATGATGTAGCACTCGCCCGCGTTCCGGAACGGATCCCCGTTCGCGCGCGGAGCGCCGACCACGATGTCCTCGACCCCGTCGTTGTTGAGGTCGCCGGCGTTCGAGACCGAGTTGCCGAAGCGATCAAAGGCGCTAATGCCCGTGAGCCTGAACCCATTGGTCCCGTTGAGAGAGGACAGCACGACTTCACCCGTCGCACCAACGCCCGGATCACCGAACACGACGTAACAGATCCCCGTTGTACTGTTCCCGTTCGCGCTGGCCTGGTTCGCGCCGATAATAAGATCATCGATCCCGTCGTCGTTCAAGTCGCCCGCCGAGGAGACACTCACGCCGAACAGGTCGTCCTCACTGATCCCCGTGAGGATGAAACCGTTTGCGCCGTGAAGCGAGGCGAGCTCGATCGAGCCCGCGGCGCCAACGCCGGCCCCGCCGAACACCACGTAGCTGGCGCCGGCCTGCACGATCCCATTCGGGCTGGCGGTAAAGGCGCCGATGACGAGATCCCCAACTCCATCACCGTTGAGATCCCCGGCCGATGAAACGCCGACGCCGGTGTTGTCATTTTCCTCGGCGCCATTGAGGATGAAGCCGTTTGTTCCATCGAGCGAGGCGAGATCGATCGAACCCGTCGAACCAACACCCGCGCCTCCGAAAACCACATAGCTCGCGCCAGCATCCACCGCGCCGTTCACATCCACGTGTCGGGCGCCGATGATGAGGTCAGCGACTCCGTCCGCATTGACGTCGCCCGCGGAGGAAACGGGAAAACCAACGCGATCGTCCTCCGCAACGCCGTTGATGACAAAGCCATCCGTCCCATCGAGTGAGGCAAGCTCGATTGAACCCCCGGAGCCGATGTCCGCGCGTCCGAACACCACATAGCTTGCTCCTGTCTCATCGATCCCGTTTGAACTGGCCCGCTGCGCTCCGATGATGAGATCGTCAAGGCCGTCTTCGTTGATATCTCCAGCCGAAGACACAGAGATGCCGCACTGGTCGCCGGGTTCGACTCCGTTCAGGGTGAACCCGTTCGTTCCGTCGAGGGATGCGAGTTCGATCACACCAGTGTTCCCAACATCGGCGCCGCCGAATACGACGTACCCCTTCCCAGCGGTATTGGGGCCCTCCAAAAAAGTCTGAAACCCGCCGACAATGACGTCCGCGAAGCCGTCACCGTTGACGTCGCCTGCGCTGGACACGCTGATGCCGGTGAACTCGGCCAGATGCACACCATTGATGATGAAGCCGTTGGCGCCGTCGAGAGTCGCGAGATCAATCGACGGCGTCTCGTCGAGAGCGTTCCCGCCGAAGACGACGTAGCTCTCGCCGCCACGATCGATCCCATTCGGGTCGGCGTACATCGCGCCGACGATGACATCGTCGATCCCATCGCCGTTCACGTCCCCTGCGGCGGCGACCGATCGGCCGCACCTGTCGTTGTTGTTGATGCCTTTGAGGATGAGCATACTGCCCTCATGCAGACACGCGAGGTCGATCGCGTGCGACGGGGCTGCCCCCGCGAGGGCGAGCAGGGCGGCGAGCTTTGACACGGATTTCAGATGCATGGCGGCGCTTTCTGTTGAAGGAGTTGTCTCGTCACCAATAGCTTCGGGTCCGACCGCGTCCAGTTCGCCTTTCTGAGTGATTTTTTCCGATCTCGCCCTATGCCCTGAATAAGAGCTTGATTGAAAAAACGCATCGCGCAACATCAACCCGGATGGGTCCAGGCAGGTCATGTGCTCGAATATCTACCTGAGCGTTTACGCTCCGACGCGCAGGCGTTCACCCAGAAACTCGGGCAGGCCCGCCGTGGTGATCTTGCGGTTCACCTCGTCGATGTCGTAGGCCACGCGGGTGAGCTGGTAGGTCATCTCGTCGGTGTCGAGCATGGCCCAGGCGGCGTCGGGGTTGCGGTCGCGGGGCTGGCCCACGGAGCCCGGGTTCACGATGAACCGGTGCCCCTCGGGCAGCTTGATCAGCAGATCCTGCGGCGGCTGCACCCAGCGCAGCTCGGCCTGCGGGCCGCCGCCCTCGAGCTGATAGAAGAGCGCGGGGTTGTGAGTATGCCCCACGGCGCCGATGCGCCCGAAGAAGCCCGCGAAGGCCTCCTCCGCCGCCGCGACGCTGGAGAGGTACGCGTAGCGGCGCTCGCCGAAGCTGCCGTGCGTGCATTCAAGGTCGCCGATCTCGAGACGCCTGGGCCAGTCGAGGATGGCCGAGGAATGCACCTCGGTGAGCTGCCCGCGTGTGAAGGTGAGCGACTGACGGGCGGTGTCGTTGAACCCCTGGGCCCGCCCGGGGTCGAGGGCGGCCTCGTCGTGGTTGCCGATGATCACGTGGTCGCAGGCCATCTGCACCAGCTCGACGCACATCCCCGGCTCGGGGCCGTAGCCCACCACGTCGCCGAGGCAGACGATGAGGTCGGGCGAGGCGTCCGCGATGCTGCGCAGCGCCGCCACGAGGGCCTCGAGGTTCCCGTGGATGTCAGAGAGCAGGGCGATGCGCGGCATGAACAGAACGCTCCGTAGAGGGCTGCGGCAGGACGATTCGAGCCTGATACATCGGCTCGTCGGGCGTCGCCACGCCTCTATTCAGGCGGACGCGCCTGTCTCATGATTCCGACGACGACTCCTGCGATTCCGGCGCCGCCTTTTCGCTCTCCTCGCCCTGCGGTTGCTCTGCGGTTTCACCGGATTCTTTTTCTGCGTCCTTCTTCTCTTTCTCGAGTTTGCGCTTGTACGCCTCGACGCGGGTCTTGTCGGGTCCGAGAATCATGGACATGCGCCGCCCCATCTTGCGCGGGGGCGTCTCGACCTTCGCGATATCGCCGAGGGCCTCGACCACGTCGCGGAGGATGTCCTCGCCAAGGTCGGAGTGCACGACCTCGCGCCCGCGGAACTGCTGGACGAGGAGCACCTTGTGCCCGTCGAGCAGGAACTTGCGGGCCCGGTCGATGCGGATCTGGATGTCGTGCGGGTCCACCTTGATCGAGCGACCAAGGCGCACTTCCTTCATCTCCTGCGATTTCTGCGACGCGCGGTTCTTCTGTTCTTTTTTGGACTGCTCGTACTTGTACTTGCCATAGTCCATGATCTTGCAGAGGGGCGGGCGGGCGTCCGGCTGGATCTCTACAAGATCGAGCCCCGCCTCCCGCGCCATGTTCAGCGCTTCGGGCGTCTCGACCACCCCGACCTGCTGGTTGTTCTCGTCGATGAGCCGCACCGGCGAGAGGCGGATCATGTCATTAATTCTGGTGCGGTTGACGGGCCCTGCGTCCCGGTAAAAGCGTCGGCGTGCGATGAGGGGTGCTCCTTCTTCTGCGAATCCATGAGTGACGCGGGATCCGTCCCGCGCGTGAGGTGTGAGAATGCCGCCCCGAGCGGCGCAGTCCGCCGGGCGGATAACCGTTATCAAAAGGATATCGGCTCGCGGCGCGGCCCGCTTTGAGCCGCTCCGCGTCAAGAGCCTATCCAGCCTCGGGCGACCCGGCAAGACATTCTTCCGGCCGAACGCCGCCACTTTTTCATGATCTGCTGAGAGAAGCCCTATCCCGGCGCAGATACCAGCGTCGGGCGACGGACGCCCGCATGAATCTTGTGCTTGAGGAGACTTGTAATGACACGCCACGCTTTTCTTGTTCTGCTCGCCGGCGCCTGCGCCGCCCCCGCTCTCGCCTTCCCCGTCGACGGCTACTACCAGGACGGGCCCGCCTGCGACAACCACGGTGAACTGCTCGCCTACGACGAACTGGGCAACGCTCCCCTCTTCCCCTCCGACGAACTCATCAGCTCCGCCGCGACCATCACCGATATGTCCGCTTGCGCCATCACCGACGACGCGATGATGCCCAACGCCCTGGTCGTCATGACCAACCTCTCCGGGCAGGACTGGACCGACCTCTTCTACGTCGCCGACCCCGAGACGCGCTTCAGCAACGTCGACGGCTTCGCCACCACCGACCCCGTGCCGACCGCCGGGTCTGTCTTCACCGAGGCCTTCCGCATCGACGCGGTGGGGGGCAACCGCCCGCTCGTCTTCGAGTCCATGACGGCCGACGGCGTCTTCGAGGCCGGCGAGACCTGGCAGTTCATCGTCCAGGACTTCGGCAATCTCAGCGGTTTCGGTCCCTCCGACTTCTCTTCGCTCGATTTCTCGGGCGGCTCGACGACCAACTTCTCCGCCGCGAGCATCGTCGCCTTCCAGCCCATCCCCGCGCCGGGAGCCGCGGCGCTCTTCGGCCTGGCCGGCCTGACCGCCGCCCGTCGTCGCCGCGCCTGATCACGAACGTTTCTCTCTCCCTGTTTCTCTCCTCCTTTTCTCACACCTGTGCTCGCGACCACGCCGCTTTCCCGCGGCGTGGTCGCTTTTTGCGCTCGGCGAATTACTCTTAATATTAGATATATACAAGTGAGAGAATATATAAAGAAGCGCAGATACATATGAATGGAATGAGCCATTCTTAGCTGATTGGACAATTGACATGAAAACTTCACTTTGTGCTGCATCTGTCTTGCTCACTCTTGCCGCGGCCGGCGCCGCTTCCGCTGTCCCCATCGGTCTCCACTACCAGGGCGACGGCTGGGGCGCCTGGATCCACGCCGACTTCGATCTCTTCAACGTCGCGCCGGGCGTCAACGAGTACACCGTGACGGACAACGGCTCGGGTATGGCCATGGACTTCATGATGGACCTCCCCGACGGAACCCGCGTCGACGGCTCGCAGGCCACTATGCGCATGTACTCGCTGACCATCTCCGGCGACGTCGGCGACGACGAAGTCCAGCTCGTCGACTGGGGCATCTGGGTCGATTTCGATGTCACCGACGACCTCACCATCGGTCTGCATGTTGAAAGCACGTCCGCCGTCGCGCTCGACAACCTCGGGAGCTCCGGCAAGGACGGTGTGAGCTACGCGAACTCCATCAACTACGGCGAGATCGAGTGGACCTATCTGAACGCCGACGGGACCTCCCAGACGTTCACCAATCATCTCAACACCATCGAGTTCACCGCCCCCGGCATCCCGGCCCCCGGCGCCGCGGCTCTGTTCGGCTTGGCCGGCTTGACCGCCGCCCGACGTCGTCGGATCTGACGATACGTTTCTTTCTCTCTCCTCTGTTTCTCGAACTCCGCGGCCACGTCGTGCTCTCCCGGGACGTGGCCGTTTTTCAGAACGCGTTGAAAATTCATGCTCCCCTGAGAGAACCACGCGCCCCGCGCAGATTGAGGGTGCAGGCGATGCACGCCTGCCCTTTGAATCACTCTTTGTTTGAGGAGACATGACATGACACGCAAGAGCCTTTTCGTTCTTCTCGCCGTCGGCGCCTGCGCCGCCCCGGCCCTCGCCAACCCCGTTGATGGCATCTACTTCGATGGCCCCGACTGTGACAACCACGGCGATCTCGATGCCATCGAGGAGCTCGGCACCGGGATGTTCCCCCAGGACGAGCTCATCAGCGCTGTGGCGACCTTCACTGATCTGCGGGCCTGCGCCGCCACCGACGACACCTCGGTCGCCAACGTCCTCGTCCGCATGACGAACCTCTCCGGGCGCGACTGGACCGATCTGTTCTACGTCGGCGATGCCCAGACGACGTTCTCCAACGTCGACGGCTTCGCCAGCACGCTCGAGGCGCCCGCGCCCAACTCTCTTCTCACCTTCGCCTTCCGCATCGACAACGAGGGCTCCAACCGCAACCTCATCTTCGAGAGCGGCGCCAGCGACGGCGTCTTCTCCGCCGGTGAGACCTGGGCCTTCATCATCCAGGACTACCGCAACTCCTTCGGCCTCAGCGCCGCCGCGATGGGCTCCCTCGACTTCGCGGGCGGCTCCTTCGGCGACCAGCTCTCGTCGGGCAGCATCGTCCAGTTCATCCCGACGCCCGGCGCCATGGCCCTCTTCGGCATGGCCGGCCTCACCGCCGCCCGTCGTCGGCGCATCTGACCGAACACGTTTCTCTTCTCTTTTTCCCCTGATTCTCGAAATCTGTTTCTCAAACCCCACGACCACGCCGCGCCCTCCCGCGGCGTGGTTGTTTTTCGTGCGGGTGAGTTGACGATGAACGCCAAACGCTGAGAGAAACCGCTCCCCCGCGCAGATACATATGAATGGGATGACCCATTCGTAGCTGATTGGACAACTGCCATGAACACTTCACTTTGTGCTGCATCCGCCTTACTCACCCTCGCCGCGACCGGCGTCGCCTCCGCGATCGATATTCATATCACCGGCGACGACTGGGGCGTGTGGGCGACAGGAATCTTCAGCGTCTCCCCCGTTCAGGGCGACCCCGACGCCAACCGCTATGACTTCGCCGACAATGGTTCGGGCAACCCCATGGACTTCATGCTGGTGCTCCCCGACGGGACCAGCATCGATGGTGCGGATATCACCATGCGAGCGATCAGCGCTGATATCTCAGGCAACGTCGGTGACGACCAACTCGAAGTGTCCGCGTGGAGCGTCTGGATCACGACCGACCTCTACGACATCCACGCGTCGTGGGACAGCGCGACGAGCGCCGCTGGCCCGCTGATCCTCGACAACCTTGGGAGCTCCGGTACAGACGGAGTGTTGTATCACGAGGATCTCGTGGGTGATGGCCTAGCAGAAATGGCGGTCAGCCAGCCCGATCTGATCAACGATCCCGACGAGACCTTCACGAGAAGTTTCCACAGCTTCTCGTTCGTCGCCCCGGTCCCCGCGCCCGGCGCCGCGGCCCTCTTCGGCTTGGCCGGCTTGACCGCCGCCCGCCGCCGACGCGCCTAACCGAACACGTTTCTCTTTCTTTCTCCTCTGTTTCTCAAACTCCACAACCACGCCGCGTTCACCCGCGGCGTGGTTGTTTTTGAGAATCAGACGCTTACACCCTCAAAACGCTCCACAAGCCGCGTCGCCCCCCGGCTGGTCGCCTCGTGCTCAATCGCATCAAGGAACTCATCCAAAGGCAGCGTCCCAAGATCCTTCTGCACCCCCCGCGCCCGGATCGACACCGCCCGCGCCTCCGCGTCCCGCGGGCCGACCACGACGAGGTACGGGATCTTCTCCTCCGCCGCCACCTTGATCTTCGCTTGAATGCGCTCATCCGACGTGTCGATCCCGGCTCGCAGCCCACGCGCCGTCAGTTCTGCGTGGACTTCGTTCGCATAGTCCAGTGACTTCTCGCTGATCGGCAGCACCCGCGCCATCTCGGGCGCCAGCCACACCGGGAACGCCCCCTCGAAGTGCTCGATCAGCACACCGCAGAAGCGCTCCATCGAGCCGAATGGCGCGCGGTGGATCATCACCGGGCGGTGCGCCTGGTTGTCCGCCCCGATGTACGACAGATCGAACCGCTCGGGCAGGTTGTAATCCACCTGCACCGTGCCGAGCTGCCACTCACGCCCGATCACGTCCTTCACCACGAAGTCGATCTTCGGCCCGTAGAACGCCGCCTCACCCGGCTCCTCGCTAAAAGGCACGCCGAGTGTTTTGGCGGCGCCGCGCAGCGCATCCTCCGCCTTGTCCCACTGCGCCGCCTCGCCGATGTACTTGCTCGCGTCCGGGTCGCGCAGGCCGATCCGCACGCGGTACTCCTCCATCCCCAGCGTGCGGAAGATCAGCTTCACGATCTCCAAGCACCCGCGGATCTCCGCCTCCACCTGCTCCTCGGTGCAGAAGAGGTGCGCGTCGTCCTGCGTGAACCCGCGCACCCGTGTCATCCCCGACAACTCACCCGACTGCTCCCAGCGGTACACCGTGCCGAACTCAGAGAGACGCACCGGCAGGTCCCGGTACGAGTGCGGCTGGCTCTTGTAGATGCGGATGTGCATCGGGCAGTTCATGGGCTTGAGCATGTAGCCCTCAACCTCACCGTCGCTCACCTTGTTGGAAAGCTCGGCGCAGGTGCAGCCCTCGTCCGCCAGCATCTCCATCGCCTCGCGCTCGACGATGGGGGGGTACTGCGATTCCTGGTAGTACGGAAAGTGCCCGCTGGTGCGGTACAGATCGAGCTTCCCGATGTGCGGCGTGAAGACCTGCTCATACCCCTGACGGCGCAGCTCCTGGCTGATGAAGTCCTGCAACGCCTGACGCACCACCGAACCCTTGGGTGTCCACAGAATCAGCCCCTGCCCCACCATCTCATCGATGTGAAACAACCCCAGCTTCTTCCCCAGCACCCGGTGATCGCGCTTCCGCGCCTCTTCCAGGTTGCTGAGGTGCTGCTTGAGCTCCTTCTCGGTGGGGAACGCCGTGCCGTAGACGCGGGTGAGACGGTCGGAGTTCTCATCGCCGTGCCAGTACGACGAAGCGAGCGACATCACCTTCACAGCGCCAATGCGCCCCGTACTCGGCACATGCGGGCCGCGGCACAGGTCTTCCCAGTCCTTCTTTGGCTCACCAGTCGCGTACCACGACAGCGCGTCCGAACCCGCCTCGACCGCCCGCTCCGCGTTGTCCAGCTTGTACTTGCTGCCCTCTTCCCTGAGTTTCGACATGCCTTCCTCGATCGGCATCTCGTAGCGCGTAAACGCTCGATCCTCCGCCACGATCTTCGCCATCTCCGCCTCGATCGCCTCGAAGTCCCCCTCGCGCAGCGGGCGCTCCTCCGGGAACGCGATGTCGTAATAAAACCCGTTCTCCACCGGCGGCCCGTACACCAGCTGCGCCCCCGGCACGATCCGCTGGATCGCTTCCGCCATCACATGCGCCGCCGAGTGGCGGATCAGGAACAGGAGGTCCTCGCGCCCCTGCTCGTCCCGCGGCTTGCTGGTGATGATGCCCAGCGTCGCGTCCTTCTCCATCACCGCCGAGAGATCGGAGAGCTCGCCGTCGATCCGCGCCCCGACCGCAGCCTTGGCGAGCCCCGGACCAATGTCCGCGGCCACCTGCGCGGGGGTGACGGGCGCGTCGTAGTCGCGGGTCGAGCCGTCGGGGAGCGTGATGCGGGGCATGGGTCGGGTTCCTGCTGTTTTTCTCGTGCGATTGACGCGGCGGAGCGAGCATATCACCATGCAGCGCCGTCGGGTGGGGTGGATCGCCAGATGTTGTGGCGTCCCGCGCGACGCGCTCCTCGCGGGGGTCCCGGATGATCTGCCCATACTGCGGCGCCGACGACGACCGCGTGATCGACTCCCGCGCCTCCGAGGCCGGGCGCTCCATCCGCCGCCGCCGCCAGTGCAACCCCTGCAACCGCCGCTTCACCACCTACGAGCGCGTCGACGACACCGCCCGCCTCACCGTCGTCAAACGCGACAGCGCCCGCGAGCCCTTCGACCGCCAGAAGCTCCTCCGCTCCATCCAGACCGCTTTCGGCAAGCGCCCCGTCCCCGATCAGGTCAAACGCCACGTCGCCGAGGAAGTGGATGAAGAGGTCCACCGCCAGTTCGAGCGCGAGATCGACTCCCGCGAGATCGGCGAACGCGTCGCCGCCCGCCTCCGCGACCTCGACCCCGTCGCCTACGTCCGCTACGCCAGCGAGTACTACCGCTTCGAGAACGTCGGCGAGATCGAACGAGAGATCGCCGACCTCAAGGAACGCCCACCGGTCTCGCCCCACCAGTCCGACCTCTTCGTGGACGAGTAGACTGCCCGCATGAGCACCGCCGCACGACTACTCACCCTCGCGCTCCTCGCCGCGCTCACCGCCTGCGGCTCGACGCCCACCGCGGATGAACCCACGACCACCGCCGGGATCAACGAACCCGCGCCACCCGAGCCCGCGTCCGACGCCGACGAGTACGCCTTCGACGCCGCGCCCCCGGTCGAGCCCGCCGAGGTCGATGAAGAACCCTCAACCGCCTTCGATACTCAACCGGAACCCGCCCGCCCCGCGGCCCCCGCCGAACTCGGACGCCCCGACTGGTGGTTCACCGGCATCGAGCGCGACGAGAACGCCCTGCGCGTCTGCGCCGAGGGCGGCGGCGCCAGCGTCCGCGACGCCCGTCGCGCCGCGATCGAAGCCGCCCGCAGGCGTCTGGCCCTTGAAGCCGACACCGACCCAACCCGCGAGCGCATCAAGCTCGCCACGGTCCTCCCGCTCCCCGCCGCCGACGCCGGCCCCGGCGCCGCCAAATACATCGGCTACGTCCTGATGGAAGTCCCCGCTCCGTAATCAAATCGCTTCGGCGCCGTGGTACACATCGTCCCCGATCTGTGCAACGTCTGAGTATCCGGGTGCCACTGGCAGCTCGCTGCCAGTGTCTTGTTACACTCACAAAAAACCGCCGGCTGACAAACAGCTAAAGAACGAACTCGCCTTACCGCTTCGCAGGCGCCAACGCTTCTTTCACATCCGACTCCGCATACAAAATCGCCCCACAATTCACGCACGTCGTCAGATCGCCGTGGCTGCACAGGCGGTTGATCAACTCAATCGGCAAGATCGTCTGGCAGCACCCACAGGCGTACTCAAGGTGCCGGCGAGAGTGCTCTTCGACCGCCGCCATCACCTCGTCCTCGTCCCGCTGATCCGCGAGTTCGTCGAACGCCGCCAGCGCCTGCACTGGCACGTCCTCCGCGGCGATCGCCCGCTCGCCCTCAAGCTCGCTGATCCGCTCCGCGGCTTCCTCTTCGCGCTTCTTGAGATCGGCCTGGGCCACGCCCTTGATCTTCTCGCGCTCCTGCGCCTGCGCCTCGAGCTCCGCGAGCGACTCGCGCAATTCATCAGCCCGCCCCATCAGCTCGAGCGTCTTCTCCTCGGCGAGCGACTTGTCCGCCTTCAGCGTGTTCACCTCGGTGAGCGTCGCCGAGTATTCCTTGCTCGTCGTCGTCGTGTTCAGACGCTCGCGCAGCCCGGCGATCCGCTCGTCGATCGAGGCCGTCTCGACCTCGTCGTTCTTGATGCTGGCCTCGGTCTGGCGGAGCTGGCTCTCGAGCGACGCCCGCTTGTCGGCGATCTCATTGAGCTGGCGGTCCTGCGCGTCAACGTAGCGCTGCGCCTGATTGATCCGGCTCCGCAACCCGCGGAGCTGGCGATCGACCTTGTACAGACGCAACAGCTTCTCAGTAACGCTCATCCAGTCCTCCGCGCAGTTTCGGAACCCAGATAGTAGCACGCCCCACGACCAACGACCCAAAATTCTCGAACCCACCTCTCAAGCCGCCAGCCGCAACAGCCACAGCGCCACCGGCATCCCCACCAAAGGCGAATCCAGCAGGTCCAGCACCCCCCCAAACCCCGGCAACCGCCCCGAGTCCTTCACCCCCGCGTTCCGCTTGAGCACGCTCTCAAAGAGATCACCCACCTGCCCTGCAAGCCCGACCACAGCCCCGAGGCCCGCTGCGGCGCCCCAGTGCAGCCACCCCACACCGAATGACAACCCAGCTGCCACTGCCGCCGAGACGATCAGCCCGCCGATCAGCCCCTCCCACGTCTTCCCCGGGCTGAGCCACGGGATCAGCTTGCGCTTCCCGATCGAAACACCCGTGAAGTACGCCCCGATGTCGAAGGATTTGATCGCCGCGAGCGCACCCAGCAGCGTCCACGCCCCGAACTCCTCCCGCAGCAGCACCACGCTCGCGCCGAGCACCCCGACATACACCGCTGAGAAGCACGCCCCCGCGACCGCGCCGCCCACGCCCTCAACATCCTTCCTCCGCGCGTACCACACCGCCGAGGCGACCAGCGCCGTCCCCAGACCCGCCGCCGCGATATCCGCCGGCAGGCTCGCCCACCACGCTGTCGCCGCGACGCCCGCAAAGCCCGCGAGCGCGCACGCCGCGGTCCACGCGCTCTCCGCCGTGTGCCCGATGCCGCGCCAGAGCCGCGCGAACTCAACGCCGCCGGCACAGACGATCAGCGCCATCACACCGCCGACAGCCCAGCCGCGCTCCAGCGTTGAATCAAACCACACCAACGCGCCAACCAGCGCGATCAGCACCGCCCCAAGAATCAACCGGTGTTTGAGCACGCAGAGAGACTACCCAAACCTCACGCCGGCGCAACCGTCCCCCCAAACCGCCGATCCCGCGACTGATACTCCCGCAGCGCATCAAAGAACGCCGCTTCCCCAAAGTCCGGCCAACGAACATCGGTCACATACAGCTCCGCGTAGCTGATCTGCCACAACAGGAAGTTGCTTACTCGCATCTCGCCCGCCGTGCGGATCAGCAGGTCCGGGTCCGCCAGGCCGCTCGTGTACAGCCGCTCGTCGATCGCGCTCTCGTCGATCGCCCCGGGCTCGAGCCGCCCCGCCTTCACGTCCTCCGCGAGCGCCCGCGCCGCGTCCACGATCTCCGCCCGCGAGCCGTAGTTGAGCGCCAAACACAGCGTCGCCCCCGTGCAGCTCGCCGTCGCCGTGATGGCCCGCTCCAGCGCCTCGCCAACCTCACCCGGAAGCCCCTCGCGCCGCCCGATCACCCGCAGCCGGATATTCCGCTCCACCAGCCCCGCCGTCTCCGCGCTCACGAGCTCGAGCAGCAGCCCCATCAGCGCCTTCACTTCCTCCTCAGGGCGCTTCCAGTTCTCAGTCGAGAACGAGTACAGCGTGAGCACCTCCACGCCCGCCACGTCGCACGCGTTCATCACCCGGCGCACCGCCTCCGCTCCCGCGCGGTGCCCCGCCACATGCGGCAAGCCCCGCTCCCGCGCCCAGCGCCCGTTCCCGTCCATGATGATCGCCACATGCCGCGGCACGCGCCCCCGATCGATGTCCTCGGGCAGCGCGACAGCGTTCTCATCAGCAGGGGGCATGCGAATCCTCCGCGGGCTTCTTCGGCTTGCAGACGGGCGCCTTCCGCGCCGCCTCAGTCCCCGTTACGGATCAGCGTCCCCACGCGTTCGCCTTTTACCACTTTCAAAATGTTGCCCGACGTCTTGAAGTCGAACACCACCACCGGCAGCCGCCGCTCCTGGCACATCGCCAGCGCCGTCATGTCCATCACCGCCAGTTGCCGCTCGATCGCCTCGCTGAAGGTCAGCTCATCAAACCGGGTAGCTGAGGGATCTTTGTTCGGATCCGCCGAGTACACCCCGTCCACCTTCGTCGCCTTGAGCACCGCTTCGCACTCCAGCTCCGTCGCCCGCAGCGCTGCGCAGCTATCCGTCGTGAAGAACGGGTTGCCCGTCCCTGCCGCCAGTACCACCACGCGATTCTTCTCGAGATGCCGCAGCGCCCGCCCGCGGATGAAGGGCTCGGCCACCGCGGGGATGTCGATCGCCGTCATGCACCGCGCCTTGAGCCCCTCGCCCTCGAGCGCCTCCTTCAGCGCCAGCCCGTTGCACACCGTTCCCAGCATGCCCATGTAGTCCGCCGTCGCCTGCGCCGTCAGCCCGCTCTTGGCCAGCGTCGCCCCGCGGATGATGTTCCCGCCGCCCACCACCACGGCAAGCTGTGTCCCTGTCTCCGCCGCCGCGCGGATCTCCCCCGCGATCAGCCGCAGCTCGTCCGGGTCGATCCCAAAACCCCCGGGCTTGCAGAACGCCTCCCCGCTCAGCTTCAAGCACACCCGCCGGTACCCGCCGTCAGCAGCCTCAGTCAACGCCCGTCCCCCGCGCGATGGTCTTCCGTCGATTCCGGTGGAACCGCATGCCGCCCGTCACTGTACCGAAGGGTGGAACTCTCCGCGGCGCCCTCACTCACACAGGTACAGTACCCACGCATGGACGCAGCCCCCCGGCACGCCGATCACGACGACCCGCGCCTCCTCACCGCGCGCAGCCGGCGCACCTTGCTCGGCATGGCCATCTCCCTCGCCGTCCACGTCCTCCTCCTCGCAATCCTCGCGCTCATCCTTTTAGAAGGCCCCGGCTCCGGCGAACGCCGGTTCGGCGCCGCCGTCGAGATCTCTTCCGGCGAAGCCGCCAATAGCGCCAGCGACGCCGACGCCTGGCTCGACGAATCCCTCCCCGACCTCGCCAGCGCCGTCCCCATGCCAGAGGTCGCCTTCGAGAGCGACACCAGCGCCCTCTCCATCGTCGCCGCCGGCGCGCCCTCCACCGCCGCGCTCGCGGGCGGCGCGGGCTCCGGTGACGCCTCCGGACTCTCGCTGGGCGGCGCCGCCGGTGGGGGAGCCTCCTTCTTCGGTGTCGAAGCCTCCGGCTCCCGCATCGTCTACATCGTCGATATCTCCGGCTCCATGCTCCACGGCGGAAAGATCGACGCCCTCAAGGGCGAGCTGCTCGATTCGATCTCCAGTCTGCCCCCAGGCTCGGAGTTCGCCGTCGTCGTCTTCTCCGACGAAGAATCCACCCGCGCCCTCGGCGGCGCCCCGCGCTGGCGCTCGCCCACCGCCGCCGGTCGCGCCGGCGTCGAGTCCGCCGTGCGCTCCCTCGCCCCCTCGGGCGGCACCCAGCCACTCGAAGCCTTCCGCATCGCCTTCTCACTCGAGCCGAAGGCCGAAGCCGTCTACTTCATGACCGACGGCGAACTCCCCAAGCGCGACGCCACCCGCATCATCGGCACCGTCAACCAGCTCAACCGCCGCGCCGGCCCCGCCGCGCCCATCCACTGCATCGCCTTCGGCTCGCGCGAGGGCGGCGGCGACCTCCGCCGCATCGCCCGCCAGTCCAAGGGCACCTACACCTACGTCCCTGTGAGAGGCGCGCGATGATCCCGGCTCTCTTCCTCACACTCGCCGCCCTCGCCCCCGTCGAACTCCGCGGCGGAGACATCATCGACGCCCCCGTCGAGAACGTCTCCATCGCCGGCGTCGCCATCGGCGGCCCCGCACCGCGCACCCTGAGTTGGGACCGCGTCCGCGCCGTCACCGGACCAAAGGCGCAGGACGCCCGGGCCTTTACTGATCTCGCCGAACAAGCCTGGCGCGCCCGCACCCGCCTTGACCGCTCCGACGTCCGCGGCGCCCTCGAACTCCTCCCCGAACTCGAAGACCGCTGCGCCGGTGAACCCGGCGCCACACCCCTCGTCGTCTTCGACGCCGCCCTCGAAGCCCACCTCCGCGCGGGCGACCACCCCGCCGCTCTCCGCGCCTTTTTCGAACTCACCCGCCTCATCGAAGACCCCACCCGCCGCGACCGCCACACCCTCGACGAAACCACCGGCCTCCCCACAACCCTCGCCCCCTTCTTAACCCCCGATCACACCGCGCGTGCCCAACAACACCTCACCCCCCGCGATTCAGACACCCCCGAACTCGCCCGCCTCCGCGCCGGCTACCGAGCCGCGCTCCAAGCCAACCCCGACCTCCTCCCGGAAGGCGGCGCCGAAAGCCCCGCCGAACTCCTCCTCGCCCGCATCACCCGCGCTGTTGCCGGCGACGAACAAGCCCTCCGCGAACTCCGCGCCTGGGCAAACGAAGAACCCAACCACCCCTGGCGCCGCGCCTGGACCGCCGCCGCCCAAGCCCGCGCCGGTCTCAACTCAGACGATCCCTCCAAAGCCCGCCGCGCCGCCCTCGCCTACCTCCACATCCCCGCCTTTCACGCCGCCAGCCATCCCTACCTCGCCGGCCTCGCGCTTACCGAATCCGCCGCCGCTCTCGACCGCCTGGGTGAAACCGCCCCCGCCAACACCCTCCGTGCCGAACTCGCCCGCCTCGCCCCCGCCCACCCCGCGCTCGCCCAAACCGGAGACGACGCCCCATGATCCCCGCCCAGTTCCTTTTTCAGTTCCTCGCTCAGGACGCAGATTCCGGCGTCTCCCTCCTCCGTGTCGTCATGGCCGGCGGCGCCGTCGGCTACTTCATCATCTTCCTCTCCATCGTCGCCCTCGCCCTCGTCGTCGCCCACGCCATCCACATCCGCGCCAGCGCCCTCGCCCCCGACGACCTCACCGACCGCCTCCACGGCCTCCTCACCTCAGGCGACCTTGCAGGAGCAAGAAAGCTCTGCGCCGACCCCGACGAAGACTGCTTCCTCGCCCGCGTCATGAGCGCCGGCTTCAAGCGCATGAACAACTCCGCCTTCGGCGCTCTCGAACTCAAAGCCGCCCTCGAAGACGCCGGCAAGGAACAGGTCGCACGCCTCTACCGCACCACCGACGGCCTCGGCCTCATCGCCGCCATCGCACCCATGCTCGGCCTCCTCGGCACAGTCGTCGGCATGGTCGGCGCCTTCAACACCATCAGCTCCACCGAGGGCTTCGCCCGCCCCGACCAACTCGCCGGCGACATCTCCCAGGCCCTCGTCACCACACTCATGGGCCTCATCCTCGCCATCCCCGCCACCGCCGCCTTCACCTTCTTCCGCAACCGCATCGACCACCTCGCCTCAGAGGTCGGCGACACAGTCGAAGACCTCGCCGTCCTCGCCGAACGCGCCGAGTCCGCCCAACCAACCCCCGCGCCCGCCGCCGCGAACGCATGAACTTCGACGCCCGCGCATCCCGTGACCACGTCGCCCTCATCGACCTCACCCCGATGATCGACGTCGTCTTCCTGCTCATCGTCTTCTTCATGACGACGGCCCAGTTCGCCTCCATGAGCAAGGAACGCCTCGAACTCCCCGTGCAACAAGGCGAAACCGCAGGCGCGCCGGAAGCCGCCATCGTCGTCAACCTCCGCGCCTCGGGTCGCCTCATCGTCTCGGGCGAAACCATCACGCTCGAACGCCTCCTCCGCCGAGTCGCCGCCGACATCGCCAAAGCAGGCTCCGCCGAAGAGCTCGACCTCCTCGTCCGCGCCGACCGCGGCGCCAGCGCCGCCGTTCTCAACGATCTCGCCGAGGGCCTCGCCGACCGCGGCGTCGCCCGCTGGCGCCTTGCCACCGAGCGTCCCGCAGGGAGCGCACCGTGAGATTTGCAGGAACCGACAACGCGAAGATGCGCCAGATCGGCCGTCTCCAGATGGCGAGCATGATCGACGTCGTCTTCCTCCTCCTCATCTACTTCATGCTCACCACCACCCTCGAACCCCCCGAAAGCCAGCTCACCCCCGCGCTCTCATCAAGCAAGCCCGGCACACCCACCGCCCTCCAACCCCAGACCATCGAGCACGAACGCGCAGGCGAAACCGACGCCTTCCGCGTCGGCCAGCGCGTGCTTGCTGATCGGGACTCTCTCGCCGCCGTCCTCCGCGAACTCCCCAAAGACTCCGGCGTCGTCGTCCGCGCCCCCGATGGTGTGAACGTCGCTTGGCCCGCCGCCGCCATCCAGGCCGCACGCGACGCCGGCTTCGACAAGGTCACCTATGCGCCCCACCGCGACTAAAACAATCCGGTCGCGAACGCACTTCCTCCGGGTGCCACTGCTCGCCGAAGGCGCAGCAGTGCGATGTGCGCAGGCACTCGTGTTTGTTGTGGTTTTTGGTTGTGCTCCGCTCGCGTACTCCCAATCCGATCCCGCCGACCTCGAACGCTACCTCGCCGCCCGCTCCCTCCGCTCCCTCGAGTTCGAGTCCCTCATCGAGCGCATCCCCGGCCTCCCCGAGTCCGACCGCGCTCCGCTCATCGACCGCGCCGCGTCTCTCCTCTCTGACCTCCTTGAAAACGAAACCGACACCGAACGCCAGCGCGAATGGAACGAGCGCGCCAAGGATCTCCTCCGCCGCGCCGAAGGCCCCGCCGCCGCGGCGCTCGAGCTCCGCCTCCTCCGCGCCGCCTACCAGCGCGCCGAGAACGTCGCCGAGCGCTGGCGCCTCCGCGCCGCCACCGACAGCGAGACCGCCGCCGCCGTCCGCTCCCTCACCGAAACCGCCGCCCGCCTCGAACGCATCGCCCGCCAGGCCGACCAGCGCGCGAGCCTCTTCGAGCGCCGCCTCGCCGGGACCACCGGCGACGCCCGCGATCGCCTGCGCGAATCCGCCGCCGACTCCCGCTCCACCCTCTCCCAGGCACGCTACCTCGCCGGCTGGTGCCGCCTCTACCTCGCCCAGATGAACAACTCCGAGGACGACGCCCGCGCCGCCCTCGCCAGCTTCGCCTGGATCCTCGGCGCCCCCGGCGCCCCCGAGCCAGACCTCGACAAGGTCTCCCCCGATTCGCTCGCCCTCGACCACGTCGCCCGCGCCGCTATCGGCTCCGCCGCCGCCTACGCCGCCCTCGACATCGCCCCCAGCGCCCGCGACTGGCTCAGCATGGCGACCGCCCACGGCGGCCCCGACATCGCCGACGTGGTGGACGCCTGGCGCCTCGTCATCCACGCCGACCTCGGGCGCTGGAACGAACTCATCATGGCCCTTGATTCAGAACCCGACCCCACCGCCGCTCGCCTCGTCGCGGTCAGCGCCGTCGAGGCCATCCGCTCGGGCCCGTTGCAGAACTCGAGCGCCCGCCGAGCTCTCGAACACGCCCTCGCCGCGCTCATTGATCTGGGCGACGCCGCGTCGGTTGTCGAACTTTCAAGGCGCTACGGCGCCCTCCCGGTCCCCGGACGCGGCTTCCTCGCCCGCTATGCCGAGGGCGTCGGGCTCTACTTGGACGCCGAGTCCCGTTTCCGCGCCAGCGGCGCCCCGAGCGACCGCCCCGCCCCCGCCGGCGCCGACCGCGCCAACTTCGCCACCGCCGCCCGCGCCCTCCAACTCGCCATCGAGGCCGACGACGCCGACCGCTTCGCCTCCGCGCTCGCCGACGCCCGCGCCGTCCTCGGCGCTTCCCTTTTTTACGCCGCCGGCGCGCCGGGCTTCGACGACCCGCTCGTCCGCGCTCGCGATCACCTCACCGCGGCGGCAAGCGATCTCCCCGACGCCGACCGCCGCGCCGGCGCCCTCTGGCTCGCCGCCCGCGCCGCCAGACTTCACGCCGAAGAATCCTCTGGCGACGCCGCGCTCGAAGCCGCCCGCGCCGCCGACGAGATCGCCGCCCGCTTCCTCCGCGAGTTCCCCGCCCACGACCTCGCCGGCGCCATCCTCTACGAGATGGCCCTCCGCGACGGCCTCGACCCCCGCCGCCGCGCCGAACTCCTCCGACGCGTCCCGCCAACGTCAAGCGCCTACCCCGCCGCCCGCGACCAGGCCGCCCGCGCCCTCTACCAGGTCTTCCGCGCCGCCGGCAGCGACGCCCGCACCGCCGCCGCCCTGCGCTACATCGACGCCGCCGAACCACTCCTCGCCGGCGATCTCAGCGCTGCCGACGCCGAAACAACATCCCGCGCCCTCGCTCGCGCCCGACGCCTCCTCGACGCCCTCCTCTCCATGACGCCCCCCGACGCCGAGCGCGCCCGCTCCGTCCTCGCCCGTGCCGAATCACTCCCCGGCGCTGAAGAACCCGACGTCGAACTTGAGCTCGCCTACCGCCGCGCTCAGATCGCCCTCATCAGCGGCGATCAGGACGAAGGCGACGCCGCCATGCAGCGCTTGGACGCCCTCGCCTCGGGCGACGAGCGAGCCCGCACCTACGCCGAGGCCCTCCGCCGCTTCGTCTTCCGCCGTGCCGTCGCCCAGCACCAGAGCGTGCGCGAAGCCGGCGCCGCCCGCGACGCCATCACCGAAGCCGCCCAGCGCGTCGCCGACGCCGGGCGAACTCTCCTCGGGCGCAGCCCCGATCTCTCCGACCCCGCCGTCCTCACCGCCGCCCTCTACCTCGCCGACGCCCTCGATGATCTTGACGCCCACCCCGAAGCCTTCCGCCTGCGTGCAGCCGCTCTCGAACTCCGCCCCGCCGACGCCGACCTCCTCGAAAAAACCGCCCGCAGCGCCGAAGAAGCCGGCGAAAACGACGCCGCCCGCGACGCCTGGAACCGCCGCCTCGCCCTCCTCCCCGTCGGCACGGACGAGTGGTTCGAGACCCGCTACCGCCAGCTCCGCCACCTCGCAGGCAGCGACCCGGCTTCCGCCCGCGACGTGCTACGCCGCCAGCATCGCGTGCTCTACCCCGATTACGGCCCCGCCCCCTGGGGCGAACTCCTGCGCGAACTCGACGAATCGCTGGGGGACGCCCCGTGACCGACCTCACCCCCGCCCAGCGCGTCTTCGGCGTCACCGCCGGCGAAGGCCCCTTTGAACTGCTGGGCCTCGACCGCGCGACCGTGTCGCCCGAAACGGTGCGCGAAGCCGCTGCCAAACGCCAGCGCCGCCTCGCCACCGGCAACTTCGACCCGCACGACGTCGTCGCAGCGCAAGAAGCCGTCGCCGCCGCCGAAGCGCAGCTCGCCGATCCCAACGTCCAGCGCGAATGGCTCCGCCTCCACGCAACGACAACTTCGCGCGCCGCGGTTCCTCAACAGTCTCAACCACGCCAACCACAAGCCGATGAACTCGCTTGCATCCCCGCCGCCCGCGCCGCCCTCGCCCGCGCCGGCGGCTGGAACCCCCGCGCCGCCACGCACATCGCCGCCATCGCCAGCGCCGCCAACCTCAATCCCATCGCCCTCATCCGCGCCGCCGCCCAGGCCCAACCAGCACAGCGCCGCGCGACACGCCCGGCGCCATCCACCAGCGCGCCAGCTCCCACAAAGCTCCCCGCCGAACTCGCCCCGCCAACCATCGCCGGACCACTCGCCGCCGCCCTCGGCGCGCTCGGTCTGACCGCGCTCATCCTTCTCATCGCCCTCATCATCCGCACGCCGAGCGCGCCCGCCGCTTCCACTGAAACCGAAGAGCGCGCCGCCGCGCCCCTCATCGACCCGCCCACCGAAGAAGCCCTTGACCCGACCATCGCCCCCGACGCCACCACAACCGAGGCCCTCGTCGAAGCGATGGCCGCCGCGGTACGTCTCCTCGAAGACAACCCCGCCGACGCCGCCTGGCGCATCGAAGAAGCCGTCCTCGCCTTCGCCGCCCGCTGGCCGGAGGCGACCGAGGACGAACGCGCCAGAGCGCTCGCCCTCGTGCGCGCCTTCCTGTCCGATGCGGCCCCCGGCGGCGGCGCGGCCACCCGCCTCGTGCGCGCCGTCGCCGCCCCCCTCGGCGAATCCCCGCCGCAGCTGCCACAACCGCCGTCGGCACGCGCACAGGTCTGGTCCGGCGGCGCCGTCGCGCTGCTCACCAGCGACACCACGCTCGCCGCGCAGCACCGCGACGCCCTGCTCGCTGCGGCGGCGCGGGCGCCGGAGGAGCGCACGTTCGACAGCGGCGCCCGCGCGGCGCTGCGCGCGGTTGGCATTGAACTCTCACGCTCGCCCGGCGCGCAGCCGGCGGTGTGGGACGCGTGGGCCCAGATGCTCGACACGCTCACGCCGGGGCGTGCTCTGGCGCGCGAGCGTCAGGCGATGGCGCTCGGCGCGCTGGAAACCCTGCTGCTCAGCAGCGCCCCGCCCTCCCGGAGCCGGGCTTCGCTGCACGCGGCGGAAGTGCTGCTGCCGCGTATCGATCTTGGCGGCTCACGCGCCGCCGTTGCGCGAACGCGTTTCGTCGCGTGGCTTGATGATCCGCGCGTCGCCTCGATCGATCTTGCGATTCTGATGCGGGCCTCGAAGCAGCCCGAGTTGGCCAGCCGTGAACTCTCGCCTTCCGCGTCCGCCGATGCCCGCTCACTGCTACGCGACGCGCTCTTGGGTGAGTGGGGGATGAGCGCCCCGCCCTCGCCCAGCGAGCGGCTGGCGAGCGACTGGTCCGAAGCCCGGCGCGCTGTGGCTCAACTCGCCGATGACACACCCGTCGATCACCTCGCCCGCGCCGTGGCTAACGCGCGGCTCGCCGGCGCGGCGTCGCTCGCGTGGGAGAGTGAGGCGAACCGTGCTGCTGAGGTGATGGACGGCGCCGCGCAGGTCGAGCCCCGACGCCCGCGCCCGGAGCGCGGGGCCTCGCCCACCTCAGATGGGCGATGGGCCGTTGAGTACTTCAGCGTGCGCCGCAGCTCCGACGGCGCCCTCGACGCGCTCGAGCGCGCCGCGCGTCTGGGCGACCTCGGCCCCATCGACGCCCGTATGCTCGCCCGCCTCGCCCTGCTCGGCTCGCCCCCGCCCGTGCGCGTGCGGGCGCAGGAGATCGCGAGCGACCGCGCCGATGAACTCAATCTCGTCGAGGCCCTGCTCGAGCAGCTCCCCCGCGCCCCGCGCACGCCGCGGGTGAACGAACTACTGGAAACGATCACCGGCATCGCGCTGGGCGACCCGCGCTCGGACGCGTGGATGCTCCGCGCCAGGCGGGTGCTGGCGTCACGCCTGCTGCGCCTGCTCGACCCCGAGGACGCCCCCGCCCGCTTCGATGCACTCTCGGTCCTGCTGCGCGACGCCTTCACCGGCGCCTCGACGAGCGCGGTGAACACCCCGGCTGACGCCGCGAGCGCGATCGCCGGCGCTACTGACGCGCTGCTCACGCACGCGAGCGGCTTGGGCGTCACCGCCACGCTCGACGCGGGTGAAGCCCGCCGCCGGCGCGAAGGTCGGCGACGCGTCGCGCAGGGCCCCATCCAGCTCACCGTTGCCGAGGCCCTCGCCTACGCCGAGACGCTCGCGGCAGTCGCTCAGGCCGAGCGCCCGAACCAGGCTGGCGTGATCGATGTTGTTCTGAACGATCTTGAGCTCCGCCAGCGCTTCGCGGAGAGCGCCTTCGCGCAGCTCGATGCGGCGTTCGCTGCAAGCGCTGATCTCTGGGGCGTGCGCCTCGCGTACCCGATGCGCGTGAGAACAACGCCTGCCCTCTCCATGCTCCCGCCCGCGTTGCTGCCCGTGGCGCACGCGTTCGCCGCCGCGCCTCCAGCGAACGACGAACGCCTTGAAGCTCTCGACCCCGCCGATCCTGGCGCATATCTCCGCCTCGCCGAGGAGGTCGCCTACGAAGCGCAGACGCCCGACGACCGCGCCCTCGCCCGTCGTCTCGCGCTGCTCGCTGCTGCGCTTGCTGCGGAAGACCCGACGACGGCGCCCACCGCCGCCTCTGCCTGCTTGCTGCTCGCCGATCTCTCGACCGACGGCGAGAACCGCGCGTGGTTGCGGGCGCTCGCCGATTCCTTCGGCGCCCGCGAGGGCCTGCTCGCGTGGCGCGTCGAGCGTGAGCGCGACTTCACGGCCCGCCTCGCCGCCGCCGAGGTGCTGGGCCTCGACCGCGCCGAGGAAAACCGGCGAGCGACGAGCCGCTACAACGACCCCGACGTCAAGCGCGTATTGGGTGAGTACGCGAGCGCCATCCCCGGCGGCCTCGAATCCCTCGAACACCGCATCACCCATGCCCCGTCCTGCCCCGAGTGCAAGAACGAGCGCGTGGTGCGCTCCGTCTCCGACTCGAGCGAGTGGACGCTCTGCCACACCTGCCGAGGTCGCCCGAGCCCGGTGGTTGAAGGCGACGACCTCATCCGTTCTCTGCGCCTCGAACGCGCGCTGCTGGGTGAGACCGATGACTGGTCGGTCGCCTTCGTCGCTCGCGGCGGCGAGCCTCTGCGCGATCTGACGCTCGAAGAAGCAGCGCAGCGGTACCGTGTGAACCTCGGTCGCGTCATCTATCGCAACGGGCGCTGGCGCGAAGCCGATTGATTCTGTGCGTTACGCCGACTTCTTCGTCAGGTAGCGGTGCTTGCGTTTCAGGATGTCGAGGATCTCCTCGAGTTCGGTCTTCGCCGACACCTTCCACGAGGGCCAGCGGTCAGAGCCGACCTTCTTCGCCTTCACGATCGCGTCGCGGGCGTAGCGCTTCAGGCGGCGCAGCGGGATCGATTCCACACACTCGGTCGACATCGGCAGGCACAGCTCAGGTCCCTCGGGGTCGGGCGCGAGGTACGCGAACACACCCTCGTCCTCCGGGTGGCTGAAGCGCAGGCACCAGCGCCAGGGGATGCCCTCCCAGACGAGCTCCGCCTCCACGCCGTCGAGGGCCAGGGCGCCCTCGTGCACCGAATCAAAGAGGAACAGCGGGGCGTCCTCGTACATCCCCCGCAGATCGTCCAGCTCCGGCTCGCGGAACTCGTTCTCCCAGGCTTCTCGTGCGGCTTCGGCGGCGGCGGTCATGCGGGGACGCTCCCTTTCCTGCATCCATCTGGAATCGTGAAGATCGTGAGTGTAGCCGCCCAAACGCCGCACAGCGCTCTTCTTCGCGGCTACGATGCCCGTCCGCCATGCAGGAGCCCGCGATGACCGTTCCCGACGCCCCAGCCGAACTGCCAGACATCGACCCCGAGGCTATCAGCGGGGCGTCGGTGCTGCTCGTCGACGACCACGAGCAGAACCTCGAACTGCTGCAGGCCTATCTGGAAGAACTCGGCTGCGCCACCACCCTGGCCCGTGACGGCCTGCAGGCCATCGAGGCCATCGAGAACGACCCGCCCGATCTGGTGCTCCTCGACGTGATGATGCCCAAGCTCTCGGGCTACCAGGTCTGCGAGAAGATCAAGGCCGACCCCGACACCCGCGACATCCCCGTCATCATGGTGACGGCGCTGGGTGAGATTTCCGATGTCGAGCGGGCTGTGGACGCCGGCGCCGACGACTTCCTCACCAAGCCTGTCCACCAGCTCGAACTGGTGACGCGCGTGAAGTCGCTGCTGCGGGTGCGCCTACTCAAGCAGAAGCTCGCCGAGGCGCTGCGCAAGGTGGAAGAACTCGACAACGGCGGCTGAGCGCCGCTCAGGCGCTGGCGCTGGGCTCGAAGTTCCAGATCGCCGGCGTGTCGCCCGGGCGTCGCCACGGGCGGGTGATATCGGTGTCCACCAGCTTCGCGTGCAGGTGCTCGAGGTAGAGCGCCAGGGCTGAGTCGGTGAAGCGCGACATGAAGACAGAGGTCGCCGTCGGGTTCAGCGCCGCGATCCGCTCCATGAGCTGCGCCCGGCTCAGGGTGGTGGCGAGCGGTTCGGACGTTGTTGCGGCAGCGACCATGCGCGTCTCCTCTCACCGATCCTCTCGGCGTGCGTCGTCTGTCGGCGATCACGTGGGAGCCGCCGTTCGGATAACCCGCGTGGGACCAAACGCGCCGTCTATCGGACCCAAGACGTGTACGCTGCGACCATGCGACTCGCTGCGCTCACCGACGACACACTCACCGATCTCGATGGCGCCGCGCTCGCCGTCGTCGCGCCCTTCAACCCGCTGACGCTCGATCCGGCGCAGGCCGCGACCCAGCTGCCCGAGGCCGATCTCGTCCTCGGCTGGTCGGGCGGTCTCGGCGAGACGCTCTTCGAGCGGGCGTTCAACACCTGGATGCCCGCCGGTCGTGCGGCCCTCAACGCCTACCTCAACGCCGCCGAGCCGGTGCTGCGCGAGCGGGGCGCCCGCCTGCTTCTGCGGACCCATGCGAGACATGTGATCTCCGACGCCCAGGCGGCGCTGACGCTGCTGGAAGAGCGCCGGGCCTCGCCGTTTGGGGTGGCGTTTGATCCCGCGGCCTGCTTCGAGCCATCGATGCTCGCCGACGCCCAAGATCACCTGGAGCGCTTCTTCGGGTTCGCGGCGGGGAGGGCGGAGGTGATCGTGCTTGCCTCGTTCCACCAGCCGAAGGGGGAGGACGAACTGCTGCGACCGGCGGTGCTGGGCGATGGGCTGCTCGACCCGGCGCTGCTCGGGCGTCTGACCCGCCAGCATGCGCGGGAGGGGGCGATCGTCGCGGCGGTAGGGGAAGACGCGCAGGGCCAGCTGCGCCGGGCCGGGCTGCTCTAGCCAGCCGCTACACTTGTCACATGGCTACGAACACCAAGCCCGGCGCCCCGAACCTCGACCACCCCGCCTTTGCCCACGTCAAGGCGGCCTTCCCCGACGCGCAGCTCTCGGGTACGGAGTTCCGCGGGCAGGCGACGCTGGTGGTGCCGCCGAAGCACCTGCACGCGGTGATGGCCTTCCTGCGCGACGATGAGAACTGCCGGTTCGATTTTCTTTCGGACGTGGTCGGGCTCGACTACCTGAATTACGCCAGCGACACGCCCGGGCGTTTCAGCGTGGCGTATGTGCTGTGCTCGACGACGCGCAACGACCGCTTCCTGGTGAAGACCTATGTGGACCCGACGGGGCCGACGGACGGCATCGCCGAGGACCCGGGGTTGTGGGTCGATTCGGTGTGCGACCTGTGGCCGGGGGCCGAGTGGATGGAGCGCGAGGTCTTCGACATGATCGGCGTGCGCTTCGAGAACCACCCGGACCTGCGGCGCATCCTGACGTGGAAGGACTACCCCGCGCATCCGCTGCGCAAGGACTACCCGGTGCGCGGGCGCGGTGAGCGCGAGGCGTACCGTCTGGTGGATCGCACTGACGCGTAGCGTTCAAGGGGAGGCTCGCTGAGCGAGCGATGACCCACGCGCACTCCAACCCGGGTTTCCTCGGCTGGGACGCCGGCGCTTGGCGTCATCTCTCTATTTGGATTGCTTTGTTGGTCGCTGTCGGCGGCACGATCGTCGCGACGCAGGGCGTCAGCGAGGACTCATTCAGCCTGCTCGCCCGCACGATGCAGCGTTTCGCGTTTGTCTCGTTCCTCGGGGCGTTCGTGGCGGGGCCGCTGCACTATTTCCGTCCCGGGGTCCTCAGCCGCTGGCTGGTGCGTCGTCGCCCGCAACTCGGCGTCGGCTTTGCGCTCGCGCACTGGGTGTTCCTCGCGACCAATATCGCCCGCGTGCAGCTTTTCTACGAGGGTGATTTTCTTGCTTTCCGCCCATGGTTCACGTGGGTCTTTGGTGGGATGGCGGAGGTTCTCTTCGCCGCGATGGTCGTCACGTCCTTCCCGGCACCGCGCCGAGCGCTGGGCCCGCGCCTCTGGCGGGCGTTGCACACACTGGGCGTCTATGTGATCGCACTGACGTTCGCCGCAGGCTATGTGCCGCGGGCGGTGATAGAACCGCGGTTCCTGCCGTTCGCGGTGTTGCTCATCGCGGCATTCGCGCTGCGCTTCGCGCGGATCGCGTCGTTGTGCGCTACTCCACCACCACCTCGGTCGTCACCGAGTTCGCAATAAAGCAGTGCTCGTGGGCGTCGTGGTGCAGCTTGGCCAGCAGATCAGCGTCCGGCGGGTCGCCGCGGAAGGTGATGTCGGGTTTGAGCGTCACACGCGTGATGGCCAGCTTGCCGGCGTCGTTCTTCGCCAGCGCGCCGACCGCGGAATCCGTGTAGCGCTCCACCACCAGCCGGTGCTTGGTTGCGAGGGCCAGGAACGTCAGCATGTGGCAGCTCGCGAGCGACGCCACGAAGGCCTCTTCGGGATCGACCCGCTCAGCGCTCCCCGAGTAACCCGGCGCCGCCGAGGCCGGCACACTCACCCCGCCCTCGAAGCGCCACTCGTGATCGCGCGGGTATTCGCGGTAGGTGAACTCGGCGTCGCCCAGCGACCAGTCGATTGTGGCTTTGTGTTCGGACATGCATGTCTTCCGTTGTTGCAGCGTTTCTGACCCCCTCTCCCCGAGGGAGAGGGCTGGGGAGAGGGAATGATGGACGTACACAGTTGCGGGGATGGTAGCGGTCGAAGCACGCCCTCCCTCTCCCCTAACCCCTCTCCCTCGGGGAGAGGGGGATCGGATCAGTCGTCGTCGCTCGTCGTCACCGCCGCCCCCTGCGCCCACACCCGCAGCGATTGCGTCAGCAGCGGCACCTCCGGCGTCGCCAGCCACCCCCAGAACAGCGGCGCCCCCATGCCCACCACCGTCGTCGGCGGGAAGAAGTGGTGCGAGATCGGCAGGCGCGCCTCGCCGCACGAGTTGTTCCCGAAGAACAGCCACGCCTGATCCACCGGGTGCGCCCGCGAGCTCACCCGGCGCTGCGAGAAGACGTCCACCGGGATCCACTCCAGCGTGTTCGCCTCCTCGTCGTACAGCGCGAACTCGGCCCAGTAGATCAGCCGTGGGAAGCGCAGCGAGTCCCCGTCCTGGAACACATCGCCGCAGTGGCTGGGCAGAAAATCCCGCGCCTCGTCGCGCCCTTCCGGCGCCGAGAACAGGTCGTAGCCGATCACCGGGCGCGCCGGGATCCCCGCCGCCCGCAGAGCGGCGCAGTACAGCGCCGTCATGTCCGCCGGCGAACCGATGAACCTGCGCGCCGTCCGGTCCTCCCGCTCGATCAGCAGACCGCCAAAGGGGTCCGCATCCCGCGCCTCGGGCGGCCCGAACTCGATCCCGCCGAAGCCGCCCGAACGCCCGTACTCAAACCCCAGCCCGCTCGGCTGGAAGCGGTTGATCACGGCCGCCGCGAGCTGCTTCGCCACCAGCGCCGGCGGCGCGTCGTAGGGCGGCGCGCCGACCGTGCCGCGAACGAACTCAACCAGATTCGCTTCCGCCGGGTCGATCGCCAGTTGCGCCTCGAGCGCCGAAGCGCACACCGCCGGCCACGGGCCCGACGGCCAATCAACGCGCAGCGCCCGCTCCTCATCAAACGCCACCGACCGGCTCCGCATCGGCAGATCGACCCACGCCTCGAAGCTGTCGGCGTTCTCGTAACGCGGGATGTCCAGGCGCGCCAGGCGCTCGCCGTTCTGATACCCGGGAAGCAAGGTCGGCGCTTCGTCAACCACATCGCCGTCAAAGCGCAGCTCCGCCCGCGGCGCCCCCGTCGGCTGGTGCAGCGACGTTCCCTCGATCGCCGGCACGATCACCACGCCCCGCTCCACATCGAAGGAGTCGTACGAGATCGCGCGCCCGACGCCGCGCTGCTCGCGGGCGAGATCCGCGAACTCGTCCGCTTCCGCCCGGAACCGCAGCGACAGCGTCCAGAACCGCTCCGAGGTCGTCCGCAGCAGCGGCTCCGCGGGCGCCGTTGGCGTCGGCAGGGGGGTGTCGGGCTGGGCGAAGGCGGGGAGCGTCAGGGCGAGAACGACAAGAGCAAGCAGGGTTCGCATGGTGTCACTCTATCCGGCGTGCCCTCCCTCCCGGTTCCTGAAGGATGAACGATAGGGCAAAGTTCGGTATGCTCTTTCGCATGCTCTCCCGGGTGCAAAGCTTCGTTCTCGCTGGCGTCGACGCCCTCCCCTGCGAGGTTGAGGTCGATCTCATCGAGGCAAGCCTCCCCAAGGAGCAGGTCGTCGGCCTGCCTGACGCCGCGGTGAAGGAATCGCTCGACCGCGTCCGCTCGGCCATCGTCAACTCCGGCTTCGCCTTCCCCCACGGGCGTGTGCTCATCAACCTCGCCCCCGCCGACGTCCGCAAGGAAGGCCCCGTCTACGACCTGCCCATGGCCGTGGGCCTGCTCATGACCTCCGGCGTCATCCCCGCCGGTCGCTACCAGACCAACGGCCAGGCTGACGACGGGGGCATCGACCCGGCCCAGTGCCTCATCGCCGGCGAGCTCGCCCTCGACGGGCGCCTGCGCCCCATCAAGGGCGCCATCTCAATGGCCGCGATGGCCCGCGCCAATGGAACCCGCGCCATCATCCTCCCCGAGGCCAACGCCGCCGAGGCCGCCGTCGTCGAAGGCGTCGAGGTCTTCGGCGCCCGCACGCTCGCCCAGGTCATCGGCCTGCTCAACGGTTTAGTCCCGGCGCAACCGCACCCGCCCGTTGATGTCGCCTCGCTCATCGAGCGCACCCGCGCGGGCGTGGATTTCTCGGAAATCAAAGGGCAGGAAGGCGTCAAGCGCGCCATGACCATCGCCGCCGCGGGCGGGCACAACCTCCTCATGATCGGCCCCGCCGGCACCGGCAAGACCATGATGGCCAAGGCCCTGCCGGGTGTGCTCCCGCCCATGACCACAGACGAAGCGCTTGAGGTGACGCGCATCTATTCAGCAGCAGGGTTGCTCGCCAACGGCGGACCGGGGCTTGTCTCCTCGCGCCCCGTGCGCTCGCCGCACCACACGGCGTCCAGCGCCGCGATCATCGGCGGCGGCTCGTCGCCCAAGCCGGGCGAGGTCACGCTCGCCCACCGCGGCGTGCTCTTTCTTGACGAAGCGCCGGAGTTCCCCCGGGCCGTTCTCGACGCCATGCGCCAGCCGCTGGAAGACCGCGTTATCACCATCGCCCGCTCGCGCACCACGCTCACCTTCCCCGCCTCCTTCATGCTCGTCATGGCCATGAACCCGACCGCCAAGGGCCCGACGCCCACCAACGACTACTCCCAGCGCGAGATGGACAAGTACCTCAGCAAGCTCTCCGGCCCCCTCGTCGATCGTGTGGATCTGCACGTCGAAGCCCCGGCGGTGCCGTGGAAGGAACTGTCCTCCAAAGAAGCCGGCGGCACGAGCAGCGCCGAGATCCGCGAAAAAGTCGAACGCGCCCGCACCGTCCAGCGCGAGCGCCAGGGCCCGCTGCTCAACGCCGAGCTCTCGGGTAAGAAACTCGACGAACTCGCCCCGATGGGCGAGCCGGCGAAGGAACTCCTGGGCCAGGCCATCACCGAACTGGGTCTGAGCGCCCGCGCCTACGACAAACTCCGGCGCGTGTCGCGAACGATCGCAGATTTGGAGGGTGAGGCGGAAGCGAGCCCGACGCACGTCGCGGAGGCGGTGCAGTACCGGCTTTTGGATCGGGTGGGGTAAGAATTTTCCTGTCATGAACCAAGGAGATACAGATGGCGACAGAGCTTTGTGTTGAAGGTCCTTTCGAGATTTCTTACTCAGGCAGCGCGAAATCAAAACGCATAAATCGAGACGGTGCTCGTGAGTTTTGGAACGATCCTGCGAAGGATTATCTCCGCAAGAAAAAGGGGTGTTACATCTTTGCGCTCCGAGCAGGGCGCGGAGCCACGCCGTACTACGTTGGCAAAGCGAGCAAGGGATTCAAGCAAGAGGTAATGACGAGTCACAAGATCGTGCATTACAACGATGCGCTTCATGAGCGCGGCGGCGGCACTCCCGTGATGTACTTCGTTTGTCCTCTCGGCAATAAGAACAAAGTCGCCACTACTGATCTCAACCACATGGAAAAGGATCTAATCCAATACGCTCATTCGAAGAATCCAAACCTGACCAATGTCCAGAACACGAAAAATCTACCCGAGTGGTCTATCCGCGGTGTGATTCGATCGAGCAAAGGTAAGCCCAGTGCGGCAGCCGCTGGTTTTCGCACAATGATGGGCATTTAGGCATGTAGGGCGGCTGCTCGCTGCCGCCGTCCGGCGCCTTCGGCGCTTGAGTTGCTTTTCGAGTGTCCTTCGTGCCACTATTCTGCGATCGAGGAAGGAAACACATGCTTACACATATCAAACCAGTAATTCTGTCGGCTATTGCGACGTTTTCTATCGGAGAAATGTCTCAAGCCGAGCGAGTGCTCTGGGACATCAACGACGGCGGGAACGACCATGAATACGAAGCAGTCTTAGTTGAAGAGGGCATCGAGTTCTTCGATGCGCTTGCTGCCGCTGAGGCAATGGGCGGGCATCTCGCAACGATCACGACTTCGGCAGAAAACTCCTTCGTGTTCAACAACGTCGCATCCGATCCGACGTTGTGGGGCGGCGATACCGGTGCTGACAACTTCTACGCCGGTCCCTGGCTCGGCGGGATTCGATCGCTCGACGCATCAACACCCGATAGCGGATGGTCATGGATCACCGGTGAGTCGTGGGGCTACACCAACTGGGCAGCCGGCGAGCCGAGCACTCTGGGTGAAGTGCAGATGGCGTTGCATTACTTCAATGGGCCGGCCTTCGCTCCTCCTTCGGACGCTTGGAATGATCTCGTGGTCTCGAACGAAGCCGCGGGATTTCCAGTGATTTCATTCATCGTCGAGTACGACCCCATCCCGGCGCCTTCGTCGTTGGGAGTTCTCTGTGTCATGGGCGCACTGTCCCTGCGTCGAAGACGCTGAATAAAAAACCGCCCCGGGCTCCGCTCGGGCCCAGGGCGGTGAATATGCGGTTCAAGACGCTGCTGTTCTGATCAGGCCGCGCGCTTCCGCTGCGTCGCGGCCTTCGTCGCCGCCTTGTGGCGACCGACGGTGCGCTGGTCCGGGCTCATGCGGCGCTCGGGCTCTTCTTCCATCACCTGCACCACCTCGGCGGGCGTCTCGGCCCACAGGTCGGCGCCGATCTCTTCCGCCAGGCCCTCGGCCCGGTTGTACACGCCGCCGCCCACGACGACCTGCGTTTTCTCGCAGGCGCCGATCTCGATCAGCTTGTCGATCAGCCAGCGCGTCGCGGGCAGGTCCTGCGGCGCCGAGGCGAACAGCAGCAGCACGTCCGGCTGCTCGGTCTGCACATGCCCGAGGATCTCGTCCTCGGCGATCCCGCCCGCGGCGAAGCGGACCTCGTAGCCATCGGCCTCCAGCAGATCGACGGCCATCTGCGCGCCCAGTTCATCCGGATCGTTGGGCCCACAGAACGCGATGACGCTGCGACCGCGCGAGGGCTGCTGCTGAAGACGCGTCGCGGCCTGATCGACCAGCACGCGGAGCAGTCGCGTCGCGTAGTGGTGCGCCAGCGTCGAGAGCTGGTCGGCGCGGAACAGCGACTCGATCTTGTTGTAGGTGGGCCAGAAGAGGTCGGTGACGAGAAGCTCGGCGGGTGTCTCCTCGCGCTGCGTCTCGCTGATGATGGCGCGGGCCTCCTGGCGGTCGCCGGAGATGAGGGCCTCGAAGAGTCGTTCGATGAGAATGTCCTGGTCGCTCACGTGTAATCCTTCGCGTGGTGGTTGCTGTCTTGAACCGTGCCGCGTTCCCGCTGAGCGGGGCGGCGAGGGCAGGAACATCGGCGCACTCGACGACGCGGCAGCACGCACAGAAACGTGTTTTTCCATACTGGACGTTGCGGTTTTTCCTACCGTCCGAGCGCGTTTATCCGGGCCTGACGCCCCGATAACACACGCAGACGCCGAAGGTCATCGGTGTCGCCGCGACATCCGTAAACCCAGCCTCACACATTGCTTCCATCATCGCCGGCGGTTGGAGGAAGGTTTCGATTGAGCGCGGCAGGTAGCGGTAGGCGCCCGTCCGATCACCGGCGATGATCCCCGCAGTAAGGGGCATGACGCGCTTGGTGTAGAAGTTGTTGCCGGCGCGAACGAGGCGCGACTTGGGCGTCGCGAACTCCAGAATCACCAGACGCCCGCCCGGTTTGAGCACGCGGTGGAACTCGGCGAGCGCCGCCGCTGGGTCGGTGACGTTGCGGATGCCGAAGGCGATGGTGAGCGCGTCGAACTCCGAATCGGCGAAGGAAAGGTTCATCGCGTCGGCGTGGGCGTACTCGACCTTGGGGTGCGTGTTCTTGACGCGGGCAACGTCGAGCATCTCGGGGGTGAAGTCGCCGCCGACCACTCGGGCCGCCTCCGTCGTGCGCGCCAGAAGGAGCGTGAGGTCGCCGGTGCCGCAGGCCATGTCGAGAACCGTGTCGCCGGGGCGCACACGCGCGTCCCGTACGGCACGGCGGCGCCACGCCTGATCCCGGCCGAAGGAGTGGAGGCGGTTGTTGAGGTCGTAGCGCCCGGCGATGGCGGCGAACATGGCCCGGACCTTGGCGGCTTTCCGGGCGTCGGCGTGGGGGCCCGCGGCGAGGTCGGCGTCGGTCCAGCCGGATTCGGGATGAGCGGGGGCCCGCGTCGTCATACCATGATGGTACGCCCGCGGCGGCGGGCGGTCGGCATGCAAGGAGACTCAGAATGATTCAGCGTGTGATGACGGTGGCGCTTCTGGCGGCGTGCTCGCTGCCCTTCGGCGGGTGCACGACGAACGCGGCGACGGGGCGGTCGCAGCTTGTGTTCATGAGCCGGGAGCGGGAGATCGCGCTGGGCGAGGAGAGCATGCCGCAGTTGGTCGCGTCGTACGGCGGCGAGTACGGCTCGCCCGGGCCGCGGGAGTACGTGAGCGCCCTCGGCCAGAGCATGGCGGCGTACACCGAGGCGGACTACCCGACGTTGCCCTGGGAGTTCACGCTGCTGGACACGGAGGTGATCAACGCGTTCGCGCTCCCCGGCGGGAAGGTGTTCGTGTCGCGCGGGCTGGTGGCGCAGCTTGATAACGAGGCGGAGCTGGCGTGCGTGATCGGGCACGAGATCGGGCACGTCACGGCAGAGCACGTCGATGAGCGGATCAGCCGCCAGATGCTGATCGCGGGCGCCGCGGTGGCCGCGGGTGTGGTGGCGCAGGAGTCTGACGACGCGTGGGTGCGCCAGGCGGTGCCGGTGGTGGTGGGCGCGGGGGCGACGGGGTACCTGCTGAAGTTCGGGCGCGATCAGGAGCTCGAGGCGGATCGTTTGGGTATGCGCTACGCGGCGTACGCGGGGTATGACCCGGCGGGGATGGTGGGGGTGCTGGAGGTGCTGCGCGACGCGGCGGAGGGGCCGCGTCAGCCGGAGATTCTGAGCACGCACCCGGATCCGAACCGGCGTTTGGCGCAGGCGCGGGATCGGCTGAGCGCGCAGTACAACGGCGGTGGGGGCGTGCGGGAGCAGCGGCGTTTTCTGAATGAGATGGGGGCGCTGATCGCGGCGTCGAAGGGATCGCCCAACGGGATGGTGGCGTGGTGCGGGACGTGCGCGGCTCAGGAGCGATCGGCTCTGGCGGCGGCCGCGGCGGAGTGAGCGTCGAGGATGATCTCGACCACGCCCTCGGGCGGGTCGGCGTTCCATGTCTCACGGAGTTCGGTGGCGCGCTTTGAGATGAGCGCCTCGGCGGTGTCGATCGCGGCGGGGCGGTGATCGGCGGGCAGGCGGTGCAGCTCGCCCAGAGCGCAGGCGGCGGCCTGGAGGTCGATGATCGCGGGCACGCTGGCCCGCCAGCGCTGACCCTCGGCGTCCTTCGGTAGAGCTACGGCGGCCTTGGCGAAGTCGGTCCACGCGGCGAGGAGGGCAGGCCAGGATGTGGGGGCGTCGGCGGGCACGGGGGGATCGTATCGGGTTGTGTTATGGGGTCTTGGGGATTTCCTGAATCCCATCTGGGGGTCATGCGGTAAGCTATTGACGTGACGCGAGACGCTGAACGCAAGTTGATCGAGCGGGCCGGTCGTGGCGACAAGCAGGCCGCGGCGGCGCTGATTCAGCATCATCAGGGTTCGCTGTACAGCTACCTGTTGCGGCTGAGCGGTCGGCCCGAGATGGCTGAGGACATCGCTCAGGACGCGTTCGTGCGGGTGCTGGCGCACATCGATCGGTTTGACACGAAGTACCGTTTCTCGACGTGGCTCTTCACGATCGCGAAGCGTTTGTATGTGAACGCGAATCAGAAGCTCAAGCCGCATTACGACAGCGAGATCGTCGGGGTTGCGCGGGGTCGTGGGGCGACGCCCGACGCGCCGGCGAACCTGGACGAGCGACGGGACCGCTCGCGGGACGCGGTGCAGTCGGCGCTTGAGACGCTGTCGCTGACGCAGCGCGAGGTGTTCCTGCTGTTCCACCAGCAGGGGTGGGCGATCGCGATGATCGCCGAGCACTTCGAGATGCCCGAGGGCACGGTGAAGAGTCATCTGCACCGCTCGCGGGAGAAGATGCGGACGCACCTGCGCGGGTGCGAGGAGCACAGCTGGGCGCTGGCGGAGGCCGGGGTATGAGCCGCGGCCCGGTCAGCACGGACGCGCCGGACCCGAGGACCCTCGCGGATTTGGCGCTGGACGGCGATGGCGCTTATGACGACGCGCTCGCGGCGGGCGGGGCGGAGCACATCCGCTCTGTGCGCCGTGTCGAGCGTCTGCTGAGTATCGAGAAGAACGCGCCGAAGACACCCGATTTGACGGCGACGGTGCTTGACGATGTCGGCGCGCGGCGCGGCTGGCTGGACGGTCGCTCGCGGGCGATGGTCTGGGGCGGTCGCGGCCTGGTCGCGGCGACGCTGCTGGGGGCTCTGGCGATCACGCTGGGCGCGCGGCGGGCAAACCCGGAGATCACGCCGGTCGGGCCCGAGGTCGCGGCGCTGGCTTCGGTGGTTGAGGCCGGCGAGCGGGCGGCGCTGGGCGCCACGGCGCCGATCGAGACGGTAGTGGAAACGATCGAGGGCGGGACGCCCGTGCTGGTTCGTCTGACGGCCACGATCGATGGTGTGATGGCTACCGAGAGTGATTTCACGCTGGCGCGTGTGTCGTGTTCGCCCGCACCCGAGAGCGGCGGTCGCGTGGTGGTTGTGAACTACTCGCTTGATCCGGCTTCGCAGCGGACGATCGACGCGGTGTGCCGTTTCGAGAGCGCACCTCGTTGGGTGCGTGCGGTCGGTGCTGGTCACGCTTCGCGCGAGCGCGACTGAGGCGTGCCGCGGGTCATGGTTTCTTTGTTGTGTCGCATGGTGTTGCTGGCGGTGGTGGCGCTGCCGTTGGGTGTGGCGCAGGGCGGGCCTGGTGTTGAACCGAGCGAGCACGCGGCGCTTCTGCCTGACGATGTTGATATCTACGCGCAGCTGAACGGTGTGACGCGGGATGAGTGGCGGTTTTTGTCGTCGCTGGCGGGGTCTGATGTGTCGCTTGACGCGTCGTGGCGGGCGCTCGCTGAGGCGATCGGGATGGGCGAGGACGAGGCGTTCGAGCGGTTGCTGGGCCAGCGGGCGTCGGTGGCGCTGCGCGGGGTGTGGGAGGGCGAGGCGGACTGGGCGGCGCTGCTGACGACGGACGCGGAGACGGCGGGGTTGATCCGGCGGAAGCTGAAGGCGCGGCCGCGGACGATCGTGGGCGGTCGGGCGGTGTTGCGGTTGCCTGGCGGGCGTTTTCAGCTGACGGAGTTTCGCGGCGAAGAAGCGGTGACGGTGATGATGGCGCCGGCGCGGGAGAACGGCGGGCTGTTTTTGGAGGCGTGCGCGTTCCGGGATGTGTCGCTGATGGAGAGCGAGCGTGTGCGGGCGTTCGGAGAGCTCGCGGGCGAGGGGTCGCATTACATCGCGGCGCGGATGGACAGCGGGAAGGGCTGGTTGTCGGCGTCGGCGCGCATCGGGGATCAGGCGGCCCGGTTGCGGATGGTCGGGGCGCTCGAAGGGCACGAACGCCCGCGGGCGGTGTTTGACCCGGCGGGGTGGGAGGAGTTGACCTCGACGGCGCTGTTGGCGGTCGTGGAGCGCGGGCGCGGGGTGTTCGAGAAGGGGTTGTATGAAGACGTGCCGGCGCTGATCCCGTTTGCGAAGGCGATGGGAGCGAGCGCTGGGGAAGTGATCGCGGTGGTGGTGCGGGGGAGCGAGGAGAGAGGGGTTGAGGTGTGCGGGGCGGCGTCGCTGTCGGGGCCGGTGGCGCGGGCGAAAAAGCTGGATCGCGGGGCGGCGAGGTCGCTGGCGGCGCTGAGCGCGATGGTGGGGGGCGGCGCGTGGGAGCATGACTTCGGCGGGCTGTACCCGCGGGCGGCTCGCACGGCGCAGATCCGCGAGGGGCTGAGCGTGACGTGGCGGTATCTGGGTGATGACGACGAAGCGAGCTGGCAGCCGGGGTGGGTGGTTGCGGGGACGAGCGGCGAGATCGTGGAGTCGGTGAGCGCGACGGCCCAGCGTGAGACCGATCGCGTCCGATTGCGGGTGACCTTGGACGGTGAGGGGGGCGCCGTGATGCCGATGTCGGCGTGGCGGTCGGTGGGGGTGGTACGGCCGCGGGCGCTGCTGGGGATCGTGGGCGAGGTGAACCCGACGCTGGTGCGGCTGTCTTCGGTGGAGCGGCTTCGGTGGGCGATCCGCGACCTTCCCGGCGGGCGGGTTGAGGGCGAGGTTGAGCTGGAGCGAGCCCAATAGAGAGCAGCAGCGAGGACGGTCGCTATGATCCCCGGCCCTGCTCGCACCCCGCAGCCTTTGAGGACGACGCGATGGACATCCGCAACGTGGCGATCATCGCGCACGTGGACCACGGCAAGACGACGCTGGTTGACGAGCTTTTGAAGCAGTCGGGGGCGTTCCGCACCGGCGAGTTCGAGAAGCTGGCGGGCGGTCAGCACGGGCTGGTGATGGACTCGGGGGATATCGAGCGGGAGCGGGGGATCACGATCCTCTCGAAGATCTGCGCGACGACGTACGTGCGCGAGAACGGCGAGGCCTTCCGCGTGAACATCGTTGATACGCCCGGGCACGCGGACTTTGGCGGCGAGGTCGAGCGCGTGTTGCGGATGGCGGACGGGTGTTTGCTGGTTGTTGATGCGTTTGAGGGGCCGATGCCGCAGACGCGGTTTGTGTTGGGGAAGGCGCTGGAGACTGGCCTCAAGCCGGTGGTGGTGGTGAACAAGTGTGATCGCCCGGACGCGCGGCCTGATGAGGTGATCGGGGAGGTGTTCGATCTGCTGGCGGAGCTGGGCGCGGATGACGACGCGCTGGATTTCCCGGTGGTGTACGCCTCGGCGAAGAACGGGTGGGCGTCGGAGGATTGGCGGGAGCCGGGGGACAACGTGCGGGCGGCGTTCGAGGCGATCGTGTCGCACGTGCCGGCGTCGGAGCATGATGAAAGCGGCGCGCTGCAGATCATGGTGACGACGCTGGATTCGAATGATTTCGTGGGGCGGATCGGGATCGGGCGGGTGGAGCGCGGGGTGGTGCGGAAGGGACAGAAGATCGCGCTCTTGAAGCGGGACGGGACGCGGCGTGAGGCGAGGGTGGTCGGGTTGCAGCGGTACGAAGGGCTCAAGCGGGTGGATGTTGGTGAGGTTGAGGCGGGGGACATCGCGGCGCTGGTGGGGGTTGAGGGGATCGACATCGGCGACACGGCGGCGGACCCGGAGAACGCTGAGGCGCTCGAGAGCGTGGCGATCGACGAGCCGACGATCACGATGGTGTTCCGCGTGAACGACTCGCCGCTGGCGGGGCGCGAGGGGAAGTTTGTGACGAGCCGGCAGATCCGCACGCGTCTGGAGCGAGAGCTGGAGCGCGACGTGGCGCTGCGGGTGGAGGACGGGGCGGGGGATGAGTTCGTGGTGTCGGGGCGCGGGCTTTTACACCTGGGGATTTTGCTCGAGACGATGCGGCGCGAGGGGTACGAGCTGGCGGTGGGCAAGCCGCGGGTGATTTTGCGCGAGATTGACGGGAAGGTGTGCGAGCCCTTTGAGCGGGTGATCGTGGACACGCCGCAGGGGCATGTTGGCGCGGTGATCGAGCTGATGGGGGTGCGGGGGGGTGAGATGATTCATATGGATCAGCTCGGGGAGAGCACGCGGCTGGAGTTCCGGGCGCCCTCGCGCGGGCTGATCGGTTTGCGCACGCGGTTGCTCACGGCGACGCAGGGCGAGGGGACGCTGAACCATGTGCTTGATGGGTATGAGCCGACGGACGGGCACGAGATGGGGCGCGGGCAGGGGGCGCTGATCGCGAGCGAGGGCGGGCCGGTGACGGCGCACGCGGTGGAGACGCTGGCAGACCGCGGGATGCTCTTCGTGAAGCCGGGGGATGTGGTGTACGGCGGGCAGGTGGTGGGGGAGCACAACCGCGACAACGACCTGACGGTGAACATCACGCGCGAGAAGAAGCTGAACAACATCCGTTCGTCCACGAAGGAGGCGACGGTGACGCTGAAGGCGTCGCGTGTGCTGACTTTGGAGGATGCGCTCGAGCACATCGAGGGGGATGAGCTGGTGGAGATCACGCCGGCGAGCGTGCGGATGCGGAAGCGGCAGTTGAACGAGTCGATGCGGAAGAAGGCGCAGCGGGAGGCGAAGGCGTCGCGGGCGGGGCGGTGATTCGTTACAGGGAGGCTCGGGAGGGGGTGTAGGCCCTCTCCCCGAGGGAGAGGGTGGCAGAAGCTGCTGCTTCGCTCTCGTTTAGCCGCCGCGGATGCCTACGAAGTTGCTGTTGTTGTGCTGGCCGCGTGGGCGTTTGACGAACTGCTTCTTCTTGTCGGCTTTGGCGATGACCCAGCCGTCCTGCACCATGGCTTCGAGGGTGGCCATGTAGTGCTGGAAGATGAAGTCGCGGTGGGCGGGGTCGAGGTCGGTCAGCTGGCGCATGATGGTGTTGACGATGGGGACGATGTTGTCGGTCTGCTGGAGGAGCTGGACCATTGTCCCGAAGTAGCCTTCGAGGGGGAGCGTGGCGGCGCCCTTGCGCAGGCAGGGGACGCGGGCGATGCGTCCCTCGCGGACGAAGCCCAGCACGTCGCGCTCGGCGCCGTGGGTGTTGAGCTTGAAGACGTTGTACTGCTCGAAGACGTGTGAGGAATCGACGCCCAGGAAGGCGAAGGCGATGTCCTTGGCGCTGAAGACGTCGTAGGAGCCGACGGAGGGTTGGAGCGGGTCGTCCAGGGCGAAGCCGCCGCGGGAGAGCCAGCGCCAGGCCTGCTCGGGCGAGAGGTTGAGGCCGCCCTCGCGGGCGATCTCGGCGCACTCTTCGCGGAGGTCGGTGAAGCGCCCGTTGGCGGCGTACCAGAACTGGGCGAAGCGGATGTACTGCTCGATGTTGTCGCGGTGCTTGGTGTCGAAGCGGTCGCGGAGCCACTGGGCGTCCACCTCGCCGATCTCGATCTCGTTGATGGTCGCAGCGCAGTCCTGACCCGAGCGGTGCCCGTTGAGCATCCCCGCGGCGAGGATGGGGTCGGCGAAGCCCGCGGCCTCACCTATGAGGAACCAGTTCTCGCCCACGAGGCGCTCGGCGTTGAAGGACCAGTCCTTGGTGGCGAAGACCTCGCCCTCGCATTCGGCGTTCTCGATCAGCGGGGCGACGAGCTCCTGCTCGCGGATGGCCTTGTGGTAGAGCTCGTCCTTGGAGAGGCCGCACTCCTTGTAGTAGTCGGCGTGGACGATGAGGCCGATGGAGGTGCGGTCGGGGCCGAGGGGGATGAACCAGATCCAGCCGTAGGGGAGTGAGCGGACCTGCACGCGGGTGCCGCCGACGCCGATCTTGAGGGCCCACTCGGCGTTGCGCCAGTAGGCCCACATGGCGACGTTGCGCAAAGCCTCGGGAGCGTGGGTCTTGATGCCCATGGCCTTGCGGATGACGCCGGCGGCGCCGGTGGCGTCAACATAGTGGCGGGCTTCGATGCGTTGGCCGTTCTCGAGTACGACGCTGGTGATGCGGTCGCCATCCTTGTGGATCTCTTTGACGCCCGAGCCCTGGACGACGGTGCAGCCGAGCTCCTCGGCGTGGTCGAGGAGGATCTTGTCGTACTTGGCGCGGTCGACCTGGAAGGCGGTCTGGCGGCGGACGCCCTCGAACGTGCCGGGGCGGGTGAGCTGGTCAGTAAGGGCGTCGGGGGGGATGAAGTCGAAGTCCCAGACCTCGTCGGACTTGCCCCAGGTGTAGGAGGCGCCGACTTTCACGGGGAAGCCGGCGGCCTCGACCTTTTCCCAGCAGCCCATCTCGGCGCAGATCTGGGCGCAGCCGGGGAGCTGGGACTCGCCCACGTGGTCGCGGGGGAAGGTCTCCTTCTCGGCGACGAAGACGCTGAGGCCTGGGTTGTACTTGCGGAGGAGGGCGGCGCAGGTGGAGCCCGCGGGCCCGCCCCCCAGGACGGCGACGTCGTACTGCTCGGTTTGTTCGCTCATCTCTCGAACCCCCACGGCTGAGACCGAACACTATAGGTCGCCCCAGCGTCGGCGTTTGGGAGGCCCGGCTACACTCGGCTTCATGAGCCAGACGACGACCCGAACGACGACCGCTGCGGGCTGCGCCCGGGGCGCCCTTCACCGCTGGAGCCGCACGCTGATCCCGACGAGCAAGTCGGACCCGGCGGGGGCCGAGGCGCCCAGCCACCGCCTGCTGGTGCGGGCGGGGTTCGTGCGTCAGGTGGGGTCGGGGATCTACGACTACCTGCCGCTGGGGTGGCGGACGCTGCGGAAGATCTCGCAGATCGTGCGCGAGGAGATGGACGCGGCGGGGGCCAGCGAGATGCTGATGCCGGCGCTCGAGCCCATCGAGCTCTTCGCCGGCACGAAGCGCGATGTCGATTACGGGGACAACCTGTTCCGGCTGGTTGATCGCCACGATCGTCAGGCGGCGCTGGCGCCGACGCACGAGGAGGTGATCACGGAGCTGATGAAGGGGACGGTGAGCAGCTACCGCCAGCTCCCGCTGAACCTGTACCAGATCCAGACGAAGTTCCGCGACGAGTTCCGCCCGCGCTCGGGGCTGCTGCGCTGCCGCGAGTTCATTATGAAGGACGCGTACTCGTTCCACTTGGAACTGGAGGGCGAGGCGGGGCTCGATAGGGCGTACGACGCGATGTACCGCGCGTACGAGAATGTCTTTACGCGCTGCGGGCTCGACTTCTCGATCGTGGAGGCCGAGAGCGGGCCGATCGGCGGCTCGGCGAGCCACGAGTTCATGGTGAACTGCGCGACGGGTGAGGACACGATTTTGCGCTGCCCGCAGACGGGGTACGCCGCGAACGTGGAGAAGTGCGAGACAGGGCATCGCGCGCACGATTTCGACGGCGAGGCGCTAGGAGATCTCGAGAGGGTGCACACGCCGGGGATGGCGAGCATTGAAGAGGTTGGGAAGTTCATGAAGGTGAAGGCGCCGAACTTCCTGAAGACGATCGTGTTTGATCGTGGCGAAGGTGAGAAGCAGCGCTGGGTGGTTGCTGTTGTTCGCGGCGATCACGACGTGAACGAGGGCAAGGTGCGCGACGCGGCGGGGGTGTCGGCGATGGCCGATGAGAAGGAAGCGAAAGCCGCTGGGCTTACGATTGGTTTTGTGAGCCCGAAGAGTGTGGTGGGGCGTGACGATGCGCTGCTTGTTGTTGATCCGGACGCCGCGCAGGGCACTGACGCCGCAAAGGGCAAGCCTATGTTCTGGGCGGCGGGCGCCGATGAGGCGGATCACCATGTCAAGTTCTTCAACTGGCGGCGCGAGCTTGGTGATGTTCTTGACGATGACTCGCGGGTGAAGGTGACCGACATCCGCAACGCGCAGGCGGGGGACCCGTCGCCGAAGGCGGAGGGAGTCGCGCTTGAGGAATCGCGCGGCATCGAGGTGGGGCACATCTTCAAGCTGGGGACGAAGTACTCGGACGCGATGGGCTTCGAGATTCTGGACGCGGAGCAGCAGTTGCAGAGCGTGATCATGGGGTGCTACGGCATCGGCGTGTCGCGCACGATGGCGGCGTGCGTGGAGATGAGCCACGACGAGGGCGGCATCGTGTGGCCGTGGGCGATCGCGCCGTACCACGTGCACCTGGTGGCGATGGATGTCGATGCCGAAAGCGATGTGATGAAGGCGGCGCTCGAGACGGCGGAGACGTTGGCTGAAGCGGGCCTCGATGTACTGATCGACGACCGCGACGAGCGCCCGGGGCCGAAGTTCAAGGACGCGGACCTGATCGGCTGCCCGGTGCGTGTGACGGTTGGCGCCAAGGCGCTCGAGCAGGGGGGCGTTGAGGTGAAGGCGCGCACCGATTCTGGGAAGGGCGAGATTGTGCCTTCCGCAGAACTCATCGAGCGGGTGCGGGCGCTGCTGTGAGCGCTAACGCGGCTTGAGGGCGATCGTGGCGAAGAGCCCGACGCCGTGGGCGGTGAGGGCTTCCCAGTAGAAATCGAAGCCGCCGATGATGCAGAAGTAGAGGATGTTCCCGAACCAGAGGGCGCTCATGGCGGTGAGGGCCATCCATGCGAAGCGTCTGGTCTGGCGTTTGCCGCTGAAGAAGAGCACGAGCGAGGCGTGGACGATGAGCGCCTGAGTGAGCGCCCAGGCGAGGCCGGGCCAGCCGACGAAGGCGATCCCGAAACCGTCGCGGAGCGGTTCGTCGGCGCTGTTGCGCCAGGCGTAGTGGTGGAAGGAGATGTCGCTGACGCCACGGTTGATGAGAGCGTCGATGGCGCGGGCCGGCAGGTACGCCATGTAGGCGGCGTGCACGCACATCAGCGCGAGGGCGAGCAGGCGGAGCGCTTTGGCGAGAGGCTTCTTCATACGCGTGGCGTGTAGGCTACGCGGTATGGACGGATCCGGCGAGAGCGCGGCAGTGGACGTGATCGGCGGCGCGATCGCGGCGCTCCCGATGCTGGCGGTGATTGTTCTGTCGGTTGTTGTGATCTGGGGCGTCGACCGCTGGTTTGCTCGGCGTCCGAGGTCGCTCGGAAGACCGGCGATGATGGCGGGGCTCACGGTGGTCGCGGTGATCGCGGTCGCGCTGTCGGCGCCGATCGACGGGGAGACGCGCGGGCAGCTCTTCGGGTTGTTCGGTCTGGCGTTCACGGCGGTGATCGCGCTGGCTTCGACGACGTTCGTCTCGAACGCGATGGCGGGGCTGATGCTGCGTTCGCTGCGAAACTTTGCGCCGGGTGATTTCATCCGCGTTGAAGGGCACTTCGGGCGGGTGACGGAGCGCGGGCTCTTTCATACGGAGATCCAGACCGAGGATCGAGATCTCACGACGATCCCGAACCTGCTTTTGGCGACGAAGCCGACGTCGGTGGTGCGGGCGAGCGGGACGATCATCGCAGCGCGGGTGTCGCTGGGGTACGACGCGCCGCGCGATCGTATCGAGACGGCGCTGAAAAATGGCGCCGTGGCGGCTGGGCTTGAAGAGCCGTTTGTTCAGGTGGTGGATCTGGGCGATTACGCTGTGACGTACCGGGTAGCGGGGTTCCTTACGAAGGTGAAGCACCTCGTCAGTGCGCGGTCGCGCCTGCGGGCCAAGGCGATGGACGCGCTGCACACGGCGGGCATCGAGATCGTCTCGCCAACCTTCATGAACCAGCGCCGCGTGGATGGGGAGCCGATCGCGCCGCCGCATGCGCAGTCGCCCGCGCGGGAGCGGCCTGAGGCGGAGCCCGAGCGCGTGATGTTCGACAAAGCGGACGCCGCCGAGCGCCTCGCCCAGGCGGAGAAGGCGCTCGACGAGGTGCGTGTTCAACAGAAAGACAGCGCATCGAAGGACAACCTGAACGAGCTGCGGGTCGCCGAGCAGCGCTTGCAGCGACAGATCGAAGTGTTGCGCGAGCGCGCCGCCGAAGAACGCTAAAGATTTACGCCGCGGGCGCGAGGCGGATGCGCCGTCGGGGCGGGCCGGGGTCGGTGGTGGCGGGGTCCATGACGATGCGCCCGGTTTTTTCAAGAGCTTCCAGCGAGCGCAGCACCTGCTGGCGTGAGCCCCCGGCGAGCTTGGCGAGGCGGCGCTGGCTGGCGCCGGCGTCGTCGTCGTGGCGGAGTGAGGCGAGGATGGAGGCGCGGAGGTCGCCGCGGAAGTCCGAGCGCGTGCGCAGCTGCGGGTGACGTTTCATGAGCCAGCGCGCGGGGCGCAGGGCGTCTGGCTTGAACTCGACGGCTTCGCACCAGCGCCCCCAGCGCTTGGAAAGATCGCTCGCGCGGCGCTCGGCGAGGTCGCGCATCGGGGCGCTCGCCCGCTGGATGGTGTAGAGCGGGCCCGGTTCCGGCGCGGGTTCGAGTTCCTTGAGCGTGGAATCGAACTCGCGCGTGGCGGCGCTCTCCTGCGCGGTTTCGAGCAGCAGGCCGAGCGTGGGGCGGTGCTCGGGTTCGAGCTCGTCGCGGATGAGGCGGCGCAGGCGGTGCTGGGCGACCATCTCGCCGTGCTCGCGCAGCCACGTGGCGGCCATGATGAAGAGGCGGGCCATGTCCGGCGCGGCGCGGGCGGTGTCGAGGAGGAGGCGCTCGACATCGGGCGGCCCGTCGTGCGGGGCGACGTTGAAGGCGGCGCCGAGGTTGGCCCAGCGGGCGGCGAGCAGATCGAGGGCGCTAGCCGTCATCACGCAGCTCCAGAGCGTTGAGCACCGCGCGCGATTCGGCGACGCGTTTGGCGTTCCCGCTGCGCTCGAGCGTGTCGAGATGCTCGCGCACGAACGCCGCTTCGCTCTCGCGCACGCGCATCGCCTGCAGATCTTCCAGGTCCTGCACACGGTGAGCGTAGACTTTCATACAGATGAGGTCGATCCGCCCCGCGGCGTACACCACGAGCGCGTCGGTCTCAAGCACTACTTGCCGGCGCTCTTCCCATCCCGCGGGCAGCACGTCCCCGCGCAGCGCCATGGGGCCGGTGTTGAACCAGCCGCGGGGCAGGTCGAGCCGCTCGGCGACCGCCATCGCCGCCGTCGCCAGAGCCTCGAAGGCGTCCTCGGGCGCGAAGACCATCACGTCGCAGTCGAGCGTGGTCCGCGAGGCGGGTAGTTCCGCAGTGAGCATCCCCGCGGCGCCGCCAACAAGCAGCACCTCGACCGGGACGGGGTGATCGAGTGTCTCGGCGAGGAGCGTGAGGGCGCGTTGGACGTGGGGGGTGTTCAGGGGTTGGACTTCTTGTTTGGGTATAGATGTGTCGATTAATAGTAGACATATATTGACCGCGGAGGCAAGAAAAACACGGCGATCGAGCGGGTGCGAACCGCGCAGGGCGGGGTTGTGTGCCGTTGAACTGTGGAAAAAAGGCGAAAGATATGCCGCGGGGACAGTGTGTTATATATGTGTTTGGGTCCTTAGCGCGGGTGTGTTGCCAATTAAAAACGCCGCTCCGGGAGTTTCCGGAGCGGCGCGTCGGATGATGGTCGAGGGGCGTGTGGGGTCGCTTACCGCCGGCGGCGGGCTGCGAGCGCGCCGGCGATGCCGAAGAGCGACACGGCGCCGGGGGCGGGGATGGTGACGACGAAGCCGACGCCCGCGAAGCTGCCTTCGGTGCGTCCAATGCCGACGAAGGTCAGACCGTCATCGGACATCGCGAAGGGGACGGCGAAGTCGAAGGTGTCGGACATGTCGACGCCGTGGGAGAGGAGGAAGTCGTCGAAGTTGACCATGCCGGTGGCCTCGGTCCAGATGAAGCCCTCGCCGCCGAAGGGAGGCCCAAAGCCGCGGTCGGTGCCGAGGATGGTGGAGCCGTCGGCGCTGATGGCGGTGGCGAGGCCGGTGGTGGGGGGGAAGGCGCCGGGGAAGAGGGTGCCGAGCATCTCGACGCCGGTGTCCTCGCTCCAGCGCCAGGCCTGGCGCCCGGTGCCGTTAGAGAAGATGCCGGTGGCCCATTGCCCGTCGGCGGAGACGCCGGTGGCCTCGCCGGCAAAGAGGCCGGTGTCGGTTGTCAGGACGGTTTGGACGCCGTTGTTCCAGACCGCGGCTTGGCGGTTGCCGTTGTCGGCGTCCTGCCAGCCAACCACCACGGAGCCGTCGTCGCTCACGTCGTTGGCGCGGGAAGAGCGGGTGGTGGTGGTCCCGAGGTTGGTGAGGCCCGATCCCTCGATCCACTGGATGGCGCGTCCGCGTCCGGCGGTCCCGGCCGAGTCATCGACGAAGCCCAGGCCGACGATGTGCGAGCCGTCGCGCGACATGCCCCAGCCCGACGAGGTCTCGCTGTCGGAGAAGCCGCTGAGTCCGCCGAGGTTGGTCCACTGACCAGAGGCGACGTTGTAGCGGGACATCTCGAAGAGGCCGGTGGAGTCGTTGAGCTCGGTGCCCGAGACGCGCGATCCGTCGGCGCTGATGCGGGCCTGGCCGCCGACCCCGTTCCCGGCGACGGCGCCGCCGATATCGACGATGCCGCCGTCCTGGGTCCATATGAAGTACTGGCCTGTGACGTTGTTGTCGCCAACGACGACGGAGCCGTCGGCGCTAACGTCTGTAGCGAAGATGTTGGCGCCGAGGGTGGTAAACGAGACGCCTGCGCCGGCAACGCTTGCCGCGGCGAGCCCGGCGAGGGCCGAGAGTGAAGTGAGAGTCGACATGTTCTAATCCTCCTCTTGGGTGAGGCCGCAGCCGTGGGCGGCTCGACGAAGGCCCCGGGCTGAACCTCAGAGCTCGGTCATGATACCGGAGAGCTTCGTCCTCACAATATTCCCCAGGGAAAATAATGCAAAAAACTTCAGCGAAGACTCTCTTCCCGATGTACCCTACAGCGGCTTCGAGGAAAGCGAGGGGGTGCAGCACGTGTTATCTTTTGATACACAGACGTTTCAAGCGGATTGTCAGGCCGTTGTCGGGGAGTTGCGAGCGGCTCTGTTGGCCTTGTACCGGTCTGTGGATGCGGACCCGATGCAGCCTCAGGCGGTGTCTCGTCGCTTTGGCGTCAACAAAAACCTGACGTGGAAGATCGCCAAGGTTCTCGAAACCGAAGATTGTTTCGAGGCGGCCGCGCTGCTGCCCGGTTCCTCCGGGCTGCGGATTCTCATCGACGCGGTGGCGCAGAAGGGCGAGGCCGCGGTCGGGCTCGCGGCAGCCGCCCGGCGGGCGTGGGACGGCTTCGAGGAGATGGTCGAGCGTCACGCGGGAGACCGCGCCGGGCTGGAGCTGATGCTGGACAGCATGGGCGTCGGTGAAAAACCCCAGCAGAAGAGCCGACAGCGCGCGTTCCAGGGCGCGAGCGGGCTGTGGGGGGTGCAGTGCGACGCGCAGGTGATCGCGCGGTTCATGGCGCCGTCGTCGAGCGATCAAGGGCTGCTTGACCACGCCCTGGTGACGGGGTGGACGGGCGTGCGCCGGCTGCGGGAGATCGCGCCGTGGCCCCTGATCAACCTCCAGCTGCGCAACGATGACGGCACGCCCTCGGCGTACCTGGCGCGGCGCGAGCCGCTGGTTGAGTCGGACGCTCCGCACGCGTGGATGCTCGATGAGTTCGCGTCGGGGGCGCGCCCCGACATTCAGATCCTCCCTTCGGCGAGCGGGTTGGCCTTTGAGCTGGGCGCCGGCGAGGTGGGGCGACAGGGCGAGTTCACGTGCTACTTCGGGTATCGCTTCCCTTCAGCGGTGCCTCGCTTCGCGGACGAGCACAACACACACGGCGAGTTCCGTCACGAGATATCAATCCCGACCCGCAATCTCCTGCTCGATCTCTTCGTGCACCGGGAACTGGAAGAGGCGCTGGCGACGCGGGTGCGCCTGTTCGGCAACCTTCGCGCCCGCGACCCGGAGCTCAACCCGGCGTTCGAGGCGCCGATCAGTGAGCGGTTGCTCGACATGGGGACGAACCCGCGGGTCGCGACGCCGCTCGTGGAGCGATACAGCGAGCTGATCGGGTTCACCGTAGAGCGTACGGGCTGGGATTTGCGCGATTTCCGCCTGCTGCGCCTGCGGTGCGAGCACCCCCCGATGCACGCGATGGCGTCGATCCGCTACCCGCTGCCGAAGGCGGGCGAGGAGCGCTGATCGCCTCAGCGCAAAGCCGCCGACCGGAATCGAACCGGTAACCTCGAGATTACAAATCACGCGCTCTGCCAGTTGAGCTACGGCGGCTGGTCCCGGGACTATATCTGATCAGTCGGGCGTGCCGCCTGTCGTAGCGCGCTGAGGCGGTCGATCAGCCACTCGGCGAAGTTGGCTTTCGAGATCGGGGCCGTGGTGTCGATCCGGGCGCCGGCGGCGGTCAACAACGTGGCCTCGATCGTGTCGCTCCCCATCGTCTCGAGCGGGTTGGCGACGATCGCGTCCACGCCCTTGCGTTCCAGCTTGCTGCGGGCGGAGTCGAGGAGGCGGTCTTTCGGTTCGAGGGCGAAGGCGACGAAAAGCTGGTCGTCGCGCTTGCGTTTCGCTTCTGTCGCGATGAGGTCGGGAACGGGTTCGAGGCGGAGGGTGAGTTCCCCATCTTGACGGCGGAGCTTGGCGTCGTCGCCCGAGATTGAGCTGGGCGCCGGGCGGTAGTCGGCGACGGCGGCGGCCATGACGAGCACGTCGCAGCGTGGGGCGTGGCCGCGCAGCAGGGTCGCGAGGTCGTCGGCGGTCTGGAACCGTTCGGTGCTAACGCTCGTATCTGTGGGTTCCTGCGCCTGCTCGCCCAGGAGGAGCGTGACGCTCCAGCCGCGCCGGGCGGCGGCGTCCGCGAGGGCGGCGCCGAGACGCCCCGAGGAGCGGTTGCCGAGGTAGCGGACCGCGTCGAGGGGCTCGCGCGTGGGGCCCGCGGTGATCAGAAGTCGCGTGGGAGGGGCATGTGTCATAAAGAGAACCACCCGGAAGGCATGGGTCCGGTGGTTTGCGTTAGATTAGGCGTCCCGGGCCGCTCGTGAGCGTTTCGGGCAGAGTCCGGACGAGAGCGAAGGGGATTGAGCGGCGCATGGCACGATCACGCAAGAAGCTGGGGGAACTGCTCGTCGCGATGGAGCTGGCGACCGCGGACCAGGTGAAGAAGGCGCTCAAGGAGCGCAAGTCGGGCCAGCGTGTCGGCGAGGCGATGGTCGAGCAGGGGATGATCAAGGAGGACGCGGTCGCCAAGGCGCTCGCCCGCCAGTTCCGCCTGCCCTTCGTCGATCTCAAGGACCAGAAGATCGAGGCCCAGGTCGATCCCGAGCTGATCCCCGAAGAGATGATCATGAAGCACCAGGTGCTGCCGCTCTCGAAGGAGAACGGTCGCCTGCAGCTGATCGTCCACGACCCGATGGACCTTGAGTTGATGGACGCCCTGCGGTTCCGCCTCAGCGTCGAGGTCGAGCCGCACGTGGCGAGCAAGGCGCTGATCAAGGCGTACATCGACACGAAGGTCGCCGGCACCAAGATGGTCGAGGCGAACGAGTCGCTGGTGACCGACTCGATCGACCGCTCGGTGGACAAATCGGTGGACGCGTCGATCGACAAGGCCGCTGAGGACGCGCCGATCATCAAGCTCGTCAACCGCATCCTGATCGAAGCGGTGAAGATGCGGGCCTCGGATATTCACATCGAGCCGATGGGCAACCGCGTCCGCCTGCGCTACCGCATCGACGGCGTGTGCATCGAGCGTGACAACCTGCCCAAGCGGATGCAGAACGCGCTGATCACCCGCATCAAGCTGATGTCGGGCGTCAACATCGCTGAGAAACGCCTGCCGCTTGACGGGCGCATCAAGCTGCCGGTGGACGACTCCCAGATCGACTTCCGCGTCTCGACCTGCCCCGCGTACCACGGCGATTCGACGGTGCTGCGTATCCTGCGCCCCGACTCGGTGCGCATCGGCCTCGCGAACCTGGGCTTCGAGCCCGACACGCTCGAGACCTTCAACAAGGTCATCAAACGCCCCAACGGCATCTTTCTGGTGACGGGCCCCACGGGTTCGGGTAAGACGACGACGCTGTACTCGGCGCTCGACATCCTGAACACGCCCGACCGCAAGATCATCACCGCCGAGGACCCGGTCGAATACGCCTTCCAGGGCATCAACCAGTGCCAGGTGCGCGAGGGCGTGGGCTTGTCATTCGCCGGCATCCTCCGCGCCATGCTGCGTCAGGCCCCGAACATCATCCTTGTCGGTGAGATCCGCGATAAGGAGGTCGCCGAAGTGGCGATCCAGGCGGCGCTGACGGGTCACCTGGTGTTCAGCACGCTGCACACCAACGACGCGCCTTCGGCGATCACGCGCCTGGTGGACATGGGCGTCAAGCCCTTCCTGGTGGCGTCGTCGATCCAGGCGATTCTGGCCCAGCGACTCATCCGCAAGCTGTGCGATGCCTGCAAGGAGCCCGACGACAATCCGGATCCGAAGTACCTGCGCCTTTGCGGCATCTCGCCCGAGGAGCAGGCGTCGGGGACGATCTACAAAGCCGTCGGCTGCGCCAAGTGCAACAACTCCGGCTACCGCGGGCGTCAGGGCGTGTACGAGCTGATGATGATGAACGGGCAGGTGCGCGACCTTGCGTTCCAGCAGGCGCCGGTGGCGCAGATCCGCCAGACGGCGATCGCGACCGGCATGCGCCCGCTCTTGGGCGACGGCAAGATCAAAGTGCTGCGCGGCGTCACGACGCCCGCGGAGATCGCGCGTGTCGCGCAGGCCGACGGGCTCGCGGCGGAGGAAGAGGACGCCGCGGCGTAAACCACGACGCGCCGCACTCTGCGGCGCAGGACTCACGAGGAGAGAGGGCGTATGTCCACGATTCAGATCGACCGATTGCTCGACACCGTTGTGAAGACGGGCGCGAGCGACCTGCACCTGACCGTCGGGCGCCCGCCCACGCTCCGCCTCTCGGGCGAGCTGCGCAACCTGCAGACCAAGGTGCTCGACCCCGACGACCTCGTGACGCTGATGAAGTCCATCACGCCCGAAAAATCGCAGCAGGAACTCCAGGAAGTGGGAGGCTGCGACTTCGGCTTCGCCTACGGCGACGCGGCCCGTTTCCGCGTCTCCGTCTTCCGCCAGAAGGGCAACCTGGCGATCGTCCTGCGTCTGATCCCCAACAAGCTGCTCACCTTCGAGCAGATCGGCCTGCCCGCGATGGTCAAAGACCTTGTCAGGCGCCCGCGCGGCATGTTCCTCGTCACCGGCCCGACGGGCTCGGGCAAGACGACCACGCTCGCGACGATGATCGACTACATCAACCAGAACTACGACCGCCATATCATCACGATGGAAGACCCCATCGAGTACTACCACCCGCACAAGAAATCCATCATCAACCAGCGCCAGGTGCACGCCGACGTGCCGTCGTTCTCCGAGTCGCTCCGTCGCGCCCTGCGTCAGGACCCCGACGTGATCCTCGTCGGTGAGATGCGCGACCTCGACACCATCGAGGCCGCGGTCATGGCCGCCGAGACGGGCCACCTGGTGTTCGGCACCCTCCACACGACGGGCGCCGCCAAGACGATCGACCGCCTCGTTGACGCCTTCCCGGTCAGCCAGCAGAACCAGATCCGCATCCAGCTCTCAACCACGCTCATCGCGATCATCAGTCAGGCCCTCCTGCCTCGGATCGACACCAAGGGCATGGTGGCGGCCTACGAGATGCTGGTCCTCACGCCCGCCGTCGCCAACCTCATCCGCGACAACAAGACCTTCCGCATCGATTCCTCGATCCAGACCGGCAAGAACCTGGGCATGCAGCTCCTCGACGACCACCTCTGGCAGCTCTACAGCGAGGGCAAGATCGCCGCCGAGGAGATGGTTGACCGGGCCAAGGACCCCGCGGCGATCTCCCAGAAAGTCCACAAGCAGGGCGGCATGGTTGGCCGTCCGGAGCTGGATTCAGCCGAGGACGAGGCTGCATAAAGCTGAAAAAGTTCGATGTCCTAACGTAAAATCTCACTTCTTCGCCGTATTTGAGGGGATCACCTCGGATCACGGCTTCGTATGGTGCTGTGTGGGGAGCGGCTGCGCCGTCCCCGCCCTAGAGACGGAGTGCGGACCCGATGCCGACGATGGACCCCGCAGAACTGAAGAACCGCAAGCTCGGGCGCGTGCTCACCAAGATGGGCAAGGTGACCCGCGAGCAGGTGCACGAGGCGCTCTCGATCCAGAAGGAGCGCAAGAAGCCCATCGGCGACCTGCTCGTCGAGCTGGGCTACGTCACCGATCTCGACATCCAGCAGGCCCTCGCCGGGCAGGCGGGCCTGGTCTTCGAGGACATCTCAGAACTCGAGCTCAGCGACGACGTGATCTCGGCGATCCCCGCCGAGACCGTGCAGGCGTATCAGGTGGTGCCGATCGAGCACGCCGCCGGCTCCAAGAAGCTCAAGATCGCGATGAAGAGCCCGGATAACTTCCGGGCCGTGGATGACCTCCGGCTCCTGATGGGCTTCAAGGTCGAAGCCGTCGTCGCGGACCCCAAGCACATCGACGCCCTCATCCAGAAGCACTACAGCAAGACCGAGTCGGTCTCCGAGGTCGTCGGCGCTCTTGCCGAGGACGAGAAGTTCGCCGCCCTCGCCGACCGCGGCGACTCCATCGACCTCGACGAGGTGCTCGAGGTCGCCGACGACAACAACGTCATCAAGCTACTGAACCTCGTCCTGCTGCAGGCGATCAAGGACCGGGCCTCGGACATCCACTTCGAGCCCTTCGAGGGCGAGTTCAAGATCCGCTACCGCATCGACGGCGTGCTCTACGAGATGGTCCCGCCCCCGGCCTACCTGGGCCCGGCCATCGTCAGCCGCGTGAAGGTCATGGCCAACCTCGACATCGCCGAGCGCCGCATCCCACAGGACGGGCGCGTCGAGCTGGTGGTGGGGGGGAACCCGGTTGACCTGCGCGTCGCGGTGCTGCCGACCATGCACGGGGAATCCGTGGTCATGCGTGTGCTCGACCGCTCGAACGTCGAGCTAAGCCTCGACCGAGTGGGGCTCGACGACAAGAACCTCAGCACCGTCGACACACTTATCCGCAAACCCAACGGCATCGTGATCGTCACCGGGCCGACCGGCTCGGGCAAAACGACCACGCTGTACGCGGCGCTCTCATCGCTCAACAGCGTTGACACCAAGATCCTCACCGCCGAGGACCCTGTTGAGTACGACATCGACGGGCTGTGCCAGGTGCAGGTGAACTCCGACGTCGGGCTCACCTTTGCCCGTGCCCTGCGCAGCTTCCTTCGTCAGGACCCCGACGTGATCCTCGTCGGCGAGATCCGCGACCTCGAGACCGCGGAGATCGCGGTGCAGGCGTCGCTCACGGGCCACCTTGTGTTTAGCACGTTGCACACCAACGACGCCCCCAGCTCGATCGTGCGCCTGATCGACCTCGGCCTTGAGGAGTTCCTCCTCACCGCCACCATCGAAGGCATCGTCGCCCAGCGCCTCGTGCGCACCATCTGCCCAAAGTGCAAGGCCGCGTTCGACCCCACCGAGGAGCAGCTCATGGAGCTGAACCTTTCGCCGGAGGACGTCAGCGGGCGCCAGTTCCACCGCGGCGAGGGCTGCGACTACTGCCACGGCTCGGGCTACAAGGGGCGGATGGGCATCTTCGAGATCATGGTCATGGATGACAACATCCGCGACCTGGTGATGAAGGGCTCGAGCACGGCGCAGATCCGCGACCTGGCCCGTCGGCGCGGCATGAGTTCGCTCCGCGAGAGCGGCCTGCGCGCGATCTACGACGGGCTCACCACCATCGACGAGGTCGTCCGCGAGACCATCGAGGAAGACTAACCCACGCGCGGGCCAGCCCCGCCGGGAGATGATCCATGCCGGTCTTTACCTACGAAGCGCTCGACGCCACTGGCAAGCCCACCAAGGGCGACGTGGAGGCCGCCTCCAACCAGGAGGCTGTCCAGCAGCTCAAGCTCAAGGGCTTCTACCCGACCACCGTCAAGGAGCAGAAGGGCAAGAAGTCCGGCGCCAAGAAAAAGAAGAAGCCCGCCGGCGAGGCCAAGAAGAAAAAGAAGAAGGGCGGCGGCATCAGCATCGGCGGCGTCAACGCCAAGCAGAAGACGCTCTTCACCCGTCAGCTCTCGACGCTGCAGGACGCCGGTCTCCCGCTGCTGCGCTCGCTGCAGATCCTCGAAGGCCAGCTCAAGCCCTGTAAGCTCAAGAACGTCCTGCTCGATGTCACCGAGAGTGTCGAGGGCGGATCGAGCCTTTCTGAGTCGATGGCCAAGCACCCCAAGGTCTTCGACAAGCTCTACACCAAGATGGTCGCCGCGGGCGAGGCGGGCGGCGTGCTCGACATCATCCTGCAGCGCCTCAGCGACTTCATGGAGAAGGCCCAGGCCCTCAAGCGCAAGGTGATCGGCGCGCTGATCTACCCGGCGGTCGTCATCTTTGTCGCGCTGCTGATCCTCACGGGCATCATGGTGCTCATCATCCCGCAGTTCGTCGAGATCTTCACCGACTTCGGCATCGAGCTCCCCGCGCTCACGCTCTTCCTCATGCATACCTCCGACTGGATGGTCGGGAAGCTCAGCGAGGACCAGCCCATCCCGGGCGCGTTCATCGTGCTGGGCTCGCCCATCCTCATCTTCTTCCTCTACAAGCTCATCAGGAAGACGCCCCCGGGGCGAGCCGTGCTCGACTGGGCGTTCCTCCGCGCCCCGGTTTTCGGCACGCTCATCCGCAAGACGGTTATCGCCCGCTTCACCCGCACGCTGGGCACGCTCATCAGCGCTGGCGTCCCCATCCTCGAGGCGATCAACATCACCAAGGAGACCTCGGGCAACTGGGTCTACGAGCGCGCCCTGGGCAAGGTCCACGACTCCATCCGCGAGGGCGAGAGCTTCGCCGGCCCCCTGCGCGAGACCAAGGTCTGCGACGCGCTGGTCGTCAACATGATCGACGTCGGCGAAGAGACCGGCGACCTCGACAAGATGCTCATGAAGATCGCGGACAACTACGACGAGGAGGTCGACGTCGCCGTTGGCTCGCTCGTTCAGCTCATCGAACCCCTCATGGTCGTCGTGCTCGGCGGCATGGTCGGCACGATCGTCGTCGCGATGTTCATGCCCATGGTCAAGATGATCGAGAGCCTCTCCGGATGAACACGCGCTCACGCACAACCCGTGGCTTCACCATCATCGAACTGCTCGTGGTGATTGTCATCATCCTGGTCCTCATCGGGATCGCGCTCCCGGTCTTCGTGCAGGTGCGCCGCGGCGCCTCGACGACCGCCGCCGAGAGCCAGCTGCAGTCGCTCGCCACGGGCATCGAGCAGTTCAAGAGCGACCACGGCTTCATCCCCCCGCTCATCCTCGACGACCCCGACGTCGAGCCCACCGACCCCGATTGGTGTACGAGCATCACCGCCCGCGACGACGCCCGCGAGAAACTCGAAGAAGAGCGCTACCACAGCATCTACAGCCTGCCCGTCTATCTCCTGGGCGTGGGCGGGCTGAGCCCCGACGAGATGGCCACGAACCCCGAACGTCACGATGGGTTTGCCGGTGCGGGTTTCCGCGACCCCGGGCCGGACAACGCCTGGGGCGGTGCTCGCCAGCGCACCACCACCACCCACCGCGTCGCGGCTTCCGGCCAGGTCTTCGGCCCCTACATCGACTTTGCCGACAGCGATCTCGTCCGCGCCGCCAGCTCCGACGATCTTGATTTCCCCGAGGACGGCAGCGTCGGGCAAAACACTCCCGGTTCGCCCTGGCGTCTGATGTCCGTCATCACCGACCCCTGGGGCACGCCGATCCGCTACTACCGCAACTGGCCCACGCGTGACGCCGCCGACCGCAGCGTCCGCGTGCTCACCGACGCGCCCACCGAGCTGGTCAGCGTCGACGCGCTCCGCGCCGTGCCCGAGGGCGAGATGGTCCTCGACGCGTCGCTCGACGACACCCTCGTCAAGAGCGAGTACGCCCTGCTCTCCGCCGGACCGGACGAGACCTTCACCCCGATCGGCTTCGCCGAGCAGTCCGCTCCCCCGAGCGGCCTCGTCAGCGATTTCCTGGGGCTCGACATCCGCGAACGCTCGCTGATGATCCGCGAATCGCTCGCAGACAACATAAGGCTCACGCGATGACCCACTGCGCCCCCATCACATCCCGCGTCCCACGCGCCTTCACGCTCATCGAGCTGCTGGTCGTCATCACCATCATCGCGATCCTCATCGGGCTCGTCGCCGGCGCCGGCGTCGCCGTCCTCGGCAACCGCAACGAGCGCCTCACCGAGAACATCCTCACCACACTCGACCGCGCACTGTCCGACTACATGACCTCCAACGGCGACGTCCCGCCCCCTTACGTCGCTGGCGCCTACGCCAACACCCCGGGCACGGGCTACTTCCCGGGGTCCGAAACGCCGAACGACGCCTCGAACAACGACGCCTGGACCAACTTCCAGGGCGACGATTACCCGCGTCACCCCGACGCTTCCGTGTTTCTCCGCGCAGCGCAGGGCTTCGGCGCGGTTGATTCGATCCTGGAAGGTCTCGGAGACAACTGGCTGGTCGCGACGCCGGAATCTGGTGAAGTCGTTGAGGAAGGCCCGAACCAGGGCGACATCATCATCGCTGTCAACGAGGCCGACCCGACCCCGTCCGTTCTCGACGCGTGGGCGGACCCGAACGCATGGAGCGACCCCTGGCCCATCCTCGGGACCACCACGATCTACTACGTCCACCCCGACAATCTCCTCGCCCAGAGTCTCTACGGGCGCTGCAGCGGCGGACGCCCCTATTTCTTCAGCGCGGGGCCCGATCGCCGTTACGGCACCTCCACGCAGTTCACCCCCGACGGCACGGTAGACGCGGCGACGTTCGGCGGCGCCGCCGAGGCCGCGCTCGACGACAACCTCTACTCCAGCGAGACCCGCTCCGCCGACCTCACACCCGACTTCCGGAACAACACCCGATGATCCGGCGCGCCGTCTCCAACCCGGTCGCCCGCGCGTTCACGCTCTTCGAGCTGCTGATCGTCGTCGGCATCATCCTGCTGCTGCTCACGCTCATCGCGCCGAGCGTCGCCGATCTTGTGAAGTCCAACAACTACACCTCCGCGGTGAACCAGCTCACGGGCACGCTCGAGGCCGCCCGCGCCCGCGCCATCGCGACCAACAAGCAGACCGCCGTCGCCGTGCTCTTCGATATCGAGACGCGCCAGGCCCGCCTGGTCATCCTCGAGGAAGACAGCAGCCGCGCCGACCTCGCCGAGCAGGCGGCGACGCAGGCCGCCCAGGACGTCACCGCCTTCGTGCCCACCGCCAGCGTCGCGCCGGTTGTCCTGCCCGAGGGCATCATGATCTTCGGCTTAAGCGCCCACCACCTGATCCCCGACGGTCCCAACGACCGCGAACGCATCGACTCGTACTTCGGCGGCAACGCCTCGTACGAGGATCATCTCATCTCCGACCCCAACGACCCCGGCGTTAGCGACGACGAGCGCGGTCAGGCCACCGCGGGCTGGTACGCCGGTTCGATCATCACCGACGCCAACGGTGACGACCTCATCAACCCCTGGCTCGCCCCGCGCAACGACCCCCGCGTCTACCTCGACGCGCGCCTCGGGCAGCGCGATATCGACTCTCCGCTGCGCGAGCCCGCGCAGGTGGAGTTCGCCGATATCTGGCGCGCCGCCCGCGACGTCGGTTCCGATCTCCCGGTCACGCCGGGCTTCGGCTCCGACCCGGACGACGCCGTCCGCTACGTGCGCCACGCACAGACCTTCATGATCCGCTTCTCGAGCAACGGCAGCATCGTCGCCTTCCAGGCCGACGCCACGCAGGGCGACCAGACCGGCTACGCCTATATCGAAGACCCGGCCGGCCCCATCGCCGCCGGCTCCACCGTGCCCGAGGCGATGGCCGGGGCGCCCTTCGACAGCCCCACCCGTTTCGATCCCGAGACCCTGCCGCGCGATCGTTCCGACCCCTTCCGCGAGCCAACGACGTTCAACTACGAGAGCGCCGGCGAGAACCCGGAGGTCCTCCTCCGCGCCGCGGTCCGCCTCGCGGTGGTCGATCTTCAGGACCTCGAACGCGGCACCGGCATCGACCGCCCCTGGGCGCTGCACCCGGCGCTCACCGACGACCAGAACCAGGCCCCCTGGCCCGACTCTTACCTGCATTCCGACGACAGCGAGATCCAGAACAACGATCCTCAGCTCGATCAGTTCGTGCGCGACATGAGCGACTGGATCGACCGCAACAGCGTCATCATCGATTTCAGCCGCCACTCCGGCAAGGCACTCCGGAGGTGATCCCCATGCGCCGCGCCTTCACACTCATCGAGATCCTCATCGCCGCCAGCGTCCTCGGGCTGGGCGTGCTGGGCATCGCCACGCTCTTCGCGGGCGCCGCACGCCAGCAGCAGATCGCCGCCGAGCAGACCAGCTCCGCCCGCGCCGGCAGCAACATCGATTCGCTCCTCGCCGACCGCTTCGAGCGCTTCGCCGGTGTGGCCTTCGACGACGACGCGACGATCGGCGGCCCCTTCTTCGCGCTCGGGCAGTGGCACCCCGTCGCCTCGATCCCCTTCGGCGGCACGCAGAACCGCCCCGCCGGCGCACTTTCGATCGATCAGAGCGACAACGACCAGCGCGACCAGACCTCGTTCGCGCTCAGCGAGCTCGCCGACGTTACGCTCTACTCGCTGTCGGGCAGTCTGCTCATCGAGGAGTGGGCGCCGACCACGAACCCCCCCAGCATCATCTGGGGCCAGGGCGCTTCACCCTCGCTGAACGCCCCCGGCGGATCGTTCGACCCGAACGTCCTCGGCCAGATCATCAACCCCGGCTGGGGCTTCTTCCCCAACCGCATCCCCGGCGGGCGCGTGCACCCCAGCGTCGTCATCGAGGTCGATATCCACCGCGAGATCGTGAACGCGCTGAACACCACCGAGGGCATCAGCGCGTTCCCAATCGACACGTGGAGCTTCGAGTTCCTCAACTGGGACGATATGGACAACGTCCGCGCTCGCTACGACCTCTGGCCCAACGACCAGAACCCGCCCGGCGATTTTGACCGGGTCAGCAGCGATACCTTCCTTGAGCTCGTGACCAACGAGAACACGACGACGACCGGGTCGCCGCCGCGCCGCGTCGCGCCGCAGCCCGGAGACAACGACCCCGACGCCGCGTGGATGCGCTTCGAGGTGCGCAAACCCGAGACCTCGGACCCGCCCTTCGCGTTCATCCGCCCCGTCGCCAGCGGCATGGAGATCATCATGCCGCCGAACGACGGCCCGGCGGGCAACGCCCGTCACACCATCGGGGAGATCCGCGCCACGAACGTCGAACTGCGCGAAGATCTGATGCTCTCGCTCTCTGAGCGCCTGGCCTACACGCCCGACGACGCCGTGCCGGGTGGGCAGCGCCCCACCGGCGGCGTGGCGATGCTCTTCCGCCGCACCGAGAGCGGGAACGAACTGATGACGATCTCCTACGCCATCGAGCCGCTCGGGCGCCTCGATTTCAACCCGCAGGGCAACGAGCTGCCCTTCGTCCCGCCCGACACCTTCGAGCGCCTCTACGACACCAGCAACGACCCTGACCAGCACGGTCTTCTCTCACAGGTCGAGCTCGATCTCGAGTACGACGAAACGACCCAACGCTACGTGCTCCTCGCCGACGCCGACGAGGAATGGGCGATCCAGCGCGGGCAGCTGCTGATTATCAGTTCGACCCAAGGCAGGGTTGATCCGCGCAACGCCGACCGCGCCGCCGACGATGATCCCGGCGCCGGCGCCGTTGTCGAGGTGGTCTCCACCCGCCGTCCCGATTCGCGCCTTGAGGCGGTCCTCGACGACTCGCCGCGCCGGCGCGCCGCGTCATTCCTAAGCGACTTCGCCGGGACCCAACGCGTCTACGCCTGGGCTCTCCGCGACATCGTGCGCAGCGACGACGGCGGCGCGCAGGGTGTTGATTGGCGCGTCCGCCCCACCGGCGCGAAGGTCATCACGTTCGGAGGCAACTGAGCATGCCCACGATCACGCCCAACAGCCGCCGCGCGTTCACTCTCGCCGAGATGACCGTCGTCGTCGGGCTCATCGCCCTCCTGACCGTCGGCATCGGGCGCCTCTTCGCGGGCGTCTCCGACGCGGTCAACCGCGGTCTTGCGGTCAGCGATCTCGACGCCGCCGCCCGCGCCCTTGAGGAATCCCTGCGCCGCGACTTCGCTCGCGTCAACGCCATGAACTCCGAGGACACCTTCCTCGTCATCCGCGCGATCGAACTCGGCGGCGACCCCGAACGCCCCGTCTACCTCACCGCCGAAGACCGCGAGGCCGACATCAGCGACGACCTCAACCCCTACGAGGGCGGCAGCCGCGCGATTCACACCCGCCTCGACGAGATGGCCTTCCTCGCGTCCTCGCTCGAACCGCTGGGCTTCACCTCCCAGCAGGACGCCGGCGTCTTCACCCGAGGCTCGGCCCGCGCCAGCGCCGCCCGCGTCTACTACGGCCACGGCCTCCGCCCGCGCCTCGACCCCGACTGGCCCCTCCCCGAGTCAGCCCCCGACGACGCCAACACCGAACCGCTCCGCCAGTTCGTCTCCGACGGCTGGTTCGCCTCCCGCGCGGGCCAATCGATGGACGGGCGTCGCACCTATCTGCCCGATGGCGTGATCAGCGGGCGCAACGAGTTCGCCGCCGACTGGGTGCTCGCGCGCCAGGCCCTCCTCCTCATGGGCCCGGAGGCCACCGGCACCCGTGACCCGGACAACCTCAACTCGCCCTACGCCGAGGACCGCGAGTACGCCCCCTACATCCGCGACCTCGAAACCCTCGCCCGCTTCTGGGACGATCACCTCGACGACGCGCCCGGCGGCGACGAGAACTACACCTGGCCCGGCCCGGTCAACAGCCTCGTCTCGGAGACCACTACCCCTCGCCCCGACCAGCGCCTCATCGCTCACGGGCGCGTCGATGTCTGCGCCCAGTCGCTGCAGAGCGTCCGCGGCTGGCTCGAGGGCGAGAACCCCGTCTGGGATGTTGCCGGCAACGGCTACTCCACCGAGAGCGCGCCCTACACGCCGGACCCCACCACCGCGTTCGGCGTCCCCACCGCGCTCGATCAGGCCGTTGACGACGACCGCTACGGCCTCGACGAAGACGACCTGCGCGATCCGAACAGCGCCACCAGCGTGCAGCGCTTCCTCTGGAAACGCGCCGCCGATGCGCAAACCACCGCGGAGATCGATCAGACGGCGCTCCCGCCCGGCCTCACCGACGTCGGCGGCGTCCTCAACAACCTCGCCTACAACCACATCGCCATCCGCTCCGCCCTCGCCGGTGTGCTCACCCGCCCGCTCATCGATCTCGAACCCGCCCCCGAATCCCGCGCCGACCCGGGCATGCTCGGCGGGATCGACGAGCAGATCCGCTACGCCCAGGAGCACGACGCGTCGATGGACACCCACGCCGTCATCGCCCCGCGCTGCAGCCGCTTCGAGATCGCCTGGTCCGACGGCTCCACCTGGCACGAGGACGTTGACTTTGACCTCGACGGTGTCTTCGACGCCCGCGCGGGCGAACGCGTCTGGTTCGACCCGACCCGCATCGACCCCGACAACGAGCCCAACGACGAGAACGCGGTGCGCATGACCTACGAGGATCTCAGGGAACGCTTCACCGGTAACGAGATCGCCGGCGCCGTCAACTACACCAACCCCGACGACCCCAACCTCGTCCTCGCCAACGGTCCCCTCGGCGGCGCGGGCGGCGTCGATCTCATCCTCAACCCCGAGGTCGGTTTCGGCGACGCGGACTACTTCAACAGCGAGCCGACCTTCAGCGGCGCCTCCGCCAGCCCCGTCGGACAGCGCCTCTTCGTGAAGACCGCCGGCGACTTCAACCCCGATGACAACGCCGCCGGCCCCAGCGGGACCAACCCGCCGTACTACAACCCCGACCTCACAGGAGGCGCGCCCAGCGCCGACGCCTGGCCCGACGAGACTCCTTCAGCGCCCTCGGACGACATCAACGAGTACCTCGCCGTCTGGCCCTTCCGCGCCCCCGCCTCCAGCGGCCAGTGGAACGAGCCCTACGAGAAGAACGTCTGGATCCGCGTCCGTTTCACCCTCCACGACCCGCAGGATCGCGTCCCAGGCGGACGCGATTACGAAGTCATCCTGCACCTCAACCCGCAGGACGAGCAGAGCTAAGCAGCGCAGCGCCCGACTCCCGGCGGCCTACTCCTCCGCTTCTTGAAAGGAGCGAACCATGAACGCCGACAACACAACCTTCCACGCGACCGCCGCCCCCCGCCGCGGCACCGTCCTCATCTTTGCGCTCGCGATCCTCGCGGTCCTCGCGCTGCTCGGCGCCGCCTACGTCACACGCGCCAACCTCGACCGCGTCTCCGCCGAGGCCTCCGTGCGACGCGCCACCCTGGGCGACCAACCCGAGATCGCCGTGGACCACATCCGCGCGCTGCTCACCGCCGACCTCTACGGCAACAAGATCGTGCGCCGCAACACCCCGCGCACCGTCGACGGGCGAAGCGTCGAAACCAGCGACGGCTCCACCGTTTCAGGCCCGGTCAGCATCTGGCCAGACATGTTCGAGGACGGCGAGCACTGGGATTACCCCTCCGTCGATGAGATCCAATACAGCCGCAACGCCGACGACCACGACCGCTACACCTTCCTCCGCAGCGACATCCCCGCTTCGAACCAGGCGCGGGAGCGCGCCCGCTTGCGCTACAACGCAGACCTGGACATGTTCCAGACCGCACGCGCCGACGACGCCTGGCTCTCCGCCACCGAGCCTGTTGACTGGGAAGGCAACGAGCCCATCGGCAGCTACAACGGCGAGTGGAACACCTGGCCGCAGATCACAAACCCCCGCAGCGCGTACGAGTGGGTGGACGACGCCGACGGGAACGGCAACGGCGCTTGGGTGCGCGGCGACGGCGGCTTCGCCGACCTCGCCATGTTCTTCGACACCCAGAACGCCCGCGACCGCCGGCGCGGCGACCCCGCCGCCGACCTCCTCGACCGCGCCGCCGAGCGCACCCGCACCCGCTTCTACGACCCTGACGACGCCGACGCCCTGCTCAACCTCGACGACGACGAGAACTCTGCGCTCCTCGGTGTCGAGCAGCGCGGGATCTACGCCTACCAGATGAACCACCTCGACGAGTGGTACGAGAACGCCGGCTTCGACCCCGACAACAACGACGCCGACTTCGAGCCCAACGACGAACGATTCTGGGCCGACACCGACGCCGACGGGCGCCCCGACGCCCGCTGGACCATCCTCGACGACCTCGACGGTCAGAGCGGCATGCGCTGGGTCGTCGCCATGCGTATCGCCGACAGCTCCGCCGCCGTTAACCTCAACACATCGCTCGAAGGGCTCCCGCCCAAGACCGTCGGCAACGCCTTCGCCAGCCCCGGGCTCGACCCCTGGCAGCTCTACGGTGACGGCGCCACCCCGATGGACATCGACGTCACCAAGCTGATCCTCGAGAGCGCATCGGACGTGGTCGCCAACAGCGCCTCGTCCAACGCCCTCATCACACCTCTGCGTCACCCCGACGTCGTGTCCTACCAGCCGGACTGGATCCGCACCGGCCTGCGACGCCACCTCCGCGCCGGGCTCGGCTTCAGCACCGATCTCATCGAGGCGATGGGCCCGCGCGACCGCAGCTTCGCCAAGCACCTCGACCGAAGCGAGACCGACAACATCAACAAGGGCCTCGCCGACCTGATCGGCTGGGACGTCGATCTCACCGGGGACGACGAAGACTTCTACTACCCCGGCTCGGACGATCAGGATTTCAACGTCACGCGCGCCCAGCGCGAGGCCTACTGGCGCCTCTACGCCGCCAACCCCGCCGCGTCCGCGTTCGAGGGTGCCGGCTACGACCTCAGCGAAGAGGTCGAGCTCCGCGCCGTCTTCGGCGCCAACTTCGCCGGCGTCAAAGCTATCGAGGCCAACTTCGACGGCGTCTACGAGAGCACCTCCACCCACGAAAGCCGTCTCCCAGCCGCGCTGCAGGAGTCCGCCCGCTACCCCGACCGCGATTCCCTCGGCCCGATGCGTTCGGGCGAGCACACCAACGCCGTCCTCCGCGACGACCGCACCGGCGTCGATCTCCCCGACACCGCGATCTCCGGGAACGACTACACCCAGCAGGACCGCATCGAGCGCATCCAGAAAGACGTCCGGCGCAGCCTCACCGTCGCGAGCGGCGCCTCGGCGCGCTCCGTCGTGCCCGCGATCGGCCTGCGCGCCGTCCCCGAAGGGCGCCTCAAGCCATTGGTGAACGAAGGCTTCTGGGGGCTGGACCCGGGGCGCGAACCCACCTTCGATTCCAACCTCGACGTCGAAGACGCCTTTGAGGCCTTCACCTGGGCCCTGGCCCCGCTGGCGACCAACCGCCCGCTCACCGGCGCCCTCATGGGCGGCAGCGGCAACACCTGGGTCAACCGCTACGACGGCTTCTACTCACAGAACGAGGACTTCCACTACGGCGGCGGCGCCAGCGGCCCCGCCGAGCAGTGGGCCAGCGATGTCAGCATCACCGGGAACTTCGGGCCCACCTACGCCCTCTTCCGCGCCGCCTCGCTCGCTGTCAATCTCAAGGACGCCGTTGATAACGAGGGCGACAACCCGACGCCCACGGTCGCCCGCCTCCTCCCTGCGCCCGCTCTCTTTGAGGGCCAGGGCCCGCAAGCCAGCGACCTCATCGGGGTCAACAGGCTCACCACCCGCTTCGCCCACGGCGACATCGACCGCATCGTCTCCACCAACCCCGCCGACCCCAACATCATCCCCAACTCCTTCGTCCGCCCCGAGAACGGCGTCACCTTCGTCGGGCTCGAGCGCCAGCCCTTCATCTCAGAGGTCTTCGCCCTCTGCATGTACCGGTTCACCTCCGACCTCACGCCCACGCCCCTCAACCCCCCGCCCGAGACGGTCAACATCGACGGGGCCGGCACGACGGTCTCTCACTCCATCATCGCCGTCGAGCTCGCCAACCCCTGGGACGAGAACATCGACCTGGTCGATTACAAGATCACGCTCACCGACGGCGCGAACGAGTTCACGCTCGAAGAGATCGACGGCATCATCCCGCCGGGCTCACGCTTCGTGATCATCGGCCACAACGCCGACGGCGACCTGCAGGCGACCCAGAGCGTCACCGAGCTCAGCGGCGACGCCGGCGAGTTCTGGTCCATCGCGCTGACCGACGACGAGATCGACAACGCCTTCGATGGCTGGAACCGCGCGCAAACGTCCGTCCTGCTCTACCGCGAGGGTCCCAGCGGCGAGCACCTCGTCGATCGCATGCGCAACCCGGGCACGACCAGCTTCCCCTACAACAAAGAAGACGCGATGCTCACCAGCGCTGTGGTTGACATCACGGACGACATGGCCGATAGCTTCGGCGCCTGGTACGCCGTCGCCTCCAACTTCACCCGTCAGGACGACGCCCCGACCACCGGCGGCGGCTTCCCCACCTTCGTTCTCGAGCGCCCGGACTTCAACCAGGTCAACCCCGTGAACACCACCCCCTCCGAGGGAGCCGAGGGCTGGCACGGCGACGAACCCGCCAGATCGCACTTCGAGATGGTCAGCACCGACACCCTGGCCGAATGGAACGACGCCTTCACCCTCGGCGATGACAACGTGAACGGCGCCGGCCCCGTCACCCTCCAGCGCCCCTTCCAGCTCTTCGTCCCCGACGGGCCGCTCGTCGCCCTCAGCGAGCTGGGCATGATCTCCGCCTTCGCTCACACCTACATCCACTCAAACACCGGCGCTCCCGAAGTCTCCGCCATCAACGACGCCAACCCCGCCACCAGCGCCTGGTCCACCGTCGGCGAGCAGCTCGCCAAGGACTACCACCTCAACTACAACGCCGCGAACACCGGCGTCCCCTCAAGCACCGATGAGGCCAACCCCTACCTCGGCGTCCTCGACCCCACCCGCTACATCCTCGGCGCGCAGGGAGATCTCCGAACAGGCGCCAACACCAACCTCCCCAGCCTCCCCGACTCCCTCACCGTCCCCCTCGCCCTCCGCGTCTTCGACGCTTTCGAGGTCCTGGGCGACAGCCTCCGCCCCACCGGGCGCACGCTTGTCCCCGGGCGCGTCAACATCAACACCGCCCCCAAGCGCGTCCTCGCCACGCTCCCCCTCGTGCTGCCCGTGGACTACCGCGCCGCTTCCAGCGTCAGCCTCCCCACGGAGCTCAACCAGAACATGGGCCTCATGGACAGCGGCCCGCAGACCCTCGAAACCGCCTACGCCCGCCTCAACGGCATGATCCGCTACAAGGAACGTCTCCGCCGCGCCGGTACCGACCGCTGGTCCAGCGACCACACCCAGGTCCGCTGGGATGGCTGGGACGTCGATGCCATCGATGAAGCCCTCGGCGCCGGTCTCGGCGGCATGCGCAACTGGCACACTGCGGGCGGAGCGGTCCCGTCCCCTGGGCCGGGGGTCAATGACCACCGCAAGGGGCGTGGCTTCGTCTCCCTGGGCGAACTCTCCGTTCTCGCCAACTGGACCAGCGGCGTCGAAGGCGCGGCCACCGTCAACGCGCCCGAGCCCAACACGGGCGCGGGCCAGCACGAGCAGCTCGGCTTCCTGGAACTCGCGGAAGACACCAAGGACAACACCCTCGTCGCCAGCAACCGCAACCTGCTCGACGTCCGCCGCCAGAGCACGCTGACGATCGACGAGCTCACCCCCGCCGACCCGACCGACGACCCCGAAGAGCGCCTCGCCCTCTTCCGCGCCGTCTCCAACGTCGCCTCCACCCGCAGCGATGTCTACCACGCCTGGTACATCGTCCGCGCCTACGCCCCAGCAGCGATCGAGAGCGTCACCGTCGAGCCCGGCCTCTCCGAACAGGAACGCGCCGACCTCCTCAACGATCTCCCCGTCGCCTTCGAGGAGCGAGGTTTCCTCGTTCTCGACCGCAGCAACGTTAGCCGCCCCACCGACCGCCCGCGGGTCCTCCTGCGTACAGTCCTCGACAGCACCACCGCCGCCAACTGACGCGCGACCAGCACGCAGCACCGGCTCTGCCCGCCCGGCGTCCTTCTCACAGGGGAGGGGACGCCGGGCTTTTTTCATATACGTTCATCGGGGAGTGCCACAACAAGAGCGCCACTGGCAGCTCGCTGCCAGTGTCTGAGCGCCGCGATACAGATCGTCCGCGATCTGTGCCACGAAATGACGCCGAACACGCCGGGTGCCCTGACCCGCCGCAACGCGGCGCGTCGGGCCCTCAGGCGCATAAAAAACGCCGACCGCAAAGCAGCCGGCGTCACGAAAAGTCTGAATATTCGATGCCTTACTTGAACGGATCCTCGCCACGCGGCGCCGCCGGCTCGGGCTGCGTCGTCGTCACAGGCGCCGGATCGCTCGGCGCCGCCGAGCTCGACGGGACCATGAAGATCTCCACCCGCCGGTTCGCCGCCGTGCCCTGACCGCTGCGATTGGGCACCGCCGGGCGGTACTCGCCCCAGCCGGCGACCTCCATCCGCGACGACGCCACGCCAGCGCGAGACAGCACGTTCCGCACGCTGATCGCCCGGTGCGCCGAGAGGTGCAGGTTCGTCGGATGCTTGCGGAGCGTCTCGGGGCGGCTGGGCTTCACGTTGTCCGTGTGACCCACGATCCGCAGGTCGTACCCCGAGGCCGACTGCCCCAGCACGCCCGCAATCTGTCCAAGCGCATTCGCCGCCGCGGGCGACACCTGGTCAGACCCCGGCGCGAACGTGACATCCGACTGGAACTGCAGCATCCCCCGCTGCGAGTCAAAGCTGAAGAGGTTCGGGTTCGCCGCGGCCAGATCCTGCAGCGCCCGCTCGGTCGCCGGATCGACAACGCCCAGCGACACGCGGTCGAGGCGCCCGCTGAGGCCGCGGTAGCTGTCCTCAAGGCGGCGCAGCTCGCCCTGCAGCCCGCTGTTGCGGTCGCGCACCTGTGCGACAGTGTCGTCAGCCTCGCCGATGCGGGCTCGCAGCAGACCGATGGTGTTGTCCTTTGATTGCAGCTCCTGCTGCATCATCAGGTTGCGCTCTTCAAGAGCCCGGTTGGCCGCGTAGAGGTCGTCCGCCTCCCGGCTGCTGGCGCAGCCGCCGAGAGCGACGGCGCCGGTGAGGGCGACGCTGAGAATGTGAAGTGATCGTCGAGAAAAGCGCATAACGGGTCTCCTTCCGCGTTGGCGCAGGATACGCGAGTTTCCGCACCTGTGCCTATCGACGACCCTATGTTCTCCGCATGAATCAGCGCACCACCCGCCTCCGCTTCGACGCCGCCATCGACGCCTCAGGCGTCGTCGCGTCCCCCGCCGAGGTGGTCATCACTTTCGACGAGGCCGCCTGGCCCGCCTGCACGCTCGACTCCATCGAACAAAGTGAAAGCCCGACCGACGCCCCAAACGCCCGCCCGGGCGAGGTGCTCCTCCCCGCCTTCGTCAACGCCCACACCCACCTCGACCTCACCCACATCGGCCCCCGCGGCTACGACCCCCGCGACGGCTTTGAGTCATGGCTCAAAATGATCCTCGCCGAGCGCCGCCACGACGCCGAAGGCATCCGCGCCTCCGTACTGCACGGCGTCGAACGCTGCATGGCCGGAGGTGTGACGGCAGTGGGGGACATCGCGGGTGTTGGACGCACCGAACCTCTCGAAGAACTGCGCAGCTCGCCTCTCGCCGGCGCGAGTTTCATTGAGTTCTTCGGCTTGGGCGACCGCCAACACGAAGCCGCCGAAGAGATCGCCAAACTCACGCGCGCGACCCCGCCAAACGCAAGCAACGTCGCGCTCGGCCTCTCACCCCACGCTCCCTACACCGCCGGCCCTGAGCTTTACGCCGCCGCCGCACATTCCGCGCTCCCCGTCTGCACCCACCTCGCCGAGAGCGATGCCGAACGCCGCTTCGTCGAAAACGCCAACGGCCCCATGCGCACCTTGCTCGACGGTCTCGGCGTGCTCGACCAAACTGCGCTCAGCGACTTCGGGCGCGGCCTGCACCCCATCGCCCACCTCGAACCCGCCCTTCGCGCCCAGCCCTGGCTCCTCGCTCACGCCTGCGACGCCAGCGACGACGAAATCGAACTTCTCCGCGAAACCAGCGCCTCCGTCGCCTACTGCCCCCGTTCCAGCCACTACTTCGCCCACCACGCAGAACTCGGCCCGCACCGCTACCGCGACATGCTCGCCGCCGGCGTCAACGTCTGTCTCGGCACCGACTCCATCGTCAACCTCCCGCCCGCCTCCCGCGGCAAGCCGCCCACACTCGCCGTCCTCGACGAGATGCGCTTCCTCCACCAACGCGACCACACCGACCCCCTCACACTCCTCGCCATGGCCACCGTCAACGGCGCCGCCGCGCTCAACCTCGACCCCGCCCGCTTCATGCTCACACCCGGCGAGAAGTCAGGACTGACCACCGTCCGCGTCGCCGCGCCCACGCTCGAAGGCGTCCTCGCGTCCACCGCCCAAGCCGAACTCCTGACGCCATGACCAAACGCTGGAAGCGCAGCGACTACGCCTACCCCGCGCCGCAGCTCGCGCAGCGCCTCATCGGCGCCCTGCTTGTCAGCGTCGTCGAGGGTCACCGCCGCGCTGCTGTCATCGTCGAAACCGAGGCCTACTGCGGCGCCGAGGACGACTGCTCCCACGCCCACAACAACCGGCGCACCGCCCGCACCGAACCCATGTTCGGCAAACCCGGACTCGCCTACGTCTACCTCTCCCACGGCCTCCACAACTGCATGAACGTCGTGTGCGGCAAAGATGGAATCGCCGCTGGTGTGCTTCTCCGCGCCGCCGAGCCCGTCGAGGGCCTCGACGCCATCCGCGCCGCCCGCACACACCTGAGCCGCAAGACCCCCCTGAAAGACACCGACCTTTGCTCCGGCCCAGGCAAGTTGGGTGAGGCCCTCGGCATCAGCCTCGCTCACACCGCCGCCGACATGACCACCAGCCGATCTCTCTGGATCGAACACACCCCACTCCCTGCGCCCAAAGCCGTGCGCACGCCCCGCATCGGCATGAACCCCGCCTCCGCTTGGGGCGAGCGCCCTCTCCGCTGGGTCGTCGCCGAAAGCCCTCACGCCAGCCGAGGGCGTGGCGGCGTCCTCAACCGCAAACCCACTCCTAGCCGATAGCCCTCTCGCCACGCCCATCCGCCCGCCTACAATGCCCGCGGGACGCAACGGAGTATTCACGCAGTGAGCACCGACTGGCAATCACTCAGGCAGCACGCGGGCGCGTACCCGCCCGCCGCGTTCGTCTTCGTGCAGGACGGGTTGCGTCACACCGTTGACACCCTCCGCGACGACGAGCCCGACATGCCCGACAGCGGCCGCCATGTCAGCGGTATCGAGCTCTGCTTCGGCCTCCGCGACTACGCCATCAGCCAGTTCGGTCCCCTCGCCCGCTCCGTGATGCGCTCCTGGAACGTGGAGCGCACCGAAGACTTCGGGCGCATCGTCTTCGCCCTCGTCGAGGCCGGCTGCCTCCGCAAGACCGACGAAGACTCCATCGAAGATTTCCAGGGCGTCTTCGACTTCGACGAGGCCTTCACCGGCGTGCGCATGGCGTAGAACGCCCCCCGCCGGTACCGTCCGTCTTCATGGCGACACCCAACGGCTCTTCCGACAAGCCTGCCCCCAAACCCATCGACTGGAAGCGCACCCACCTCTGGCAGCTCCAGCCGGTGCGCGACGTGCTGCTCGTCCTGGGCGTCTTCGGCATCCTCTATCTCGGCGACCTGCTCAGCGTCGTCACCGTGCCGATGCTCCTCGCCCTCGCCCTCGCCTATCTCTTCGAACCCGTCGTCAAACGCATGACGCGCCTCAGTTGGTTCAGCCGCCAGGGCGCCGCCGCCGCGATCATCGCCGGCATCGTTCTCGTCGTGCTCATCCCCCTCACGCTGGGTGTGGGCATCGCCATCGTGCAGGGCATTGATTTCACCACCCGCCTCGCCGCCAACGTCGCCGAGCTCCAGGCCTCCGTCGAATCCCCCAACGACAGCGATCTGTACCAGGCCCTCCCCAACGACAGCTGGCGCTCACTCCGCGATTTCGTCGTCACCCAGGCCCAGGAAGCCGAGAACGCCGACGAAACCGGCGCCCTCCGCAGCGCCTTCGACCGCGCTGCCGCCTGGGCAAACGAAAACTCCAGGGCCATCAGCGAGCGCGCGCTCACCACCGGCGTCGGCGTCGTCTCAGCAGTACTCGGCTTCATCACCAGCGCCGGCATGTTCGGTTTCGCCGCCTTCCTCACCTTCTTCTTCTTTTTCTTCTTCTCCACCGGCTACGCGAACGTGCTCGCCTTCGGCGAGAAACTCCTCCCCGAAAAAGAAAAGCCATTCATTCTCAAACTGCTCCGGAAGATGGACCGCGTCATCGCCGCCTTCATCCGCGGCCGCGTCGTCATCGCCATCATCCAATCAATCACCTTCACCATCGGCTACTTCCTCGCCGGCGTCCCCGCTGCCTTCATCCTGGGCCCCATCACCGGCATCCTCTCCGTCGTCCCCTACGCCGCGCTCGTCAGCCTCCCCGTCGCCATCATCCTCCTCTACCTCGAACCCAATGCCATCGCCTGGCAGGACGCTTGGTGGTGGACCATCTTCGGCCCCATGGTCGTCTACTTTTCGCTCCAGGCCGTCGACGACTACGTCCTCACCCCCGTCATCCAGGGCAAGGAGACGGACATGGAAACCCCTGCCATCCTCTTCGCCTCCATCGCCGGCGGCGCCCTCTTCGGGCCCTTCGGCCTCCTCATCGGCATCCCCGCCGCCGCCTGCGCCAAGATCCTCCTCAACGAGATCGTCTGGCCGCGTGTCGACGCCTGGACCAAAGGCGAAGCCGATGACCCGCTCCCCCTCGGACGAGACGACGACGAATGACGACACAAACCAAGATGACCCCCGACGCCGCCCTCGCCGAACTCAAAGCAGGCAACCAGCGCTTCCGAAGCGCTACGCCCACACAACGCGACCACCTCGCCCGCGCCCGCGAAACCGCGCAAGCCCAATCACCCCACTCCGCCATCCTCGCCTGCATCGACTCCCGCACCGCCCCCGAGATCATCTTCGACCAGGGCCTGGGCGATGTCTTCTGTGTGCGAGCCGCGGGCAACTACGCCGCTGACGACACCATCGGCGCCCTCGAATTCACCACCAAAGTCGTCGGCGCCAAACTCATCGTCGTCCTCGCCCACACCGGCTGCGGCGCCGTCATGGGCGCCTGCGACAACGTCAAAATGGGCCACCTCACCCAAACCCTCGCCCACCTGACACCGGCCCTCGAAGCCGTCACCACAGAAGGCGACCGCGCCTCAACCAACGACGATTTCGTGGCAGACGTCACAAAGACCAACGCCCGCCTCACCGCCGAAAACATCGTCAGACGCAGCCCGATCCTTCAAAAACTCATCGAACAGGGCGACCTCAAAGTCGCGCCCGCGCTGCACCACCTCGCCACCGGCGAGGTCGAGTTCCTCTGACTCACAGGCGACTCCGGCACGAACAGGGCTTCACTCGCAACCCCACGCGCTGAACAACACCGCCACATCCCCATCCCCGACAACCCCACTCCCATCAAGATCAGCTACCCCCGCACTCCCCCAAGCGGCGACCAGCACGGCAAGATCGCTCGATCCCACACAGCCGTCGCCGTCCAGATCGGCAGGGGAGGGGAGGGCGGAGAGGTCGAACACATACGCAGCGCCAGCGGACGGCCCATTGACACTGTCAGCAAACGCGCCAACAACCGCGTGCGCGCCCGACAAATTTACCCACGCCCCGAACACATCGTGCATCATGGGTATCTCTGGAGTCAGCCGCGCGAGTTCTCGACCGCTGTTGATATCGAAGAGATAGGTGTACACGCGATCGATCTTCTCAAAGCTCGCCGCACCGACAAGCACGCGCTCTTCGGAGACTGCCACCGATAAACCAAATTCCTCAGCGTCATCGGCAGCGGCACGCGTCAAGGTCCGCAACAACTCGCCGGTTTCAACATCGAAGACATACGCAGCGCCGAGTGGTCGATCGGCGTTTTCCGCGAACACTGCCCCAACGACAGCATGATCCGCATCGATATCAACCGCATGCGGGCGCCGCTCCAGCAACGGATCCCCATCAGCGAACAGCGTTCGTAGATGCTGACCGGTTTCCGCATCGAAGACGTGCGCCAGTTGGTTGCGAATATCCGGTCTGTGGAACGTGGTTCGCCCGATCACGGCGACATCATCATTGAGGCTCACAAAGCGTCCAAACTCATCAAAAAGCTCACTATCATCAAGCGTGATCTTGGTGACGAGCTCGCCGGTGAGATAGTCAAAGACATACGCAGCGCCGGGTGTCGTTGGTTTGAGTCCCGAATCGTTTGCGCCTTCGCTAGGAGCACCGACAAGAACTCGCCCATCGTGTGCGTCAATGCTCCAGCCAAAGTACTCATAGGCAGCACCATCAGGCGCGACAATCTTGCGAACTAGCTCACCGTTGAAAGCGTCGAATACATACACGGCGCCGGAGGAAAAACCGTTCGTCATATCCCCAGGTGCACTTGCGAACAGGTGGCCATTTTCAATATGTAATTGAGATCCAAAATATGATAAAACCCAAGTATCTTCTGGGGTGTATGCATATCTAAATTCGCCAGTGGCAAGATCGAAAGCGTACACAGCGCCGTTGTTAGGCAGTCCTCTGGAGCCGAAGGCGCCGCTATGTCCGGGCGCTCCGATCGCGATTATGCCGTCGCCAACTGCTACGTCGCTGCCAAACCAGTCATAGTCCATCGCATCCGCAGCGCGAAAGACCCGGGTCTCATGAACGACCTCGCCCGACACGGGTGGCGCCGCGAGAACTGAAAACAACACGCTGAGATATAATGCCATCGAGATCTCCCTCGTCTGAGTGAAATCATCGACCCAAAGCCGCGACACGCTCGATTTAGCGGCCGCCACCCCGCCGCTCCGTCGCCCGCTCCAAAACCTTCTTCTCCCCCCGCGTCAGCGACCCCATCCCCTCCGCCGCGATCTTCGCCAGCACGCGGTCTTCCTCCGCCGCGTCTTTCTCCTCCCGCTCGCGTTCCCGCTGGCGGCGTTCGCGCTCGCCCCGCTCCTCTGCGATCAGATACTCCGCCCCTCCCAGCGCATCCTCCGTCCGCAACTGGCGGCGTTCGTTGTAGCACACCAGCCCGCCGAACATGGCGATCGCCAGCAGCATCGTCCGGTCGCTCACCAGCGCCAGCACGCCGAGCAGCGCCGCCCCGACAAAACCTACGATCACCGCGATCTCCATCGAGCGCCGCTCGCTCGTCCGCGACCACACCAGACACTGCACGATCCGCCCGCCATCCAGCGGGAACATCGGGCACAGCACGTTGAACGCCAGCAGCGTGATGTTGACGACGTGCGCGATGATCAGCGCCGCTAGCCAGTACGAATCCGCCAGCGCCAGCGGCGCGACGGGCGCCAGCGGGTTCACCACAATCGCCTCGCTCAAACCCGTTGCCCACAGCGCCACCGCGAACACCGGCACGAGCGCGAGATTCACCGCCGGCCCGCCGATCACCGTGATCAGGTTCGCCTGCCACGTATTCGGCGGGGCGCACATCGCCAGCCCGCCCAGCGGCCACATCAGGATGTCGTCCGCCTCGCCCTTCACCCACCGGCACGCAAAGCAGTGCCCAAACTCGTGCAACAACACGAGCACGAAAAGCGTGCCGATGATGATCGCTTGGTACGCCAACCCCAGCGTGTCGCGCGGGATGGCCCACAGCATCTGCGCCACCGCGTACACGATGAACACCAGGTGCACCCGCACGCGGATGCCCGCGACCCGACCGATCGGGAGCGCCCAACCCAGCGGGTTCTCGGCGTCGCCGAAGATGCGCCCGGCGATCCGTCGCCAGCGCTCACCCCCGCTCACAGCCACCCCTGACGCTGCGCGAGCGCCAGCGCGACGATCGACTTCGCGTCCATCAGATCGCCCGAGTCAACCATGGTCCACACGCGCTCGAGCGCCACGATCTCGGCGTCGATCACCTCCCCCTCATCGAGCTTCTGCCCGACGTGGGAAAGTTCAGTCGCGACATACGCCCGCATCAGTTCGTCGGTCAGGCCCGGCGTCGTATAGAACTCGCCCAACTTCTCCACCCGCTCGGCCCGGTAGCCGGTTTCTTCTTCAAGCTCGCGCCCCGCGGTCAGCGAAGGCGCTTCACCCGTCTCGAGCGTGCCGGCGGGCAGCTCCCACACGGCTTGCCCAACGGCCGGGCGTTCGTTGCGGATGAGCACCACGCCGCCCTTGCCGTCAAGGGCCACGACCACCACGGCGCCTGGGTGGCGCACCACCTCGCGGATGACCTCTTCGCCGTCCTCGGTCGGGATACGCAGACGCTCCAGATCAAAGCGAATGCCGCGGTGGATGATCTCGCGTTCGACGCCGGTTCCCATGCGCCGCATCATAGAGATGTGAGCCTCTTCGACGCGCCGACCCCCGACCCCGACGACCAGCCCCCCAAGCGGCAGGCTTTCGACCCCAAACGCATGAAGCAGGCCGACGAGCCGCCGCCCGCCGCGCCCGAGGCGCTCAGCGTCTCGCAGCTCGCCGCCCGCATCGATGGCGCCCTCAAGCAGGGCCTGCCCGCGAAGGTCCGCGTCGCCGGCGAGATCAGCGGCTTCAACGACCGCACCCACTGGTACTTTTCCCTCAAGGACGACAGCGCCGTCCTCGGCTGCGTCATGTTCGCCTCGGCCGTCAAACGCGTGCCCTTCGACCCCGAGAACGGCATGGAGGTTGTCGCGAGCGGCTCCATCTCACACTTCCCCAAGTGGGGCAAGACGCAGCTCTACGTGGATTCCCTCGAACCCGTCGGCGCCGGGGCGCTCGAACTCAAATACCGCCAGCTCATCGCGAAGCTGCGTGAGCGGGGCTGGTTCGACGACGAGCGGAAGCGCCCCATCCCGCGCGTGCCGCGGACCATCGCCGTGGTTACCTCCAAAACCGGCGCCGCGCTGCAGGACGTGCTCGACACCCTCCGCCGGCGCGCGCCCTTCGTGGACGTCCTCACCCTCGACGTGCGCGTGCAGGGCGACCACGCCGCGCCCGAGATCGTCCGCGCCCTTGCCCGCCTGAACCGTGACGCCGAGAAACTCAACCTCGACACCATCATCCTCACCCGCGGCGGCGGCTCCATGGAAGACCTCTGGGCCTTCAACGAGCCGGAGGTCGCCGAGGTGATCGTGAAGTCGGGTGTGCCCGTCGTCGCCGCCATCGGCCACGAGACGGACACCACCATCGCCGAACTCGTCGCCGACCTCCGCGCCGCCACACCCACGCAGGCCGCCGTCCGCGCCGCCCCCGACGGCGCGGCCCTGCTCGACCAGCTCGACGCCACGTCCTCACGCCTCCGCTCCGCCCTGACCCGCCGCGCCGAACGCGCCGGTGAACGCCTGCGCTCCAGCCGCAGCGAACTCGCCGGCGCCCTCCGCGAGCGGCTGCACGCTGAATCCGATTTCCTCCACCGCGCCGCCGCCAAGCTGGCCCGCAAACACCCCGCGGCGGTGTACGCCTCCCGGCGCACAACGCTGGTCGATCTGAACGACCGCCTGGTGCGCACAATGAACCGGTCGCTGCGGGCAAAATCGACCGCCGCACTCGCCGATCGCCTGTCCGCGGCCCCGCCGTGCCGCACGCGCGACGAACGCGCGCACCTCGACGAACTGGAACGCCTGCTCCAGACCACCGGTCCCGTCGCCACCCTCCGCCGCGGCTACTCCGTCACAACCACCGCGGGCGGCCGCCTGTTCCGTTCCGCAGCCGATGCGAAAGCCGGCGACGAGATCGTGACGCGCCTGGCCGACGGCTCCATCCGCTCGACTGTCTCCGGCGGCAAGAAACGCCGACGGTTGCGGAAGGACGATCCGGGACCGTCGCTCTTCGAGCCCGAATAGACGCGCCGCGCCCGCCGCCGTACCGTCCACGCATGGCGAAGAAACCCAAAGCCGAAGAGCCCAGCTACGAGGAGGCCGTGGAGCGGGTCGAGGAGTTGATCGACGCGATCGAGTCCGGCGAGATCGGGCTGGATGAATCGCTCAAGGCCTTTGAGGAAGGGATGGGGCTGATCAAGACCTGCCGGGCTCGTCTGGAGCGGGCGGAGCAGCGGGTGACGGAGCTTTTGGCCCAGGATGATGACCGCGGGGGCGATTCAGCCGATGGCTGACGCATGACGGCGAACCTCGTGTTCTACCAGTGGCTGGCGCAGGGGACGATCGCGCTCTTCATCTTCGCGCTGGGGGCGTGCGCGGGGTCGTTTCTGAATGTCGTCGCGTACCGCCTGCCCCAAGGGCTGAATATCGTCTCACCCCCCTCGGCGTGCCCGAAGTGCAAGACCCGCCTGGGCTGGCGGGAGAACTTCCCGGTCTTCGGCTGGCTGCTGCTTCGGGGGAAGTGCCGCCACTGCGGCGTGAAGATCAGCCCGCGCTACCTGCTGATGGAGTTGCTCGTCGCCGGGCTGTTTCTGCTGCTGTGGTTTTTGTGGGGTGTGGACTTCCGCGCCTTGCAGAGCATCGGGATCGATCTTGGTGATTGGCGCCCGGAGTGGGCGACGACCTCGATGCGGCTGATGTGGCCGACGTTCGCGATCGGGATCATTCTGGTCGGGGCGCTGGCGGTCTCGACGCTCATCGATGCGGAGACGTTCACGATCCCGGCGGTGATCCCGTGGCTGGTGATGGTGATCGCGCTCGTCGTGCACCCGGTTCACGCGCACTTTGTCGCGCAGGCGGGCGGGCTGCGCGGCTCCCCCTTCCCATGGACGATCGCCGCGCCCGACGGCGGCATCGGCTGGTTGTTCGTCTACACGGCGCTCGCCGGGATGATCGGGCTGGTAGTCGCCAACGCGCTGCTGGCGGCGCGGCTCATCCCGCGGAGCTTCGCGGACTTTGAGGAGTGGGAGAAAACGGCCGAGGCGGCGCTCGAAGAGGCGAAGCAAAAAGCGACGGACGCCGGCGAGGAAATCTCTGAGCCGGAGGGCGAGGCGCTTGGCCCTGTGCTGGTGCGGACGCTGCTGCTGACAGGGCCGGCGGTGGCCGGGATGTTTGCCGGCACGCTTGCGGGCATGCGGGGTGGGAACCAACTCGCGGGGATGGCGGTCGGTGGTATGGCGGGGTTGATCGTTGGCGCTGTGCTGCGCGGGCGGGCGGTGAGCGGCGAGGAGACGAACGCCGGGGAGCCGGTGTGGGCGCAGTACCCGCACGCGCGGCGGGAGGTGGCGAAGGAGTGCCTGTTTCTCGCGCCGGTCGTTGTGCTGATGCTGATCGGCGCGTGGTTCGGGCTGCGGGCGAGCGGACCGTTTGCGGAAGATCAAGTCACCGGAACGCTGACATCCACGGCGTCGGCGCCGCCGCTGTGGCTGCTGGCGCTGGCGGCTTCGTCGATGGGCGCGCTGGTCGGCGGGGGCGTGGTGTGGGTGGTGCGGATTCTGGGCTCGCTGGCCTTCGGCAAGGAGGCGATGGGGCTGGGAGACGTCCATCTGATGGCCGGGGTCGGGGCGGTGCTGGGGTGGGTCGACCCGCTGGTCGCGTTCTTCGTGGCGCCGTTCTTTGGGATCGCGTGGGCGCTGCTGGCGCCGATGCTGGGGAAGCTGGTGCGTCTGCCCTCGGTGCTGCCCTACGGCCCGCACCTGGCGCTGGCGACGCTGCTGGTGATGTACTGCAAGCCTTTGGCTGAGGGGCTGTTGTCGCTGGTCTTCCGGGCGCCGGTGAACCTGCCCTAGGGTGCGGCGGGCTTGACAAGCGGGGTCTGCTGAGGTTGCATTCCATTATCAGACCGCCGGGCGTCCCCCGGCGACGGCAAGGAGGTCGTCAGCTATGGATCGCACGCGTCTTACCCGTCTTCTCGTTCTGGTCCCGGTGGCCGCCCTGGGCGCCTGCGCCGGCACCGATGACCGCCTGATCGCGCTCGAGAATGAGAATCTGGAACTCCGCGAGGAGAACCGCGAGCTTGATGAATCGCTGCGCGAGCATCAGACGCAGCGGGCGTTGCTCGAGGGCGAGGTCCGGGCGCTCACGGCGGAGAACGATCGTCTGCGCCTGCAGGCGAACGTGACGCCGGCGTTTGAGCCGAGCGGGCCGACGGGGTTCGAGGGCATCACCGGGGTGACGGCCGCGGCGGTGTCGGGCGGTATCCTGCTTGATGTGGAGGGGGACGTGCTCTTCTCGTCGGGCAGCGTGACGCTGCGGAACTCGGCGAAGCAGACGCTGGATCGCGTGGCGAACGTGCTGCGGAGCAACTACGGCGGGGCGACGATCCGCATCGCCGGTCACACCGACAACGACCCGATCCGCAAGAGCAAGTGGAAGACGAACGAGCGGCTGTCCGCCGAGCGGGCGCTGGCGGTTGAGGAGTACCTCGCGACCAAGGGCCTCGACAAGGACGGCATGTACGTGGCGGCCTTCGGGCCGGCGGAGCCCAAGGGCAACAAGTCGGCGAGCCGTCGTGTCGAGATCTTTGTCCTCGGCGGGTGAGGTTGACTCATCCGTGACTGGCTCGGGGCGTTGCGCGCTCCCGCAGCTTCTTGATGTCGAACACTACGTCCCGTGCGACTGGGATCTGATCGCCGATGGCGAGGGGCGATCGCTGTGGCTTGATCTCTTCGAGCGGCAGATCGGGTTCATAGCGCGGTGCGCGATCGAGAGCGGGTACTCAGAAGCGGCGGCGGGTGAAGCGGAGCGGCGGTTTACTGAGATCGTGCTAACGCTGCGTGATGATCCGCGGGCGCTGGGGGATCGGCTGGATATTCTGGTGATGGACCGGGCGCGGGACGGCTTGTTGCGCGAATGCGGTATTGACGACGCGTTCAAGGCGGTGAAGGCGCGGGAGACGGAGCGGGCGCTGGCGGTACTTCCGGCACGACTGACGGCGATCGACGTGGTTCCGGAGGAGCGGCGGCTGGAAGAACTGATCCGCGGCGTCTTTGCGGGGAATCTCTTCGATATGGGTGCGGAGAAGACGGCGTCGATGTTCCTGGAGGGCGCTGGGCCGGCGTTCGAGGCGTGCCTGGAGCGGGCGCCGGCGCGGCCGTGGGGAATCGATCATCTGAATGACGCGATATTGGATGGTTGGCGTCACGTTGTGCTGTTCGTGGACAACGCGGGGGCGGACGCGGTGCTGGGGATGCTGCCGCTGGCGCGGGAGCTGCTGCGGCGCGGGGCGCGGGTGACGCTGGCGGCGAACGAGTTGGCGTCTCTGAACGACATCACGGCGGCGGAGTTGGCGAGTGTGATCGAGCGCGTGCCCGAGCTTCATGAGGCTCGGGTGATGAGCACGGGGTCGGGTGATCCGCTGGTTGATCTTTCTGATCTGGATGCCGGATTTTGCGCGAGCGTTGGGGATGCTGACCTGGTGGTGCTGGAAGGCATGGGGCGGGGGCTGGAGAGCAATTGGACGGCGCGGCTGTCGTGCCAGGCGTGGCGGGTGGCGATCGTGAAGGCCGAGCCGGTGTCGCGGAAGCGCGGGGTGTCGCTCTTTGACGGCGTGTTTCGGCGCGATGCGCCGCCCGTCTGAGTATTCTCGGCGCGTGGCTGTTTCGCAGACGATCGAGCTGACGACCCCTGTTGATCGCCTGCCCGGCGTGCAGCAGCGGGACGTCGCGGCGCTGGTGACGCTGGGGTTGACGAACGTGGGGCGGCTGGTGGCGCACCTGCCGCATCGGCATGAGCACGAGGCGGCGGAGGACGACATCGCGGAGCTCCCTGCGGGTCGCGTGGTGACGGCGCGGGGGGTGGTGACGGACACGCGCATCTCGCGGTTTGGTCGGCGGCCCAAGTTTGAGGCCCGCATCGAAGACGACACGGGGTTTGTGCGTTGCGTGTGGTTCAACCAGACGTATCTGCAGCGGAAGATTCACCCTGAGATGACGCTGCGCGTGCAGGGCAAAGCGAAGCGGGTGGAGGGCGGGTTGCAGCTCTCGAACCCGCGCTGGGAGCTGCTGGGTGACGCTGAGGAACCGAGTCGGCGGGGCGAGCGCATCCGCCCGGTGTACCCGACGACCGAGGGGTTGGACGCGCGGCGGCTGGAAGGGATCATCGCGTCGGTTTTGGAGGCGGCGCTCCCGCTGATCGAGGATCACCTGAGCGAGGAATACAGGCGGTCACGGGAACTGCCCTCGCTGCGCGAGGCGCACCGGATGATGCACCGAGCGCGGAGTGAAGAAGAGATCCGGGCGGCCCGGCGGCGGCTGGCGTTTGATGAGTTGCTGTACCTGCAGCTGGCGGTGCAGGCGCGGCGGCGGGCGCTGCGCGGTGCGGGGAAGGCCGCGGCGCTCCCGATGACCCCGGAGATCAGCGAGCGGGTGGCGGCGCGAATCCCGTTCGAGCTGACGCCCGGGCAGGCGCAGGTGGCGGGGGAGATCGCGAAGGACCTGGAGCAGGACGTGCCGGCGTGCCGGCTGATTCAGGGTGATGTGGGCTCGGGGAAGACGGCGGTGGCGCTGGGGGCGATGCTGACGGCGGTGGCGAACGGGCATCAGGCGGCGCTGCTGGCGCCGACGGAATTGCTGGCGGAGCAGCATTTCGCCGGGATCTCGGAGATTTTGAAGGGCTCACGGGTGGCGCTGGGGCTGGCGACGGGGTCGGCGTCACCGGCGGAGCGGGTGGCGGTGCGCGAGCGGCTGGCGAGCGGGGCGATCGATCTGGTGGTGGGGACGCATGCGCTTTTGAGTGAAGCGGTGCGGTTCAAATCGCTGGCGGTGGTGGTGATCGATGAGCAGCACCGGTTTGGGGTGGCGCAGCGGGCGGCGCTCTCGGCGGAGCGGGAGAAGGGCGCACTTGTACCGCACACGCTGGTGATGACGGCGACGCCGATCCCGCGGACGCTGGCGATGAGCGTGTACGGGGATCTGGACGTGAGCACGATCAAGGGGCTGCCGCCGGGGCGGACGCCGATCAGGACGACGCGGGTGAGCGTTCAGATGCGCGAGCAGGTGTACGCGCACATCGCGGAGCGGGTGAAGAACGGCGAGCGGGCGTATGTGGTGGCGCCGGCGATTGATGGCGGGGAAGGTGGGGCGGCGATCGATGTGGCGCGGGTGGTCGAGCAGTTGAAAGAGTCGGCGCCTAACGCACGCGTAGCGGCGCTGCACGGGCGGATGAAGCGGGAGGAGCGCGAGGCGGTGATGGAGGCGTTTCGGGCGGGGAATGTAGATGTGCTGGCGGCGACGACGGTGATTGAGGTTGGTGTGGACGTGCCGGAGGCGACGCTGATGGTGATCGAGCACGCGGAGCGGTTTGGTTTGGCGCAGCTGCATCAGCTTCGGGGGCGTGTTGGGCGCGGTGAGAAGGCGTCGTCGTGTGTGCTGATCGCGGAGGCGACGACCTCGGAGGCGGAGGCGCGGCTGCGGGCGATGGTGGAGACGACGGACGGGTTCGTGCTTGCCGAGCGGGATCTGGAGATCCGTGGGCCGGGGGAGATCGCGGGGGCGCAGCAGGCGGGCGCGTCGGCGCTGAAGCTGGCGGATCTGGAGCGGGATCGGGCGCTGCTCGATATGGCGCGGCGGGACGCGGCTGAAATTATTGGGGAATCGGCGCGGCTTAATGACGAGAAGTTTGCGCTATTGAAGCGACGGTTATTGAAGGTGCATGGTGAGACGTTGGGGCTGGCGGGGATGGCGTAGGGGCGGGGGGTGCGTGCACCCGGCTTACGTCAGAAAAGGGGGCTCGCTTCGCTCGCGATTTTTCTTCCCCTCACCCCGGCCCTCTCCCCGGGGGAGAGGGAGGGGATTGGATCACGTGTGGAATGAGAGCAATAAAATTGGTGGTTCGCCTATGTCCATTCTTCGATAGTTCACGAACGCAGCGCATTCCAGAAGCGCGGTTGTCATCTCCGGGGTGGCTGCCTTGAACGCGCTGTAATTCTTGACATGAATCGTCAGCATTTCTCCGGGCTTTATTTCCAAACTGCACATGCCATCGCCTTCATCGAGACAGGTCATGCAATCAATCCAGGCGTTCATGTTGCGGCCGTAGAAATCAGGAAAACCAAAAGCTTCGTCAAACACGTCATGAAATGTGTCCGGGTTCGTGATGCGTGAGCCGTCTATCTCGATCACAGTCATGTTTAGGCTTCGGCGGTTTGCGTGAGGTGTTCTATCGCGCGGTTGATTCGTTTGAGGACGGTGTCCTTGCCGAGGGCGGCGAGGGTGGCGTCTATGGGGGGGCTGACGCTTGTTCCTGTGCAGGCGATGCGGAGGGGTTGGGCGACGGCGCCCATGCCGAGTTCGTTGTGTTCGGCGAAGTGTTCGACGGCGCTTTGGATGTTCTGCGGTTCCCAGGGGTCAACTTGTGCGAGCGTTTCGCGCAGGTCGGCGAGGGTGCGGAGGCCCTGGCCTTCGTTCTTGCGGATGAACTTCTTGACGGCTTTTTCGTCGTAGGCGATCTGGTCGGTTTCGAGCAGCAAGAAGGCGCAGAAGCCGAGGGCGTCGCGGAAGGTTTTGCTGCGGGGTTGGTTGGCGGTCGCCATGAGGGCGAACTGGTCTTCGGTGAGTTTGCTCAGGAGTTCGGCGGCTTCGGTTTCGCACCAGGCGCGCCAGCGGGTGGCGAACTCGGTGGGGTTCATCTGGGTGATGTCGTCGGTGCTGAAGGCGAGGAGTTTTTTGCGGTCGAATCTCGCCGCGGTTTTGACGATACGGGGGAGATCGAAGTGCTCTTTGAGGAACTCGTTGTCGAACTTTTCGAGGTCGTTGCCTGGCGACCAGCCGAGGAGCGAGAGGAAGTTGCAGAGGGTTTCGGGGAGGTAGCCGGCGCGGCGGAAGTCGTCGACGTTGATTTCGGGGAGCTGGAGGTTGAGTTCTGTTGCGAGTGATTCGAGGGCGTCCGTTGGGAGCTGGGACTTGGAATCCTTCATCCACTGGGCGAGTTCTTCGTTGGTGACGCTGGCGATTGGTGAAGTCTCGAGGCTGGCCTGTTTGGCGGCGTGGCGGGCGGCTTTGTCTTTGTCGCGTTTGCTCATCTTCGACCCCTCGGGGTTCATGATGAGCGGGAGGTGCGCGTAGCCGGGCGTGCGGAAGCCGAGGGCGCGCTGGAGGGCGACGTGCTTGGGGGTGTTGATGAGGTGTTCCTGCCCGCGGATGACGTGGGTGACACCCATGAGTTCGTCGTCGACGACGCAGGCGAAGTGGTAGGTGGGGAAGCCGTCGGCCTTGCGGATGACGAGGTCGTCGGTGTCTTCGGGCTGGATCGTCACCTCGCCCAGCACTTCGTCGACGACGGTGATGGGCTCATCGGGCATGCGGAAGCGGACGACGCAGCGCTCGCCGGCTTCGGCGCGGGCGAGGCGTTCTTCCTTGGGGATGTTTAGGGCCGCACGGTCGTAGCGGAAGGCTTTTTTCTCGGCGCGGGCGGCGGCGCGTTTGGAATCGAGCTCTTCGGGGGTTTCGAAGGCGTGGTAGGCCTTTTCCTCGGCGATGAGCTGGTCGAGGTGTTTGGTGTAGATGTCGAGGCGTTGGGCCTGGTGGAAGGGGCCGACGTTGCGGGGGTCGCCGCCGAGGGTTTTGCCCTGGTGTGTGTATTCGGGGCCGTCGTCCCAATCGACGCCGAGCCAGGCGAGGGATTCGAGGATCTGGCGTTCGGACTCGGGGCTGGAGCGCTGCTGGTCGGTGTCCTCGATGCGGAGGACGAAGCGGCCGTCGCGGCCTTTGGCGTAGGCCCAGGCGAAGAGGGCGGTGCGGGCGCCGCCGATGTGGAGGAGGCCGGTGGGCGAGGGGGCGAAGCGGGTGATGGGGACTGATGTCGTCATGCGGGCAGAGTAACGAGGCTCGTCAGAGGAAACGCATAAGACCTATAATCATTACACGGACGGAGATCGGTTCGAATGACGAAAGGCAAAACATCACGACTTGATCGTGAAGCAATCGTAGAGCTGAAGCGTTGCGCCCGCATCGCCTTGGCTGCCCGTTGCTCGCGGCGTGTGCAGCCTCTCTTCGCGTCCGCATGGCCCGGTGCCCCTAAACAACACCTCAGGGCTGTTGACAACGCAATTACTCTTGCAGAGTACACCGCCGCCTACCCCGTCCAGGCCGACGCCCTCGCCGCCCACACTGTCTTCGCCGCAGCCAACTCTAACGCCGACGACGCCCGCGCCGCTAATGACGCCTTTGCCGCCGCCAACGACGCCAATGCCCCTGCCAACGCTGCCAACGCTGCCTTCGCCGCAGCTAACGCCGCCAACACCGCTTTAGCCGCCAACGATGCCAACGCTGCCGCCAACGCCGCCCTTGCCGCCTTCGCCGCCGCCAACGCCACCTTCGCTGCCGCCAACGCCGTCGGCCGCCGTGACTACGAGCTACTTCTAGCTGTACAAGAATTAGAAGAATGGACGGACGAGACTCCGGTCCCACCCGAGTTCTTTGGGCCGCTCTGGCCACAGAGCGAGCCAGAGGGGTGGCCGGAAGAGGGGTATGAGGAACGCCTCGGCAACATTGGCTACCGCCTAGAGATCGCAGCACCCGAAGGCGCGACCAAAGAAGATGTCCAAGAAGTTACTGAGAGGTTGATCCATCTCTTTGACCGTTTCATCCGTGCGCATGGTGACGACGGGATCAAACTTCGTGACCACATACACCTTTATCATATGCCCGGGGTCAAAGAACCCCAGCCTTGCTGAAGGGGACGCCATGGACCAGTCCCCCTTCAAAAAAACTATCAACGCCTGCCTCTTCCTGCTTCGTGTTATCTTCGGAGGGCGCGAGCGCAAAGACCGTCTACTGTCATTCAAAAGCCTCAAATACATCGTTGACAACTCGCATGTTTCTTACGAGCGAAAATCCGCTCGTGAAGAAAACTATCCATTCGAGAAAAATGACTCGGCATCGCGATTCGCGATCGTATTTGGTAAGGGCAAGCATCCAACTGCCGATGCTGCTATCGACGAAGAACAAGTACAGCCAAAAGAAATCGACGAAACTGAGATGAGGCCCGGACTCGAATCCGTCCTCAGCGATGCTGCCGTCGATGCGGTACGGGCCAAGGACATCCGGCAACTATCGCCACAGGATCACGACGTAAGATCACCGCAGGAGCTACTAGAAATCATCCAAAATATTGCCAGTGAGCTTCATGCACTACGTGTTGAAGGATGGGAAATCTCACTTACCGAACTTTCCCGCGAGCAAGAAGACGACGAAGAGCCCGAGAAGTAAACCGACTATTACCCGCGCTGTTCATTCCCCGCTACCCTCCCCCCATGCCACTCATCGTCACCGGTTCTGTTGCGTTTGACACTGTTGAGACCCCTACCGGGTCGGCGACTCGGGTTTTGGGGGGGTCGTGTACGTACTTTGCCGCGGCGGCGTCGTTCTTTGCGCCGGTGCGGATTGTGGCGGCGGTTGGAGATGATTTCGATGACGAGCATCACACGACGCTGGCGCGGTTTCCGCGGGTGTCGGTGGAGGGGCTGGAGGTTCGGGCGGGGTCTTCGACGTTCGCGTGGGGCGGGAAGTACCACGAGGACATGAACGTGCGGGAGACGCTGTTCACGGAGCTGGGGGTGCTGGCGGAGGCGCCGCCGCGGACGCCGGAGGCGTATCGGGATTCGAAGTACGTGTTCCTGGCGAACAACCACCCGGGTGTGCAGATGGATCTGTTGTCGCAGTTCCCGACGCGGGCGATCGCGGTGGCGGACACGATGGATTTGTGGATTTCGGATGCGAAGCCGGAGTTGACGGAGCTTTTGTCTCAGGTGGATGGGGTGGTGTTGAATGATCAGGAGGCGACGCAGCTGACGGGGGTGCGGAACGCGATCACGGCGGGGCGGGCGATTTTGGAGATGGGGCCGAGCTTTGCGGTGGTGAAGAAGGGGGAGCACGGGTGCGTGCTGGTGCATCGGGACGGGGTGGCGGCGCTCCCGGCGTACCCGGCGGAGAAGGTGGTGGACCCGACGGGGGCGGGGGACAGCTTTGCGGGGGGTTTGATGGGGCATGTGGCGGCGCGGCACGCGGCGGAGCGGTTTGGGAGCGAGCCGGTGACGTTCGACATGCTGCGGACGGGGCTGGCGCGGGGGACGGTGATCGCGAGCTTTGCGATTGAGAGTTTTTCGCTCGACCGCCTTGCGGCGCTTTCGCAGGAAGAGCTGACGGCGCGGTTGGCGGAGTTTAAGGGTGTGGTTGCCACTGATTAGGTGAATCTGCGCAGCATGTGGCGCCATTCGGCGTATTCGTAGGGGATTGTGTCGGTGTGGAGGGCCTTCACTTTGGCGTGGAGGCGTTCGAGGGTTTCGGTTTGCCAATCGGTCGCGGTGCGATCGCAGAAGAAGAGGCGGCAGCCGAGCGGCTTGATGGTGTGGGCGGCGCAGAGGTTTTTGTCTTGGAAGGGGCAGCCGCCGCGGGATTGGGCGGCGTCGACGCCTTCGATGGTGAGGGTTGGATTCATATCGTTCCAGCGCGTCACGGTGTAGGCGGCTTCGAGGCCGGTGGTGTAGAGGCGGTGGCGGAACTGCTCGAAGTTGCAGCAGCGGCCGGAGGCCCAGCAGGACGGGGCGCGCCGGGTGATTTCTTCGGCGGCTTCGGCGTAGATGGCTTCGAGCTTGGTCGCCGTCTCGCCGGTGGTGACGGCGGTGATCCATCGGGTGACGGCGGGGTCGGTCACGGCTTCATGGTCGCGACAGAGATGCGGATCTCTTCGACAGGGACGATTGTCTTGCGGCCGATGCCCTCGCAGGTTTGTGCTTCACGATCCCAGTTGCGTTTGTTCTTGATGACTTCGGGCCACCAGGGGTAGGTGCGGCACTGTTTGGGGCGGGCGGCGTGGATGGAGCAGACGGCTTTGCCTGGGATGGCGTCGCGGTCGAGGAATACGCAGTCGAAGCCGTGCTCGGTTTCGGTTTCGTTGAGGCTGGGGCCGGCGGGGCCGACGTTGGTGTAGTCCCTGATGAAGCGGTCGAAGGTGACACCGAGGGTTTTGGCGATGAGCTTGCCTTCTTCCCTGGTGAAGGAGACGTAGCCGGGGGGCCCGGTGCAGCAGGCGCCGCACATGGTGCATTCGAAGGGGAGACCGTCGCTGTACCACTCTGCGGGCATGGGGGCACTGTATACGCGTGTCAGGGAACCTGATACGGTTTTGACGCCACTACTGATGGAGGAACGCGATATGGCGCTGCAGCTCGGCGATACGGCCCCGGACTTTACGCAGGACTCGACGCAGGGCACGGTTCGGTTTCATGAGGCGCTGGGCGACTCGTGGGGCGTCTTGTTCTCGCACCCGAAGGATTTCACGCCGGTGTGCACGACGGAGCTGGGCGCGGCGGCGAAGCTGAAGCCGGAGTTTGATCGGCGGAACGTGAAGGTGTTCGGCCTGTCGGTGGACGGGCTGGGCGATCACGACGGGTGGTCGGCGGACATCGCGGAGACGCAGGGGGTAGAGCTGAACTTCCCGCTGATCGCGGACGCGGACCGCAGCGTGTCGGACTTGTATGGGATGATTCATCCGAAGGCGGACGACACGCTGACGGTGCGGTCGGTGTTCATCATCGGGCCGGACAAAAAGATCAAGCTGACGCTGACGTACCCGGCGAGCACGGGGCGGAACTTCGATGAGATCCTGCGGGTGATCGACTCGCTGCAGCTGACGGCGGATCACAAGCTGGCGACGCCGGCGAACTGGGAGAAGGGCGACGACTGCATCGTCGTGCCGGCGGTAAGCACCGAGGACGCGAAAGAGATGTTCGAGGGTGTGACCGAGGTGAAGCCGTACCTGCGGTACGCGAAGGCGCCGGCGGGGGCGTGAACGACGCGGACCAGACGCTTCTGAACGCGGCGTTCGCGCAGGCGGAGAAATCGCACGCGGAGGGCGGCATCCCCATCGGGGCGGCGCTGGGCACGCGCGAGGGCGTGGTGCTGGCGGTGGGGCACAACATGCGGGTGCAAACGGGGGACACGACGGCGCACGCGGAGACGGTGTGCCTGCGGAACGCCGGTCGGCGGCGGGACTGGCACACGCTGACCCTGGCGACGACGCTTTCCCCGTGCGTGATGTGCTGCGGGGCGACGCTTTTGCATCGCGTGCCGCGGGTGGTGATCGGGGAGAACCACACGTTTCGCGGTGATGAGGAGCTTTTGGAATCACGCGGGGTGGAGCTGATTCATGCTCATGATCTGCGCTGCACGGAACTGATGGAGCGGTTTATTACGGAGCGGCCGGAGTTGTGGAATGAGGATATTGGGGTTCCGCCGGAATAGGGCGCATTGAAAAACCCCCGCGCCGTGGCGACGCGGGGGTGTTGGTTTCAATCAGCGTGTGCTGATGTGATTACGCGCCGCAAGCGCAGGCTTCGCCGCACTGGCAGGCGTCGCCGCAGCAGCAGTCGGCCTCGGTTTCGGTAACCGCGGCTTCGGCGGTGTTGCAGCAGCAGCCGTTTGAGCAGCAGTCGCACTCGTCGCAGCAGCAGGCGGCGCCGTTGCAGCAGGAGGAGCATGCGCAGCTCGCGGCGAGGTTGGTCGCGCCCGCGGGTGCGGACATGAGAGCGAAGGCCGCGGGGGCGGCGCACAGTAGGACCTTGATGGTCGTCATGAGTGATCTCCTTGCGGGTGGATCCCGCAGGTGAGTGTGTTGGTTGGGTGGCGCCGGCGCGGACCTTCCGCGCGGCGCTGGATTGCAACGTTGGGATCACTCAGGTGATGGGGACGGGGGGGTCGGGGGCGAGGGCGCGGGAATCGGCGTGTTCGTCGCGCGGGCGCTCGGTAGCGTCGCGCGGGATGACACAGAAGTGGATGCCGGCGGCGTCGGGGGCGGTCAGCACGCTGGCCGCGGCGAGGACGCAGCAGAGCGGTGGGCAACGCCGGCAGGGGTCGTCCTCTTCGGGTTCATCGGTAGCTTCGCTCTCGACGGGATCGCAGCAGTTGTCGCTGGTTTCGGGCGCGGCTGCGGGCATCGGCAGCACGCAGGAGGCGCAGGCGGCTTCGATCGCTTGGGACGGCATGCCCGCGGGGGTCGCGCGGACGATGGGCATGAGCATGAGGCCGGCGATCAGGAATGCGACGAGGTGCGAACGCATGTGTACTAAGTATCGGCTCTTTTGGGGCTGAGGCAAGGGTATGGGTGTATTCGGACGCACGTTCGCGTGGCTGGTTCCCGTGGGATCGACTATCCTGTGGTGCTAGACCGGGAGACGCGATGGGGCGTTCGGTCGGCGTTCGTTCACCCCGTTTCACCCCTGCCGAGGCGACCACCATGGGCCATGTGACTTCCTCTGATCCGAACGTCTTCATCCTGCCCGACCTCGGCGAGGGCGTGCACGAGGCGGAGATGATCGCGTGGAAGGTGTCGGTCGGCGACGAGGTGAAGGAGCACCAGACCCTCGCTGAGATGGAGACTGACAAGGCTCTCGTCGAGGTGCCCAGCCCGCGGGATGGGGTGATCAAGGAGTTGCATGGGTCTGAGGGTGAGATTCTGAAGGTCGGCAACCCGTTGGTGACGTATGAGGGCGGGGGCGACAACGGCGTCGCGACGCCTGATGAGGCGCCGGCGGCGCAGGGCGCGGTGGCGTCCGAGGAACAGGTCCCTGATCCGACCGAGCGGGAAGACGCGGGGACGGTTGTGGGCGCGGTTTCTGACGAACCGCTCATGCCGGCTTCGGCGGGCAAGGCGCTGGCGGCGCCGGCGGTGCGGCGTTTGGCGCGGGATCTGGGTGTTGATATTGATTCGGTTCGGGGGACCGGTCTGGGCGGGCGGGTTACGGCGAAGGATGTGAAGGGGGCGAAGTCGGGCGGTGGTACAAGCGCTCCGGCCCCCGCTGCTTCGAAGACGACCATGCCTTCGACAGAGCCACCGCGGTCTACGCCGGCGGCGCCTTCCTCGGCTCCGGCTGAGCCGGTGCATATCCCGGCGCCGACGGCGGGGTCGACGCAGGTGATTCCCTTCCGCGGCGTGCGGCGCACGATCGCGAACCGGTTGCGGCAGTCGATCAACGCGGCGGTGCACTTCACGGTGATGGACGAGGCGGATGTTTCGCAGCTGGACGTGGTGCGCAAGCGCACGGCGGCGGCGAGCGGAGAGAAGCTGTCGTACCTGCCGTTTGTGATTTCCGCGGTGGCGCGGGCGCTGCGGGAGTTCCCGGCGCTGAACTCGATCGTTGATGACGAGAACGAGCAGATCATCCGGCACGCCTCGATCCACATCGGCATGGCGGCGGACACCGAGCACGGGCTGACGGTGCCGGTCTTGAGCGACGCCGACACGATGGGCGTGCTGCAGATCGGGCGGGCGATCGTGCAGCTCGCCAACGCGGCCCGCGATCGCAGCATCCCGCGGGAGCAGCTGATGGGCTCGACCTTCACGGTGTCGAACGTGGGTTCGCACGCGGGCAAGTTCGCGACGCCGGTGATCAACTACCCCGAGGTGGCGATTCTGGGCGTGGGCCGGGCGCGGGACGCGGTGGTGGCCCGCGACGGCGGGATTCATGTGGCGAAGGTGCTGCCGCTGTCGCTGGCGTGTGATCACCGGGTGGTTGACGGGGCGGAGGGGGCGCTGTTTTTGGCTCGGGTGATTGAGCTTTTGAGCAATCGGGCTGAGGAGTTGACGGGGCCGGCGCGGGGGTAAGGGCTTGGCGCGACAGGACGATTACTTCGACAATGGCCGTCCTATTTGCCGAGAGTCTCTCGTTGCGTACGTAGACATTCTTGGCTCAAAACAACGCGTCCTAGAAGCAAGTACAGATGAATGCACTCTCAATGAGTACTGCGGCACATTGCATACCATATCCGCAAATGCAACGACTGTCGCTGATATCGATGCGTACTCGAGTACTGACTCGACGTCGCTTTCTACTCATCGCATCTCCGACCTTTTAGTCCTTACTCACCCGCTCCTATCCCCAGGTGCTCGTGGACACATATACGAACTCGAGCTCTTGCTCACGTGTACCGCGACCTATCAATGCAGTCTCAGCTGTAATGGCCACGCATGCAGGGGCGCAGTATCGATCGGCAGTGCCCACTCCAGTCCTGATTTCTCTTTTGGCCCTGCTCTAGTCGAGTGCAATTATGCCGAGGAAAACTTCGCAAAATATCCTCGCATCTTGCTACTGCGATCTTCATACCCTTCGTTCGCGATTCTCGCCGAATTAGACGATCTACAAGCCCGAAAAATCAAAACGCTCGTGTGCCAAGACAGCGATGGAGAGTATTTTATCGATTATTTGTCGCCTTATCATCTCGCCGGCAGTCGCGCATACGTTCTCGCTGACCATAAAAATTGCATCGAAATATCCCTATCTCGCTATCGCTACGAACTTGACGTCATGAAAAAATACGAATGGATGTCCAAGTATCACAATTACACTGTACAACGATTAATTGATTCCGGCGCACCGGATATCACAGATGCTTTGTTTTTGGGTAAATATTGTACAGGAAAATTTAGCGAACCAAGCTTTCCCCTCACTTGACTATGCGACAAACTACTTATGACGCGTATCTTCGGCGAATAGTGCAACAAATATAATTTAAGACATAAGCTATCGTGATTTTCCGGTCACCACTCTCTGCGGAAGAGTCAGAATTATTCCCAGCGTGTAAACTTCGCCGTCACGTCAAGCACCCATGTTTCGCTGGCATCTTTGGAAGTTGCATGTTCCCACTCAAATGAGTTTTCGGTGATGGCGTGCCAACGCAGGCGTTCGGTGGCTCCGTCTTCGTTTGCGCGGGTGAGGATGAATTCGTCGTTTTGCATGGCGCCTTCGTAGCGATTGAAGACGCCGGCGTTGGGGGCTTGGTCTGAGATTTGGTAGGCGACCCAGGCGCCGGCTTTGGTGTCGTAGGCGAGGGTGGTGAGGGAGTTGTGTTCGGCGTTTTCCTCGGTGTTCAGGATGGCGCAGCCGGCGAGGATGGGGCGGGAGGTGAGGCGGGTGGTTGCGGTTTTCCATTCGCCGTCTGCGGTGAGCGTTCGGGTTTCGGCGGTCCACTTGCCGGTCATGAAGTCGAGTTGGTTGCGTTCGTCGCCTGTGCAGCGCTGGTCGATGTCTGCGCCGTGGAGCCAGGCGGTGTCGATGGGGGCGGCGCTATCGGCGCGGCGGGCGCCTTGCATGGCGAAGCCGGGGTGGGTCCAGGTGGCGCCGGCGTCGGTGCTGGTGTTCACCTCCCAGCGGTAGAAGCCGGGGATGAGGTCGGAGAAGGTATAGCGGGTGGTGATGGTTTGACCGTCCGGGCCTTGGCGCTCGCCGAAGAAGAGGCCGCGGTTGAAGTCGAAGTTTCCTTCCATGGTCCAGAAGGGTGCGTCTGTGCTGGGCCAGTTGAGGAGGATGACCCAGGCTTCTTTGTGGGGGTCGTAGGCGCGGATGGAGAAGCCGAGGATGTCGGCGCCCTGCCAGTTGGCGCCGCGGTAGTGCTCGACGAGGGCGGTCCTGTTGAGCGCGGGGTAGACGAGCAGTTTGGCGCCGGGGACGATGGCCTCGCCCTGGGCGGCGGCCCAGAAGCGGTTGGTGACGTCCCACTCGCCGAGCCAGAAGTCGAACTGGCGCTGTGATTCGAGGGAATCGATGGGCTGGGCGGAGACGAGGGTGGAACACGCGAGAAGGGCGGCGGCGAGGCGCATGGGGTGGCTCCTCGGGAGGGGTTGAGTTTGGTTGTTCGGTTGGGGCCCTAGGTGGGTTCCGGTTTGTGATGGAGAGGGTGAGGAGGGGTGGTAGGCCCTCACCCTGCCCTCTCCCCATCGGAATGGGGAGAGGGTGGGAGGTAGGTTGCTTTGCAGTTGGGGGCTTCGGTGACGCTGGCGCGGGTGAGGTGGAGGCCCTTGGGGAGTTGTTCGGCGAGGGATTCGGCGATGTGTCGGGCGACGCGTTCGGCGGTGGGGTTGATGGCGTCGAAGGGTGAGCATTCGTTCAGATTGGCGTTGTGGTAGGGGGCGAGGGTTTCGGCGAGCTTCTTTTCGAGGTCGTGGAAGTCGCAGAGGAGTTGGTCGTCGTCGAGCGTGTCCCCGGCGATGGTGACGCTGACGCGCCAGTTGTGGCCGTGGAGGGGTTCGCGCTGGCCTTTGATGGTGATGGCGTGGGCGGCGCAGAATTCAGATTCGATGGTGAGCTCGTACACGAGCTGAGTATAGAGGGCCGAGAAAATCGGGATTGTGGGGGTTCAGGCGGGGGCCTGGCGTGTCGATAGGAGCGGCGATGGAGGGCTGCGCATGCGCCGGATCTTCGCGAAGGACCTACAGGGCGGGCAGCGGTTGTCGAAGGCGCTTTTCACGCCCGCGGGTGTGAAGCTGCTGCCGGCGGGGGCGCTGGTGTCGCGGGGGCGGGCGGCGTCCTTGAAGAAGTCGCACGAGGGGCCGCTGTATCTGGCGGCGAGTTATGCGGAGCTGCGGGCGGGGCTGTCCGGGGAGGCGCTGGCCGGGCCTGAGGCGATTGATGAGGGGGCGCTGGCGCGGCTGGCGGCGCGGTCTGCTGAGGGAGACGCGCGGACGCGCTGGACGCGTGAGGTGCGCCGGGCGGAACGGGATCTGCAGGATCAGCTTGACAAGTGGGCGTCGATCGAGCGCCGGGTTGAGACGGCGGAGACGCCTGTTGAAGTTGCGGAGACCGGGCGGCTGGGGTGGCCCTCGGCGGCGCGGCTGCGGGCGTACCGGGATGATCGGGCGCGGCGTGTTGAGTTGATGCACGCTGCGGTGCTCGACAAGCAACTCGTGAAGGTTGATGACGCGCTGTATGTGGTGCGCGAGCTGGTCGATCTGTACGCGGGGTACCCGGATCGGTTCGCCCGGCTGGCGACGATGACCACCGGCGAGGAGCACCCGGTGGCGGGGCACGCGCTGCGGGTGAGCGCGCTGGCTTCGGCGATGGCGGTGCGCCTGGGCTGGGCGTCGAAAGATGTTGAGCTCGTTGGGATCGCGGGGCTTTTTACCGATCTCGGGATGGTGCTGGAGCCGGCGGCGGCGCATGGGGCGCTGGATGACATTGCGGTGTCGCGGCTGCGTCGGCATCCGCTGGCGGGGGCCGTGATGATGGAGAACGTGGAGGGGCTTCCCGAGGCGGCGCGGCTGGCTGCGGCGCAGCATCACGAGCGGGAGGATGGATCGGGGTACCCGCTGGGGGTTCGCGGCGATGAGATTCACGATGTGGCGAAGGTGCTGGCCGCGGCGGATGGGTTTGCCGCGGCGGTGGCGGCGCGGGGGCATCGTCCGATGATGAAGCCGCACGCGGCGCTGGTGAGCGTGTGTCGTGAGGCGCTGGTGGGGAAGGTCGATCGTCGGGCGGCGATGGCGCTGGTGCGGGTGACGGGTGTGTTCCCGGTGGGGGCGTCGGTGGCGCTCGAGAGCGGGGAGGCGGCGGTGGTGGCGTCGAGCCGGGCGGAAGAGCCCGGGCGGCCTGTGCTGCGCCTGCTGGAGAGCGAGAGCGAGCTTGACCTCGCGCGGGAGCGGGGCGTGCGGATCGCGGCGGAGCTGGCGGCGAGCGAGCTGGGCTTGCTGACGGCGTGAACGCGTGTGCTATGCTCGCGCGCGATGAGTGAAACGATGAAAAATCAGGACGCGCCGTTGATGGCGTCGGTGAGCGGCGTGCGCGGGATCGTGGGGGCGTCGCTGACGCCCGGGGTGATCTCGCGGTTTTGCGGGGCGTTTGTGTCGTGGTTGCGGGCGCAGCCGGGGTGCGCTGTTCGCCCTGCTGTTGTGGTGGGGCGCGACGGGCGGGCCGGCGGTGAGGTGGTGGCAGCGCTGGCGGTCTCGGCGCTGCGGGCTGCCGGCGTGCGGGTGATCGATGCGGGCGTGGCGACGACGCCGACGGTGGGGTTCGTGGTGAAGCGGTACCAGGCGGATGGGGGCCTGGCGCTGACGGCGAGTCACAACCCGGCGGAGTGGAACGGGCTGAAGCCGATCACGCGCCTTGGCAGCGCGCCTGCGCCTGCGGAGGCGCAGGAGATTCTCGAGCGGTTCGAGCGTGGGGCTGCGGCGTGGGCGGGGCACGATGAGCTTGGTGAACTGGATGGCGACGACTCGGCGGCGCACGCGCACGTGGCAGCAGCGTTGGAGGCGCTGGAGCGGGTGTATCCGGTTGAGAAGATCGCGGCGAAGAGGTTCCGTGTGGCGCTGGATTCGGTGAACGCGTCGGGGTCGCTGGCGGGGGCGATGCTGCTGGAGGCGCTGGGGTGTTCGGTGGAGCGGGTCGCGTGTGATGGATCGGGGGTGTTCCCGCACACTCCGGAGCCAACGGCGGAGAATCTGACGAGCTTGTCCGAGATCGCGCGATCGAGCGAGGTTGATGTCGCGTTCGCTCAGGATCCGGACGCTGACCGGTTGGCGATTGTGGATGAGAACGGGCGGTACATCGGTGAGGAGTACACGCTGGTGCTCGCGGCGAAGGCACTGTTGGGCGACGGCGGTGCGGGAGCAACGCTTGCTGTGAACCTCTCGACGAGCCGAATGATTGATGATGTTGCCGCAGAGCTCGGCGCGAGTGTGGTGCGGGCGCCGGTGGGTGAGGCGAACGTCGTCGCGTCGATGCGCGAGCGCGGGTGTGTGCTGGGCGGTGAGGGGAACGGGGGGGTGATCTGGCCGGCGGTGGTTGATATCCGCGACAGCCTTGGAGCGATGGCGCTGGTGCTGGCGCTGATGGCGCGTGAGGGGAAGACGTTGTCAGAGATTGTTGATGGGTTGCCGCGGTACGCGATCGTGAAGAAGAAGGCGGGGATCCGCGAAGGTTTGGCCGTGGCGGCGATCGGGGCGCTGAAGGAGAAGTACGCTGGGAATGCGATGGATGAGCAGGACGGGCTGCGGGTGGACTTTGAGGATCCGCCCTCGTGGGTTCATGTGCGGGCGAGCAACACGGAGCCGATCCTGCGGGTGATCGCGGAGGCGCCGACGCACGATGAGGCGGAGCGGATCGCGGGTGAGTGCGAGAGTGTGATCGCCGCGCTGTGATTTTTACGCGACGCGCCGGGGGCGGCGCGGCGGGCGCTCGAGGTAGGGCTCGAGTTCCGGCGGGAGTTTCTTGAGACCGCGCCGGGCGGCTTTGAGAATGGCGTAGTGCAGTGACTCGTGGACGCGGCGTCGTACGGCGTCGGTGATGCTCACGCCGCGGCGCTCCATCTCCGCGAGCGACCACATCCAGGCGTGGTATTCCTCGAGACAGCGGGGCTTGTAGCGGTTGAAGCCGATGGCGTGGTGGCCGATCTCGTGGAGGAAGACGGCGGCGGACATCGGGCCCTTGGGTTTGGGGGCTTCGATGAGGCGGGACATCGTGCCGTCGTCGTAGCGGACTTCCCAGGCGACGCCCGACATGCTGGAGCGCCACTTGCGCACGCGGACACCGTGCTCAGCGAGGCACTCGCGGGTGAGTGTTTCGTATCGCTGCTGGGCCGGCGACGGCGCTGAAGCCGGACGCTTGGCGCGTACTTTGGGTGTCGGCGCCGGGCGTTTTTTCTTGGGCAGGAGGTCCCAGAGCGTCAGCACGGGTGGGTTCCTTCGATCGTGTCGCCTTCGGTGACGCTCAGGCTTTGGGCGACGCGGGGCCACTCCATCGCGGGCTTGCCCGGGGGCTGGGCTTCGAGGATGCGGATGGCGCCGTCGGCGCAGGAGACGATGCCTTCTTGTGCGTCGATCACCATGCCTGGTTGTTCGGCGTCGCTCTCGGCGGGTTCCGCGCGCAGGAGCTTGAGAGGTTCGCCCTTGTGCTGCGCGGTGGCGGCGGGCCATGGGCTGAGCCCGTTGATGCGCCGGCGGCACTCACGGGCGGTCTGGGTGAAGTCGATCCAGCCGTCGCGTTTCTTGTCGAGTTTGGGGGCGAGAGTGACGGCGGTCTCGTCCTGCTCGACGGGTTCGAGTTCGTTTGCGGCGCGTTGGGCGAGGACGCGTTCAACGAGATCGGGGCCGTCTTCGGCGAGGAGGTCGTGGAGATCGCCGGCGGTTTGCGAGGCGGCGATGAGGCGTTCGCTCTGACCGAGCACGAGGCCGGCGTCCATCTGGTCGGCGAGGGTGATGACGGAGTTCCCGGTGCGGGCGTCGCCGGCGAGGAGGGCGTGGTTGATGGGGGCGGCGCCGCGCCAGCGGGGGAGGAGCGAGGCGTGGAGGTTGATGGCGAAGCGCCCCGAGAGGAGGGGTTGCGAGAGTTTCTGGCCGAAGGCGATGACGACCCAGGCGTCGGCGTCGATGGCGCGGACCTGATCGATGTCGATGCGGCTGACGCTTTCTGATTTGAGCAGGGGGAGGCCCGCTTCTTCGCCCCAGGCGCCGACGGGGGTGGGGGTGAGGGTGCGCCCGCGCCCGGCGGGGCGGTCGGGCTGGGTGACAACGAGCTTGATCTCGTGGCGGCTGGCGAGGCGTTGATAGGTGGGGAGGGCGAAGGCGCCGGAGCCCATGAGGACGAGCCTCATCGGGCGCTCGCCTGGGCTTCGAGGTCTTTGATGGCGCGGCGGTTCTTCATGCGCGAGAGCTGCTGCATCTTGTCGATGATGAGGACGGCGTTGAGGTGGTCGTGCTCGTGCTGGATGCAGCGGGCGAGGAGGCCGCCTGCGCGGAGGGTGAAGCGGTTTCCTTCGAGGTTGGTGGCGGTGAGGGTGACCTCGTGGGGGCGTCGGACGGCGCCGGTGATGTCGGGCAGGCTGAGGCAACCCTCGTCGTAGGGTTCGAGCTCGCTTGAGAAGTCGGTGAGCTCGGGGTTGATGCAGACGAGGGGTTCGGCGGAGGCGCAGGGCGGGTCTGAGTCGAGGGGGTTGTCCTCGGACACGGGGACGTGGCAGACGAAGAGGCGCCAGGGGAGGGCGATCTGGGGGGCGGCGAGGCCGATGCCCTCGGCGTGACGCATGAGTTCGAGCATGCGCTGGGCGACGGCGCGGACCTCGGGGGTGATGTCTTCGACTTCGCGGGCCTTCTCGCGCAGGGCGGGGTGGGGGTAGTGGACGATGTAGAGGGCGTCGGGGCCTATGGGAGCGTTGGCGGACATCGGCGCGAGTCTAGGCGTGCGGGGGCTGAGGGGCCAGAGCGTTGACGCTCGGAGCGGCGATGGCGTAGCATCTTCGGTTCGGCGGGCCCCGGAGAGGTTCGGCGGCTGACGGGAGCGACGCTTGGCGATCTTCGGGAAGAAAAAAGGCGACGACGACGGCTCGGAGAATGGGTCTGCGAAGGCGTCCAAGTCGAAGGGGGGCTTTGCGCCGGACCCCGGGAAGGCGGCGAGCTGGTTCAAGCACGCCGAGGTGAGCCACCAGTCAACGAACTACGAGTACGCGATGACGTGCTGGCTGAAGGGGATCGGGTTCGATCCGGCGAACACGGAGGCGCTGGAGAGCTTCTACAAGTCGGCGCAGGCGTTCGCGGCCAAGAAGGGCAAGCCTGGGCCGACGAAGGATCAGCTCAAGAACGTCGATGGCAAGGGCCCAGTGAACCGGTATCTGGTGTCGCTCTTGCAGTGGGGGGGCAAGCCGCTGGACGCGGGCGCGGCGCTCAAGACGGTGGAGAGCGCCGGGGCGCTGCAGCTCCGCGAGAGCGCGGCGTGGCTGGGCGAGTTCGCGCTGCGGGCCGCGCGGGCGGAGGCCAAGCCGCGTAAGGACGCGTTCGTCAAGCTGCTCGATGCCTTCGAGAAGAACGAGCTGTGGGAGCTGGCGACGAAGGCGGGCGAGGACGCGCTGACCTTTGATCGTTCGGACGGGCCGCTGGCGGACCGGGTGAAGCAGGTGTCGGCCAAGGCTGCGATGACCTCGGGCGGGTACGAGGAGACCGAGGAGGGTGGGTTCCGCAAGAACATCAAGGACTCGGCGGCGCAGGAGAAGATCCGTCAGCAGCAGTCGGTGGTGAAGAGCGAGGACGTGGCGGCGTCGGCGATCGAGGAAGCGAAGGCGGATTACGACTCGCGGCCTGATGACCGCAACTCGATCGGCAAGTACGTGCGGGCGCTGCTGGGACGAGGGACGCCCGAGGACGAGAAGCTGGCGCGGGCGGTCCTGCTGAAGGGGCACGAGACGCTCAAGGAAGAGCGGATGCGCGAACAGGCGGCGGACATCACGCTCAAGTGGGCGAAGCGGAAGCTGGCGGCGCTCAAGAAGAACGCCGAGGCGAGCCCGGGCGACGCGGAAGCGGCGAAGGCCTTCGAGCAGGGCAAGGTCGAGTTCGTGAAGCTCGAAGCCGAAGAATTCGCCAACCGAGTGAAGGCCTACCCGACGGAGACGGCGTACAAATACGAGCTGGGGCGTCGGCTGTTCCTGTTGGAGCAGTACGAGGAGGCGATCAAGTACCTGCAGGAGGCGCAGAACGACGCGAAGCGGCGCGTGCGCGTGCTGAACCTGCTGGGGCAGTCGTTCCAGAAGCTGGGGTGGCACTCCGAGGCGGTGGGGATGCTGCGCCAGGCGACGGAGGCGCATCACTCGGCGGATGATGATCTGGCGCTCGACCTGCGGTACGGCCTTCTGGTCGCGCTCGAGGGCAAGGCGCGGGAAGAGAAGGACATCGAGGCGGCTGAGGAAGCGACAAAGCTGGCCTCGGCGATCGCGATGAAGCAGATCGGTTACCGCGACGTGCGGGCGCGGCGCGACGAGCTACAGGCGCTCATCAAAGAGCTGCGGGCAGAGTGAGCGAGCGCGTCGCGATCATCCCGGCGCGGCTGGCGTCGGTGCGGTTCCCGGAGAAGGTTCTGGCGGATTGTGGGGGGACGCCGCTGATCCAGCGGGTGCGGGAGGCGGCGCTGCGCTGCGGGGTGCTGTCGTGGGTGGTGGTGGCGACGGATTCTGAAAAAGTGGCAGACGTGGTGCGCTCGTTCGACGGCGAGGTGGTGATGACGCGGGCGGATCATCCCAACGGGGCGAGCCGGCTGGCGGAGGCGGCGGATGTTCTTGGTTTGGCGGATGACACGGTGGTGGTGAACGTGCAGGGCGACGAGCCGGGGATCGAGGCGGCTGTGATCGAGGCGGTGATCGACGCGCTCGAAGAATCGGACGCGCCGACGGCGACGGTGGCCTCTCCCTTCGCGCCTGAGGAGGACCCGGCGAGCCCGCACATCGTGAAGGCGGTGCGCGGGGCGGATGGGAATGCGCTCTACTTCTCGCGGGCGCTGGTTCCGTTTGATCGAGACGGGAATGAGGGTGGGGGTGGTGTGGCGCCGCTGAAGCATGTGGGGCTGTACGCGTACCGGCGGTCGTTCCTGCGGACGTATGTTTCGCTGGAACCGACGGCGCTCGAGGAGACGGAGAAGCTCGAGCAGCTTCGGGTTCTGGAACACGGGTACGCGATGCGGGTGGCGGTGTGCGAGGCGCGGCACCGGGGGATTGATACGCCTGAGGATTTGGCGGCGTATGTGAATGGGCTCGTCGGCGACCGATAAGCGGCGGCGTAACCCGATCGCGCTTGGTGTTGAAGTGATGCGGTGAGTCAAGCGCGGCAAGCTGGGCGTCGATGGCAACCCCGAGAAGATTCAACGGTTGTCCGGCCTCGTGAGGCTGGGCGTGAAGCCGGGTTTGATCGGGGGAGGCACACATGAGCGGTGCTGAGCATTCCGTGGGCGGCGCGCCGTCGAAGTGGCGCGACAAGCAGGTCTTCACCACCGGCGAGGCGGCGGAGGTGTGCAACGTCAGCCAGCAGACGATCATCCGCTGCTTTGATTCCGGGCGGCTGAACGGTTTCCGGGTGCCGGGGTCGCGCTTCCGGCGCATCCCGCGTGCGGAACTGGTGAAGTTCATGCGGGCCAACGACATCCCTCTGGATCCGCTCGATCCCGGCGCGCTGCGGGTGCTGGTGGTGGACGACGAGCCCGAGATCCTCGCGCTCTTCCGCGACACCTTCGGCGCCGACGACCGCTTCGAGTTGGAAACCGCGGCCAACGGCTACGACGCCGGGCGGCTCACCGAGTCGTTCAAGCCCGAGGTGATCTTCCTTGATTACATGCTGCCCGATATCAACGGCGACCTGGTGTGCAGGCGGATTCGCGAGCACGATGAGCTGTCGGAGTCGCAGATCGTCTTCATCTCGGGCGTGGTCGAACCTTCCGAGGTTGAGAAGCTCCTGCAGGCTGGCGCCAACGACTTTGTGAAGAAGCCCTTTGATATCCAGGAACTGATGGAGCAGGCGGCGGCGCAGATCGCCGGGTGAGGCTGGCGATGGGTGACGGCGCGCACATCACGCCCGAGCGGGTCGAGATGATCCTGCAGCGTTTGGAGTCGCTCCCGACGCTGTCGCCGATCGCCGTGCGCCTGCTCGCGCTCTCGTCGAGCGATGAATCGACGGTCGATGAGATCACGGGGCTGGTGAAGTCGGACCCGGCGCTGACGGCGATGCTGCTGTCGATGTGCCGACGGGCGGGCACCGGCCTGGGTGACGCGGTGACGACGGTCGAACGGGCGGTGGTGATGCTGGGGCTGGACGCGGTGCGTTCGGCGCTGCTGAGTGTGCACATCTACGAGCTGATGGAGAAGGAACGCCCGCCCTCGGAGGATGAGGGCGAGGTAGACCGGGCGGGGCTGTGGCGTCGCCAGCTCGCGGCGGCGTGCGGGGCGGAGAAGCTGGCGCGCGAGTCGGATGGGGATATCAGACCAGAAGATGCGTTCACCGCGGGGCTGCTGCACGGGCTTGGGAAGCTGGCGCTCGCGAGCGTGCTGCCCAAGACGTATCAGCGCGTGGGGGAATTTGCGCGGGTGCGGCGCTGCACTTTGGCAGAGGCGGAGCGGGAGCTGATCGGCATCGATCATCACACCGCCGGCAAACGCTTGGGCGAGCGCTGGGGGTTACCGGTGGTTTTGCAGGACGTGATGTGGCTGCACGGGCGCCCCGAGGCGATCCCTGATGATCTGGCGCACGCGCCGCTCATCCGCATGGTGTCGGCGGCGGTGGGGCTCTCGCGGGCGCTGCATATTGGATGGGGCGGCGACGGGACGGCGCCGCCGGCGATGGAGACGATCGCGGCGCACGCGGGGCTGGAGCGGGCGAAGGTCGAAGAACTCACGACGACGCTGCACGACGAGGTGGCGGCGCGGGCGAGTGATCTGGGGCTCGATGATCTGGCGTGCCCGGATATGCAGATGCAGTCGATCGTCTCGGCGAACCGGGAGCTCGCGCGGTTGAACCGCGATCTGGAGCGCCGGGCGCGGGCGTCGGCGCAGCACGCGGGGGCGCTCGCGGAGGTGGCGGCGTTCCACGCCGAGCCGAGCGTGAGTTCGCTGGCGTCGGCGTACGAGTCGATCGCGCGTTCGGCGACGCGCCTGTTCGGCGGCGGGTACTACGCGGTAGTGCACCAGGGGCGGGAGGACCGCCCGTGGGTCGTGGCGGAGATCGGGACGGACGGGTTCGTGGCGAGCCGCAAGGAGTTCGAGCCGCCACCGGGGGAGCGTTCGCTGCGGGAGTCGCTTGATCTATCGCAACTCAGCGTGGCGAGCGCGGCCCTGCTTGGGTGGCTCGCAGATGTGTTGAGCGAAGCGCCGGACCTGCGCCGGTTGCGGCTGCTCCCGATGGTGTGCGCGACGGGGGAGCCGTCGCTCTTGCTGCACGATCGTGAGCTGCCCTCGGAGATGTTCACGGGGCCGGCGATGGCGGCGATCACGAGTCTGTGGTCTGGGGCGCTCGGGGCGGCGTCGCGGCATGACGGGGCGCGGCGCTTGCAGGAGAAGCTGGCGGATGCGAACCGGGGGCTGATCGAGACGCGCGAGAAGCTGGCCGAGGCGGAATCGCTGGCGATGCTCGGGCGGCTGACCGCGGGGGCGGCGCACGAGATGAACAACCCGCTGGCGGTGATCAGCGGGCGGGCGCAGCTTCTGGCGAAGGCGGTTGAGACGCCAGAGGCGGAGAACTCGGTGGCGGCGATCCGTGAGGCGGCGGGGCGGCTGAGCACGCTGATCAGCGATCTGCACTTCTTCGCCGAGCCGCCCAGGCCCGCTCGGGCGTCGGCTGACGTGACCGATCTTCTGAGCAAAGCGATTAAAGACGCGAAGCGATCACGAACAGACGAAGGGCTGGAAAGTCTCGGCGTTCGGTTGGGGGTGCAGGGCCCGCTGCCCCCGGCTTATGTGGACGGTTCGCAGCTCGGCGCAGCCGTCACAGAGCTGCTGCGGAATGCGCTGGATTCAGAGCCGAGCGAGTTCGTTGAGCTCCGCGCTGAAACGGCGGCCCCGGATGGCCGATTAGTCATCTCCGTGTCCGATGTCGGACGCGGGATGGATCGGGAAACGCTCTTGCGGGCGACCGAGCCGTTCTTCTCGCGCTGCGACGCGGGGCGTCGTGTGGGTCTGGGTCTGTCCCGGGCTCGGCGCCTGGTCGAGCAGCACGGGGGACGCCTGGAACTCGAGAGCGAGCCGGGCGAAGGAACGATCGCGCGTCTGGTGCTTCCCAAGTGGACCCGGGCGCCCGAGCAGAGGGCAGACGCGGCGTGAGCCGTGATGGGAGACGCGCCGATGGGCACGGGACGAGAGGACACGCGGGAGACCATCGGGCGGGCGCTGATCGTGGAGCCGGACGCGCTGGCGAGCGCGTCGCTCGCCGGGGCGCTGCGCGGGGCGTGCGTTGAGTGTGACCCGGTGTCGAGCTACGACGAGGCGCTGGGCGCCCTCGCGGGGGCCGATTACGACGCGGCACTCATCAGCCTTGAGCTTCCCAACGATCGCGGGCTGGCGATCGCTCGCCTCCTCCGCGAGCGGGGCCTGCCGACGCGGGTGGTGATGCTTGGCGGCGACAAAGAAACAGCGCTGGCGTCGATGCGGGCCGGGGCGGTGGACCAGATCGCCAAGCCCTTTGATCTGAAGCTGGTGAGCCTGAGCGTGACCGAGGCGATCGGGGCGTGCCGGCGGGAGCGTCAGCAGGAGCGGAAGGTCGAGCGGCTCAAGAAGATCTGCCGGCGGCTGAACGACTCGCGCAAGAGCGTGCACGACCAGGTTGATGTGATGTGCGACGACCTCGTCGGCGCGTATCAGGACATGGCGGATCAGGTGAAGAAGGTGGGCGTCGTGAGTGAGTTTCAGGCGATGATCGGGCAGGAGCTGGATATCGAGCAGCTTCTGCGGACGATGCTGGAGTATGTGCTGCGGAAGACGGGGCCGACGAACGCGGCGGTCTTCCTGCCTTCCAACCACAGCGATTTCAGCCTGGGCGCCTATGTGAACTTCGACTGCCCGAAGGACGCGGCGGACGTGCTGCTGGATCATCTGGCGGATGTGATCCCGCCGCGGTTCCAGGACGAAGAGGGCGTGTTCCGCTTCGCGACGATGGACGAGCTGAAGGGTTGGATCGGCGACGACGCGACGTGGCTGGCGGACTCGACGGCGCTGGTCTCCTCGTGCCGGCAGGACGGGGAGTGCCTGGCGGTGATGGCGCTCTTCCGCGACAGCTCGCGTCCCTTTGAGGACGAGGCGGTGGACGAGATCTGCGCGATCTCGGACGTCTTCGCGGCGCAGCTGGCGAAGGTGATCAGCGTGCACCACCGCCACATGACGGACAGCCCGTGGGGCGGCTGGGAGACCGAGGACGACGACACGGGCGGTATGGCCGCCTGAGCGAGCGTTCGCGATCCTACTGAGCGCTCGAGAGACCGCCCTCGCCTGCGCGGTTCACGAAGAACATGGTCGGCAAGAGGTAGTTGGCCTCGTCGTAGAGGAAGACGCGCCCGCTGACGGTCATGGTGACGTGATCGCCGCGCCGGGCGCCGATGCGTTCCATCTCATCGGTGAGCGAGCAGGGCATGAGGCGCATGGGCGGGTCGACGTCGGGGTCGTCGGGGTTGATGCCGGTGTCGAAGGTGAAAACGGGGGCGCCGCCGCCGGCGCTCGAGAGTCGTCCGCGCCGGAGCGTGACGACGCCGCCCTCGCGCTTGAGGGCGATGGGTCGTTCTTCGGCTTCGGTGCGGGCGGTGCGTCCGCTGCGTGCGGTGGTGGCGGCTTCGAGCTCGCGGATGAGGTCTTCGACGGCGACGTTGTCATCGCGGGTGCGCTCGGCGAGGGCGGGGGGTTGCTCGTCGGGTTCCGCAGCAGGCGCCGGTTCCAGCTCGGGCGTTGGTTCTGAGACGACGCGGACGAAAAGCGGGAGGAAATAGTTAAGGCCGCGGGAGGTGAAGACCTGGCCCGAGGCCTGGAAGCGGAGGGAGTCGTCGCCGCTGGCGGCGAGTTGCTCGATGGCCTGGGTGTTGGCGCAGGGCAGGAGCGCCATGGGGCGGACGGGCGCGTCGCCTTCGCGTGTGATGAAGACGGCGGCGGTGGCCCGCGTGCCGACGGGGACGACGCGGAGGAGGCGATCAGTGAGGTAGGCGCCTTCGGGGAGGAGGGGATACGCGCTCTCCGCCTCGCTGTCCTGCGGGACGGAGAGGGTGAGCGGGGTATGGAGCTCGGGGAGGTCGGCCTCGTCCTGGGCGAGCGTCGGGCTCGCGAAGAGGAGTGCGAGTGCGGTTGCGGCGGTTCGCGTCATCCCTGACGCCTCCTGTCTGATCGCGCGTCAGCCGCCGAGGACGCTCGCGTAATGATCAAGCGCGCAGTCGGCGGCGCGGCCGGTCTCATAGTCTGTCGGGTTCTGGCCCAGGAATTCTTCAGGCTTGGGGTTGTGACCCACGACCGGGGCGTTGCAGCAGGGGCAGGTGGTGGGCTCGTCTCGGCGGGGGTCGCCGATGGGGTAGAGCTGTGAGTTAAGGATCACGGGCACGCCGTCCCCGCTGTGGTTGTTCCAGCAGTACTCGACGGGGTAGTACCCCTCTTGCATGGTGGCGCCGATCTTGATCTCGTGCCACGCGAGGTCGCCCGTGATGGGGTTCATGATGCGTACCTGCGGCTTGGCGATCGCTGTGCCCTCGGCGGGCCCTGTCGCGGCGTTGATGCGGGTGAACAGGAACGCCAGCATCGCGATCACGACAACGGCGAGGATCACCTTGCCGCCGACGCCGGAGAGAGCGTTGTTGATTGTTTCACGCCACCCGGCGCCTTCTGACGTCTCGGCGGCGCTGGACGAGGCGGGGTCTTCGAGGCCTTCGGTCAGGGATCGCATGGCGGGTTGCGTTCTCCGTCGGTCGGGTGCGGCGGCGGGTGATCTCTCAAGTGTAGCCGGGCTCATGACGGGCAGGGCCCCCATGCGGCGAGAAGGACGGCGAGGTCGGAGGAGTCCACCGCGCCAACACCGTCGAGGTTGGTCTGCGGGTCGGAGCTTCCCCAGGCGGCGATCAGCACGGCGAGGTCGGCCGCGTCTACGGCGCCCGACTTATCGAAATCGCCCACGCACGGGTTGCTCTCGGCGAGGGGTAGCTCGAAATCAACCCAGACCGCGAAGTGGTCCGCGGCGATGCCGGCGAGCAGCGTGGGAACGCTGAACGAGGCGAGTTCCGGCGGGAAGGCGCCGCCGGGGATGGTGTTGGTGCGCACGATGACCTGATGGACGGGCGTCGCAACAGAGTCCTGCCACGCGACGTAGTCGAGCTTGCTCGAGCCACGGGTGTCCGGGTTTCCGGTGAAATGATCGGTGGCGGTGTCGAAGGAGCTGTCAGAGCGGTCGCGGTCGGTGCCGTCGGAACCCCCGGTGACGGCGGCGCGGGTCATCCACTCGGCGGGGCCCTTCCGCCCGTTGCTGCCCTCGTCCTCGTTCCAGTCGCCCCCCCAGATGACGGCGTCTTCCGGGGCAAGGATACTCGTCGCCTGGTTCACGAAGATGCGGTTGTTGGGGTCGCTGACGCCCGAGCCTGCGCCGTTGTAATGGTAGTCGATGAAGTACGCGGCGTTCTGTGCGGCTTCCAAGCGGTCCGCGCGATCGTCAGAACCTCCGCCGGCTTTGAAGTGAGCGTTGCCCGCGGCAAGATCCCCGGCGTACACGTCGTCGGGGAGATCGATCTCGCAGAACTGGAAGCCGCGGATGCCGCTGCCCCCGCCGGGGGCGTAGGCGTCGGCGAGCGAGAACCACGAGTGGATGACGGACTGCCCGCTGCCGTTCATGTCAGCGAAGGGGTAGCGGCTGAGGATGATATTGCGGTTGAAGCCGTCGTCCACGGTGCTGACCGCGACGAAGGGGTAATCGAGATCCGGGTCGTAGGCCTGGACGTAGGACTCGACCGTCCCACCGCGGAAAGGGTCGGCGCCGCCGTGGATGAAGAGTTCGAGGACAGTCTCCATCGTGGCGACCGAATCGATGGAGCCGCCGGAGACGTCGCCGTTGCCGGAGTTGTCGGCGGTTTCCTGGAGCACCAGGACGTCGGGCTTGACGGCGGCGACGATGCGGGCGATGGCGTTCCAGCCGTTGAAGGCGTTGGTTTTGGTGGCGGTGGAGCAGAGGCCGTCCTCGACGTTCCAGGTCATGAACCGCAGGTGGGCGGGGTCGTCCTTGCTCCAGTCGCCCTGCTCAGGGTTGTAGGCCATAGCGGCGCTCGCGCAGAGCGCGAGGGCGGCGGTCGCGGAAGCGTATCGGGGCATCGGTGGTCTCCTCTCGGATGAAGCGTCGCCCCGGGCCTTCCGACCCGGGGCGTCGATGAGTGTATTCAGATCAGGCCTCGCGCCGCGGGTTACGGGCAGGGGCCCCAGGCGGCGATGAGGATGGCGAGGTCGGCGGCGTCAACCGTGCCCATGCCGTCCAGGTTCGCCGGGGAAGCCGTCTGGCCCCAGGCGGCGATGAGGATGGCGAGGTCAGCGGCGTCCACGTTGCCGGAGCCGTCGAGGTCGCCGGTGCAGTCGTTGACAACCTTCTCGTTGGGGGCGATGTAGAGCAGGACGTTGTAGGCCTCGTCCTCGGAGGTGGGGTCGGCGACGCCCTGGAAGTTGAAGTCGCCGTCCTGGTCAACGTCGTAGGTGATGCTGGTGGAGACCACGACGCCGGCGGTCGAGCGCGGGTCGGCGGGGTCGAGGTCGGACGGGTCCATGCCGCCCCAGGCGCACTGCTTGACGTTGCTGGACCAGAACGTGCCGGAGTTGACCGAGTTGCCGTCGTTGAGAACGAAACCGAAGACACGGTAGTTGAGGCCGGTGTTCTGTGACTCGAACTCATCGAAGAAGGAGACGACCTTCTCGAGGCGGTAGCCGAAGCCGCCGTTGACGTCGGGCTGGTACACGCCGCGGAGGAGCGTGGTGTTCAGGAACTGCCCGCCCTTACCGTCGGGGAAGCCGACAAGGCCGGTGAACCAGATGTTGCCGGCGGCGTCGAAGGCGGGGCCGGAGACGCCGATGCCCGGGGTGCCGTTGATCTCGGGGAAGGGACGGAGTTGGCCGATCTCGTTGCCCATGTCGTCGTAGACGGGCTTGCCGCTGACGCCGTTGGGGCCGGCGTTGTCGAGGTCGATGTAGGCGCCGATGCCCCACTCGATGGTGCCGTCAGGGTCGGTCGGGTCGAAGCGCCCGACGACGATGGCGTTGAAGGGGTCCTGGTTGCCGGAACCGGTGATGTAGGTGACGCCGGCGATGAGGGAGTTGCCCTGACCGTCGCGCCCGAGGGCCACGGTGCCGTTGCCGCCGTTGAAGGGGACCTGGCTGTGGTAGTGGTCGAACTCGCCGACGGTGCCGGTGGAGCCGTTCGCGACGTCGGCGACGTTGAAGTTCTCGAAGCGGTCGAGGATGGGGCCGGAGGGGCGGATGAAGTTGGTGGCCGAGCCGGGGATAACGGCGCCGGAGCCGTCAACGCTGTACACGGTGATTCCCGTGGTAGCGCCGCTGGCTTCACGCGCGATGTGAGCCCCTGAGGCAATGCCGCTGTTGTTGAGGAGATCACCCTTGTAGGTGGCGATCGTTCCGCGCTGGTTGTCGCTCGCGAGGTGAGCGCTGGTCGTGGTGACGACGCCGGGTGAGGTCTCGCCGGCGTACTCACCGTTGAAGTTCAGGCCCGCGTAAATGGGGCGGCCGGCGACGTCCGCGGGGATGTTGCCGGGGACGGAGTAGGTGTCGGGGCTGGCATTCACAACACGCTCGGAGGCGGTCGCGTCGGCGCCGCCGGCGGCACTGATGGAGTTGACGATGCTGGTGTCACGACCGAGGAGGTCGATGCGGAAGATGTTGTTGCCGGCGATGGGGCTGGGGCCGGACGCGCCGAAGTTGTCAGAGCGGAAGTAGTAGAAGCCGGCGGCGTCCGCGGTGCCGGTGTTGATGCCGCCGTTGTTCTGGGTGTTATCGGCGCCGCTGGTCGCGCCGATGATGCGCGAGACGTAGAGACGCGAGGGGTTGGTCTTGTCGAACTGGACGAGGCCGGTGATGGCGGCGCCGTGGCTGGCGCCGGCGTCGGTGGTGGAGAACTCAGTGAAGCCCGCGACGAACTGGCGGATCTCGCCCTCGGCGTCCGGGGTGACGGGCTGGCCGTCAGAGTTGGCGTCGGTCGCGGTGTTCACACCGGGGCCGGGGGTGTCCCAGAAGAGGTACTCGCCCGCGGCGAACTGCTCGACGACGACCTCGGTGGCGCTCACGGTCTGCGCGCTGATGATCGAACTGAAGAAGGCCTCGGAGGTCTTGCTGGACTTGAGGATCGGCGCGATGCCGAACTGAGCGCCGCCCGAGGTGGTGAAGGGGGTGAGGTCGACGACGAAATCGGTGCGCTGGCTGGCGGCGTCCCAGGGGACCAGGGCGTCGCCGACCTGCGTGCCGGGGTTCTGTGAGACGCTGTCCTGGGCGATGGCGGGGACAGCGAGGCCGGCGACCGCGAGGGCCGCGGCGAGGCTCGTCTTGTTGATCATCTCTCTCTTCTCCTGCCCTTCGGGGGCGTCGTTGTTCTCGAAACAGGGAGTGACTACATGGTGAGAACCGCCCGACGCACGCACGCGCCGGGCGGGGGGTTAGTGGAGGGGGACCCGGGACACGAAGGCGTGCAGGCCGTCGGCGAGGTCTTCGTACTCGGGGCGCATGACCTCGGGGATGCTGCTCAGGAGCATGGAAGAGCCGCTGGGGTACCAGAACTCGGGGCGGCGGAAGTCGTCTGCCGGCCCGCCCGACTCGACCTGCACCGAGCCGTCGTAGCGCAGGGCGTTCGCGCGGGGCTGCGTGTTGTTGGAGCTGATATGGCGGAAGCTGACGGGCGTCATGTCCTGCCCGGTGTCGAAGGAGCCGATGGGCCAGGCGTGCGAGGCGTGAAGCGGAGCGGGGTCGCTCGCCCACGCCCCGACATCGGCGAAGGCGCCGCCCCATCTGGCGTCGATCGTGACCTCGTGATCGAGCGCGGAAACCTCCGGGGCCAGGTAGCGGGCGCCGTCGGCGAGGATGAACTTCTTGCTCGAGTTCCCGACCTGCTCGACCCGGGGGCGGTAGCCGGAGTCCGTGGTTTGCGACTTACCGGGGAGCCACTGAGACCAGTTCCCTGAAGCGCTCATCGAACCGCGGCCGTTTTCCCACGCGCCCTGGTACGCCTCTGAGCGCGTGGCCCAACGCGGCTTCTGGTTCCCGCCTTGGCCCCACCACATGAACTCCCGGGCCGCGGCGTAGCTCATGGCCAGCTGCGGCTGGAACGCCGTGCCGTCGATACCGGTCGGCTGCGGGGAGCCATCGAAGGGGATGGAGATGTTGGCGTTGGCGGGGCAGGCGAAGACGCCGGCGGCGCCGCTGCTGCGCCCGAGGTCTGAAGCGCCGTTGAGGAGGGCGAAGCGTTCGTCACGCCGGAACGGGCGGTTGATACCCATGTAATCGAAGGCCAGCGCGCCGGCCCAGTCCCAGGGTTGCGTGGCGCTGCCCCCGACCTCGAGCGCGAGGCCGGTCTGGTCCTGCGTCATCAGGTCCTTACCGATGATGCCGGGAGAAGGGAAGTAGTCGTTGTTATCAGCGGCGAAGGTCAGCCAAGCAGTACCAAGAGACTTCTGGTTCGCGCCGCACACAACAAGGTGGGCAGCGGCTCGGGCTGAGCCGAGGGCGGGGAGGAGGATGCCGATGAGGAGCGCAATGATCGAAATGACGACGAGGAGTTCGACAAGCGTGAAGGCCCGCGTGTTACGGCTGAGAGAACGTCCTGAACGCATCGTGCACTCCTTTGACGGGCGTCCGAGCAGGGTGGTCGGTCGGCTGAACACAGTCTGTCGCTATCGGTTCGCAGGCGCACAAATGGCCTTTCGGAGCGCGAACTGAAGTGGGACGAGAGTGTACCGGGGCGAGCGTCTCCGTCGAGTGAACGGAATGTAAACATTGTGTGAACGCGATAGGCCTCCGGGCCGGGCGGCTGGCGGGACTGCGGCGGGTGCGGTACACCACTCGCCGGCCCGCTGGGGTCGGGAAGCGGGGCGTGCAGGCGTGACGAGGCGAACAGTTCTCCAGTATGCCTCTCTTGCCTCGATTCTCGTGATTTTGGGCCTCGGGCTGCTGTATCCCATCTGGCTCACAGTTCGCGGCGGGTTCGCGGAGGATATCGCTACGGGCGAGGGCTTCACCCTCCGCCACGTGCTCCTGGTCTTCGAGGACCCCGTGCTCCGCGAGGGGCTGGTCAACGCCTTCCAGATCGCGGTGTGGACCACCCTCCTGAGCTTCATCATCGGCCTGCCCCTGGCCCTGCTCACCGCCCGCTACGATTTTCCTCTCAAGGGTTTATGGTCAGCGGCGATCCTCGTCCCGCTGATTCTTCCCCCGTTTGTCGGGGCTATCGGCCTCCGCGCGATCCTCGGACGCTCCGGCGCCCTCAACACCCTTCTGGGCACAGACATCGACGTCCTGGGCGAGGCCCGCATGCTCGGCGTCATCGTGGCCCTCGCCCTCCACCTGTACCCCATCGTCTACCTGAACGCGACGGCGGCGCTCGCCAACCTCGACCCCGCACTCGATGAGGCCGCCGACACTCTCGGCTCGGGCCCGTGGCGCCGCCTGCTGACGATCACCCTGCCCCTCATCCGCCCGGGCCTCTTCGCCGGCGGCACAGTCGTCTTCATCTGGTCCTTCACCGAACTGGGCACGCCGCTGGTCTTCGATGTCTCGAAAGTCACCGCCGTGCAGATCTTCCAGGGCGTCAAGGAAATGGACGCCAGCCAGGAACCCTACGCCCTCACCGCCGTGATGCTGACCGCGGCGATCCTGTTCTACGTCATCGGCAAGCTCGCCTTCGGTCGCGCCCACCAGGCCGGCTCGATGAAGGCCTTCCGCGGGCGGTCGTCCGTCAAGATGTCCCCGATAGGGGGGCTGCTCGCGACCAGCGCCTTCGCCATCGTCACCCTCGCCGCGCTGCTTCCCCACCTGGGCGTCATCTTCGAGGCATTCGCCGCGCCGGGCTCGTGGTACCAGTCCGTCCTGCCCGAGCGTTGGACGACCTCCAACATGGAACAGGCGCTCGGCCACCCGCTCGCCTTCAACTCCATCGTCAACAGCCTCTATCTCGCGCTCTCCGCCTCGCTGCTCGATATCGGCATCGGCCTCGCCGCCGCCTATCTCATCGTGCGCACCAAGATCCGCGGGCGCGGCCTGCTCGACGCCCTCACCATGATGCCCCTCGCGGTCCCCGGGCTGGTCATGGCCTTCGGCTACGTCGCCATGACCCTGCGCTGGCCCTTCGCGCCGGGTGATCCATTACACGGCGTGATCGATATCGTCGGCGCGAACCCCAACCCCGTGCCGCTGCTGATCATCGCCTATGCCGTGCGCCGCCTGCCCTACGTCGTCCGCGCCGCCGTCGCCGGCCTGCAGCAGGTCACGCCGGAACTCGAAGAGGCCTCCTCATCGCTCGGCGCCAGCGGCGCGACGACCCTGCGCCGCGTCATCGTCCCGCTCATCGCCGCGAACCTCATCGCCGGCGGCCTGCTGGCCTTCGCCTTCGCCATGCTGGAAGTCAGCGACTCGCTGATCCTCGCCCAGCAGGAAAAGCACTACCCGATCACCAAGGCGATCCTGGCGTTCAGCGAGCGGCTGGGCGACGGCCCCGGCATCGCGTCGGGGATGGGCCTGTGGGGCATGGCGCTGCTAACCGTCACGCTGGTAGGCGTATCGGCGCTGCTCGGGAAGAAACTGGGGTCGGTGTTCCGGGTGTAACGCTGAAACCGGAAGCGGTGTCTTACGCCGGGTGGGGGATGGCGTCGGGGAGGTGGTCGTCATCCTCGTCCGCCGCGGCGCTGGCCGGCGGGGCGTGTGTCTTCTTCGCCTCGGCGGCGAGGAGTTCGCTGACGGACGGCTTGTCGAGGCGCTTGCCCTCGATGAGCGTCTTCACTTCCTCAGCGGTCAGCGTCTCGTAGCGCAGCAGCGCTTCGGCGACGGCTTCCACCTTCGCCCAGTTGTTACGCAGCGTCTGCTCGGCGCCGTCGTAGGCCTCGTCAACAAGACGCCGGATCTCCTGGTCGATGACGTGGGCCGTTTCGGGGGAGTAGTCCTTGTCGGGAACGAGCGACTCGCCCTCGTCGTCGGAGGCGTAGCGCACGAAGCCCAGGCGGTCGGACATGCCCCACTGCAGGATCATGTGACGAGCGATCGTGGTGACCTGGGCGATGTCGGCGGAGGCGCCGGATGAGACGTCGCCGGTCTTCATCTCCTCGGCGATGCGCCCCCCGCAGGCGACGACCATCGAGGCCCGGAGCCACTTGAGGCCGTAGCCGTAGCGGTCCTTCTCGGGGAGGGACATGGAGGCGCCGCCGTACTCGCCGCGGGGGATGATGGTGACCTTGTGCAGGGGGTCGGCGTGGGGGGTGAGGACCTGGAGGACGGCGTGTCCGGCCTCGTGGTAGCTGGTGGCGACGCGTTCCTCTTCTTCGATCGTACGGCTCTTGCGGGCCCGCCCGAAACGGACCTTGTCGCGGGCCTCTTCGAGGTCCTCGTGCTCGATGAAGTCCTTGTCGGCCATGGTTGCGGCGATAGCGGCCTCGTTGATGATGGCGGCGAGGTCGGCGCCGGAGAACATCGGCGTGCCGCGGGCGATTTTTTCGAGGTCGATGTCGGGCCCGGTCTTCACCTTCTCGCTGTGGACCTTGAGGATGGCGAGTCGCCCCTTGACGTCGGGGAGGGGCACCTGGACCTGGCGGTCGAAACGCCCCGGGCGGGTGAGCGCGGGGTCGAGGACGTCCACGCGGTTGGTGGCGGCGACGACGATGATGCCGTCCTCGGTGCCGAAGCCGTCCATCTCGACGAGGATGGCGTTCAAGGTCTGCTCGCGTTCGTCGTGGCCGCCGGTGGAGAAGCCGCCGCCGCGACGCCGCCCGACGGCGTCAATCTCGTCGAGGAAGATGATGCAGGGGGAGTTTTCTTTAGCCTGCTTGAAGAGGTCACGCACGCGGCTGGCGCCGACGCCCACGAACATCTCCACGAAATCAGAGCCCGAGATCGAGAAGAACGGCACGTCGGCCTCGCCCGCGATGGCCTTCGCGAGCAGCGTCTTGCCCGTGCCGGGAGGCCCAACAAGAAGCACGCCGCGTGGAATGCGTCCGCCGAGGCGGGTGAACTTCTTGGGTGACTTGAGGAAGCGGATGAGCTCGCCGACCTCGTCCTTCGCTTCTTCAACGCCGGCGACGTTGTCGAAGGTGACGCCCGTTTGTTCCTTCATGAAGACGCGGTGCTTGGAGCGCCCGAAGGAGCCCAGCATGCCGCCGCCCCCGCCGGCGCTGCGCAAGCCGCGGGCGATCAGCAGCCAGAAGACCACGATGAGGACCAGCATGATGATGACGGGGTTGAAGAGCAGGATCTGCCACCAAGGGACGACGGAATTGTCCGTCCACTGCTTGTTGGTCAGCTCTGTGAGCTGTTCGATGCGGTGATCCTTGGCGTCGGCAGAGACGGGCAGGTAGACGGGGACCGGCTCGGCGGCCTCGTCCCCGATCTGCACCTTGAGAGCGGCGATACGGTCGGAACGCAGCTCCACGCTGTCGCGCTGGATCGAGCCCTCGTTGTAGAGGTTCTCGAACTCGGCCCAGTTCTCCAGCCGCTCGCCCGCGTTCATGCTCGAGTGGAAGACCATCGCGAGCATCGCGAGCACCATCAGAACCAGCAGCCAGCCGAAGAGACCGCGCCCGACGCGGGGCTGGGGCGGTGGCTGATCGCCCTGAGGGCGCTGGGGCGGCTGCTTGTCTTGGTCCGGTCGGTCTGGCATCTGGGTTCCTGCGGGGCCTGTGCGTGGTGAAAACGCCTGGTAGGCGTCTCATAGGTCGGATGATAGACGCCTGGACGTTACCAATCCGTGCGTAGCTCGCTGATGATCCCCTCAGCGAGGGACTCGACGGCCCCCTGGAGACCGATCTCGATGGGCTCCTGCACGCCCTGAGCCGGGACGAAGGTGGCCGACCCGCGGAAGTTGCGCCGGGCGACGAGGGAGCGCCCGGTGCGGTTGTCCACCCAGCGGAAGTCGACGGCGATGTCCACGGCCATCTCGTTGCCCAGGCCCGTCACACGGTCCTGACCCAGGCGTTCGAGCTCGACGGCGACGATCGCGCCGGTGAGAGTGGTGTCGGCCTCGGCGCCGGGGGAGAGCGACCAAGGGGTGCGGCGCTGCACGCGGCGCATGAGGGCCTGGGTGAGCAGCGACTCGGCGCCGTGGTGGTGGGTGAGGTTGTCGAACATCGGCACGGAGACGGAACGCACGTCGTCGCGGTAGGGGCTGACGTTCGCGTAGCCGGTGGTCGGGTCGGCCGAGCACGACGCGAGCAGCAGCGGGAGCAGCAGGATGAGAATGAAGCGCTTCATCCGTCGGCGTTCTCTTCGGCGGGCAGCATCGACTCGATGATCGACGGTTCGGCCCAGCCGCGTTCGAGGAGATCCTGCGCGGCCTGCTCGGCGGCGTCGGTGCCGGGGCGTTCTTCGATGAGGCGCAGCATGAGGAAGCGGGCGGCGTGCGGCTCGTTGCGCTTCAGGCGCCAGCGGGCGGCTTCGAGCGTCTGAGCGGCGAGAGCCGCATCGATCATCTTCACCATGCGCTCGTCAAGCTCAAGACGCTCCGCCTCGAGTGGCAGCTCACGCTGAAGCTGAGCGATCTGACGCCGAGCGTTCAGAAGACTCGTCGCGTCGTACTGAGCCCCGCGGTAGCGGGCAAGGTTGCCGATGACGCGCCGCTTGAGGGCCCGATCCCGGCTGGGTCCCTGCGGGTAGCTGGCGAGATAGGCGTCGTAGGCCTCGACCGCCCAGCGCATCTCGCGCGTTTCGTAGTAGTGATCGGCGACGGCGATGGCCGCCCGCTCGCCGATCTCGCTGCCCGGCATCCGCTCGTGTGTACGCAGCAGCAGCTCGATGCCGATCTGCGTGGCGTCTTCGAGGCGCAGCCCCAGCACCCTGACGCGCAGGCCTTCCAGGTAGCGCATAGCGATATCGAACTCACGCTCGACGACGATGGGGAACTCATCGGTCTGCGGGAAGCTGCGGGCGACGCGCTCGTAGTCGTAGAGGGCTTTGAACTCCTTGCCCATCGCCACCAGGGCGTCCCCGCGCAGGCGGTAGGCCGTGGGGGACTCGGGCAGCGACTCCTCATCGTGGCGCTCGATCCAGTCGTTGACGATCTCGTAGGCCAAGCCCGGGCGCCCCTCGGCTATGAGACGCCGCACCTCGGTCATCACCGCGCCGTCCTCGCTCTCGGCCGGCGCAGGCGTTTCGACCCACTCGCCGTCATCGCCGAGACGGAACGTGGACTGCGCGAACGCGTGCGGCGCGAAGGCGAGCAGGAGAATCGTGCAGAGAAAATGGCGCGTGCTCATTACGGGCAGCCTACTCATCCCCGCCGAGGGTTGCGCCGCCCGGAGCGTCGCGGATCGGCGCGACGGGGCGGAGCGGGGCCGTCGTCGTTGCGCGCCGGAGTGGTTTCCGGCTCTTGCTCAGGATCGGACGTTGATTCCGGCGGCGCGGGCACACCCTCGGGGCGACCGAAGATCATCCGCCCCGCGGCCGTCTGCAGCGAGCTGGTGACGGTGAGCGTGACCCGCGTGCCGATCAGCCCGGCGCCGTTCTCCGCGACGACCATCGTCCCGTCGTCGAGGTACCCAACGCCCTGCCCGGCCTGCTCGCCCTTGCGGACGAGCTCGATGTCGAGGGTTTCGCCGGGGATCACGCTGGGTTTGAGCGCGGCGGCGAGGTCGTTGAGGTTCAGCGCGCTGACACCCTGAATCGAAGCCACACGAGCCAGCCCCGAATCGGTCGTCAGCACCGCCGCCCCCACCTCGCGGGCGTGCTCGACGATCATCGCGTCCACGTTCTTCCCGGCGACGGTCACGTCCTCGATGGTGAGATCAAGGTGCGGGTTCCGCTGCAGGAGCGTGACCATTTCGAGACCGCGCCTGCCGCGAGCCCGCTTGAGCTTGTCGCTCGAATCCGAAAGAAGCTGCAGCTCACCGATGACGAATCGCGGGATGATCATCGGCGCCAGCAGGAACCCCGTCCGGGCGATCTCCTCGATGCGCCCGTCGATCAGCGCCGACGTATCAACCACCAGCGGGCGCACACCGCGGATCTGCTTGGCGAACTCGACGTAGGGGATCAGCAGGCGGAAGTCGTCCTGTGTCTGGAGAACAACGGTGACGCCCAGGTAGCACAGGGCGATGCCCGTCAGCACCTTCACCGCCCCAACAAGCCGCGACGATTCCAGGTCATACGTCTCGACGATCAGCTCGATCACAAACCCCACCGCGACCGCCGCCAGCAAGCCCGCCAGCAGCCCCAGGAAGACCCCGCCGATGGTGGAGATCTTCTTGACCGGCGTGAAGACATCGACAGCGATGACCGCCGCGGCCAGGCCGATCGCGATGACAAGGGCCGTTTCCCAGTTGGCTGCGACGCGCGACGAGCCCTCGGGATCGTCCCCGATCTGAAGCACCGTCAGCAGCGTGACGGCGCCCATCAGCAGGAGCACGACCACGCGGAGCACACGGATCAGCGTGGCCCGCGCCCGTCGGTCCTGCTCGAAGGCGCCTTCGGTGGTCGCGAGCGCGGGGTCGTAATCAGCGCTGCTCATCCGCACAGTGTACGCCGGTCGCGGGCGCGGGTACCATGCGACCTGCGCTGTGAGGTTGACGACCGGGCCCGCTGCGAGGGCGGCCCGTGAACCTGGTCAGAGCTTGATCGCAGCAGCCATAAGCGGTCGTCGTCCGGCGCCGGCGGTGTCCTGGTCGTCAACCCCGCAGCGCAGAGCCCGAGGAGCCACCATGCGGACGGCCGTTGTGTTCCTGATCACGCTCTACGCTCTGATCACTCTCGCCAGCGCCGATCAGACTCTTTCGCTTCGCATCAAGCCTCTTGAGAACGCCGGCGGCGATGGCGCATGGCTCGTCACGCACACCCGCGCCTTTTCGTCCAACTCGCTCCTCGTCGAAGCCGGTGACGCAACACTCGTCCTCTGCGACACCCCCATGACCGAAGCCGCGACCGTCGAGCTCATCGACTGGGCGCACGAACGCTTCGGCGAGCGCCGCTGGATCGTCATCAACGGTCACCACCACCCCGACTGCACCGCAGGAAACGCCACCATGCTCGACGCCGGCGCGGAAATCTGGGCCAGCGATATGACGGCGAAGCTGCACGCTGAGCACGGGCGGGCGCAGCTCGACTCACTCTCAGAAGATCTCGCGGATGATCCTCTGGGCGCCGAACTCGCCAAAACCCGCGTGCGCCCCGCCACGAAGACGTTCCCGCTCGACGAAACACAGGTGCTCGAGCTGAGTAGCGAGCGAGTCGAGATCATCCACCCGGGCCCCGCCCACGCGCTCGACAACGTGGTCACCCACTTCCCTGAACGCAAGTTGGTGTTCGCGGGGTGCATGTGCTTCTCGGCGAACCGCCAGGGGATGGGCTACATCGGCGACGCCGACACCGACGCATGGCCCGCGGCTCTCGCCCGCGTCCAGGAACTGGGAGCAACGGTCGTCGTCCCAGGCCACGGCGACCCCGGCGGCCCGGAACTCCTGTCGCACACGGCCGATGTCGTGAAGAGACACTCCGAGTCCGCCGACCCCGCCCCCTGACAGGGTACACTCGCCCCCGATGTCCTACACCGTCCTCGCACGCCGCTACCGCTCGCGCTCCTTCGACGAAGTCGTGGGGCAGGAAGCCGTCGCGCGGACGCTCGAGAAGGCCATCGAGATCGGGCGTGTCGCCCACGCCTACCTTTTCGTCGGCACCCGCGGCGTCGGCAAAACCTCCATGGCCCGCATCCTCGCCAAGGCTCTCAACGCACCGGGTGATGAACCCGCCGACGTCGCCGAGGCCATCATGGGCGGGCGCGATACGGACGTCATCGAGATCGACGCCGCCAGCAACCGTGGCGTCGACGAGGCCCGCGACCTCATCTCGGGCAGCGCCTACCGCCCCATGCGCGGCGGCTTCAAGATCTACATCATCGACGAAGTCCACATGCTCACGCGCGAGGCCTTCAACGCCCTCCTCAAAACGATGGAGGAGCCGCCCGAGCACGTGAAGTTCATCCTGTGCACGACCGAGCCGCACAAGGTGCCCGCGACCATCCAGTCGCGCTGCCAGCGCTTCGACTTCCGCAACATCTCGACCGACGCCATCGCCGCCCACCTGCGCGAGGTGATCGAGCGCGAATCCATGCAGGGCGAGCCCGAGCTCGTCCACGCCGTAGCGCGGATGGGCGGGGGCTCGATGCGCGACGCCCTCTCGCTGCTCGACCGCGTGATGGCCGCGAGCGCCCCGGGCGAGGCGATGACGCTCGAACTCCTCGAAGAACTCCTGGGCCTGCCGCCGCGGGACGTGGTGATCGAACTGCTCGACGCCGCGTTCTCCGCCGACGCCGGCACGGCGCTCGAAAAGACCGACGAGTTGCTTTCCCGCGGCATCGCCCCCGAGCAGCTCATCACCACCCTCGTCGAAACGCTCCGCGACGTGATGGCCCTCGCCGCCTGCGGCGATAAGACAAGCATCGTCGAACTTTCTGACGAAGCCCGGGCCACGCTAGGGCAACTCGCGAAGCGCTCCGACGTCGCGGCCCTCGTCCACATGATCGCCCTGTGCGAGAGCGTGTCGCAGCGCCTGCGCTCGGCGGCGTCGCAGCGGGCGCTGCTCGACGCGCTCATCGTGCGCCTGGCCCTCACCGAGCACCTCGCCGACGCGGCGGCGCTGCTGTCGGGAGCGTCACCACCAAAAAAAGCGTAAAGGCGGGGGGGGATCCTCCCGCCGCACCAGCGAGGTCCGCGCCGCAGCCGCGCGTGATCGAGACGAAGCCAAACGCGCCCACCTCCAAACCAGAACCAAAGCCCGACCTCTCACCCGTTCCCGCCGCCGCCGGCATAAGCGAGGTGTGGGGACGCGTGCGCGAGCTGGCCGGGCAGAGCCGTCGCGACCGCACTATTACGAGCTGGCTGACACTAAAATCAGTCGACGAGAACCGCGCCGTCGTCGCTGTACAGGACCCCAAGGACTACCGCGCCGCGGCCAGCGCCTCAGAGCGCCTGGGCGAACTCTTCAAGCAGGCCGTCGGCGCTGCGGTCGACGTCCTCGTCGAAGCCCCCAAGGGCCAGACCATCGACGAAAGCACACTCTCAGAGAACGACCGCAAAGCCATCGAGCACCCGCTGGTGCAGGAAGCCAAGGATCTCTTCGACGCCCGCGTGGTGCGCGTCGAACGGGTCGAGAGGAACGATGATGTTTGAGCAGATGAAAGCCATGGGCGCCCTCGCGGGCCTGATGCGCGACAAGGAACGCCTCGCGGAGATCAGCGAAAAAGTGCAGGAGACGCTCGAGCGGGTCCGTGTCGTTGGTGAAGGCGGCGGGGGCGCCGTGCGCGTGGTGATGTCTGGCAAGATGAACGTCGAGTCCGTCGAGTTCGACCCCTCGTTCGCTCAGGGCATGGGCGCGAGTGACGAGAGCCGCATGATGGGTCAGGAGCTGGTGAAAGAAGCGGTCAACGACGCCAGCGCCAAGGCACGAATCGTGCTGCAAAAGGAAATGAGCAGACTCAGCGAAGAGCTTGGCCTGCCCGAGATCCCGGGGATGGGCTCGCTACTCGGAGCGCCGTAGCAGCGCGTTTTCAGGGGCAGCCGCCCGCCGGCCCCCACGCGGCCAGCAGGACCGCAAGATCGTCCGAACCCGTATCCCCATCGCCGTTCAGATCAGCGCCCGGCGTGCCCCACGCGGCCAGCAGCACGGCGAGATCGACCGAGTCCACCGTCATGTCGCCGTTGAAATCAGCGGGCTGACCGGTGACGAGCGTGACACGCGCCAGCGGGTCGCCCAGCGGCGTGTTCGCCCAGCTGAGCGCCGGGAGCGAAGAGTACGCCGCCTCAGCGAAGCTCAGGTTGTGCAGGTACATGTTGGGCAGGAACGATTCAAGGTCTGCGATCGTGAACGTCAGTGGCTCGGCGACTGTGGGGATCGCGAACGACCCGCCGCGGGCCATCCAGTCCGTGGAGCACGCTTGGTTCTGACGGCGCGTGCCGTCGATCAGGCAGTTCCCGCTGAACGATTCGTATGTCACCAGCACGCCCGCGGGGTGCGGGTCATACGTGGTCAGGTACGTCCCCGAGCCGGGTGGGTTGTCGCCGGCGCCGCCCACGTCGTGGTTCTCGCCGTAGGTCCCGAGGACCAGCAGCGGGGCGTCGTCGGTGAGTTCGGGGCCGGTGATGAAGTTGGTGGTCTGGTCGTGCGTGACGCTCACGCCAATCGCGCTCAGGAACGACGCGGCCTCGTCGAAATCATCGTTGTTCGGGAACGTCGGCGGCGCGCCGTCGTCGTCGAACTGATCCGCCGCGGCGGGGAACTCGTCGAGCAGCGCCTGCACACAATCGACGCTGACGCTCATCTGCGCAGGATCATTCGACCGCTCGATGAGCGCGATGGTCTCTTCGAGCGCCGTTGTGGTCTCGCCCGGGCCGGCGTCGAGACGGCAGACGAGGTAGATGTCGCCGGGCGTCAGGCTGCTCGATGTCCACACATCCTGGTTGATCCCGAGGTTCAGGCGCGTGAACGGGTTTGCGGTCTGGATATTCGTCCGCGAGAACGCAGCGATCGGCGAATCGATCGCGAAGTGATACGGGTTATCGACGACGCCCGAATACTGGAACGGGAGCGAGCCCGAGCCGGCCGCGTCGAGATCCTGAAAGAGCAGGGAGAGTTCGGATTCGAGGCTGGCCCGCTGGCTGGCGAGCGTGAACTCACCCGCGCCGTTCACCCGGGCCGGCAGACCGCGCGTCGTGGCGATGGCGATGATCGTTTCCGCGAGCGGTTCCCCGCGAACGCTCGTCTGCAAGTGCGCGCGCAGCGGGTTGCGCACACGGGTGTTGTACTGCCCGCGCGTCAGGGAGCCGGGGGTGAGTGCTCCGTTGTTGAAGTCAAACTCATGAACACCCGGGCGGGCGGCGACGTACGCGTTGCGCACCGCCAGCGAATCGGCGTTCTGCGAGTTGTAGACCAGCAGCACACGGTCTTCGCTAAGCGGCTGGGCCGAGGCGCTCGCCGCCAGCGCAAGCGTGAGTAGAATGAGTTTCATGACGCAGCCTCCCACACACCAGTGTGCCCCAAGAGCGGGGTCCGGTCGAGGAAAAACTAGTCCTCGTCAGCGCTTGGCGGCGTCATGGCCCGCATGGTGCGCAGGGCGTCGGTCATCAACGTGAGCGCCGAGGCGACCTCGTCCGCCGCTGCGTTTGCCCGCAGCGGGTCGCGGGCCTCAATCGCGACGCGGATACCAGGCAGCATCCAGGCCGCGTACCCGCTGGTGGGGTCCGTGCAGGCGAAACGGTTGCGATACCACGGGCGCCCGCTCAGCCCCTCGGGCGCGAGCCACAGCCGTTCGAACGACAGCAGCAAGGCGTTGACGCTGGTGAGCGACGATCCACGCAAACGCCCGTCCGCCACCGCGGTCCTGAGCGTGTCACGCGTGAGTTCGGCCTGCGCGGCGAATTCACCCGCGGCGTTCCGCAGCGCCGCGAGATCGACCCTGACGCCCAAGGTCTTCGCCCGCCCTTCCAGCGCCTCCGCGTGACGAAGCGCGTCGGTCGCGTAGCTGCCGAGATCCAGCGGCAGCAGCGAGGCGTTCGCCAGCCGCGCCATGCTCAGCGCCGTGACCCGCGTCACCAGCGCCGCCGATTCGTAGTCGTCGCCAACGGTCTTCTGATACCAGGCGAGGTTGTCGTACAGCGTGTGATAGCCCGTCCCCGGGGCGCCGCGCCCGCCGATCCCCGCCGAGGGGATGCCCATGCGCGTGTAGAACGCGACGTGATCCGAGCCCCCGCCGAGGTTGCCGAAGGGGGGTAAATCGCCGGCGCCCGTCTCGGTGCGCGTCCTCCACTCATCAAGCGCAGAGACGCCCGCAGCCGCCGGCGAATCAACCAACCCCGCCACGCTCGCGATGAGCGCCTTGAGCGACGGCGACGCCGAGGCGCCGAGATGAAGGCCGCCCGCCGAGGCGTCGAGGTTGAAGTACGCCACGCCCTGGCGCATCAGCCGTGCCTCGTTGGCCTCGACCCACTCTGTCGAACCGATGATCGCGTGCTCCTCCGCGCCCCAGGCGCAGAAGGCCAGCGTGCGCGCTGGGCGCTTGTCTTCGCGTGCGAGTTCAGCGAAGACCTCCGCCGCCTCCAGCACCCCGATCGTCCCCGACAGCGGATCATGAGCCCCGAACGCCCACGCATCATGGTGCGATCCGAGCAGGATGTGCTCATCCGGGTGCTCTGCTCCGCGCAGCGTCCCGATAACGTTCGCCGTGCGCACCAGCCGCCGCGTCTGCGCCACGCTCAGACGCACGCGCACATCTTCACCAGTCAGCCGATACGGGAACGGCAGCGCGCCCTGCCACGACTCATCCGGCACCGCCCGCCCATCCAGACGCGAAAGAATCTCCTGCGCCGCCGCCCACCCCACCGGTTGCACCGGGATGCGCGGGAAATCCACCTCGCGCGGATCAAGCCGGCGCACATCTCCTTCAGCGGGTACTCCGGGAGTCAGCGGATCACCTGGGTAATCCAGCGTCAAAACCGACCCGCGCTGGATTGACGTCTCGTTCGCCCACCCACCCTCGGGCCACATCGGACCCTTCGCATACCCCGAATCCCCCGGGTCCGTGTACATGATCAGCCCAACCGCGCCCGCCTCTTCCGCGTACTTCGCCTTGTACCCCCGGAAGTTCCCGCCATACCGCGCCAGCGCAATCTTCCCCCGCAAACTCACGCCCATCTCCTTGAGCGTCTCGAAATCCTCAAGCGTCGCCCGGTTCACATACACCACCGGCGCCGTCACGTCCCCCGTCCCCGAATACGCGTTCCACCCGAAACTCAGGCCTTCGCGAGCGGAATACTCGTCGCCTTCAACCGCGATTTCCTGAACCGGCAGCGTCCGACGCACCGGCGCCACCAGTTCCACATGCGCCGACACAGGCTCCGGCAGGTACGCCTCGAACTCATGCACTTCAACCTCAAGCCCAAGTGACTCAAAGTGCTCCGCGATGTACGCGATCACCCGCCGGTCGCCCGCCGTCCCCGCCCGGTGCGGCTCAGCCGCCAGCGCCTCGTGATGCGCCCGCAGCCGCGCCTTCGACACCGACCCAAGCACCGCCGCCTCATACGCCCGCTGATCATCCAGCCGGTCCGGTAAGCACACACGCTCAGGCTCAACACCCAGCGCAAGCGCCGAGATCAGCAACGCAGCAAGGCAGGCAAAGGGTCGCAGCACGGGAACTCCTCTCGATCGATCGCGCCGATAGATGAGACTGGTTGGATGAGACTAGTGGCGGCGGGGGGCGAGGTCCAAAGCCATACCGCTAGGATGGGCAGCATCGCGGGCGCGACGCCCGACTACGCAGGAGCAAAGCGCTATGACGCGACGTGTCTTCGCAGTACTCACCGCAGCCATTCTCACGCTGGCGCCCCAGGCGCGGGGCGCGGTCTACACCGGCGGCGCCGTCGCCTCCGACCACCCCCTCGCCGCCGAGGCCGGCGCCGAGGTCCTCCGCGCGGGCGGAAATGCCTTGGACGCCACACTCGCCGCCGCGTTCACGCTCTCCGTCGTCGAGCCCTACGCCTGCGGCGTCGGCGGCGGCGGCTTCCTCCTCCTCAGCCTCCCAGACGACCCCCGCAGCGACGAACAAGGCGACGCCGTCCGCTTCGCCATCGATTTCCGCGAGACCGCGCCCGCGGCGGTTGGACCTGATTACTTCCGCGGCAAGCCCTCGGGCGTCTCCAGGTTTGGCGGTAAGGCCGTCGCCGTCCCCGGCATGGTCGCGGGTCTGCTCTCGGCTCACGACCGTTTCGGCGCCCTCGACCTCGCTGAGGTCCTCGCGCCCGCGATCCGCGCCGCGGACGAAGGCTTCGCTGTCACTGCCGACTACGCCCAAACCGCCGGCGATCTCCGCCGCTCCTTCCGCCTCTCCCCCGAGCGTCAGGAGAGCTTTGCCTACGTCTGGAACGATCTGATGGCCCTGGGGGAGATCGAAGAGGGAACGATCCTCAAGAACCCGCAGCAGGCCGAATTGCTCCGCCGCATCGCCAACGAAGGCGCCGCCGCCTTTTACGAAGGCGACGTCGCCGAGGCGATCATCACAAGCATCAAAGAAGCCGGCGGCGAGATGACCATCGAAGACCTTGCCGCCTACACCCCCGTCGATCGCGAACCCCTCATCGGCTCGTTCCGCGGACGCGAACTCATGGTCATGCCCCCTCCCTCCACCGGCGGCGTGGCGATGCTCCAGATGCTCGGTCTCCTCGATCGCTACAGCGAAACGACCAACACCCCGCTCGAGTCCTTCGAGCACAACTCCGTCTCGTGGATGCACGCCTTGGCCGAGGCCTTCAAGCACGCCTTCGCCGACCGCAACGCCTTCATGGGCGATCCCGACCACGCCGAGGTCGCGTGGCACGACCTGCTCGACGAAACCTACCTCGACACCCTCGCCGCCCGCGTCTTCACCGACAAAGCCCGCGCCCCCGACGAGTACGGCCGCCCCGGCACGCAAGCCGCCCCGCTCCCCGACGACGACGGCACCAGCCACCTCAGCGTAATCGACGCAAATGGCGGCGCCGTCGCCTGCACCCTCACTATCAACACCGACTTCGGCTCCCTCGTCGCTGTCGAAGAGTTCGGCTTTGTTCTCAACAACCAGATGGACGACTTCACCACCCGAAAGGGCCGCGCCAACGCCTACCGCCTGAAGCAAAGCGAGGCCAACGCCCCCGCCCCGGGCAAACGCCCCGTCTCGAGCATGTCGCCCACCATCGTCTTCACCCCAGATGGCGAGGTCGAACTCATCACCGGCGCCTCCGGCGGCCCGCGCATCATCACCTCGACGACCCAGGCGATCCTCAATGCCCTCGTCTTCGATATGAACGCCGAGGAGTCTGTCAGCACGCCCCGCGTCCACGACCAGGTCTGGCCCCGCGCCCTCTACCTCGAACCCGAGTGGGACATCGGCGGCCAGATCGACCCCGACAACGTCGAGGAACTCCAGCGCTGGATGAAAACCAGCAAACGCAACGAACGCATGCGCTTCGATCTGACGAAAATCGGTCACTCCCTCCGCCGCATGGAACGCATCGGCGCCGTGCAGATGATCAAGCAGGTCGAGGGCGGCTACCAGGCCGCCGGCGATCCCCGCAAGGGCGGCGCCGGCGCGGGCATCGAGTGAGAACCGGGCGCCACTGGCAGTTCGCTGCCAGTGCCCTGACACACACCATCTGCTGCTAAAATCACATTTTTCGCAGCACCGCCGCGTTGAACGCCCGCCCCTCCTCGCGGTACTTGCGCTCGAAATTCGTGCCGGTCAGCTCCCCCTCGTCGGCGCCGGCGGGGCGGTGGGTGTCGGTGAACTCCACTCGCTCATAACGCGGCGCATGATCGGCGGCGCACCAGCGCGCAAAGTGCTCTTCCATCCACGCCCAGTAGCCGGGATGATCCGTCACCACACGCACCTCGCCGCCATCGCGTAGGACGCGATGGACCTGCTCAAGAAACGAATCCTGCACCACGCGCCGCTTGTGATGACGCGGCTTGGGCCACGGGTCGCTGAAGTACAAATGCAGCGTGTCAACAATCCCGGAAGGCGTTCGCCAGCGCAGAAACTCCGTCGCGTCCACAAGCAGCATCCGCGCATTGGTCAGCCCGCGACGCTTGATCCGATCCGCGGCGTACGCCCCGAACTCCCGTGCCCACTCGATGCCCAAAAAGTTCGTCACGGGACGCGAGGCCGCCTCTTCCAGGATGAACGTCCCCTTCCCGGTTCCGATCTCAAGCTCGAACGGGCGAGCGGGTTCCGCGAACCACGACCGCGGGTCCACCCACCCGCCCGCGGGGTCGGTCAGCGGGTTTTCGGGCAGTGGAGGGAAGCCATCGGGATCGATGAGGATGCCCGCTGTGTCGAGTTCGCGTCCGCGTGAGAGTCCGAAGCTCATCGCTGCACTGTACCGCTGCCGCCGTTCTCGGACGCGCCGGGACAGCGCGACCCGCGCAACCGACCCGGCGCTTCACGACAGGCGTCGACCGGCCTTACCCACCCCGCGAGCATCGCCGATAAACCTGTGATGGGACGTTTCCGCGCACTCCACGACCTCACACGCAGGGACGACTCGGTGGACAACCGCCGTCGCGGGGGTCGTATTCTCATCGATCAGATCAGATGTTCAGCGGGCAAGGTTCTTGATCTCAGCTCGACGGGCGCGCGTCTTTCCACCGCTCAGAACTGGGACAAGGACGACGCCAACGCCATCGAGTTCATCGGCCCCGACGGCCGCAAGCTCTGCGTGATGGCCCGCTGCATGTGGGTGAAACGCCGCTGGTTCAGCCGCAGACGTGTTGTTGGGGTCCGGTTCGAAGGGCTTACCGATGTGCAGCAGCTCCAGCTCACGAAGATCGCCACCGGCTGCGCCAAACGCGCCTGGGGCCCCCCGCGCAGTAAGGACAACGTGGACTGGAAAAAGCTCGAACGTCAGGCCAAGTGGAAGGGTTCCTCGAAGAAGGACGCGGCCTAGACGCCCGCGGAGCAACGCTCAGATGGCGACCTCGTCAAGCAATCTCGACGCCCTGGCACGCAACGCCGCTATCGCTTCAAGCGAGCGCCGGAACGCCGGGCGCGTCATGGTCGATTCCCTCTCCTGCTCGCAGGGCAAAGTCATCGACATGAGCGTCAACGGCATGCGCATCTACCGCGCCACCCGCTGGCGACCGGGCGAGATCCGCAAGATCGGCTTCCCCGTCCTCGCCGGTCGCACCATGACCATCGCCGGGCGCTGCCACTGGATCCGACGCGCCGGCTTCTTCAAATGGGAATGCGGCATCGAGTTCCTGGGCCTCAGCGAAGAGCAGCAGCAGGCCCTCCGCCACGTTGCTCTCACGCACGCGAAGCGTTCCTGGTGCGGCGTCGCCGGCTAATACCGCAGCACCGCAAACACATCCCCGTGAGGCTCTAATCGCTCGCGCCCGCCCAGCGCCGTCAACTCAATCAAAAAAGTCTGCCCGATGATCTCGGCGTCCAGCCGAGTCACCAGCTCGCAGCACGCCCTCATCGTGCCTCCCGTCGCCAGCAGATCGTCCACCATCAGCACGCGCTGCCCCGGCGCGATCGCGTCGCGGTGAATCTCCACACGGTCCGATCCATACTCCAGCCCGTAATCCACACCATGTGTCTGGCTCGGCAGCTTGCCCGGCTTGCGGATCGGCACGAACCCCGCCGAGAGCGCCTGCGCCACCGCGGCACCGAAGATGAACCCACGGCTCTCGGCCCCCGCGACCAGATCCACCCGCTTCCCGCGGAACGGGTTCACCATCATCTCGACCGACAGCGCCAGCCCCGCCGGGTCCGCCAGCAGGGGGGTGATGTCCTTGTACGCGATCCCCGCCTTCGGGAAATCAGGGATCTCGCGGATCAGTGAGGCCAGATGATCCATCTCGGCTCCAGGCGACGACGGTGTGAGACGGGTCGCTACGATACGAAGCTATGGCCAAGAGCGACACCAGCGCCGCCAAACTCGAAACCGTCGAGCCCATCGGGCTCCGCGTCCTCGTGCGCAAGGACCAAGACAAGAAGCAGACCAAGAGCGGCATCCACCTCCCCGACAAAATCGAGATCCCCACTCTCACCGGACGCGTGGTCAGCATCTCCGCCCAGGTCGATCACGACGAGGACTACCCCATCCGTCAGTACGACCGCGTGCTCTTCAACCCCAAGCACGCCATCCCCGTTGATTTCGAGGGCGACAACCGCCTCTTTGTCGTCCCGGTCGAGGACGTGGTCGCCGTCTTCCGTAGCGATGCCTCAGGTAATGACGCCGACTGAGTGGGGCGAGCGAGCGCCCGCCGAAGAGGCCGCGCAGACGATGCGCCGCCCGCTCGACGAGCTCCCCGACCCGCTGCCCGTCCCGATGCTGCCGGGCCCCTTCGATGTCTCCCTCCGCCCGCCGCCCTCCAAAAGCATCACCAACCGCCTCTTCGTGATGGCCGCCCTGGCTGAGGGTGAGAGCGTCCTCGAGCGCCCGCTCCTCGACGCCGTCGACGCCCGCGTGATGATCCAGGCCATCGACCAGCTCGGCGCCGAAACCTCGATCGATGCCCACAACGCCGTCGTCCGCGGCGTCGCCGGCGAACCCCGCGGCGGCGTCAACCTCTACCTCGAGAACGCCGGCACCGCTGTTCGCTTCCTCACCGCCGCCGCCGCGCTCGCCCATGGGCGCGTGACGATCGACGGCTCCGATCGCATGCGCAAACGCCCCATCGCCGGGCTCGTCTCGTCGCTGCGCTCGATGCGCCTCGCCGCCCGCTTCCCGGGCGAGTACGGCTTCCCCCCTGTGCAGCTCGACCCCACCAGCGATCAGCTCGAGGGCGGGCGAGTCACGCTCGAGACCCAGGCCTCCAGCCAGTTCATCTCAGCCCTGCTCATGATCGCCCCGTGGACCAAGCGCGGAATCGAACTCACCCTGGAAGGCGAGATCACCTCCAAGCCCTACGTCGTGATGACGATGGAGCTCCTGCGCCGCGTCGGCGCCCGCGTCGATTCCACCGGCACTATGCGCAAGATCTTCGTGGCGCCCGGCGCGGTCGAAGGCTTCCGCCTCGCCGTCGAACCCGACGCCAGCGGCGCGACGTATTTCCAAGCGGCCGCCGCGATCACGCCCGAGTCGCGCTGCACCATCGAGGGCTTGCCGCCGCTCAGCCTCCAGCCCGACGGGCGCTTCCCTGAGCTGCTGATGGTCCTCGGCGCCGAGGCGACGCGCACCGAGCGCAGCGTCACTGTCATCGCGCCGAGCGAAGACGCGCCCTACCGCGGCACGCGCTTCGATCTCTCCTGGGCCCCCGACGCCGCCATGACCCTCGCTGTCGCCGCCGCGTTTGCCGAAGGCACGACCACCATCAACGGCCTGCGCACCCTGCGCGACAAGGAGTGCGACCGCCTCCGCGCGACTACGACCGAACTCTCCAAGCTCGGCGTGAACATCCGTGAAACGCCCTCGTCCCTCATCATCGAGGGCGGCGTGCCCACGTCCTCCGATCCCGTCGAGCTCGACACCTACGACGATCACCGCATGGCGATGGCTCTCGCGCTCGTCGGGCTCCGCCGCCCGAACGTTTTCATCCGTGATCCGGCCTGCGTCTCCAAGACGTACCCGACGTTCTGGGCCGACCTCGCCCGCCTCTACGACGCCGCCTTGTCTCGCGCGTAAAGCGGGCGGATACTAAGTGTGATGTCGCCCTTCTGGACCTTCGCCGCTCGCATGAAACGACGCACGGGCACGCTCGTGCTCGCCGGTGTGATGGCCGTGATCTCCGCCGCCGGACTCGGCGCCGGCCTCCTCAGCCTGCCGCCCATCCTCAACAACATCCTGGGCGAGAGGCAGTCCACACTCCGCCAGCTCGCCGGTGAGAGCCCCGTCGCGCTCCCCCAGAATCTGATCGACCGCCTCCCCGACGAACCCTTCATGTCCGTCGTGTGGATCATCGTTGGTCTCTTCGCGCTCTCCGTCCTCGGCGCCACCGCCAACTTCCTGCACCAGTACTTCTCCCTCACCGTCGCAGCCTCGACCGTCGCCGACATCCGGCGCGAGATCTTCCGCCACGCCCTCCACCTCCCGCTCCTGCGCGTCAGCGGGCGCGCGTCCGATCTCGTCAGCCGCATGCTCACCGACACCGAGATGATCCAGCGCGGCCTCATCTCCGTCACCAGCAAGGCCGCCGCCCAGATCGCCCGCGGCGCCATCGCTTTCGTCGCCGCCTTCGTCATCGACTGGCGCCTCGCCCTCGCCTCCCTCGTCGCCGCCCCGCTCCTCTACACCGTCATCCGCAAGCTGGGCAAGCGCATCCGCAAAGCCTCACACGGCGCCATGGAATCACGCGCCGAACTCATGGGCGTCGCCAGCGAATCCCTCAGCGGCCTGCGCGTCGTCAAGGTCTACCACGCCGAGCGCTCCGCCCTCGGGCGCTTCACCGCGCACAACCGCGAGGCGCTCCGCCAAGAACTCCGCGCCCGCACCGCCCGCGCCCTCTCCACCCCCGTCGTCGAGATCGTCTCCATCTTCGTCGTCGGCGCCATCGCCATCGCCGCCACCAAGCTCATCGTCGACGGTCACCTCGCCCCCGGTCAGTTCATGGGCACCCTCGTCGCCTTGGGTGTCGCCGGCGCCCAGCTCAAGCCGCTCACCCGCCTCGTGCAGGAACTCCAGGCCGCCGACGCCGCCGCCGAGCGCCTCGCGGGCATCCTCGCTGACGAGGCTGACACCAGGCGTGCCGACAGCCGCGCGCCCGCCCTCCCACGCCACCGCGAATCCATCGCCTTCGAGTCCGTCCGCTTCATCTACCCGTCCGCCACTCACGAAGCTCTCGCCGGCGTCGATCTCAACATCCCCTTCGCTCAGACCACCGCCTTCGTCGGCCCCAACGGCTGCGGAAAGACCACACTCCTCTCCCTCGTCCCCCGCCTCTTCGATCCAACCGAAGGGCGCGTGCTCATCGACGGCGCCGACATCAGCGAGCGCGACGCCCTCTCGCTCCGCCGCCAGATCGGCGTCGTCACGCAGGACGTCGTCCTCTTCTCCGGCGCCGTCCGCGACAACATCGCGATGGGCAAGGCCGGCGTCCCCGACCGTGCCATCCGCGACGCCGCCGAGCGCGCCCGCGCCACCGAGTTCATCGAGCGCCTCCCCGAAGGCTTCGACACCCGCCTCGGCGAGGGCGGCGCCTCCCTCTCGGGCGGCCAGCGTCAGCGCCTCAGCATCGCCCGCGCCATCCTTCGCGACCCCGCCATCATGATCCTCGACGAGGCCACCAGCATGATCGACGCCGAGAGCGAGCGCGCGATCGCCGCTGCCCTCGACGACTTCTCCACCGGACGCACCTGCCTGATCGTCGCCCACCGTCTCTCAACCGTCGTCAACGCCGACCGCATCGTCGTCATGGACGCCGGCCAGATCATCGACACCGGAACCCACGACGAGCTCCTCACCCGCTGCGACCTCTACCAGCGCCTCGCCAAAGGCCAGTTCGCCGAAGCCGGCGCCTGACTTTACAAAGCCGGACAACTCCAGAATCCCCTCCCTCTCTCCCGGAGAGAGGGCCGGGGTGAGGGCTCCCCTCCGCCTCTTCCTGTATCCAACCGCCTACACTCCCCGCCATGTCCCTCCCCCGCATCGCCATCGTCGGACGCCCCAACGTCGGGAAATCCTCCCTGATGAACCTCCTGGCCAAGGAGCGGGTGTCCATCGTCGACCCCACCCCGGGCGTCACCCGCGACCGCGTCGCCGCCGTCGTCGAGCTCTTCGGCCCCCTCCAGACCGAAGACCCCAAGCTCGTCGAGATCGTCGACACCGGGGGCTACGGCGTCTACACCGCCGAGGGCGGACGCTTCAACGAGATCGGCGAAGACCTCGCTCGCCTCTCCGCGCCCATCGAATCCCAGATCGACCACGCCGTCCGCTCCGCCGACGCCGTCCTCTTCGTCGTTGACGCTCAGTCGGGCCTTACAGCCCTCGACGAGACCTTCGCCCAGATCCTCCGGCGCAAGGCCGCCGAGTTCGGCGACATCCCCGTACGCGTCGTCGCCAACAAAACCGACGGCGAGAGCTGGGAGCCCCACGCCTACGAGGCCGCCGCCCTCGGCTTCGGCGAGCCCATCCTCGTCTCCGCCAAGAACAAGTTCCGCCGGCGCGTCTTCCTCGAAGAGCTCTACGCCCTCGCCCCCGAAGAAAGCCGCCACGACACCCCCGACGACGCCCCGCAGATGCGCCTCGCCATCGTCGGCAAGCGCAACGCCGGCAAAAGCACCTTCGTCAACGCCCTCGCCGGCGAAGACCGCGTCATCGTCTCCGAGATCGCCGGCACCACCCGCGACGCCGTCGATGTCCGCTTCGAGATCGACGGGCGCGTCTGCGTCGCCATCGACACCGCCGGCCTCCGCAAGCGCAAGAGCATCCCCGACCGCATCGAGTGGTACGCCCGCGACCGTGCCCTCAACAGCGTCGACCGCGCGGACGTCGCCATCCTCATGATCGACGCCACCGAGCGCCTCTCCCAGGTCGACAAGAACCTCTCAAAGGAACTCCAGGAGCGCTTCGCGCCGACCGTTATCGTCGTCAACAAGTGGGACCTCGCCGAGGGCAAGATCGGGCGCCACGGGCGCGAGGTCACCAGCGAGGATTACCAGAAATACCTGGAAAAAGAACTCCTCGGCCTCACCCGCGCCCCCATCGTCTTCACCACGGCGACCGAAGGCCGCGGCCTCAAAGACGCCATCGAAGTCGCCTTCGAGCTCCACGAGCAGGCCCGCGAGCGGGTCTCCACGGGCGAACTCAACCGCATCATGAGCGACATCCTGAACGAGCGCGGCCCCTCCAGCAAACTCGGGCGCCACGCCAAGATCTACTACGTCTCTCAGGTCGCTATCGGCCCGCCCACCATCGTGATGGTCGTGAACGACGCCAAGCTCTTCAAGCAGGAGTACGAGCGCTACCTCCTCAACCGCATCGCCGAGCGCACGCCCTTCGCCGAGGTCCCCGTCCGCCTCATCATCCGCGACCGCAAACGCGCCGAGGTCAAAGAACTCATCTCGGGCGACTACCGCAAGCGCAAGGCCCAAGAACGCGAACTCGCCGATGCCGACGAGCCCGAGACCAACCAGCCCAAAATCGCTCTCGACGGCTCCAAGCCCATCTGGGAATCAATGGCCGAGCACGAACGGAAGAAGAAGAGCTAAACGGTCGTGCACTACGGGTGCCACTGGCAGCTCGCTGCCAGTGTGTGTTGCGAACAAAAAAACCAGAGTCGGCGCCGTGGTACAGATCGTCCGCGATCTGTGCCACGATCGGAAGGGCTCACTCCCCCTTCACCTCAAGCTCCTCCAGCCGGCGCTCGAGTTCCTCGATCCGTTCCCGCATCGTCGAATCGCTCGCGTCCGACGCCAGCGCTGCCGCCAGCCGGTCCGCCGCCTCGGCGCATCGTTCCCGATGCACCGGGTGCTCGTGCGTCCGCGCCAGCGTGCGCAGGCGTTCGACCCCGCGCTCGTCCTCGATCTCAACCAGCGCCGCCACCGCCGCCGTCCGCGCCCGCGCCTCGCGCTTGTCCGTCAGCACCGGCGCCACCGCGTCGTACGCCGTCTCCCGGTCGTGATGCGCCAGGTCCGCCACCACCCCGATCGCCACCGGCCTCGTCCGGCTCAGCCAGCCTTCCGCGACAAACGGCAGCGCCATCTCCAGCGCGGCGGCGGTGTCCAGATCCCCCAGCGCCCGCAGCGCCGCGGTCCGAACATCGTCATCCCGGCTTTCTGAACGCAGCCCGGTCTGCACGATGCCAACATCCTCCGCCGTCCCCATCGCCCCGACGAACCGCAGGGCGCTCGCCCGCACGCCGTAGGGAATCGTCGAGTCGATCGCCAGCTTGCGCATCATGTTCAGCGCCTGCTCGCCGTCTGCCTCAACCCCGCGCAGCGCGTTGATCGCCGCCGCCCGCGTGCGCGCGTTCTCACGCCCGTCGCCGGCGATCGTCAGCACCGGGTCATACGCCGCGTTGTCCGCCAGAGCCCGCGCCGCAGCGCCGCGCACCGTGTAGTGATTCTCAGGATCAAAGAGCGCGTAGCGCAGCGCGGTCACCGCCTCTTCGCCGGCAGAGTCCAGCGCCCGCGCTGCGCGGATGCGCGACGGGACCGTCGGCCCGTTCTCCAGCTGCGCGACCAGCCACGCCTCGGGCATCTCCAGCTCTGTCGGTGCAATCACATGAAGCTCAGGATCCACCACCACCATCGCCGGCGCCTCGCGCAGCGCAACGCTCCGCTCGTGACGGCGCGAGTCCACGCCGATCACAACCTCCCGCATCACGCCGTCGGCCCCCGTGATCTGCACCGGCAGATCAAACGCGAACGCCGGCGTGAACTCATCGATCCGCTGCGTCTGCTCCACCGTCAGCAGAAGCTCCTGCGACTCTAGGTCATAGCTCCCGCTCACCGTCAGCTCCGGCACGCCAGGCTGGTGCACCCACTGCTGGAAGAACCGATCCAGCGACAACCCCGAAACATCCTCGAGCGTCCGGCGCAGGTCCGCCGTCTCCACGGTGCCGTACTTGTACCGATCCACATACTCCGCGACCGCGTCAAAGAACACATCGTCGCCCAGCTTCATCCGCAGCATATGCAGCACGCTGGCGCCCTTGGGGTACGGGTTCGCCCGACGCCGAAACACTTCCCACGGGTGGTTGTAAACGCGCGAAACCATCGCCGGGCGCAGCCCCGCCCGCTCGTCGTCCGCGTTCAGGCTGTCGCGCGCCGCGAAGCGGTCCATGTTCGCCTGGATCTGCCGCAGGTAGCCCGCGTCATACCCGTCCCGCGCCTCGTACCACAGCGCTGTCAGGTACGTCGCGAAGCCCTCGTTCAGCCAGATGTCCGCCCAGCGGTTGCAGGTGATTAGATCACCGAACCACTGGTGCGCGATCTCGTGCGAGATCAGCCCATCAAGGTCGTCGTCGATCAATCCCTTCTCGCTGTAGATCGCCGTGTCGTACATCGTCGTCGCCGACGTATTCTCCATCCCGCCCGCGCCGAAGTTGTGCACCACCAGCTGCGCGTAGCGGTCCCACGGGTAGGGCTCGTCGAACCGCTCCTCGAACACCCGGATCATGTCCGCCGTCCGCCCGTAGGTGCCCTCGACATCGCCCGCCCGCCCCGGCGGCACGTACACCGGCATCGGCAGGTCGCTCGTCCCCACGTCCACCACGTCGAACTTCCCAACAATCAAACTCACCAAGTAGGGCGGGTGGTTCGTGTCCTGCAGCCAGTGGAACGTGGTCGAGCGCCCACTGGTCTCCTCGCTCACCAGCCGACCGTTCGCGCTCACGAGGAACCCGTCGGGAACCGTCACGACAAGCTCAGTCGTCAGCCGCTCGTTGGGCGAGTCATGACTCGCGAACCAGTGCCGGTTCGTCTCCGGCTGCCCCTGCGTGTGGATCTGCGCCGCCCGATCAGGCCACGCCGGGGACTCCGGGGTCCAGAACAGCCCGTCCACGGGATCGTTCAGCGCGTACTCGATCCGCACGCCCGTCTCCTGACCGGGTGGGATCGGCCGCGCAAACCGGATCTGGATCTGCGACCCGTCGTAGTTCACACTCTCGACCTCAGCCCCGGGCGAGGCCGTCACTTCGCCCAGCGTGAAGTCCTCCGCGTTCAGCGTCAGCACCTCCAGCGGGCTGCCCAACGGCTTGAAGGTCAGTTCCTCCACCGCCGTCATCCGCGGCGTGTTCATGTCCGGGATGTCAAGCGCCAGCTTCATGTGCAGCAGGTCGGCCCGCCGGTCGGGGGCGTAGTTCCGCTCGTCGGCGCCGGTCGTCTGGTCGTAGACCTGCCACGCCCCGAGCCCGCCCAGGGCCAGCCAGGATTCCTCGCATGCGCACAAATCCGCGCGTGCGGCCGCGGCGTGTCCGAGAACAACCAGAGCGAGCGACGAGAACAGCAGGGGGCAGCGATGCATACAGCGGGCCTTTCGGGGTCGGTGTGCGGTTCCTTATTGAACCGACGGGGCGGGCTTGTGTTCCCTCCCCGCAGGGCTACGATACACCATGCCCACACCGCCAAGCCCGCAAGGATCGGCAGGCAACGAGGACGGTTCGGACACCCGGACGGTCGCGGAGATGATCGCCGCCGTCGGGCCCGCCGGCGATTCCACCGAGTTCTACTCCCCTGTCCCCGACGGCTACGTCCGCGGCCGCCACAAGTACATCGTCGTCTTCGGCACCGTCATGTCCGGCCTCGGCAAGGGGATCTTCTCGTCCTCTCTCGCCAAGCTCCTCAAGGACAAGGGCCTCGTCGTCGCCCCCATCAAGCTCGAGGGCTACCTCAACATCGACGCCGGCACGCTCAACCCCTTCCGTCACGGCGAGGTCTTCGTCTTGGACGACGGCGCCGAGTGCGACATGGACCTCGGCACCTACGAGCGCATGCTCGACCAGAACCTCAGCAGGCGCAACTTCGTCACCAGCGGGCAGGTGTACTCCGAGATCCTCCGGCGCGAGCGCCACGGCGGTTACCTCGGTCGCGACGTGCAGATGATCCCCCACGTCACCGGCGAGGTGAAACGCAAGCTACGCGAACTCGCCATGCACGGCGACGGCGACGGCGACAAGCCCGCCGATGTGGTGTTCGTCGAAGTCGGCGGCACCGCGGGCGATCACGAGAACGCCTTCTACGTCGAAGCCCTCCGCGAACTCGCTTTCGAGGAAGGTGAAGACAGCGTCTGCTTCGTCGCCCTCACCTACATCATCCAGCCCCCCGCGCTGGGCGAGCAGAAATCAAAGGCCGCGCAGCTCGGCGTGAAGCGATTGATGGAAGCCGGCGTCCAGCCCCACATCGTCGCCTGCCGCGCGTCGAGCCCCGCCAGCGAGACCGTCAAGCAGAAGATCGCGATGTTCTCCAACGTGCCCATGCACCGCGTCTTCAGCATGCACGACCGCGAGAGCATCTACCTCATCCCCGAGGCCCTGCGCGAGGGCGGGATCGACCGCGAGGTGCTCTCCATCCTCAAGCTGCATTCCCGCGTGAACGTGGCTCACGAAGACCGCGCCCGCGCCGACTGGAGCGACTACTTCCGCAAGCTCGTCGCCCCCAAAAAGCACGATCTCACGATCGGCATCACCGGGAAGTACGCCTCCGTCCGCGACGCCTACGCCTCCATCGAGAAGGCCGTCGAACACTGCGGGGCCCATCTTTCCGCTGATGTTTCCCTCCGCTGGATCGAGACCACCGACCTCACCCACGAGTCCGCCCGCGAGCGTCTGGATGGTCTCGACGCCGTCATCGTCCCCGGCGGCTTCGGCTCCCGCGGCGTCGAAGGCAAGATCGCCTGCGTGCGCTGCTGCCGCGAGAACGCCATTCCCTACCTCGGCATCTGCCTGGGCTTCCAAGTCGCCGTCATCGAGTTCGCCCGCAACGTGCTGGGCCTGGACGACGCCAATTCCGCCGAGTTCGCCCCGGGGTGCGCCCACCCCGTCATCGGTGAGCTACCGGAACAGAAGAAAATCGAACAGCTCGGCGGCACCATGCGCCTCGGCGGGCAGGACGTCCTCATCGAGCCCGGTTCCCTCGCCCACCACCTGTACGGGGGGCACGACCTCGTGCGCCAGCGCTTCCGCCACCGCTACGAGGTCGATCCCGAGTACATCGATCGTCTGCAGAGCGCCGGCCTCGTCTTCTCAGGGCGTCACCCCGAGCACCCGATCATGCAGATCCTCGAACTGCCAGCCGAAGGCCCCGAGGGCGTAGCTCACCCGTACTTCGTCGCCGCCCAGTACCACCCGGAGCTCACCGGGCGCCCGCTGCGCCCGCAGCCGCTCTTCATGGGCCTTCTCGCCGCCGCGATCCTCCGCCAGGATCCGGACGCTGACGTCGATCGCTGGCGTCGCCCGGCAAACAGCGCCCAGCCCGCCTGAGCGACGCGTCAGTCGCACGCGCCCCACGCCGCCAGCAGACCGGCCAGATCGTCCGACCCAACCCCGTCGCCGCCAAGATCGCCGCGGATGCCGACCTGTTCCCACCCCGCGAGAAGCTCAGCGAGATCACCGCTGTCCACCTTGCCGTCGTCGTTCAAATCAAAGGCGCAGTCGGCAACGAACCCGCCCTGCTCCAGTTCTTCCGGCAGGATGTTGTATTGCTCCTCGACAGGAACCTCGCTGTCGTTGCTGCGCCCGTGGGTCAGCTTGAGGAGCCCGTCGCTGATTACGCCGTTAAAGAGCGCGTCCGGCGCCGGCTCGAACCGTCCGTTCTCGCCGCGGGCGTACGCCTGCGCGCCCTTTTCGCCCATCACGTAGAACATCCCGGAATCGTCCGCCTCGATCATCCCGGGGTCGACCACGCCCAGCAGCACGATCGTGCTGATGTCATACTCATCGCCCCGCGCGCTGCGCGCCGCCTGGTACGCCACGTTCCGCCCGCCGCCGGGGTGGATCAGCAGCGTCTGCTCGCCCGGGTTGTACGCGATCGAAGAATCGGGCATCAGATTCGCCGTGCCCGGCATCGGCATGACCGAACCGTCGCCGTCGAGGTTGCTGGGGTACGTCATCAGCACGTTCTCCGTCGCTGATACGCACACCACCTCATCGAGCGCGTCGTTGTACGCCATCGCCGTCACCGGCCCGGGCGGGATCACCGCCGCCTCCTCGACCGGCGGGTCGATATCGACGTTGAAGCACCTGATCGTCCGCCCGTCCAGCACATAGAGCTGGCGGTTGCGCCCGAAGAGAAGGCGCTGAGGATCGTTGAGATTGAGTTCGGCGGTCAGGTCCTTCGTCTCGCCCGTCGCAGAGTCGACACACACCAGGCGCGACGCGCCATCGATGTCTGTCACAGACGTGTAAAGCTCCGTCATGTCCGGGTTGATGACCACATCCTGAATGGGGCCGCCCGGGTTGAAGTCGAGCACCGGCGGCGTCGGGAAGCTCGGGATCAGCTGCGGCACGATGTACGTCACCACCGTTGATTCGTCGGTCAGGGCGTACCCCATCTTGGGACGGATCGACTGGTACGAATCGATGTAGCGGTTGGAGGATCCCGCAGGCCCCGCGTTCACGCCGATCTCCGTCATCACCTTGACCGCTCCGAACGACGGCGCCGTCGCCACGATCCGCTCGTGCAGCAGCCCGTACCGGCGATCGCCGAAGGTCGATTGCGACGTCAGGTTGGTCTGCTCGTCCGCCGGGTCGCGCACCCACAGCCGGCGGGCGTCGCCGAACCCGCGCGTCGAGCGCGAGAGCGTCACTACGTGCCCGCCCGTCCGATCGAGCAGAGGAGCGCCGTTGAAGTTCCCGACCACGTCGTACCGCCCGTAGGCAAAGCTCACCAGGCTGCCGCACACCGCGGCGTGCGTGATGATCGCCTGTGTTGGCGCGTAGTTGTTGTTCGCGAAGTAGGTGCTCACCGTAAAGGCGCTGGTGCGAGCGTTCAGATAGTCCTTCGCGCCGTCGCGGAACCCGGCGCCGCCCGTGCCGTCGTCGGGGTGCGTGCCCATGAAGTTCCCAACGTTTAGCAGACTCAGTCCCACCGAGTTGTAAACCAGATGCCCTTGCCAGTTCTGCGCTCCGATGTCGCTTGCCTGCGGGAACCCATGGTTCGCGATGTACGCGAACATGTTGAACGCCGCGGTCGGGGCGCAGTACATGTACCCGCTGTTCGGGAGCTGGAACACGCCAGGCCCCGCCCCTCGAACCTGATCAAAGTCCGGCATCCCGTAGATCCGGTAGAGGTAGTTTGTGCTGTTCACATACGCCCCGACCGCCTCACCCTGCGCCGTCCCGGCCATCGTGAGCGCCGCCCCCACAGCCAAACCACCTAGCGTGTGTCCGAACCAAGCGTTTTTTCTGCGCAACGTCATAGATCTATCCCTTCGGTAGCTGGATCGGGGGCGCCTCGCCCCTCTATTTGAAAGTGCGCAGACCGGCCTCGGAACCCCTACGCGGGGTTGTCAAAAGCCTGAAAGGCTGAAAAACCCAGCCCGATCGGGTGCTCGCCAACCCCGGATCAGCCGATATACTCCTCGTCCGACCTCGGCGATGTAGCTCAGTTGGTTAGAGCGAAGGATTCATAAACCTTAGGTCGGCGGTTCGAATCCGCCCATCGCCACTTTCCTGATTTGCAATAGCGCATGAAAAAGCCGCGGGACCCGAGGGCCCCGCGGCTGATGAGATCTCACTCACGCCGTAAGCGTGATCGGTTACGGGGCGGTCCAGCCCCAGTTGTTGATCATGATGGCAAGGTCGACCACGTCGACGCCGCCGTCCATGTTCAGGTCGCCGTTCTGCAGCATGATGAACAGATCACCGTTGTCATCGCCGCCGCCGCCGTCGCCGGGCTCGTGCTTGGTGATTTCCCAGCAGAAGACGTAAACGCCCGAGACGCCGTGGTAGGGGGGCAGATCAACACAGGGGGTCTCGATAGTGCGAGCGCCGCCCATGCCGCCGTCGTCGAGCAGCCCGTCGAAGTCGCAGTCGCCAGCGCCGGAGATGGCCAGGCGCACGCGGCCGTTCGCGTCGGAGATCACGTCCATAAAGACGAAGCCATCTTCGGTGGTCTCCTCGAAGCAGGTGATCAGGTTGCCGTTCTTGTCGTACCAGCCCATGACGAGCGGGATCGTGTCGCAGTCGTGGTCCATACCGCCGACGACCTTGATGCGCACGTCGCACGCGGCGGGGAAGCAGTCGAGCTCGTAGAAGTCGACATCGCCCTTGTAGGTGATCATGTCGGTGGTGTTATCGACGATCACGTCAACCGACTCGGTCCCCATGGGAACCTCGTAGTTGATGCGGAACGCGTCGAGGCCGGTCTGGAAGTCAGCCACGTACTCGTCCTGGCCGATCATCACGCCCATGCCGTCGAAGTAGCGCACGAAGACAGTGGCTTCGCCGATCTGCTGGTGCGGCGCGTTGAAGAACAGGCCGTTGAAGCGCCCGTCGATGCCGTCGGGACGACCGGTGAGGCCAATGCGGACCGTGGCGCCGCTGTCATCACCGTTGGGAATTGGCGCAAGATCAAAGACAGCCGAAGCCTTCCCGTTGCCGAGCGGGCTGGAATCATTGTCCTGCGCAACGACGTTGTCGTCCTTGTCGAACAGGAAGATGTACGTGTCGGGCTCGCAGTTCGGAAGCTCACGCTTCTCGAGCTTGCCGGTGATGTAGAGACAGTCGCAGTTGACGTGCTCGCGGTCCTCGAACGTGTCGTTGTTCTCGCCGCGCTCGAGGCAATCGGTTTCCTCACCGGGGGGGTTCTCGAGCAGGAAGATATCGATGTCCGTCTCGCTGTCGCCCTCGAACGTGCCCTCGCCGCGCTCCTCGAGCACCGGCTCGAACTGCATCTTGAGGAACGAGCCGTTCACCGGCTGGTCCTCGGTCCAGTCCGTCACGTCAACGCCGAAGAAGACATCGCGGTCGAACACGCCGTCAAACGACAGCCCGTCAACGTTGAAACCTTGGCCGGCCTGGAAGTTGATGTCGCCGATGCCGCCCTGGATCGTCGCCGAGTAGGTGGACATCGAGGTGTCGGTCTCTTCGACCACGACCTCGAACCAGCCGCCGGTCACGTCGCCGTTCTCAAAGTCGATCTCGCCCATGAAGCTGTCGAGCGAGCCCATGCCGCCCTGCGGCGTGCCGTCGATCAGGATGTCGGCAAGGTCGGAGTTGTCATCGTCAGAGAGGACCAACGTCCCCGTGTAGTCGATACTGAACGGAGGAGCGCTGATCGTCGTCGTGAAGGCGTTGATGTCGATCTGCAGTTCGTTCTCGGGGTCAGGCAGACCGGCGTTCGCGACGCCCGCGGTCAGCCCCAGAAGCATCGCCGCACCGAGCGCGGGTCGGCGGAAGTTCAAAGAGCGCATGTCTTTCTCCAGCAAGATGTTACGTATCTATACGTCCGGCTTTATCGGGGTTCCCGGACGCGTGCCCGGCCCGTCCGCAAAACACGCGGACGGCTGCCCAAACCCCGTCGCTTTCTAGGACGTACTCCTTTGATATACCGAAGCCGCTCCGCCCAATCAAGGCAAATACTTACGTCGCGTGTGACACGTCAACTCTTCACACCCGCCGGATCACGCATCGGGCTCGGTCATCGATCTTGGGTCCAATAACTCTTCAAGCCGCGACGCTTCCAGCAGTCCCTGCTCGAGCGCCAGTTCGCGCACCGTCTTCCCCTGCGCGTACGCCTCGTACGCCAGCTTCGCCGCCGCGTCATAGCCAATCACCGGCGCCAGCGACGTACACATCGCTAGCGACCCCTCGATCAGCTCCGCGCAGCGCTCGCGGTCGGGCTCCAGCCCCTCCAGGCACTTCTCGACGAACACATCCGAACCCTTCGCCAGCAGCCCGATCGAGTCCAGCACCGCCTCCGCCATCACCGGCATCGCGAGCGACAGGTCCAGCAGCGAACCTACACCCCCGAGCGCCGCCGTCGTGTTCGTCGCGTCGTTCCCGATCACCCGGCAGCACACCATGACGATGGCCTCGCAGATCACCGGGTTCACCTTCCCCGGCATGATCGACGACCCGGGTTGCACCGCCGGCAGCTTGATCTCCGCCAGCCCGCACCGCGGCCCCATCCCCATCAGGCGAATGTCGCCCGCGATCTTCGACAGGCTCACCGCGATCGTCTTCAACTCGCCCGACACTTCGACGTACGCGTCCTTGGCGTGCTGGGCCTCGAAGTGGTTGTCCGCCTCGCGGTAGGCGACGCCCAGCTCGTTGCTCAGCCACGCGCAGACGCGCTTCCCGAACTCCGGGTGCGTGTTGATCCCAGTCCCCACCGCGGTACCGCCGATGGGGAGCTCCACCAGCATCTCCAGCATCCGATCGCAGCGACCAACGCCCTTGCGGATCTGCTCCGCGTACCCCGAGAACTCCTGACCGAGGCGGATCGGCGTCGCGTCCTGCAGGTGCGTGCGCCCGATCTTCACCACGTCGTCCCACTGCTTCGCTTTCGCGTCCAGCGCCGCGGCCAGCCGCTCCAGCGCCGGCTTCAGATGCATCTGCACGTCGTACGCCGCCGCGATGTGCATCGCGCTCGGGAACGTGTCATTGGACGACTGCCCCATGTTCACATGATCGTTCGGGTGAACGCCGCCGCCGGTCTCCGCGTCACCGATGTACGCCGGATCCTTCGACGACCCCACGGCGGCGCCGCGAGCGACACACACAAGGTTCGCGATCACCTCGTTCGCGTTCATGTTCGTCGAGGTGCCCGAGCCGGTCTGGAAGACGTCCACCGGGAAGTGCTCGTGATGCTCACCTTTCCCGATCGATTTCGCCGCCGCGATGATCGCCTCTGCCCGCTCGTCGTTGAGCAGGCCGAGATCACGGTTCACGCTCGCGCACGCCGCCTTCAGCCAGCCGTAGGCGTGGACGATCCCCCCAGGCACAGGACGCCCGGAGATCGGAAAGTTGAGCACCGCCCGCTGCGTGCTGGCGCCGTACAGCGCGTCCGCGGGCACGCTCATCGCGCCCATCGAGTCTTTCTCAGTACGCGTCTCGCTCGCGGCGGTCGTCATGGCGCGCTCCTCATTCGCTGCGCAACGGTAGGGGGGTCACGGCCGCGAAAGATTCTCGCGCGCCAGCATCAGTTCGAGCGTCTGCGACACGAGGCTCACCTCGCGATCGGTCATCGCCCCGTAGAAAGGCAGCGCGATCGTCCGCGCGCTGACACGCTCCGCCACCGGGAAGTCACCCTCGCTGAACCCGAACCGCTCGCGGTAGGGGGGCTGAAGGTGGATGCACGGGAAGTAATCACTCACCCCGATGTCGTGGCGGCGCATCCCCTCGAGGATCCGGTCCCGTTCAAGACGCGTGTACTCGTCGCTCAGACGCACCACGAACACGAACCAGCTCATCGTCGTGTCCGCCTCGACGTTCGGCAGCACCAGGTCGCCGCTCCCCAGCATCGCCCGCAGGTACGCCGAAGCCACGCGGTCCCGGTTCATCAGGATCTCGTCCAGACGCTCCATCTGCGCGCACCCGATCGCCGCGGCGATCTCGGAGAGGCGGTAGTTGTACCCCACCCGCTCGTGCATCAGCCACGACGAACCCGACGCCGAACTCGTCTGCTTCCCGGCCGCCCGCCCCTGATTTCGCAGCGAGCGGCACGCTTCAGCGACTCGGTCGTCGTCAGTGACGATCATCCCGCCCTCGCCTGTGGTGATCTGCTTGTTGGGATAGAACCCGAAGATCCCCACGCGTCCGAAGCCGCCGCAGGGCGTCCCCTTGCAGGCCCCGCCCAGCGCCTCGCAGCAGTCTTCGATGAGGATCAGCTCGTGCTGCTCCGCGATCGAGCGGTACTCCTCCATCTGCGCCGGGTTCCCGAACGCCTCCACCGCGACGATCGCCTTCGTTTTGGGCGTGATCGCCTCGCGCACCTTCTTGGGGTCCATGTTCAGCGTGCGAGGATCGACGTCAACGAAAACAGGCGTCGCCCCGACGTACAGGATGCAGTTCGCGCTGGCGATAAAACTCAGCGGCGTGGTGATCACCTCGTCGCCCGCGCCGATCCCAAGCGCCAGCATGGAAAGATGCAGCCCCGCAGTCCCCGACGACACACCGATCCCGTGGCGGCGCCCGGCCCGGCGTGCGACAAGCTCTTCAAACTCCGCAAGGCGCGGCCCGAGCGCTAAACGCCCGGAGCGCATGGTTTCGACCACGGCATTGATCTCCGCGTCGCTGATGTCGGGCTGGCTGAGTGGGATCTCGTCAAGCATGGGTATCGCGTTCACTCCGTCGAAGGGAGCAAACGATACACGCACGCGCCCCGCGACGCCGCCCGCGCGTCTCGGGCGCCTCACCGCGCCAGCCCGCTCTCGATCTCGCCCATCAGGTCCGTGTAGCGCACCCGCGGCTCGCCCGGCGCGACGCACAGCCCCTCTCCCGCGTCCAGCCGCCGCTGCAGCCGCTGGCACGCCGTCACCACGCTCGAATGGTTGGGCCGCCCGAGCTTCACCGCGAGCTCCGGGAAGCTCAGCGTCGTCAGCTTCCGCGACAGGAGCGCCGCCAGCGACCGCGCCGCCACCACCCGCCGGTGCCGGCTCCGCCCCAGCACGTCCGACACGTCCACGCCCAGCCGCTCGGCGCAGGCCGCGATGATCGTCTCCGCCCGCACCGGCTTCGTCGGACCGGTGCTCGAACCGAGACGCAGCGCCTGACGGATCGCGCTCATCGATACGCACCCCCCCGCGCGGTCCTTCTCAAGCAGCTTGGCCACCGCCTCAACACGCACCACGGCGCCCTCGAGATCCCGCACCGATCCCGCCGTCCGCGACGCGATCAGCTCCGCGCCCGCTCGGTCCAGCATCACCCCGCGTCGTGCGGCCAGCGCCGTCACCAGCTCCAGCCGCAGCCCCCGGTCGGGCGGGTCCACGCCCACGACCATCCCCGCCACGAACCGCGATACGAGCTCCTTCGAGAACGACGCGAACGACGAGGGGTGCTCGTCCGACGCCATCGCGATCGCCGCCCCGCCCAGCGCCAGGCTGTCCAGCGTGTGCAGGAGCTCCGTCTGCGTCGCCGTCTTGCTCGCCAGGAAGTGAACATCATCGATGCACAGGAGGTCCAGTTTGCGGTGCTCCGCGTGGAACGCCCCGATGCGGTTCTCCCGCACCGCGCCGATGAAGGCGTTCGTGAACGCCTCGCCCGTCGTGTACCGCACACGCGCCCCCGGGCGCAGGCGTTTCACCCGCCGCGCCAGCGACTGCAGCAGGTGCGTCTTCCCCGTGCCGCAGGGCCCGTGCAGAAAGAGCGGACTCAGCGGGCACCCGGCGCCCTCTTCCGCCAGCCGCAGCGCCGCCCCGTGCGCCAGCCGGTTGCTCGACCCGACGACGAAGTCATCGAACGAGTGGCGCAGCGCGGCGCCGGTGCGAAGCGGACGCGAGGGACGACGCTCTCCCTCGGGATCGGGCGTCGGAACCGCGCCCGGTCCTGGAGGAGAAGGGGGAGCGCCGCCCTCACGCACGCCAACCTCAAACTCAACGCCCCCGTTCGCCGACGCCGCCTCGCGCATCGCCGAACCGAACCGTCGGGAAAGAACCTCTGCCTCAAACGGGCTCCGCGCCAGGACGCGCACCCGACCCTCCCCGTACTCGATCGACTCCCGATCGCCGAAGTACCGCCGAAAGCGGTCCTCGCCAATGCGGTGCGAGAGCTGACGCGCGAACTGATCGCGCACATCGCGGGTCGGGGCGACGGTGGTCAAATCGCTGATCTTTCAGGGTCAACGCCGCCCGGGGAGGAGCCGGGGGGCGGGTGAGGTCGGCTGCGATGAGTCCGTTCCCGACGAACCAGGCGCACCGCCGCGGGCTCAACACATCACGCCCGCAGAAGAGTTCTGCCCCGTCCGTACGCCGTCTTCCATGATCGGCTCCGCGAACTGTACCGAATCTTCACGTTGAAAAAAGACCCTGCGTTTCACGCTGAGTTCCGACGTGGAGCGCCCGCCTTCTCATCCTCGTGTAAACGCGGACCTTGCGCATGACCCGCAAAAAGTTCTCCACCGTGAACAGCACGGATTCTGGAAATGTGGAAAAAACGTGAGAGAAACACCGAGCGCTCGCGCCATGACCCTCAGAGAGGCTTCACCAGCGCCACGCGCCGCGCAAAAGCACGGAACCCGTGCCGCGCGTACAGCGCCAGCGCCGGCGCGTTCCGCTCGTCCACCGCGCACGTCACATCCCGGCAGCGCCGTTTCGCCAGGGGGCGCAGCGCATGCCGCAACAGCGGGCCGCTCATGCCAAGCCCCCGCAAACCGGGCCCCAGGCCCAGATACACCAGCTCCGCGTGCTTCTGCTCGGGGAACTCATTGATCAGCGCTACCCCTTCAGGTGTCCCGCGATAGCGCACCAGCCACCACAGCCCCGGGCGATACACCCCCGAACCCCGATGGCTCGCCAGCACGTCCTCCGTCCGCCGCAGCCCGCACAGCTCCGGGCAATCCCGCGTGTCGATGTACGTCCGCTCGAGCGCTGCTTTCAGATCCGCGGCGCTCACACCCTCGCACGATTCAACGCTCACCCCCTCAGGCCAGGGGGTCTCGATCCCCGCCGCGCTCAGCGCCGCCCAGTCCCGCCGCAGGTACTGCAGATTCCCCACCAGCCGGAAGCCGCGTCCTTCCACCACACGCCGGATCGCCGCCTGCTCGGGCTCCACCAGCGACTGCGCCAGCCGCACCCCCTCGGGCGAGCCGCACGCCGCGTCCACCGCGTCGCCCAACGCCCGCGCCTCCTCGGCGTTCCGCGGGTCGGAGGTAAACAACATCCCCGTCCCCCCCGAACTCGGGGCCAGCAGAGCCGCCGCGATCACCCGCTTCCCCCGCGCCTGCCGCACGAACCAGAACCGCGACAGATCAATCCCCTGCGACCGCGCATTCGCAATAAACCGCTGTGCCGCGGCCTTCCCCAGAGGCCCGCCCGACGCCCCGATCAGCCGCCCCGCCGCGCTCTCCAGCGTCTCCGCTGTCGCCCGCTCGGCGCGAACCGCCGCCACCTCAACCGGACGACGACCTGCGGGAAGCGTGCTCATAGGGCCTTACGCTCCAGACGAACGCGGAACTACCGCACCCGTCCAATCGTCCATAGACTACGCTGCCCGCCACCAAGAGACGCCTCCCGACGACGGAGATACCCGTGCCGCACACTCATTCCGCCATCCGAACCCCGCGCCGAAGCTGGCTCGCCCAGGCCCTCTGCCTCGCCCTGCTGGCTGGCCTACTCGCCCCTGTGGCCACCGCCCCCGCGGCTCCCCAGCCCTCCATCGTCCCCAAACGCTGGCAGCTCGACTTCCGCCCGGGCGACCTCCGCCTCGCCACCCTTGACGTCGAGGTCACCGAAACCGACCGCTTCGGCACAGAACGCACCGTCACCCAGCCCCGCGCCTACCTCTACTTCACCTACGAGGTCGTCAACAACGCCGGCGAGGCCCTCCTCTTCGCCCCCAGCTTCGAGCTGGCCACCGAAGAGGGCGAGGTCCGCCGCAGCGGCCGCAACGTCCCACCCGAGGTCGTCGTCACCCTCCTCGACCGTCTCAACAACCCCTTCCTCGAAGACGAGATTTCCGTCATCCGCCAGCTCGAGCAGGGCGTCGAAAACGCCCGCGAGGGCCTCGTGGTCTGGCCCGCCAACGAACTCAAAGCCGACGACATCAAGATCTTCGCCAAGGGCTTCTCCGGCGAGACCAAACGCCTCGCCCGCCCCGACACCGGCGAAGAGGTCACCCTCCACAAGGTCATGATGCTCCGCTACGAAACCCCGGGCGACCTCCTCGCCTATTCCAACCGCCCCATCCCCCGCGCCCAGGAGCAGTGGATTCTCCGCTGAGAACTGCTACACTCTGCGGCTCGCCCCAGCGAAGGGGCTAGTGATCGACTGGAGACTGCGTTATGGCTCATAAGAAGGGACAGGGCTCGACCAAGAACGGTCGCGACTCCAACCCCCAGTACCGCGGCGTCAAGCTCTACGGCGGCGAGACCGCCAAGGCCGGCTCCATCATCATCCGCCAGTGCGGCACCAAGATCCACCCCGGGTACATGGTCGGGCGCGGCAAGGACGACTCGCTCTTCGCCCTCTGCCCGGGCCAGGTCGTTTACCGCGGCAAGAAGGTTCATGTGAACCCCGCCGACGCGAACGCCCCGCGCCCCGCCTATCTCACGGCGTAAACGCCAATCTCACGAACCACAAGCCGCGGCGCCCCCGCGGCTTTTTCATGCGCACCACACCCGCCGAGTAGCTCACCACACATGTTCGCCGATCACGCTGAAATCCACGTCCGCGCCGGCTCAGGCGGCCACGGCTGCATGTCCTTCCACCGCGCCAAGTACGTCCCCAAGGGCGGGCCCGACGGTGGCGACGGCGGCCACGGCGGCGACGTCATCGCTATCGAAGACCAGGGCGTCCAGACCCTCCTCGACTTCCGCGGCAAGCACCACTGGAAAGCCACCAACGGCCGCCCCGGCGAGGGCAAGAACAAAACCGGCGCAAACGGCGAAGACGTCATCCTCCCCCTCCCCGCCGGCACGATGATCTATGACCAGGCTACGGGTGAACTCCTCGCCGATCTGCGCGAGGGCGACCGCGTCGTTATCGCCAAGGGGGGCAAGGGCGGCCTCGGCAACGCCTACTTCAAGAACGCCATCAACCAGACCCCGCGCGAAACCACCGAAGGCGAGCCGGGCGAAGAACGCGACCTCCGCCTTGAACTCAAACTCATCGCCGACGTCGGCCTGGTCGGCCTCCCCAACGCCGGCAAGAGCACCCTCCTCGCCGCCATCTCCGCCGCGACGCCCAAAGTCGCCGACTACCCCTTCACCACGCTCAAGCCCCAACTCGGCATCGCCGAGCTCGACGCCGAACGGCGCATGGTCTTCGCCGACATCCCGGGCCTCATCGAGGGCGCCGCCGAGGGTCACGGCCTTGGCCACGACTTCCTCCGCCACATCGAACGCACCCGCGCCATCGTCCACGTCGTCGAGATCGAACCCACCTCCGGCGCCGACCCCCTCGACAGCTACCGCGCGATTCGCAAGGAACTCGCCGACTACTCCCCGACCCTCGCCGAGAAGCCCGAGATCATCGCCATCAGCAAAACCGATCTCCTGGGCGACGAAGCCGACGCCCAGGCCGCCGTCGAACTCTTCTGCAAGGAACTCCAGCTCGGCGCCAGCGAGACCGTCCTCCCCATCTCGAGCGCCACCGGCGCCGGCCTCAGAGAACTCCTCGACGCCTGCTGGGAGCACTTCCCCAAACGCGAAACCACCAGCGGCTGGTCCACCGATTGACTTCCCCTCCCTCTTCCCCGGGGAGAGGGCCGGGGTGAGGGCATACATCGAACGCGAGCGAAGCGAGCCTCGACAACACATCTCAACGAACCCGCCCCACGCCGCCCCGTACCAAAACCCATGCTCGCCAAACCAACCTCCCGCCGACGCACGGCGTTCCTCGCCGCGTGGATCGCTGTCGCTCTGCCCCTCTGGCTCACCGCGAGCGCGACCGAGAACCCGGCTCCAACATGGCGCGCCATCCCGCGCAACCTTGCCGAACTCGCCACCGCCCCCGCGCGCTTCATCACGCGTCGCCTCATGCCGCGTGAGCACGCCATCCTCGTATCGAGCATCGCCTGCGCCTTCGCCTACACCGCGGCAGGCGCGTTCGTTGTTTCAACGCTCAAACGCAAACGAACACGCTCAGCTCACGATCCCTCACGCCGCGCCTTCATCACCAAACTCGGCGCCGCCGGCACAGCGCTTACCGCCACAGGCGCGGTCGCCAAGGCTGCGGTCATCGACCCGCTCGACCTCCGCGTTGCGCGCCATACCGTCCCCATCCGCAACCTCCCGCAGGCGCTCGACGGTATGCGCATCGCCCACCTCAGCGACTGGCACGTCGGCCCCCGCGTCCCGCTCGAACTGCTCGAAGCGTCAACGCGAGCCGCGCTCGACCTCAACCCCGATCTCATCGCCCTCACCGGCGACTTCGTCCACTCGAAGGTCGCTCAACTCGACACCCTCCGCGACATCCTCGCCCCGCTCCTTGAGCCCGGCGCCTCCCGCTTCGGCACCGTCAGCGTTCTTGGGAATCACGACTACTACGACGACCACGAAGCCGTCCGCGAAACGCTCGAAGAGCTTGGCGTCCTCATGCTCGACAACGACCGCATGTTCATCATGCCGGACGGCGTAGTGGGGGACCAGAGCGACGCCCTCTGCATCGCCGGCCTCGCCGACCCGTGGATGGACACGCCCGTGCAGGAGCTCGCGCTGGGCGGCGTGCCCGAGCGCACAGCCCGCGTCATCCTCTGCCATCAGCCCGACGTCGCCGAGCACTTCGGCTGGCGCATCTCAGGGGCTCCCCGCGCCGATCTCATGCTCTCGGGCCACACCCACGGCGGCCAGGTCCGCCTGCCGCTGCTCGGCACGCCCATCGTCCCCAGCCGCTTCGGTCAGAAATACGCTGGCGGGCTTACCCAGGGGCCGCACTTCCCCGTCATCACCTCCCGCGGCATCGGCATGTCCATCCTCCCCATCCGCTGGGGCGTCCCGCCCGAGATAGGCGAGATCACCCTCACCCGCGCCTGAAAAAACCAACATCCCGCTGAGAGATGCCCATCCCCTGCGCAGATAGCTAGTGAACCAACCGCACGTGCCACCGAACACACGAGCGAACGGATCACTCGAGGATTGGAAACACGTTGACTCTCCATTGGATATGAATTGGAAATAACGCCGATCGGCGGCGTCCCCGGGGTTGCAGCGAGCCCGGGGACGCCGCGGACGCGTCCACCCGTGCCCCCTTCACGCGACGTTCGCGTGAGACCTGGCGCGCCGGTCCAACCGCCGGCGCGTCGAATCGCCCAGCGGCGCTCGAAAACAAACCTTGACTCGCCCCCGACACCGTGGTCCGATGCACGCACACAAGGGGCCACGCATGTTCCGATATCCCGCCGCGACCGCCGCCCTGCTGTTCGCCGCCGCAGCGCCGGCCCAGCCCACGACCACAATCATCGCCCACGGTCTCACCGCCGACTTCGGCTCCGGCGAGAAATCCGCGTGGCAGCGCGCGATGGGACGCGCGATCATCGACGAATCCCCCGGCGGCGAGGGCGCCGTCCTTTTCTACACCCCCTCCGACGGCGCCTGGAACCTCCACTACGGAACGGTCGATCCCGCCGAGCCTCTCGTTCTCGTCTTCAACTGGGTCTTCGAGTCCGACGGCCTCTCCCTCCCCGGTGCCAACACCAACTACACCGAAGCGGCGGGCGACGCTCTCCACGCCGCGCTCCGCGACCCGCAGGGCGCCGTCGCGTTCGACGTGCTCACCGGGCGCGACGTCCACTTCATAGGCCACTCCCGCGGCGCCGTCGTCATCAGCGAAGCCGCTCGCAGGCTTGGGCGCGACGCCATCCCCGTCGACCAACTCACCTTCCTCGACCCCCACCCCGTCAACGGCTTCTTCGAAGATGGTTTCGGTGAAGACTGGGACGACCCCTTCCCCCAGGTCTGGGAGAACGTCGCCTTCGCCGACACCTACTACCGCGAGGATGGCGCCGCCAACTTCGGCACGAACCAGGACACCGACGGCTACGCCGTCCCCGGCTCCTACGCCGTCAACCTCACACCCTTCCTCGGTGACGAAGCTGGCTTCGATTTCGACTCCGCCCTCTTCGGCTGCTCCCTCGAGCACAGCCTCGTCCACACCTGGTACCACGGCACGATCGACACCGCGACCACCACCGACGGCGACTGCTCCATCGATCAAAGCGACTGGTACAACGCCCCCGACCCCGGCTGCGACTCCTCCGCCTGCACCGGCTTCGCATATTCCGCGCAGCGCGGTGCAACGCGCCCGCCCAGCGGCCCCACCCTGCCGATCGACGACTTCCCACTTCTCTTCAACGGCGACTTCCGCTGGAGCTACGCCGGCTGGCGCTACCACGGCGGCGCCGGCTCCTCCGATTCACAGATCAACTCGGACGCCTCCGGCACATTCGTTTCGCTCGCCGCCGCCGACTTCATCACCCACAACCGCTTCTTCCTGCCAACAGGCGTGAACCAAGCCGAACTCGACTTCCGTGTCACCTTTGCTGGCGAAGCCGATGCGATCGAGATCGTCCTCACCGCCACCGACGGCGCCGTGCATTCAGTCGCCGCCGCCGACGCAAGCGTCGCCGCAACATGGAACGTCGCCACCGTCGCGCTCCCCGCCGCAGCCCCGCGCGACCGCGCCTACACACTCACCCTCCGCCTCACCGACACCGCCGCCGGCGCCGTGAGCGCAAACGTAGACGTCCGGCGCATCGAACTGCTCGCCCCGCCTCCCTGCCCCGCCGATCTCGACGCCGGCGGCGCGGTCGATGCCGCCGACCTCGCCATCCTGCTCGCCGCCTGGGGCACCCCCGCGGCCGACCTCACCGGAGACAGCGCCACAGGCGCCGAAGACCTCGCCGTCCTCCTCGCCGCCTGGGGCCCGTGCTGAAGCAATCGACTTCCACAACGAGAGCCCGCTACGCTGCCCTCCGCTAGGAGGATCGCGCCGTGCTCGAACAACTGCTCACAGGGGAGGCCCTCGCCGCCTTCGTCGCCCTCACTTCCCTCGAGATCGTCCTCGGCATCGACAACCTCGTCCTCCTCACCGTCCTCTCCTCGCGACTCAAATCAGAGCGCGAGCGCAAGCTCGCCAGGCGCATCGGCCTCATCATCGCCCTCGTCGCCCGCCTCGCCCTGCTCGCCGCCGTCGGCTGGCTCGTCACCCTCACCGAGCCCATCTTCACCCTGCTCGATCACGACGTCTCGGTGAAGGACATACTCCTCATCATCGGCGGCGCCTTCCTCGTCGGCAAAGCCACCCACGAGATCCACGCCGCCACCGAGCACCACCGACCGGAACTCGACGCCGCCAAGGCCGCCGGCGCCTCCTTCGGCGCCGTCGTCGCTCAGATCGTCGCGCTCGATGTCGTTTTCAGCTTCGATTCCGTCATCACCGCCGTCGGCATGACCGACCTTGTCCCCATCATGGTCGCGGCCGTGCTCATCGCCGTCACGCTCATGCTCATCTTCGTCGAGCCCGTCGCCCGCTTCGTTGAAGAGCACCCCACGGTCAAGATGCTCGCGCTTTCCTACATGCTCATGATCGGCGTCATGCTCGTCGCCGACGGCTTCGGCTTCCACATCCCCCACGGCTATGTCTACGCCGCCATGGGCTTCTCCGCCTTCGTCGAAGCACTCAACTTCTTTGCCAGAAAAGCGAAGGCGTCGAAGAAATCACCAGAGCACTGACGTCGCAACCGCCAGCATCAAGTTCAGGCCATGGATGAAAGACCCCAACCCGATGCGCGCCGCCCCATCGCCGCACGAGGCGCTAAGTGGGCGTCCGCCTCGGCCTCCTGGCTCGCTATGCACGGTGTCGCTCCGAACCGCATCTCTCTCGCGAGCATTGTTTTCGCGCTCATCGCCGCGGCCTGCTTCGCCGCGTCCCCTCACGTTGCACCAATCCCCGCCGTGCTCCTTCTCGCCAGCGTCCCCGTCTGGATTGCCCTCCGCAGCATCTGCAACCTCCTCGACGGCATGATCGCTGTCGAACACCGCAAAGCCACCCCCGCCGGCGTGCTCTTCAACGAGTTCCCCGACCGAATCTCCGACGCCGCTTTCTTCATCGGCGCCGGCTTCGCAGCGACGCCCGCCGCAGCAGGTCTCCACCTCGGTTGGACGTGCGCCGCTCTTGCCATCCTGACCGCGTACACCCGTGCCCTCGCCGCCTCAGCCGGCGTGAGTCACGACTTCCGCGGCCCCATGGCCAAGCCGCAACGCATGGCCGCGCTGGCCCTCGGCGCAACTGCCGCCGCGATCGAAACCGCGCTCACCCACTCCACATACGCGCTCACTATCACCCTCGCGATCATCGCCCTCGGCTGCGTCATCACCATCGCCCGACGCCTGCATTGCGCTGCGCGTCAACTGAGCGCCGTCCCGTGATCCGCCTCGCTGCCGCGACCGCGCTCAAGCTCCTCTGCGGCTGCCGCGCCCGCTGGATCGAAGCGCCAACAAGCAACGCCCCGCGCCTCTACTTCGCCAACCACACCAGCCACCTCGACGCCCTCATCGTCTGGTCCGCGCTCCCGCGAGCACAACGAGTAAACCTCCGCGTCATCGCCGCCCGCGACTACTGGGACCGCGGCCCCTTCCGCCGCTGGCTGGCCTGCAAAGTCTTCCGAGCCGTGCTCATTAGCCGCGACAATCCAACGAAATCAGACAACGCGATCAGCGCAGTCACAGACTCTCTTAGCGAGGGCTCTTCGGTCCTCTTTTTCCCCGAAGGCACACGCCACAACACGCAAACGATCGCCGAGTTCCGCCCAGGCCTCTGGCACATCGCCCGCGCCTGCCCGGGCGTCGACCTCACTCCGGTGTGGATCGAAAACATCGGCAGAGCGTTACCAAAGGGCGAGTTCCTACCACTCCCGATCCTCAGCGCCGTCACCTTCGGCGCCCCAACACGTATGCAGGAAAACGAACCCAAAGAAGACTTCCTCACCCGAGCCCGAGACGCCATCGCCGCCCTCCGCGAAACAGATCAATGAAGGATCCCAATCTCCTCCGCCTGATCGCTGTCGTCCTCGCCGCGCTCGTCGCGGGCAGCGTCGCCGCATGGCTTGTCCGCATCACCGCCCGATCTGAAAAAGCAACCCGCCTCGCCGACAACCTCCGCGACCGCGTCCGCACCTGGTGGATCATGGTCACCGTCTTCGCCGTCTCCATCCTCATCGGCGGCGCCACCACCATTGTCCTCTTCGCCCTGATGTCCTTCCTCGCCTTCCGCGAGTTCATCACCCTCACACCCACACGCCGAGGCGATCACCGCGCCCTCTTCTGGGCCTTCTTCGTCATCATCCCGTTCCATTACTTCCTGCTCGCCCAGGAACGCTACGGCATCTTCGTCATCTTCATCCCCGTCTACGCCTTCATCTTCATCCCAGCCCGCATCGCCGCCGCTGGCGAAACAGAAGACTTCCTCGGACGAACAAGCCGCATCCAATGGGGCCTGCTCACCTGCGTCTACTTCGTCAGCCACGTCCCTGCGCTCCTGCTCCTGCACGTTCCGGGCTACGACAGCGGCATGGCCACGCTCCTCTTCTTCTTCATGCTCATCGTGCAGATGAACGACGTCTTCCAATACGCCGTCGGAACCCTCCTCGGTAAACGCCCCATCGCGCCGTCCGTCAGCCCCAACAAAACCGCCGAAGGCCTGCTCGGCGGCCTGGCCCTCTCAGCAGCGACCGGCGCTGCTCTCTCATGGGCCACGCCTTTCCAATGGTGGGCCGCCGCGGCCCTCGCAACGGCCGTCGCGCTCATGGGCTTCTTCGGCGACATCACCATGTCCGCCATCAAGCGCGACCTCGGCGTCAAGGACTACTCACAAACCCTCCCCGGCCACGGCGGCGTCCTCGACCGCCTCGACTCCCTCGCCTTCGCGGCGCCCGTCTTCTTCCACGTCGTCGGCTACTTCTACGCCAACACCTACGGCGGCTAATGCAGCGCAATTCAATGTCAATCAATCTCACACGGCTCGTTCAATCCTCAACCCAAAACTCCCCCAAATTCCCATCCAAATCATAAAAATACCACGACTCCGCCCCCATCCACTCAAACCGTGTCGGCCCCATCACCTCAACCCCGTGCCCGCGCAACCGCGCCAGCGCGTCCTCAATATCCGCCCGCTCAACACGCAGCGCAAAGTGCACGGCGCCGAACGCCGGCGACCGCGGCGCCTTCTCCTCAAAAAGCAAGGGCCCCTTCGCCAGCGCCAGCCGCTGCACCGGGTCATCACAAAGCAGGAACCACGCCCACCCCGCGTCCGCCTCCTTCTCCGGGCGCAACCCCACTGCCTCGCGGTAAAACGCCGCCGCCCGCTCCACGTCCTTCACCACCAGCACTAGCTCGCTCAGCCCGCGGACGCTCATCCCGCCGGGACCGCCACACCGTGCGGCTTCGCCACCAGCACCAGCCCCATCGCGATCCCCGCCAGTAGCCACCCGCCCAGCAGATCAAGGCTCATCAGCAGCGAGAAATCAGTCGGCGCGTGCATCCAGTTCCACAGGTTCACGTAGCTCACCACCGCCGCCACCACGCCGAAGCTCACCACCGCCGCGACCCGGCGCACGAACCCCCACCCCGCGTACACCCCCGGCAGCATCACACAGCACACCAAGAGGCACGCCGCCACGTTGATCACGAACCCCCGCACAAAGAACTTCGGGTCCAGCGGCGTCACCCCGTCCGGGTGATACAAAAACAGCCCCAGCGGCCCCGCCTTCTGCTTGTCCATCCACGCCGCCTCCGCCGCCTCGTCATCACCCGCCGGCATCGCCGGGATGAAATACGCCCCCTCCTCCACATCCTCCGCCAGCATCGCATCGACGACGGCCGTCTCCACCCCCGCCGGCAGGTTCTTCACCGGCTCCAGCGCCCCGCTCAGCCCCATCCACCAGATCACGCCCCACACCTGCAGCGCCACCGCGCCCAGCAACACCGCGCCCATCAACCGTCCGAACGAAACATGCATCGCGTACCCCTTGAGCTGGCTCCCCTCACCCATCCATAGCCGATTGTCGGCCCGCCCAACCTTTTCTGTCCAGCGATCCGCCCACCCGATGAAATCCCACCCCGCCCTTTCCCAAGCCATCACCGGCAGAAGAACCAACCCCAGAGGAGATCCCCCGCCATGCAGCTCAACACCCGCCAGCTCCGCACCGCCGCCTCCATCGCCGTCCTCGCCCTCGCCGCCGGCGGGGCCAGCGTCATCGCCCAGAACGCCGAAGACCGCGCCCCCAACCCCCTCATGCAGAACCTCCCCATGGCCGTCGCCGAGACCGAGGGCTGCCTCGGCATCGAGCTCGCCCAGACCATGTCCGGCAAGAACGTCATCTTCGCCTGGTTCGAGAACAAAGCCGCCGCCATGAACTGGTACTGGTCCGAATCCCACGTCCAGGCCATGAGCTTCGTCGGTTTCGACCCCAAAGGCCACGAGCCCATGAAGGGCGTCCCCGACGAGGGCCCCATCCTCGTCATCGCGTCGATCGTGCAGTCCGACGACCCCGCCGCCGGCGGCGACCTCGGCGTCTCCCAGATCGCCATCGAGCTCTACCAACCCCTCCCCGGCGGCGCCTACGCCAACGGCCGCTTCGCGCCGGAAGGGGTGAAGGTTGAGGGGATGGCAGATTACAGCGACTAGCGCTTCGCTGATTCGTTGATCAAATATTGCACAAGGCGTCAGATCAACTGGAGATCGTGCGCCGTTTTACTACTAAAAACTCTCGATAGAGCAGGCTTCGGAAGGTTGGAAGCATGACAAAAGGGCTCTCGTCTATGAACGAATCGAGCAGGATAGCTAGCTTGGATGCTGGCATTTTTCGCACTAGCGTAGGCCTGTAACGGTATATTGAGGCAAGCGAAAAACTTAAGAGCATGCTTGCGGTAAGCCCGGGGACTATTTGCGTGTTCTTTGATACCGACCATGTTGTGCCTACTTCCATCTGTTCTGGAAGCAGGCCTGCAAAATCATGTAATAACAGCATAATCTTGTGAATTTCTTTAGGTGGATATTGCCACGCTGAAAGTGGGTAAGTCTCTTTGGAATGATATGTTACTCCGGCTTTGCTTCCCCGCAAGGCTGTGTAATGGCTTTTCAAGAATGGAAAGCAAGCCTCTATTTTCGCCCGAGGGAACGCCTTGTACATATTCGGTGCGTTGGTAGCATAAAAATTAAGGCCGATTTTATGTTTTAAGTAGTCTCTATTATTGTTTGGCTTTACAAATGTCTCCTCAACACACACTCGCTGGGGCGCTATCTTGTGAGAAGCTTTGAGATGGGGCTCAAGAATTTGAATATGCATAAGCAGATCGACTAAGCGAAATTTTAGTCCGGTTATGCTTTGTTGAGATGTTATTTTGTGAAATTCGGATAACGCACCATTATTTATCTTTATTACTTTAGAATTGAGCTTCAGGGCGTCTACGCTATGTGTTGTGTCGGATGCTCCGTGGCGCCGATAGAGTGGCTTGGAAACTTGCGGCTTATGGCACAAAATGCAGGCTGTTGCAAAATTAAGATAAGAATAGTACTGCAATATTGGCTTTGTACCTTTGCTGCATTGTGTGGAATCATGATATAGATCAATCCCTTGGGAAACATAGTCGCTGATTTCAATGGCTAGCGCATTTGCTTCTGCTGAGCTGTGTTTGTGCCGCGATGTAAGCACTGGCTTAAGCGACTTTGGTCGAGATAAATGAGCAAGATGATTGATGTGTGCGGTTAGTGGATCTGAATATGTATGAACCGTGGAACTAGGAAATGGTAAATGCGAAAGCATTTACTCCCCCTGATCCAAAACCGCCATAAACGCCTCCTGCGGGATATTCACACTCCCCACAGACTTCATCCGCTGCTTCCCCTTCTTCTGCTTCTCCAGCAGCTTCCGCTTCCGCGTCACGTCGCCGCCGTAGCACTTCGCCGTCACGTTTTTGCGGAAGCCCTTGATCGTCTCCCGCGCGATGATCTTCCCGCCGATCGCCGCCTGCAGCGGGATCTCGAACTGGTGACGCGGGATCTGCTTGCGCAGCTTGGTCAGCAGCAGCCGCCCCCGGTTCGCCGCCCGCTCCGAGTGAACGATCAGCGCCAGCGCCTCCACCGGCTCGTTGTTGATCAGGATGTCCACCTTCACCAGCTTGTCCGTGCGGAACTCCTTCACCTCGTAGTCCATCGTGGCGTACCCCGAGGTCATCCCCTTCAGCTTGTCGTAGAAGTCGTAGATGATCTCCGCCAGCGGGAGTTCGAAGTTGATCATCTGGCGGGTTTCAGAGACCAGCGACTGCGACTTGTACGTCCCCCGCCGATCAAGACACAGCTTCATCACGTCGCCCACGTACTCGGTGGGGATCATGATTTCGACCCGGCAGATCGGCTCGCGGATCTCCACGATCTTCGACGGGTCCGGCAGGTCCGCCGGGTTGTGGACCTCAACAAGCTCCTGCTTGTCGCCCTTCTTGTTGTACGCCAGCACCTCATAGGACACGGTCGGCGCCGTCTGGACGATCTCCACACCGCCCTCGCGCTCGAGGCGTTCCTGGATGATGTCCATGTGCAGCAGCCCCAGGAACCCGCAGCGGAAGCCGAACCCCAGCGCCTCCGAGTGCACCGCCTGGTACGTGAACGACGAATCGTTCAGCGTCAGCTTCTCCACCGCGTCGCGCAGGTCTTCAAAGTCCCCGCCCTTCCCGCCGCCCGCCTCGCTCGTCGCCGGATAGAAGTCGCAGAACACCATCTGGCGCGGCGGCTCGTACCCGGGCAGCGCCTCCTCCGCCGGCGCGTGCTCCAGCGTGATCGTGTCGCCCACCCGCACGTCCGCCAGCGCCTTGATGTTCGCGACCAGATACCCCGTCTCACCCGGCCCCACCGATTTCACCTTCAGCGGCTTCGGCGTGTACTTCCCGATCTCCGTCACGCCGAACGTGCGCTCGACGCCCATCATCCGGATCTTGTCGCCCGTCGTGAGCGCCCCATCAAACACCCGGAAGTACACGATCACCCCGCGGTAATCGTCGTACACGCAATCAAAGATCAGCGCCCGCAGCTTGTCCGTCGTCGGCTCCCGCGGCGGGGGCAGCGCCTCGCAGATGCGGTCGAGCAGGTCTTTGATCCCGGCGCCGGTCTTCGCCGAGCAGTAGATCGCGTCGGTCGCGTCGAAGCCGAGGGTCTGCTCGATCTCCATCGCGATCTCGTCGGGCTGCGCCGCGGGGAGGTCGATCTTGTTGACGACCGGGATGATCTCCAGATCGTTCTCGATCGCCAGGTACGCGTTGGCCAACGTCTGCGCCTCGACCCCCTGCGTCGAGTCCACCACCAGCACCGCCCCCTCACACGCCGTCAGGGCCCGCGACACCTCGTAGGTGAAATCGACATGCCCCGGCGTGTCGATGAAGTTCAGCATGTACCGCTCGCCGCCGTACTCGTGCTCAACCGTGACGGCCGAAGCCTTGATCGTGATCCCCCGCTCCCGCTCCAGATCCATCGAGTCCAGCAACTGCTCCTTCGCCTCGCGGTCGGAGACGGCCATGGTCGACTGCAACAGCCGATCCGCGAGCGTGCTCTTCCCGTGGTCGATATGAGCGATGATCGAAAAGTTGCGGATGGTTTTCATGGGGCGGTGCGTCTCTGGGGCGGTGCGAACCCCAGAGTGTATCGGCCCGACGACCCCGGGCGAACGATCCCAGCGCTCAGCAGCCGCTCCCCGTCCACGCGGCCAGAAGGATCGCCAGATCCGCCGAATCCGTCACCATGTCCCCGTTCAGATCGGCAGGCATGCTCGCCCACGCCGCCAGCAGGATCGCCAGATCCGCGCTGTCCACGCAGCCGTCGCCGCTGAAGTCCGCCGGGTTCGGCGGAGTGGGCTGGCCCACGCCGAAGACCACGTAGCTCTCACCGGCACTGGCGTTCCCATTTGGATCGCCCAAGTTCGCCCCGATGATGATGTCGTCGATACCGTCGGCGTTGACGTCCCCGGCGGAGGAAACGGCGCGCCCGCTGTTGTCGTTCGCGTCGATGCCCCGCAGGACGACGCCGTTGGAGCCGTTGATGGCCGAGAGTTCGATCACACCTGTCGAACCAATGTCTGTCCCGCCGTAGACCACATAGCTCTCGCCGGCATTCGCGTTCCCGTTCGGGTCGCCGTATCGCGCCCCGATGAGCAGATCATCGAAGCCGTCCCCGTTGACATCCCCAGCCGCGGAGACCGAGCCCCCGCTGATGTCGTACGCATCGATGCCGTTGAGTACAAAGCCGTTGGCGCCGTTGAGGGCGGAGAGTTCGATCACGCCCGTGCTTCCAACGCTCGCGCCGCCAAAGACCACGTAGGATTCGCCGGAGTTGGTCCCGTTCGGATCGCCAAAGCTCGCCCCGATGATGAGGTCGTCGACGCCGTCCCCGTTCACATCCCCAGCGCGGGAGCCGGGGCTGCCGCTGAAATCATCTGCATCGATGCCATTGATGACATAGCCGTTGGCGCCGTTGAGAGATGAGAGCTCGATCACACCCGAACTCCCGACGCCCGCGCCGCCGAAGACCACGTAGCTCTCCCCGGAGTAGTTCCCGTTCGGGTCGCCGTACGACCCGATGAGCAGGTCATCGACACCGTCGCCGTTGACGTCCCCGGCGGAGGAAACGGAGCGCCCGCTGTTGTCGCCGGCATCGATCCCATTGAGTACGAAGCCGTTGGCGCCGTTGAGGGTGGAGAGTTCGATCACGCCCGTGCTCCCGAGGCTGGCGCTGCCGAAGATCACATAACTCTCGCCGGAGTCGGACCCGTTCGGATCGCCGCGCTGCGCCCCGATGATGATGTCGTCGATGCCGTCGGCGTTGACGTCGCCTGCGGATGAGACAGAGCCGCCGCTGCGGTCGCCCGCATCGACGCCGTTGAGTACGAAGCCGTTGGCGCCGTTGAGGTCCGAGAGGTCGATGGCGATCCCGAAGCTGGCGCTGCCGAAGACCACGTAGCTCTCGCCGGAGTCGGACCCGTTCGGGTCTGCACGGCGCGCCCCGATGATGATGTCGTCGATACCGTCGGCGTTGACGTCCCCGGCGGAGGAAACGGCGCGCCCGCTGTTGTCGTTCGCGTCGATGCCCCGCAGGACGACGCCGTTGGAGCCGTTGATGGCCGAGAGTTCGATCGCACCTGTCGAACCAACGCCGGCCCCGCCAAAGACCACATAGGACTGACCGGACATGGGGTCGATTACAGGGCCGGCTTTGTACGCCCCGATGATGATGTCGTCGGCGCCGTCGCCGTTCACGTCCCCGGCGCAGGAGACGGAGAAGCCGCTGTTATCGTCAGCCGCGGCGCCATTGACGACGAAGCCCCGGTCACCATTGAGCGACGAGAGTTCGAAGGCTGGACCCTGCCGCCCAAAGACGACGTAGCTCTCACCGGAGGAGCTTCCGTTCGGATCGGCGGAGTAGGCCCCGATGATGAGGTCATCCACACCGTCGCCGTTGACGTCCCCGGCCGAGGAGACCGAGATTCCGCTGATGTCGAAGGCGTCGATGCCGTTGAGGACGAAGCCGTTGGTCCCGTCGAGGGCCGAGAGCTCGATAATCCCCGTGCCCCCGACGCCCGCGCCGCCGAAGACCACATAGCTCTCGCCTGATGAGTTGCCGTTCGGGTCGGCGTTCAGCGCTCCGATGATGAGGTCGGCGACACCGTCGCCGTTGACGTCCCCGGCCGAGGAGACCGAGATTCCGCTGCCGTCGGCGGCGTCGATGCCGTTGAGGACGAAGCCGTTGGTCCCGTCGAGGGCCGAGAGCTCGATAATCCCCGTGCTCCCGACGCCCGCGCCGCCGAAGACGACGTAGCTCTCACCGGAGGAGCCGCCGTTCGGGTCGGCGTTCTGCGCCCCGATGATGAGGTCGTCGATGCCGTCGCCGTTGACGTCCCCGGCCGAGGAGACCGAGATTCCGCTGCCGTCGCTGGCGTCGATGCCGTTGAGGACGAAGCCGTTGGTCCCGTCGAGGGCCGAGAGCTCGATAATCCCCGTGTCCCCGACGCCCGCGCCGCCGAAGACCACGTAGCTCTCGCCTGATGAGTTGCCGTTCGGGTCACCGCCGTACGCTCCGATGATGAGGTCGTCGATGCCGTCGCCGTTGACGTCCCCGGCCGAGGAGACCGAGATTCCGCTGCCGTCGCTGGCGTCGATGCCGTTGAGGACGAAGCCGTTGGTCCCGTCGAGGGCCGAGAGCTCGATAATCCCCGTGCCCCCGACGCCCGCGCCGCCGAAGACCACGTAGCTCTCACCGGAGTACTCGCCGTTCGGGTCGGCGCCGAACGCCCCGATGATGAGGTCATCCACACCGTCGCCGTTGACGTCCCCGGCCGAGGAGACCGAGGCGCCGCTGCCGTCGGCGGCGTCGATGCCGTTGAGGACGAAGCCGTTGGTCCCGTCGAGGGCCGAGAGCTCGATAATCCCCGTGCCCCCGACGCCCGCGCCGCCGAAGACCACGTAGCTTTCGCCTGATGAGCTGCCGTTCGGATCGGCGTTTCGCGCCCCGATGATGAGGTCGTCGACGCCGTCCCCGTTGACGTCCCCGGCCGAGGAGACGGAGCGACCGCTGAAGTCGCCGGCGTCGATGCCGTTGAGGACGAAGCCGTTGGTCCCGTCGAGGGCCGAGAGCTCGATAATCCCCGTGCCCCCGACGCCCGCGCCGCCGAAGACCACGTAGCTCTCACCGGAGTTCTCGCCGTTCGGGTCGGCGCCGAACGCCCCGATGATGAGGTCGTCGATGCCGTCCCCGTTGACGTCCCCGGCCGAGGAGACGGAGCGACCGCTGAAGTCGAAGGCGCCTATACCGTTGAGGACGAAGCCGTTGGTCCCATCGAGATCGGAAAGCTCGAACTGCGCAGGAAAGAGCTGAGCCGAAGCGGCGGAACCCGCGAGCGCGACAAGAACAGCGGCGGTGCGGTGCATGGGGAACTCCTCAAAACAGGGGATGCCGACGCTACGCTACCGCACCCACACACCCCGACCAAACTATTTCCATTCTCACACCGTCTCTTGAATGCCCGATAGCGTAAACCCATGGCAACCCAACCACCCCAGCTCGCCCTCACCGCCTCGCGAGGCCTCGTCTCCTGGCTCGCCCAACAGCGCGTCAGCCTCGCCTTCACCACCTACCAGGCCGGCAAGATGTTCATGGTCGGCCTCCAACCCGACGGCAAGCTCTCCGTCTTCGAGCGCACCTTCAACCGCTGCATGGGCCTGCACGCCAGCCCCGACGCCCAGACCCTCTGGATGACCTCCCTCTACCAACTCTGGCGCTTCGAGAACTTCGTCCCCGCCGCCGCCTCAACCCCCGACGGCTACGACCGTCTCTACGTTCCCACCCTCGCCCACACCACCGGCGACGTCGACATCCACGACGTCCACGTGCGCAGCGACGGCTCGCCCGTCTTCGTCGCCACCCTCTTCAACTGCCTCGCCACCGTCAGCCCCGAGCGCAGCATCGTCCCGCTCTGGAAGCCGCCCTTCATCTCCAAACTCGTCGCCGAAGACCGCTGCCACCTCAACGGCTTGGCCGTCGATCCCAACACCAACGAACCCGCCTACGTCACCATGGTCTCGCGCTCCGACGTCAGCGACGGCTGGCGCGATCGGCGCACAAACGGCGGCCTCCTCATGGACGTGCGCACGAACGAGGTCGTCTGCGAAAACCTCTCCATGCCGCACTCCCCGCGAATCCACCCCGACCATCCCGGCAAGGTCTGGCTGCTCAACGCCGGCACAGGGTTCTTCGGCTACATCGATGTGAGCGCGGGCGACAACGCCTTCCACGAGGTCGCCTTCTGCCCCGGCTTCCTCCGCGGCATGACCTTCGTGGGCGACAAAGCCATCGTCGGCCTGAGCGCCAGCCGCAAGAACCGAACCTTCCAGGGCCTCCCCCTCGACGACAACTTAAACAGCCGCGACGCCGAACCCCGCTGCGCCCTCCACGTCATCGACCTCACCACCGGCGCCACCGACGACTGGCTCCGCATCGAAGGCATCGTCAACGAACTCTACGACGTGGTCGCGTTGCACAACGTGGTACGTCCGAAGCTGCTTGGTTTCAAGACGGATGAGATCCGCCGCACCCTGTGCGTGGATGAAGCAGAACTCCGTGACACACTCTGAGCCGTGGAGCGGGTGGTTAGTCGCAGCCGCTGCCCCACGCGGCCAGAAGGATCGCCAGATCCGAAGACCCAACGGCCCCCGACTCGTCAAGGTCCGCCGATGCATCCCCCGAGCCCCACGCAGCCAGCAGGATCGCGAGATCTTCACTGCCCACGCACCCATCGCCGCTCAGGTCGGCAGGGTTTACAACAGGTGAACGCCCAAACACTACAAAGCTCTTGCCGGCTCGCTCACGAAAACCACCACTGATGGGATCGGCATACTTGGCCCCAATGATCAGGTCATCGATGCCATCACCGTTGAAATCGCCGGCGGACGCGAGTGCTTCACCGGTTCGATCTCCAGGAATAGCGCCGTTGATAGTGAACCCGTTTGACCCGTCAAGGGCAGAGAACTCGATCACCCCGCCCGCTCCGATCCCCGCGCTGCCAAAAACAACATAACTCTCTCCGGCTCTGTTGAAATCATTCGGATCGGCGCCAGAAGCTCCTACCACGAGGTCGCAGAACCCATCGCCGTTGATGTCTCCGCCGGAGGTGACAGCAATGCCGCTGTAGTCACGCCGATCGATCCCATTCAGCACAAAGCCGTTCGTCCCGTCAAGATCGACAAGCTCGAATACTCCGTTGGAGCCAATACCCGCACCACCAAAGACGACATAACTCTCACCGGCGCGATCCCGATCGTTCACATCAGCGCGGTGCGCGCCAATAACAAGATCATCGACGCCGTCGCCATTGATATCTCCAGCGTAAGAAACCGAATAGCCGCTCTGGTCGTCCGCATCAATCCCATTAAGAACAAAGCCGTCCGTGCCGTCGAGGTTCGAGAGTTCGATCACCCCGGCTGCACCGGTATCGACACCGCCAAAGACGACATAGCTCTCGCCGCTTTGCATCCCGTTCGGGTCTGCGAAAGCGGCTCCAATGATGAGATCGTCATAGCTATCGGCGTTAACGTCGCCAGCTGATGCCAGCGAGAGGCCGCTGAAATCACTCATGTTGACGCCACGGAGTACAAAACCATTTGCACCGTCGAGATCAGATAGCTCAAAGACACCACTTGCACCTATGCCTGCTCCCCCGAAGACCACGTACGTCTCGCCACTTGTCTGTCCGTTCGGGTCGGCTGAAGCCGCTCCAATCATCATGTCGCCAAACCCGTCCCCGTTAACGTCGCCTGCAGTAGCGACCGCTTGTCCGCTCCGATCAAAGGCGTCAACGCCGCGCAGCACGAAGCCGTTGGCGCCATCAAGGCCTGAGAGTTCGATCACGCCGCCGCTGCCCACTCCGGCTCCACCGAACACGATGTAGCTCTCTCCGGCTAACTCATCCTTCGTAGACGCGTAATACGCCCCAATGATCAGATCATCGAATCCGTCGCCATTCACATCACCGGCGCTGGAAACAGAGAAGCCGCAGCGATCATTCTGATCAATGCCGTTCAGGATGAAACCATTGGACCCATCAAGCGAAGCCAACTCAATGGGGGTTGCCGAGCCCACGCCAGCGCCTCCGAAGACGACATAGCACTCGCCGGCGCGGCCCATACCGTTCGGATCAGCGGTGTAGGCCCCAATAATGAGATCATCGAAACCGTCGCCGTTGAAATCGCCGGCGGACGAAACGGAATGCCCACTGCGGTCAGCAGCATCGATGCCATTCAGCACAAACCCATTCGTCCCATCCAGCGACGAAAGCTCAAATTGAGCAGGAAAAAGCTGAGTCGACGCGGCCGAACCCGCAAGGGTGACAAGTATGGCGGCGGTGCGGTGCATGCGTGATTCTCCGGAGCGGAATGACACAACAACACTACCCGCCTCGGGCCATCCTCCCAAAAGAAATGGCTCGATTCGAGCTTCTAAGACACCCCTCGCTCACCCCGTTCCAACCGATAGAATCCGCCTCCGCAGTCCGCTGCGCACCCAAAGGATTCCCCCGCATGCCCATCTTCGCCCGCCGATCCTCCAAAAAGACCAAGCCCGCCGCCGCCTCCGCACGCGTGCGTCCCCCGGTCGGTGACGAGGCCCGTATCCACGAGATCGGCGCCGACATGCTCAAGAAGGCCCACGCCCAAAAGGCCGGCCTCCTCTCCCGCGCCTTCTGGTCCGACAAGCTCATGGACTGGTCCATGAAGGACCACGACTTCAAGGTTCAGCTCTTCCGCTTCGTCGACGCCTTCCCCACGCTCACCACCCCCGAGATGGTCCACGACCACCTCGTCGACTACCTCACCCAGCCCGGAGTCACGGCCCCCCCCGGCATGGACCTCGGCCTGCGCGCGGGCGGCGTCGCCAAGTCGCTCATGACCGCGACCATCTCCAAACAGATCACCGGTATGGCCCAACGCTTCATCGCCGGGACCGACGCCGCCAGCGCCCTCCCCCAGCTCGAAAAACTCTGGAAGGGGGGGTACGCGTTCAGCGTCGATCTCCTCGGCGAGGCCTGTGTCTCCAGCGCCGAGGCCGACATGTACCGCGACAAGTACCTCGACCTCGTCGGCAACCTCCCCGCCAGCGTCGCCTCGTGGACTGAAAACCCCGCGCTTGAACAAGACCACCTCGGCGCCGTCCCCCGCGTCAACGTCTCGGTGAAGATCAGCTCGCTCTCCGGCATGTGCGACCCCATCGACACCCCCGCCGCCATCGCCGACATCCGCTCCCGCCTCGACCCCATCCTCGAACTCGCCCGCGAGCGCGCCGTCTTCGTCAACTTCGACATGGAACAGTTCGAGCTCAAAGACCTCACGCTCGAACTCTTCATGCAGTGCTGTGAGGACATCGACTTCCACGCCGGCATCGCGATGCAGGCGTATCTCCGCTCGGGCGACGCCGACGCCCGGCGCATCTGCGACTGGGCGAAATCAAAGAACCGCCAGGTCAGCGTCCGCCTCGTCAAGGGCGCCTACTGGGACTACGAAACCATCAACGCCGAGCAGGAAGGCTGGTCCTGCCCCGTCTGGGCGGAGAAGCGCGACACCGACGCCTGCTTCGAACGCATGAGCGAACTCTTCCTCGACGCCATGCCGCGCAAGCAGGACGAAGGCGGCGTCAAGCTCGCCCTCGGTTCACACAACGTGCGCTCTATCGCCGCTGCGCTCGCCGGCCTCGAACGCCGCGACCTCCCCCGCGAAGCCATCGAGCTCCAGATGCTCCACGGCATGGCCGACCAGCTCAAAGACGCCGCCCGCGCCATGAATCTCCGCCTCCGCGAGTACGTCCCCGTCGGCGAGATGATCCCCGGCATGGCCTACCTCGTCCGCCGCCTCCTCGAGAACACTTCCAATGAATCCTGGCTCAAAGCAGGCTTCCTCGACAACGCCGCCCCCGAGCTCCTCCTCGAATCCCCGCACCGCGACGCCCCCGCGCCCGATCTCCTCAACGCCGAAGCCCCCGAGCGCCACGCCCTCTCGCCCGCCGAATACGGCGTCGGCGAAGGCCGCCCCTTCTTCACCGAGCCCGTCCGCGACTTCGCCGTCAAACCCATGCGCGACCACTTCGCGCAAGCCGTCGAAACCGCCACCGTCCCCAAGATCGCCTCCGACAAAACCCCGGATGACGCCGCCGAGGCCGTGCGCATCGCCCACGAGTTCTTCCCCACCTGGCGCGACACCCCCGTCATCAAGCGCAGCGAATGCCTCGTCAACGCCGCCAACATCATGCGCCGCCAGCGCGACGCCCTCGCCGCCGTCATGATCAAGGAAGCCGGCAAAACCTGGCGCGAAGCAGACGCCGACGTCTGCGAAGCCATCGACTTCTGCGACTTCTATGCACGCTGCGCCCCCTCACTCTTCGAGCGCACCCGCCTCGGCAAGTTCATCGGCGAACTCGACGAACACTGGCACACCCCCCGCGGCGTCTGCGCCGTCATCGCCCCCTGGAACTTCCCCCTCGCCATCGCCTGCGGCATGACCACCGCCGCCCTCGTCACCGGCAACACCACCATCCTCAAACCCGCCGAGCAAACCCCCGGCATCGCCCGCATCCTCGTCGACATCCTCTACGAAGCCGGCGTCCCTCGAGAAGCGCTCCACTTCTTGCCTGCCCCCGGCGAAACCACCGGCGCCGCCCTCGTCCGCGACGAGCGCGTCGCCACCATCTGCTTCACCGGCTCCAAAGCCGTCGGCCTCGACATCATCAAGGCCGCCGGCGTCACCCCCGAAACCCAACCCTTCGTCAAGCAGGTCGTCTGCGAGATGGGCGGCAAGAACGCCCTCATCATCGACGCCTCCGCGGACCTCGACGAAGCCGTCCTCGGCGCCCGCGCCTCCGCCTTCGGCTTCCAGGGCCAGAAGTGCTCCGCCTGCTCGCGCGTCATCGCCCTCGACTCCTGCCACGACCTCTTCCTCGAACGCCTCGTCGAATCAACCCGCACCCTCGTCATCGGCGACCCCCGCGACCCCGGCACAGACGTCGGCCCCGTCATCGACCGCGCGTCCCAACAGAAGATCCAGTCCTACATCGAAAAGGGCAAAGCCGAGTCCACCCTCGCCCTCGCCATGGACGTCCCCGCGGGCCTCGAAGAGCGCGTCGCCATGCCCTACGTCGCCCCGCACATCTTCTCTGACGTCAAACCCGACCACGCCATCGCCACCGACGAAATCTTCGGCCCCGTCCTCGCCGTCATCCGCGCCAGGGACTACGACGAAGCCCTCCGCATCGCCAACAACTCACCCTACAAACTCACCGGCGGCGTCTTCTCCCGCAAACCAACCAACCTCGAACGCGCCAAACAGGAACTCCGCGTCGGCAACCTCTACCTCAACCGAACCATCACCGGCGCCCTCGTAGGCCGCCAACCCTTCGGCGGCTTCGCCATGTCAGGAATAGGCTCCAAAGCCGGCGGCCTCGATTACCTCAACCAGTTCGTCGTCCCTAGAGCCAGCGCAGAAAACACCATGCGCAGAGGCTTTGCGCCGGAACTCTGAGCCAAACCAAAGCCCAAGGATTCCATCCCTGGGATCCCACACGGTGCCACTACTCATCGCAAAGCGGTGGAGTAGTGCGTTCAGCGCTACAAACAAAATCCCTCCCTCTCCCCCGGGGAGAGGGCCGGGGTGTGGGCCTACACCACCTACCCAGCCTCCCCCAACACAACCGCCAAAGCTGCAACCCCACCACCCCAAACCAAAACCCACCCCCAATACCAAACCAAAAATCTCACATCCCGCGTCTTGTGCCGAAACAAACGCATCGCCGCAAACGCGCCAAGAAGCCCGCCCAGCGCGCACCACACCAAAAGCGTCCGCTCCCGAACCCGCCGCTTCCCAGCCCGCGCCTTCCGCTTATCAAGCCAGAACAGCGCAAACGCAACCACGTTCACAGCCGCCAGCGCGGCCCCGACCAGCAACCACAGCGTGAGCCCGTCCACACGCCGACGTTACGGACAAGGCCCCCACGCCGCCAGTAGAATCGCCAGATCGCCAGACCCCACGACCCCATCATTATCCAGATCCGCATCGCAGGTCTGCATCCCAACACACGGCGCGATGTCACACCCCCCGCCGCGTGAAGCAAGCCGATTCGCAAGCAGAGCCGCAGGATCGCCCACGGATGTTGCGCCACGTGCGCTCACTCGTGTTTCAAACACGTTCCCAACAACCCCGGGGTCGCCGTCAGTGGCGCTGTTCACACCAATACCGCCGGCCCCACCGTCCCCGCCCGTGCCCCCGGTGTAGCTCACGCCGATCGGAGTCAGCGCGCCGCCATCAACAAAAACACCGACCGCAGGCCCCCCCGACGCCCCGCCGCCACCGCCGGAATGCCCGCCGCGTCCGCCGTCTCCGCCGTCTCCGCCCGCGTCGCTGCCGTCAAGCGGGGCCCCACCGGCTCCACCAGCACCCCCTGGTTGACCGGCGCCGCCATCACCGCCATCGCCGCCGTTGCCGCCAATCCCCAGATCGATATCAACATTCAGGAGCGCGACGTCTGTATTCACAGCGAACACGCCAAAGCTCCCGCCGCCACCGTTCCCGCCGTTGCCAGCGGTGATCGCGCGTCGGCCGCCCGCACCCCCGCCGCCCCCGCCCCCGCCATGCGTGTCGGTTCCTGTATCGCACCCTCCGCCGCCGCCACCGCCGCCGCCCCCGCTCCCGTCCTGACCGAGTGTCCCGGGCGTCCCATTCGTAGAACGCCATACGTTGCCGACCAGAGATCCGTCCACGCCCCCGCCTCCCCCGTTCCCATCAGTTACACGACCATCCTGCCCGTCGCCGCCGGTGTTGCACTCTCCACCCCCGGCCCCACCAGCCCCGAAACCCCCGCCGCTGCCCTCTCCGTTCACACCCGACAAGCCGTTCGTCGCGTCATTGTCGAACGGGAATGAACAATCGGTGTCTTGCGCACCGCCACGACCGCCTGATCCACCGTTCGAAACCCCGATTCCTCTCGCGCCGCCATTGCTCTCAAATGTGCTGCAGACCCCAAGTATCGAGCCCCCCGCCTGGCCGTTCTGGCCACTATTCGCTGCGGTCTGCGAGGCGCTTGCGCCGTCGGCGCCGTCCTCACCGTGCGCCCCATCACCACACTCAATCCGCACATCCTCCAGCATCACAACTGTCGAATTCAGCCCGTACACACCGTACGAACTCAGCCCGTTCCCCCCGGTCGTCCCCATCGCATCCGGCGCCTCGACCACAAGATTCGAAAGCGTCACCGTCCCCGCGATCCCTTCAACAACAACTCCAACAAACTGCCCGGTCCCCTTGTCCGCAGCGCCCACAATCCGAACCTCATGCCCCGGCGCGGTGTACGCATCTCGTTCCCAACTCACGCCATACCCGCCGTCAATCGTCACCGCCGCGATCGGCGTGACAACCTCCGTGTACGTCCCCGCCTGCAGAAACACGCACGCCAACCCTTCCTGCTGCGCCCGCGTCATCGCAAACCCGATCGTCGCCACCGGGTCATCCGAAGAAAGCCCGCCGCCGGGAACATCCGCGCCCGATGGCGAAACAAAGATCCCGCAATCAGGACCAGCCAGCGCCGAAGCGGCGAAGCACGAACCGGAAACCAGCGAAACAGCGAGCGCGCGAGTCAGCATGAATCCATCCTCTCGAAGTGACCACGAATCCGAACGCCATATCCTGACGCACCACATCCCCTCACACAAGAAAAAACAACACAGCCATAACTACCTCCGATCCCCCTCTCCCCGAGGGAGAGGGGTTAGGGGAGAGGGAGGCGCCATACCCGCGCACACAACCGCCTACCCTCACACACTTATGCGCTTCCTCACTCTTCTCCTCCTCACCCTCCTCACCGCCTGCGCCCCATTCAGCGTCAACAACGAATCCCTCACCATGCTCGACCGCCGCACACACACTGCCAACACCCTCAACATCAGCGCTCTCTACTCCAAAGCCCAAACCAAACAACGCGTCATCTACATCCACGGCACGCCCGGCGACGCCGCCAACTTCACCCGCTACCTCGCCACGCCGGTCGAAGGAACATCATCAATCTCCATCGACCGCCCGGGCTTCGGCCAAAGCGAACCCCGCGGCGCCGTCACCTCCCTCGCCGAACAAGCCGCAGCCATCGAACCTCTGCTCATCGAGCAGGGGGGTGCCATGCCTATCCTCGTCGGTCACTCCCTCGGAGCCCCCGTCGCCGCGTGGCTCGCCGCGGAACACCCGGGGCGCGTCGCCGGCATCGTCCTCCTCGCCGGCGCCCTCGACCCCGGCCTCGAGCGCGTGCAGCTCATCCAGCGCGTCGGCGACTTCGCCTTCATGCCCTGGTTCCTCCCCCGCTGGGCGCGCAACGCCAACCGCGAGCTCATCGCTCTCGAAGGCGAGCTCCGCCTCCTGGAAACGAAACTCAAAGACGTCCGCTGCCCCGTCGTCATCGTCCACGGCACGCGCGACAAGCTCGTCCCCTACGCCAATGTCGCCTACATGCAGGACACCCTCGGACACGCCATCAAGAGCTCTATCACCCTCGAAGGCGCTGGCCACTTCCTCCCTTGGAAAAACGAGCACGACCTCCGCCGGGCCATCAAATCCCTGCAGGATGCAACCCCCGCCGCCGATTCTGGCATAATGAAGCAATGAACGAATACCAACCTCCCGCCGTCAAGCAATCCAACGGCATGGGCCTCGCCGGCTTCATCGTCTCGCTCCTCGGCGTCATCAGCTGCGGACTCCTCGGCCCCGTCGGGCTCATCCTCTCCATCATCGGCATGCGCAAGGAGCCCCGCGGCTTTGCGATTGCCGGTCTCGTCCTTGGCATCATCGGATCCCTCTGGATCGTCTTCATCCTTTTCTTCGGAGGCCTGGCGATTGTCATGACCGCGCTCGGTCTAGGCGCCGCCCTCGCGGTCGCCGGCATCGTCGCAGCGGTCGGCCAGAACGCCATAAGCATCGTCGATGCCGTTCACGATCACCACGAAGCCAACGGTGTGATCCCCGCGACACTCGACGAACTCAACATCGCCGCGAGCGAACGCACCGACACCTGGGGCAACGACTTCATCTACGTCCCCTCCGGGAACGAAGCCACCTTCCTCCTCATCAGCGCAGGCCCCGACGGAATCCCAGGGAACAACGACGACCTCATCGGCGAGGTCTCCTTCGAAGACAGTGATTTCGACGCCGAACTCCACCGCGGCTACGGCGACATCAACCGAAGCGAATGGCCCAACCTCCCAGCGGCGCCCCAACCCAACACGCCGCCCGCAGAGCCCGAGCAGTAAGCAAGAGCCCTTGCCTCACCATTCGGCGGCAGGGTAAGGAGCTACACCCCCGCCGGAACAGCCGCCCCGGCAAGCTCCCCGCGCACCGTCGTCACCGCCCGCCCCCCGAGCGCCACCCGCTCACCGCGCACCCCGACCCGCAGCTCGCCCCCGCGCGCCGAGAGCTGCCGCGCGATCAGCTCGCTCTTGCCCAGCCGCTCCGCCCAGAACGCCCCGAGAAGACAGTGCGCCGACCCGCACACCGGGTCCTCATCGATCCCCACGCCCGGCGCAAAGAACCGCGACACGAAATCAACCCCCGCCTCATCCCCCGGCGCGGTTACGATCAACCCGACGCGCTTGAACGACGCGATCGCCCGCAGATCCGGCTCATACCCCCGCACCGCGTCCGCATCCTCAAGCAGCGCCAGCATCTTCGTCCCGCCGCTCCCAAACCACCGCGCCCCCGCGAGCGACTCCTGCAACACCCCCGGCACAGTCTCCTCCACCGGCGCAACCACCGGAAAATCAAGCGTGATCACACCCGTGCTGTCCCGCTCCGCGGTCAGCGCGCCGCTCATCGAATCGAAACGAACCGCGTCCCCCGCATCCGCCAGCCCCGCCTCCCACAGCGCGTGCGACGCCGCCAGCGTCGCATGCCCGCACAACTCCACCTCCCGCATCGGCGTGAACCACCGAATCCCCCACGCTCCACCCGCCGCCGGCGTCACGAACACCGTCTCCGACAGATTCATCTCCATCGCCACCTTCTGCATCCACCCGGCGTCCGCCGGCGCCTCAAGCGGGCACACCGCCGCCGGGTTCCCGCTGAACGCCTCACCCGCGAACGCATCAACGATGTAGATCGCTTGCGCCATCGGTCTTACTCCCGCCCCGCAACCAGCCCCGCCACCGGACTCCGATACCCATCCAAATCATACGCCCGCACCCCAAAGATCCAATTGTCCTTACTCAGCTCGATCGTCGCCTCGCTCACGTCCCCAACATCCCGCGAGTGCTCCCACACCGGGCTCGTCGTCGAGCGCCACACCACCTCATACCCCGCCGTGTCCGGCTCGGGCGACCGCGTCCAGCGCACCGTCGTGTCGTTCGTCAGCTCCGCCGTGATGATCCGCGCATCCCCCGGCACAGACGGCGCGTTCGCCAGGTGCGCCAGCGCCGCCAGATTTAAGCGAGTGACCCCCGCCAGATACTCCCCGTCCACATACTCCGCCAGATCCCCATACCGCACGCCGTTCTCAACGCGCACATCCTGATGCTGGCGGTCGTAGTTCTCATGAACCTCAACGAACCGCACCGCCGCGATCCCGAGCTCGTTGAAAGGCGTGTGATCCCCGCCCCGCAAAAACCGATCGTGCCGATAGATCAGCCGCGCCTGCACATCGGTGTTGTACATCCGCCCGATCTCATCCACATACCGCGCCAGCTGCCGGCTCGATGAATCATTCTCAGCGCCCAACCGCCGGGTTGCCCTGGCTTGTTCCTCTGTCACTTGCGGCGGCAACCCCTCGCTGAACACCCGCACCTCACCGCGCGCGTCCTGCCCATACACACCCGTCGGATCGCCCACCGTGTCGTTGTTCAGCACCGCCCGGATGTCGGCGCCCGCCGCGACACGCTTCTGCGCGTGCTCCCGCGCCCCGAAGAGCCCCTGTTCCTCACCGCTCGTCGCCATGAACACGATCGTCGAATCAAACCGCCGCGTGCTCATCACCCGCGCCAGCTCCATCAACAGCGAAACCCCTGAAGCGTCATCGTTCGCACCCGGAGCATCGTTCGTGAAATCATTCGGATCGCTGTTCCGCGAATCGTTGTGACCCAAAACGTAATACAACCGCCCCCGCGCCTCAGGCATCGACCCGGGCAGCACCGCGACCACGTTCGTCACATCAACCGCCCGAACCACTCGCCGCCCATCCGCCTCAACCGGGTTGGAGTCCATAAAGAACTCCATCGTCTCATCACCCGAGCGCCCGCTCGTCGCCGCGTACGCCTCAAACTCCCCCAGAATCCACCGGCGCGACGCCCCGATCCCCCGCGTCTCGCTCGCCGTCTCAGAGAGCGTGTGCCTCGTCCCGAACGAAGCGAGCTTCTCGACGTTCTCTTTCACGCGTTCGGCGGATACCTCGCGCATCATCCCCCGAACCTCACGCTCAGCAGAAGCAGTCGGCGATGACGACACCAGCCCTCCCCCCGAAGCGCAACCCACCAACCCCGCCACACAAACCACACCGATCGTTTGCTTCATCATCCAAACACCATACCTCCGATCCCCCTCTCCCCGAGGGAGAGGGGCTAGGGGAGAGGGAGCGCATCCTTTCCGTAGGGCGAGACTCGCAACCGCCGTCTCCTCCTCTCCCACCGGGAGAGGTCGGGTGAGGGGTCTAAAAACCGCGAGCGAAGCGAGCCGCCACTCTTCTCTCCCGCCTACCCTCCACCTTCATGACCCAGGCCCCCGCCCAACCCGCCGTCGAGCCAATCGCCGACGTTGAGCTTGCGCCCCAGCCACCGATCGACCAACCCCTCGCCCGCCGCCGCTTCGCTGTCCTTGTCGCCTCCCACCTCAACGTCGACCTCTACCCCATCTTCATCGTGGCCCTCGCCGTCTCCTTGCAGGCCAACCTCAACCTCACCGACGCCCAGCGCGCCCTCGTCATCGCCATCGGCCCCATCGTCTCCGGCGTCTGCCAGCCCCTCTTCGCCTGGATCGGCGACGCCCTCAACACACGCCTCTTCGGCCCCCTCGGCCTCGCCGTCGGCGCCCTCTGCATCAGCTCCATCGGCTTCGCCCAGAACCTCACCCAACTCCTCATCCTGCAAACCATCGGCCTCATCGGCGTCGGCGTCTACCACCCCATCGCCTCCGCCGTCGCCGGCAAGCTCGGGCGCGACGCCCTCAGCGGCGCCCGCTTCGCCCGCTCACCGCGCACCACCGCTCTCTCCATCTTCTTCCTCGCCGGCATGCTCGGCGGAACCTTCGGCCCCATCATCGCCTCCGCCCTGAACCGCGGAACAGGCGACATGCGCTGGCTCAGCGTCATGATCGCCCCCGGCCTCGTCATGGCCTGGCTCCTCTGGGTCTGCACCCGGCGCGTCGAACACAAAACCGCCAAAGTCGAAGACCACGAAGAAGGCGCCCCCGCCCGCCTCAGCGCCCGCCGCCGCGCCGTCGCCCTCCTCTTCGCCTCAAACGCTCTGCGCTTCATCGCCAACGTCGGCTGCTACTTCCTCTTCACCGCCTGGGCCCGCGAACGCTTCGCCGACGCCGACCTCGCCTCGCAAAAAGCCTCCTACCTCGTCGCCGCCACCACCCTCGGCATGGCCGTCGCCACCGTCATCGCCGCCTTCCAGCGCTCAGGCCGCGAACGCAAACTCCTCACCCTCACCGGTCTCCTCTCCGCTCCATTCGTCATCGCCATCCCCTTCCTCCCGCTCCCCGCGATGATGGCCTGCGCCTTCATCGCCGCCTCGCTCTACTTCATCGGTATCCCCGCCGCCATCAGCCTCTCCCACCGCCTCCTCCCCCACGCCACCGGCATGACCGGCGCCCTCCTCATGGGCGCCGGCTGGGTCCTCTCCTCCCTCGGCCCCTTCGTCGGCGAACGCATCGTCCTCCTCGGCGACCACGGCCTGAACCTCGCCTTCGCCTTCATGGCTCTGATGTTGGTCCTCTCAGGCATCGCCGGCTGGCGCCTCAACCAAAAACTCATCAACGACACCCTCGACGACTAATCCTCCCACCCTCTCCCCATTCCGATGGGGAGAGGGCCCACATAGAGGGCAGGGTGAGGGGCTACCACCCCTCCAAGTCTCACCGAAGCAAAAAAGTTCCGGGTGCCACTACTCGCCGCGCAGCGGCGCAGTAGTGCGCTGTGCGTAGCTAACAAAGAGCATCTCCCCCTCCCTCTCCCCCAAACCCAAAGCAGCCGAGAGGGCCGGGGTGAGGGCCTACCACCCCTCCCAAATCTCCTCCCCGCTATCGTGCAACGGGAAGGAGCCCGCCATGCAAACCTACCTCGACCTCCTCCGCGACACCCTCGACACCGGTGCCGTCAAAACAGACCGCACCGGCACCGGCACACGCTCCGTCTTCGGCCGCCAACTCCGCTTCGATCTTCGCGACGGCTTCCCCCTCGTCACCACCAAAAAAGTTCATCTCAAATCCGTCATCCACGAGCTCCTCTGGTTCATCAAGGGCGACACCAACACCGCCTACCTCCGCGACAACGGTGTCACCATCTGGGACGAATGGGCCGACGACCACGGCGACCTCGGCCCCGTCTACGGCGCCCAGTGGCGCTCCTGGCCCGCCCCGAGCGGCGAGACCATCGACCAGCTCCGCAACGTCATCCACGACATCAAACGCAACCCCGACTCCCGCCGCCTTATCGTCAGCGCTTGGAACGTCGCCGAGCTCCCCAAGATGGCCCTCATGCCCTGCCATGCCCTCTTCCAGTTCTACGTCGCCGAGGGCCAACTCTCCTGCCAGCTCTACCAACGCAGCGCCGACCTCTTCCTGGGCGTCCCCTTCAACATCGCCTCCTACGCGCTCCTCACCCACATGGTCGCCCAGGTCTGCGATCTTGAACCGGGTGAGTTCATCCACACCCTGGGCGACGCCCACATCTACACCAACCATATGGAGCAGGTCCGCGAACAGCTCACCCGCGACCCCCGCCCGCTCCCCACACTCCGCCTGAACCCCAGCATCAAAGACATCGACAACTTCACCTACGAAGACATCACCGTCGAAAACTACGACCCCCACCCCGCCATCAAGGCCCCGGTGGCCGTATGAGCGTCACGCTCATCTCCGCCGTCTCAGAAAACAACGTCATCGGCCGCGAAGGCGACCTCCCCTGGCGCCTCCGCGAAGACATGCGCTGGTTCATGAAGCGCACCAAAGGCAGCGCCGTCGTCATGGGACGCAAAACCTTCGAGTCGATGGACACGCCCCTCCCGGACCGTGCCAACATCGTGCTCACCCGCAACAAAGAATGGTCCGCCGAAGGCGCCGAGGTCGCCCATTCCATCGAAGACGCCCTCCGCATGGGCGCCGAAGGCGAAACCTTCGCCATCGGCGGCACCGCCATCTACAAAGCAGCCCTCCCCTACGCCACCCGCATCGACATCACCCGCGTCCACGCCACGGTCGAAGGCGACGCCCACTTCCCCGAGATCGACTGGTCACAATGGACCCGCCAAAGCGCCGAGTCTTTCGAGCCCGACGACCGCAACGACCACGCGTTTACAATTGAAGTCTGGACGCGAGACGAACCAGAGAAAGCGTACTAACCGCCCTTTTGCTGCTGCTGCAGCGCCTTCTCAATCCGCTCCAATGCCAAATCCCGCTGCGCCTCAGGCGAGGTCGCCTCGTTCTCCTTGTCCACCGGAATCGGCGCGCCCTTCCGCGCCTGCTCCAGCATCCACTGCCGCTGCTCCGCGGTTAGCTTCCCCGAAGGCGTGATCAGCACCGCCTGCCCAGCGGTCTCGCGCTCCTTCGCGTCAGCACGCCCCGGCTCCATCATCCCGGCGAACTCGCTCAGCGGGTTGTCGCTGTTGAAGAACTTCTCCGCCACCGTCGCCGCACCGGCCAGCAGGCTGCAGATGCTCACCATCCAGAACGCCGGCTTGAAGAGCGATCGACCGGATTCCTTGCTGCGTCGTCCCATGCCCCCTACATCGGGCGGGGGCCCCAGCCCGGCGCGAACGGCTTCAGGGTCAGGAACCGTCTATGACGCCTGCGCCGATTGCGCCGCTTTATCCCGCGCCGCCACCGCCAAAGCATCCGCCCGCTCGTTCTCCGGGTGATCGTTATGCCCGCGGATCCAGTGGTAGCTCAGCCCGTGCTCCTGCCGCAGCTCGTCCAGCCGCTCCCACAAGTCCCTGTTCTTCACCGGCGACTTCGACGCCGTCACCCACCCCTTTTTCTTCCACCCGTCCATCCACGATTCCAAACCATTCAGCACATACTGGCTGTCCGAGTACACATCGACGTCCGCCGGGCGCGTGAGCGCGGCCAGCCCGCGGATCACCGCCATCAGCTCCATGCGGTTGTTCGTCGTCCGCGCCTCGCCCCCCGAGTCCTCACGCTCCGATTCCGACGCCCGATGACGCAAGATGTACGCCCACCCGCCCGGCCCCGGGTTCCCCGAGCAGGCGCCATCCGTGTACAGCTCAACATGCGGGCGATCGTCACTCATACGCGCAGTCTAGACCCTCCGCAGTCGCTCGCATTGAGTAGGATCGGCGCATGACCCAAACCGCCGCGCCGCCCCGCGCCGTCCACCGCATCGAGGTCCGCCCTAACGACCCGCACGACCCCCGTGCCGCGCAGATTCTCCGGCTCGCCGAGAGCGCGGGAGTGCATGCCGCCGGCGTTCGCGTCGCCCGCGTCTACCTCATCGAGGGCGAGCTCACCGCCGAAGACGCCCAACGCCTCGCCTCCGGCCTGCTCGCCAATCCCGTCAGCGAGACCGCCGTCCTCGGCGCCGAGCCGCCGCACGCCGACACCCAGATCGTCGAGGTCCACCCGCTGCCGGGAGTCATGGACCCGCCCGCGCAAACCGTCGCCGACGCCGCCGAAGAACTGCTCGCCATCGACAACATCACCGCCTCCACCGGCTGGCGCTACGACTTCAAGGGCCTCACCCGCGAGCAGGCCGAACGCCTCAAGAACTCCGCACTCGCCAACCCCGTCGTCAGCGCCATCCACACCGCGCCCTACCACCCCGATGAACTCCCCCGCGGCGCCCCCGCCAGTTTCCAACTCACCCGCGTCCCCATCCGCGACCTCAGCGACGACGAACTGATGACCCTCTCCCGTGAGGGCCACCTCTTCCTCGACCTCGCCGAGATGCACGCCCTCCGCGATCACTTCCGCGACGTGGACCGTGACCCTACCGACATCGAACTCGAAACCGTCGCCCAGACCTGGTCCGAGCACTGCGTCCACAAAACCCTCAAATCAAAGATCCACTACACCGGTCCCGCCGAGGACATCATCGATTGGTCAAACCGCCCCGGTCACTCCGCCGAGGGTGAGTCAGGCGTCCGCATCGACAACCTGCTGAAGAGCACCGTTGCCGCCGCGACGTTCGAACTCATCGAAGAAGGCGTCGACTGGACCCTCTCCGTTTTCGTCGACAACGCCGGCATCATCGCGTTCGACGAACAACACGCCGTCTGCGTTAAGGTCGAAACCCACAACCACCCCAGCGCCATCGAGCCCTACGGCGGCGCCGCCACTGGCATCGGCGGCTGCATCCGCGACATCCTCGGCACCGGCCTCGCCGCCAAACCCATCGCCGCCACCGATGTCTTCTGCGTCGCGCCCCCCGAAACCATCCCCCCGGAGGGCGCGCTCCCGCCCGATCGCGTCCTCACCCAGGTCGTCGCCGGCGTCCGCGACTACGGCAACCGCGTCGGCGTCCCCACCCTCTCCGGCGCCGTCTCCTTCGACGAACGCTACATCGGGAACCCCCTCGTCTACTGCGGCTGCATCGGCGTCATGCCCCGCGACAAAACCGCCGGCGACGCCAACCCAGGCGACCTCATCGTCGCCCTCGGCGGGCGCACGGGGCGCGACGGCGTCCACGGCGCTACCTTCTCCTCCGCCGAACTCACCGACTCCCACGCCGACGAGTTCTCCCACGCCGTCCAGATCGGCAACCCCATCGAAGAAAAGAAAGTCATCGACGCCATCCTCCGCGCCCGTGATCACGAGAATGGCTGCCTCTTCAGCGCCATCACCGACTGCGGCGCCGGCGGCTTCTCCAGCGCCGTCGGCGAGATGGGCGAGCACGTCGGCGCCGAGGTCCACCTCGAACGCGCCCCCCTCAAGTACGACGGCCTCACCTACACCGAGATCTGGATCTCAGAAGCCCAGGAGCGCATGGTCCTCGCCGTCCCGCAGAAGAACCTCGACGCGCTGCAAGCCATCTGCGACGAGGAATACGTCGAACTCGCCGTCCTCGGAACCTTCGGCACGCCCAACGAAGAGCTCGTCCTCAACTACAACACCGAAGAGGTCGCCCGCCTCTCGATGGACTTCCTCCACAACGGCCTCCCCGACCCCGAACGCACCGCCACATGGACAGCGCCCAAGGTCACAACCAAACCAGCCCATGCCGACCTCGACCTCAACAACACCCTCCTCCGCGTCCTCTCTCACCCCAACGTCGCCTCCAAACGCTGGATCATCGAGTCCTACGACCACGAGGTGCAGGGCGCCACGCTCATCAAACCCCTCGTCGGCGAGGGCGCCGCCGGCCCCGGCGACGCCACCGTCATCGCCCCCGTTGCCTCCTCCAATAAAGCACTCGCCATCTCACAGGGTCTCTGCACCCCCTTCGGCGATCCGCAGCGCGCCGGCGACCCCTACCTCATGGCCCTCGCCGCCATCGACGAGTGCGTCCGCAACCTCGTCTGCGTCGGCGCCGACCCCGACCGCACCGCCATCCTCGACAACTTCTGCTGGCCCTCCTGTGCCAAACCCGAAAACCTCGCCTCCCTCGTCCGCGCCGCCGAGGGTTGCTACGACGGTGCCAAGGCCTACCGCACCCCCTTCGTCTCCGGCAAAGACTCCCTCAACAACCAGTTCACCACCGCAGACGGCCGCACTATCGAGATCCCGCCCACCCTCCTCATCACCGGCATCGCCATCGTCGAAGACGCCGACCGCTGCGTCACCAGCGACATCAAACAAACCGCCAGCACCCTCGTCCTCGTCGGCCCCGACTGCGACACCCTCGCCGCCTCCATCGCCGGCGCGCTCATCGGCGCCGACGGCCCAACGCCCATCACCGATCTCGAAGCAGGCCCCCAAACCGCCCGCGCCGTCGCCAAGCTCATCCAATCCGGCAACGTCCGCGCAGCCCACGACGTCTCCGAAGGCGGCCTCCTCACCACCATCGCCGAGATGCTCATCGCCGCCGGCGGAACCATCGGCGCCAAACTCGACCTCGGCAACCTCGACCCCGCCGCCCTCTTCGGCGAATCCCCCTCGCGCTACCTCCTCGAGATGGACCCTGCCGACGCCGCGTCGCTCACGGGCGTCGCGCATAAAGTCATCGGAACCACCGACGACACCTGTCGCCTCCACGCCGCCGGCCTCGACCTCAGCGTCAAAGAACTCGCGCGAGCGTGGGAAGGAAGCACAAAGTGACCGCCAAACCCCGCGCCCTCGTCGTCCGCACCGCCGGCGCCAACTGCGACGCCGAGATGGTCCGCGCCTTCGCCCTCGCCGGCGCCGAGCCGCAACTCGTCCACGTTGACACGCTTATCGCCGAGCCGTCGCGCCTCGATGATTTTAACCTCATCGGCTTCCCCGGCGGCTTCAGCTACGGCGACGACGTCGCCTCCGGGCGCGTCCTCGCCATGAAACTCCGCGAGAACCTCTACCCCGCCCTCCGCGACGCCGCCGACCGCGGCGCCCTCATGATCGGCGTCTGCAACGGCTTCCAGGTCCTCGTCCAGATCGGCCTCCTCCCCGGGCCCGCCGATGGCGTCTGGCCGCACGACGCCCCGCCCGAACCAACCTGCGCCCTCCTCCACAACGACACCGGCCGCTTCATCGACCGCTGGGCCAGCGTCGAAACCAATCCCGCGTCTCCCTGCGTCTGGACCCGCGACCTCTGGGAGGGCGACGCCACATCGAACGACGCCATGCTCCTCCCCGTCGCCCACGGCGAAGGCCGCTTCTTCGCATCAGACGCCGTCCTGAACGAACTCGAAGAGCGCAACCAGATCGCCCTCCGCTACGCCGAACCCGTCAACGGCTCCGCCCGCTCCATCGCCGGCATCTGCGACGCCACCGGGCGCATCTTCGCCCTCATGCCCCACCCCGAGCGCTACGCCGACTGGCGCCAACACCCGCACCGCACCCGCCTGAGCAGCGCCATCCAAAGCCGCGAAACCCCCGGCCTCCGCGTCTTCCGCAACGCCGTCCAAGCCGCTCAAAGCACAGCAGGCAACCCAACCGCCCGCGCGACGTAAAACACACCGTGAGCGCCTTCAACGACCCCCGCCTGCTCAAGATCGAACGCGAGCGCCGCGAGGGCCCGCGCCACGGACCAACCTGCCAGTCCTGCGGCTACGACCTCACCGGCCTCCTCCCGGACGCCCGCTGCCCCGAGTGCGGCGCCGCCCCCAAAGCGCCGAGCAAGCGCAAGCTCATCGACCGCACGCAAGGCCTGATGCGCGCTGCCCCGCGCGAGCAATACCGCTTCGCCCTCGGCTTCGCCGCTCTCGCCCTCTCCTTCGCCGTGACCCCGATCCTCCTCGTCGGTCAGGCCATACAACCAAGCGGCTACGCGCTGTGGATCCTCTGGCTCGCCGCCCTCTGGTGGATCGGCCTCGCCACGCTCCTCCTCAAACGCTTCGCCGTCGGCGAGGGCGACGAACGCTACGCCACCTCCGCCCCGCGCCTCCTCGTCGCCGCCGCGCTCGCCACACAATGGCTCTGGTTCCCCGCCGCCGCGGCCCCGCTCGTCGCGTTCATCCCCGCCGCAGCGGTCCCCATCCTCATCGCCGTCGCCGCCCTCGGCATGATCCCAACCATGTGGTGCGTCGGCGATCTCCTCGACTGGGGCGGCGATTCCACCACCGGCCAGAACACCAAATGGCTCCTGCTCATGCCCGTCTACGTCGGCGTCTTCGCCGCCGCCATCGGCTACCTCCTCACCCTCGTCGCCTTCCGCATCCCCGGCGTCATCACAATCATGGTCAAGCTCGCGATCGCAATCAGCGGTCTCTACGTGTACTGCGTGCTGGCCTACCGCTTGTACGGTGGCTTCACGATGGGCCTCTGGGCCCGCCGCCTTCAGGAAGACGCCAAAGGCCGCACCGAACGCATCGACGCCCGCCACGCCGAACTCCACGAAGAACAGGCCCGCCGCGTCGCCCGCAACGAACAGGTCTTCACCGCCATGCACGCCAACAAGGACAAACCCGTCGGCTACGACGACTTCGACACCTAACCTCGACTCCGGGTGCCACTACTCGCCGCGCAGCGGCGCAGTAGTGCGTTCAATTCAGCACATCAAACCCTTCCTTCTCCCTCCGGTAAAGGGCAGGGTGAGGGGTCGAAATAAACGCGAGCGCAGCGAGCCGCCCCCTCCCCTCCCTCTCCCCCGGGGAGAGGGCCGGGGTGAGGGCCTTCCATAAAAAACGAGCGCAGCGAGCCCCCATCATCCCGTAGGGCGATTGCTAGCAACCGCCTCTTTCGACGTGTTCACCCCTCCAACAACCCCGCTATCGTGCTCCCCATGACCACCAACAAAACCAGCGAAAAACTCCGCGTCGCCGTCGTCGGCGTCGGACGCATGGGCCGCCACCACGCCCGCGTCTACTCCGAGATGCCCAACGTGGAACTGGTCGGCGTCGCCGACGCCGACCCGGAGCGCCGCGCCGACGCCGCCGAAGCCCGCGGCTGCCCCACCTTCGAAACCGTCGAGGAACTCCTGAGCGCCGGCGCCCAGGCCGTCACCATCGCCGTACCCACCGTCCACCACCTCGCCGCCGCCCGCCCGCTGCTCGAAGCCGGCGTGGGCTGCCTCGTCGAGAAACCCCTCGCCCCCGACGCCGCCACCGCCGCCGAGCTCAAGGCGATGGCCGACGCCAGCGGCACCGTCCTCCAGGTCGGCCACACCGAACGCTACAACCCCGCCGTCCGCGCCCTCGAAGCCGAACGCGCCCGCGCCGAAGCCGAAGGCCGCCCCGCCATCCACCCTCGCTTCATCGAGGTCCACCGCGTCAGCCCCATGACCTTCCGCTCCGTCGACGTCGGCGTCGTCTTCGACATGATGATCCACGACCTCGACGTCGTGCTCAGCCTGGTCGGCGGCTGCGATCCATCCGGTGTCCAGGCCGCGGGTGTCTCCGTCCTCACCGAACACGAAGACGTCGCCAACGCCCGCCTCACCTTCGATACCGCCGCCGGCCCCTGCATCGCCAACATCACCGCCTCGCGCCTCGCCTTCAAAACCGAACGCAAAATCCGCATCATCGCCGAAGACGCCTACGTCTCCATCGACTACGCCGCCAAAAGCGGCGTCCTCGTCCGCCGCACCGCCAACGAGGTCCAGCTCGACGAAGTCCGCGCCGCCCTCCGCGAAGGCAAAGACCTCTCCGACCTCGACTACCACGAACTCGTCGCGATCGAGCAACTCCAGATCGACGACGCCGAACCCCTCCGCGCCCAGGCCGAAGACTTCGTAAGAGCCGTGCAAACCGGCGAACGCCCCCCCGTAGACGCCGCCGCCGGCCTCGCCGCCGTCAAAGCCGCCGAACGCATCACCGAGGCCGCCCGAGCCACCGCCGGCGTCTGATCCCCTCCCTCTCCCCCGGGGAGAGGGCCTACCAAATCTCCAAGCCTCCCCGAAGCAAACATCTCAACGGGTGCCCCGACCCGCCGCAAAGCGACGCGTCGGGTGTTCAATGCAACTAGAAAAATCTCCACCCTCTCCCACCGGGAGAGGGTCAGGGTGAGAGGGCCAAATCAAACGCGAGCGCAGCGCGCCTCCTCTTCCCTGTAGACAAACGCACAACACCCGTCTCCCATAAATTCTCCCCATGCCCCTCGCCCGCCTCAAAAACGCCACCCGCGAACACAAGCGCCGCCGCCAACCACCCCTCCGCGCCCTCGATAGCGTCACCATCCAAATCGACCCCGGCGAACACATCGCTCTCCTCGGCCCCAACGGCGCCGGCAAGTCCACACTCCTCCGCCTCCTCGCCGGTCTCGACCGCCCCGACGCGGGTGAAGCCTGCCCGCCGAAACGCGCCGACCTCGCCGTCGTCTTCCAAGAGCCCGCCCTCGACCCACTCCTCACCATCCGCGAAAACCTGAACCTGCAACGAGCGCTCTTCACCATGCGCACTTCTGCGGAAACAGCAGCCAAAACCCTCGATCTCACCAACCGCCTGGACGACCGCGTGTCTACCCTCTCGGGAGGTCTCGCCCGCCGCGCCGACCTCGCCCGCGCCCTCCTCACGGAACCAAAGCTGCTCCTCCTTGACGAACCAACCACAGGCCTCGACCACGCCGCCCGCGCGTCCTTCCTGGACACGCTCGACGCCCAGCGCGAGGCCAACCCCGACCTCGCCATCGTCCTCTCCACCCACCTCATGGACGAGGCCGAGCGCGCCTCCCGCGTCGTCATGCTCGACCGGGGCAAAGTCGTCGCCGACGCGTCCCCCGAGGCCCTGCGCTCAGAACTGGGAGGCCCCAAAATCCTCCGCTGCGCCGCCCAGCACGCCGAGCTTCTCACCAGCGCCGGGCTCACCGTCACCATCTCGGGCAACCATGCGCACGCAACCGGCGATGCCGCCGCCGCGGGGGCCGCATCGGACGCGCTCGTGCGCGCCGGCGCCGACTTCAACGTCTCAGAACCAACCCTCGCCGACGCCTACCTGGCGCGCACAGGAAAGGCCCTCCCATGAACGCCTTCCGTGCGCTCACCACCCGCGAGTTCATCCGCCTGCGCCGACAGCCCGCCCGCATCGCCGCCACCATCGCCACGCCCCTCATGCTCTGGCTCTTCCTCGCCGCCGGCCTCGCCGGTTCGTTTTCTACTGCAAATCAAGGCGATTCCTACGCCGCCTTCTTCCTCCCCGGCGCCGCCGCCCTCGCCGTCCTCTTCGCCTCCATCTTCGCCGCCATGTCCCTCATCGAAGACCGCCGGGAGGGCTTCCTCCAATCGGCGTTAGTCAGTCCCGCGCCGCGCGCCGCCGTCGCGCTCGCTAAGGCCGCCGGCGCCACCGTCGTCGCCCTCCTCCAGGGCGCCGTTCTCCTCGCCCCGGCGCCGCTCGTCGGCCTCGAACCCTCGCCCCTCGGCTACCTCCTCGCCGCCGCTGCGCTGGCGCTTACCGCCGTCGCCGTTACCTCCCTCGGCCTCGCTCTCGCCTGGGTTGTGAACTCTTCGGAAGGCTTCCACGGCGTCATGAACGCGCTGCTCATGCCGATGTGGCTCCTTTCCGGCGCCCTCTTCCCCGTCGAGTCCGCCGCGCCGTGGCTGCGCACGCTCGCTCTCGCCAACCCCCTCACCTGGTGCACCACCGCTGTACGCGCTTCCCTGAACAACGACCCGTTCCCGACGCTGCACTGGCTGGGCGCCGCGCTCGTCGCGCTCGCGTCGCTCGCCTTCGCCGTGCGCGTCATCAGCTCGCGGAGACTCGCATGATCCGTTTCACACTGCTTTTCTCGATGATCCTGTTTACCGCTTGCTCACGCGGGCCCGACCCGCTCGCGATCGATCCCGGCGTCGACGTCCTCTCGATCCCATCCTTCACTCTCACCGACCACACCGGCGCCGAGCGTGACGAGTCCATCTTCCGTCACCCGGGCGTCACCGTCCTCGACTTCACCTTCACCAACTGCCCTTTCATCTGCCCGCCCATGAACGCCTCCATGCTCCGCATGCAGCGCGAGCTCGCCGAACTGCCCGTCCGCTTCGTCTCCATCTCGGTGGACCCAGAGCGCGACACCCCCGAGCGCCTGCGCGAGCACGCCGAGAACATCGGCGCCGACACCTCCACCTGGACCTTCCTCACCGGCGACTTCACCACCGTCCAGCGCATCTGCCGCGACGGCATGAAGATGGCCATCGGCGGAAACGACGAGCGCACCATCCAACTCCCGGGCGGCGAGACGATGAACAACATTCCGCACTCCCCGAAGTTCATCCTCATCCGCAGCGACGCCAAACCGATCGCCGTCTACTCCGGTGTTGACGAAACCGAAGTCTCCCAACTTATCGCCAGAATCAAAGCCGCGTTCTAGAGCGTCACAGGAACGTGCGCAGCGCGGCCTCGGCGACCATCGCCAGCAAAACAAGGGGCAAATAGGCAATCGAAGCCAAAAACATCTGCACTGCGCGAGAGCGCACCGGATCGTTCGCAAACCGCACGCCGGTCCACGCGAACGCCGCGCCGAGCAGAACCGCCGTGACCGCGTAGGGCCAGCTCAGCAGTTCCGGCATCGCGACAACCGGCAAGAGCGACGCCGGCAATAGCGCGGCCAGCCACGCCAGCGAGTGGCTCGCAGTGCGGGCGCCCGTCGGATCCTCGGCGGCCAGCACACGGTGGCCGCCCGCGGCGTAATCGTCCTTGTACATCCACGCGATCGCCAGGAAGTGGGGGATCTGCCAGACGATCATCAGCGCGACGATGGTCCAGCCCGCCGGGTGGGCGAGCCAGCCGAACGACGCCGCGACCGGCGCCGCGGCGGTGTAGCCGATGAGCGGCGGCAGCGCGCCCGGAAACGCGCCGACGATCGTCGAGAGCGGCGTCACCGGTTTGAGCGGCGTGTAGACGCACACATAACTGACGATGGTGGCGAAGGCGACGACCGCCGCGGCGGGCGTGGCCCACGCGCACAGCAGGCTCGGCCCGATGACGCTGCACAGCACGCCGATGGCCAGCGCGCTGTTCGGCGAAAGGCGCCCGGCGGGGATGGGGCGGTCCGCGGTGCGGCGCATGCGCGCGTCGCGCTCGCGCTCGACCCACATGTTCAGCGCGTTGGCCCCGGCGGACGAGAAGGCCGTGCCGACGAGGCAGGCGACGAGCGCCGTGGCGAGCGAGCCGGCGGTCCAGCCGCGGGCGAGGGCGCCCATCGCGAAGCCGACGGCGGTGGTGACCAGCACCATCCGCGTGATCCTCGGCTTGGTCAGCTCCCACGCGGCGCGTGCGACCGACGCGCTGTGATCAACGCTCGGAGCGGCGGCGGTGGGCGCGGGCTGGGCCATGGGGAGGGGATTCTAGCCGCGATCCCCGCTTGGGCGGGCGTGAGGGGGGAATTGCAACGCGAGGGGGCTCCGGGGACATGGGGTAGTAGGCGACCGAAGCGCGCCGGGCTCACTTGTGGCGGGCCCGCCGGTTTGGTCACCAGGCCGCTGGGGTTGGGGTTCCGCGGCTGCGAATCGAAAAGGAGAGAGCCATGAAGCTCGGTTTCTTGTCTGCGGTGATCGTCGCCGGCGCGTTCGGCGCCGCCGCTGCCGCCCAGATCACCTTCTTTGATTTCGAGGGCAACGCGGGCTTCGGCCTGCTGCCCGGGAACGAGGTCGGGGCGGCGACGCCTGTGGGGCAGGGGGTGATATCGCCGGCGGTCGGCGGGGAGGTCGGCAGCGGGCTGGTCTTCGACGCCTCCGACAACACGCTGGACTTCGCGTTCGAGTTCTCCGGGCTGACCGGGGGGCTCTTCAACGCGGCCTCGGGCATTCACTTTCACATCGGGACGCCGGGCGTGGACCCGTTCAATGAGACGGGCGGCATCGCGCTGAACCTCAACAGCGGCAGCGACCCGGCGGTCTCGCTGGACACCCCGACGCTGGCCACCGACGGCTCGGTGAGCGGCGGCACGGTGATGGGCACGGCGACGCTGACGAACGCGCAGGTCGACGATCTCTTCGCCGGGAACTTCTACCTGAACATCCACTCGGGCGAGTTCACCGGCGGCGAGCTGCGCGGGAACCTGGTGGTGGTCCCCGCGCCAGGCGCGGCGGGGCTACTCGGGATCGGGCTCGTCGCGGCGGCACGCCGTCGGCGGGGCTGAGCGACGCGGCTCGTCTCAGACCGGATCACGCCCCCGCGCCCGCTGGGGGCGTGTTTCTTTTTTGCGGTCCGGACGCGGTAGGATGACGCGCCTTGCCCCTGTAGCTCAGCTGGATAGAGCAGCGGACTTCTAATCCGCAGGTCCCTGGTTCGAATCCAGGCGGGGGTGCTTAGGTGGCGCCCGCGTGGGCTTTGGTTTTTGTGGTTTGCGGTGAGAGCGCGTGCCTGGCGAGCCAGGTGACGGCGGGGACGCAGACGGCGTCGCCGAAGGCGAAGAGGGCCTGGCTGAGTGTGCAGTCGAGTGTGTATTCGGGGGCGCCCATGAGGGCGGCGCACTCGCGGGCCGAGAGCAGGCGGGCGCGGAGTTCGCCTTGTCCTGCTCGCACGAGGATTTGCTTGGCGCTGCCGCCTTTGGGGGTGCGGAGGCAGCCGGCGACGCCGTCGGTGCGGAGCTCGGCCATTGATTTCTTCACGCCGTTGTCGAGCCTGCGCACGCGCCGGAATGCGGTGGCGTAGTGATGCGTTGGCGAATCGATATGGCGATCGACCCAGGCGAGGTGGCGGTCGAACATTTGGTCGCGCAGGTAGTCGGTGCGCTCGCGGTTCCACCAGTCGGGGTGATCTTCGGGCGGGTCGGTGATGATGTCGGTGAGGGTGTGCTGGCTGCGCTCGGGCGGTTCGGGGAGGTCGGCGAGGGACCAGCGGATGTCGGGGTGCGCCGTGATGAACTGCGTGAGGCGCTGCGGGCGCAGGCGGGTTGGGTTCAGGAGCGCAGGCGCGTTCACGTCGTCGGTTTGGCGGCAGACGACGAAGAGGCGCGGGCGGCTTTGGGGGACGAACCAGCGGGCGTCGAGGACGACGGGGTCCACGGCGTAGCCGAGGTCGTTCATCGCGCGCAGGACGTCGTGGAAGTCCTGACCGTTGTTTGAGGTGATGAGGCCGAGGACGTTTTCGAGGAGGACGAGCGGCGGTCGGCGGCGGCCCATCTCGCTGAGGATGCGGTGGAAGCCCCAGAAGGCGGAGGACTGGGCGCCGTGGTGGATGCCGCGCCGCCCGCCGGCGAGGGAGAGGTCGGTGCAGGGGAAGGAGGCGGTGGCGAGGTAGGTGTCGGGGATGGAGTCGGCGCTCAGGTCGTGGATGTCGGCGGGGTTGGGTTCATCCCCGAAGTGGTTGGCGTAGAGGGCGCGCTTGGCGGGGTCGAGGTCGTTGGAGAACGCGCAGCGCCAGGCGGGGTCGGCCTGTTCGAAGGCCAGGCGGACGAGGCCGATGCCGGCGAAGAATTCTGCGAAGGGGGTGGGCATGGGTGGTGAAGGTGTTTATTCCGTTGCCTTGATCCGGTCACACGAGGCCAGCAGCCGGCGCGCGTAGTCGAACGCGGCGTCTTCTACCCATTTCTCGTTCAGCCTAAAAATCCAGAATACCAAAAGCCACATTGAGATAATTCCAGCCGTTGCTGCGACAGGGTCAATATCGGCGAGTCCATTCCACAACGCAGCGACCGCGCAGACAAGTGTGCCCACAGCCGCGCTGCCAATTGCACCGGGCTTCATCGCGGTGAGATTTCTAACCATCCCGTAGCTGACCAACTCCTTGAATACGAGAGGAAACGCTTCGCGGTCGCGAGTGCGCTCCAGCATGTATGTCGTGCAGGAGTCATAGATCTGATCAGCTGTCTCAGGGTCTTCGGTTTCTTCTCGTGGCGTGGGCAGCCGCACGTCTGGGACGACATCTTCAAGGCAACGGTGGTATCGCCGCTTAACATCGGCATTGAGGCGTGTGTCGCTATGTCTCAACAGGATCGTAGTTGGCCTCGCACCGAGCCGTTTATCCATGCGATCTTGGAGTCTTCGTCCGGGCCGACGGGCTCGCTCAGCCATAAGGAACGCCAAGCCGGTAGTCGTAACCAGCCCGCTGCCCGTGCCCCACACGATGAGGTCTTGAGGGAACAGCGCCGCGACGGCCAAGCCCAGCGGGAGCACCACGAGCACCGCGGGAAATAGCCTCGCAGGGACGGAGTAGCGGTCAAGCCCGATCAATCCTCGACCTCGTCGTAGAAAGGCAGCGGAGTCGCGGCAGACCATCCCTCACGGTCCGGTGAATTGTGATGGTGCCACTTCACGCTTCCTTTCGTCGCATGGACCCGCTTCTTAGCACCGCGGCGCTGGAAAGCGTTGCAGACCTTCTTCGCGGGGTGCTTATCCGACTTGGTCGCTGCTGAGATGAAGGCAGACTTGTTGGCTTCTTGTCCTTTGGGACCGAGGATGCGATCAAGCACAGCGGGGCCGACATTTCGCTTGCTACCGTGGTGCGGAACCTGAACAAAGGAAGAACTGGGCAGGTCAATACCTAAGATCGTCGCTGCATCGGCGGCTCGGTCAAGAGCAGGGACTCCAGCGTCGCCCGTAAAGAGAAGCCGCCGCCCCTCCCACTGGACAGTGAGAATCACGCTGCTGTTGTTCTCCGCGCTAGTGGCGTTCTCGGCGGGCTCGCCAAGCGTCTCGACTTCCCACACCTCGGCAACCTTCGCCACAACTTCCAGAAGAGCCGTTCCCGCACGCTGCAAGAACCCCGGCGCGGCTGCAGCGGCACTGTCAGTCTGACCAACGTCGCGGAACTGAGGAATCAACTCTTCGTAGAAATTCCTCGTCGGCCCGAGCACCTGAATGCCGATCTCTGAGAAAGGAAGGGCAACATCCGCGAAGGGTTCGTCGATCGGGATGCCCTTCTTCCGCGCCATCTCTTCAAGATCAATCGCAGTGTCGAGCGACGCCCGGATCGAATCTCGTAGGCCGAGGCTGGAGATCGTTCCTTCGATGAACAACGCCCTGAAGTCCTCTGAGTGCAACCAAGGCCGGTGCATCCAGAGCCTGTCGACTTCCATAAGGTCCACGACGGTGCGGAGGCCAGAGATGTGGTCGTTGTCGGGGTGCGTCGAGACGACGAGGTCGACACGATTGGTGTCGTAGTACTTGCGGATGTGTTCCACAAGCCTCTTGCCCGAATCGAGCGTGCCCCCGTCGATTACCATGACAAACTGGTTCTGCCTGTCCCCGTGCAGATCACCAAAACGAAGGCACAGAGCGTCTCCGCTCCGCTCCCCATCGCCAACGTTCAAAAAATCGATCTCGTAGCCCATTGCTGAATCCTCGATTGCCGTCCGCACACTGAATTGCGTGCAGATCGGAACGAGGAATGGCAACCCCGGCGCCAAAATCGAGTAGCACCTAAGGCTGCTCTTGAGCGCACAGAGCCCGTACGTACTGCCTAACTGGAGACAAACGGGCCGATAACTGCCAAAAGGGCAGTCCACATTTTGTGGTCCGCCCGGTGGGGGGCACGAGATTACGTGGTCATCGGTCCACTGTCAACGCTTTCTTGAGTCGAAGCTTAGTGTTTACGAACACCCACACCCACCCTTCGCGCAGCACCCACTTTCCCCGTAGGCGTACTGCGGCTCCCAGTTGTTCTGGCCGTGCTTGAGTTGGTCGAGGAAGGGCCAGAGGGGACAGAAGTCGTCGCCGGGGCCGAAGTGGGCCATGCCGGTGCGGGTGATCTTGCCGTGGGCGTCCTTGTGGAGGGCGCTGAAGCCGGGGTAGTACTGGCCTGGGGAGGGCTCGAAGCCGAGGGTCTTGGCCAGGTTTGAGTCGGCGTAGGCGACGACGGGGAAGTTCCAGTCGCGGGACTCGGCGAAGGCTTTGGTGTCGGCGGGGTCGTCGGGGGTGGCGAGGGCGAAGGCGGCGCGTGAGTTCAGGTGATCCTGATAGCCGCGGAAGCCGTCGGCCCACAGGGTGCACCAGCGGCAGGAGCGGCCCATGTTGTGGATGAGGATGAGGTCGGCGTGATCGCCGAAGAGGGAGGAGAGTTTGACGGGGGAGCCGTTTAAGTCGCGCAGTTCGACGTCGGGGACGTCCATCTGGGCGGCGCGCTTGTAGAGGGTGGTGAGTTTCTTTTTGGCGTTGGCGAGTTCTTCGGTGACGGACTGGAGTTCGGTTTGGAGGGCTGCGTCCATAACGGTGGCTCCTTCTCGTATTTCCTCGATTCGGATAGTCTAAAGGGTCCATGTCCCACCGCCCCGTCTACCTCGAAACCTTCGGTTGCCAGATGAACGAGCTCGATTCGGAGCTGGTCGCCGGGCAGCTCTCGGCTCTCGGCTATCGGTTCGTCGAGGCGGCGGAAGAGGCGGAGGTGGTGCTGTACAACACCTGCTCGGTGCGGGATCTGGCTGAGCAGAAGGTTCGGTCTCGGCTGGGGGAGATGGCGCTGCGGAAGAAGGCGGAGCCCTCGCTCGTGGTCGGCGTGCTGGGGTGCATGGCCGAGCGGGATGGGGCGGGGATGCTGGGGAAGTTCCCGGTGGTGGATGTGTTGTGCGGGCCGGCAGAGCTGGACAAGCTGCCGGCGCTGCTGGACAACGCGGTGCGTACGCGGGATTCGATGAGTCTGGATGATCCTGAGGCGGCGGCGTCGCGGTCGGCGCGGGCGGTGGCGCTGCAGGGGTCGGCGTCGCGGCGCAGCGGGACGCTGGCGGCGGCGGAGGATCGGCTGGAGCTTTTGGATTTGTCGCGGGCGGTGTCGCCGGTGGATACAGGGGCGTCGTCGTCGGCGTATGTGCGGATCACGCGGGGGTGCAACAAGTTCTGCACCTATTGCGTGGTGCCGCACACGCGGGGGGCGGAGACGCACCGCCCGCCGGACCACATCGTGGACGAGTGCAAGCGGCTGGCGGACGCGGGCGTGGTTGAGGTGACGCTGCTGGGGCAGACGGTGAACCATTACCGGTTCGAGCACGGGGCGGCGGTGACGGTGGGGGGCGTGGTGCAGCCGCAGAAGGGGCGGTCGTACAAGGGTGGGCACCGGCGGGACGCCTTCGCGGGGGCCAGCGTGACGACTTTTGCCGATCTTTTGCGGCGGATTCATGACGAGGTTCCGGCGATCCAGCGTCTGCGGTTCGTGACGAGTTACCCGCGGGACTTTGGGGATGACGTGCTTGAGGTGATCCGTGATTCGCCGCGGATTTGCCGGTATCTGCATGTGCCGGCGCAGTCGGGGTCGGACGCGCAGCTGAAGCTGATGAACCGGGGGTACACGGTTTCGGAGTACCTGGAGTTCGTCGATCGGTGTCGGCACTATCTGGATGAGCCGGAGAAGGGGCGGCCCCTGATGTTGTCGGGGGACATGATTGTGGGGTTCAGCGGGGAGACGGAGGAGGACTTTGAGGCGTCGGTCGAACTCCTGAAGAAGGCTCGGTACAAAAACTGTTTCATCTTCAAGTACTCGCCGCGGCCGGGGACGGTGGCGTTTGATCGGTTGCCTGATGATGTGGCGGATGATGTGAAGCGCCGGCGGAACAACGAGCTTCTGGCGGTGCAGCACGAGATCAGCGCGGAGATCAGCGCCGAGCAGGTGGGGAAGACGCTGGAGATCTACGTCGAGGGCGTGAGCGCGCGGGAGCGGAAGAAGGTGGAGGCCGGGCAGCGGGTGAAGGCGGGGATGGCGGCGCTGACGGTGGGGGGCAAGAGCATTGATGAACGTGCGATCGAAGCGGCTGAATCCGAGAATGAGACGGTTCAGCTCGCTGGAAGGACTGATACGGACCTGATTGTGCTGTTTGATACACCGGAAGGTGTGAACCCGGCGTCGCTTATCGGATCGAGCCGGCGGGTGCGGGTGACCTCGGCGAACGCTCTGACGCTGTTTGGCGAAGTCTTGGGCGGATAAGCGCTTGCGCTGACTGTGAGCTGGCGGAAAAAAATTGAGGTTTTCGGTTGTGTGCCCCGGGGGAGTCGGTGTAGGGTGTATGCGGAGAGGACCGCACATCCTCTCTGATTCGACCCGCACAGGGATACTGCGGTGGCTTCGCCTGAAGCCGAGGGTCAGCCGCGATACAGGGAGAAGGGTTCGGTTGCACGCCGGGCCTGAGGAGTTGAGAGATGTACCGCACAATCACAGCGCTTGGCGCTGCTATTGGTCTGCCGTGCGCGGCGGCGTCTGGAGCGATTTTCTTTACGTTCCAAGACCCCGGGCCGGAGCGGGAGATCACCATCCAGGAAAACCAGGATGACTCGCTGACGTTCTCGTATTCGTTTGACAACCTCGTGTCGCTGTTCATTACGAGCGACGCGGGTGAGATCGCGAACACGACGTTCGATCAGACGCGGGTCACCATGAACCTGACGACGTCGACGGCGCCGATCGTTGATCAGCCTGATCTGCTCGTGACCGAGCTTTCGGGCGAGTTCGTCTTCACCGACGTGAGCGGCGCTCGCGGCGATGATGAGGGCGTGACGATCCTGACGGGTGTGTTCGACGAAGCGGTTGCGACGCTGCTGATGGGCCAGTTCATGGGTCAGATCGAGGCGTCGGGCTCGGCGTCGGGCGATTCGACAGTTGGCTCGCTGCAGCTGATCGCGGGTGACGCGCTTCTGGCGCTGCTCGAGCCCGGTGAGGTTCTCGGCGGTCGTCAGACGTCTTCGTTCGCGTTGTCCGAGCTTACGGGTGAGGATGAAGATCCGTTCACACTCACCGGCAGCGCGGCGTTTACGGGTTCGTCTGAAGTGATCCCGGCGCCCGGCGCGTTCTCGCTGCTGGGTCTTGGCGGGCTCGCCGCGATGCGTCGTCGTCGCTGAACTGACTAACGAACCGGCGCGTCCGCAGTGATGACCCCCGCGCCGAGGTGATCTTCGATCGCCAGCACAACGCGCTCGTGGAGCGCCTTCGCCTTGCTGACCGCGACGTTCTTCGGAATGTCGTTGACCAGCACGCTGAAGGCCGCCACGGGCGTGTTGTCTGCGCCCATGACGTAGCCGGAGAGGCAGGAGACGCCGGAGAGGTAGCCGCTCTTGGCGCGGATCTCGGCGTCTGGTGAATCTTTGCGGAAGCGTTTGCGGAGGGTGCCTTCGCTGCCGGCGAGTGGAAGGCTTTCGTAGAAAGCGTCCGCGGCGGATTCCTGGGTCATGGCTTCGAGCCAGCGGGACATGAGTCGGGGGGTGACGCGGTTTTCACGGCTCATGCCGGAGCCGTCGGCGACGGCGGCGTCGGTGGCGACGCCTACGGCGCGGGCGCCGGCGAGTTTTTCCTGAAGGATCATGCGCATGACGGCGACGCCGGTGGGCCAGTCGCCGACGGAGCCGGTGACCTCTGAGGCGAGGCGCTTGAAGAGGGCTTCGGCGTAGAGGTTGTGGGAATCGACGTTGCAGCGCTCGGCGGCGTCTTCGGCGCTGGTCTCGACGGCGAGGAGGAGGCGGTCCTGCGGGGGGAACTCGCTGGGACCCGGTCGGCGGACGCGGGGGCGCTCGCGGCCCAGGTCGGAGAGGCGCTCGGCGAGTAGGCGGCCGAAGAGGAGCGCGGGGTCGTGAACGGCGACGCGGACGGGCTCGGCGGTGCTCCAGCGGACTGAGCCGTGGAGGGTCATGGCGTTGGAGGCGAGGTTGCGGGAGACCCAGGCGGTGTTGCGGCCTTTCTTGACGGTGCGGGCCATGTTGCGGGGCTTGAGCCAGTGGGTGGCGGGCTCGGTGGTGATGCGGGGCGGACCGCCGGCGACGCCCGGGGCGAGGTGAACGTTGAGGACGTTGGTGTGGAAGTTGAGCGCGGAGACCTCGGCGCAGTACCAGCGGTTGAGCTGATCGACGGGCCAGGAGGGGTGGACGCGGGTCTGGTCGAAGAGGCGGTCGTCGATGAGGAGTTCGTCGATGGCTTCGCCGGCGAGGCGGTCGTCGATCTGCTGGGCCCAGAGGTCGAGGAACTCGGCGACGGAGAGGCCCATGTCGGCGAGCATCTCGGGGTCGGCGAGGGCGGGGTCGCCCGAACCGATGACGAGGACGTCGTCGCCTGAGCGCCAGACTTCGGTGCGGAAGGTGGCGTCTTCGCCCAGAACGGCGAGGAAGGCGCCGCTGGTGATGAGCTTCATGTTGGAGGCTGGGATGAGGCGTTGGTCGGCGCCGACGGCGAGGAGTTCCTCACCGGTGCGGAGGTCGATGGCGTGGGCGCCGACGGTGGCGCCGGAGAGGCCCTGGGTGACGATGAGGTTCTCGACCGCGGTGTTGAGCGGCTGGGCGAGGGCGCCGGCGAGGGGCGCGAGGACAGCGACAGCGAGGGAGATGAGTCGGATCGTTCTAAGCACGGCAGCCTCCGCAGCACCTATCGGCGGTGGGGCCGCCTTGCCTACAGGCTAGGGCACAGGCGGTAGACTCGCGCCCGATAGCTTTCCACAGCCCACGAGGAGCCTGCCGTGCCTGACGCCGCTACCGCCAAGCCAATGATCGCGTTTGATGACTTCGCCAAGGTTGACCTGCGGGTCGCGAGGATCGTGGAGGCGGAGGATCATCCGAACGCGGATCGTCTTTTGAAGCTGCAGCTTGATGATGGCTCGGGGGAGCCTCGGCAGATCTGCGCGGGGATCAAGGGGCATTACGAGGCCGCGGATCTGGTTGGGAAGCACATCGTGATCGTGGCGAATCTGGAGCCGCGGACGATCCGGGGGGAGGAGAGCCGGGGGATGCTGCTGGCGGCGTCGGACGCGGCGAAAGGTTCGGAAGAGCGGAACGTGGTGGTGCTGACGCCGATGGGCGAGATGGACGCGGGGGCGGTGGTGAGCTGATGGGTCGTTTCGCGTGCGCGGCAGCTCTGGTTGGAACCTTGCTTGGAGGATGCGCGATGAGTGAGAAGAGAGTGGTGAAAGAGGATCCGCGTGAGCCTGGGACGATCGTTGGTGTGGGCGGGGTGTTCTTCCGCACGGACGACGGGGTGGCGCTGCAGAAGTGGTACGGCGAGCACCTGGGCATGCCGGTGGATACGCAGGGGTACGCGCTGATGCCTTGGCTGGATGCGCAGACCGGCGGGTACAACTCGACGACGTGGGGGCCCTTCAAGCGAGACACGACGTACTTCGACGAAGGTCAGCAGTACATGATTAATTACGTTGTGAATGATTTGGACGCGGCGCTGGAGAAGCTGCGGGCGGCGGGGGCGCGGGTTTCTGATGAGCGGATGGATGAGGTGTATGGGAAGTTTGGTTGGTTCTGGGATCCGGAGGGGGTGAAGGTGGAGCTTTGGGAGCCGGATCGAGCGTTTATGGAGGCGGCGCGGGAGCGTGGTGGGGAGTGGGGGGAGTGAGCGTGGCACAGCCGGTATGACACAGCTTTCGTTAGATAATCTGGATTCTCGCGTGCAGGCTGCGGTGGATCACTTCTGGGCCTCCCGTAGTGCGCAATCGAAAAAGCAGGGCGGAGCTTCTGGCAAGAAGGACGCTGGGCGGCGCGCGGATGTGACCGGCGGAAAGCAACTCGATGGTTTCGCGAGCTTGGTGCGTGAGCTGCTGATCGATAACGGGGTGCCGGATGACGCCATCTATCAGCGGAAGCGTGATGTGTATCTGCCGGGGTATTTTCGTCCGACCAAGATGTGGGACATTGTTGTCGTCGTAGACGGCAAGCTGCTCGCTTGCGTCGAGTTCAAGTCGCAGGTTGGGTCGTTTGGGAATAACTACAACAACCGTGCTGAAGAGGCGATCGGCAACGCGGTTGATCTCAAGACGGCGTATCGCGAGGGCGCCTTTGCACCGTCGGGACAGCCTTGGGTTGGGCATTTGATGTTGCTCGAAGAGGCCCCGGGCTCAACGAAGCCTGTAGAGGTTAAGGAGCCGCATTTTTCGGTTTTTCCTGTGTTCAAGAACGCTTCATATGTCATGCGGTACGAGCAGACACTTCAGCGCTTGCTGCGTGAGGAAGTGTACGACGCGACCTGTCTGCTGCTGACGACGGGGGAGAGGTCACGCAACGCGTGGCGGGAGCCAAACGAGGAGATTGGTTTTCGGCGCTTTGCGGGATCGCTGCTCGGGCACGCGATCGGAGCGATGGCTTCGATGTGATCAATCTTCGCTGATGATCGGATCGTCGCGCCCGAGCCGGCCTTGCGAGGCGGCTTTCGCGATGCGTTTCTTCGCCATATCGAAGTACTCAGGGTCGAGCTCGTTGAACAGACTGTTGCGGTCTGCGCGGAGGGCGGCGACGGTCGTTGTTCCTGTGCCGCCGAAGGGGTCGAGGACTGTATCGGTGGTGAAGGAGAACATGCGGATCAGGCGGTAGGCGAGCTCTTCGGGATAAGGCGCCGGGTGCTCGCGGGTTGAGGCGCCGGTGAGGTCTGTCCAGATGGGGCGGAACCACCTGGACTGCTCTTCCTTGCTGAGTCTGGACTCGGCGCGCTGCTGGTCAGTGGGTTTGCGGTAGCCGCCGGGCTTGCGGAGCATCAGGATGTATTCGACGTCGTTTTTGATGATCGCGTTAGGTTCGTAGGGCTTGCCGAGGAACCCCCCCCCGCTGCCTCCGGCTTCGAACGAGGCGTTGGCGATCTTGTTCCAGAGGATCGGAGTGAGGTAGTCGAAGCCGATGCGTCGGCAGCGGACGGAGATATCCGCGTGCAGCGGGAGCACGAGGTGGCGTCCGTTGTTCTTGCGCCGGGCGACGCAGACGTCGCCGACGTTGCAGACAAGACGCCCGCCGGGCACGAGCGCGCGGTAGCAGTGTTCCCACACGCGATCGAGTTCGTCGTGGAAGGCTTCGTAGTCGTCCATGTCTCCGAGCTGATGCTCGTGATCGTTGTACTTCTTCAGATTGAAGTAAGGCGGGGACGTGACGACGAGGTGGATCGATTCGTTGGGGACCCAACTGAGATCGCGTGCGTCGCCGAGGTGAAGGCGGTGCTGTGTCGGAGGGCCGGAATAGGGCGCCTGCTCGGGGATCGCGGTCGCTTCGGCGCGGGTTCGCTTGGCGGGCTTAGATTCGCTGACTGCTGCGTTCGCCATTCTGGGATCATAGCTGTCTTGTACAGGAGATGTTCGTTATTCGCCCCGCGGCTTTTCGACCGGGCCGCCTAACGCGCCCCATTGTTGGATGCCGCCTTTGAGGGAGAGGGCGCAGCGGAAGCCGGATTGTTTGAGGATCTGGGCGCCGGTGAGGGAGCGTTTGCCGCTGCGGCATTGGCATAGGACGGGTTTGTCGAGGTCGGCGTCGGTGAGTGCGATCTCGTCGACGGCGCTGGCGAGAATCTCGGTGGGGAAGTGGAGGGCGCCGGGGATGAGGCCCTCTTCGATGCGCTCGACCTCGGGGCGGATGTCGATGATGGTGGGCATGGGTTCGCCGGCGGCCATGGCGTCGAGGACGGGTTGGCAGTCGATCTCGGGGATCGTGTTTTCGCAGCCCGCGACGATGTTGGTGCAGAGTTGGTTGAACGACATTTCGCCCTCCCTCTCCCCTAACCCCTCTCCCTCGGGGAGAGGGGGATCGGATCAGAGCAGGGGGCGAAGGTAGCGTCCGGTGTGGGAGGCGTCGATTGCTGTGATGTCTTCGGGTGTCCCGGCGGCGACGAGCTGGCCGCCGGCGTCGCCGCCTTCTGGGCCGAGGTCGAGGATCCAGTCGGCGCCTTTGAGGACATCGAGGTTGTGCTCGATGACGACGAGGGAGGCGCCGGCGTCGGCGAGGCGGTGGAAGACGGCCATGAGTTTGCGGATGTCCTCGAAGTGCAGGCCGGTGGTGGGTTCGTCGAGGATGTAGAGCGTCTTGCCCAAGGGGGTCGCTGGGGAGTCGCCTTTGGCGAGTTCTGTGGCGAGCTTGACGCGTTGGGCCTCGCCGCCTGAGAGCGTGGGCGAGGGCTGGCCCAGGCGGATGTAGTCGAGGCCCACGTCGTGTAGGCAGGAAAGCACGCGGTGGATCTTGGGGTGGTTCTCGAAGAACTGCGCGGCGTCTTCGACGGTCATGTCGAGGACGTCGGCGATGGACTTGCCGCGGTAGTGGACCTCGAGGGTCTCGCGGTTGTAGCGGGCGCCGCGGCAGGTTTCGCACTCGACGAAGACGTCGGGGAGGAAGTGCATCTCGATCTTTTTGACGCCCTGGCCCTGGCAGGCTTCGCAGCGCCCGCCCTTGACGTTGAAGCTGAAGCGCCCGGGCTTGTAGCCGCGGATCTTGGCTTCTTTGGATTGGGCGAAGGTTTTGCGGATCTCGTCGAAAGCGTTGGTGTAGGTGGCGGGGTTGGAGCGCGGGGTGCGGCCGATGGGGGATTGATCGACCTCGATGACGCGTTCGATTTTGTTCAGACCCGTGACGCGGGTGTGGGCGCCGGGGCGGGCGCGGGAGCTGAGGAGTTTTTGCTTCGCGGCCTTGAGCAGGATGTCGGTGACGAGGGTTGATTTGCCCGAGCCGGAGACGCCCGAGACGCAGACGATGCCTCCGAGGGGGAAGGCGGCGTCGATGTTCTTGAGGTTGTTCTGTTTGGCGCCCTTGACGGTGATGGCGTCTTTTTCGGTGAGGACGCGGCGCTCGTCGGGGACGGCGATGGTTTTCTTGGCGGTGAGGTACTGACCGGTGAGGGAGTCTTCGGTCTTGGCGAGGTCGTCGATGGTTCCCTGAGCGACGACGCGCCCGCCGTGGACGCCGGGGCCGGGGCCGATGTCGAGGACGTGGTCGGCGGCGCGGATCATGTCTTCGTCGTGCTCGACGACAAGAACGGTGTTGCCGATGTCGGCGAGGTGGCGGAGTGTGCGGATGAGGCGTTCGTTGTCGCGCTGGTGAAGGCCGATGGTGGGCTCGTCGAGGACGTAGCAGGCGCCGACGAGCTTGGAGCCGACCTGGGTGGCGAGGCGGATGCGCTGGGCTTCGCCGCCTGAGAGGGTGCCCATGCGCCGGTCGAGGGAGAGGTAGTCGAGGCCGACGGAGCCGAGGAAGCCGAGGCGGGCGGAGACCTCGCGCAGGATGGGCTCGGCGATGCGTTTGCTTTCCTTCGAGAGCTTGAGCGCGCCGAGGATTCGGTTGGCGTCGGCGATGGAGAGCTTCGTAAGGTCGGCGATGTTGATCTTGTTCGCGTTGTCATCGAGCCCGTGACGGGTGCGCTGCTTGACGACTTCGCTGGGGAGTTCTTCTTCGCTTTCCAGGAAGACGGCGAGGGATTCGATGCGGAGGCGGTCGCCGGCGCAGGCGGGGCAGGGGGACTCGGTGGTGTACTTGCCGAGCCAGTCGCGCATGGTGTTGGAGTCGGTGTTCTCGTACCAGCGCTGGAGGATGGGGAGTACGCCGTCCCAGCCGCGTTTGCCGGAGGAGAGCTTGTAGCGCTTGCGGTCAGCGGCGGTGGGACCGTGCATGAGGATGCGGCGCTCGACCTCGCTCAGCTCGTTGAACTTGACCCCGGAGTCGAGGTTCATGAGTCGCAGGAAGCGCCTGGCGTGCTTGCCGAACCAGACGCGGGCTTTCCACCAGGGCTCGATGGCGCCGCGGGCGACGGGGCGTGTTTCGTCGGGGACGACGAGTGCGGCGTCGAAGGTGGTTTGGACGCCGAGGCCCTTGCACTCGGGGCAGGCGCCGTAGGGGGAGTTGAAGGAGAAGAGGCGGGGCTCGAGTTCCTCGATGGAGCACTCGGGGTGGTCGGCGCAGGCGAAGTGCTCGGAGTAGGTGGTTTCTTCCCAGGGGGAGTCCTTGTCGGGCTGGGAGGCGATGACAACGAGGCCCTCGGCGAGCCCGAGCGCGGTTTCGACGGATTCAGCGAGGCGCTGACGGTCTTCCTCGCGCACGATGACGCGATCGACGACGGCTTCGATGGTGTGCTTCTCGTAGCGCCCGAGGCTCAGCGGGTTGTCGCCACCTTCTTTCAGGGCGTCGCGGATATCGAGGACATCGCCGTTAACGCGGATGCGGGCGAGGCCTTGCTTTTGCAGGGCTTCGACGGCGTCTTTGTGGAAGCCTTTTTTGCCGCGCACGACGGGGGCGAGGACCATGAGGCGCGTGCCCTCGGGGCGTTTGAGTACGGCGTCTACGATCTGCGTGGGGCTGGTGGCGCTGATGGGGAGGCCGCAGCGCTCGGTGACGGCGCCGTCTTTTTTTGTTTTCAGCGGCTTCCAGCAGGTGGGGCTGGCGCAGCGGGCGAAGAGGAGGCGGAGGTAGTCGTAGATCTCGGTGCTGGTGGCGACGGTGGAGCGGGGGTTGGCGGAGCCTGAGCGCTGCTCGATGGCGATGGTGGGGGGGAGGCCTTCGATGTCGTCGACGTCGGGCTTGCGGAGGACGTCGAGGAACTGGCGGGCGTAGGCGGAGAGGGACTCCATGTACTTGCGCTGGCCTTCGGCAAAGACGGTGTCGAAGGCGAGGGAGGACTTGCCGGAGCCGGAGAGACCCGTGATGACGACGAGGCGGTCGCGGGGGATGTCTACGTCGATGTTCTTGAGGTTGTGCTCGCGGGCGCCGCGGACGCGGATAGCGCGGACGGGCTCGGCGCGATCGACGCCCTGTTTGGTGATTGATTCTGCGGTGAGCTCGGACGCCGGTGAGTGGCGTTTCTTTTTGACGGTCGTCTTGGCGCTATTTGCGCGCGGGCGTTTGGTGGTTTTCTTCGAGGATTTCTTTTTCGTCGGTGTGGGCACGCGGCGGTCCTTCGCTGGGGAAGGATGATAGCCGCGCGGTTGGCGTCAGCCGGCGGCCTTGAGCTTGGCGCGCTGGACGGCGGTGAGGTACTGCGTGAAGGGGCGCATGGCGAGCTCGGCCCGTCGGGCGCTGGGCCAGTCGAGCACCTGGAGGCCGAGTTTCACGGAGCGTCCGCTGCGGATCTCGCGGGCCTGGCGGAGCTCGCAGAGGAGCAGCAGGGGGGCGTCTTCGCCCGGGACGGTGAAGGAGACGAAGTAGCGGTCGAAGATGTCGAAGCGCCCGGCGGTGTCAACATCGACGCGCACGCCGACGCCCCCGCCCGAGCCGTCGAGGAGTTGCCCGTCGAAGTGATGGGCGGTGACGGGCGTGCTGGTGGGGTCGTCGCGGTCGGTGCGGTGGATGGCGACGGGGATGGGTTCCTGGAGGGCGAGGGAGGTGCGGTAGTGCTGGCGGCGCTGACCCAGTTCGAGGGTTTTGGGACGGGCGAGCTTCATGCCGGTGACGACCTTGGTCGCGTTGAGCTTGAGCTTGCACTTGGTGTTCTCGACCTTGGCGACGAAGGTGAAGATGTTGTCGCCTTCCTGGAAGTAGGCGTCGAGGTGCTTGCCCCAAGAGAACTTCGCGTCCTGGCCGATGATCTGGGGTTCGTCCACATAGAGCGCATCGTCGGTGACGGCGATCATGCGGGCGCGGGCGGCGGGCTCGGCGACGCGGCCGTCCTGGCGGTGGAACTCGACGACGGCGCTGCGGCGGCAGGCGTCCTGGAGGAGGGCGTCGGGGTCGGGCGCTTTGGCGGCGGCAGGGTTGGGCATCGCTCTCCCGCGGATGATGTTCCGCAGGGAGTTTTTCGGTCGGTGAGCGCCGCGGGTTGAGGCGGGGAGAGTTATCTGACGGGCTTGCGCTTGCGTTTCTTGCTGTTGGCGCGGGTGCCGGGGGCGCCGGGGATCTTCTCGGCGTCGGGGGTCTCGCTGTCGATCTGGCTGCGGGTGACCTTGCGGTCGGGGGCGCCCTTGTTGAGTTTCCGGACCTGATCGCGGAGCTTGGCGGCCTTCTCGAACTCGAGCGATTCGGCGGCGGCGAGCATCTCGGCTTCGAGTTCGCGGGCGAGTTCGCCGGCGTTGAACTGATCCTCGTTCATGCTGACGGCGGCGCGGGCGGTGCGCCGGGCGCGGAGGTCCTGCTCGAGGCCGTCGCGGATGGCCTTGACGATTTGCTTCGGCGTGATGTTGTGTTCTTTGTTGTAGGCGTGCTGGATGTCGCGCCGGCGTTCGGTTTCTTCGATGGCTTCCTTCATCGCAGGGGTGACGCTGTCGGCGTACATGACGACGCGAGAATCGACGTTGCGGGCGGCGCGGCCCATCTGCTGGATGAGTGAGGTGGGGCTGCGGAGGAAGCCTTCCTTGTCGGCGTCGAGGATGCAGACGAGGGAGACCTCGGGGAGGTCGAGGCCTTCGCGGAGGAGGTTGACGCCGACGAGGATGTCGAACTCGCCGGCGCGGAGGGCGCGGAGGATCTCGACGCGGTCGAGCGTTTCGATTTCTGAGTGGAGGTAACGGACGCGGAGGCCCTGCTCGTCGAGGTAGGTGGTGAGCTGTTCGCAGAGGCGTTTGGTGAGGGCGGTGACGAGGACGCGCCCGCCTTTCTCGACGGTTTCGCGGCAGCGTTCGAGGAGATCGGGCACCTGGGTGTCCGCGGGGCGGACGTCCACTTCGGGGTCGACGAGGCCCGTGGGGCGGATGATCTGTTCGGTGACGACGCCGCTGGTTTGTTCGAGTTCGTAGGGGCCGGGCGTCGCGGAGACGTAGAGCGTTTGCGGCGGGACCTGTTCGAACTCTTCGAAGGTGAGGGGGCGGTTGTCGAGGGCGCTGGGGAGGCGGAAGCCGTGCTCGACGAGCACCTTCTTGCGGGCCTGGTCGCCGTTGTACATGGCGCGGATCTGGGGGACGGTGACGTGGGACTCGTCGATGATGCAGAGCCAGTCGTTGTGTTCGGCGCCGGGGCAGCGGGCGAAGTAGTCCATGAGGGTGAAGGGCATCTCGCCCGGCAGGCGCCCGTCGAGGTGGCGGGAGTAGTTTTCGACGCCCTGGCAGTAGCCGACCTCTTCGATCATCTCGAGGTCGTACTTGGTGCGGGCGAGGAGTCGCTGGGCTTCGAGGAGCTTGCCTTCTTCGCGCATCTTTTTGACGTGATGGGTGAGCTCGTCGCGGATGGAATCGATCGCCCGCTTCTGCACCTCGTCATCGACGACGTAGTGAACGGCGGGGAAGATGAAGGTCTGCTTTTCCTCGGCGAGGACCTCACCTGACGTTGGATCGATGAGGAAGATGTTCTCGACCTCATCACCAAAGAGCTCGAAGCGGACGGCGTGCTGCTCGTAGGCGGGGTAGACGTCGATGGTGTCGCCCTTGACGCGGTAGGTGGAGCGAGCGAAGTCGATGTCTTTGCGGGCGTACTGCATCGCGCTGAGCGCGAGGAGGAAATCGCGGCGGGGGAGGGTCTGGCCGCGGGTAATGGAGACGACTTTTTTGCCGTACTGGTCGGGGGAGCCCAGGCCGAAGATGCAGGAGACGGAGGCGACGACGATGACGTCGCGGCGGGAGAGCAGGGAGCTGGTGGCGGCGAGACGGAGGCGGTCGAGGTCGGCGTTGCGCGAGGCATCCTTCTCGATGTAGATGTCGCGCTGGGGGATGTAGGCCTCGGGCTGGTAGTAGTCGTAGTAGCTGACGAAGTAGCTGACGGCGTTGTTCGGGAAGAGCTCGCGCATCTCTTCGAAGAGCTGGGCCGCGAGCGTCTTGTTGTGGCTGATGATGAGGGTTGGTTTTTGGGTTTGGGCGATGACGTTGGCCATCGTGAAGGTCTTGCCGGTGCCGGTGGCGCCGAGGAGGCAGGCCTTGCTCTCGCCGCGACCGAGGCGGGCGGTGAGGTCGGCGATAGCCGCGGGCTGATCGCCGGTGGGCTGGTGGGGGGCGGTGAGCTGGAAGTCGCGGTCGATGGCGAGCATGGGGGGATGGTAGGGGAGGCATCCTTTACGGGAAAAGCGGCGGTTTCCCGAACAGACTCGACCCTTGAAATCTGTTTATCGTTGATTCCTGAGTGAGCGCGAAGTAGTCATACGGAGGTACAGAAACTCGATAGAACCACTCGCCGCTAGGAACGAACACTTTTTCTATCTCCGCGCTCTGCACCTCAGCGGGAAGTCGATAGAACGTCATATCGAGCCACTGTCGATTTCTTTGCGTCGCGTAATCCCGGAATGGACGCTTTTGGGAGGAGCCGCCAGCAACCGGAATGTACAAAGGGCCGATGATCGGCTTGGCTTCGTCTGAAGGCACCCGCAGGGTCACGCTTATGAAGAGGTAGGTCTTGTCGGTGCTTCGAACCACTCCCAACAACTCAAGTGGCGCCTGCGATGGCAGGCCGAACTCTCCGTGGACGATGTCGTCCATGATGCGCTGTGTATCCTCGGCGCTCAGGTCGTTCGGGGCATAGCGGTAGACCGGCTCTGCCTGTGACGGCATCGGCGTCCACCGACCGGTCGCCGCCATGTAGCCCCAGAAGCTAATGAACAGCAATAAGGGAACGACCCAACACAGATACCCGACGAGACGTCGTCGCTTTCGGCTTCGAGGATTTGTTTGAACGTTCGTCGTCATGACCCGAGCCTACCGCTACGCGTTCGTGTTTTTCTATCACTTCTCATCCAACGGTCGCGCTCAAGACGCGGTGGTCTCCCGCTGATCGCCGGTTAGCGAGTTCGGTGCGACAAGCTGAAAGTCGCGGTCGATGGCGAGCATGCGGGGATGGTAGGGGTGTTGGTTTTGAAGGAATGAGGTTGACGCTGAATACATGTGACCATATAGTCACTTGAAACACATGCGGGCTGCACCCGCGGAAGGCGACCCATGACCACGACACAAACCAGCGATCAGGAATCGCTGCACATCGAGATGGACGTTCCGATCAGCGCCCCCATGGACAAGGTGTGGGGGCTCATCACCACGCGGATCAACGACTGGATGCATGGCGGGGAGGACGGGTCGGGGGATCGGCTTGATCTCACGCTTGAGACGTGGCCCGGCGGGCGGCTGTGGCGCGATCTCGGTGACAATGGCGGGCACCTCTGGGCGTTTGTGCAGGTGATCAAGCCGCCCTACCTGCTCGAACTCTACGGCCCGATGTTCACGTCGACGCCGACGTTGTCGCACGTGACGTTCCGGCTCGAAGGCGAAGGCGACCAGGCGATCCTCAAGTTTTCACATCGCGCCACCGGGCCGATCCCCGCTGACATGGCGAGCGGCGTGAACCAGGGGTGGCGGATGACGCTCGAAGGCAACCTCAAGAAACTCTGTGAAGGAGAAGGATGATGAGCGACACGATGACGGCCGAGTCCCTAACGAGCCTGCGCGATCACGCGCTGGAGTCCTGGAAGGCGATGCACGCCTTTGCGATGGGCATTATCGACAGCGTGCCCGAAGAGCACTGGTTCGCGCGGGCCGGCGAGAACACGAACCACACGATGTGGATAGCAGGGCATCTGGCGTTCGCGTACGGCACGTTCACGGAGCGCATGGGAGAGGCGAACGACCTGCCCGAGCGCTACACAGAGCTCTTCAACATGGGCACCGAGCCGCTGGCAGATCCTTCGGTGTACCCGCCAGTGCGGAAGGTCCGCGCGGAGCTCGAGCGGATGGCGACGAGGCTGATGCAGATCATCGAGGGGCTCAATGCCGAAGCGCTTGCTGAACCGATGGGTGAGCCGTTCGCAGAGTCTTGCCCGACACGGGCCCACGCGGCGATGATCCTGACGTTCCACGACGGGATCCACGCCGGTCAGGTCGCGTCGGTTCGGAAGTCCTTGGGGCTCGCGCCGACGATGGCGTAGGAGGTGGCGCCGTCATGGACGACGGCCTGAATCCTGTCTTTCGAGCGCTCGGCGATCCTACGCGCCGGGCGATTCTAGATGCGCTGTATGAGAAGCCGCTGACGACGGGGGAGCTGGCGTCGCGGTTCCCCGATATCACGCGCTACGCGGTGATGAAACACCTGAAGGTGCTGGTGGAGGCGGATCTTGTTGTGGTTCGTCGGGAGGGGAAGCGGCGGTGGAACGCGCTGAACCCTGTGCCGCTGCGGGTGATGTACCGGCGTTGGGTGGGGAAGTACATGGAGCACTGGGCGGAGGCGGGGCTGAATCTGAAAGAGATGTCTGAGCTTCGGGATGACGGGCAAGAACGGTAAGATCTGTGCATGCCTCCGCGGCCTGCCCCCACCGATGTAGAGATTGAGACGCTCCGCTCGCTCGTGGCGAACACGCCCGCGATTCTCTACCGCGCGGAGTGGGGGGAGGACGCTCGTCTGCTGTTTGTTGGCGGTGATCTTGAGGCGTCGTGCGGCTACACGCCTGAGTACTTTCTGGAAGGCGGCGTGGGTTCCTTCCTGACGCTTCTGCACCCTGACGATCACGAGCGCTTCGCGCACGCGATGGAGAAGACAATCGAGACCCGGGAGGGGCGGACGCTCGAGTACCGCATCCGTCGGCGTGACGGCGAGATCCGCTGGGTTTCGGATCGTGTGCGCCCGGTGTTCGGTGCGGGCGGCGCGTTCATGTACCACGAGGGGGTGTGCGTGGATGTGACGGCGCAGCGCCGGGCGGAGGCGGAGCTGCGCGAGTCGCAGGCGCTGGTGCAGGGCCTGCTCGATCACACCGACGCGGTTGTCTATGTGAAGGACCATGAGGGCAGGTATGTCGTTGTGAACAAGCGCTGGTCTGAGGTGGTGGGGCTCTCTGAGGAAGAGTCGCTCGGGCGCAGCGATCACGAGCTGTTCCCGAAAGAGGTCGCGGATGAGTTCACCGCCACCGACAACGAGGTTCGGCGTGAGAAACGGCTGGTGACCCGGGAGGAATCGCCGGACGAGGGGGTTGATGGTCGTGTGTTCCGTTCGAGCAAGTTCCTGCTGAAAGGGTTCGATCACACGGATCGTGATTACGTCGCCGGCGTTTCGTATGACGTGACGGCGATGAGGCGGGCCGAGGCGCAGCTGAAATCCGCGTACGGGCGGATGAAGCGTGATCTTGAATCGGCGGGGCGTGTGCAGCGGGCGCTGCTCCCTGAGGCGCTGCCCGAGGTGGACGGGTACGAGTTCGGGTGGGAGTACCGCCCGTGCGACGAGCTCGGCGGCGACTCGCTGGATATCTACCGCGTGGACGAGCGCACGATCGCGCTGTACGTCCTTGACGTGAGCGGGCACGGTGTGCCGGCGTCGCTGCTGGCGATCACGGCGACGCGGAGCTTGGCGCCGCGGACGGATCGTTCGTCACTGGTGTTGGAACCGGGGTGGAACGAGGGCGAGCACCGGGCCGTGGGGCCGGGGGAGGTGGTTCGGCGCCTCAACGCGATGAACCAGATGGACCCGGCGCGGAACCCGCACTTCGTCACGATGATCTATGCGCTGCTGGATACGACTACGGGCGTTGTCCGCTACGCGTGCGCGGGGCACCCCGGGCCGATTGTTGTGCGGGCGGATGGTTCTGTGCGGAGCGTCGATGGCGGGTCGCCGCCGGTGGGGGTGATGCCGGATCAGGTGTACCAGGAGCTCACGCTCACGCTCGAGCCCGGCGACCGTCTCTTCCTGCACTCCGACGGCCTCAACGAGCAGCGGAACGTCGAGGGCGAGGAGTTCGGGCGCGAACGCCTGCGCGGCATTCTTGCGTCATCGGAGGGCGCCTGCAGCGCCATCGAGCGCGGCGTCGGCGCCGTCGCGGAATGGGCGACGGAACAGGAGCGGATCGGCGATGATCTCTCGCTGGTCGGCGTTGCGCGTTTGCGCTGAGCGTCACTCGCCGACCCGCGTCCGCACATCCATCAGCTCCTGAAAGAAGATCTGGGTGGTCATCTTTTCGAGGTAGTTGACGCCGGCGGTGCCGCCGGTGCCGCGCTTGTAGCCGATGGTGCGGAGGACGGTTTTGAGGTGGCGGAAGCGCCAGAACTGGAAGGCTTCTTCCAGGTCAACGAGCTTCTCGCACATCTCGTAGGCGTCCCAGTGCTCGGCGGTGTTGTCGTAGATGGTTTGGAGGACGTCGACGACGCGGGGGTCGGGGTCGCGCTTGGTGGACCAGTCGCGCTCGATGGCTTCCTTGGGGAGGTTCATGCCGCGGCGGGAGAGGTAGAGGAGGAACTCCTCGTAGATGCTTGGGGCGTCGAGCACGGCTTTGAGTTCGGCGTGGGTCTCGGGATCGTGGTCGAAGACCTTGAGCATGCCGGGGTTCTTGTTGCCCATGAGGAACTCGATGGTGCGGTACTGCGGGCTCTGGAAGCCCGAGGCGTTGCCGAGGACATCGCGGAACTGGGCGTACTCGGTGGGGGTGAGGGTGGCGAGGACGCTCCATGCGTTGGCGAGCTGGGTCTGGATGTGCTTGACCCGGGCCAGCACCTTGAAGGAGGGCTCGAGGCGGTCCCCCCGGATGCAGCGGATGGCCTCGCGGAGCTCGTGGATGATGAGCTTCATCCAGAGTTCGGAGGTCTGGTGCTGGATGATGAAGAGCATCTCGTCGTGGTGCTCGGGCCTCGAGAGGGGCTTCTGGGTGTTGAGCAGGGTGTCGAGGCAGAGGTAGCCGGCGTAGGACAGCCGGTTGCTGAAGTCGGTGTGGGCGCCGCTGAGGGCGTTTTCTGAAGCGTGGGAGGGGTCAGGCATCGGGTTCCGTTCGGTGGTGGCGAAAACTTTCGCAAAAGTGGCGGAATGCGTTCCCATCTTGCAGGGGGTCTGGTAAGCTTCGTGTGCGACTCTGCGTGGGTGGCCGACCTCCCCGGGCCACCCGCGTTTTTTTATGCGCTGAGCGAGAAGGATCGGGCTTCGCCCGGACTGGTTGAGACCCCTCACCCTGCCCTCTCCCGTCGTGAGAGGGAGCGCGGATACGATACCGCCGTGAGCGAGCAGCACGACATCATTGTGGTGGGCGGCGGTCACGGCGGGGCCGAGGCGGCTTGGGCGGGGGCGAATCTCGGCGCGCGGGTGGCCTTGGTGACGCTGGACCCCGCGAAGATCGGGGTTATGAGTTGCAACCCGGCGATCGGCGGGCTGGCGAAGGGGCAGATCGTTCGGGAGATCGATGCGCTGGGCGGGCTGATGGGGCTGGCTGCGGACGCGACGGGGCTGAACTTCAAGGTGCTGAACCAGAGCAAGGGGCCGGCGGTGCGGGGGCCGCGGTGTCAGAGTGATCGGATTCTGTATGCGCAGATGGTGCAGCGGATGATCGCGAGCCGCGAGGGGATTGAAGTCATCACCGGCGCGGTCGAGCGCGTCCTGATCGAAGACGGCGCCGCGGTAGGTGTTGTTCTCGCGGATGGGCGCGGGCTGCGGGCGCGGGCGGTGGTGCTGACGACCGGCACCTTCATGCGAGGTCTGATGCACACGGGCGAGGAACGCACGCCCGGCGGGCGCGCTGGCGAAGCGCCGGCGACGGGGATCTCGCGCGAGCTTGAGCGCCTGGGGTTCGAGCTGGGGCGGTTGCGCACCGGCACGCCGCCGCGTCTGAAGAAATCAACGATCGAATGGGACGCGCTCGAAGCGCAGTGGGGGGACGAGCCGGCGGTCCCCTTCAGCGATCTGACCGCGGCGGATGAGACGGAGTGGGTGGAGCGGTTCCCGGCGATCGAGCAGATCGACTGCCGCATTACGCGGACGAGTGAAGAGGCGCACGAGCTGATCCGGCGGAACCTGGATCGGGCGCCGATGTACAACGGGCAGATCGAGTCGCCCGGGCCGCGGTACTGCCCGTCGATCGAGGACAAGGCGGTGCGGTTCGCGGACCGCCAGAGCCATCATGTGTTTCTCGAACCGGAGAGCGTTGGCTCGGAGTGGGTGTATTGCAACGGGATCGCGACGAGCACGCCGCGGGATGTGCAGGACGTGGTCGTGCGCACGATGCCGGGGTGTGAGAAGGCGGAGATTCTGCGGTACGGCTACGCCGTCGAGTACGACATGGTGCGCCCGCATCAGATCGACGCGACGTGCATGACGAAGCGCGTGGCGGGGTTCTTTCTGGCGGGGCAGATCAACGGGACGAGCGGGTACGAGGAAGCCGGGGCGCAGGGGTTGCTGGCGGGGCTGAACGCGGTGCGGTTTGCGCGGGGCGAGGAGCCGGTGCGTTTGGCGAGGGACGAGGCGTACATCGGGGTGCTGATGGACGATCTGGCGACGAAGACGCCGGTGGAGCCGTACCGGATGTTCACGAGCCGGGCGGAGCATCGGTTGATGCTGCGTTCGGACAACTCCGCGGATCGGCTGACGGCGAAGGGTTGGGAGTGGGGGTTGATTGGCGAGGCGCGCTGGCGGGTGTTTGAGCGCCGACGCGAGGAGCTGGAGCGGCTGGGGCGGGCGATTGACGGGGCGCGGGTTGAGGGCGAGGCGCTGGGGCGGGCGATCAAGCGGCCCGGGTTCGGGGTTGAGGAGCTGGCGCGGGCGGTTGGGGGGGCGTGGTCGCGCGGTGTGCTGGGGACCGCGCTCGCCGAGCGCCAGTACGAGGGGTACATCGCGCGTCAGAAGGCGGAGATCAAGCGTCACGCGCAGATGGAGCACCGGCGGGTGCCGGGGTGGATTGACTACGAGCGGGTGGCCGGCCTGCGCAGCGAGGCCAAGCACGCGCTGACGCGGTTCGCGCCGGCGACCTTCGGGCAGGCGTCGCGGCTAGAGGGGGTGACGCCGGCGGATGTGACGGTGTTGCTTGTGGCGGCGAAGAAGGGGAAGTAGGGAGGGGATAGTCTCCCTCTCCCCTAACCCCTCTCCCTCGGGGAGAAGGGGATCAGAAGGATGCTCGCTGCGCTCGCGGATTTTCAGGCCCCTCACCCCGGCCCTCTCCCGGTGGGAGAGGGAGGGGAAGAGAGCGCTTCCCCCGATCGTGTTCCAGGAGAGAAGGTGGGAGGGTGCGGTAGACTCGCCCGCATGAGCGAGCCCAAAACCAAACTCCCCGACGCCCGCACCACCCCACGGTTTGCGGGGGTGTGCAGTTTTTATCGTTACCCGCTGATCTGCGATGTTCTTGCTGAGGGCAGGGGTGTGGACTGGGCGGTGTATGGGTGCCCGTTTGATACAGGGGTGTCGTTTCGTCCCGGGGCACGGTTCGGGCCGCGGGCGGTGCGGGACGCGAGCCAGTACATCAAGGTGCATCATCTTGAGCACGACGTGACGGTGACCGAGGCGTTGAGCCTTGCCGACGGGGGCGATGCGCCGGTGAACACTTACTCGTGTGAGGCGAATCACGAGGGGATGACGGAGTACGCGCTCAAGCTGGGTGATCCGGGGCACACGAAGCTGCTGGCGATCGGGGGGGATCATTCGATTGCGCTGGGGAACATCCGGGCGACGTGGGAGCGGCGGGGTAAGCCAAGCGGCGGGCTGGCGATGATCCACTTTGACGCCCACCTTGACACCGTGGACGCGCTGTGGGGCGAGAAGTACGGGCACGCATCGCCGTTTATTCGCGCGATCGAAGCCGGATACGTCGACCCCAAACGGATGATCACCGTGGGGATCCGCGGGCCGCTGAACACGAAGAAGGATCTTGAGTACGCGAAAGAGCATGGCGTGCGGGTGGTGACGGCGCCGGAGTTCCGGGCGTCGGGCGTTGGCGTGCTGGCGGAGTTTGTGGACGAGCTCGGGGGCGGTGAGGCGTATCTGAGCTTTGATATCGACTGCTTCGACCCGGTGTACGCGCCGGGGACGGGGACGCCTGCGGTGGGGGGGCTGACGAGCGCGGAGGGGATCGACGCCCTGCGGGCGCTGGCGGGGGTGAACCTTGTTGGGGCGGACGTGGTGGAGGTGCTGCCGGATCGGGATCATGCGCAGGTGACGGCGTTGCTGGCGGCGCAGGTGGGGTTTGAGTGCCTGGCCTTGGCGGCGCTCTGAAATCCTCCGCCGCTTCCAACGAATGAGCCGCTGAGAGACTCCCCAACTCGGAAGGACATGGCATGAACGGTGCGGTGAAGGCGGTGTGTGCGGCGGGTGTGGTCGCGGCGCTGGCGGGGTGTTCGTACTCCGGGTGGCCGAAGCACAAGGATGATCGCGTCGTCACGATGACGCACAACGCGCTTACTGATTTGCGGGTTGAGAGCGTGAACGGGTCGGTGCGGGTTGCGCGGGGCGAGCCGGGGCTCGTGCGCGTTGATGCGCGGCTGTCGGGGCCGAGCCTGGATCGGCTGGCTGATACGGCGATTGTCGCCGAGCGCCGGGCGGAGGGTGTGTTTGTCGGCGTCGCCTGGGCCGGGGGAGCGCGTGAGCGGGGCGAGGGGTGCGATTTCACGATCGTTATCCCGGACGCGGCGCACATCGTGATCCGCACCAGCAACGATGAGGTGATCGTTGACAATGTCGGCACGAGTGTTGATATCTCGACGAGCAACGACGAGGTGGAGGTGTACGGGGTTCTCGGCTCGATCCGCGTCGCCACCAGCAACGATCATGTGAAGGTGCGCGGGGCCGAGGGGCCGGTGGATATCAGGACGAGCAACGATGAGATCTACATCGAGCTGTCGCCCTACTCGGCGGGGCCGATCCTGGCGAAGACGAGCAACGACGACATCGAGGTGACGGTCGGCCAAGCCTTCGGCGGCGAGCTTGAGGCGTCCACTTCCAACGGCAGGGTACGGGTGTACGGCGACGGCGTGGCGGTGCGTGACGGCGGCAGCCGCACGCGGGCGACGCTGAAGTTCGACCTGCCTGGCGGGCGTTCGACGCTGGCGACGAGCAACTCGGACATCACGATCGTCATCGACGACTGACGCAATGCGTTTCCCAGTGCGTTCCCCGTCCAACAAGACACTGGCAGACGAGCTGCCAGTGGCACCCGATGATTTGCCGCTCGTTACACTCTTCCTCCCACCAGCGGGAGAAGGAGCGGCGGACGCATGGCGGACGTGAAGAAGATCGGTGTCATCGGCGCGGGGCAGATGGGCGGCGGCATCGCGCAGATCGCGGCTCAGGCGGGCATCGAGGTCGTCGTGCAGGACCCCTTCGAGGGGTCGATCGAGAAGTGCAAGGCGCTGCGGGCCAAGCTCTTCGCCCGCGCGGTTGAAAAAGAACGCATGACCCAGGACGAGAGCGACGCGGCCACGGCGCGCCTTTCGTACACCAGCGAACTCGGCGGGCTCGACGGCTGCGACTGGATCGTCGAAGCCGCGGTTGAGGATGTGAAACTCAAGACCGATCTCTTCAAGACGCTGAGCGGGATGTTCACCGACGAGAACGTGGTGCTGGCGACGAACACCAGTTCGATCAGCATCACGACCATCGCCGCCGCCGCGGGCGACGCGGCGCCGCGTGTGATCGGCATGCACTTCTTCAACCCGGTGCCGGTGATGAAGCTGGTGGAGGTGATCCGCGGGTTGCAGACGTCTGATGAGGTCGCGCAGCGCACCGTCGCGCTCTCCGAGGCGATGGGCAAGACGCCGCTGGTGGCGAATGACCGGGCGGGGTTCGTGAGCAACCGCGTGCTGATGCCGATGATCAACGAGGCGTTCTACGCGTGGATGGAGGGGGTCGCTGAGCCCGAAGCGATCGACGGCATCATGAAGCTGGGGATGGCGCACCCGATGGGGCCGCTGCGCCTGGCCGACTTCATCGGCCTCGACACTTGCGCGCACATCATGAACGTGCTGGCGGACGGGCTGCACTCGGAGCGCTACCGCCCGTGTCCGCTGCTGGAGCAGCTGGTGGCGGCGGGGCGGCTGGGGGACAAGAGCGGGCGCGGGGTGTTTGCGTATTGAAAAGAACGCGCGTGCGTGCACGCGTGAGGGTGTTTTTGGACACATATCGTTTTCACCCTTGTTTTATCGATGAAAACGTGTTATACTACTTTCTCGTGCAAGTTATTGAGTGAATTAGTGGGACGCAGCCCGGCACGGGGCGCTCCCGAGCACACACCACATTGAAAGGAAATGACATGAAGATTCTTCAGACACATGAGCTCAAAACCATGATGAGCGAGCACACCAACCTGCCGGTGATTAACACCTTGCCGACAGATACCGCCAAGGACACCACGATCCCGGGCACGCCCAATATCCCGTTCAACAGTGATGATTTCGTCACCCGCGTGGAGTCGCAGGTGGGCGGCAAGGATCAGCCCGTTGTCGTGTATTGCGCCAGCAGCGACTGCGACGCCTCTGAGAAGGCCGCGACCAAGCTGGAGGAGAACGGCTTTACCAAGGTGTTCGACTTCGCCGGCGGCGTGAAGGCGTGGGAAGAGTCCCGCAGCGGGACGACGACCGCCAGCCGCGAGCCCGCGCCGGTGTAATCGCATGACAGTCGCCGCGTGAGAGAGACGGCGATTGGTAAAAACAACTAGACATTGACAGGCCGAAGACGCCGGAGGAGCCGGCAACGGGGCGTCGTCGGCCCTGTCTTTGCGCGCTGGTTCAGTGGGTTCAGCGCCGGGGATGCGCTTGGCGATTTCTCTGACGGTTCGCAGTACGATGCTGTGAACCGGGAGCAACAGAGGGGGCTGGTCATGAACATGGGCTTTGGCGTCGTCGGCGCGGCGGTCGGCGGGGTGATCGGGGCGGCGGCGTGGGCGGCGATCAGCCACTTCTTTCAGTATGAGCTGGGCTGGATCGCGTCTATCACGGGCGCACTGGCGGGTCTTGGGTTCAAGCTCGGGTTCCCGCGCGGCGGCGTGACGGCGGGTGTCCTGGCGGCGGTGATCGGAGTGGCGTCGATCGGTGTGGGCAAGGTCGCGGCGCTGGTGATGGATATACAGAACGCGCCCTCGCGGTACGACGTCAATGATGACCGCGAGTTCCTGGTCTCGTACTTCGTGGACGAGGTTGTGGAGGAGCGGCGACTCGCGGGCGAGAGCGTGGACTGGCCCGGCGGGCGGCGTGACCCGGAGGCCGACGAGCGGCGGGACTACAACCCTGAGGTGTGGAAAGAGGGCGAGGCCCGCTGGGATGCGCTGAGCCCGGGCGAGCAGGAGCGTTTCGCGAGGGATCCGGTGGCGCCCATCGTGGATGAGGTGGTCATCTCGACCCTCGCCGACGAGGTGGCGGAAGAATGGGCTCTCGAGGGGCGCGCGGTGGAGTGGCCTGTCGGGGCGGTGCCGTTCCAGGAGTACCGGCGTTCGTGGTACCCGGGCGACGTGTGGAGCGAGGCGGAGGGGCGCTGGGCCGCGCTGCCGGAGAACATGAAGCAGGCGAGGCGGATGGAGTACTCGACTGCGCCGCCGTCCTTTGCGGGCTCGGTGCGCCTCGCGATCGACGTGCTGCCCCAAACCTTCAGTGCCTTTGATCTGCTGTGGGTAGCGCTGGGGGTGGGCGCCGCGTACAAGATCGCGGCGGGGGATGGGGATGAGGCGGTGCTCGTCTGAAACGCCGGGTCTGAAATCGCTGGCGATCGGTTCCGAATTGACCCCCATGAACACCCACACCAAAGCCGTTGCCGCGTCGTCTCTTTTGGCCTGTTCGCTCGCCGCTGGCGGGTGTGCGATTTCCATCGGGGATGATCACGGGCATTCGTCTCACCGCAGCGCCATTTCTGAGAGCCGCATGAGCGAGTTGGTGGCTTCCAACCGCGGGCTGGAGCTCGGGATGACCAAGGGCGAGGCTCTGCCGCTGTTCCCGGCCGAATATGCGACGCTGAAGTCGTCGAGCCGTGTCGAGGGGCGCGTGGTCGAGGAGTGGCGGATTCAGGCGTACCAGAAGCGGAAGAATCTGGTCTTCCGGCGGTGGCTGTACTTCGTGGACAACGAGCTGGTGGAGTTCAGCGACGCGCGGTTGAGCTACTCGGCGACAGGTGGGCTACCGCAGCACTGGCGCTGATCTTCGCTTGACCGGATAGATTGATCGGTATATGTTAGGTTTGTGGTTCAGCCTGAGCACGAGCCTGACTATGCCGACGCGCTGACGCAGGGGCGGGTTCGCGGTCGGGGCGCCGGGGTGAACCCGGGGAACCGTTTTGAGGATGTGCGTCTGCACGTGCTGGGCGAGACGCTGGAGCGGCAGCGGATCGAGGCGCCGGAGGGGGTGCAGGTCGGCACGGAGGTGTACGAGGACCACGCGAAGACGGTCCTCAACCGCATCGACAGCCCTGACCTGCCCATGCGTTGGACGATGAACCCGTATCGCGGGTGTGAGCACGGCTGCGTCTATTGCTACGCCCGCCCGACGCACGAGACGGTGGGGCTGTCGAGCGGGCTGGATTTTGAGCGAAAAATCTTCGTGAAACGCAACGCGGCCAAGCAGCTCCGCCGCGAGCTTGCGAAACCCTCGTGGGAACCCGAGCCGATCATGCTCAGCGGCGTCACCGACCCGTACCAGCCCATCGAGTCGTCCCTGGGGGTGACGCGCGAGGTACTGGGGGTGCTGGCCGAGTGCCGCCAGCCGGTGAACGTCATCACCAAGAACGCGCTGATCCAGCGAGACATCGACCTGCTGCAGGAACTCGCGGCGCACAGCGCCGTGGCGGTGGCGGTGAGCGTGACGACGCTGGATAGAAAGCTGGCCGCGACGATGGAGCCGCGTGCGGCGTCGCCCAGGCGTCGGCTCGAAACCATCCGAAAGCTGAGCGACGCGGGCGTCCCCGTGATGGTCATGGCGGCGCCGGTGGTGCCCGCGCTCACCGACCACGAACTGCCCGCCATCCTCGAAGCCGCGGCGGAGGCCGGCGCCAAGCGGGCCGGCATGGTCGTGCTGCGCCTGCCCTGGCAGGTGAAAGCGGTGTTCACCGAGTGGCTCGAGCGCGTCATGCCAGAGCGGGCAGCGCACGTGCAGTCAGCGCTGCGCGAGTGCTACGGCGGGAAGCTCTACGACGCGGACTGGAGCGTACGCGGCAAAGGGAAAGGCGCGCGGGCGGAGCAGATCCGCCAGAGCTTTCGGGTGTTCGCGAAGCGGTTTGGTCTCAATCGGGTTCGCGGGGGGTTGAGTGGGGAGGGGTTTCGGCGGCCCACGGCTTTGGAGGAGGGGCAGATGGGGTTGTTTTGAGTGGAAGACACATCTCAACTGGCTAAGTCTGTGGTTGGGTGTGGTACAGCTTGCCTCAAGCTGTAGACTACTACAGGAGGTTCTGTGTCTGCTGCCTGCCGTTGGATAATCGTCATCCTTATCGCACTCGCTCCGGCGGGTTTCTTTGCTCGTGCGTCGCTCGGGCAATGTGCTCCGGAGCTACTGGCGTCATTCCAAGCGGGCGACGCCTACGGCATCGCCATTGACGGCGACACCGCGTGTGTTGCGAACGGTGAAGCCGGGATTTTTTTCGCGGATATCGAGGACCCCGCGACACCTCGCTTGCTGAGTGTGTTAGCGCTTCCTGGATCATCGCGTCATGTAGAGTTTCGAGGCAGTCTGGTCTTTGTCTCCGCGGGTCAAGGCGGCCTGTGCGTTATTGATGCGAGTGATCCCGAACAGCCTGTGTTGCTCTCTGTTTATGACGATCTTGACAGTGCCGGGCACATGCTCTTCGATGGACAACGGCTTTTTCTGAGGACGCACACGGGAGGCATTACGGTTCTCGATGTATCTGATCCGCTTTTGCCGGAGCCAATCGGGACGATTTCAACGCCTGGGCATCCAGGAGAATTGCAGATCGACGGGGACATCTTGTATGTGGCGGATTCATCCACACTCGAGGTATTCGATGTCAGCGCCCTCGAAGCGGTTGCGTCCCTGGCGTCCGTTGCGCTTACGCCCTCCGCGCAAGGGGTTCTGCTCGGCGATGCCGGTCTCGTCTATGTCTTGACTCGAAACGATGGGCTGTTCGCACTAGATCTCAGCGATTTCGCTTCCCCTGTCCTCGTCGGATCGATTGACCCGCCCGGGAGTCTTAGTGATTTTGACGTGCGTGATGGTGTCGCGTATCTCGCAGGTCAAGCCGGATTGCACCTTGTTGATGTATCCGACCCGGCTTCAATATCGCTCATTGTCACCACTTCCGGACCGAGTCCATTTGACTTTACTGGTCTTGCGATCAGCTTGGATCATGTTTTTCTTTCGAACCTCTGGGTCGGGCTGCAGGTCTTCGAATTGTCTTCGCCTAACCAACCTGCAGAGTCTGGACGACTCGGTGTGCCGCAACGCGGGCAAGATGTTGCTGTGCATGGCGATATCGCGTACTACCTCGATGCGTTTCACGGGCTTTCTATCTTCCTGCTTGATGAGCCAGGCGCTCCGCGGCTGATCAGCTCCGGGGGGCCGGGCGGTTCGGCTGTCGTGCTGAGCGAGTCGTCTGACACGCTCTACCTCGGGGGCGAGAATCGAGACCTCACGGCGTACGACGTGAGCGACCCTCTCGCGCCGACCGAACTCGGTTTTCTGAGCATCCCCATGAGGAGAACGATCGATCTTGATGTGATGAGCGGGCTCGTCTGTCTCGCCGCCGATTCCGGGGGCATGTCGATTGTTGACGTGAGCAATCCGCAGAACATGTTGGTTCTGAGTTCGATGTTTCTTGGGGCGGATGTCATTCATGCACAGTTTGACGATTCCCTGCTGTATCTCGGGAGCATCAACGATGATGTGTGGGTGTTCGATATTGCGGATCCGTCTTCACCGCAGCTTGTGACAAACTTTCGTGCGCCAGGGTTATCGATGCAAGAACTTATTGTAAGCGACGGGGTGCTTTATTTGATTATGGAAGAAGACCTCGTGATTTACGATATCGCTACGCCTAGTTCGCCCGTGCTACTCAGCAACGAGAATCATGTGCGGCTGTACGGTGGTGCGCTCGACGGTGATGTGCTGTATCTGGCAGCGTGGCCGGGTAGAGGGGTCAAGGCGATTGACGTTAGTGACCCCGCGCAGCAGATCGTATTGAGCTCGAGCCTCGGGGGGCTTCGCGCGATGGGCTTCGCGATAGGAGAGACTGGGACGGCTATTGGCGCGGCGAATGATGGGTTCTTCGTGCTCGATATCAGTTCGTGTTCCGAGCCCGCGGACCTTGACGGCAACGGGAGTGTCGATGCCGCCGACCTCGCGATCCTCCTCGCCGCATGGGGCTCTAACTCCTCTACTACCGACCTCGACGGCAGCGGCGTCGTCGACTCCACCGACCTCGCCATCCTCCTCGCCGCGTGGGGCTAAACACCATCTCCGCTTCGATCCCCCAAGCCGGCGCCCTACACTGTCAGTGCCATGATCACCAACCAAACCACCCTCACCGGGCCCGGCATCGACGGGCGGAATGTTGATCCTCACGCCGTCACCATCTCCGGCGTCGTCCTGAACCCGGTCTACGGGCCGGAATCGGCGGGCGGCCCGGGGCTGCCGGTGTCGCTTGAGAACATCGAGCGGGATATCTCCGCCCCCGGCGAGTTCCCCTTCACCCGCGGACTCTACCCCGAGGGATACCGCACGCGGTTGTGGACGATGCGTCAGTTCGCCGGCTTCGGCTCGGCGGATGACACCAACGCCCGCTTCAAATACCTGCTCGCCCAGGGCACGGGGACCAAGGCCAACACGGGGCTCTCCACCGCCTTCGACCTGCCCACGCTCATGGGGCGGGACTCGGATGATCCGCTCTCCCTCGGCGAGGTCGGCAAGTGCGGCGTGGCGATCGACACCATCGAGGACATGCACCGCCTCTACGCCGACATCCCCATCGACGAGGTGACGGTCAGCCAGACCATCAACGGGCCCGCCGCGGTGATCTGGGCCATGTACTTGGCGATGGCCAAGCAGCGCGACATCTCCTGGGACACCCTGGGGGGGACGCTGCAGAACGACATCCTCAAAGAGTTCCACGCGCAGAACGAGTTCATCTACCCGCCCGAGCCCAGCGTGAAGCTGGTGGTGGACACCATCGAGTTCCAGAGCAAGCACGTGCCGCGGTGGAACAGCGTATCGATCAGCGGTTACCACATCCGCGAGGCGGGCTCGACGGCGGCGCAGGAGCTGGCGTTCACGCTGCGCGACGGCATGGAGTATGTCGAGATGTGCCTCGAGCGGGGCATGGACGTCGATGAGTTCGCACCGCGTCTCTCCTACTTCTTCAACGCGCACAACGAGTTCTTCGAGGAGATCTGCAAGCTGCGCGCGGCACGGCGCATCTGGGCCCGCATGCTGCGCGACCGCTACGGCGCCAAGAACCCCAAGTCGTGGTTCATGCGTACGCACGTGCAGACGGCCGGGTGCTCGCTCACCGAGCAGCAACCCCTGAACAACATCGTCCGCGTCGCCTACCAGGCGATGGCCGGCGTCCTTGGCGGCTGCCAGAGCCTGCACACCGACTCGATGGACGAAACCCTCGGCCTGCCCACCGAGCAGGCCGTGACCGTCGCGCTGCGCACGCAGCAGATCCTCGCGCACGAGACGGGCGTGACGCGCACCGTTGATCCGCTGGGCGGTTCGTGGTTCATCGAGGAACTCACCGACACCATCGAGGCCGAGGCGCTCTCGATCATCGCGGACATCGACGAGATGGGCGGCGGTGCGTGGCCCAAGGGTCGCGCGGGTGTTGTCGCGGGCGTCAACAAGGGCTACTTCCGGCGTTCGATCGCCGAGGCCAGCTACCGCTTCAGCGAGGAGTGCGAGGCCGGCGACCGCCTGATCGTGGGCGTCAACGCCTACCGCCAGGACAACGAGGAACGCCCCATCGACATCCTGCGCATCAGCGACGAGGTCGAAACCGTGCAGGTCAGCCGCCTGAGCGAGTTCAAGGCCAAGCGCGACGGCGCCGGCGTGCAGCAGGCTCTCGACCGCATCCGCGAGGACGCCCGCAGCGACAACAACCTGATGCCCGCCCTCATCGACGGCGCCCTCGCCAACTGCACGCTGGGCGAGATGGTGCAGGCGATGGCGGATGTGTATGGGCGGTATACGAGTGGGCCGGAGTGGTGAGCTTGATATACGGGTAAAGTTCGGTATTGTGAGGGCATGGTTGAAGAACGAACTCTCATAACCGTTCGGACATACCCCAACCTGAGTCAGACGCACATAGAAACTGTGTGTACAGGTGGCATTACTGCGCAAGGCGAGTGGCGTCGCTACTACCCTGTGCCATGGAGACATCTAGAGGATGCCTCCCAGTACAAGACGTGGGATGTTGTAACGGTAAAGGTGCGCGAGGAGGCGAGTGACGGCAGGCCTGAGTCGCGCCGGCCGGATCCAATCACGTTCAAATGCGTTGAGCATCTGAACTCATGGGAAGCACGGTGCAGCTGGGTAAATCCTACGATCGTCGAGTCGCTAGCCGAGATGAAGGAGCGCAAGTTCACGCTTCGGCCGGTGCGTGTGCGAGCTATAGAGGAGTTCATCGCTATTCCTGGCGAGGTCGAGTGGTCTGCCCGGGAACTAGATCTGCTTAGGCAGGAATCGTTGTTTGCACTGGCAGATCCGTTGGAGAAAGTACCGTTCGATTTCAGATTGCGTTGGATCGACGAAGGCGGAGAGGAGCACGACAGCAAGTTCATCGCGTGGGAAGTTGGTCAGACGTGGCGCAGGTGGTCTTCGCCGAATATGTATGGGGCAGACGCGATCGAGCGTATGCGTGCGAAATGGATGACGGACATCTTTGGCGAACGACAAAGGGTGTCGTTTTTCATGGGTAACTACCGGGCTCACCCGATGCACTATGGTGTCTGTGGCGTATTCCACCCGCCGAAGGAGATCGCAGATGCCGACCGGCTTTGGTGAACAATTCGGGGCAGCGCGTAATAGAAACAACGCAGCGTTAGCAGCTTTCGGAGTCGATACAGAGCGATACGCGAATGGGCTTGAGTGCATCCACAGTGGGTCGGGCCCGACAGTCTTCACCATCGGTTATGAGCGTCGTGACATCGACGATCTTGTCGCTCGTTTACGCGATGCGGGTGTAGAGACACTTGTAGATGTGCGGGAACGACCGATTTCACGAAAGGCAGATTTTCGCTCTGCGCGACTGAGGGCAGGGTGTGAACGAGCTGGCATTGCTTATGTGCATGATGCAAAGCTCGGGTCGACTGCTACGCAACGTGAGACACTCAAGGCAACTGGCGATATCGATGGTTTTATGAAGCGTTTTCGTGCCTATGCGACGGGCTCGCTCGATCAAGAAATCTCAGAGCTTTGCGAACTTGCTGAAGAAGAAACGATTGCAATGCTGTGCTACGAGCGATGCCACCACGAATGTCACCGCAGCGTTCTCTCAGATGCTCTACACGATCGTATTGATGCTAATGTCATTGCAATCACCTAAATAAAAACCCGACCTGCCGGCCGGGTTTCTGGTTCATCTGATTGTCTCAGCGCCTCACGCGTCGAACTGTTCGACCGCCTCGTCAGCGGCGCTCTTGAGTGCTTCCCACGCGTCGGTGAGGCCGGACTTCATTTCGTCCCAGGCGTCGCCCGAGGAATCGGCGGCGTCGGACAGGCGCGCCTGTAGCGCGTCGCGCTGCTTTTCGAGACCGGCGATGGCGGCGTTGATCTGCGCCTTGGTCGCGGCGCCGGCGTCGTTGGCCTTTTCGCGCAGCGTATCAATCTGGGCGTCGACGCTCTCGATGCCTTCGTTCATCTCGTCCTTGAGGGCGGCGTACTGCTCGGAGGCGTAGTCGCCCGCGGTTTCGGCGGCGTCTTCGATCTCGTTCGCCACGTCGGCGCTGCTGGTGGGCGCGGGGGCGGGGCCGCTATCGTTTCCGCCGCCGCAGCCGGCGAGCAGGAAGAATGACGCGGGGATGGCGAGTGTGGTGGTGGTCAGGCGTTTCATGGGTGACTCCTCGAATGGGGGGTTGATATGCGTGTGGATCAGACCAGCGCGGTGGGCGCGTGCGGATGAGTTAGTCCGCGAGCAGGCGGTTGATTTTCTCGGCGGCGTCGTCGGTGAGGTTGTCCCAGCCTTCGCTTGCGGCGTCGCGTATGGCGTCCAGCCGGTCCTGGGTGTCTTTGACCGCGTCGTCCTTCGCGGCGGTCGCGTCGGCTTTCATCTCAGCGAGGCGGCTTTCGAGTTCTTTCTTCTTGGCTTCGGCCCGCAGGCGAAGTTCTTCCTTACTGGCTGACATGAATCGCTCCTTTCGAGGGTGAATGTTTTTGACGTTGCAATAGATGCGCTAGTTCGAGCGTGTCTCTATACTACCTGATATTCACCTTATTTTCAAGTGATCGACCTCGGCGCCGGGGAGAAGGAGAACGCCAGGTGTTCATCGAAACCGTTGATCCGAAGGACGCCGGCGATGCGTTGAGCGCGTTGTACAAGCGGGTCGGCAACCCCGACGGGACGATCGACAACGTGATGCGCGCGCACTCGCTGGCGCCGGAGTCGCTCGAGGCGCACTTCCACTTGTACGTGCAGTGCATGCACCTTCCTTCGCCGTTGTCGCGGCTGGAGCGCGAGCTGGTCGGGTGTGTGGTGAGCCGGGCGAACCGGTGCGCGTACTGTCTGACGCACCATGCCGCGGGGTTGGAACGGTTTGAAGGGAAGGAAGGTCGCGACGGGCTGGCGGAGCGGGTGCGTGAGGGTGAGGAAGCCCCGGCGCTGACGGCGCGCGAGGTGGCGATGGTCGGGTACGCGCTGAAGCTGACAGGCGATCCCGGCGCGGTGGGCGCCAGCGACGTGGAGGCCCTGCGGGCGGCGGGCCTGAGCGACCGCGAGGTGCTGGATCTGGCCCAGGTGATCGCTTACTTCTGCTACGCCAACCGCATCGTGCTGGGGCTGGGGGCCGAGCTGGAGGCGTTTGAGCCGGGCCAGCACCCGGAAAAGGGATAAGTTGAGAAAATGGGGAATCTGGCATTCCCGCGTTGACGCGTGGGGAATCGTGGTACCCTATGGGACGACTCGGGCGATGCCCGGGTCAGGTAGGCCGAGCAGATTTCGACCCGAGAGTCGTCAGCGGCGGTCAGAGAAGACGGACTCTCGGGTACACGGATCGAGATAGATATGCGGATTTACGTGGGCAACCTGCCCTACAACTCCACGGAGAACGAGCTCCGGGAGCTTTTCGCCGAGCACGGCGATGTTGTTTCAGCCTCCATCGTGATGGACCGCGAAACGGGTCGTTCCCGTGGCTTCGGCTTCGTCGAGATGGATGACTCGACGGCCAACAGCGCCATCGAGAAGCTCAACGGCACCCAGTTCGACGGTCGTTCCCTCGTCGTCAACGAGGCCCGCCCGCGCGAGCAGCGCTCCGGCTTCGGTGGTGGCGGCGGCGGCGGCGGCGGCGGTCGCGGTCGCGGCGGCTTCGGCGGCGGCGGCGGTGGTGGTCGCGGCGGCTACGGCGGCGGCGGCGGCGGAGGTCGCGACGGCGGCTGGTAAGCCCTCACTCACCTGAAACAACTCGGCAGAACGCCCGTGTTTGGGGGAGGAACCGCGTCAGCTATGATGGTGACGCATGACCATTACCCTCCACACACCGACGACCGAGTTTGAGAAGACTGATCGCTGCGGCGAGCTCGACCACCGACCCCGCGTCCTTCTGGGCAAGATGGGGCTGGACGGGCACGACCGCGGCGCGAAGATCATCGCACGTGCGCTCCGCGACAGCGGGGCGCACGTTATTTATTCCGGGCTGTGGCAGACGCCCATGAGCCTGGCTATCGGCGCCCGCGACGAGGACTGCGATGTGATCGCGGCCTCGATGATGAGCAACGCTCACCTCACGCTCGGGCCCAAGCTCCTGGAAGCGCTCGCGAATGTGGGGCGTCCCGACCTGCCCGTCCACATGGGCGGCATCCTCCCTGCTGAGGACATCCCGCAACTGCGTGAGATGGGCATCCGCGAAGTCTTCACGACAGGGACGGGTTTGCTCGATGTCGTCGAAGCGGCCAAGCGCGCGGTCACGGCGCTGACGCCCGAGATCCCCGTCGGCGCGACGGCGCAGCTCGCCCGCGACATCTCCCTCGTCCACGAAGGGCGCCCGCTGCGCGACGGCGTGAAGAAGCGCCGCCCCAACCGCGTCATCGGCGTCACCGGTTCCCCGGGCGCGGGCAAGAGCACGCTTGTCGCCCAGCTTGCCTCGGAACTCACACGACGCGCTGAGAAGGACGACTCGCTCGGGCGCTGCGCGGTGCTGGCGTTTGATCCGAAGAGCCCCATCACCAGCGGCGCCCTGCTGGGCGACCGCCTGCGTGTTGATTTCAACCGACTCGGCGAGGCGGTGTATTACCGCTCGCTGGCGATCGCCGGCGAGGACTACCGCGGGCTCGACGAGATCATCGAACTCATCGGCGGCTGCGAGCACCCCGACCTCCCGCCCTTCGACACGCTCTTCGTCGAGACCGTCGGCGCCGGGCAGAACGAGACGCGCATCCGCGAGCACGTCGATCAGACCATGCTCGTCCTTACCCCCGGCATGGGTGACGCGGTGCAGATGGACAAGGCCGGCATCCTCGAGATCGCCGACGTCTTCGTCGCCAACAAAGCCGATCACCCCGGCGAGAACGAGCTGATGCGCGACCTGCGCGACATCGCCGGCAAACGACAGATCATCGAAACGGTGGCGACGCACTCGCGCGGCGTCCCCGAGTTGCTGGACGCGTTGCTCCAGCGCTGATTCACCTGGTTCGTGGGGAATCGCGAAAGGAACCTGACATGAAATTCCGTAACACGCTTGTTGCCCTCGGGGCGATGGCTCTCGCCGGGGGCGCCGTCGTTGTCGCCGGCAACCACGACGAGCACGGTCACGATCACGCCGACCAGGACATGGCCGCCTGGATGGAGATGAACGGCCCGAACGAGAACCACGAGCGGCTTCATTTCCTCATCGGTGAGTGGGACGCCGACATGCGCTATGCGATGGGCAAGGACATGCCCGCCGAGCCCGGCACGTTCACCGCCACGTTCAAGTCGGTGATGGACGGGCGCTTCGTTGAGGAGCACGTCGTCAGCCCGACCCCGATGGGCGAGTTCAAGGGGCGCGGCGTCATGGGCTACGACAACCACGCCGAGGAGTACGTCTCGATCTGGTTCGACAACGCCGGCACGACTATCCACATGTCCAAGGGTGAGTGGGACGCCAGTGAGAAGACGTTCACCTTCCACAGCAAGTCGCCTGATCTGATGACCGGCGAGGTGAAGAAGGTTCGCTCTGAGATGAAGCGCATCAGCGAGGATCGTTTCAGCGTCAAGGAGTGGGTGTACGAGAAGGACGGCAGCCACTGGCAGCGCTTCGAGGCTGAGTACAAGCGCAAGTAAGCGCGGGCGTCACAACCCATCTCGCTGAATAAACCGCGAAGGCGGCAGGTTATCCTGCAGCCATGATCGAAGCATCACCCGCCGCCGCGCTCGAAGAACCCCGCGATCACCGGCTCCAGTGCATGGAGATCTGGGGCGGGCACGGGGCGGCGTATGACGCCGTTTCCGCCCCGGGCATGGACGCCTGGGTTTTCAGCAAGCCGTACGAGGATGGCGAGCGCGGGGGCGACATCCACTACCTCTCGGGCTGCGCTTCGGGGCGCATCCTGCGCGTCGCGGTGGCTGATGTGGCGGGTCACGGCGAGACCGTGAGTGAGGTCGCCCAGACGCTGCGCCGCCTGATGCGCAAGAGCATCAACACACCCGACCAGTCGAAGCTGGCCCGCGAGATCAACACATCGTTCGCCGATGAATCCGAGAGCGGGCTTTTCGCAACAGCGGTGCTCGGGACGTACTGGGCGCCTGAGCGGGCGTTCCTGTTCGTGAACGCGGGGCATCCACGGCCGTTGCTCAGCCGCGGGGGCGGCCCGTGGGAGCCGCTTGATCGTGACAGCCCGCGGGTGGCGCGCCGGGCTGAGAAGGCCGGGCTGACGAACCTGCCGCTGGGCGTGATTGGCGAGACCGGTTACGAGCAGCTCGCGGTTACTCTTGAGGTCGGCGACCGCATCCTGCTCTACACCGATTTCGCTGTCGAAGCGCGGGACGAAGCGGGCGAGGAGCTGACGGAGGACGGGCTCATCGCGCTCCTTAGCGAACGGGACGGCGATGATCCTGAGCTGATCCCGGCGCTGGTTGACGCGATCTCCGCTCGGACTGGTGGGGCGATCAACGACGACGCGACGATGGTGCTGCTGCGCCATACCGACTCGCCGATGCCGCCGCAGAGCCTGGGCGACAAAGTCCGCACGCTGGCGCGGATGATCGGACTCGCCCCGGTCTGATTTCCCGGTTTCCTCGCTGATTCCATGCTTGGACGCGGCCCCCGGCGCGGTACGCTTCGTTCGAGAGAGGAGCCTCCACGCATGCCCAAGCTGATCCCCGCGCTCGCCGCGTTCGCGCTCGCCGTTCCTGCCCTCGCCGAGACCTGGGCCTTCGAGCTCGACACGAGGGGCGAGGATGTCTTCTGGACCTCGCCGACGAACGTCGACCCGATGGCGCCTGGTTACGACGCTTCGTTCGAGATCACCTCGGTCGTCGCGACTGTTCTTGTGCTCGGGGTGGAGGTTGATCAGGAGGCGATCGATCAGGTGCCGGTGGAGTTCCGCAGCGGCATGACGGTCGTGGCCGGCCCGGCGCCGAGTGTGTTCTTTAACGAGCGGATCGTGACGCCGGAGCCGCCGGAGCCGACCTCGATCGCCGCGGATGTGCGTATCGAACTCGACGCGAACGGCTTTGCACAGGCGTCGGCGACCAACATCATCCTCGGCGACGTGACCGCCAACGTCCCACCGTTCGGCGACATCACCGTGCCGCTCGTGGGTCTGCGTTTCGTCGGCACGATCACGTTCGTCGAGCGAGCCCGCGGTCCCGAAGACCTCGACAACGACGGCGTGGTCGGAGCTGGTGATCTCGCGATCCTCCTCGCCGCGTGGGGCCCGTGCCCGGCGTTCCCGGCGGCGTGCCCTGCCGACCTGAACGGCGACGGCGCCGTAGATGCGGGCGACCTCGCGATCCTGCTGGCCGCGTGGGGGTGAGCGGTGCGTTAGGCTGCGTGCATGAACGCAGTCGTACTTGAGAAGCAAGGGAAAGCGGGCGCGATCGCCGAGGTTGTGGCCGCGCGTGAGGATTTCGACGAGACGCCGCCGCCGGGCGTGGGGGAAGCGCTTGTGCGCACCGAGGCCAGCGCTCTGAACCACATGGACCTGTGGGTCGCCATGGGCGTGCCCGGGCTGGATCTTTCGTACCCGCGGGTTTCGGGGTGCGACGGGTGTGGTGTGGTCGAAGCCGTGGGCGAGGGTGTGGATGAGAGCTGGGTGGGGCAGCGGGTGATCATGAACGCGGCGCTTTCGCTCCCGCAGCGGGCGCGGCCCACGGATCCGCCCGGTTCGACGCTGGCGCCGGAGTACGAGCTGATCGGCGAGCACCACTTCGGCACGCACCGGGCGAAGTTCACGGCGCCGGTTTCTCAGTTGCGGCCTGTCGGCGACGCTGATCCGAAGGCCGCGGCGGCGTTCGGGCTGGTTTCGCTCACGGCGTGGGGCATGATCCGCAAGGCGGGGCTGCACCCGGGGCAGCGGGTGCTGATCACGGGCATCGGCGGGGGGGTGGCGACGGCGGCGCTGGCGATCTGCCGCTGGATGGGCTGCCCGGTGATCGTCACCAGCCGTCACCAGTGGAAGCTGGACAAGGCGAAAGAACTCGGCGCCGACGAGGGTGTGCTCGACACCGGCGAGGACTGGTCGAAGGGCGTCCGCGCGTGGTCGCACAAGCGCGGGGTGGATGTCGCGATCGATTCGGTTGGGGCGCCGACGCATCTCGGCTGCATCAAGTCCCTCGCTCGCGGTGGGGCGTTCGTTACCTGCGGCACGACCGGCGGGCCGAAGGCTGAGACCGATCTCGCGCGTGTGTTCTGGAACCAGCTGCGGGTGCTGGGTTCGACGATGGGGTCGAACGAGGAGTTCGGCGAGATCGTCGCGCTGTTCAACTCCGGGGCGCTCGAGCCGGTGATTGATTCGGTCCACCCGTGGCGGAACGCCAAGGATGCCTGGGCGCGGCTTGAGGCCGCGGATCAGTTCGGCAAGATCGTGCTTGATTGGTCCTGAGGTACGTGCGGGTGCGTGCTCGCGTGTCGCATAGCGGACGCATGTATCCGCAGCGTGAGAAGGGCGTTGCCCGGCGCCGCCGATAAGGCGCTGCGCTCGCGGATTTCACTTCGATCGTGCGACGGCCCGGTGTATTCTCTATGTGGCCTCGTTGCCAGGGGCGTTATTGAGAAAGGGATGCACTATGAAACCCGTCACACTCACCTGCGTCGCCGCCGCAGCGGTTGTCCTCGCCGCCGGCGGCTCGTTCCTCGCCCGCGCCGGCGACCTCAACCCGCCCCCCGGCCCCGTCTCGCCGACCATGGTCACCCTCGACGACATCCTTGCCGCCGTTCAGGGCACTGGAACCACCGGCGGACTCGATATCACCTACGTCATGCAGATGCCAGGCATCGACGGTGAAATCGACGGCGTGCCGCCTTTTCCCAACGACTCCATCCCGGTCAACGCGTACTCCTTTGCAGGGTCGATTAACTTCGGCGGCGGCGGCGGAGCGGGCGCCCTCAGCTTCGGCGGTCTCGGCGTCACACTCCCTACAGACTCCAGCACCCCACAGATCTTCCTGCGACTCGCGCAGGGCTTCACCTTCTCCGAGGTCACCCTCCAGGGCTACGTCCTGAATCAGCAGTCCGGCGCCCTCAGACTCTTCCAAGAGATCACGCTCATCGGCGCAAATATCGAAACCATGAACGCCGCCAGCGACGCCGGCTCGCTCGGATTGCAGGATCTGAACTTCGTCACCCAACGCCTCTGCCTCAGGCAAGCCCCCGTCTCGCCAACGGGCGACGTCGGATCCTTCCAGGAATCCTGCTGGAACTTCGCCACCAACTCCTCCTGCTCCTGCCCTTAAATACGAGACATCACCATGAACCGCCACACCATCCAAAGCCCAGGGATTGCAATCCCTGGGATCGCTCTCGCGCTCCTCGCCTGCGCCCCGGCCCTCGCCCAGTCCAACATCAACCCCGACCAGAAGTTCGCCTGGCAGGAAAACGTCGGCTGGACCAACTGGCGCGATGCGAACGCCGGCGCCCAGGGCGCCCGGGTTCTCGAAGACCACCTCGCCGGCTTCGTCTGGTGTGAAAACGTCGGCTTTATCAACCTCGGGAACGGCGGGGGGCCCTATCCGGAACCCGGCGCGCAGACCGGCGCCGACTTCGGCGTCAACGTCAACCCCGTCTCCGGCGCCCTCACCGGCTATGCCTGGGGCGAAAACGTCGGCTGGATCAACTTCGACACCCGCGACGCCATCGGCGGGGACGCCGCCACCTACGACGCCTCAGCCCAGCGCTTCCGCGGCTACGCCTGGGGCGAGAACATCGGCTGGCTCAACCTGGACGACGCGACCCACTTCGTCGCCACCGTCTGCACGGGCGACCTCAACGCGGATAACGTGATTGATTCTGCCGACCTCGCCATCCTGCTCGCCGCATGGGGAGGGACCGGCCCCGCTGATCTCAACAGCAGCGGTACCGTAGACAGCGCCGACCTCGCCATCCTCCTCGCGGCCTGGGGGCCTTGCGACTAACTGCCCTCGGGCTCCACGAAACTCAAAGACAGCGCTTTTCTGCTCTGTGTTGCGCGCCCTCCGAGAGGATCACACGCCGGGCGACGTGGGCGTTGCCGACTCCGACTACACTCTCTCTTCCACCAACTCGGAGACCTCCCCCATGCTCATGCAAGGTAAATCCGGCCTGATCTTCGGCGTCGCCAACGACCGCTCCTACGCTTGGCACATCGCCAAGGCCATCGTTGATCACGGCGGAACGTGTGCCTTCACCTGCCTCCCCGGTGAGAAGAACGAGCGGCGCACGCGCAAGGCTGTTGAGAGCCTGGGCATCTCTGATTTCCTACTTGTGCAGTGCGACGCCGGGTCTGATGATGACATCGACGCGGTGTTTTCGGCGTATGAGAAGGAGCACGATCGACTGGACTTTGTTGTTCACTCGATCGCGTTCGCCGACCGCGAGTGGCTGGCGGAGGGGAAGTTCATCGAAACGCCGCGGGAGGCGTATCTCTCGGCGGTGGATATCTCGGCGTACACGCTGGCGGCGATGGCGAAGCGGGCTCGCCCGCAGATGCAGACGTCCGGCGGCGGGTCGATCATCGCGATGAGCTACTACGGCAGTGAGAAGGTTGTGAGCGGTTACAACGTGATGGGCGTGGCAAAGGCGGCGCTTGAATGCACCTCGCGGTATCTCGCCGCGGATCTCGGCCCCGACAACATCCGCGTGAACACCGTCTCGGGCGGCCCGCTGCGCACGCTGGCGTCGAGCGCGGTGGGGGGCATCGGCGGGATGCTTGATGAGGCGCCGAAGCGGGCGCCGCTGCGGCGCAACGTCGAGGGTGAGGACGTCGGGCGGACGGCGGTGTACCTGCTGAGCGATCTCTCGGCGGGCGTCACCGGGGAGAACGTCTATGTGGATTGCGGGCTTAATATTCTTGGGGCGTAGGGGTATGGGTGTCACTGGCAGCTTGTCTGCCAGTGGTTGAGCGTGCGATTAGAAAAACACTGGCAGCAAGCTGCCAGTGGCACCCGGGATTTATTCGTATTGCGCGCGTGTTGCTCGGAACTCGAGGATCGTTGTCAGGTACGGGCCGACCTCGTTGTCCTGCTGGCCTACGCGGGCGTCGACGTCGATGTCAACGCTGGCGGCGCCTTCCAAGCGGAGCGTGGCGTCGGGGGCGGCCTGGAGGACGGTGCGTGCGGCGCTGCCGACGGCTTCGATCTCCGCGGGCTGGCCCAGCGGGCGGCCCTGGGCGTCGACGACCTGCACCGTCGCGACGGTCGAGCGCCCCTCGTTGCGGGCGCTCAGCACCTTCGCGCTCCATGAGAACTCGCCGCGGAAGTCGCGTCGGGATTGGCCGGCCCAGCGGCGCACGTCGCGGAGGTAGCGGCGGGACTGGGCCTCGTCGGTGATGTCGAGCCCGGCGAACTCCTCGTCCCATGACTTCTCGAGGGCGGCGCGCATGCAGTCGGGGCAGGCGAGGGGGTCGCTGGGCAGGCCGGCGGTTTCTTCGGGATCGCCCTCGTCGTCGGCGTTGTCGTCGCTCTCGGCGCCGCCGTCGCGGAGGTTTTCGCGCAGGCGTCGGTTCTCGTCGAGGAGGTCATCGATGCGGTCCTGCGAGCGCTCGACGCGGGCTTCCAGCTCGGCGATGCGTTCGTTGAGGCGGTCGATCTCGCGGCGCAGCTCGGCGGGGCTCTCGTCCTGCGCTGAAGCGAGCGGGGTGAAGAAGAGAAGGGCGGCGAAGAGCGGCAGCGCGTAGCGCATGGTGAGGCCTCCTGTGCGGAACCGGGTCGAACGTTCACCTACTATACGAACGACCGCGGCGGATGATCCTTGAAGCCGCACGGAGGACGCGAGTGCTCGTCTCAGGCACGATCAAAGCCCCCGAAACGCTGGACGACCTGCTGGGCCCCGCGCTCCTCGCGCGCCTCGACCGTCTCGACCTCGGCTCCAAACGCCTCTTCGCCGGCAAGCTCCCCGGCGAGCGCCGCGGCAAGCGGCGCGGGCGCAGCGTCGAGTTCGACGACTTCCGCCCCTACACCAAGGGCGACGACCTGCGCCACATCGACTGGAACCTCTACGCCCGCCTCGACCGCCTGATCGTCAAGATCTTCCTCGAAGAGCAGGACCTCTCACTGCACCTGGCCATCGACGCCAGCGCCTCGATGGGCGCGGGCGGTGGGAGCAAGTGCGCGATGGCCATGCGCCTCGCCGGGGCGCTCGCGGCGATCGGCCTCGCCAGCCGCGACCGCGTGGCCGTGAGCGTCTTTGGCACGGGGGCGCCCGCGCACTCAGGGGCCTACCGCGGCAGGACCAACCTGCCGGCGCTGGCGCGGTTCATCCTGGCCCGGGCGAAGGCCGTGGAGCCCGGCACGCCGGCGGAGCGCTTCGAGGATTCGATGAAATCCGTCGTCAGCGCCCGCACGGGCAAGGGGGTGATGGTGGTGCTGTCGGACTTCCTGCAGCCCGAGGGGTGCGAGGGCGGGCTGCGCACGCTCGCGGCGGGCGGCGGCTTCGACGTTCACCTGCTGCAGGTGCTGGCGGCGGGGGAGATCGACCCGGCCCTCGAGCGCGACACGAGCTCGCAGCGCGGGCTGGCGGGCGACCTGCGCCTGGTGGACGCCGAGACGGGGCTGGGCAAAGAGGTGACGGTCTCGGCGGCGCTGATCGAACGTTACAAAGCCCGCCTGACAGAACACATCGACACTCTGGCAAGCGCCGCCGCGGCGCGGGATATGAGTCATACGCTGCTGCGCAGTGATGCGGATGTGGTGAAGGTGGTTGGGGAGAGGTTGAGGGGAGTGGGGGTGGTGAGGTAGAAGGCAACTCTGCTGATCTCATTGTGAATAGCCGAGGGTTAGCGTTTTCGAAGCAGTAGTAATAAGAGTCGCAGTAATTTATATAAAGTAATTAGTATAAAAATAGTTCCGAGCAATACATACAACCGGAAGGCCCACTCGGGGTGCATGTTTGGGGCCACGAAGTGCCGCAGGGCTAGCAGGAGTACGACAGCTAGGAATAGTCGGATCACTACATTAAGCGGTTGTCGACTTTGAAGAAGCCGATGTTGCATATGAATGATAGTTTGGCGAATGTTGTCATAATAAGTACTCTGCCGTAGTATGAGGAAGTCAAGAAAAATAATTAGAATCATGCATGCAGAATTGATTACTAGCGGGAGAAGCGGTTTATAGTGCTCGATCAAATACATATTAATAGCTATTTTGAGAGGCAATAGTAAGGCTATGGACGGTATTGCTAAGGCAACAAAAGATATGATAGGGTGTGGCGAAAGGTAGCCGGCGTAGATGATGGGGAATGCTTCATGCGACTCCCTTGCGGCGACTAATTCTCCGACAGATAGAGGATTGCGGTTTTTGGCGATTAGGTAATATGAATATGATATAAGCATAAAAAAGAGAATAGCGGGGGGGAAAAATATTAATATATATTTATATGAGACCTCTGTAGATATGACAATAAATGGAATTTTTCTATCCATATAATCAATTGCATCTTTGGCTTTGTATTTTGCAATGACTTCTTCAATGGAATCATCGTCTTTTATTTGCTCTGAACGCAGCGCTAAGATAGAGTCATCGATGTCGGATTGTTCTATATGCGGTGCGCTCTTGTTCATTTGGCTGCGGGCTAGGAGCACGTTGGAGTGCGAAATAGTCTGGGGCGTCTCAAAATGCACTCGCATTGTGCGAATGTTATCGAATTCAATAATATAAGCGGTGTCATATTCGGCTTCGTGAAATTTTACCCATATCGAAGACGTATGATACCCATCTTGTCCGACAGGCTCTAATGGATTGTGCGAAATAAATATATTGTCGATAACTAGATTTCCGGCCAGTGGGATTCTCGTGGGCGTGTTAGGGCGGGAATAGTCTATTCTTGTGGAGTCGGTTGCAAACTTGCGGCTATCTTGTATAGGCATGTAGGACTTGCTACGATAAGGTAATATTGCTGTTCCGGTCGGGATTAGTGCTATGGGGCCAGCTTTAGTGGTGCAGAACAGCCCGGGATTTGGATTGGGCATAGGTTCGGTTCGGAAATGCCATATGCCAGACGGAGTAGTTAGTAATCGTTCTAGGAATCTGGCGCGTTGGTAGGAGCTCTCTGCAGACGTAAACGGATTCTGATTAAGCCACATCCATATTTGTTCATCAGAATAAAAACTGAAATTTTCTGCGTACCTTATTGATGAAGCGTTATATACGGAATGGAGTAACGTGTCGGCAAGACGGATCCATGGCTCCTTGTCTTTGTTCGGTGAGCTGGCATTGTGATCAGTAGTAAATTCATATAATACCATATCGAGAATATTACGAAGTTCCCGTGTTCCTTTAATGTTATCAAGATCGACGAATGCGTTCTTGACGTTGGTTAATGATTTAGATTCTGTGCTCTCAATAGGGTCTCCAGTGCCAGCTAGGGCGACAAAAGAATAAATAGTTATAATGATGCAAATAGAGTAGTATCGTGAGGCCGATTTGGTTACTTCAAGTAAAGAAGGAATTACTTGGTTGTTCTCATTGGCCTGAGGCATATTGATCCACATTGTATCCCAAAAACTCCCGCATATGCTGATCATACGTCTCAGCGTCCTCATCCTGTGACAGATCCAGCCGCAGCTCGTTGATCACCTTCGTGCCCTGCGCGATCCAGGCCTGCCACGTCTGCTGGGTGATGTTTTGCTGGATCCACTCGCCGACGGGGCCCTTGAAGGGGGGCTTGTCCATCTGCGTGCCGGGCTGGCCGGTGCGGGCGCAGACGAAGCCTCCGGTGATGTTGGCGTCGGGCTCCTTGGTCTCGACCTGCGGGATCTCGGCGCCGAGGTCTTCGAGGATCTGGCCCATCGCGTCGCGGGGCATGAGGTCGCCGCGGCTGGCGGCGGATTCGTAGCCCTCGGTGGCGACGGCGACGGCGCGATCATTCTCGCCGGTTTTGACGAGGGCCTCGGCGGCGAGCTGGTAGGCCTTGCTCATCGCGGGGTTGAGGGAGTAGCAGCGGATGAAGGCCTCGGCGGCGTCGCTGTGGCGCTCGGCCTGGGTGTAGGCCGTGCCGAGCGAGAAGTGGGCCATGTCGTTCTCGGGGTCGGCCTGGGCCATGTTCTCGAACTGGGCGATGCGTTCGTCGAGGTTCATGCGGGTCTCCTGCGGGTCTTCCGGGTAGGAGGGAAGTGTAGGCGAGCGAACGCGGCGCTTCACAGCGGCCTATCTTGTGCGTGATGACGGGGCCTTCGCCGATTCTTGGGGTTGATCTGTTCGGGCGGGGGGCGGCGTATCGCCTGCGCACGCCGGTGGTTCTGGCCGCGGGCACGGCCGCCTATGTCGATGAAGCCACGGAGGTCATGGCGCCGGCGTGGATCGGGGCGGTGACGACGAAGTCCATCACGGGCGAGCCCCGCGAGGGCAACCCGGCGTGGCGGCTGCTTCCGCAGGGCGCGGGGATGCTCAACGCGATCGGGCTGGCGAACGTGGGGGCGGTGGGCTTCGCGGAGGAGCACGGGTCGCGGGTGGCGGGCATGGCGCCGAAGGTGATGGGCTCGGTCGCCGGGGCGAGCGTGGAGGAGTACGCGGCGGTGTGCCGCATGTTTGCGGGGGTGGAGCATCTGGCGGCGGTGGAGCTGAACGTCTCGTGCCCGAACGTGAAGTCCGGGCGCAGCTTCGGCGATGAACCCGAGGCGCTCGGCGGCGTGGTGAGCGCGGCGCGCGAAGCAGTGGGCGAGTTGCCGCTCTTCGTGAAGCTGCCGCCGGTGGTGACGAGCGCGAGCGGGCGGGACATCACGGCCCTCGCGACGGCCGCGCTCGACGCCGGCGCGTACGGCCTGACCATCGCCAACACGATCCCGGCGATGGCGATCGATGTGGACACCTTCGAGCCGGCGCTGGCGAACGTCACCGGCGGGCTGAGCGGGCCGGCGGTGCATGCGGTGGCGGTGCGTCTGGTGCATCTGGTCTACACGAAGGTGGCGCGGGAGCGGGGGGCGCCGATCATCGGCACGGGCGGCGTGATGAACTGGAAGGACGCGGCGGAGATGATCCTGGCCGGCGCCACGGCGGTGGGCGTCGGCACCGCCTCGATGGCCGACGTCCGAGCCCCAGAGAACATCGCCCGCGGCCTGGGCAAGTGGGCAGCCGCGCACGGGGCTAACGCCATCAGCGACCTCACCGGCAGACTGAAGGTGAACGGATGACAGGCCCGCCCGAAGACCTGCCCGACCACGAACGCCAGCGCTTCGACGATCTCCTGGAAGAAATCCTCGAAACGCTCCCCGACGAACTCCTGGCCCGCTTCGAGGAGGTGCCGCTGATCGTCGAGGACTACCCCAACCCCAAACTACTGGCCGAGATGGGCTTCCCTGCCGACGAACCGCTGATGGGCCTCCACACCGGCTTCATGATGACCGAACGATCGGTGGAGCACGACTTCCGATTGCCCGAAGAAATCCACCTGTACCGCCGCGGCATCCTCCAGGAGGCCGGTGGCTGGGAGCAGGAGGGGGGCGAGGATTTCGTCTACGAGCAGATCTACATCACTCTCCTGCACGAGCTGGGGCACCATTTCGGCCTCGACGAGGAGGACCTGGAACGCCTCGGCTACGACTGACCCCGCAACCGCGCTACCCTTCCCCGGAACAAGATGGCGACCTCAACGCCCTGAAAGGCTCACACGATGCGCACCGCCCTGCTGACCGCTCTCACTGCCGCCACGCTCACCACCGCTGTCCCGGCGACCGCCGATGTCCGTCTCGCCTGGATGGAACTGGGCGGCGGGCTGGCCGAACGCCCGGGGCCCTTCGACTGGCTCACGGGCGAGAACACCACGACGCTGACGGATCTGGTCGGGCGGTTTGATGAGATCGCTGAGGACGACCGGATCGATGGGGTGGTGCTGCGCCTGAAGTCGCCTGCCTGGAACGCGGCGCAGGTGGCGGAGGTCGGAGCAGCCATCCATCGCGTGCGCGACGCCGGCAAGACCGTCCACACCTTCAGCGACATCTACGACCCCGGCGCCCTGCGTCTGGCGTCGTACACCGACGACGTGATTTTGCAGCAGGGGGGCGCCGTCTTCTTCTCGGGGATGTACGTCGAAGAGATGTTCCTGGCTGACACGCTGGAGATGGTGGGCGCGGAGGCGGACTTCGTGCAGATCGGCGACTACAAGGGCGCCAACGAGATGTTCGTCAATGACGCCCCCAGCGAGGCGTGGGACGAGAACTTCTCGCAGCTGCTTGACTCGCTGTACGGGGCGATGCGCGAGGAGATGCGCGAGAACCGCGATCTCTCGAAGAAGGAACTCGACGCGGCGATGGAAGCCGCGTGGTTCGCTGATGGCGTGCGGGCGATAAGCGTCGGCCTTATCGATCGAGAGATGGATCGGGCGGACCTCAGCGAGTACCTGCGTGAGGCCCATGACGATGACGTGCGCTTTGACACGTCCTACGACCCCTCCCGCGCGACCGCCTCGATGGATGTGAGCAACCCGTTTGCTCTGCTGCAGATGCTCACCCGCGAGCCGGCGAACGAGGCCGTGCGCGACACCATCGCCGTGCTGCACATCGACGGCGCCATCGTCGATGGCGAGAGCCAGCCCGCCTCGGCCTTCGGCGGCGGGACGGTGGGTGGCGAGACGATCCGCGACGCGCTCAAGGAAATCGGCGAAGACGACGACATCCGCGGCGTCGTGGTGCGCATCAACTCGCCGGGCGGGAGCGCCATCGCCAGCGAGAACATCTGGCAGGGCGTGCGGCGCGTGGCCGAGACCAAGCCGGTGTGGGTGAGCGTCGGCTCGATGGCCGCCTCGGGCGGGTACTACATCGCTGTCGCGGGCGACAAGATCTACATGAGCGAGTCCGGCATCGTCGGCTCGATCGGCGTCGTCAGCGGGAAGATCGTCATCGACGGGCTCTACGACAAGCTGGGCATCAACGTCGTCGGTCGCGGGCGCGGGCCCAACGCCGACCTCTTCTCACCCACCAAGCTCTGGACCGACTCCCAGCGCGAGCTGATGCGCTCACGCATGACCGAGACCTACGACCTCTTCGCCTCGCGCGTGAAGGACGGTCGGCGCGGCATCGATCTCGGACGCACCGCCGAGGGTCGCCTTTTCGCGGGTGAAAAAGCCGTGAAGCTCAAGATGGCCGACAAGGTGGGCGGGCTGCACGACGCGATCCACGACCTCGCGAGCGACGTGGGCCTCGAGGGCGAGTTCGACGTCCTCCACTACCCCGGCCCGCAGAGCTTCGAGGATCTCATGGAGAACCTCACCGGCATCTTCGGCGTGCAGTCCCCCGAGCTCGCGGCGCTGCGCGAGCTCGTCGGCGAGGCCTCGTGGACCGCGATCCGCGACGCGATGACCGCGCTCACGCAGCTGCGCACCGAGCCTGTGCTGCTGGTGTCGCCGCGGGCGCTGATCTTCCGCTGAGCGGGCGAGTGGCTTAGTTGTCGTCCTCGACGTCCTTGCCCTCGACCACATCCGTGATCGGCGGCGGCTCGTGGGCGTCGTCGTACGCCTTCATGCGCTTGAAGTAGTTGTGGAAGGCGCCCATCGCCTTCGACCCGAAGATCAGCATGATGGGGATGTTCGCCCAAAGCATGACGCCGGTGCCGAGGGCGGTGAGGTTGTCGAGCTGGGCGTCGGTGCGGATGAAGCCCGACGCGGCGACGATGATCGCGAGGCAGTAGATGAGCTTGTACGGCGCCACGGCCTTGTCGCCGAAGAGGTACACGATGCCCTGCTCGCCGTAGTACGACCAGCTGATCGCCGTTGAGAGCGCGAACAGCCACGCGGCGAGCGAGACGAGCCACTTGCCGAGCCCCGGCACGGCCGTGTCGAACGCGTAACCGGTGAGCGACGGGCCGGGGTAATCAACGAAGAGTTCGTCGCCGTCGAGTTCGCCCTCCGTGTCGGTGTGGATAACAGGCGGGCTTGATGACGCGAACGGCGTCCACTCGATCGAACGCGCGCCTTCGCTGGTGACTTTCATCTGGCCGTACATCCGGTGGATGTTGCGTCCGGTGTTTGAGTTCTCTTCGCCGGTGACCAGGACGAAGATGTCCTCGCCGCCGACCCACTGGCCGGAGACCTCCGCCGCGGATTCAAGACGTGAGGGCGTGTCGCTCGCGCTGATGACGTAGAGAGGCGTGCCGGAACCATCGGTGTCCTGCGTGCCGTCGTTGTCTTCGTCGTAGGCGACGACGGAAACGGGCGCCGCGAACTCGGCCTCGTGCCCTCGGTTGTACGCGCCGGTCGAGAGGATCACGAGCGCGGTCAGCGTGCACACCACGATGGTGTCGATGAAGGGTTCGAGGCCGGCGACCACGCCCTCGCGGACGGGCTCGTCGGTCTTGGCCGCGGAGTGGGCGATGGGGGAGGAGCCCTGCCCGGCCTCAGAGGAGAAGAGCGCCCGCTTCATGCCCCACAGGAGGGCGTAGCCGGCGGTGCCGCCGAGGAACGCGCCCTCGGCCTTCGAGGGTGAGAAGGCCTCGACGACGATGAGCTTGAGCATGTCGGGGATGACGCTGATGTTGATCGTCAGCACGACGAGGGCCGCGAGGACGTAGATCGCGCACATGAAGGGCACGATCTTGCCCGCCACGGCGCCGATGCGCTTGATGCCCCCGATGATGACCATGCCGACGAGGACGGCGAGGATGATGCCGGAGACGATGGAGGGGACGGCGAAGTAGTTCTCGGTGATCTCGCCCACGCTCCAGGCCTGGAACATGTTGCCGCCGGTGATGGTGGACACGAGCAACGTAGCGACGAAGAGGCCGCCCACGAGCTTTCCGAGCCCGCCGAGACCTTTCTCCTTAAAGCCTTTGTGGGCGACGAACATCGGGCCGCCGTGGGGGTTCTCGGGGTCGTCGGTGTTGCGGTAGAGCATGGAGAGGGTGACTTCGGTGGTCTTGAGGGCCATGCCCACGAGGCCGACCATCCACATCCAGAAGACGGCGCCGGGGCCGCCCAGAGCGACGGCGACACCCACGCCCGCGATGTTGCCGAGGCCGACGGTCGCCGAGAGGGCGGCCGAGAGGGCCTGGAAGTGGTTGATGGCGCCCGGGTCGTCCTTGTCGTCGTAGGCGCCGCGGATGACCTTGGTGCCGTGCGTCAGGGCTCTGAACTGCCCGAAGCCGCTCCAGATGGTGAAGAGCAGACCCACGCCCAGCACGATGTAGAGCACGTACTCGTGCCAGATCACTGAGTTGACGGCGTTCAGGACGTTGTTGAAGGCTTCCATGCGGGCTCCATCTTCATAACCGTGTCGAGATTCAGCCGAAAACCCTAACCTAAAGAACTCGTGAATGCACACGCCCCGTCGTCACGCGCAGCGAGAGGAAGGCCCCAGCGTGGGTGAATCGAACATCGACCCCTCCATCCCCCGCGCCTCGTCGGCGACGTTTGAGTTCCCGCTGGGGGTGTACCCGGTTGAACCGCTGACGCCGAAGGCGGGTTTTGTCTCGGAATTCGAGCCAGCTGACGGCGGCGCGGACCCGGGCGACTGGGAAGAGTGGCCCGACCGCTACGTCTACGACGTGGTGATCACCTCAGGGCGGCTGCAAGCCATGTGTCGTGCGCTCTTTGCGCTCTTCCCGGGTCGGGTGTACCCGATCCTCGACGTGCTGGGCAACGACGCTTATCGCGAGGTGGACCCGTACATCGCCTACGACCCGGTCGGGCTCGAGCGTTTCCTCGACGTGCTGCACGATCACGGCGATTGGCTCTTCGAGGACGGGCTGGTCGGCTTTGGCGCGATGAGCGACTCACCCTTCGTGTACATCTACCTCGACGAGCACAAGATCGTGACGATCCGCGTTGAGTCCGATCTCAAGGAGCGCGTCGAGAAGACGCTCGCCGCCTTCGATCTCAAGCCCGACCCCGAGGCCACGGGCGTCGACGGCGCCTCGCACGAGCACCGCGGCGTGCTGATGTGTCCGCCCGATCAGCCGGAGATGATGACCGCCGAAGAGATTGTCGAGGACCTGCAGGATCTTTGGCGTCTTGAGCTCAACGTCGATCGCGCCGGGAACGTGGATGACGCGGGAAAAGCGCTCGGGCTTACGGGGTGGCGGTGTCTGGTGCGGCGCACGCCGGTTGATGAGAACGCGCCGGAGCGCTACGCGGAGGTGATTCTCACCGCGGCCTCGCTGGCGGAAGTCGAGCAGCTCGCCGCCGATGCGGTGCGCCCTACCGGCGAGCCGGACAAGGAAGACCTGGAAGAAACCATTCTCGTCTTCGCCGACCGCGTGACGCCGCAGCAGCTCAAGGAGCTTGTGGGCGAGGACGCGAAGATCGACGCCTCGGTGAGCCGGACCCACAAACTGCGTTGGCTGGAATAGCGTCTAGGCGGATTCCGACGGGCGGAAGTACGTCATCTTGACGGCGTTGCCCGTGGAGTTGTACTCCACCGACGTCATGTAGGCCCGCATGAGCATCAGGCCGCGACCGGCGGGTTTTTCAAGGTTTTCCTCGAGGGTGGGGTCGTCGGTTTCCTCGGGGTCGAAGCCCGGGCCGTGGTCGGCGACCTCGATGTCGATGCGGTTGGGCAGCACGCGCCAGGCGAGATCAACCGGCTCTTCGGGGAGCTCGGCGTGACCGTGGTTGATGGCGTTGGTCAGGGCTTCCTCGACCGCGAGGCGCACGGCGAAGACGGCGGCGGTGGGGTAGCCGGCGCCCTCGGCCTCGGTGACGATCCGATCGAGGGCTTCGCGCTTGGCGTCCGGCAGCGGGCGCACTGTCGCGCGTGTCATCGGGCTGTTGGAGGGTTGGGTGGTCATGAACGCGTCGTCGGGCGGCGCGTCCGTGCGTCGAGCCCGCGGGGAGAGCTATCCCCTCAGGCCCGCAGCACCTCGAGAGCTTCCTGGGACGAATCGTGGATGTTGAACAGCTTGTTGAGCTTGGTGATGACGAAGACCTCGTAGATCTGCGGGTCGATATCCGCGAGGCGGAGATCGCCGTTCTTGGCGCGGATCTTCGAGTTGATCGTGATCATCGTGCCGAGGGCGGCGCTCGAGAGGTGCTCGACGTTGGCGAAGCTCACCACGAGGCGGGGTGAGTCTTTCTCCTCGATGATCGAGGAGATCTCGTCCCCGATCTGCTGGATGTTCGCCTCGTCAAGAATGTTGCGGTCGACAAATTCGACCACGGTGATGCCGTCTTCGTCTTTGATGCGAAGTCGGGAATCGGCAGCGTCCATCACGTTCGTTCTCCGGCGCGTCGGGGCTCCCGACGCGTCAAACGCACGCTACCCGTGGTGTGCGGGGCGGTCAAGCGGGATCGGCTCTCAGCCTCCGAGCGCGCCGTCCACGCTGTCCAGGAGGCCGGGGAAGTTCATCTCTTCCTGCTCGTTCTGGATCAGGATGGTCGGCTTGATGAGGATAAGGAGTGTCTGCTCTTCGCGGGCGTCGATCCGGTTGGTGAAGAAGCGGTTGATGATCGGGAGCTTGGAGAGGACGGGCACGCCGGTCTCGATCTCGAAGTCGCGGCTCACGCGCTGGCCGCCCAGGAGGATCGTGCCCTTGTCGGGCACGGTCGCGCTGGTCTGGATGACGGTGTAGTTGATCGTGGGCTGCTGCAGGATGCCGGTGAAGGTCTGTTGTTCCTCGACGCCGCCGCCGGTGGTCGTGCCGCCCTGAGACTGGGCACTCACGAGGAATGGCACGAGGTCTTCGAGGATGGCGGTCTCGGCGACCACGATGAGCGTGACGTACCGGCGGTCTGCTGAGACCACGCCGCGGACCAGCAGGGTGAAACCAGCGGACACGATGCCGGGGTCGGGGTCAAAGGCGACCGAGCGGGTGCCGACGATGGGCTGAAGGTCGGAAATGAAGGCCTGCTGCGTGACGACGCCGATGTTGGCCCACTTGCCGTTGGCGAAGGTCAGGCGCGGCGCTGAGAGCTGCACCGAGCGCTGGTCGGCCTGGGTTGCCTCGACGAGCAAGTCCACCTGGATGTCGTCGAGGAAGGTCGCGGCGAGACCCAGCGCCGGGTCGGCGCCGATGATCGCGTTGGCGAAGGGCGAGCCCTGGAAGAGGGTCTCGGCGAGCCCGAGGCTGTTCTGGGCGGCTGGGATGATGCTGGTGTTGTCGGGCGCCACGGTCGTGAAGCCGGAGGGGCCGATCTCGAAGATGGGGAAGGGGTCGGTGCCGTCGAAGACTTCCTCGACGTTGTTCTGGAAGATCACGTTGGAGGCGCCGGTCCGGACCGGGCCGAAGAAGGGACCGACGAGGTCGGACGGGAGCAGCGTGCTCGTGCCGTCCTGGGTGGTGTCGAAGTCCAGCTGCTGGGCGACGGCGGTCTGGAACTGGTTGTTGTCGGCGTTGAAGATCACGTCGAGGTCGAAGCCGACCTGCTCGAAGAAGTCTTCGCTCACCGAGAGGAAGCGGGCTTCGACGTTGACCTGGATGGCCCGCACCTCGCGGAGCTGGGCGAGCAGCCCGGAGATGTCACGGTGGTTGGCCGCGGTGTTGGTGATGATGAGGTTGCCGTTGAGTTCCTGGATGTCGCCGGTGTCGCCGCCGTTGTCGCGCCAGCCGTCGAAGTCAACGTTGGTCTGGATGATGTTGCGGATGCGCTCGAGGAGTTCTTCCTGCGAGAGGCTGCCGGGGAGTTCGACTTCGGCCTGCTGGTCGGAGCCGCCCTGGCCCTGGACGATCGAACCAAGCTCGAGGTCGGGCGTTTCCACGAAGTCCGGGATCTGGAAGAGCAGGTCCTGGATGTCGTAGATCTGGATGAAGGTGTTGCGGCGGAGCGCAGAGTCAGAGGCGACGACGAGGATGCCGTCGTTGACCGCCCAGCCGGCGGAGTTGAACTCATCGGGGCTCACCTTGGAGAGCACGCGGTCGAGAATGGTTTTCGCGGGCAGGGGCTGAAGGTTGAGCGACACCAGCGTGTCGCGGTCCACGCCGACCTCGGCGAGCGAGTCCCAGTCCACATCGACGTTGAGGTTGGTGACCGTCGCGATGAAGTTCAGAACGTCCTCGAGGGTGTTGTCGGTGAAGGACGCCGGGATGTTCGTGGTTTCGAGGGAGGCGAGCACGCGCCGGTCCTGTGGGGGGTCGGCGTAGACGCCGGCGCCCTGCACGCGGCGCTGGACGATGGCGGGCCAGTCCGCGGGGTACTCCATGAGGGCGTCGGGGATGATCATCCCCTCCTGCATCCGGAGCGACTCGCGGGCGTAGCTCAGCTGCTTCTCGCGCTGGATCTGGTTGAACTCGCGGTAGATCATCGTGTCCTGCAGCACGTCCTTGAGCAGCAGGCCGGCGGCGTTCTGCGGGTCGATGAACAGGAGCTGATCGACGACCTGCAGCGCTTCCTCGTACTTCTGCTCGAGCTGCAAGGCGCGGATGCGCGTGAGCGACTCGACGATCTTCTCCTGGCGCTCGCGCTCAAGGCGGGCCTCGCGCTGGGCGGATTCGGCGCGCAGCTCGCCCTCGCGGTCGGCGGCTTCGCTCTGGCGGATGGCCTCTTCCTGCTGCCCGATGGTCACCAGCATCTGGCGCTGCTGGGCGAGGCGGTTGTCAAACTCGTCCTGAGCGAGGAACTCGCGGGCCTCGTTCAGGCGGAGACGGGCTTCGCTGGCGCGCTGGCGGGCGGTCTCGACGTCGCCGGCGTCCAGAGCCTCGCGGGCCTGAGCCATCAGGTTGTCGAACTCCGCGCGGGCCTGATCGACGATCAGCTGGCGACGGTCGATCTCAGACTCGAGGATGTCCCCGCCGGCCTGGCCCAGCAGCACGCGGATCTCGGGCATGCGCTCGTTGGCGCGCCGGAGCTCGTCCTGCGAGACGTAATCACGCAGCGGGCCGGCGATCTCGCCGTACTTGTCGAAGGCCTCGTTGTAGCGCCCTTCCTGGAAGGCGAGGTCGGCCTCGGCGAGCACGCGGGCCGCCTCGAAGCGCAGGGCCTCGTCGAAGGCGTCGCCGCCGGCGGGCTGGGCGTTGTCCCAGTCGTCCTGGGCGTTCTGCTCCCAGTCGTCGATCCACTCGTCGTTCGAGGTGTCCTGCTGCGGCGCCTGGGCCTCGATGGTCTGGAAGCCGTCGTCCTGCGGGTCGTCCTCGGAACCGCGGCGCACCGTGCCGGGCTGGAGCCAGCCGGCGGAGACGGCGGCGGAGCCGAAGGGGGCGCCGCGCTCGATCTCAAGCGCCGCGAGGCGGCTGCGGTGGCGGGTCAGCGTCTGGAGCTGCGCGGGGGCCAGCTCGACGCCCGAGCGGTACACCGTCTCGAAGCCATCGTGGGCCGCATCGTAGTTTTCGTTCGCGAAATCACTCACGGCCTGATCGAGGGCCGCGGTGATGGTCGGGGCGATCTCCGCCCGCTTGGTCTGGGCCTCGGCGAGGAGTTCCCCAGCGGCCGCGCGCTGCGAAGCCGTCGCGGTGTCGGCGCTCTGCGCCGCTCGCGCCTGACGCTCGGCGGTGCGCAGGTCGCCGGTGCGAAGGCCGAGCTCGGCTTTCTGCAGGCTGATCTCGACGACATCCGTGAACCGCAGGCGGCGCTCGGCGGCGCTCAGGAGCTGATCGACACGCTCGCGCTGCGCCGGGCTGAGCGATGTCCCGCGTAATGCCTTGAGGCCTTGCTGGGCTTCAACCAGCTGGCCGTCCTGGATCAGGTCGGAGGCGCGTGTGATCGCCGACGAAGCGTCGCTCGCCGTGGCGACCGTCCCCGAGGCGAGGGCCAGCGAGGCGGCCGTGAGAAGCGAGGCGAGTGAGCACGAAGTCCAGCGACGCGGCATGGAGCGATCTCCCGATCGGTGGACCGCGCCCCGGCGGTCCGATGGACGCACGGCCCCGGAGCGCGTCCTGCGCCGTCGGGCCACGCGAGATGAACATCACGGCCCTACAAGAGCAGGGCCGCGCGAACCTTACTGCCCGTCTTGTGCAGCCGCAACCGCCCTTCGGTTCCAGAAATATCGCAGATCAGGCCAACTCAACACCCATTCGGGCCAAATCGACCCGCTTACACACCCGCACGGGCGTCCATCGCCTCCACGAACCGGTCGAAGAGGTACGACGCGTCCCGCGGCCCGGGGCTCGCTTCGGGGTGATGTTGCACCGCAAACACCGGGCGGTCTTTCAGCCGGAAGCCGGCCAGCGTCCCGTCGTTCAGGTTCACATGCGTCGCCTCGGCGCCCTCGGGAAGGCTGTCCGCCTCGACCGCGAACCCGTGGTTCTGGCTGGTGATCTCCACCTTCCCCGTCAGCTCGCTCTTCACCGGCTGGTTCGCCCCCCGGTGCCCGAACTTCAGCTTGTACGTCTTCGCCCCCGACGCTAGGGCCAGAAGCTGGTTCCCCAGGCAGATGCCGAAGACCGGCGGCGTCTGCTCGGCCGGCCCGGAGATCAGCTCGCGCAGCGTCGCGACGCTCGCCTCGACCGCGTCCGGATCCCCCGGCCCGTTGCTGACGAGCAGCCCGTGCGCCTCGCCGCGATCAAGCCGCCCCCGCAGCTCCGACGCCGGCGTATCCCACGGCACGCGCACCACCGCGCAGCCCCGCCGCTCGAGCTCCCGAAAGATGTTCTGCTTCGCCCCGCAATCGAGCGCCAGCACCGTGCGCTTCGTTTCGCCCGGCGCCTCCCGCGAACTGATTTCGTCGCACGAAACCTCGCTCGCGAGATTTTGCCCGCTCATCAGCGGCGAGTCCTTCGCGGCCTGCACAAGGTCGGCATCGCTCACGCCCGCGTCGTCCGTCATCGCCCCGCGCATCACCCCCGCGCTGCGCAACCGGCGCGTCAGCGCCCGCGTGTCCACCCCCGCGATCCCGGCCACCCCCGCGTCCGCGAGAAACGTTGAGAGATCCGTCGTTGCCCGATGGTTCGACACCCGCCGCGAAAGCTCGTGCACGATGAACCCCGACACTTGCACCCGCTCCGACTCGCCGTCTTCGCCGTTAATCCCATAGATCCCAACAATCGGCGCCGTCGAAACCAGCGTCTGCCCGCGATACGACGGGTCGGTCAGCGACTCCTGGTACCCCGTCATCGCGGTGTTGAAGACCACCTCGCTCGTGGAAACGCCGCTGATCGCAGCCCCAAACGCCCGCCCCGCCCACACCGAGCCGTCCTCGAGCGCCAGCCGCCGGATGTCTGTTTCGTTCGTCATCGCAGCCAGTCTACGACCCCCGCTACGCTCTGGCGATGGCAGGGGGCCTCTTCACCAACGACGCCGACACGCGCTACGTGCGCCTCGCTCTCGAGCGATCCCTCGACCGCCCCGGGGGCCTGACCTACGCCGCCGAGGGCGACCTCGCCGACCTGCGTGTGGGCGAGCGCGTCGAGGCGCCCCTCGCCGGCGCCCGCGCCGCCGCCGTCGTCGTTGAGATCGGCGTCGCCCCTGATATCGACCCCGCCAAGATCAAACCCGTCGCCAAACGCACCGGCGCTTCCCTCCCCGCCGAGCTTGTCGATCTCGCCCGCTGGGTCTCGTCGTACTACTGCTGCCCCCTCGGCATGACCCTCGCCGCCATGCTCCCCGCCGCCGTCAAGTCCCGCACCGGTGAAACCACCCGACGCGAACTCGCCCGCACCGGGCGCGAGCCCCAAGAAAAACTCCCGCCCAAAACGCGCGCCGCCTGGGAACGCATCGCCGCGATGGACGAGTCCGATTTCCCGCTGGCCCCCAAAGAACTCATGCGCCGCGCCGCCGCCACGAACCTCGCCCCCATCAACCGCCTCAAGGATCTCGGGCTTCTCGAAGAACGCGTCACCAAAGTCGTCAAAGCCGGCCCCTTCGAGATCGCCCCCGACAACGCACCGCCGCCGACCCTCACCGAAGAACAACAGCGCGCGACAAGCGCCATCACCCCAACTCTCGGCGCCTTCACCGTCCACCTCCTCCACGGCGTCACCGGTTCCGGCAAGACCGAGGTCTACCTCCGTCTCATCGAGAAGGTCCTCGCCCGCGACGAGTGCGCCCTCGTCCTCGTCCCTGAGATCAGCCTGACGCCGCAGACGGTTTCTCGTTTCGCCGGGCGTTTCGCAGACGCCGGCGTCGCCGTGCTGCACTCCGGCCTCACCGCCGCCCAGCGCAACGCCCAGTGGACTAGCGCCCGTGAGGGCAAGGCCCGCATCGTCATCGGCGCCCGCTCCGCCGTCTTCGCCCCCTTCGACGCCGAAACCGGCGCCACCCTCGGCCTCATCATCGTCGATGAAGAACACGATTCCGCCTACAAACAAGAGGATTCCCAGCCCCGCCACCACGCCCGCGACGTCGCTATCCGCCGGGCGCAGGCGGCCGGCTGCCCCGTCGTTCTCGGCTCGGCCACGCCCTCCATCGAATCCTGGCGCCACGCCCGCGAGGGACGCTACGCGCTGCACCGCCTCACCCAGCGCCCCGCCGGCGCCGCGCTCCCGCGCTGCCGCATCGTTGACCTGAACGAAGAGATCAAGCACGACGACACGCCCCTCGCCCGCGACGCCCTGCTGGGGCCCACCCTCCGCGCCGCGCTCCGCGAAACGCTCGACGAAAACGCCCAGGCCGTCCTCCTCCTCAACCGCCGCGGCTTTGCCAGCATCATCGCCTGTGCCTCACCCGCCTGCGCCTGGACGCTGCGCTGCGATTCCTGCGACGCCAACATGGTCCTCCACCGCGCCGGCATGCCGCCCGGGGGCGTCGTCCGCTGCCACCACTGCCTCGCCGAGAAGCGCGTCCCCATAGATTGCCCGCTCTGCGCCTCCAAAGCCCGCCGCCTCGGCGCCGGCAGTCAGCGCGCCGAGGACGCTCTGCGCAGCGCCCTCCCCGCCCTCGCCGAAGAAGGCACACTCCTCCGCCTCGACGGCGACACCACCCGCCGCGCCAGCGACTGGTTCAGCGCCCTGCGCAAGTTCGCCACCGGCGAGGCCCGCGTCCTTCTCGGCACCCAAATGATCGGCAAGGGTCTCGACTTCCCGGGCGTCCGCCTCGTCGGCGTCCTCAGCGCCGACACCGCCCTCTCCATCCCCGACTTCCGCGCCGCCGAGCGCACCTTCCAGCTCGTCGCCCAGGTCGCCGGCCGCGCCGGGCGCTCCCGTGCGCCCGGGCGCGTCATCATCCAGACCTTCAACCCCCGCGAGCCCGCGATCCAACTCGCCGCGGCGCACAACTACGACGCCTTCGCCGACGAAGAACTCCGCACCCGGCGCGAGGCCGCGCTCCCGCCCGCGTGGCGCATGGCCCGTGTCGTCGTCCGCGACGAAGACGAAGCCACTGCAAAGTCCCACGCCGCCGACATCGCCGCTTGCGCCGGTGCCAGCGGCGCGAGCCACCTCCGCGTCGAAGGCCCGGCCCCCTGCGTCATCACCCGCGTGCAGGACCGCTTCCGCTACGAAACCACGCTCACGGCCCCGACGCCCGCCGAGGTCCAGCTCGCCCTGGCCGCCATCCGCAGCGCGGGGCTGGCGAAGAACGACCGGCGCACGGCGGTCGATGTCGATCCGATCACGCTCCTCTAGACCGCACTCAGAACACCGCCTGCTTCGAGCGGCGTAAGGGGTGTATGCAGAGCTGGGTTACGCAAAATTTTTGGTTGAATGCGGGCGGCGTGAATAGCATCAGGCGATTGCAGGTTCAGAAGGTCATGAGAACGTACAGCGTTCAATCAAGCCCGCGCTGCGACCGGCGCGATGCCTCGCAGCGGACGCTGAACGGTATGGGACTCACCCTCTTTTAGATTGCGGTTTGTTATCGCTGGCGCACGGTGCGACCTTGCCGGCCCCGGCGCACGGTTCCTTCATCACATTTCACAGCTCGTTTTCTGACCATTCACGCTCGCCGTTCGTTGCGTGTCGAGTTTCGTTTCGCGCGATCGTTGCGGGTTGATCCGCTTCTCGGAGATCCATTATGGACCCTCGTTTTATCACGAAAGATATCCACGCGCTTCTTGATTACCCCGTCGCTCTCATGCTCATGACCGCGCCCTTCGCGCTCGGGCTGGGCGATTCACACCCGCTGGCGCTGTGGCTGGGCGTCGGGACCGGCATCGCCGCGCTCGTGCTCACGCTCCTGACGGACCACAAGCTGGGGGCGTTCCGCGTGCTGCCGTACACCTTCCACGTCGCGGTCGACGGTGTGGTCGGCGCGACGTTCCTGGCGGCCCCGTTCGTGTTCTCGTTCAGCGGCATCGACGCGTGGTTCTACTGGCTCAACGGCGCCGTGGTGGCGTTCGTCGTGAGCATGCACAAGCCGGAAGGGAGGGGCACTGTGCGCGCGGTCGCGGCGTAACGCTTGAAAGAGATCACGCGGGTCATGCCTCTTGTCATCTCAGCCCGCCTTCTCCGAAGGGAGAGGGTGGGGATTTTAAAACTCCGCCTGCTTCGGCGCCCGCGGGAAGGGGATGACGTCGCGGATGTTGGCCATGCCGGTGCAGAACTGGACGAGGCGTTCGAAGCCGAGGCCGAAACCGGCGTGGGGGACCGTGCCGTACTTGCGCAGGTCGCGGTACCACCAGTAGTCGTCTTTGGGGAGGTTCATCTCGTCGAGGCGCTGGTCGAGGGCGCCCAGGCGTTCTTCGCGCTGGGAGCCGCCGATGATCTCGCCGACGCCGGGGGCGAGGACGTCCATCGCGGCGACGGTCTTGCCGTCTTCGTTCTGCCGCATGTAGAAGGCTTTGATGTCTTTGGGGTAGTCCATGACGATCACGGGCTTGCCGATCTTTTTCTCGGTGAGCCAGCGCTCGTGCTCGGACTGGAGATCGGAGCCCCACTTCACGGGGTACTCCCACTTCTCGCCTGAGTTTTCGAGGAGCGCGATCGCGTCGGTGTAGGTGACGCGCTCGAACTCGCTCTCGACGACGTGCGTCAGGCGCTCGAGCAGGCCCTTCTCGACGCGCTGGTCGAAGAAGGCGAGGTCGTCGTCGTTGCGCTCCATCACGCTCCGCAGGCAGTGCTTCATGTACGCCTCGGCGACGTCGGCGTTGACGCTGAGGTCGGCGAAAGCGATCTCGGGTTCGATCATCCAGAACTCGGCGAGATGGCGGCTGGTGTTGGAGTTCTCGGCGCGGAAGGTCGGCCCGAAGGTGTAGACATTGGAGAGCGAGCAGCAGTACGTCTCGACATTGAGCTGCCCCGACACGGTGAGGTTCGCTTCCTTGCCGAAGAAGTCCTGGGAGTAATCAACCTGGCCGTCCTCGGTGCGTGGGGCGTTCAGCATGTCGAGGGTGGAAACACGGAACATCTCGCCGGCGCCCTCGCAGTCGGAGCCGGTGATGATGGGGGTGTGGACCCAGAGGTAGCCGCGGGAGTCGAAGAACTCGTGCGTCGCCATGGCGAGGCGGTGGCGGACGCGGGCGACGGCGCCGAAGGTGTTGGTGCGGGTGCGGAGGTGGGCCTGCTCGCGGAGGTACTCGAAGGTGTGACGCTTGGCGGGGACGGGGTAGGTGTCGGGGTCTTCAACCCAGCCGACGACCGTGACGCGGTCGGCCTTGAGCTCGACGGTCTGGCCCTTGCCCTTGCTCTCGACGAGCTCGCCCTCGGCCTCGATGGAGCAGCCGGTGGTGACGCGGGCGATCTCGGCTTCGTAGTTGTCGAGCTCGGCGGGGGCGACGACCTGGAGGTCAGCGAAGCAGGAGCCGTCGTCGAGATTGATGAAGGAGAGTCCGGCCTTGGAGTCGCGCCGGGTCTTGACCCAGCCTTGCACGAGGACGCGCTCGCCCGCCGAGCCTTTGAGCGCCTGTTTGACCATCGTCCGCTGCATGGATGCCTCCTCTGAAGGGCGGGCATCGTAGCGGTCGCCGCGTGCGGTAGCAGGGGAGGGGAGTGGGGCCTACCATCCCTCTCCCCTATGAGCGAGAACGCCCCCGAATCTGTCGCGCTGGACGCGAGCGCCCTGCGCGTGGCGCTGATCGTGAGCCGGTACAACCCGGAGACGACCGGGGCGATGCGCGCGGGCGCCGAACGGGCGTTCGCGGACGCGGGCGGGACGGACTTGGTTGTCGTCCCGGCGCCGGGGGCGTTCGAGCTGGCGGCGATCGCCGGGGCGGCGCTGCGATCGGACAAGTATGACGCGGCGGTGTGTTTGGGGTGTGTGCTCAAAGGCGAGACGCGTCACGATGAGGTGATCGCTGATGCGCTGGGCGCGGCGCTCGCGCAGCTCTCGGCGGAGACGGGCAAACCCGCGACCTTCGGCGTGCTGACGGTGGACACGCAGGAGCAGGCGCTGACGCGGGCCGACGGCGCGCGGGGGAACAAGGGCGCCGAGGCGATGAACGCGGCGCTCGAGGCGTGCGCGTCGATCCGGACGCTGGTGGGGGGGCAAGGCTGATGGCGACGCGGACGGAGATCCGGACGATGGCGCTGCAGGCGCTGTACCAGCTCGACGCGCGGAGCGAAGCGGACGAATCCGTCGTGCGCGAGGCGGTGATGGAGGACGCGGTGAGCAACGTGGGCCTCACGCGCGACGAGGCGGCGGAGGCGTACGACCTGGCCCTCGCGGCGTACGAGAACCGGCGCACGGCGGACGCGCGGATCCGTGAGCTGGCGCCGACATGGCCGGCGGTGCGCCAGCCGGCGGTGGACCGGGCGGTTTTGCGTCTGGCGCACTACGAGATGACCTCTGGGGCGGTGCCGGCAAAGATCGCGGTGAACGAAGCCGTGAAGCTGGCGAAGAGCTTCGGCGGGGAACGCTCGCCGTCGTTCGTGAACGGCGTGCTGGACAAGATTCTCAAGGACGTGCTGAGCGCCGAAGCCGCGACGGAAGAGACGGGTTGAGATGGCGCTCTTCCGCGGGACGATCGACAAGATCAAGAAGGGGCTGTCGCGCACGCGTGAGTCGCTGGCGGGGGGGCTGCGTTCGCTGCTGTCGGGGAAGAAACTCTCCGACGAGCTGATCGACGAGATCGAGAAGCGCCTGATCTCGGCGGACGTGGGCGTGAAGACCACGATGAGCCTGATCGAGGGGCTGCGGGCTGATTTCAAAAGCGGCAGCATCGAGACGGGCGACGACGCGATCGAGTACCTGAAAACAAAGCTCAAGGCGATGTGGCCCGACCGCGACCGCACATTGAACTTCGCGACCAGCGGGCCGACGGTGATTCTGGTGGCGGGCATCAACGGCGCCGGGAAGACAACGAGCGTGGCGAAGATCGCCGCGGCGTTGCGCGAGCAGAACAAGACGGTGCTGCTGGCGGCGTGCGACACGTTCCGCGCGGGGGCCGTGCGTCAGCTCGAGATCTGGTCGGAGCGGCTGGGCGTCGAGGTCGTGAAGGGGCAGCAGGGGGGTGATCCGGCGGCGGTGGCCTTCGACGCCTGCGAGGCGGCGCTCGCGCGCGGCGTGGACGTGCTGCTGATCGACACCGCCGGGCGTCTGCACACGCAGGGGCCGCTGATGCGCCAGCTCTCGAAGATCCGCGATATCGCGGCGAAGAAGATCGAGGGGGCGCCGCACGAGACGCTGCTGGTGCTGGACGCGACGAGCGGGCAGAACGCGCTGCGTCAGGCGGAGGAGTTCACCAGCGCCATCGACGTGACGGGGGTGTTCCTCTCGAAACTCGACGGCACGGCCCGGGGCGGCTCGGTGATCGCGATCCGCGAGCAGACGGATATCCCGGTGAAGTTCATCGGGGTGGGGGAGACGCCCGAGGACGTGGAGCCGTTCGAGCCCGAGGCGTTCATCGACGCGCTCTTCGCCGAGTGATCGCTTGTCGCTCGCGGCGCCTCGTGCGACGATGGTCGCGTGAACGCGGCTGATCTCATCGATGACAACGCCAAGCGTCGGGCGTGGCCGCTGACGCCGTGGCGGATCCGGCGGAAGCTGATCGTGCTGCACACGGTCTTTTCGCTGGGTTTGGCGGTGTTGTTGTTGTTTGTTGTACGACCGGCGGTGACGCGCGTGGTGCTGGCGGGGGAGCGGGCGCAGTGCCGGACGGCCCTGGCGGCGCTCGAGACGCTGCCGGCTGATGAACGCCCGGAGTCCATCGGCGATGTGCGGCTTATCTGGGGCTCGCAGGAGGAGATCGGGCTGACGCAGACGGTGGCCTCGAAGCTGCGCGAGCCGGGGGGGCTGAGCGACGCGAACGTGGGCAAGCCCGACGCGGCGTGCATCGCCCGTTACGACGAGCGCCGCGGCACGCTGGTGGCCGCGGCGTACCGTTCGCCCGACGCGCGGGCAGGGGTGACGCGGTTGTATGTGTTCATCGGCGTCGCGCTCTTGGCGGCGTACGGGGCGATCGCGCTGCTGCTGGAACTGTTCGTTCTGCCGCAGCAGGTGTACACGCCGATCCGGCGCCTGCTGCTGGCGGACAAGGCGGTGCAGATCGGCGACCGTGAGCGGGAGCTGATCCCGCACGAGTTGATGCCGTCGGACGAACTCGGCGAGATCATGCGCTCGCGCAACGAGGCCGTGGCGAAGCTGCGCCGCCAGGAGCAGGCGCTCGCCGAGGCGCTGGACAAGATCGAAGAGGTCGCGAGTGATCTCAAACGTAAGAATCATTTGCTGGAGACGGTCGAACGCAACATGGCGGATCAGGACCGGCTCGTCAGCCTCGGCATGATGTCGGCGGGCCTCGCGCACGAGATGAACACGCCGTTGGCGGTGCTCAAGGGTACGGCGGAAGAGATTTCGCGCGACCCCGGTGGGGGGATCGAGGCGGGCAAGGCCCAGCTCATGCTGCGTGTCGTGCGCCGCCTGGAGAAACTGAGCGAGAGTCTGCTCGACTTTGCCCGCGTGCGCCCGCCGACGATGGACGAGGTGGACCTGCGCGAGGTGGTCCGCGAGGCGTGGACGCTTGTGGCGATCGACCGCGATGCGCGGAACGTCGAGATCGACGAGCGCCTCGACAACGCGCCGGCGCTGCGGGGCGATCCCGATCGGCTCACCCAGGTCTTCGTCAACCTGCTGCGCAACGGGGTGGACGCGATGGAGGGGGAAGGGTCGATCCGCGTGACCGCCGAGAGCCTGACGCGCCAGGGGCGTTCGTGGGTGCGGGTGCTGTGCGCCGACAACGGGCCGGGGATCGACCCGGAGGTGCTGCCGCACCTGTTCGAGCCCTTCACCTCGACGCGCCTCGATTCGCACGGCACGGGCCTGGGTCTCGCGGTGGCCGAGGGGATCGTGCGCGAGCATGGCGGGGTTTTGCTCGCGCAGAACCAGGCGGGGGGCGGGGCGGTGTTCGAGGTTATGCTGCCGAGCGGGGAGCCAGCGGAGAACGACGCTTGACCGATGGTGAGAACGAACCGCGTTTGCGCATCGCGTCGCTCGACGACGACGCGGACTTCCGCGAGTACCTCCGCGGCGTGCTCGAGGGCGAGGGGCACGAGGTGCGCCAGGCCAAGAGCCCGGGCGAGCTCTTCGAGATGATTGAGAGCGAGCTGCCAGACGTGCTGCTGCTCGACATGAAGATGGGCAAGCACTCGGGCGAGGACGTTCTCCGCGAGATCCGCGAGCGCTGGGAGAAACTCTGCGTGATCGTCGTCACCGGCTACCCCTCGCTCGAAACGATGCGCACCACCTTCAAGCAGGACGTGCACGACTACCTCGCCAAGCCCTTCTCACTCGATGAACTCCGAGCCACACTGGCGCAAGCGGCGGAGACCTACGGCCTCGGCAAGCGCCCCCAGGACCGCATGCGGGGCGAGCTCGGGCGGCGCATCCGTCTCGCCCGCACCGAGCGCGGGTGGACGCTGCGCGAGCTGTCAGAAGCGAGCGGTATCTCGGTGAGCCAGCTCAGCTCGGTTGAGCGCGGAGCGCACCTGCCGAGCTTGGAGTCGCTGCTCGGGATCGCGACGGCCTTGGATGCGGCGCCATCTGGCTGGCTCAAGGACGCCGGTTTTTAGCGTTTCTTCCGCTTCTTGAACTTCTTCTTCGGGCTCGCGGTCTTTGTTGAGCCCTTCAGGCTCGGCATGCCGCCGGCGCCCATTGCGGCGGGGTCGCCCATCATCTGCTTCGCGGCCTTGGCCTTATCCATCATGCCCATGCCGGCGAGCTGTTTGGTGACCTTCGACATCTGCGCGAACTGCTTGGTCAGGCGGCTGACGTCCTCGGTCTGGTGCCCCGAGCCCTTCGCGATGCGCTTGCGCCGCGAGTGATTGATGGTGTCGACGTTGCGCCGCTCCTCGATGGTCATCGAGTTGATGAGGCCTTCCAGGCGGTCCATCTGCCCCTCGTCGATGTCGGCGTCCTTGAGCGCTGAACCCACGCCCGGCAAGAGCTCCAAGAGCTGCTTCATCGGGCCCATGCGGCGCATCGTCTTCATCTGCTTGAGGAAGTCGTCGAGCGTCAGCTCGCCGCGCATCATCTTCTCGTTGAGGCGCTCGGCTTCCTCCTCGCTGACCTCTTCCTGCGCCTTCTCGACGAGCGACACCACGTCGCCCATGCCCAGGATGCGCGAGGCCATGCGGTCGGCGTGGAACTCTTCGATGGCGTCGATCTTCTCGCCGACGCCGATGAAGCGGATGGGGGCGCCCGTCACGCGGCGCACGCTGAGGGCGGCCCCCCCGCGCGTATCCGAATCAAACTTCGTCACGATCGCGCCGGTCACGCCCAGCGCGTCGTGGAAGGCCCGCGACGCGGCCACCGCGTCCTGCCCGACCATCGCGTCCACCACCAGGAACGTCTCGTCGGGCGACGCCTGCTTCTGCACGTCCTTCAGCTCGCCCATCAGGGCGTCGTCGACGTGCAGGCGACCGGCGGTGTCGAGGATGACGGTGTCGAACTTCTCGGCCTTCGCCCGCTTGACGCCGCGCTTGCAGACATCGACTGCGACGCCCACGGCCTTGCCGTACTCGCCCACCTTGTCGGGCTCGCCGTAGAACTCGATGCGGGCGCCGCCGGGGGCTTCATCGGCGACCTGCTGAGCGACGGTCTCGAGCTGCTCGACGGCGGCGGGGCGCTGGAGATCAGCGGCGACGAGCAGCACCGAGCGCCCGCGCTTCTTGAGGTAGGCCGCGAGCTTGCCGCAGGTGGTCGTCTTCCCGCTGCCCTGCAGCCCGCACATCATGATGACGGTGGGCCCGGGCTGGGCCTGGGGCACGCCCTTGACGACGCCCTCAGGCGGCTCCATCAGCTCGGTGAGGCGCTGGTTGCAGATCCAGATGAACTCCTGCCCGGGCTTGACGGCCTTGGTGACCTCGTGCCCGACGGCGTCCTTCTTGACCCGCCCGATGAACTCGTTGACAAGGTCGTACTGCACGTCCGCCTCGAGCAGGGCGGTGCGGACGTCATCGAGCGCCTCCTGGATGTTGGCCTCGGAGAGGTTGGCCTGCCCGGAGAGGCGGCGGAGGGCGGAAGAGAATCCTTCGGAGAGTCGATTGAGCATGGGGGGAGTGTATGAGAACCGGACACGCTAATCCTGGAACCTGGCCATCATCAGTATCGCCGTGCCGGTGATCGCGATCGTCGTTGGACAGTCGCATACACTTGCTTTATGGGTTCGATCGACGAAGTTGAACTTCAGCGCATTGAAAACGCTCGCCAGAACCAGCGATCTATTCAGCCGGGGTTCAACGTGTTCTATGTGCTCCTCCTCCTGAGCTTGATCCTCAAGATCGTGGCAGACGTGCTCATGGACTGAGGATGTCGCAGAAGATTCGGTACAAAGCGTGGCCGGGTCAGTCCTGAGCGATCGACGCCAGCAGCATCACCGTGCCAATGAACGCGATCGGCCACGTCCACACGGACCCGCCCTGGAAGATGTACAGGTAGACAGCCAGGGCGAGCGTCAGGACGGACAGCATGTAGCGCAGCCATCTCGGAAGATCCAGCCAAAAGTGCAACTCACCGTGCATCAGCCACCGACAATCGCAACAACGAAAAGAATCACCGCGAGCACGAGCGAAGGCCACGTCCAGAAGCTCTGGTTCATGCCGAAGTAGAAAAACGCCGCCGCGCCGAAGCATCCGACGCTGAGCAGGTAATAGACCCACGCGGGGGCGCCCTTGACTGCTTCCCAGAGCCCTTCAGAAATCACATCGCCGAGGATGTCGGTAAGCAAGTCTTTCATGCGTGGACGATCACACGGGGCCGCTTGTGGGACAAGTCTCGTCCGGATCTGCATGTGACATCTCAACCCAATTCTACATAACATGCATTCTCGGGCCCAGGGTAGGGGGTTCCCCAAAACCCCCGTTTCCAGCCTCCGAGCCCCGATTATGGGTCTCATACGGAACAAATTGGTCGTTCACGCGGATAATACGGGTAGGCGCTCGCGGCTCGCATGACGCGGATGGCGGGCGTCGGATTGGAGCACGGACATGACGCTCAGACACGCCCTTCTCGCACTCTCGGCCGCGGCTTTGCTGGCGATCCCCCCGATCGCCGAGGCCTCGCCTCGTGGTGGCGACCGCGACGGCGCCCAGAAGTCGAGCCACCGCGGCCACGACAGGGCCCATCGCTCATCCCGCTCGCACGACCGCAAGGCCCGCACCGCGCCTCGGCACGTTGAGCGCGGCATCCGCAGCCAGGGCGACCGCTTCCGCCACGCTCGGCGGACGATCCGCCACCGCACCGTCGAGCGCGCCTCCGAGCGTCATCACCGTCGTCACTACGACAAGCCCATCTACGAACACCGCCGGCGCGTCCTGCGCCCCAACCACCGCGAGCGCGACTACCGTCATCGCGACCGCTCCAAGAGTCGCGTGTACGTCGATTTCCGCATCGGCGGCGACTACTGCCCGCCCCCCGTTGTAAAGAAGAAGGTCGTAATCGAACGCCCGTATGTGCGCCGCACGCACCGCGTGGTGGAGCACCGCCGCCCCGTGTACGTGGAGCGCCGTACCGAGCGCTATGTCGACGACCGGCCGACTTATGTTGAATATGAGGGCGACGCGTGGAGTGATCTCGCCCGCGGGCGTCACCGCGCGGCCCTCGACAGCTTCGGCATCATCGCCTCCTCGCGCCCATATGACGCCCAGCCCAAGATCGGCTACGCCCTCGCCGCGGCGGGCCTGGGTGATCACACGGTGGCCGCGACGGCCTTCCGCCGGGCGCTCAAAGCCGACGCGCACATCTTCAAGGCCTTCCGCGGCACGCCCGCGATCGTGAGCCAGTTGCGCGACCTCGAGTACCGCTACGAGCGCACCACGCGCGAGAACATGTACGACACCGACGCGGTCTTCCTGCTCGCCTCGGTGCGCACGCTGCTCGGCGCGACGATCACCCAGCACGATCTGGACACCACGTACCAGATGCTGGCCGCGAAGGACCGCGAGCTGCTCGGTCTCGACTACAGCGTGAGCGAGAACAGCGTCGGCATGTACGACGACTGATCCGCTCGGAACGAAACGTTCTTCATGAGACGACAACGCCCGCAGCAAACGCCGCGGGCGTTGTTGTTTTTGCGTTAGACCGCGGCCTTCTCGGCGCCGATGTCGCGCCGCAGGACTTTGCCTTCGAACTCAATCACATCAGCCGCGGCGAGCGCCTTTTCGCGGGCGTTGCTGACCGAATCGCCGAGAGCCGTCACGCCCAGCACGCGCCCGCCCGCGGTGACAAAGCCGCCGTCTTCTCCGCGTTTCGCGCCGGCGTGGAAGACGGTGACGCCCTCCATCTGGTTGGCCTCGTCGACGCCGGTGATGGCGAAGCCGGTCTCGGGCTTCTCCGGGTAGCCGCGGCTGGCGAGAACGACGCAGCAGGCGGCCCGGTCGTCGAAGCCCCAGCGCGACTCTTCCAGTCGCCCGGTGCTGCACTCGTAGAGCGTCTTGGCGAGGTCCCCCTGCCAGCGCAGCATCAGCGGCTGGCACTCCGGGTCGCCGAAGCGCACGTTGAACTCGAGAACTCTGGGACCGGCTGGGGTGAGCATCAGCCCGGCGTAGAGGACGCCGCGGTAGTCGATTTCTTCTCGGCGGAGCGCGTCCATGAGCGGGGCGAGGATCTCGCGCTGCACGCTGGCGTAGAGAGCGTCGTCGGCGAGCGGCGACGGGCAGAACGCGCCCATGCCGCCGGTGTTGGGGCCGGCGCCGCCTTCGAGCAGGCGTTTGTGATCCTGACAGGCGTCGAGCACCGCGGCGGTGCGCCCGTCGCACAAGGCGAGCACCGAAACCTCGGGGCCCTTCATGCGTTCTTCGATCACGACCGTCGCGCCGGCCTCGCCGAACACGCGCTCGACCATCAGACGGTTCACCGCGTCGCGGGCCTCGTCGAGCGAGTCGGGCACGATCACGCCCTTGCCCTTCGCGAGGCCGGCCGCTTTGACCACCTGAGGCGTGTCGCGGGTTTCGAGGTACTCGATGGCGCCGCGGGCGTCGGTGAAGGTGCGGGCCTCGGCGGTGGGCACACCGGCGCCGCGCATGAGCTGCTTCGCCCACACCTTGTCGGCTTCCAGGCGGGCGCCGTCCTTGTTCGGGCCGAAAACGGCCCGCTCGGGCGTGCGGAGCGCGTCGCCCAGCCCCTCGGCCAGCGGGTCTTCCGGGCCGATGACGACGAGGTTGATCGCGTGCTTCTCGCAGTACTGAACGAGGCGGTAGCTCTCTTTGACGCTGACGGGCACGTCCACCGCCTGCCCGAGCGCGCCGAGCCCCGGGTTCTGCGGGTGCGTGACGTGCAGACCGCCAAGCGAGGACGACTTCTTCAGCCGCCACGCCAGCGCGTGCTCGCGACCGCCGCCGCCCACAAGCAGGGCGTTGATGCGGTCCGGTGTCTTGAGTTTCTTGTGCGGCTTACCCACGGTGACTCCAGTGACGACAGCGAAATCAGGGCGACTGGATTCGAACCAGCGACCTCCGCGCCCCAAACGCGGCGCTCTACCAAGCTGAGCTACGCCCTGCCGACGGGTCACACGATACACTACTCGCGCGTCGAAACACGCCGATCCGGAGCCGCCGCCGCATGCCTCTCACCCCCCTGCTCGCCACCCAGGACGTCTCGGCCTTCTGGCCCATCATGCTGCTGATCGTGATGGCGATCGGCTTCGCGGTGGTGAATATCGTGGCCAGCCAGCTGCTCGGCCCAAAGCGCGACGGGCCTGTGAAGGGCCTCGCTTACGAGTCGGGCATGAACCCGATCGAGACGGCCCGCAAGCGCTTCAACGTGCGGTTCTACATCCTCGCGATGATCTTTCTGGTCTTCGACGTCGAGGTGATCTTCCTGTACCCGTGGGCGGCGACCTTCGCGAACATCGAGCCGCGTTCGGACCTCTCGCTGATGTTCCTGGCCCGCATCCTGTTCTTCGTCTTCACGACGATCGTCGCGTACCTCTACGCGGTGCGCAAGGGCATCCTCCGCTTCGACTGAGCGGAACCGATCACGTCCTGTCACCGAACAACCACCCATGCCCCCCGCCGCCCGCGCCAGTTCCACCGACCGCCTGCTCGCCGCGATCGGCGCCCTCGCCTGCCTCGCGCTCCTCGCGGTTGCCGCCGGGCTCTCGCCCAGTTCAGACGGTCACGGCACCCACACCCAGCTCGGCATGCCCCGCTGCTCCTGGGTCATCACCTTCGACAAGCCCTGCCCCACCTGTGGCATGACCACCGCCTTCGCCCACGCCGCCGAGGGCGAGATGCTGGCCTCGGCCCGCGTGCAGCCGGCGGGCTTCCTGCTGGCGGTGGGCGCCGCCGCCGCTTTCTGGACGCTGCTGCACACCGCGGTCTTTGGCTCGCGGGCGGCGCGCCTCTTCCGTCCACTCTGGACGCCGCGCTGGATCGCCGCCGCCGGCGGGGTCCTCGTCCTCGCCTGGGTCTACAAGCTGTTCACCTGGGGCGACTCCGCGGCTACGCTCACATGATGCGACGACTCGCCCTCCTGCTCCTGCTTCTCCCCGCGCTCGCCGCCTGCCAGATCATCGGCGTCATGGCCGACACCTACGAGCGCACCGGCACGAGCAAGGTCTACGCCGAGTACGAAGGCCTCGACCAGAAGTCCTTCGCGGTCTTCATCGCCGCCGACCGCACCATCCAAGCCCAGAACCCCCGCCTCGTGCCCCGCCTGACGACCGCCATCACCGCCCAGCTCGTCGCCAACACCGGCGCCACAGGCTTCGTCCCCGCCGCCCTCGTCCTCGACTACCAGTACAACAACCCCTCGTGGCCGGCCAAGCCCTACGGCGAGCTCTCCGAAGAACTCGGGATCGATCGTCTCATCGTCATCGACCTCTACGAGCACCGCCTCAACGAGCGCGGGAACTCGTACCTCTGGGACGGCGTGATCGCCGGGAACCTGGGCGTCGCCGAGGCCGACGGCGCCTTCCCCAACGACTTCGCCTACACCCAGGGCCTGTCCGTCTCGTTCCCCGACGGCAAAGGCTACGGGCCTGACGACATCACGGGCCAGAACGTCCTCACTGTTCTGGAGCGCCGCTTCACCAACCGCGCCGCTTGGCTCTTCTACGACCACGAGGAAGACAATGACGCGAAGTACTAAACGCGCCATCCCCCTTCTGCTCGCGATCGGTCTGCTGGCGCTCCCCGCCTGCAACATCGCCGGCACCGCGGCTTACATCCTTGAAGGCCCCCCCAAGATCCCCGCTCAGACCAAGCTCGACGACGACCGCGCTACGGTGCTCTTCATCGACGACCGCAGCAGCGTGGTCCCGCGCCGCTCCCTCCGTGTGATCATGGGCCAGCAGGCCGAAGAGGACATGATCGCCAACCGCGTGATCGACGCGGACAAGATGATCGCCGCCCAGTCCACCCTCCGCGCCGCGATGACCGAGGACGCCGACGAACCCATGAGCGTCGCCGACCTCGGGCGCGCGGTGGGTGCCGAGGTCGTCGTCTACGTCTCCATCGACGCGTGGACGCTCACCCGCGACGGCGCCAGCTACTCCCCCACCGTCGCCGCCCGCGTCAAGGTCATCGACGCCGAATCACGAGCCCGCATCTGGCCCGACACCGAGCGAGGCTTCCCCTTCCGGGTCCAGCCGCAGACCTCGCCCACCGACATCCCCTCCTCCAGCAGCGAACGCGCCGGCGCCGAGGCCGATCTCGCCAAGCGCGTCGGACGCACCATCGCCAAGCTCTTCTACGAATCGGCCCGCGACAGCGTCCGCGACGGCTAGCCCGCGTCAGGCGCCGCTAGCGCCTCAACCGTCAGCCCGATCGGTGTGTCCGGCCCAGCGATCGTCAGCGTCGCCGGCGCAGGCAGCAGGCCGTCTTCAGTCAGCAGCGCGTACGTCGCGGCCTTCTGCGTGATCCCGCGCTGCAGCTCGTCGCTCGTCAGACGCACGACAGCGACAACACTTAGTTCCTGCGCCTCGATGCGGCTCACCAGATCGCTGGGGCCGCTGATCGAGAGCCCGTCAACAAACCGCCGGTCCGGCGTCACGTTCCAGTTCGCGATGTCCGAAGGCAGCACCAGCACCTGCACCGGCGCCGAGGCCACGTCGATCGTGGACACCCGGCTCCGCACCGCCAGGCGCACCGTCACCCGACCGGGCAGCAGGTTCACCCGCGACCGATCCGCCGGACGCAGCCCGCTCACCTCGACCTGCGCCTCCACGCGTTGAATCGCGCCGGGGCGAAGCGCGCTCAGCGCGGCTCGATCAATACGCGCCGTCGCGCTCGGGCTTTCGCCCAGCGAATCCAGCACCGACGCCGGCCCGGTGATGTCCACCGTGGGCGGCTCGATCGTCGGCGCCTCCGAAAGATCCAGCCCCGTGGCGTCGAAGCTCACCGCCACGCTCTCGAGCGTCGCTACCTCGTCAACCTCAACGCTCCGGCTCTCCGGCTCGGCGTTCGCCACACTCACCGAGCCCAGCAACTCCGCAGCGCTGGCTCGAACCGAGTCACTCAAATCAAGCTCGTACTCCCGCGCCGCCGTCCCGGGCCCGCCCGGGGCCCCCACCGCCAGCGTTACGCCCTCGCGCCGCAGGCGAGCCGCGGCCAGATCGATCTCGCTCCGTGGCCCTTCGAGTGTCAGCGTCACGTTCTCCGCCCCGCGCCCGTCCGACCACCGCGCCAGCCGCGCCTCGCTCGCTTCGAGCTTCACCAGCACGTCCACATCCATCCGCGTCAGCGTCTGCGACTCGGCGAACAACCAGATCAGGCACGTGACGAGCCCCAGCACGACAAGCGTCGCCGGGGAATCGAGCTGGCGTTTGGGCTTGGCCGCGCTCACGCCGCCTCCTCCGTCTCGCGCGGGGCGTCGCCGGGGTCATCATCGCGCTCGCTCTCCTCACGCGCGGTCTGCGCCAAACGCAGACGCAGTTCTTCTCGAAGCGCCTCAACGCTCAGCCAGCGCAGCAACCGTCCTCGCTCACCCAGGCTGATCGCCCCCGTCTCCTCGCTCACCACGATCACCAGCGCATCCGACGCCTTCGACATGCCGATCGCCGCCCGGTGCCTCGTGCCCATGTGCGGGTCCGGCACCTCCCCCGGCTCGGCCAGCGGGAACTGCACGCTCGCCGCTACGATCCGCTTCCCGCGGATCACCACACCCATGTCGTGCAGCGGGCTGTTGGGCCAGAAGATCGTCTCAAGAAGTTCCGCCGAGACCTCAGCGTTCAGCAGCTTGCCCGTCTCGATGTACTCGCGCAAACCAACACGGCGCTCGATGGCGATCAGCCCGCCATACTTGCTCTTGCTCAAGAGTTCGCACGCCGTGCACAGCGCCTCGACCACCGGCGCTACGTCCGCCGGCTCGGTCCGGAACAGCGGCGCCTCGCCGATCCGCGACATCGCCCGGCGCAGCTCCGGCTGGAAGATGATCACCGCCGCCACCACCGCGAAGCCCAGCAGGTTGTCGAAGAGAAACGAAAGCCGCTCGAACGCGTCCGTCGGCGCCAGCAGACGCAGCCCCAGCACCACCAGCAGCACGACCAGGATGCCCCGCAGCGCCCCCGCCGCGCGCGTTCCGCGCACGAAACGCCACACGAGGTACACCACGCCCGCGATCACCGCGAGTTCCGCGAGCACCTCCAGCGGGTTGTACGCCGTCAGCCTTCCAACGAGCTGGCGGACGGACTCAAAGCCGCTCACCACCGCCTCCGTCCTGCAAACTCTGCCCGAGACACATCATAGCGTGCTATCGGCGAGACCCGCCCCGCCCGCCAGCACTCCGTCGCCCATCCGCAGCACCCGGTCAGCCCGCTCGGCGAGATTCTCATCGTGCGTCACCATCACCACCGCCCGCGCCTCGGCCTCGTGCAGACGCTGCAGCGAATCAAGAATCGCCTCGCCGGCGGTGCGATCCAGGTTGCCCGTCGGCTCATCAGCAAGCAGAACAGCGGGCTCGTTGAGCAGTGACCGCGCGATCGCCACCCGCTGGCGCTCCCCGCCGGATAACTCACTCGGACGATGCGCGAGACGCTCGCTGAGCCCCATGCGCTCGAGCAGCCCAGACGCCCGTTCACGCAGCTCTGTTCGCTTCCCGCCGTAGCCGCGCCCGTGCGCGGCCATCCCCGCGACCAGCACGTTCTCAAGCGCCGTCAGCTCGGGCAGCAGGTGATAAAACTGAAACACGAACCCTACCTCGCGCCTGCGATACTCATCGAGTTCCGACGAGCTCATCGACGCCAGCGCCCGCCCGCGGAACAGCACCCCCCCACCGTCCCGGTCCGGCCTATCCAAACCGCCAAGCAGGTGAAGAAGTGTTGACTTCCCTGAACCCGAAGCGCCCAGGATCGCGACGAACTCGCCAGCGTCCACACTGAAATCAACCCCGCGCAGCACGGGCGTGTCGACGCGCCCCATGCGGTACGTCTTGCGGATGTCGTTGGCTTCGAGCAACGGCTCACTCATCACTCGAACCTCAACGCGCGTACCGGATCCATATTCGCAGCCTTGACCGCGGGCACCAGCGCGCCCAGCACGCTGAAGATCACACCCCCCGCCAGCACAATCAGCGCCTTCGTCGGCTCCACCTCGTTCGGGATCTCCGTGAAGTAGTACACGCTCGGATCCCAAACGTAGACGCCCAGAGCCGTGCCCAGCCACTCGTGAATCGGGTTGATGTTGGTCACGATCAGCAGCGCCGCCGCGCCGCCGAGCGCCGACCCGATCACGCCGATGGTCACACCGTAGCGCAGGAAGAGCCACGCCACGCCGTTCTTGCTGGCGCCGATGGCCCGCAGAATCCCAATGTCTTTCGTCTTCTCGCTCACCATCGCCCAGAAGATCGAGAAGACCAGGAACACCGCCGTCAGCGAGATGAACATGAAGAGCGCCAGCACCAGCGCCGTCTCCTTCTTCACCGCCGCCACCAGCGTCTTCACCCCCGGGCGCTCCTCCCACGTCAGCACGCGCACCGCGTCCGGCGAGGGCGCGCGGTCGATCCGATTCTCATCCACCAGCGTCTCGTAGAACCCCGCGTACACCGCCGCCGCCGCGTCCCGCGCCTGCTCGGGCGTCCGCCCCTTCCTCGCCCGCACCAGCACCGAGGTCACCCGCGCCGGGTCGATCCCCGCCGCCTCCGGCTCGGCGAACGTCGGCTCCCCGTCAGGCCCAGGGACAACGCCAAACGAGAACCCCTCGTCCACGCGCACCGCCGCGTCCATCGAGAGCATCTCCTGCAGCGTCGCCAGCGGCACGAACACCTTGTTGGCGTCGAACTCGTAGAACCCCGTCCGAAACTCGTTCGCCACCGGGAACGTCCGCGCCTCCACGTCGATCGCCACGCCCTGGTTCGACAAGGGCAGCACGCTCAGCGTCGTCTCGGCGTTGGGGAAGAACAGCCACCGCGGCGTGTACCACCCCCCCACCTGGCGCTCGCTGTACCGCGCCAGCTCGATGCCCGTCACGATCGCCGGGCGCGCTTCGCGCGTCTGCGGGTCGGGCTCGCTCATCGCGTCACCGTGAGCGAGGTACGCCGGATCGAGATCAAGACGCGGGTCATCGCCCGCCGTGTCCTTCGCCAGCGGTTCATCAATCGGCCGCCACCACAGCGTGTCCGCGAAACCCGTGACTTCGTCGAACCCGCGGGGGTCAATCCCCGTCACCTGGACCGTAAGAATCGAACCATCCGGTAGCTTCAGCAACCCCGGCGCGTCGATGATGCCCGTCGCCGCGTCGATCGCGTCGTCTTCTTCCAGCCGCTCGATGAGCTCCGAGTAATGCGGGATGCCCTGCACGGGCCAGACGATCGTGGCGTCGCCCAGAAGCGTCCGCCCCGTGCCCAGCAGCATGGTCAGGAACCCCCCCATCACCGACCACACCACGAGCACCATCGCCGTACACAGCATCACGGCGAGCATCGCCAGCATGGGCGTGATCTTGCTGGTCAGATAGCGCCGTGTGAGAAGTCCCTGATACACGCGAGCGATGCTATCGGCGTCGCTAAACCCCTGCCGACAAAAAGCAAACACATGATTCCCACCCTCTCCCACCGGGAGAGGGCAGGGTGAGGGGCTACAAAATCTTCCAAGCCTCTCCGAAGCAATAACCCATCAGGTGCCCCGACCCGCCGCAAAGCGGCGCGTCGGGTGTTCAACGCAACAACCAAACTCCCACCCTCTCCCCATCAGAATGAGGAGAGGAAGCGGATTTCACTCGTTCTCAAAAAGGCGACGGGCCCCGACGTCTCCGTCAGGGCCCGTCATCAGCCGAGCGCGGGCTGTAAGCCGGATTCTGTCCGGCGCCACCGAAGCGGCGCCTGGGCGACCATTTCTCTCGGGGCGCCGTTGCCGACGCCCTCCAGCGGTCTACCCGCCCAACTCTCCAGAAGGAGCCGCCCGGGCCGGGCGTCCGCCGAAGCGGAGTCGGACTGCTTGACCTTGCACGCGACGGGGTTTGCCATGCCCGGGATGTCGCCACCCCGGCGGTGCGCTCTTACCGCACCCTTTCACCCTTGCCTGTGCGCGACGAGTCGCGCCATCGGCGGTTTGCTTTCTGCGGCACTTTCCCTCGCCCGCGGCTGACGGACGGGTGGGCGTTACCCACCGCCGTGCCCTGCCGTGTCCGGACTTTCCTCCCGCAGGATGTTTCCTGCGAGCGGCCGCCCGCCCGCGCCTCGCCATCATCTTAGGTCGGCTCAGGAGTTGATACGATCCACCGCCCGTGCCCAACCGCGACTTCATCCTGTGGACCGAGAACGCCCGACCGACGCCGTCGCGCGTGCCGACGCTCATCGGCGGCCCCGATCAGCCAAGCGCCGATGGCGCCGAGGCGATCGCCGATCTCAGCATGACCCTTCGCTCGGCGAGCGACGCGGACGTGCTCCTCGCCGTCCGCCCGCCCGACGAGACGCTCGACTGGCTCAACACCCGCGGCTCGCTGGCGGATCTGAAAAAACGCAACGTGCGGGTCGTCTCCGTCGAGCCCGTCCCCACCAGCGCCATGAGCGCGGCGCTGCAGGACGACGCCGACCGCCGGGCACTCCCGCTGCACGCCCCCACGCTGCGCCACGCGGCCCTCGCCGCCGAGCTGCGCGACGCCCTCGCCAACTTCGGCGCCATCCAGACCGCCCTGGTCTCGGCTCGCGACGACGGCGCCTTCGGCTCCCTCGGCGCCCGCCTCGCCGACGCGCTCGATCTGCTGGGTGACCTGCTGGGTGAGCCGGAGACGATTGACGCCTCCATCGCCGGCCCACGCGCCGCCTCCGGCGTGCGGGCCGCGCTGCCCGACGATCTATCCTTGCTCCGCGGCAGCCTCACGGCTCACCTGCGCTTCGAGACCGGCGCGAGCGCCGTGTTGTCGCTCTCGGACTGCGCCGGGCGCTGGTTCCGCGGGCTGACCCTCGCCGGCGAGGGCGGCCTCATCCGCTTCGACGACCACGGCTTCGAGTGGATCGGGCCCGACGGCGAGATCGTCGAACAGACCGACGCCCCCAAAACCGAACCAAACCAGCGCCTCGCCCAGTTCCTCGAAACCGCCGCGTTTGACGCAAAACCATCTACACCCGAACAGCGGGCGCGCACCCTCGCGTCCTGTGCGGCCGGCGTGCTGAGTGCCCGGACGGGTCAGCCGGAATCGCCCGAGACGGTGCGCCGCATGGCGAACCTAGCCGGCTGAACTCAGAACGTGGTGACCAGCGACGCGAAGTAGGCGAAGTCCCAGGGGGTCTCGGAATCGGTGTCGGAGTCGTACTGGTGCTCGGCGCCGAGACGCAGGGCCCACGCGCCGTCGTCGGTGACATCCAACTCGTAGGCGAGGTCGACGTAGCTGCGGAACTCGCCGCCGTTCGACAGCGAGGGGAAGAGGTTGCCCGTCGAGGTGATGCGCGAGCGTTCGTTGAGCTGGTTCTCGTAGTCGTAGCCGATGAGGGCCTCGGGGACGAGCTCCTCGTCCTCGGCGCCGAACTCGTACGAGGCGCCCAGACCCACTCGCCCGCGGAACTTCAGATCCTCGCGGTCGATGAACTTGTAGCCCAGGCCCACCGTGCCGCTCACACGCACGTCCCAGTCCTGGAACTCGTCGTACTCGGCGGTGCCGAGCACGAACCACGACCAGCGCGGGTGATCGGGGAGGAACCACTCCTGCAGGGCGCTGTTGTACCACTCGTTGGTGGTGCGGTCGCCGTCGCGGGTGTCGATGCGGTAGCGGGAGAGGAACTCGAAACGCTCGACGTCCTCGACTAATCGCTCGGTGCGGAAGGCCACACGCCCGGAAAGATTCTCCGAGTTGCCCTCGCTGCCGTTGATGCCCAGCTCGAGTGAACTGGTCCACACGGGTGTCGTTCCCGCGAGCTCTTCTTCCTCGGGCTGGGCGGCGATCTGCTCGACGGGGATTTCGTAGGGGGCGCCGTCGAGGGAGGCGACACCGTCGGCGGGGATGGTCAGCTCGCCCAGCAGCGGGTGCTGGACGGTGATGCTCTCGGCGGTCCGCTCGAGTACGGTGACGCTCATGGTCTCGCCCGAGGTCAGGGTAAGGGTGTTGGCGGCGTCCTGGGCGAGGGCGACGCCCGAGGCAAAGGTGAGCAGAGCGGCGAGTGTCGTCGAGCGGGTCATGAATCGTCTCCCTTTTGGGGTCTGGGGTCGAGAGACTACACGGAAACCGCGCGGGCGCGAACCGCTTTTATCGGGCGAGACCGAGGGTGAGCGCCTCGCCCCACGACTCGCGCTGGCTGGGCCACTGCAGCGCGTCGATCGCGTCGATGGATGCCACCCATTTCAGGTCGTTGTGCTCATCGCAGAGCGTCGGTTCCCAGTCGTCCGCGGCGCGGGCGATGAAGCGCGGGCTGAGGACGATCGAATCGGATTCCGGTAGGTAGTACGGGCGCACGCGCTCAAGCGGCGTGAACGATTCGAGCCCGGCGCCCTTGCCGAGGCCGGTTTCTTCGCGCAGCTCGCGCCGTGCGGCTTGCTCGGCGGTTTCATCACCCGCGCAGTGCCCCAGCACGGGCTGCCACGTGCCGAGCATCGGTTGCTTTGCGCGGCGCATCAGGAGCAACTCGCCGGCACGGACGACGAAGACCTCCACAACGTCGGTGCGCAGGCGCGGGCCGGGGCTCATGAGCGACCCTCGACTGTGGTACCGGCCGCCGCGGCGAAGCCGGCGGCCTTGTCGAGCGTCTCGCGCCACTCGCGCGCGGGGTTGGAGTCGGCGACGATCCCGGCACCCACACCGAAGCGGAGTCCGTTCTCGCGGATCACGGCGGTTCGGATGGCGACGCTCAGGTCCATCGACCCGTCATCGCCCAAACGCACGATGGAGCCGCAATACGCCCCGCGGGGCTCGGGCTCCAGCTCGCGGATGATCTGCATCGCCCGGATCTTGGGGGCGCCCGTGATCGAGCCCGCCGGGAAGACGGCGCGGAGGATGTCTTCCCGGGTCGTATCATCACGCAGAGCGCCGCTGACGGTGGCGACGGTGTGCGCCACGCCGGCGTGCCCCTCGATCGAGCGGGGCTCATCGACGCGCACGCTCCCAGGCGCGCAGACGCGCCCAAGGTCGTTGCGCATGAGATCGACGATCATCGCCAGCTCCGCAGCATCTTTTGCGCTCGCCAGCAGGTCGTCCTCGCGCCCCAGCGGGCGGGTGCCCTTGATGGGGCGGGCGACGATGCGCCGGTCGGGCGTGACGCGCACGAGCAGCTCCGGGCTGGCGGAGACGATCGAGCGCGTCGGTGTTTCGAGATACGCGCCGAACCACGCGCCGGTCTTCTCGATCGCGTCCGCGGCGAGGGCGCGGGCGTCGCCGGTAAACGCGCCGCGGAGTTGGTGTGTGAGGTTGACCTGATAGACATCACCCGCGGCGATGTACTCCAAAGCGTGACGAACCGCCGCGGTGTAGGCGTGCTCGCCGGCCGAGCTTGATAACGACTCGACCCGATACGCCTGTGGCTCTGCATCAGAGCTGATCGGTTCGGAGCGCCACAGCTCGGCGAACGGGCCTGCACCGCGGCATTCGCCGGCGGCGGGCTCCAGCAGTGCGCCGAGTTCGTACTCGAGGCAGCCCACCCACTCGCCTTGCTCGATCGCCTCGAAGAACGCCGGAAGGTCCGTGGAGTTATCCAGCCGGACGCTCGCGCCGAGGGCGCCGACACGCGAGCGCTGCGACCACTGCCCGTCCCCAGCCGAGATCAACGCGAACGCTGGCTCGGTGCGGTCAGACGCCCGCAGCGCGGCGCAGGCGGACTCGGCGGATGGGTTCTCGGGTGTGATGGCTTTCGTTTGCTCCACGGACGGGCGATAGTAGCCGCATGCCCAAGACCAGCGCCAAGCGTTCTCGCTCCCGATCTACCAGGAAGCCGCCCAAGCTGACCTACCGCTTCGGCGCCAGGACCGAGGGCGACGGCGGGATGAAGGAACTCCTCGGCGGCAAGGGCGCCAACCTCGCCGAGATGACCTCGATCGGCCTGCCGGTGCCCCCCGGCTTCACCATCACCACCGAGGCGTGCCGGCTCTTCTATGAACGTGGCAAGCGGCTGCCGGCGGGGTTGCTGACCGAGGCGATGGACGCCATCGCGGCGATCGAGAAGCAGACGAGCAAGCGCTTCGGCGCCAAAGACGACCCGCTGCTGGTTTCGGTGCGCTCGGGCGCCGCGGTTTCGATGCCCGGCATGATGGACACGGTGCTCAACCTGGGCCTGACCGACCGCAGCGTCGAGGGCCTCGCCGAACTGACCGGCAACGAGCGCTTCGCCTTCGACGCCTACCGCCGCCTGATCAACATGTTCGGCGACGTGGTGATGGGCGTCGATCACGAACGGTTCGAGCACGCGTTCGACCGCCTCAAGAAGAAGTACAAGGCCAGGGGCGACACCGACGTGCCCGCCGAGGGATTGCGCGAGCTGTGCGAGGTGTACAAGGGTGTGTACGAGAAGCGCGTGGGCTCGGCCTTCCCGCAGGACCCGAAGAAGCAGCTTCGCCTCTCGATCGAGGCAGTCTTCAAGAGCTGGGACACGCCGCGGGCCAAGCGCTACCGCCAGATCAACCAGATCGCCAGCAGCCTCGCGGGCACGGCGGTGAACGTGCAGGCGATGGTCTTCGGCAACATGGGCGATGACTCGGGGACGGGTGTGGCGTTTACGCGCGACCCTTCGACGGGTGAGAACACGCTGTATGGCGAGTTTCTGGTGAACGCGCAGGGTGAAGACGTGGTGGCGGGCATCCGCACGCCGAGGCCGATCAGCGAGATGCCGACGTGGAACAAGGGCGTCCACCGCCAACTGCTCGATATCAAGAAGACGCTCGAGGCGCACTACACGGACATGCAGGACATCGAGTTCACCATCGAGCGCGGCAAACTGTGGATGTTGCAGACTCGGCGCGGCAAGCGGGCCGGGCGGGCGGCGGTGAAGCTGGCTGTGGATATGAACCGCTCACGGCTGATCGATCGCACGACGGCGCTCGAGCGCGTGCCGGCGGGTGATCTGGCGCAGCTGCTGCTGCCGAGCTTTGATCCGAAGGCGAAGGCGAAAGCGGATGTGATCGCGACAGGCCTGCCCGCCTCGCCGGGCGTTGCGGTGGGCAAGCCGGCGTTCACCGCGGAGGAAGCGGTTGCCCGCGCGAACGGCGGCGAGTCGGTGATCCTTGTGCGCCGCGAGACTTCGCCCGAGGACGTGGACGGCATGCACTCGGCGGCCGGCATCCTCACCAGCACGGGCGGTATGACCTCGCACGCCGCGGTCGTCGCCCGCGGGTGGGGCAAGTGCTGTATCGCGGGGGCGACGGCGCTCACCATCGACGCCCGCAACGGCGAGTTCATGGTGGGCAAGCGCACGTTCGGTCGCGGCGATGTGATCGCTCTCGACGGTTCGACGGGCGACGTGATCAGCGGCAGCGTGGATTCGGTGGAGCCGGAGTTTTCAGAAGAGTTCCGGACGCTGATGAAGTGGGCGGACCGGGCGCGCCGGTTGCGCGTGCGGGCCAACGCCGACACGCCCGAAGACGCGCTGCGGGCGCGGGAGCTGGGCGCCGAGGGCATCGGGCTGTGCCGCACGGAGCACATGTTCTTTGAGAGCGACCGCATCCCGGCGATGCGGGAGATGATCTTGGCGAGTGATCGTCCGTCGCGCGAGACGGCGCTCAAGAAGCTGCTGCCCTACCAGCGCAAGGATTTCGTGGGCATCCTGAAGGCGATGGACGGCTTGCCGGTGACGATCCGGTTGCTGGACCCGCCGCTGCACGAGTTCCTGCCGCACGATGAGGAGACGCAGGCGGCTTTGGCGAAGCGGATCGGCACATCGCTGGAGGCGGTGCGCCGGCGCGTGACGGCGCTCGACGAGGCAAACCCCATGATGGGTCACCGCGGGTGCCGCCTGGCGATCACCTATCCCGAGATTCTGGTGATGCAGGTGACGGCGATCGCGGAGGCGACGATCCGGCGCAAGAAAGCCGGCGGCAAGCCCAAGCCCGAGATCATGATCCCCCTGGTGGGCGTGTCGAAGGAACTTGAGACGCTGCGAGAGATCGCGCTCGACACGATCGCGGGCGTGCGCAAGGCGAAGGGCTTCAAAGGGCGCCTGAACATCCCGGTGGGCACGATGATCGAGGTGCCGCGGGCGGCGCTGCGGGCGGGGGCGATCGCCGAGCACGCTGATTTCTTCTCATTCGGAACGAACGATCTGACGCAGCTCACGTTCGGGTACTCGCGTGATGACGTGAACGGGTTCCTGCCGGAGTACCTGTCGCAGGAGATTTTGCCGCGGGACCCGTTCGAGTCGCTGGACCAGATCGGCGTGGGGCCGCTGATCGAGACGGCGGTGCAGCAGGGGCGTGAGACCAACCCGGGCATGAAGATCGGCATCTGCGGCGAGCACGGCGGTGACCCGGAGAGCGTCTTCTTCTGCGATCGGGCAGGGCTGGATTATGTGAGCTGCTCGCCGTTCCGCGTGCCGATCGCCCGTCTGGCGGCGGCGCAGGCGTCGGTGTGAAAGAGGGCGTCCGGGAATCCCCATGCGGTAGCATCACCAGAGGAGGTGCTCGATGGGCCGAATTCTCGTGGCGGTGCTTGTTGCTTTTCTGACAACCATCCCGAGCGCGCGGGCGTCGTACCCCGACGCCGCGGCGGCGCAGGAGGCGGTGTTCAACGCTGACGGGGCGCTGCCCGCGGAGCAGCGTGAGCAGGCGCTCAAGCTCCTCAAATCCGAGTGGGAGCGTTCGCCGAAGGACGCGGACAACCTCTACGCGCTGGTGCGGGTGTGCGCGGACTCGAACGAGTGGGACACGGGCCTGCCCGCCGCGCGGGCGCTCGCGAAGCTCGGGCCGGAGGTCGCGGACTATCAGTACATGCTGGGCACCGCGCTCTTCTCGACGATCAACGAAGTCAGCATGTTCAACAAGGGCGCCCGCGCGTCGGCAGGGCGCAAGGCGTATCAGAAGGCGATCAAGATCGACCCGACTCACGTCGGCGCCCGCACCGGCTTGTGCCACTTCTACATGGAGGCCCCCGGTTTCGCGGGCGGCAGCATGAAGAAGGCGCGCGAGATCGCGACGACGATGTCGCAAGAACCAGAGAACGCGAGCCAAGGCTACGAGCTGCTGCTGAAGATCGCCGCGAAGGAAAAGGATTGGGAAGAGTACAACCGCCTCCTCCCCGAGATGCTCGATTCGGCCAGCTCGGAGGAGGATCGGATCAACATCCTCTTCACCGCGACGTACTCGGCGATCTTCACGCGCAAGGACTACAGCGAGGGCCTCGAGTTCGCGGCCCGCTACCGCGAGGCCGCCGGCGAGGGACGCCACGGCTACACCACCAACTACTTCGAGGGCGTCGCGAAGCACGGGCTCGAGCGCTACAACGAGGCGGTCGGGAAATTCGAGAAGGTGCTGGCCGTCGAGCCCAACGCGCGGAACACACGCTGGCTGATGGCGGTGTCGCTGGAAGAGCTCGGGCGTGATTCGGAGGCGGCGACGCACTACGCGGAGTTTGCCGAGCGGTTCCCGGATCATGATGATGCGAAGAAGGCGAAGAAAAAGGCGAAGAAGCTGCGGTGAACCAGAGAACGAGGTGACTCTTCTCCGGGTGCCACTGGCTGCTTGTCAGCCAGTGGCTGGTGAACCGCACATCGAATCACTGGCAGCAAGCTGCCAGTGGCACCCAAATTTAGCCCTTCGCGGCCTCGACGAATGCCCGCGCTCGCTCCGCATCCACCGCCCGCCGCCAGTCGCCGTCTTCCTTGATCGACGACCCCACGATCACTCCCCGGCACGCCGCGAGCGTGCCTTTCACGCTCTCCGCGGTTACGCCGGAGCCGGCCAGCACAGGTAACGCAGAGGCGTCCGACGCCTCGCGCAGGGCATCGATCGGCGTCGCGTCGCCCGTCGAGGCGCCGGTGACGATCACGCCGTCGGCGCCGGAGAACTCGGCGGCGTGAGCGGTTTCGGCGAGCGAGATATCCGCCGTGATCGCGTGGGACGCGTGCTTTTTCTTGAGGTCGGCGAAGACGGCGATGTGATCGGCGGCGAGGCGACGGCGCTCGCGCAGCAGCGGGGCGGCGTCGGCCTCCGGCATCAGCCCCTCATCGGCGACGTGGGCGAAGACGAAGTTCTCCGCGCGGATGAACGCGGCGTCTGACGCCAGCGCTACCGCGAGCGCCGCGCGGTTGGCGCCCGCGAGAATCTGCACACCCAGCGGGTGATCCGGCGCCGCGTCGCGCACCGCGAGCGCGCAGGTGGTCATCGCGCTCACGATCTCGGGGCCGACCTCGCCGCGCAGGTACGGCGCATCGTGCATGTTTTCAACGATGATTGCGTCGAAGCCGACCTCGGCGAGAGTCTTCGCTTCGCACCCCGCCTGCTGCGCGATCTCGCGCACGGATCGCTCGTTGCGCGGCGCCCCCGGCAGGGCGCCGACGTGGATCATGCCGATGAGCGCGCCCTGCGGCGGCGTCCAGCGTGAGGATGAATCGTCTGGCATGACGCGAGTCTACGTTGGGCTGGGGGTTGTCCAAAAACAGACCGACCGGCTGGCGGACGAACGCGTGTCTCCTCCGATCACGCGGTCGCCGGTCGCAAGCCGGTCGGGCCTCGGGGCTCTACACCCAGGGGCGGAGCCGCCGCCGGTCACCCGTTTTGGGGTTCCCGGTGAGCGGGAAGAGTAACGGATCAGGGTGGTGCGCCTAGGGCTGCAGGCGGCGAAAATCAGAAATAAATCGCTCGTAAGTCCTTACAGAATAATGAATGTCAAGCTGGGCAAACTTTCGGTGGGATTCATCTGGCTCAGTCGAGGAAGTCCTCGGTCCGCAGCTTCTCCGGCAGGTACGTCTCGGTGATGAAGCTGAAGTCCTTCGCTGAGAGGGCTTCGAGTTCGAGCTTCACCCCGAGCTTGAGCATGTGGTTGATCTCGCGCTGCCAGCTCTTCTTGGCGAACCACGGGTAGTCGCGGATCTCCTTGGCCCGGCGCACGTCCTGCTCGTTGACCTTGATCGACACCGCGCTCGGGATGTCGAACTTCTTGGCGTCGTAGCTCGACATGCCCACGAAGCGGGCGTTCGGGATCGCCATGCGCTGCGACTCGAACGCCAGGCTGATTGAGCCCTGCTTCACCACGCTGTAGATGTAGTACCCCCACGGGTCGTTATCGACGAGGACGTACACCGGCAGGTTCAGCTCGTGGTGCAGGCGCCACAGCAGGCGGCGCACGCCCCGCGGCGGCTGGCCACCGCCGTGCAGGATCATGCACTTGTGCTTCTCCCAGAAGCGGTCCTCGTTGAAGCGCCGCCACACGGCGCCCTTCTCGATCAGCAGCACGAACTTCGCCGTGTGCTTCTTGAACTTGATGACCTCGCCCTCGACGATCGAGGGCACCGCGTACCCGCCCGAGCCCATGCGCTGCAGGTCGATGGTGTCGCCTTTGTCCTCGATGACCATCGGCCCGACCATCGCGCCCTTGGGCTCGGCGAAGAGGCCGAGCTCCTCGCGCAGCGAGGTGATCGCGACCTCGAGGTCCTCGATGATGACATCGGACTCGGTCTGCTCGTCGAAGGTGTTTTCCTTCGTGCCCTCGATGGTGTGCTTGCAGTGATAGAAAAGATCACGAATCGAGGTGGTTTTCTCCTGGCGGATCAGCTCGGAAGCGCCCGACGCGACCAGCATCGTCTGCATGAACTTCTTGGCCTTGCCCAGGTCGAAGAAGTTGCGTCGAGCGGTGGAGTCGCCCATCTCGATGATGCGCCGGCGCTCGTTGAACGCGACGTTCGAGAGGTTGCGGGTGGGGATATCGAGGAACGGATCTTCCCCCCGCGCCGCACGAATCGCGACGGAATCAGCCAGCGTGACCAGCTTCTCTCGCGTCGGCACGGTTTTCTTGCGCGATGAACGCTTCTTCGCACCGCTGGCTTTCTTGCGTGCAGGCGCTTTCTTGCGCACCACCTTCTTGACGACCTTCTTCTTCGCCGCCGCCTTCTTCGTTGTTTTCTTTTTCTTCTTCGCCATGCTTATTTCTCGAAGAGCGTCGCATCATCGGAATCATCGTCTGCGGCGCGCCCGTTGGTGGTGGCGGTGTCGTCGTCGGTTTCGAGGAAGCTGTCGTCAACAACGATCGTGTCGTCGCTGCCGTTCGAGCGCTTCACCGCCTTGCCCTCGTCGTCGAGCTGTTGATCAGCCAGCTCGGTCTTGGCCTGGGCGACGGCTTTCAGGTCGTCGTAGATCGCGCTCGGGTCGAGCTTCGGATTGATGGTGTGGAGCGCCTTGGAGACCTCGCCGATGTAGCGCGAGAACACATCACGGCGCTGCCCCTCGCGCCGGATCTTCTGACGCTTGCGCAGGTACGTTCCGAGCTTGCGCCCGCAGTCCTGCAGCGCCAGGCGCATTTCTTTGCGGATCTCGTCGTAATCGGCGACCGCTTCCTTCGACTCGCTGGTGAAGGGCACCCACACGCTGGCCATATGGATCATCACCACCAGCGGCGCCTGCGGCAGCGACGCCTTGCCCTGGCTCAGCCCGTAGTTCCGCCAGCCGGTTTCGACGACGGCCTTGAAGCTCGAGCACGCCGACTGCTGGTAGAGCAGCGGCACGCGGTTGGCGAAGCGGATGACGCGGGCCGGTTCATCACCCGCCAGATCGCCGCCGAAGGCGACGGCCGCTTCGATCTGGAACGGGTTGCCGCGGTAGACCGCCGGCGGGCGGGTGGAGGCGGTGTAGAACTCTGCCCGCACGCCCTTGAACATGCCCGCCAGGAGCTGGCGCACGCCGATGGGCGCCAGGCAATCCGTCGGCGGCGCCTGGATTTTCGTCTTCTGGATCGCCTTGTAGATCGCCTCGGCCTCGGGGTGGCCGATCTTCTTCACCCAGGTGCGCGTCGTGAGGCCCGCGGCGTCGCAGATCTGCTGAGACACACGGCTCGATACGCGCGAGAACGAGTTGGTGAGAAACCCGCCGAGCTGCTTCTGCTCCGACTGCTTGAGCATGCGGATCAGCGTGCCCAGCTCGACGCCGCGGGGATGGGGCTTGATCTCCTTCGGTTCTTCCGGCAACTCATCGACGGTGCGCGGGAAGACGACGGCGTCGCCCACCTGCGTGGTGCGGTCGAAGGCTTCGAGGGACTTGCCGGTGAGGGCTTCGTCTTCGTCGATGAGCGCTTCGCCTTCATCTTCGTCATCGCCGTTCTTCTTGACGGGCGGCTGGAAAACGATCGCGGCGTGGGGGTTGGCGATGGCTGTTTGCGCGAGGTACTCCTCGACGCTGGTCTTGCCGCGGGTGTAGCGCCCCTCGAGCTCGATCATTACCCGGGTGCCGGTGTGGGCGGGGAAGTCGTCTGTTTCGACGTCTTCGGTGACCTCGGGGCGGTTCTTGCTGGTGTCCATCGCCAGCGTGACGCGGTGGGCGGGCTTGTTCTTCTTGGAGCGTGACACGATGACCATCGGCTTGCCCGTGGTCATCAGGCCGTACATGCCCGCGGCGGAGATGCCGATGCCCTGCTGCCCGCGGGACATCTTCATGCGGTGGAACTTCGAGCCGTAGAGCAGGCGCCCGAAGATGTTCTCGATCTGGCGTCGGACGATGCCCGGGCCGTTGTCCTCGATGGTGATGCGGTAGCGGTTCTCGTCGATCTCGGGCAGGTGCTCAAGAGCGACGCGGATTTCGGGGAGGATCCCCCCTTCCTCGCACGCATCGAGGGAGTTGTCCACGGCTTCCTTGACCGTCGTCAGCAGGGCCTTGCGCGGGTTGTCGAACCCCAGCAGATGTCGGTTCTTCGCGAAGAACTCCGAGACAGAGATCTCGCGGTGCCCCGCCGCCATGCTCTCGGCGTCTACGGCGGCTTTGGGCTTGGATTTACGCGGTTTACGCGGTGCTGCGGCGGCGCTCGTCATGCGTGCGGGTCCTCCCTGACCTCACTGAACAATATCGCAAAGCGTCGCGCGCGGCTCAATGGGGATCGACGTTGCTGCGCTGAGTTCTGAGCATACGGGATCTCCGTGAATACTCTTGGGCTACGGTTTATCCTGTGATAGAATACATTTATGCTGGATAGGAGTAGCAACATGATCTCTGTCTACCACAGGTCAAACACCTGCGAAAACTCATCAACGACGCGGACGGCGCTTGCTTGTTCCGCCCTGATAGCGACGCTGCTCGTTCCATGCGTGGCCTACGCCGGAGTCACAAACACCATCGATTTCGATGAAATTCCGCTGCTAACGCCGGCCGACGGGCTTGCGATCGACATCGTCACATTTAGCACAAGCGACCCGACCGCGGTCGTGTCCGATGGAGCGCCTGACACCCCCTTTACGAGCGGACCGGGGATTGGAGGCGATCCTTCTGCTGATCCGCTTCGTTTCACGTTTGATGAAGCCGTGAGTGGTTTTACGTTCGGCTTTGCTTTGGGTGATGAATCAAACATCTCCAACGGAGCCATCGCGGAAGTCTTCAATGCTCGCGGTGAGTCGTTAGGTGTCTTTACAGGCGACGCGATGCGCGGCGACGAAGAATTCCCGGTGTTTGGCGAAGTGATCGCTGAAGTCAGCGGAAGCATACGTTCTGTTTCCGTAGTCTTTGCCGACAGGGCGTTTGCATATCAATTCGATAACCTGAGCTATACTGTCATTCCATCCCCGGGAGGGACGATGATTTTCGCCCTCGCCGCTGGGATACTCGGCGTCCGTCGACGCCCAACCCACTGAACACACAGCTCGCTAGTCATGTGCTTGCGCCGTGCGCACACAATGGATGGTCTTGCCAAGGCTTGGTGTTGCTACGCCGCCAACTGCGGCAGCAAACGGTCCATCGTCGCCAGCGCCGCATCCAGATACGCCGGCGTCCCCTCGCGGTGCAGGAACGCCGGCACGCACGCCGCCATCAGCACGCGGCGCGTGCTCGCCAGCGTCGCGTAGTCGTCCTCGACGGGCAGGCCCTGATCGCGCCGGGCCCGCGCCAGGAGCGACACCGGCTTCTGCTTGTGCAGCTTGTCCGCGTGCCCCCAGTACAGCCGCTCCAGGTACACCGCGTCCTCGACCCAGTGGCCGGAGTGCGTCTCCGCGAAGTCGATCAGCACCACCCCCGCCTCACCCCAGGGCGACCCCTCCGGACGGCGCAGCGCATTCGCCGGGTGAAAATCACCATGACACCACGAGTTGATCTCCCGCGATTCCCAACGCTGCACCAGCGTCGGGAGGAGCCGCTGCGTCTGCTTCACGCAGTCGTTCCAGCGCTGCCCGTTCTCAATAGGGTTGTCGCGCAGCGCCTCGCGCGACTTCTCCAACAAACCTTCCCAGTCCGGGCGGTCCTTCGGCGGCTTGAACTCCCACGCCTCCCCCGCGACGCGGTAGAACCGCCCCATCGCCTCGCCCATCGCGCGGATGTCGTTCTTCTCGAGGTGCGCCATCAGCGGCGGTCCCTCGAGGCGTTCCATCACGATCCACCCGAGGTCGTACCCGTCCAGCTCGTACCCCGACGCCACCACCGCCGGCGTGGGTGTGCCCTCTTTCCCGGCAAGATCGCGTAGCACGCGCAGCTCCGTCGGGCCGATCGGCAGCTTCACCACCACCTCGGCCGGCTTCCCGCTCTCATGCTGATACTCGGCGTACCCCGTCGCCGCCCCGCCGCGTTGCCAGTCGGTGCGGAACCAGCGGATGTCGCCGATCTTCCCATCGCACGCCTCGCGCAGCGCGGGGGCCAGCTCGTGAGCGAGCTGCCCGGCGTCGGCGTGCAAGGGATCAATCATTCCCCGCATCCTACCGCGCGCCCCGCCTCGCTACCATCGCCCGCGTGCTCACCCAAAGCCAGATGCGGGCCATGCTCGACGAGCGCGGGCTGGCTCCCAAGAAGTCGCTCGGCCAGAACTTCCTCGTCGACCACAACCTCCTTCGCAAGCTGGTTGACGACGCCCGCATCCAGCCCAACGACACCATCCTCGAAGTCGGCCCCGGCGCCGGAGTCCTCACCCGCGAGCTGCTCGACCGCGGCGCCCGTGTCGTCGCCATCGAGCTCGACGCCGGCCTCGCCGACCTCCTCCGCGACACCATCACGAGCGACCGCCTCACCCTCATCGAGGGGGACGCCCTCCCGAAAGGCGAACTCAACCCCGAAGCCCTCGCCGCGCTCGGTGGCGTCGAGTGGCGCCTCGTCGCCAACCTTCCCTACGCCATCGCTTCCCCCCTCATCGCCGAAGTCCTCATCCGCCACACCGCGTGCCGCTCCCTTCACGTCACGATCCAAAAAGAAGTCGCCGAGCGCCTCACCGCCCAACCCGACACCCGCGACTACGGCTCCCTCGGCGTCCTCGCCCAGTCGATCGCCGAAGTCGAACTCATCACCCTCGCCGGCCCCCACTGCTTCTGGCCCCCACCCAAGGTCACCAGCGCCATGGCCTCCCTCCGCCGGCGCGACGAGCCGCTCACTTCCCGCCCCGACACCTTCGAGTCCTTCGTCCGCCAGCTCTTCATGAAGCGCCGCAAACAGCTCGGCGCCATCCTCGGACGCGACGCCGTAGCGCGGACGGACCTCGACCCGACCCGCCGCCCGCAGTCCCTGAGCGTCCCCGAGTTCGTCACGCTCCATGAGGCTATCGAGCCCGCCCAGAGCGAAGACTGATCCCTTGCCGGGGGCAGGAGCGTGAGGTAGGCTTCTCCCCTCGTCAGCCGCGAGAGCGGCCCAGGCGGGCAGTTAGCTCAGTTGGTAGAGCACAGCATTGAAAATGCTGGGGTCCCCGGTTCAAGTCCGGGACTGCCCATTCGTGTGCATCGCATGTGTACATAGCCATATTTTCCTGGGTCTTTTTTCTTCGCGCTCGCCCCATATCGATCGATGTACGCACGGGCCCTGCCCCGTGAAGCGTGCGCTGGAAACGACGTACGAGTGACATAATCCTCACAAACAGCACCCCACAAACGGTCCAAAGCCCTTGCTATCCCTCTGCCTGGAATGTGTTGGCTACAATCATCTGTAGTGTCACGTCCTATCGCCATCCTGCTGGCTGTGTTGTTGGCCTTGGGCCCCGCCCTTTCGGTAGCAAACGCTGATTGCGCCTGCATCGCGGCGCCGGTCGGCTCGTCCGACTCCGACGCGACATCAGACGGGTGCTGCGTGCCGACGGACAAGAGCGAATCGTCAGCGCCGGATGAACCCACAGATCAGCGTCCGTGCGACGGGCAGGACTGTTCGCTGCTGTGCTGCGGCGCCATGAAAAACGTGACAACGCCCCATCGCGCCACGGCCGTAGCGAGCGAAGAGTCAATCCTCTTCCTGCTGATGCCGAGGCGCGCCCTGCGAGGCTCCCCGCACCTGCGCCAGCTCAAGCGTCCTCCGAGACTGAACCCCCGCGCCTGAATCGGTGCGGCGCGCGCGGTGCGCGCCGGGTTCACACGTCTCGGAGACATACCCATGACATCACGCGCCCATCGCGTGACCGACCAACGCGCTCGGTCCCGCAATCGCCTTTCTGCGGTCATCATTCCCCTCGGAGTGGCATTCGCAACACTCGCTCTGCTCGCTTGGAGCGCCTGGCCAGTCGTCCGCCCAGCGAGGAACGTTGCTGTTGTCCAGGCAGTTGTCGACCGTACGGCGAGCCCCTCGAGCGAGCCATCGCCAACTCCCAAAGTCCCCGACGTCCCAATCGTGCAGGCGCCCGGCTGGCTCGAAGCCGAACCCTTCGCCGTAGCAGCCGCAGCGCTGGCCGATGGCGTCATTGAGTCAATCCATGTTCTCGAAGGCGACTACGTTGAACAGGGTGATGTGGTCGCTGAACTAGTTAGGGAAGATTCTGAACTCCGTTTGCGACTGGCTGAGGCAGAATTGGCGGCTGCAGAATCCTTGCTAGCCTCCGCCCGAGCGGAACGCCATGCTGCAGAACGCGCATGGTCCGAGCCCGTAGCGCTCGAACGAGCGGTTGAGACGGGCAGAGCATCACTGACCGAGGCCGAGGCAGTGCTGGCCCAACTGCCAGCATTGATCACTGCGGCACGTGCCCGGCGAACAGAACTCACAGAGGTCGCGGACCGCGTGCGCCAATCGACCGAACGCGGGGCGACAAACGAGATCGAACTCATTGTCGCTGAACAGCAGGCAGAGGCCCAGCGCGCAGAGACCGCGGCCCTTGAAGCTCGACGCCCAATCCTCGAAGCACGGGTCGTCCGTCTTAGCGCTGAGCTGCGTGCGACCGAGCGCGACCTTGAGCTCCGAATCGAAGATCGTCGTCGCTTGGACACCGCGAACGCCGCTGTTGCGAAGGCCGAAGCAAACACTGCTCGCGCCCTCGCAGCGCGCGATGAGGCGATTCTCGAACTCGATCGGATGGTGATCCGATCACCGATATCCGGCTATGTGCAAGAACGGCACAAACTTCCTGGCGACAAAGCGATCACGATGATGGATGACCCGGAGTCCGCACACATCGTGCATCTCTACGACCCATCGCGCATCCAAGTGCGAGTTGACGTCCCGCTCGCCGATGCGTCGCATATCTTCGTAGGCCAGTCATGCGAGGTGGTCGTCGACGTGCTTCCGGACCGCGCCTTCCGCGGCGAGGTTCTCCGCATCACGCACCAGGCGGACCTCCAGAAGAACACCCTTCAGGCGAAGGTGAAGGTTCTTGATCCCGAGCCGATCCTCCGCCCCGAGATGCTCACACGCGTGAAGTTTCTCCCGCCGGAGCGCTCGGATGCATCGGTATCGCGTGGCTCTTCTGCCAGTGCTTCGCGCGTACTAGTGCCCACAGCGTCGATTGATGAGTCGAACGGAAGTCCACGCGTCTGGCTTGTCACGCAACGGCGAAACGATCGAGGGGTGCTCTCCTCCCGCTTGGTAGACGTCATCGAGCACGACGCTGAGTGGCTCGCTGTCGCTGGCGATATCCAGCCTGGGGCCCTTTTGGCAGTCGGGCTTGACAAACCGAGGGAAGGCGAAGCGGTCGTCATTCGTCGTGCCATCCAGGAAGGAGCTGGATCATGAGTTTCATCCAGTGCCGCAAGCTGACTCGCGAGTACCGCAAAGGCGAGGCGACCATACGCCCGCTCGACGAACTGGACCTCGATGTGCCGCAGGGTGACTTCCTCGCGCTTATGGGCCCGAGCGGGAGTGGCAAGACGACGCTCCTCAACCTCATCGCGGGCATCGACTCGCCAACAGCCGGCTCGCTCGTCATCGACGGGACGGACATCGGCGCCCTGTCGCGAAACAAGCTCGCGGCGTGGCGTTCCAAGCACGTCGGATACGTCTTCCAGCTGTACAACCTAGTGCCGGTGCTCACAGCTTTCGAGAACGTTGAACTCCCGCTGCTTCTTCACCCGCTCACCGCAACAGAACGGCGCCAGCGTGTGCTGGATGCACTCGATCGCGTTGGCATCGGAGACAGAAGTGAACACTTCCCTCGCCAGCTCTCAGGCGGCCAGGAACAGCGTGTTGCGATTGCCCGCGCCATCGTCACGGACCCGAGCATACTTGTCGCCGACGAGCCGACCGGCGATCTGGACAAGCCTTCGGCCCAAGCGGTGATGTCGCTCCTGCAGGAACTCAACCACGAGCTGGGTAAGACCGTCATCATGGTCACGCACGACCCGCACACAACGAAGTACGCCGAGCGCACGCTGCACCTGGACAAGGGGCGATTGATCGAGAGCGATGATCGTGAGCCCGAGGAGGCAACGCCATGAGCCCGCTCCGCTTCATCCCGTACGTCGTCAAGCAAGTGACTCGCCACGCTGTCCGCTCGCTTCTGACGATCACTGGAATCGCCGTTGCCATGTTCCTCTTCACAGCGGTGCAGGCGATGAACAAAGGCGTCACTATCGCAACCACCGCTACCGCGAACGACACAACACTTGTCGTCTACCGCGCGGATCGTTACTGCCCTGCGACGAGCCGCCTTCCACAGGACTATCAACGGCGTATCGAGTCGGTCGAGGGCGTCGTGAGCGCAACGCCAATCAAGATCGTCGTCTCAAACTGTCGGACGAGCCTCGATGTGGTCACGTTCCGAGGTGTGCCGAAGGACGACTTCATTGCCGATCGCGCCGATGAGTTCGAGCTGATCGCGGGCTCCATTGAAGAATGGAAGAAGAGGACCGACGCGGCTCTTGTCGGTGAGACACTCGCTGATCGTCGCGGCCTCCGCCCCGGGATGACATTCGATGCCGCTGGCATCACTGCGTCCATCGCCGGGGTCATCCGTTCGGATGATCTGCAGGACCAGAATGTCGCATACACCGCGCTTGAGTTCGTGCAACTCGCAGGGCGCGATCAGCTCGGTGTAGTGACGCAGTTCAATGTGAAGGTGCGCGAGGCCGCGATGCTCGAGCGTGTTAGTGAGGACATCGACGAGATATTCAGTACGGCCCAAGAACCGACGTCGACTTTCAGTGAGAAAGCGTTCATCGGGCGTGTCGCCGACGACATCATCGAACTCGTTGGCTTCGCCCGCTGGCTCGGGCTCGGGTGCCTCGCAGCCGTTCTAGCCCTGGTCGCGAACTCGATCGTCCTCAGCGTGCAGAGCCGCGTCTCTGAGCACGCGGTGTTGCAAACACTGGGTTTTTCCGGACGCCTTGTCGGCGGGTTGATTGTCGCGGAGGGCTTGCTGCTCGCGATCACCGGGGGCGCGCTCGGCGCCGCGGTTGCGATCGCGGTCGCTCGAATCGGCGATTTCGCTCTCTCAGTCGAGGGGGCGAGCATCCCCATCGTTGCGGACGCGCAGCTGCTCATGTCGGGCCTTTTCGTCTGCGCCGTCATCGGCGTGCTCGCCGGGCTTGCACCGGCGTGGCGAGCCTCGAGGCGAGAGATCGCCGAGTGCTTCCGGGCTGTTTGAGGAGATTTCTGATGCGACAGCTCCCATTCCAGTACGCGTTCCGCAACCTCGGCAGGAGCGGCGTGCGTCTCGCGGCCTCGCTGGTCGGATCCTCGCTGGTCGTGCTGTTGGTGCTCGCCTCAGGCGGGTTCGTGCGCGGCATGCAGCAGACGCTCGAGCAGGACGCGCCACTTTACGAAAACGTCATGATCCTCGGCGCCGGAAGCGAAGAGGGCGTCGAACGATCTCAGATCGATTCCTCTGTTGAGACAATCGCAGCGGCGAGCATCCCAGGTCTCAAGGAGCGAGCCGGCATCATCTATGCTTCGCCTGAAATCCACGCCGCGCTCCCGGTCCGTGAGAACGCCCAGAGCGAGCAGGACCTCAACGCCGTCATGCGCGGCGTGCGCCCGGTGGCACTTCTGGTGCATCCCGAAATCGAGATCATCGAAGGCCGTCCCCCCCGTGCCGGCTCCAACGAACTCATGGTTGGCGCGCTCGCGGCAACGCGCCTCGGGCTGCCCGACACACGTCTCTCGGTTGGGAACACGCTGCACTTCGATGATCGCGACTGGACGATCGTCGGACGATTCAGTGCTCCGAACACTGTCATGAATGCGGAAGTGTGGATACCCCTCACCGACCTTCAGATCGCGACCAAACGCGAGGCTTCAATCTCCTGCCTTGTGATCACCCTTGAAGAAGCAACCTTCACCGACGCCGATCTCTTCGCCAAGGGACGGCTGGACCTTGAGATCAGCGCTATTCGTGAGACCGAGTACTACGCGTCAATCGCCGAATTCTACCGCCCGATCCGCATCATGGTCGTCGTGACTGCCATCCTGATCGCCTCCGGCGGGATCCTTGGCGGACTCAACACCATGTACGCGGCGTTCGCCGCCCGCGTCCGCGAGGTGGGCATGCTCCAAGCACTCGGGTTCACGCGAAGAGCGATCGTCCTGAACCTTACGGAAGAATCGGTCTTCGCAGCCGCTTGCGGCGCACTCATCGGCGCGTTCATAGGCGTGTTGGTACTCGACGGTCTCGCCGTTCGCTTTTCGATGGGTGCACTCGCGCTCACTATCGATGCCCCTGTCATGCTCGTGGGCATCGCGAGCGGACTCGTTGTAGGTCTCGTCGGCGCCATCCCGCCCGCCATCCGCTGCTTGCGCCTTCCCGTCACTGAAGCACTCAAGTCCTTCTGAGCCAAACTCAATCCACTCTGGAGACGCCAATATGTCGTATCGCCCGCTCAAGGCCATCACCCTCGCACTCACACCGCTTCTCGTGATCGCTTGCAGCGATCAGACACCCGATTCTCATTCCGCAACAGTACCTACGACTCCAACTTGGCTCCTTAGTGCAAGCCCTGAAGGCGCACAAAGCATCACAAAAGCCAAAGCGACAGCGGCGGAAGGCGACCGCATCGTGATGCGCGGCCGGATCGGAGGCCGGGCCCATCCCATCACAGAAGGCAGCCCGGTGTTCACGCTCGTTGATCTCTCTTTGCCGTACTGTGGCCAAGAAGTGGAGGACGGCTGTCCCGTTCCGTGGGACTACTGCTGCGAGTCACCGGAGATCATCGCGGCGAACTCTGCGACGGTGCAGATTGTTGATGCTGATGGCCGACCGATCACACAAGACCTGAAGAGGCAGGGGCTCAAACCGCTCGATGAGCTCGTAGTGATCGGCGACGTCGCGGCTCGCCCGAGCGAAATCGTGCTAACTGTCCGAGCAACAGGTGTTTATAAGCCCGGCGGTTCCCCGGGCAAGACGAATCAAGGCAGCTAGTCGCGAAGCCGACAGCAAGGGTCTCACCACAACGACTTAGCCAAGTGTCACAGCCGAAAAGTAAACGGCATGGGGTCTATATCACACCCCTACGTGGGTGCCGACCTATACGATGGGGCGCTCCATCACACAGGCCTCCTATGGCTCTCCTGCGGAGCGTACACGATGAGGTCAGTTTGCCTTCAAGCGAGAACGCTGACGCTCAAACAGGTTCACTCGCTATGAGTTCGCTTCATGGCAGTTTGCTTCCAGTAGACAGTTGCACCGTAAATAGAATCATCTCCTTCTCGTGATCGGAGAGCAGTGGCCATGCCTCGATCACGGCTTTCAAACGGATATCTTCGAAACTCGGCGCTTGGCAGCTCTTGTCGATTTGTGCGCCGCATTTTGCGCCGTCCACTTCCGGTATCAACGCTTGTATACCCGTAAACGCCGATTGTTCAAGTCCGGGACTGCCCATTCGGAAGAAGCGATGGTGCGGTTTCACACCAGAGTCTTCATCTTGCTTTTTGCTTTGGTTGTCGAAGATGAGCCGCGTATGGTGCAAATAGCTGACTCGTGAAACTCAAGAGTTCGATAGGAACATCATGACAAACCTTCGTGCAGCGCTATGTGCTTCGATCTTCCTTCTCTCTGCCACTCAATCGCTTTACGCCCAAGGCGGCTGCGAAGAGTTCTTCGAGCAGTACGAGATTGTCCCCGGTACAGTCCAACGCTTTGAATTCATCGATATGAGCGCGGACGGACGGTACGTGTGCTACCAGGAAGAAGGGGCGGACAGGTTCGTCGGAATCTGGGACCGCGAGCTTGGCACATTCAGCCGTCTCAAAGATCTCGAAACACCGGTCACGCTCGAAGGCATCAGTGGAGACGGTTCGACGCTTTTCGGGACGAAAACAGTCCCAATCCCGTCGCGAGGCGGGAGCGTGACAACGGTGGCGGCACGCTGGGATGCCGCAACGGGCGCGGTCACATTCCTCGACACACTCGAAGCAGGCGATACGTTTTCGGTTGCAACTGCATGCTCACACGATGGGTCTACGATCGTTGGAGTTCGCTTTCGTGATGACGGTGGTACCGAAGCCTTTCTGTGGCCAAGCGATTCCGGCCTTGTGTTGCTCGGTGATTTCGAAGGTGGTCCGCTGGCCAGCGTTCCTCTCGATGTGTCCGATGATGGCGCTATCGTCGTGGGAAGAGGCCGCGACGAGGTCGGACTCAAGGCCTTTCGCTGGACGGCGGACGAGGGGATGATCTCACTCGGCGATCTCCCCGGTGGCGAAGTCAGGAGCGCCGCGGGTGCGATCTCGGGAGATGGACTGGTGATCGCCGGGCTCTCGGCCGGCGCCAACGACGACAGCGAGCCGTTCATCTGGCGCGAAGAGACCGGCATGCAGGGCCTTGGCCCGCTTGTCATCGATGACGTCGTTATTCACGAAGGATTTATATCTGCCTTGAATTATGACGGATCCGCGGCAGGCGGCTCAGCCGGAGGCACGATCGGTACTTTTTGGACCGAGCAAACAGGCTTTATTTCGATCAAGGAGTACGTCCAAAACGAACTCGGCATTGACACGACGCCGCTGTTGAATCTTGGATTCGTCCGCTCGATATCCGACGATGGTTCTCAGATGATCGGAGCGGGATTCCCGCCTTCGTTCACAACTATCAACTGGATTTTCCAGATTTGCGAGGGAGCGCAAGCTGCTGATCTGAACGCCGACACACGCGTAGACAGCGAAGATCTTGCGATCCTGCTCGCCGCGTGGGGCGGCCCAAGCGCCGACCTCGACAACGACGGCTCCACCGGCTCATCGGACCTCGCCATCCTCCTCGCGGCTTGGACAGGCTGATCCGATTACTTCTCCGCCTTAACCACCGCCAGAAACATCCCCGCCGCTCCCAGCGCCCCGACGATCTCCCCGGAGAGGTGCGCCCACAGATCCCCCCAAGCCGCCAACCCCATCACCCCCAGCCCCAGCGTCACCGCCGGGTTGAACGACGCCCCTGACACCGGCCCCACCGCCAGGATCCCCGCCAGCACCGTCCCGGCGATCGCCAACCCGAAGTACGAGTTCCCCGCCGTCTCGGGAACCGTCGCCACGTGCAGAATCACATAGCACAGCGCGAACGTGAACAGCCCCTCCGCCGCGATCACCCGCAGCGGTTCGACCGCCATCGCCGTCACCGCAACATCCCCTTTCATCAGCAGCACGCAAAACGACGCGCTCGCCCCCGCTGCCAGCTGCGCCACCACATACGGAACCACGTCCTTCCTCGGGCACGCCCCGCGCAGCCAGATCGCCAGCGTCGCCGCCGGGTTGTAGTGCGCCCCGGAAACGTGCCCGCCCGCGTAAATCATCACCATCAAAACGCCCGCGATCGCCACCGCCGTCATCGCTCCCAGCCCGGGCGTGAGCACGCTCATCCCGATCGTGAACACCAGAAAGAACGTCCCAACGAACTCCGTCACCGACTTCGCCATCGCGGCCCCCTTCCAAGAGCGCGGTCACTCTACCCGTGCGCGCGAAAAAGGGGCGGGCCCGAAAGCCCGCCCCTTCACAGGGTGGTGAGAGAGTTCCCTCCGGGCGGCTGCCCGCTCTCGATCAGTCTTCCAGCGGGACCTCGGCAACGCCGATCACGCCCGTCGTGGCGTTCCACGACTCACCCGCCGACTCATCGGTCAAGAGACGCGTGGGCAGCGCCAGGCGGCTGTCCCAGTTCTCCTGGGCGGCGTTCTCGAAGCGAACCCGCTTGTCCTGCAGCTGCGCGAGCGCGTCGCTCGAGAGCTGGCGGTACGCGTCCGCCGCGGCCTGCGCCTGAGCGATCCGCGCTTCACGCTGAGCGTCATTCACGAACTGACGCGCGAACGCGCGGTTGCGGTCCGCCTTCACGCTCGCCAGACGCGCGTCGAAGACCGACTTGATCGTGTCCTCCTGAGCGTCCGTCTTCGTGAGCGCCGACGCCAGCTGCGCCTCACTCACGCGGGCCCCGGCATCGATCGCCGCACGACGAGCCGTGTCGAAGCTCGCGGCGATGTTCGTCTCAGCCTCGGCCTGAGCCAGCAGACGCTGCACCTGACCCTCGCCGATCAGCTCATCAGCGCGGGCAATGGTCCGCATGTGCTCGATGTCCGCCTTCGCGGCCAGACGCACCGCGTCGTTCTCGGCGTACATCTGCTCAACCAAGGCGGCCGTCTTCGCGTTGAAGCTGTCCGCGGAAGCAAGGCCCTCCTCGTAGGTGGCCTCGCCGATCTGCAGGAAGCTCTCGGCCGCCTGATCCAGACGCGCGAGCTCGGCGTTCAGGATCGACTTCGCCGACTGCACTTCCTGACGCATCTGCGCGATCATCGCGTCCTGCGTCGTCTGCAGCGCGTTCGCCTCAGCGACGATCTGGCGCACCGTCGCGTTGCCCCGACGCTGAATCGCGTCGCGCCGCGCGATCAGCGCCTGCACCTCGGCCTCGCCGGAGGTCTCGACAACGTTCGCCTCAGAGAGAAGCTGCGTCACCGAAGCCTCACCCTTCACCGTGGTCGCCTCGGCCTCAGCGCGGAGGTTCATGATCGCCGCCTGGAGTTCCTTCTTGATCGAATCAGCATCGGCCTTCGCGTAGTCCAGCTCGGCGTCCCCGGTCACGATCATGTTCGCGGCGTTGTGAGCCAGGTCGCTCATGCTCAGCTCGCCCTGCGTGCTGAACGCCTCGATGCCCGCGACCATCTCGTCAAACTCAGCCTGCGCGATCGTCAGGTTGGTCTCGACGTGGGCCGTGTTCTCCTGGAAATCAGCCAACAGCGAACGCTCGAAGGCGTCTGCCTGCGCCCGCAGCATCGCGGTCTCGCCCAGCGCCGTCTTGAACGACGCGACATGGCCCGGCTCGACAACGCCGGGGATCGACGCGATGTTCGGCACGCTCGGGACCGGCGCGTCAGAGTCAACCTGCGCCATGTAACGATCGCGGTCGAACGTCATGTTCCCCGCGGCGAACTGCGACGCCAGCGTGTCCAGAACCTCGGCCTGAATCGCGGCGGCCTCGGCCTCGGCTTCAGCGCGAACCTGCTCGAACTGCGACTCGGCCAGCTCGTTCATCTGCAGCGCCTCCTCGCGGAGGGCGGACGCGTACGCCTGAGCCTGGGCGAGCACGAAATCAGCACGCGCCTCGCGCTCCAGACGATCGGCCCGCGCCCGCATCACCGAAACGTCCGCCAGACCGTGCTGACGCTGACGCTCCGCGGCCGCGCGCTGGTGCTGGTGCTCGGCCTCGGCGATCTGCAGGAACTTCTCGGCGAACGCCAGACGACGCTCGACCTCGGCGAGAACCTCACCCTCAGCGGCCTGTGCCTGCTGCGTCAGACGCAGCGCCTCGGCCTGGGTCTGCTTGAAGTCGAGGTCGGCGGACTCCAGACGGTGCTGGTAGTCAGCGCCGGCCTTGCCCGATTCGAGGGCGTCAGCGCGGGCGTTCAGCTCCGCGGCCGTCGCCACCGACTGATCCTCGATCGCGTGCGCCTGCGTACGAAGCTGACGTGCCTGAGCGCCGAAACGCTGCTCGGCCGTCGTGATCTGTGTGTCCAGCGAGTTCACCCGCGCGAACGCCTGCTGCTCCACAGCGTCGCTCTCGGAACGCAGCGCGGCGAGCTTCGCGTTAGTGCGGGCCTCGGTCATGTCAGCGATCTTCATCATGCCGCTGATCTCGGCCTGGCCATCCTCCAGCACCTTGGTGCGCTGCGCGACCATCAGCCCGTGCTGGGCCTGCGCCTGCTCCCACCCGCGTATGGCGTCGGCACGGAACTTCTCGAACTCCGCCTCGCGCTCGGTGATCGTCGCGCGGATCAGCGCGTCGCCCATGTTGGCCTCGTTCTCGATCGCCGCCTCGTGCGCCGCGACCAGCGCGAACAGACGCTCGCCTTCGCTCGCGAACGACTCGGAAAGAGCGTCCGCGTCAGCGACCGCGGCCTGTTCCCTGGCAAACGCGGCCTGCAGCTTGGCGTCGAGCTGAGCGTACCCCTGCGCCCGCCCGGCCTCGGCCGCGACGTAGGAGGCCTGCGCCTCGGCGCGGCGCGTCTCGAGGTCATTCGTCTGCAGCTTCGCCTCGGCGACGTACCACTCCGGCAGGTTCTCCTGCGAACCGGTCGTCTCGTACCACGCGGTGTTGTACCGACCGACCTCAGGCTCGATCGTCGCGTCAGCGAGATCCGCCTGCGTGCTCTGCCAATACTGCGAGTTGCTGGTGTTGACGTGAGCGCGTGAGGACGACTTCGAGGCGCCGTCCCACGAGCAGCCGGTCAGCCCGCCCAGAGCGAGCGAAGCAACCAGCGAAGTGACAAAGACAGGACGACGAACGAGATCAACAGTTTCACGATTCTGTGCGGTGTGGCTGGACATGACGAGCTTCGGCTCCAGGACGCGCCGAGCGCCCTACGGGCGGACGGCTAGTGATGATTGGGGAAACCTCTGCCCGCCCCCTGCGAACGGGCATTCTCGGATCGTCAACACCGATGGCCCGCTCAACACCGCGTACAACCCCACACCAACATTCCACCCCGCGCACCACGCGCAGCCCGCGTGCGAGCCCCAACCGTCGCCAGCCGCACAACCAGACGCCGCCGACCGAGAACATTCTCCCCGCGCAACCCTCGCATAATCGAAGGTTGGACCGTCCAGCTTTTTTTATCGGAGTTTTTCCTCTCGACACCTCTTCCAGGACTCATAAGATCAGTCATCTCGACACGACAACCAGCAGTTGGAGAATCACCATGCGTCTGGACGTCCTCAGCGGGAACCTCCCCAATTCACGGGCCATCGACACCCACACCGAGCGCCGCCTCGCCTTCGCTCTCGGGCGCTTCGCGCGGCGCATCGAGCAGGTCCGCGTGCGCTTCACCGACCTCAACGGTCCCCGCGGTGGGGTTGACAAACGCTGCGCCATCGAGTGCAACCTCGGTCCCCACGGCGCCGTCGTGATCGAAGAAACCGACGCCGACCTCTACACCGCCATCGACCGCGCCTCCCACCGCGTCAAAGTTGCCGTCCGGCGCAAGCTCGACCGCGTGAAGGCGAGCTGGAAGGGTCGCGCGTAAGCCGGACGACGGCGCGGTACGCTCCCCCCATGACCACACCGCTCGTCGGCGTCATCATGGGTTCGACCTCTGACTGGGACACGATGTCCCGCGCCGCGGAAACCCTCCGCGCGCTCGACATCCCCCACGAGACCCGCGTCGTCAGCGCTCACCGCACGCCCGACCTGCTCTTCGAGTACGCCGCGTCCGCCGCGGACCGCGGCCTGCGCGTGATCATCGCCGGCGCAGGCGGCGCCGCCCACCTCCCGGGCATGGTCGCCGCCAAGACGTGGCTCCCGGTGCTGGGCGTCCCTGTCCAGAGCCGCGCCCTCTCCGGCATGGACTCGCTGCTTTCCATCGCCCAGATGCCCGCGGGCATCCCCGTCGGCACGCTCGCCATCGGAGAGGCCGGCGCGACCAACGCCGCCCTCCTCGCCGCCTCCATCCTCGCCACCGAGCACACGAAGATCCGCGACGCCCTTCAAAAGCGCCGCGCCGAGCAGACCGCCCGCGTCCTCCAGGCCCCCGACCCCCAGATCGGAACCGAGGCGCCGCCCAAGCCCGGAACCCCGGCGCCGTGACCGCCCTCGTCGGCGTCCTCGGCGGAGGCCAACTCGGACGCATGCTCGCCCAGGCCGCCGCCCCCCTCGGCATCCGTTGCCGTGTGCTCGACCCAAGCCCCAACGCCTGCGCCGCCCGCTTCGCCGAGCACATCCAGGGCGACTACGACGACCCCGACGCCCTCGCCCATTTCTGCGACGGCATCGACTTCGCCACCTACGAGTTCGAGAACGTCCCCGCCGAGACCACCCGCGCCGTCGCCGAGCGCGTCCCCCTCCGCCCCGGCGCCCGCTCCATCGAACTCACCCAGGACCGCCTCGTCGAAAAGAACTTCCTGATCGAATGCGGCGCCACCCCGGCGCCCTTCGCCGAAGTCAGCAGCGCCGCCGAACTCGACGCCTCGCTGGAACAACTCGGCCGACCCGCCGTCCTCAAAACCCGCCGATTCGGCTACGACGGCAAAGGCCAGATCCTCATCCGCCAAGGCGACGACCTCGCCGAAGCCCGCCAGCTCGCCGAAACCAAACCCTGCGTTCTCGAAGCCTTCGTCGATTTCACCCGCGAACTCTCCGTCGTCGTCGCCCGGGCCGACACGGGCGAATCCGTCGCCTACCCTCCCACCGAGAACATCCACGCGGGCGGCATCCTCCGCGTCTCCATCGCCCCGGCCCGCCGCGGCCGCACGAGCAGTTCAGTGCGCACAGCCGTAGCGGTTGCGGACGCCATCAACCACGTCGGCGCGCTCTGCGTTGAACTCTTCGACACACCGGACGGCCTGCTCGTCAACGAGATCGCCCCGCGCGTTCACAATTCCGGCCACTGGACCATCGACGCCACGGCGTGCTCGCAGTTTGAGAACCACATGCGGGCCGTCGTCGGCATGGAACTCGGCGAGCCCACGCAGACGGCGCCGGCCATCATGCTCAACCTCATCGGAGCTGTGCCGGAAATGTCCGCCGTCACGGCCCTGGACGCCGACGCCAAGCTGCACCTCTACGACAAGGCGCCGAAGGCGGGGCGGAAGGTGGGGCACTTGACGCTGGTTGGCGACGATCTCGCCGAGCGGGTGGAGCGTCTGGCCGAAGTGCCGGGGGTCCACGCCGAGTCGGCCCGCCTCGCCGCGGAGCGCCTGCGGGTATCCTGAGCGATCCGACGCCGGAGTGGCGGAATTGGCAGACGCGGCGGATTCAAAATCCGCTGCCCGCAAGGGCTTGAGGGTTCGAGTCCCTCCTCCGGTATTTTTCACGAGCGTGTTCCGCCCTTGCGTTCGGCGCGCCGTGTGGGACAATCCCTCCCCCTCGCGGCGGTTGTCGGCGCGAGAGTCGCCCCCACGCCCAGGACGAAAGAGACCAGCCCCATGGCCGATCAGCCCAACGAAGGACGCCAGGTGCAGCTCCGCATCGACGAGCAGCACATGGAGACCACCTACGCCAACACCATCCGCACCGCCACCACCATGGACGAGGTCGTCCTCGACTTCGGCCTCAACCTCCCCATGCAGGGTGGTCAGGGCCAGGACCCCTTCATGGTCTTTTCCATCGGCTCGCGCGTGGTCCTCAACTGGTCCGGCGCCAAGCGCCTTATGATGACCCTGAACCAGGCCGTCGGCGCCTACGAGCAACGCCACGGCGAGATCAGCGTCGGCCAGCCGGGCGGGCAGCCGCCGAAGGCGGACGGCTGAGTATCGATTCCATCGCATTCCCCGCGCGGCGCTGTGAGTCTCACGGCGCCGCGTTTTGTTTTTGATGCTTTTGGCTCAGCCCGTCCAGGCGGCGAGCAGGATCGCGAGGTCGGCGGAATCTGTCGTGCCGTCGCCGTTGAGATCAGCGTCGGGTGTTCCCCACGCGGCAAGGAGGATGGCGAGGTCGGCGGCGCCTACGCAGCCGTTGGCGGTGAGGTCCTGGGGGATGGTCTGGCCGAGGGTTGGGGAGCCGAAGATGACGTAGGTTTGGCCGGCGAGACTAATCGCGTTCGGGTTGGCACCGACCGCCCCGATCATCAGATCGTGAACACCGTCGGCGTTGACGTCGCCGGCGGACGAGACGGAGAAGCCGCTTCCGTCGCTCGAGTCGATGCCGTTTAGGACGAAGCCGTTGGTACCGTTGAGAGACGAGAGCTCGATGGTGCCCGCGCTGCCGATGCCCGTGCCTCCAAAGACAACATAGCTTTCGCCGGAGCCGGAGCCGTTTGGGTCGGCGCGCCATGCCCCGATGATGAGGTCATCCACACCGTCGCTGTTGACGTCGCCGGCAGAGGAGACAGAGGTGCCGCTGCGATCATCCGCGTCGATCCCGTTAAGTATGAAGCCGTTGGCGCCGTTGAGGGACGAGAGTTCAATGGCGCCCGTGCTCCCGACGGTTGCGCCGCCGAAGATGACGTAGCTCTCGCCGGAGTAGCTGTTCCCATTCGGGTCGGCACGGTCCGCCCCGATGATGAGATCATCGATACCGTCGCCGTTGACGTCGCCAGCGGAGGAGATGGAGCGGCCGCTGTGGTCGCTCGCGTCGATGCCGTTGATGACAAAGCCGTTGGCGCCGTTGAGGGACGAGAGCTCTACCGTACCGCCTGCTCCGAGGCCCATGCCGCCGAAGACGACGTAGATCTCGCCGGCGGCGCTGGTCCCGTTTGGGTCTGCGTAACGAGCCCCGATCATCAGGTCGTCGACACCATCGCCGTTCACGTCCCCAGCGGAGGAGACGGAGAAACCGCTGAGGTCGAACTTGTCTATGCCGTTGATGACGAAGCCGTCGGCGCCGTTAAGTGCGGAGAGTTCGATCACGCCCGCTGACCCGACGCTCATGCCGCCGAAGACGACGTAGCTCTCGCCGATGTTCCTGTTCCCGTTCGTGTCGGCACGCTCCGCCCCGATGATGAGGTCATCCACACCGTCGCTGTTGACGTCGCCGGCAGAGGAGACAGAGGTGCCGCTGCGATCATCCACGTCGATCCCGTTGAGTACGAAGCCATTGGCACCGTTTAGTGTAGAGAGTTCGATCACGTCAGCAGACCCGACGTCCATGCCGCCGAAGACGACGTAGCTCTCGCCGGAGTAGCTGTTCCCGTTCGGATCGGCACCGCGTGCCCCGATGATGAGATCATCAAAGCCGTCGCCGTTCACGTCGCCGGCGGAGGAAACGGAGCGCCCACAGAAATCGTGTGCATCTATGCCGTTGATGATGAAGCCGTCAGCGCCGTTAAGTGCGGAGAGTTCGATCACGCCCGCTGACCCGACGCCCATGCCGCCGAAGACGACGTAGCTCTCGCCGGCCAAGCTGTTCCCGCTCGGGTCGGCGTAGGGCGCCCCGACGATGAGATCATCGACGCCGTTTCCGTTGACGTCACCTGCGGAGGAAACGGAGAAGCCACTTTGGCCACCTGTGCCGTTCATGGTGAAGCCAGTGAGGGCCTGGGTGCGGTTCATGCACGCGAGGTCGAGTGCGAGGGTTTGGGTGGTGCCGGCGAGGAGAGTGAGGAGAAGGGCGGCGGGGGTGGTTCGGTTGGGTTTCATGCTTTGAATTTCGTGGATTTTGGGGTAGAGAGTTGTTGGTCTGAGGGTAGTTGGTGTGGTGCGATATTGGAAGGATCATTTCGGAGAGATGGGAGTTGCTTCTCTGCCGCCCTTCTCGCTGAGCACGGAAACACATTTCATCTATGACTTGACGTGGTACTGATCGCGGGTCTGTGCCACGAGTGAGGCGGGGATCGTGGCACAGGTCGAAGACGATCTGTACCACGGCAAGACAAAGAATTTTCGCGCCATGATGGAATAGGGTGTTGGGATTGGGGAGAGGGGGACCGGATTCACAAAATCCGTGTCGCTCGCGGGTAGCTGCCGAGGGTTCGTACTTGTTCGCAGTGCGCCCGCGCCTCGCCGATGGACTCGGCGATCTTGGTTTCGCTGCGGTGCCCGAGCACGTCGATGAAGAAGGTGTAGCGCCAGTTTTCTCTGCCGCTGGGGCGTTTTTCGATGTGCGACAAGTTGACGCCCGCGCGCTCGAAGACCTGGAGGACGCGGACGAGGGCGCCGGGTTGGTCGAGGGTGGTGAACATGATGGAGGTTTTGTCGTCGCCCGACGGTTTGGCCTCTTCCTTCGAGATGACGAGGAAGCGGGTGATGTTGTTGGGGTTGTCTTCGATGCCTGAGTAGAGGGCGGCGACGCCGTAGATTGTGCCGGCGAGTTCGGAGGCGACGGCGGCGCTGGTGGGCTTCACGCCCGAGTTGGCTTCGGAGCGCACGCGCTCGACGGCGGCGCTGGTGCTGGCCTCGGCCATCAGGTCGGCGCCGGGGAGGTGGGCGGCGAGCCACTTGCGGCACTGGGCGAGCGCCTCGGGCTTGGAGTAGACGCGCTCGATCTCGTCGGCCTCGCAGCAGGCGAAGAGGTGGTGGCGGATGGCGAGCTGGGCCTCGGCGTAGATGGTGACGCCCTCGCCGCGGTCGCGGAAGGCGTCGAGCGTTTCGGCGATGCCGCCGCCGGTGGTGTTCTCGATGGGGACGAGTCCGTAGTCGGCGTGGCCGCGCTCGACCTCGGTGAAGACGCTGTCGATGGCGCCGAGGGTGTCGAACTCGACGGAGGAGCCGAACTGCGCGACGGCGGCCTGGTGGGAGTAGGACCCGGGGGGCCCGAGGTAGCCGATGCGGAGCGGGCGCTCGAGGGCGAAGGAGCCGCTCATCATCTCGCGGTAGATAGCTTCGATGGCGCGGTCGGGGAGCGGGCCGGGGTTGGAGTCGAGGATGCGCCGGAGGAGGGCGGCCTCGCGGTCGGGGGCGTAGATGGGGGCGCCGGAGGCGCGCTTGTAGGCGCCGACCTCGACGACGATCTGGGCTCGCTCGTTGAGGAGCTCGACGAGCTTGCGGTCGACGCCGTCGATCCGCACGCGCAGGGCGTCGAGCGTGGCAGGGTCGGGTGCGTTGTTTTGCGCGTTCTCGGACGACTCGGGCATCGTTCTTCCCCCATCGGCGGATTCTGCGAAAGAAGATAGCCGGGATGCGGATAGAGTCTGTGGACGGATGAACGAAACGCTGCTCAACGCGACCACCGACCTGGCGGCGCTGGCTCAGACCGGCGTGACCTCGCTGTCGGACCTGCCGGGCGGCGCCCACGTGGCGGCGGCGGTGGGGCTGATCGCGGGAATCGCGCTGCTGATCGCCGGGCGGCGGTTGCTGCGGATGGCGCTGATCCTGGGCGCGGCGGCGCTGGGCGGGGCGTTTTTCTTCTACATGGCGCCGACGCTGAGCATCCCGGCGGACCCGAACCTCATGCTGGCGATCGGGCTGGCGCTGGGGGCAATCGCGGGGATTCTGCTGTACCGCGTGACGGTGAGCGTGACGGCGATGGCGCTTCTGGCGGCGGCGGGGCCGCTGGTTGCTGCGGGGGCGATGCGCCTGGCGCCGACGCAGGAGTGGTTGCCGAAGGAGAGCGAGGAGCCGGTGGCGGCGGAGCTGGCGCTTGCGCCTGCGGCGCTGAGTGAAGAGGATCGTGACGAGGCGATCGAAGCGGCGTGGGAGCGGGTGCGCGGGTTCGGGCGTCAGGTGCGCGAGAAGGCGGGGGCGGAGTGGGCGACGCTGGATGGGCGGCAGAAGTCGATTCTTGCGGGGTCGTCGATGCTGGGGGCGGCGCTGGGGCTGTTGCTGGGCGCGGCGTCGCCCAAGCGGACGGCGGCGGTGATGAGTTCGTTCATGGGGGCGGGGTTGATCCTGCCGAGTTCGGCGTGGCTGACCGAGGCGTACGCGCCCGCGGCGGCGGCGCGGCTGCCGGACGACGCGGTGGTGTGGTTGGCGCTCTGGGTTGGCTTATCGGTCGTGGGGGCGGCGGTGCAGTGGACTGGGACGCGGCGCAAGACCGATAGCTAAGCCGGCGCCAGTGCGCCGGAGGTCCGCCATGTCCGCAACGCTGCTGTCTTCATTCCTTGCACAGTCCGAGAACGCGTCCTCTTCTGGGGGCAGCGAGTGGACGGGGTCGCCCATGGCTCTTGTGCGCCTGGTGCGGGAGAGCAAGGTGGATTTTCTGAACCGTGCGCAGGACCTCACCGCCGCGCTCGGCGAGCTTGGGCTCTTGTGGGCGCTGATCTTTGTGATCCTGGGTTCGATCTGTGTGATCAACGGGTACCGCTGGCACAAGACGGTGGTGCTGGTGCTGGCGGTTCTGTGCGGCGCGGCGCTTGGGGTGATGGCGAGCGAGCATGTGGATGTGTCGCCCGAGATCGCCGGGGCGCTGGTCGCGGTTTTGTTCTCGGTATTGGCGTGGCCGATCATGAAGTTCACGATCGCGCTCTTTGCGGGGATGATCGGGGCGTTCGCGGGGGCCAACGCGTGGTCGGCGCTGGGCCAGCCGGCGGATCAGCATCACATCGGGTCTATCATCGGGCTTATTGCGCTGGCGATGCTGGCGTTCATCGCGTACCGGCTGGTGGTGATCGTGTTCACGGCGGTGGGCGGGGCGGCGCTGCTGACGCTGGGCGTTCTGTCCGGGCTGCTGCATGTGGAATCGTGGGCGCCCTCGATCGAGCAGTCGCTGACGGACAACTCGCGGATGCTGCCGATGATCGCGGGCGTGCTCGCGGTGGTGGGTGTGGTCGTCCAGCAGGGCGGCGGGATCAAGGGGCTGGTGGAGTGTGCGGACAAGGCCGACCCGAGCAAGAAAGCTCAGGCGAAGCCGGCGGCGGGGTGAGACGAATCGCAAAATTTCTGGGTGGCACTGGCAGCTCGCTACCAGTGGTTTTGACGCACGGTTCACAAGACACTGGCTGACAAGCAGCCAGTGGCACCCGGAAGAGCGTCAATCAATGAGCGCGACTGGGTCGTCCTGCTCGCTGAGTGGCGTCGCGTCGCTCGTCGCGGGTCGGAAGATGACGCCGCGCATGTGTTCGCCTGAGCGGATGCGCTGGTAGGCGTCGGTGCTGGCGTCGTGGCTGGCGAGCTGGAGGGGTTCGACGAAGACGACGAGGGCGACGGCGCCGACGGCGGAGAGGGCCGCGGTGAGACGGCGCGTTGGGAGATCGCTCTTGGCGGGGAGCGGGCGGTCGGGGTCGGGCTCTGAGAGCAACGGCGCCGCGGCGAGGCGGAGGTAGTAGAAGGCCGCGGCGGCGGAGTTGATGGCCATGACGATGACCAGCGCGACTTCGCCAGCGGAGAGCGCCGACGAGAAGAGCGGGAGCTTGCCCCAGAAGCCGAACAGCGGCGGCATGCCCAGCAGCGCGAGGGCGCAGATGACCATCGTCCAGCCCATCAGCGGGTGGCTGCGGCAGAGGCCGCGGAGGTCGTCGACGTCTTCGGCTTCAACCAGTTCACCTTCTTTGTCAGGCTTCACTAGCGAGCCGATGACGGCGAAGGCGCCGACGTTCACGACGCCGTAGACGAGCAGGTAGAAGAGGACGGCGCCGAGGCCGTCGTTCCAGACCTTGTCGCCCGGGCCTGCGATGAGGCCGACGAGCATGTAGCCGGAGTGGGCGATGGAGGAGTAGGCGAGCATGCGCTTGGCGCTGGTCTGGAGGAGGGCGAGCGTGTTGCCGACGGTCATGGTGAGGGCGGCCATGACCCAGAGGACGACGCGGATGGTGGCGTCCATCTCTCCGATGGCCCCCGGGGTCGCGCCGGGCCAGCCGGGGACCGAAACCAGCGAAGCGAGGGCGAAGAAGCCGGCGGCTTTGGGCGCGAAGGCGAGGTAGGCCGAGACGGGGGCGGCGGCGCCCTGGTAGACGTCGGCGACGTAGAGGTGCATCGGGACGGCGGCGATCTTGAAGCCCACGCCGACGAGCGACATCACCATGCCGGCGATGGCCATGGTGGAGAGCCCCCCGGCCTCTTGGAAGACCTCGGACATCTCGTGCAGGTTGGTCGTGCCGGACGCGCCGTAGAGGAGGGCGAAGCCCATGAGGAAGGTCGCGGCGCCGAAGGCCCCGAGGAAGAAGTACTTCACGCCCGCTTCCATGGAGCGGAGGCGGTCGGTGGAGACGGCGACCATGATGTAGGTGGGCAGGCTGGTGAGCTCGAGAGCGAGGAAGAGCCAGATGAGGTCGTCGGCGGTGGCGCAGAGCATGACCCCTGTGAGGCTGAAAAGGTAGAAGGCGTAGAACTCGCCGCGCAGGGCTTTGCCGGCGTCGTAGAGGGTTCCGCCGCGCTTGATGGCGGCTTCGAGCGGGCGGTCAACGACGCCGGCCATCAGCGGGAGCAGCAGCAGCCCGACGCCCGCGACCATGAGCTTGGCGAAGGGGAGCAGCTTGGGCGTGGTCTGGACCTGCACGCTGTCGATCAGGCCGAAGGACTGGGCGACGGTGGGCACCGCCAGTGCGCCGGCGACGACGAGGAAGAACCCGGTGATCGGGGCGCAGAGCGAGCGCAGGAAGCCGGCCTTGGAGAGCCCGAGCACCAGCATCACGCAGGAGCCGATGAAGAGGACGATCTCGGGGTGCAGGAGGAGGAGCTTCTCGCTCATCGCGCGGCTCCTTCTGCGCTTGCCAAGGGTTCACGCGGCGCGTCGAGCGCGCCGTGGTCGTGACCGGTGTGATCGATGGTGGGGTCGTTCGGGTCGTGGGGCGCGGCGGGAACGGCCTGCGGCGGCGCCTCGCCCGGGAAGAACCGCTCGACGTGGACGAGCTGGTTGGCGATGGGCGCTTCGAGCGAGCGGATGACGGGCGTGGGGTAGAGGCCCAGGGCGAGGCAGGCGACGGCGAGCGGCGCGAGCACCGTGATCTCGCGGGCGTTCAGATCGGTGGGCAGCGTCTCGTGGGCGTGGTGGCCGCGGGGCTCCTTGTAGGGCCCGAAGACGACCTTGCCGACCATGTAGAGGATGTACATGGCGGCGACGACCATGCCGACGGCGGCGATGGCGGCGAACCACGGGCCGAGCACGCCGCCGGTACCGCCTGGTCCCCACGCGGCGCCGGCTTGGAAGGCGCCCATCATGCACATGAACTCCGAGACGAAGCCGTTGAGCCCGGGCAGGCCCACCGAAGCCATCGCGAAGAAGACCATGAAGAAGGACCACACGGGCATTTTGGTGGCGAGCCCGCCGAGCTCGTCCATATCGCGGGTGTGGTAGCGCTCGTACATCATGCCGATGCAGAGGAAGAGGGCGCCGGTGCTGAGCCCGTGGTTGATCATGTAGAGGATCGAGCCGCCGACGCCGACGGCGTTCATCGCGACGAGGCCGAGGATGCAGAACCCGAGGTGGGAGACGGAGGAGTAGGCGACGAGCTTCTTGACGTCGCGCTGCACCCAGCAGATGAGGCCCGCGTAGAGGATGCCCACCAGCGAGGCGGCGGCGACGTAGGGCGCGAACTCAACGAAAGCCTCCGGGACCAGCGGCATGGCCACGCGGTAGATGGCGTAGGTGCCCAGCTTGAGGAGCACGCCCGCGAGGACGACGGAGCCGGCGGTCGGCGCTTCGGTGTGCGCGAGGGGCAGCCAGGTGTGGACGGGGAAGATCGGGACCTTGACCGCGAAACCGGCGAGGAGGGCCAGCAGCACGATGCGCTGCTGCTCGAGGGGCATGAGGCGGGCGGTGTCGGAGAGATACTCGAGGGCGAAGAGCCAGTCGGTGACGCGCCCGGGTGTCTCCATGCGGTAATACGCGATGTAGACGAGGCCGGCGAGTGTGAGGATCGAGCCGGTGAAGGTGTAGAGGAAGAACTTGATGGACGCCTTGCGCCGGTTCTGGCCCCCCCACTGACGGATGAGCACGAACATGGGCGCCAGCGTCAGCTCGAAGAAGACGTAGAACATGATGATGTCCTGCGCCACGAAGACGCCCGTCACCAGCGCCTGCAGCGCGAGGAGTGAGGCGTAGTACAAGCGTTGGCGTTCGTGGATCGAGGAATACGACCCGAGGACGCAGATGGGGCCGAGCAGCGCCGTGAGCAGGACGAGGAGCAGCGAGACGGAGTCGGCGCCGATCCAGAGGAAGAGGCCGTAGTGCTCGATCCAGCGGTGCTGCATCTGGAACTGCACATCGCCGGCGTCGCGCCAGTCGAACATGATGGCGGCGGCGACCGCGACGCCCAGGGAGATGAGCGTCCACGCGAAGGCGACGTGCTTGGATTCCTTCTCGGAACCGAGCCCGACAACGATCGCGCCGACCAGAGGGACCACCATGAGAGCGAGCAGCAGCACCGGTCAGCCCCCGATCCAGTCGGCGAGCGCGGGCGCGGCCCACGCGAGGAGTAGGAAGAGCGCGACGCCCACGCCCATCGCCGCGGCGTAGCCCTGGAGGGCGCCGCCCTGCAGCGGTTGCAGGCGCTTGCCGAAGAGGCGCGGGAACGCGCCGGCGAGGTCGACGAGGCCGTCGATCAGCAGCTTGTCGATGAGGTAGAAGATGTTGGAGAGCACCAACAGCGGCACGCGGAAGAGGGCGTTGTAGATCTCGTCGACGAACCACTTGTTCTCGGCGGCGACGCCGATGGGGCCGAGGGCGCGCTTGAGTGAGTCGGCCCGGCTGGTTTCGGCTTCGGTGCGCCCGGCGAGGTGGAACCACCACGCGAGGAAGATGCCGATGAGGCCGATGACGCCGGAGACGTAATACATCACTTTGTGCGGGTCGCCGAGACCGAAGAAGTCGTGCGAGGCGTGGGCCTTGACTTGTGAGCCCTCGGGGAGCACGACGGCGCCGGTGGGCGAGCCGTGAACCAGGCCGCCGACCCAGCCGTGGTGTTCGCTGTTCATGAAGTACGGGATCGCCGCGGCGAGAGAGCCGACGAGGAGGATGGCGAGGACGGTGTTGATGGCCCAGCCTGGGGCGTGGGGGTGGAACTTGCCATTGCTGTGTGTGTGGTCGTCGTCGTGATGCTCGTCATCCCCGTGGTGGTCGTCGCCCGGGTGGTACTCGACGGGGCCGTGGAAGACGCGGAAGTAGGCGCGGAAGCTGTAGTAGGCGGTCATGCCGGCGGTGAGCAGGGCGAGGATGCCCAGGAATTGGTAGCCGGGGCCGGCGGTGACGAAGGCCTCGGCGATGATCTGGTCTTTCGAGAAGAAGCCGGAGGTGAAGGGGAAACCGGCGAGACAGAGGCAGCCCACGAGCATCGCGGCGCTGACGACCTTCCAACCCTTCATGTGCCACAGGCCTGAGAGCTTGCGGAGGTCGAGCTGGCCGGCGAAGCCGTGCATGACGGCGCCGCAGGAGAGGAAGAGCGTGGCCTTGAAGAAGGCGTGGGTGAAGACGTGATAGGCGGCGCCGGTGGCGGCGAGGACTCCCAGCCCGAGGAACATGTAGCCGAGCTGGGAGACCGTCGAGTAGGCCATGATGCGTTTGATGTCGAAGGTGGCCATGCCGATGGTCGCGCTGAAGAAGGCGGTGAGGCCGCCGATCCACGCGACCCAGACGAGGGCGTCGGGGTTCAGGGCGAAGATGGGGAGCGTGCGGGCGATGAGGTAGACGCCCGCGGTGACCATGGTCGCGGCGTGGATGAGCGCGGAGACGGGTGTGGGGCCTTCCATGGCGTCGGGCAGCCAGACATAAAGTGGAAGCTGCGCGGACTTGCCGAAGGCGCCGATCATGAGCAGCAGCGGGATGGCTTTCACATACCAGGGGATGGCTTCGCCGTGGAGGGCGGCGTCCTGCATCTCGGCGACGCGCTGGAAGATCACGTCGTACTCGAGAGAGCCGAAGGCGACGAAGGTGAACATGACGCCGAGGGAGAGGCCGACGTCGCCGATGCGGTTGAGGATGAAGGCTTTCTTCGCGGCGGCGACGGCGCTGGGTTTCTCGTGGAAGTACCCGATGAGCAGGTACGAGCAGAGGCCGACGCCCTCCCACCCGAGGAAGAGCAGCAGCATGTTGTCGCCCATGACGAGGCAGGCCATGGAGAAGACGAAGAGGCAGAAGGCGGCGAAGAAGCGGTTGATGCGGGCGTTGCTGACGTCGTGGGCCATGTACTCGGAGGCGTACAGGGCGATGAGCGTGGCGAGGCCGGTGACGAAGAGCATCCACAGCCCGCTGATGGGGTCGAGGTAGAAGCTGAAGTTGGCGACGAGGGATTTCCCCGGGCCGGCGCCCCAGGTCATGTTGATCCACTCGAAGGCGTGGACGATGGCGCGACCGCCATCTGCGGCGACGGCGAAGTAGCCCATCACCGAGAGGACGAACGAGACCGCGAGCAGCCCGACGGTTGTCCAGGCGGAGATCTTCGAGCGCAGGCCGAGGGCGCGGTAGACGGTGCAAAGCACGGCGCCGAGGAGCGGGAGGAGGGGGATCAGCAGCAGGTAGCCGAGCTTTTCGGTCTGGGCAGCCGGTAGCTCGATGGCTTTGGCTGCGTGCTCGCTCGCGCCTTCTGCGGCCGCCAGGAATGTCGTGAAGGTCTCAAGCACGCGTCACCCCTTGAGCCCCGACCACGCCTCGGCGTCGAGCGTGCCCTTGCGCCGGTACAGGTAGACGACGAGCCCGAGGGCGAGGGCCGCCTCCGCCGCCGCGATGGTCAGCACGAAGATCACGAAGACCTCGCCGGTGTGGTTCAGGTAGTGGCGCCCGAAGGCGATGAGCGCGAGCCCGGCGCCCTGGAACATCAGCTCCGTGCAGAGGAACATGATGATGAGGTTGCGCCGGGAGAGAAAACCGATGACGCCCAGCGCGAACAGGCACGCCGCGACGAAGAGGTAGTGAAAGAGCGTGACGCCGCCCATCGGCGCGGGCCAAGCGAGCTGGGCGAGCATGGTCGTCGTGTCGGCGAGCATCACGCGACGCTCCGCTCTGCGGCCATCTCGGTCTCGGCCTCGCCGTACTCGATCTGCTTGCGGGCGATGACGACGGCGCCGACCAGGGCCATGAGCAGGATGACGCCGGCGAGTTCGAGGGCCAGCGGGTGCTCGGCGAGCAGCGCGAAACCGACGCGTTCGAGGTTCACGGCCCGCACGTCGTCGGGGATCTTGACCATCATCAGCCACGAATCGGGCGGCCACGGCGCGTTTGCGGCGAGGTCCGCGGGGCGCGGGCTGGTGTTGGGCATGACGATCGCGGGGCGCCCGTCCTCAAAGAGGAAGAGGTTGAAGGTCTCTTCGGGGAGCGGGTTGAGTTCTTCGTTGGCCGCGAACATCGGGACGGCCTCGCCGCCACTGCTTACACGCAGGTTGGCGAGGTAGCGCGTGCGGGCCATGCCTTCGCGCGTCATCGCCTGGGCCGCGTGATACCGCTTGACGAAGGGCAGGCCGACTTCGTAGTCGAGCTTGGTGAGGAGGAAGCGGGCGTTGTTCTCGGCGTTGATCGTCAGGCCCCGGGCGGGGTCGTTGCCCACCTGGAGTTCGCTGGGGAAGCCCATCGCCACCAGTTCGCGTTTGATCTTGAGGGGCAGCATGGTCAGCACGCCGTCGGCGGCGACGTTGTCGGGCGGCGGCGGCAGGCTGCGCACGCCCGAGTTGAACATTCCTGTGAGCGCCGCCAGCAGGAGGAAGCCGGCGAAGACGGCGCCGATGGGGTTGCGGGCGATGCGGTCGGCCTCGTCCAGCTCCTGCGGCGCGTCCTCAGAGGGGGCCTGCGTCGCCAGCATGATCACAAAGAGGTAGGTGATCAGGATCGCGCCGGCGTAGATGATCACCAGCGCGAAGGTCAGGAACTCCGCCGAGAGCAGGATGTACAGCCCCGCGGAGCTGAGAATCGTGAGGATGAAGAAAAGCGCGGCGTAGACGGGGCGCGGGTGGGTGATCACCCGCAGCGCCGAGCCAAGGCCGATGAGCGCAAAGACGTAGAAGAAGAGGTTGGGCGCCTGCTCGATGCCGAAGTTCAGGAAGACGGTGAGCATGACGAGCCCGACGCCCGCGGCGGCGACGATGGCCCCCAGCTCGCGCGGGGCCCGGCTGGCCCGGGGCATCGCGAACCACACGCCGATCGCTCCGAGCGCCAGCCCGGTGAAGAGGATCACCGGATGCACGAAGAGATCGCTGAGACTCAGCTCCACGTCGGCCCTTTCCCTGCGGGAAGGCGCTGCTCGCGCCCACGAAGGCGGGCAGGATAGACGCGCCCGACCAACCCAGCAACAGCACCCAACCTGTCGCGTTCCGCCCACGCCCAAAGGCCGGCCCGGTACCATCCCTCGTATGTCAGGCGAGACGCGCCCCCCATCGACGCTCCAGCGCCGCCTCCCCAACGCGCTGACCGTCGGGCGACTGGTGCTCACGCTCGCCTTCGTCGCGGTGTTGTCGTTCTACCGCTATCCCGAGATGCACGCGTGGGCGCTGCCGACCGCGCTTGCGCTCTTCGTCGTCGCCGCGCTGACCGACGCCCTCGACGGTCACCTCGCCCGCAAATGGAACGTGATCAGCCTGTTCGGGCGCGTCGCCGACCCAGCCGCCGACAAAGTCCTCGTCATGGGCGCGCTGGTGCTGCTGGCTTCGCCGATTTTCTACGACGACGGGCTTGGGCGCGCCGTCTCAGGGCTCGAACCGTGGATGGTCGTCGCCATCCTCGCCCGCGAGTTCCTCGTCACCAGCATGCGGGCGGTGCTGGAATCAACGGGCGTTTCCTTCGGGGCGATCGGGATCGGCAAGCTCAAGATGGTGCTGCAGTCCGTCGCCGTCCCGCTGGCGCTGCTGCTGGTGTGGCTCGCGGCTCCCGCCGATCTCACTGCCGGCGGCTGGGCCCGCTGGACGCTCGACCTCCTGTTCTGGGGCGTCACGCTTGTCACGCTCGCCTCGGGCGTCCCCTACCTGCGAGCGCTTTTCGTGAAAACCGAGGTCGCGCCGTGAGCTTCGCCGATCGCTTGCGTTTCCTTTCGCTCACCGCCGGCGGGCTTGGGCTGATGAAGCCCGCCTCGGGCACGTGGGGCTCGACGCCACCGCCCGCGCTCTTCGCTGTGATGATCCTCGTAGGCGCTTCGCTTGAAAGCGTGCGCGTTGTGATGATTGTGCTGCTGCTGCTGGCGACCGCCGCGTGTGTGGCGTTTACGAAGTGGGGCGAGCAGCGCTGGGGGAAGAAGGATGCCGGGCAGATCGTCGCTGACGAGGTCGCCGGGCAGTGCCTGCCGCTGCTGGTTGTGCCGGCGATCAGCGACCCGCTCTCGGGCGAGGGTTTCCTGCGCCTGACGCTCGTGCTCGGCGCGGCGTTCCTGCTGTTTCGGTTCTTTGACATCGCCAAGCTGCAGCCGGCGAACGCGGCTCAGAAGCTGCCGCATGGTTGGGGGGTGCTGGTGGATGATCTGATCGCGGGGCTGTACGCGACGATTGTGCTGGCGGTTGGGTTGCGTTTTTTGTGGTGACTACTACGGCCAGACACTGGCAGCGAGCTGCCAGTGGCACCCTTTTTCGTTGCCGTCATGTTGAATTGCGGGCAAATAAAAAACGGCCCGTCGGAGGAGACGGGCCGTGAGAGATCCGGGAGGAATGAAGAACCGTCAGGCGGAGATCGAGCCGACCTTCACCACCATGTGGCGCTGGCGGTGGCCGGTCTTGCGCCGGTAGCCCTTGCGGCGCTTGAACTTGATGACGTCGATCTTCTCGCCCTTCTTCTCGGCGTCGACGATCTCGGCCTTGACCGAGGCGCCGCTGACGTAGGGCTGACCGAGCGTAACGTCGCCCTCGCCGCCGAGCGCGAGCACGCGGTCGAAGGTGATGGACTTGGCGTTGTCGGAAACCTCGCGCAGGTCGACGGTGATGACGTCGCCTTCCTGCACCTTGATCTGGGTCCCGCTGTCTTCGATGATCGCGTACATCGCTGCTGCTCCAAAGCCGCCCAGCGCTGAGCTGTTCAGCGGGGCGAGCCGAGCAGTCTACCCGCTCTGACGCCCGCTGCCAACCGCCTTCTGCGGGCCCAGAACCGCCTCCCAGCGTCGGCACGAGCCGCAGCGACCGCAGGGCGCAGGGCCGGACTTTCGGCACCACCACGCCGTCTCGAGCGGGGCGTCGAGGTCGCGGGCCAGCTCGGCGATCTGGGCGTCGCTGAGGTCGAGCAGCGGCGTTTCGATGCGGAGTTCGGCGCCGGGGGGTGAGTCGAGGGTGACCAGGCGCTCGACCAGGCGGGCCCGGTCGAGGGCGCGTTCCATGGCGTCGAGGTCGATGCCCAGATGGACGGGCCAGACGATCGTCGAGAGACCGAGGCGCAGGGCCTCGCGTCCGGCGTCAAGGAGCAGCGCCGTCGTCTCGATCCGCGGGTCGTCGCTCGCTTCGCCCGATGAACGCTCAACCGGCGTCGCCAGCCCCAGCAGGTCGGCCTTGCGTTTCACAGCGTCGGCGCGGCTCTCGGCGTCCTCGGCTGAGCCTGACGCGATGAAGGGCGTCAGACGCGAGGGCTCGCCCGCGAGACAGCACGTCACGAGGGCCGCCACGCCGCCGTCATCGATCACCAGCGCCGGTCCGTTGATCTGGTTCATGCCCGGGTTATCGACCGGGAGCGCATCTGGGCTTCAGCGTCGGTCGCTGACCCGCACCTCGCGGGGGGCGTTCTGTGAGGCGATGCGGCTCTGGAGCAGCAGCAGCGCGGTTTCGAGCTGCGTGTCGGCGCCATCGGTGATGAGCTGCTGCGGGTCCACGAAGTCTTCGTCGTTCTCGTCGAGGAAGAGGTCCGCGTCCTGACGCATGATGAGCGAGTCGGCGATCTGAGAGGGCAGCATCTCGACCTCGACGTCGGGCTGCACGCCCCACACCTCGGCGCCGGGCTTGCGGTGGATGAGGCGCCCGCTGGGCAGGTAGTAGTACTGGGTGGTCAGCTTGAGCAGGGCGAGCTCGGTGGTGCCGATGGTGTAGACGTTCTGCACCGAGCCCTTGCCGAAACTGCGAGCGCCGACAATGACGGCGCGGTCGTAGTCCTGCAGGCAGCCGGAGACGATCTCGCTCGCGGAGGCGGAGCCTTCGTTGATGAGCACGACCACGGGCACATCGGCGAGCAGGGCGCCGGCGGGGCGGGCGACTTCCTTCTCGCGCTGCACGCCGTCGGCGTCGTGCTGGCTGACGATCAGGCCTTCCTCGATGAAGAGGTTGGTGACCGAGACGGCTTCGTTGACGAGGCCGCCGGGGTTGTAGCGGAGGTCGAGGATGACGCCGTTGACGCCGCCCTGGGCCTTCATCTCACGCACGGCGCGGCGGAGTTCGCGGGTGGTGTCCTCGGCGAACTGCGTTACGCGCAGCATGCCGATCTTGTTCTTTTTGTCGATGAACCAGTCCCAGTCGGTCTCGCGCTCGCCGGAGCGCCGCCAGCCCTTGACCGAGTGGATGGGGATCTCGGCTCGCACCATCGTGAGTTCGATCGGATCCTCGACCGCCTCGCGTTCGATGGTCAGCGTCACCTCGGTGCCTTCTTCACCCGTGATGCGGTCCACGGCCTGTTCGAGGGAGATGCCGAGGGTCGAGTCGCCGTCAACGCCCACGATCAGGTCGCCGGGGAGCACGCCGGCGCGCTGCGCGGGGGTGCCCTGCAGAGGCGTGATCACGCGGACGGCCTGGGATTCGTCGTTGCCGATCTTGATGCCGACGCCGGTGAACTTGCCCTGCGTCGAGCGCTGGAGCTGTTCGACCTCGTCGGGCCAGTAGATGGTGCTGAACTCGTCGAGGTCGGCCATGGCGCCGTTGCCGAACTCGTGGAGTACGGCCTCGCTGGGGAGCTCTAGCGTGCGCTCGTTGGCGCGGTTTACGCTCTTGAGGGCGCCGACCAGCTCGAAGTAGCCGGCCTTGCCGCGCTGGTTGCTCAGGTCGCGCTCGATCTCGTCGAGCGCGTCGAGGAAGCGGCTGACCTGACGCGCGTTCTCGAGCACCGGGAAAGCGCTGGCGAGTTCGGTCGTGGTCACGAAGGTGCGCAGCGTGCCCACGCCGCGGAGCAGCATCGAGCGCAGGTCGGAGCTATCGACGTGCGAGCGCTCGGCGCGGTTGAGGGCCCGGATGAGCATCGCCTGCGTGACACCGGTGAGCTTGTCGCGCCAGTCGTCGGCCAGCCCGTTGTATTCGGGCAGCGCGTCTTCGCCCTCTTCGACGAGGCGGTCGCTGCGCATCTGGTACAGCGTCTCGGGGACGTACAGGCGGAGCATCACGAGGCGTCGACCGATGCGCTCGAAGGGTTCGCGGTAGCGCCGGTCCTGCTCGTAGAGCAGGTTCAGGCGGTAGTACAGCTCGTAGGCTTCGAGCCAATCGCCGCGCTTCTCGGCGTTCTCGGCGGCGCTCTGGGCGCTCTCGACCAGACCGCGGAACGCGGGGTTGGCCAGCACCGCCGTCTTGTCGTCTTCCAGCGTGTGGATCTCGACGGCGTTGCGCAGGGCCTGCACCGTGTCGCCCTCGGCGAGGTGCTCGGCGAGTTCTTCGTGGGCCTCGACCAGACGCTCGGCCCGCTTCTCTTCCACGCTCTCGAGGTGCGCTGCCCGACGCGCGAGGGCCGCCCGCAGGTCGCCCGACTGCTCGGCCTTCCGTTCCAGCAGCGTAAAGGCCTCGTCCGAGCGTCCGGAGATCGCCAGGTCCCAGACGTCGCTGTCGGCGGGCGCGGTGGCCTGTGCAGACGCGGGGGCGGCAAGAGCCGTCAGCGTGATGGCGGCGAGGGAAACGAATCGGGCGTGGCGTGAGAAGAGGTTCATCGCGCTCCTTCTGTGTCGCTCAGGAGGTCCAACCCCAAAGCACGGGGCGTCCATTCCATCGGACGCGCCGCTAAGGCGGGGTCAGCATTCCGGGCGAGGGCCCCGATCGGGCGGGCCAGCGACCCCCCCAGCCGCGCAAGGCGTGCGCTGCGGGGAGCTTTTCGGACATCCGAAGGCCGGTCTGCAAGGGATCTCGCCACGCCAGATCTTACGCCCGCGTGGGATCCCGGTTCCGGAATCGCCCGTATGGTGAGCTGACATGCTCGCCCAGACCGCCCAGGCCGTCTCCCTGCGCACCCTCGTGCTGTTCATGGGCGGGCTGATCGTGGTGCTGATCGTCGCCTTCGCCGCGATGCGTTACGCACGCAGCTGGTTCACCACCAGCGCGCCGCAGCGGAAGCGTCACGCTTGGGGGCCGGATGCTTGGGAAGAATCCGCCCGGCGTATGCCCACGCCCCCGGCGGACCCCGACGACGACCGCTCCGCTTGACAGAACCCGCCCAAGCCCGAACACTGTCCGGCTCGCCTGCGGCCGTCCGGTCGCGCGCGAAACCCGCAGCCCGGGTGGCGGAATTGGCAGACGCGCCAGCTTGAGGTGCTGGTCCTGATTATTCGGGGTGGAGGTTCGAGTCCTCTCCCGGGCACTTGAGCGCCGACCGCACGGTCGGCGTTTTTTATGCGCCGCTCGCCGCTGCGAGATCGATCTCCCCCGCCTCGATCATCCGCTTCAGCTCCCGGCGCTGGATCTTCCCCGTCGGCCCCTTCGGGAGCTCCGCCAACGCCGCCACGTGGCGCGGCGTGCGTGCGGAACCGATCTCATCCCGGCACCAGCGGCGCAGCGCGTCCTCGTCGAGCGTCTGGCCTTCGACCAGTTCCACCACCGCCGCCGCCACCTCGCCGCGCATTGGATCCTTCAGCCCCACCACCCCTGAGCTCTGCACGCTCGGGTGACGGTTGAGCACCTCTTCGATCTCCCGCGGGAAGACGTTCTCCCCCGCGATGATCAGCATTTCCTTGTGCCGCCCGGTGATGTAGAGGTGCCCGTCGGCGTCAAGCCGCCCGATGTCGCCGGTCTTGAGCCGTCCCTTCTCATCATGCATCGCCGCCGTCAGCTCGGGTTCCTTGTAGTACCCGCGCGAGATGTTCGGCCCGCCGAGGCGCACCTCGCCGTCCTTGCCCGCCGGGAGTTCCTGCCCCGTCTCGACGTCCACGATGCCGATCTCAACATCGGGCACCGCTTTCCCCACCGAGCGACGGCGGAACTCGTGCGGGCGGCACCAGTTCGTCACCGGCGATGTCTCCGTCAGCCCGTACCCCTCGTTGATGGTCTTCTCGAAGCGCTCTTGGTACGTCTCGAAGACGCTCTCGGGCAGCGGTTCCCCACCCGACACGATGTAGCGCAGGCTGGCGAAGTCCTCCGCCGTCGCGCTCTTCACCGTCGAGAGCGCGTTGTACATCGAGGGCAGCGCGACGAAGAACGTCGGGCGGTGCTCGCGCAGGCGCTTCACGATCTGTGTCGGCACGAACCGCGCCGCGTACACCACCGGGATGCCGATCGTCAGCGGGAGCAGCGTCAGCACCGTGAACCCGAACGAATGGAACTGCGGCAAGGCGCCGAGCATTTTGTCGTCGCGCGCGAAGCGCACCCACTCGTCGATCTGGCGCACGTTCGCCCGCAGGTTGCCGTGGGTGAGTTCAACCCCCTTCGGGCGCCCGCTCGTGCCCGAGGTGTAGATCAGCGCCGCGAGATCGTCCACCCCGGCGCCCTTCGGCAAGCGCGGCTCGGGCATGCCCTTGAACGACATCTCATCTATGCGGATGGCCCGCACGCAGGGCTCGTACTCCAGGGCTTCCAGGATCGGGCTCGCCGTCACCACGGCGTCGGCGCCGCAGTGGCGGGTGATCCAGTCGATCTCCTCGTGGCTCAGCAGGTAGTTGAGGGGCACCACCGTTCGCCCCAGCATCCACCCCGCGAGGGCCGCTGCCGGGAAGAGCCCCGAGGTGGGCAGCAGCGTGGCGATGGTCCGTGACTGGCTGCGTTTTTCGATCTCCGACGCCAGATGCAGGGCGGCGACGAGGATCTCTGCTGATTTCCACGTCTTCTGGTCATCGATAACGGCGACACGCCCGGGGCGACACGCCAGTTTGCGCAGAATCGGCCAGTGGACGCTCATCGGCGCGTCTTCCAGTGGGAGACGCTGCTCGGCCGATACGTCTCATTGCCCAACCGATCGACCCTTGAGGAGTCCCAAGCCGTGAGCACTGCCCGCTTCCGCATCGTCTGCGCCTCGCTTGTTCTGCCGCTCGCCGCCTCGTGCGGCTCGACGCCGAAGGATACGGATTACGCCGAGGCGTACCAGCAGGGACGCTACGACGACGCCCGCCAGGCCGCCGCCCACCAGGCGAAGCGGGCCGATGGCGACGAGGCCCAGCGGGCCCGCCTGATCGAGGGGCTCGCCGCCCACGCCTCGGGCGATCACGCCGCCGCGCTGCTCACGCTGCGCCCGCTGACCACCGCGAGCGACCACGAGATCGCCGGCAACGCCGCGGCCACCGTGGGCATCATCGAGTTCGAGCGAGGGCGCTACGAAGAGGCCGCGAGGGAGCTCTCCCGCGCGGCCGATCTTCTCGAAGGCCGCGACGCCTCCCGGGCCCGGGCCCACGCGGCCCTGGCCTACGAACGCCTCGGCAACTCCCGCGAAGCCGCGGCTCAGCGCCGCCTCGCTCTCTCGCCGCGGCGCTCGGGCGACGCCTGGAACTCACGCGTCGCCCACAACAAGGGGGCCTACGCCATCCAACTTGGCGCTTTCGCCAACCGCGCCCGCGCGGCGCGGTTGGTAGAGAACTCCCGCGCCATGGCCGCCGAACGCGGCTTGGGCCAGCCCCGTGTGGTCCACGGTCGCGGCTCCGCCGGCGAGCGTCTCTACCTGGTCCACATCGGGAGCTTCCCAACTCGCTTCCAGGCCGAGCGGGCGCAGGATCAGCTTGGCGTTACCAGTGTCATCGCCGACGCCCCGGTGAACTGAGAAGCTTTAGCTCCACCCTCGCCCGGTCCGTGGGTTCCCCATTCGTCGGCCGAGCTCTTCCATCAGCGCCGCGTCCTGCCCGCTGAGCGATTTCGGCGGCACGATCTTGATGACCGCGTAGAGATCGCCGCGTCGTCCTTGCTCGTCTTCAATCCCGCGACCCTTCAACCGCAGGCGTGCCCCCGAGGGCGTGCCGGCTGGGATCGTCAATGTCACCCGCCCGCCGGGTGTTGGCAGCTCGACCGATGCCCCGAGCGTCGCCTCCGCCACGGTCACGGGCGTCTCGATGGTCAGATCCATGCCGTCGCGTTTGAGCAGCGGGTGCGCCTCGATCCTCACCGCGATGATCAGGTCGCCCGGCGCCCCCCCACTGCGACTGGGTCGCCCGGCGCCCTTCACCCGCAGCTTGGCGCCGTCGCTCACGCCCTTCGGGATCCGCACGGAGTACGCCTGCGTCGATCCGCCGCGCGTGACCCGCACGGTGTGTTCGCCGCCGCGCAGCGCGAGGTCGAAGGGGATGCGCTCCTCGGTGTGCACCGCCTGACCGGCCCGCGGCTGGGAACGAGCACGCGCCCCGCGTTTGGGGCCGCCGAAGATTTCTTCGATCACCGAGCCGAAGCCGCCGCCCATCCCGTCGCCCGCGCCCTCCCAGCGCACGCCGGCGCCCCACGGGTTGTCGCCCATGCCGCTCACATGCGCGCTGTGCCCCACGCGGTCGTACTTCTTCCGCGCCTCCTCGTCGCCCAGCACGTCGTACGCCTCCTGGATCTCCTGGAAGCGCTTGGCCGCGTCCTCGGACTTGTTGACGTCCGGATGAAACTTCCGCGCGAGCGTGCGGTGCGCCCGACGGATCTCGTCGGCGCTCGCGCTCTTGGAAACACCCAGCACGTCGTAATAGTCGCGGGACGATGGCATACGCGGATGTTAGAAAGGCGAGCGGGCCGCGTCGGCCCAAGCCGTAAGCGACCGCCCCGCCGCCGCGCGCGCGCCGGGCAGGCCTCGGGGATCGATGACGAGCGAGGCGCCCGGTGCGGTGGTGGTAACGACGGCGTGCGCGCCCATCAGGTCCAGCTCTCCCTCGCCGAGAGCGACCGCCGAGCCCGCTTTCGAGTCGCGCAAACGCACGACGCCGAGATTCTCAGCGGCCCCGAGTGATTTCAGCGGGTCACGCTCCGCGAGAAGCTCCTTCCCGAGATCAACCGAGCGAACAAACGGCGGCGCCGCCTCCACCGGCGCGCTCAGCGCGACGCCCGTCTCCTCACTGATGCGCCCGGCTTCGCCATCGGCGGTCGTGAGATGAACCATCGGCGTGGTCTCGACCAGCGACGACGCCTCAACCAGAAACTCACACGCCTCACGCACGGCGCTCAGCGCACGGTCCTGGCGGGACGTGTCCGCGAAGTGTTCCGCGGGAATGAAGAGATCGATGCCTTCCAGGCGCAGCTCCAGGCGGCGGAGCAGGGCGCACAGCCCGCGCCGGGCCGAGCGGTCAAGCTCACGTGGACGCAGGCCCGCCAGCGTCGCATCGAGCGTCACCGCACGGGCGCGGAGATCGTGCGCGGCTTGCAGACGCTCCCGCGGCGAGCCATCGAGCGCGCCGATCGCGATGGATGGTTCCCGGGTCACCAGCATGTTGTACGCCCCGCCGCCCGCTCACGCGAGGCGGGTACGATGCCCGCATGAAACGCGTCCGCGCCCTCCTCGAAACGCTGCACCCGGGCGCCCTGGGCGTCTGGCTCGGCGCCCTCGTCATGACCGGTGTCACCGCCGCCATCGCTTTCCCCGAGATGCAGGCCCTCGACCCGGCCCTCCCCGCCTTTGCGGCTTACTCCGAAGATCACGGGATCATCGCCGCCGGGCATGTGATGGCCCGTGTCTTCGCGATCGCCGACGGTGTGCAGCTCGCCTGTGCAGCACTGGCCGTCTTCACGATGTTCATTCTCTTCGCCATGCGCACGCCGCGGCGCTGGTGGCGCCTCGTCTTCACGCTCGCGCCGGCCGGGGTCTTTGTGTGGTATGTGCTGTTCGTCGCTCAGCCCATGCACGCCGACCTCACCGGCTTCTGGAGCGCGGCCTCCGAAGGCAACACCGCCGCGGCGGACCAACTCCGCGCCAGCTTCGACGCCCGCCACCCCGTCGCCTCCCGCGCGATGGGCGCCATCGCTGTTCTCACGCTCCTCGCCCTGCTGGTCAGCGGCGTCACGCGGAAAGAGCCGACGTGACCACGCTCACCCCCACCAACCCCCGCGGCCTGAAGGACATCCCCTTCGAGTTGCCTGAGGTGAGCGACGCCGAGAAACGCCGCGCCAGGCGTATCCTCGCCAAGCTCCGCGAGAAGTACCCCGACGCTCACTGCGAGCTCGACTACGCCTCGCCCCACGAACTCCTCGCCGCCACCATTCTGAGCGCTCAGACCACCGATGTGAACGTCAACAAGGCCACGCCCGGACTCTTCGAGCGCTTCTCCACGCCCGCCGACTTCGCCGAAGCGACGCCCAAGCAGATCGAGCCCTACGTCAAATCGCTCGGCTTCTTCCGCAACAAGGCGAAGTCGCTGCACGAGGCGATGAGCGCGATCGTCGAACAACACGACGGCGAAGTCCCTCGAACCATGGATGAGCTCCTCGAACTCCGCGGCGTGGCCCGCAAGACGGCCAACGTCGTCCTCGGCAACGCGTTCAATATCAACGTCGGCTTTGTCGTCGATACGCACATCGACCGCTTCAGCAAGCGCTTCGATCTTGCCCCACCGGACGCGACGGTGAGCGCCGTTGAGCGCCGGTTGATGGCGCTCTTCCCGCGCGACTCCTGGTGCGACGCCAGCCACATGATCATCTGGCACGGGCGGCGCGCCTGCCACGCCCGCAATTGGAAGTGCGAGACAGACGACCTCTGCCGCGGGTACTGCGTGAACGCCCGCCCCGCCGGCCGGGGGATCTTCCAGTGAGCGAGCTCGGCAAAGCGAAAGACGCCGCGCTCGCGTACCTGGGGCACGCCGCGACCACCGAACGGCGCGTGCGCGACAAACTCTTCCAGAAGGGCTTCGAGCGCGACGTCATCGACGCGGTGATCGACGACCTCAAGCGCGTCGGCCTGCTCGACGACGAGACCTACGCCCGCGATTTCGCCAAGCGACTCGCCAACAAGGAAACCGCCGGCGCCCGCTGGATCGAGTCCAAGCTGATTTCTCGCGGCGTCGCAGGGCCGCTCGCCGCGCGCATCGCGGAGGAGTTCGCCGCTGAGGGCTCCGACGCTGCCCTGACGGCCGCACGGGAACGCGCGGCGCGCATGGGGCACGTCGTTGATCACGAAACCCTCGTCCGCCGCCTCGCCGGGCAACTCCAACGCCGCGGCTTCCCCGCGGGGGAGTCGTTTGAGGCCGCTCGCCGGGTCGCCGAGGAACGCGAATAGAAGCGATTATCGGCGTTCGTAGGCTGTTTCATGCGGTGTATACTGCGTGTGGAGGAGAAGATTCTTATGAGCAGCTACCGAACGGGCGCGATCGCGCTCGCGCTTTCCGTGCCGACCACCGCGCTCGCGGGCGGGCTGATGTACGAGGCCCCCGACCTCATCGCCCGGGCCAACTTCAGCGGCGCGTTCAACGTCCCCAACGGCGTGTTCTTCTCGAACGCCAAGCCGTCGCTTTCGGACACCGCGGGCATCGCCGTTTCCACCAGCGGTGGTTCGGAGTCGGTGTGGTACGACGATGGCGATGGCGGTGCGCTGCTCTTCACATCGAGCGGTTTTATTTCCGATTCCTCGCTCAACGAGAACGGCGAGATCGTCGTCGAACAATCACTCAGCGCTGACGACGGTGTGATCCTCGTCGATACAGATGGCGCCATGTCGGCGTTCAGCGTCAATCTGCTGAGCGGGTACAGCACGCCGCAGATTACCGACGGGATGCGGATCGGCTTCCGCGGACGCACGGGTTCGGGTGATCAGTTCTTCGGGTCGGATCTTGTCGGAGGCGGGCTGTCGCCGGCGATCCATGTGGCCGAGGTCGGCGTTGTGCCAGCCAGCCCGTACTCGTTCCTCTTCACCCCCTCGATGAACAACAACGATCAGATCGCGGGCAAGGCCCGGCGCGGGGCCGCGGGTATGTTCGGTGAGTCGCAGCCCGATGAGATCCGGGTCTGGAATGTGGACGGCACAAGCACCGTCATCGCCGTCGATCGCGACAGCGATCCGATGTCGCAGTTCGCCAGCTTCGACAACAGCGTGAGCCTGACCGATTCCGGTTGGGTGGCCTTCATGGCCCGCGACGCCGACACGCTCAACCGCGGCGTGTATCTGAGCGACGGGACGACGCTCGTCGAGATCGCAAGCGAAGCGGACGCCGAGATCAGCGAGATCGAGTTTTTCGCGCCGGCCGCCAACGACGCGGGCGTGGTCGCCTTCCGCGCCTTTAACGCGAGCGGGCAGCGGGCGGTGTGGGCCGGCGACGGGTCGTCGCTGGTCGCTATCGCTACCGAGGACGATCTCGTTGAGACCGATCTGGGAACGGGGCGGCTTGATCAGAACGTCGCGAGCAGCCCCGTCTTCGGCGGGAGCCCGGCGATCGACTCCGCTGGCAATGTTGCGTTCCTGGCGGGCCTGACGCCCCCGGACAACAACCAGATCGAGTGGGGCACGGGGTTGTTCATCGCCGGCGTCGTCGCTCTTGGGCCCGATCTGGACGGCGACGGTGATGTTGACGCGGCTGACCTTGCCGAGCTTCTGGCCTCGTGGGGGCCCTGCCCGGGGTGCCCGGCGGACTTCAACGGCGACGGCTCGGTGGACGCCGGGGATCTGGCTGTTCTGCTGGCGGCGTGGGGTTGAGGCAACCGGAGTCGCGTTGGGAGCGTAGATAGAGGCGGATGATTGCCCGGGGAGGGTTTCGAGCGTGCGAAGAGAAGCAACATTGATGATCTCGGTGGTTCTGTGCGCGTGCGCGGCGCACGGGGCGGAGATCTCCTGGCTCTCCGCCCAGAGCGGCGAGTTCACGAACAATCTGTCGTGGGCAGGCGGGGTGACGCCCGGGCTGACAGACGGCGGGATCTTCGATGTCCCGGGCGGTTTCAGTGTGACGCTGAACTCGGACGCCGAGGCGGGGTACGTCGCGATCGACGGGTCGAGCCCGGTGTTTCAGTTCGGCTCGAGCCGTCTGGATCTGACGTTCATCAGTTCACCTCCTGCGGCGCTGACCGTCGGTCGTTCGGATGGTGTGGCGAGTTCGCTGCTCTTGGTCAGCGGCACGCTCGCGGGGCACACGATGATTGTGGCACGCGACGCGGGCTCGACGGGGTCTATGACAATCGGCGGGGCGACGAGCGTCCTGGAGATTCCCGCGCGGCTCGATGTTGGCGCGGGCGGCGAGGGCTCGATCGATGTTCTCGGCGGCGGGCTGATCGACTGCGGGCAGATCCTCATGGGGCGTGAGTCCGGCGGGCAGGGGCGGGTCACGCTCAGCGGGGCAGGCTCGATGCTCGATGCGACGTTCGTCACGGTTGGCGAGGTGAGCGGCGCGACGTTCGAGGTCATGGACGGCGCGTCCGCGGTGCTCAACGGTCTTTGCGTGGGCGACGGCCCCGGCGACGGCGTGGTGACGCTGAGCGGCGCCGCGAGTGAGATCGACACGGGGCCCGGTAACGCGATCATCGGCGACGGCGGCGACGCCACGCTGAACTTCTCGCAGGGAACGATGCGCGGGAACAATCTCGTGTTCGCGCGCGGCTCCGGCGATGTCAACGCGACGATCTCGAGCGGGCTGTTCGACTATTCGGGCGACGTGCTTGTTGGCGACGGCGGCAGCACCGACATCACGTTCGGGGCGGCGCACATCACCATCTGCAACCGCCTGCGCGTTGCTAGCGGGAACAACTCGCTCGCGACGCTTCGTCTTGACGGGAACCTCGGCGCGACGCTGCGGGTCGATATCGCGCCGGGGGCGTTCAGCCTGGGCACGATCGATCTGGGCCCCGCCGCGACGCTCTCGGCTCCGCTGGTGCGGCTTTTCTCGGGCGGGACGCTCTCGGGCGGCGGTTCGGTGGCCGGTGATATCGAGGCTTCCGGCGCCATCGAGCCCCGGGGCGTGATGAGCGTCACGGGCGACGTTGGCTTCGCTGGCATCGTCGGCGACGGGGCGCTGCTCTTCGAGGCCGGCAATACGCCGAGCACGCTGGACGTTGACGGGACGGCGACGCTGACCGGGACGTTCGTGCTCACGGTGGCCGACGGGTTCACCCCGGCGACGGACCAGAGCTTCGTCGCGCTGCGGGCCGACGCGATCGTCGGCGATTTCGCCAGCTACGACTTTCCGGGTGATGACTGGACCGCTTCGATCGTCGGGAACGAGATCATCGCGACGTTCACCGGTGTCGCGACTGATCCTGAAGATCTCGATGGGGACGGCGTGGTTGGCGCGGGCGATCTGGCGATCCTCCTCGCTTCGTGGGGATCGTGCGGCGGGTGCGCCGCTGATCTCACCGGGGACGGGGTGGTCAGCGCCCTCGACCTGGCCACCCTCTTGGCCGCGTGGGGCTGAGTACACTCGGGCCCATCGGGCCCGTGGCGGAATTGGCAGACGCGGCGGATTTAAAATCCGCTTCCGCGCAAGCGGGGTGAGGGTTCGAGTCCCTCCGGGCCCATCTTCTTTGTTATTCAGCGGTTTCTGCGTGCTGCGGGAACATGCACATGGTCAGGGAGACCCACTCCTGACGTGTTCTTGCGTCCGTCGTCCCGCACGCGTCGTGCTCGGCGATGAAGCTCGCGATCTCTTCGAGCTTGATGTTGAGTTCGCGGAGATCGGCTGGGCGCAGGCGGGCGTGGTGCTGCTGGATCATCAGCGTCCTTGTGGCGCCGGATGAACGAGCGCCGCCCGAGCGGAGCGCTCTGATCCATCCCCTTTGGGCCATGCGCAGGAGAGCGCCGGCGACTCGTTCCATCTCGCGGACGAACGGGGGGCTGCGGTTCCGATGATCGAGGACGAGCTCGCGACCCGGGAACTCGTACACCGCGCTCGAGCGGCCTTCGGTCGGCTTGACGCCGGCCTGGGTGAGGATGCCGACACGCGTCAGGCGTTTGACGTGGTAGTAGAGCGACTCGGCCGGCTCACCGAGCGCGTCGGCCAGCTCGGCGACGCTCGCGCTGCCCAAGCGCTCGAAGGCGGAGACGATCCGGAACGCCGTCGGGCTGGCGAGCGCCTTGAGCTGCGAGGGTTGGCTGACGACGAGGGGGCGTTTGAGTGAGCGTCGGGGCATATTTCATTGTAGGGTTTCTGGATTCTATTTCTTGAAATATTTAATATTTTACAATAAATACGACGGGCAGCCCCTGCGCCGGCGTCCAGACGGGCAACGGCTCATGGCCGGAACTGGAGGTTTGACATGGATCGCAGCACAAGTACGGCGTTCGCGTGGTGTGTTTGTGGGTTCCTCATGTGCGGGGCGTGCCTGGGGGTGTATCAGCGGCACGACGAACCGCTTGATGCGACACTCGAACGCGCGCAGGAGTACGCCTTTGCAGCACAAGTTGGCGGCGGGTCGGGGACGCTTATTGCGCCCGAGTGGATTCTGACCGCGGCGCATGTCGCGCGCGGCATGTCGCCCTTTGATGCGCACGTTGAGATCGAGGGCGAGAGATACGGGATCGCCGGGATCGTCTTGCATCCTGAGGCGCGGTCTGCCCGCCCGGGGATGCCGCCGAGGGTCGATGCGGCGTTGATCCGGCTTTCAGCCCCCGTCGAGGGTGTCGTCCCGGCTGCGCTGTACAGGGAACGCGACGAAGTAGGCAGTACAGCGCTGATCGTTGGTTGCGGTGATTTTGGCCCCGCCGGCGGTGAGGTCGAGCACACCGACGGCCGACGCCGTGCGGTGCGGAACGTTGTCGATCGCGCTAATGATCGGTTGCTCTTTATCTCACTGACCCGAGGCACGAAGGGGCTTGAGGGAGAGGGTGTCGGCGCTCCCGGCGATAGCGGCGGGCCGCTGCTGATCGTGGCGGATGGGGCGGCGCGAGTCGCCGGAGTAAGTTCGGCTTCGGACGGGCGTCCCGGGGCGTACGGCTCGACTGACATGTACACGCGGGTGTCCTCGATCGTCGCGTGGATCGATGAGACGCTCGCGGCGCCTCCCGGCGCGCACGATGGCATGGCGGAGGTGCGCGATGTGGCGGCTGACGGTTTCGGCGACGACGCCGTCGGGCGCGCGTTCGAGGAGTTCTTTGCCGCGTACAACTCCGGGGAGCGAGCCCAGCTGGAGAAGTTCGCGCACCGGTTTCTGCGCGCGGAAGCGATCAGGAGCGGGAGAGATGAACGCTGGGTGCGGCTGGTGTCGGAAAAGCGTGATCGGAGCGGCGCCCTTACGCCGCTGGCGATGAGCGCGGGAAGTGACGGGCGCAGCGTCGTTCGCTGCAAGAGCGGCCTTGACGGTCGTCTTTGGGAGTGTGTGCTGCTGCTGAAGGAGGAGGACGGGCTCAGGCTGCTGGGATGGAATATCGCTCCAGGCGGGTGAGCCAATGCCTGTTGGGTGTTACATTGCTCCCGCGGGAGAAACTCTATCAGCGGCGCGAGGGGCGACCGGGGGCCTTGCGTCTCGGGCGCTTCTTGCGCGTCGCTGCCGGGCGTTGACGACGCGCGGGCTGCGACGAGGCCTTACGTCCGTTTTTTCTGGCAGCACGTGGGGCGTGTTCCGGGGCGTCATGGAGCAACTCGGAGTGAGCCTCGACGACGGTCAGACGCTGCTTGATGAGGCGTTCGATTGCTCGCAGGTCGCTGAGTTCCGCATAATCACAGAACGACACCGCGACTCCCGACGCCCCGGCGCGAGCCGTGCGCCCGATGCGGTGGACGTAGCTCTCGGGCACGTTCGGTACGTCGTAGTTAACGACGTGCGTCACGCCATCGACGTCGATCCCGCGTGAAGCGATATCAGTCGCCACAAGCACGCGCGTGCGTCCTCGCTTGAATGAAGCGAGCGCTCTGGTGCGCGCGTTCTGGCTCTTGTTGCCGTGGATCGCCGCGGCCTCGACGCCGACGCGCCGGAGCACCTTCACCAGCTTGTCGGCGCCGTGCTTGGTGCGCGAGAAAACAAGGGTGCGCTCCATCCGTTCGTCGCGCAGGAGACGCCCGAGCAGCTCGGGCTTGTTCTTCTTTACGACGTGGTAGACCGACTGATCGATAGCCTCGACGGTGGAGCCGACGCGCTCAGCTTCAACAAAGACGGGTTTGCGCAGGATCGAATCGGCGAGCGAGCGGATTTCCGTCGGCATCGTGGCGGAGAAGAACAATGTTTGGCGGCGTTCCGGCAGCAGGCGCACCACCTTGCGGATGTCGTGGATGAAACCCATGTCGAGCATCTGGTCGGCCTCGTCCAGGACGAGCGTTTCCACCCGGCTCAGGTCGATCGCGCCGTCTCCGATGAGGTCGAGCAATCGTCCTGGTGTGGCGACAAGGACATCGACGCCGCGGCGCAGGTTGCGGACCTGATTCCCCTTGCCGACGCCGCCGAAGACCACGGTGTGGCGCAGGGGGAGGTTCCTGCCGTACGCGCAGAAGCTCTCGAAGATCTGCGACGCGAGCTCGCGGGTCGGGCAGAGCACGAGGGCGCGGGGCTGGCCCGGGGCGCTCGGGACCGGGGTTGAAGCGAGGCGGTGGAGGATCGGGAGTGCAAAGGCGCCGGTCTTGCCGGTGCCGGTCTGGGCGCAGCCGAGAACGTCGCGCCCGCGCAGGGCCTGCGGGATGGCCTGGGCCTGGATCGGAGTGGGGCGCTGGTATCCCTGGGCGGAGATGGCGCGGACGATAGGCTCGCTGAGCCGAAGATCGTGAAAACTCATGGAGTGGGGGTCTCTGATTCCGGAGTGTTCGGGCTTCCGGGGCCCTTGAAACCGGAATGTCCCCGGACGCGTGCGGCGTCCTCAGAAAAGCCATCGGCCTCGAATACGCATGATGATGTGCGATCAGGCAGTATACACCAGCGGGCTCCCGACGTCCAAATGGACATGTCGCCAAGCTCATGGCATCCCATAAGATACCCATCTGTTTGGGGGATTTATGCTCGGCGCTGAGGCAGGAGCGACTAAGCTATAGACGCCGATGCAGATCTTTGATGCCTTGGCACTGGGAGGAGACCGAATGCTTACTCGATGCGTGCGCTTATCGAGCTTTGTTATTGCTATTGCTTTCGCACTGCCCGCTTCTGCCGAGCTTACCAAAGAAGAAGTCGGCCCGAACACCCCTTGGCCAAGAGACAATGGGGGAACAGGCGCTTGCGATAACTACCGGTGCGCGTGCGGGGATTCGTGTGGGTGCGGCGCCGGGTGCGGGTGCGGGAGTTCAACGGCGCCTGACACGGTGCGTGGCGCGACGTTTGAGAGCCAGAACATCGCGCTGCTCTCGCGCGTGAGCCTCGCGGACTTCGGGCCCGAGTTCACCGAGGGCAACGACTGCTGGGGCTACACGGCGCCGTCGGGGCGCGAATACGCGCTCATGGGGCTCAACAGCGCGATCGGCGTGGTTGAGATCACCGACCCGTTCAACCCTGTGATCGTCGGCACGATCGATCATCCCGACAGCCCCTGGGGAGATGTCAAAACATTCGCTGAGCACGCGTTCGCGGTGAACGAGACCGGCGGCGGTTTGCAGGTGATCGATCTGTCGCAGGTTGACAACGGGCAGGTCTCACTGCTCGCGAGCGTTGATCTGGACGGCGAAGCGATCGCGAGCCATAACATCGCCATTAACGAGGAATCTGGCTTCGCGTACCTGTGCGGGTCGAACGGGTACAGCGGCGGGCTGGTCGCGGTCTACCTGGCGAACCCGGCGACGCCTGTGTTCGTCGGCGCGTACACCGACACATATGTGCATGACGCCGAGGTCGTTCTGTTCACCGAGGGGCCGTACGCCGGGCGCGAGATCGCGTTCTGCTACGCGGGGGGCGCGGGGCTTGACATCGTCGATGTCACGGACAAGTCGAACATGTTCCGCATGTCGCGCACGGTTTACCCGAATCATGTGTACGCTCACCAGGGCTGGCTCGATCGCTCGAACATGATGCTGTACCTGAACGACGAGCTCGACGAGCGCAACCTCGAGATCCCCGTCAACACGCGTGTTATCGATGTCTCCAATCTTGAGAACCCGGTGGTCATCAACACGTTTTCCAACGGTCTGAACGTCGTCGATCACAACCTCTACGCCCGGGACGGGTTCATCTTCGAGGCCAACTACCGGAGCGGGGTGCGGGTCTTCGACGCGACGGGCGACCCGACGGCCCCGGTGGAGACCGGATGGTTCGACACGATCAGCGGTCCGGACAGCACGTCGCTCGACGGCGCGTGGAGCCTCTTCCCATTCTTCCCGAGCGGGAACATCATCCTGAGCGATATTCAGGGCGGGCTCTTTGTGCTGGACCCGACCTTTGCGGTTTCCGGGGGCGTCCCAGCGCAGATCCAGCTCGTGGGTGAGGCGCCCGATCAGCTCGCGCCGATCGGACAAACTCTCGACGTGCTTGTATCCCCTACCACGGGCTTCGCGCTCGCCGACACGCCGCGTCTTGTTGTCAACGGGCAGTCTGTGGACCTCGCGCCGCTGAGCGGCGATACCTATTCCGCGGTGTTTCCTGACCTCGCCTGTGGCGAGGTCGTCGAGTATTACTTCGAGGTCGAAGCGTCCACGGGGGCGATCGTTCGTGAACCGTTGAGCGCCCCGGTTGAGACGTTCTCGGCGATTGTCGCGACGGATTTCGACACGGTTTTTGAGGACGATGTCGAGCTGCCGTCCACCGGGTGGGCCGCGGGGTTGCCCGAGGACACGGCGACGACCGGTGCGTGGGAGCGTGCGATCCCCAACGGGACGGACGCCGCTCCGGACGCCGACAGCACGCCGACCGGGCAGCACTGCTTTGTTACGGGCAACGGGGTTCCCGGTGGCGGTCTCGGGAACAACGACGTGGACGGTGGCTTCACGACGCTCATCTCGCCGCTGCTGGACGCGACAACGGGGGGCGAGCCCTTCATCGAGTACGCCCGCTGGTACTCCAACGACCGCGGCTCGAACCCGAACCTCGATCAGATGAACGTCGAGATCTCGAACGACGACGGGAAGACCTGGTTCACGCTGGAGATCGTGACCGACAACGCCGGGGAGTGGGTCGTGAAGCGGTTCCGCATCGCGGACGTGCTCGAACCCACATCGCAGATGCGTGTGCGTTTCATCGCCAGCGACACCGGCGATCCGTCGATTGTGGAGGCGGGGATCGACGATCTGCGCATCAGCGATGCGTCCTGCGATCTGGGGTGCCCGGCCGACTTCGACGGCTCAGGCGTCGTGGACGCGGGTGATCTGGCAGAGCTGATCGCCGCGTGGGGCACCCCCGCGCGTGATCTTGATGGCGACGGCAACACGGAAGCCGGCGATGCGGCGGTGCTGCTCGCCGCGTGGGGGCCGTGCCAGTAGGAGGTCTGTGTTTCTTAGTTGAACCAGAACGCGAACCGGAACACCCGACGATCGAAGACCGTCTCCAGCTGCGCCCATGTGCCCGGCGTGGTGAATTCGCCCTCACGCAGGTAGGGCGCCGCGGCGGAGCCTTGGATCCAGTACAGCAGGTCGAAATCCTGTGGTTCGTTGAACACCTTCGGCACATCGATGCCGCGTGATCCGTCGCCGCGCCAGAAGCGAAGCACTTTGCGCCCGTGCAGGATGTCATCGGCCTCGTCGAGGAAGAGCAGCCAGGCGTCGCGCATCTGCGCGTCGACCTGCGCCTCGCTGAACGCCGCGGTCTGGTCAGGGTTCGGGATCCACTCGCGGTCGTTGTCTGTTTCGCGGTCGTAGTGGACCCACATCTCCTTACCCAGTGTCACGCTCGCACGGAGGTGCTCCAGAGCCTCACTCATGAGCCCGGGTTTTTTCATAGGGAGACGCATGTTCCCGAAGAACACCAGCACGTCGGTGAGGTCAAAGGGCGCGGGCGTCTGCATGCCGCCCATCATGCGCTCGAGCGACCAAGTGGACCCGGGCAGATAGTCGTGTTTGATCTGCGCCTCGGGGAAAAAGATATGGGCGGTGTGATCGAAGAGTTCTGAGCTGTCATGGGCCAGGAGCCACTTGCTCTGAGCCATCAGCAAGTGGCAATACCCGCGCAGCCAGGGCGCGTCGCCCCGGTCGAACGCGACAGTGAGGTCTTCGGGGACGAGGCGGCCTGTGACCCACGCGCCGTTCTCCCAACGCCTGGTCGGCGGGAAGAGGTTGAACAACCCGCCCATGCTTTCGGCGGAGGTTGTTGTGCCGTCTTCGTTGATGTCGAAGCGGATGGCGGGCAGGTCGATCACGCACGAGAAGTCCCCGGCAACGCCGGCCAGTGTTCGCTCCGCGTCCGCGAGGGCGTCTGCGAAGCGTGAAAAACTCGCGTGCAGGTCAGCGTTCGTGGTCTTCGCCGGCGCGTCGTTGGCGATCCACGCCAAGAACTGTGCTCGCGGTCCGGCGAGTCCCCGAGCTTGATTCAGCGTTCCGAGAAAACCGTGGCGGTGGGCGTCCTGCACCAGGCCTTCAACGCTCATCAGGAAGTCCACGGCGCCGAGCGCGAAGCGGGCCGCGTCGTCCTCATCGTGCGCTGACAAGCGGTCGCGCACTTGCGTGAGCGTGGCGCCTTGCTCTTGAATCGCGAACGCCTGATTGATCTCATTTTGCGTGATCGCCAGCGCCGGCGTAGCGAGCAGCGCAACGAGTCCCGCGGTGATTCCTGTTTTGTATGTAGTCATCCGCTAAGTATACGAGCCGATGGTTTCGTTCAACCGTATCGCCGCTTCCTCCGCCGCCCGCCTGCCCTCAAACAGGCAGGCCACTCGATCAAGCTCGCCGGTTTGCTCATCACGTAAGGCGTCGCCCAGCAGCAGCGCTTCGGCTGCTTTGATCGCCGGCGCCGCCGGGCCTTCCAGCGGGATGAACTCCGGCACGATCCGCTTGCCCGCGGCGAGGTTGGGCAGCGCCCGATCGTTGGCCGAGACGATGCGTTTGCCGATGATCGCGTAGCCGATCGGTTCGACGCGGTAGACCACGACCATCGGCACGCGGTGACGCGCGACGCGCAGCGAAACGGTGCCTGAGCACGCGATCGCCATGTCGCTGCTGGCGATCACTCGGTCTACATCGCCCACAACCGGCTCAAGATTCTCCGGCCACCCGCCGCAGCCCTCGGCGACCGCGCGCATCGTGTCCAGCGCCCTCGGTGTGATCGCCGCGAGCTGTGCTTGCAGTTCGGGACGGCTGGCGCTGATGGCCCGGAGCATCTCGAGTTGCAGAGGGAAGACGCGGTTGAACTCTTTCGCCCGCGAGCCCGGGAGCAGCGCGATCTGTGGGTCGCCGTTCTTCTGGGGAGAATCGGGCAGCGGGTTATCGAACATCGGGTGGCCGATGAACTCCGCCGGCACGCCCCGCGAGCGGAACCATTCCGGCTCGAAGGGCAGCAGGCAGAGCACGAGATTGGTCAGGCGGCGCAGCTTGCGCACCCGCCACGGGCCCCACGCCCAGAGCTGCGGCGCCACGACGTGAACTACCTTCGCGCCGACCTTCTTGGTCAGCTTGCACACCGGGAAGTTGGCGGCGGGAGAGTCGACCGGGACGTGCAGGTCGATGGGGTTCTCGGCCAGCCAGCCCTCGACGCGGTCATTGAGCTCGGCGTGCTCGATGATCGTGTCCAGTCCGGGCAGGCCCATCACGGGGTTCTCGCCTGTGCGCTCGATGAGCGTCGCGCCGGCCGCGGCCATTTTCGGTCCGCCCAGGGCGTGGACCTGTGTGTTCGGGCGCAGGCGGAGCAGCGCGGCGATCACCGCGGCGGCGAGATCGTCCCCGCTGGGCTCGAAGGCGGTGAAGAGGACTCGGGCGGGCCTGGGCACGGGCGGACTGCACCGCATCGACCGCCCCGTGTCAACCGCCACGCGCCGTATACTCCGCCCCCTAAGCCACCGTTCGAGACGCCAGAAGAGAGGCCGCAGCATGCCGACCGACAGCCCCTACCGCACCCACCACTGCGCCGAGCTGCGCCGCGATCACAGCGGGCAGCGGGTCACGCTCTCAGGGTGGGTGGACCGCCACCGCAGCCAGGGCAAGGGGTTGGTCTTCATCGACCTGCGCGATCGCGAGGGGGTGACGCAGCTCGTCTTCGATGGCGAGGACGCCGATGCTGCGATGGTCGAAGTCGCCGACCGCCTGCGGGCTGAGGATGTTGTGCGCGCTGTCGGTACGGTTCACGAGCGCGACGGCGGCGCCAACCCGAAGCTGGCGACGGGCGAGATCGAAGTCCGCGTCGAATCGCTGGAGATCCTCTCCAAGGCCGTCGATCTGCCCTTCCAGCCGGGCGACAAGGAGACGCTCCCCGGTGAGGAGATCCGCCTGCGCTCGCGCTACCTGGACCTGCGCCGACCGGCGATGCAGAAGATCCTGCGTACCCGCCACAACGTGGCGATGTCGATGCGTCGCTACCTCTCGGACATGGGTTTCCTCGAAGTCGAGACCCCGATCCTCTGCAAGAGCACGCCCGAGGGCGCGCGCGACTTCCTCGTTCCCTCGCGGTTGCAGCCTGGTGAGTTCTACGCGTTGCCGCAGTCACCGCAGCTCTTCAAGCAGATCCTGATGGTCGCTGGCACCGAGAAGTACTTCCAGATCGCCCGCTGCTTCCGCGACGAGGACCCTCGCGCCGACCGCCAGGCGGAGTTCACGCAGCTTGACCTCGAGATGTCTTTCGTCACGCAGCAGGACGTGATCGACCTCATCACCGGTATGTACCGCGCCATCTGGCAGGACGTGCTGGGCGTTGAGATCGGCGATATCCCGCTGATGCCCTACGAGGAAGCGATGAACCGTTACGGCATCGATCGCCCCGACACACGCTTTGGCCTCGAACTGATCGATGTGTCGGACGCCGTGCGTGGGTGCGGTTTCAAGGTCTTCGACGGCGCGCTTGAGAAGGGCGGCGTCGTGAAGGCCATCCGCGTGCCGGGCGGGGCGGGCACGATCACCCGCAAGATCATCGACGGGTACACGGAGTTCGTGAAGCAGTTCGGCGCCGGCGGCCTGCCCTTCACCAAGATCGAGAACGGCGCGCTCGCCTCGGGCGTGGGCAAGTTCCTCGAGGGCGTGCAAGGCAACGTGATCGAAGCGACTGGGGCCGAGGATGGCGATCTCATCCTCTTCGGCGCCGACGTGAAGAGTGTTGTTCACAAGGCCCTCGGCGAGCTGCGCATCAAGCTCGGCAAGGACACCGGCGCCACCCCGGCGTGGGGTGAGAAGTGGAACTTTGTGTGGGTTGTTGATTTCCCGCTCGTTGAGTGGAACGAGGACCACAAGCGCTGGGACTCGCTGCACCACCCCTTCACGGCGCCGCACCCGGATGACCTCGCGAAGATGGATTCCGACCCCGGCGCGGTGCGCTCGCTGGCCTACGACCTCGTGCTCAACGGTTCAGAGGTCGGTGGCGGGTCGATTCGTATTCATGCCAGCGACGTGCAGGAAAAAGTCTTCGGCCTGCTGGGACTCACGCCCGAACAGGCCAAGCAGAAGTTCGGCTTCCTGCTCGACGCCCTCAGCCACGGCGCCCCGCCCCACGGCGGCATCGCGATGGGCCTCGACCGCCTCGTCATGCACCTCTGCGACACCGACAACATCCGCGATGTGATCGCGTTCCCGAAGACGCAGACCGGGGCTGATCTCATGACCGAGGCGCCCAGCCCGGTGGATGACGAGCAGCTTGCGGAGGTGCACGTCAGGACGACGGCGAAGGCCGAGGCCTGATTACCCGTACGCGTCTTCCCTATCTTCTTCCGTATCCGGCGCCAGCTTGCTGATCACCCGCGCTCCCACCGAGTCGCCCCACACGTTCACCGTGGTGCGGCACATGTCGAGGATGCGGTCGACGGGGAGGTACAGGCCGATCGCCGCGAGGGGGAGTGGCTCGAAATCGGGCTGGCCCGCCATGGTGAGGTTCACAGCATTGATGATGATCAGAATCGTCGCGAGCCCGCCGCCGGGCACGCCCGCGGCGCCGACGGCCGAGAGCGTCGCGGTCAGGATGATGACGATGTACTGCGCGAACTCCAGGTCGTAGCCGAACGCTTGGAAAAGAAAGATGACGGTGATGCCCTGGTAGAGGGCGGTGCCGTCCATGTTGACGGTGGCGCCGAGGGGGAGGACCACACCCGCTGCGCGGCGCGAGCAGCCGCTGTCGGACGCCGTCTCGATCGTCACGGGCAGCGTGGCCATGCTGGACGACGTGCTGAAGGCCGTGAGCAGCGCCGGGCGCATCGACCACATGTACTTGAACGGGTTGATCCGCGCCAGCAGCCACAGCACCACCGGCAGGACGCCGAACGCGTGCAGCGCCAATCCGATGAGCACCAGCGCGATGTACTTGCCGATTACGCCTGAGAGCGTCTGCAAACCAATCCCCCCCACCGCCCACGCGACGAGGAAGAAGACGCCCAGCGGCATGACCCACAAAATCCACTCGACAAGACGCATCAGCACCTCGTGCAGCGCCTCGATCGCTTCGGTGAACGGCCGCGCTTTTTCGCCCACCGCGATCACACCGATGCCCAGCAGCATCGTCGCGGTGATGATGCTCAGCGCCGTCCCGCTCGCCGCGGAAGCGATGATGTTCTTCGGGATCATCTGCTCGAGGATGCCCAGCCAGGCGCTGCCAAGGCCCGCGCCCTCGGCGACCGTCGGCGCCTTCGACGTCACCGTGTCCGCGCCGGCGTTAAGCGCCTGGGCCTGCAAGTCCGCGGGGATGCCCGCGCCGGGCTGAAACACGCTCGCCAGCGTCACACCGATGGCCACCGCGAAGATCATCGTCGTCACATAGAACGCCAGCGTGGCGCCGCCCACGACGCCGAGCTTCTTCGGGTCGCCGATGCTTGTGATCCCCGTGAACACACTCGTGAACACCAGCGGGATGATGAGGAGCGTCAGCGGGCGGATGAAGATGAGGTCGCCCGCGGTCTTCCACCCGCCGACCGTCTCAGCCATCTTCTCGGGCGAGGCGTTCGCGTCGTAGAGGAAGAACTGCCCGACAAGCGCGCCCAGTACAAGCGCCACGAGGATCAGGACAGTCAGCAGGTTGGTGGTTTTTCGCATCCTCCCAGCTTAGCGGAGGCGCACGGTCAGGCGTCGAACGAGACCTCGCGCGGCGTCACGCCGAGTTCCTGTTCCACCTTCGCCGTCGAGCACACGTTGTCTTCGCACGCCATCTGTACGTCGGACAGGCAGAAGGGCAGAAGATGATCGAGGCGCACGACCTGCGCGGCCGTCGCCACCGCCTGCCCCACCTCCGCGGGCACGCCCCACGCCGGCTTGGTCTTGCCGGGGACCGACTCCGCGACGGCCTCAAGCATCTCCGGCCACTCGAACGCTTGCGGACCTCCCAGCGGGTAGACCTCGCCGATGGCGTCGTCGTTCTCGAGCGACTTCACGAAGACCTCCGCGACGTCCCCGACCATCACCGGCTGAATCCGCGGCTTCTCGACGATGCCCGGCGTCAAGCGCTCCTTCGCGTGCGCCCTCGGCGGCTCGAAGTAGGGCATGAACATGAACGGCTGCTCATCGCCGGCCGCCCAGCCGCGGGCCATCTCGAGGAACTCCCCCCCGGCGCCGATGATCAGCGAGGGACGGACGATGGTCCAATCGAGCCCGCTGGATCGGACGAGTTCCTCGGCGGTGTACTTCGTCTTGTGGTATGCGCTCCGCGCGGCCGGTCGCGAGCCCAGCGCCGACATCTGCATGTAGCGATCGATCCCGGCCCGCTTGCTCGCTTCAAGCGCGGCCTTTGTGCCGTCAACATGCAGGCGGTCGAAGGTCACCAGCGGGCGTTTCTCGCAGCGGATGCCCACGAGGTGGATCATCGCCCCGGCGCCCTTCGCCAGCTCATCCATCGATGACGGCTCGAAGAGATCGCCCTCAACCACCGTCACGTTGTCGGCGATCGGGAGCGAATCGGCGGCAGCGCCCAGGTCTCGCGCCAGGGCGCGAACGGGGCGTCCGCTCGCGACGAGCGCCCGCACGAGGTGGCTTCCCACGAATCCGGTGGCGCCGGTGACGGCGACGGGCTGGTCGGTTGAAATCGGCATGGTCGCGAGTATAGAGATGCGCTCTTCACCTGTTGACTCCGCACGCCTTGCGGTGACAATCCACTGATGCCGACTTCTGACGCGATGCTGACGCCCCTCCTCGCCGCCGGCGGCTCGCTGGGCGTCGCGGTGCTGGCGACGCTCGCCGTCGCCGCTTTCGTCGCCCTGATCGCCCAACGCCTCAAGCTCGCCGCCGCCCCATCGTTCCTGCTGGCGGGCGTCGCCGCCGGGCCCTACGCCCTGGGCATCGTGAGCTCCCCCGACGACCTCACCGAGATCGGCCACGTCGCCACGATGCTCCTGCTCTTCGGCATCGGCCTCGAGATGCGCTTCGACCGCTCGGGCCCCAGCGACGGCCTCCGCCTCACCCTCGCGGGCGTGTTGGCGTGCGTTCTCTGCACGCTGGCGATCTGGCCCATCGCCCTCGCCTTCGGACTGGGATGGAAGGCCGCCCTCGCCGTGGGCATGGCTTTTTCGCTCTCATCGACGGCGCTCGTCCTCCGCGCTCTGAGCCTGCGCCGGGAACTGCGCAAGCCGACCGGGCGGGCCTCGCTGGCGGTGCTGATCGTCCAGGACCTCGCCGCCCTCGCCATGCTCGCCATCTTGCCGCTGCTGGCCCAGCGCGAGGACAACGGCGCCGACGGCAACCTCATCGTCGGCGCAGTGGTCTCACTGGCCGGCGTCGCTTTCCTCGTGATTCTGGGCAAGCTCCTCGCCGGACGAATTCTGCGCGAGGCCGCGCGAGGTCCCGAGGGCGCCCAGCTCACGACCATCGTCGCGGTTGTCATGGCCGTCGGCGCCGGCATCGCCACGCAGCGCCTGGGCCTCAGCCCCGAGCTCGGCGCCTTCCTCGCCGGCTACCTGCTCGCCGACACCTCCTTCCGCCACCAGATCGCCGGCGCCATCGCGCCGATGCGCGACGTGCTCATCGCCGTATTCTTCACCAGCGTCGGCATGTTCGTCGACCCGCAGATCGCTCTGCAGAACTGGTGGATTATCGCGCTGGCGGTTGCCCTGCTCGCCGTCGTCAAGACGCTCATCATCGCCGGCTCGCTATGGTCGACCGGCTCGTCGGCTTCGACGGCCATCCACTCCGGCCTCTCCCTCGCGCACGGCGGTGAGTTCAGCCTCGTTGTACTCACCGCTGCGCTCGGTGTCGGCGTGATCACGCAGAGCGTCTTCGCGCTGTGCGTCGCGGTGATCGTGCTCTCGCTCGTCGCGACCCCCCTCATGATGAACGCCGCCCGCCCCGCCGCGCTGCGCGCCCAGCGCTGGCCCGCGGCGCCGTGGATCCCCGGCGCCGGCAAGGAAACCGAGACCGCCGAGCTCCACGGCCACGTCGTCATCGCCGGCTTCGGCCCGGTCGGGCGCACGCTCGCCGAGCAGCTCCGCGCCGACGGCATCGAGTTCGTCGTCATCGACCTCAACCCCGCCACCATCGCCCGTCAGGAGAAGTTCGGCCTGCGTGTCGTCTACGGCGACGCCGCCAACCCAGAGGTGCTGGAATCAGCCGGCATCCACCACGCCGCCGCGCTCGCGCTCACCATCCCAGACGACCGCGCCGCCGTCCGCGCCTGCAGCGCCGCCGTCGCACTGGCGCCGGACATCTACATCGTCGCCCGCATGAGCACGCTCGGTCAGAGCAACCTCGCCCGCTGCAGCGGCGCCCGCGAGGTCGTCGTCGAAGAGATCACCGCCGCGAACCAGGTCCGCGACATCGTGATGAAGCACATCCAGAAGACAAAATCAGAAGAAGATCAGGCGTAGCAATGAGCGCCACTGGCTGCTTGTCAGCCAGTGTCTTGTTGGACGGGAATCACACTGGCAGCAAGCTGCCAGTGGCGCCCTCAGATTTGTTTACGCGTCTTGCAGCGCCGGCTGTTCGGCCAGCCAGCGCTCCGCGTCCAGCGCTGCTCGGCAGCCCATGCCCGCCGCCGTCACCGCCTGGCGGTACACATGGTCCGCCACGTCGCCCGCGCCGAACACACCTTCGATGTTGGTCGCGCTCGTCGCGCCCTTGAGTTCGAGGTAGCCGGACTCATCGAAATCGAGTCCCGAATCTTTGAGAAATTTCGTCGCCGGCGTGTGACCGATCGCGATGAACAGCCCGCCGACCTCGATCTCTGATTCCTCGCCCGTCTCGGTGTCCTTGAGGCGCACGCCTGTCACCTCGTTCTCACCCAGCACATCAACAACCTGCTTGTTCCACAGCACCTCGGCGTTCGGCTGGCTGAGGAACCGCTCCTGCATCACTTTCGACGCCCGCAGCTCGTCGCGCCGGTGGATCACGCTCACGGTGCTGGCGAACTTGGTGAGGTACGTCGCCTCTTCCATCGCCGTGTCGCCGCCGCCAACAACGGCGAGCCGCTTGTCGCGGAAGTGGGGCAGGGCCCCGTCGCACACCGCGCAGGCTGAGACGCCGCCGCCGCTGGTCGCGAGGCGCAGCTCGTTTTCAAGGCCCAGCCAGTTCGCCGTGGCGCCCGTCGCGATGATGACGCTCTGCGCTTTGACCGTTTCGCCGTTTGAGAGATGCAGCGTGAAAGGTCGCTCGGAGAAATCGCACTTCTCGACGTCAAGCTGATGCACCACGGTCCCGAAGCGTTCCGCCTGCTTCTGGAACATCTGCATCATCTCGGGGCCGGTCACGCCGTCGGGGAAGCCGGGGTAGTTCTCCACCTCGGTGGTCAGCATGAGCTGCCCGCCTGGCAGCACCGGCGCCGGGTTCTGCTTGGGCACGCCCGAATAGACCACCGGGTCGAGGTTGGCCCGGGCGGCGTAGATCGCCGCCGTCCACCCCGCGGGGCCCGAACCGATGATCACCAGACGACGAACCGCAGAATCAGCCATGACATCCTTCCGTGCCGGTATCCACGCCGGCAACGAGTCGAAAAAACCCGCGCAACCGACACCTTATTCCATCCGCCCGTGACGTGTTCGGGGCGGCCCTCAGCCTCCCGTGTGCTCGCGGTACAGCGACAGGAGGGGAGGCCAGTAGAGGATGTCGGTGCCGTCGAGACCCGATTCCTCCGCCCACTCGAAGGCGGTGTTCTCGCCGACCGAGTAGATCACGAAGTCGTCCTGATCGAGCGTGACGTCGAACATCGCCACGCTCGGGTCACCCTGCTGCTCACGCTGCAGGCGTCGGGCGAGCGGTGTGCCCACCTCGTTGAGCGCGACGGCGAAGAACCGCGCCGTCGCGACCAGCTCGCGGGAGGGCTCGCTCTGGCGGCGTGAACGACGCCGACGACGGCTCCCGTCGTTGGGCGATTCGCCCCACGCTTCCTTGAGTTCGGCGAAGTCCGGCGTCACCAGCGTCGTACCGACGATCACCCGCGCAAACAAGAGCATCGCGTCACGCTCGAGCCCCTCGGTGAGCTGGCGCAGGTGCTGCGGCACGAGGCTCTGCAGCGTGCTCTCGTCCATCTGCATGAGCTTTGTGTTCAAGTTTCTCGGCTCGATCCCCTTGCCGGTGACCGACGCGGTGAACGCCCGCATCGACTCGACCGCGACGTCGTCAGAGAGCCGGCGCAGCCCCGCCTTCCCGGCGAGGGTGATCAGTCCCTGCTCTTCGATGCCGACATGGACACGGATCGTGTGCGGGTGCGGCGTCTCGCGCTCACCCCAGTCCTGATCGCGGATGGGCACGAAGTACCGCATCTGATCCGCCTGCAGCGGATCAAACGGGTCCACATCGATCTCGCTCACGTACGCCGGGCGGATCGCCACCAGCGGCTTGGGCAGGCTGCCGAAGTCATTGGCGTAAGCGACGACCCCGAGCGCGAGCTTGGTGCCCGAGAGGGCCGCGTGCAGGCGCATGCGCAGCTCAAAGAGGATGTCGTGCGGATCAGCGACCGCCAGCACCAGCGCGTGCTTCTTTGCGTCCTCGAAGAGAGAGATGTAGTACGACGGGCGGTCCATCACGATGTCGTAGGGGTCAAGCGGCCAGCGCAATCCCCAATCCGCGAAAACCCGCTCGGCTACGTCCACCGTCTCGAAATACCCCGCGTGCCCCGCGCCGGGGGAGTCAACCGGCAGTTCGGCTTCGGTGACGATGCCGGCGATCGCGCTCGCGTTCGGGTCGCCCATCCGCTCGAAAGAATCGAGTATTGCCTGTTTGACCGCGATCTCCCCGCCGCGCGGGAAGAGCAGGCGATCGAGTCGGAGCGTGCGGTCTTCGAGCAGGCGCCCCACCCGCTTGGTGTCGCGAGCGTCGAGCAGCTCCGGGTAGCGGTACACCAGATCGCGCAGACGCTCGCAGGAGTCGAGCATGACCACGTACCCGAGTGTCGCTTCTTCGAGCAGCGGCCGATCAGCGAGCATCCGCCCTAACCGAACGGAGGACACCAGCAGCTCCGCGGCTTCCATTCCCTCGCCGGCTTCGGCCAGCCGGTTGGCCTCGACCCACACAAGCGTGTGCAAGCGTTCCAGCAGATCGAAGTAGTGACCTTCCGTCTTGTACAGCTTGCCATCGACAAGCTCGACGCCGAATCCACCCGCCCGCAGGTCCGCCGGGGCCGCTTCGCCGTAGGGGAGCGCGAACGTGTTCCTCGCGCGACGGTCCGTTGCCTCGACGAACGCTTCGAGCGCTGCCTTCTGCTTCTCGCCCGTCGCCCACGCCAGCGCCGCGTCCCACTCCGCGTCGCCGGGAACCAGCAGGTTCACGTCGAGGCTGACATTCCGGAACGCCTCGAGAGCGGCGGGGGCCGGTTCCGTCTCAATGAGCGCCCGCCCGATCATCAGGTCCGCCCGCTCATCATCAGGGACCCGTTCCACCAGCCGGTTCAGCTGACCCACTGGGTCCGCGAAATCAGCCAGCGGGTCCTGCTGAGCAAGCGCAACGGGAGCGGATGAGAGAAACAGAACGATCACAAAAAGGCTACGGAGCATGCCGCCTCCGGGGGGGGTCACAGGGTTGGCCGCCAACAGGCGACACGTCGATCCTACCAGCACAGCCGCAGCGGGTTGGACGTACACTCTCGGGCCAAAGTTCCCACGCCAGACCGGCGTGCAGCCCCCAGGAGAGCGTTCCGATGATCGTAGGCGTGCCCAAAGAAGTGAAGCCCGACGAGTACCGCGTGGGGCTCCTGCCCGTCGGCGTCGAGCTGCTCAAACGCGACGGCCACGAGATCGTCGTCGAACGCCACGCCGGCGACGGCTCCGGCTACCTCGACGAGCTCTACGCCCAGCAGGGCGCCCGCATCGTTGACACCGCCGCTGAGGTCTGGGCCGAGGCCGACATGATCATCAAGGTCAAGGAGCCCCAGCCCTCCGAGATCCCCCACATGCGGGAGAACCAGCAGGTCTTCACCTACTTCCACTTCGCCGCCGACGAAGAACTCACCAAAGGCTGCCTCGACCGCGGCATCACCGCCTGCGTCTACGAAACCCTCGAAGGCCCCGGCTTCAACGGCGGCGTCACCCTGCCCCTGCTCACCCCCATGAGCGAGGTCGCCGGCAAGATGAGCATCCAGCAGGGCGCCAAGTACCTCGAGCGCCCCCAGGAAGGGCGCGGCATCCTCCTCGGTGGCGTGCCGGGTGTGGAGCCGGGTGATGTTCTCGTCATCGGCGGCGGCGTCGTCGGCACCAACGCCGCCAAGATGGCCGCCGGCCTGGGCGCCAACGTCACCATCATGGACATCTCCCTCGAACGCCTCCGCTACCTCTCTGACGTCATGCCCGCCAACGTCACGCCCATCTACGCCGACGTCCACGCCATCCGCGAGTACTCCTCCCGCGCCGACCTCATCGTCGGCGCCGTCCTCGTCCCCGCCGCCAAGGCCCCCAAGCTCATCAAGCGCGAGGACCTCCAGCACATGAAGCCCGGCGCCGTCATCGTCGACGTCGCCGTCGACCAGGGCGGCTGCTGCGAGACCACCAAGCCCACCACCCACGGCAAGCCCACCTACATCGTCGACGGCGTCGTCCACTACTGCGTCGCCAACATGCCCGGCGCCGTCGGACGCACCAGCACCCAGGCCCTCACCAACGCCACCCTCCCCTGGGCCCTCAAGATCGCCAACGAGGGCGCGGTTGACCTGGCCGAAAAAGACCGCTGGTTCGCCCCGGCAGTCAGCATGGACGGGGGCAAGCTTTACTCAGAACCCGTCGCCGAGGCCCACAATCTCGACTGGGAACCGGCGTCGTGGGGGCATGAGGAGGTGATGGCGTAAGAAATGGCAAAGCGCTACGGCGACAGGTGGGAAGTAGAACGGTCAATCGGCGAAGGCGGGCAATCTTGTGTGTTTCTAGTGCGCGATAGCACTACTGACTCCAAGGAGCTGTATGCGCTCAAACGACTAAAGAACGATTCAGCAGAATCAAGGCTTGCTCGGTTCGGCAATGAAATCGAGGCAACACAAAAAATCAGCCACCCCGGCATAATAAAAATCATTGACTATGCATGTTCAGGCGACCCTCCTTACTATTACGTTATGCCTTATTACGAACAGGGCTCGCTTGAATCACTTTCACTTGAATCGTGGTCTACAGCTGAACGACTAAGCCTTTTCGACAAGATACTTGATGCAACCTCCATCCTTCATGCCTCAGGTATTATTCATAGAGATATCAAGCCTTCAAATATACTAATTGACAAAAATGGTGTCCCAGTTTTATGCGACTTTGGGATATGTTTCTTTGAGAGCGGCCAAAGGCACACGCTGTCGGAAGAGCGAATTGGCTCAGTTAATTACATACCGCCTGAACTTGAGGGTGGTAGGCTCGATAAAATACTCCCGACTGCTGACGTATACTGCCTAGGAAAAGTGCTGTACTGGATAATGTGCGGCCAGCACCTGCCACGAGAAAGATTCGACGAACAAGACTTCAACCTAGTCGATAAATACGATGACAATAGGTTCGAAATTATCAATGAACTCTTGCGAGCAAGCGTAACCGAATTTCCACGTGATCGCTACCACGACGCGACTCGCTTTCACGACGCCACTTACAACGGGCGGCTCGCCAAAATATTTGACCGCTACATTCGCTATCCATCTCGCAGGCATGCGCAAAGATGCATCTTTTGTGGGCAAGGTGATTACAAGCCCATAGGCACCCAATCACCGAACGGTCAAACAGATGAAGTGGCAAGCCAGAATGTGCTAGGTTTTAACAGAACTAGTGGGATGGCGCCTCGCCGCATTGTTGCATGTGACAATTGTGGTAATGTACAGATGTTCCTCTTGAACACAGAAACCACACTAGAATGCTGGCGAGCCACTGATGGCTGATGCGCATGTGACTATTTTGCAGCAGATTGTGCAACTCCCAACCCGCGGTTAGAGTTTGTGTGTCACAGGCCCCGCCCCGCGGGTGCAAAAGGGAAACGCGGTGAAAAGCCGCTGCGGACGCGCCGCCGTGAAGGGTCGCGACGCTCGCCATCTACGCCACTGGTTGAATCACTCAGCCGGGAAGGCGGCGAGCCGAAGAGCCCGAAGCCGGAAGACCTGCCTCTGACGCGAACGCCCGGGACCGTCCCGGCCCGTTCACGGATCCCCCCTCGCGACTTCAGGGGTCGGGCCGATCCGCGCGTGCGCCTCCGCCCGCGGCTCTCGGCGTGACCGCCCGCGAGGGACCACGCCGGAGGCCGCTCTGCGCGAAACAGAGCGACACGGAAGAAGCGTCACCCATGCAACACAGCGTTGCTGCCCTCATCGCGTGCGCGATCGCCACCCCCGCGCTCGCTGCTTTTACGCCCTACACCGACTCGTTCCGAACCATCGCAGCGCCCCCCATCGCGGACGGCTCCTTCGGCGTCGCCGGCGCCGCCCTCGCCGACGGACGCCTCCTCGCCATGACCGGCAGCGAGTTCTACATCGAAACCAGCGTCGGCTCTGGAATCTTTGACCTCGCCGCGACTCTCGATGCCTCGATCACCGACGGGACCGACCCGGCGTTCCTCTCGGTCAGCCCCGACGGCTCAACCATCGCCCTCGGCGCCGGCTTCAGCCGCCCCCTCATCACCTTCGACAGCGCACTCCTCGACGGCGCCACAACCATCACAACCTCAAACGCGAGCGTCTTCACCACCAACCACTTCGCTGGAATGTGGCAGGACAACACCACACTCGTCGTCAGCGGCCAGGCCGGCGTCACCGCCATCGACACCCTCACCGGCGACGCCAACGTCCTCGTCAACAACATCGACGGCGCCTCCGGCGGCGTCGCCTTTGATTCAGACGGAAACCTCTACACCGCCAACGGCTTCGACTTCGCCCCAGGCGGAACCGAAACCGGCGAGATCCGCCGTTTCACCCCAGCCGAGTTCGCGTCAGGCCCCGCCGATTTCCAGACCAGCGGCGCGTTCGTCGCCGAGATCCTCTCGGGCTCCCCGCTGCACACCGACGCCTTCGGCAACCTCATCGTCGCTGGCGGCGATTTCTCCGAGGGCGACGCCGGCTACATCGGCGTCTTCAACCTCACCACCGGCGAACTCGCCCAGTACGACCCCGTCGGCACGGGCGACGTCTTCTACTCCGCCTTCGTCAACGGCGCGACCGGTGAACTCATCATCCAGAACGGCGCCGACTGGTTCGTGTACGCCGTCCCCGCACCGAGCGCTCTTGCCCTCTTCGCCATCCCCGCGATCGGGAGGCGCCGCCGTGCACATTGAACTCCTTATCACACTCGCGCTCACCAGCGCCGCGCTTGCCACCGACTTCGCCAACCGCGTCGTCGAGTACACCCCCGCGCCGGGCCAACTCGTGGGCAACCCCGATTTCAACGACCCAGCCCGCGCCCTCGGAGCCCCCGAAGGCACCGGTACGATCGACGGGAACGCCACAGACGTCGTCACCCTCGGCGGCTTCGGTGGGACGCTCGTCCTCGCCTTCGACGAGCCCGTCCGCGACGACCCCCGCAACCCGCTCGGCCTCGATGCCATCGTCTTCGGCAACGCCTTCTGGCAGTGCCTCGATGGCTGCGTGAGCACTAACCCAAACCGACGCTGGGGTGAGGCCGCCGTCATCGAGATCGCCTTCGACGCCAACGAGAACGGCCTCGCCGACGATCCATGGTTCGTCATCCCCGGCTCATCACTCCCGAGTCCCCCTGCGAACGCCCTCCGCGACAGCGCCTACGAACTCCCGAGCGACTTCGCCCCACCCCCGCCTTTCTTCCTCATCAACAACCTCGGCGCAGGCGAGGCCCACGCCGGCTACGCCGACCTCTCCCCCACTCTCCGCCTCGGCGACTACACCGGCGCCCTCGGCTTACCAGGCGAGAACTCAATCAAGGACCCCGAAGACGATCCCACCGTTGACCCCGGCGCGTATTACACCGTTCCCGACGACCCAACCATCGTTGGCATCGACCCCGGTTCCGCCGGCGGCGACGCTTTCGACATCGCCTGGGCGGTCGATCCCAACACCGGCGCCCCTGCGGGCCTCAACGCTTTCCACTTCATCCGCATCCGCACCGGTGTGGATGCCTCCCTGGGCCCGCTCGGCGAGATCTCCACCGAGATCGACGCCGTCGCTGACGTGCGCCTCACCGGCGATTTCAACGGGGACGACCGCGTCGATGCTTCCGACCTTGCCGCGTTGCTCGCTGCGTGGGGGAACGCCGGACGCTTCGATCTCAACCGCTCCGGCGCCGCTGACTCCGACGACCTCGCCCAACTCTTGGCGAACTGGGGATGAACCGCCGCGCCTTCACGCTCATCGAGATCCTCACGACGCTCGCCGTCATCAGCGTGCTGGTCGGCCTCCTCGCGCCGGCGCTCGGGAGCGCCCGCGAGTCCGCCCGCGCCGCCCTCTGCGCCTCAAACGCCCGCCAGCTCCAGCTCGCTGCCGCCTTCTACGCAACCGATCACCGCGACGCCTACCCCCCCGGCGCCCGCGACTTCACCCGCAACCTCCACCGCTGGCACGGCGCCCGCGTCACCACCGCCGATCCCTTCAACCCCGCCGACGCCCCCATTACCTCCTACCTCGACACCGACCACGCCTCCCGCGCCATCCGCGAGTGCCCCACCTTTGCCCACACCGTCGAAGACCTCCACGATCACAACGCCGGCTTCGAGACCGCCGCCGGCGGCTACGGCTACAACAACGCGTTCGTCGGAACCGAGCGATCGCGCGACGGCGATCTCTGGCGCGTTACCGACGACACGACCGGCTCGCGCTCCGACCGCTTCCGCCGCCCCGCCGCCACCATTGCCTTCACCGACTCCGCCTTCCTCGCCGATCGCCTCATCGAGTACAGCTTCGCCGAGCCCCGCGTCTGGCCCGACTACCCCGGCTACGCCCCCGACCCCTCCATCCATTTCCGCCATACCGACAGCGCCAACATCGCCTGGCTCGACGGCCACGTCTCCCACGAGCGCATGGCCCAGACCGAAGCCGGCTGGTACTCCGAAGAGCACGCCGGCGCGTTTGCGCTGGGCTGGCCCGGCGATTTCGCCGACAACCGGCTCTTCGACTACGACTGAACCCGCGTGATTCCACGAGAGGGTTATCCTGCTCGCTCTCTCCACCTCCCGCACCCACGCGAAGGACCGCACGCATGAGCCTCTCGACGATCCGTCAGGACGCCGTCGCCGACATCCACCGCTGGCACGATTCCCTCCGCCAGCTCCCCGAATCCAAGCGCCCCCGCGACATCTTCGGCACGGAGGTCTTCTCCGAGCGCGTCATGCGCGAGCGCCTGCCCAAATCCGTCTTTAAGGCCGTCCAGCGCACCATGCACTACGGCGAGCCCCTCGCCCCCGAGGTCGCCGACACCGTCGCCACCGCCATCAAAGAGTGGGCGATCGAGCGAGGCGCCACCCACTACACCCACTGGTTCCAGCCACTCACCGGCCTCACCGCTGAAAAACACGACGCTTTCGCCGAGCCCGACGGGCGCGGCGGCATCGTCTCCGAACTCTCAGGCGAGCAGCTCGTCCAGGGCGAGCCCGACGCCTCCAGCTTCCCCTCGGGCGGCGTCCGCGCCACCTTCGAGGCCCGCGGCTACACCGCATGGGACGCCACCAGCCCCGTCTTCATCCACCGCGAAGACACCAGCGCCACCCTCTGCATCCCCACCGTCTTCGTCTCATGGACCGGCGAAGCCCTGGACATGAAGACGCCCCTCATCCGCTCCATGGACGCTCTCTCCGAGCAGGCTATGCGCGTCCTCGAGATTCTGGGCGAAGCAGATGGCGTCAGCCGTATCACCACCACCCTCGGCGTCGAGCAGGAGTACTTCCTGGTTGACGAGCGCTTCTTCTTCGAGCGCCCCGACCTCATGCTTTGCGGGCGCACCCTCGTCGGCTCACCCTCCCCCAAGGACCAGCAGCTCGAAGACCACTACTTCGGCTCCATCCCTTCGCGCGTCCTCGCCTTCATGGCCGCGCTTGAGCAGGAGCTCTACACCCAGGGCGTCCCCGTCAAAACCCGCCACAACGAGGTTGCCCCGGGCCAGTACGAGCTCGCCTCCACCTACGAGACCACCAACCTCGCCTCCGATCACCAGATGCTCGTGATGGAGAAGATCGAGCGCCTCGCCCCCCGCTTCGGCCTCCGTGCGCTCCTTCACGAGAAGCCCTTCGCCGGCGTCAACGGCTCGGGCAAGCACAACAACTGGTCCCTCGCCACCGACACCGGGCGCAACCTGCTCGACCCGCGCGACGAGACCCACTCCAACATGTCCTTCCTCGCCTACCTCTGCGCCGTCATCCGCGCCACCGACCTCCACGCCGACCTCATCCGCGCCACCGTCGCCAGCGCCGGCAACGACCACCGCCTCGGCGCCAACGAAGCCCCCCCCGCCATCATCTCCATCTACCTGGGAGAGATGCTCACCGACATCGTCAACCAGCTCGAAGGCGGCACCCCATCCTCAACGAAAAAGGGCGGCAAGCTCGACTTGGGCGCTCAGTCCCTCCCCGACATCCCCCGTCATACCGGCGACCGCAACCGCACCTCGCCCTTCGCCTTCACCGGGAACAAGTTCGAGCTCCGCGCCGTCGGCTCCAGCGCCGCCGTCGCGTGGCCCAACACCGTCCTCAACACCATCATCGCCGATTCTCTCTCTTACATCGCCGATCAACTCAAAAAGGCGGCAGGTTCCAAGCCCACCCGCGCCAAGCTCCGCACAGCCACCCGCGACGTCCTCCGCCGGATCATCAAGGAGCACCGCAAGGTCCTCTTCGACGGCGACAACTACACCGACGAGTGGAAGAAGGAAGCCGAAAAACGCGGCCTCCCCAACTTGGAACACACCGTCGAGGCTCTCGAAGCCATGAAACGTCGCGATAACAGCGCCGTCTTCCAGCGTCAGAACGTCCTAACCCGCAACGAGTACAACGCCCGTATCGAGATCTTCGCCGAGCGCTACAGCAAGCAGATCGACATCGAGGCCCGCACGCTCGTCCGTCTCTCCCGCCGCGCCATCCTCCCCGCGGCCCTCCGCCAGCAGGCCGAGGTCGCCGAGGCCGTCGGCGCGACCGAGGCCGTCGACATCGACGCCCACGAGATCCGCGCCGAGCTCGAAGAACTCGTCGCCATCAACTCACGCTTCCGCACCGCCATCAACGCCCTCGACGCCATGATCGACAAGGACGCCCCCATGGACCCCATGAAGGAAGCCCGCCACTTCCGTGAGCGCATGATCCCCCTTATGGAAGACGTCCGTGAGCTCGCCGACCAGCTCGAGCGCCGCGTCGCCGACGACCTCTGGCCCATGCCCACCTACCGCGAGCTGCTCTTCATCAAGTAAGCCGCAGCTTCATCCCTTCATGCGTCGCCTCAAAGCCCAGACGCTCATAGAAGCGCTTGGCGTCAGGACGCCGCTTGTCGGTCGTGAGTTGCACGATCCGCGCGCCACGCTCCCTCGCGAACTCAACCGCTTCACGCAGCAGAGCCTCGCCGATGCTCTCTCCGCGCCGATCAGATCGCACGCGCACACCCTCCAGCGTCGCCCGCACCGCCCCACGGTGCGTCAGCCCAGGGGTCAGCGTCACCTGAACGCACGCCACGACCGCCCCCTCGTCATCACCCACAAGCAGGAAGTTACGATCATCACTCGCGATCGCGTCGAACGCGTCGCCGTACTCAGAATCCCCGCCGTCCGGGTCTTCTCGTACGGCGCCGAGCGCATCATCAGCCAGCAGCCGGATCAGCTGCGCCAGGTCGTCCCTCACCGCCAAACGAACACGCATCGCCATGCCCCAGCCTAGCGCGCAGGAACGCTTTTCGGTACCGTGCCCGTTCGGCCCCGTAGCTCAACGGCAGAGCGCCTGACTCATAATCGGTGTGGTTGCTGGTTCGAATCCAGCCGGGGCCAGTCCCACACAGCCTCGCGCTGCTTCACAAGCGCGCCTCGGAGACCGCACCAATGGCGCTCGACAGCCCCGCCGAAGACCAGTGGATCCCGCCCCGCGGCCAGGCAAGGCGAGCCCGCCGAGCGCAGGCAGGAAACCCCAACCGCCCCGCTCCCCTCGTTCTCAACCTCCAGCCGTGGAAACGCAACGCCCGCGTCCGCGAGTACACGCCTCAACAATTCCGTGACTACGTCTCCAAGCGCATCGAGGAAGCGCACGACCGCGGCTTCGGTCGCCTCCTGCTCTTTGAGCCCGGCGAGCGCGGCCTGCGCGACCTCTACGCCCCAAAGCGCGCCGTCAGACCGCTCACGCAGCTCTCGACCATGCCCCCGGGCTTCGCCGAGGTGTTGCGCGACCTCACCGCCGCGGAAACGCGCCGCGCCCCATCTGAGAGCGTTGCCCTCGACGTCTACACCGGAACCTACAACCGCTTCGGCGTGGACGAGGTCCCCGGCCACACCACCGCTTACCTCGAAGAAGGCGCGGGCTGGGCCAGGCTCGGCTTCGAGCGCTGGTACATCGACTGGTCCGCCTGGACCAGCGACGTGCACAACCTCCTCCGCGGCGGAGAGGTGCGCAAAAAAGCCGAGAAGCGCCACGCCGGCGGCGGCGACCGTGTCCGGGGTTCGGTGATGCTTGAACGGACCCTGCGCAAGCTCGGACACCAGATCCACGTCGGCGTCGAGCCCCTCCCGAAGCTCAACCACCCGGAGTACCCGAGCTACGCCCTCGCCATGGCGCAGACACTCCCCAAGGTTGGCGTCGATGAATCAGCAGAGCGCATCCGTCTCGCCAGCGCGCTCGGTCACGAGCGAACACTCTTGCTGAGAGGGCAGGAAGACCTCGACGAATTCAGGAACGAACTCAACGCCGCCGCCCGCGCCGGCGCCGTCTTTGGCAGTTTCACCAGCGAGAAAACCGTCGTGCAGGCGATCGCGCGTCTCAACGCACTCGGCGCCGCGTCGCGCGATTAGCCCCACGCCGCCAGCAGCATCGCCAGGTCGCCCGAATCCACCACGCCGTCCCCATTCAGATCCGCCGGGCACCCGCCGCACGCCCCCCAGGACGCGAGCAGGATCGCCAGATCGCCAGAACCGATCACGCCGTCGCCGTCGAGATCAACCGACCCCCAGCACGGCGCGCAGTTCATCACCTGGATGGTTTCCTCAACAGCGACCGTCGGCATGTCAGGGAACGGGAAATACACCACATCGATCGTCCCGGCCACCGACATGGTGCCTGGACTCCCCGTGATCCGCGCGATCCGAACATAAAAACGAGCATCACCGAACTTCACCGGGTCAACCTCAGGAGTCACGCCCTCGCCGGGCTGCGGCAGCCACTCCGCCTCGATACGCGGACCCCAGTCCATCTCATCCTCGGGCGGGAACTCCGGTGAGAAAAAGGGCGTGCCGCCGCCGATCGTGAGGTACGAATCCCAGCGCGCGCACGGGAAGACCTCGAACCACCCTTCGGGCCGCGGCCCGTTCGTCCCGGTTTCGTCCTGTCGGAATACGCCCCCCATGATCTCAATCCCGGTCGTCGCGTCCGACGTCACCGCGATGGTGTTCCCAGGATCAACGTCGAACGCCAAGTACAGATCCGCGCTCCCGTGATCCGCAAGCTCAGGGCACTCGACCAGATCGATCTCGAGCGGCAGCCACACCGCCTCGACCGTCGGCCCGCCAAAGGCCGCGCCCGCGGCGCTCAACGCGCACACACAACCAGCAACATGAATCGGCAACGACAGCATCTCTTCACCTCCGGGGAATCGACGTGAACGTTCTAATCTAGAGGGGGTTGCGCCGGGTTGGAAGCGTTTATCCCCGGATCGGGCCGAGATTCACGACCGCCACTTGATGTTGCACCCCGCGCTCGCCCGCTGGTCGCTATCGGGCGTTTCACCCCGCAAAACAGCATCCAGCGCCGCCCGCAGGTCCTTGCCGTTCACCACCTCGTCAGATTTCGGACGGCTGTCGTCGAGCTGCCCGCGGTACGCGAGCCGGTGCTCCGCGTCGTAGAGAAAGAAATCAGGCGTGCACGCCGCGTCGTACGACCGCGCGACCTCCTGCGTCTCGTCGTGAAGATAGGGGAACGCAAAGTTCTTCTCTTTGCCCAGTTCCGCCATTTTCTCAGGTGAGTCGTCCGGGTACTTCTCAACGTCATTCGAGCAGATCGCCACCACGCCCACGCCCTTGGTCGTGTATTCGGCCCCTATCTTCACGAGCTCGTCCAGCACATGAATCACAAACGGGCAGTGATTGCAGATGAACATCACCAGCAGCGGTTTGCCGGCAAAGTCGTTCCGCGAAACCGTCCCGCCGCCGACCGTGTCGGGCAGCGAAAAATCCGGCGCCTGCGAACCAAGCTCCGCCATCGTCGAGGGGGTGACTGCCATCTCTGTCTCCTTTACCGAGTCGCCTGCGGGTGAACGATCATCCGGTCGTGAACGATGAGGATCAGGTCGTCGGCGCCGTCGCCGGTTGCGTCCGCGATCACCGCGTTCCGCGGCTCGAACCCCCGCCCCTGGTCGAAACCAAAGGATCGTGTCTGGAAAGCCTCGAACTCCGTCGCGTGCAGCAGCCGCCCGGAAGCTGTCACCGCCAGGATCTGCACCATCTGCTGCTGCGCATCCAGCACGACGAGATCGGTAAACCCGTCGCCGTTCACGTCGCCGACGGCGATCTCGTGCTCCAGGCGATCCTCGTCATCGTTGCGGTGCGAGCCCAGCTCCTTCAGTGTCCAGCGCTCGCCCGAGAGCAGCGCATGCGCGACGCCTCCCTCGCCGATCGCCAACACGCCTGGGCCGCCGCGACCATCAAACGCGCCCGCCGCGATCCGCCCGAGACCCACGCCCGACACCCGCACCGCGCCCGCCTCCTCCCACGATCCGTCGCGCCGCTCGAACATCTTCAGGCGCGAGTTCGCCGAGTCCGACACCACCAGCCGCGGCCTGCTCCGATCCCGCAGCACCGCCACTCCGGCGTACCGCGCCTGCGGGTCACGGTCGGTGATCTGCGCGGCCACTTCCCAGCCACCGGGCGCATCGGAACGCACGGCGCGCACGAAGTTGGCGTCCGCGATCAGCAGTTCCTCGCGCCCATCGCCGTCCACGTCCAGCATCGCCGTGTTCCCACCACCCGCGGCCGACACCAAACCGAACTGGGCCATCTCATCTTTGGTGAGCGCGTCGCCCGGCGCGCCGTCGTCGCCAGTCGGGATCATCACCATCGCCTCGCCGTCGGTCAGCACGAGCAGATCTGGATCACCGTCCTGATCCGCGTCCGCCCAGCGCAACGCCCCCGGCGCCCGGCGCAGACCCTCGGCCTCCACCACACCCAGCGGCCCGTTCGGCGTGTGGAACTCGATGGCGATGTCGCGCCGGTCCTTCACGGCCACCGCCAGCACCGGCTGGCCGTCACGCTCGGTCACCGCCAGGGCCACCGGCGTCGCCCCGCTCGTCTCAAGCGCCAGGGGCGAAGGGAACGACAGCCGCCCCGTCCGCGCATCGAACTCACTCACCCCGGCCACGTTCTCTTCTTCCGAAACAACGAACACCTCGAGTTCCGGGTCGCTGTCCCACTGCCCCACCGCCAGCCCGCTTGGCTTCTTGAAGGTGCTGAACGTCGCGCTGTCGGCGAGCCCCTCGCCGCGGGCCTGGCGCCAGATCTCGATGCGGTTCCCCGCCGGGTCCGCCGCCAGCACGTCCTGCAGGCCGTCGGCGTCGACATCAGCGACCGCCACCGCCCGAGCGCCGGCCGAGGGATTCACGAACGAGCGGATCGTCACCGGCGCTTCCGGCTCGCCGCCCGCGTCGCGCAGATCGACGTCCTCACGCCCGAGTTCCGACAGCACAACACGGCGCGTCGGACGCTCGATCACCGCGATCGACGCCGCTCGCGCGCCGGGCCGGCGCACCGGGTCCGCCTCGCGCAGCGCGGGCGACTCAAACCGGCGCTCGGCGCCGAGACGCCCCTCGCCGCCATCGGGGCGGGTCTGCATCCACACCCGCAGCGGCGTCGCCTCCTCCGGGCTGATGCCGATCACGTCCATCAGCCCGTCGCCGTTGAAGTCTTCCACATAGCTCGCGACCACCGCGGCGCCCTGCCCGTACAGCGTTGCTTCGCCCACGGTCCCGTCGGAGTTCAACCCGGCCACCGCGACCCGTTCACTTGCCAGTGTGACGATTTCCAATCCCGAATCGCCCACCACATCAGCGATCGCGAAGCCGCTGCGCGTCGCGCTCAGCCCACGCACGCGGCGCTCGCCGATGGACTCGAACTCCCCGTCATCCACCTGGCGCAGGGAAACAATCTCGCCCGAGCCCGCGTACAGCAGATCCAACCGTCCGTCGCCGTCAAGATCAATCGCCTCCGCGGCCTGCAACCGGCGCGTCACCGTCACGTCGATGCGGTCGTACCACGGGTTCTCGCCGAACTTGTTGACGCCCGCTGAGCTGTCCTCGGCTCGCATGGATCGTCGCGCCGCGTGAATCTCGATGCGGCTCTTGCGGTTGTTCAGCACGATGAGGTCGTCGAGGCCGTCGCCCGTCATGTCGGCCACGTCCGCCAGCTCGAACCCGTCGTCCACCACGATGAACCGCGGCGCCCCGAACCCGTAGAACCCCGCGAGGTCCGGATCATCCGCAACCGCGACCGACGAGAAAACCAGCGAGAGACCAGCACAAAGCGTCCGGATCATGCCGACGTGTCCTTTCCCGCGGCCCGCGAAAAGGGGCCACCTCAAGCCACCCTATACTCCGTCCGACCCTCTGTCAGAGGGCCACGCCCTCTGAAGGGAGACCGAAGTTGCTCAAGCCCGCCCTCGCCGCCGCCGTTCTTGTCGCCGCGGCTTCTACCGCCGCCGAGACGATCCGCCTCACCGACGGCGTCGTCATCGACACCCCTATCCTCAAACAAACGTCTAAAGCCGTCTGGATCGACCTGGGCGACGAGGTCGTCCGCCTGCCCCGCGAGCGCATCGAGTCCATCGAGGCCGACGAGACCAGCGACGACGACGCGACCGCCACCGACGCCAGCCTCTACCGCGCCGTGGATCGCCCGGTCGAGCGCTCACCGGAGCAGCAGTCCAAGCGCCTGGGCGGCGCCGTGGTCAAGGTCACCACCCCCATCGGCACCGGCTCCGGCTTCATCACCCACCCGGACGGTTACGTCGTCACCAACGCGCATGTCGTGCAGGGTGAGACGGACATCCGCTGCATCGTCTTTGAGGACCGGGGCGGCGTGATCGAGCGGCGCACCATCGAGGACGTTGAGATCCTCGCTGTCAATGATCACTTCGACCTCGCTCTGCTGCGCATGACTCACCCGGATGACGACGCGTTCCTCAGCGTCCCCGTGCAGAACAAGGACGAGCTCGACGCCGGCGAAGAGGTCTTCGCCATCGGCGCCCCGCTGGGCCTCGAACGCACGCTCTCCTCCGGCGTCATCGCCACTACGCTGCGCAGCTTCGAGGGCGTGCCCTACATCCAGACCACGACCCAGATCAACCCCGGCAACTCCGGCGGCCCCCTCTTCAACCTCGCCGGCGAGGTCATCGGCGTCACCAATATGAAGATCCCCTTCGGTGAGGGCCTCGGCTTCGCCATCCCCGCCCGCTACGTCCGCGACTTCCTCGACAACCACGAGGCCTTCGCCTACGACGCCAACAACCCCAACTCCGGCCACACCTACCACCGCGCCCCCGAGCGCAGCCGCTTCACCACCGCACCTCAACTCAACGACCGCTAAGAGACCGTGTGCCACTGGCAGCTCGCTGCCAGTGTCCGGTTTTCACTCCCACACCCACACCCACAGGCAGACATACTGCCAGTGGCACCCAGATTCCGAAGGAATCACGATGCGCTTCATCACTCCGCTCCTCACTGCGACTTTCGCCCTGCCGGCTTATGCCGCTGATCTGACGATCGACGACATCGCCCCGCCTGATTCCATCCTGATTGCCCGAGTGAACGACTGGCCGGCCATGATCGAGGCGCTGGAAGCCACTCCGATGTGGGAGCAAGGCGAACGCGACGAGGTGCGCGAGTGGCTCACCGACATGTGGGAAGGCGAGATGTTCGAGGAACTGCGGGAAGAATTCGCGCAGCTCGATATCGACCCTGGTGAGATGCCGATGCCCGCGGGAGACCTGGGCATCGCCGTATGGAACGCCAACGAAGAGTCATTCATCCCTGGCATGATTGCGATGGCTGATTTCGGCGACCGCGCCGAGGAGATATACGACCTGCTTGTCGAGCAAGCCGAGTTGGATGAAGAAGACGGCGCCATTACGGTCGAGTTCGATGAAGAAGCTGGTTACAAGATCATGTCTACTCGCACGGTTTTCGACGAAGAGGCCGCCCGCGAGGAAAGTCTCCGCAACATCCGCGAGAGCCGCGAACGGTTTGCAGAAGATGGTGACGATGAGTTCTGGGATCAGATGGAACAGGACATTCTCGAGCAAGACTTCGAGGGCTACACCGCCGAGTCTCATACCTTTCGTGCAGATGATTTCCTCTTCACCTCGTCCGATCGTGACAAGCTGTCCGACGCTATTACTGCCCTCGAAGGCGAGGACATCGACTCCATCGCCGGCGACGACGCCCTGGAATCCCTCCGCGCCCGCGTGCGCGGCGCTCACGCCGACGTCGTCATCGTCCCCTCCGCCGTCGACATGTTCTTCGACGAGATGAACAACGCCGCCGGCGGCTTTGTGCCGGGAAACATCCTGAGCGCGATGGGCATCGACCAGATCCAGGGCATCGCCGCCGCCCTGCGCTTCGACGCCCCCGACGCTCAGGCCGAGGTCACCTTCGCCATGCCTCTCGCGGGTGAAGAAGGCGTCTTCTCGCTGATCGAACCGATCGATGAGTTTTCCCCCCCCGCCTTCATCCCCGCGAACGCTGCCTCCGAGGCCGTCTTCGCCGTGGACTGGTCCGCCATCATCCCCTTCGCCCGCGAGGTTATCCTCACCCTGCCGCAGGAGCAGCGCGCCCAGGTCGAAGGCCAGTTCGCCGCCTTCACCTTCGCCGCGGCCCCCATCCTCGACAGCCTCGGCCCGCAGGTTCACTTCGTCAGCGCCGTGGAGCGTCCCATCGGCGCCGCCAGCCAAAAGAATCTCTACGCCATCCAGGTCGCCAACGAGGCCGTCATCTCGGGCGCGATCGCCCAGTACGGCCAGATGATGGGCCTCCAAGCCCGCGAGTTCCTGGGCAATCAGATCTTCGAGGCCCCGCCCATGATCGGCATGCCCCTCGCCGTCGGCCTCACCACCGGTTGGGCCTTCATCGGTTCGCCGGAAGAAGTCGAGAACGCCATGCGCCGCCTCGCCGCCGAGGCCCCGGATTCTCTCGCGTCCACCAAGCCCTTCAAGCGCGCCGCCGAGCGCGCCGACCGCGACGGCATCGTCTACGCCTTCGCCGATCTCATCGCCTACTACGAGTTCCAGCAGTGGGTCGCCCGCAACCCCGAGGACTACTTCCGCGCCATGATGACCGAGGAATGGATGGACGACGAACTCATTGGTTACCTGGTCGAAGACCTCGAAGCCAACCCCCTGATGGCGTTCCTCAAGGACGCCCCCGACATCGACAGCTTCGAAGACGCGACGGGCCCGATGATCCAGGAGCTTCACCTGCGCAACGGCGCGGTGGAGGGGCGGGTGCTGATGCTGCGCCCCGAGGGCGACTGACCTCCCCTCCCTCTCCCGCGGGGAGAGGGCCGGGGTGAGGGGGCCTACCCCTTTTCCCCTGCTCCGCTGACAACAAACTCAACGCCGCACTCTGGGCAGCGCTCACCCGCGATGCCCTCGCGCGGGTAGCGGCACTTCAGGCACCACTTCGCGCCGCACGCGCGGTCGCGCCGTCGTTTCCACACCGGCATGAACGGAAGCGTGACCAGCGCCGTCGTCGAGACGAGCGCGGCGCCCGCGGTGTGTGCAACGCCGATCCAGCGTATCTCACGCTGGGTGGTTTTCCCGGCGCGGATGCCCGCGGCGTGGCCGGGGAAGTATTCAATATCGTGCTCTTCGATATAGTCCGCGACGAGATTGAGCACTTGAGGGGTGCGGAGAGATTCATCGGAGATGCCTGGGACGGAGCTTGTGATCAGAGGCAAATAATTAGTCACTCGTATTTCATTTCCCCATAAGCCGTCCGGGCGCGGAACTAAACATATTGCTGACATTCGCTTGCTGTCAGGATCCGGAGCCCCGTTTGGATTTTGATAATACTCCCACGCACAAAGTTCGCCGTCGGGGCCTTCATAGAGCGCGACTAAGAATCCACCATAGTTGATACGTCTAATTACTGGAGTTACATAGCTATCTCGCCACGCCGCCGCAGCAGAACCTTGTTCGAGCGTCATGAAATCGACTGCCAGCACATCGAGCGCCAGCACGAAGATGAGCGGGTTGCCGAGCCAGCGGTGCGCGAACGGCATCCTGGCGCGGATGGGATCAACCACCCACGCGCGGAACCGCCAGATCGCGTACAGGTTCAGAGCGCCGAGCAGGGTCGCGGCGATCGTGAGAATCACCACGCGCTTCGCTCCTCAGTCCACATACTCCCACACCGTCACCGGCAGCTTCTGCACGCCCCACTTGCGCGCGATCGCGTGCGTGGGGTACAGCACGTCCAGGCGGTTGCCTTTGATCGCGCCGCCGCGGTCGAGGACGGGGACGACGCGCCCCTGGTCGTAGCCGGGCACCGACAGCAGCGTGCCGAAGGGCAGCAGGCGGGTGTCGGCGGCGACCAGCTTCATGCCGTTGGTCCACACGCTCTTGTTGCTGGCGGTGATGCCGTCGGCGAACTTGCCGCAGGAGCGGTGGTCGGGGCTGTAGGCCGTGACGGTCATCCACAGCGTGCGGGCCGGGCGGACCTTGCGACCGCCGAACCAGCGGACGGAGTTCGGGTCGATGCCCAGCTCGGCGACCTCGTCGGGTGTGGCTTCTTCGAACTCGACGCCGGGGGTGTCCTCGGCGATCGCCGCGAACGCGTCGATCGCGGGTGCTTCAACGGCGGCGGGCGCGGGCGTCGTCTTGACGAGCGCGGGCGCGTGGCCGTGTTCCTTCACCGCGATGGCCGAGGCCACGGTGAGCGCGAGCGCGCACACGAAGCCCACCGCTTCGAGCGCCCCGCGCTGCGTGAACAGGAATGAAACACCGTCCCTGTGCGTTGTCTGCGTCTTTGCCATTGTCGCTCCGATCCCCGCGGGCGTATCCCACCACGCCCGCAAGGTGAGTAGAGGATACCCCGCTCAGCGCGGCGCGCCCGCTCACACGAGCCCGGGACGCCGATTCGTGCGCCGCAGAGGCGATCTGCCCGCCCTGCACCACCATTGACGCCCGAAAACACGCCCTCCGTCGCGTTATCCGGGCGTGGAATCGATGAAGCACATGCCCCGGAACTCCTCGACGTCCGCCGGCTCGATCCGTCCCGCCTCGCGCGAGAGGGCGTTGGCCGTCGCCGCGGCGAGCCCTTCGGTGAAGGCCGCTTCCCACCCCTCGCCCTTCCTCTCGCCGTGCAGCAGGCCGGCCAGCATGGCGTCGCCGCAGCCCACGGTGCTGGCGATCCGCCCCGGGTGCACCGAGACGCGCCCGCGCAGCTCGATCTCGGGCGCGACCAGCAGCGCCCCATCCGCGCCCAGCGTCACCACGACGTGCTCGATCGTCCCGCCTTCTTTCACGGTGAGCGAACGCGCCGCGGCGGCCAGCGCGTCCTCGTCGTTCTCATCGGCGCCGGTGAAGCCTGCGAGTTCCTTCGCGTTGATCTTCAGCATCCAGGGCTTCTCGCCGCGGAAAGCTTCGAGCGCGGCGCCGTGCGAATCGACGACGACGCGCGCCCCCTTCGCTCGGCACGAGCGCACGATCGCCGCGTACTGCTCCGGCTCCACCCCCGGCGGGATCGACCCCGAGAAGACCATCACCGCGTCACGCTTCCCGAGCAGACGCACCTTGCTGGAGATGCGGGTCACGTCTTCGGGCTGCACCTCGAAGCCGACCTCGCGCAGGTGAGTCTCGGTGTCCTCGACCGGATCGACGACCGTGATGTTCTCCCGCGTCTCCCCGCGAACCACAAGAAACTGCGTGATGATCCGCCCCTGTCCCTCGCGCTCGAGGAACCGCTCGAAGTAGGTCAGCTCCTCGCGCCCGATCAGCCCCGTCGCCACCGACCGCGTGCCCAGTGTGGCCAGAATGCGCGAGACGATCACGCCCTTGCCCGCCGGGTAGCGAGCGACGACCTTCCCTCGCACGTTGGCGCCGACGGCGAACTGCGGCGCCTCGAGCACGCGGTCCACGCACGGGTTCAACGTCACGGTGATGATGGGCGAGCGGTCCATCCCGCAACCATACCAGCCGCGCCCCACGCTACGATCGCCCGGGTGACGCTCGACGCCGCAACCATCACCGCCATCGCCGGGGTCGGCCTCGCCGCCGGCGCGCTCGGGGGCCTCCTCGGCATCGGCGGCAGCGTCGTCATGATCCCCGCCCTCGCCATCATCCTCGGCAGCAAAGACCCCGAATCACAACACCTCTACCAGGCCGCCGCGATGGCCGTGAACATCGCCGTCAGCGCCCCCGCCGCCGCCGAACACATCCGCCGCGGCGCCCTCCACAAACGTCTCTTCGTCTGGGTCCTCGCGAGCGCCCTCATCGCCATCGTCCTCGGCGTCCTCGCCTCCGACCGCATGGACGGGCTCACCCTCCGGCGCGTTTTCGCCGTCTTCCTCGTCTACGTCGCCCTGAACACCATCCTCAAACTCCTGCGGGGCACGCCCGAGCTCAAGCCCAGCCAGGAACGCGTCACCCCTCTCCGCGGCTCAACCGTCGGCGGCGTGATGGGCTTCGCCGCCGGCCTCCTCGGTATCGGCGGCGGCACACTGACAGTGCCGCTCGCGCAGACGCTCTGCAGGCTCCCGCTCAAGCAGTGCATCGCCGTCAGCTCAGCCGTCATGTGCATCACCGCCGCCGTCGGCGCCACCATGAAGATCTGGACGCTCCCCCAGCACGGCTTCAAGCCGACCCACGCGATCGCCATCGCCCTGCTGCTGACGCCCACCGCCGTTCTCGGCGGCGGCCTCGGCGCCCGCCTCACTCACCGCCTGCCACTCTCGGCGATGCGGGGCGTCTTCATCGCCCTGCTCCTCGCCGCGGCGTGGAAGATGGCGACGCAGCACGCCTAGCGCTTTGCGCTCAGCGTGTAGCTCTCCTTGAGCCATTTCTTCCAAAGACGCACGCCCATCGGCTTCTCCGCGCTGAACCGCGCCGTCACCCAGCCGTTCTTGCCCACCTCGAACGAATCCGGCTGCTGCTCGGCCATCGCCTCCGCATCCGCCATCGATTTGTCCAGCTTGAACATCGCCTTGAACCGCCCGCCCTGCGGCCCGACATAAAAGAACGCCGTCTTCCCCGCCTTGAAAGAGGACTGCGAGCACGACTCCCCTTCGGTCACGCCGTCGTACCCGCGGGCCGCTTCGCGCATCGCTTCGGTCGGGTCGGTGTTCTTCGCCATCTCGCACCTCCTGCCGGCGCCCACGCATCAGCGTGAACCCATCACAGTTTCAACACCCGCGTTGCAGCACGCAAGGTTGACTCGACGCGGGATCACGCCAGCCGAACCCGGACCGGCCCCTTCAGCTCCGAAGGACCAACCGCCTTCCCGTTCTGCGTGATCTCGACCCGCCCGGCGTGCGCCAGTCGTCGAGCGGCCCGACGGGCGTGCTCCATGAGGTCGCGCCATTCTTCGCCGCCTACCTCGCGAGCGGCCTCACTGGGGCAGATAGAGGCGCCCGACGCTCGCTGGGCGAGCAGATCCAAGATCGCCCGCTCCAGCGCCTCGTCTTCGGTGTTGACGCCGCGTCTCCGGCACGAATCCGAGCAGTATTTCACATGCGCCCAATCGCGTTCCCACTTCTTCCGCCAGGCGAAGGAGCGCCCGCAGGAGACGCAGATTTTCGATTCACCCCCGCTCAAGCCGTTTTCCCGCCGATCCCAGCGACACGCAAAGCCCTGCTCCTCCCGCCGGTGAAAGCAACCGATAGCCTTGCCAAACATATGCTCAAGACACGGCGCAAACACGTTGCGCCGCTAACAAGAGGGGCCCTTCATGCGCTTGTTCACTCTGGCTCTCACGGCGGCCGCTGTGATTGTTCCCACCGCTCACGCTCAGGACCGCACTCCCGCGGCTGGGATGCTGCGTTATCCGGACGTTTCCAAGGACAACATCGTCTTTGTCTACGCCAACGACCTCTGGCTCGTTCCCCGTGAGGGCGGGATGGCCACGCCCCTCGCCAGCCCGGCGGGGCAGGAGTTCTACCCGCGGTTCTCGCCTGACGGCGACCACGTCGTCTTCCAAGGCAACTACGAGGGCGACCGCGATCTTTACACCATCCCCCTCACGGGCGGCGCCCCCGAGCGCCTGACCCACCACCCCGGCAACGAGACCCCCACCGACTGGACCGACGACGGCATCGTCTATCACATGTCCGGGACCGCCGGTCTGGGGCGTCAGCAGCAGATCTTCACCGTCTCACCCGAGGGCGGCATGCCCGAGAAACTGCCGCCCGCGTACGGCGCCAACGGCGCCATGAGTCCCGACGGCGAGTGGCTGGCCTATACGCCCAACCAGCGCGACTTCCGAACCTGGAAGCGCTACCGCGGCGGCATGGCCTCCGACATCTGGATCATGAACCTGCGCACGCTCGAGTCGCGCAAGATCACCGACCACGAGGGCACCGACACCCTCCCCATGTGGCACGGCGACACCGTCTACTACCTCTCCGACGCCGGACCCGAGCACAAGCTCAACATCTGGTCCTACGACGTGTCCTCGCGCGACCGCGAGCAGGTGACCGACTTCGACGAGTACGACGTGAAGTTCCCCTCGATGGGCCCGGGCGACGGGCGGCGCGGCGAGATCGTCTGCCAGAACGGTTCCAATCTCTACCTCGTGAACCTGCGCAACGGTCGGGCTCGCGCTGTTGAGGTGACCATCCCCGGCGCCAAGCCCAACATCCGTGAGAAGCTCGTTGACGCCTCCGAGAACGTCATGGCCGGCGCCATCAGCGCGACCGGCAAGCGAGCCGTCATCGAGGCCCGCGGCGACATCTGGACCATCCCCGCTGAGAGCGGCGCCCCGCGCCAGCTCACCGACACCTCGGGCGCCGCCGAGCGCAGCCCCGCGTGGTCCCCCGACGGGCGCTGGGTGTCGTACTTCTCCGATGAATCGGGCGAGTACAACCTGTACGTCACGCAGTCCGACGGCAAGGGCGAGACGAAGCAGCTCACCGATCTTGAGGGCAACTACTTCTTCCAGACCCACTGGGCCCCCAACTCCGAGTCGCTGCTCATCACCGACAAGACCGGCGCCATCCATCACATCAACGTCGAGACCGGCGAGCGCACGCAGATCGCCAAGGACGCCTGGGCCAACCAGCCCTCGATCAGCTGGTCGGGCGACTCGCGCTGGATCGCCTACAACCTCATGGAGGAAGACAGCGGCGTCTCGGTGATTCACATCCACGACACCGACACCGGCGAGACGCGTGCCGTCACCTCCGGTTTCTTCAACGACACCGAGCCAGTGTTCGCCAAGACCGGCGAGTACCTGTACTACTCCTCGAACCGCGACTTCTCCACGCCCAGCTACGAGGACGTCGGCACCACCTTCGTCTACGGGCGGACCGAGCGCCTCATGGCCGTCCCGCTCAACAGCGAGGTCGAGAACGCAACGCTCATCGAACCCGACGAAGAGACTTGGGACGACGAGGAAGAGGAAGACGAAGAAGCCGGCGAGGACGAAGAAGGCGAAGAGGGTGAGGACGGCGACGACGAGGAAGAAGCCGAGTCCGATCCCATCCAGGGCACCTGGTCCGCCACGGCCACCGGCCTCGCGGCGCTCGGGCTTCCCTCTGATGAACTCACCATCACCATCTACATCAAGAAGCTCGAAGACGGCACGTACGTCGGCGCTTCCGAATCACAGGGCGAGGTCAGCGACTACGACTCCGTCGAGTTCGACCCCGACACGGGCGAGCTGATCCTCAAGTCCTCTCAGGGTCCCATCAACTCCACCAGCACCTACACCGTGCAGGGCGAGAAGATGACCGGCACATGGGAGATCACCGGCGCCTTCGAGGGCTCCGGCAATGTCACCGCCGAGCGCACCAGCGAAGAGGTGCCCGACGACAAGATCGACGAGAGCAAGTCCGGCGCCTCCGACGACCCCGTCGAGATCGACTTCGAGGGCTTCGAGGCCCGCGGCGTGCTGCTGCCTGTTGGCGCCGGCAGCTTCAACAACCTGCTCGCGAACGACTCCGGCGCCGTCCTCTACAACTCCTTCTCCCCAGGCGCCCCGCCCTCGATCAAGCTGATCGACGCCGCGGACGACGACCCCGAAGAGAAGAACGTCGCCACCGGCGCTCAGCTCATCGATGTGTCGGGCGACGGCAAGAAGATCCTCATCGCCGGTCAGGCCGGCTGGAAGATCGTCGACGCCAAGGCCGGGCAGTCGCTCGATGGCGCCAGCACGCCCGACGACCTGCTCAAGCGCGTCAACCCGCGCGAAGAGTGGGAGCAGGTCTTCACCGACGCGTGGCGTCGCCATCGCGACTTCTTCTACGTCGAGAACATGCACGGGGTGGACTGGGACGACGTCTACGAGCGCTACCACGCCATGCTCGACGACGCCGTCTCACGCGAGGACGTCTCCTTCGTCATCGCCGAGATGATCTCCGAGCTCAACGTGGGTCACGCCTACTACAACCCCGGCGGCACCAACGAGCGCCAGCCTTCGCAGAACGTCGGCCTGCTCGCCGCGGACTACGAACTCGCGGAGGAAGGCGGCGAGACGGCTTACGCCATCTCCAAGCTCTACCACGGCGCCCCCTGGGACGCCGACGCCCGCAACCCGCTCATGGCCCACGGTATGGATGTTGAGGTCGGCGACTTCATCACCCACGTCAACGGCGCCCGCATCGACACCGACCAGGACATCTGGGCGGCGTTCGTTGGGACCGCGGGTGAGGAAACCACCATCACCATCGCCGACGCCCTCACGGGCGACGACGAGACCCGCAACGTCCGCGAGTACACCATCGAGCCGATCGGTTCCGAGTTCTACCACCGTTATCGCGACTGGGTCGAGAGCAAGCGTCAGATCGTTGACGAGGCCTCGGACGGGCGCATCGGCTACATCTACGTCATCAACACCGGAATCCAGGGCCAGAACGAACTGTTCCGCCAGTTCTACGGGCAGATCGGCAAGGACGCGCTCATCATCGATGACCGCTGGAACGGCGGCGGGCAGATCCCGACGCGCTTCATCGAGCTGCTCAACCGCCCGCGCACCAACTACTGGTATCGGCGCGACGGCAAGGACTGGGGCTGGCCGCCCGATTCTCACCAGGGGCCGAAGGCCATGCTTATCAACGGGTCGGCCGGCTCGGGCGGCGATATGTTCCCGTGGCTCTTCCGCCACAACGATCTCGGCAAGCTCATCGGCCAGCGCACCTGGGGCGGCCTCGTCGGCATCACCGGCATGCCGCCGCTGATCGACGGCGCCTCGACCAGCGTGCCCAACTTCGGCTTCTATGAGACCGACGGGACGTGGGGCGTCGAGGGCCACGGTGTTGATCCCGACATCGAGGTCGTCGATGATCCGACCGATCTCGCGAAGGGCGTGGACACCCAGCTCAACGCGGCGATTGAGCACCTGCTCGAAGAGCTTGAAACCGGCGCTTATGAACCCCCGCGCCGCCCGAGCCCGCCCGATCGCAGCGGGTTTGGGATCACGGACGACGATAAGTAAGCGCTGAGGCGCACGAACGAGAGCCCAGGGGTTTCGATCCCTGGGCTTTTTTCATGCGCTCATACATCGCGTGTCATTGACGCCACAGGCGCGTGCGCGTATCGTCCCGCTCGTTGAGACTCACTCTCAAGAAAGCCGGAGGCACGGCGTGAAAGTCAAGACCATCCTCAAGCGCTTCGGCCCCGCTCTTTTCCTCTTCTACCTCGTCAAGGGTCTCGCCTGGCTTATCATCCCCGCGATCATCGCCGCCAACGCGGTTTCGGACTAGACCCGGAGAGTTCCCATGAGCGCCACCGCCGCCCCGCCACTCAGTCAGAAGCTCAAGGACGGCACGTGGGACCTTCACGCCCAAGCCGAGAAGCAGCCCTTCCAACAGAACCTCGTCAAGGGCCAAGTGACGCGCGAGGCCTACAGCGCGTGGCTCGCCCAGATGCTCCTCGTCCACACCGCGCTCGAAAATAACCTGCGCGACCTCGCCGAGCGCGACCCCCGCGTAACCGCGGTCGTCACCGACGAGCAGTACCAGGAGCCCTACCTGCTGGCCGACCTCGCCGCGCTCAGCGCCCCGGCTCCTGAAGCCGCGCTCCCCAGCGTCGCCGCCCTCATCAAGAAGATCGAGGACGCCGCCGCGACCGAACCCATCCGCCTGCTTGGTTTCCACTACGTGCTCGAGGGCTCGAACAACGGCAACGCCTTTATTGCCCGCGCCGTCCGCCCCGCCCTTTCTCTTGAGCCCGGCAAGGGCGACCGCTACCTCGACCCCTACGCCGAGCGTCAGCGTGAGATCTGGGCCGCCTTCAAGACAGCTATCGACGGGCAGGAGTTCACCTCCGCCGAGCACAACGCCATGGTCGAGGCCGCCCGCGAGATGTTCAGCGCCGTCTCCGACCTGAGCGCCGAACTCCCCAGCGCCTGACGCCCGCCGCTACACTCGTTGGCCCAACCCCGAGGAGCCCACCCGTGGCGAAGTCCTTCACATGCCGACTCATCACCCCCGAAGCCCGCCTCTCCGACACCGGGGCCACCTACGTCTCTGTCCCCGCCTACGACGGGCTCATGGGCATCCTCCCGCGCCGCGCCCCCTTTGTCGCCAAGCTCGGGCTGGGCGAGCTCACCATCCGTCACACCGAGGGCGGCGACCGCACCTACCTCCTCGACGGCGGCTTCGGCCAGATGTCGGGCGACACGCTGACCATCCTCGCCGAGCACGCCGTGCCGGTCGAGAAGCTCGATCTTGCCGAGGCCGAGGCGGAACTTGCTGAAGCGTCGGCTCGCACGCCCCAGAACAGCGAAGAGATGGCGTCGGTCACCCGCGACCGGGACCGCGCCCGCCTCAAGGTCCGTCTCGCCCGCGAGGCCAAGGGCCGCGGCATCTAAACGCAACCAAACTTTCACCCGACGGTAGATACTTGCAGTACCGGAGGGCATGTTATGCGCGGAGTGCTCAGGGCCTTGGTTGTGATCGTCTGGATGCTCGCCCTCGCGAGGATCTCGATGTCCAACGCTTTCGGCGAGCCCGAACTCATCCATTTCCTGGGTGTGTTTCTAACTACGAGTCTCTTCATGTACACCTCGCCTAACAAGAGCGACTGCTGCTGCATCAGCCGTTTGCTCTTCCGGCGCAAGGCATCGCACGCCGTTAACGATCTCCGCGAGACGCCGCTCGCTCCGCCGCGCTAATCATCTACAACCAGCAAGGAAACACAATGCGTTCACTTCTTTTTCCGGCACTCCTCGCCCTGCTCTGGCTTGCGCTCATCGCTGTGCTCGCCTTCGGCACAGACCTGGACACGTCCGCGCTCTGGGTTCTGACCTGTGTCCCACTCATGTTTACCGCATCGAGCGCATCGCGCCGTGAGTGTTGTGCGTTCAAGCGCCTCTTCCGCAAGCGCTCAAACACCGCCTAATCCCGCAACGCCAGAATCAACTCAACCTTCCCCGTGTGCTCGTCGAGTTCCTTGGCGATCTCAAGCGCGCTGCGACCCTCATCAGCTAATCGGTACACATCCACCGCCACCGGGTCCGCCGCTTCGTAGCGGATCGCGTCCGGGGCCGTCGTTGACGCCGGCTCAACTCGGCGCGTCGTGACCTCGGGCGAACCCAGGCGCCCCTCCAACTCGGCGAGTCTGGCCTCGGCCTTATCGATCAGCGCCTCCACGCGCTCCGCCTTGTTCTCAAGGATCGCCGCCAGGCGGCGCGTCAGTTCCTCGGCATCGGCCATGTACGTCTCGATCCGCTCGCGCTGCCCCGCTGTCGCGCTGGCCCGCACGCGCTCGATCTTCTCCTGCGAGTCCTCTCTCGCCAGCCGGAACCCGCGCTTCAGCTTCTTCCGCACCGACCACCACAGAGAAAGCCCGACCGCCAGCACGCCCACCGCCAGCAGCAGACCCGGCAGCGCGCTCCCGCCGCCCTCCTGTGCCAGCATTTGGATGGTCCCTGTGGCGTTCATCGCTGCCCAATCCATCGGTACGATGCCCCCGTGACGATCATTCCGCGAGAGTACCGCATGGCCCGCCGCGCGTGGGCCCCCGTCCGGCGTGCCGACCCGGCGGTGGTCCGCGTCGTCGCCTCCTGGCGACGCCTCACGCGGGGCGGGCGCACGCTCGTCGCCTGCTCGGGCGGCGCCGACTCAACCGCTCTCCTCCTCATCCTCCGCGCCGCGACCGACGACCTCGCGGTCGCCCACGTCGTCCACGACCTCCGCCCCGCCGAAGACGCCGAAGCCGATCGCGCCTACGTCGAACACCTCGCCGAGGCCTGCGAACTCCCCTTGGTCAGCGAGCGCGTCAGCGTCCCCCCTGGCAACGCCGAAGGGAACGCCCGCCGCCTCCGCTACGCCGCCCTCGCTCGTCTCGCGGCCCAGCACGACTGCCCCTTCGTCGCTGCCGCCCACCACGCGAACGACCAGTTCGAGGGCGTCGTCATGGCCCTCCTCCGTGGCGCCGGCCCGCGCGGCGTTGGCGCTGCCCATGAAGCACGCCCCATCACCTGCGATGAATCACGCGCGAGCGCCACACTTATTCGCCCCGCCCTGCGCGTCAGCCGCGCTGATCTCGAACGCATCTGCCGCGACTGCGGCATCGAGTGGCGCACCGACACGACCAACAGCGACGCCACCCGCGCCCGCGCCGCCCTCCGCCACGGTCCCCTCGCCGAGCTCGAAGCGATGCGCCCCGGCGCCGCCGAGCGCGCCGCCCGCTCTGCCGAGCTTCTGCGAGACGCCGCCGGCCTCATCGAGGATCGGGCTAGGGAAGTTTTCGGCGATAGCTATGAGTGGGATCGCGCCGCGCTGCGTGCCGAGCGCGCTGTTGTTGTCGGTTCGGGGCTGCGGATGGCGTTCGAGCGGTTGACGGGAGGAGTTGGGCTGGATCGTCTGAACGGCGAAATGATCGAACAAGCCGTTGACGCCCTGCGCGACAACAGCGGCGAAACGCGCGTCTTCGATTGGCCGGGCGCAAAACTACAAGTCCAACGCGAAACCGTCACGCTCCAACGCGTGTGAAGCCACGTCACACATCGAGCTCATCCAAATCCGTCTCTTTCATCTCGCGCGAGATCTTGTACTCGCCGCTCATCCATTTATTCAAATCCGCCATCCGGCACCGCTCCGAGCAGAACGGCGCGTGCTTGAAGTCTTCCAGCGCCGCCTCGCACGTCGGACAGCGCTTCACAGATTCTCGATTCGTCTCGCCCATCGCTCGCCTCCGCTCATCGTGATCCGCCGGCGTTCGTCACCCGCGTGCTCGATCCGCACCCGCAAGCCGCCCGCCGGCGCCGCGTCTCCCAGGTTCGACGCCCACTCGACGGCGAGAACCACCCCGCTGCCTTCAACGCCGATCGCGTCGAGATCATCGTCACCATTCAGACGATACGCGTCCACATGCACCAGCGTCACGCCGTTGCCCGCGTACTCCTGGGCGATCACATACGTCGGGCTCGACACGCCGGCAGGGTCGGCGCCAACGCCCCGCGCCAAGCCGCGCACAAAGCACGTCTTCCCCGCGCCGAGTTCGCCGTCGAGCAGCACAACGTCTTCCGCTTCGAGCAGCGCTCCCAAGCGCTCGGCGAGCGCCTCGGTCTCCGCTGGCGAAACACTCTCAAACAGTCGCTCGCTCATCCCGCGTGATCCCATCCAAGCTCACTCACATCCACCACCTCACCCGAGGCTAACCGCATCACGGCGCCGGAACCCTCAGCCACGACGCCGATCCGAGTTGCGACCCCCACCGGCGGTTCTGCCGATGCTGTGAAAAGCAACTCGTAGTCCTCGCCATCCGCCACCGCCACGAGCCGATCGATCACGTCATCATGCATCGGGATGAGCGAACCGTCGATCTCAACGCGCACGCCCGACGCCGCGGCCACCCGCCCCGCGTCGCGCCCAAGCCCGTCCGAAACATCAATCATCGCGTGCAGATCATCCCCCAGCGCATCGCACAACGCCGCCGCCTCATCAACACGCGGCGTGAACGACAGATGCCGCCCCGATGCGAACGCCCCGCCGACCTTCCCTGTCACGTACACCCCATCCCCAGCCCGCGCTCCCGAGCGCAACACCGCCCCGCGCACTCCGTGAGGTTCACCCACAACCGTCGTCGTGAACACCGCTGGCCCGTCTGTCGCTGCAATATCACCCCCAACCAGCGGGCACCCGAATCCGACCGCGGCCCTGTGCATCAGATCAAACAACTCATCCGCGCCCACGAACTCCACCGGCAGCGCCGCCGTTGCCAGCGCGAACTTCGGTGTCCCCCCCATCGCCGCGATGTCGCTCACACTCCGCGCCAGCGCCTTGTGCGCGATCGCGCTGAGCGCCGTCCCCGCCTCGTAGTGCCGTCCTTCGATGAGTTGGTCGGTCGTCAGCAGCAGCAGCGCCACCCCACCAACCTCCACCACCGCACAGTCATCCCCCGGCCCAACGCGCACGCCGGGCGCCCCGTTCTCGGACTGCTGGTAAATATGGGCAAGAAGTTCGCTCTCGTTCATAGCCTGCTCGACAGCTAAGGTACAACGGTGCAGCTCAGCGCAGGGGACATCACGGTTCTGTCACATTGCCCTACGCCGGCTATCGCCCACGGGCGTCACCAGTGGTGGCGCGCCTGGCGCAAGCGCGTCGACGAGCTCGACCCCATCCTCCGCGACCCCACACCCGACGAACGCCACGCCGGCGTCACTCACCTCATCACCTCCCTGAACGATGTTCGCGTCGGCGCCCGTCTGATCCTCCCCGAAGGCGCACCCCGCGGCGGTATCGTCCAACTCCACGGCTATGGCGCCCGCGAGGACCTCGACGACCGCTCCCCCTACGCCCGCGCCGGGCTCGCCGTGCTCAAGCTCCGCGTCCGCGGCTTCCCCGGCTCCACCTTGGACACCGGCGACCTCTGCTCCGCCCCCGGCGGCTGGATCGCCCAGGGCCTCCACGACCCCGACCGCTCCGCGCTCATCGCCGCCGCGGCCGATGTGGTCGTGGCGGCGTGCGCGCTGTGCGCACGTCTTGGTGGTCAGCCGGTCTCGCTCCGCGGCGATTCCCTCGGCGGCGGGCTCGCCGTCATCGCCGCGGCCCAGGCGCCCGAGGGCGTCATCGACCGCATCGCTATCGCCATGCCCAGCCTTGGCGATTGGACCGGGCGCCTCCTCAACCACACCAGCGCCGGCGCCGGTGGAGAGGCCGCCCGCGCACTCGAAGACGCCGGCGAGAAACAGGGCGAACTCCGGCGCACCCTCCGCCTCGCCGACGCCGTGCTCCACGCCCGACGCGTCCACCAGCCCGCGATCTGTCTGCTCGCCATCAACGATGACACCGTCCCCCCCGAGAGCGCCGCCGCCATCTACAACGCCCTCGCCTCCGACCCGGGTCTCAAAAAGCGCGTGCTCATCGAACGCGGCCACACCGAGCCCTCGCGCGACGACGCCCGCCGTCTCGTTGATTTTGAGAAGCGCGCCGTCCGATTCCTCGACCCAGATATCTCTGCGATCGGCGCCCTGATTTAGCGCTCGATCACCATCGCCACCGCGTTGCCGCCGCCGAGGCAGAGGGCCGCAACACCGCGCTTCTTGTCGAGGCGGCGCATCTGATGGATGAGCGTCGTCAGCACGCGGGCGCCCGAGGCGCCGATGGGGTGACCCAGGGCGACGCCCCCGCCGCAGATGTTCAGCTTCGACTCGTCGATGCCGAGCTCCTTGATGTTGCACAGCACCTGCGCCGTGAAGGCCTCGTTGATCTCGAAGAGATCGATGTCGTCCATCTTCAGGCCGGCCTTCTCAACGACGCCGGCCACGCCGCCGATGGGCGCCGCGAAGATGTCCTTCGGGTCCACGCCATGGGTGTGATACGCGGTGATCGACGCCAGCGTCTCGAGCCCGTGCTCATCGGCGAACGCTTTGCTGGTGACGATCGTCGCCGCGGCGCCGTCCGAGATCTGGCTGGCGTTCCCCGCCGTCACGGAACCTTCTTTACCGAACGCCGGGCGCAGCCCCGAAAGCGCATCGGGCGTCGAGCCCGCGCGCACGCCTTCGTCACCGCTCACGCCGCCCTCGGGCCCGGGCGCCTTGCGGTTGCCGACCTGCTCACCCGTAAGAGCGACGGTCTCGTCATCGAACCAGCCGTTCTTCGCGGCCTCTTCGGCGCGGTTGTGGCTCTGGGCGGCGAAGCGGTCCTGCTCCTCGCGCGAGACACCGTACTTCTCCGCAATGTGGTCCGCCGCGCCCCCCATCGCCCAGCACTCGAACGCGCAGCGCAGGCCGTCGTAGGCCATGTGATCTTCCATCGCCCCGGCGCCAAACTTCACCCCGCTGCGCACATGCGCAAAGTGCGGCGCCAGCGTCATGTTTTCCATGCCGCCCGCGACCACGCACCGGTTGTCGCCCGCCTTGATCGACTGCGCCGCCGACATCACCGCCTGCAAACCGGAGCCGCACACCTTGTTGATCGTCTGCGCGTTCAGGCTCGAAGGCAGCCCCGCGCCCAGCCCCGCCTGACGCGCCGGGTTCTGCCCCAGACCGGCCTGCAGCACGCAGCCCATGAGGCACTCGTCGATGTGATCCTTCGCCGCCGGCGCCGCATCGAGCGCCGCCGAGATGGCGTACGACCCCAGCTTTGGCGCGGGCGTCCGCGACAGCCCGCCGAAGAACTTCCCGATCGGCGTGCGCTTGGCGGCGACGATCACAGGCTGGCGGTCGGCGGGGAGGTCGGGCATGTCTGGCTCCTGTCAAGCTGGGCAAAGTGGTTCGCGTCCCGCCGCGGATGGCGGGCGAACAGTCTAGCCACTCAAACGCCACCGTCCCTGTCCCGGCAAATCCTTGAAATATGGGAACTGCGCAGCGCTTTTCCCCGGATCATGCAGGGGAAACACGCCGCAACCCAGCCGTGAGGTATGGTTGCCTGGAGGGAAGCATGCTCACACGCGTCACCGCCGCGCTGGTCGCGGCCGCAGCCGCCGTTCCGGCCAGCGCCGATTTCACCGACGTCTTCTCCACCACCACCATCACCGCCTTCTCCGCTATCGAGCGCTTAGGCCAGACAGACTCCGGCGACGACATCTTCGATTTCTTCTTGCTCGACCAGCTCGGCTCGATGAACGAGACGCGTCAGTCCATCGCCTCGCTGCCCGCCACGGACGCCCTGGCCAGCACCACCTCCGTCGGCTCCTTCGCGACCGACACCGACTCGATCAACCTCGCATTCGATTCGAGCGCCAGCGCCAGCCTCGACGCCCGCGACAAGGACACCTTCGCCATCGTCCGCTCCCGCGTCGCCCACATCACCCGCTTCACCACCGACGAGTTCGTCCGCGTCACCCTCTCGGGCAACGCCGCGATCGATTTCGACCTCAACCCCTTCAACGAACCACCCATCCCCCAGTCCGTCCTCGTCATCGTCCCCGAGTTCAAGGGCTCCGAGCCCGTCTTCGAGGCCTTCAACTTCGAGGACGACTTCTTCTTCGAGGTCATCCTCGCCCCCGGCGCCTACCAGTTCCGCTTCGCCACCGACGCCACCTTCCAGGCCCTCGGTGTCGCCAACGACCTGCTGACGGTCAACAGCGACGTGACGCTTCACGCAGATTTCACAACAGTGCCAGGGGCGTCGGGCGCCGCGCTTCTCGCCATTCCCGCTTTCTTCACCCGGAAGCGGAACACCCATCGGCGCTCAACCGAATAAACGCTCCTAAGGAGCATCACCAGCATGAGAATCCTCGCAGCAACCACGCTCGCTCTGTTTGCAAGCACAGCCTCAATGGCGACCCTGAACATTTTAGCTTCGAACAGCGCTTTCGATATCGCGGCCGATCTTGAAATCGGTGAAGAAGACATCAGAAATCCTTTGAATGTTGAAGTCATCGATCTCTTCGAAGAGAACCCCGTGACGCGCTCGTTCGTTGCCACCGCCGCAACCACGCACGGTGTTCTACGCGCCACCGCGCAAGGAACACACACCCTGAGCCAGTCAGCGGATTCATTCACGATCCAGTACGAAGGCGAATCACGCATCACCGCCGACTGGGATCTCGATCAAGCCGAGTTTGTGTTTGGTCTGGCGTCCGCTGGAGAGCGCCACCTGACGCGATTCGCGACAACCGAAGCCGCGCAGCTCGATATTTCCGCGACCCTGTCCTTTGGCCTGGGCGCCGATCTTGCAAATCCAGACATACCACGCACCAGAATACGAATCAGGAGAAACACCGACGCTGGCGTCGAAACGCTCTATGCGCTGGATTCGTTCAACGGCGTGGTCCAGGAAACATTCTTTCTCGACCCAGGTGAATACTCGGTCAGCTTGTTCACATACAGCTCCGGGAGCTATTCCGATGAGTTTGATCAGGGCGTGTTTTCGACGACAGACTTTGGATCCATAAGCTCAACAATCTCCGTCACCACCATCCCCACCCCGACCGCGGCCCTCCTCGCCCCAATCGCCATGACATTCACCACACGCCGCAGACGCTAACCCCCCGCTACCATGGCTCCCCCATTCACCAGAGGAGAGCCACGATGCCCGCAGCCGCAACCGACGCCTTTACCCACCTCCCCGCCGACTCCAACCAGGCTCTCGGCATCGCCCAGTTCGCGATCGATTTCATCTCCGGCAAGATCGGTCAGCCCGATCAATCCGTCCTCGACCGCACCGACCTCTTCCACACCGACGCCACCCTCTGCGGACTCTCCGCCCTCGCCCTGCGCACCAACGCCCCGACGCTGCTCCGCGCCGAGGCCCTCGAATACCCCGCCGGCGCCAAGCCCGGCGCCACCGTCTTCGGTTCCGGCGAGGCGCTGAAGCCCGAGAAGGCCATCGTCGCCAACTCCAACGCCGTGCGCGAGTGGGACTCCAACGGCACCAACTTCGGCTTCAACAAGGCCCGCAACAACACCGCCGGCGAGTTCGGGCACAACGACTTCTACCCCGTCGCCATCGCCGCCTGCCAGATGCAGAACCTTGATGGCGCCGCCGCGCTCCGCGCCATGATCTGCCTCGACGAGATCCGCGGGCGCCTCGCCGAGGTCTTCTCACTCAAGACCTACAAGATCGATCACGTCGTCCACGGCGCCATCGCCTCCGCCGCCGTCTTCGGCGCCCTCATGGGCGCAACGGCCGAACAGATCGAATCCGCCATCGGCATGAGCGTCGCCCACTACATCCCCTGGCGCGCCATCCGCGCGGGCAAGCAGCTCTCCGATTCCAAAGGCGCCAGCGCCGCGATCAGCACCGAGGTTGCTGTGCTCTCGACGCTCCGCTCCATGCGCGGCTTCATGGGCCCGCGCGACATCTTCCGCAACCCCGAAGCCATCTTCCGCTTCTTCGAGCCCACCAGCGAGGGCAAGGACCGCTGGACCGAGCTCGCCCCCTCCCCCTTCGACCTGCACCTCTCCCACTCGGGCGACGACTTCGCGATCATGGGCATGCACTTCAAGCTGGGCCTCTACGAGCACCAGTCCGCCGGCGCCCTGCAGGCCGTGATCGATCTCATCAACTCCAACCCCGAAGTCCTCGACGACCCCGATGGCGGCAGCATCGAGTCCATCAACATCGTCGCCTACGAGCCCGCCTTCGGCATCATCGGCAACCCCGCCAAGATGGACCCCAAGACGCGCCAGTCGGCTGACCACTCGATGGCCTATATCGTCTCGACGCTGCTGCGCAAGGCGCTCGACGCGAAGCAGGCCGGCAACCTCGCCACGGGTGAAGGCGCGGGCGGCGCCACCTGGAAGCAGCTCATGCTCTCCCCCTACGACTACGCCAAGGACGCCATCTTCGACGCCCGCACCCGCGCCCTGATGAACAAGATCACCTTCACCCACGGCGGCGACGAGTACGACCGCAACTACCCCGACGGCATCCCCACCTCGATGGTCGTCAAGACCGCCGGCGGCGCCACCCACGACTCCGCCATGGTCATGTACCCCGCCGGCCACGCCCGCAACGAAACCGCAGACCTCGAGAACATCCTGGACCACAAGTTCAACCTGCTCGGCGCGATCGCCAGCGACGACCCGGCGTCTCTCATCGCCCGCTACCGCAACCTCGCCGACAAGTCAGCGAGCGACATCGCCGCCATCAACACCTTCGACCTCACCCTGCGCAACGACTTCGAGGACGCATAATTTCCCCTCCCTCTCCCCCGGGGAGAGGGCCGGGGTGAGGGCATTTCATAAATAGCGAGCGCAGCGAGTCGCCACTCTTGTCCCCCTCTCCCCGAGGGAGAGGGGTTAGGGGAGAGGGAGAAGACTCTCTACACGCTCAACAAAAAAAGAGCGCGGCGCCAGCACAAAGCCGGCGCCGCGCCACTCGAGGGATGGTCTGTCACTCGACGAACCTCGGCCCTGCGTCCGCTATTCACTCCGCGCAAGAAAAAACCGGCCCGAAGGCCGGTAAACGATCATTCAGGAACCGCGGGCCAACTCAGCGCCGCCGGCGCAGCCCCCACGCCCCGCCGAGGGCCAGCAAGCCCCCCACTCCGGGGACCGGGATCGCACGGATGTTGTCGATATCAAGCGTTGCAGCCACCGAATCACCACTGAACGTGACGCTCTGCGACGACATGATCCGCATCTCCACCACGTTCGCCCGCACCTGATCCGGCGTGATGTTCCCGAAGAAGATCTCCAGATCTGTGATATCGATCGTCGCGGTCGTCCAGCCGCTGCCCGCGGCCAGCTCGAAAAGGTCGTTCGTCACCGCCTGCGCGCCGGTGGTCGCCCGCAGGCCAACGCGCAGAAACAGATCGGTGTCGCCGGAGTTACGCACGTCGAAGGAAATCGCCGTGACGCCGGTGGTGAAGTAATCACCCGCCCACTGGGCACGGTTGAAAACAGCCATCCGCGAGCCGGGGCCGTTGCCGCCCGCCGAAATCGCCCGCAGGAACGAGTTCTCATCCTCGGTCACGACCTCGGGCTGCAGCGGGTTCACCGGCCCGCGCTCCCAGCCGGAAACAACGCCCGATTCGAAGTCGTCAGTTTGCCCGGGGCTGACCGCGAAGGCGGTCCCAGCACACGCGATAACCCCACAGAGTGAATAACGAATCATGGTGTCCCTCCCCGGAAGAATGATTCAGCGACGACGGCGCGTCGCGGCGAGGCCGCCGAGCGCCAGAACGCCAACGCCCGCGGGCGTCGGCACCACGCGGATGTTGTCCACATCGAGCGTCGCCACGATCGGATCGCCCAGGAAAGACGGGATCTCCGCGGACACGATGCGGAACTCTGTCACATTCGCGAGCACGTCCGATGAACTCGAAGGCCCAAACAGCGCGAGGTCGGTGAGATTGAAGCTCACGGTCTGCCAGCCGCTGCCGGCCGCGAGGTTGATCAGATCGTTGGTCGCGGCCTGCCCGCCGGTGGCGTCGCGCAGACCCAGACGCACGAAGAGCTCGGTGTTTCCGGAGTTGCGGACGTCCATCGAGACCACCGTAGCGCCGGCGCTCAGGTAATCGCCCGTCCACTGCGCGCGGTTGAACGCCGCGAGCCGGCTGCCGGGGCCGCCGCCGCCCAGCGATTCGATGCGCAAGAAGCTGTTCGAGCCCTCGCTCTCGACCGTCGGCGGGATCGGGCTCGGCGCCCCGTGCGCCCAGTTCTCGGTGGTCCCGCCCTCAAAGTCGTCGAACTCAATCCCCGAGATCGCCGACGCAACCCCCGAGGCGAGACCAAACGTTGCGATGACAGCCAGCGCGTTCTTCATCGTGCTTCTCCCTATCTCTTCCAGATGCGACTCTGGCGAGACCGATCCCGCGGCCTCGTCTGCAAAGCGTACACGCGCCACGGGCGCGAGAGAACAAAAAACCCTGATTTCTCGCTCTCAGGGCGTGTCTCGCAAGGCGCCCTATACTGTCCCGTTCGCCATCTACGGAGCCCCGCATGACCGCTACTCACCCCGGCGCGACCCTCCGCGCCCTCATGCAGTCCGCCACCATCGCCGCCCCCGGCGCCTACTCGGGCCTCGTCGCCCGCGCCGTCGCCCGCGCCGGTTTCAGCGCCGCCTACGTCTCCGGCGGCGCCCTCTCCGCCGACTCCGGCGTCCCGGATATCGGACTCCGCTCCTGCACCGACTTCTGCCGCCTCATCCGCGACGTCGCCGATTCCTCGGGCCTCCCCGTCATGGCCGACGCCGACACCGGCTTCGGCGAGGGCGAGATGACCGCCAAGGCCCTGCGCGACTACCAGACCGCCGGCGCCGCCGGCTTCCACCTCGAAGACCAGACCTTCCCCAAGCGCTGTGGCCACCTCGGCGGCAAATCACTGATACCGATCGATCACTTCTCAGAGAAGGTCGCCATGGCCGCCCGCGCCCGCGACGAGTCCGGCGGCCACTTCATCGTCTGCGCCCGCACCGACGCCCGCTCGGTTGAAGGCCTCGACGCCGCCATCGAGCGCGGCAAGGCCTACGTCGACGCCGGCGCCGACATGATCTTCCCCGAGGGGCTGCACGCCGAAGAGGAGTACGCGGCCTTCGCCGAGGCGCTCGCCGGCTACGGCTCGCGCGACCTCGCCCCCACCGGCGGCCCGTACCTGCTCGCCAACATCACGGAGTTCGGCAAGACCCCGCTGCTCTCCCGCGCCCGCTGCCAGGAGCTCGGCTACCACTTCGTCATCTTCCCAGTCTCAACGCTCCGCATCGCCATCAAAGCCGTCGAGGATTTCCTCCTCGCGGTCGCCCGCGACGACGGCGTCCACAACCAGATCGACGCCATGCGGACCCGCGAGGAACTCTACGATCTCCTCGGCTACACTCCCGGCGAGATCTGGACGTACCCCAACTCTCAGTCAACACCCGCGTCTACCCAGCCGGGCGGCGCGGTCGCCTCCAACCCCGCCTGAGCGCGCCCGAAAGGATCAACCCAATGTCAACATCAGCTCCCCCCAAAGCAGGCCTCGAGGGCATGGTCGCCGGCGACTCCGCCATCTGCTCCGTCGAGCAGGGCAAGCTCATCTACCGCGGGTACGACATCTCCGACCTCGCCGAGAACGCCACCTTTGAAGAAGTCGCCCACCTGCTCCTTGTCGGGCACAAGCCCAGCGAGTCCGAACTGGCTGACTTCGATAAGAAGCTCAAAGCCGCCCGCACGCTCAACGCCGACGCCATCGAGGTCCTCAAGGTCGCCGCCGCCAAGCCCGGCATCCACCCGATGGACGTCCTCCGCACCGTCATCAGCTTCCTCTCCCACGTCGACCCCCAGGCCCAGGACAACTCCCCCGAGGCCGAGCTGAGCAAGTCCATCACCCTCACCGGCGTCATCCCCACCATCATCGGGCACATGCAGAACGTCATCGACGGGCGCGACATCATCGCCCCCGACATGAACCTCTCCCACGCCGCCAACCTCCTCTACATGATGACCGGTGAGAAGCCCAGCAAGACCGCCGAGAAGATCATCGACGTCTCCCTCATCCTCTACGCCGAGCACGACTTCAATGCGAGCACATTCACTAGCCGCGTGATCGCGGGCACGCTGTCCGACATGCACGGCGCCGTCACCGGCGCCATCGCCGCACTCAAGGGCCCCCTCCACGGCGGCGCCAACGAAGCCGCGATGGACATGATCAAGGAAGTCGGCACGCTCGAAAACGCCGAGCCCTTCATGCAGAAGGCCTTCGCCGAGAAAAGGAAGATCATGGGCTTCGGCCACCGCGTCTACAAGAACGGCGACCACCGCGCCGGCATCCTCCACACCCTCGGCCGCGCCTACGCCGAGGAGCAGGGCGGCGAAGCCGTCCGCTGGTTCGAGGTCGGCGAGAAGATCCAGAAGATCATGGACGACGAGAAGGGCATCTTCCCCAACGTCGATTTCCCCTGCGGTCTGACGTACTTCGTGATGGGCATCCCCGTCCCGCAATACACGCCGATCTTCGTCGCCGCCAGAATCACCGGCTGGGCCGCTCACATCATGGAGCAGCACCAGAACAACCGCCTCATCCGCCCCCTCAGCAACTACACGGGCGAGCTGGGCCTCAGCTGGAACTGACCAGCCACGCACCGATCATCAACGCCCGGGGATCCCGAATCCCTGGGCGTTTTTTATGCGCTCCTCTCCCTCTCCCCCGGGGAGAGGGCCGGGGTGAGGGCCTACACCACCTACAAATCTTCTTTCTCAAAAAACCTTCCAACCTTGAAGGCCTCTCACCCAACCCACGCGTCTCAAAGTGCGAGCGCCCTCGCCTGCCCCCAGCGCGGGGACCACGCTCGCGATCTTTTTCTTCATGGCGTTGTCCACGCAGCGCAGAGGAAGCCCGGTCCCGCACACCGGGCTTCTTCTGCGCGCCGAGCGTTTCACTCGGCGCGGTGAACCTCGCCGCCCTTCATCACAAAGACCACGTCCCACATCGCGGAGATGTCGTCGAGGGGGTCGCCTTCGACCGCGACGATGTCGGCGGCTTTGCCGGTTTCGATCGTGCCGACGGTTTTGCTGAGCCCGCAGAGGTCGGCGGCGTTGATTGTTGCCGCTTTGATTGCGGCGGCGGGGGTCATGCCGGCTTCGACCATGAGTTCGAACTCGCGGGCGTTGTCGCCGTGCTTGCTGACGCCGGAGTCGGTTCCGAAGGCGATGTTGACGCCGCCGCGGACGGCGTTACGGAAGTGCTTCAGCATCTCGGGCCCGACCGCTAGCGCCTTCTCACGAACCGCCGGCACGAAATAGTCCGGATCGTCCTCGGCGATTTTGGCCACCGTCTCGCCCGCCATCAGCGTCGGCACAACGTACGCCCCGCTCTCCTTGAAGAGCGACACTGATTCCTCATTCAAAAAACTCCCGTGCTCGATCGAATCAACGCCCGCCCGCAGCGCCGCGTTGATCCCCTCCACCCCGTGCGCGTGCGCCGCCACCTTGCGCCCGAGCGAGTGCGCCGTCTCAACGATCGCCCGCAGCTCATCGTCAAAGAACTGCTGCCCCGTCCCGGCGTTGGTCTTCGACAGCACGCCCCCCGTCGCCGTGATTTTGATGAGATCAGCCCCGCGCTTCACCTGAGCCCGCACCGCCTTCCGGCACTCGTCCGGCCCGTCGGCAATGCCCTGATACGCACCGGGGATCGCGAACAGATCCTCACGGAACCCGTGCGTCCCGTCGCCGTGACCACCAGTCGGCGTGATCGAGCGCCCCGCCGCCAGAATCCGCGGGCCCGCGACCGTCCCCGCGTTGATCGCATCACGCAGCGCGAACGCGATATCGCTCCCCGAACCAACGTTGCGGATCGTCGTGAACCCAGCCATCAGCGTGCGCCTCGCGTACACCGTCGCCTGGATCGCCGCGTCCGCGTCCGACTTCACCACCGCGTCCCGCAACCGCCCGCCCTTGCTCATCTCGTGCGTGATGTGCGTGTGGCAGTCGATCAACCCCGGCATCACGAATCGGTCGCGCAGGTCGACCGTCTCCGCCCCCTCCGCGATCGTCTCGGCCGACCGGTACCCCTGCAGCACCGCGACGATCTCGCCATCGCGCACATGCACCGTCGCCTCGCTCATCGCCGCCTCACCGGGAACAGCCAGCAGCCGCCCGCAGTGCAGCACAGTGTCAGCGAGCGCCGCGGGCGCGCAGAGCAGAGCAGCCGTCAGCGCGAGCGCGACGGCACGGAACACGGATCGGGGCATTGGGGATCTCCTCGCGGGCGCGCTTACGCGTCGCCCTTCTCGTCTTCGTTCAGCTCGTCGGGATCGACCTCGACGACCTTCGCCTTGTCAAGCACCGTGTCCAGCGTCTTGTGCTCGCGCACCTGCTGAGCCACGGCTTGGATCTGCCCGGACTGCACCAGCTCCTGGCGCAGCTGCGCGGGCTCGACGCCCCGGGCCATCGCCATCTGGATGATCGCGCCGGCGACCTCCTGCTCGTTGATCTGGACGCTGTTCTCCTGCGCCAGCTTGTCGAGGATGAAGAAGAGCTTCAGCTCGCGCGTCGCCACCTCGTTCGAGGATTCGCGCATCTCCGCCAGCTTCTCCTCGATCACCTCGGGATCAACGCCCTGGTACATCAGCTCCATCCGCCGGCGTTGCAGGTTCCGCGCCGCCTGATTCGAGGTGAGCTTCTCAGGCAGCTCAAAGTCCACCGAATCCAGCAGCTTCGCCGCCGCCTGACGCCGCATCGACGCCTGCTTCTGCGCGAACACGCGCGAATCAAGCTGCTTCCGCACGCCGTTCCGCAGCGCATCCTCGTCGGCCAGCCCGTACTTCGCTACCACGTCCGCCACGCCCGCCGGGACCACGCGCTGCACCTCGGCCACCTCGAACGTCGCGGTCAGCTTCTCGTTGCGCACCGCCTCGACCTCGTGGTTCTCCGGGCCCGTCGTCGTGATCGTCAGCGTGTCGCCCTTCTTGGGCGTGCCCGCCTGCGTGATGAAGTCATCCGCGGAGACACCCAAGATCATCCCCTTGCCGCCGTCCTTCGGCAGCTGGATCACAGCGCCCTCGATGTCGTGGATGACCTCGCCGTCGCGGTCGCGCTTCAGCGTGCCGTGACCGACGCAGTAGTCGCCGGGCTGCGCTTCGTCCTGCTCTTCGAGGTTGCCCTCGTTCACGCACGCGCGCTCGATCTGCTCGTCCACCATCTCGTCGGTGATCTCGAACTTGGGCTTCTTCACCTCAAAGCCCGCAACGTCCGGCGCGTCGAACTCCGGCGCCACCTCGACATGGATCGAAAACGCGATGGGGGTCCCCGCCTCGATCGTCGCCTCGTTCAGCTCGTCGCCCCCTTCGGGCTCGCCCACGATGCGAAGATCGTGATCCTTCACCGCCGCCTGGTACGCCTCGCCAACAAGCTGGCGTTTGGTCTCTTCACGCACCTGCGTGCCGAAGCGCTTCTCGATCAGCTTGCGCGGCACCTTGCCCGGGCGGAACCCCGGCAGCGCCACCGAACCCTCCAGCTCATTGATCGCCGACGTGATCTTCTCACCCACCTGATCGCCGGGGATCTCGATCGAAACCTTTTTCCGGCAAGGTCCGGCGTCTTCAACAGTCACAGCGGGCGCAGAGGTCGTCATCACAGGCTCCGAAGGGTTCGCGCAGGATCGCCCCGCGCCGAGGTTGCGAACCGATCAGAGTACCGCCACAACCCCTCACCGCCAACCACGACCGGACGCCGCCTCCTCCCTCTCCCCCGGGGAGAGGGCCGGGGTGAGGGGCTCTCCCTCCTACCCCGCTTCCTCACTCATGAAACGGCGCCTCCCGATCAGGCCGCCCGTGCGCCAGCGGAACCTCGAACCCCGCCTCCTCCAGCGCCTTCTTCAGCGCCGAAGCCCCGTCTTTCCCGCTCGTCTCCACCACGCACCGCACGTCCACCGAAGACAGATCGCTCGTCGCAAACGCCCGATCGTGCAGGATGTCCTTCACCGAAGCCCCCGAATCCGAGATCACCTGGGCCAGCGCCGCCAGCCCGCCGGGGCGATCAGAAATCGTCGTCTCGAACCGCGTCAGCCGCCCGTCAGCCGCGAGCCCTCGCTCGATGACCCGCCCGATCATCGCCGGGTCGATGTTCCCGCCGCACAACGGGATCGCCACCAGCTTCCCCGAGAGATCAGGCAAACCGCACGCCTTCAGCGTCGGCTCAAGCTCGCTCAGAACCGCCGCGACACCAGCAGCCCCCGCGCCCTCCACCACCGTCTTCTCCGACTCCATCAACCTCAGCACCGCCAGCGAGATCGCCTCCTCGCTCACCGTGAACACCCCGTCCAGGCCATCGCGCATCGTCTCAAAAGCGTTCTGCCCGATGTCCGGCGTCGCCAGACCGTCCGCGATCGTCTTCTTCACATCAACGCGCACTGACTTGCCCGCCTCGAGCGCCGGTGCGTACTTCGCTGCCCGCTTCGGCTCGACGCCGTACAGCTTCGTCTCCGGCGAAAGATGCTTCACACACGCGACGATCCCCGCCAGCAGACCACCCCCGCCCAGCGGCACGACCATCGCGTCCGGCTTCCGTCCCTCCTTCTTCTCGACCTGCTCAAGAATCTCCAGCCCCATCGTCCCCTGCCCCGCGATGATCGCCGGGGCGTCATACCCGTGGACATACGCCAGCCCGCGCTCCTCGCCCAGCGCCTTCGCCCGCTCATACGCCTCAAAGAAGCTCTCGCCGTGACTGACGACCGTCGCCCCGAGTTGCTCGCACGTCGCCCGCTTTACCAAAGGCGCCGCCTTCGGCATCACGACCGTCACCGGCACGCCCAGCAGTTTCCCGTGCTGCGCCAGCCCCAGCGCGTGGTTCCCCGCGCTCGCCGCGACAACACCCCGCCCGCGTTGCTCGTCATCCAGCAGCAGCAGCGCGTTCCGCGCCCCCCGCTCCTTGAACGAGCCCGTGCGCTGCAGGTTGTCCATCTTGACGTACACCGTCCCGCCCAGCCGCTCCCCCAGCGACTCGAACGGCATGCAGGGCGTTTCCAGCACGCCCTCGGCGATGCGCTCCCGCGCGGCCACAACATCCTCGTACGTCACCTTCACGACGACGATCGTACACTCTGGCGATGCCCAGCGACCCCCACTACCGCATCGCCGCCGTCACCCTCTACTGCGCGTCCAGCCAGTCCGTCGATCGCGCCTACCTCGACGTCGCCGCCGACTTCGGCGCCCGACTCGCCCGCTCCGGGCGCACGCTCGCCTACGGCGCCGGCGCCATCGGCCTCATGGGCGCCGCCTCCCGCGCCGCCCGCGCCGAAAACGGACGCGTCGTCGGCGTTATCACCAAACGCCTCAAAGACGCCGAGCAGATGGACCCGGAGAACTCCGAGAACATCGTCGTCCGCACCATGCGCGAGCGCAAGGCCCTGATGGAAGCCTGGGGCGACGCCCTCGTCATCCTCCCCGGCGGCATGGGAACACTCGAAGAGTTCTTCGAGGTCTTCACCGGGCGCTACCTGGGCGAGCACGACAAGCCCGTCGTCCTCGTCAGCCCCCCCGACCCCAAACACCCCGAAGAACCCCGCGGTTTCTTCGGCCCCATGCTCTCCATGATGGACCACATGATCGAGGGCGGTTTCGCCAAACCGGGAGTGCTTGATCTGCTCGAAGTCGTCTCCTCACCCGCCGAAGCCATCGCCTACCTCGACGTCCTCGAACGCGCCGGAGGCCCGGGCGCCGTTGACTCCGACGCGCTCCTCCCGACAACCCCTCCCGCCGGAGCGCTCGCGACGTGAGCGAGCCCATCGGGCTCATCGCGGGGCAGGGGCGTCTGCCCATCCTCACCGCCCGTGGCATGAAGGCCGCCGGCAAGCGCGTCTGCGCCGTGGGCCTCGCCGGGCAGTATGAACCCGAACTCCCCGACCTCTGCGACCGCTTCAAGCGCGTCGGCATCCTCCGCCTGGGCCAGTGGGCCCGCGCCCTCAAACGCATGGGCGCCCGCGAAGCCGTGATGATCGGGCGCGTCGACAAGGCCCGCCTCATGCACAGCCCCATGCGCTTCCTGCACGCCATCCCCGACCTGCGCACCCTGCGCGTCTGGTACCGTGACCTCCGCCACGACCACCGCTCGCCCGCCGTCCTCGCCGCCGTCGCCCGCGAGCTCCAAACCTGCGGGGTGACCCTCATCGATTCCACCGCCCACATCCAGGACCAGATGGCGACCGACGGCGTCATGACCCGCAAGACGCCGAGCGACGCTGCCCGCGCCGACATCGCCTTCGCCTGGCCCATCCTCGAACAGACCCTCGACCTGCACATCGGGCAGGCCATCGCCGTGCGCGAGCACGACATCGTCGCCGTCGAGGCCGTCGAGGGCACCGACCGCATGATCCAGCGCGCCGGCGAACTCTGCCCCCGCGGCGGCTGGACGCTCCTTAAAAGCGCTCCGCGCGACCACGACAAACGCGCCGACGTCCCCACCGTGGGCGAGCGCACCATCCGCAACGCCGCCGAGGCCGGCTGCGCCTGCATCGCCGTCGGCGCGGGCGAGGTCATCCTAGTTGACAAAGAGAAGACGCTCGCCCTCGCCGACGAACTGAGCATCGCCATCATCGGCCTCACGCGCCACGCCTGAGCCGTGCCCCGCGACCCCGACAACCCCTACGTCTCCCGCGGCGGCCTCAAACTCCGCGCCGCCCTCGACGCGTTCGACTTCGACGTCGCGGGTCTCGACTGCGCCGACTTCGGCTGCTCCACCGGCGGCTTCACCGACTGCCTCCTCAAGGCCGCCGCCCGCAGCGTCATCGCCATCGACACCGCCTACGGCGCCCTCGACTACACCCTCCGCACCGACGACCGCGTCACCGTCATGGAACGCACCAACGCCCTCCACGCCGACCCGCCCGCGGGCGGCGTCGATCTCGTCGTCGCCGACGCCGGCTGGACCCCCCAACGCCTCCTCATCCCCGCCGCCCTCAAATGGCTCCACAACGAACACTCCCGAATCATCACCCTCATCAAACCCCACTACGAAGCCAAAGGCACACCCGACGAAACCCACCTCGACCGCGGCGTCCTCCCGGACGACATCGCCGAACGCATCGCCAACCAAACCGCCGAAGCCATGCCAGTCCTAGGCGCTGCCACCCTCGCCCTCACCAAGTCCCCCATCGCCGGCAGCAAGGGAAAACGCCGAGGCAACACCGAATACCTCGCACTACTGAAGCCCGTCTCCCCTCCCTCTCCCCCGGGGAGAGGGCCGGGGTGAGGGCCTACCCCATCTCCATCCCCTCATTCTCCCCCGCAACCCGAGCATTCCGCTGAAACTGCTCCAGCTTCACCCGCTTCATCGCCGAGCGCCGCACCGCCCGCCGCCGGTCCTCCTCCGTCCACCCCAGCACCTCCAGCAGATCAAACCCCGTCGTCATCGGCGTGTACGCCCCGTGCGCCTCGCCAACGTCCACCCCATCAGGCCGCGCCGAGTTGTGCGGGCACACGTCCTGACACACATCACACCCCACCACCCAGTCCCCCGATTTCTCAGCGAGCTCTTCATCGATCGCTCCGTCATGCTCGATCGTCAGATACGAAATACACCGCCGCGCATCCACCGAGTAAGGTGTAATCGCATCCGTCGGGCACGCATCAATACACCGCGTGCACCCGCCGCAGTGATCCGTTTCTGGTGCCGGGCGCTCAAACTCAAGCGTCGTCAGCGCCCCGCCCAGCAGCAGATGACTCCCCAGCCGCGGGTGAATCAGCAGCGTGTGCTTCCCGATCCACCCCAGCCCCGCCCGCGCCGCCAGATCCCGCTCCATCACCGGCGCCGTATCCACGAACGCCCGGAACTCTTCCCCCGGATACTCCTCCCGCAGCCCGTCACACAGCGTGTGCAAGCGCTTCTTGATCACCTTGTGGTAATCCAGCCCCTGCGCGTACCGCGCCACCCGCCCCCGCCCGGGCTGCGCCTCCGCCGCCGGCTCATCACGCGTCTTCACCAGGTCCCCCACCATGATGGCGCCCTTCGCCCCGGGCAGAACCCGGCGCGGATCGCACCGCTCCTCCGCCCGCTCCGCCATCCACCCCATCTGCCCGTGCTTGCCCGCCCGAAGCCACTCCCGCAGCTCGGGCGCCCGCTCAATCGGCTCGGCGTCACACACCCCCGCCAGCGCGAACCCAAGCTCCCCGCACCGCGCGAGCACGTCGCGCGCCACCGGATCAGAATGCTCGCCGTACCCTTTGCTCATGAGCGAGCCCAGCATAACCGTCCACCGTGCGACCCCCGACGACCTCCACCTCTTCGCCCCCATGGTCCGCGAGAACAACAGCGAACTGCCCGACGTCGAATACCCCGACGAAACCGTCGCCGCCCACCACCTCGGCCCGGACCGCTACGTCGAACCCGTCCTCGCCCTCGCGGGCGAAGAACCCGCCGGCTACGCCACGCTTCTCCCCTACTACAACTCCGACAACGCCCAGCCCGCCTACTGGCTCGACGAGCTCTACGTCGCCCCCGCGATGCGCAGCAAAGGCGTCGGCGCCATCCTCATGCGCGGCCTCCAGCGGATCGCCCGCGAAGACAACCGCCCCTCCCTCTGGTGGGGCGTCGAGCGCGACAACCACCGCGCCATCGCCTTCTACGACCGCCTGAGCGCCACCGATTACAAAGCCACGATCTACAGGCTCGACGCCTGAAGCGCCGAGCGCCCGGCCGTCCAACCCGTGATCGCCGCGAAGCTCGCCGGGAGCGCCTCTTCCGCGCTCCCGATGTCGTCCCGCCACATCGCCGGCCACTCGATCACGAGCGGAAGCTCGTCATCAAGCCCGTTGAGCGCCTTCACAAACCCCTCGCAGGGCGCCTCCCCCTCGCCGACCGCGCAGGGAACCCCGCCGCGATGATCGCCGATCCGCGTCGCCGCCAGCTTGCTGCCGAACGAGCCCACCACCGCCGCCGCGTCCTCACCAGCCGCCTCAGCGGCTTGCATCGAGTAGCACACCGCTAGCTCCGGCTTGTTCACCCGATCCACGATCTCCATCACCTGCTCCGCGCGCCCGAACGACCCGCCGTTCTCAAGCGCGATCCGCACGTTCTGATGCCGCGCGTCGTCGCACACCAGCCGCAGCCGCTCGCTGATCCGCCGTACCGCCCGCTTCCGCGGCTCATCCTCGATCACCTCGAACCCAAACACCCGCACATACCCGGCCCGCGCCTCCGACGCGTGCTCCGTCACCGCCTTGAACTCCCGCACCGGGCGCTCGTTGTCGCCGAACACCCACCCCAGCGGGGCCGGCGGCCACACCACCTCATCAAACCGCGCCCCCGTCCCGTACCCGCACAGGGCCACCCCGTGCTCATCCAGCGCCCGACGCACCTTCACCGGCGCGCTCAGGCAAGGGTCCGAAGCCCCCAGCGTCGAGCCCGGCCCGAACGTCCGCAGCTCAACCCCGTCGAAGTCCCAACGCCGGGCCCGCTCGGCAACCGCCGAAAGCGTCCACCCCGGACACGCAACCGTGCTGAAAGCGATATGAGGCATCCCCGCAAGGTAACGCCCCCAGCCCCCCAGCGAAATCTCCCCCCCTCTCCCCCGGGGAGAGGGGCAGGGGGTGAGGGCATCCCCTACTCCCCCGCCCGCCGCAAAAACGTCGTCCGCATCACCTTCACCCGCCGGTCCGACACCCGTGTGTACTCCCGGTACCCGTAGTCATCCACGTCCACGTCCCGCGAGCGCGTCGTCCCCGCGAACTCGATCGAGAAACTCTCGATCGCCACCGCGTGCGCCCCCACCTCCCGCGCCTTCACCAGCACCTGCTCAACAATCTCCTCCGCCTCCGCGTCCACCCCCGCCTCCGTCCGGTTCGTCCCGATCACCACAAACCCCTCCGGCACCGTCTCGTGCGGGTAGTACACCCCCACGTCAAACGTCGGCGGGAACCGATCGCCGAGGTAGTCGTGGGAGGGGGAGCAGGCGGCGAGCCACACGCACATCAAGAATATCAGTGTTTTGTTCACGCAAAGAGTGTACGAACAATCACTACTTAAAGCGCACAATCGACGATTCGCCCGAGAAAACCTGTCTATTTCTGATTGTGCCACGCTGATGTGGTAGATTAGTCGGTGAAACCAAATCATCAGGAGGCTCCCATGCTGCCGCTTCGTTGCTCGTTGCTCCTTCTCGCTTCATCAAGTATTGCCGTAGCCGGCGCCTGTCCCAACGACCAGATCCTCGAATATCTGCCCACGGCAGAAGCGCCCATCGGGACACTCAATTCTTCAGGCAGGCTGAACCCGACCGCAGACTTCAACGGCGATTCAATCCCCGATCGCTACCGACTTGGCCATTCAAACGATTCACTTTCTATCTACTACGGAGACACCAAAGACCCTGTGGATCTTACGCAATTCGACTTCGGCTTCGATGTCGGTTCCGCTCATGCCGTTGGCGATGTCAACGGAGATGGAACTGACGATATTGTCATTCTTGAAAGAGATCCCGTGAATGTAAATGATGCGCTCCGCACGCACGTCTACCTCGGATCAACCACAGGCTTGGTCGATACCGCGTTCGAAGGTGATGTCCGCGCTGGCATCATGAACGACCTCGAGCTGGTCGACATCAACAGCGACGGTGTGCTGGATCTCCTAAGCACCATCTCAGACCAGCCCGCCGCCGGCGTCGCCTTCAACAACTTCGACTACCAACTCGGCAACGGCGACGGCACATTCGGCCCCCTCCAGGAAATGTTCCCAGGCGACAACACCTACCGCTCACTCATGCAGCTGATCGGAGACATCGACAACAACGGCACGCAAGAACTTATAGTCAGAACCAGTGGGCAACCGGGTGAGAGTATTTACTCCATCGAAGGAGACGCCACTCTTGAGTTTCTGAGCTCGGTAAGTCTCGGTTCGAACACGAGCAGGCTGACATTCAAAGACCTCAACGGCGACGGACTCGCGGACGTATACGCTACGAGGAACGTGAACACCGGAGATGATCTCATCGGACAGTTCTCTTACCGCCTGCAAACCCCCAGCGGACAGTTCGTCTGGCAGGATTCTGTGCAACTTACCGGGCGCAGGCACGGGCCTGATCCAGCCGCGGTGATCGATGTCAATCTTGACGGCATCCTCGACATCGTTGCGGTGGCGAGCAGGCACATGAACTCGGACAACCCCGGCTCGCTGAATCTGCTGCTCGGGAACCCGGCCGGTGGCTTCGAGGCGCCCATTGAGTACTACTCAGAAGTCCGCCCCGACACCAGCTTCGGCGCCGAAAGCTTCGCCCCGATTCAATCGGTCTACCTGTCAGACGTTGACTACGATGGCAACCCCGATCTGCTCATCAACAGAGAGATCGATGACCACCCCGACGACCAGGTGTTCATCCTGAACGTCGGCTGCCTCGGCAACCCCTGCAATGCCGATCTCTCGGGCGACGCTCAGGTCGACTCCGCCGACCTCGCCGAACTGCTAGCGGGCTGGGGAGCAACCGGCCCCGCAGATCTCGACGGCTCCGGCGCCATCGACGCCGGCGATCTGGCCATCCTGCTCGCGGCGTGGGGGCCGTGCTAACGCTCAGACCTGCAGCACGCCGGTGGTGAACGAGCGCTCGTTCGGCCAATCCCGCACCATCCCAAGCGCCTCCGCCAGCTCCGCCCGCGTCTCCTCAGGCGCAATAATCCGATCCACCCACCCCCGCGCCGCCGCGTGGCGGATGTCCTGCTGCTCGTTGTACGAATCTTCGACCGCCTTCAGGATCGCCGCGTGCGTTTCCTCGTCGATCTCCTCCCCCTTGCGCTCCCGAGCCCGCTCCTCGATCATCGCCAGCGTGCCCGACGCGCTCTTGGCGCCCATCACCGCGCACCGCGACCCCGGCCACGCCAGCGTCAGGAAGGGGTCGAACGCCCGCCCGCACATCGCGTAGTTCCCCGCCCCGTACGAGCCGCCCACGATCAGCGAGATCTTCGGCACCACACAGTTGCTCATCGCGTTCACCATCTTGGCGCCCGAGCGGATGATCCCCGCCTGCTCGCTGTCCCGCCCCACCATGAACCCCGTGGTGTCGTGCACGAACACGATCGGCAGCCGCCGCTGGTTGCAATCCATGATGAACCGCGCCGCCTTGTCCGCCGCGTCGTCGTAGATCACCGCCGGCATGTTGACGGCCTTGCTGGGCCCGGCCTTCCCGCCGGGTTGCGTGCGGTAGCTCACCTTCCGCTGGTTGGCGACCACGCCGCACGCGTGCCCGCCGATCCGCGCGTACGCGCACACCAGCGACTGCCCGTACTCCGCCTTGTACTCATCCACCGACCCGCCATCGAGCACGCACGCCAGCAGGTCGCGCATGTCGTACTGCGTCGTCTGGTTCGCCTCGCCAACGATCGAGTACACATCCTCCACCGACCGCTCCGGATCAACCGCCGCGTGCGCCGGCTCTGAAACCACGGCCACATCATTCCGAGCGTCCATCAGCGAACGCACCCGTTCCAGGCACGCCTCGTCATCCGCTTCCTTGAAATCAATCGTCCCCGAGATCTCCGCGTGCATCGACGCCCCGCCGAGGTCCTCCGAATCAACCTCCTGCCCGATCGCCGCCTTCACCAGCGCCGGCCCGGCCAGGTACAACCCCGACCCCTCCGTCATCAGCAGCGTGTCGCACAACACCGGCAAATACCCGCCACCCGCCACGCAATACCCCATGATCGCTGCGATCTGCGCGATCCCCTGCGCGCTGATCACCGCGTTGTTGCGGAAGATCCGCCCGAAGTCGTCCGTGTCCGGGAACACGTCCTCCTGCAGCGGCAGGAACACACCGGCCGAATCGACGAGATAAATCAGCGGCAGCCGCGCCATCGCCGCGACGTTCTGCGCCCGGATGATCGTCTTGCACGTCATGGGGAAGAACGCCCCGGCCTTCACCGTCGCGTCGTTGGCGATCACCATGCACCGCCGGCCCGAAACCCGGGCCACGCCCGTCACCACCCCGGCGCCGGGGGCTCCGCCGTACTCCCCGTACATCCCGTGCGCCGCCCACAGCCCGATCTCGAAGAAGTCTGTGCCGGGGTCGCTCAGCTTCTCGATGCGCTCCCGCGCCGTCAGCCGCCCCTTCGCGTGCTGGCGGTCGATCGCCTTGGGCCCGCCCCCCAGGCGGATCTGGTGCTCGGTCGTGCGGAACTCCTCGACGATCGAGCGGAGTGGGCTGATGGCGGCGGCGTCGGGCATGCGTGGTCCTCGTCAAAGGTCGGTCTGTACGGCTGAGGATAACGGCGCAACGCCCCACCCCGCACGACCCACCCAGACCGCCCCCGTGCGCCGCAAACCGCTTGCGTCAGGTCAAGTGAATCGGACGGTTTGAGTGCGGACGGCGTCAGCAGCGCCGGGGCCGCAACAAGGAGAGAAAAGCAATGCGTTCCCTCGCACTACTCACGCTCGCCGCAGGCGCCTCAGCGCCCGCCGCCTTCATGCAGCTCGACCACCCCATCACCCTCGAGCAGGACTCCAGCGTCAGCGTCGAACTCGTCGGCGCCTGGGCCGGCGCCGCGGGCGATGTCTACTTCCTCGGCGCCGATTCCAACGGCCAGCTCAACGCCAGCGCCGACACCGGCGAGCCGGGCCTCGGCAAACGCCTCTTCAACAGCAAAGACGCGCCCGGCACGACCATCGACCTAGGCGACTTCACCGCCGGGAGCGCCCTGCACTTCGCCTACCTCATCACGAAGGGCTGGAGCGACGCCGTGATCAAGGGCGACGTCATGCGCAGCGACCGCACGCGCGACCAGATCCAGCTCGCCTGGGACGAGGACGAAAGCACGCCCGCGCTCTACCGCCTGGGCTGGGAAGACATCCGCGACCCCAAGCGCAGCGACTGGGACTACCAGGACGCCGTGTTTGACGTTCATATCTCACCCAGCGCGGCCCGCGCCGTGCCCGCGCCGGGAACGATGACGCTTCTCGCCCTCACCGGCGCCACGCTCGCGGCTCGCCGACGCCGCTGAGGACCACGAGAAGACCTCACCCCGGGTGCTCACCGCCCGGGCTGAACAGGCGCCGGGGCACGGAGGAGGCCCCGGCGCCCTTTTTTCATTTGCGCGAGGACGATCGTTTCCGATCCCCCTCTCCCCGAGGGAGAGGGGCTAGGGGAGAGGGAGCGCATCCCTTCCTCTCCGAACGGGAGAGGGCTGGGGAGAGGGCTACATCACCTACACCTCCTCTACCTCTCCCGCCGGGAGAGGGCCGGGGTGAGGGGTCTTAAAAAAAATCCGCGAGCGCAGCGAGCCTCTCGTCTCGTAGGGTCCGCCGCGGCGGACTCGCACCCGCCGCCACGGTTCGCGCGCGGAAGCGCCCGAGGCGCTGTGGGGGAGCGCGCCCCGGGCGTTCCGCAGGAGTGGCCGGTCGTGGGAGAAGAAAAACGCCGGCCGACTGTCTACGCGTCGTCAGCAAGGAAGGCCGTCATGGCCATGACTGGCTCATCTCCGAGCCGAAGACTGCGGCTGCTCTCACGCGGCCAAGCGCGAGCGTGCAAACAACCACAAGAGAGAGTAGGCTGCTTCGGTTCGCACTACGGGATTTTGTGGGCACAAGAGATGGCGATCGACAACGAGCTACAATCTAGAATCCGCGAACTCACCGACGAGCACTGGAGGGCACACGTTTGTGATGAAGGCTTCAGAGAGCTGATCTCGGGAAAAGAGCCAGGGCATCGCATGGCCGACTACGTAGACGACCGCACCACCAGTCTGCTGAAGGTGCACCTGGACACCCGCTACGAGGGGAACGCAAACGGCACTGTGAAAAAGCGATCCATGGGAGATGTTTGGGTCCGCTCAAACGAGATATTCAACCCAATCAATGTAAAAGCTGGCCTGCAGGGCATGAACGGACAGCCGAACGTCGTCTCGATGCAGAAGCTTCTTGATTACATTTGCAAAAGGCGCATCGACTCTTACTATTTGCTTATAATAAAGTTCAACATATCAAAAGACCCATCGCACAAATCATACCTAGTTGACTTACTGGACTGGACAGATTTTATTACTTACGATGCGGGTCCAGGGCAGATCATGCTCAGAGAGCAAGCTTTCTACGATGCCTTTGAGTCCGCCTACAGCCCAGCTCCGAGAAACGTGCCCGAAAAAGCAGAATCGCTTTTTACGTTATTTGAGACGCAACTCAATGCGCTATTTACAAATCGACAAGCCCGCTTAGAACGCCAGAAATCGATGCTCGAAGGCTTCAGGCAGATGGAATTTGAGGTAGATCAATCCGACATGGAATTCGTCCCATGAGAACAAGAAAGCACGAACGAGACGTCAAGCGCCGGCGTGGTCAGTTCATGACGCCGCCAGCAGTTGTGCGCAAGGTCATCGATCGTATTGAAGTAAGCAATCCTGAGAGAATTCTCGAACCCTCTTGCGGCAATGGCCGCTTTATCGACGGGATCGTGGAGTGGCTAGAACAAAGAGGCGATATGGCGCAACCCTCACACGTGACAGGAGTTGAAATCGATCGCTCACTTGCGATGTCGATAGATCCGTTGATCACAGATAGACACGCTGAAGTAGATATTCATATCGGAGATTTTTTTAACTGGTACCTCAGCAAAGCGAACCAGAACCATTTGTCCCTCCACAATAAAATAAGCCGCCCAGAAACGTACGACCTAATCATAGGCAACCCCCCATTCGGAGGATCCTTTGATCAATGTACAGAGGATCAACTCGACGCGCACCTCGGACGTCGCTTCGGTCAGAAAATCAAAAAAGAAACATACGCTTTCTTCATAGTGGCGTGTGTAGATTTACTTAGAGAGGGAGGGCAGTTGCTCTTTGTGTGCAGCGATACCTTACTCACGATACCAACAATGGCTGGCCTGCGCAGGTTTCTTATGAAACTCGGGCGCGTAGAAATCTCGGACTTACCCGAATTTTCTGATGAAACTTCATACCCAATGGTCATATTAAATTTTCACAAGCAATCTGCTGGAATAGAATGCAAATCAATCACACGCAACGGACAAGAGATCCAGGCCGGCATCATCGAAAGCACCCCAAATAGTTCGTGGAATATAAGCTCCGAGCACGCTAGGCTCTTCCAAGGGCCGTTGCTAGCGGATATGTTCGTTGCCAGCAGCGGCATGACGACCGGCAAGAATGAATACTTTGTCCGAGAAGTAGATGATAGCAACAAGATTCTCGAACCGTTCTCATTTTCGTACGTGCAAGAACCTATCACAGTGCAATACGAACTTGATCGCGCCAGGCTTAACCGCCTGCCAACCAAAAAACACAGAGCACTCTCGGTGGCTGAAGAACGAGGCGAAACCCAGCGAAGGCTACGGGTGCGCGAAAAAAACACCCCCACGACCATTCAACTGCCGCACCCTGACTACAAGCCGTACAACAAGGCCAACAGCAGAATTATCTATTCTGATCCTACACATGTTATTTATTGGAAAAATGATGGCGATGCAGTGCTCACGTATAAAAAAACAGGAAATTGGTACCTGCGAGGAGTCGGTGGTCGCCCGTACTTTGGGCGTGAGGCGCTGACATGGCAGCTGGTTGCATCGCGCTTTGTCCCGAGATACCTGCCGGAGGGGTATATCTTGGATAGCGGGGCGCCATGCGCATTCCTGAAAGACGGCATAAGTAAGAATGAATTATATTTTACACTAGGCTGGCTTCTTTCCCCACTGGCTAATCGGGTGCTAAAAACAGTAATCAATCACACAAGAAACATTCAGAGCAAAGACTTTGAGCGCTTGCCGTACCCTTGGTGGGTCATGCCCGAAGCAAAGCGACATGTCGTAACGACCATCAAGAAGATGATCTGTGAGGGCGTTAGTGGGAGAAAATGGACCTGGGATGATGAAGCCGTCGCCGATCTTGGGCGTTGCTTTGAGTACTCAGAATCTCAAGCTAAAGCCCTTTCGTTGCAGAATCCATCTTTACACCGACAGCACAGCAGCGCGAAACCTAAGCAGTTCAGCTTGTTTGCCACTATGAGGCCATAGCAAGAACACTCACTCCAACGCCCCCAACGACTCCAGATACGCCTTCACCGCCGCCGCCCGCTCGCCGCGGGCGTGCGCGATCAGCGGGATGCCGTGCGGCCCGGGCGTGTGCAGCTGCTCCGGCATCGCCGTCAGCACCGCCTTCACCACATCGAGCCGTCCCAGCATCGTCGCGGCGAACAGGTCCATCGGCGCCCCGCGTGACAGCAGAAACTCCGCGATGTTCGCCCGACCCGTGTGCGCCGCGGCGCCCAGCGACGTCTCGAAATCGCCACCGCCCCAGTCCCACGCCGCGCGGACCAGCGCCGGCGTCTCGTCCACCAACATCTTCACTTTGTCGAAGTCACGGTGCCCGGCGCCGACCACGCCCTGGACCCGATCCGCGTCAAGCCGCGGCCCCTTGTCATTGCCGAGCGCCGAGCGCACCGGCCCCGCGGCGCCGACCACAATCACGCCCAGCCCGGCCAGCGTTGCTTCACGCCGCGTCAGTCTCGTCTGCATCGTGAGTCTCCTTTGTTGAGAGCCATGTCTTGAGCGGCGCCATGCCGGAACGCCAGTGCGCATCCAGCAACAGCGCCGCGCCGTTCACATCCCCACGAGCGAGTGTTTCGAGAATCGCCTCGTGCTCCGTCGCCGACACCAGCGCGTCCCCCGCCTCGCGGAAATAGGCCAGGTCGTAGCGTCGCGTCGCGTCGTGCAGCGAATCGATGAGCGCGATCAGCCGTCGGTTCGGGCACCGCGCGATCAGCAGCCCGTGCCATTTCAGATCTTGGTTGAACACCCCCTCGGGCGGCCCCGGCTGGCCGATCGTCATGTTCACACCACGGAGCAGCTCAAGAAGCTCCGCCGTCGGCGTCCCCGCCTGGCGCAGCGCCAGCGCGTGCAGCGCCCCCACGATCGGGAACAGCTCGTCCACCTCCGCCGCCGTCAGCGGCGCCACCGAGAACCCCCGCGCCGGCGCCGACCGCACCATCCCCTCCCGCTCCAGCTGCAAAAGCGCCTCACGCAGCGGCGTGCGGCTCACGCCGAGAGCCGCGGAGAGGTCCGACTCCGGCAGCGGTTCGCCGGGGGAGAGATGGCCCTCGACGATCTTTTCGCGGAGGGATTCTCGGACCTGGTCACGCAGGGAGTCGCGCTTGATAGGCTGCATGCGTATACTGTATACAGTATGCAATGAGAACGCCAGAGAAAAACCGATCCGATCTTCGTGTCGCCCTCGCCACCTGTGCGCACCACCCCGGGTTCTGTGCGGGGGACGATGAAGCGCTGACCGAGCAGCTCGAGCCGCTGGGCATACACGCGGAGGCCGCGCGGTGGGATAACGCCGATGTGGACTGGGGCGCCTTCGACGCGGCGCTGATCCGCACAACGTGGGATTACACGGCGCGGCTGGATGAGTTCCTCGCGTGGATGCGTCGTGTCGAAGAAGTCACGCCGGTATTCAACCCGAGCGCCGTCGCCGAGGCGAATCTGAACAAGGTGTATTTGAAGCGGCTGGGTGATACGGCCGTGCCGACGTTGTGGTGCGAGGACGCGGCTGGCATCAGCGTTGCGCTGGACGAAGCGGCGCGTCGTGGGTGGGACCCGCTTGTGATCAAGCCCGCGGTCGGCGCCGGGGCCGAGGATTTGTTGATCGCGCCGATTGGTAAGCGTGAAAAGTTGATGGCGCACATCGAGGGGATTCAGCGGCGCTGCGCGGCGATGGTGCAGCCGCTGATCGAGGGGGTGCGCGAACGGGGGGAGCTGTCGGTGGTGTTGATCGACGGTGAAGCCACGCACGCCGTGCGGAAGACGCCGACGGGCGGTGATTACCGCGTGCAGATCGAGTTCGGCGGGGCCTACACCCTTGAGGAACCATCGTCCGCGGCGCTGGAAGCGGTTCATGCGGCAAGCGCACTGTGGGACGACGCGCCGCTGTACGCGCGGATCGATCTCGTTGAGCCCGAGGCGGGTGTGTTCCGGATCATCGAGGTTGAGCTGGTGGAGCCTGAGTTGTTTTTTCCGTGGGCGGAGCACGCCGGTGCTCGGCTCGGTGAGGCGCTCAAACGCCGTCTGGCCGCTCGCTCTACGATGCGTGCATGAGCGAGTATGTCCGCATCACCGACGTTTCCCCGCGGGACGGGCTGCAGAACGAGGCCGGGATCGTGCCGGCTGCCGAGAAGGTCGCGCTGATCCGGGCCCTGGCGGCAAGCGGCGTGGACGAGGTGGAGGCGACGAGCTTCGTGTCACCGCGATGGGTGCCTCAGCTTGGGGATGCTTCGGAGGTTTTGAGCGAGCTGCGTGGTTCTTGCCCTCACCCCGGCCCTCTCCCCGAGGGAGAGGGAGGCGGAGGGGAAGAGTCGGCTCCTCCACCCAAGCCGGTTCTTTCGACGCTGGTTCCGAATCAAAAAGGCTTCGATCGACTGCTCGAACACCATTCGGAGGAATTCCCGCTGAAGGTCGCGGTATTCACGGCGGCGAGCGAGACCTTCAGCCAAAAAAACACCAACGCCTCGATCGACGAGACCATCGAGCGCTTCCAGGCCTTCGTACCGCAAGCTCTTGAAACGGGCATGGACGTACGCGTCTACGTCTCCTGCGTCATCGCGTGCCCCTACGAAGGACCGATCGCGCCCAGCGCGGTGCGGGAGGTGTGCGATCGGTTGCGCGTGCTGGCGCACGAAGATGACTGGGACTGCGGGCAGGCTGAGCTTGATCTGGGAGACACCATCGGCGCCGGCGACGCGGACTCGATGCGTGCCTTACTCAACGAGTTCGACGAGGACGAACGCTTTGGGCTGACGCTGCACCTGCACGACACCTTCGGTCGGGCGGCGGAGTGCGTGCGCGTCGGGCTCGACATGGGCGTGCGTTCGTTCGACGGTTCGGTCGCGGGGCTGGGCGGGTGCCCATACGCGGGCACGAAGGAGAAGCCGGCGCCCGGGAACGTATCGACGGAGCTGCTGGTTGAGACGGCGGAGGACGCGGGCTTTGAAACGGGTGTTGACCGCGAGAAGCTGCGCAAAGCCGCCGAAGTCGCCCGCCGCATCGTGAGCGATGCGCGGGCGGGGACGGCGTCATGATCCGCGTTGAACACAGCGGCGCGGTCTGCAACGTCACGCTTGATCGCGCCGAGAAGCGCAACGCGCTGACGCCCGAGATGCTGCACGACCTTGCCGCGCTCGGCGCCTCGCTTGACCCGGCGGCCAAGGTGATTCTTCTCGCGGGCGCCGGCGACACGTTCTGCTCCGGCTTCGATCTCTCGATGTGCCGGGATGATCCCTCGGCGATGGGCGCGCTGCTGACCGGGCTCTCCCGGGCGATCCGGGCGCTGCGCCGGGCGCCGGTCCCGGTGGTGTGCTGCGCGCGGGGAGCGGCGATCGCCGGCGGGTGCGCTCTCCTCGGCGGCGCCGACGTGGTGGTGACCGACGCGAACGCCAAACTCGGCTACCCGGTGGTAAAACTCGGTGTCAGCCCCGCGGTGACGGCTGGCTTCCTCCGCCAGTCCATCGGCATCGGCGGCTGCCGTCGCCGCCTGCTCGACCCGCAGCTCTTTTCCGGCGCCGACGCTGTGCGCGAAGGCCTCGCGCACTACTGCGAAGCCGACGGCGGCGCGGCGCACGAGCGGGCGGAAGCGATCGCGCAGGGTTTTGCGGCCAAGCCCCCCCACTCTGTTCGCGTGACGAAACGCTGGCTGAACGAACTCGACGGCAGCCTCGACGACCGGGCGATGGACGGCGCCATGAACGCGTCGCTCTCACTCGCCGGCGGTGACGAAGAGCGCGAGCGCCTCGCCGCGCTGTGGACGAAAGGATGAACGCATGAGCAGCGACCCTCGCGAACTCGCGAAGCTGGAGATCGACGGGCGCGTCGCCCGCCTTACGCTGAACCGACCCGACGCCCGCAACGCTCTCTCGCTGCCTCTGCTCGAAGGCCTGCACCTGCGCGTTGATGAGATCTCGCACCATCACGACGTTTCAGTGCTGCTGCTCGCCGGCGAAGGGAAAGCGTTCTGCGCCGGGATGGACCTCAAGTCTGTTCTCAACGAACCCGGCGGCGCCGGTCGGCTGCTGAGTGCTATTGCGGAGCTCACGATCAAACTGCGCCGCCTCCACGCCGTCGTCGTTGGGCGCGTGCGGGGCGCCGCTATCGGCGGGGGCTGCGGCCTCGCCTGCGTCTGCGACATGACCGTCACCCACCCGGAGGCCAAGTGGGGCTACCCCGAAGTCGATCTCGGCGTCTGCCCCGCGGTCGTCGCCCCGTGGCTCGTCGAAAAAATCGGTGCCGGTCGCTCGCGCGAGGTGCTCCTCATGGGCGGCACGTTCAACGGGGCGCGGGCGCACGAGCTCGGGCTGGCGACGCATCTGGCTGAGAAAGATTCGCTCGAGAGCGAGACTGAGGCGGTGGTCGAGCGGTTGGCCTCGGCGGCGCCCGGCGCCCTGCGGACCACGCGGGCCTGGCTCGCCGAGATGAGCGGGGGCGCCATCGAGGAAGCCGCCCGACGCGGGGCCGCGTTATCGGCGGAGGTGGTGCAGGGCGAGGAGGCCCAGACGGCGCTGCGGGTCAGGTTCGGCGAATAATCGGTAGTAATTTGCTGCACAGAGACTTGCGCGACAGGGACACGCGACGCCCGAGGCTTTCTATAATGCGACGCTGCAACCGGGGACGGACTCTCCGTTTTCAGCCCGTGAGGGCGGGAACGGATCAGCCAGACCGCCTCGGAACGCAGTCTTGAGGCCGGTGGTCGCCGCGGTTGCGGCGGTTCGTCCCGGCCAGTTCCCTCGGGGCGAACGCTCGCCGCGGGGGCTGGAGGGTCATCGGAGCGCGGACGCTCCGGTGGCAAGTTCGTGAGACCGGAGCGACCTGTGAGCGACCCACAACCGGACCTGCAACCGCTGTACACCGAGACCGACCCCAACGGCGTGGTCACGGTCTGGCTGGAGCAGCCGGAGCGCCCGGTGGTGGTTCTGGACCGCCTGCTCATCTCCCGCCTTGATCTCACGCTCGATCGCTTGAGCGATCACATCAAGGGCTTTGTGTTGGCGTCGCGCTGCGAGCGGGTGTATGTCGCCGGCGCCGATCTGGTTGAGATCGACGGGCTCTCGGATGAAGAACTCGATGAGTATCTGACGCTCGGGCAGCGCGTCTTTGGACGCATCGCCGATCTGCCCTGCACGACGGTCGCCGCGATCACCGGCGCGACGCTCGGCGGCGGTCTCGAAATCGCCATGCACTGCGACACGCTCGTCGCGCTCCGCCCGGCGGTGGACGCCAGGCAATACCCCGTGGGCCTGCCCGAAGCGGGGCTCGCGATCTGCCCCGGTTGGGGCGGCGCTAACATGCTGCCCGCCCGCATCGACGCCAAGTGGGCCATCGAACTCACCGCGACCGGCAAGACGCAGAAGGTCAGCTCGATGATCGAAGCCGGCCTCTTCGCCGACACCGCCAGCGACGCGAAGAGCGTCCTGAAGATTTCCCGCGAACGCGCCCTCGCCAAGAAACAACCTCGCGCCGAAGACGGCCCCCCGAACATCTCCTGGGACGCGGACCGCGCCAAGACAGCCCTCGCATCCGCCGTGCTCCCGAGCACGAACAGCGCGCGGGGCGTGCGCGAGTGCGTCGAAGCAGGGTTCAGGGACGGCTGGGCCGCCGGCCTCGAAGCTGAAAAGAACACGCTGATCTCGTTGCGGAAAACGCCGGAGGCGCGTGAAGCGCTCGACGCGTTCTTCGCCAAGAGCAAGCCGAAGGCCAACGCCTGATGAGGAAGGGTTGACGATGAGCGAGAAAGCCGAACTCTCGAAGATGAAGGGCGTCGCCGAACGCGACCGCAAACTCATCGAGGACGCCGAGAAGATGATGGGCCCCGAGCCCGAAGAGATGGGCTTCGTGAAGAATCTCTTCTGGGGTCGCCTGCGCGAAGACCTGGTTTTCCCCTACCCGGAATCCTCGCCCGAAGAGGTCGCCAAGTGCGACCAACTGCTCGCCGCGCTCGACGACTACCTCAAAAACGAGCACCCCGTGACCGAGATCGACCAGGACGAGCACATCCCCGACTGGGCCATCAAGCGCGTCTTCGAGATCGGCGTGCTGGGCATGACCATCCCCACCGAGTTCGGCGGCCTCGGCCTCGGCATCACCAGCTACAACCGCGTGCTCGAGCGCATCGGGAAGTCGTGCGCGAGCCTGGCGGTCGTCGTCTCCGCCCACCAGTCCATCGGCTGCAAAGCCATCATGCTCTTCGGCACAGACGAGCAGAAAGAAAAGTGGCTGCCCCGCCTCGCCAGCGACACGCTGAGCGCTTTCTGCCTCTCCGAGCCCAACGTCGGCTGCGACGCCGGCGGTCAGGAAACCCGCTGCGAACTCTCCGAAGACGGCTCGCACTACATCCTGAACGGCGAGAAGAAGTGGGCCACGAGTGGCGCTCTCTCCGGTGTTTTCACCGTGATGAGCAAGCAGCAGGTCGCCGACCCGAAGACGGGTCAGACCACCGAGAAGGTCACCGCCCTGATCTGCACGCCCGACATGGACGGCATCGAGATCTTCCAGAAGAACCGCAGCAAGTGCGGCATCCGCGGCACTTGGCAGGCCCGCATCAAGTTCAACAATGTGCGTGTGCCCAAGGAGAACCTGCTGCATAAGGAAGGGCGCGGGCTGAACGTCGCCCTCACCTGCCTGAACTACGGGCGCTGCACGCTGAGCGCCGGCATGCTGGGCGCCGCCGACGCCGCCCGCGAGCAGGGCATCAAGTGGTCGCGCACCCGCTACCAGTTCCAGCGCCCGCTCTCTGATTTCGAGCTGGTCAAGAAGAAGATCGCCCACATGTCCTCCATGTGCTACGCGATGGACGCCATGCTCTACATGACCACCGGCATGCTCGACCGTCACGACAAGGACATCATGGTCGAGACGGCCGTCTGCAAGGTCTTCTGCTCGGAGATGGGCTGGCGCGTCGTCAACGACGCCATGCAGATCATGGGCGGCGAGGGCTACATGACCGAGAACGGCCTCGAGCGCATCTTCCGCGACAGCCGCATCTACACCATCGTCGAGGGCGCCAACGAAGTGATGCAATCCTTCGTCTTCGCCTACGGCGGGAAGCAGCTCGCCGAGTCGATGCTGGGCGTCAAGGGCGCCGTGGGCTGGGACGGGGACGAGGGCTTCGGCTCGAACCTCGCCCGCATCATGCGCCACGCCTTCCGCCCTGCCGTGATGTCCCGCGCGATCCCCCTCGGGACCGAGCTCTTCCTGGGCCTCAAGCCCTCGGCGCCGAGCGTGACCAAGCTGCACGCCTCGCTGCGGGCGCAGGGCGAGCGTCTCGCGCTCCTCACCCGCGATCACTCGCACGTCTTCAAGATGGCGAGCAAGAAGCACGAGGAAGCGATCATCGACCGCCAGACCGCCCAGGCCCGCATCGGCGACGCCGCCATGTGGCTCCACGCCATGGCCTGCACGCTCTCGAAGCTCGACATGCAGCTCCGCGCGGGCGCCGACGGACAGGAGTTCGAGCGCGACCGTCTCGCCGCCGAGCACTTCCTCGACCTCGCCGAACTCGAGATCCGCGCGTGCTTCCGCGGCCTCGAAGAGAACGCCGATGACTCGATGCGCGCGGCCGCCGCGGCCGCCATCGCCGTCAGCGACGCCCGCCCCAACAGCGACTACATCGTCCACGAGCGCTCGCCCGTGGCCGCGGGGACCGGGCGCCCCGTGCAGGAAGAGCACGTCAAGCAGTTTCCCGGCGACGGGGTGACCACCAACGCGTAAGCAAAGCTTCTTCACCGCGCCCGTGTGCGACGGGCGTTTCTCGAACACAACGACCGGGCGATCACGCCCGCTTCTGGATCGGAGAGCAGTTTCATGTCAGACGTCTTTGCCGGGATGATCGAACGGGGGCACGAGCAGGTGATCTTCTGCAGCGACCGCGAGAGCGGGCTGCGCGGGATCATCTCCATCCACAACACGGCCCTCGGCCCCGCCCTGGGCGGCTGCCGGCGCTGGCACTACCAGACCGAGGCCGACGCCCTCTACGACGTGCTCCGCCTCTCCCAGGCCATGACGTACAAGGCCGCCGCCGCCGACCTGCCCATGGGCGGCGCCAAGAGCGTGATCTGGAAGCACGACAAGAACGACCAACCCACCGAGGCCCTCGCCCGCGCGATGGGGCGCTACGTCGATCGTCTCGGCGGTCTCTACATCGCCGCCGAGGACGTCGGCGTTGACACCCAGTTCATCGACTGGATGGCCGGCGAGACCCAGCACGTCATGGGCGGCGAGACCACGGCCCGCGGCGGCGACCCTGCGCCCTACACCGCGCGGGGCGTCGTCAACGGCATCAAGGCCGGCCTCGAATACTCCGGCAAAGCCCCCGCTCTCGAAGGCGTCACCATCGCCATCCAGGGCCTCGGCGCCCTCGGCTCCAACATCGCCCAGATCGCCCTCAACGAAGGCGCCAACGTCGTCGGCGCCGAGCTCAACCAGAAGACCCTCGATGAAGTCCGCCGCGAGATGCCCGACGTCAAGATCGTCGATCTCGAGGAGATCCTCTTCGTCGAGTGCGACGTCCTCTGCCCCTGTGCTCTGGGCGGCGTCGTCACCGCCGACAACCTCGGCGCCCTCAACTGCAAGGTGCTGTGCTCCGGCGCCAACAACGTCCTCGGCGACCCCTACGCTGACGCCAAGGCCCTCAAGGACCGCGGCGTCATCTACTGCCCCGACTTCGTCGCCAACGGCGGCGGGCTGATCCAGCTCGCCGGCATGTGGTGCGGCTTCGACCAGCCCGAGCTCGATCGCCGCCTCGCCAACGTGCAGAACGCGGTGCTGACGATCCTGAGGGATGCCGAGTCGGCGCCCTCCGCGCACGACGCCGCCCTCGCCTACGCCGGCAAGCGCCTCGAAGCGGGCAAGCCCCTCAACGAGTTCGCCACAGCCTAAACCGCAGTCGGTCCCGCACTCGGCTACGCTTGCCTCTCACCAACGCCTTTCAGGACGGAGCTGTCCATGCCGCTTGACACCGTGTACGAAAACAAGATTGAGCGCCTCTCGATCCTCGACGAGCACGGCAACTTCGACGAGGAACTCGGCAAAGACACGCTCACCGCCGAGGAGGTCGTCACGCTCTACAAGCACATGACGACCTGCCGCCAGCTCGACGAGATCGCCTTCAAGCTCCAGCGTTCCGGGCGCATGGGCACCTACCCGCAGAACAAGGGGCAGGAAGCCGCGGCGATGGGCACCGCCTACGCCCTCGAAAAGACCGACTGGATCGTCCCCTGCTACCGCGAGAACGCCGCCCTCTTCTGGCACGGCCTCGCGATGGAGTACGTCCTCCTCCACTGGATGGGCGACGAACGCGGCAACCAGATCCCGCACGACGTCAACGTCCTCCCCCTCTCGATCCCCATCGGCACGCACATGCTGCACGCCGTCGGCATCGCCTGGGCCGCCAAGCTGCGGGGCGAGAAGACCGTCTCCGCCGCCTACTTCGGCGACGGCGCCACCAGCGAGGGCGACTTCCACGAGGCCATGAACTTCGCCTCCACTCTCAACGTCCCCACCGTCTTCGTCTGCCAGAACAACCGCTGGGCCATCAGCGTGCCCATCAGCAAGCAGATGGCCTCCGAAACCGTCGTGCAGAAGGCCCTCGCCTACGGCATGGACTGCCTGCAGGTCGACGGCAACGACCTCTTCGCCGTCTACAAAGCGATGAAGGACGCCGTAGCGAACGGGCGCAAGACCGGGCGCCCCTTCTTCATCGAGGCCGTCACCTACCGCATGGGCGACCACACCACCGCCGACGACGCACGGCGCTACCGCGACCCCTCCGAGGTCGAGGCGTGGGCCGACAAGTGCCCCCTCAAGCGCCTGCGCATGTGGATGGAATCCCGCGACGTCTGGGATCAGTCCAAGCAGGAAGCCCTCGAAGAAGAAGCCGAGAAGGTCGTGAACGCCGCCGTCCAGCGCGCCTTCGACATCACACCGCCCTCCACCGACGACATCTTCGACCACACCTTCGAAGAAATCCCCGACGACCTGAAGCGCCAGCGCGACACGCTGCGCACCAACTCACTCGCCCTGCACCCCGAGCAAGAGACGCTCCGCGCCTAATCCCCGAAGGAACTCACAGCCATGGCTGAACTCACTCTGGTCCAGGCGATCAACCTCGCGCTCGCGCAGGAGATGGAAGCCGACGAGCGCGTCGTCATCCTCGGCGAAGACGTCGGCAAGAACGGCGGCGTCTTCCGCGTCACCGAGGGCCTGCAGGAACGCTTCGGGGAGGACCGCGTCGTCGACACCCCCCTCGCCGAGTCGGGCATCATCGCCACCGCCATCGGCCTCGCTATGAACGGCGCCCGCCCGATCCCTGAGATTCAGTTCGAGGGCTTCCTCGGCCCGGCCTACGACCAGATCGTCAACCACGCCGGGCGCTACCGCACGCGCAGCCGCGGCGCCGTGACTATCCCCCTGACCATCCGCATCCCCGTGGGCGGCGGCATCCACGCCCCCGAGCTGCACTCGGATTCCCCCGAGGCCATCTACGCCCACCACCCGGGGCTCAAGGTCGTCATGCCCGCGTCCCCCTACGACGCCAAGGGCCTGCTCATCAGCGCCATCCGCGACCCCGACCCGGTGATGTTCTTCGAGCCCAAGCGCATCTACCGCGCCTTCCGCGAAGAAGTCCCCGAAGACGAGTACACCGTCCCCATCGGCAAGGCCAAGATCGTCGAAGAGGGCGAAGACGTCACCGTCGTCACCTGGGGCGCCCCCGTCATCCAGTGCGTGAAGGCGATGGACGAGGTGGAGTCGAGCGTCGAGCTCATCGACCTGCGCACCATCTACCCGTGGGACATCGAAACCGTCGTCGAATCGGTCAACAAGACCGGGCGCTGCGTCATCGTCCACGAGGCCGCCCGCACCGCCGGCTTCGGCGCCGAGATCGCCACCACTATCCAGGAACGCTGCTTCCTCCGCCTCGAAGCCCCCGTCCAGCGCATCACCGGCTTCGACACCGTGATGCCCTACTACAAGCTGGAGATGGAGTACCTGCCCGAGGCGCCGAAGATCGTCGAGGCGATCGATGGGGTGGCGGCGTACTGACGCAATCGGCCCCCTCCAGGGTGCCACTGGCAGCTTGCTGCCAGTACGGTGTGCGTTCAACCAGACACTGGCTGACGAGCAGCCAATGGCGCCCGGATGAATGCACCGCCTTCACCGCTCAATCGTCTGCTCCCGATCCGGCCCAACGCTCACCGTCCGCACCGGCACGCCCACGAACTCTTCGATGAAGCGCACGTAGTTCTGCGCTTCGCTGGGCAACGCATCCCACGAGCGGGCCTCGGTGATCTCTTCGGCAAACCCGGGCAGCGTCTCATACACCGGCTCGGCTTCTTCCAGCGTGAACGCGTCGGGCGGAAACCGATCCGTCGTCTCGCCGTTCACGCGGTACGCCGTGCAGACCTTGAGTTCGTCAAACCCCGCCAGCACATCAAGCAGCGTCAGCACGATCTCGCTGGCGCCGTTGACCATCGCGGCGTACTTCACCGCGACGAGATCAAGCCAGCCGCAGCGGCGCGGGCGCCCCGTCGTCGTGCCGAACTCGCGCCCGCGCTCGCGGATGCGCTCGCCGATCTCATCGTGCAGTTCGGTCGCCATCGGCCCGCCACCCACTCGCGTCGAGTACGCCTTGCAGATCCCCAGCACCCGCCCCACGCGCCGCTCGGGCACGCCCGTACCGGGGCCGAAGCCCAGCACTGTCGAGTTCGAGCTCGTCACATACGGGTACCCGCCGTGATCCACATCCAGCAGCGCCCCGTTCGCCCCCTCCGCGAGCACCTTCTCGCCCCTGCCCAGCATGTCGTGCAGCAGGTACGCCGTGTCGCACAAGTACGCCTTCAGCGCCTCGCCCCACGCCAGACACTCCGGCAACAGCTCATCAACCGTGAACGCCCCGCGCCCGCTCAGGTTCGGCGTCAGCGTCTTGTTCTTGAAGAGGCACGCCAGCCGCAGCTTCTCGCGCAAAACGTCCTCACGCACGAGATCCCCCGCACGGATCGCCCCCGCCCGGTGCGCCCGATCCGCGTAACACGGCCCGATGCCGCGCTTGGTCGTGCCGATCGCTTCGTCATCAGCCCCGCCCGACAGAATCGACTCCCGCAGCGCGTCCTGCTCCAGGTGGTACGGCATCACCACATGCGCCCGCGCCGAAACCCGCAGGCCCGAAACATCCACCCCTGCGCCTTCGAGATTCTTGAGTTCCCCCAGCAGCGTCGGCGGGTGCAGCACCACGCCCGACGCGATCACCGCCAAGACGCCCGGGTGCAAAATCCCCGAGGGCGTCAGGTGCATGCTGAAGCGCTGCCCCCCCACCACCACCGAGTGCCCGGCGTTGGCCCCGCCGTTGTATCGGACCACCGCCCCGAACCCCGGCGCCAGCCGATCGACGAACTTCCCCTTGCCCTCGTCCCCCCACTGGAGGCCGACGATCGCGGTCACGCCCCGTTGAATGTCCGTCGTCGCGTTCAGAGCGTGTCTCCTACACCTGCGGGGGCCGGTCAAGCCGCCCGCGCAAGCCGCCGATAGTACCGATCAGCAGGAGCGACGCCGACCCATGCCCGAGCCCGACAAGATCCGCGTGATGTGCCCCAACCTCACCTGCCGGAAGGTGCTGGCGGTGCCGCAGTCGGCGCGGGGCAAGGTGGTGCGCTGCCGCCACTGCAGCACGACGATCAAGATCCCGACGCCCGCCCCCGCGGCGCCGACGCCAAGCGAGAACTCCGACGCCGCCTAACCACCGGGCACTGCGTCAGTCTTCGAGGTCGTCCAGATCAAAATCGAACTCGCTCGACCCGTTGAGGTCTGACAGCAGGTCGCTGATGCCCGCCGCCGAATCGTCGTCGGAATCAACGATCGCGTCGCGGACCTCTTCCTCATCAGCTTTCTTGGTTACCGCGTCCGGGTGCGTCACCACCATCGGCGACTCCAGCAGCGGCGGTTCCACCGGCTCGGGCACGCCGTCGATCTGCACCGTGAAGACGATGGGCCCCACGGCCAGACGGTCGCCCGCCTCCAGCGGCTGCGGCTCGCTGATCTGATCCTCGTTCCGGTACGTCCCGTTGCGGGAGCCCAGGTCCGTCACCGTCACGCCGTCGTCTGAGACCTCGATCCGGCAGTGCTTCCGCGAGACGGCGCTGATGGGCACGCGGATGTCGCAGGCGCTGTCGCGCCCCAGCGTGACGGAGGAGTGCTTCACGGGGACGTCGCGACGCTCGCCCTCGGATGTGAACATCACCAGAACGACCTTCACGGGCAGGCTCCTCTCGCCCGCTCCGCGGGCTAGGCTCAAAGGCTTATGAGCGGCTTGGAGACTATCTCAGCCACCATCGGGGGGCAACGCCCGACCGCGAAGCCGGCCCTCGAAAGCCGGCACGCCCCCGCGCGATCCCTCTACCTCCACGTCCCCTTCTGCCTCCACAAGTGCCACTACTGCGACTTCTACAGCATCGTGGACACCGCCGAAGACCGCCACGCCGCCTTCACCACCACCCTCATCCGCGAACTCGAAACCATCGCCCCCTTCGCCGGGGGGATCGAGACGATCTTCGTCGGCGGCGGCACCCCCACCCTCCTCGCGCCCGCCCACTGGAAACGCCTGCTCTCAGCCCTCCACCGCCTCTTCGATCTCGCCCGCCTCCGCGAGTTCACCGTCGAGTGCAACCCCGAAACAGCCACACCAGAACTCTTCGACACCCTTGTCGCCGGCGGCGTCACCCGCCTCAGCGTCGGCGCCCAGTCCTTCAACGAGACGCACCTCAAAGCCCTCGAACGCTGGCACGAGCCCGCCAGCGTCGCCAACGCCCTCACCCTCGCTAGCGCCGCCGGCATCAACCGCCGCAGCCTCGACCTTATCTACGCCATCCCCGGTCAGACCTTGGAAGACTGGCAGCGCGACCTCGACACCGCCCTCGCCCTCGATCCGGGCGTCGATCACATCTCCGCCTACGCCCTCACCTACGAGCCCAACACCGCCATGACCATGCGCCTGCGCCACGGCGACTTCACCGCCACGGGCGAAGACCTCGAAGCCGACATGTTCGAGTTCACCCGCGATCGTCTCGCGACCGCCGGCTTCGAGCGCTACGAGGTCAGCAACTTCGCCCGCCCAGCCCCCGCCCGCGGCCCCTCCCTGCACAACCTCGCCTACTGGCGCGCCGAGTCCTGGCTCGCCGCCGGCCCCTCCGCCTCCGGCCACCTACGCACCGAACATGGCGGCTGGCGCTGGAAGAACGCCCCCCGTCTCACCGACTGGCAGCGCGGCGTCGAAACCCGCGGCCTCCCCCCCGTCATCGACCTCGAGGAACCCGACCCCACCCGCGCCCTCGCCGAACGCATCATGCTGGGCCTGCGCCTGGAAGAAGGCCTGGACGCGAACCAACTCCGCGCCGAGGGCGGCGAAGCGCTTGCCGACGCGATCAACCGCGAGATCGCAGTGGGTCGGTTGCGTGAAACCGACGGACGACTCACCCTCACTGAACACGCCTGGCTGCACGCCGACGGGATCGCCGCGGAACTCATGTCGGCGCTCGTCTAGACGCGATTTCCACGCAACCACCAACCCATTCCGTTCGGATGATGTCCTGGAATCACACCCTCCCGAGGGCGACGAGAGACGCCCGCCGCGGGTAGGATGCTGTATCCGCGACCACGAGACGAGAGACCTATCCACATGAGCACAGCAGACACCGCTCCCGCCCCCGCCAAATCCTCCGGCGGACTCGCCAAGAAGAAGCAGCGTGACCCGCATTCAACACGACTCGGCGACTTCCTCAAGGCATGCATCGATCACGGCGGCTCCGACCTCCTGGTCAAGACCGAACGCACGCCTGTCATCCGCCTCCGCGGCGCCCTGACGCCCCTCAAGACCGACCCGGTCACCGCCGAGGACTACGAGGCGATCTGCGAGGACATGCTGAGCGAAGAGCAGAAGGAAGAGCTGCTCAAGATGGGCTCGGTCGACCTCGCCTACGACTACGACGAGCGGGCCCGCTTCCGCGTCAACCTCTTCTACTCCCGCGGCAAGCTCTCGATGGCCGCCCGCCTCATCACCAGCAACATCCTCCCCTTCGAGAAGCTCTACCTCCCCGAGGTCATGGCCGACGTCTGCATGCAGCCGCAGGGCATCGTGATCCTCGCCGGGGTCACGGGTTCGGGGAAGTCAACGACCATCGCCTCGATGCTCCAGTACGTGAACGAGCGCAAGCCCGTCCACATCGTGACCATCGAAGACCCCATCGAATACATCTTCAACGACGCCAAGGCCACCATCCACCAGCGCGAGGTGGGCATCGACGTCTACGACTTCAAGACCGGCCTCCGCGCCCTTGTCCGTGAGAACCCGGACATCGTGCTCATCGGCGAGATGCGCGACTCGGAAACCTTCGAGGCCGCCCTCCACGCCGCCGAGACGGGCCACCTCGTCTTCGGCACCATCCACGCCTCGAGCGCGTCGGAAACCTTCAGCCGTATCTACGACCTCTTCCCACCCGAAGAGCGCGAGCAGGTGCGGAAGATCATGGCCTACCAGATGCGGGCGATCGTCTACCAGAAGCTCCTGCCGACGCTCCACGAGAACATCGCGCGCATCCCGGGCCTCGAGATCCTCATCAACAACCCCGTCGTGCGCAAGTACATCCTCGAGGGCCGCGAGGGCGAGATCCCCGAGATCATCAAGAGCCAGGAGGCCGCCAAGTCGGGCATGATCGACTTCAACGGCTCTCTGGTGAAGCTGGTCGAGGAGGAGTACATTCACATGCGTGTGGCGATGGAAGCCTCGCCCAACGTGGACGAACTCAAGATGCGCCTGAAGGGCATCGGCTAAGCGCTCAACGCACACGCGCCGCGGCGCTCACCGAAGGAACGATGTGATGATGACGACGCTATCGGGCGCTGAGCACGCGGCGCTCTTGGCGCAGGGCGTGATGCTCGTTTCGCCGATCCAGCCCCTGCTGGCCGTGGCCCTCTTCGCCGGGTGGGGGTGGGTGATCGCCCACGTCTACGACCCCGACGCCGAGCGCTGGTACCTCGACCGCGCCAAGTGGAACACCATCCACATGGCGCTGGGCGCCGGCGCGCTCGCCGCCCTGCTCCTCTCGCCCAGCATGCTCATCGCCTACCCGGTGATGGCCGGCCTGCTCTTCCTCAGCCTGGCGATGTACTGGGTCGCCCACAACAAGTCCGACCGCGTCCCCGACACGCAGCGATGGAGCTTTGATCTCGAGAAGATGAAGGCCCAGCGGGCCAACCGCGCCGCGGCTAAGCAGGCCGGCAGCTCCAAGCTCCAGCTCGAAGGCCCAAACGGCGCACTCGCTGTCCCAACCAAGGACACCCCCGAGTTCGAGCTCCGCCTCGCCGTCGAGGAGATGCTCCTCGACGCCGTGGACAAGCGCGCCTCCGACCTCGAGATCCTCCCCGCCAAGGACAACGTCTACGCCCGCGTCATCACCGTCGACGGCGTGCCCTCCAAGCCCGAGGCTATGCGCGAAAAGGAAGCCATCGCCGCGATGGACCTGCTCAAGGCCGCCGCCGGGCTCGACGTCAAGGACCGACGGCGCAAGCTCACGGGCGACATGACCATCGGCATGGGCGACGGCAAGCAGCGCGTCCGCATCCAGACCAGCGGCGGCTCATCGGGCATGAAGGCCCGTGTGCTCTTCAACCCCGGCGCCCGCGTCCGCTTCGAGCTCGACGATCTGGGCCTGTTGCCACCTCAGCGCGAAGCCATCGAGAAGCTTTACGAAGAGCGCGGCGTGGTGCTGGTCGCCGCGCCCCCGCGTGGCGGGCGCACCAGCACGATGTACGCCCTGCTCCGCCACCACGACGCCTACATCCAGAACGTCCAGACCATCGAGACCGACCCCCAGGACGCGCTCGAGGGCGTCAAGCCCACCCACTTCGACCCCATGGGCGATGGCCCCGACTACGCCACCAGCCTCCGCTCCATCCTGCGCCGCGACCCCGACGCCGTGATGGTCGGCGAGCTCCCCGACCAGGACACCGCCAGAGAAGTCTGCGCCGCCGACCACGATCGCACGCGCACCTACGCCGGTCTCCGCGGCGACTCCGCCCTCGGCGCGATTCAGGGCTTTGTCAAGGGCGTCGGCGACGCCTCCATGGCCGGCGACTGCCAGCGCGGCGTCATCGCCCAGAAGCTCGCCCGCAAGCTTTGCGAGAACTGCAAGACCGAGTTCCGCCCCACCGCCGACATGCTCAAGAAGCTCGGCGTCCCCGCCGACAAGGCACCCTCCTCACTCTACCGGCGCGGCGGGCAGGTGCTCATCAAGGGCAAGCCCGACGTCTGTCCCGTCTGCCGCGGCACCGGCTTCGTCGGGCAGGTTGGCGTCTTCGAGATCTTCCCCATCGACGCCGCCGACCGCGCCCTGATCGCTCAGGAAGACTGGTCCGGCCTCCGCCAGGCCCTCCGCAAGAAGCGCCTCCCCACCATCCAGGAAGCCGCCGTGCACAAGGTGCTCTCGGGCGAGACCAGCGTCGAAGAGATCGTCCGAATCACCTCCTCGGGCAAGAGCAAGCAGCCCGCCCCCGCCAAGAGCTCGTAAGCGCGAAGGACCACCACCCATGCTCATGAACCTCATCGTCGCGGCCGGCGTCCTGCTCATCGCCTACATGTGGACCGCCCAGGGCTTCTTCTCCGCGCTCATCCACCTCCTCTGCACCCTCGCCGCCGGCGCCGTCGCCTTCGCGGTCTGGGAGCCCCTCACCTACGGCCTGCTGCTCGGCGTCGCCCCGACCATCGCCTGGAGCGTCGGCCTCGTCGTTCCCTTCGTTGTCACGCTCGTCGTCCTGCGCGTGCTCACCGACAAGCTCATCACCCAGGACCCCAAGCTCCCCGGCGCGATCGATTTCGTCGGCGGCGGCCTCGCCGGCGCAAGCTCCGGCGTCATCTCCATGGGCGTCCTCGTCATCGGCGTCGGCTTCATGCCCCTCGGCGTCGAGTTCATGGGCCACCGAAAAGTCAACTACGACGCCACCGGCAACCTCGTCCAGACCAGCGCCCTCTGGGTCCCCGCCGACACCCTCACCGCCCGCCTCTACGAGCGCCTCAGCCTCACCGCCTTCACCCCGGGAGACTCGGCCCTCGCCATCCGCATGCCCGGCGTCGAAGACCAGGCCTCCCTCCTCCGCGCCAGCTACGACGACCGCGGCTCGACCATCCTCACCCCCGATGCCTTCGATCTCGTCGCCGCCTACACCGTCGAGGCGCCCTCGCTCGATGAGCTCACCAGCGACGGCTTCAACGTCGCCGCCGACGGCTCACCCATCACCCCCGAGATCAAGCGCGTCGACGGCGACGCCCCGGCGACCTCCAGCGTCATCCGCGGCTACACCGTCCAGTTCCTCGACGGCTCCGCGGAAAAGAGCGGGCAGGTCATCGTCGGCGCCGGTCAGGCCCGCCTCATCTGCAAGCTCGCCGACGGCTCCTCCGAGGGCTTCCAGCCCGTCGCCGTCGTCGCCCAGTCCCGCGGCAAAGACCCCGTCGCCAGCCGCTACCTCTTCAACGCCAAGGACGTCTTCATCGGGAGCGCCGGAAGCGCCCGCAACCCGACCATGTCCTTCGAGTTCGTCGTCCCCGCCGACGCCGAGCCCCTCGACCTGCTCCTCAAGCAGGTCCGCATCGATCTCAGCGAGGCTCCCGCCGAACGCACATTCACCGTGGACGAACGCGACGACGCCGTCTTCTCCCTCGATCTCATCGGGCGCAGCGACGAAGGCCCCACCGGCGCACGCCCCGACCCGTCCACCATCGCCCGCTCCTCGGGCGGCGGAGCCGACTCCGCCCCGATCGACGGGCGCGACGCCCGCGACCTCGGCGTCCGCGTCTCACGCGACCTCGGCAGCCTCACCCTCTCCCGCCAGAAGAAGGGCAGCCTCACCATCAACGACGACAGCCGCGTCGTCAGCGGAACCCACGTCTTCGCCGGCGACGACATCAAGGGCGTCAAGGTCCCCAACGCGCTCCGCGTCAAGGAGTTCCACGTGCGCCCCGGGCTCAGCCTCATCAAGGCAGATGTCTCGATCAACAAGCGCCTCTCGCTCCTCGGACGCGCGGTCTCCGCCGCCGAACAGCTCCTCCCGCCAGTCCTCACCGACTCCAACGGCCAGATCTACGAAGCCATCGGCTTCATCTTCGACGGGGGCGACCGCGTCGAGATCCGCTACGAGCCCGGCCAGCCCATCCGCGCCATGTCCGAGCTCCCCACACTTTCCTCAAGCCGCCCGAGCGACACGCTCACGCTCCTTTTCCAAGTGACCCAGGGCGTCGAGATCGTCTCCTTCACCTTGGGCCAGCAGGTCGAGATCGCCACCTTCGATCCCCCGCTGATCCCCACCCGCTGATCGCGCACCCTCCCCAAAACACAACAGGCCCGGCGCTCCGCGGCGCCGGGCCTGTTCGTTTCTGTATCGAGTATGAAGCGGCTTACGCCTCGGCGGGCGCCTCTTCCTTCTTCTCGTCGCCGCTGTCGCCCTCGGACGCAGCGGCCGCCGCCTCTTCTTCCTTCTTCTTGAAGGCCTCGCTGCGGGCGCTGCCGGGCTCGATGAGGTTGCCCTCGTTGTCGAACTCCATCTCCACGCGGTCGTCGTCGGTGGGAAGCTCGCGGTCCGCGACCACCCACAGCTTCACCGTCGCCTCAAGGTCCTGATCCAGCTTGATCGGCACCTCGTAGGTGTCCACGCGCTTGATCGCCTGCGGCAGACGCACCTCGCGGGCCTTCACCTGGTACCCCTTCTCGCCCAGCGCCGCCGCGACGTCGCGCTGCGTGACCGAGCCGTAGAGCATGCCGAAGTCGTTGCACGAGCGCTCAACGTGCAGCTCGAGCCCGTCGAGGTCGCCGACGATCTTCTCACGCACGGACCGCAGCTCCGCCTGCTTGCGCTCGGCTTCCTTGCGCTTCTCAGCAAGCTCAGCGATCGCCTCATCAGAGGGCTGCGTCGCGAAGCCGCGGGGCAGGAGAAAGTTGCGGGCGTAGCCCGACTTCACGGAAACGACATCCCCGACGATGCCGAGGCCATCGACGCTTTCGGTCAGGAGAAGTTGAATGGTATGACGCATGGTAGCGCTGTCCTTTCGGGTGAAAGTTGAGGAGCGGCGCTCGCCGCCCCAGCGATCGGCACGCGCGTCGCGCGCCGGGAAAAATCGAGTTGTTGATCACAGAATGATCAGAAGGGAATGTCGTCCTCGCTGATGGGCTGGTGCGCCGGCTGCTGCGAGCCGCCGCGGGTCTGCACGTTGGGCTGGTAGTTCCCACCACCGCCGCCGCCGCCCTCGCCGCGACCACCGCCGACGAACTCGAAGTTCTCGACCACGACCTTCAGCTTCGAGCGGTTCCCACCCGACTGATCCTGCCACTGATCGAGCTTCAGACGCCCCTCGATCAGCACCGGGCTGCCCTTGCTCAGGTAACGACTCATCGCCTCAGCCCGCGCCCCCCACAGCTCACAGTCAACGAAGGTCGTCTCTTCACGGTCCTCGCCGGAGCGGGTCCGGTAGCGGTTGTTGATCGCCAGACCGAAGTTCCCCACCTGCGTCTCGCCCACCGGGCGGAGCTCGACGTCGCGGGTGAGATTCCCCATCAGGATGACCTTGTTCAGACTGCCGGCCATAGCGGGCCTCTCTTTCCTTACAGGTTCACAGGCATCCTAGCGGCTCAGGAGGCCGGCGCGGCTTCCTCTTCGCTGGCCGGGGCGGGGGCCTCGGGGGCCGATTCGCTCTGCTCACGCCGCATCGCGCCCTCGTCAGCCAGCGCCTGCTGGGCGTCGGTGGACTGCATCTCCTCGAGTGTCAGGTGCTCGGCGGAGGTGATCATCGAGCGCAGCACCGTCTCCGACAGGTTGCACGCCCGCTCGATCTCCACCACACGGTCGGTCTGGCAAGAGAAGTACGCCAGCAGGTACACGCCCCGCTTCTGACGCTTGATCTCAAACGCGAAGCGGCGCTCGTCCCACTTGCTCATCGCCACGATCTCGGCGTCGTTCTTCGCCAGGATGTCGCGCACGTGCTGCACAGCGCCGGCGAAGTCAGCCGTCGCGGCCTGGGCCAGCAGGAACATGCCCTCGTAGTGGGCGGTTCGGATCTCGCTCATCGTCTTCGTTCCTCTCGGGTTGGTCAGCCCACGATCGCGCGGGCGAGGATAGTGAATCGTTCTCAGGCGGCGCCGTTGGACGCCGCATCGTTGGTTGATGGCTCGTCCGCAGAGGGCGCCTTCGGCGCAAACCCCGCAGACTTCGTGTTGAAACTGTTCATCGCCGCCTCGGCGCCCTCGCGGGCCCAAAGCTCCGTCGCGTCCGCCGCTTTCTCAAGCAGCGGATCAAGCTCATCGAGCTGCTCCGCCGTGAAGCGGCGCAGGACATAATCCTTCTGCGGCACAGGCCCGGGCGCCCCGATCCCCACACGCAGGCGGGCGTAATCAACGCCCCCCAGCACACGCGAGATGTCCCCCAGCCCGTTGTGCCCGCCGTCGCCACCCGAGGCCCGCATCCGCATCGCGCCGACGGGCAGGGCCACGTCGTCCACGATCACCAGCAGATCCTCAGCGGGGTCCAGCTTGTAGAAGTTCAACGCCTCGATCACCGCGAGGCCCGAACGGTTCATGTAGGTGATGGGCTTCTGCAGCAGGCACTTGCCCGCCCCGGGCACATGAGCCTCGACCACACCCGAGTGGAAACGCGCGCGCAGCGTCTGCCCCGTCCCGTAGCGGGCGATCAGACGATCGACCGCCATGAAGCCGGCGTTGTGACGCGTGCGCTCGTACTCCGAGCCCGGGTTGCCGAGACCCACGATCAGCTTCACTCGTCGTCCTTCTTCTCAGCCTTCTCGTCCTCACCGCCCTCATCATCCTTCTTCTCGCCGATGACCTCGGGAGCGGCCATCTCAGAATCGGGCGCGGCCGCCTCGTCGTCCTCTTCGATCTCGGCCTTGATGATGATGCCCGCGACCACCGCATCCGGGTCCGTCAGCAACTCATACTGGTGGGGCAGATCGATCTGACCGGCGTGGATCGACTCGTTGGCCTGAAGCTCCGAGATATCCACCGAGATCGAATCCTCCAGGTTGCCCACCGTGCACTCGATCTCGAGCTCCGTCGTCGGGTGCATGAGCAAAGCACCCACGGTGTTCAACCCCGGCGCATCACCCTTCAGACGGATCGGGATGCGCGTCGTCACACGCTCATCCAGATTCACCCGCTCGAAGTCCACGTGGATCACGTCGCGCCCCAGGTGGTCGAACTGCACGTCCTTGATCAGCACCGTGTCCTCGCCGGAACTCAGCGCGATCTTGAAGAGACGGTGCCCCTCGCTGATCTCGCGGACCGCCTGCTTGGCGTCCAGCGTGATCGACTCCGGGTCCTGCTTGTGCCCGTACACGATCGCGGGCAGACCTCCCGCCGCGCGCACACGGCGCGAGTAACGCGATCCCGTCCGCTCCCGCGGCGTGGACTCAATAGTGATGACATCAGTGCTCATGATCAGATCCTCGTGAAATGCGCGTGTTCCGCGTTGGTCCGTGTGTGTTTACCTTTTGCTCGCCGAGCTCTTGAACATCGCCGAAACCGACCGGTTGTGATGTACCCGGTCGATCGCCTCACCCAAAAGCCCCCCCACCGAGAGGCGCGTGATCTTGTCCGCGATCGGCGCCAGCCGATCCGGGCGGTGCGGGATCGTATCCGTGACGAGAATCTCCGAGATCGGGCTCGTCTCCAGACGCTCCGCCGCCGGCCCGATGAAAAGCCCGTGCGTCGCTCCTGCGATCACCTTCGCGGCGCCCTTGTCCATCACGATCTCCGCCGCCGCGCATATCGTGCCCGCCGTCGAGATCATGTCGTCCATCATCAGAACCGTCTTCCCCTTGACGTCGCCCACGATGTTCACCGACGACACCTGATCCCCCGACATCCGCCGCTTGTCAATAATCGCCAGCTCCCCGCCCAGCTCGTCCGCGTAGCGGTTCGCCACCTTCACATTGCCAACGTCGGGCGACACCAGCACCAGATCGCCCAACTCCTCCCGCCGCCCCAGCAGTTCCTCAAGAAACACCGGCATCGCCGACAGGTGGTCCACCAGAATGTCGAAGAACCCCTGGATCTGCGCTGTGTGCAGATCAATCGTGATCACCCGGTTCGCCCCCGCGCCCGTGATCAGGTTCGCCACCAGCTTCGCCGTGATCGGTGTCCGCCCCTCATCCTTCCGATCCTGCCGCGCGTACCCGAAGTACGGCACCACCGCCGTGATCCGCCCCGCTGACGCCCGCCGCAGACAATCGATGAAGATCAGAAGCTCCATCAGGTTGTCGTTCACCGGTTCGTCCGTGCTCATCACGACGTAGCAATCACGCCCGCGCACGTCCTTGTCCACGCGCACGATCAGCTCCCCATCCGGGAACGCCTCCGTCCGCGCGTCCGACATCGGGAAATCAAGGTGATCGCACACCCGACCCGCCAGGTCGCGGTGACGCCGGCCGGCAAAGACCCGCAGGTTGTCCGCGTCGCCGTACATCAGCCCTCGCCCCCCGCTGTCGCGCCCGCGCCCTGATTCAGCCGCGCCCGCAGAATCGAATCCACCTCCGCGAGCTGTTCCGGTGTGTTTACGCTCAAAGCGTCGTGCGCGTTCGCCACCTGCACGACTTCCACCAGATCACCATCCTTCATCAGCAGCGCCGGGATGTCCGTGATGTACAGCTCCCCAGTCGCCGCAGATGGCTCCAGCCGCCCCAGCGCGTCCCACAGCGCCGCCGCCCGGAAGCAGTACACGCTCGGGTTCACCTCAGTGATGCGAAGCTGCTCGGGCGTGGCGTCCTTCTGCTCCACGATCCCCGCGAACGCCCCGTCCTCATCCCGCACAATCCGCCCATACCCCGTCGGATCCCCGATCACCGCCGTCGCCAAGGTCGCCGCGGCGCCCGACTCCACATGCCGCTCGTGAACCTTCTTCAGCACCTCGCCCCGCAGCAGCGGCCCATCACCCACCAAAACAAACACGTCCCCATCAAACCCAGCCAGCGGCGTCTCCGCCATCTGCGCCGCATGCCCCGTCCCCTTCTGCTCGCTCTGCACCGCGTACTCAATCGGGTACACCGACCCGTCGAAAAGGTCGCGCACCACCTCCTGCTGATGCCCCACCACCAGCACCACACGCGATACGCCAGCCTCCACCGCCGCGCGTACAACCCACTCCACCATCGGCGCCCCCGCCGCGTGGTGCGCCACCTTCGGCAGGTCGCTGTTCATGCGGGTGCCCTTGCCCGCCGCGAGGATGATCGCCGCTTGATTCATGCCGGGATTCACAGGCATTCACACGTCAACCGCGAATTGGCCCACTAGGATTCGAACCTAGACTGAAGGTACCAAAAACCTCTGTGCTACCGTTACACCATGGGCCAGAGACGACGAGCAGCCATCAAGCCGGAGTGTATCGCTGCACGGTTCTCGGCGCCGTCGGGCGCTCCGCAAACCTGAGCGTGTCGCTGTGCTCCTTTTCCTCGGGCGGTCAGGCAAATGCCCAACCGCGCTGCGTGACGGGACCGTTCCTCGCGGTCGCCCGTCATGATCGGCCAGAGCCAGATCGAGGGGAGCGGGTCCGCGGCCTGTGGAGCTGGACGGCCTCGAGCCGCTCTGAGGGCTCGCCCATGCCCGCGCCTCAGACCGTCGCGGGCGGCTCCGAAAAGTGTGAAGAGAAAGTGTACCCAGCCCAATCCGCCCGTCAATCCTCGTCCTCAAGCTCCTCGCGCTCAAGCTCAAGCGCCCGCCGCACCTCCGCCTCGCTCATCAGGTCATAACACGTCGCCAGCAGCCCGATCAGCGGGAAATCCGCCTCGAACGGGCTCGCCCCCAGCCGCCGCAGCAAGGAATGCGGGTGCTGCGGCGCCCGCAGCGGCGTCTCCACGCTGTCCAGATCAGGCCCGGCCGACCAGAACGAATCCAAGCACATCTCAAGCGCGGGAGGCTCCTGATCCGGCCCGATCGGCGGCCGCTGCGCATACGCCGCCGCCCCCCGACCGCCCGCCGAGGTCAGCGCCGCACACTGCCGCACCAGCTCCCGGAACGCCTCGGGCGTCATCCCCCGGAACGTCAACAAAAGCCCCGGCTCATCCTCCAGCCGCTTGCCAAAGGTCACCGCCGCCGCGCACACGTTCTCATCCCACCCCAGCCGCGACCGCCCCCGCTTCGCCGAGATCTCATGATCCCCCGGCAGCAAACTCATATCCCCCGCCGCCGCAGCCCGCTCAAGATCCGCCGGAAGCTCCCCAGCGATTAGTTGCGCGCTCAGCATCGGCTGCTCCGCCGCACGCTTCGCCGCACGCTCCCAGTGCACATGCTCCACTGCCGGCGCCAGAATCGACAACGTCTTCCGCGACCGCGGTGGGTCCGGCACCGTCGCGCTGATCTCCCCCGGCGCCACGCTCACCAAAGGCCCGCGCCGGCGCTTGGCGATGTCCAGCCCCGCCTCCAGCGCCTCCGGCTCGCTCAGCCGCTCCACCAGATCAAGCCACAACCCCGCCGCCCAGCCGCTCACCTCAAGACGCTCGGCCAGCGTCTGCGCCGTGACCTCTTCGACCGGCGCGTCGCTCGTCGTCTCCGTCGGCTCAAAGGGCGGGCTCGCGTCGGCGCTCGTCATACCGCGGCCTCCTCAACATCCGCCGGACGCAGACGCAGCATCTCACGCAGCTCCGTCGTCGAAAGCTCCGTCAACCACTCCTCGCCCGAACCAATGATCGTCTCCGCCAGCTCCAGCTTCTGCTCCAGCATCTCGTCGATGCGCTCCTCGAGCGTCCCGCCCACGATGAACTTGTGCACATGCACCGTCTTGTCCTGACCGATGCGGTGCGCCCGGTCAGTCGCCTGGTTCTCCACCGCCGGGTTCCACCAGCGATCAAAGTGAAACACGTGCGACGCCGCCGTCAGGTTCATACCCACGCCGCCGGCCTTCAGCGAAAGAATGAACACCGGCGCCGTCCCGTCCGCCTTCTGGAACCGGTCGATCATCTGCTCGCGCACCGCCTGCGGCGTCCCGCCGTGCAGAAGCAGCACATCGCGATCGAGATCGTGACGAAGCATCGCCGCCAGCGCCTCGCCCATCTGCCGGAACTGCGTGAACACAAGCGCCTGATCCCCCGCCGCGATCACCTCGTCCAGCATTTGCACCAGGCGCGTCGCCTTGCCCGACCGCGCCGCCTTGGGCGGACGCCCCGACTGCGGCGTCCAGTCCTTCAAAACCAGCGACGGGTGGTTGCAGATCTGCTTCAACCGGATCAGCGTCGCCAGCACGATGCCGCGACGGCGGACACCCTCCGAACGCTCCACCTCGCCCAGCATCTCCGAAACAGCCTTCTCGTACAGCGCCGATTGCTCCGGGGTGAGATGCGCCTGCTCCTTCGTCTCCACCTTCTTGGGAAGATCAGGAACAACCGTCGGGTCCGTCTTGAGACGACGCAGAATGAACGGCTGCACCAGCCGCCGAAGCTGCCGCGTGCGCTGCGCGTCGCGCCGACGCTCAACAGGCAGCGAGAACTTCCGCCGGAACCGCGCCGCCGAACCCAGATACCCCGGGTTCAGAAACTCCATGATCGACCACAGTTCAGTCAAACGGTTCTCAACCGGCGTACCTGTAAGAGCGACTCGCCGCTCCGCCGGCAGCCCCCGCACCGACTGGCTTTGCTTCGAGCCGGGGTTCTTGATGTTCTGCGCTTCATCGAGGCACACCCGCCGCCACGTTACACCCGACAACGTCTCGAAATCCCGGTGCGCCAGCGCGTACGTCGTGATGACCAGATCCGAGTCCTTCGCCCGCGTCGCGAACGCCTCCCCCGTCGAACGCTCCGGCCCGTGATGCACGAACGTCCGCAGGTCCGGCGCGAACTTCTTGGCTTCGCGTCGCCAGTTGCCCACCACCGACGTCGGCGCGATCACCAGCGTCGGCGCCACCGTCATCCCATCCCGCCGCTCATGCAGCATCAGCGAGATGAGCTGGATCGTCTTGCCCAAACCCATGTCGTCCGCCAAACACCCGCCCAGGCCCAGCCGATCCAAAAACGCCAGCCAAGAAAGCCCCGAGCGCTGGTACGCCCGCAGCTCACCCTCAAGCGCCCCGGGCTGCTCGAGCATCTCGATCGCACGATCCGAATCCAGACCGTCCGTCTCGTCGCCGATCAGCTCCCCCGCCCAGCCGCTCGCCCGAACACCCAGCACCTTGGCGCCGATCTCATCCTCATCGCTCCCGTACGCCAGGCGCATCGCCTCGCCCAGGCTCATCTGCCCGCCGCCCGACTCATCAAAGAACTTGCGGATCGCCGCCAGCTTGTCCTTCTTGATCTCCACCCACTGCCCGCCGACCTTCACCATGGGCGACCGCGACGAAGCAAGCTGCTCAAACTCCTCCATCGTCAGCGTCCGCGACCCCACCGCGATCCGCCAGCGGTAATCAACCAGCGCATGCAGCCCGAACACCGGCGCCTCCGCGCCCTCGCCCCCTTCGCGTCCGCCCCCGCCCGTCGGCGGCGCCTCCTCAGCATCGATATCAAGCAGCAGCCCAAGCTGCGCCCCATCCCCGCCCCACCAGCGCGGATCCGCAACCCCAAACCCCTGCTCACGCAGAGCCGGCGCGAACTCAGACAGGAACCGGTGCGCCTCCACCGTCGACAGCGTGATCTCGGAAGGCTGCGATTCCTCCAGCGCACGCTCCAGCGGCCCGAAGATCCGCGCCGCCCGACCGATCTCAGAAAGCAGCGTCCGCGGCGGATCCTCAATCCGACGCCCGTCCACCGTGGCCACATCCGCCGGCATCGTCCACAGGTCCGCCGCGTCCAACACCACCGCGTCCTCGTCCGCCGACTGCAGCCCGAGCGCCAGTGTCCACTCCGCGCTCCGCGTGTCCAGGTGCATCCCGTCGTCGTCATCGTCGCCGGCAGGCTCGATCACCCGCAGATGCAGCCGCCACCCCACGCTCTCCCCGCGATCATCCAGAAGCCCAACCCACCGCCGCACCGCCCCCAGCATCGCGCTCCCGCGCCCCGCGTCGATCGCCGTCGCCGCGTTCTCACCGAGCAGCCCCGTCAGCCACGCAACATGATCATCCTCGCGCGGATCCCGATCCTCGATCGCCTCCTCAACATCCTCACCGATCAGCGCCCGTCGGCAGAGCTCATCCACGCACGCCGACAAGAACGATTCCAGCGAAGGCCACACCGCGTGCTCATGCTCATCAACAACGCTGCGCACCGCTGGGGGCGCCGCGAGCGCCAGCCGCGCCGCCTGCTCCGCCGCCGCCGGGTCAGACCACCAGGGCGTCCAGCACGCCTCGAGCGCACCGCCCATCCGCTGCCGCAGCATCGGCGCCACCCGCTGCTGCGCCACGAACGAACGCGCCAGCCGCGCCGCCGCCGCGTAAAAACGCACCGAATCCGAAACCAGCAGCGCCGGGTCCGGATCGTCATCCCGCTCCGCGCCCAGCCGCTCCCGCTGCCGCGCCGACCGATCTTCCAGGGGCTCCAGCGCCGCCAGCGCCCCCGCCGCGTCAAGCCGCAGCGTCGCGACCTCCCACTCTTCCAGCGTCTCCGTAGAAAGGTCCGCGTCCGCCGCGCCAACCGCGTGCACCAACCGCTCGCTCGCCACCGGCGCCCCGCTCACCGTCGGCAAACGCAGCCTGATCCGCCCCGCCTCACCAGACGCAACGCCCTCAAGCACACCGCCAACTACATCTGAATTCTCGCTACGCGGGTGCATCCCCTCACCCGGCGCACCACCATCCGCACCCCGCTCCACCCACAGGTGAAGCCCGCCCCCCGTCCAGTTGGCGTGAACCACTCGCATAACCCGTGCGCATCTCCCCTGCGTAACTTCCCTGCGCGCCCGCACGCGGCGAGGCGACGAATAGGGGCGGTGGGACTCGAACCCACAACCAACGGCTTAAAAGGCCGGTGCTCTACCGATTGAGCTACACCCCCCACGACCGCGCCCAGTCCGGAAACGGTCGGGAAGGAGAGAAGTGTAGCCCGCAAATCAACAATCATCACGCGACCATTTCTCGCCAACGCGCAACCACGTTTCCTATAGTCACGGAATCACTCCCGTCTCCCCGCACGACCCCCCGTTCAGGGACCGCCCCGCGCCATGCCCGCACCAACGCCACGCACGCCCCTCCCCCTCCCCCTCCGCCCCTTCGAAAGCGTCTGGTTCGGCGTGTCCCTTCTCGTCGCGCTCCTTATCTACATGTCCATCGGGAGCGCCCTCCCCCCCGTCCGCGAGTCCCGCCTCTTCGAGATGACCGAATTCGAGTGGTTCAACTGGTGGCCCTTCGCCGTCATGGGCGCGCTCCTTTGCGTCAACCTCACCGTGGTGACGATCCGCAAGATCCCCTTCAACCTCATTAAGCTCGGCGTCTGGATGATCCACACCGGCATCGTCCTCCTCGTCCTCACCTCGTGGTGGTACTTCGCGGGCAAGGTCGAGGGCGACGCCATCGTCTTCCGGCGCATGGTCGAGGTCCAAACCTCCGCCGGCGAAACCGCCCGCTTCCCCGCCCTCCCCGGCGCCACCGCGACCGCCGGCGACTACACCTTCACCGTCGCCAACCTCGACCCCGCCTGGCCCATCCTCTCAGGCGAGCACGAAGGCGAAGAAGCCTTCAGCGTCTCCGTCATGGTCACACCCCCAGACGGAAGCGAACCCTTCATCCGCCAACTCCTCGCGAACTACCCCCAATACACCGAAGACATCCTCCCGGGCCGCGGCCGCGCCATCAAAAACACCGGCGAAAAACTCGTCGACGCCTCCCTCGCCATGAACCTCGCGCCCGCGCCCCAGGAGTGGTTCCACCTCGTCCAGACCCGCGCCTTCTACGTCCGCGAGCTTGGCGAAACCCAATGGACCCAACTCCCGATCACAGGCCTCCCGCGCTACAACGACTACGCCGAAGCCCCGGGCCGCGAACTCTGGCTCCCCCCGGGCGACTCCCTCCCCCCCGCCGGCGGTCTGGATCGTGAAATCAAAGGCTTCGCCGAAGCGACCGGCGCCCCCGCCCGCGTCACCGGCTTCGTCCGCTACGCCCAGATGATGGACAGCGTCGTCCGCTCCCCGAACGGCGCCCCCGCCGCCACCATCGAGATCGACTCCCCCAACGGCCAGCACCGCGACATCAACCTCGCCGTCGGCATCCCGGGTCACGAAACATCCCCCGAAGGCGTCCTCGCCATCACCGCCGTCGATTCCGCCGAAGAGCGCAACGCCCTCCTCCAACGCGCCCTCCCCACCATCCGCATCGAGACCCCAACCGCCACAACCGAAGCGCGCGTAGCCGAGAGCATCGTCTCCAACCCCGACCTCTCCTTCACCCCCATCGCCGAATCAGGCTTCGCTTACCGCGTCCGCCTCGTCGCCGACGACCTCCGCATGCCCAGCGGCGCCGAACTCTCCGCCGCCGTCGTCGAGATCGAAACCCCCGAAGGCGACCGCTTCGTCCGCTTCGTGAGCGCCGACGGCTCCGTCCTGCAGGACATCGAAACAGAAGAAAACGGCGCAACCCCACGCCCAACCACCGACGAGCGCATCACCGTCGCGTACATCCCCGGCGAAACCCCAGCCCCTCTCACCCTCGTCGTCGGCCCCGACCACGCCAAAGACGCCGCCCTCCTCCTCCCCGCCACCGGCGCCCCGCCCGAGCTCGTCCCCATGCCCGTGGGCGAACCCGTCAACCTCCCGGCCGGCGGCGTCGCCACACTCGCCAACCTCGTCCCCAGCGCCGCCCTCGAATCCCGCCCCGCCGTCGTCCCCAGACAGCAGCGCGACCGCGCCGCCGGCGACTACTACTCCATGGCCCAGATCGAGATCGAAGGCGACCGCCGCTGGCTCCCCTTCCACGACTACGCCTTCGAATCACCCAACTTCCGCTACAAGGGCCTGCGCCACGAGCCCAGCGTCTTCACCCTCAAAAACGGCAAGCAGATCGAAGTCCTCTTCTCCCGCGAGCGCCGCCCCCTCCCCGCCGCCGTCGCGCTCGACGACTTCATCTTGAAATCCCACGTCGGCGGCTTCACCGGCGCCACCCCCACCATCCGCGACTGGATCTCCCACGTGAATTTCCAGACGGAAACCGGCTGGTCAGACAACGTAGAAATAAGAACCAACCACCCCGCCGCCCGCGATGGCCTCTCCTACTTCCAGGCCCGCTGGGACCCGCCCGCGGAAACCGGCGCCGGCTTCGCCTTCACCGGCCTCGGCGTCGGCAGCCGCCAGGGCGTCTACGCCATGCTCGCGTCAAGCTGCCTCTCCGTCCTCGGCATGATCTACGTCTTCTACATCAAGCCCCCCATCCAGCGCCGCCGCGTCCAGCGCGCCCTCGCCGCCAAAGCCCAGGCCCCGCAGGAACCCGACGAACGTCTCGTCGTCGTCACCCCGCCGCGCCACACCGAACTCGAGGAGGTGAACGCGTGACCCGCCGCATCCTCCTGCTCCTGACGCTCCTCTTCGCCGCGCCCACGCTCGCGCAAGACCGCGAAACGCCCACCGACGTCTTCGCCCGCGAGCTCGACCTCCGCCCCCTCTCCGTCGTCGCCGTCCACTTCGAGGGCCGACTCACCTCTTTCGATTCCTTCGCCTACAAGCTCATGAAGCGCGTCACCGGCGCCAGCGGCTTGGACGAGCGCTCGCACGCCTTCACGCTCCTCGACATGTCGCTCAGGCCCAACGCCTACGCCGGCAGCGACAGCGTCTTCGTGCGCAAGAAGCTCATGCGCCGCAACCTCGCCCAGGCGCTGGCGAACCGCCCCGACTTCACACCAGAGCGCATCGAGCGCTTCATGGAAACAGGCCTCGTCGCCCGCGAGGCGCTGCTCACCGACCCCAACGTCGCCGAGCTCATCACCCGCCTCAAAGCCAACACCGTCAGCACCGCCAAGCACGTCGGCGAACTCGAAACCGCGCTCGCCCTCTCCGACGCCCAGATCCTCCTCGAACAGATCCGCCTCATCCCCCCGCCCTCCGGCGCGACCGACCGCTCGTGGCACACCATGCTCGAACTCTTCGACCACGATGCCGGCGGCATCGTTGGGCTCGACGAAGCGAGCGCGCACACCATCAAAACCGCCTGGGCCACCCTCGCCGACGCCTGGGCCATGCACGCCGTCCCCGGGCAAGACCCAGCCCAGCACGCACAGACGGCCAACGCCGCGCTCGCCACCCTCGCCACAGAACTCCGCGCCGTCGCCCCCGACATCTACCCCGCCCGCGCCCGCCTGGGCTGGGAATCCTGGTACTTCGCCCAGGGTCACCTCACCTGGGTGTGGATCGTCTACATGCTGGCGATCGCGCTGCTCCTCGCCGCCGTCGTCTACAAGTGGCCAGCCGCCCGCGCCCTCGGGCTGGGCGTCTTCCTCGCCGCAACGGCGCTCCACACCGCCGCCGTCCTCCTCCGCTGGTACGTCTCAGGCCACTGGCCCAACTCCAACATGTTCGAGGCCGTCACCACCGCCGCCTGGATGGGCGCCGTCGGCGCCATCGCGTTCGAAATCATCGCCCGCAAAACCGCGATGCGCAACCTCTTCGCACTCGCCGCCTCCGTCTCCGGCGCCATCGCCCTCATGTGCGCCCACTTCATGCCCGTGAGCCTCGCCCCCGAGCTCTCCAACCGCATGCCCATCCTCCACGACGTCTGGCTCTACATCCACACCAACGTCATCATCTTCAGCTACATCCTCATCGCCATGGCCGCCGCCACCGCTCTCGGATACGTCATCCTGCGCGTCTTCGGCGCCAAACCCGACTACGCCCGCGGCGGCGGCGCGGGCACACTCGTCGGCATGGGCGCCGCATCCATGTCCGACCTCTCCCCGCGCAAGCCCAGCGCGCCCGCCGTCCTCGACGGCGCCACCATGATCCTCATGGAACTCGCCTTCGTCCTCCTCTGGGCCGGCATCATCATGGGCGCCATCTGGGCCGACCACTCCTGGGGCCGCCCCTGGGGCTGGGACCCCAAGGAAGTCTTCGCCCTCAACACCTTCCTCGTCTTCGTCATCCTTGTGCACGTCAGACTGAAGGCGACCGATAAAGGCCTGTGGACTGCCCTCCTCGCCCTCGCCGGCGCCGGAGTCATGGTCTTCAACTGGATCGTCATCAACTTCATCATCTCGGGGCTCCACAGCTACGCATGAAACCCCGCGCCAAACGAGCACGACGCCTGGCCGCAGCCGTGATCACGGCGACGTGGGCCGCGTCTCTCGCCGGCGCGCAAACCGAACCCGAGGCCCCCACCTCTGAAATCACCCCCGCGCTCCTGCTCGCCGACACCGCGCCCGACGACCGCCGCGCCTCGGCCAACGAACTCATCGCCGCCTCCCGCTTCGCCCCCCTCCGCGCCGCGCTCGCCGGTGACGCCGGGGAAGACGCCGCCGCCGCGGCCCGCGACGCCATCGCCGCAGCCCCCACCGCGGAGTTATTGAACCTCCTCGCCGCCGCGGCCGCATCGGACAACCCCGCGCGCGCCGCCGCGTGCGTTTCAGCGCTCGAACGCGCCGGAGGGCGCGACGCCGTGCGCGCATTGGCGCGCGTGCTCACCGAGAACGCCGAGCGTGCCGAGGTCGCCGCGCCGACCGCCGCGGCGCTCGAGCGCCTTACCGGCGTCGCCTGCGATCCCGTCGAGCCAGGCCCGTGGTTCGACTGGTGGAGCGAACACGAGTGGCTCCCCGAAACCGAATGGCAGGCTGCGCTCGCGAACTCCTTCCGCACCCGCTGGCGCGACGCCGCGGGCGAGCGCGACGCCTACGCCGCCCGCGCCGACACCCTCTACCGACGCCTCTTCTCAGAACTCCCCCCCGAAGGACGCACAGCTCTCCTCGCCGAGATGCTCGACAGCCCCCGCAGGCCCGTGCGCCGCGCCGGGCTTCAGCTCATCGAGAGTTCGCTGCTGAACGGGCGCCCCGTTGACGCCTCACTCGCCGAGCCCACGGCGCGGGCCCTCGCCGACGCCGACCCAGTGCTCCGCGCCCTCGCGGCGCGATCGCTCGTGCGCTTCGCCCCGCAGAACTCACGCGCCCCGGCCCTCAGCGCGCTGCGAACAGAGAATGACCCCGGCGTCGCCTCGGCTCTGCTCGAACTCCTCGCCGCCGCCCAGCCCGACGCCACCGTCGCGGAACTCGCCGAGCCCTGGCTCGCCCAGCCCGGCCCCGCCGCGGACGCCGCGGCGCAGCTGATCGTTCGCACCGCTGCAGATGGGCGCGCCCCGAACGGCGACTTCTCCCGCCGCGTTCACGACGCGGCACGAGCGCTCTTCGGCGCGTCCCCCACCGCCCCCGTGGTTGACCTGCTCGCGCTCTCCGCGACCGACGACGACGCCGACCAGATCGCCTCACTCATCCCGGACGCAACCCCTGCGCTCGTCGGAGCGTGCGTACGCGCGCTATGCAAGCTCCCCGGCGGCTTCGCGCGCCTCGCGACAACCGCAGAAGAGTACCCGGCGCTGCGACCTGCGCTCGCCGACCAACTCTCGCGACACGCCGCGGATCTCTCGGCATACCGCTTCATCCTCCACATGCCCACGCTCGATCCCACCCCGCGTCACGCCGCGCTCACAAGAGTGTGGAACGAGCTCCCGCACACAGACCTTCTCACCGCCGCCCGCGAAACCAACTCTCCCGCGCTCCGCGCCAAGCTGCTCCAGGACCGCCTCGCCACTGAGACCCCGGGTATGACCACCGACACCCGACGCGGCATGGTTCTGCTCTACGCCGAGTCCGTGGTCCTCTCGGGCGCCCCTCAGGACGCACTCGAAGCCCTGGGGATGCTCGAGCCCGCCGACCAGATCGCTCACGGCACGGAGCTCGCTGCGCTCGCCCTCCAGCGCATCTCGGAGGCATCGATGACGCCGCCCGATCCTTCAGGCTGCGTCCCCCTGTTCTGGTCCGGGGCTCTCGAACATCTCGCCGATTCCTCACCGGGCGCCGTGGCGGCCCTGGCCGCTGATCAACGCCTCCGCGCGCATATTCGGACGGACCCCAAGGCCGAGGAAGCCACGCTCGCCGTGCTCCGCAGGGCCGAGATCGCGTCTCCAACCCCCGAACAGGCGTCGGTCGATCGATCTGATTCTGAAAGCGAACGTCCCGAATAAATATGCCGTTTTATTCCCGTAAATCAGATTCAGAACCAGAATAGAGTCTGATAAAATAGCTTTTATGCGCATGGGAACCCCTTGGGACGTGAGAAAATTGCGCACTTTCAGCTTGCAAGGTCCCGAGAGTGCGGTCATAGTAAATAGATCAATTGGTGCGCCTGATGCGCGCCATGAACGCACGGCTGCACGCCCAGGCGATCACCACTGCCTGTTCCCGAGTCCTCCCGCACCGTCGGGCACTTAGCGGAACATGTTGATCGTCCCGACCGGCGCGACAGTCATGAAAGGAGCGCACGACGCAGTGATGTCGGGCATGCGCCAGATTCGCCTGTTCCGCCCGAGTTCATCGGGCGAAGCACAACGCGAACGCCCTGCGCAGGGTGTAGGCGGTCTTCGACTCGGGATGCGGATGCGTTCAGACGCAGCTCACACAGATGTGTTCCGCACGGCGATGAACTCGCCGGCGGTGTTTTCAGGCGACGACCGTCGCCTTCCTTTGTTCGGTCCTGGCGTGCGTAGTGCACGTCCAAGGTGAGGAGATTCTCTCATGAAGATCAGGATGCTAGTTGGGGCCTGTGGTTTGGCCCTGGCCGGGACCTCGATGGCGGCGACGCCAATGGTCTCGAAGTTTGATAAGAGCAAGGCGATTCCGGCCGAGGAAATGGCCGCCTACCGCCTCGCCAAGACAGAAGCTGGGAACGTCAACGCTCCCAAGCGCTCACTCATCACCGGCGCCTCCCGCGGCTCCGCCCTCGTGTACGAGGACGACCTCGACACCCAGGACGCGGACAACATGCTGCCCCAGGACGGGCCCGGTATCTACATCCGCGCGGTGGATCTCACCGAGCCCGCCGGCTACGAGGGACCCCTGTCGCTCAACGGCCAGCTCAACGCGGATAACTCCGGTTGGACCGGCTCTGCCTTCATCAGCGTCGTGGACAACGCCGTCGCTCAGTCCGACAACGACGGCAACCCCGCGAACGGTGAGTACAACGGCCCCGTCGGCGGTCCCGACCCCGGCCTGACCCGCGGCGGCATGCTGAACATCCAGCGCGCGTCCGTGAACGACGCCTTGGTCGACGAGGGCTTCGGCATCAACACCGCCCGCACCCTCACCAACCTCTACACGGGTCTCCCCGACGAGCCCCTGTTCATGCAGGTTGACATCTACAAGCCCAACCACGAGACCTTCCAGTGGGTCCGCCCCGTCTCGTTCACCGAGGGCTTCATCGTCACCCAGATCCTCATGGGCGGCTTCAACAGCGGTGGTCTTTTCCTCCCGCTGTCCCAGAAGTTCGGCGATCCCAACCTCATCGAGGGCGCCGTCCTCCTCGCCAACGTCCCGGGCGACCCGGACTCCGGCGAGTTCGTGATCAACCCCAAGTTCATCGCTGAGGGCGACTGGTTCACTCTGGGTGTCTTGCTCGACCCCAGCGTCAACGGCAAGCAGATCCTCATCCGCGACAGCGAGACCCTCGAAGACAACGACATGGACGGCAACCCCGACTGGCAGATGCCCGTCAAGGTTGGCGAGGACCCCATGGACCCCATGGCGCCTCGCATGTTCTCCGAGTTCGGGTTCGGCCTCGAGATGGGCTGGGCTTCGATCCTCCCGGGCACGCTCGATAACCCCGGCACCCCCGATGTCATCGAGGGCGCCGGCTACGCCACCAACGAGGTTGACTCCGTCACCGACCGCTTCTTCGGTCCCGACGGCAACGACTGGGCCACGCCCCTCGCGGCGATCTCGATCGACGCGATCGACGTCTTCCGCGGCAGCGACCCCCCGGTCGGCGCTGTCCCCGGCTACGAAATCCAGGACTGGTGGGTTGACAACTACAGCATGAACGGTGTTGAGTTCCCTCAGCCCGATCCCATCCCCACCTACCGCATCCCCTACACGGATGACATCGAGCGCTGGTTCGAGGGCCCCATGGGCCTGCAGGGTGGCCGCTGGAGCGACGTCCCCGACGCGCGTCTCACGGTCATCACCAACCAGAACCACACCCCGGGCGACGGCTCCGGTCGCGGCTCCGCCAGCCAGGCCCTGCGTCTGCAGAACCTGGTCCAGACCGACGTCTTCGACAACATGTTCACCACCAACCTCCCCACCACGCCCCGCGTGCGCGGTGAGGTCGGTGACCCGGCCAACGTCCAGGCCGCTATGCGCTTCACCTCGACGCTCCTTTCCTACGGCATGGACTCCATCCAGGCCGGCCTGGGCGTTGACACCTCCTCGGGCAACCAGCCCTCCGGTGAAGACAACGCCGAGTCCCTGGCTCGCTTCTACACCTCCGGCACTGATGTCAACCTGATGGGCGACGGCTTCGTCTACGTCCGTCAGCGCAAGCCCCTCGGCACCGACATCGCCGGTGGTGAGTTCGATGCGTCATCGCCCTTGGCCCCGACCCCCGGTCCGCACATCACGCCGGACCAGGAGGACGACATCAACACCGAGTACATCAACGTGCTCGCGGCCCCGTCCGGTTCAGCGAACTTCTCGCTGTCCACCAACGACTGGCACGTCGTCCGTCTCGCGGGCGAGCCCCGCGACGACGCCGCTCGCGGCACCGCCAGCAACGGCGAGACCGAGATCGTCCGTATCTTCGTTCGCGAAGACGACACGGACTTCATGTCCCCTGAGGTTGAGCTGTTCCCCAACGGCGACGACACTCAGAACTTCACCACCAACGCGATCGCTCCGACCGATCTGCGCTTCAGCTCGAGCAACGGCTTCCTGGCCGGCTTCGTGAGCCTCTTCGTCGATGACATCGACTTCCGTGGGCCCACGCAGACCGACACGCTGATCCCGCTCGACGTCGAGTTCAACGATGACCCGGCTTGGGAACTCCCCTTCGCCGACGGCCTCGACAGCTACGAGACCGGTCGTCCCGCGTCGCCCCAGGGCTTCGCGAACCACCGCCTCGGCTTCATGCCCATCGGTGACCCCGATCTCTCGCCGATCCCCAACGACTTCGACGAGATCGAGTTCATCGACGGCGCCGATGCTCTCAGCAACGGCGATCCCGTCCGCATCTACGAGATCCAGTCGATCGATTTCGGCGGCGGCATGGTTCCCTTCGCGGTCGATGACATCGTTGCGGTCAGCGATGACCTGCTCCGCGAGTACGACCCCGACGCCGACATCTACGGTGTGATCGACGACGGCGCCAACGACCCGACCCAGTGGTACATCCTGGATTCGGTCGGCGGTTCCGAGATCGCCCGCGGCACGTGGTTCCTCGCCAACGCCACCGGCGAGAGCGTCTTTGACAACACCGGGCCCGATCCCATGGTCGACATGGGCGCCCGCTACAGCTACCGCCTCAACTTCCGCTTCGGCGGCACCGAGCGCGAGAACGAGTTCGTGAGCGCTGCCGACGAGGGCATCGACTCGGCCGCCCGCGGCTCCCGCGGTCTGGTCGCCAAGATGGTCAACAAGGCCAACACTCGCGACTTCAGCCCCAACAGCACCCTCCGCGGCAACACCATCAACATGTTCAACGGCTTCTTCCCGGTCGCGCAGACGGCTGCCTCCGGCGACGAAGCGGTCATGTCCTACGACTTCTATGTCGCTCAGTCTGACTTCCAGACCGGTATGCAGGCCACCGTGGTCGGCGGCACCGCCGATGGCGGCCTCATCTCGGGCCTCAGCTTCGGCGGTATGGGCTTCCAGTCGGGTAACACCAACATGGACGGCTCCATCCCTCGTCTCGACACCGGCAACTTCGGCACCCTCGTGCCGAACCCGATGCCGCTCCCGGGCGAGCCCGAGAACGTCTGGCAGGACTCGATGGTCGCTGTCCCGACGCTCGACTGGTTCACCATCGAGGTGCGCGTCAACGGCGACTCGGAGTACACCATCAACATGATCAACGGCGGCATGACCACCGAGATCGGTAGCGGTGTGGCCATCGACGCCAGCGACCCGCAGCTCAACACCAACAGCCTCGACTCGGTCGCGTTCCTGCGCAACCAGTTCGGCGAGAACGACGGCGAGCCCACCGAGGGCGTCGTCCAGTGGTCCGCTCGGGCCTTCGATGCTCCGGCGCCCCTCACCGGCGGCGTTGGTGAGTACCACTTCTTCCAGATCGTTGACGACGTGTTCGTCGAGGCCGGCCAGATGCTGCCTCAGATCTGGACCGTTGATGGCGCCACCGGCGTGGGTGACACGGACATGATGGGCGATCCCATCACCCGTGACATCCAGGCCACCGACATCATCGCGGTGATCAACAGCGATCCCATGACGATGACGCCCTTCGACGCCCCGCTGGTCAACGACCGTTACCAGATCGTCGAAGACACGGCCCGTGGTCTGACCACGATCGCTAATGGTGTGTGGGAACCCCGCGGTCTGCCCGGCGCTGACGGCGTCGGCGGTTCCGCCGCTCCCGCTGGCGGCCTCGGCGCTGGCAACACGCCCGCCGCTGGCTACAACACGACGGCCCCGTACCCCAACATCCTGTTGGGCGACTACGTGAACGTCGAGGCCAACGTGGTGCTCCCCTCGGACACCTGGTACGTCGACAGCTTCACGCTCGAGCTCATCGAGGAGAGCCTCTGCACCGGCGACCTCGACAACTCGGGTGACGTCGATGCTGGCGACCTCGCCATCCTGATCGCCGCGTGGGGTTCCATGAACCCCGCCGCGAACCTGGACGGCATGGGCACCGTTGACGCTGGCGACCTCGCCATCCTGATCGCCTCGTGGGGCCCCTGCCCGTAAGAGGTTCAGGACCGAACCTACGAACCCTACGACACCTACTTTTCCTGATCTGACATGATCAACGCCCCGGGGGGAAACCTCCGGGGCGTTCTTCTTTTTGGAGCGCCACGCTCAGCGCGCACCGCCGCCGCGGCATCACGCGAGCTGCGAGAAACAAAAGCTCAGTTCTCGTCGAGGAGTTCCACAGAGCGCATCTCGGAACCCGAGATCATCTCCAGGCTCGCGCCGCCTCCGGTGGAAACGTGCGTCATCTTCTCGGCGATGCCCGCGGCGCTCGCCGCGGAAGCCGTGTCGCCCCCGCCGACGACTGAGACGGCGCCGTGCCCGGTCGCCTTGGCGATGGCGTTCCCGACAGCGTTGGTGCCGACGGCGAACGCGGGCCACTCGAAGACGCCCATCGGCCCGTTCCAGACGATGGTCTTGCAGCCTTCGAGCACGCAGGCGTAGTGCGACTGTGTTGCGGGGCCGATGTCGAGGCCCATCCAGCCGTCGTCGATAGCGCCGTCCATGACGCGTACGTCGGAAGCGTTTGCGGAGAACGTCGTGGCGCTGACGTGATCGCTCGGCAGGTGCAGCTCACACTCCTCGCGGGCGGCGAGATCGAGCATGCGCTCAGCGTCTCCCAGGCGATCTTCTTCTACCCGGCTGGCCCCGACGTTCTTACCGAGGGCCTTCAGGAAGGTGTAGGCCATCGCGCCGCCGATGACGACGTGGTCTGTGCGGGGGATGAGATGCTCGACCGCGGCGAGCTTGTCAGAGACCTTCGCCCCGCCCAGCACCGCCGCGTAGGGGCGTGCCGGGTCGCGGAGTGCCTCGGAGAGGAACCGCAGCTCGTCGCGGAGCAGGAGCCCGGCGACCTTCGGGCGGGAGGGCATCTGCTCGGGGACGCCGACCATGGAGGCGTGGCGCCGGTGGCTGGTCCCGAAGGCGTCGTTGCAGTAGATCTCGCCGTAGGCCGCGAGCGTGGCGGCGAAGGACGCGTCGCCCGTCTTCTCGCCCGCGTGGAAGCGGAGGTTCTCGAGCAGAAGGACCTCGCCGTCCCCGAGGGATTCGACGGCCGTCTCCGCGGCGTCGTCGGCGCAGTCCCGCGAAGGGAAGCCGACGGGCTTCCCGAGCAGCTCGCTGAGTCGCTTGGCGACGGGGGCGAGCGAATACGCCTCCTCGTAGCCCTCGCCCCCCGGGCGCCCGAGGTGGGACATCAGGACGAGGCGCCCGCCGCGGGTGAGCACGCTGCGGATCGTGGGCAGGGCCATGCGGATGCGCCTGTCGTCGCGCACCTCGCCGTCCTCGATCGGCGTGTTGAAGTCCACGCGCATCAGCACGCGCTTGCCGCTCACGTCCACCTGCTCGATCGTGCGCTTGCCCACTGGCGTCTCCTTGCTCTGAGCGGCATGCTAACGAACCGGAGGGCTGCTTTGCGGAGATTCCCCGTCATCATCGGTCCCACCGCCAGCGGCAAGACCGCGCTGGCCGTCGCGGTTGCCCGCGCTCTCGCGGAGCGTGATGTCCACGCCGAAGTGATCTCCGCCGATTCGGTGCAGGTCTACCGGGGCATGGACATCGGCTCCGCCAAGCCCACCGAGGACGAACGCGGGGGCGTCCCGCACCGCCTGATCGATGTGCGTGATCCGCGCGAGCGCTTCACCGTCAAGGACTGGCTGGATGAGGTGGATGCGGCGGTTCGTGAGATCGGCGCCGCGGGCGGTGTCCCCATCATCGCCGGCGGCACGCACCTCTACATCAAGGCCTTTCTGGAGGGGCTATTCGAGGGCCCGGAACCTGACCCCGCGCTGCGCGATGAGCTGAACGCAACGGCGCTCTCCGAGCTGCGAGCCGAGCTTGAGCGCATCGACCCGCAAGCCGCCGAGCGCATCCACCCCGCCGATCAACGGCGCACCGTTCGCGCCATCGAGGTCTTTCGTCTCACTTGCGAGCCCATAAGCGCGCACCAATCACAGTGGGATCGCGAGCGCCGCGACGACTGCTTCGTCGCCGCCGTCATGTGGGAAACGCCAGCGCTCAACCAACGCATCAACGCGCGCGTGAAACAGATGATGGACGACGGCTTCCTCGATGAAGTGCGCGCCCTCGTCGAGCGGAGCGCGCTGGGCGAACAGGCCCGCGAAGCGCTGGGCTACAAACAGCTCGCCGCCCACCTGCGGGGCGAGCGCTCGCTCGATGATGCGGTCGAGCGCACCAAGATCGACACCCGCCGCTTCGCCAAGAACCAGCGGACCTGGCTCCGCCGCCTCGCCGCAACGCCCGCTCCCGAACCGGGCGAAAAATCGGACGGCTTCCAAAAAAATGATTCTCGGACCCAGCCGCCCCCGCCGCTCTCCTTGAACGGCCCGGATCTGCTCGATCGCGACGGCTTACAAACCGCTGTAAATCAAATACTTGAACGCATTGGCCCCTGACAGCCGATACGCTCCTCGCCGCCTGCTCTGGAGCCCCGTCCGGTGCGGGCCGATGGCAGAGCGCTGCGGCTGGCGGGGTTGACAACCGCGGAACTCAGCGCTTACCTCCCGCGTCCTGCCCCCCGGACCAGGGCCACAACGCACAGGGAACGCATGGCGAAGAAGAAGACCGCGAGCAAGAAGAAGACCTCGAAGAAAGCGACGGGGCGAAAAAAGACCACCCGCAAGGCGGGCGGTCGCAAGAGCGCTGCGCCGATCGACGCCGAGGGCAAGCAGCTCGTCATCGTCGAATCCCCGGCGAAGGCCCGGACTATTAATAAGTACCTGGGCTCTGACTTCGCCGTCGCCGCCTCGGTGGGTCACGTCCGCGACCTGCCCGCCAAGGCGAAGAAGGGCGAGAAGAAGCCCGTTCCGGGTGTGGACCTTGAGAACGACTTTGAGCCGACCTACGAGATCCTGCCGGACAAGAAGAAGATCGTCAGCGAACTCAAGAAGGCCGCGAAGAAGGCAACCGACGTCTGGTTCGCGACCGACCTCGACCGTGAGGGGGAGGCGATCGCATGGCATCTGGCGCAGGAGCTCGGCGTCGACCCGGAGAATGCCAAGCGCGTCGTCTTCAATGCGATCACCAAGGCCGAGATCGAGAAAGCCTTCGCCAACCCGCACACCATCGACGTCGCCAAGGTCAACGCCCAGCAGGCCCGGCGCGTGCTCGACCGCATCGTGGGCTACCGCGTCTCGCCGCTCTTGTGGAAGAAGGTCGCCCGCGGCCTGAGCGCCGGGCGCGTGCAGTCGGTCGCGGTGCGCCTCGTGGTGGAACGCGAACGCGAGATCCTGGCGTTCGTCCCTGATGAGTACTGGAAGGTCTCCGCCGGCTTCGCGCTCTCGGAGAAGGAAGCGAACACGCTCGCCCCGGCGTGGGCCAAGCTCCTCTCGACGACCGACGAGAAGGGCAACACGCCGACGATCAAGGCGCAGAACGCGTGGCTGGCGTCGCACAACGCGGTGCGGGCCGAGCTGGTCGAAGTGGGCGGCCAGCCGCTGGATATCAAAGCTGGCGGCTTCACCAAAGACGGCGAGCCCGCCGAGCCCACAGACCTCTATAAGAAAGCTTCGGAGATCGCCCGCCTCGCCGGCATGCCGGACGCCGAGGTCGCGTTCAGCGACGACGAAGACGCCAAGGGCCCGGCCCGCCGCCTCGTCACGCTCACGGGCGAGGTTGATCCGTCGACCCCCTACCGCGTGCGCTCGATCGAAACAAAGCGCACGACCTCGCGCCCGAGCGCCCCTTTTATTACGAGCACGCTGCAGCAGGGCGCGTCGAGCCGGCTCGGCTTCGGCGCCCAGCGCACCATGCGCACCGCCCAGCAGCTCTACGAGGGCATCGACATCAAGGGCGAGGGCTCCGTCGGCCTCATCACCTACATGCGCACCGACTCGACGCACATCGCCGGCGGCGCGCTGGAAGCGGTGCGCGGGCACATCAAGAGCCGCTACGGGGGGGATTACCTTCCTGAAAAGCCGAATTTTTACGGCTCGACGAACAAGGCGGCGCAAGAGGCGCACGAGGCCATCCGCCCGGCGTCGCTCGACTACCCGCCCGAGAAGGTGAAGAGCGCGCTGAAGCCCGATCAGCTCAAGCTGTACACGCTGATCTGGAACCGCTTCGTCGCCTGCCAGATGACTCCCGCGAAGTGGGATTCGACCAGCGTGATGATCGAGGGCGGGACCGATCCGAAGACGCCGGTGACGTTCAAGGCCAGCGGGCGCGTGCTTGTCTTTGACGGCTTCTTCCGCGTGATGGGCGTGCCCACGGCGTCCGACGAGCAAACGCTTCCCGAGCTTGAAGAAGACAAGGCGATGGCGCCCTTCTTCGTGGCGCCGGAGCAGAAGTTCACCAGCCCGCCGGCGCGCTACTCGGAAGCCTCGCTCATCAAGAAGCTCGAGAGCGAGGGCATCGGACGCCCTTCGACCTACGCCTCGATCATTCAGGTGATCCAGGACCGCAACTACGTCGAGCAGCTCGAGCGCCGCTTCTACGCCACCGACCTCGGCATGGTCGTCACCGACAAGCTGATCGAAGCGTTCCCGCGCATCATGGAGCTGGGATACACGCGTGAGATGGAGGCCGACCTCGACAAGATCGAGGACGAGCATACCGACTGGATCGACACGCTCCGCCGCTTCTACGGCCCGTTCGAGGAACAACTCGAACGCGCCCACGAGGAGCTCAAGCACGCCAAGGCCGAGGTCGAGCCCGCGCCCGAGGAGTACCGCTGCGAGAAGTGCGACGCCTCCCTCGTCTACCGCTTCGGCAAGAACGGGCGCTTCCTCTCCTGCTCGACCTACCCCGACTGCGACTACGCCTGCCCCTGCGACCGCGACGGCAAGCCCCAGCCCATCGAGCACGCCGACGTTGCGTGTGTGAAGTGCAAGTCAGCGATGACCAAACGCACCGGGCGCTTCGGCCCCTTCTTCGGCTGCTCCGCCTACCCCGAGTGCGACGGCATCCTGAAGTGCGACAAGAAGGGCCGCCCGCTGGCGCCGCAGCCGCCGCCGCTCGAAACCGATCTGCCCTGCCCGAAATGTGAGTCACCGCTCTACCTGCGCAACGGCGCCCGCGGCCCGTGGCTCTCCTGCTCGGCCTTCCCCAAGTGCCGCGGGCGCGGGAAGTGGTCCGAGCTCGAGGACGAGAAGAAGTCGGCGCTCGAAGCCGCGCTCGCCGCTCACGAGAAGAAGCACCCCATCCCCATCGTCACCACCATGGACGGCGAAGCCCTGACCGACGAGAAGGGCAAGCCCATCGAGCAGGACGAAGAAGAACACGCCGCGGCATGATCTTGTCCCCCTCTTCCCGAGGGAGAGTGGCCAGGGGAGAGGGAGCGCATCGTTCGTAGGGTCCGCCGCGGCGGACTCGCGCCCGCCATCCCCTCCTCTCACACTGGGAGAGGCCGGGTGAGGGGTCTAAAAACCGCGAGCGCAGCGAGCTTCCTCTTCCATCTCCCTCTCCCTACGGGGAGAGGGCCGGGGTGAGGGCCCGCCACATCTTTCTGCTCTCCTCCGATCCGGTTGGCCCAACCATCCACGCCCGCTAGCTTGTCCCGCTTGCTCGCCAACCTCCCCAACCGCATACAACGCCTCGCCGCGCGTCTCGGTTTTCAGCGCGACTGGTACCTCATCGCCCTCGCCGCGGGCATTGGCACCGTCACCGCCTTCGGCGCCATCGCCTTCGTCGAGCTGATCCACTGGGCCGCGGACCAGGCCGAGGCCCTCGACCGCGCCCTCCCCTGGTGGGCGCTCCCGCTGGCGCCGATGATCGGAGCGCTGCTGACGGGCCTGCTCGTGCACTTCTTCGCCCGCGAGGCCCGCGGCCACGGCGTCCCCGAGGTCATGGACGCCATCTTCCGCAAGAACGCCAGCATCCACCCGCGCACGGCCGTCGTGAAGTGGCTCTCCTCCGCCTGCACCATCGGCTCGGGCGGATCGGCCGGGGCGGAAGGCCCGATCGTGCAGATCGGCTCGGCGATCGGCTCGGGCATCGCACAGCTGCTGCGCGTGTCGCGCGATCAGGCCGGGACGCTGCTCGGCTGCGGCGCCGCGGCGGGGATCGCCTCGGTCTTCAACGCGCCGATCGCGGGCGTCTTCTTCGTGCTCGAGATCATGCTGCGCGATTTTTCCGTGCGCACGTTCACGCCGGTCGTTGTCGCAAGCGTGTTCTCCACCGCCGTCACCCAGGCCGTGCTCGGCAAGAACACCGCCATCTTCGCCGTCAGCGACGAACTCGCCGGCTACGTCTTCACGCTCCCCGAACTCCCCAGCTACCTCGCGCTGGGCCTCGCCTGCGGGTTCGTCGCCGCCGGGTTCATCAAGCTGCTGTACGCCACCGAGGACGCCGCAGGCAAGGTCAAACTGCACCCAATCTTCAAGCCCGTCCTCGGCGCCGCCCTGCTCGGCGCGCTCGGCCTCGGCTATCTGCTCATCGAGGGTCAGACCGACAGCGCCCACAACGCGCCGCCCTTCTTCGGCAACGGCTACCCCGCCATCCGCGCCCTGCTCGATCCTTCATCTTTCGGTGTCGAAGCCTCCGGCGTCGTCCTCGACACCTCGATCGTCATGCTCGCCGCGCTCGTGGGCTTCAAGGCGCTCGCGACGTGCCTCACGCTCGGCACAGGCGGCTCGGGCGGCGTCTTCGCCCCCTCGCTCTTCCTCGGCGCCGCCGCGGGCGCGAGCTTCGGCGTCGCGATGGAGAAGCTCGGCCTCATCCCGGGCGCCGGCTCTCCCGCCGCCTACGCCCTCGTCGGCATGGCCGCGGTCGTCGCGGGAACGACCCACGCCCCGCTGACCGCCATCCTCATCATCTTCGAGATCACGCGCGATATTTATGTGCTTCTGCCGATCATGCTGGCCGCGGTCGTCGCGACGGTCGTCGCCCAGCTCATCCAGCGCGACTCGGTGTACACGCTGAAGCTGCGCCGGCGCGGCGTGCTCGTCGGCTCGCGCCTCGATCACACGCTGCTGCGCCGCCTGCGCGTGCGCGACATCCCGCTGGCGCCCCAGGTCAGCGTGCGCCCGCACGACCCGGTCTCGAAACTGCTCAAGCTCAACCGTGAGTATCAGGTTGCGGACTTCGTTGTCGTGGGCGACCACAACGAGTACGTCGGCATGATCACCGCTCAGGACGTGCGGACTGCCTTCGTCGAGTACGAGGCCATCCCGCTGCTGCTCATCGAAGAGATCATGGTCCGCTCGCTGCCGACGGTGACCCCCGAGGAGGGCCTCGATAGCGCACTCGAGAAGTTCTCCCGCCACGAGGTATCGAGCCTGGCGATGGTCGAATCCCTCGACAAGAACGCCAAGGTCATGGGCCTCCTCACCCGCAGCCGCCTGATGGCCCGCTACCACCAGGCCCTGCGGGACGCCTAAGGATCCCCCTCTCCCCGAGGGAGAGGGGTTAGGGGAGAGGGAGGTCTGTAGGGAATTAAGGCTTACGCGCCAGCCTCGTTCTCCCTGCGGCGCCCCCCATCCTCGCTCTCGACGACCCCCCGGTTATCGGGTTATGCTCTCTGCCCATGCCCGCCGCCAAACTCTCCTTCACCAAAGCCCAGCGCCTCACCCACGCCCTCGAGTACCAGCGTGCGTACGAGGCCAACGTGCGCAAGCAGGCCGGGCCGCTCGTCGTCTTCGGGCATCAATCCGACCACGAGCACCCCCGCCTGGGCCTCGCCGTCTCGCGCCGCGTGGGCAACGCCGTGAAACGCTCCCTCATCAAGCGCCGCCTGCGCGAGGCCTTCCGCCTCAGCCAGCACGACCTGCCCCCCATCGACCTGGTCGTCCGCGTCCGCCCCCACGCGGCTCTTTCAGTCGACGAGTACCGCTCCTGGCTCACCGGCGCCGCCGAACGCGTCGGCGGACGCCTCGAAAAAACCAGTACAACTGATGGCGATGCCGCCCCCGCCTGACCGCCCCAGCCTCCCCGCACGCGCCCTCATCGCTCTGGTCATCCTCTACCGCGGCACGCTCTCGCGCTGGCTGGGTGGGCAGTGTCGGTTTCATCCGACCTGCAGCGCCTACGCCATCGAGGCCCTCACCACGCGCGGTGCCCTCCGCGGCGGCTGGCTGGCGTTCCGGCGGATCCTGCGCTGCCGCCCGGGCGGCCCGACGGGCTACGACCCCGTGCCGCACCCCGACAAAGCCGATGCGGAAGGAAATACGGAAGGCGGGGCTGCCGACGGTCGAAAGTGAGTGTACGCTTACCTACGGGGGACCCGATGCCCATGACGCGACGCCTGCCCGCGGCCCAGCGCCGACGCCAGCTCTTGGACACCGCCGCCAAGCTCTTCGCCGAGCGCGGCTACGCCGGCGCGACCACCTCCGAGCTCGCCAAGGCCGCCGGCGTCACCGAACCCATCATCTACCGTCACTTCAAGTCCAAGAAGAACCTCTTCATCGCCCTGGTGGATGAGACCGGCGAGGAGACCATCGCCCAGTGGCAGGAAGCCCTCGCCAAGTGCGCCGACCCAGGCGACCGCCTCCGCCTGCTCATCGGCGCCAACCCCATGGTCGCCAGCCGCGGGCAGGGCGTCTACCGCGTCATCGTGCAGGCGATGACCGAGATCACCGACCCCGAGATCCTCGACGCCATCACCCGCCACATGCAGGCCCTCCACCAGTTCCTCGCCGATCAGGTGAACGACGCCCAGAAGGCCGGCCACGTCTCCAAGCGCTTCTCACCCGGCATCACCGCCTGGATGCTGATGCACCTCGGCCTCGGCTACGGCGTGCTGGCCCCCATCGGCATCAAGGGCCACGGGCGCGACGACACCGGTCAGAGCGTGCGCGACGTCATCGAGCAGCTCATGCTCGGCGTCAAGTAGCCGCGCTCAGGACGACCGGTTCTCAAACGAGATCGACTGCAGCGCCGGCATCAGCTCGAAATACGGGCGGATGACGTCCGATTCCGACGCGCTGAACTCCTCGTACGAACCGTCGAAATACACCCGCCCCTCGTGGAGCATGACCACGCGCGGGCGCAGGCGGGCGAGCATGTCCTTGTCGTGGGTGATCACCAGCGATGTGCGCGAGCCGGTTGACGACGCCCGCTCGTGCGTCGCCCGGATGAGATCGTGGAGCTGGGCGCAGAGCTTCGGGTCAAGGCCGCTGGTGGGTTCGTCGTAGAAGATGATCGCCGGGTCCATCGCGATCGCACGCGCCACAGCGACCCGCTTCGCCATGCCCCCCGAAAGCTGCCCGCGTCGTGTGCCCAGCAGCGCGTCGGGATCATCGAACCCAACATCCTGAAGACACTCCCGCGCCAGATCCCTGATCGCCCGCTCGCTCATCGGGGTGTGCTGGCGCAGCCAGAGGGCGATGTTCTCGAAGACAGTCCCCGAGTACAGCGCGTTCCGCTGAAACACCACCGACCAGTGCAGGCGGATGCGATCAAACGCGTCTTCGTCCAGCGTGGAGAGATCACGCAAAGGCGCGCCCGCGGCCGAGTGGTCCGCGACCCGCACCGTCCCGCCCGTCGGCCTGAGCAGGCCCGTGATCAGATCAAGCGTCACCGATTTCCCGCTGCCCGAGGCCCCGACGATCGCCACCAGCTCGCCCCGGCTCACGCTGAGATCCACTCCGCGCAGCACCTGGTTGGCGCCGAAGGACATCCGGACGTTCTCTAGCACAATCTCTCGCGGGTTAGCGGTCACGAACACGAGTGTAAACGTTCGGCGACACCCGAGTTCTCAGGTATCGTTTCAGGGATGATCTACCTCGACTCCAACGCGACGACCCGCCCCGACCCCGCGGTCGTCCGCGCCATGCTCGAGACCCTCGAAAGCGACTGGGGCAACCCCTCCAGCGTACACCGCACGGGGCAGACGGCCCGCCGGCGCGTCGAGATCGCCCGGCGCTCCGTCGCCCGGATCATCAACGCCTCGCCACGCGAGATCATCTTCACTGCCGGCGGCACCGAGTCCATCGATTACGCCGTCCGCGGCGCCCTCGCCGCCCGCCCCGACAAATCAAAGAACGTCTTCGTCACCACCACCGTCGAGCACGCCGCGGTGTCGAAGCTAGCGGCTTCGCTGGGTTCGTGCGCCGAGATCGACGTCCGCCACGCCCCTCTGCTGGCGGGCGGCGTCGTCGACACCGACGCCCTCGCCGACCTCCTCGACGAGCGCGTGGCCCTCGTCAGCGTGCAGTGGGCCAACAACGAGACCGGCGCCATCCAGCCCGTCGAGACCATCGGGGCGATGTGCCGCGAGCGGGGCGTCACCTTCCACTGCGACGGCACCCAGTGGGTTGGCAAGGCCCCCACCGACGTCACTTCCTTTGATGTCGATCTCCTCACCTTCAGCGCCCACAAGTTCCACGGCCCCAAGGGCGCCGGCGCCCTGTACGTCCGGCGCGGTGTCCGCGTCACGCCCACCCTCTACGGCTCACAGGAACTCGGCCGCCGCGGCGGCACCGAGAACACCGCCGGCGTCGTGGGCATGGGCGTCGCCTGCGACCTCGCCCGCGAGTGGGTGGAGAGCGACGCCAACCGCGACCGCATGCGCGCCATCCGCAACGCTTTCGAGCAGGCCGTCTGCGAGCGCGTCGAGGCCGTCGTCAACAAACCCGAGCCCCCCCACGAGCGCCTCTGGAACACCGCCAGCATCGCCTTCCCCCGCCTCGAGGCCGAGGCCCTCCTCATGCTGCTCTCAGAGCAGGGCGTCTGCGCCTCCGCCGGCTCGGCCTGCGCCAGCGGCTCCCTCGAACCCTCCGCCGTCCTCCTCGCGATGGGCCTCCCCGAGGGCCACGCCCACGGCTCCATCCGCTTCAGCCTCTCCCGCGAGACCACGCAGGAAGACCTCGACGCCGCCGTCGACGTCATCGAGGCCAGCGTCGCCCGCCTGCGCAATTCCAGCGCCGCGGCCCTCAGTTAGCCCTGAATCCGCCGATTCACCGAACACACCGACATCGCCGTCGTCTCAATCCGTAGGATTCACGGGAGGCCCGACGCCGGGCCGATGGAGCCTCGGCGATGGGTTTGTACGATCGTGATTACGCGCAGCGGGGACGACCCTCGCCCCATGGCGGCGCCCCCGCCGGTTTCGCCCTGCGCCCGGGCGGCGGCGTCTGGAGCGCCAACGCCTGGCTCATCGCCATCTGCATCGGCGTCTTCATGATCGACGCTCTCATCGGCGCTCAGGTCGGGATCCCGATGGGCGCCGAGCCCTTCGAGGGCGTCCCCCGCGCCGCCCTCGAAGGCAAGCAGGTCATCGAGACCGCCGTGCGATCACAAACACTCCCCGGCGCCGCGGCTTACCCCATCGTCGATCAGGAAAACGGCGTGATCGGCGAGCAGCGCTTCCAGGTCATGCCGCCCTTCCAGGCCATCGGTCACTTCTCAACCGGGCGCGGCTTCCTCATGCTCGAAGTCTGGCGCCTCATCGGTTTCCAGTTCCTCCACGCCAACCTCTCCCACCTCTTCATGAACATGATCGGCCTCTTCTTCTTCGGGCCCATCGTCGAGAGCCGCCTCGGGCGGCGCAAGTACCTCGCGTTCTACCTCATGTGCGGCATCGCCGGCGCCCTCATGTATCTCATTCTCAACGGCCTCGGGCAGATCGACGGGCTTCGCCTGCCCGGCGTCCTTATCAACGACCGATTCACCCCCCTCATCGGCGCCTCCGCCGGCGTCTTCGGCGTGCTCATGGCCTCCGCCTACCTCGCCCCACGCTCCACCGTCCTCCTCTTCTTCGTCATCCCCGCGCCCCTCAAGGCTGTGGTCTACGCCTTCGTCGGCCTCGCCGCCTTCAACCTGCTCACCTCCGGCGCCAACGCCGGGGGCGACGCGGCCCACCTGGGCGGCGCCATCGCCGGCGCTTTTTTCGTCCGCAAGCCCGAACTCCTCCGCGAGTTCCTCGACTTCTCCGGCGCCGAGGCCTCCAAACGCCGCGCCGAACGCGAGCGCAAAGCCAGATCAAAGCCTGACCGTCCCCGCGGCGGACCTTCAGACGAAGACGTCGACCGCATCCTCGCCAAGGTCGCCAACCAGGGCCTCGCCAGCCTCACCGACAAAGAACGAAAAACCCTGCAAAAAGCCAGCGAATCCAAGAAGGTCTGATCCCCCTCTCCCCGAGGGAGAGGGGCCAGGGAAGAGGGAGGGCTCCTCCCAAACCTACCCCGCAAACAACCCCATCTGCGACTCAACCCTCACCTTCACAGACCCCGCTCCCATCAGCGGAACCCACCCCGTCATCTCGTGCTGCGTGCTGACCGTCAGGTCATACGCCCCGTCCCGGTGATACCCCGCCGCCAGCCGCGGACAGTTGCACTGGCGTGAAAGGTGCAGCAGCACCACGTGCTTCCGTGGCTCGATCGCCCGCACCGCCCGCGCGCACTCCTGATTGGAAAGATGCCCGGCGCCGCCCATGATCCGGCGCTTGAGAAACGCCGGGCGCGCCGAACGCTCCTGCATCTCAGGGTCATAATTCGACTCGATCGCCAGCGTGTCCACACCCTTGAGATGCTCGACCAGATCATCCCGCACCCTCCCAAGGTCCGTCGCGAACCCCAGCGAGTACCCGCCCAGATCCACCCGGAACACCGCCACCCCGAGCTGATCGTGATCCATCAGCGCCGCGTGAACCGTGCCCACGTTGGGCAGGCGGAACGGCTCATCGCCGAAGAGCTCTGTCCGTGTGCGGTACAGCAGATGCTGGCGGCGCGCCCGCGGCATGTGCCGCTTGTGCATCCGCAGCGTCGCCCGATTCAGGAGCGCCTGGCTCCACGCCGGGGCGCAGTGGTCGCGGTCGAGGTGCGTGAACAGCACGTCCGTCACCTGGCGCAGCGTGAAGCCCAGTTCGCCCAGCTTGAGCGCCGTCTGCCGCGGCGAGAGCCCCGCGTCGATCAGAACCAACCTCGCCCGCGCCCCCTCGCCGAACGCCAGCACCGTGCAGTTCCCGGAAGACCCGGAAGCCAGCACACACAATCTCGGCGTCGCGTCGTCGGACATACCCCGAGACTAGCGGATGCCCGCGTCCCGCATCACCACCACCCCGGTCTGATCATCCGCCGCCGCCGCCCCGCGCGTGAACCGCTCGACCGCGCCCCGCACCGCCGCGATCACCCCCTCCGCCGTCCCGTTCGCAGAACGCATCGCCGCGCACGCCCGCTCGACGCCGAAGAGTTCACCCTCCGGCGACCGCGCCTCGAAGATCCCATCGGAGAACACCGCGTAAAAATCCCCTGCGCCGAGCCCGTGCCGCTCCGCCTCGACATCCCCCAGCGCATCAACCACGCCAAGCGGCGGCACGCTCGCGTCGAACGTCTCGAACCCGTCCTCCGCCGCGCGATACCGCAGCAAGGGCGCCTGCCCCGCGCTGAAGGTGTGCAGCTCGCCGCTCCCCGGGTCGAGCCGCGCGCACCACAGCGTGATGAACCGCCCCGCGGGCAGATCCTCCCGCAGCTGCGCGTTCAGGTTCGTCACCATCCCGCGCAGGTCGGTCCCCGAACGCAGCGCCATCCGCGTCATCGCCCGCACCTGCGCCGCCGAGATCGCCGGCCCCACGCCGTGCCCCGTCGCGTCCGCCAGCAGGAAGTACACGTCGCCCGCGCCGTTCATCTGCACCACGTCGTAAATATCGCCGCCCGTCTCATCCGCCGGGTCGCTCCAGCCCGCCACACTCCACCCGTCCAGCGTCGGCAGCGACGCCGGCAGCAGCGCCTCCTGAATCTCCCGTGCCACCTGGATGTCGCGTTCCATCTTGCCCAGCGTGCGCATCGCCTGACGCATCTCCACCTGTGACGACGACAGCTTTGCCAGCTCAACAACGCCGGAAGACAACGGCTCGTGGTCCAGCGTCGCCGACCCGCGGATGATGCGGTCGCTCTCGTCCGCCAGCGCCTCGATCGGCCCGCTGAACCGGCGCGCGAGCCGGAAACACTTCCACACCGCCCACCCCACCGCCAGCAGCCCCACGCCCACCGCGATCCACCGCGCCGTCACGATCGGCCCCAGCAGGTCCTTCTCCGCCACGATGATCGCCGGCATCAGCGCCAGCCCGCCCGCGATCTCCCGCTCCACCGCCTGCCCCCAGTAGCTCTCCCCCGCGCTCATGAACCGGTACGGCCGCTCCCACACCTCGGCGCCCTCGCGCTCGAGCACGCCGAAGTACGCCTCCTCCGCGTCGATCGCCAGCCGGTTCCCGATCGACTCAACTTCCTTCATCAGCGCTTCAACCCGCGCCGCTTCGTCCTCGAACTCCGGCGCGTTGGGCAGCCCAAGCACACGCCCGCGATCGTCGAGCAGGTACACCAGCCCGCCCCGGCGCAGCTCCATCGACCGCGTGAACTCGTCGAGCTCGTGCAGCAGCACGTCGAGCGCGAGGATCACCCGTCGCCCCTCTGCCGTCGTCACTTCGCGTGACAACGTCACGCCGTACGCGCCGCTCTCGAAGAACTCATACGGCGGCGTCCAGGAGAACTCGCCCGCGCCTGCAACCGCAGCGCGGAACCAAGGCCGCATCCTCGGGTCGCGCCCTTCGGGAACAGCCGACTCCCGCGCCTCTCCACCCCGACGCCAGCGCCGCTGCACGCCCGCCATGCCCCCCTCGGGGATCACGTGACTCACCCACTCGTCCCCCAGCCGCAGCGCCATCACCTCGCGCCCGCTCGGCTCGGCCAGCAGCGCCGCCGAAACGTGCGGCACGCTGCTCACCACGCGCCGGAACCGCTCGCGGAGTTCGTTCTCATCATCGGGGTCCAGCGCGCCGACCCTCACGTCCTGTGAGAGTTCCTCCATCTCCAGCAGCACCGGCTCAAAGAACCCGTCCAGCCGCTCTGAAACCCGCTCGTACGTCTGGTCGATCAGCGCCGCCGAAAGCGTCTCCACCGCGAACCGCCCCGCGAAGAACAGCAGCGCGAACGCCGACAGCGCCACCACCAGAACAACCGGGGCGAACCCCCGGATCAGGCTCTCTCGGATGGTCACAGGTCGCGCCACGCCAGCCTCCATGCCGCCCTTGCGCGATCTTTACAAAGAGGCCGAGGCGGGATTCGAACCCGCGAATGACGGATTTGCAATCCGTTCCCTTAGACCACTTGGGTACTCGGCCGACGCCGGCCAATCGCGACCGGGAACGGATTGTTCCCTCCCCGCGTCAGGATTGCAAACACAACGCCCTATCTCGCGGATAGCCTGTCCTGCTCGCCACAACCGCACCGAGGATCCCCGATGCCCCGCTCCACGCTCGCCCTTCTCGCTCTCGCCGCCCCCGCCCTCGCCCAGCCCGCGCTGCCCGCCATCGACGGCGACTTCACCGACTGGCAGCCCGGCGTCACCGTCGCCTCCGACAGCGACGACATCCGCCTCCGCGTGAACCTCCCCAGACCCATGACCCTCCAGAACGGCGACCGCACCGTCGCCCTCCGTATCGACCTCGACGGCGACGAATCCACCGGCGCCACCCACGGCGAGTTCGAGGGGACAGACCTCTCCGTCTACTTCTCACCCCCGCACCGCGGCGAGGTCGGCAACGGCGCCGCCGTCACCATCCACATCGACGAGTTCGACGCCAGCATCTCCCCCGCCGCCGCCGGCCTGATCGTCGCGCCCTCGCACGCTTCGGACACCCTCGAGATCCGTCTCGACCGGCGCTTCGCTCTCGCCGCCGACGACATCATCACTTTCGACCAGCAAGGCCTCGTCCGCTGGGCGCTCACGCCCCTTGACAGCGAGGGCAAGCCCACCGAAATCTGGAGCTTCGGCTCGGGCGGCGTCGTCGCCGGCGCCGACCCCGTGCTGGGTGACGCGTCGCTCCCCGAGAAGCCCGCCGGCGCCGTCCGCGTCGCCTCGATGAACGTCCTCTGGGCCAGCCCCATGATTAGCCCCGAGCCCTTCGAGCGCGTCATGAACGCCATCGACGCCGACATCTGGCTCTTCCAGGAGTGGGACATCCGCGAGCGCGACCAACCCCGCCTCCCACTCGACGTCACCGAAGAATGGCTCGAAACCCGACTCGTCCCCAACACCGACTGGACGGTTCTCGCCTCAGACCAGCGCGGCGTCCTCATCGCTTCGCGCTTGCCCCTCAAGCCAATCGGCCCCACCGGCGTCAAGGCCACCGCTATCGCCGACCGCCGCGCCGTCATCGAACGCTCCGTCCGCTACATCCCCGCCCTCGCCGAGACGCCCATCGGAAAGATCCTCCTCGGCTGCGTCCACCTCAAGTGCTGCGGCGGCGTCGGCGGTGAGGAAGACCGCGAGCGCATCGCCGAGGCCGTCGCCGCCAGCGCAGCCCTGCACGAATCACTCGCGGCGACCGACGCCGACGGCGTGGTGCTGGGCGGCGACTTCAACTTGGTCGGCTCGCCCATCCCCCTCGCCATCCTGAAGAACGGCCTCGACCCCGCCGGGGGCGATCTCGTCGAGAGCGACGCCCGCGTGCTGGGCGACGACTCGGTCTACACCTGGACCGAGGCCGGCAGCCGCTTCCTCACCGGGCGCCTCGACTACATGCTCACCTCGCCCAGCTCGCTGAAGGTCGAGAACGCGTGGGTGCTCGACAGCGCCCGCCTCAGCGACACCTCGCTCAGCGCCATCGGCGTCTCCCGCGACGATTCCCGCGCCAGCGACCACCGCCCGCTCGTCGTCGATCTCGTCCGCGCGAACTAACGCATGACGCGCCTCCTCGTCGCGATCTCATTCGTCGTCGTCCTCGGGCTGCCGTTCCTGTTCCGCCCGGAGCGCGCCGCCATCCCAGAGGGCGCCCGCACGCTTGTCATCATCACCCCCCACCACGAGCAGATCCGCGCCGAGTTTGAGCGCGGCTTCTCCGCTTGGCACGAAGAAAACTTCGACCAGCCCGTCGTCATCGACTGGCGCCAGCCGGGCGGCACCAGCGAGATCCGCAAGCAGCTCCGCGCCCAGTACTCCGCCGCCATCGCCACCGGGCGCATCGCCCCCGACGGGTCCTGCGCCCCCGGAACAATGAGCTACGACCTCCTCTTCGGCGGCGGTTCCTACGAGCACGACCAGATGAAGCGCGGCGTCACGACGAACGTCGGCGACGAAACCGTCACACTCAGCATCTCCGTCCCTGCTGAGTTCACCGAGCAAGAACTCGATAGCTGGTTTGGTGAAAACGACCTCGGCGGCAGCCGGCTCTACGACCCCGACCAGCATTGGCTGGGCGTCGCCGTCTCCAGCTTCGGCATCATCTACAACACCGACGCCCTCGAAACGATCGGCGTCGAGCCCCCCCGCGCCTGGGACGACCTCACCGACCCCGCCTACCAGGGCTGGCTCGCCATGGCCGACCCCCGCGCCTCCGGCTCCGTCGCCACCGCGTTCCAGAAACTCCTCGATGGCTACGGCTGGGAGCGCGGCTGGAACACCCTCCGCGCCCTCTCCGCCAACGCCCGCTACTTCTCCGGCTCGTCGCGCAAGCCGCCCCTCGACGTGAGCGCCGGAGAAGCCGCCGCCGGCGTCGCCATCGATTTCTACGGGCGCTCCCAGTCCGACGCCATCCTCGCCCCGGGCCAGCCCCCCGAGACCTCCCGCGTTCAGTACACCGACCCCGCCGGCGCCGTCTTCTACGACCCCGACCCCATCTCCCCCCTCCGCGGCGGCCCCGACCCCGAGCTCGCCAAACGCTTCATCCGCTACGCCCTCTCCGCCGAGGGCCAGGCCGTCTGGCAGTTCCCCGCCTCCCCCGAGGGCCTCGGCCCGCGCGAGAGCCAGCTCCGCCGCCTCCCCATCCGCCGCGCGATGTACGAGCCCGAACACTTCGCCCGCTTCATCGACAAGGTGAAGCCCTACGAGATCGCCGAGCCCCTCCCCAACCGCGGCTGGCGCTCCATGATCGGCCCCATGATGGGCGCCTTCGGCATCGACACCCACCACGAGTGCGCCGAAGCCTACGCCGCGCTCAACACCGTCAAAGCCCGCGGCGACACGGCCCTCGCCGAGGAACTCGAACAGCTCTTCTACGCCATGCCCGAGCACACCATGCCCGACGGCACGAAGCTCCTCTTCTCAGAAGAGAACTACTCCACCATCCGCAACGAATGGCGCAACTCCGAAAAAGCCTCCCGCGCCCGCATCGCCTACACCAACTTCTTCCGCGCCAATTACCGCGAGATCATTCGCAGATCAAAGTAACTCCTCTCCCTCTCCCCCGGGAAGAGGGCCGGGGTGAGGGCTCTTAACCAAACGCGAGCGCAGCGAGCAGCAATCTGCTCTCTCTTCCCCATTCCGATGGGGAGAGGGCAGGGTGAGGGGCTACCACACCTACTCAGTCTGACGTTAACCGCGCCTTACGCCGCACGCCATCAACCACCAGCACCCGCCCCTCTCCTCCGACACGCCAAACCCGCTGACGCAACTCGCCGCCCTTTTCCACGCCAACCTCAACTACAAACCGCGTCTCATCCTCACCTTCGTTCGCAAGCTCGGCATGCACGCGCCCGTCCTGAGCAATCATGACATCGCCCTCGTACACACGCCCGTCCCCCACAAGCGCAAAACATCGCAACTCGTCGCCCCCCGGCACGCGGTAGACAAACGCCTCGAACTCCGTCTCCTGCGCAACGCCCCGCACGCGCACAGCGCCGACGTACGGGATCCATTCCACCAACGTGCGCAACGACCCGTCATTGTTGCCCTCCCATTCTCCAACGAACGGCGTGAACGCCTCGAGCGCCCCGCTCGGCGCCGCATCGCGCAGCGGAACCGGTGGAGCGTCGCTCTCTTCGCGCGAACGCATCCGGGTCCACTCTGCCAGCTTGCGCAGACCGGCCCCGTCCGGATCCTCCAGCATCGTGTCGTGATAAGTGTCGTCGTCCCGAAAATCCCATCGCAGCCCCATGTCGCGAAAGTCCAGCAGCGGATGCCCCGGCTGGTGCAGGGTGTACGTTCCGCTCGCAGCGTCGCCCTCAATCGTGATCTCGCCGCGCGACACGCCCGTCCCCAATCCCGGGATGTCCGGCGTCAGCCCGAACAGACCAACCTTCTCGCCGCCGGGACGTTGATACAGAATCAGCAACGAACGCCACGGCTCATCCTGCGCGCCCGGGCCGTACGTCTGCTGGATGAGCGAACGCTCGCCGGGCCCCCATTCCCAACGCTCGAACAGCCCCCGATCACTCTCGAGCGTCAGCCTCCAGTCCCCGCCAACGAGTCGGCCGAAACCGCGGATCCCCTCTGAAGGAGCGCCCAGTGCTCCGCCCGTGATCAGCAGCGCCAGCCCCCACGCGATTGAAAGAACACATGAACTCAACAACCGCAAGAACACCTGCATCAGCGCCTCCTTATACGACACCATCACAGACGCTCACCTGATCACCCGGTTCTGCTACACCAGCCCCCAGCTATAAAAAATCGTCGTAAAAATCAGATCCGCAATAATGATGCACACCACCGAACGCACCACCGTGTTCGTCGTCGCCACGCCCACGCCCGCGGCGCCGCCCGTCACACGGAAGCCGTTCGAGCACGCGATCACCGCGATCAGCAAGCCGTACACAGCCGACTTCGCCAGCCCGGTCAGGAAGTCCACCGTCTCCACCTGCGCCAGGGTGTTGTTCCAGTAGGTCGTCACTGGCAGGTCGAGCACGAAGACGCCCATCATCATCCCCGCGCCAATCGCCGTCACGTCCGCGATCACCGCCAGCAAGGTCAAACTCATCACCACCGCGATCGCCCGCGGCACCACCAGGAACCGCACCGGGTTCAGCGCGTGCGCCTCCAGCGCCTCGACCTCTTCCCCCACCACCATCGTCCCGAGTTCCGCCGCGATCGCCGCCCCTGCGAACCCCGTCATCACGATCGCCGAGATCAGCGGCCCCAGCTCCCGCAGCACCGCCACCGCGATGATGTTCGGCACCAGCTCGACCTGCCCGAGGTTGTCCAGCGGGGGCGCCATCTGCAAACCCAGGATGAACCCCACGCTCGCCGAGACCAGCACATTGATGCCGATCGACTGCACCCCGATCCGCACCAGCTGCGCGTTGATCGCCGGCACGCCCAACTTCGTCTTCTTGCGCGTAATCCCGCGCTGCGTCCACACGATCGCCTGCCACAAAAGCAGCCAGCCCTCGCCGAACTCGCGCGCGATCGCTGTCGGCTTGCGGACCGCCGCCCGCAGCAGCCCGCCCCGCGCGCTCACGTTCCCGCCGCCTTGAGTGCCGTGTCAACGTCAGGCTCGATCTGAAACACGCTGTCCAGCCGCGCGATCTCCAGCACCGCCGTCACCCGCGGCACGAGCCCGCACAAGACCAGGGGGATCCCCGCGCCCTGCGTCCCGCGCATCGCCTCGATCAGCGTCGCCACGCCCGAAGAATCGATGCTCGGCGCCCCCGAAAGATCAACCAAGAGCGCGTTCGGCTTCTTCTGCAGCGCCTGCTGCAGCGCCACTCGAAGCTCGGGAGAACAACTCAGATCGATCTCCCCCTGCGGCGCCACCACCTGCGCCCCGTCACGCGATTCCGTCCGCACCTGAAAACTCATCGGGCCCCCTCGCTCGGCGCGGGCGTCTCCGCGTCCGCCGCCAGCCGCTTCACCATCACCACTCGCATGCCGCGGTCCTCCCGCGGCTCGTATTCCACTTCGTCCATGATCTCCTGAATGATGTGCACGCCCAGCCCTCCCGGGCGCACGTTCTCCAGATCACGGCTCTTGATCTTCTCCGGGTCCACCTGGCGCGCATGATCCTCGATGCACACCCGCATGCCCGTCTCCTCGCCGTCCTCAACCAGCGGCGCGATTGTCAGAAAGATCGGCCGGTCAGCGGCCCCCTCATACCCATGCCGAATCACATTCGCCAAGGCCTCATCAATCGCCAGCGCGATGTGCCCCGCCCCTGATTCCCCAAACCCAAGCCGGCGCGACACCGCCAGCACCAGCTCCCGCACGCCAGCCAGGTACCGCGGCTGGCTCAGCACCTCCACACGGATGTGCGCCCCGCCCGAGCAGATCTCGCAGTGCTCGGCCTTCTTCATCCGCCCGTCTCCTGGTTCTGCTCCGCCCACCACGCCGCCCAGCGTTCCTGCGCCGCGATCCGCTCCGCCTCCGGCGCGTAGTGCACATACCCGAACGTCTCCCCCGTCCGGTTCTCCAGCCCCTTGATCGCCAGGAACCGCTGCGCGGGATCCACCGAGTTCAGAAGATCGATCATCTTGGGCACACTCGCCTCATCGGCCCCATCCGCCGCCCGCGCCAGCGCGATCGTCCGCCCCTGCGGGTCGGGCGAGTCAAGCCCGATCCGCACCGGGGGCGCGCAGCCGAGCAGAACCACAGACATCACCAGCGCGAGGGGTCGCGTCATCACCCGCGATGGTATCCCCTCACGCCGCGAACGCTCAACCGCCCGCCTCGATCACCTCCCGGGCCTCCGCTACACTCTTCGATTCCCCCCAGCGCGAGCAGACCATGACCACCGCCTCCTCCACGCCCAGCCCCGCGGTCCCCACCGCCGCCGACCTCCCCCACGACGAGGTCGTCCCCGTCCTCGATTTCGGCGGGCAGACCGCACAGCTCATCGCCCGACGCCTCCGCGAGGCCGGCGCCTTCTCCCTCCTCGTCTCCCCCAACATCACGACGGGCGAACTCCGAGCCATGAACCCCAAAGGGATCGTCCTCTCGGGCGGCCCCGCCAGCGTCTACGCCGACGGCGCCCCCGTCTGCGATCCCGCCATCTTCGACCTGGGCATCCCCACACTCGGCGTCTGCTACGGCATGCAGCTCATGAGCAAGCACCTCGGCTGCGACGTCGACCGCCACGACCAGCGCGAGTTCGGCCGCGCCGCTCTCGAGATCAGCGACGCCTCCGACCTCCTCGCCGCCATCCCCCAGAAGACCGCCGTCTGGATGAGCCACGGCGACCAGGTCCTGGGCGTCTCCGAACACTTCCACACCCTCGCCGGCACACCCACCTGCCCCCACGCTGTCGTGCGTCACAAGGAGCGCCCGCTCTACGGCGTGCAGTTCCACCCCGAGGTCACCCACACGCCCCACGGCGTCGACATCCTCCGCAACTTCCTCTACGAGATCTGCGGCTGCCGCGGCACGTGGAAGATGAGCGACTTCCTCGACACCGAGATCGACCGCGTCCGCGAACAGGTCGGCAGCCGGCGCGTCATCTGCGGCCTCTCGGGTGGCGTCGATTCCTCCGTCTGCGCCGCGCTCCTCAGCAAGGCCATCGCCGACCAGCTCACCTGCGTCTTCGTCGACAACGGCCTGCTCCGCAAGAACGAGCGCGAGCTCGTCGAGACCACCTTCCGCGACCACTTCCACATCGACCTCCGCGTCGTCGACGCCTCCAACGACTTCCTGCTCGACCTCGAAGGCGTCACCGACCCGCAGGAAAAACGCACCCGCATCGGCCACCGCTTCATCGAGGTCTTCAAGACCGAGGCCAACGCCCTCGAAGGCGCCGAGCTGCTGGCCCAGGGCACGCTCTACCCCGACGTCATCGAGTCCGGCCACGGCCACGCCGGCCACAGCGCGGGAATCAAGCTCCACCACAACGTCGGCGGCCTCCCCGAACAGCTCGGCTTCGAGCTCGTCGAACCTCTACGCGACCTCTTCAAGGACGAAGTCAGAAAACTCGGCGAGGTCCTGGGCCTCCCCGACCAGATCGTCTGGCGCCACCCCTTCCCCGGCCCCGGCCTCGCGGTGCGCGTGCTGGGCGAGGTGACGCGCGACAAGCTCCGCGTCCTGCGCGACGCCGACGAGATCCTCCTCGAAGAAATCGTCTCCGCCCACCTCTACCGCTCCCTCTCCCAGGTCTTCGCCGTCCTGCTCCCCGTCCAGAGCGTCGGCGTCATGGGCGACGGGCGCACCTACGAAAACGCCCTCGCCGTCCGCGCCGTCGAAACCCAGGACTTCATGACCGCCGACTGGGGCCGCATCCCCTACGAAGTCCTCGCCCGCGTCTCCAACCGCATCATCAACGAGGTCCCCGGCGTCAACCGCGTCGTCTACGACATCTCCAGCAAGCCGCCGGCGACGATTGAGTGGGAGTGAGCAGGAGAGCTACAATAGTTTTACATGTATGGGAGAGCGCTCCATCTACGCAAACGTTTGAGCAGCGCTCGCTATTTTGCTTTTTTTACGTGGGTCGTGGGCTCATCAGCGCTTACTCACGATGATCCCAATAAAGCGTCGTTACCCGAAAGAAGTTTCGCGCATTGGATGAATACTCAGTTTTACCCTGTGATCGATGCCATTTATGTCCCGCTTGCGCTAGCAGCGGCCACTTACCTCATCGTTGCAATGCGGGGACACCAGAGTTCTTTACGGGGTGAGCTCGGCAATATGACCTTGCTCATCTTGCTCTTCGTGACGATGCTTGCCCGCTATATCTAGCGATGGCGTTGCTACCCGCCGCCCGCTCCCTCACCCCATCTCCGATAGAGTGATGGCCGGGGTGAGGGGTCAAATCAATCGCGAGCGCAGCGAGCTTTCTTCAGTGACTGTGAGCTATGATGTTCGCGTGATCCAAAAGCAAACCCTCCATCTCGAAGTCGCCGCCGAGGACGCCGAGTGGTTCAAGCGGACCGCCGAGGAGCTCAACCTCTCACCCGCCGCGTTCCTCCACTACCTGCGCCTCCGGCGCGAGTCTGGCGAGAACGCTGAGCGCCTCGACGACCACGTCCGCGAGATCTTCGGCCGCTACGGCGACGTGATGAGGAAGCTCGCGGAGTGAACCCTCCGCGCTTCCTCTCGATCGAGGACGTTGTGCGGCTCCACGCGATCGCGATCGCCGACCAGGGCGGCGACCCGGCGCTGCTCGACCGTGGAAAACTCGAATCAGCCCTCGCCATGCCGATGCAATCGGCGGGCGGTGAGTTCGTTCATTCCGGTTTACAGGCGATGGCCGCAGCGTACGCGTTCCACCTCTGCCAGAACCATGCGTTTGCCGACGGCAACAAACGCGTCGCGCTCGCGGCATCGCTGGCCTTTCTTCTCGATAACGGTTACACGCTGAACGCCGAGCACGATGAACTCGAACAAGTGTTCCTGTGCCTCGCCGCGAGCCGACTGAGCAAGATCGAACTCACCGCCTGGTTCCACACACACGCAGCCCCGCGCAGCGGAAAACAATGACCACTATCCCCATCCCCCTCCACCCCCCCTACCCCGTCACCGCCGCCCCCGGCGCCCTCGCCCATCTCGCCGAGACCATCCGCGACCGCGCCCCCGCCTCCCGCGCGATGCTCGTCATCGATCACAACCTCCCCGCCGAAACCGTCGCCGCCGCGGCCGACGCCCTCCGCTCCGCCGGCTGCACCGTCTGCCAGCACACCGTCGAAGCCTTTGAGGATCGCAAGACCCTCCGGACTTATGGTGAATTGCTCCGCGCCGCGGCCGAGGCGGGGCTCGAACGCAACGACCCCTGGATCCCTCTCGGCGGCGGCATCGTCGGCGACGTCGCCGCCTTCGCCGCCGCCAGCTACCAGCGCGGCGCCCCCGTCGTCCAGTGCCCCACCACCCTCCTCGCGATGGTCGACGCCTCCGTCGGCGGCAAGACCGGCGTCAACCTCCGACTCCTCCAGGCCCGCGGCGACGACCTCCTCCTAAAGAACTACGCCGGCGCCTTCTGGCAACCCAAGGCCGTCCTCGCCGATGTCTCGACGCTCGCGTCCCTCCCCGACCGCGAGCTCCGCTGCGGCCTCGCCGAGTGCCTCAAGCACGCGATCATCGCCTCCGCCCAGCAACCCGATCTGCTGGCGTGGACCGTCGAGCACACCCCCGGCTTCCTCGCCCGCGACGAAGCCACCCTCGAAGACCTCGTCGCCCGCAACGTCAAGATCAAAGCCGGTGTCGTCGCCCAGGACGAACGCGAAGAAGCCGACAGCGCCGCCGGCGGCCGCGCCCTGCTCAACCTCGGTCACACCTTCGCCCACGCCATCGAACCCATCGCCGACCTCAACCTCAAGCACGGCGAAGCCGTCGCCCTCGGCCTCGTCGCCGCGGCACACGCCGCGCAAGCACTCAACCTTTACGACGACCCAACCCCGATCACCCAAGCCGTCGCCAGCGCCGGCCTCCCAACATCTGTCGCCAACCTCCCCGACACTCCTGACCTCACCCTACGCATGCGCGCCGACAAGAAAACCCGCGCCGGCCAGCTCCGCCTCATCCTGCCGATGCGCGAGGGCGGCTGCCGCGTCATCGACAACCCGCCCGAATCAGCGGTCGCCGCCGGCTGGGACGCCCTCCGCGCCTAGATCCGGGTGCCACTACTCGCTCCGCAGGAGCGCAGTAGTGCTCGCTGAGCTGAACGGCACTACTGCGCCGCTCCGCGGCGAGTAGTGGCACCCAACTCCAAAAAACCCCACATTGCAGCAATCCGCCCCCGCGGTCCGATACCTCCCGTGGCAGGAGCCGCCGCGTCAATCGTGAAGCGCCCGCCGGCGGAGCCCGGGCGCGACCAAGTTCCCCGGGGGACCGCCAACGTGCGAACCGTCGCGATCATCAACCAGAAAGGCGGCTGCGGCAAAACCACCACCGCCGTCAACCTCGCCGGCGCCCTCGCCGCCCTCGGACGCCCCACCCTCCTCGTCGATCTCGACCCCCAATCACACTGCGCCGCCGCGCTCTCCGTCCCCGAAACCAACGTCGACCTCAGCTCCGCCGACCTCTTCCTCGCCGGCGGCGACCAACCCCTCGACGAAACCCGCCTCCTCTGGTCCGTCGCCAAGCATCTCGAAGTCGCCCCCAGCACCGTCGCCCTCGCCGGCCTCGAAGCCGCCCGCGGCGGCCTCGCCGACAAAGCCGACCGTGACCAGCGCCTCGCCGACGCGCTCGACCGCTTCAGCGACCGCTTCGAGTTCTGCATCCTCGACTGCCCGCCCTCCATCGGCCTGCTCACCTTCAGCGCCCTCCGTGCCGCCAGCGAAACGATCATCCCGGTCGAGACGGCCTTCTTCTCCATGCACGGCGCCCAGCGTCAGGTCCAAACCCTGCGCTCGCTCGCCCGCCGCCTGGGCGGTCCCGTCCCCTACAGCGTGCTGCCCACGATGCACAACCCCGAGAGCTCGATGGCCCGCGACGTCCTCGCCGAGCTCCGCCGCGCCTTCAAGGACCGTGTCATCCCGACGCCCATCCGCCTCGACGCCCGCGTGCGGGAGGCCGCTTCCTTCGGCCAGTCCGTCATCGAGCACTCGCCGAGCTCCTGGGGCGCCGAGGACTACCTCGCCCTCGCCCGTTGGCTCGAAGAACGCACCGCCGCCGGCCCCGCCACCTTCGACGCTGACCCCGAGATCGTCATCCGCGCCACCGCCCCCCGCGCCCCCGCGGCCAAGCGCGTCAGCGCAAACGACGCCGAAGCCGCCCGCGCCGCGCGACAGCAAGCCCTTGCCCGCAACGACGCCGAAGCAGCGCCCGCGCCCCAGCCGCGCTCGACCGACCGCGCCCGCGACCTCGCCGACCGCGCCCGCAAGCTCCTCTCCCGCACCGGCGAGATCCAGGACCGCATCAACAAAGCCCGCGGCGTGCATCTCGCGCCCGACGTGCAACCGCAAGAACCGCCCGTCCGCGCCGCCAAGCGCCCGACCGATCTCTACGGCGTCCGCGAAACCGCCCAGGGCGCCCTCTTCGTTCACCCCGCCGCGCGCGACGCCCGCGTCGCCATCGCCGCCGACTTCAACGCCTGGTCCCCCGCCGACCACCAGCTCGCGTTCAACGAATCCCTCGGCGTCCACCAGCTCTGCGTGCCGCTCCCGCCGGGCGACTACGAGTACCGCCTCGTCGTTGACGGCGCCTGGATCGCCGACCCCTTCAACCCCAGCACCAGCGCCAACCCCTTCGGCGGCACCAACAGCCGCTTCTCCCTCCGCGGCGTCCCCGCCCGCGAACTGCAGACGGCCGAAGGCTCCGACTAACCCACCGCACACCGCTCGCAAGGAGGCGACGCGTGGCACACTTCTTCGACGACGCCCCGGGCGCCACGACATCGCAAAAACCCGGACAAGCGCCGGGCCAACCGCCCGGCGAGTTCGACGCGCTCGCTGATCTCTTCCTCGGTGATGACGACGCGCCGACGCTGCGCCTTACGAGCGAAGCTCCACGCCGCGCGCCGTCTCCATCGCCAGCGCCGCCGAAGAAACCGGCACAGATCACTGGCCCGGCTCCCGTCGAAGCCCTCATCCTCGGTCACCTCCCCGTCCTCGCCGGCGCGTGGGCCGCCCAGCACGCCCGCTGCTGCGCCGAAGAATCCGGTATCCCAGTCGCCCTCGCCCGCTTCACCAGCGACAGCGCCTCGCTCCAACTCATAGGCCCGCGCGACGCGCTCGAAGGCGTTGAGGAATCAGACTCGATCGACGAAGCTGCTCGCGCCGCATCGAACGCCGCAGGCGCGTGGTGCGTGCGCGTCGAAGCGCCCAGCGAGCCCGACCTCGCCGCGTCGTCGCGAGTCACCCGCGTCACGCTGCTTTCGGGCGCCGATGAGGCCGCCGTCGTCGCCGCCTACCGCACACTCAAAGGGCTGTGCGACGCTTCGCCCGACGACGCTCCGACCTTCGCCGTCCGCATCATGGGCGCCAGCGATGCCGACGCGCAGGAAGCCGAACAGAAGATCCGCCGCGTCGCCAAGGCCTTCCTCGACCGCGACCTCGAGTTCCTCCCGTCCTCGCAGCAGATCCACGCCGGCTCCGGCGCCACCCTCTACCGCGGTCCCCACGAGGACGGCTACGAATCACTCCTCGCCGCTATCGCCGCGCAACCCGCTGCTGCGGCACCGACGCGCGACGATCTATCGCCGGTCACTGAACCACCAACCACAACCCTCGCCGAACGCGCTGATCTGACGCCGCTCACGCTCCGCTGCCCCGCGGCGCCGGCCATCGAGTTTGCCTGCGACCGCGAAGGCCGCCTGCACCTCCTCGGCCTCGGCGCCGCCTCCGCCGAAGACCTCCTCGCCGCCGAGGGTTGGGCCCGAACCAACGCCGGCGTGGTTCTCACCGCCGCCAAGCTCGACGAGAACGCCGAGATCATCGTGCGCGTGCTGACGAGCACCCCCGCCCGCGACCGCCGCCTCCTCGACGGGCGCTTCCGCGTGGACCTCCTCCACGAAGTCCGCGTCGGCGAAGAATCCGCGTGGTGTTGTGTGGCGCTGAACAGCGACGATTGAGAACATTTCAGGCGCCGCTGGCAGCTCGCTGCCAGTGTCTTGTTGAACGTCAAACCACTGGCAGACAAGCTGCCAGCGGCGCCCGTCTTTACGCCGATTCTTTCACCTGAACGCGCAGGCTCTCCAGCGACGTCTTCGGGTTGTCCACCGCGTCGCGGTCGATGACGTACTCGGCCTTCTCGTTGTCGAGATCGGGCAGGTCGTACATCAGTTCGAGCATGACCTCGTCCATCACCGCGCGCAGGGCGCGGGCGCCGGTCTTGCGCTTCATGGCCCGCTCGGCGAGCGCGTCCAGCGCGTCGTCGGTGAAGGTGAGCTTGGCGCCCTCCAGCCCGAACATGTGCTGGTACTGCTTGATGATCGCGTTCTTGGGCTCGGTCAGCACGCGCACCAGCGCTTCGCGCGCCAGGGGCTCGAGCGCGACGGTCACGGGCAGACGACCGAGGAGTTCGGGGATCAGGCCGTACTCGTGAACATCCTCAGCAGAGACCTGCGCGAGCAGCTCGCCGACTTCCTGCGCGGCGCTGGTGGGCGTCGCGTCGGCGGTGAAACCGATGCGCTTCTTGCCCAGGCGGCGGCGGATGATCTCTTCGATGCCGACGAACGTGCCGCCGCAGATGAAGAGGATGTTCGTGGTGTCGAGCTGGATGTACTGCTGCTCGGGGTGCTTGCGCCCGCCCTGGGGCGGGACGTTGGCGGTGGTGCCCTCAAGCATCTTGAGCAGCGACTGCTGCACGCCCTCGCCCGAGACGTCGCGGGTGATCGAGACGTTCTGGGTGGTCTTGCCGATCTTGTCGAGCTCGTCGATGTAAATGATGCCGCGCTGCGCGGCCTCGATGTCGTAGTCGGCGGCCTGCAGCAGCTTGAGCAGCAGGTTCTCGACGTCCTCGCCGACGTAGCCGGCCTCGGTGAGAGTCGTGGCGTCGCCGATGGCGAAGGGCACGTCGAGCATGCGGGCGAGGGTGCGGGCGAGCAAAGTCTTGCCGCAGCCGGTGGGCCCGATCATCATGACGTTGGACTTGTCGAGCTCGACGTCGGTATCGCCGGCGTCGAGCTGGGTCAGGCGCTTGTAGTGGTTGTGGACGGCGACCGAGAGCGCCTTCTTGGCGGCGTTCTGGCCGATGATGTACTGGTCGAGGAATTCCTTGATCTCGCGCGGGGCGGGGATCGAGGTAAAGAGCGGCTGCCCGCTGGTGACGCGGCGCTTCTCCTGCTTGAAGATGTTCTGGCACAGCTCGGTGCAGTTCGAGCAGATGTAGACGTCGCTGGGGCCCTCGACCATCGGGCCGACCTCGCGGGAGGTCTTGCCGCAGAAGGAGCAGGTGGTCACCTTGCGCCCGCGGAAGCCGGAGTCGTCCCCGCCGTTACCGTTGCCCGAGTTCCGGGGCTGATCGCCGTCTCCGCGTCCCTTTGCCATCTCGTCCTCACTTCTTGATCAGCCGGGTGTGTCGTACGCTCCGCGCACAGGCAAGAGTCTATCGGCTCGACCCGCCGGAATCTCCACGACGGAGCGGAGAAACGGCGGCCCGCACCGGGAACGGCCGGAAATACCGGCAGGTCCGGGCGAGACGGGCGCGTCACGCGTCCGGCGTGTCCTGCGGCTTGGGGTCGGCGACATCCTCCGGCGGCAGGCCCAGGATCGCCCGGCGGAGCGAGCGGAATTCTTCCTCGGTGATGGTTCCCTCGCGCTTCTGGCGCTGGAGGGTTTCCATGTCGAGGGGGGCCGCGGCGGGGTCATCGGCGGCGAGGAGGCGACGGCGGATCATCAGCAAGGCGACGCCCAGCACGATCAGCGCGACTATGACGCCGCCGATGCGGAGGATGAGCGAGCCGGTTGGGATTTCCTGAGCGAGAAATATCACTGCGGCATAGTAGCCGCGGCGCGGAGGCGACTGGCGGCGGCGACGGCGGGGTCGGCGTCGCGGGTGACGCCGGTCCAGCGGCGGGGCTCACCGGCGACGACGGCCGAGAGCGTCCACGCCGTAAGGCGTTCGGCGGGGCGGTGGGAGGCAGCGGGTGTGGTGGACCAGTCGGCGGCGGTGAGGTCGGCGCCGAAGGCGTCGCGGAGGGCGGCGGCGACGGGTCCGGGGGCGGTTATCTGGGGCGGTGGGTTTTGAGCCACGAGTTGCGCGATTTGTGCGCGCAGGGCGGGCCAGTCGGCGGCGGTTGGATCAAGGATGGCGGCGAGTTCGATGTCGCGGGCGAGGGATGCGTGCGCGCGCGGGGGGTTGGCGCTAAGTGCTGCGTTGGCGCGCGCGGCGGTGTCCGATGCGGCCCCCGCGGCGTTGAGGCCGACCAGGACGGTGCGCGCGCCTGTGGCGCGGTCGGTTTGCGAGCGAAGAAGGGTGGCGCCGGGGAGGCGGGCGTCGGAACGGATGGTGGCGCGGCGGTCGAGGATGGGGCCGCGGGGGGTGTCGGCGTAGCGCTCGACGGCGCGCACGCGGGCTTCGATGCGCTGGGCGAGGCGGAGGAGAGCATCGTCGGTGGCGGCGGCGAGGGTGGGGCCTTCGCCGATGGCGGTCCACCAGCCTTCGGGGGCAGCGGCGGCGGGGTTGTCGAGCCATATGGGACGCTCGCGGGGCGTGTGCGAGCAGGCGGTGAGCGTGAGGAGCAGTATGGCTGCCGTGAGTGTTTTTTGCTTCGCGCCTCGGGGCATTATTGGTATTGTACGTCGTCGCAAGGGCATGGGAATACTGGCCTTGCAAAAACACGGCACACATCGTCCCCGGCCACGAGGGCCCTATCGGGAGGACCGCATGATGCTTCGCTTGACCACCGGCCTGGTTCTGATCGCTTCGCTGATCGCTTCGCTGATCGCTTCGCTGATCGCTGCTGCGGGGTGCAGCACCGGACCCAAGGTTGTTGACGAGCGGGACACGGTGGTGCGGGCGTTCTCGCCGGAGTGGTATGAGGCGTCGCCGCGGGATGAGAACGGGACGATCCGGAAGACGGCGCAGGCGGTGGGCGCGAAGCCGCGGGTGAGCGAGGCGTTCGCGATCAACCAGGCGCGGCAGGCGATGGCGCTGGCGATCGAGTCGCGGGTTGATGTGCTGCAGCGTTCGTTTACGGAGCAGATCGAGACGCCTGCTGATCCGGAGCTGCTCGAGCGTTTTCAGGACGTGAACAACGTGGTGGCGAGCACGACGCTGCGGGGCTCGCATGTGGTGCGCAAGGAAACGTACCTTGAAGATGATGGGCAGTACCGCACGTTCGTGCTGATGGAGCTGAGCGGGGCGGACCTCGACAAGAACTATGTGGACGCGATGCGCGAGCTTGGGATTCTTGAGAACCGCCTGCGGTCCGGGGAGGCGTGGGCGGAGCTTGAGCGTCGGGCGCAGGAGCTGCGGGACGAGCGGGCGCGGGAGGGCTCGCCTGGTCCGCTGACTGATGAGGAGATTCGGGGCGGGGAGTGAGGGCGCCCACGCGGGGTCGCATGTAGTCAGAGAGCCCAGGGGTGGTGATCCCTGGGCTTTTTTTGTGTTGGGATGGGTTGAGTGAGGATGGTGTACTCTCCGTCCATGAGCGAATCGCCATCTGAGATGACGTTGCGGGAGCTTCAGGAGTTGATCCGGGAGCGGTACTCGGCCACGGATTCGGCGCGGGGGACGCCCGGGACGTTCATGTGGTTGATCGAGGAGGTCGGGGAGCTGGCGACGTCGCTGCACGAGTGTGCGCCGGGGCAGGATCCGACGGCGGAGCAGCTTCATAACCTGGAAGAGGAGTTCGCGGATGTGTTCGCGTGGCTGACGACGCTGGCGAACATCAACGGGGTTGACCTGACGAAGGCGATGAGCAAGTACACGGACCGCTCGCGGGTGCGCGGGGTGAAGCATTGAACCGGATCGAGGCGGTCTTTTCTGAGCGGCGGGCGGCTGGGCTCAAGACGCTGGCGCCCTTTGTCGTGGCGGGGCGGCCCGATGTTTCGTCGCTGGGCGATGTATTGCGGGTGGCTGAAGAGGCAGGTGCGTCGATCGTCGAGGTCGGGTTCCCGTTCTCAGATCCGATCGCGGATGGGCCGGTGATCGCGGAATCGATGCATAAGGCGCTCGAGGGCGGGGCGACGGTGGAGGGCGTGTTTAGGGCGCTCGGCGAGGCGCGCGGCAGCGTGAGCCTGGGCATCGTGGCGATGGTTTCGGTGAGCATCGTGGAGCGGATGGGGCACGGGGCTTTTGTCGCGCGGGCGAAGGACGCGGGGGTTGATGGGTTTATTTTTCCTGACCTGCCGGTGGAGGAATCGGATGAACTCCTGGGCGTCGTGCGCGACGCGGGGTTGACGGCTTCGCTGTTGATCGCGCCGACGACGCCGGCGGAGCGGGCGGCGCGGATCGCGCGGGCGTGCAGCGGGTTCATCTACATGATCGCGCGGACGGGGATCACGGGGGAGCGGGACGAGGCGCCGGAGATCGCGGGGCGGGTGGCGGAGCTGCGCGAAGTCACGGACACGGCGATCGCGTGCGGGTTCGGAATCTCGACGGCGGCGCAGGTGCGGGCGGTGGTGGAGCACGCGGACGCGGCGATCGTGGGGTCGGCGTTGGTGCGGCGGTTGGAGGGGGATATTGAGGCTGGTGGGGGCGGGGTTGGGGTTGTTGGGGAGGTTGTTGGGGAGTTGGCGAGAGGTCTCAGCTAGAAAAACACCCAGGCATTGCAATGCCTGGGATCTCAACATCCGTTAATCCTGCCGCCCTTCAATCGCCAGAAGCAGAATCCCCGCCGCCAGCAGCACAAGATCATCAAGCTGCTCGTGCTCCTGATGAACAGCGACGCTCAGCTTGTGGATAAACGGGTTGAAGTGCGTACGCAGGACGGCGACCGACTCACCCGCGGCGTCGTTCAGGTGGTAGCGCTGGGGGATGAGCAGGGAAACGATCTCGTGGCCGCGGCGGAGGAGCGCGCTCACTTGTGAGTCTTCACGGATGGTGGCGATGGTCTCGCCCTGCGGGTTGAGGACGAGCCACTCGTCGCGGATGAAGCTCTTGAGGCCCTTGCGCTTGAAGGCGCAGATGGTGGTGTTGGTTTCGGGGTCGCCATCATCATCGGGCACGCTCACTGTATAGGTGGCGGCGATGTCGAGGATCTGGCCTGTGCCGATGCGGAGGAGTTCTTCTGACTTGGACTCGTCGGTGTAGACGCGGAGGTCTTCCCTGAGCTTGAAGCGCTTTTGATCGCAGTAGCCGACGAGGTTCTGGTCGGCGTCGTAGATGTGGAAGGCGCCGCCGAAGATGCGGAAGAATTTGCTGCGGAGGGTGTAGCGTTCGCCTGGTTTGGGGGCCATCAGTCGGCGGTCCCGGTGGCGGCGGCGTAGCGCTCGGCGACCTCGGGCCAGTTGATGATGGTGAAGAAGGCGTCGATGTACTCGGCGCGTTTGTTCTGGTAGCGGAGGTAGTAGGCGTGCTCCCAGACGTCGATGCCGAGGAGGGGGACGGCGCCGGTGACGCTGAGGTTCTGGTGCTTCTCGGCCTGGGCGACCATGAGCTTGCCGGCGATGGGTTCGTAGACGAGCCAGCCCCAGCCGGAGGCCTCGACGGATTTGCTGGCGGCGGCGAAGTGGGTTTTGAACTTGGCGAAGGAGCCGAAGTCGCGGGTGATGGCTTTGGCGAGGTCGCCGGTGGGTTCGCCGCCGCCGCCTTCACCGGCGGGGGCCATGCCTGTCCAGAAGAGGGCGTGGGCGAGGTGGCCGGCGCCGTGGAAGGCGAGCTCGCGGGACCAGTGTTTGATGAGGGCGGCGTCGCCGGAGTCGCGGATTTGTTCGAGGTTTTCGAGGGCGCGGTTGAGGCCGGAGACGTAGCCGGCGTGGTGCTTGGTGTGGTGGAGGCGCATTGTGGCGCTGTCGATGGCGGGCTCGAGGGCGTCGTAGTCGTAGGGCAGTGGCGGGAGGGTGTAGCGTTTGGCGGCGCGGTCGTAGCCGAGGGCGCCGGTCTGGGAGGCGCGGGCGCTTGATGAAAGGAAGAAGGGTGCGGCGGCGCCGGCGCTGAGGGCGGCGAGGGCGGTGCGTCGGGTGAGGTCGGGCATGGGTTGTCCTTTCTCTGTTCTCGTCGCGAGCGCAACGATAGCGGGAGTGTTGGACGTGCGGGGCGCGGGGATGTTCAGGTGAGGCCGACGGAGACGGGGACGGGCTTGGGGGCGACCTCGTGGGTGGGCTCGACGGCGATTTTGAGTGGGGCGCGCTTGCCGCCGGGAGGGAGGCCCTCGTTGTCGATGTGGCGCTGGATGGCCATGAAGCCCTCGAGGACCATTTCGGGGCGGGGCGGGCAGCCGGGGATGTAGACGTCGACGGGGATGAACTGGTCGACGCCCTGGACGGTGGCGTAGGTGTCGAAGACGCCGCCGGTGGAGGCGCAGGCCCCCATGGAGATGACCCAGCGGGGTTCTGACATCTGCTGGTAGATGCGCTGGAGGACGGGCATCATTTTGATGCCGATCCGACCGGCGACGATGAGCAGGTCGGCCTGTCGGGGGCTGAAGCTCATGCGTTCGGCGCCGAAGCGGGCGATGTCGTAGCGGGAGCAGGCGGTGGCCATGAACTCGATGCCGCAGCAGGCGGTGGCGAAGGGGATGGGCCAGAGGGCGCTGCGGCGGGCCCAGTTGACGGCGCGCTGGAGGGTGGTGGTGTAGAACCCGGCTTCCGTGCTGAGTGCGGCCTCGATGCCCATGGGCGGGGGTTCTCCGTGGAGGTCTGCGGCTTTGCTGCTGGAGCAGTCTATCGGGTGTTGGGGGCTCTGGCGATGGTTTGAGGGGAGTTATCGCGGACCGGCGCAGGCCGTTGGGTCGCGCTGAGCGTTCTGTGCGGCCCAACCGCGACCGGGAGACACCTGCGGGGGAGGCCTGGATTCACTGCCTCGTCGCTCCTGACGATGCAGAGCCCGACGAGAGGGAGTCGGGCGATGCGGGACGGGATGAAGCCGGCTGTGGCGAGTGTGGTGCTCGCGGTGACGTGGGCGCTGGGGTCTGACCCGGCGTTCCGCTCGGCCATTCCGCTGGGACCGGCGGCCGCGCGGGCAGACGCGGCCGTCAGCCCCCCCGCCGCTGAGTCGGTGCGTCTTGGCGACCAGGCGGTGACGCGCGGGGACTATGCGGCGGCGGACGCGCTGTACCGGATCGCGCTGGCGAGCGAGGCGCACCGTGACACGGCGAGCGCACGGCTGTTTGCGCTGCACGATCTGAGCCGCTTCGCGCTTCCGGTTGACGAGCACAAGGTTGACGAGCTGCAGGGGTGGCTGGGGCACCGGTTCCGTCGATATGAGACGGAGCATTTCGTGGTGCTGTCGGACTCGGGGCGCCAGGGGGCGCTGGCGCGGGGGCGCACGATGGAGCGGGCGCGGCATCAGTACTTCCGGGTGATGGAGAAGCTGGGTGCAGCGCTCGCGCCGCCCAAGTCGAAGCTGGTGTGTGTGTTCTTCAGCGAGCACAGTGACTACGCGCGGTTCGCGAAGGATCGGGACAGCGTCGATACGGGGTGGATCGCGGGGTACTACACCGGCGTTGGTAATCGGGTGGTCTTCTATGACGACGCGACGAGCCCGCGGTTCACGCAGGCGCGGGACGCGATCGGTGAGTATGAGACAACCCTGGAGCGGGCGAAGGAGCGTATGAGCGACGCGCGGCGGGGGCGGGACCGGGAGTCGGCCGAGCAGTTGGCGGCGTACGCCGAGGATCTGCAGGAGCGCATCCGCAGCGAGAGCAAGCGGCTTGATGAGGAAGCCGACCGCGTGGCGGAGTCGAAGACGATCCACGAGACGGTGCATCTGCTGGCGTTCAACACGGGTCTGCAATCGCGGGCGCGGCTGTACCCGTTCTGGTTCACGGAGGGGCTGGCGTCGTCGTTTGAGACGGAGAACCCGCGGACGAGCTTCGGGCCTGATCGCCCGACGGACCGGCGTGTGAATGAGTATGTGGACGCGCTCGCGGAGGGACGGACCGTTCCGCTGGCGGCGCTGGTGCGGATGACGGAGGCTGGGGACGGTCACGCGCACGCGCGTACGGCCGAGGCGTTGTATGCGCAGGCGCACGCGGTGTTCGTGTACCTGTTCGAGCACGAACGCGAGTCACTCGCGACGTACATCGACGCGCTGCTGCGCGAGGCGCCCGGGCAGATCTCGGGCGCGCGTCACGCGGAGCTTTTTGAGTTGGCGTTTGGTGACCCGGCGGCGGTTGAGCGGCGGGTGCGGCGGGCTGTTGGGAAGTAATTGTTAAGAAATCATTGCACGTATACCGCGTGGTGTGTTCACAACGCCGTTCCAGGCTTTCTTCTTTGGGTTCCTGCGTGCGTGTTGTAGGGTATGAATGGCCTCCCTGATCTCGAAGGGATCACTATGCTCCGCACTCCCGCCGCGATTGTCGCTCTTGCCGGTTCTTCTCTTGCGCTTTCTCAGTCGCTTTTCCCGGCGGAGCTTGATCTCTCGTCACTTGACGGCTCCAACGGCTTTGTGATCAACGGGATCGATGCGGGGGACGGCAGTGGTGGTTCGATTTCGTGCGCCGGCGACATCAACGAAGACGGCATCGACGACCTCATCATCGGAGCGCGGGGCGGTGATCCCAACGGTGACAGCTACGCCGGCGAGAGCTATGTGGTCTTCGGGGGTATGGGCGTCGGGGCGTCGGGTTCGTTCGATCTCTCCTCGCTGGATGGCTCCAACGGCTTCGTCATCAATGGGGCTGACGAGAGTCACTTCAGTGGGACCGCGGTGTCTTCCGCTGGCGATATCAACGGGGACGGGGCTGATGATCTGCTCATCGGCGCGCCGAACGTGAATCCATTCGGGAATTTTTATGCGGGGGCGACCTTTGTGGTGTTCGGCGGAGCGGGCGTGGGCGCTTCGGGATCGATCAACCTCTCGTCGCTCAACGGATCGAATGGCTTCGTTCTCAACGGGATCGATGCGTATGACACGAGTGGGCGAGCGGTGTCATCAGCGGGCGACGTGAACGGCGACGGCTTTGACGATCTGATCATCGGCGTGACCTCTGCCGATCCAGATCAAAGAAGCAGTGCCGGCGAGAGCTATGTGGTCTTTGGAGGCGCCAACGTCGGCGCGACGGGCTCACTCCGGTTAAACCTGCTGAGCGGACCGAACGATCCTGACGGCTTTGTTCTTACCGGGATCACGGATAGAGATTTCAGTGGTCGTTCGGTCTCGTGTGCGGGCGACGTCAACGGTGATGGCGTCGATGACCTGATCATCGGGGCCGACGGCGCCGATCCCAACGGGAATCTCTCCGCCGGCGAGAGCTATGTGGTTTTTGGGGGCGGCGTATCGAGCGGGACATTCCGGTTTGATTCCCTTGACGGATCGAACGGCTTCGCGATCAGTGGGATCGACAGGGAGGATGAGAGTGGCTTCTCGGTCTCCGGGGCGGGTGACATCAACGGCGACGGGGCGAATGACCTGATCATCGGGGCCGGGGACGCTGATCCGAACGGGACCGGTGAGGCCGGCGAGAGCTATGTGGTGTTCGGGGGCGCGGGCGTCGTGGCGTCAGGAACATTCCAACTCTCGTCCATCGACGGTTCCAACGGCTTTGTCATTCACGGGATCGACGCGTCCGATCGCAGCGGGCACTCCGTTTCAATGGCGGGTGACGTCAACGGCGATGGGGCCGACGATCTGGTCATTGGGGCAACGCTCGCCGATCCGAACGGGACGGTTGACGCCGGCGAAAGCTATGTGGTGTTCGGGGGCGCTGGTGTTGGAGCCTCGGGCGTGATCGAGCTGTCTTCGTTGGATGGCGCCAACGGGTTTGTCGTGAGCGGGATCGACGAGGATGACCGCAGCGGCGACCGTGTCTCTGCGGCGGGTGATTTCAACGGCGATGGGGTTGATGATTTCATCATCGGTGCGGAGCGTGGCGATCCGAACGGGAACGACGGCGCGGGGGAGAGTTACGTGGTCTTCGGGCGCGCGCCCAGCCCTGCGGATCTCAATGGCGATGGCTGTGTTGGTGGCGCTGATCTCGCGATCCTGGTGGCCGCCTGGGGCTCGATGGATGTCGCGGCGGATCTTGATGAGTCAGGGGTGGTCGGAGGCGAGGACCTTGCGCTTTTGATCGCTGCGTGGAGTACGGGTTGCGGGTGAATTTGCGGCTTAGCGCGAGCGGTCGGACGTGCCGAGCGTTGCGGGCAGTTCCAGAACCTCTTCGCCTCGTTCGACGGTGAGCGTGACCTTGTCGCCCGGCTTATGCCCGCTGAGGGCCTGCATGTAGCTGAAGACGTTGGCGAGTTCTTCGCCGTTCCAGGCGATGATGCGGTCGCCTTGCTTCAGGCCGGCTTTCTCGGCCTGGGAGCCGGGGATGATCTCGCCGAGGAGGACGCCGCGCTCTGATTCGTCGTAGCTGCCAGGCATGAAGCCGAGGCTGACGTTTGAGCGGCGGCTGGGGCCCTGGCGGCGCGGGGCGCTGGTTTCGACGAAGTCGAGTTGGTCTGGGCGGGTGGCGAGGTCGTAGGCGAGGTCGCTGACGATGTTGGCAACGCGGGCGGCGCCGCGGGCGTTGATGGTGTCGGGGGTGTCAGCGGGTGTGTGGTAGTCGGCGTGGGTGCCGGTGTGGAAGGCAAGGACGGGGATGCCGGCGCGGTAGAAGCTGGCGTGATCGGAGGGACCAAGGCCGCTGGCGGTGAGGGCGGCGTTGACAGCGTGCGTTTCCCAGTAGGCGGCGAGGATGTCGTCGAACTCTTCGGCGGTGCCTGAGCCCATGATGTCGAGCTTGTTGGAACGGAGACGGCCGATCATGTCGAGGTTGAGCATGGCGGTGACGGACTGGGGATTGACGAGTTCGTCCTCGACGAAGGCGCGGGAGCCGAGGAGGCCGGTTTCTTCGGCGCTGAAGAAGAGGAGCATGACGGAGCGGGCGTCGGCGTTTGGCGGCAGCAGCGAGTACTCGCGGGCGAGGTCTTCGCCGGCGTGGAGGACGCCGGCGACGCCGGAGGCGTTGTCGTCGGCGCCGGGGTGGATCTTGCCGGTGTTGGCGCCGGCGCGGGAGCGTCCGGCGGAACCGGCGCCGAGGCCGAGGTGATCGTAGTGGGCGCCGATGATGAGCCATTCGTCCGCGAGGTCGCCGCGGCCGGGGATGACGCCGGCGACGTTGTCGGTGCGCACGCGGTCGATGGTGATGTTGACGTCGAGGCGGACGCGCCCGGCGGGGAGGTCGATGACGCCGGCGTCGCCCGCGTCGGCGAGGCGGCGGAGGTCTTCGAGAGAGCGGGCGTTGTAGTCGGAGAGCTGGACGAGGCGGTCGACGGCTTCGGTCGTGGCGGCGACGACGGGGACGTCGAAGCGGTCGCCGAGGCGCGTGGAGCGGGCGGTGGGGAGCGTGGCGGCGCGGGGGTCGGCCACGCCGGGAGGCGAGACGAAGATGACGCCGGCGGGGTTGCGGTCGAGGACGCTGCGGAACTTGCTGCGGAGGGCGGCGGCGCTGGTCCAGGAGCCGTCATCGGACCAGCGGCTCTGGCCGTTTTCGTTCATGGGCTCGAAGCGGAGGAGGATGGCGATCTTGCCGGTGAGGTCGTCGGTGTCGTTGAAGCTGGAGTAACCGTCCTTGCCGTCCTCGATGGCGTAGCCGACGAAGGCGAGGGGTCCTTCGGCGGCGCCCTCGCCGGAGACGCCGAGGGGGTTGAACTGTTCTTCGATGGCGAGTTCGCCGGTGGCGCCGGGGGCTTCGTAGGCGAAGGAGGCGCTGAGGACGCGGAGTTCGCCGGCGACCTCGAAGGGGCGTCGCCAGGAGCCGTTCCAGGGTTGGGCGCCGAGGTCGGCGAGCTCGCTCTCGATGTAGCGGGCGGCGCGTTCGATGCCGGGGGTGCCGGGGGCGCGTCCGCCGAAGTCTTCGCTGGCGAGGGTGGCGATGCGCCGGGTCATGTCGTCGATGTCGTCGCGTTCGGGCTCGATGCCGGCGGACAGGGTGCTTGCGCAGCCGGCGAGGGCGACGGTGGTGAGGGACAGCAGGGCGAGGAATCGGCGCATCGGGGTCTCCGGGGAGCGGTTGGACGTTTCGTAGCCTAGTCAACCAAGAAGTTCTAGGATGGTTCCCTCACGGGCGAAGACACGCAGAATCGGGAGGCTCCGCGAGCATGGATTACACCTCGATCACGGCTGAGCAGCGGCGGGAGATGCTTGACGCGGTGGGCGTCGCGACGATCGATGAGCTGTTCGAGGCGATCCCGGCGGAGTCGCGCTTCGCGGGGGATCTGGACCTGCCCCCGGCGGCCTCGGAGCTGGAGCTGCAGCGGGAGGTCGCGGAGCTGACCGCTCTCAATCGTCCGGCGGCCTCCGGCGCGTGCTTCATGGGCATGGGGGCGTATGACCACTTCGTGCCGGCGTTTGTGGATCAGATGATCAGCCGGGGCGAGTTCCTGACGGCGTACACCCCCTATCAGGCGGAGGCGTCGCAGGGGGCGCTGCAGGCGTTCTTCGAGTTCCAGTCACAGATCGTGCGTTTGACGGGGATGGAGATCGCCAACGCTTCGCTGTATGACGGGGCGACGGCGATGGTGGAGGCGGTGAACCTGGCGCTGAACGCGACGGGCAAGCGGCGGGTGCTGGTCGCGTCGACGGTGCATCCGGATTACCTCGCGACGCTGCGGACGCATCTTTCTGATCTGCCGGCGGAGCTGGTTGTGGCGCCGGCGGGCGAGGACGGCCTGGTCGCGCCGGCCGCGGTGGGCGAGCACGCGGACTTTGACGTCGCGGCGGTGGTTGTGCAGTCGCCGAATGTGTTCGGATTGATTGAGGATGTGTCGGCGTGTTTCGATGCGGCTCAGGTGGCCAATGACAAGGGCGCTGATCCGCTGAAAGTCGCCGTCTTCAACCCGATCGCGTGCGCGCTGCTGAAGAGCCCCGGCGATTGCGGGGCGGATGTCGCGGTGGGTGAGGGGCAGCCGCTGGGGATCCCGATGCAGATGGGCGGGCCGTACCTCGGGTTGTTCGCGGCGCGGCAGAAGTTCCTGCGCAAGATGCCGGGGCGGCTGGTCGGCGAGACGGTGGACGAGGACGGGCGGCGGGCGTTCGCGCTTGTTCTGCAAACGCGCGAGCAGCACATCCGCGGGGCGAAAGCGACGAGCAACGTGTGCACGAACCAGGGCCTGCTCGCGCTGCGAGCGACGATGCACATGACGGCGATGGGGCCGCAGGGGTTGCGCGAGGTGGCGGAACAGTGCTGGCACAAGGCGCACGCGCTGGCGAAGCGGATCGACGCCCTTGATGGTTTCTCATTGAAGCATTCAGGCGATTTCTTCCACGAATTCGTGGTGACGTGCCCTGTGCCGGCGGAGCGGATTATCAATCATTGCCGTGAGAAGAACATCTCGCCGGGGGTTGATCTTTCCAGCCCGCAGGCAAGTCGCGTTGGTGGGGAGAACGAGCTGCTGGTCGCCGTCACCGAGAAACGCACGAAGGCCGATCTTGACGCTCTGGTGAGCGCGTTGCGGGAGGGCGCGGCGTGATCCGGCTGGTTGCGCTCATCCTTGCGTTTGCGGCGGCGGGCGTGGCTTCGGCGACGTACTCGATCGTGGCGCGTGACGGTGAGACGGGGCAGCTGGGTGTCGCCGTGCAGAGCCACTGGTTTGATGTGGGCTCGGTCGTGCCGTGGGCGGAGGCGGGCGTGGGGGCGGTGGCGACGCAGAGCCTGGCGGAGATCAGCTACGGGCCTATGGGGCTTGATCTGATGCGTTCGGGCAAGAGCGCGGGTGACGCGTTCGAGGCGCTGCGTTCTGTGGACCCGGCTCCCGAAGTGCGCCAGGTGGCGATGATCGACGCTGACGGGCGGGTGTTGAGTTTCACGGGAGATTCGTGCATCCCTGTTGTCGGCTCCGTGTCACACGTCAACAAGAACGGCGATTCCTGGGCGTGTCAGGCGAACATGATGCACCTCGAGGGCGTGGCGGAGGCGATGAGCGATGCGTTTGAGGAGTCCGCCGGCGAGCCGCTCAGCGAGCGGATGATGCGTGCGATGGAGGCGGCGCAGAAAGCGGGCGGCGATGTGCGGGGCAAGCAGTCGGCGTCGATCCTCGTCGTGTCGGGCGAGCGCGGCGCCGGGTGGCGGGGGCGGGAGATGGATCTGCGTGTCGCCGATCACACTGAGCCGCTGAAAGAACTGCGCCGGCTTCTTGACCTGCACCGCGCGTACGACGAGATGAACGCCGGCGACAGGGCACTGGAAGAGGACGACCTCGGCGCAGCGCTGGAGCATTACCACGCGGCGCAGGAGCTGAACCCGACGAACGTCGAGATGTCGTTCTGGACGGGCGTGACGCTGGCGGGGAACGGGCGCGTTGAAGAAGCGATCCCGTTCTTCCGCACCGCGTTCAACGATCCCAACGGAACAAAGAGCGGCGCTGAGGGTGGGTCGGATTGGCCCGGCCTGCTGCGCCGGTTGCCGCAGTCGGGGCTGTTCCCTGACGACGACGAGCTGATCGAACGGATTCTGACCGAGGCCGGACACTAAGCACGGGGCCCGCATGACGACCATGAGCACACCATCCGCCGTAGAAGTGAACCCGGCCGCCGACATCCATCTGGCCGGCGCTCCCGCCGCCGAGACCCGCGGCGACCGCCCGACGATCCCGACGATCTTCGAGAAGGACTCGCCCGGCGCCCGCGCGGTGACCTTCCCGGCGCTCGATGTCGAGGAAACGCGCGTGCCGCAGTCGATCGCCGGGACGTCGCCGGCGTGGCCCGAGCTGGGCATGCCGCAGGTGGTGCGTCACTACACGCACCTGGGGCAGCGTCAGTTCTCGATCGATGCGCAGTTCTACCCGCTGGGCTCATGCACGATGAAGCACAACCCGCGGATCAACGAGCAGGCCGCGGGGCACCCGGGGTTCACGGGGCTGCACCCGATGCAGGAGAGCGCCGATATTCAGGGCGCACTGCGTCTGCTCTATGAGACGCGCCTGTTCCTGCAGGAGATCGCGGGGCTGCACGAGGCGTCGCTGCAGCCGGCGGCCGGGGCTCATGGCGAGTACACGGCGCTCAAGGTGTTCCGGGCGCACTTCAACGCGATCGGTCAGCAGCAGCGCACGAAGGTGCTGTCGCCCTCGAGCGCGCACGGGACCAACCCGGCGTCGTGCGCGATGTGCGGCGCTGCGGCCATCCCCGTTGACGCCCCGGACGGCTACACGGACCTCGATGATCTGAAGCGGAAGATCGATCAGGAGGGCCCGGACACGATCATGGGCTTCATGATCACGAACCCCAACACCGCGGGGCTCTTCGATCGGAAGATCAACGAGATCGCGTCGATCATCCACGACGCCGGCGGGCTGCTGTACCTCGACGGCGCCAACATGAACGCCATTCTCGGCAAGGCGCGCCCCGGCGACTTCGGCGCCGACGCCATGCACTACAACACGCACAAGACCTTCAGCACGCCGCACGGCTGCGGCGGGCCGGGGTCTGGGCCGATCGTCGTCACCGAAGAGCTGTCGAAATACCTGCCTACGCCGCAGGTGGTGAAGCTGGCTGATGGGACGTACGACCTTGACTACGACCGTCCGGATTCGATCGGCAAGGTGCGGTCGTTCCTCGGGCAGTTCGGCGTGCTGGTGCGCTGCTGGGCGTACATCCGGGCGTGCGGGCCGGACGGGCTGCGCAACGTTGCGGAGCTCGCCGTGCTCAACGCCAACTACCTCGCGGCGAAGCTCGAGGGCGTCTACGAGATGCCGTATTTCGACTCGGCGAAGAAGAAGTTCGCGGCGCACGAGTTCGTGACGGTGCCGCGGAAGCTGCTGGACCGCGGCGTGACGCTCAACGACATCGCCAAGCGGCTGATCGATTACGACATCCACCCGCCGACGATGCACTGGCCGGTGCGCGACTGCCTGATGGTGGAGCCGACGGAGACGGAGTCGCTGGCGACGCTGGACCGGTTTGTCGAAGCGATGACGCACATCGCCGAGGAGATCACGAAGGACGCGTCGTCGCTGGCCTCTGCGCCGCGGGACGCGGACGTGAAAAGGCTCGACATCGTGGCGGCTGATCGCAAGCCGGTGACGGTGTACCAGGAGAACTGAGCGATGAGCGACCTGAAAACGGCGGCGCTGGGCTCGATGGGATTCGCGATCTTCACCACGGAAAAAGCGCTGGAAGGCTTCGACGACTCCAACGCCTACGTCCGCCCCGATGGCGGCGGCAACAACGCGGCGTGGATCGCGGGGCACCTCGCGCGGACGTATGACTGGGCGCTCGAGCATTTCGCTCAGCGGGGAACGCTCGGGGAGCAGTACAAGGACCACTTCGGCGGCGGCACCGAACCGGCGGACAGCGGCTACCCGCCCTTCTCCGAGCTGACCGCGGCGCTCAAGGAGCGCCGCCAGGCGTTCAGTGATTGGTTCAGCGGGTTGCCCGAGGAGAAGGCGGCGGGGGAGCTGGAAGAGGACTTCCGCATGTTCGGGCAGACGTGCGCGGGGATGATCGGGGCGATGGCGGCGCACGAGAACTACCACGCGGGACAGCTCTCGGTGATCCGCAAGCAGCTCGGGATGGACCGAGTGATGGGGTGAGCGGGCGGCCCTGCCCTCACACAACCTTCACGAAACCCGCCCGCCGGTCTTCGGAACGAGTGGTAGGTTCGGTAGTCCCCGCTGATGACCACGCTCGCTCTTCCATCCCGACGTGACCGCGCGTTCCCGCGATGTGCCGGGATGAAACGCTGGGTGTCCTCATTCGCGCCCGGGCGCGATCCGCTGCGGGCGGATGAGCCGTGGGTCACGTACCCGGCGATCTCGTGGCTGATGCGCCGCCTCGATCCTTCGATGCGGGGGTTTGAGTTCGGCTCGGGCGGGTCCACGCTGTTTTTCGCTCGGCGTGTGGGGCACATCACCGCGGCGGAGCATCACCCGGGGTGGGCCCAGCGGGTGCGCGAGACGGCGGCTGAGGAACACCTCGCGAACGTCGAGGTGATCCACAGCCCGGCGGACGACGAGTCTGCGGAGGATGATCTGTACATCTCGGGGCATCTCGGGCACAGGGGCGTGAGCTACGAGCGGTACGCGCGGACGATCGAGCGCTTTGATGACCGGTCGCTTGATTTTGTGTTTGTTGACGGGCGCTCGCGGGTGGCGTGCGTGACGCACGCTGCGCGCAAGGTTCGGCGCGGGGGGTACCTGATTCTCGATAACGCGGAGCGGAAGCGGTACGAGCCGGCACACGCGCTGATGTCGCGTCACCGTCGTCTGGCGCTGCGGGGGGTGGGGCCGCGGGTGCCGTGGCGTTTCCTGACGGTGGTGTGGCGGATCGGGCGTTAGGTTTCGCGCGGGGCGTTGGCGAAGCGCATGCGCCGGGCGCCGAGGTAGGTCAGGGTCTCAAAGAGCAGCAGACCGACGACGCCCCCGCCGACGACGAACCCGACGGAGACCGGCGCCGCGAAAGCGATGCGCCATCCCAGCGCGCCCCAGCTCGCGCCTCGACCGTCAGCGATCAGACCGCCCACGATCCAGCCGGTCGCAACGAGCACGCCGCCGATCACCCAGCCGAAGCTGGCGTGCCCGCACACGGCCCAGGCGACGCCCTTCGTGATACGCCCGCCGTGGACGTTGCCCCAGAAGCGGATCCCCCACTGCTCGACGAGCGTCAGCGTCAAGACCGTGCCTGACGCGAGCAGCCAGAAGGCGATGAAGAACCCCGGGTCGCGCATGACAAACGCGGGGATGCCCACGGCGATGAGCGCCGTCACGCCGGCGTTCAGGAGGGCGAGGTTGCGCCCGCTGACGCGATCGACGCTCACTTTGTCCCAGAAGGCTCTTGGGCGACGCAGCACGGCGAAGCCGCTCGCGAGCCATCCGACAATTGATGGGCGGCGCTGCCACGGCGAGCCGGTTCTTCGGGCGGGGTCTGAGAGGGCGCGCTCGCGCCCGCACTCGGGGCAGGCGCCGTCGCCTTCGAGGCCGTCGAGGCGGTAGCCGCAGCCCTCGCACCAGAGTTGGTGTTCGATCGGTGTCTCCTGGGTTTCGGCCTGTGCGATCATCGCCCCAACACTACGCGTTTCGCCCGGGGCGGTCCGCGTCCCTATCATGCTGTACCGGGAGGACCTCCGAGACGTGCCTGACGCCGAGCCCCTTCATCCCAGGGAACGCTTCTGCAGCTGCGGTCTGCGCTGCACGCGCCAGCGGGAGACGATCTACCGCGCCCTGGCGGCCACCAGGACGCACCCCACGGCCGAGGAGCTGTACCGCCTGGTGCGGGACGCGGACGAGTCGCTGAGCTTGGCCACGGTGTACAACGCCCTGGAGGCCTTCTGCGAGCGGGGTTTGTGCCGGCGGCTCGCCACCACCTCGGGCCCGGCCCGCTACGACGCGGACCTTTCCGACCACCTCCATGTGCAGGACGATGATGGGGGCGTGCACGACGTGCCGCCCGACCTGAGCCGGCGGTTCTTTGACGCCGTGGGGCCGGGGCTGCTGCGGGAGATCGCGGAGGCGACGGGGCTTGAGGTGGCCACGGCCCGGATCGATCTCTCCGGGGAGGGGCGCGAGGGCTGATCTCGGGGCGGCGAGGGTTTTCTTCTCAACTCCGCTGGACCGACGACCGATAGGGCGCACGCTTCTGCAAGGAGGGCGCCTTATGCACCGGCTCAGCGACCGCCGTCAGCACGTCCGCTACGAGCTCCCGCCCATGTACACCCGATTGATGCTCCGCCCGCTGGACCGGGAGGACTTCATCTGGGACGGGCACGCCTACGACGTCTCGGAGGGGGGCGTGCGCTTCGAGCTCGACGAGGGGGTCGAGCCGGGCACCGCCGTGGCGATCCGTCTGGATCTGCCGGCGGCGCTGGGCGACCACCGGGGCGACCTGTACAGCGTCTTCGCCTACGCGAATGTGGTGTGGCTGGAGGATGACGAGCCGGGGCCGGTTCGCATGGCCGCGGTGTTCACGGGGTTTGAACGCGAGGGCGATCAGGAGCTTCTGACGAAGCGCCTGGCGCGCGGGCGCTACTCGCTGGCCGCCTGACGCGCGAGGGCCCGCAGCGTCTGCTCGGGTGTTCCTTCCGCGTCGATCACCTCGTGCGCCACACGGCGGTACAGGCGGTCGCGCACGCGGTAGACCTCTTCGATCTCATCCAGCGCTGAGTTGGCGGTCAGGGCGGGTCGGTTCTCGTCGTTCTCGCGCAGGCGTGCGCGGAGCGCCGCGGGGGACGCGTGGAGGTAGTAGCGGCGCGTTCCGGCCGATAGTTCTTCGAAGCCCTCGACCGTCGGCGTGCCGCCGCCGAGGGCGATCACCGCGCCGGGCGTCTGGGCGAGGGCGCCGCGCAGGGCTTCGAGCTCGGCGGTGCGGAACGCGGCTTCGCCCGCGCTCTCCCACGCTTCGCGGACGTTTGGGAAGCCCATCCACGCGAGAGTCGCGTCGTCGAGATCCACAAACGGGCGCTCGAACTCGCGGGCGAGTGCGTCGCCGGCGGTGCTCTTGCCCGAGCCGCGCAGGCCCATGAGAAGGATGGGGGTCAAGGCAGCATGCTCCGGTCCACCTGGGCGCCGACGCCGAGCGGGGCGATGGAGACATCGGGTTTGCCCGCTGTTCCGCGCACGCGGTACTTCACGAGCTGGTCGGTGACGGCGCCGAAGATGCGTCCGACGTCGCCGAGCAGGTCCTGCACGCGTTCGAGGGGGCCGCCGTTGAGGACGAAATCAAGGCGCCCGTCAAAGTGAAAGACGCCGTTACCCCGGGCCGCGAGCACGGGTGTCTTGAGCTCGACCTGTGAGAAATCGACCGCGGGCCCGCGCAGGGTGAAGACGCCGTGCATTTCGCTTGTCAGCTGCGCTTCGCGCGATGACTGCGAGCGCGTATCGACCAAGCGGATCAGATCAGAGAGCAGATCGAATTTCGTGAAGCGCCCCTGGGTGATGTCCACGGTTCCCTGACCGCGGAGTGAGCTCAGGCCGTCGCCCGCGCGCATGGTCGCGTCGCCGCTGCTGAGCACGACGCCCGCCAGGGCCGGCGCCTGCCCGGAAGGCGTGCCGCCGCGGAGGATCTCGCGCAAGCGCATGCCGTTGATCGTCCAGGAGGCGTTGGCGGCCTGGGCGTCATCGCTCAGGTCGATCGCGCCGGTCAGGCGGGCCTGCCCCCCCATCGCGTTGATGTCGCCGCGGTTGATCGTGGCTGTGCCCTGCGCCAGGGCGAGATCGATCTGCGCGTTGTCGATGGGCACGCGGTACTCGCCGAAGGCGATGTTGAAGCCGTCGAGACGCAGCCCGGCGTCGGCGCGGGCCGCGTTGAAGTCCCGCACGGGCACGCTGCCCTCGACGTTGAGGCGGAGCGACCCCCGCGCGTCGTATTCGGCCAGCATGGACTGGATCATGGGCGGGAGCTGCTCGGCCGGGCCGTCGGTGAGATCGAGCGCGATTGTTGAGGGATTGAGATCGATGATGACGCGGTCGAGGTCCACGCGTCCGGCGAGCTGGGCGTCGAAGGATGAGCCGCGCCCGAGATCGAGGTCGAAGCGGTGCCAGCGGTTCCCGCCCTCGTCCTCGGGCGTGATGTTGAGTTCGGTTGTGATGCCGGCGAGGCGCATGGGCGGGTCGCCGCTGGCGGGCGTGTAGCGCAGGCCGCAGTCGTCGAGCGTGACGAGGCGGATCTGCAGCGCGTCGCTGAGGCGGCGCTGCTGGTCGAAGTTCTGCGCGGGGCGGTCCGGTTGCGCCGGCTGCTCCTCAGTGTTTGGCTCGACGAAGGGGACGAGGCCGAGGAAGCCGACGCCGCCGTCTGGGTCGCGCGTTTCGAGCAGTTCGAGCAGGCCGCGTTTCACGCCGATGCGTTCGATGTACACCGCCTCGCCGTACTTGGGGAGTTTGGTCAGCTCGACCTCGACGGTCTCGGCGGAGGCGACCTGCGTGCCGTCGGGGGCGGTGAGGGTGAGGTTGACGAAGCGGAGCGTGCGCGGGGCGCGGTACTCGAAGCGGTCGAACCCGACGTCGGGGACGATGGTGCGCTCGACGATGGAGACCACCTGGCGCGCGGCCCAATCGACGGCGTCGCCGCCGAGCGCCTTGCCGGCTGGGGTACGCGTGATGACGAGGTACGCCGTCGCGGCGCCGATCACACCGATAAGGAGCAGGACAACAAGCAAGCGGAGAATCACCCCGCCACGGAACGTCTGATATCTCATGCATGAAGCCTATGCGGGCGAGAGGGGTGACGCCGGGCGAGGGTCCTGGCGGCGCATCTCGGCGAGCAGGCGGCGCGCGCAGCGGCGGGCCCGCTCTCTGACCTGCGGCTCGGCTTCCTCGCGGGCGATCTCTGCAACGCGTTCGCTGAGATCAACGGCGGCGGCGCGTTCGGCGACCCAGAGGCCCGAGAGTCGGTGTCCGGGCGAAGGATCGCGGAGCATGCGGTCGAGCTGACCGGTCGCGTTGTCGTCGCGGGCGAGGACGACGCGGGCGCGCACGGCGTTGCCGCGGGCGCGGGGGATTTCGTTCGCGACCCAGGCGCGGACGACGGGCTCGTCGGGGTCGCGTCGGGCGATGGCTTCGAGGGCGTTGGCGCGGACGCGGGGGTCGGGGTGGGCGAGTGCGGAGGAGAGGGCGGCGCGGGCCGCGGCGGTGTCGTTCTCGCCGAGGGCGGAGGCGGCGGAGGCGGCGAGGCGGGCGTCTTCGGCCTGCAGTGCGCGCAGGAGGGTGTTTTCGATTTCGAGCGTGACGCCCAGGCGGCGGGCGGCGTGGACCGCCAGCGTGCGCGCCGGCGCGTCCGATTCGGCCCCCCGGCGGCGGAGGTCGGCGAGAACGCTTTCGGGATCGCTCTGATGCTGCGCACGGAGCGCGCGCCAGCCGCGGGCGTCGGCGGCGGCGACGAGTTCCCAGGCGTCAGCGGCGGGGCGGGTGCGCTGGGCGGCGCGGCGGATGGCTCCGGACGGGCTGGCTGAGAGATGACGGGCGAGACGCGCAGCGGAGGAGGGTTCGGCGCGGTCGAGTTCGCGCAGGGCGGCGCAGGCGACGCGGGGGTCGGCGTCGAAGGCGGCGGATTCGAGGGCCTCGATCGCGGGGGCGCCGGCTTCGGCGAGGGCGCCCAGGCGGCGCACCGCGGCGCAGCGGATGGCGGGCTCTGGGTCGGCGAGCATGGTGGCGATGACGGCGACGCGGGCGGCGCTCGGGGCGGGGGCGAGGTCGGCCCACCAGAGGGCGCCGAGGCGGGTGGTTTCGCTGAGGCGTTCGAGATCGTCCTGGGCCGGGATGAGGGCGAGCGGGTTGGGTAGGCGGCGGAGCGCGCGGCTGCGATCGCGGGCCATGAGCAGCGGCGCGAGGGCCAGGGTGGATTCGTGCTCTTCGGCAGACGCCGGCGAGGCGAGACGTGCCGCGGCGGCGGGGGCGAGCGCCGGCTCGGCGAGCAGACGCACGGCCTGGGCGCGGGAGACGCTGGCGTTTTCCTTGAGCACGGCGCGGAGGGGCATCATCTGGTCCTCACCGCCTTCGCGGAGCCACGCCCTGATACGGGGGGCGCCATTCTCGGCGAGGGTCAGCGCGGCACGGAGGATGGCGCGGCGGCGGTGCTCGGGGTAGCGGGCGGCCAGGTCGGCGTAGACTTCATCCAGCACAGACGGCTCAGCGCTATTAGCGGCGGCGATGAGGGAGCGCTCGGCCTGATCGGCAACGACGGGGCTGGGGTCGGTGAGGAGTCGCGCCGCGGCGCGGACGGCTTCGGGGACGGGCCACTTTTCGGCGAGCGAGGCCGCGGCGCCGCGAACTGCGGGGTCCTCATCGCGCTCGAGACGTGCGAGGGCGGCGGTCCAGCGGGTAGGGCCGACGCGCATCAGCTTGGCGCGCTGGACTTCTTCAAGGCGGTCCCAGCGGCGGAATAGGCCCTCGGCGGCGTCGGTGCGGGCCTCGGGGGTGAGTGAGCCGCGGGCGACGGCGGTGATGAGGGCGTCGGCGGCGGCGGGTTTGGCGGCGTCGAGTTGGCGCAGGAGGGCGCGCACGCGGGCGGCGGAGGCGGTTCGTTTGAGGGGATCGAGGATGGAGCGGGCGGGGTTCATGGGCGGGACGCCTGATTAGGGGGAATCACTCAAAGTGCGCGGCTTTGCGGGCGGCTTCGTCAACCCGCGCGACCACAACAGGTTGTGCAGAGCGCTCCGGGAAGCGCAAAAAGAACACCTGACAAACTTCGGCATTCATCCTTGTGATTCAGGAAGAATAGGAAGACAATCCTTGCCATCTCCTCAAACGGGGCTACTGTTCTCCCCCTCCTCCAAGGACAAGAGCCATGAGCCAGACCACACGCAACCCGATGTCTCAGCCCGCCAAGTCGGCGGGGCTGCAGGCTTACAAACTCATCTTGTACCGACGAGCGGTGCACCCGGAGCTGTTCCAGATCCGCAGCCGCTCGCTGATCCAGCATGGTGAGTATGACTTCGAGGCCTGGGTGATGCCCGGGTCGCACCTGTTGCGCTTCGCCCACAGCGGCGTGTGCGCGACCGAGATCGTCACCGACCAAAGCCTGAACCTGAACGAGCGGGGCCTCGTCGCCGAGTTCCCCTGCGCGGGCGAGCGGGATCACGAGCAGCCCTTCGGCGACCTTGTGAACGTGATGAGCACGGTGCAGACCGAGACGCTCCCCGAGAACCTGTACAACGCGACCTACCGCGAGCTGACCGAGTTCGCGGAAGAGCAGGACGCCGCCCGTCACCTTTGGGAAGACGACAACGGCGGTCGCTGCGCCTCGATCGTCGACCTGCAGCGCTTCCGGCGCGAGGTTCACGCGCAGACCTACCACCTGCTCGCGGGCGACGGCCTCGTGCTGCGGACGCAGTCTATTTTCGAGCACAAGTAAGCCGTCGTCGGTCCATACCGATCTTCCAGCGGCCCGCCCTCTCACGGCGGGCCGTTTTCGTTTCAAGAGCTTCTCCCTTTCGAGCCCGGACAGACTGCCGATACCATCGCCTGCTTCGACCACCCTCCGACGAGACCCGCCATGAGCACCGCCGACGCTTCCGAGAAGAAGACCAACTTCCGCAAGACGCTGAACCTGCCCAGGACGTCCTTCCCGATGAAGGCGAATCTGGTGCAGAACGAGCCGCAGAGCATGAAGCGCTGGGAGAAGCTGGGGCTGTACGCGAAGCTGCGCGACGAGCGTGCGGGCTCGGCGAAGTTCGTCTTTCACGACGGCCCCCCCTACGCGAACGGTTCGATCCACTTGGGGCACATGCTGAACAAGTGTCTCAAGGATTTCGTGGTGCGCACGAAGGCGATGGCGGGGTTCGACACTCCGTACACGCCCGGGTGGGATTGCCATGGACTGCCGATCGAGCATCAGGTGATGACGGCGGCGGTGGAGAGCGGGAAGATCAAGAAGCTTGAGACGCTGAGCGACAGCGACCGTCGGCGGGCGGTGCGCTCGGACTGCGAGGCGCACGCGAAGAAGTTCATCAAGCAGCAGTCGGGCGAGATGAAGCGGCTGCTGACGATGGCGGATTACGACGCGCCGTACCTGACGATGCAGCGGGCGTACGAGGCGGAGACGCTGCGGGTGTTCGCGGAGATGGTGGAGCAGGGGATCGTGTACCGGGCGCTCAAGGCGGTGCACTGGTCGCCGGCGAACGAGACGGCGCTGGCGGAGGCCGAGCTTGAGTACATGGACCGCGACGACCTCTCGGTGTATGTCGTGTTCGAGGCAGAAGATCAGTCAGCGCTGGCGAGCGCGTTCGGTGTGAATGACGTTGACGGCGCGGGGTTCATGATCTGGACGACGACGCCGTGGACCTTGCCTGCGAACCTGGCGGTCGCGGTGCACAACGATTTTGAGTACGCGCTGGTCGAGTTGGGCGGGCGCGCTGTTGTTGTTGCGAAAGAGATGATCGGGAAGATCGCCGGGCTCGAGAAGCACGACGAGCCGCAGGTCATCGCGACGTGCAAGGGGTCGGACCTCGTTGGGCTGCGGTACATGCACCCGTTCATCGAGCGCGCCGCGCATGAGGCGGCGCTGCGCGAGCGCCATGAGCTGGACGAGGCGCCCACGGTGCACCGCGTGGTCGCGGCTGACTATGTGACGCTCGAGGACGGCACCGGGCTAGTACATACCGCGCCGGGGCACGGGCAGGATGACTATCAGACCGGGTTGCGCGAGGGGCTGCCGATCTACTGCCCGGTGCTGGAAGACGGTTCGTACGACGACTCGGCGCCGGAGTGGGTGCGCGGGCAGGTCGTGTTCGACGCGAACCAACCGATCACGGATCGTCTGAAAGCGAGCGGGCATCTCTATCACTCGCACGTGTATTCGCACTCGTACCCGCACGACTGGCGGGGGAAGACGCCGGTGATCTTCCGGGCGACGGAGCAGTGGTTCGTGGCAGTGGACCGGGCGACGGCGCGGGACGGGAAGACGCTGCGCGAGCTGGCGGAGGCGTCGCTTGATTCCGTGGAGTTCATCCCGGCGTGGGGGCGCAAGCGCCTGGCGGGGATGCTGGAATCGCGCCCGGACTGGTGCTTGTCGCGCCAGCGCTCGTGGGGGCTGCCGATCCCTGCCTTTCGTGATGCGCAGGGGAACGTGCTGCTGACGCCGGCGAGCGTTCGGGCGGTGGCGGAGGTTGTTGAGCAGAAGGGTTCCGGCGCGTGGCTGACTGAGGCGCCGAGTGACTTGTTGGCGTCGTGGGATCGGGCGAACGATCCGGGGGCGCCGGCGGAGCTCGATGAATCGACGCTGGCGCCGATGCAGGACATCTTTGATGTGTGGTTTGAGTCGGGGTGCTCGTGGGCGTCGGTGATGCGCCGGCTCGGGCAGGCGCGAGAGGATGCCGGCGAAGCGCCGGTGGATCTGTACCTCGAAGGCTCGGATCAGCACCGCGGGTGGTTCCAGGTGTCGATGCTGACGGGGCTGGGGGCGATCGGGCGCCCGCCTTATGCGGCGCTGCTGACGCACGGGTTCATGGTGGACAAGGACGGGCGGAAGATGAGCAAGTCGCTGGGCAACACCATCAACGTCGCGGACGTGATGGAGAAGCTCGGCGCCGACGTCGCGCGCTGGTGGGTGGCGACGCTGAGTTACGAGAACGACATCAAGACGGACTGGGCGTTCCTTGAGACGGCGGGCGAGGCGTACCGCAAGGTGCGGAACACGCTGCGTTTCATGCTGAGCAACCTCGAAGATTTCGAGCCGTCGCCTCCTGGGAAGGATTGTTCGTCGGGCGAGGGGATGTGCGTGCCGTTCAGTGAGTACCCGCGGGCATCGCTGGACGCGTGGGCGTTGGCGGAGTTCGACAAGCTGAGTTCGACGGTGCGGGAGGCGTACGCGGCGTACAACTTCCGGGCGGCGGCGATCGCGCTCTTTGATTTCTGCAACGATCAGATGTCGGCGGTGTACCTGGCGGCGACGAAGGACCGGTTGTACTGCGATCGCCCTGATTCGGCGCGCCGTCGGCGGGTGCAGTCGACGATGTGGGATCTGGTGGATGGGCTGTGCCGTTTGCTGGCGCCGATCCTGCCGCACACGGCGGACGAGGCGTACCGGGCGCTGCACAAAACAAACGACGCCGACGTGTGTGTGCATCTCAAGGAGTTCATCGGCGGGTTCGGTGTGGAGTGCGACGCGGCGTTCGGGACGGTGATGGAGGCGCGCGACAAAGCGCTCTTCGCGCTCGAGAGCGCGAAGAAGGGCGGCGGCGTGGAGAACCCGCTGGACGCGGGGCTGACGCTGCCCGACCCGCACGGGGCGCTAGCGACGCTGGACGCGGTTGATCTGGCGGACCTGATGGGGGTGAGCCGGGTGAGCTTGAAGGCGGACGGCGAGGTTGAGGTGCACGACCTGCGCGGCGAGCCGCGGTGCGAGCGCTCGTGGAAGCGGGATGGGACGGTGAAGGAGCGCGCGGGGGGGGCGGCGCTTAGTGATCGGGATGCGGAGGCGGTTGGGGCCATGTGATGACGTACCTACTCGCATGGGGCGTCGATATGCGTCCCTACATCTTCGTGTTAGGCGCCGTTCTTACGCCGGCCATTTTTGCTGCACTAGGGCTTGTCGTTCGTCGCGTATGGTGGGCTGCCGTTCTTGGTGCAGCTTGTGGGTTCTTATTGTGGATAATTGCCTTCGTTGTATGGATGTCAGGCCTTGATCAGAAGCGGACACATGAGTTCTCACTCACCAGTGTTGAAAAATCAGAAGTACTTGAAAGTGTCCCAATGTTTCTCAATGATGAAGTTGAGCGGTTTACGGGGTATTTGTACGAGATTGATGAGTATCCTGGCGCATTTGTCATGGTTCCTACCGATCTAGCTAATAATGAAGTCTTTGTAAATGACGAGGTCGCTCCACCTCAAGCGAGCATTGTTATGGAATACACATATGACTGGTCATCACTCCGGGCATATACGATAACCGACGCCAAAGGTTTCGAGTTGGTCCGTGATCCAAACGTGAGTTCGTTTATTTGGCCGGTTATTCCGAAGATGCCCATCGGACAATCTGCAAACTAGTACTGCATGCCAACGTCCTAAACGCACGCTGCTGCTAACGCTCAGCTCTCTTCCATCCGTCCGAACAGCCCGGCGCCGAGGGCGAAGGTTGCGGTTCCTATGGCGAGGAGGATGCCGCAGGGGAGGAGCATTTCGGGGAGGGTGAAGCCGCGCCAGAGGGGGCCTTCGATGGCGAGGACGGCCCACTTGACGGGGGAGAAGCTAGCCATGGATTGCATCCAGGCGGGCATGATGAAGAGGGGGACCATGGCGCCGCCGAACATGGCGAGGAGGAGGAGGACGGCCCAGCCGATGCCGGCGGCGGCTTGTTCGGTTTTGCCGAGGACGGAGAGGAGCATCATCAGGCCGGTGAAGCAGACGGCGGCGCAGGCGATGCCCAGGACGAGCAGCGCGGGGCTTTCGGGGCGGACGCCGAAGGCGGCGATCCCGATGAGCAGGAGGGCGAGGCTGGCGGCGATGATGGTGGCGAAGCAGGCGAGGGCCTTGCCCAGGAGGACGTCGCCGCGGGAGATGGGAGCGACGCGGAGGCGGCGGAGCGTGCCGCCCGAGCGCTCCTGCACGAGGGAGACGCCGAAGGCGGCGCTGACGCCGATGAGGGCCCAGATGACGCCCTGGGGGAAGGAGACGTTGTAGCCGGAGCCGGGGCTATCGCTTTTTTCTTCTTGATTTGCAGTGGTTTCTGCGACGTCACGGACTGAGACGGTTTCGATGATGATCGGTTGCCATTGGACGTTGCTGGTTGCGGGCTCGCCTTCTTCTTCCTGCATCCAGCTCTCTTCGCCGGTTGCGAAGAAGGTGTCCACCGCGCCGATGAGGTCGCGGAGGGATGACTTGGCGAGGGGGCCCATGTCGGTGTCGGCGTCGATGGCGTCGAGTGCTTCGGCGTTGCTTGCGCGCATGGCGTCGGCGTCGGTGAAGCGGTTGCTCAGGCCTTCGAAGGCCTGCTTGGTGAGCATGCCTTCGATCATGGCGCTCTCTGCGCCGCGGGAGGGGTCGTAGATGACCTCGACTTTGGCGGGGTCGCCCCAGAAGAGGCGCTCGCTGGCTTCGGCGAAGCCGTGAGTGAGGATGACGGCGGCGCTCTGCGCGCCGCGGCGGACGCTGTCGATGGCGCCTTCGCGGGAGCCGGCGCGGGTGACGGTGAAGTCGCCCGAGGCGTCGAGCTTCTCGATGAAGGCGGCGGAGTTTGGGGAGTTGTCTTCGTCAACGGCGGCGATCTTGACGCCGGTTGGCTCGCTGGAGCCGCCCCCCCCACCGCTGCCGCCGAAAATGGTGCCGAAGAAGACGGCCATGAGCAGCGGGAAGCCGAGTGCGAAGAAGAGCCCGGCCTTGTCGCGCAGGAGCAGGCGGAGGTCTTTGACGGCGAGTGCGAGGACGGCGTTCATTGGTCGCGCAGGCTCCGTCCGGTGAGGTTGAGGAAGACGGTTTCGAGGCTGGGGCGTTCGACGCGCAGCCCAACGGCGTCGCCCGCGCCGAGGGCGGACTCGATTACGCGCAGCGGTTCGGCGGTCTGGACGCGCTCTTCGCCGGTGGTTTTCTCGATGACGACGCTGGAGTTGCCGCCGTGTTTGGTGATGAGCTCGTCGACGGTTCCGGTTTCGAGCATTTTGCCGTGATCGATGACACCGACGCGGTCGCAGAGGCGCTGGGCTTCTTCCATGTAGTGGGTGGTGTAGATGATGGCCCGCTGCTGCTCGCGGAGCTGATCGACGGCTTCGTAGAGACTGTTACGGGATTGGGGATCGACGCCGGCGGTGGGCTCGTCGAGGAGGAGGATTTTGGGGTCGTGCATCATGGCGCAGGCGAGGTTGAGGCGGCGCTTCATGCCGCCGGAGAAGGTTCCGGCGCGGTCGGTGGCGCGATCGGTGAGTGAGACGAACTCGAGGAGTTCGTCGCAACGGTTCGTGAGCTCGGCGCCGGCGAGGGCGTAGAGCTTGCCGAAGAAGCGGAGGTTCTCGCGGGCGGTGAGCTGGTCGTAGATGGCGAGGGACTGGGGGGCGACGCCGAGGGCGAGGCGGGCGTCGGGGTCGGAGGGGGCGCCGCCGTCGATTTCGATCTCACCGTCGTCTGGGGCGAGGAGGCCGCAGATCATGGCGATGGTGGTGGACTTCCCGGCGCCGTTGGGGCCGAGGAGGCCGAAGACCTCGCCCGGGGCGACCTCGAAGGAGACGTCGTCGACGGCGCGGAGGGCGCCGAAGGTCTTAACCGCGCTGCTGACCCGTACCGCCTGCGTCGTGACTTGCTTTCCCATCGGCCTCCCTACAGTCGCCCTCGCGGCCCTTGCCCGGTGTTTTCTTGGGTATGATGGCCCTTCTGATTTCGCCAGAGGCGATGAGTTTACCCACGGAGCAGCGACGCATGAACCCGGACCAGATTCTCAAGGACGCCGAGGACCGCATGGACAAGGCGGTCGATCACCTCAAGAGCGAGCTGCGGGGCATCCGCACGGGGCGGGCGAGCACGGCGCTGGTGGACTTCGTGAAGGTGGACTATTACGGCTCGCCCACGGACCTGAAGGCGCTGGCGTCGATCAGCATCCCGGAGGCGACGCAGATTCTGATCAAGCCCTTCGACGCGGGGGCGGTGCAGGACATCAAGAAGGGTCTGGAGGCGTCGGACCTGGGGCTGAACCCGCAGATCGACGACAAGCAGATCCGCATCAACATCCCGCCCTTGTCGACGGATCGGCGCAAGCAGCTTGTGGCGCACGCGAAGAAGGTGGCTGAGGAGACGAAGGTTTCGATGCGGAACGTGCGCCGCGACGCGAACAAGCACGCCGACGCGCTGAAGGATTCGAAAGCTGAGCATTACTCCGAGGACGAGATCAAGACGCTGAAGGACGAGATTCAGGACGTCATCAAGAAGCACGAGGCGGCGGTGGAGACGATGACAGCGGAGAAATCGAAGGAAATCATGGAAGTTTGAGGGCGTTGATCGGGTCGTGTTCGTTTTTCACTCTTTATTCGCGATTTGTTTAGTTGTTCGGGTATGATATAGAAGAACTATTGCCCGGGGTGCGTATGTGCGTCGCTGCTTCGGAACACCCCTGACCCCAGGGAGTCCATTCCATGTTGGTTACTTCACCGGCTCGCAGGCGCCTTCTGGCGGCTGTTTCTGTGTTTTTGTGCGCGGGCGCGGGCGCTCACGCGGTTGATATCTGCGGGGTTGTTCCCGTGTCGGCGCTGGGCGGGTCCGCGCAGGACGTCTTCGTTGATGGAACGACGGCGTATCTGGCTTGTGATGACGGCGGGCTGTTGATCGTCGATGTCTCGCAGGCTAGCACACCGACGCTGCTCGCTGTCCATGAAACAGACGGGCCCGCCGAGGGCATTGTGGTTCGCAACGACATCGCGTACATCGCGGTCGGGAGCGCGGGGCTCGAGATCGTTGATGTGTTCTCGCCGGACAACCCGATCCATCGCAGCACGCTTGACACGGGTGGGTATGCGGTGCGGGTTGATGTTCAAGGCGGCGTCGCGTGCATCGCGACCGGGTCATCGGGGCTTGTTACGGCGAACGTGACCAACCCCCTCTCGCCTTCGGTGCAGGGCGAGCTTGACGTCGTCTATGAATATGGGAGTTACGACGATGTTGTGATGGACGGTTCGATCGCCTATGTCGGCGACGAAGAGCACGGGCTGCAGGTGGTGAGCATCGGGGTTCCGTCGAGCCCTTCGCTGATCGCGTCGCTGAGTCTGGGGAGCAACGCCACCCGGGATCTCGAGCTGCAGGGCGATGTGGTGTACGCGGCTCAGAACCTGCACGGGCTGGTGACGGTTGATGTGAGCACGCCGGCGTCCCCCGTGCTGCTGAACACTCTCGATACGCCAGGCTTGGCGCACGGCGTTGATGTTTTTAACGGGTTGGCTTGTGTCGCTGACAACGCGAACGGCATGGTCCTCGTTGATGTGTCTGACCCTTCGGCTCCCGGAGTGCTGGGTGCGATCGATACGATCGGCGGAGCGCAGGCTGTGCAGGTGTCGGATGCCGGCGACTTCATGTACGTCGCGGCCGCGGGCGGCGGGCTGCGGGTCATCGACATCACGGAAGCTACGGCTCCTACCGATACGGGCGTGTTTAATCCGCCCAGCAGCACATGGGATGTCGAAGTGCGCGGGAACACGGCGTTTCTTGCGGACGACAGGTTCGGGCTCAAAGCGGTTGATTTGTCTTCCCCTTCGCTTCCCGCCGTGCTCAGCAGTCTTGTGACTCCTGATCAGGCTCGGGCGATCGCGCTCGACGAGATGGGCGAGTACGCCTTCATCGCCTCGTTCCGTGACGGGCTGCACATCGTTGATGTGATGGACCCGGCGGCGCCCGTGTCCGTGTCCACGCTGGATACGCCGGGTCGCGCGCTCGATGTTGCGGTTTCAGGTGATGTCGCTTTTGTCGCGGATTTGGAGTCGGGGTTCCACGCCATCGACGTCAGCATGGTCTCCACGCCGGCTCTGCTTTCAACGCTTGACGTTGCGAGCTCGAGCGTTGAGGTTGTCGGTGATGTGGCTTATGTCGGCAGTCAGACCGACACTGGCGCACTGCTGCTTGTTGATCTCAGCGACCCCGCCAACCTCACCTTACACGCGACTGTCGAGAATCTCGGCCAGGTGCTCGATGTGGATATCGACACCGGTGAGGGCATCGCGTATGTCGCGGCGCACAACGCGGGGTTCCATGTGGTTGACGTCAGTGATCCGACCACTCCTGTTCTTCTTACGACGGTCGATGAGCCGGGGATCCGGTTCACGGGCGTCGAGATCGATGGGAACCTCGCGTCGTTCTCGACGCCGGGTGGTTTTTTCGTGTATTCGATCGTCAACCCCGCCAGCCCTTCACTGCTCAAGTCGAGAATCGTGGGCACCACGAATAACCGTAAGCTCGCCGTTGCGGACGACGTGACGTATCTCGCGTCTGGTCCGGCCGGGCTTACGATCCTCGACATCAGCACGTGCCCTTCGGCGCCTGATTTCAATCTCGACGGCGTGATCGACGCCGGGGATCTGGCGGTGCTGCTCGCTGCCTGGGGCAGTGTCGAGTCGGCGGCGAACCTTGATGAGGTTGGCGTGGTTGATTCCAAGGACCTTGCGATCCTGCTCGCGTTCTGGGGGCTTTGATCGCGGAAGAAAAGCCCCGAGCGCCGGTGGGCGGCGCTCGGGGCGAGAGTCGGAGGGATCAGGAGCGGATGTCCCGTTGCGGGACAAGCTGACCCTCCGAGTGGTGGGGCTCGTAGCGGGGCGCTTCCTAGGGGGCGCCCCTTTTCATTGGTTGGCGCTGGTGCTTCCCACTGACAGGCGAGTCGGGCGCGGAGCGGCGAGTTCCGTGGCCTCTGCTCGGCCGCTCGCCCCCCTCCGTGGCCCGGACCGGTCGCGCGTTCCGTCGCGCTCGCGGCTCAGTTCCCTCTGCTAGTTCTCGCCTGTCGTGACTCAACGCCCGAAGTCCTTGTGTGGTGGTGTGTGCGGTGGAACGGCGGGTGCGAGCACCCGCCCTACGGGATTAGCTGCAGCCCATGCTGTGTCCGCAGTTGAGGCACTTGTAGCAGGCGCCGTTGCGGACGGTGATGGCGCCGCAGGCGTCGCAGGCCGGGGCGTCGCCCTGGCAGTCGCGCATGGCGGCGGAGAGAACGGCGGTTTCTGATTGCGGCTCGACGACGGCGCCTTCTTCGGAAGCGAGGCGCGGACGCGAGGCATCGACGGCTTCATCTGCTGCTGCGTCGCCCTTGTCGATGAGGCGGTCGCTCTTTTCTGAGAGGCGCGGGGTTTCGGCCTCGGCGGTGGTTTCGCGCTTGGGTTCCCGCTGGGGGGTGTTCATGTCGCGGTAGCCGGGGACGAACTGGATGCCGAGCCAGCGGAAGATGTAATCGACGAGGCTCTTGGCGAAGGGGATATCGGCGTTGGTGGTCATGCCCGCCGGCTCGAAGCGCTGGTGGGTGAACTTGTTGACGAGGCTCTCGACGGGGACGCCGTACTGGAGGGCGACGCTGACGGCGGTGCCGAGGGAATCCATGAGGCCGCCGATGGTGGAGCCTTCCTTGGCCATCGTGATGAAGAGCTCGCCGGGGAGGCGGTTTTCGTAGAGGCCAACGGTGAGGTAGCCCTCGTGGCCGGCGATGTTGAACTTGTGGGTGAGGGAGTGGCGGGTGTCGGGGAGGCGGCGGCGCATGGGTCTGACGATGACGCGCTCGCTGATCTCCGCGGCTTCCTCGGTTTCCATGCGGGCGACGGCGCCGGCGACGCGGGAGGTTTCCGCGGCGATTTCTTCGTGGGCTTCGGTGTTGGCGTCCTCGTCTTCTTCGGCGCTTAGCACGCGCAGCTCGGTCTCGTCGGCGGCATCGCTGTCGCTTTTGGAAGAGAGGGGCTGGCTGAGCTTACAGCCGTCGCGGTAGAGGGCGTTGGCCTTGAGGCCGAGTTCCCAGGAGAGGCGGTAGCAGTCGGCGATGTCTTCGACGGTGGCCTCGCTGGGGAGGTTGATGGTCTTGCTGATGGCGCCCGAGATGAAGGACTGGGCGGCGCCCATCATGCGGATGTGGCCCTCGGGGGCGATGAAGCGCTGGCCGGTCTTGCCGCAGCGGTTGGCGCAGTCGAAGACGGGGAGGTGCTCGTCGCGGAGGTGCGGGGCCCCCTCGATGGTCTGGGTGCCGCAGATGACGGCGTTGAGGGCGTCGATCTGGGCGGTGGTCAGGCCGAGGGTGCGGAGGAGGCTGAAGGAGTGATCGGCCCGGGCCTTTTCGGCGTTCACGCCTAGTTTTTCGAGGGTTTCCTCGGAGATCGACCAGGCGCTGAAGGCGAAGGCGAGCTCGAAGACGCTGGGGAGTTGGTCCTCGATGGCGCCGACCTCATCGGGCGTGAGGCCCTTGTCGCGGAGGAAATCGAGGAAGCTCATGGCGCCGTCGTTCGCGGAGCCGTCGCTCTTGGGCATGGGTGTGTTGAGGTGGAGCGTGCCGAGGACGTAGCGGAGGACGTCGCGGATCTGTTCCTCGGCGTAGCCCATCGCTTCGAGGGCGGGGCGGAGGGAGGCGTTGGCGATCTTGAAGTAGCCGCCGCCGGCGAGCTTCTTGAACTTGACGAGGGCGAAGTCGGGCTCGACTCCGGTGGTGTCGCAGTCCATCAGCAGGCCGATGGTGCCGGTGGGGGCGATGACGGTGGTCTGGGCGTTGCGGTAGCCGTGCTTGGTGCCGAGGTCGAGGGCGTCGTCCCAGGCGCGGGTGGCGCGGGAGAGGAGGACGCGGGCGTTGGAGAGGCCGCGCATCGAGCACATCAGATCGTGGTCGATGGGCACGGGGCGGATGGTGAGGTCTTCGTAGTCGGCGGAGTCACGCGCGGCGCCGTGGGCGGCGGCGCGGTGGTTGCGGATGACGCGGAGCATGTGGCGCTCGTTCTTTTCGTAGCCAGAGAAGGCGCCGTGCTTTTTGGCCATGAGCGCGGACATGCGGTAGGAGCGCCCGGTGAGGATGGCGGTGAGGGTGCCGGAGATGGCGCGGGCTTCGCCCGAGTCGTAGGGCAGGCCGGCCTGCATGAGCATGGCGCCGATGTTGGCGTAGCCGAGGCCCAGCGTGCGGAACTCCCAGCTGAGGCGGGCGATGTCTTCCGAGGGGAAGGCGGCCATGAGGACGCTGATCTCGAGGGTGATCGTCCAGAGGTCGATGGCGTGCTCGTAGCGCTCGACATCGAACTCGCGGGTCTCGCTGTCATAGAACTTCAGCAGGTTGATGGACGCGAGGTTGCAGGCCGTGTTGTCGAGGAACATGTACTCGCTGCACGGGTTGCTGGCGTTGATGCGCCCGCTCTCGGGGCAGGTGTGCCAGGCGTTGATCGTGGAGTCGAACTGCAGCCCCGGGTCGGCGCAGCGCCACGCGGCGTAGCAGATGCGTTCCCACAGGTCTTTCGCGGGCACGCTCTTGAGGGTTTCCTGCGACGTGCGGCTGGTGAGGTCCCAGTCGAGGTTGTCGTCGAGCGCGCTAAAGAAGCTGTCGGGGATGCGGATGGAGTTGTTGCTGTTCTGTCCGCTGACGGTGTAGTAAGCCTCGCCGTTGAAGTCGTAGTCGAGGTCGAGGCCGACGCGCTCGGCGGCTTCGCGGATGCTCTCGTCTTCGGCTTTGAGCATCTTCAGGCCCTCGACGAGGGCGGCGACCTTGACTTCCTCGCGGACCTTCCAGTCGATGAACTTCTCGATGTCGGGGTGGTCGAGGTCGAGGCAGACCATCTTGGCGGCGCGCCGGGTGGTGCCGCCGCTCTTGATGGCGCCGGCGGCGCGGTCGCCGATCTTGAGCCAGGACATGAGGCCCGAGGACTTCCCGCCGCCCGAGAGGGGTTCGTTCTCGGCGCGGAGCCTGGAGAAGTTGGTGCCGGTGCCGGAGCCGTACTTGAAGAGGCGGGCCTCGCGGACCCAGAGGTCCATGATGCCGCCCTCGTTCACCAGATCATCGGAGACGCCCTGGATGAAGCAGGCGTGCGGCTGGGGGTGGGTGTAGGCGTCGTCGGCCAGGCGGACCTCGCCGGTTTCGGGGTCGGCGATGAAGTGACCCTGGGCGGGGCCGCTGATGGCGTAGGCGTGGTTGAGGCCGGTGTTGAACCACTGGGGCGAGTTGGGCGCCGCCATCTGGTTCAGGAGCATGTAGGCCAGTTCGTCCTCGTAGGCCTGGGCGTCTTTGGGCGAGTCGAAGTAGTCGTGCGTCTCGCCCCAGTGGCGCCAGCAGGAGACGAGGCGTTTGATGACCTGGCGGGCCGAGCGCTCGGGGCCGGTGACGGGGGAACCGTCGTCGTTGGTGAGGGCTTGACCGTTGTCATCAAACTGGGGAACGCCCGCCTTGCGGAAGTACTTGCTCACCATGATGTCGGTGGCGAGTTGGGACCACGACGAGGGGATCTCGGCGTTCTTCATCTCGAAGACGACGGAGCCGTCGGGGTTGGTAATGCGGCTGGAGCGTTTGGTCCACTCGACAGCGTTGTAGACGTCCGTGCCGGCGGTGGTGAACTGGCGAGTGATCTTCATCCTTGAACTCGTCCTCTCGGAGACAGTTTTCTCACAACTATGTCGAGGTTGTCTAGAGCGTCGAAGCTGTCATCACCAGAATCCGGCTTGGATCGCGATAGCTTCGCCTTGTCGTGCATGTCCAGCATCAAGCCCATCCGGTTTAAGAAACCTTTGACGATCGCATACCGTCGGTTGCCTATGCCGCGACCTGGACCCGCTTTGTAACTGCTGGCATTTAGCTTTTTTCGACCTGGGTCTATCAACCACATGTTCCCACTCGGGCTACCTAAGCCGTCGAGATTGATAATTACTACGCCCCTACACGGACTACCATTAATTGTGATGACGTACCCAGCCGTCCCATGCCCGCCTGGGTACAGCGTCACATATACAGGTCGATCTTCATGGCCCAAACCATCCTTACCAAGTTCACGACATAACCACTCTGAAAATGCTCGCGCTAGCTGTGGAGGCATCTCGTGAGATTGACCACGATTAGCAACTTCCGCTTTTGACTGACCTAGTTCTTGTCTGAATGGACGGAGCTCGCCTGTTTCACATCGCCGTTTATTACGACGACGCTCGTCAAGTCGCGCATCCAGCTCTACTAGTTCTTCCTGCAACGACATCAGTCCACCTTCGGCAGCGTCAGCCCGGCTTGGTCCTGGTACTTCCCGCCTTTGTCGGCGTAGCTGATGGCGCAGACGCGGTCGGCCTTGAGGAAGACGAACTGGGCGATGCCTTCGTTCGCGTAGACGCGGGCGGGGAGCGGGGTGGTGTTGCTGATCTCGAGGGTCACCTTGCCGCGCCACTCGGGCTCGAGCGGGGTGACGTTGACGATGAGGCCGCAGCGGGCGTAGGTGCTCTTGCCGACGCAGAGGACGAGGACGTCGCGGGGGATGTCGAAGGTCTCGACGGTCTCGCAGAGGGCGAAGGAGTTGGGGGGTATGACGATGTGGTCGGTGTCGTGGGCGGCGGTGTCGACCTCGACCATGAGCTCGGGGTTAAACTTCTTGGGGTCGACCTCGACGATGCCGCCCGAGCGGGGGGTCGGGGTGAAGATCTTGAAGTGGGTTCCGACGCGGACGTCGTAGCCGTAGCTGGTGACGCCGTAGGAGACCTTGCCGGGGCGGCGTCCGCCGTCCTCGAAGGGTTCGATCCCAACCAGTTCACGAATCTGCGTGTCGCACAGGACAGCCATCGGCGTGCACCTCATGCTCGCCGTTCGGGTCCGCCGGGGCGGATCGAACGTTCTGACGCGTGTTGACGCCGACCCCACCGGCCGGCGTTCCCTTTTTCGTAATCCCTGGCTCGGCCCTCGGGTGGGGCCGAGTCAGGAGAGACCGTTGAGCGTGAGCACGTCAGCGGCGACGAGCAATGTACCGCTATATCTCGTGCATGCAAGGTGCTCATCTACAAATTCTAGGGGAGAAGATGTCGCAAATCCTGTTGATTGGGGCGCAATTTTGTGTGGTTGCTGGGCTTGCGCGCTGTGATTTTTTCGGCGCGGGGGGCTGGGCTGTCGCGGGGTGGCGCAGGCTGTCGGTTGCGACCCGCGGGGCGGCATGCCTTCTATGATTGCGGACATGGGTGATCCTTCCAGTGACCTAACAATACCCGACTTTCTGAACGTCGGCAATCCCACCGAGGCGGAGGCTCCGGCGGGCAGCGATGAGCTGCTCGACGGGCTGACGGATGATCAGCGTGAGGCGACGCTGCACAACGAGGGGCCGGCGCTGGTGCTGGCGGCGGCGGGCTCGGGGAAGACGCGGGTGATCACGCGTCGGCTGGCGCGCCTGGTGCGCGACGGGGAACCGGCGTGGTCGATCCTGGCGCTCACGTTCACGAACAAGGCCGCGGGGGAGATGCGCGAGCGGGCGGAGGCGCTGCTGACGGGGCGGGCGAACACGCGCGGGCTGACGGTGACGACGTTCCACTCGATGTGCGCGAGGCTGCTGCGGCGGTACGCGGAGGCGGCGGGGGTGAAGCCGGACTACGCGATTTATGACACGAGTGATCAGCTCGCGGTGGTGAAGCGGGCGGTGGCGGACGCGGGGCTGAGCACGAGTAATTGGTCGCCGCGGTCGGTGCTGAGCGCGATCAGCAACGCGAAGAACGAGCTGCTGGATGCGGCGGCGTTTGAGATGAACGCGGGGGATTTTTACGCGCGGACGATCGCGCAGGTGTACCACGGGTACGAGCGGGCGCTGCGCCGGGCGGGGGCGGTGGACTTTGATGATCTGCTGCTGCTGACGGTGAAGGCGCTGAAGCGCGATGAAGCGGCGCGGGGTGAGTGCCTGGCGCGCTGGCGGTGGTTGATGATCGACGAGTATCAGGACACGAACGCGGCGCAGTTTGAGCTGGCGCGGTTGTTGTGCCCGGGTGATGCGCCGCCGAACATCTGCGTGGTGGGTGATCCGGACCAGTCGATCTACGGCTGGCGGGGGGCGGATATCCGGAACATTCTGGACTTTGAGGAGGCGTTCCCTGGCGCGCGGGTGATCACGCTGGGGCAGAACTTCCGTTCGACGGCGCCGATCCTGGGGACGGCGGACGCGCTGATCAAAAACAACACGGATCGTCGGGATAAACCGCTGTACACGACGGCGGAGGGCGGCGAGCCCGTGGAGGTGGCGCTGTGCAAGGACGAGCGCCACGAGGCGGAGATCGTGTCGCGATGGTTGAGCGAGCAGCGGGAGCGGGGGCTGTCGTGGAAGGAGTGCGCGGTCTTTTACCGCGTGAACTCGCTGTCGCGGGTGATGGAGGACGCGCTGCGGGCGGCGGGGGCGCCGTACACGATCGCGCGGGGCACGGCGTTCTACGAGCGTGAGGAGATCCGGGATGCGCTGGCGTACCTGCGGGTGCTGGCGAACCCGGCGGATGATGTGTCGCTGCGCCGGATCGTGAACAAGCCGGCGCGGGGGTTGGGGAAGACGTCGCTGGCGCGGGTGGAGGCGTTGGCGGGGCAGCGGGAGGTTCCGCTGTTTGAGGCGCTGCGGGCGGCGGGCACGGGGGCGCTTGAGGGGGAGGTCACGGCGCGGTCGCAGAACGCGATGGGGAAGTTTGTGGCGCTGGTGGATTCGTGGCGGGAGTCGTGCAGTTTGATGGGCGTGGAGACGGCGGGGTCGTTGCAGGAGTTGGTGGAGCGGGTGGTGCGGGAGTCCACGCTCGAGAAGCACTACGGCGCCAAGACGCTGCAGTCGGGCGAGCCGGACGTGGACCGGTTGGAGAACCTGGCGGAACTGATCAGTTCGGCGCACGATTTTGATATGGAATATGTGCCTGAAGCGGACGCGGCGAATGACATCGTGGCGCAGTCAACTGATGATGATGCCGAGGTGGAGACACCGCCGCTTTTGGCGATGCTGCGTGCGTATTTAGAGTCAGTCGTGTTGGTCGCCGACGCGGACGCGGTGGACCCGGAGCAGGGCGCCGTGACGCTGATGACGCTGCACGCGAGCAAGGGGCTGGAGTTCAAGGCGGTGGCGATGATCGGGCTGGAGGAGGGGTTGCTGCCGCACTCGCGGGCGAACGAGTCGTCGAGCGAACTCGAAGAAGAGCGCCGCCTGTGCTTCGTGGGCGTGACGCGGGCGATGGAGCGGCTGCTGATCACCAGCGCTTCGTACCGCACGCAGCGGGGCATGATGGAGCGGACCATCGGCAGCCGTTTCCTTGAGGAACTGCCCGAGGTACACGTCAAGGTCACGGATCACACCAACACATACGACCGGGGCAGCGCGACGATCGGCGATTACGAGGCGATCCCTGATGAGTCGGACGAACTCGGCGGCCTGCGCGAAGGGATGATGGTGCGCCATCCGCGGTTTGGGGTGGGGCGGGTGGAATCGATCCTGAGCGCGGGCCCGCAGCCGCGGGTGCGGATCGCGTTCACGCAGGCGGGGACGAAGACGATTGTTTTGGGGTATGCGCCGTTGGTTCCGTTGGAGTAGGCGGGCGCAAAATTGGATCGTGAAATTGATGGTGTGTCGATATCTAGGCTGTTCATAAACCCTGATTGTGGAGATCACCATGCGACGCCTCTTCGCACTAGCCGGCGCTGCCAGCGTTGTTGCCCTGACTTCTCTCGCCATAGCTAGCCCGCTCGCGGTTATCGATGTTTACCTCGGCCCATTCTTTATCGAAGAGGGAGACGAGTATCTTCTGGTGAGGCAACTCGGCAGTACGATTTATATGTCTGGAGGCGAGGTCGTTTCTCTCGACACACTCGATGACAGCTTTTTCAGCATGACCGGCGGAACGCTCCAATCAGCGACGATACTCGATTCGAGTACTTGCCTTTTCGAAGGCGGCGCTGTCCAGACGCTTCAGATGCTGGCTGATGCAGAGGCAATCATCGATGGCGCCGATGTTACGAATGGATCAATACAGCTCGACAATAGTTCCATCACACTCACGAACGGATCATTCAGTGGGGTTGCTGTAGCTCACGCCGACAGCACGATAGATATTTCAGGACGCGAGTTTTCGTTCGATGACGACCTCGATCCGTTGACTCCAAACATCCCGATCGGATTTGGGAAGAATGAAATCCGTGTTCTGAGCCCAGGAGACGATCTCTTTCATACGATCGTCGATCCCGACCTATACCCTGCCGCCTCGGAGATCAGGTTGCTGAGTCAGCTTCGCTTTGTGTCTGCAAACGGCAGCGAAGGCGTTGTCGACGTGATTGGCAGGTCAGACAACGATGACCCACAACGATCACCGTGGACAGGCAGCCTTACGCTCCGCTTGCTTCAGCCGACTGATCTCACCGGTGACAGCGTCGTGAATAACTCAGACCTAGCCTTGCTCTTCGCCGCATGGGGCGATTGCGACACATCGTCATGCACTGCGGATATCAACAACGACGGCGTCGTGGACTCAGCTGACCTCGCAGTCATGCTCGCCGCGTGGGGCTAGCGTTCACCGCCCATCAAACACCACCTCCCCCCCCACCACCGTCACCAGCACGCGCGTGTCTTTCAGTTCCTCGTCGCTCGCGCTCAGGATGTCGCGGTCGAGGAGGATGAAGTCGGCGGACTTGCCGACCTCGATCGTGCCGGCTTCGTTCTCGGCGTGCAGCTTGTAGGCGGCGTGGCGGGTGTAGCAGGTAAGGGCTTCCTCGATGGTGATGGCCTGCTCAGGCAGGAAGCCCGCGCCCTCGGTGGTGCGCGAGGCGACGGCGGCCCAGATGCCGAGGAAGGGGTTGACGTCGACGACGGGCCAGTCGCTGCCGAAGGCGACCACGGCGCCGGCGTCGAGCAGGTCGCGGAAGGCGTAGCTGGTCTGCACGCGGGCGGGGCCGATGCGGCTCTCGGCGTAGCGCCCGTCATCGGCCTTGTGCAGGGGCTGCATGCTGGCGACGACGCCCAGTTCGGCGAAGCGGGGGATGTCCTCGGCGAGCAGGTGCTGGGCGTGCTCGATGGCGGGGCGGACGTCGCGCCGGTCGCGCTCGGGGATCTCGGCGAACCAGTCGAGCAGGGTGTGGTTGGCCTTGTCGCCGATGGCGTGGACGATGGGCTGGGCGCCGAGGGCGGCCCCGCGCAGGACGTGATCCTTGAGCGAGCCGTCGCCGGCCATCGAGAGCGGGAAGCCGGCGTTGTCGGGCTCGAGCGTCTCGGGGTTGTCGTGGAAGGGCTCGGCCATCCACGCGGTGCGCGAGCCGAGCGTGCCGTCCATGTAGCCCTTGAAGCCGATGAGGCTGAGGCCGTCGGCGATCTCGCGCCGCGGCGCCGCCCAGCCCAGGGTGAGCTTCCACAGCGCCGTGTCGTTGGCCTGCTCGCTGACGGTCGCGTGGACGCGGATGGGCAGGCGGTTCAGGCGCGCCAGCGGCGCGAGCTGGCGCGTGATGGTGCGGTGGGAATCGATCGTGCCGACGCGGGTGACGCCGTTCTTGGCGGCGTGGTTGGCGGCGTCCACGAGCAGGCGGCGCATCTGGGCATCGGTGAGTGCGGGGATATGAGCGCGAACGAGGCGCATGGCCTCTTCGAAGAGCTCGCCGGTGGGGGCGCCGTCTGCGCGGCGACCGATGCGCCCGCCGGGCGGGTCGGCGGGGCCATCCGCGTTGATGCCGGCGATGCGCAGGGCGGCGGTGGACGCGAGGAGCTGGTGGCCGTCCATGCGTCCGAGGGAGGCCGGGCGACCGCCGACCGCTTTGTCGATCTCCTCGGCGCTGGGTGGTGTGGGGTCGTTCCAGGAGTCGCTGGTCCAGCGGGCGCCGAGGACCCACTCGTTCTGTTCCATGGTTTCGGCGAAGCGGCGCAGGCGTTCGAGCAGGTCGGCCTTGCTGGTGGCGGGGCGGAGGTCGAGGGCGACCATCTCCGCCGCGGCGCCGCCCAGGTGAACGTGGGCGTCGATGAGCCCGGGCAGCACGCGGGCGCCCTTGGCGTCGATGACGCGCATGCGCGGGCCGGTGATGGAGTCGAGGTCGCCGTCGGTGATCGCGACGAAGCGCCCGTCGCGCACGGCGAGTGCCGAGGCGGTTGGATTGTCGGGGTCGCCCGTCCAGACCTTGGCGTTGACGACGATGAGGTCGGCGGGCTGGGCTGAGGCGAGGGACGCGACGAATGCGACGACGCAGGCGGTGAGGGTGCGGAGCATGGTTGGCCTCCGCGGGAGAGTGTACTCAGCGGCTAGGCCGATGATTCGGAGGCGTTCTCATCGAGAAGTTGACGATAGCGCGCGATCTGCCAGATGTAGCCAACCGCCACAGCGAGTGCGAGGAGCCCAGGGAGTTCACTGTATCCCCACAGGTCAAACCAGCGCTGCGTAGAGATGAGGATCACAAAGGCTACCATCAGCGCGATCGAAATCCATGTAAACCAAATGAAATCATCCTGTCTTCCGGCTCGCTGGAGTTTGATGAGTGTGAACAATCCTCCAACGATCGCGAAGAGTAGAAGACCCTTCGCAAGAAGAGCAGGCACAAAAAACAGAACATTTTCCACAGTGTTCATTATTTAATCATACCAACAGAGTTGCCTACGCTTCAAGCAAATGCTTGAGCGTTGGAGGCACGCTGCGTGCTGTACTCTCAGTGCGTTGAGCTTCTTCCGAGCTTCCGCCGTTCCAGGACCGACCAGATGATGACGACAATGCTGAATACCGAAAACACAGCTAGCTCGCCGTAGCCGTTTCCATCTAGCCGGGGCTGGATGTGTCGAGCGCTCAGTTCAGACAATCCTGCGTACGCAAGAAATGCAAGCGTGATGGTCAAGAAATAAATACCGGCACGTCGCCACTGTCTCCGCGATAGCAATATCCACAATATCCACACCACCGAAAGCAGTGTGATCAACCAGAGCGTGTTCAACACGATCACCACCAGAATTACACCAGCAGCGTCGCCGGCGCCTCAAGCAAATCCTTGAGCGTCTGGAGGTACGCCGCGGCCATGGCGCCGTCGACGACGCGGTGATCGGAGGACATGGTCATGGCCATGCGCTGACCGACGGCGAGTTCGCCATCTTTGACGACTGGAATCTCCATCGTGGCGCCGACGGCGAGGATGGCGACGTTGGGCGGGTTGATGATGGCGTTGAAGTGATCGACGCCGAACATGCCCAGGTTGCTGATGGTGAAGGTGGAGTCGCTCATCTCGTCGACGGTGAGACCGCGCTCGCGGGCCTTCTTGGCGAGGCGTTTGGTTTCGCTTGAGATCTGGCGCAGGCCCATGCGGTCGGCGTTGCGCAGGGTGGCGACGACGAGGCCGCCGCCCTTGTCTTCCGAGAGGGCGATGGCGACGCCCACGTTGACGTCGGCGCTGATGTCGATGGTCTGCTCGTTCCAGCGGCTGTTGACGTAGGGGTGGCTGTGCATCGCCAAGGCGCAGGCGCGGACAAGGAAGTCGTTGACGCTGAGCTTGACGCCCTGGGATTCGAGCTGTGTGTTGAGGGACTTGCGGAGGTCCATCAGCGCTTGCATGTCGGCGCTGACGGTCACCTGGTAGTGCGGCACGGTCGTCTTGGATTCGACGAGACGCTTGGCGATAGTTCGCCGCATGTTGGAGAGCTCGACCGAGCGCGCTTCGAGCGACGCGCCCTCGACGGGGGCCATCGGTGTGGAGGCCGGCGCGCTGCTGGGGGCGGAACCGTCCGCCGCGGCTTCGACGTCGGCCTTGACGATGCGCCCGGAGGGGCCGGAACCGGTGAGGGAGCCGAGATCAACGCCCTTCTCCTCGGCGATCTTCTTGGCGAGGGGCGAGGCGAAGATGCGCCCGCCGCCGGACTTGCTGGCGCCAGAGGATTCCTGCTTGGTCGCCGAGCCGTTTGACGTGCCGTTGGAAGAGGCCTTGCTCGGCGCGTCCTTTTTGGGCGGGGCTTCGGTGGCGGTGGCGGCGCCGGCATCGTCCGATGATCCGTCCTCCTCAGCCGCGCCCTCGGATTTCGATTTCGACGACGACTTCCCGGAGCCCGCGCTCTTCCCTGCGCTTTGGGCCGCCTCCGCGACGTCTTCATCTTCGCGAGCGAGCACGGCGATCAGCGAACCCACGTCAACCGTGTCCCCCTCGCCGGCGATGATCTTGGCGATGACGCCGTCGTCGTAGGACTGAAGCTCCATCGTGGCCTTGTCGGTCTCGATGTCGGCGAGCATGTCGCCCGCGGAGACCTCGTCGCCCTCCTTGACATTCCACTTGATGACCGTCCCCTGCTCCATGGTGTCAGAAAGGCGCGGCATGGTGATGTCGATGGGCATCGGGAGATCCTTGCGGCTCAGAGGGCGAATGAGCGAACGGCTTCGGCCACGCGCTCTTCATTCGGCAAATACGCCTGCTCGAGGTTCTTGGCGTAGGGCGTGGGCACGTCGACGGTGTTCACGCGCTTGGGTGGGGCGTCGAGCCAGTCGAAGCAGTGTTCGCAGATCTGGGTAACGACCTCGCTGGAGATGCCCGCGAAGGGCCACGACTGATCGACCACCACCACGCGGTTGGTCTTCTTCACGCTCTCGATGATCGAATCAATATCAAGCGGGCGGATGGTGCGCATGTCGAGGACGTCGCACTCGATGCCGTCTTCCGCGAGCGCCTTCGCCGCGTCGGTGCAGAAGTGGACGGGGCGTCCGAAAGAGACGAGCGTGACGTCGCCGCCCTCGCGCAGTTTGGCGGCTTTGCCGAAGGGGATTTTGTAGTCCTCCTCGGGCACATGGGCCTTGAGGGAGAGCATGCGCTCGGATTCGAGGAAGAAGACGGGGTCGTCGTCGGCGATGGCCGTCGCCATCAGGCCCTTGGCGTCGTAGGGGTTGGACGGGATGGCCATTTTGAGCCCGGGCACGTTGGCGTAGAGGGCCTCGACGCACCAGGAGTGGGTGGAGCCGAGCTGCCCGCCGGCGCCGTCGTTCCCGCGGAAGACGATGGGGCACCCCCACTGCCCGCCCGACATGTAGAGCATCTTGGGGGCGTTGTTGAGGATCTGGTCCGCCGCGACGAGCGAGAAGGACCACGACATGAACTCGACGATGGGGCGCAAGCCGCGCATCGCGGCCCCGATGCACATGCCGGCGAAGCCGTTCTCGGAGATGGGCGAGTCGATGATGCGCTCGGGCCCGAACTCGTCGAGCATCCCCTGCGATACCTTGTAGGCGCCCTGGTACTCGGCGACCTCTTCGCCGATCAGGAACACGCGCTCGTCCTCGCGCATGGCGTGGGACATCGCCTCGCGGATCGCCTCGCGGAACTGGATGACCCGCTCGCCCTCGCGGGCGGGGAGAGAGTCGAGATCGGGGTGCTCGGCGGCGAGGGTGGTCATGCGGCGTCCCCGTTCGAGGCGGTGTATTCCAGTGACTTCACATGCCCGATGTCGTGAATGCTGTCGAGGTGTTCACGATCGCTGTCGCGCCATATCTGTACGGTTTCACGTTCGGCGCTCACCGCCGCGTAAAGCGGGTTGGTGATCGCGTGGCGGGCGCCGCTGGTCATGGTCAGTGAAAACGGCTCGAAAGGCTGACGGATCAGCGCGGAGCGGATGATCTCAGCCTTCATTCCTGACCCTCCAGCAGCGGGTTCACCGCGCCGTGCGCGTACTTTGCCGTCGGGCTCAGATTCGGCTCGATGTTCTTGTAGACGTCCGTCACCAGTTCGCTCAGCTCCGGCGGCGGGGAGTCCTCGGCGAACTGCACCGCGTCGCGGACGATCTTGCGGATTTCCTTGCCGATCTGCTTGTACGACTCTTCGTCGAGAACGCCGCGGTCGTCGATCAGGTGCTTGGCGAGGCGGTCGATGCCGTCCTGGTCCTGGAAGCTTTTGACCTCTTCCTTGGTGCGGTACTTCTGCGGGTCGGACATCGAGTGCCCGTGGTAGCGGTAGGTCTTCATGTCCACGAAGGCCGGGCGCACCTCTTCACGGCAGCGGTCCACCAGCGGCTTGAACTCGTCGAAGATCGTGCGGATGTCGAGCCCGTCGATGGCGACGCCCTCGATGCCGTAGGCGTCGGCTTTCTTCGAGATGTCATCGGCGAGCGTGGTGCCGCGCTCGATGCTGGTGCCCATCGAGTAGCCGTTGTTCTCGACGATGTAGATGACGGGGAGCGAGTAGAGCCCCGCGAGGTTCATCGCCTCGTGCAGCGCGCCCTGGTTGAGGGCGCCGTCGCCCAGGTAGCAGAGCGCGACGCGCTTCTTGTCCGTCGTCTTGAGCACCTCGCGCTCGTACTTCACGGCGAAGGCTAGCCCGGCGCCGAGCGGCGTCTGGGCGCCGACGATGCCGTGACCTCCGTAGAGGTGATTGGGCTTGTCGAACATGTGCATCGACCCGCCCTTGCCCTTCGCGCAGCCGGTGGCTTTGCCGTACATCTCGGCCATGCAGGCGCCGGGGTCCATGCCGCGGGCCAGGGCGTGGCCGTGATCGCGGTAGGCGGTGATGACGGGGTCGTCGTCTTCGAGGCAGTTGATGGTGCCGACGGCGACGGGCTCCTGCCCTGTGTAGACGTGGCAGAAGCCGCCGATCATGGCGTTCGAGTAGGCCTGCATGGTGCGGACCTCGAACTCACGGATCAGCATCATGTCGCGGAGCCAGGCGACGAGTGTCTCGTCCGAGAGATCGTCGGAGAGGCGCCCGGTCGAGTTGCTGGCGGCGAGGCTGGTCATGCGGCGGCTCCAGAGCGCTGTGCATCACTCAATCGACGCGTGACGGGCGTTCGATGAGCCCGACGCGTCGATCGCGCGGTGTTCGCATGAGTTTAGGGGCGCTGGGGGGGACCGGCAATGAACGGGCGCTGAGGCCCGTTAGCTGCCGATGGCGGCGATCAGCAGGCGGATATCGTCCAGATCGACCAGCCCGTCGCCGTCGAGGTCGGCGCTCGGGTGGGGCTGACCCAGCAGACCGATCATGACCTCGACATCAGCGTCGCTCACGATGCCGTCACCTGTGAGGTCGAACTGACCCCAGCAGCTGGAGCAGTGGTGGACGGTAACGGTGTCGTCGAAGGTGGACGTGCCGCGGACGCCGACAAGATCGAGCGTGCCGCCTACGAAGGGGGAGCCGGCGGGCAGGGTGACGCGGGCGATGCGCACGTAGTCGCGGTCGTCGCCGAAGAGCGCCGCGTCGCGCACCGAGGTGATGGATACGCCGGGGCTCGGAAGCCACTCGCCCACGAGCGCGTCGCCCCAGGCGAGGGGCGGGCCGCCGAAGGAAGGCGTGATGAAGGGGCGGGCCTCGCCGATGGTGATGTAGCTGTCGTACTGCAGGCACGGGAGGAACTCGGCGGCCGCGGCGTTGGGCGGCCCGTCGTCCCCGAGGGGGTGCTGGTAGAAGACGCCACCACCGTCGGTCCGAAGGCCCGTGCCCGGCGCGGAAGTCACGCCGATGATGTCGGGGAGGTCGCGGTAGCCGAGGTAGAGATCGGCGCTGCGGGAAGCGTCGAGATCGCCGTCGTCGCAGTCGGTGATGGGGACCGGCACCCAGCGGGCGATGACCGGGCGGTCGGCGCCGGGCTGCTGCCCGGTCCCGCCGATCGATTCGAGCAGATCGACGAGGGCCGTGAGGTCGTCGAGGTCGACGACGCCGTCGTTGTTGAGATCGGCGTCGGGGTCGCTCGTGCCGAGGGCGAGGAGCAGGGCGGCGAGGTCGATCCCGTCCACGACGCCGTCGTTGTTCACGTCGCCGAAGACCTCGGATTTGACCACGAGCTGGGCGCTGCGCTGGGAGACGCCGGAGCTGGCGGTGAGAGTCGCCATGACGTCGCTGGACACCTCGAAGGTCTGGATGTCGAAGCGAACGCTCCTGGAGCCCGCGGGGACGGTGACCGTCGCCGGCGGAACGACGGACGCGGTGGAACTCGAGAGCTCGATCACGGCGCCGTTCTCGCCGGCGTCTTCTACGAGACGCAGCGTGGCCTGCACCACGAGCCCGCCCAGAACCTGCTGGGGAAGCAGCGTGAAGCGTTCGATCTCGACGCCCTCGACCGCGACGGTGAGGTCGCGGTTGATCACGCGACCGTCGAGTGTGAACGAAAGCGTGACGGGCGTGGTCTGCGCGACTTCGTTTGCGGTGATCGCGAACGAACCCTCGCTCTCGCCGCCGGCGATGACGAACTCGGCGGGCGCGGTGATCGCGGCGGGGTCGCTGACGCTGATGGCGATGGTCGCGCCGCCCTCGGGGGCCGGCCCGCGCAGACGCAGCGTGACCGTCGCCTCGCCGCCCGCGAGCAGACGCGAGGGCGCGATCTGAGCGGCGTCGAGGACGAGGCCCGGCTCGGCGTCGTCGGGGACTTCGGGGTCGGTGCCGTCGGTCGGGGCTTCGGGCTCATCCGGTTCGTCCGGTTGCTCGGGGGCGTCGAGCCAGCAGGTGGGGCAGTCGGGGACGATCACGTCCGCCTGGAGCGACGAGAAGCTCGCGAGGTCGAGCCAAGTCACACCGAGAGTGCCGCTGACGGACTCCACCCCGGCGGGGGCGGTGAAGCGTCCGATCCAGAGGTAGTAACGCTCGTCGCCGAACCGCTCGGGGTCGGGCTCGAGCACCACGAAGCCGTTGAAGTCGGTCGTCGCCCACTCCGCGACGATGCTCTCGCCCCACTGCGCCGGGTCGCTCACGCTGCCCGGTGTAAAGAAGGGGACGGCGCCGCCGAGCGTGACGAAGGAATCAAGGCGCGTGCTGCGCAGCAGGGTCGTCTCGGTTGAACCGATTGTCTCCTGGGCTTCGATGAGCCCGCTGAAGAAGCCGCCGCCCGGCGCCATCAGCCCGTCTTCGGCGCGGGACGAGATCACCGGGACCGTCGGGCGCGTCGCGAAACCGAGGAAAAGATCGGCGGAACTCAGATCGCGCCCGTCGGCCGAACGCCCCTGGGCCACAGCCTCCCAGCGGGCGACGGGGAGCAACTGCTCTGCCAGCACGCCGCCATTGGAGAAGCCGGTCTCGGTGCGCTCGTCGCCGAGCGGCGAGCCGACGCCCGGGTCGGAGTTCGGCACGCCGCCGAGGTCGTTCAGCGCCTGGAGCGCGTCGGAGGGAATATCAACGCCGAGGTCCTGCAAGGCGTCCATGGGCGAATCGCCCGCGGCGCTGTCGCCATCGCCCGCGGCGTCTCCGCCCGCTTCGCCGCCTCCAACGATGGCGTCACCACCCGCGGCCTGCCCGCCGCCGTCACCACTGCGGATCAGCCCGCGGCGCGTGAGCTGCTCGCGGAAACGCCGCTGTGCGTCAGCGGTGTTGGGTGTGAGATTGCGGTCGCGCAACCGCGCGGCGTCCCCAAGCCGGAGCTGCCCGCTCTGCTCGCCGAGCTGTCGGGCCAACTCGCGAGATCGTCGCTGGTTCTCCTCGCGGCGCTGGCGGATCTCTTCCAGCCGGCGCTCTGTATTGGCGCGGATCTCAGCGGAGTCCTGTCGCAGCTCCTCGCGTGTCTTTCCGACGCGAGTGTCCGAGCGATCCACCACCGGGGGGGTGACCTGAACGGGCTCGGGCGTGGTCACGGGCGTGCGTCGCCCGAGGTTGGGCGTCGCCGCCTCGAGCGTGATGGGCGCCAGGTTTTCGGGGGCGGGCTCGAAGGGATCGACTGGGGCGTCGGGCCCGGTGAAGGCGGGGTCGTTCAGTCGCTGGTTGTTGATGTCAGCGCTCGCGTCGCACCCACGTTGGAGCATCGCCAAGAACAGCGCTCCAAGCAGCAAGCCAAAGATCGTGGCCCACCAGATACGACTCATGCCGACATGACTCCCGTCGTCGCTGTGCGACGCTCAACGCCATTCTGTGCCCGCGAGCCCACACGGCGCTCACGAGGGTTCCTGTGGCTGACGGAATGGTACACGCACACGCCGCCTCTCCGATCAAAAACGCGGAATCGGCGCTCTCAGGCCGCAATACAGACCGCACAATCCGGATTTGGTTCGGTTCCCGGACCGCCCGGCTATCCTCGCCGCCCATGCGCCATGCCCCCCTGCTCTTGGCGATCCTGCTGCTCGCCGCCCTGGGCCTGCGGTTATTGGCTGGGCCGAGCGAGGTCGCCCCGCCTCGTGATGGGGTCGAGCTCGAGCTCCGAGCCGCCCGCGCCGCCTCGGCTCTCGTCGTGGGCGCCGCACTGGCCGCCTCGGGGGCCATGCTCCAGGCGCTTACTCATAACCCTCTGGCATCGCCTGCTTTATTAGGCATCACCTCCGGCGCTGGGCTGAGCGTCATGCTCTGGATCTTCGCGGTCACGCTTCTCACTGGGGTCCCCCCGCAGGGCTCGCCGCCCGTCTGGGCGCCGCTGATCGGGGCGTTTGGGGCGATGGGCCTGGTGCTGAGCCTGACCCGTCGCCGCGGGTTTTCGGACCTTCTCGCTCTCATTCTTACGGGCGTCGTTGTGGGCATGATCGCCGCCGCGGGCTCGATGTTCGTTCAGCATCTTCTCCCAGACCGCGGCCTCGCCCTGGGCGCCCGCTGGCTGCTGGGTGATCTCACCGATGACGTCACGCTCAGCGTCTGGCTCCCCCCTGCCCTGGTCACTCTCGCCGCGGTCGCGTTGGGCGCGTGGCTGGGGCCCTCGATTGACGCGGTGACCCTCGACGAAACTGAAGCGCTCACCACCGGCGTGCCGGTCGCCCGCGTGCGAGCCATGCTCTTTGTTCTTGCGGGCGTCCTCACCGCCGCGGCGGTCGCGCTCGCGGGGCCGATCGGTTTCGTGGGGCTGCTCGCCCCGCACCTCGCCCGTCTGGTTTCGCCGCCCGAGCACCGCACGCTGATCCTCGCCGCCGCGCTCACCGGCGGGCTGCTGCTGGTTCTCGCCGACACCGGGGTGCGCCTCGTGCAACTACCCACCGGGCGCCTTCCCCTCGGCGTGGTGACGGCGCTTGTCGGCGGCCCGGCGCTGCTCGTTCTTCTGCGGAGGAAAGGAGCGTGAGCACCGCGCCGATCCTCAGCACTCGCGATCTCTCCTACGCCTACCGACGCGGCGCGCTGGTTCTTTCGGAGATTGATGTATCTATCGCCGCGGGTGAGCGTGTCGCGCTCGTCGGCCCTAACGGCGCCGGGAAGTCCACGTTCTGCCGCCTGCTCTGTGCGGTGCTCACGCCGCGTTCGGGCGTCGTCGAACTCGACGGCACACCGATCACCAGCGTTCCCCTCGCCCAGCGTGCGGCGCAGCTCGCCTACATCGCCCCCGCCGCCACCTTCGGCGCCCCGCTCAGTGTACGCCGCGTCATCGAGCTCTCCAGGCGTCAGCGCCCCGCCGCTCCCGAACTGATCAACGAAACACTCGACCGCTTCGAGCTCACGGACCTTGCCGAGCGCAATGCGCAAACCCTCTCGGGCGGGCAGCGCCAGCGCGTCTCGCTCGCGCGGGCCTGGGCGCAGCTGGCCGACTCGGGCCGGGCGATTCTTATCGCCGACGAGCCCACTTCCGCGATGGACCCTCGCTACGCCCAGCTCGCCTTCGCGGCTCTGCACGATCTGAGTAGCCGGGGCGTCGCCGTGCTCGCCGCCTTGCACGACCTGAGCGCCGCCGCTCGCTTCGCCGAGTCGGCGCTGCTGCTGAGCGCCGAGGGCCGACCGTTGGCGTGCGGGTCGAGTGAGAACGCTCTCTCGACCGACAGACTCGGACAGGCCTTCGGGGTAGACTTCGTGCGGGCGGACACCGCCGCGGGCCGCGTGCTCATCGCCTCCAAGGAGACGACGTGGGACAGAACAACACCCAGATCATCATCTTCCTGATCATCGTCGGCATCTCCTTCCTGAACTGGGCGATCGGGCAGGCCAAGGAGAAGCGCGAGATCAAGCGCATCAACGAGCAGCGCCGGCGTCAACGTGCGGAGGCCGCGGGCGAAGACACCGAAACGGCTCCGTCAAACACCCTCGCCGAGCAGCGCCGCGAGCGTCTCCGCCAACTCCGCAAGCAGCAGGCCCAACGTACGCGCGAGCAGATCAACGTCCTCACCGGCAAGAACGCCCCCAAGCCGGCGCCGAAGCCCGTCAAGTCAAAGCGCCCCTTTGCTCCTCCACCGATCCGCACCTCGCCTACGCAAACGCAGCAACCACAACGCTCCCAGCGCGGCGTCACCAAACGACCCGTGCGCCCCGGTCGCACGGCACGGCGCACGCCCCCGCCGCAACAACCTCAGCCGCGCCCGCAGCGCCGTCAGCCCGAGCCGCCGATGCCCAAGCCCGCGCCGGGTCACTCGCCGCTGCCCTCAGAAGAGGTGGGCGTCAACGAGATCGGCACGGGTCGCGCGACCACGACCCCGGAACCCGTCCGCGTCGAAGGCATCGACTGGCGCCAGGCGATCATCCTCTCTGAGATCCTCGCTCCGCCCGTCTCGATGCGCAAGCCCGACGACCGCTGAGCCGCCGCTACACTCGCCGGATGCCGAGAGTGAGCGCGAAGAAGAAACAATCTCCCGAGAGCGAGCGCCGCAAGAAGCTCCGCACCTCGCTGCGCGAACAGGGCGCCGACAGCGCGCTCATCACCAACCCCGTCGATATCCGCTACCTCACCGGCTTCCACGGCGCCGACTCGTGGCTGCTGCTGAGTGCGCGCCGGGCGGTCATCGTCAGCGATTTCCGCTTCGCAGAGGAGCTGGAGGCGATCAGCGGCGTCAGCGTGCTGATGCGCACGGGCGATATCGCCGTGGCCGCGTCTGAAGCCGCCCAGGACGCCGGGCTCAGCGCCATTGCCCTCCAAAGCGAGCACATGCCCGTCACGCTGCGTAAGCGGCTTGCGCAGAAGCTCGGCGCCAAAGCGCTGCTCGACACGACGGCTCTCGTCAGCGATCTGCGCGTCATCAAGGACGCCGGCGAGATCCGCCAGATCGCCAAGGCCGTCAAGATCCAGGAAGCCGCCCTTGAAGCCGTCCTCGAAGACCTCGAACCGGGCCTGCCCGAGATCGAGCTCGCCGCGTGGCTCGAGTTCGAGATGAAGACCCGGGGCTCCTCCGAGCCGGCCTTTGACGTCATCGTCGCCGCCAGGGCCAACGGCTCGCTGCCCCACGCCATCCCGGGCAAGACGACTACCGGCGCGGGCAAGCCCCTGCTCATCGACTGGGGCGCGACTTTCGGCGGCTACCGCTCCGACATGACCCGCACCTTCAGCCTCGGGCGCTGGTCGAAGGCGATGCGCGAGATCTACGAGATCGTCCTGGAAGCGCAGCTCGCCGCGCTCGACGCCATCCGCCCCGGCGCCCTCATGAAGGACGTGGACACCGCCGCCCGCGACGTGATCGCGGAGGCGGGGTATGCTGACCGCTTCGGGCACGGGCTGGGGCACGGCGTGGGGCTGGATATCCACGAGGCTCCCAGGCTGGCCCGCGCCTCCGAGGGCGCGCTGGAGGCGGGGATGGTGGTGACGGTCGAGCCCGGCATCTACCTTCCTGGAACCGGCGGCGTCCGCCTGGAAGATCTGGTGGTCGTCACCGACCGCGGCTCTCGGAACCTCTCCTCCCTCCCCAAGAACCTCGACTGGGCCACACGATGATCGATCTCAAGAAGTTGGAAGAGCTCGTCGCGCTGATGGTGGACAACGACCTCATCGAGCTGGACATCCGCGACGGGGACGAGTCCGTCTCCCTCAGCCGCCCCAGCCCGCACGCGCCGGCGTACCACACCGCTCCACCCGTCGCCGCACCCGCACCGGCTCCTGCCGCCGCGGCCCCGGCGCCCTCAGCGCCGTCAGCTCCCGCTGAATCCGCGGGCGGCGATGACGCGGGCCTCACCCCCATCGAATCCCCGATGGTCGGCACCTTCTACTCAGCCTCGAAGCCTGAGAACCCGCCCTTCGTCAAGGTCGGCGACCACGTCGGGCCCGACACCGTCGTCTGCCTCATCGAGGCCATGAAGGTCTTCAGCGAGGTGAAGGCCGAGGTCTCGGGCGTCGTCAAGAAGATCGTCGCCAAGAACTCCGATTCCGTTGAGTTCGGCCAGACGCTGATGCTGGTCGAGCCGGCGTGATCCACCCCAACCAGCCCTAGCATCGGAGAGCGCGCCGCCAGTGGCGCCGCCAACGCATGTTCAACAGAGTCCTCATCGCCAACCGCGGGGAGATCGCCCTGCGGATCATGCGCGCCTGCAAGGAACTGGGCGTCGAGACCGTCTGCGTCTACTCCACCGCCGACAAGGACACCCCCCACCTGCGCCTCGCCGACCACACAGTCTGCATCGGCCCCGGGCCCGCCAAAGAGAGCTACCTCGACATCTCCCGCATCATCGCCGCCGCCGAGATCACCGGCGCAGACGCCATTCACCCCGGCTACGGTTTCCTCTCTGAGAACGCCCACTTCGCCGAGGTCTGCCGCGACTGCAACCTCACCTTCATCGGCCCCTCCCCCGAGGCGATGGGCAAGCTGGGCGACAAAATCTCCTGCAAGAAGCTGGCCCGCGCCTCAAAGGTCCCCGTCTTCCCCGGCTCCGACGGCGCGATCGAAGACCCCAAGGAAGCCATCGAGGTCGCCAAGAAGGTTGGTCTGCCCGTCATCGTCAAGGCCTCGGCGGGCGGCGGCGGGCGCGGCATGCGCGTCGTGCGCGAGGAAAAAGAACTCGAAGCCGCCATCACCGGCGCCAGCCAGGAGGCCGAGGCCGCCTTTGGCAACGGAGCCGTCTACGTCGAGAAGTTCCTCGAATCAGCCCGCCACATCGAGGTCCAGGTCATCGGCGACACCCACGGGGACGCCATCCACCTCTTCGAACGCGACTGCTCCACGCAGCGCCGCCACCAGAAGCTCATCGAGGAAGCCCCTGCCCCGGGCGTCGATCGCAAGAAGATCAGCGAGCTCTGCCGCTCCGCCGCCCGCCTCATCCGCAAGGCCGAGTACGCCGGCGCCGCGACGGTCGAGTTCCTCATGGACGCCAAGCAGAACTTCTACCTCCTTGAGGTGAACACGCGCGTCCAGGTCGAGCACCCCGTCACCGAGGCGATCACCGGTGTGGACATCGTCAAGACCGGCATCATGGTCGCCGCGGGCGAGCCGCTGCCCTACAAGCAGCGCTCCATCAGCGTGAACGGGCACGCCATCGAGGTGCGCATCAACGCCGAGGACCCCGCCCGCAACTTCGCCCCGAGCCCCGGCCCCGTTGATCGCTTCGAGCCCCCCGGCGGACTCGGCGTCCGCTTCGACACCCACTGCGTCACCGGCTACCGCGTGCCGCCCAACTACGACTCCATGATCGCCAAGCTCATCGTCCACGCGGACGACCGCGACGCCTGCATCAGACGCACCTCGCGGGCCCTCGACGAGCTGCGCATCGAGCCCATCAAGACCACCGTGCCCCTCGCCCGCGAGCTGATGGACAACCCCAGCTTCCGCGAGGGCGGCATGGACATCCACTACCTCGAGCGCCTGCTCAAGAAGTAGTCTCAGGAAGACATCGAGTACCTGCTCAGAGCGAGCAGTTCGATCCCCACGCCGCCAGCAGCCCGGCGAGATCGCCTGAACCGACTGTCCCGCTCAGATCGGTGTCCGCGAGGCCGCGGTCGTTGCCCCAGCGCCCGATGAAGATCGCCAGGTCGTCCGCGTTCACCACACCGTCGAGGTTCAGGTCGTGCGGGCACTCGGCGATCTGCTCGGCCAGGCGAAGAACACCGGCGGCGCATTCCTCCGACGCCTCGACGATCTGCGACGCCGGCAGAAGAAAACCGCTCTGCCCCTGATCGCGCAGCTCGTACGTCCAGCCCATGATGCCGAGCTCGGCGAACGTCCAGTCGGGCATCGTCCCCGCGGCAAAACCGATGCCGGCTTCGCCGGTGCGGAAGTCGAAGTCGCTGTTGTGCTCGGCGATGATCGCGGTGTTCATGGCCTCACCGAGGGGCAGCAGGGTCTCGCCGTCGGGCGCGTCGTCGTTGGTGTGGGCCCACACGCCCAGCACAAGCTGGGCGAAGTTGTGGACGTCGATGTGTCCGCGGATCTCCGGCGTGGCGAGGATGAAGTCGCGGAGGTTCGCGGTGCAAGGCTCGGAGAAGGGCTTTGGGCCGCGGTATATGCTGCTGTTGGGGTTGCCCGACGAGCCGAACTGCCCCCACGCCTCGGCCCAGTTGCGGTTGGGATCGACGCCGAAGGAACCGGCCCCGTTCGAGCGCCGGTTCTTCCGCCAGAACCGGTTCTCATCGTCAGCCCACGAGTACACATAGCCATCGGCGTTCGTCACGGGAATGACATAGATGTCCACCTTGTCGAGGATGTTCGTGATCCGCGCGTCCGAGCCGTACTCGGTCACGAGCATGTCGGCGAGGAACATGCACGCCGCCGGCGAGATCCACTCGCGGGCGTGCTGCGTCCCGTTCACCAGCACCGCGGGCTTGGGGCCGCCGGCGTCGGAGCCGATCTTGAGGCCGCGCACCGTGCGCTGTTGGATGGTGTCGCCGATCGTGACGATCTCCGCGATCGGGTCGGCGCCCAGTTCGTCGAGCTTGATGTTGATCTGATCCCACGGCTGGTAGTCATCGAAGAAGCCGGCGCCCCGCGCCGTGGCCCGTGACGCCGCGATCGCCGCCTTCAGGTCGCGCTCCACGATCACGGCGCCCTCCTCGGCGAGCGCCTCGCCGAACGTCGTGTCGACCGCGAAGAGCTGCTCGCCCAGCCCGATGCGGCACGCCAGCGGCTCCGCTCCCGCGGCTTCGAGCTGTTCGAGATGCTGCTGCGAAGTCACGTTCACCCGCACAACGCTTGTGGTGTCATCGACCACAGGGGCGTGCGCAAGAACAGCAGAGCAGGCCAGTCCGGATAAGGCGGCTGTGAGTGTATTCATGGCCTGAGTCTACCCCCTGCCCGGCCCCGATCCACGCCTAATACCCGATTCGGGACGGGCGAATCACGTCTGTTCGGATTGCCAACGCTGGGGGGCGGCGGTACCGTGTGCGGCTCAACAGACCCGACGGGCGGTTACCGAAGTGGCCAAACGGGGCAGACTGTAAATCTGTTGGAGAAATCCTACGCAGGTTCGAATCCTGCACCGCCCACTGCCACGCGACGCCCCCCCGGGCGTCGCGTTTTTTATTCGACCGGTTTACTCAACGGGGATCGCGCACGAGCCGCCGTGCTTCAGGTGGTAGTCCTGGTGGTACTCCTCGGCCTCGTAGAAGGTCGCCATCGCGTTCACCTGGGTGACGATCTCGCGCTTCCTGAAGCGGTCGGTCTCGGCGAGCTCGGCGATGTACGCCTTGGCCTCGGCGAGCTGCGCGTCGTTGGCGGCGAAGATCGCGCTGCGGTATTGCGAACCAACATCCGGCCCCTGGCGGTTGAGCTGCGTGGGGTCGTGGATTTTGAAGAACTTCTCCAGAAGCTCGCGGTAGCTCACGACCGACGGGTCGTAGACCACTTTCACACTCTCGGCGTGCCCGGTGTCGGTGTAACACACCTGGCGGTACGTCGGGTTGTCGATCTTGCCGCCCTGGTAGCCGCTGATGGCGGTCAGCACGCCCTCGGTGTGCTGGAGCTGATCTTCGATACCCCAGAAGCAGCCGCCGGCGAAGTACGCCGTCTCGGTCTCGATCGGGCGCGAACGCTCGGGGAGGTCGGCCTCGGTGAAGAACTCCATCGAGGCGGAGTTCAGGCAGTAGCGCAGGCCGGTGGGTTTGGGACCGTCGGCAAAGACGTGGCCAAGGTGCCCGTCGCAGCGCGTGCAGCGGATCTCAACGCGGCGCATGCCGAAGGAGTTGTCCTCAATGTTCTTGATGTGGGCCTGGTCGTACGGCTGGTAGAAGCTGGGCCAGCCGCTGCCGGAATCGAACTTGGAATCGGACGCGAAGAGCGGCAGCCCGCAGAGGCGGCAGGCGTATACGCCTTCCATTTTGTTGTCGAGGAGGTTGCCGCAGAATGCCGGCTCCGTACCGTGACGCAGAATGATGTCGGCCTCTTCTTTCGTCAGGCCGACGGCGAGACGGTCGATCTCACCCTGATCGAGCGGGCGGATGTCGAAGCCGCTGGCGGAATACATCGTCGAAGTCGCGTTGGTCACGTTTCCCTCCCCCGCGGATGCGCGGGCCGGCCCGTAGAGAGCAAAGATCGCGATGACGGCGCCAAAGCCGATGCTGAACAAACCGATGCGCGAAAATGTGCTCATAGAATGACTCCCGGTGATTTTAGTCAGGCGTTCGTAAGAGATGAACCGCCGGATGCCGCATGCTATTCACTTCTATCCGGGTGGGTGTTCGCATCCACCGGAGCGAAGGCAGCGAAACGGCTGTAAACCAAATCCGGAGGTCTCAGATGCCTTTTCAGCCCGCTGCCTACATGATTATCGCCGCCATGAGCGCTGATCCCCAGCTTGAGATCGAGCGGGTCGCCGGCGATATGTCGATCGAAATCGAATCGCGCGAAGGGCCCGAGGGCCCGATGTACCGCTCGGAAGGCGTCTTCACCGAAGCCAAGCTGCCCATCGGGTACCCGGCTCCGACGCCCCCGGGGGCGATCGAACTGAAGGACTATCCGAGCGTGCGCCGCGCCGAGGTCAGCGGAACGGGCGAACGGACAGACGCCAGCCGGCGCGGCTTCTTCCCGCTCTTCCAGCACATCTCGCGTCATGGAATCGCCATGACCGCCCCGGTTGAAATGGAATACGCCCGCGACGGCAACCAGGATAACGACGCCTGGACCATGGCGTTTCTGTATCACGAAGAATCAGACGGTCCCACCGGCAAGGACCGCGGCGGCGTGACGGTTGTCGATGCCCCAAGCGTGCGCGTGCTTTCACTCGGCGTGCGTGGGGTCGCGACTCTGGACGACCCCGAAGAACGCATGGCGCCGCTGGTTGAGTGGCTCGACGCGAGCGATGAGTGGCGAGCGGTTGAGGACACCCCCTACCGCGTGCTGGGGTACAACGGGCCGTACATCCCGCCTGCCAACCGTTGGTGGGAGGTGCAGATTGTTGTCGAGCGTGTTGAACCGGATAACGCCGAAGACGCGACTGCTGACTAACGGCTCTTGATGCAGGTAAGGAAGGCGTCGCCGAACTCGTCGAGCTTCTTCCGCCCCACGCCTTTGACCGCGAGCATCTCGGTCTTGGTCCGGGGCTGATCCCGGGCCAGCTCGCGGAGGGTCTGATCGCCGAAGATGATGTAGGCGGGGACGTCGCGCTCCTCGGCGATCTCGCGCCGCAGGGCTCGAAGCGCGTCAAAGAGCGCCTGATCGACGCCGCCCCAGTCGGCCTCGGCGCGATCGCGTGAACGGCGCGCCGGCGCGTTCGGGCGGCGCAGCGCCACCGGACGATCGCCCTTGAGAAACTCGCGCGAGGCTTCGGTGAGATGGACGACCGGACGCTCGCCCTCGCTGCGCCCCAAGGCGCCGGCGTCGATGAGCTGATCGAGAAAACTCTGGAGGACCGGCTTGGGCGTCTCGCGCATCAGGCCGTAGACGCTGAGCTCGTTGTGCCCGGTGCGCCGGATGAGCTCGGTGTTCGCCCCGCGCAGCACCGAGACAACGTGCGCGGCGCCGAACCGCCCCTCCAGCCGCGCGACGCAGGACAGGATCTTCTGCGCCACCACCGGCGCGTCCTCCACCTCGGCGTTCTCACCCAGGCATACGTCGCAGGCGCCGCAGGGTGTGGGCGCCGTCTGCCCGAAGTACTCCGCGAGCTGGGCGTGACGGCATTTCATCACTGCGCAGAACCGCTGCATGTGATCCAGCATCTCAAGCTGATGCTCGGGCGGCCCGGGCTCGCCCGCTTCGTAAGCGCTCCGCTCCATCAGCCGCTTCCAGCGCGAGACGTCCGCCGAGGAATAGAGCAGAACGCACTCCGCCGGCAGCCCGTCGCGCCCGGCCCGCCCTGCCTCCTGCTGGTAGTGCTCGATCGACTTCGGCATCGCCGTGTGAACGACGCAGCGCACGTCCGAACGATCGATGCCCATGCCGAAGGCGACGGTCGCAACGATCACATCGCAGCGTTCCTGCATGAACCGGTCCTGGATGCGCTGGCGCTTGGCCGAGTCGAACCCCGCGTGGTACGCCATCGCCTCGACGCCCTGAGATTTGAGCCAGTCCGCCGTCTTCTCGGTGTCTTTGCGCGACAGGCAGTAGACGATGACGGCTTCGTTCTCATGCCGCCCGATTGCGCTCAGCAGTTGCCCGCGTGCATCAGTTCTCGGCGCCACGCGGTACGTCAGGTTCGGGCGATCGCAGTCACCGACCAAAACCGCCGCGTCGCGCAGCCCGAGTTGCTGCACGATGTCCTCGCGCACCCGCTCGGTCGCCGTCGCCGTGAACGCGTGCCATGACGCCTCCGGGAGCGCACGGCGCAGGTCGGTCAGCCGCCGGTACTCCGGACGAAAATCATGCCCCCAATGACTGACGCAGTGGGCCTCGTCGACGATAACGGAGCGGACGTTGGCGGCTTTCCAGAGCCGTGCCGCACGGGACGTCAGCGCGCGCTCGGGGGCGGCGAATACGAGACGCATCTCGCCGGCCTCGATGGCCCGCTCGGCCTCGCGGGTTTCGGCGTCGCTCAGGCCGCTGTGCAGCGCGACGGCCGGGTAGCCGCAGGCGAGGAGGGCGTCTACCTGATCCTTCATCAGCGAGATGAGTGGTGAGACGACGAGGTCGGTGCCGGCGTGGAGGGCGGCGGGGATCTGGTAGCAGAGGCTCTTGCCGCCGCCGGTGGGCAGGACGACCAGCGAGTCGCGGCCTTCGATCGCGGCGTCGATCGCCTCGCCCTGCATGGGGCGGAGGGCGTCGTAGCCCCAGTAGCGCTGGAGCACGCTGAGCACGTCCTCGCGCGTCGTCCCTGACGTTGCGGCGTCCATGCGGCGATGCTAGCGGGTTGGTTCGGGGGTCGCTTCGCCCGCGGCGATCTCTTCGGCGTCGCGGGCGATGCCGCGGAGCATCGAGCGGAACACCAAGCCGTGGAAGGGCAGCACGGCGTACCAGTACATCAGCCCGAGCAGGCCCTTTGGTTTGAAGCGGGCGGTCTGGATGAGTTCGCAGGTTCCTTCCCCGTCGGGGGCGACGCGGAACTCGAGTGTGGCCTCGCCCGGCACGCGCATCTCGGCACGGAGTTCGAGGCGCGAGTCGCGCTCGACGCCCACGACGCGCCAGAAGTCGAGGGCTTCGCCGTAGGCGAGGTTGGCGGTGTTGCGCCGCCCGCGCCGAAGGCCCGGGCCGCCCATGACGCGGTCCATCAGCCCGCGGAGGCGCCAGAGGATGGCGGCGCCGTGGTAGCCGCGCTCGCCGCCCAGGCGGCACGCCGCGGTGAAGGCGTCGGCGGGCGGGGCGTTCACGGGGAGCGAGCGCATGTCGCGGAAGACCTTGCCGCCGGACCAGTCGGGGTCGCCCGGCATCGGACCGGCGCTGGACCAGGACGTCTCGACCTGATTGCCGGTGATCTTGCCGAGCGCGGCGTTGATGGACTCGCGGGCGCTCAGCAGTTGTTGCGGCATGAGTTCTGCGGCGTCGTCGTTGCGGCATACCACACGGTTGCGCAACCCCTCGGCGAGCGGGCGGGCGATGCGGCTGCCGATGGGTGTGACGAGGTGGATCCAGAGCGAGCTGAGCTTGGGCGTGAGCACCGGAACGGGGATCACGAGGCGGCGCGGGAGGTCGCGCTCTTCGGCCATGAGGCGCATGAGGCGGCGGTACGTGAGGACGTCGGGCCCGCCGATGTCGAGGTCGCGCCCGGTCGTCTTGGGCGTGTCGAGGACCTCGACGAGGTAGTGCAGCACGTTGCGCACGGCGATGGGCTGGCACTCGGTGCTTACCCAGCGCGGGGTGATCATGACGGGCAGGTGCTCGACGAGGTAGCGGAGAATCTCGAAGGATGCTGAGCCGGAGCCGATGATCATGGCGGCGCGGAGGGTGGTGACGGGCACGCCGCCCTCTTCCAGCACGCGCTCGACCTCGCGCCTGGAGCGGAGGTGCTCGCTGAGATCGGCGCCCATCTCGCCGAGACCGCCGAGGTAGATGATGCGGGAGACGCCTGCTTTCGACGCTGCGTTCGCGAAGGTCTGGGCCAGCTTGCGGTCGCGCTCGGCGTAATCACCGCCCGAGGCGATCATGGAATGCACCAGGTAGTAGGCGGCGTCGCAGCCGCGCATCTGTTCGGTGAGCTCCGACTCGTCGCTCATGTCGCCTTGGACGACTTCGAGGCCTTCGTGGTCGATCCAGGGGCGGTCGTCGAGCTTGCGGGGGTCGCGGGCGAGGCAGCGGAGGGTGTGGCCGGCGACGAGGAGGCGCGGCGCGAGGCGTCCGCCGATGTACCCCGTCGCGCCTGTGAGAAAGACCTTCATCCGCTCGCCCCGTTTCTTCGTGCTACTCTATGGGGTTAGATTCGAGCCTTGCAGAGTTTGGAGTCACGCGTGGAGCCGATGGGCGAGATGACGGAGACAAGCGAGTTCTTTGCGGAAGCCGCGGGGATTATCAACGGCTTTCTCGAGATCGAAGAAGGCGCGGTGGCGCCGATTTCGGTCGAGGAGGCGCGAGCACTCCCTATTGAGCTTCCCGAGCAGGGCGTCGGTGAAGAGAAAGCGCTTGAGCTGCTGCGCCGCGTGACCGAAGCGACTCCGACGACGTCCGGTCCGCGATTCGCCAACCAGCTCTTCGGCGGGCGCGATCGTGTCGCGACGGCGGCGGAGATCCTTACCGCCGTTCTGAATACCTCGATGTACACCTTCAAGGCGGCGGGGCCGCAGGTGCTGATCGAGCGCGAGGTGCTCACGCGGATGCTTGAGAAGTCGGGCATGAGCGGCGGAGACGGCATGTTTACGCCCGGCGGGTCGCTGTCGAACCTGGCGGCGATGATCATCGGGCGTAACGAGATCGTGGACGGCGCCCGCGAGAACGGTTTCGACGGGCGGGGGCGGACGCTGTATGTCTCCGCCGAGAGTCACTACTCGCTCAACAAGAACGCGAACATGATCGGCATCGGGCGGTCGGGTGTGCGCCCGGTGGAAGCCGGGCACGACGGGCGGATGCTCCCTGAGAAGCTCGCGGAGCTCATCAAGCAGGACCGTAACGCCGGGCTGAAGCCAATGATGATCATCGCGACCAGCGGGACGACGGTGATGGGGGCGTTCGATCCACTGGAGCCGCTTGCGGACATCGCTAACGACGAGGGCCTTTGGCTGCACGTGGACGGCGCCTTCGGCGGGACGGCGCTGCTGCACCCTGACACGAAGCCGATGCTCGACGGGCTTGAAAGGGCTGATTCGTTCACGTGGGATCCGCACAAGGCGATGGGCGTGCCGCTCACGTGCTCGGTGGCGCTGACGCGCGAGCCGGGGATGATGCGCAAGCACTTTGATGAGTCGGCGACGTACCTCTTCCAGCAGGAGTACGACGGCGAGCAGGCGTGGCTGAACCCGGGGGTAAAGTCGCTGCAGTGCGGTCGGCGAAACGATGCGCTGAAGCTGTGGGCGCAGTGGCAGGCGCTGGGCGACGAGGGGTACGAGAAACGGATCGCGCGTCAGATCGCACTGGCCGAGACAGCTACATCGATCGTGCGTGAGGACGATCGCCTGACACTCTCGTGCGAACCGTTGTGGCTGACGGTGTGCTTCGAGGTCGTCGGCAAGCCCAGCGCTGAGATCTGCGAGGCGCTGAACCAGACAGGCGAGCTGAAGGTGGGGTACGGGGTGGTGAACGGGCGGCGGGTAATCCGTCTTGTCACCGTGAACCCTGAGCACAGCGAGGCGGATATCGAGCGGATGATGAACGATATTCTCGGCGCCGCGGAGGGCGTGGCGGGCGGGGACAACGCTGTCGGTTGAGGGCTTTGGATTTCGGTTTCGCGTGTTGGATTGAGTGTGGTCGCTGGTAGAATCTGAATCTGCTGCGAGAGAACAACGTGCGAGCCATCGGGATGGATCAACACGAGATCAGTATGGACGCGGAGGGTGTGTTCGCCCGGCTGTACGAACAACTGCACGGGCTGGCCGGTGCGATGATGCGCGAGGAACGTGCGGATCACACGCTGCAGCCGACGGCGCTGGTGCACGAGGCGTTCCTGCGGCTTGATCTCGCTTCGGAAGAGCATGAGGAGTGGCGGCTGCTGGCTTACGCCGCGAACGCGATGCGCCAGGCGCTGATCGATCACAGCCGACGAAAGAAAGCGCTCAAGCGCGGCGGGGACGCGCGACGGGTGACGCTGGACACGAGCGTGCCGGGTTCGTTCGCGGATGAGCTTGATGTTCTGGAACTGGACGAGTCGCTGGTGCGTCTGGCGGAGCACGACGAGCGGAAGGCGCGGGTGGTGGAGATGAAGTTCTTTGGTCGGATGACGCACGCGCAGATCGCGCGGGTGCTGGACGTGTCGGAGAAAACCGTGGAAGCTGATTGGTACTTCGCGCGGGCGTGGCTGCGACGCGAGATGCAGAGGACCGAGGCGTGAGCGGCATCGAACGGTTCAAGATGGCGGCGGAGGTCTTTGAAGCGTGCCGGGAGCTGACGGCGCGCGAACGGCTCGCGGTGCTGCGCGAGCGGTGCGGGGGTGACGAGCCGTTGCGGCTGGAGGTCGAAGAACTGCTGGCGGCGCACGACCGCGAGAACGACCCGCTGCACACGGGCGGCGTTCGTGTTCACGACGCGATGCCGGAACGGGTCGGTCGGTACACGGTGCTGGAGCGGATCGGCGCCGGGGGGATGGGCGTGGTGTACCGGGCGTCGCAGGACGCGCCGCGGCGCGAGGTAGCGCTCAAGGTGCTGCCCGGTTCGCTGGTGAGTGCGAGCCTGCGGGCGCGGTTCGAGCACGAGTCGCAGGCGCTGGGGCGGCTGGATCATCCGAACATCGCGAAGGTGTACGAGGCGGGCGTTGAGCGAGACGCGGGCGGCGCGGAACGCCCGTATTTCGCAATGGAACTGATCGAGGGGCGCCCGCTGAATCGGTACGGTGCGGGGCTTGGGATCCCGGCACGGATGGAGCTGGTCGCGAAGGTGTGCGACGCGGTGCAGCATGCGCATCAGCGCGGGGTGATTCATCGGGATTTGAAACCATCGAACATTCTTGTGGATGAAGCGGGCGAGCCGCGGGTGCTGGACTTTGGCGTGGCGCGGCTGACGGACGCTGAGGCGGGGGCGGCGCACACGCTGACAGGACAGGTCGTTGGGACATTGCAGTACATGAGCCCGGAGCAGGCTTCGGGGGACTCAGCAGCCGTGGACACGCGGTCGGACGTGTACAGCCTGGGTGTGATTTTGTACGAGTTGTTGACTGGGCGGCTGCCGCATGATGTGAGTGGGTTGGCGATGTTGAGCGCGTTGCGGCGGATCAGTGATACGCCGGCGGCGGCGCTGGGTGATCTGGGCACGGGGATGCAGTCGGAGCTGGCGACGATCGTGGGCAAGGCGCTGGTGAAGGATCCGGCGCTGCGCTACGACGCGGCGTCTGATCTTGGTGAGGATCTGCGCCGGGCGCTGCGGAACGAGCCAATTCTGGCGCACCCGCCGAGCACGGTGTATCAGTTGAAGAAGTTCATCTCGCGGAACCGCCCGCTGGTGGGGCTGGGTGCGGTGGCGGCGCTCGCGCTGGTGGCGGGGAGCGCGGCGCTGGCGGTGGGCCTGACGCGGGCGCGGGCGGCGCAGTCTCTCGCTGAAACGCGGCTTATCGAAGCGGAAGCCGCGGCGAACAAGGCGCAGGCGGTGCAGAACTTTCTGACGGACATGCTGGGTTCGGTTGATCCGGCGAAGACGGCGGACCGGGACATCACTGTGCGGGACGCGCTGGACGCCGCGGCGGTGAAGCTGCGCGATGGTGATCTTGAAGACATGCCGGGCGCGCGTGGGACGGTGCTGTGGACGCTGGGGCAGACGTACCGGGCGGTGGGCGCGCCGGCGGAGGCGGAGCCGGCGCTGGTTGAGGCTGTGGAGATTCTTGAAGGCAGCGACGACGCGTACGCGCACGCCTCGGCGGTGTCGGTGCTGGGATCGCTGTATTACGACCAGGGGAAGTACGCGGAATCTGAATTGCTGCAGCGCACGGCGCTTGAGCTGTGGGAGGCGCAGCCGGAGCATGGCGAGAACGTCCCGATGACGATGGACGCGCTGGGGCTGGCGGTGAGCGATCAGGGTCGGCCTGGTGAAGCGATCGAGATCTTTCGCGATGCGGTGCGGATTCACACTGAGATGTTCGGTGAGGAAAGCATTCAGGTCGCGACTTCCACGAACAACGTGGCGTTTGCGCACTTCGGGTTGCGGGAGTTCGAGGAAGCGGCGTCGGGGTTCGAGCGTGTTCTTGAGCTGCAGGAGAACCTGATCGAGGAATCGCATCCGGAGTTTACGCGCACGCTGGACAACCTTGGCCAGACGTATGCACGCCTGGGGCGACACGATGAGGCGATCGGGCTGCTGGAACGATCACTGCAGCTTCGTCAGGAGCGGTTGGGGGACGATCACCCGGATCTGTTCTTCACGCACCTCGGGCTTGGCAACACGCTGCGCGGGTTGAAACGGTACGAGGAAGCGATCTCGCACTTCGAGCGCGGACTCACGATCAACAGCGCCGCGTATGGCGACGAACATCTGTACGCGGCGGCGGCGCTGTACCCGATGGGGCAGTGCCTGCGTTCGCTCGATCGTTTCGACGAGGCCTGGGAGTGCTTCCGGAAGACCGCGGACATCCGTCACGCGCACGGGCGGTACTCAACTGCCGCGGCGGCGTATGATGCGGCGGCGTACCTGCGCCAGATGCAGGGCGAGCTGGATACGGCGGAGAGCGAGCTGCGCTACGTGATGGCGTACCAGCAGGAGCACATCCCCGATGACACCGCCTTTGAAGCGAACGTCAAGCTGGGGTGGGGCTTGCTGAAAATGCGGCGCAAGGATTACGCCGGCGCCGTTGAACCGATGGCGCAGGCGGTCGCGCTGCGGCGCGAGGCGCTGGGGAGCACTCACGGGCGGACGGGCGAGGCGTTGTCGCGCTACGGGCTTGCGCTGCTCGAGACCGGGGACTACGACGGAGCGCTCAGTGCGCTGGACGAGGCGGAGGCGATCCTGGTCGAGGCGGCGGGTGACGGGCACTGGATCGTGGCGTCGACGCGGGCCATACGAGGACGCCTCGCGCTCCGCATGGATGATGCGGAGTGTGCGCACGCGCTCTTGTCGCAGGCCTATGGCGTGCTGGCGCCGGAGAATCGGGCGAGTGATGAGTGGCTTGGAACGTACTGCCGGGATCTAGCCGAAGCATGTACACGCCTCGGCGACGCCGACGGTGCGGCTCGCTGGGAAGCGCTTGCCAGCGAGCACGAAACAGCGGCGCAAGATATTAATTGACATAGATTTACATTCCTTACGCCGGGAGTGTGAATCAGCCTGATGATCAGGCCGATAAACGGCGGGTGAGTGATCTCCTGATCTCTTCGAAACGGGGGCGCGGTCCCGGGTGGGACCCGATCGTGCTGCGCGCGCTGGTGCTCGCGTTCGCGGTCGTCGCGTTCGGGACCGCGGGTTACACGTGGGTCGAGGGGTGGTCGCCCTGGAAGTCGCTGTTCTTCACGCTCGTCACACTGACGACGGTGGGGTACGGGGACTACGGGCTGACGGAGGCCGGGGAACGTTTTACGGCGGTGTTGATGATCGGCGGGATCGGGTCGATCTCGTACACCGCGAGCCTGGTGCTGCAGCGCCTGATGGCGCGGGCGGTCCGACCGGAGAAACGCATGATCGAGCGAATCAAGAAGATGCGCGGGCACGTTGTGGTGTGCGGCCTCGGGCGCACCGGGCAGCGGGTGATCCGTCGCCTCGTGGACGAGGGCGTTGCCGTCGTGGCGATCGATAGCGACACAAAGCGTGTTGAATCAGCACGGATTCACGGGGTGGTCGCGATGGAAGGCGACGCGACCTCCGACGAAGCGCTGCTGGACGCGGGTGTTGATCGAGCGACGTCGGTGGTCGCGGTGACGTCATCGGATGCGGTGAACGCGATGATCTGCCTGACGGCGCACGCGCTGGCGCCGGAGGCGGAGGTGGTCGCGCGGGCGGAGGACGAGTCGTCGATCTGCAAGCTGAAGCGCGCCGGGGCGTCGAGCGTGATGAGCCCGGCGAGCTACGGGGGTGACGGGATCGCCGAGCGCATTTTGCGTCCTGAGGTGGCGCGCCTGCTGCCGGGGCTTCAGGGCAATGACGACGGTCTGAATTTCGCAGAGGTGACGATCAGCCCCGGTTCAGCCTTTGACGGGGCGACGATCAAGGAGATCGGGGCGGCGCACCCGCGTCTGGCGTTCGTCGCGGCGCGCGGCTGTGAGGGTGAACTCGCGATCCGTCCTGCGGTTGATCGTCGGTTCAAGGCCGGCGACGTGCTGGTTGTGGCGGGCGAGAACGCAGACGTGGAACGCATGCGCGCGAGCCGTCGGGCTGCTTAAGCGCTCCTGGTTTGAGCGCTGGCGCCGGTGAGGCGTCTGACTACGGCGTAGAGCGCCGGGATGAAGAGCACGCCGATGATTGTCGAGAGCGTCATGCCACCGAAGACGGCGGTGCCGATGGCCTGACGCCCGTTGGCGCCCGCGCCGGTGGCGATGAGCAGCGGCGCGGTGCCGAAGACGAAGGAGAGTGCCGTCATCAGAATGGGGCGGAAGCGCATCCGCGCGGCCTCGACGGCGGCCTCGGCGAGGCTCTTGCCTTCGCGGCGGAGTTCTTCGGCGAACTCGATCATCAGGATGGCGTTCTTGCAGACGAGCGCGACGAGGAGGACGAGGCCGATCTGGGTGTAGACGTTGTTGTCCATGCCGCGGGCGAGGGTGGCGGCGAGAGCGCCGAGGATGCCGATGGGGATCGTCGCCATGATGGTGACGGGGAGCACCCAGCTTTCGTACTGAGCAGCGAGGAAGAGGTAGACGAAGACTACGGACATCGCGAAGACGATGGGGACGACGTTGCCGGCTTCTTTCTGCTGGAGCGCGGTGCCGGTCCACTCGTAGCCGAAGCCGGCGGGGAGGCGGGCTTCGCTGAGGCGTTCCATCGCGTCCAAGGCCTGGCCGGTGCTCGTGCCGGGGGCGGCGGCACCGGTGATGGAGGCAGCGGTGTAGAGGTTGTAGCGGTAGACAGTGGCGGGGCCGACCGTCTCTTCGATGGTGGCGAGAGTGTGCAGGGGGAGCGTGTCCCCTTCGCGGTCGCGGACCTTGAGGAGCAGGGCGTCCTGCGGGTCGGCGCGGAACTCGGGCTCGCTCTGCACGCGCACCTGATAGATGCGCCCGAAGGCGTTGAAGTCGTTGACGTAGGCGGAGCCGAGATTGGCCGAGAGGGTGTCGAAGATAGTCTGGAGCTGAACGCCGACGCGCTGGGCCTTGTTGCGGTCGATGTCGAGGTAGAGCTGAGGCGTGCGGGCGCTGAAGCTGGTGAAGGGGCTGGCGATGGTTCCGGAGGCCTGGGCGTCGGCGATGACGTCGCGGGTGACGTCTTCGAGAACGTCGAGCCCGACGCCCGCGCGGTCCTGGAGCCAGATCTCAAAGCCGCCTGAGTTGCCAAGGCCCTGGATCGCCGGCGGGCGGAAGGGAAAGATGAACGCCTCGGGGATGGCGTAGAGGCGCGCGGAAAGATCGGCGAGGATGGCTTCGATTTTGAGGTTGTCGGCGGTGCGCTCTTCCCAATCGTCGAGGATGATGACGCAGGTGCCGCTGTTGGATTCTGCTGCGTTGGAAAGAATGGATAGGCCGCCGATGGTGACGACACCGCCTACGCCGGGGGTGTTGAGGATCTCCTGCTCGACCTTCTGCAGCACGGCGTCGGTGCGGGCGACCTTGGCGGCGGGCGGGAGCGCGACGTTGACGAAGAAGTATTTCTGATCTTCGAGCGGGATGAAACCGGTGGGCGTGGCGCGGACAAGGCCCACAACGCCGACCACCACACCGACGAAGGCGAGGAGCGTGAGGACAGTGAGGCGCATCGACTTGCGAACGGCCCAGGCGTAGGCGCTGGTGGTGCGGTCGAGCGTGCGGTTGAAGATGCGGAACGCGAAGAAGGGCTTGCGCTCGCGCTTGCGGAGCAGCAGCGCGCAGAGCGCGGGGCTCAGAGTGAGGGCATTGATGCTGGAGAGGACCGTCGCGACCGAGAGGGTGACGCCGAACTGGCGGTAGAGCTGGCCGGTGATGCCCGGCAGAACCGCGGTGGGAAGGAAGACGGCGAGGAGGACGAGGGTGGTGGCGACGACGGGGCCGGTGATCTCGTCCATCGACTTACGGGCGGCGTCGGCGGCGCTCAGGCCTTCCTCGTTCATGATGCGCGAGGTGTTCTCGACGACGACGATGGCGTCGTCGACGACGATGCCGATCGCGAGCACCAATCCGAAGAGGGTGAGCATGTTCAGGCCGAAACCCATCGCGAGGAGGACGGCGAGGGAGCCGACGATGGAGACGGGGATGGCGGCGCCGGGGATGAGCGTGGCCTTGAAGTCCTGCAGGAAGATGAAAACGGTGATAAAAACGAGCACCGAGGCGATGACGAGCGTGATAACGACCTCGTTGATCGAGGAGCGGACGAAGTCGGTGAAGTCGTAGAAGATGGGGGCGAAGAAACCATCGGGGTAGTCACGGGAGAGTTCGTCGAGGGCGGCGCGGACGCCGTCGGCGACCTCGAGGGCGTTCGATCCCGGGAGTTGGTAGACGCCGAGGACCGGGGCTTCCATGCCGTTGAAGCGACCGAAGGTGTCGTAGGACTGGGCGCCGAGTTCGATGCGGGCGACGTCCTTGAGTTTGACGGCGCGCTGGTTCTCACCGACCTTGAGGATGATTTCTTCGAACTGTTCGCTGGTGCGCAGGCGCCCCTGGGTGGTGATGGTGAGCTGGAAACCGGCGGCGTCGGTGATGGGCTCCTGGCCGATTTTACCAGCGGCGACCTGGACGTTCTCTTCGCGGAGTGCGCTGATCACGTCGCTGGTGGTGAGGTCGCGGGAGGCGAGTTTTTCGGGGTCGAGCCAGACCCGCATGGAGTAGTCCTTGGCGCCGAAGATGTCGACCGACCCGACGCCGGGGACGCGGGAGAGGCGATCGACCATGAAGATGCGGGCGTAGTTGCTGAGGAAGAGCTGGTCGTAGCGCCCGTCGGGGGAGTGCGGGGCGATGACCATGAGCAGGCTGGGCGACTGCTTGCGGACGGTGACGCCCTGGGCGCGGACCTCGGTGGGCAGACGGGGCTCGGCGGTGGAAAGGCGCGTCTGCACGCGCACGGAGGCGAGATCGACTTCGGTGCCCAGCTCGAAGGTGACGGTGAGGCTGTAGGAGCCGTCGTCGGAGCTGATGGAGGACATGTAGAGCATGCCCTCGACGCCGTTGACCGCCTGCTCGATCGGGGCGCCGACGGTGTCGGCGACGGTTTTGGCGTCGGCTCCTGGATACACCGATGTCACCTGCACCGTGGGCGGGGTGATCTGGGGGTACTGCTCGACCGGGAGCTGCGTGGTGGCGAGCGCCCCGGCGAGGACCATGATGATCGCGACGACCCCGGCGAAGACGGGGCGGCTGATGAAGAAGCGTGAGATCATGGGTCAGGCGCCCGCTTTTTCGGAGGCGCTGTGCTCGCTCGTGAACGGCTTGGGATCGACCGTTGCGCCTGGGCGGGCCTTCTGCACACCACGGACGATGTAGCGCTCGTCAGGCTCAAGACCTTCGAGCACGACGATCGTGCCATCGTCCTGGCGCTCGCCGAGGGTGACGGGACGGCGGCTCACGACGTTTTCGTCGTTGACGACCAGGAGGAACTTGCCTTCGAGGCCGGTGCTGACCGCTTCTTCCTGCACGACGGTGGCGGCGTCGCGGGTGCGCCAGGGCACGCGGATGCGGGCGAAGAGACCCGGGTAGAGCTTGCCGGTCGGGTTCGGGAGGGCGGCGCGGACGCGGAGGGTGGCGGTGCCCGCGTCGAAGGTGTTGTCTACGAAGTCCACCTGGCCGGGGTGCGGGTAGCCTTCTTCATCGGCGAGGCCGACCTCGACCAGAGGCGACTCTGGGTTGACCGAGCCGTCGTACCCGCCCGAGAGATAGAGCAGCGAGATGCGTTCGCTGACATCGAACCACACATGAACGGGGTCGAGCGACACGATTCTTGCGAGTTCGGTGGCTTCCCCGCGTCCGACGAGGTTGCCGGCGTCGACGTAGTGGCGATCGATGCGCCCTTTCATCGGGGCGACGACGTCGGTGTAAGAAAGATCGAGTCGTGCTGCGGCGAGGAGTTGCTCGGCGGCGAGCACGTCGGCTTCGGCTTGCTGGAGCGCGGCGTTGTCTTCAAGCACTTCGAACTCGGTGGCGGCGTTGAGCTCCAGCGCTTCGCGGGAGCGTGCGAGACGGGTCTCGGCGATCCGCTGGGCGGCGCGGGCGCGGGCGATTTCCGCCTCGGCCTGGCTGACGGCGATCTCGTAGGGTTCCTTCTCGATGACGAAGAGGACGGCCCCTTTTTCGACATCGGTGCTCTCGGTGAAGCGGATCTCTTCGAGGTAGCCGGCCACGCGGGCGCGGACGCCGACGGACGCGACGGCTTCGAGCGTACCGGTGTAGCGGAAGTATTCCGTCACGCTGCGCGTTGTGGGAGTCGCCACCTCAACGACCGGCGGTGGCGGGGGTGAAGGCTCGGGCGTGTCGCAGCCGGCGATCGCCGCGGCGACAAGGAGGAGAACGGTGAACGTGGGGCGCAGCGCCCCGTGCGTGATGCCCATACGGTGCTCCGGTGCGTTTCGCGAGCGGAGTATACCCGCGTGAGATGCCTGAGAACACGCGTATGCTGCGCGTGTGAGCGACGAAACCGCACACGACTGGCGCCTCGGCACGATCGGCTTTTCTTACCCGGACTGGACGGGGCCGCTGTACCCGTCTGGCGTGAGCGGCGCCGATCGGCTTTCGCACTACGCCCGCTGGTTTGACTCCGTGGAGATCGACGCGACTTTTCATGCCCTGCCGGCGCCGGCGACCGTTCGGCGGTGGGCTGAGGCGACGCCCGATGCGTTCCGCTTCTGCCTGAAGACGCCGCGGGGGTTCTCGCATGGTGATGATCTCAACTCGCCGGAGGCGCGCGATCTTTGGAATCGCTTTCTGAGCGTGGCGGGAGAACTCGGCGAGAAGCTCGGTGTGATTCTGATTCAGCTCCCGGCGGCGTTTGAGGCGTCGCGGTGTGATGAGCTTGCACGGTTCATCGGAGGCCTTCCTGATGACACGCGCTTTGCGGTTGAGCTGCGCCATGATTCGTGGTGGACGGCACGGACCGCGGAGCTGTTTCGTGAGCACGGCGTGTGCTGGGTGTGCGCGGATGAGGTGCGCAAGCACGAGGCGTTCGCGCCGCCGCGTGACGGCGGCTATCGCCCGCGCCCGATCGTGCCGACGGCGGATTTTCTCTACGTCCGTTGGATCGGCTGGCACGAGCAGTTCCCTGATCTGGCGCAGGAGCATCTCGATCCGATCGTTCGTCTCGGGTGGTGGAGCGAGCGTCTGGCTAACGTGCTCGGGCAGCGCCCGGAGCTTCAGCGCGTATACGGCTTCTTCGGCAACGGCTACAGCGGGCACGCACCGGCGACGTGCCGGGGGTTCATGCGCGCTGCTGGCTTGCCCGAGCCTGAGGAAACACCGCCGCCGGGGTCGCTCTTCGCGTGACGCTCAGGGGCACGGGCCCCACGCGGCGAGGAGGATGGCGAGGTCGCTGGAATCGACGGCGCCGCTGGCGTCGAGATCCGCGTCACCGTTTCCGCCCCAGGCAGCGAGCAGAATCGCGAGGTCGTCGGCGCTGACATCGCCGTCAGCGTTAAGATCGCCGGTGCAGGTTGTGATCTGGAGCGTGAGCAGCACGGCCCAGTCATCTGCGGGCGTCGATGGCGGCTGGCCGATCGCGACGGCTCCCGGCCCGCTGACGCTCTCAACGGAACCTGTCTGCAACGCGCCGCCTGCGCAGGGGTCGTACCAGCGGACATCGAAGGTTTCGCTTGCAGCGCCGAGATCGATCGAGACGTCGCCGCCCGCGGGGATGTAGAGCGCGTAGATTTCGCCCTCGATCGCCATCGCCTGCGGGCCGTCGAAGCCGGCGTTTGCGCCGCTGATGATTGTGTCGTCAGGTTCCATCAGATCGATGGGCAGGTAGGTGTTGATGAAGGTGAGGGTGTGCCCGGTTTCGCGCCAGAGCTGGTCGAACTCGCGGAAGTCTTCGAGGGATTGATCGCGGTTGTTGATGAACCACTCGCCCCCGCCGCCCGAGAGCAGCACGGGCCAGATGATAGATTTCCGGAAGGCGTCGAAATCATCATTGAAGTCGCGCGTGGGCGAGCCGGGCTCGTCGATCATGACCGGGATGGGCTTGCCGGCGGCGTCGCTGGCGGTGCGGTAGGCCTCGACGACGTCGCTCCAGCCTGTGTTCTGGCGGGCGTTCTGTAGGCTGGTCAGGTCGATGTTGTCCTGCCCGATGAAGGGCGCCCAGGGGCCGGAGTTGGGATTGTTGGGGTTGCCGGCGTTGTGCACGGTGACGGGGCGGCCGTAGGGATCGACGCTCTTGATGAACTCGGCCCACTCGAGCACGCGCCCGCTGCCGAGGTCGAGCCCGAGGTTGTACTCCTCGCAGATGTTCCACACGATCGCGTTGTGATGCCCGAAGCGGGCGATGATCTCGCGGTAGAAGAGCCGGCGCTCGACGCCGAGCTGGGCGTTGTCGAGTTCCTGTTTGTTGGGCGCTTCGGCCTCGTTGAGGACGAAGTGCAGAAGCAGGCCCTTGCGTTGGGCGTGCTCGAAGAACACTTCCCATTGCTCGAGTTTGGAAACATCGAAGCGCGTGTTGTCGTTTGACGCGGCGCCGTCGGGGTTGATGGGACCGACGTAGGGCCAGGAGTCTTGGGCGTCCCCGCCGATATTCATGGGGAGGAAGTAGATGCTGTTGACCCCCGTCGAGGCGAGGTAGTTGAGGGCGCCGATGATCGCGCGCCCGTCGTTGGTCCCGGGCGGGTCGTTGCGGTCCCAGTCGGGGTCGCCGGGGTTCCAGTCCATGACGTGGGTTGGGAAGGCGTGCAAGCCGTCGGGTGTGGAGGGGCCGGCGCCGCCGTCGAAGGTGTTGTCGAACCCGGTGTAGCCCAGCCAGTTCTCGGGGGAGTCGGCGCCGCCCTTCACGTAGGGCTCGCCCGAGCCCAGGAAGCGCAGGTAGTGACCGCCGTCGTAAGCGAGTCGCCCTGCGGAGAAGAACCCGGGGAGGCTCGGATCACGCGGCGCGATCTGGATTTCGCCTGAATCGCCATCGAATAACGCGGGGGCGCCGGCGAGCGGGTCGTCGTCCACCGCGACGTTCGTACCCGTGCGGAAGCTCGTGGTGAACATCCATGCGCCAGGCGCGTCGGGCGTGAACTTCACGCGCCAGGAGGCTCCGCTGGTGGCGCCGGTGTTGAGCGCGTCGCCGTCGGCCGCGTAGTAGCCGGGGACGGTGTAAGTCGCAGCGCCGTTGGTAAAGGTGACGTCCATGCGGTAGTCGAGGAAGGGGTTGGCGGCGTCGCCCTCGCTGGTGGGCGGGCCTTCGTAGGTGAGCGTGAGGGTTTGCCACACGCGCTGTTCGCCCCCCACTTCCGCGGTGCTGGTTGGGTCGCCGACGCGGATCACGACGTCGTCCGAGGCGCTTGCGCCTTCGTCGTCTGTTGCGGTGAGACGGAAGACGTAGAACGCCTCGCTGAGGCCGGTCACGTCTGTTGCGAGCGCGGTCGCGTCGATGATTGTTGCGGGTGGGCCGGCGGCCTGGGTCCAGAGCGTGCTGGCGACGGCGTTGTCGTCGGTGGCGGCGCCGGTGAGCGTGGTCTGCGTCGCGCTCGCGGGGAGGGTTTGAACGGCGCCGGCGTTAACCTCCGGCGGGGTGTTCGCCTGCCCGGGGTCGTCGATGATGGTGAAGTTGATCGTCAGAGGGCCGTCGGTTGTGCCGGCGCCATTCATTCCGGAGAACGCGGTTGCGGTGAGCGTGTAGGCGCCGGCGGTGGGCGTCCAGGCGTTGAAGTCACCGTTGGTGTCGCCGAAGAGGGCGTAGGGCGCGACGTTTTCTGTTTGTTGCTGCGCCTCGGCTCCGCTGAGAGTAAAGACGACGCTGCCGACCATCGACGGCGTTGTCTGCGCTGTGATGTTGAGCTGCGATGAAGCCAGGTCGGCGAGGTTGATCTCGCTTGCCTCGGTGAGCGGGTCGAAGACGGCGACGGGCGCGTCTGTCGCGGCGTCGATCAGCGTGAAGCCGTCTACGGATTGAGCTTGAGCGATCCCCGCAAGTGTGAGCGCGGCGATCGCATAGTGCGTTGTCATATTCGCTCCCCCTCACGTCACACCGCGTGGCCGCGTGATCCGAGCCGCAACGAGTTGAGTGGATTTCACGCGATCCGAACATGCCAGGGGTGTTTTTCTGGACCTGCGCTGCGATCCGGTCTCACCTGCTCGTTGAGACGGGTTCTCGCTTTACATCGCGCCGGTGCGTGGGAAGCTATACGGGTTAGGAGAACGACCATGCTCAAGGTTGAAGACGGTCAGTGCGGCAAGTGCGCACACTTTGGTGAAGATCACCCGCAGGACGAGAAGCTCGTGCAGATCCGCATCAGCGGGCAGGCGCCCGAGGGCTTCGTTGATTCCTGTGGCCATCCCGTTCACGCCAAGACGAACCTGCAGGTGACGCCCATCAGCGGTTGCGAGGGGTTCACTCCAGCGAAGGTCGCTTGAGAGAAGCCGACTCAGTTGACGTTTTGCGTGGTCACCACGTCGCTGGGCTTGAAGATTGTGATGCACTCTCGCGTCAGCGGCGGCGAATAGAGGTGGAGTGTGATCAACGGTTCCGCGACGCCCTCGCGGCAGCCGAGATCGTGGATGTCGGTTCCTTCGTTGAGCACGACGTCGCCCGCCTTCAGTGTCCGCGTTGAAGCGTGCGCAAGCTTCCCTGCATCGGTTTCCTGATAACGGCGTTCGAAGCCTTCACCCGAGATCACGCGGACCGCGCAGGCGTGCTCGCAGGTCCCACCGTGATCGTGGGGCGGACTTGCTTGGCCCGGTCGCCATCCGATGAGGATCAGTTCGCCGGCCTCTGAGCGGGCGAGCGTTGTTCGGCAGTAGCGTTCGTTGTCGTATTCCGCGTGGGGGATGAACTCGTCCCATTCGCATTCCATCGCTGTGAGGATGGCGCCGAGTTCTTCGCGCGACGCTTCCCTCAGCTCGGGCGTCAGCACAGCTCCCAGGCACGCGCTGCGTAGCTGTTTGGGAAGCTCAATGCACTCACCACTCTCGGAACACTCGGCGGTCGCCAGATGCTCGTCATCCATGCCGTATCTGCTCTCTTCCTTGTGTATTAACAACATACTACCAGAAAATAGAGAATTGGGAACTGTTCATTGCGCACGGACGACGTCGCGTCAGAAGCTGACTCCGACTCGGAGCCCGAAAATCAGAGCGTCGCCGATCCCAGGATCGCCGGAAGGGCGCAGGATGTGCTGCGCTTCGGGCTGCACGAAGACCGCGGGCGCGAGTTGAAAACGGTAGTACGCGTCAAGCGCAAGCTCGTCGTCTTCAAAGCCAGCGTCGTCAGACAGGTCGGCGAATGAAACGTAGAGGCCGGCGCTGTCGTCGGGACGGCTGGCAAACATCCCGCGCCATACGGCGCCGGCGCCGAAGTGCTGCGCGACTTCGCTCACGTCTTCGTCCGCCCACGCGTATTGTCCGAAGAGATAGATGCCGTGCTCGGATGCCTCGTCACGAGCGGCGTCCGGGGCAAACACACGCAACTCACCCGTCGCGAAGAAGCCCGTTGTTTCATCCTCCACGCCGCCATCGAAGCGTGCGAAATCCCCGGTGTGACGCCACGCCCCCAGCGTGAGGCGTGCCCTGGCATCCCACTTGAAATCAGTCTGCGCGATATGGAAGTAGTCGTTGGAACGGTCGCTGTCGAAGAACGTTGAGGGGCCGCGGGTCCCGGTGGGCACGCCGTCAACACCCGCGGCGCCGTCGTAGAGCCCGTAGCCGATAGTCCATTCAAACGCGTCCTGACGGATGAGTGTCGCGAAGAGATTCACGCTGGTCGCCGGGTCCGGGTACGAGGGGAAGACAAAGATCGCCGGGCTGAAACCGGCGGAGGAGTTGGCGAATTCACCCGCGGCCTCGACGAAGGCGAACTCGGAGTTGGCGTCGATCTTGCCGATCTTGACGCGCACACGATCGCCCAGGAAGAGTTGCTCGTACCACAGCTCGTAGAGCACATCGAGCGAGCGATCGTTCTCGATGTTGCTGAAAACCTGAAGATCGCCGGCGTCGCGCGAGCCGCCCCGCTCGGCGTTCACCGAGAGGTACTGGGCGAAGAACGTCCCGCCCTTGACGCCGAATGCCGTTTCGAGATCGAGCTCGGCGTCGAGCGTGAAAAGGTTGCGGATGGAATCGTTGGCGTCGATACCGCCGTCGATGACGCTGGTGAACTCGGCGATGTACTCGCCGCCGAGTGTGAGGCCCTGTGATTCAAGGTCAGAGCGCAGCCCACCCCAGTCGCCGGTGAGGCGATCGCGCTCCCAGAGGGAGGTCGGCGCGGGCTGGGCCGACGACATGCCTGTGAGCGCGACCAAGGAGGCGGCCGGTAGTGTTGAACGAAGTCCCATATTGAAGTTTGATAAATCAAACTATTTTCCCTGTCAACCTGCGCCGCGATCTTCCTACCATGCCGCACATGGCGACATCGACGGTCGAAGATTACGTCAAGGCGATCTACCTGCTGCAGCAGGACTCCCCAGCGAGCGAGGCGACAGTGGCCCGCCTGGCCGCGACGCTGGGCGTGACGAAGGGCAGCGTGACCTCGATGGTGCGCAAGCTGCGCGAGGCGCGGCTGGCCGACGCCGAGCGCTACGGCGCGATCACGCTGACCGCCAAGGGCAAGCGGATGGCGGTGGATATGATCCGGCGCCACCGCCTGATCGAGGTGTTCCTCGTGGAAACGCTGGGGCTGGACTGGTCGGAGGTGCACGTCGAGGCCGAGCGCCTGGAGCACGCGCTCTCGGCGAAGGTGCTTGATCGTCTGGACGAGTTCCTCGGGCGCCCCTCCATCGACCCGCACGGCGACCCGATCCCTGACGCCGACGGGAAGCTCAAGGAAGCCGCGCTCACCCCCCTCTCGCAGCTCGGGGAGGGCGAGCGCGGCGCCGTGGCGCGGGTGAGCGATCAGGAGCCGGGGTTCCTGGAGTTCGCCGCGGAGCACGGGCTCAGGCCCTCGGCGCGGATACGCGTCGTCACGGTGACGCCCGAGGCCGGTTCGATGAGCGTGCGGGCCGGGCGTGAGAAGGCGGTCAGCCTATCGCTGCAGGCGGCGGGCAAGATCCTGATCGACCGTGATCGCTAGCCAAGCGATAAGTTTTACTAATCAAACTCTGATGACTATCCTTCCCTTCACCGGTGCGAGTACGCGCTCCGGACGGAGGATGAACGATGTACCGAACGCTGCTCGCCGTCACGCTCGCCGTGCTTTCCTGCTTCACGCTCGCCTGCGAGAGCCGGGCCGAGAGCGAGAACTACACCGTCGTCGCAACGATCGGCATGGTGCGGGACATCGCGTCGAACGTCGCCGGTGATCGAGCCGAGGTGATCGGCCTGATGGGTTCCGGTGTGGACCCCCATCTGTACAAGCCCACGCGCTCTGACGTGAAGCGGCTCATGGACGCCGACGTGATCTTCTACAACGGGCTGCTGCTCGAAGGGAAGATGACGGATTCGCTCATCCGCGCCGCCACCGGCGGGAAGAAGGTGTACGCCGTTACCGAACTGCTCGACGAGAAATACCTGCTCGAACCTGAGGAGTTCGCCGGCCTCTACGACCCTCACGTCTGGATGGATCCCTCGGCGTGGTCCAGGGCCGTTGACGCCGTGCGCGACAAGCTGATTGAGTTCGACCCGGCGGGCGCTGAGGTCTACGAACGCAACGCGCTCGCGTACCAGGAACAACTCGCCGAGCTCGATGCGTACGCCGAGCGTGTGCTTGCCAGCGTCCCCGAGGGGCAGCGTGTGCTGGTGACGGCTCACGACGCCTTCAACTATTTCGGCAAGCGCTTCGGCTACGAGGTGGTGGGCATCCAGGGCCTTTCGACGGAATCCGAGGCCGGCGTGCGCGATATCGAGCGCCTCGTGGATCTTCTGGTTGAGCGCGACATCAAAGCCGTGTTCGTTGAATCGACGGTCTCCGAGCGCAACGTGCGGGCGCTCGTCGCCGGAGCCGAGGCGCGGGGCCACAGTGTCCTCATCGGGGGCGAGCTCTTCTCCGACGCGATGGGCGACGAGGGGACTTACGAGGGGACGTACATCGGCATGATCGACCACAACGCGACGACCGTCGCCCGCGCGCTCGGCGGGGAGACGCCGACGAAGGGCCTGCACGGGAAGCTCGCGCACTGATGGCCGCGCTGCACCCGCCCACACAGGCCGAGCGCGACTTATCAGCGCGCCCGGAACACTCCGCCGACAGCCCGCTCTCGGTCCACGCGATGACCGTGGCCTACGACCGCAAGCCGGTGCTCTGGGACGTCGATTACGACGCGCCGCCCAACCGGCTGATCGCCATCGTCGGCCCCAACGGCGCCGGGAAGAGCACGCTCATCAAGGCGTGCCTCGGGCTGACGCCGCGGGCGTCCGGGCAAGTGGAATTCTGGGGGCAGCCGTATCGCAAAGCACGGTCGCGTGTGGGGTACGTGCCGCAGCGCGAGAGCGTGGACTGGGACTTCCCCGTCTCGGCTCTCGACGTCGTGTGCATGGGGCGCTACCGGCGGATCGGGTGGTGCCGACCCGTCACGCGAGCGCATAAAGACGCGGCGCTCGACTGTCTCGGTCAGGTCGGCATGCGCGAATACGCGAAGAGGCAGATCAGCCAGCTCTCGGGCGGTCAGCAGCAGCGGGTGTTCCTCGCGCGGGCGCTCGCGCAGGAAGCCGACCTCTACTTCATGGACGAGCCCTTCGCGGGCGTGGACGCCGCCACCGAGAAGGCCATCGTTGGAGTGCTGCGCGAGCTCAAGGACGCGGGCAAGACCGTCGTCGTGGTGCATCACGATTTGCAGACCGTCCCGGAATACTTCGACGACGTGATCCTCCTGAACATGCGCGTTGTGGCGTCCGGGCCCGTCCACGAGACGTTCACGCGCGAGAACCTGCACAAAACCTATGGCGGGCGACTGACGCTGCTCTCTGAGGCCGCGGAGGCCGTCGCCCGCGCCGCCGCCGGCGAGACGCGCGTGTGATCCCCCGCCTGCTCGCCCAACACGCCTCCGGTCACACTCATGGTTCGTTCGGCGGCGCGTCGCTCACCGATGTGTCCGATGAGTGGCCGACGCTCGCTGAGATCGTCGAGACGATGACGTTCCGCGCCGGCTACAACACCAACCTCGTCATCGCCGGGACGACGCTGCTGGGGCTGGCGGCGGGGATCGTCGGCGTCTTCGCGCTCTTACGCAAACGCTCGCTGATGACCGACGCGCTCAGCCACGCCACGCTGCCGGGCATCACGTTGGCGTTCCTCGTCGCGGTGTGGCTCGGCTTCGAGGGACGTTCCCTCCCGGTGTTGCTGCTCGGGGCGACGCTCACCGGCGTCATCGGCGTGCTCTGTATCCAGGCGATCCTGAAATATTCACGCCTGCACGAGGACGCCGCCATCGGCATCGTGCTCAGCGTCTTCTTCGGAGCGGGCGTCGTCGGGCTCAGTTACATCCAGGTCAACGCCCCCTCCGGCTCGGGCGGGCTCAACGCCTTCATCTACGGGCAGGCCGCGACCATGCTCCCCGCCGACGTCGCACTGATGGCGGCCATCGCCACCGCTGCGATCTTCGCCACGCTTCTCTTCCTTAAGGAGTTCGCCCTCGTCTGCTTCAACGACGACTTCGCCAGGGTTGACGGCTGGCCCGTTTCCCTCATCGACCTGCTCATGATGGCGATGGTCGTCGTCGTCACCGTCGCGGGGCTGCAGGCGGTTGGGCTGATCCTGGTGGTGGCGATGCTCATCATCCCGGCCGTCGCGGCGCGGTTCTGGACGGAGCGTCTCTGGCTGCTGGTCGTGATCGCCGGGCTCATCGGGGCTTCCAGCGGGTACTTGGGATCCGTCGTCTCCGCGCTTCTTCCACGCAAGCCCGCCGGCGCTGTGATTGTTCTCACCGCCGGCGGTGTGTTCGTGTTCAGCATGCTCGCCGCCCCCGCCCGCGGCGTGATCGCCGCATCGATCCGGCGATTCCGCCTGCGACTGCGCATCGCGGGGGATCACCTGCTCGAACACGCTCACGAGCACGGGCGGCCGACGCTGCGCCGCGCCGACATCGACACGCTGGCTCACGCCAGAGCGTGGTCACCCCCTTTCCGAAGACTGCTCACGTTCTGGCTGCGCCGCTCCGGCATGATCGGGGCCGCCGCCGCCAACGGGACCGAAGTCACCCCCGCCGGCCACGCCCGCGGCGCCCGCGTCAGCCGTAACCACGCGTTGTGGGAGCAGTATCTCGTCACCTACGCCGACGTCGCGCCGAGCCATGTGGACTGGTCCGTCGATCAGGTCGAGCACGTGCTCTCCGAGGAACTCATCAGTGAGCTCGAAGCCGCGCTGAACAACAACGGCTCGGAAGCAGCTCAGGCATGATGGGGTTCAGCGCCGATCTCGATCTCTACCCGCTTCTGGCGGCGGTTCTCGCCGCGGTGAGCTGCGGCCTGCTTGGGAACTTTCTCGTGCTCCGGCGCCTCAGCCTCATGGGCGACGCCATCAGCCACAGCGTCCTCCCCGGGCTGGTCATCGCCTTTCTCATCACGTCCGAGCGCTCTTCGCTGGTGATGTTCGCCGGCGCCGCGACCGCAGGTATTGCAACCGTCGTTCTCGTCGAGCTCGTCAAGAAGCTCGGGCGCGTCGAGCCTGGCGCCGCGATGGGCGTCGTCTTCAGCGTGCTCTTCGCTCTAGGCGTGCTGCTCATCGAGCGCGCCGCCGTGCGCCACGTCGATCTCGATGCCGACTGCGTCCTCTACGGCCAGCTCGAAAACCTCTGGCAGTCGCCCCGCCAGGTCATCACCCTCGCCGTCACTACGCTCCTCGCGTTCGCCTTCGTCGGGGTCTTCTTCAAGGAACTCCGCATCGCCGCCTTTGATCCCGCGATCGCCACGGCTCAGGGCTTCAGCGCGACGCTGATGCACTACCTGCTGATGATCCTCGTCGCCGTTGCGACCGTCGCCAGCTTCGAGGCCGTCGGCTCCATCCTCGTCATCGCCATGCTCGTCTGCCCAGCGGCCACCGCCCGCCTGCTCACCGACCGTCTCCTTCCACAGCTCGCGTGGAGCGTTGTTATCGCGATTGTCAGCGCCGTGGGCGGGTACGTCGGCGCGTCCGCTGTGCCGGCCCTCTTTGAGAAGGACGCCGTTAACGCCGCCGGCGCGATGGCCGTCACCGCCGGTGTTCTGCTCGCGGCCGCGATCGTCTTCTCCCCCCGCCACGGGCTTGTCACCCGCGCCGTGCGCCGGCGCCGCCTCGCCCGGCGCGTCGCCCTCGACGACCTGCTCGCCGCGCTGTACCGGGCGAAAGAAACCGGCGCCGGCGCCGTCAAGACCGCCTCGCTCGAATCGCTGCTCGCCGGGCGCCCTCTTGCCGGCGCGATCGTCGCTGCCGAGAAGAACGAACACATCACACGCGACAACACGGCCCTGTCTCTCACCCCCGCCGGTGAACGCATCGCCGCTGAAATCGTTCGTCGTCACCGCTTGTGGGAGCACTACCTCGTCGGCGAGGCCGGCGTCGCACCGGACCACGTCCACGCGCCCGCCGAACAACTCGAGCACCTCCCCGCCGCACCGCCGCCGGGCCCAACGGCCGACCCGCACGGGCGCGAGATCCCGCCGAGCGCGGACTAGCCCTCGCGGTCCAGTACACTCTTGGCGGTTGTTTTCCCCGGAGAGATGTACCGCCGCCGCTACTGGAGGAGCCCGATGCGTACCCGTTTGCACGCCCTGTTCGCCGCCTTCGCCATGCTCGCCCTCGCCGCCGCCTGCGGCGCGGACGGCATGACGCTCAAGCAAATCGCCGAGCTCCGCAGCGTCAGCAGCGCTGTGATCAGCCCCGACGGCGACCACATCGCCTACACGCTGAGCGTGCAGCGTGAGCTGGTCGAAGAGGACGACGGCCCGTCGTGGAGCGAGCTTCACGTGATGGACGCGAACGGCGCCAGCCGCCCCTTCATCACCGGCCAGGTCAACATCGGCTCCATCGCGTGGACACCCGATGGGAGCGCGGTCACGTTCCTCGCGAAGCGCGACGGCGACGAGCACCGTCGCCTCTACAGCATCCCTACCACGGGTGGTGAGGCGAGCCCCATCGCCACGCTCGAGACCTCCATCGGTTCGTACACGATGAGCCCCGATGGGAACTCGGTCGCGCTCTTGGCCTTTGAGCCTGAGGACACCGAACGCAAGAAGGAAAAAGAGCTGGGCTTCAACCAGTACGTCTTCGAAGAAGAATGGCAGCCCCGCCGCCTGTACATCCACGACCTCAACGACGAAGACGCCGAGCCGAAGATGCTCGACATCAAAGGATCTGTGCAGCGCGCGAAATGGTCGCCAGACGGGGACCGCCTTGCCATCACCGTCACGCCCCGCGAGCTGGTCGACGACACGCTGATGTTCAACCGCCTCCGCATCATCTCGCCCGATGGCGATGTCATCGGGCGCATCGACAACCCCGGCAAGCTCGGCGATTTCGCGTGGTGCCCCGACGGCGAGCACCTCGCCTTCCTCGCCACCGACACCATCCACGACACCGCCGCCGGGCGCCTGATGGTGAGCGGGAAGAACGGCGGCTCGATGACCAACCTGCTGCCCAACCTGCTCGGGCACGTGCAGGCCGTCGGTTGGCAGGACGGCGACACCGTCCTGTTCATCAGCCACGAGGGTGTCGAATCGCGCCTCGCCCGCATTGATGTCAACGGCGAGAACGAGAGCACCACCCTGCGTCTGGGCGGCCCGATCTGGAGCGGCCTCTCCGTCGCCGAGAGCGGCGATATCGCCCTGCGGGCCACGACGCCGGAACACCCCACCGAGATCTACTACCTCGGCAACGGCTCATCCCGCGCAAAGCGCCTGACCAACTCCAACCCGTGGCTGGAAGACGTTGATTTCGCTCGGCAGGAGGGCATCACCTACGAGGCCCGCGACGGGCTGACCATCGGCGGCGTGCTGATCTACCCGCTGGATTACCAACAAGGGCGGCGCTACCCGCTGATCCTCACCGTCCACGGCGGCCCCGAGGCACACCGCTCGAACGGCTGGCTGACCAGCTACGGACGTCCGGCGCAGGCCGCGGCCGCGCAGGGCTACTTCGTGTTCTACCCTAACTACCGCGGCTCGACCGGGCGCGGCGTCGAGTTCGCCATGAGCAGCCAGGGGCGCTACGCCAAGGAAGAGTTCGACGATCTTGTCGACGGCGTCGATCACCTCATCGATGAGGGCATGGTCGATGGGAACCGCGTCGGCATCACCGGCGGCTCCTACGGCGGCTACGCCTCCGCCTGGGGCGCGACGTATTACTCGGAACGCTTCGCCGCCGCGGTGATGTTCGTCGGCATCAGCGAGCAGTTCAGCAAGTTCGGCACGACGGACATCCCGCAGGAGATGTTCCTCGTTCACTCGCGCACATGGCCCTGGGAGAACTGGGAGCTCTTCGAGGAATCGAGCCCCATCCGCTACGTGGAGAAGGCGCAGACACCCATCCTTATCATGCACGGCGACGCCGACCCGCGCGTAGACCCGCGTCAGAGCGAGATCCTCTACCGCTACCTCGTGCAGCAAGACAACCCGCCCCCGGCCCGTCTCGTCTTCTACAAGGGCGAGGGGCACGGCAACCGTCGCGCGGCCTCACGCTACGACTACTCCCTGCGCATGATGCGCTGGATGAACCACTACCTGAAGGGCTCAGGCGGCGACCCGCCCCCGCCGCACCTCGACTACGACCTCGGCATCCACGACGACGAGTGACGCCGGAGTCTTCATAGCGGCTTGCATACGGGGAGCGATCCGTCAGAATCACTCCCCATGGCAAGCTCAACACCACCGGACTCGAACGCGAAGGCCCCCCGCGAGGGCGGGCTGCTCAACGCGATCGAACGCATCGGCAACGCCCTCCCCGACCCCGCGTCGCTGTTTCTCATCGGCGTCATCATTGTGTTCGCGTTCTCATGGCTGGCGGCGGGCCAGGGATGGGAGAGCGTTCTGCTGAACGCGCAGGGCGAGAAGGTGCTCGACGCCAAGCCCACGAACCTTGTCAGCGCGAACGGGTTCCGCTGGGTGATCGAGAACCTTATTCAGATCTTCGTGGAGTTCCGACCGCTGGGGTTGGTGCTCGTCGCGGCGATCGGGATCGCGGTCGCGGAGAAGTCCGGCCTGATCGCCGCCGCGCTGAAGACGATTCTCTTCGTCGTGCCGCGCTCGCTCATCACGCCGGCCACGTTCTTTGCGGGCGTGATGAGCTCGATGGCGGTAGACGCGGGCTACATCGTGCTGCCGCCGCTGGCCGCCGCGATCTACAAAGCGATCGGGCGCTCGCCGCTCGTCGGGCTGGCGGCCGTCTTCGGCGGCGTGGCCGCGGGGTTCAACGCGAACCTGCTCGTCACCGGTCTCGATCCGCTCCTCGCCGGGCTGACCGAGGAAGCCGCCCGCATCCTCGACGACGGCTACAACGTCAACCCGGCCTGCAACTGGTACTTCATGATCGCTTCGACCTTCCTCATCACGCTGGTGGGGTGGGGCGTCTCGGCGTGGATCGTCGAACCGCGACTGAAGAACAAAACACCCGAGGAAGGCGGCCCGGGCGGCGAGGGCGAGTCGATGGACCTCAACCTCACGGGTGAGGAGAAGCGAGGCCTCGCGTGGGCGGGCGTCGCGACGGTCCTCACCCTGGGCGCGATGGTCGCGAACGTCCTGATCCCCGGCGGGTTCCTCCACGACCCTGCGGGCTCCATCGGCCCCGAGCCCGGCCAGCGCCCCTTCGCCACGTGGATCGGCGCCATCGTTCCCCTGCTCCTCCTGCTCTTCCTCTTCCCGGGTCTCGCCTACGGGATCGCCGTCGGCACGATCAAGAACGACCGCGACGTCATCAGGATGATGAGCGAGTACATGGCGCTGCTCGCCAACTACATCGTCCTTGCTTTCTTCGCCGCCATATTCGTCGCGGCCTTTGAGCACTCGGGCCTCGGCAGGATGCTGGCGATCGAGGGCGGCAACATTCTGCGTGAAGCAGGCCTGCCCACGTGGGCGCTCATGATCGGCTTCATCATCGTCGTGGGCTTCATCAACATGTTCGTGGGCTCGATGTCGGCGAAGTGGGCGATGCTCGCCACGGTCTTCGTGCCGATGCTCATGACCATCGGCATCAGCCCGGAGATGACGCAGGTCGCGTACCGCATCGGCGACTCGACGACCAACGCCATCAGCCCCCTGAACCCGTACGTCGTCGTCGTGCTCGTCTTCATGCAGCAGTACGTGAAGAAGGCCGGCATCGGCACGCTTATCGCGCTGATGCTCCCCTACTCGATCGCGTTCCTGATCGCGTGGACGCTCATGCTCATCGTGTGGATCCAGTTCGGCCTGCCCATCGGCGTCGACGCCCCGCTGACGTGGTCGCCCGACATGATCGGGAACTGACCGCGTCCTGCGGAACTCTGTCCACCACGGGCGCGAGCGACATCGTCCGGAACGGTCATCGTTACACTTCAGCCGCTATGGCGAAGAAAAAGATCGGCAGAAGCGTTGTATACGTTGCTTTCAACGCGACGGGCATTACAAGGCTGTCGTCGGCAGAACACATCCAGCGTTTTCATACGCTCTTCGAGGGCGTTTCAGCAGATCTTGTCCCAACTCACCTGTTCTTTCACGAGAGCCGGGGCGGCGCCCGTCCATTTGATCTGGAAGAAACAAAGTCGCTTGACTCCTGGAAACCGCTCGGCGGCGCCTACATCGAACTGAAGTACAAAGGCGCAATCAAGGGCTGGATGAATGTAGGCATTGGGCATGCTTCTCCCCCGCGAAAGAATGTGTACATGCGATTCCCGAGAGAGAGATACTGTGATTTTGCGCCGCGCGGCGATGCGATCGGCGTCGTATTGGATCTCGCCCCGATCTCGAAACGCCGTGTATTTGAGGATGTACTCCGGCTGTTCAGAAACGCAATCGGGTACACACAGGCACGTCACGGAAACCTGCGCATCGGGGTTCGCAACACATCAACCGATGTGCTCGGCGACGAGCCGGAGCGAACCAGGCCGGACCCTGTCGAATGGAATGGCGTTCGTATTGGCGCCGAAGATACAAGTGGCGGCGGGCCTGCCATCAACTGCCTCCCTCGTTTCGAGTCGTGGCTCAACGTGCTTGGGCCGGAGTACGTCAAACTGCTTGGCAGAGACAAGCTGCTCTCGCTGGACATCTATGACAGACACGAAGACTCGGAAAATCGCCTCTGGCTGCAGATGACGGAACGACCAGAGCAGATGCATCTGCCTGAAACTAAGGAATATGTTATGAATCTCATGAAGAGCTTCGATGCTCCCGATGTGTTCTGTCGTCCTCCACAAACAAAGGAAGAGCGCCGAAAAGGTGTCACAGATTACCGGCGGCCAGACTTCGATTGGTCGCACATCCCGCCCCTTGTGATCGACAACGACCCGTACTCCAAGCACATCCCTGAAGTCGGGCTCGGCGTCACACGTAAATTGACGCTGCGCCACTCGCTGGGTGTTTCCCGACAGCTGTTGGGAAACCAGACCTTCTGGCCGCTCGTTATTGAAATGATCAAGCACGCGGTGAAGATCAAGGGAACGTTCTCTCCGTTTGGCATGGCGCTCACTGAAGACGGCGAGCTACTCAAAGCCCGCCGGAGATCTGGACCCTCACAACACCGCACCGACGTTGTGGTAGAGACCCTCGCCCAACTGTGCGAAGAGCACCCGATCCGTGCGATCGGTGTCTGTGAGTCTGGCGCGGGTCCGGTCCCCGGGCTCGACACGACATCAAAAGCGTTCAAGTTCCACCTTGAAAGCACAACCAAAGACGCCCACACGCTCTATCTACCCTTCGTAGATCATCAAGACCAGCGCACGTACGGCGCACTGATGCTGGACCCCGGCGAACGCGTCATCTTCGTTGACACCTGAACGGGTTGGCCGACCGAACCACTTCCGTCTCATACGCTGCGCCGGTCGATCACCGATCGACTGAACGAGCTTCCATTCTATGTCGAGTTGTTTGCCGAACTCGCTGAACGGCGGCGCCCCACGAACGACACGAAAAGGGCGGCAACCCCAACACCGGTCGGCGCCGCTGGTATCTCTCGGATGTTCGTCAGGCTGACCGTCCCCAACACCCGGTCGTAATTAACATCAAACCGGTACCCGCCCAGCCCGCGCACGCGGTCGAACATACCGGCGCCGAGCGCCCCGGCGTCTACGATCGTGAGCGTCGCATCCGGCTCGAACTCGCCGGCATCGGGCCCGAAGCTGACCCGCAGCGTCCCGCCGAACTCGAATAACCCGCTGACCGAGAGCGTGTCGTGCAAGTCTGCTGAAACGACGTCGATCTCCAGAGCCGAGCCCGCGCTCGATGCCACGTCCCCGTTGATCACCAACGAGCCGACCCCGGCCCCGGGCGTGATGACGCCGTGCTGATCGATCGCCGCCGCGCTCACTTCCCCCTCGCCCCCAAGGCGCCCGTTGTTGCGGAACCCGCCCGTGAACTCCAGCGCCCCACCATCGGCGAGCACGCTCCCGAGGTTATCAAAATCACCGAGGTCAACGACACCGGCCCCCGAGATGGTGTGCTGAGAGCCGTTGATCAGGCTCGCGCCCGAGCCGCCGACGATGCCGGTTTCATCGCCGGTGAGAACGATCGCACCGCTCCCGCTCAGCACGCCTGGCGCAGCACCGGGGGCGATCGAAAGCGAAGAATCGATCGGGATTGCGTCATCGAGCCCGTTACCAACAAGCGTGACCACGGCGTTGTTGGTGGTGTTGGGAAGCAGCAGGAGCGATGCGGGCGCGTCCCCGCCGAACTCGAGTGCGCCCTCCATGACAGAATCAAAGATCGCCCACGTCCCAAGCATCCGCCCGCCCGACGCCGACGAGAGCGTGGTGTTCGAAAGAAACTGTATGCCGTCTGTGCGAATCGCGCCATCGCCGGCGATCGAGAGCGTTGAGCCCTCATAGGTGCGGAGTGTCGTGTTCTCAAAGGAGAGCTCCCCCCCACTGACCTCGATCGCGCCGTACTGATCAAGCTCCAGATCGCGCACCACACCGTGGCCAGAGATCGTGTGCGATCCCATGTTGTTCAGCGTCGATCGCACTGAGATTGACTGCGCGCCAAGCACGCTCCCGTCGCGCATATGCAGCGTTCCTGCGCCGTCGAACTCAGCGAAGAACCCCGTGATCAGCCGGTGTTCGTCAACCGCGCCAGGAGCGCCCAGGAACACATCGCCCTGGTTCGTGATCCTGTCGCTGATGCGGACCTCGCCGCTGCCGGAGGCCAGTGTGAGCTCTCCCTCAAGCGCCAGGTTCTGAAGCGACGCGCTGGTGATCGACGAACCGAACCCGCCGTGAACCACTCCACCGATGATGAGCGCCGAATCCCTGCCGTCGAGCCGCGAGTCTTCGCCCAGTGTCAGCCGTCCGCTTGCCTGATTGGAAATCCGTGATATCCCACTCATCGTGTACTCTCCGGCGCGCGTTGTCAGCTCGCCGGAATTCACGATATCGACGCTCGACATCCTGCCGATCCCCGTGATGGAGAAATCGGCGCCCACCCTGAACCGACCCGCGAGCCCCGCATCGGGGTCTTCGATCGCGATCACGCCGCGCCCGAGAAGCTCCGCCCCGCTGCCCTGCCCCACCACGCTCTGCCCGACCACGCTGAGCCGGTAGTCGTTCACGATGTCCCCTTCGAGAGAAACACGGTGCAACTCGCCATCATCTTCGATATGCGCCGTGAAATCATTGGTAAGCGTGGTGTCGCGCAGCCAGATATCTCGGATGACTCCCCCCGGCGCGCTGCGGAGCGTCACGCCCTCCAGCTCGCCGCTGAGTACCCCATCGGAGGCGATGAACACCGAGCCCGCGCCCTCATTCCGCAGATTATCTACTTCCAAAACCCCGCCCTCGGCGATCACGCTGCCGCGGTTCAAAAGCCCACCGATCCGCCCGTTCCCGCGGATCGTGTGCCCCGCCTCGTTGCGGAGAACTGTCGAGCCGGCCCCGACAAACGAATCAGGCCCGTTCAGACGCAGCGTGCCGGAACCGGTGAGCGCTCCATAACGGATCGTTCCCATCGAAGGAATGTCGGCGCTGTACGAGCTCACAATCCCGTTGAACACATCGATCGTCTCGTTGTTCACGATGTCGCCGCTGATCCGCAACGTGACGTGCCGATCGCCGCCGTCGATAACCGCCCCATCGCGCAGCGTTGAGTTCACCAGGCGTGTGGTGTCGTCCGTCCGCAGAACGCCGCGAACCTCAAGGTCCCGGAGAGTCAGCCGCCCGTCGAGTGCGCCGCCGGGGTCGATCTCGATCGTTCCGCCCTGAATAGAGCCCTGCCCGCCCAACCGCGCGCCCGACGCAACCCGAACCTCCGAGCCCATTTCGTTGCGGATGCGCGCCCAGACCTCCAGCAACCCGCCCTGCGCGATGATGCTCCCGTGGTTCTTCAGCCCCCCGGAGAACTGATCGATGCTTCCGAACCCGCGGATCGTGTGCCCGGCGCCGTGCACCACGCCGTCGCCGAAGCCACGGATGCTGGCGTTCTCCGCCGCGAGAACGATCTCGCCGCTCCCATCGAGCACGAACGGGCTGCTCTTGGGCGTGGTGTGAAATGTTGTCCACCCGCGCAGAGTTAGGCTCGAGTCGTTGCGCAAAGCCTCGTGCATCTCGATGTGCTGCGTCACCTCGAACGAGCCATCGAGCTCGACATCCTCAAACCGGAGCTGATTCAGACGCGCCCCCTCCTCGCCGAGGATCGACACGCGCGATATCCACTGCGAGGGCCCCGAGAAGGGGATCGATCCGATGCCGCGCAGCTCACCGTCTGAGGCGATCGTGATACGCCCGGCGCCGTTCCCCTCGATGCTCGCGTACCTCAGCTCGAGAGCCCCCCCGTGCACATCGATGCTCCCCGGGGTGATCAAATGAACACGCCGGAGCTCGCCGGCCCCGCGCAGGGCGCGCCCGTCGCTGAGCGAGAGCGTGCGCCCGACGCTGTTGGAGCTGGTGATCACCGACCCGTTGCCGCCCAGCACGATGTCCCCGACGCCGCCGAGCCGGATCTCAGAAGCCTCATGCAGCCCGAGCAAACCCGCGGCGCCGCCCCCCCCGATGCGCAGCGTGCCGTGCTGCACCACATCACCAGTGAAATAGAGCGCACCCTCATCGGCGTCGTCGAGCTCGATATCGCCCTGGATCACGACATCACGCACCGCGACCACGTCTCGGAACCGAACCCCTTCCGCCAGCTCGATCGTTCCCCCGCTGATCAGCGCGTCGAGCACGCCTTCCCCAGAGAGCGTCGCGCCCTGCTTCACGCCCAGCACACCGCCGGCAAGGTCGATCATGCTCGATTCTTCAAGCCGCAGCGTTGCGTTGCCGTCAACAACAAATCCTTCCCCAACGCCTTGCAAGGTCGTGTCCCGCAGAACGAGCGTCCCGCCTTCAGCACGGAGCATCCCCGCGTTCACCAGAGACAGCTCTTCAAGCATGCCATGGCCCCGGATCGTGTGCCCGGCGTGCTGGTGCAGAACCGTGTGATCGCCGGCGCCGCCCGAGACGACCGCGCCCGCCCCACCCAGGATCAACTCACCATCGCCGGAAAGATCCGCGCTCGTATCGAGGCGCAGCTCAAGCCAACCGGGCTCGCCCGATGCGGCGCCGGCGCCCCCAATCCGCACAACGCCGCGGTTCGTGATCGACCCGCCCGCGGCGAGATCGAGCGCCCCCTCCGGCGCCCCGCTCAGCTCGTACTCGACGCCCTCGTTGATCTCGAGCTCTCCGACCCCTCCGTTGATCGCGGCGAACGAGGAATCCACCACCACGCGGTCGTCCAGACCGGGGAATCCGGGGGCGCCGCCGGGAGTGGTGTTCTGCCAGTTCGCCGGATCGTTCCAGACACCCGGAACGCCGAGCCCGGTCCAGATGAACGTGTCACCCGCCGCCCCGGAAGCGAGCAGCGCGACGCCGATGACGCCCGCGACCGAACACCCCCGCCGAACGGGCCTTGTCGAGAACGCACGAAAACCGATCGTCATAGCGTTGAACACTTCCGCGTTGCTTGTGAAGAGGCCGTCATGGCGACGAGCCCGCGTCGTGAATATCGACAACCGCCGCTTCTCGGCATCAGAACCCGAACCGGGTATCTCAACAAGGCATTACCCGCGGCAAGCGATGGCGACGCTCTCCTGCCGCCGGATCGACACCTTTCTTGGCGATTGGCCATTCGCTCGCAGCGAACCAGGACGCCTGAACAGCCTCGCGCATGACACTATCGTATGACGCCGCAGACACGAACGAGACCGCCCGCCGAACCGCCAGAGGAACACGTGGCAACAGACTCCAACCTCGCCGTGATCGATCTCTTCGCCGGCCCCGGCGGCCTCGGCGAAGGGTTCGCCGCGTACCGATCACGCGGCGCCGGGCGTCCCTTCACCATCGCGATGTCAGTCGAGAAGGACAAACACGCCCACCGCACCCTCAGGTTGCGCTCGTTCTACCGGCAGTATGTGACGAGGGGCGCACCAGAGACACACTCATGAGCACATACGGCTCCCGGTGGTCTCGAGATGAATCGCTGCGAGCGTTCGCGTTGTACTGCGAATTGCCGTTCGGCAAACTGCACCAGAACAACCCGCAGATCATCGATCTGGCTCACACCATCGGACGCACTCCCTCCTCCGTCGCGATGAAGGCCTGCAACTTCGCGAGCCTTGACCCGGCCCAGCGACGGAGAGGAATCAAGGGGTTGTCCAACGCAAGCAAAACCGAACAGTCGATTTGGCGAGACTTCCATGCGGACAGTGTGAGCCTGGTTGACGAGATCGATCAAGCGCGCCGTCGTCACCCTGGCTCGCCGACTGACACGCAATCATTCGAGCCGCATGGCCCTTCAGAGACGATCGCCGAGGTGCGAATTCGCCGGCACCAAAGATTCTTCCGATCAGCTGTGCTAGCTACATACGGCTCGCGGTGCGCGATCACATCTCTTGACGTGCCTGAACTTCTCATCGCGAGCCACATCGTCCCGTGGTCCGAATCAACAACACGCCGCTGTGATCCAACCAACGGCCTTTGCTTAAACGCTCTGCACGACCGCGCCTTCGATCACGGATTCATCACCTTTGACGAGGAACTCCGCCTCATCGCGTCGCCTGCACTGCTAGACGGACATGATCTGGGCTTATTGCGCGACACTCTTCCGCTGGTCGGCCGCCGACTAGACGTGCCCGGTCGGTTCCAACCGGACGCGGAAGCGCTCCGATTTCACCGTGAGCGTGTGTTTATTGCATAGCGTGTATCCCGCTACGAAACCGATCAAACTCCTGTGGGAGATGTGCATCCAGCATCTCTTCAGGGACGCTCCCGAGATCCAACACCCGGTCTAGCTGGTTGAGCAGCTTCACATACCGAAACACGCTGCCGGGTTTCCCGCGCGTAACCGTGCCCCGCTTCCCTCGCCCGCGCTCGTTGTCGTAGTAAAGCCGGGTGGCTGTTGAGAGCACAGCTCGGTTGCCTAGCACTTCACGACGCGACGCGAGCTGATAAAAAAAGTGGTTCAACTGATTGAGCGGAGTCGCCAGAAGGATCTCTGCCGCCTGAAGTTCTTCCTTATGCAGCTCGTACACCATCGTAGAACCGTACAGCAGGTGCCTGTATTGCAGCCGCGAATTGGACATCTCTGGGATGAACCGCGCGCTTTCCCCCGGCTTCCGCCTCCCCCTCCCATCAGCCGGGCGCACCTGATCAAACAGCGCCGCCGTCAGCCACGTCCAGAACCCCGCGTCGAGCCCGGGAGCCTCGGCGCCAGCATCGTCGAACGCCCGATCCAGCCAGCGCGCGAAATCCATCCGGGTCTCGAAGGCCTCCGGCTCGGCCGTCACCTCCGGCGTCAGCAGCTCCGTCATCGAATCGTGCTCGACGAGATCGGGCGGCAGCGCCAGCTTCGGGTCGCCGCGAAGATCCTGCAGATACCGCGTGAACGCCTCGACGCCGGTGCCGGTAAACCTTCGAAATCTCATCACGCCCCCTCCTCCTGCACGGGAGCGATGAGCTCACAAGCCCGCGCGCTCCGCGCAAACGCCCGGACAGCCTGACCGATCCACGCACGTCGCTCTTCCACATGGTCATCAGCATTCGGCGGGGGTTCGCCCGCCATTCCCGGCAGCCCACGCGCGAGCGTGTACCAGGCGTGGCCCCACTCGCCCTCGTCACCGATTGAATTCATCTCATCGTCGATGATCAGATGCGTCAGCACGCCGCGAAGAACCTCCGGGTACACCAGCGAGATGAACTTCGGATCCCGTGCGAGCTCACGCGCGGAGTCCGCATCGGTGTCGATCCAGAGCGTCGGCTTCCCGGTAGGCTCTTCAACATCGAGATCCCAAACCAACCCCTCCAGCTCTTTGTGCCCGATGTACAGGAGCCCCTGACGCGATTCCTTTTTATCAGCGGCGTTGATCGGCCGGATCTGACGCGCGTCCGCGATCAGGCGACCGCGGTTCTCACCCGAATCGATCGCCTTCAGCCTAAAGAGCGGGGTCTCAACCTCCCGGGGAAACTCCGTCAACCGCGCTTCGTCAAGCGTCGGCAGGCGCGGCTCGTCAACACTCCCCAGATCAAAGCGCATCCGAACAGGCGGACTCGAGCTGTACGCCTCGAGCGCCAGCGCCGCCGAGCCCGGCAGGTTGTCCGGCAGATCGAGCTGCACACTGAACCCGCGGGCTCCGCTGTCGTCCTCGGGCTCCAGCGAGATCTGCACATGCTGCTTGCGCAGATTAACCCTCTTCGTGTAGTTCATCCGACGGATCGCCATCGGAGTCCTCCTCTGCTGCTCGTGCGTTGACGATGAGATCGCGATTCGGATCAAAGCCGGTCACATAAAGCTCAAACGGCTTTGATTCCACTCGCATCTTCAACCGGTTCTCCGCCGTCACCTCGCACACCGCGCCCCCCGAAGTCGCGACAGTGAGGCCCGACTGGTCTTCCCGCGTCAGGTCGAAATCAGCCGGTTCGTAGTGTTTCCACGGGCTGCCGGCGAAGACGTCGTACGCCATCGACACACGCACCACACGCGGCGGCTCAACGCTCTCGTCGCCCGGAACGATCTTGAAACCGGACGGCACATCAACGAGCTTGAACCTCTTCGGGGAAGGCGGAGGTGGCGGTGGCGGCGGGGGTTCGGGGTCGTCGCCGTCCTTCTTGCCGCTACCGGTCTTCCCGGCCGGGGTCGGCCCCGACGGGCGCGGTTTGGAAAAGTACTCAATGGCGATGCTCGCGTCCGGGGTTTCATCGCCGGCCCGCACGAAGGACATGATGCTGCGGACGCTCTCCTTAACGAATGTCACGACACGGTTCCCACGCAAGTACACCCCTTTGAAGTTCGCAGTCCCCGCCGCCCAGTCCGAGTGATTCGGCGGTTCAGCATCACGCAGCAGATCCGCGACGGGCATGTCCTCTATCACAACGAGGGAACGGATCCGCTGCGCCCCGGACGCGCGCCTGACCTCGTTGATGCACAGCTTCTCGCGGAAAAAACGGGGCTTCGGGTCAGGGCGCTCTGAATCATCGTGCTCGAGATACACATCAAAGTACGTTCTGATCGCACCACCGCCGCCCTGATCCTTGCGCCGGATATGGAGCGGAACGCGGATCGAAACCCGCTCACGGCGCTCAAGCTTGTTCTTGATCGCCTCGCGGACCTCCTCGGGCAGCATCTGCGCATCCCACTCTTGCGGCCCGTCGGGCGCGCTCGTGGCGACCAGCTCCATGGTCTCATCCGCGGGAACCGACTGAGCCCAGGCGGCCAGTTCCATGTGCGGGAGCACCGTTTCAGCGTTCGCCATGGCCCGCACCGCGCTCATGATCGTGCCGCTTGTCAGGCTGTACTCAGACCCGTTGAGATCAAGATCGACCCGCAGCGCCCCGGCCAGGATCGCATAATAAAACTGGGTCACGACATCTTCGAGTATGTGTTCGCCCCGAAGCGATTCGTAAACCCACGGCATCACAAGAGACAGACCGGGCTCGTCAACGCGGCTGACCGCGAAATCTTCGCGCAGCTGCGCGATCACGTCGTGGTCCTCGTAAGGCATCGGCACCTCACCATCGTTCCACGAAGAGCCCAGATAGGCAGGCGGCTGATACTGCCGGTCGCCGATGCGTCGAATCTTCAGAACGCTCTTGCCCATGAGGAGCCGTCGCCGATCATCACGCCGCACGGTGTACGCGAGATAGGAATTGATCCTGCTGCACCGAGGGAAAACATTCTTACCGACGCCCCAGCTGCCCTGTTCACCCGAAGCCTTGCGCGTGCGCCCATCACTCCGAAGGAAATCGACAAAATTATTCTGATCGCCGTCGATGCTGTCGCTGAGCGGATCCCCCGTGAGCCCGACGGTGCCGAAGTCCTCCACAAGCAGAAAACCGCACGGATCAGCAAGATCGGGCGCCTCGCGCAGCCCGTTCTTCTCCAACGCCACATGATCCCAGAGCGTGCCGAACCAGCGCGCGCCAACCGCGGGCGGCGCCGCGAGTCCGCCCGTGCGGAGAGTAATCCGCACACGTATGGGATCCCCGCCACGATCCACGGTTCGCCCAGCGTCAATCGCGTTCTGCAACGCTTCGCGAACCAGCGGCAGAGACGGACGGTTGTCGTCCGGGAAGAACTCGCCGGAGATGACGTCGCTGATGTCATCTCCTGGCGTCTTGGCGCGTGCGTGCCATACAAGGTCAGGCATATTCAGTCCTTTCCGAATTCATGCAGGCGTCAGCCCGCATCCAGCGCTTTCTCTACACCGGGCGAAAGCGCGCCGCCGCCGACCGCCACGTACCCGCCCCTCCCCTGCTTGACGAGCAGGTCCGCGGAGCGCATCCACGCGATCACCAAGTAAAGCTGGTAGCTCGGCAGAGCTTCCCCGGCGTCAGGATCTATGACGTCGCCAAGATCCTCAACGCTCCAGACACGCCCCGGAGCCTGTGCTTTGTCAACATGTTCAGCGAGAGCCACCGCGGCGGAAATAGGCGCGTAATGGCGATACTCCTCGCGGTTCTTCTTGGACCACCCGACCTTGCCGATCCAGTCGTCGCCGATCTCGAAGTACGGATACTTGGCACTCTTCGTCGAACCCTTGGACGAAGCCCTCGGCTTCTGCGGCGCCTTGGCGGCCTTGGCCGCACGAGGCATCGATACCCGGCCTTGAATCTCCTTGCCGTTCTTTCCACCCGCTTGATCAATCAACGCGGACACGCCGTCCGCCAGAGACGCCAAGACCGACAGATCGGAATACCGGCCAGAAGCGATCTCGTCCTGCATCAGACGACGCAACCCGCCTTCGGAATCCTGAAGCACCCGGATGGCCTGCCGTAAAGAACTCATTCGAGAAAAATAGAGGCATAAATACAGGCTGTCAAGTTATTTTATATCCATATCGATATTTTAATCTCAATCCTGAACACGACGCCCACTAGGACCAGCCCATCCGACGCCCTGGCCACCGGCTGTACGGAGACTCCGCTACGACACCGGACAGCGCGCCCTCACTCCCACGCGCCCGAGAAGAGCTGATGCCGCGCGCGTGTCAACTGCTGCAGCGCCTTCGCCAATGCGCCCGGAGTCACTGAACTGAGCCAACGCGAGTCTCTCACGTTGGCTGCAGGCGGACAGTATTAATCCGCCCCGTTTCCTGAACCCCGATCGATGCGATCCCGAACGCCGAAACAGTCTCGATGTTCGTCACGCTGTGCATGCTCAGAGGCCCGGTCGAGAACACGCCCCCACGCGCGATAGCCATCGGAACCAGAAGCTGATCGGCCAGGTGCTTTTCAACCGCCGCCCCGTAGCCCAGGTACTCACGCACCTCGTCAACAACGCCCGAAGCCACCGATTCAGCCGACCGCCCGCGCCGTCCGAAACCCGTGAATACCGATCGCAGCCCCCGCGCCTCTACCTCCACCGAAACAACATTCCCCGGGCCCAGCTCATCGTCGAGCTGTCGGATCTCAACCGTGTCATCGCTGAGCGTGAGCTTCTTCTTCAGCACAGCGAGCTCGCGCAACGCGATCTCACCAGATAACCCCGCCACCATCGCCGTGCCGCGCGTCGACTCGATCTCGCCGCGCTCTATCAACTCGATCGGCGTCAGCCCTCCACAAGGCTGCACACGCGCCCGCACGCACCCCCCACCCGCGGGGAAGAACCCATGACGCACCAGCTCGAACTCGACACGCGCGCCCATCCGACGCAGCACCGGCAGGTACGAACGCTCGAGAAAGTCCGCCGAGGGCGCCATCTCGTTGTGCGTGCCGCCCTCGATCTCCACACTCGACGCATCCCCCGCAAGCAGCAGCGCAGGCAGCAGCGTCTGCAACACCAGCGTCGTGCTGCCGGCGGAACCAATCGCAAAGCGGTAATCCCCCCCGCAGATCGGCCCCGGCTCAAACGTCAGCTCGCCCGAACGAAGCTCCGCGCCCTCGACACGCGCCCCGCACACGCGCTGCGCCGCGAGCACACACGTCAGATGCTGACGCATCAACCCCGGCTTCTTCCGCTTCGAACGGATATTTTTCATGCGGAACGCCCGCCCGCTCGTCATCGACAGCGTGAGCGCCGTGCGCAGGATCTGCCCGCCGCCCTCACCGCGTGAGCCGTCAAGCTCGACGTAATCGATCTTGGTTGACTTGGGCATAGCTCAGTCATCCGCCTTGTCGCCGTCCTTGATCACGAACCGCGCCTCGAGACGGGCTACCTCGCTCGCGAGATCCGCGAGTTCCACCGAACGCAGCACCTCGTCAAAGTCCTTGTAGGCCGCCGGCGCCTCATCGATCGGGTACGACCGGCAGTTGCTCAGGATGTCGCGGTCCGCGAAGGACTGATCCACTTCCTTCTGATCCAGCGCCCGCGACGCCGCCCGCCGCCCCATCGCCCGACCGGCGCCGTGGTTCACGCTATAGCACGACTTCTCCGCGCCCGGGTTCGCCACCATCACCGCCGACCCCGCCTGCGGGTTGCCGGGAAGCAGGATCGGGTGCCCCGTCTCGTAGAAGGGCGTCTCCTTGAGCGCGTGATGCTTCGCGGGGAACGCCCGCGTGGCGCCCTTGCGGTGCACCCACTCGAGCCGATCGTCCACCACCTCCTGCCGCGCGATGTTATGACTGATGAAGTACACCAACCGCCCCTCGATGCCGGGAAACACCTCTCGGAAAGCCTCCAGCACCAGCGCGTTGATCAGCATGTGGTTCACGGTCGCGAAGTTGGCGCCCATCGCCATGTCGTCGAGATAGTTATTCGCCTCGTGCGTCCCGAGCGGCGCGTGCACAAGCTGCTTGTCCCCGCCGGGAAGCGGGATCCCCCACTTCTCGAACTGCGCCTCCATCGCCCGGAACTGCCCCGACGCCAGGTCGTGCCCGAAGCCGCGCGAGCCGCAATGCGAAAGAAACGCCACGCCGCCGTCCACCAGCCCGAACACCTCCGCCGCCGCGCGAGCTCGCTCGTTGTCATGCACGCGCACCACCTCGCACTCGCCGAAGTGGTTCCCGCCGCCGTACGACCCGAGCTGACGGATCTTCCGCGGCAGCCGCTCACGGAACCGGTTGTCCCGGCACAGGATGTCCAAGCGCCGCTCCAGCGCGTCGCTCGACCCGTCCCACCCCGTGTGCGCGCTGTCCTCGCAGCGCTCCGCCCACTCCGGCGGGATCCCAAGCCGCTCGCAGACATCCTCTGACGCCCCTTCAACGATGACGCGCCGCCCGAGGGCGTCGTCGACCCGGCGCGCCTTCTCAACATGGCGCTGCCCGCGCCCGGTCCCCGTCGGCGTCCGCTCACAGATCGCGTTGATCAGCCGCCGGCGCACCATCGGCTGACGCACCGCCTTCTCGTCGATGTCGATCGCCAAAAGGCTCATCGAACACTTGATATCCACCCCCACCGGCCCCGGGTAGATATGGCTCGGGCTCGACATCACACACCCCACGGGTGTCCCATACCCGATGTGCGCGTCCGGGTTCAGCACAAGCTGCGACACCCCCGGCGCCATCGCCGAGTTCACCGCCTGTCGCAGGCAGCCGTCATCGAACGTCTCGCGGATCGCCCCCGTCCCGATGACCGTCGCCGGGCGTTGGTTGTTCGGAAGCTCCAGCAGCGCCGTCGCCTCGCCCGTCTCGATCAGGTTGTACTTCGTGTCGCTCGACATACCTCGTCCTTTCATCATGCCTGGAAACGCCGCCGACCGCGCTAACGGTCGGCGGCGGGTTCAGTCCTCCGGCGTAACCTCACGCCGGATCAAGCTCCCGACCTGCTCGCCGAGGTCGCCCGACCCCAGCACGAAGGTCGCCTTCGAGCCCTTCATGATCTCCTGAAGGGCCTCAAGCTCCTTCATCCTCGCGAGCACCGGGTTCTCGGCGAGCAGCTTCGCGGTGTTCGCCTGGCTCCGCGCCGCCGCCGTCTCCTCACGCCGACGGATGAGGTTCGCCTCCGCCTGCTTCTGAGCAAGGATCACCTCGTTGAGGATCCCCTTCATGTCGCCCGGCAGGATGAGATCCCGGAGACCAACCCCCGACACGCTCACGCCAAACTCAGATGCACGGCGCGCGATGCTCGCAGCAAGCTCGCTCCCCACGCCGTCCTTGTCAGCGAGCAGCGCGTCGAGCGAGCGTCCGCCCACCGCGGCCCGTAGCTCAAGCTGCGCCTCGCGGTAAAGCGCCTGCTCCCAGTCGGCCACCTCGGTGACGGCCTTCACGGCGTCCGTCACCCGGTGCGTCACGACGAGGTTCACGCGAAGCGTCACCTTGTCCTGGGTCATGATCTCCTGCCCCTGGATGTCGGTCACCCGCTCGCGCAGGTCGACCTCCTTCCACGAGAGCGCCGGACCACCCCGCCAGAACACATGACGCCCGGGCCCGAGCTGATCGATGAGCTCACCCTCGCGGAAGAGCATCACCCGCTCGTGCGCCTCGACCCGCACGCCCTGCAAGAGCTGCGCCGAACCCGGCGCGCCGAGGATCGTGTCCAGCTTCGCGTGCGTAAACCGCGGCGGATCGATGCTGAACCGCTCCACCTCAACCGAGGCCCGCGTCGTCCAGAACGCGTGCAACCCGGTCGAGAGCAGCGCCTCGAAGCGCCCGTCCACCCACACCGCCGCCCGCTCCCCGTCCTTAAGGTCAACGACCTCAAGACGCGACGCGAGGTCCGTGTTAGTCACGAGCACCTTCAGCAGCGTGTGCGAGAAGCGCGCCTGCAACGTATCCACCACCTCGCAGGTGTACCCGCCAAGCGGCCACACCGTCGGGACCCGGTGCGTACCGGGCAGAAGAACCCGGCGCAGGTCGCCGTGGCGGAACAGAAGACCGAACTCGTGCTCGCGGACGCGGATGGTGGTGAACAACATGGTGGCCGCTCCTTTCGTTGAGCGTGCGTCGAAACAGTGAAAACGATGAACGCGAGCCGAGAGCGTCCTTACGCCCGCATGCCCGCAGAGCGCGGCGGGACTCGGCTTCAGGCGCCGCAGTGAACGATCGTGCCCCGCCCGCAAGCCCCGCCGATCCAGACCCGAAGGTCCAGACCAGCCGGGACGAGCGCCCAAGGCGTCACGCTGTGCAGCGCCGGTATCCGCCGAGCCACAGGCCGCGTCTACGGCACCGCCCCACCCTCGGGCTGACGCCAGGCGCCGACCCTCCGATGAAACCGCCGCACGCACGCGTTCGGTTGGCCCCCGACTCACTCAGGTGGAGGACTATCCAGTCCAGGCGGGGAATCGAACCCCGAGAGGCTGTTGTGCCTCGAACCAGTCACGGATGAAAATCCGTCAGCGATGCCGGAGTCAAACCGGCGACCCCAGAGTGGTGAACTCTGTGCTCTACCCATTGAGCTAATCGCACCCATCTCCCCGCCGGCAGAACCCGATGTCGCGAGACACCCGCCGCCAACCGCACCGCGGGGCACGAGCGTCGCCGGACGACGAAGACCTGGGAATCACCGCAAGGGGACTCGAACCCCTCGCCCGGGCGGTAATCGTGTGCCGCCCGGGCGCCCTCCTGGCGTGCGGTCAGGTGGTGAAGTCGTTGCATCCGCGAGTTGTCAAAGAACGACGAGCCTCCCGGCCCGACGCTCACCCTTATGCATGAGCTGTGCCAAACCGGCCAAATTCACGAAATCCGTGTTTTAAGCGCCTAAACGCCGTTTTCAGACAACCGGAAACGGGCGCTGGCCGATCATTCTGATAGAGAAATATCGTATCTGATCCGATGATATCATTGATCAATGCCCCCACGCACCCAATCCAAACCGCCCCACCCGCGCCCCGTTGTCGTAATAGGCCTCCTGGGAGTCACCCTCGATATCGGCAAGAAAGCCAGCCGCTGGACCCACTGGCGTCCCACCGTCTCTCTCTTCCAGCACGATGACTTCGCGATCAGCCGCCTCGAACTCATTCACCCCCCGCGCTCCCTCGCCCTCGCGGAGCGCGTCTCCCGCGACATCGCCTCGGCCTCGCCCGAGTCCACCATCAACCTCCACCCTCTCGACATGCGCGACCCCTGGGACCTCGAAGAGGTCTACGCCGCCCTCCACGACTTCGCCGCTGCTTACACCTTCGACACCGACCGCGAGGACTACCTCTTCCACATCACCACCGGCACCCACGTCGCCCAGATCTGCACCTTCCTCCTCACCGAAAGCCGCCACTTCCCCGGCCGCCTCATCCAGACCTCGCCCCCCAAACGCGGCACGAGCGAGCCGGGCGAATACCGCATCATCGACCTCGACCTCTCCCGCTACGACCGCCTCGCATCCCGCTTCGAGCGTGAACACGAAGACGCCATCGCCACCCTCAAGGGCGGTATCGAAACCCGCAACCACGCCTTCAACCAACTCGTCGACCGCATCGAGCACGTCGCCGCCCGCACCACCGACCCCATCCTCCTCATGGGCCCCACCGGCGCCGGCAAATCACAGATGGCCTCCCGCATCTACGACCTCCGCAAGCACCGGCGCGTCGCCGAAGGCCCGCTCGTCGAGGTCAACTGCGCCACCCTCCGCGGCGACGCCGCCATGTCCACCCTCTTCGGCCACAAAAAAGGCGCCTTCACCGGCGCCAACACCGACCGCCCCGGCCTCCTCCGCAGCGCCGACACGGGAGTCCTCTTCCTCGACGAGATCGGCGAGCTCGGCCTCGACGAGCAGGCCATGCTCCTCCGCGCCCTCGAAGAAAAACGCTTCCTCCCCCTCGGCGCCGACGCCGAACAATCCAGCGACTTTCAGCTCATCGCCGGCACCAACCGCGACCTCGCCGAACGCGTGCGCGAGGGCGCCTTCCGCGACGACCTCTTTGCCCGCATCAATCTCTGGACGTTTGCACTGCCCGCCCTCCGCGACCGCGCCGAAGACATCGAACCCAACATCGACTACGAACTCGAACGCTACGCCCAGAAGCGCAACCAGCTCGTCCGCTTCAGCACCGAGGCCCGCGAAGCGTTCCTCACGTTCGCCTCATCACAGGACGCTAGCTGGGCAGGGAACTTCCGCGATCTCAACGCCGCCCTCACGCGCATGGCCACACTCGCCCCCGGCGGACGCATCACCGAAGACATCGTCGACGAAGAAATCACCCGCTTGCGACAGACATGGAGCGCCGACCCCCACGACCCGGCGCACGCAACGCTGACGTCATTCTTCACCCAGGCCGAACTCGAAGAAATCGACCTCTTCGACCGCACACAACTCGCCGCCGTCATCGCCACCTGCCGCAACGCCGACTCCCTCTCAGACGCCGGGCGGACACTCTTCGCCGCCTCACGCCGCCGCCGAAGCACCACCAACGATTCAGACCGAGTAAGAAAATACCTCGCCCGCTTCGGCCTGGATTTCGCTCAGATCAACGAATAGCCGCCACTCACACAATGAGAATGCTGAATAAATGCTTGCACACCGAAGTAGCAGCCGGCTCTGAAAACCCGAGTCGAGCAGGGTCCCTAAGCGCGACGCATGCGCCGTTGTTTGTAACGGCTCACTTCGCAGGACACGCCTCACCCCCGCGTTCGTGGCTCTGCCGATAATGCTGCACAAAATCAGCACGACGAGCATGCAAACGCGATAATTGCCCCCACGTCAGCAACGACCTGAAACAGACAACCATCACGAGGGTCCCCGACACAGCATTACTCCCTTGCGCCTGAGGCACTCTTGCATTACCGTGTACGCAGAGTCCAGGATGGATGCGGATGGGGCCAGACGTCGGCCGCTGGGAAGTGAACCATCGCTGGTCGCGCTGACCGTAGGGGAGACCACAAAAATGATGACGCTGAGACTGACGGGTGTGGCTATCGCTGGCGGCCTGATGATGGGCAGCCTGTGCTTCGCGGACGAGGTGAGCGTTCGAGCACACTTGGCAAACGCCGAGCCCACCGCTTACCTGCAACAAGACGACTCCCGCATCGAGCTGATGGCGCCGGGGAAACGCGCCCCGCTCGACGCCGTCGTCTTCCAGAAGTTCATCGGCGATCTCCCGCTCCACGGCGCACGCGTCTACGTGTTCGAGAACCCCGATGGAACCGTGGCGCAAGTCATCGACGCATCGACGGAAGAACTGACGCTGCGCCGCGCCCCCGTGAACGTCGCGCAGCAGGCGGCCGTTGATCTGGCCGAAGGGTTCCTGCCCGAAGCGATCGACTCCATCGCCGAGCAGGTGTGGTTCCGCACCGGCGACGAAGCCGTTCTGGCGTGGGAAGTCACCACGTCGCTCGCCGATCGCGGCGAGCCGGTCAGCCCGACCCACTTCGAGATGGTCATCCACGCCGAAACCGGCAATATTCTCTCCCAGCGACAGATCGACACCAAGACATACGCGCCGGGCTCGCCCGAGACCGCCGAGGGCGTCTTCCCCCGTATCGTGATCAACGACACGATCGGCGCCCAGGGCTCGAGAGACTACGCCGCCCCGTTCGACGCCGTCATCCGCGCGTCGGTCGGGTGCACCGGCACGCTGATCGCACCCAACGTCGTCCTCAGCGCACGCCACTGCGGTATCGGCGCCGGCGACCTCATCGTCTTCGGCGACAACTCGGGCAGCGGCATTTTCACCGCCACGGTGCTCTCGTCTTCTCTCCCGGACGGCGGCGGCTCGCTCCTGGACGGGGGCGACGTATCCATCCACATTCTGACCGAACCGGTCCCGCTCAACATCGCCGAGCCTATGCGCCTGATCGACGAAACGGATGAACTCGAAGGCATGCTCGCCGCGACCATCGGCTACGGCTTCAACGGACTCGGAAGCGTCGGCCACGGGTTCTCCGCCGACGGCTTCCGCTGGGGCGGCGAGAACATCATCGACGCCTACGGCAGCCCCGCGAGCTCCGGCGGCGCCAACATCATCTCGACCGACTTCGACAACGACACCGGCGGCACGAACACGATCCCCAGCGGCAGCCCCGTCCCGCTCGAGTTCGAAGCAACGACCGCGCCCGGAGACAGCGGCGGCCCGGTCCTCGTTCAATCCGGTGGCGAATGGGTCATCGCGGGCGTTCTCTCCGGCGGCACCTCGAGCACCAGCGTCTACGGCGACATCTCCTGGTGGACCGGCACGGCGATCTACCGCGACGCGATCGAAGCCGCCGGCGGCGAGTTCATCACCGGCCTCGAGATCGAGTTCCCCGATGGGCTGCCGAGTGTTATCTCCTCGACCGGCGGCGACATCCTGCGTGTCGAGATCGTCCCCTCTCCCAAAGACCCTGTCGTTCCAGGCAGCGGCACGTTCCACGTCAACACGGGCTCAGGGCTCCAACAGATCGCGCTCACCCCCGACTCGCCCAACAACTTCACCGCCACCTTCCCCGCGCCCTCCGAGTGCCCAACGAACGTCGAGTACTTCATCTCGTTCGACCTCCAATCGGGAACCACCGTGACCGCGCCCGCAGGCGCCTCGCCTCTGTCGTCGAGCGTGTTTACCGCGCTGGCCGCAGACGTTGTAGACCTGGACGATCTGTACGACTTCGAGTCGCCCGTCGGCTTCTCCGCAGGAGCGCCCGGCGACAACGCGACGACCGGCGTGTGGGTCCGCGTGGACCCCATCGGCACTGACGCGCAGCCGGAAAACGACAACACCCCGAGCGGCGTCCTCGCCTGGGTCACCGGTCAGGGAACCCCCGGCGGAGGGCTCGGCGAGAACGACATCGATGACGGCGTCACATCCCTGGTGAGCAACCAGATCGACCTGAGCGCCACCCAGTCCGCCACGATCTCGTACGCCCGCTGGTACTCCAACAACACCGGCGCCGCCCCGAACGCCGACGTGTTCGAGGTGTTCGTTTCCGACGACGACGGTCAGACCTATACGCTCGTTGAAACGGTCGGCCCCACCGGCGCGGGGACATCGGGCGGCTGGGTCGAGACCTCGTTCGTCGTCGCCGACTTCGTCGATCTCACCTCAACGATCCGCGTCAAGTTCGTGGCCGGCGATCTCGGCGACGGCTCGCTGGTGGAGGCCGCCATCGATGATGTGCGCGTCTTCGGCGTGTCCTGCGCCACCGCCTCCTGCCCCGCTGACCTCAACGCTGACAACACAGTCGACTCCGCCGACGTCGCCATCCTCATCGCCGCGTGGGGAGAGAGCGACGCCGACCTCGACGGCGACGGCGTAACCGGTTCTACCGACCTCGCAGTCCTCATAGCCGCGTGGGGAACGTGCCCCTAGTTCCGGTTCCTTGCCACGTGAGACACACGGCTCGTTTGCGAAGATCTTCAAAGCCATCGGCGCCTATGACTGCCTCAAGCATGTCTTCGGCATCCGATTGACGTCCAGCAGACGCCAGCGCACTCGCCTACAGCGCGTGGCATGGATCGTGAGTGCTCTAGTGAGCAGGAACGGGCCGCAGTACATGTCGGTAGGCGCGGAGATTTCATTCGCTGTACAAAAAAACTCGCCGATGAGCCCCAACACTCAAATCGCTGTCTCACACTTGCAACCAGAACTCGTCTAGCTGAAAATGCTTGCGTGTCAACTTCACCAGACAAGGATAACCTGCCAACAGCTGCTGGCCACAGCACCGAGCACATCCGACACGCGGTAAACAAAGTGATTGGCGGTGAGACGGATCAGCACCCTGCAAGCGTGGGGCCCTACAAGATCCTCGGGCGGCTCGGCTCAGGCGGCATGGGCACGGTCTACAAGGCGACCGACGAAAAAGAGATGGGCAGGAAACTTGTCGCGATCAAGCTCATTAAAAAAGGGCTTGATACCGACGATATTCTTGGACGATTCGAGCTGGAAAAGCGCCTACTCGGCGCGCTCGATCACCCCAACATCGCCAGGCTGATCACGGCCGACACGCACGAGGATGGACGCCCCTACTTCGTGATGGAATACGTGGACGGCGCGCCGATCGATCAGTATTGCGACAAAAACCGCATATCAATCCAGGGACGACTACAACTCTTCCAGAAGGTTTGCTCAGCGGTCCATCACGCGCACCAGAATCTCATCGTGCACCGCGATCTGAAACCCAGCAACATCCTCGTCACCGCCAAGGGCGAGCCCAAGCTGCTCGACTTCGGCATCGCCAAGATGCTCAACCCCGATCTAGCGCAGGTCCAGGCCATCACACGCACTCATTTCCGGGTCATGACCCCGGACTACGCCAGCCCCGAGCAAGTGCGCGGCGAGAGCGTAAACGTGCAGAGCGACGTCTACTCACTCGGCGTACTGCTGTACGAGCTGCTCTGCGGCCACCGCCCCTACCATTTCGAAAAGTACATCCAGGACGAGATCATCCGCGTGGTCTGCGAAGTCGATCCCGAACGCCCCAGCACCGCGCTGACAAAAGAAGAATCAAGATCGAAGCCCGACGGCACGACCGAAACAATCAGCCCGGCCGCCCTGGCGCAGCGACGGGACGGTCGCCTCGAATCGCTCCGCCGCAGTCTCACAGGAGATCTCGACGACATCGTGCTCATGGCGATGGAGAAAGCGCCAAACCGACGATATCCCTCCGCCGATGCGTTTTCTGCTGACCTCAACAGATATCTCAGCGGGCTGCCGGTCGAAGCAAGACGGACCGGCGCCCGAACCCTATACCAGACCCGCAAGTTCCTGCTACGCCACAAAGGAGCCGTCGCAGCCGCGCTTATCGTGCTCCTGACCGCGTGCGCTGGCGGTGCGCTGACGGCTTCACAGTGGCGCCGAGCGTCGATCGCAAACAGCCAGCTCGCCGCCGAGGCACAAGCACGAACGCAAGCTCTTGAAGAAAAGCTCGCTGCAGAAGAAGAAGCCCGACGCGCAATCGAGGACGGAATGATCGCCTCGTTGTACACAGACGTACTGTGGAAACACGCGTCGAGTCATCTCTCGTTCACGAACTCACCCGGTGAACGCCAGGAATTCTGGGATGCTGTAAGTGATTCGTTCGAGGCCCTCGAAGCGGAGTACGGCAGCGACAACGAGATCATACCGCGTGAGCAATCGCGCCTGAAGCGCGAGCGGGCTCGCCTGCTTATGCAAACGGGCTACGCGTTTGGGGGAATCCGCGCAGGCAATCGAGGAGATTTCACCACAGCGAGAGATGCTTTCCAGAAAGCAAGAAACGATCTCCTCGCTCTCCGGAACGAGAACCCCGATGACACCGGCATCTGGAAAGATCTCGTCGATGCACAGCTCGGATTCGCCGATGCGCTGCGGAGAATAAATTCTCGCTCCGAAGCCTTCGCGTCATACGAACGAGCCATCGAACTTGCTGAGGACGCCCCGCCAGACGCCACGAGCCTCGATGCGGAAAGGCTTCAATCAAAGGCCCGACTCGCCTACGCGCAATCCGCGCTCAGCGTTGGCGAGCAAGCCCTCGCGCGCCGGCTCTTTGAGCGGGAAATACACAATCGTCGCCAGCGAACCGAAGAAAACCCCCAAAGTCTCACCCTCCAGCGCGACCTCTATATCGCATTATTCAACTACGGCGAACTCCTGAGGCGGATGAATGACGCGCAAGGCGCACGTGCCCCACTTGTCGAATCACTCGAACGCCGACAGCGCGTGCTCGCACAGCGACCGGAACATACATCGTTGCGCCGTGATACCGCGCTTGGAATGTTTGCTGTGGCGATGAATGATCTCCAGCACGGCAACCTCGATTTAGCACAGCGGCAAATAGCACGAGCCAGCGAGATGCTCGACGAGCTCACCGCAGAACGCCCCGACGATGCCCGAAATCTGTTTACAAAAGCCTTCGCCTACGCAGAAGCGGGCGAAGTCGCTCTGCTTGAAAACCAACCCGAACTGCTGCGAGCATGGACGGACCAATTAGATGAATCAACTTCAGCGCTTGAGCAGATAGCAGCAGCGCACACCTCACTCTCCTCCTTGCGGGCGCGACGCATGTGGCACACAGCGGAACTGGAACTCCGTGAGGGAGAGCCAGCCAGAGCGATGGAGTACTTCCGCATGTGCCGCGATCAGTTCGCCGCCTTCACTACAGTTGACCCTGCCGATGTCTTCGGTCAGCTTCGCTTAGCACACTCAACTTCAGGAATAGCCCGCTCGATCACCGCGATGCCTCCTGAAGAGCGTAATATCGAATTGGCGAAACAGCTGTTCGAAGAAGCGATGCGAATCTTCGCCGCCGCTGGCGATCCTACAAGCCGAAGCCGCACCGAGTCCGAGCTTCAGGCTCTCAACAGATAAGCAATTCACGACCCGACCCGGGCAAGAACAAAACCGAGGCCAACGGTGTATCGCCAGGCCAGACACGCCGTCGCCAGGATTGGCGTCAGAGCGTGAAGCGTACAGATGTATTTCACGCGTCTCATATATGGACTATGGCCAAAATAGACGTACCGGATCCGCATGTATCTCCACTACGATGCAACACGGCAGACGGCGCCAGATCTCGGCGCAAAACAGGAGCAATGCGATATGCCAAAGAATGACCCGCTCGCGATTCAGTTCTTCGCGGCCGTGATTCTCGGGTGTGCTCTTGCCGCCGCCCCCGACTGCAACGCCCATGCATGTTTCGTTGAGGAGATCCTGTCGCCCCCGGCGGCCGCCCCCGAGGATGTCGCGATCGCCGATCTCAACGGCGACGGAAACCCCGACATCGTGTACTCCTCAACGGACGAAAACACGGTCCGCTGGCTCGAAAACAGCGGCGGTCCGAACCCAACCTTCGCCCCCCGCCAGCTCACCACGAGCCAGCTCCCCAACCTCAGAGCAGTCGTGCCCGCAGACCTGAACAACGACGGGCACACCGATGTCGCCGTCGCGTACAGCAATCAGCTCAGATGGTTCAAAAACAACGGCATGAACCCGCCCGCGTTCACGATGCACAACATCGGTTCGACCCCCATTTCTATCTCAGACATCGACATCGCCCTGATCACCGGAGACGACTTCCCGGATATCTACGGGGCCGATTTCGGCAACAACGTCTACTGGTGGAGAAACTCAGCGTCAAACAACACGCCCACATTCGGGCGCTTCACAATGCCTTCAGCCTTCGTGTCGGGTCCGACCAATCTGCTCTCAGTGAACTTCGATGAACGCCTGGGAGACGATCTGCTACTCGCGCACTTCGCCGGAATTACCATGTTCCAGGAAGGCGCTTCGTTCCAAACAGGAACACTCGCGGGCGGCGTCACAATATTCGCGATCGCCGCCGCGGACCTCGACGCCGACGGCGACCTCGATGTTATCGCAAGCGCGCAGGACGACTTCGTCACGCCGGGCGCGACTGCCCCGGCGATCATCTGGTACGAGCGTTCCGGCCAGCACCTTGGCTCGTCACCGCCGCTTACGCTCGCGCAGCCAAGAGTCATCACCACCGAGGTCTCATTCGCCGATTCTGTCGCGTGTGACGACCTGGACGCCGACGGCGACGCGGATATCGTCGTCGCCTCGGGTGAAAACAACACCATCTTCTGGCTCGAAAACAACGGGCAACCCGAGCCCGCGTTCACCACGCGCGTTCTCACAACCGAAGCCCAGCAAGCCGCATCCGTCGACGTGGCGGATATGAACAGCGACGCCATCCCCGACATCGCGGCGGTGTCCAGCGACGACAACGAAGTCCGCTGGTTCTTCAACGCCCCCGTCGAGAACCTCACAGCCGCGTCGCTCCACCCTGTCATCCCAAGCGCGCTCGCCTCAGCCTCCCCCGCAGACACCCTGCTCGCTTACGAAGCGCACTTCTCGACGGACTGCGCCCCCGTGCTCGATGTCACCCCCGCCGGCGTGACCTTGCGGAGCCGAGGATCGATCGAAAGAGCCCCGAACGCGCCGACATCGCTCGCCGACCTCACCTCGCTCGAGTCCGCACCTGGCGCCGCCATCGCCATCTCGGGCCCGCTGAACATCGCCCCTGGCGCGACGCCATCGCTGGTGAGCGATCTCGTCACGCTCTCCGGCCCGCTCTCGCTGGACCCGGGGGCGACTCTCCACTCAACCAACATCATCGAACTCAAGGGCGAATCCAGCTTCGTCACAGAACAGATCGACGTCTCAGCCCGCTCCTTCACAGCCTACAACCTCGCCGCCGGCGACCTGACCGGCGATCACATACCAGACGTCCTCCTCACGCGCAGCGATGGGAAAATTAGCTGGCTCACCAGCACAACCGATCCCGAATCCCCCTTCTCAGAGACCATCCTCCGCACCGATTCCCCGGCGACCCAGAACCCAACGATCACCGACATCAACGGGGACGACAACGCCGACATCCTCACATACAACGATGCCTCCGGCTTCACACACTTCTTCTTCGGGACGCGTGTCAAAGGCCAGGCTGACTTCGCGGAGACCGACGAGTTCTTTGTCCCAAACACGCCCGGCCAACCAGTCGATCTCAACGCCGACGGCCACACCGACCTGCTCAACGAGGACGTCTGGTACAGGAACGACGGCGCCATCAACCCGAACATGACGGCGCAACAAATCCCGCGCACCACCAACAATATCAACGCGTGGACAGCGGCCGACTTCGACAACGACGGCGACCCTGATGTCCTCATGCTCGCCGACGATTCCTTCTGGTGGTACGAAAACGACGGCCTCGGCGCCTTCACCGAGCAACCCGGAACCATTATCGGCGAACTGAACCCCCGCGAGCTTTTTCCTGCCGACGCCGACGCCGACGGCGACCTCGATCTCTTCACTGTCAATGTCCCTCTCGATAAGCCTTTCGTCGATGTGCCCGTCTGGCTCGAAAACCAGGGCGGCGCGACCGCAACCTTCACCGTCCGCACCATCGGCCTGCCCCCCACCGACGAACGATTCCGCAGGATCGTTGTGAGTGACGCAGAGGGCGACGGTGACCCCGATGTGTACGCTTTGGATCCAGATGGAAATGAAGTCTTCCTACTCGAAAACAACGGCGCCTCAACCCCCATCTTCACACCGCGCTCGCTCGGCAACTCCAGCTCCTTCATCCGCCCAAGAACCCTGGTGGTCGCGGACTTCGACGCCGACGGTGATTCGGATGTCGTGTTCAGCGTGCTCCAGACAGGCTTTCTCTTCCGGCTTCAAAACAACCTCGTGACGGACCAACAACTCACCGCCGCTTCGATCGCGTCCGACACAACCGTCAGCCTCGTCAACACAGAACTCACGCTGGAAAACGGCGCTGAACTCTCAGCCACAACATCAATAACCCTGGACCGAACCACCGCCATCGCAGGCTCTGGTGTCGCGATGGCGCCAAACATCGCCTCAGCCGGCATCCTCCGCCCGAGCGAGGGAGAAACGCTCACACTGCTTGGGGATTACCAACAGACCTACGACGACCCGGTCCTCGGGCTCGAAGCGGGATCACTCCAGGTCAGCCTCGCCGGCGACCCCGCTGTTCCCAGGCTCTTCGTATCCGGCGCCTCTTCGCTCGCCGGCGCGCTCATCGCGACCGCGCCAAACGGTGTGTTCAACCCCCTCGTCGGCGAAACGTTCCTCATCACCGACGCCGCATCGCAGACCAGCTTCTTCGACGCCGCGATCCTCCCCGGGCTCCCGGACAACAAGTTCCTGCGCTTCACCTCAACGTCGCGAGGCCCCGCCGGCTCGGTCACCCTCATCGTCGACACGCTCGCCGGCAACGGCATCGAGTTCGACCCTCAGGACCCAACCCCCATCGGAGGGCTCCCCACGGGCGCGGCCCTGGGCGATGTCGCCGGTTTCCTTGATGGGATGACCTTTGCTCCTCCCGACGGCCTGCCCGACCTGGCCCTCGCCATCCCCGACGACGCGGACCCGACAGGCGCGCCGGGCCAGCTCGTCGTGCTTATTAACGCAGGCGACGGAGGCGACGGAATCTGGGACGGCTTCAGCGGTGGAACAATCACGGTCTTCACAGGCCCCGGCGCGATGATGTCTGGCGGAGAACAACCGGTCTCGGTCAGTCTCGGCGATCTCGACAACGACAAGGACCTCGACCTGGCCACCGCGAACCTCGCCGACGGATCACTCTCAATCTTCATCAACAACGCCCCGGGCGTCCTGGATAGAGAGCCTCTGATTCCTTCAGGCGTTGACCAACCCCGCGCGGTCGTGATCGCAGACCTCGATGGCGACGACCGAGCAGACGCGGCAGTAGCGGGAGAGACAACACCGGGCGCCGGGCGCATCGCCGGCCTGATCTCAACCGGAGCGCCCGGCAACTTCCTGCCCCCCACCACGCTCGATATCGGCCAGACCCTTGTGTGGGCCAGCCTGGGCGATCTCGACAACGACAAGGACCTCGACCTGGACCTCGTCGTCGCCGACGCCTCAGCAAACGCGTTCCACGCCCTCGAAAACCTCGGCGGGTTAGGCGCGGCCTGGGGCGGTTTCACCCTCCAGCAGACGGTTCTCGTGAACACCGGCATTGTTCAGGCGAGCCTGGGCGATCTCGACAACGACAAAGACCTGGACGTCATCACAGCGAATCGCAGTTCCGGAACTCTATCGGTCTCACTCAACAACTCAGGAACCTTGGGCCCAGCGGCCTCGCTCCCGGTCGGAACACGACCGCGCTCACTGGCGCTCGCGGATCTCGACGGTGACTCGGACGACGACGTAGCAGTAATCGTCGATGACGACTCGCGTCCCGGAGAGCGCCTGGTCCGAGTTCTCCGAAACGACCTCAACGCGCCCGGCGGGCAGGTGATCTTCTCCCCGGCGGCAGATGTCCCCACCGAACTGCAACCCGCAATCGCGCTCTCAGAAGCGCCGACGATCGGCGGGGGCATCACCCGTGACCTCGACGCCGATGGCGACGATGACGTCGTGACCGTCAACGAAAACCCACCCTCCGCGCGTTCAGGCGACCGTGGAGCCGCGAGCTCATCCGCAGCAGCCCTCTTGCAGAGCATCACCACGACAGACTGCAGCGCAGACCTCAACGCCGACGGAAACGTCGGCCCCGCCGACCTGGCTTCGCTCCTCGCAAGCTGGGGACAACCAGGCGCCGGTGATCTCGACAACTCAGGCGCCGTGGAATCCGCAGACCTCGCGGTGCTCCTAGCCGCTTGGGGAGCCTGCCCATAGCACGTGGGCAAGAACGCTCCGCAGCCAGACCCCCTCCGTAGACTTTCACAAAGGACTCGTCGTCACCACCATGAGCATCCCGCACGAGCCCCGCTGAGCACAAAAAAAACCGCTACCTCTTTGATAGCGGCCTTGGCAGATGTCGCAATAAATAGCGGGGGCTGGATTTGAACCAACGACCTTCGGGTTATGAGCCCGACGAGCTACCAGACTGCTCCACCCCGCAATCGGTCAGGCATATTAGCACCCGCCAACCCACTGTCAACACCACCTGAACCGCGCTCACCCGCTCCGGTACCCTCCATCAACTCCCGGCATCTGTACCCACGCCGGGCGGAAGGACACCAGATGCGCCCACTCCTCACCGCTCTCCTCACCCTCGCCGCAACCTTCACCGCGAGCGCCGCCGACGTCGGCTTCCCCCGCTTCCCGTCACTCAGCCCAAACGGTGAACACATCGCCTTCCGCTGGGCCGACGACATTTGGATCCACAACCGCGCCACCGGCGCGACCACCCGCGTCACCTCCCACCCCGCGCAGGAAGGGCGCTCCGCCTTCAGCCCGAGCGGCGCCCTCCTCGCCTTCGAATCAAACCGCGACGGCGCCCGCAACCTCTACACCATCGACCTCAAAGCCAACACCCCGCCGCGACGAGTCACTATCTCGGACCGCGACCAAAACCTCAGCGGCTTCACTAACGACGGCGCCGCCCTCCTCTTCTCCGCCTCCCAGGAACCCAGCCTCTTCCGCCACGAGCGCATGTACCGCGCCCCGCTCGACGCCGGCCCCGTCACACGCCTCACCGACGCCTACGGCGTCGCCCCGCGCATGGCCAGCACCGGCGCCATCCTCTTCGTCCGCGGCTACCCCTACCTCAACCGCCCCGAATACCGCGGCCCCGGCGCCCGCTCCATCTGGCATTTCACCCCTGAAACAAACGATTTCGAGCAGCTCTCCACTTTCACCGGAAACGAATACGACCCCCACCAAACCCCCGACGGCTCCGTCGTCTTCATCTCCAGCCGCACCGGTGACAACAATGTCTTCCGCCTCACCCAGACCCCCGATGGCGACGTGATCGAACAGCTCACCGACTTCGCCCCGCCCGCCGGCGCCCAAACCATCGGCCATGGCGTTCGCCACCTCGCCGTCTCTCGTGACGGTTCCACCGCCGCCTTCTGCGTCTGGGATACGCTCTACACCCTCGACCTCAACAACCCCGATGCGCTCCCCCAATCCGTCAAAATCGAAGCCCCAGCTGACAGCGCGATCCCATCGCATAAATCACACAACCTCTCAACCGAAGCCGACGAAGCAGCGCTCCACCCCTCCGGCAAGGCCGTCGCCATCGTCGCCCGCGGCGAGCTCTTCATCCGCAGCGCCACCGAAGAAGACCGCCCCGCCCGCCGCATCACCGACTCCAGCGCCCGCGAGGGCGACCTCGCCTGGTCCCCCGACGGCGAAACCCTCTACTTCGTCCGCGACGACGCCGGTGGCCTCGGCTCCATCTTCACCGCCAAAGTCAATCTCACCCGCGAAGACCTCATCCCCGAGGAAGCCAAAGAAGCGGAAAAAGAAGACGAGAGCGACGAAGACACCGACGAAGAAGAAAAAGAAGACGAAGGCCCTGACTACGGCAAACGCTGGGCCGAGGCACTCTCTTTCGACATCCAACCCCTCATAGACACCCCAGCATGGGAACGCGCCCCGCGCCCGTCTCCACACGGCAATCGCCTGCTCTACACACGCGGCTTGGGCGATCTCATGCACGTCGTCCTGCCCTCAAACAGCCAAGATCCCATCATCGAAACAACCGTCTTCTCCGGCTGGAACGCCCCCGATGCGCACTGGATCGGCAACTCCCGCCTGATCATCTACGAAGTCGCCGACCTCAACTTCAACTCCGACATCTATCTCACTGACCCTTTGGACCAACGCCACACTGGAGCGATCAACCTCACCCGTCACCCTGACATGGATGTCTCACCGCGCATCTCACGCGACGGCAAAGTCCTCACCTTCCTCTCCGACCGCGACAACGAAAACTGGCAATACGACGTCTACGCCATCTACCTCGACGAAAAACTCGAGCGCATGACCGACTACGAACTCGATAAGCACTTCAAAGACGCCGCAAAGAAAATGAAGGACGCAGACTTCTTCAATCCCGATGCGGACCAAACCTCGCCATACCTGAGCCTGTACAACTCACTGATCCCTGGTTTCGCTGACGAATTCGGCACTCTCGAAGACGCCTACCTCCGCGTCCGCCGCCTCACCTCCCTCCCCGGCGCCGAGTCCTCACTCGCCATCACCCCCGCCGGCGACCGCGTTCTCTTCGAAGCCGAAATCGACGACGAGCGCGCCCTCCACTCCATCGACTTCCGCGGCGAAGAACGCAAAACCATCACCACAGGTAACGTCTCCAACGTCGCCGTCTCCCTCACCGGCGACAAAGCCCTCTTTATCAAAGGCGGCAAAGCCCACACCGCCCCCGTCGATGGCGGCGACGCCGACGCACACCCCGTCGATCACACCATCCGCGTCAACCTCGCCGAGGAGCAACTCCAGAAGTTCCGCGAAGCCGCCGGGCGCTTCGGCGCCACCTTCTACCACCCCACCCTCAAAGGCCTCGACTGGCCCAAACTCACCGAACGCTACGCCCAGCTCGCCGCCAAGGTCCGCACCCCCACCGAACTCAAGGATGTCTTTACCCTCATGCTCGGCGAGGTCGAAGGCTCACACACCGCCATCCGCGGCGGCCCATCCTATGGCGCGCCCTCACCCGCCAACGGCTACCTCGCCATCGACGCCTCACCCGCGCCCAATCAGAACGGCTACCGCGTCGACCGCGTCCTCGAGAACGGCCCCTCCTACATCGCCCCCCTCGACCTCGCCGGCGAAGCAACCGGACTGAACGAAGGCGAGGTCATCACCGCCATCAACAACACACCACTGATGCGCAACGCCAAGCTCACCGACCTCCACGCCGCCCTCGCCGGCACGCGCAATAGCGAAACCCTGATCACCATCACCACCGCAGACACCAGCGAAACCAGCCACGCCCTCATCACCCCCCACTCCTTCGCCGCCGAGAACAACCTCCGCTACACCGACGCCGTCCTCGCCCGCCGCGCCGAGGTCGAACGCCTCTCAAACGGCCGCCTCGGCTACCTCCACATCCGCGCCATGGGCGCCGCCTCCGTCCGCGACTTCGAACGCGACCTCTTCGCCGCCGCCGACGGAAAAGACGCCCTCGTCATCGACGTCCGCGACAACGGCGGCGGCTACACCACCGACATCCTCCTCGCCTCACTCACCGCCCCCCGCCACGCCTACACCATCCCCCGCGGCGCCGACGCCGACGACGTCCCCCACGACGCCTACCCCCGCGACCGCCGCCTCATCTACGGCTGGTCCCGCCCCATCAACGTCCTCATCAACCAGAACTCCTTCTCCAACGCCGAAATCTTCGCCCACTCCATCAAAACCATCGGCAGAGGCACGCTCGTCGGAACCCAAACCTTCGGCGGCGTCATCTCCACCGGCGGCTTCCCCCTCATCGACGGAACCTGGGTCCGCCAGCCCTTCCGCGGCTGGTACCTCACCGACGGAACCGACATGGAATCCAACGGCGCCATCCCCCACCTCCCCATCGAGCAACGCCCCGAACACGAAGCCGCCGGCGTTGACCCCCAACTCGAAGCCGCCGTCGAAGAACTCCTGAGCCGCATCGATAACTAACCCTCCTCCTCCCCCGGGGAGAGGGCAGGGGTGAGGGGACTAAAAAAACGCGAGTGCAGCGAGCCATCTCCTCTTCAGCGACCAGACCACGTCCCTCAAAAACAACACCCACCCCCACCCAACGTCGCCTGAAATCAACACCCGCCGTCAAGCCGACCCCCTCACAGGTCGATCCCAGGCGACATGGACCCTTCCGACTACCCCAGCGGACGCCGCAGCGCCGCCGACGAATCGCGTGACCCCGCCGCCCGCCAGCGCCGCCCCTCCCGCGCCGACGACGCCATCGAGGCCGAAACCGACACCCGCGCCCGCGCGACCGACCTCGCCCACGAGCTCAACGGCCTCCTCGACGGCTCACTCCGCTTCGTCCAGCTCGCCAAGCGCGCCATCGACGACGACCCCGCCGCGACCGAAGCCGCACGCCAGCTCGACCGCGCCCGCGCCGGCCTCGCCCGCATGGGCGCCCTCATCTCCCGCGCCATGACCCCGGGCCTCCCCGCCGCAGCCACGCTCCTCGCCGACGACGAACCCATCATCGACGCCGTCACCCTCGCCGTCGACATGGCCCGTCCTGTTGCCTTTGCGAAGAACATCGAGATTCATCTTGATCTCTCCCCCGAACTTGTCCTCACCCCCGCCGGCCCCGCCTACACCGTCCTCTCCAACGCCCTGCGCAACGCCATCGAAGCCACCGAAGGCGAAGGACGCATCGACGTCTCCGCCTCCGTCGAAACCTCCGCAGGCACGCGCTACATCAACCTCACCGTCACCGACGATGGGCCCGGGCCCATCGAGGGCGCCGAGGACAAAGCCTTCGACTACGGCTACACGACCAAGCCGGGCGGTCTGGGTGTAGGGCTCGCAATGCTGAAGGAGATCGCCGGGGAGATCCACGCCGACATCACGCTGACGCGCAACCCGCCGACGAAGGACGGTTGGCGCGAGAACCGCCCCGGCGCCCGCTTCGTCTTCCGCTGGCCGGCGCCACCGCCGCTGGATGCCGCATAAGAAGGGCCCCATGAGTGACCCTGCGCGCATCCTGATCGTCGACGACGACCCGATCGTCGTTGACTCGCTCTCCGAACTGCTCGAGCAGGAGGGCTACCGCTGCGTCGGCTGCACCAGCGCCCTCGAAGCCCTCGAGGCCGTCAAACAAGCGGAAAACGACCCCGCCCACACCGTCGCCCTCGCCATCTGCGATATCTCCATGCCCGGCATGAACGGCGTCGAACTCCTCGAACGCCTCGTCCAGGACCACCCCGCCGTCACGCCGCTGATGATCACCGGCTACGGCACCATCGAGTCCGCGGTGAAAGCGGTAAAGCTCGGCGCCGCCGACTATCTCACCAAACCCATCGTCGACGAAGAACTCCGCATCGCCATCGAGAAGGCGCTGCGCCAGCACCACCTCGTCGCCGAGAACCTCACCCTCAAAAAGCAGCTCGACGACCGCTACGGCCTCGACTCCATCGTGGGTCACGACCACCACATGCAGCGCGCCTACGAGCTGATCGAGGCCGTCGCGCCCACCAAAACCACCGTCCTCATGTCGGGCGAAAGCGGCACCGGCAAGTCCCTCGTCGCCCGCGCCATCCACCAGCGCTCCGACCGCCGCGACAAGCCCTTCGTGGAGATCTCCTGTGGCTCCATCCCCGAAACCATCCTCGAGTCCGAGCTCTTCGGCCACGTCAAGGGCGCCTTCACCGGGGCCCACGCTGACAAAACCGGGCGCTTTCTCGCTGCCGATGGCGGAACCCTGTTCCTCGACGAGATCAACTCAGCGTCCCCTGGAATGCAGCTCAAACTGCTCCGCGTGCTGCAGGAAAAACGCTTCGAGCCCGTCGGCTCTACCGAAACCCGCGAGGTCGATGTGCGCGTCGTCCTCGCCACGAACCAAGACCTCGAAAAGCTCGTCGCCCAGGGCGAATTCCGCCAGGATCTCTACTACCGCATCAACGTCGTGATGATCGAACTCCCGCCGCTGCGCGACCGCCCGGGCGACATCCCTTCCCTCGCCGATCACTTCCTGAAGCTGCACGCCAGCGAAAACAGCAAAGCAGTCACCGCCTTCTCAGAAGACGCCACGCGCGCCCTCAACCGCTACGCCTATCCCGGCAACGTGCGTGAGCTCGGCAACATCATCGAACGCGCCGTCGTTCTCACCCGCACGCCCACCATCTCCGCAGACGTCCTCCCCCCCCACGTCATCGACAACCGCCCTCCCGCCGCCGACCACGACAGCGTCGACGCCCCCGACACCCCATGGGAGCCAACGCCGCTGGTCGAAGCGATGCAGGCACCCGAACGCCGCATCCTCCTCAAAGCCCTACGCGCCAACGACTGGAACCGCCAACGCACCGCCGACGACCTCGGCATCAACCGCACCACCCTCTACAAAAAAATGAAAACCTACGGCCTCGACCGCATGGCGGGCTAAAGAATCTCCTCAGGGCGCCACGACCCGCCGCATAGCGGCGCGTCGTTTCTAAAATGGGATCTAAGCGCAACTCCCCCACCCAGCCAACAAAACAGCCAAATCAGACGCCCCAGTAACCCCATCCCCATCCAAATCAGTCTCACCACCCGCGCCCCACCCCGCCAGCAGCACCGCCAGATCAACAGACCCAACCACGCCATCCCCATCAAAGTCCGCGGGGCAAGGCGCCGCCTGCAGCCTGAACGTCATCGTCCCGAGCGACGCGCCGCCGATCACCTGCGGGCTCTCATCCGTAATCAAACTCACCGGCTCCGCCGGATCATTCAGCGGCCCGAATAGCGCAAAGCTCGCATCGTTCGAGCGCGTGCCCGCGTCGTAGGGGAAGAGATCAACCACGATCTCCTCCGCCCACTCGCCGCCGTCGCGCAATGACAAGCCGCTCACGCCAACAAACCAATCCGGGCTCGGCCCGATCATCGAAGCCAGCGTCACCCGGTGATGATCCTCATTCACCTCGATGGTGAAAGGCGTATCGCCGCAACTCGGGTGCGAAATCTCCGCCGGGCACACCCACAGCGACCGGCTCACCACCGCCAGCGCCCCGCCGCCGTTCACCACGTCCTGCGCCTCGGCCACAAAATCAAACCGGCTCCCCGTCTCCGCGAGCCGCTTCAGCCCCGGGCTGGCGACCGTGCCGACCTCCCACAACGAAGCCGAATCACCATGCACCGCCCCCGCGAACGGCGTGAAGTGAGCGTTCGCCGGGAACGCCCCCGGGTGCGTGGTCGTCGACCACGTGCTGACAATCTCAACCTCATAGGTCCGCGTCCCCGCTGCCGCGAGCCCGCACCCAACCACCGCCGCCACGCCGAACGCACCCAAACGCTTCATCTCATCTCTCCTCACGAAGGAATCCGGTCTCTGCTAACAAACCCTACCCTCCACTTATGCCCCACACACCCGTTCTTCTCGAAGAATGCCTCAATCTCCTCGCCCCCCAGGCGGGTGAGACCTACGCCGACGCCACCGCCGGCGGGGGCGGGCACGCCGAAGCCGTCGCCACACGCCTCACCCAAACCGGAACGGTCGTTCTCAACGACCTCGACCCCGCCGCCCTCGAAACCGCTTCCGCCCGCCTTGCCGCCCTCCACGATCCCCCCCAGATCATCACCACCCACGCCTCCTTCGCCGAGCTCCCCCGCCGCCTGCTCGATCAAGGCCTCGCCGCCGACACACTCCTCGCCGACCTCGGCTTCTCTTCCATCCAAGTGGATGACCCCGCCCGCGGCCTCAGCTTCAAATCAGACGGCCCCCTCGACATGCGCCTCGACCCCACCGCCGCCACGACCGCCGAGGAACTCGTCAACACCCTCCCCGAGGACGAACTCGCCGAGATCATCCGCGACTTCGGCGAGGAGCGCGCCTGGCGGGCCGTCGCCCGCAAAATTGTGGAAGCCCGCGAAGTTGCGCCGATCACCACCACATCGGAGCTGGCGCGCCTCGTCCGCGCGGTGGTCCGGGTCCCGCGCGAGTCGCGCCTCGACCCCGCCACCCGCACCTTCCAGGCGCTGCGCATCGCGGTCAACGACGAGCTCGGCGCCCTCGGCGCCCTCCTCGAAGCCGTGAAGCGCACCGCCGCGGGAGCGGGCGCCTCAGCACCGTGGCTCAAACCCGGAGCGCGCGTCGCGATCATGACCTTCCACTCCCTCGAAGACCGCCCCGTCAAACGCGCCTTCAAGGAACTCATCTCCCGAGGCCTCGCCGACGCCCTTACGCCTTCGACGCCTGTCACCGCGACCGACGAAGAAACCGCCCGCAACCCCCGCGCCCGCTCCGCCAAGCTCCGCGCGATTCGATTACGATCCTGAGCCATCGGCGCCACGGACCGGCGCCGACGCTCATCACGCCCCCGGCAAGGACGCCGCTGCGATGACCAGAGAACAGAAGCTCGCCCTCATCATCGGGTTCTCCCTCGTGCTGCTCGTCGGAGTCCTCGTCTCCGACCACCTCTCCGGCGCCCGAGCAGCCCAGCTCGCCGACGTCGGCGAAGCCCTCGAACAATCCGCCCCCCCGCAGCTCGTCGATCCCCTCCCCGACGAAACCGACAACCCCGTCAACACAATCGCCGCGGCTCCCGAAGAAGCCCCTCGCGAGCAGACGCGCCCGAGCGTCCCGCGAGAGCGCTCCGACCTCGCCACCGCCGGGCGCAGCGCCGCCGAAACCTTCCTCCAGGATCTCCAGCGCCAGTTCCGCGAAGGCGCCGCGGGCGCCGTCCCCGCCGCGCAAACAGACCCGCGCCGCGCCACCGAAACAACGCTCCCCGAACCCGAAGTCGACGACCCCCTCGTGGGCGACGCCCGCCCCCTCGCCGTCGAGACCTACCGCATCAAGCCGGGTGATTCACTCTGGGCCATCGCCGAGCGCCGCTACGGCGACTCCGACATCGCAAAGCAGCTCGCCGAGTACAACATCGCCCGCGGGCGCCTCCGCGACGCCGACACCATCCGCGTCGGCGCCTCCATCCTCCTCCCCGAACCCCGCGCCCTCGGCTCAAACGCCCCCGCGCCCCGCGCCCGGGCCGCCGCCCAGCCCCGCACCTACACCGTCAAGCGCGGCGACACCCTTGGCGAGATCGCCATGGACCAGCTCGGCACCTCAAAGCGCACCCGCGATCTCATCGACGCCAACAAGGATCTCATCGACGACCCCAACGACATCCGCGTCGGCATGGTCCTCAAGATCCCCGCCTCCTGATGCGCCGCGCCGGCAACCAGACCAACCACACCGCCCTCAAGCTCGCGGCCCTGATCATCGCGGGCGCCGCGGTCTCCGCGGAGATCCTCGCCTCCCGCGCCCAGCGCCTCCGCGCCGCCCACGCCGCAACCGCCGCCCTCGAAGAAGCCCGCGCCATCGAGCGCACCATCGAGCACGCCCGCGCCGACATCGCCCGCCTCTCCTCCCCCGAGCGTGTCCGCGCCATCATCGAGCACGAAAACCGCGACATGATCCCCCTGCTCGCCGCGAGCGACGAGCGATGAAAACCGACCGCACCGCCACCGTCGCCCTCATCGCAACGGCCCTCCTCTTCGCCGCCGTCCTCGCCCGCGTCGCCCAACTCCAGCACGCGCCGCCCGACGCCCTCACCGCCTTCATCACCGACCGCGCCCGCGACATCACCGTCGCCTCCCCCCGCGGCGCCATCTACGACCGCCGCGGGCGCCTCCTCGCCTCCAGCAGCACCGGCCAGCGTCTCTTCCTCGACCCCGCGCGTTTTCCGACTGACACCGAGGCGGTCTTCCCGGCGCTCAGCGACGCGAGCGGTCATCCCGTTGAGTTGCTGCGTGAGCGTCTGCTGCCGCGCATGAAGGAAAACCGCACACGCCGCGCCGACCAGCGCCCGCTCGTGCGCTACGTCGCCATAGGCGACATCCTCCCAGAAGACCGCGCCACCGCCGTCACCGAGCTCGACATCCCCGGCGTCCACCTCGAACGCCGCCCCGTCCGCGACGCCGCGCTCTCACCAACCCTCGCCCCCCTCATCGGCAAGGTCGGCTTCGAGCACACCGGCCTCCTCGGCCTCGAACACACCTTCAACAACGACCTCGCACCAACCTCCGGGCGGGCCAGCGTTGTGCGCGACGCCGACGGTGATCCGCTCTGGATCGAAGGCGACGCCATCACCGCCCCCGCCCCCGGCGCCGATCTCCGCCTCACCATCGATTCCGAGATTCAGCGCCGCGCCGAACGCGCCTTGCGCGACGGACTCGACGATGCCGACGCCCGCGCCGGGCGCCTCGTCATAGTCGACCCCAACACCGGCGACATCCTCGCCATGCTCGACCTCTACCGCGAGATCGAAACCGTTCAGTTCGACCCAAAGACCCTCCCCGAAGACCCCGACGACTGGCCCCGCTGCGACGTCATCCCCCCCGACCCCAAGCGCGAAACCGACCCCGCCCTCGCCCGCCTGCGCTGCGTCGAAGACGCTTACGAGCCCGGCTCCACTTTCAAACCTTTCGTCTGGTCCGCCGTCCTCGAGCGCAACCTCGCCACCCTCGACGAAACCCTCGACACCCACCACGGGCGCTGGCGCACCTCCTACGGCCGCCTCGTCGAAGACGTCGTCCTGCGCGAAGAACAATCCGTCTTCGACGTCCTCGTCAACTCTTCCAACATCGGCATGACCAAGCTCACCGAGCGCCTCGAAACCCGCCACCTCCAGGAAGCCATCCGCAAGTTCGGCTTCGGCGCCCCCGTCGGCCTGCCGCTCCCGGGAGAAGCCTCCGGTATCGTCACGCCCCCCGAGCGCTGGAACAAGTACACCACCACCAGCGTCGCCTTCGGCTACGAGGTCGCCGTCACACCGCTGCAAATGATCCGCGCCTTCAGCGCCTTCGCCCGCTCACAAGACCGCGCCGGCACCCTCCCCCGCCTGACGCTCCGCGCCGACAAACGCGCAGCCCCCATGCTCCACCGCGTCATCCCCAGCGAAGTCGCCCTCGCCGCCCGCGAGGCCATGCGCGAAGTCGCTCGCATCATGGTCGAGCGCAACCAGCGCGCCGAGCGCCTCCCCCAGGGCGTCCCCGCCTACGACCTCTTCGGGAAATCAGGCACCGCCAAGATCCCCCGCCCCGACGGCCGCGGCTACTTCCAGACCCAGTACGTCTCCAGCTTCGTCGCCGCCGCCCCGGCCCGGAACCCCCGCCTCGCCGTGCTGGTGGTCATCGACGACCCCGGCCCGCGCCGCATCGAAGACCGCTCCCACTACGGCTCCGCCGTCGCCGGCCCCGTCGCCGCCCGCGTCCTGCACGAGACCCTCGAATACCTCGGCGTCCCCCACGATCCGAAACCCCACGACCGCAACGCGTCCAACTCTTTTTGACGCATAACGCTGCGGCTCCTCGCCCCCGATGACGCGTTATTGAGTGCTGGGAAGCCCTGCGTTTGGCGGCGGAGGGCCCCTGGCGAACAAAACTCCCGCACTTGGACGGCCGGCCCTCACCCGCCCGTCCGCACGCGGGTGTGGCTGCCGGGCGGATGCTGGAGGAGGTCCGCCCGGTGGCGTTTTTGGATTCAGCGATTAAGCAGCCCGGACGCGCGAGTCCCGAATTCTTCCGCTAGCGCAATCTTCACCTCGCTCATCGACGGCGCTCCACCGCCGAGCTGTTGCGCCAAACTCGTCACCGGCCGCCCCAGCCCGCACGGGTTGATCAGCCCGAAGTGCGCCATCTCCGGGTCCACGTTCAGCGCCAGCCCGTGCATCGTCACCCACCGGCGCACCCGCACACCCATCGCCGCGATCTTCGCCCCGCCGACCCACACCCCCGTCGCCGCCTGCTCCCCGTCGTCGCGCCCGCACTCCACCCCGAACCCCCGGCACACACCGATCACCACGTCCTCAAGGAACCGCAGGTACCCGTGCAGGTTCAGCCCCAACCGATTGAGATCAACAATCGGGTACGCCACCAACTGCCCGGGCCCGTGATAGGTGATGTCCCCGCCCCGGTCCGTCTCCCGCACCACCACACCCAAACGCTCCAACTCCTCCGCCGACGCCAGCAGGTTCCCCCCCGCCGAGGCCCGCCGGCTCACCGTGATCACCGCCGGGTCGTGCTCCACCAAAAGCAGCGTCCCAACCGTCCCGCCGGGCTCCCCCCGCCGCTCCAGCACCGCGTCCCGACGAGCTTCCTGCACCGCGTAGGCGTCCTCGTACGCCGCCCGCCCGAGGTCTTCCACCCCGAGCTCGCCGCTCGCTGTTTCAATCTGCGAAGACTTTTTTTCCATCAATCGGAACCACCCGCCCGCGTCTGCGGATTACTCATCGGCGCCGCCCGAAGCCCGCCCCGGCCCAGGGCGAGCGCCTTAGAGCGGCGTGGGCTCAGCGACCCGGGAGGCGTTGGTCCACGCTGCTCTCGCTTTTGCTTTCTGTCGCGGAAGTCTAGGCCGGCGCGAGCGCCCCGCCCCGCGCCACCACCGCCTCCCCGTACACCCGCACACACTTCTCCGCCGCCCCCTCCCACGTCAGGTTCCGCACCTCGAAGGCGCCGTGATCGCGCAAGGTCTGCGAGAGCGGCGGGTGACGCAGCACCGCCAGAATCTTGTCCGCCATCTCCCGCGTGTCCCAGAAGTCCACCTTCAGCGCGTGCGTCAGAACCTCCGACACCCCCGACTGCTTGCTGATGATCACCGGCGTGTTGTGGCAGATCGCCTCCAAGGGCGCGATCCCAAACGGCTCGCTCACCGAGGGCATCACATAACAATCCGCCATCTCAAACACCCGCGACACGTCCCGCCCCCGCAGGAACCCCGTGAACAACACCTTGTGCCCGATGCCGCACTCGGCCGCCAGCTCGATCATCCGCCGCGCCATATCCCCCGAGCCCGCCACCACGAACTTCACGTTCTCCATCTTCTGCAGCACCAGCCGCGCCGCATCGATGAAGTACTCCGGCCCCTTCTGCATCGTGATCCGCCCAAGGAACAGCACGATCTTGTCCTTCGAGCGCACCCGCGCCAGCTCCCCCAATGGCTCGCTCGCCTCGACGCCGTTGTAAACCACCTTCGCCTTCGCCGGCTCCACCCCGTACCGCGCAAGACAAATTGACCGCGTCAGGTAACTCACGCACACCACGCGGTCCGCCCCGTGCATCCCGCGCCGCTCAACGTCATAAATCGCTTGGTTTACGTTCGTCCCCGAACGATCAAACTCCGTCGAGTGCACATGCACCACCAGCGCCGTCCGCGTCAGCCGCGCGATCGCCAGCCCCGCCGGGTACGTCATCCAGTCGTGCGCGTGCACCACATCAAACCGCTCCCCCCGGCACGCCGACAGCACCAGCGCCGCGTACCGCGCCGCCGCCGTCATGACATCCCCCGAGTAATCATCACCCCCGCGCGTTAGATCACCGCCGCCCACGCCCGCCTGCTCCGGGCTCACGCCGCTCGCCTCGAGCGCTTCTTCGATCTCCGATACCTTCGCCGGCGCCGCTTCCTTCCCCGCGATCAGACGCCGCACCGTCTTCTCACTCCCAGGGATCTCCTGCGTGAACTCGCCGTACACCCCGGGCAGAGACGCCGGCACGCCCAAAAACTTCAGATGCTCAAACTCTTCCCGCGCCGGCTCGCCGCCACCAGGCGCGCCGCTCTTCCGAACACCCGACGGTGCAGCCGCTCCACCAGGCGCGCCGCCCCCGCCCGACTTCTTCACCGCCTCAGGACTCACCAGCTTCACATGCGACGAGTGCGAACCATCCACCGGCCGCGGCAACACGAAGGTCACCTCGTGCCCCTGCGCGTCCAGCGCCTTGGTCAGCCCGTAGCACGCCGTGCCCAGACCGCCCGAGATGAAGGGCGGGAACTCCCACCCGAGCATCAGAATCCGCATCGACGCCCCGCCCTCTTTGCTTAGTCGTCCTCGTCGCCCGCGAAATCGCCCAGCGGCGCGAACGCCCGCTCGTACGCCAGCAGGCACGCCACCAGCGTCCCCGCTTCCGCCCCGGACGGCGCCGGGGACACAAACACATACCGCATCTTCTCATCCCGGAAATGCTTCAGCGCCAGCGGCCCGTCCTCGCAGCCGAGTTCGACGAGTTCTTCGTCGATCAGCTCCTCAAGCGAATCACCCGAGTTCACGAGCGTCGCCTCCACCGACTGGCTGAGCCACCGGTCAGGCGTCTTCATCGAGACCTCGAGCCCCCCGTTGTCCCAGTGCTCGCCGAAGTCGATCCGAAACGAGGCGTCCACGTCCGTATCGATAAACCGCGCGCAAACACCGCTCGCGTCCAGCGCTACAGAAGAGAAAGCACCCGTCTCCCGCGCCTTATCCGCGACCTCCTGCAAAAGAGGCCTAATCTCCTCGGGCATCACGTCAGAACTGCCTTTCGTCGTCGTCATACCCGATCATACCCATATCCCCAATACCGTTGGCTCACCCACGCAGCTACACTCAAAGTATGTCCCAGACCAACGCCGCGAAGCCCCGCGGCCCCGCCGCCTGGACCACCCGCGCCCTCCTCTCATGGATGCGCGAAGCCTTCACCAAAGCAGGCATCGACTCGCCACGCCTCTGCGCCGAGATGCTCCTCGCGAGCACCCTGGGCTGCGAGCGCCTCCGCCTCTACATGGAGGCCGACCGCCCCGCCACCCCCGATGAACGCGACCGCCTCCGCGACCTCGCCGCCCGCGCCCTCAAACACGAACCCGTCCAATACCTCGTCGGCGAAGCCTGGTTCTACTCCCTGCCCTTCGCCGTCACCCGCGACGTCCTCATCCCCCGCCCCTCCTCCGAAACCCTCGTCGAAACCGTCCTCCGCCACGCCCGCGCTGAGCCCGGCTTCGAGCGTGCCGCCATCGCCGACATCGGCGTCGGCTCCGGCTGCCTCGCCGTCGCGATCCTCAAAAACCTCCCCGAGGCCAAAGCCACCGCCGTCGACATCTCCCCCGCCGCCATCGAAGTCGCCCGCGCCAACGCCGAGCGCCACGACGTCTCAACTCGCCTCGAACTCCGTCAAGGCAACCTCCTCGAACCCCTCGATGACCTCAAAGACCAGCTCCACTACCTCGTCGCCAACCCCCCCTACATCCCCGACCACGAGTGGCCCGACGTCGAACCCAACGTCAAAGACCACGAGCCCGAGTCCGCTCTAAGAGGCGGCCCCGACGGCCTGAACTTCGTCCGCCCTCTCCTCGAAAACGCCCACCTCTACCTCCGCAAAGGCGCCCTCCTCGCCATCGAGATCGCCGCTTCAACAAGAGCCCAGGCACTCGACCTCGCCCGCCAAAACAACCAACTCCTCGGCCCCCGCGTCGAAGACGACTCCAACGGACTGCCCCGGGTTCTCATCGCCACCCGCCGGTAGCCGACGCTCGCGCCAAGAACATTCAGCCGCACACTCGTCACGATGTGCAGCAGGATCCAGCTCATCCACACCCACGCCGCCCAGCGCGGAACAAGCCGCGCCGTCCACAGCCCTCGCACCTCGATCGACCACCGGCACCCGCCAACACCATCCGGTTCGACGCGAAACACCGTTGCGTGAGGGAACCCAACGCGCCGCCCGCGCCGCGACAGATCGCTGAACGCGTAGCCCTCCTCCTCTCGCCACCAGAGAATGCGCCCGTCCCGATCAACCGAGCACCCCGCGAAGCGATGCTCAATACGTATCCGCGCGCCCGCCACAGGCTCCGTTGCCAGCAGCACGATCCGGTCATGCACAGGATCAAGCGCCGTGAAACGCTCAAAGTCGCGCATCCTCGCCCAGACCACTTCAGCGGGCACATCGAACCGCAGCACCGCCCGCATCCGCACCCGTCCGTTCTTCGCGATGCGCACGCGCATCACGGAGCCCCCGCGATCGCCGCCCGCGTACGTGCCAGCTCCTCACCCTCGTCCGCAATGCCCCCAACCACATGACGGTGCAGCGTCTGCGCCGATAGTTTCTCGATCGGCCGCCATACCCAGCGAGGCGTCAGCAGCGGCTCATACCGCGTCGTCAGAGTCAGTTCAGTTTCATCCGGAGCGACCTCGCGCAGCGCGAACGAACCATCGATCAGCCGCACCGACTTCTCAAAACCGATGCGCTGATGAACTACGCTGAACGCCAAAAGCTCGTTCGGACGAATCTCAGTAATGCGCTTCTTGAGCTCGCCCTTCCGATACTCGCATACCTTCACATCGCCCACCAACATCATCTCGCCGTGCGTGCGCACCGGAACCGGCAGCCCGAACCGCAGGAGCAGCGGCGGCTCACGCTCGACTTCCTCGTAGAACATCAGGCTGTCCCACACCTCAGCCGGCGCCACCATCACCCGCTCCGTGGTCACGATCGTCTCGACCCGCCCGTGCCCCGCCGCGGGCCCCTCGATCACCATCCAGATCACCGGGATCAGCAGAAACCCCAACGAACGCAGCTTCGACGCTCGCCGGAACCGCTTCTCTTTCGCCCGCGCCTGCGCCAGCGCCCCAAGCGCAGCCCCGACGCCGATCCCGAGCACGATCGGCACGATAAAAATCCCAGCCAGGATCAACCCGCAAAAGAGCCCGGCGATGTTCATCGAAAACATGGCGAGCACCACCGACGCCGCGATCGCAAGCCCCAAACACACCTTCAGCGCAAGCCCCCCTCTCCCCGTGTACCCCACGATCGAGCCCAGCGCGATCGGCACGCCGAACCACAACCCGGTCGTCGAGTACCCGTTCAGCAGAAAAGGGATCACGACGAGCAGGCCGCAGAGCGTGGAAAAAATCAGCATCGGCAGCCACAGCGGCCAGCACAGAAACGGCCGCTTCGTCACATAGGTCTCTGGCACATCCAGATCAAAGGGCAACCCGCACTCCGGGCACACCCCCTCGCGTCCAAGCCCCTCCAGGCGGTACCAACAGCACCCGCACCGCGCCCGGGACGCAGGATCATATATTTCAGTATTTTCTGAAACTTTGGACGCGGACGCAAATGTACCTTCGTTCTCGTTCATCGCTCTCTCCTCTGGAAATACTGGCCTAGATCGCCGACGCCTTGCCGCGCTTCCGCGATCGCTGCGGCAGCAGCTTCACCACCCCGGCGCCCATCTTCAGCAGCTTCCGCACCGTCGATTCCGGCAACCCCCGCACCTGCTCGTACCACCCCGATGTCGTCTCGAAGAACAACAGCATCTCCTCAAGCCGTTCCTTCGAGTACGCCTGCCTGCCCGAACCACCCACGTCCCCAACGCACTCCCGCAACACACGGATCGTCGGCTCGATCTCACGCCGCTTGCGTTCATCAAGCACCAGCCGGAACATCTCCCACACGTCTTTCAAGCTCTCGTAATGGTCCCGGCGCTCCCCCGGCGGGCGCGACACCTGAATGATCCCCCACGACTGCAGCTCGCGCAAACTCATCGACACGTTCGAACGCGACACTCCCAGGCTCTGCACCAGCTCATCCGCCGTCAGCGCCCGCGGCGAGATGTACAAAATCGCATGAATCTGAGCCACCGTCCGATTCACCCCCCACCGGGTCCCCATCTCCCCCCAATGAAGGACGAATTTTTCCTGAACGGGGTCGAGAGAAGTCATGATTGCTCCAGGCATTTCAGTACTAACTGAAATTACTGACCACATACACCGCCGTCAACCCAAAACAATCAGTTTCCACCACCAGAAACATTCTCCCAACCTCACTCCACCCCCAGCGCCTTATGCACCTCCTCCAAAAGCTGCTGCGCACGGAACGGCTTGAACAAAACACACTGCAGCCCCTCCTCGCTCGCCCGCACGATCGAGTGGCTCGGGTCATACCCGAACCCCGTCATCAGAATCACCGGCGTCTCATCGCTCGCCCCCCGCACCGCGCTGAACACCTCATACCCGTTCCGGTCCGGCATGTGAATATCCGAGATCACCAGGTCAAACGCCCCCGCCTCGCCGCGCGTCCATTCCTCAATCGCCGCCACCGCCTCAACGCCCGACGGGCATACCACCACCTCCGCCCCGCGCCGCGTCAGCACGTCCGCGATCGTGTCCCGGATCGCCGGCTCGTCGTCCGCCACCAAAACCCGCGACCCGCTCACCACCGGGTCCTCCGCGCTCTCACTCAGCACGAACTCCGCGCCCAAGATCGACCGCGGCCCCGCCGCCACCTCGCGCATCCGCGCCTTGATCGACTCCACATCGCTCACGATCTGGTCCGCGTGCGCCCGCGCCGCCGGGTCCACCCCCGCCTGTTCGCGCAGCCACTTCGCCTCCTTCAAGAGATCCTCCAGCGGCGCCTCAATCTCCCCCTCCACCCGCCCCGACACCGCCTCGTTCGTCGTGTACCGCTCAACCACCAGGATGTCGAGGAAATGAAACGCCAGCGCCACGTACCGCGCAAAGATCTCCAGAAACTGCTTGTCTTCCTGCGAAAACGCCCCCGCCTGATCGCTTTCCACATTGAAGACGCCGATCACCTTGTCCTGCAACAGCAGCGGCGCCGTCAGCGCCGAGCCCGGCGTTTCAATCCCCTTGATGTACCGCGGATCGTCCCGCACATCCAAACACAAATACGTCTCACCAGACGACGCCACATACCCGCTGATCCCGCTCCCCTCCGGCGCGGCGTACAGGTCCATGTGCTTCACCGCCTCGGGCAGCCCCCGCGACATCACCAGCTCCAGCCGGTTCGTCTCGTGATCCAAGAGGTGCACCGTGAAGTTGTCGAAACGCAACAGATCATGCGCGTACCGCACGATCTTCTCTTCCAGCAATTTCAGCCGACCCGCCGCATTCAGGTTCTTCACTGTCTCGGCGTCCAGGCGCACCAGCTCCGCGCCCGCCCGATCGATCGCGTCGATCTTCTGCCGCGAACGGTGCGAGCTCGTGATGTCCCACACCACCGCGATCGCACGCGTCGCCTCCTGCCCCTCGCCCTCGCGCGTGAACACCGGCGACACGATCAGCTCAAAGTGCCGGTCACCCTCGCCCGCCACCGTGAACTTCCGCGCGATGATCCCCACACCCCCCGAATCAAACGACGACAGCGCCTCCGCGCAGCACGCCCGGCAACGCTCCCGCGTCGTCTCATCAAGATCCGCAAAACGACCGTTCGCCCACGACACCGCCCCGTCCGCGCCCACCACGCAGATCCCCTCGCCAACCGATCCCAAAAGCGAATGATCCGTCTCCTGCCGCAGCGAAACGCACAGCGCCGTGAACGTCGCCGCGTCCAGCACCACGGCCCCCGCGTCCTCGCTCTTCACCAGCCGTTCGAGGTCGCCCGCCGCCGCCCGGATCACCACGGCGCCTTCCGGGACCGCATCCCCCAGATCGCCGTCCCCCGGCGCCTGCGACACGATCACGACCTGGCGTTGCGTCTCCGGCATCAGTCCTCGGCGTTCCGCCGCCCCGCGTATGGAGTGTAATGTCGGACCGCCCCGGGTCCAGCACCCACTATTCAATAAGACCCCCGACACAAAAACATCCGCTAAGCGCCGAACTCCCGTAGGACCGATACGCTGCACCTGTGATCGAGGCGCACGGGCTTTCCAGATCGTACGGTTCCTTCCGCGCGCTCCGCGACGCGTCCTTCACCGCGCGCCCAGGACGCGTCACCGCCCTCCTGGGCCACAACGGCGCCGGCAAGACCACCTGCCTCCGCCTCCTCACGGGCGAACTCGCCCCCTCCGCCGGGCGCGCCGCCATCGCCGGGAAGGACGTCCTCGCCGACCCCCGCGCCGCCCGCGCCGCCGCCGGCTACCTCCCAGAGTCCGCCCCCAGTTATCCCGAGATGCGCGCCATCGATTACCTCCGCCACCGCGCCGCCCTCGAAGGCCTCCCCCGCGCCAAACGCCGCGACGCTGCCCACCGCGCCGCCGAGCGCTGTCAGCTCACCGATGTCCTCCGCAAGCGCATCGGAACCCTCTCCAAGGGCTACCGCCAGCGCGTCGCCCTCGCCGCCGCCATCCTCCACGACCCGCCCGCACTCATCCTCGACGAGCCCGCCTCCGGCCTCGACCCCGCCCAGATCGTCGAGACCCGCAACCTCATCCGCGAGCTCGCGTCAGACAAGGCCGTGCTCCTCAGCTCACACATCCTCTCCGACGTCGAGGCCGCCTGCGACGACGCCGTCGTCCTCGCCCGCGGGCGCGTCCGCGCCGCGTCGCCCCTCGCCGACATCGCCAAACGCGCCGCCGCCGCGACCATCGCCGAACTCAAGGCAACACCCGAAGCCGCCCGCGCCCTCGCGGAAACCATCAACGCCGAAGACGTCAAAACAGAAAACCTCGCCGGCTGGACGCGCCTCACCATCACCAGCGAGCAGGACCTCCGCGAACCACTCGCCCGCGCCGCCTCGGACGCCGCCCTCCCCCTGCGCGAACTCACCCGCGCCACCCCGCCCCTCGAGCGCGTCCTCCTCGACCTCCTCGAACCCCCGCCGGAGGACCGGGGATGACCCCAACCCCAACAAAAACTCTTTCAGCCACCCGCGCCGTCGCCCTCCGCGAGTTCGCCTCCTTCTTCCGCGTCCCCCTCGGCTGGGTCGTCATCGCCCTCTTCACCCTCCTCTCGGGCGTACTCTTCGCCATCACGCTTGAGCCCGGCGCCCCCGCCTCCCTCCGCGCCTTCTTCGCGCTCGCCACCTGGACCATGCTCTTCATCGCCCCCGCCGTCTCCATGCGCCTCCTCTCAGAAGAAGCCCGCGCCGGAACCCTCGAACTCCTCACCACCGCCCCCGTCACCAGCCTCTCCGTCGCCCTCGGCAAGTACCTCGGCGCCTGCGCCTTCCTCCTCGCCATGCTCGCGCCCACCCTTGTCTACGTCGCCGCCCTCGAAGCCCTCGCCGACCCCGACTACGGCCCCATCCTCTCCGGCTACCTCGGCCTCTTCCTCTCGGGCGCCGTCTACCTCGCCGTGGGCCTCCTCGCCTCAGCCCTCACCGCCAGCCAGACCTCCGCCTTCCTCGCCGCCCTCTTCACGCTGCTGCTCCTGCGCGTGGGTTCACTCCAAGGAGCCTCTCTCCCCGAACCCTGGAGCGACATCGCCTTCGCCCTCTCCTTCGACCTGCGCATCGAAGACTTCGCCAAGGGCGTGATCGACACCGCGGGCGTCGTTTTCTTCATCGCGGCCGCCGCGTGGTTCGTCGCGCTGGCCGCTGTCGCGCTGGAGGCCCGCCGATGGCGCTGACCCCCGCCGCCGCCAAACGCCGCTTCGTGCTGCGCAGCGCGCTCGTCGTGATTCTTGTCAGTGTCGGCACGGTCCTCGTCAGCGTCGCCGCCGAACGAACCCGCGCCCGCTACGACCTCACCGCCACCCGCCAGCACGCCCTCTCCCCGCGCACGAAACAAATCCTGAATAACGCCTCGCGCGACTACGAGATCGCCGTCGTCGCCGACTTCGCCACCGTCTCCCCCCTCGCCCGCTCCGCGATGGACGACGTCCTCACCGAACTCGTGAAATCATCCGACCGCGTGCGCGTCACCCAGATCGACGCCGGGCGCCCCGATCAGGAAGACGAGTTCGCCGCCCTCCTCTCCCGCCTCGCCGACCTCTACGAAGAAGACATCGCCGCCCGCGAGAGCGCTCTCACCGATTCCCGAGGCGCCATCGACCGCGCCGCCGGCCTCCTCACCAGCGCCGCCAGCGCCCTCGCCGAATCCGCCCAGGCCCAGGGCCCCACCGACCCCGCCCGCGCCGCCGCCGAAAACCTCGCCGCCACCCTGCGCGTCCGCGTCCGCGACGCCGAAGCCGCCGCCCAGCAGATCGATCAAACCAGCGAACGCCAACTCCTCGGTTCCGACCTCGCCCCCCTCGACGAGGCCCTCACCGCCACCCGCGCCCAGCTCGACTCGCTCGCAAACGACGCCCGCCTCGTCCTCGCCCGCGCCGAAGCCGCGGTCCCCGATTCACTCGCCATCCGCGCCCTCCAAGACGCCCGCGACGCCGCGGCCAGCGCCGCCGAATCACTCAACGCCCTCCCACCATCCGAGCTCTACGCCGTTGTCCGCGCCCTCGAACGCGACGACGCCGCCGTCGTCGTCTCCGACGCCGGCGCCACCGCCGTCTCCTTCGCCGCGCTCTTCCCACCCGCCGAACTCGTCGCCGAAGACGACCGCGGCGTCGCCGAGTTCCGCTTCGTGGGTGAAGAACTCCTCGCCACCGCCGTCGCCTCCCTCGAAGACGCCCAGCGCCCCATCCTCGTCCTCGTCCACCCCTGGCCCGTCCGCCTCCTCGACGACTCCGGCGCCCCGAGCCCAAACGCCGGCCCCCTCGCCATCGCCGGTCTCATCGACCGCCTCCGCCTCCGCGGGATCGACGCCTTCGAATGGCCCGTCGGCGATCAGGACGCCCCGCCCACCCTCGCCGACTTCAACCCGACCGCCGAGCGCCCCGTCGTCTGGGCCGTCCTCGGCACCGTCGCCGCCGGCGGCGACACCGCCCTCCGCAACGGAAAACTCGCCACTGCCATCGAAGACCTTCTCGCTCAGGGCCAGCCGCTCCTCCTCTCCTACTCCCCCTCCACCCTCCCCGGCGCCGGCTCCCCCGACATCCTCGCCCAGCCCCTCGAACCCCTCGGCCTCCAGCTCGACACCGGCCGCCCCCTCCTCCGCGCCGTCCGCACACCCCAGGGCGACTCCGCCGACCCCGGCTTCACCCTCGCCACGAGCGCCAGCGACCACCCCATCGCCGAAGCCATCGACGCCCTCACCGCCCGCTTCGGCTGGATCTCACCCATCGACTTCAACGAATCACTGCCCGGCTCAGGGGGCGTGACCTTCACCCCCATCTACGAGATCAACGACCCCGACGCCTGGGCCGAATCCCAGTGGACCGACCTCTGGTCCAGCTCCCAGAACGCCCGCCGACGCCTCAGCACACCGACCCCAACGCCCACCCTCGACGACACCGAAGGCCCCTGGACCATCGCCGCCGCCGTCGAGCGTCCCTCACCCACCGAGCCCGGCGAGCTCCAGCGCCTCGTCGTCGTCGGCGCCACCGCCTGGTTCTTCGACGCCTCCATCCTCCCCGCCCGGCGCGTCGACGGGCGCGTCGCCGCCGCCTTCCCCGGCAACGGCGAACTCTTCGACGCCTCCGTCTCCTGGCTCGCAAACCAGGACCACCTCATCGCCCCCGGCGCCGTCGCCCGCGACATCCCCCGCGTCAAACCCATCGACGCCAGCACACTCACCCTCCTACGCTGGACCCTCGCCCTCGCCCCCGCCCTCACCGTCCTCCTCACCGGCGCCGCCATCAGGATGATCAGGGGATGAAGAAGAAAACCAAGAACGCCTTCCTCACCGCCTTCATAGCGGCGTTCATCGGCACGGCCATCACGACCTACCTCACCACCCGCTCATCCAATCCCGCGCCACAAACCGCAGCGCCAATCACACCGTCGAACATCACCCGCATCGGTACGAACGAAGGCGCCGTCACCCGCACAGCCCCCGCGCGCTGGATGGCCTTCCTCATCGGCTACAACCGCGAATGGCCCGCGAGCGCCGCCGCCGTCCGCGCCGCGCTCCGCGCCGCCGCCGACATCAGCCAACTCGAACCCGCCGGCGAACCACCAACGCCCCTACCCACAAACATCTTCACCTTCACAGCCGAAGACGGCACAGAGCGCACGCTCGCCATCGCCGAAGCCCCTATCGCCGGCAAGCACACCGTCGTCATCGACGGATCCGTCGCCGTCCGCGCCCCCGCCGCCCTCGTCGAACAACTCCTCCCCGGCCCCGCCGCCTGGCGCGACACCTCCCTCTTCCCAAACGCCGGCCCCGACGTCACCCGCATCCTCATCCAGCAGCCCGGCACACAAACCGACCCCGCCCGCGAGATCGATCTCGTCAAGACGGCCGGGCGCTGGCTCATCGTCTCCCCCGTCCTCGCACGAGGCAACGAAGACGTCGCCCGCAACGCCATCGCCCGCCTCGCCGGCGCAGAGATCACCCGCTTCCTCGACGAACAGCCCGCCGACCTCACTACCGGCTTGGACGAACCATCTTTCACCATCACCATCGAGGCCGGCGACTACAAGCGAGGCGTTTCATTCGGCGCCGAGGCCGACGCCGCCGGCCAACAACGCTTCGCGCTCAGCGGGCGCGCCACGCACATCGCCGACGTCTCCCTCCTGAACGAACTCCGCCTCGACCCCGCCGCCTACACCGACCGCCGCCCCTCCGCCGTCACCCCCGCCGACGTCCACGCCGTCCGCGTCGATGACGCCCGCGCCGAACGCACCCTCACCGGCTGGACCGACCCCCCCTTCAACCCCGCCGCCATCCTGCAAACCCTTACCACCAACCCCGACTCCACCGTCGCCTTCACCGAACCCGCGGGCTGGACACAGCTGGCCGAGATCACCCTCGAAGACCTCGCCAAAGAACCCATCGAAGTGATCACCATCGGCGAAGACGAAGCCGGCGCGCTCCACGCCAGAACCCAACTCCCCGGCGGCGGCCCCGTCTACTACTCGCTGCCGCCATCCTTCCGCGCCGCGCTCCAATAAACGCTCATCACGTCATCCCCAACGCGCCGCACACCCGACAGCGCCCACCCCCGCGCGTCACTCAGCGACCGCGCCCCGCCGACCTCCACCGCCGACCGCGCTTCCCCATCCCCCAGCACCATCGGCGCCGTGAACACGAGCAACTCGTCCGCCAACCTTTCCGCGATCAGCGCGCCCGTCAACGTCGGCCCGGCTTCGCACAACACACTCTGCACCTCATGCTCCCGCGCCAGATGCGCCAGCGCCGCCCGCGCGTCCACACGCCCGCCTCGCTCACCAACCGTGACCACCTCAACCCCCGCGTCACGCAACTCATCACCGCCGGAATCATCCACGCAGTACACCACCACCGACGCCTCCCGCGCCGTCTGCACGAGCTTTGATTTCACCGATAAACGCAGATCAGAATCAAAAACCACCCGCAGCGCCGTCTTCCGCGCCCGCACGCCCCGCGCCGTCAGCAGCGGGTCGTCCGCCGCGACCGTCCCCGACCCCACCAGCACCGCGTCCACCCGCCCGCGCATCACATGAACCAGCCGTCGCGAGCGCGCGTTGCTGATCCACTTCGACGCCCCGTCCCGCGCCGCGGTGAACCCGTCCAGCGTCTGCGCCCACTTGCACGTCACGAAGGGCAGCCCCTCCGTTGTCTGCTTCACAAACGGGGTGCTCGCCCGCGCCGCCGCCGGCTCACTCACAAGCCGACAACGCACACCCGCCGCTTCCAGCGTCTCGAACCCCCCGCCCGACTCCGCCCCCGGATCACGCACTGCAGCAACAACCTCCGCCACACCCGCACGAACCAGCGCGTCCGCGCAGGGAGGCTGCTTCCCGAAGTGCGAGCAGGGCTCCAGCGTCACATACGCCGTCGCCCCGCGCGCATCATTCCCCTGGCGCTCGCACGAGCGCAGCGCCTCCACCTCCGCGTGCGCCCCGCCGAAGGCGCGGTGGTGTCCCATCCCGATGACTTCACCCTCAGGCGAAACCAGCACGCACCCCACCATCGGGTTTGGCGCCACCCGCCCGAACCCGCGCCACGCCAGCTTCGCCGCCAGACGCAGGTACAACGCGTCGCGGCTCACGCCAACCTCACCAGCGGGTCCACCACCTCGCGCCCGAGCGCCTGCCGCGCCTCGCGGATCCAGCGGTTCGCGTCCGTTCCGTACCCCGCCGTCGGCTTAAGCTCCGGCGCCAGCGCCGCGAACGCCCGGTTGAACCGCGCCATCGCCAGCTCACGCGACCACTTCGCCACCACCGACGCCAGCGCCGTCGCGTACCGCCGCCCGTCCCCGCCCACCAGCACCTCGACGTGCATCTCCCGCCCGGGCGTGTGCAACCGACACAGCACCCGCCCCTCCTCGCGCGCGATCTCTTCGACCTCAGTACCCGGCACCGCCGCCCGCAGCGCGGCGCCGTAGCGAGTGCGCCCGCCGAGACGATCGAGCGACACCAGCGCGCCGCCCCCATCGCAGGTCTCGCTCCGCTCCCACACCCAGCGCAGGCGTGGGCCGATCATCTCAAGCTCCAGCGCCGCCTTCGACCCCGTGCGCTGCCACGCCTCGTTGAACCGCGCCGCCGGCACCGACTCCACACCCAGCGCCGCCACCCGCGCCCCCGCGCGGTTCAGCCGCTCGCGCAGCACGTTCGCCGTGATCTTCCGCTCGTGCTCCGGCTCATCAAGATCGATCGCGCCCTGACTCGCCGCGGGCGCCGCACACCCCAGCGCCGCGAGCGCCTCAAGATCCGTCGCCGGCGCCTCATCCAGCGCCGCCAGATGCGCCAGCGCCGTCTTCTCCAGCTCGCGCAGCGGGCGCTCTCCGGTGCGCTTCAGCTTCTTCGAGTCATCAACCACCAGCGCCGCCGTCTTCCGCTGCGCCCAGCGACCCACCCCCGGCGCCAGCGACTCCCACAAGCACACCGGCTCGCGCGGATCACACGCCGCGACCTCGAACGCCGCGAAGCCCACGCACAACGGCCCCAGCCGCGGCCCGTACCCGGCTTCGTCGATCCCCGCGATCAGCACCGCTCGCTCCGCATCGGACCACTCTCCGGCGTGAGGCTGCGGGCGTCAAACGCCGCGCACGAAAAAAGCGGCGCCTCCGAGGAGACGCCGCTTTGAGCGTTTTAGGTCATGCCGAATCTCGGCTTACCAGTCGCGACCCCAGGGGCCGCCCTCGTTGTGCATGAAGTAGGCGCGGGTCTCGCCGGGGGACAGGTCGTCGCCGATGTCGTTGCCGCTCCACTGCTCGAGCGTGGAAACGTAGTCGCCGTCACGACGGGCCTCGCGGACCTCACGCCCCGTGTACTCCGTCGCGATCTCTTCGTAGGCGTTGATCAGACGGGCCGAGCCGTCCATCAGCGAGACCGCGGACTGCGAGTTCGGGCGGTAGTACCGGCCGGAACGCGGGCCGGCGTTCGCGGCGTCGAAGTCAAAGAAGATGCCCTTCTTCGAGGGGTGGCGGAAGTCATCCTGCGAGATGTACTCGAGGAAGCCGTTCCACGCCGGGATGCTGCCGCCGAAGCCGGAGGTGCGGAAGAACGATTGCGCTGAGCCCGCGCTGCCGCCCGTCTGGTTGAAGCCGTCGCGGTCGCGGAAGAAGTTGCGCCCGGAGACGCCGTCAACCTGCGGCGGGGCGAAGGTGCCGAAGAGCGCCGTCACCGAATAACGCCAGCTGCCCGAGTAGTACACCGACAGGTTCTCTTCGTCGGTGCTGCGGCGCTGCCACGATTCGAAGTTGTTCTCGACGTCGATGTACGGCGTCGCCGACCACACGCCCTGGTTCTCAAAGGCCAGACGGGGGTCGTTCTGGAGCAGGCGGGCGGACTTGATGAAGTCCCAGCCGGAGGAGTAGAACGTGTCGCCCGCGGAGACGAACATGTCCTGGAAGAGGCCGAAACCCGTGCCCTCGGTGATGTACTGACCGAAGACCAGCGGGTACGCCTTCCAGTAGGCGTCGCCCGGGATGCCCTTGTTGAGCAGGAGGCCGTTGTCGGGGAAGTCGGTGCCGGCGATGGTCTGAGAGAGAACACGGGCCGGGCGGCTGCGCCCGAAGCCGCGGGCGTTGCCGATCTGACTGGTCAGGGGAACGCCGGCCGGGGCATTAGGCATGCGCCCCTTATTCTCCGCGGCGTAGTTGAGCGAGCCCTTGATCTGGTCGCCCATGCGGGAAACGTCGATGAGCTGACGGGCGTTGCGGCGAGCCTCGCCGAGGGCCGGGAGCAACAGGCCGATCAGCACCGCGATGATGCTGATGACGACCAAGAGCTCCACGAGCGTAAAGCCTTTGCGACGATGAATCATGATCCGAACGCTCCTTACTGGTGTTCTCTCTTCGGGCGGCGTGCCGCCCCTGCCGCTCGGAGCGGCGTATGCGATTCCGTACTATAGCAGCCCCGAAAGGCGGGCCATAGAGCGGGGTGTCTGGTTTGTGAAACGGGAGATCGGACGGCTCCGCTGGCCTGAGGGCCGGCAGGGGGCGAGGATCGCCCGGGGGCACGCCGCGAGGCGGCGCGAGAAATGCGGCTGAGAGGAGTCGAACCTCCACGGGGTTTTACCCCCACTAGGACCTGAACCTAGCGCGTCTGCCAATTCCGCCACAGCCGCGGCAAGAAGGGCGGACAGCATACCCGGCGCGCTGCAGATGACAACTCCGCGGCGTTTCCCACCGCGGAGCTGTCCCGAAGAACGCCCCATAAAGGGCCAGGAGAGACGAAATCCGTGCGCCGGAGGGCTCATCACCCTTGGTATCCGCACGGGTTCGGCGGTGGTTCCGCGGCTCGCGCAAAAACCTGCTCTCGCCCCTGTTTACCCAGACTAACACCCCGAACGGGTGGCGATCAGGCCTCGACCGGCTCGCCCTCGGGGGCTTCAGCGGCCTCGGCTTCCTGGCCCGGCCTAACGACGCCGCGGGCGGCGAGGACCTTGGCCTTGATCTCGGCGATGAGCTCGGGGTTTTCCTTGAGGAAGCGCTTGGAGTTCTCGCGCCCCTGGCCCAGGCGGACGTCGCCGTAGCTGAACCATGCGCCGGCCTTCTCGACGACATCATCGGCGACGGCGAGGTCGAGGAGATCGCCGACGAGGCTGATGCCCTCGTCGAACATGATGTCGAACTCGGCCTGTCGGAAGGGCGGGGCCACCTTGTTCTTGACGACCTTGGCGCGGACGTGGTTGCCGATGTGCTGGTCGCCTTCCTTGAGAGCGCCGACGCGGCGGATGTCGACGCGGACGGAGGCGTAGAACTTGAGAGCGCGACCGCCGGGGGTGGTCTCGGGGGAGCCGAACATGACGCCGATCTTCTCGCGGATCTGGTTGATGAAGACGACGGTGCAGCTGCTCTTGGCAATGGCGCCGGTGAGCTTGCGGAGGGCCTGGCTCATGAGGCGGGCCTGGAGGCCGACGTGGGAATCTCCCATTTCGCCCTCGATTTCCGCACGCGGGATGAGGGCGGCGACGGAGTCGACGACGATGATGTCGACCGCGCCGGAGCGGACGAGCATCTCGCAGATCTCGAGGGCCTGCTCGCCGGAGTCGGGCTGGGAGACGAGGAGGTCGTCGATGTTGACGCCGAGGCGCTTGGCCCAGGTGGGATCGAGGGCGTGCTCGGCGTCGATGAAGGCGGCGACGCCGCCGCCTTCCTGGACGGTGGCGACGGTGTGGAGGGCGAGGGTGGTTTTGCCGGAGCTTTCGGGGCCGTAGATCTCGATGACGCGCCCGCGGGGGAAGCCGCGCCCGCCGAGGGCGAGGTCGAGGGAGAGGGAGCCGGTCTCGATGCCGGGGATGGAGAGGTGGGCGTCGGCGTCGAGGCGCATGATCGAGCCCTTGCCGAAGGATTTCTCGATCTGGCTGAGGGTGCGCTTGAGGGAGTCGGCGTTGCCTTTGGTCTCGGTGGCGGGCATGGTTCGCGTCCTTTCAGGGCGTCCGTCGTGGTGCATCCGTGCGGTTTGTGGGACGGTACCCGCTGGGCGGGATCGGTGTTTCTGTTTGGTTATGGATAGGTTTACCGAACACCGAACGCAGCGTCAAGGGTTGGGATGAATTTCTCGACCCAGGCGGCGAACTGATCGCCGCGGTCGCGGAAGTCGCGGAACTGGTCCCAGGAGGCGCAGGCGGGGCTGAGGAGGATGGTGTCGCCGGGTTTGGCGGCGGCGGCGGCGGCGGCGAGGGCGGCGTCGAGCGTGTTGCAGACGCGCCCGCCGATGGCTTCGGCGGTGGCGCCGATGGTGTAGAGGGCGGCGAGCTGCGGCGCAAGATTGGAGATGGCGGCGAGGTCGGCGCCCTTGTCGTAGCCGCCGGCGATGAGGTGGACGCGGGCGGGTCCAGCGCAGGCTTCGACGGCGAGGAGGGTGGCCTCGGGGGTGGTTGATTTGGAATCGTTGACGCAGCGGATGGGGGCGCCGGGCTTGGTGAGAACCTGGAGACGGTGGGGAAGGCCGGGGACGCCGGCGATGGCGGTTTCGGCGCGCGCGAGCGCGTCCGATGCGGCCCCCCGCAGCGCGGAAATGGCGGTGAGGGCGAGTGAGGCGTTTTTGCGGTTGTGCGCACCGAGGAGACGGAGCGGTTTTGTGGGTTCGATGATGTGCGCTCGCTCGGGGGACCAATCGGCGAGTTCGTCGGGCAGGACGGCGATGTCGCCTTCCTGCTGGTCGGCGAGGATTTGTTTCTTGGCTTTTTCGTAGTGGGAAAACTCGGCGTGCCAGTCGAGGTGGTTGGGGGCGAGGTTGGTGACGACGGCGATGTGCGGCGACCAGTTGGAACGCGCGAGCCACCAGAGTTGGGCGCTTGAGAGTTCGAGGACGACGTGGTCGTCGGGCGTGATGGTGTCGAGTTCGGGGAGGAGTGAGCCGCCGATGTTGCCGCCGAGGTGGGTTGTTACACCCGTGGCGCGGAGGCCCTCGGCGATGAGTGTGGCGGTGGTGCTTTTGCCGGCGCTTCCGGTGACGCCTATGACGCGCTCGCGGCTTGGGAGGCGTTCGACGAGGAGTTCGATCTCGGAGGTGACGAGGGCGGCGTGCTTTTGGGCGGTGTGGAGGAGTTCGTTGCGCCAGGGTTTGGGGACGGCGGGGTTGACGACGACGAGGTCGGCGACGGCGAAGTCGGCGGGGTCGTGGGCGCCCAGGCGGGTTTCGATTTCGGGGGGGAGTTGGGCGAGGGAGTCGGCGAGGTCTTGTTCTGAGGCGAGGTCGGTGACGAGGACCTCGGCGCCTTGTTCGTTCAGCCATTTCGCGGCGGCGAGGCCCCCGCCGAAGCGGCCCAGGCCCATGATGACGGCGCGTTGTCCTGCGGGGTTGAAGGGCACGGTGGGAGTTTAGGTGGGTGGAGAGTGTGGGTTGGGTCTTTGGGGTGTTGGGTTGTGAAGTGTGCGCATGATGGATGTGTGCGCAAGAGTTGTTCTGAGTGGTTTTTCTATGGAGAGGCTTGGTAGTTGTTGTAGGCCCTCACCCCGGCCCTCTCCCCGTGGGAGAGGGAGCGGAGGACACGACGCGCCGCTTTGCGGCGGGTCGTGGCACCCGGATGTTGGTTGCGCAGAGATGGGGTAGGGGTTGTAGCCCCTCATCCAGCTCTCTCGACTTCTTTGAGATTGGGGGGAGGGTGGAGAGGACGACCTCCCTCTCCCCTAGCCCCTCTCCCTCGGGGAGAGGGGGACGGAGGTTGGGCGTTTGACGAAGGAGCCGAGGAGGAGGATGAGGCCGGCGAGGAAGCCGGCGGCGCCGATGCCGAAGGCGGGCCAGGTCCAGCCCATGGCTTCGATGGCGCGTTTGACGCCGGCGTAGTTGGGGTAGCTGATGGGTGAGACGCCGCGGCTTGATGGGGTGTTGAGGCCGCCGGTGACTTTCATGGCGGCGACGTGGCGCCAGGAATCGGTGTCGTGCTGGATGTCGCGGTAGGTGCTTTCGGAGCGCTGGATGGAGCCATCGGGCTGGAGTTCGAGGTAGGTGTAGACGTGGTCTTTGTATTGCTGGAACTCGGGCGCCGGGGAGCGGGCGACGACGACCAAGCGCGAGGGGACTTCGCCCGAGAGGATCTTGGCGTCGAGGCCTTCGAGGTCAACGACGCCCTCGGCGATGAGCATGACGCTGAGCCAGTCGGCGTGGCGGGTGAGGGTTGGGAGGCCTTCGATCTCGCGGCCGCCTACGAGGAGGCGGACGGTCTGGTCGCCCCAGCGGACCTGGACCTGCGGGGGTTGTGATTCGAGGGTGGTGAGGGCGAAGGGGACGCCGGCGTGCTCGAACTCATCGCTCGAGGCGAGGGTGATGGCGAAGGGTGTGTGGGGCTCGGCGCGGTTGTGGTCGGCGAGGCGCTTGGCCATGACGCCGACGGAGAGGGCGAGCAGGAGGAGTGAGAGCGCGACGAGCGCGCCCCCGACGCGGCGGGCGCGGCGGTCGTCCTGGAGCAGTTGCGTGAGCACGGCGTTAGTGGGCGTCGTCTTCCGTGTGCTCGTCCTTGTTCTTGCGGCTTTCTTCGACCATGGTTGGTTCGTTGATGGCGCCGTCGCGGCGGGGGTCGATGACGGTGCGGGAATCAAGGTCGATCTTAGTGAAGAGGATGAAGAGTGAGAGTGTGAGGATGCAGTAGAAGAGGACGACAGTGTTGAACTTGCGGTCGTGGAGGAGGTGCATGAAGAAGGCGCAGACGAGCGTGGCCTTAAAGGTGGCGATGGCCATGGCGAGGATGAAGTTGCCGGTCTCGCCGAGGTTGACGAACTTGGCGGTGATGACGGTGATTGCCGTCATGATGAGCAGGACGATGAAGACGCCGACGAGAACGAACATCGAGCTGACGTGGTGCTCGTGACCGTGGTCGTCGTGGGCGTGGGCGTGGGCGTGGGCGGTGGTCATTGGCGGCTTCCTTTAGACGAGGTAGAGGAGGGGGAAGAGGAAGATCCAGATGAGGTCGACGAGGTGCCAGTAGAGGCCGCCGACCTCGATGGGGGTGTAGTACTTGGGCCCGAAGTGGCCCTTGACGGCCTTGACGTAGAGCCAGCCGAGAACGCCGACGCCGACGAGGACGTGGAAGCCGTGGATGGCGGTGGCGACCCAGTAGATGCTGAGGAAGATGGGCTCGTGGGCGTACTCGCCGTGGGCATATTCGAACTTCCCTCCGGGGAGTTCGCCCTTCATGATCTTGGGGTAGTACTCCCAGCCGAGCTTGACGACGAGGAAGAAGATCCCGCAGAAGATCGAGATCAGCAGGTTCATCTGGAGGAGGCCCTGCTGGTTGAGCTGGGCGTTGCGGACGCCCCATGCGACGGTGAAGGAGGAGAGGAGGAGGACGGCGGTGTTGGCGGCGCCGATCTCCCAGCTGAGGTAGTAGGCGGAAGCGCCCTTGAAGGCTTCGGGGTACCAGGCGCTGAGGATGGCCCAGGCGCAGAACATGCCGCCGAAAAGGAGGACCTCGGTGGCGAGGAAGAGCCACATGCCGAGCTTGGCGGCGTCGAACTCGTCCTCGGCGTTGCGCCAGTGGGGCTGGTGCGAATGGTTCTGCCACGCCTTGGGGTCTTGCGGGGCTGAATCTGCAGGGAGGGTGGTCATGGGGTTCGTCCGTCGTGGGGCGGGCGTGTGAGGGGACTCAGTGCTTGGAGGGCGGGCCATCCGGGAGTGGGTACTCGCCTGGCTCGCAGTTGGGCGGGGTGTGGTCGTCGAAGGCGTAGGGGCCGTGACGGCAGACGGGCTCGTGGTGGAAGTTGTGCTCGATGGGCGGGGACTCGGTTTCCCATTCCATGGTCATGGCGCCCCAGGGGTTGGCGGGGGCCTGGCGCCCGGCGAAGAGGGAGTGGACCAGGACGAAGAGATGCATGACGAGACCGAGGCCGAGGATCCAGGAGCCGTAGGTGCTGATCTCGTGGTAGATCTGGAACTCTTCGGTGTAGGTGGCGTAGCGGCGGGGCATGCCCTGTGAGCCCATGAAGAACTGGGTGAAGAAGGTGAGGTTGAAGCCGACGAAGACGAGGAGGGCGCTGATGATGCCCCAACGCTCGCTGTACATCTTGCCGAACATCTTGGGCCACCAGTGGTGGATGCCGCCGAGGAAGGCCATGACGGTGCCGCCCATCATGACGTAGTGGAAGTGGGCGACGATGAAGTAGGTGTCGTGTAGGTGTATGTCGGTGGCGAGGGCGCCGAGGAAGAGTCCGGTGAGCCCGCCGATGGAGAAGGTGAAGAGGAAGATGAGGGCGTAGAGCATCGGCGTGTTGATGACGATGGAGCCCTTGTAGAGGGTGGCGGTCCAGTTGAAGACCTTGATGGCGGAGGGGATGGCGACGAGGAACGTCAGCCCGGAGAAGATGGCCGAGGCGAGGGCGCCCTGGCTGGTGAACATGTGGTGGCCCCACACGATGAAGGAGACCGCCGCGATGCCGAGGCTGGAGAAGGCGACGAACTTGTAGCCGAAGACTGCCTTGCGGCTGTGGACGGCGATGAGCTCGGACATGATGGCCATGCCGGGGAGGATCATGATGTAGACGGCCGGGTGGGAGTAGAACCAGAAGAAGTGCTGGTAGAGGACGGGGTCGCCGCCCAGGGCGGGGTCGAAGATGCCGACCTGGAACATGCGCTCGAGGGTGAGGAGGAGCACGGTGATGCCGAGGACCGGTGTGGCGAGGACCTGGATGAGCGAGGTGGCGTAGATGGCCCAGACGAAGAGGGGCATGTCGAACCAGCCCATGCCGGGGGCGCGGAGCTTGTGGACGGTGACGACGAAGTTCAGGCCGGTGAAGATGGAACTGAAGCCGAGGATGAAGACGGCGAGGGTCATGAAGATGACCTGGTTGTGTTGGTCGCCGGTGATTGAGTATGGGGTATAGAACGTCCAGCCGGTGTCGGGGCCGCCGTAGCCGAGGGAGATGAGGGCGAGGACGGAGCCGAAGAGGTAGACGTACCAGCTCGTGAGGTTGAGCCTGGGGAAGGCGACGTCTTTGGCGCCGAGCATGAGGGGGAGGAAGAAGTTGCCGAGTGCGGCGGGGACGGAGGGGATGATGAAGAGGAAGACCATGACCGCGCCGTGGATGGTGAAGACGCGGTTGTAGGAGAGCATGGGGTTGTCGCTGGACAGGAGGATGCCGGTGGTTTCGACGGCGCCGGCGGCGTTGGTGACAGTCTCCTGCGGAACGAGAAGCTCGGCGCGAACGAGAAGCGCCGCGACACCGCCCACGAAGAAGGCGGCGAGCACCGCGACGAGGTACATGACGCCGATCTTCTTGTGGTCGATCGTGGTCATCCAGTCCCAGATGGTGCCGGGCCAGCTGTACTTGCGGGCGAGGTAGGAGCCCTCGTCGTGGTGGTCGTCGCGCGAGTGGGCTTCGGCTGGTGTGTTGATCGTGGTCATGGCTGTTCTCCGGGCGGCGCTCTGCGCTTAGCCCTCGCCTCCGTCTGCGTCTTCTTCCGCCATTTCGCCGTAGGTCTGTTCGCCTTCGAGTTCGCTCTGGCCCTGGGCGCTGAGCGTCTTCATGTAGCTGATGAGGGCGAAGAGTTCCTTGTCGTTGATGAGACCCTGGTAGGTCTGCATCTGGTTGGGGTAGCCCTCGACGATTTTGACGGCGGGCTCGTAGATGGATTCGCGGATGTAGTTCTCGTCGGCGACGACGGGGGCGGCTTCCTTGAAGTTGCGCTCTGAGCCGTAGAGGTTCTGCCAGGTGGGGCCGGTGCCGGTGGAACCGTCGACGGAGTGGCAGGCGTTGCAGCCCTTGGCGCGGTAGAGATTGGCGCCGACCTCGGAGGGCTTGAGCTCGTCCTTGAAGATGTTGGCGGCCTGAGCCTTCCACTCGATGAAGTCGGCCTCGGGCATGACGCGGATGACGGCGAGCATCTGGGAGTGGCCGTCGCCGCAGTACTCGGTGCAGAAGAGGATGTGGTCGATCCACTTGCCGAGGGGTTCGCCGGTGAGTTCGTCGTACTGCTCGACGGGTTCGCTGATCGCCTCGAACCAGGCGGTGGCGTAGCGGTTGGGGAAGATGTCCATCTTCACGCGGAAGTCTGGGATGAAGAAGCTGTGGATGACGTCGCGGGAGGTCATCAGGAGGTTGACGGGCTTGCCGGCGGGGACGCGGATGATGGGGACGTCCTTGTCGGCGAGGTTGACGACGTCGCCGCCGTTGCCGGCGCCATTGTCGTAGGTGGCTTCCCAGTTCCACTGGTAGGCGGTGAGGAGGATCTCCTCGCCCTTGGCGGGGTTGACAGAGAGGTCGATGAAGCCCTTGAAACCCCAGACGAACATGATGAGGAGGAGGAAGCAGGGCGCGACGGTCCACGTCACTTCGAGGGGTGTGTGGTGGGCGGGGCTGCGCTGCTGGGCGACCCCCGGCTTGCGCCGGTACTTCACCGAGAAGTAGGCGACGAGGCCCATGACGAGGATGAAGAAGAAGACGGACACCCAGAAGATGAACATGAAGAGGGCGTCATTGTCGGCGGCGACGGTGGAGGACTGCTCGGTGAACCACCAGTCGCGGATGGCCTTCTGAGCCAGCATGGGTTTGGTAGCGAGGGATGCGATCATGCGTGCGCCTCGAGAGCGGGGGTGAGTGGTTCGCGGGTGGTGGTCGTTTTTGTGCGGCGCTTGCGGTAGCGCTCGGCGAGCAGCAGCCCCCCCACCAGCGCGGCGAGGGCGACGGCGGTGATAGCGGCCGCGATGTTCATGATGGTGCGGGCGTGGAGGACGAAGCTGCCGGCGTCGGGGTCGTAGACGTGGCAGGCGAAGATGAACTTGTCGATGAAGGAGCCGATCTTGCCGTCGGCGGCTTCCATGAGGGAGAGGCGGAGCTGCTTCTCGGGCAGCGGGTTCACCTGGAGGTACTGCGTGACGACGCCCTCGGGCGACAGGATGATGGCGACGCCCGGGTGGGAGTACTCGCCGGACTCTTCGAGGTAGGCGTAGTGGAAACCGACGCCCTCGGCGAGGCGGGCGGCGTCATCGGTTGGGGAGAGGAGGAACTTCCAGCCGTCCTTCGCGGCTTCGCGGCGCAGACCGGTGACGGCCTGGCGGCGCTGCTTGAAGGCTTCCTGGATGGTGTTGGTGGGGTCGATGGAGACGGAGACGGCGCGGTACTCGTCGCCGACGCGCCAGGCGAGTTCGTTGAAGGCGGTCTGGAGGGAGTTGAAGACCCACGGGCAGAGGAGCGGGCAGTCGTAATAGCCCAGGATGAGGACGACGGGTTTTTCGCCGTCGAAGAGGCTCGCCCATTCGATCGTTTCGCCCTCTGCGTCGGTGAACGCGAGGTCCATGGGGACCTGTGCGCCGCGCTGTTCTTCGAGGTAGGAGCCGGCGGCCTCGGCGGGGTTCTCGTCGAGTATGAGCTGCGCGCCGGCGGCGCTTGCCCAGGTGAGGGCGAGGGCGGCGGTCAGGATGGCGGCGAGCGTGCGGGTCATTGGGGGGAAGTGTAGGAGGGTGATTCCTGTGAGAGTGGCGTGATTACTGTCCGGCGGCGTATTCGCCGGCGATGGTTTCGATGGCGCGGTCGATGGGGATGTGGACGACGGCGTTCTCGGCGTCGGCCCAGCCGTAGGAGGTGAGCTGCTGTCCCCATTCGGCCTCGACGGCGCGGACCTCGGTGCGGACGTCCCAGCGTTCCTGCTTGACCATTTTCTCATCGAAGACGACGGCGTCGAAGTACTTGGTGAGGATGACGATGAGGACGACCACGATGACCATGCCGACGGCGCCGACCAAGGCGATGAAGCCGGGGTTGGTTTCGCCGTGGACGTCCTGGGGCGGGGCTTCACCGGAGTGGTCGTGCCAAGGGTCGGGCTGTTCGTGGGCGTCGCCGTTGTGTTGGGCGTGTGACATGGTTGTCTGGTCTGCTTAGACGTGGTTCATGTGATGGAGGGTGTTGTCGATGCGGGGGTCGTGTGGCGGTGCGACGGGGACGGTTGCCGCGCGGCGGAAGGCGAGCCCGATGAGGATGAGCATGGGGGCGACGACGGCGATGGCGTCGGCGAAGCCCAGCGGGACGGCGGCCTTGTCGGCGTCGTAGACGCCGCCGCGGATGACGAAGAGGAGATCGAAGAGGGTGAAGGCGAGGACCCAGATGCTCATGACGCAGAGGACGCGGGGGCTGCGGCGGGCGGGGCGGGGCATGAGGACGACGAAGGGGATGATGAAGCGCCCGATGACTTCGATGATTGCGATCTGTTCCCAGGCGCCGGTCTTGCGGCGGATGAACCAGGAGGTTTCTTCGGGGAGGTTGGCGTACCAGATGAGGAAGTACTGGCTGAAGGCGATGTAGCCCCAGAAGACGCAGAAGCCGAAGAGGAGCTTGCCCATGTCGTGGAGGTGCTCCTGGGTGGCGAGGCCTTCGCCGCGGCCGGAGCGCCGGATCCAGAGCATGAGCAGGATGATGATGGCGAGGCCTGAGCCCATGTTCTGGGCGAAGAAGTAGACGCCGAACATGGTGCTGAACCAGTGATAGTCGGCGCTCATGAGCCAATCGAAGGACGCGAAGGCGGTGGTGAAGGCGAAGAGGAGGAGGCCGTAGCTGGAGCGGCGGCGCATTTTGGCGGTGAGCCAGCGGTCGGCGGTGCGGTCCTGCTTCTTGGACATGCGGAAGAGACTGGTGGCGAGCCAGATCCAGACGGTCATGTAGAAGAGACTGCGGACGATCCAGAAGGGTGTATCGAGGTAGATGGCTTTGTGCTCGTAGATGGGGTCGCCGGCGGTGTAGGCGTCGTCCATCCAGCCGAAGAGAGTGACTTTGTGGTCGAGGGTGAGGTTGAGGATGAGGGAGATGGCGACGAGGAGGCAGCCTGCGGGGAGGAGGCTCATGACGACCTCGGCCTGACGGCGGGCGAGGGCGGCCCAGCCGGCGTTGACCTGGTGCATGATCATGACGAAGGCCATGCAGCCGAGGGTCATGCCGAGGGTGGCGACAGCGCCGGCGTGGTAGGCGGCGAGGAGGATTTTGCCTGTGGGGACCTCGGCGTCGGCGCCGCCGAAGGACATGCCGAGCGTGGCGAGGGCCGCGACACCGCCGAGGATGAGCAGGAGGAACGAAAGTGGCGCGGTGGAGCCGGCGCGGAGGTTGAGGTTGTCGGCGGAGAGGGCCGCGGCTCGGTCGATGGCGTGGCTCATTGGTTGGCGCCTTCGGGGATGGAGTTGGCGGGGACGGCGCCGCGGGTTTGCTGGAGGCGTCCGCGTTCGGCCTCGGGGACGTCGGTGAGGGAGGCGGAGCGGGCGCGCTGGAGTGAGCGCATGTAGAGGACGATGGCCCAGGCGTCATGGGGGCTGACGCGCTCGGCGTAGGACGGCATCTTGAGAGCGGGGAGCTGGCCGGCGGCGTTGGGGACGCCGTTGCGGATGGTGTGGAAGAGGTAGCCGTCCTGGCCTTTTTCACCGCCTGGCTCGTACTGCTCGGCGTGGTAGCTGGGGATGGGGTTGGACCAGCGGAGGCCGACGACGCCATCGCCCAGGCCGGTCTTGCCGTGGCAGGATGAGCAGTAGATGTCGTAGCGTTCGCGGCCGCGGGCGATGAGGTCGGCGACGCGCTGCGGGGTGACGTCGCCATCAAGCAACGCTTCGATGGGAGCACGGGCGACGTAGGCGCCGTTGGCGTCGAGGCCGCGGTAGAGGGCGTCGTCTTCACGCAGGAGGGCGGAGCGCCCGGGGTCATCGGCGTTGGGCCACCAGCCGAACGCGACGGTTCCGGCGACGGGCTCGCGCGCGGTGCGGTGGTCGGTGTAGAACTCGGTTTCTTCCTGGGGATCCCAGCGCTGCTGGTCGTCGAGACCCGGGAAGAACTGGCGCGGGGGGGCGTCGGTGCGCTCACCCCGACAGGCGGCGACGAGCAACGTGAGAACAGCAAGAGTGAGGAGACGACGAATCATCACGCGTGCACCTCTTCGATCTCGATGGCGCCGAGGCGCTCGAGGAGGGAGCGGGCCTCGCTGTACTGCTTGTCGCGGGCTTCGATGGCGATGAAGAACTTGTCGTCGGAGGCGCGGAGGAAGTTGTCGGATTCGAAGAGCGGGTGGTTCCAGCGGGGGAGTCCGTTGACGGCGAGGGCGCCGAGGATGATGGTCATGGAGCCGCCGAAGAGAACGGAGAGTTCGAACATGACGGGGGTGAACTGTTCCCAGGCCCAGTTGGGCTTGCCGGCGACGGTGATGGGGTAGTCGACGGCGCTGGTCCACCACTGCAACAGGATGGCGGTGGTGAGACCGAGGGCGGCGAAGATGCCGGTGATCCAGGCGACCTTGCTGGGGCCGAAGCCGGCTTTGTGGTCGGCGCCGTGGACGGGGACGGGTGAGTAGGCGTCCCACTTCTTGAAGCCGGCGGCGCTGACCTCCCCCACTGCCTTGTAAAAGGCTGGGATGTCGGGGAACTCGGCGAGCAGGCCGTACAACTTGCCTTGCGAGTCAGCCATGGGCGGCCTCCCCGTTGGTATGCGTGCCGTTGGAATGAGCGTGATCGTGATCACCGTGCAGATGAGCGTGGGCGGCGGGTGTGACGTTCTTCACCTCAGAGATCGCCAGCATCGGCAGCAGACGCATGAAGAGAAGGAAGAGCGTGCCGAAGATGCCGAGGGTGCCGACGAAGGTGAGGATGTCTACCCACGTCGGTGCGTAGTAGTCCCAGGCGGAGGGCATGAAGTCGGTGGAGAGGGTCGAGACGATGACGAAGCGCTCGAACCACATGCCGATGTTGACGAAGATGGTGACGATGAAGATGAACCAGGGTGTGGTTCTGGCCCACTTGCTCCAGAAGACCTGCGGGCTGATGACGTTGCAGAAGAACATGGCGAAGTAGGCCCACCAGTAGGGGCCGAAGGCGCGGATCTGGAAGGCCTGGGCCTCGTAGGGGTTGGCGCCGTACCAGGCGATGAAGAACTCCATGATGTAGGCGAAGCCGACCATCGAGCCGGTGAGGGTGATGATCTTGCACATGTTCTCGATGGTTTTGGCGGTGACGAAGTCTTTCATGCCCGGGTAGAGAGCGCGGGCTGGAAGGAGCAGTGTCAGCACCATGGCGAAGCCCGAAAAGATAGCGCCCGCGACGAAGTACGGCGGGAAGATCGTCGTGTGCCAACCCGGCACGATCGAGACCGCGAAGTCGAACGACACGACGGAGTGGACCGAGAGGACCAGAGGGGTGCAGAGGCCGGCGAGGAGGAGGTAGGCCTTTTCGTAGTTGCGCCAGGCGCGGAGGTTGAAGCGCCAACCCATCGAGAGGAAGCCGTAGGCGTAGGCGCGGGTGAGATCGATGACCTTCTGCACGGGTGTGCTCGACACGCCCTGGCGCACGCGGAGCACGGCGCGGTCGCGCAGCGTGGCGAGGTCGGGGATCATGCCCATGTACCAGAACATGAGCGAGATAGTGAAGTAGGTGCCCACCGCGAACACGTCCCAGAGCAGCGGCGAGCGGAAGTTCTGCCAGATGGCGTTGGAGTTGGGCAGCGGGAAGAGGAACCACGCGAACCAGACGCGACCGACGTGGATGCCCGGGAAGGTGCCCGCGCAGATGACGGCGAAGATGGTCATTGCTTCGGCGAAGCGGTTGATACTGGTGCGCCATTCCTGCTTGAAGATGCAGAGGATGGCGGAGATGAGGGTTCCGGCGTGGCCGATGCCGACCCACCACACGAAGTTGACGATGGCCCAGCCCCACATCACCGGGTTGTTGAGCCCCCAGACGCCGACGCCGGTGACGATCAGATAGATGATGGCGAAGGTGCCGAGGCCGGCGACGCTGGCGCAGAGGCCGAAGAGGGGGAGCCAAGCGCGGGGGGGCTTGTTCTCGACCCAGCCGCAGATGGTTTCGGTGATGGAGTGGAAGTCGCGGTCGCCGAGGACGAGGGGCGCCTTGACGGCGGGGTCGTCGACGACGGTGCCGTCGATGGTTCCGGGCGCGGGGGCCGGCTCTTCGATGGGGGCGAGCCCGCGGGCGGCGGCTTGGTCTGGCTGGAGGGTGGTCACGCGCGGCCTCCCGTGAGCAGAGAGCCCTGGGGCAGGACGCTGAGGCTCATGATGTGGCCCTCGTCACGCGCTGGTCCGCGGGAGTGGGCGTCGTCGGTTCCGTGTGAATCGTCGTGGGGCGCGCCGTGGGTGTGGTGGCCGTCTTCCCCGTGGTGGAAGGGGTCGAGCACGGGCGGGCGGATGGCGGGGTTGGGGTTGCGCAACCGCGCCTGATAGGTGGTGCGGGGGAGGGTGTTGAGGTAATCAAGCAGCGAGTAGGACCGCATGGAGTTTCGGGCGGCGTGGACGTTGCTGGATTCGTCGTTGATGTCGCCGAAGACGATGGCGTCTGTGGGGCAGGCCTGCTGGCATGCGGTCTGGAAGGCGCCGTCGGGGATGATCTCTTCCTTGCGCAGCTTGCGGTACTCGACGCGGGCCTCGTTGATGCGCTGGATGCAGTAGGTGCATTTTTCCATGACGCCGCGCTCGCGGACGGTGACGTGGGGGTTGTTGGCCATCTCGCGGACCTCGGGGTTTTCTTCGCGGAGGCGTGGCGGGACGAAGTGCTCGTTGGTGATGATGTCCTTGAGGGGGTTGTCGCCGCCCATGCGCTTGGTGGCGTAGTCGAAGAAGTTGAAGCGGCGGACCTTGTAGGGGCAGTTGTTGGCGCAGTAGCGGGTGCCGATGCAGCGGTTGTAGGCCATGACGTTGAGGCCGTCGGGGGAGTGGACCGTCGCGTTGACAGGACAGACCGTTTCGCAGGGAGCGTTTTCGCAGTGGACGCAGGCGACGGGCATGTGGGCTGCGTCGACCTCGCCTGAATCGGGGTCGCCGATGAAGTAACGGTCGACGCGGATCCAGTGCATCTCGCGTCCCTTGTTGACCTCGGTCTTGCCGACGACGGGGATGTTGTTCTCGGCCTGGCAGGCGACGGTGCAGACGCCGCAGCCGAAGCAGGTGTTGAGGTCGATGGACATGCCCCACTGCTGACCATCTTCGTAGCTGTGGCGCTGGTCGGGCTGGTAGATCTCAACCAGGACGGGGGCGTGGCTCTCGGCGCCGAGCTTTTGCGCCGGGTTGAGATAGCGTTTGCGCCCGTAGGAATCCTTATACACCTCGCGCTCTTTGCCGTGCTTGCGGAAGGCCTGGACATCGAGTTCGCGGAGGAGGGGGCGGTCGCCGGCGCCCTCGACGCCTTCCATGGAGCCGTGGTCCTGTGTGCAGGCGATGGGCATCGTGCGTCCGGCGCTCTCGACGGCGACGCCGGTGGCGAGGCGCATGGCGCCGAGGGATCGGAGGGCTGAGACGTTGACGCCGGCGTTCTCGCCGACGCGGCCGCAGCTGGTGCGTCCGCCGCCCAGAGTAAGAACGATGGAATCATCGGCCATGCCGGGGACGGGCCAGACGGGGGCTTCGACGGCGCGACCGTTGACGATGACCTTGGCGACGGGGGCGACCTGCTCGCCGATGCGTCCGAGCCAGCCGGAGAGCCCGAGGCGCTCGGCGGTAGCGGGGCTCATGAGGACGGGGTTGTCCCAAGCGATTTTGGCGACGGGGTCGGGGAGTTCCTGGAGCCAGCCGTTGTTGGCGTTTGAGCCGTCGCCCAAGCGGGGATCAGCGGCATAGGTGGCTTCGATGCCGGCGCTGGCGCGGGGGATGGCAGGGATTTGCTGGGCGATCGCGCCTGTGTTGACGCTGACGCGCGGGGCGCTGGTTGCGGTTCCGGCGACGAGACCGTCGTGGAGGGCGCGGCGCCAGCCTTTGTCAAAGCCGAGAGAGGCGAAGAGGCCGGAGCGCTGGCGCCAGGTGGCGCGGACGAGTTCGTAGGCGTCGGTGGTGTCAGCCCCGGCGAAGAGAGCGAGGAGTTCGATGACGCTGCGCCCGTCGTACAGCGGCTTGATCATCGGTTGGACGGGGCTGATCGTTCCGTCCCAGCTCGCGACATCGCCCCAGGACTCGAGCCAGTGGGACTGGTTGAGGGACCAGGTTGAGGCGTTGGCGGTTTCGGTGGGGCCGACGCTGAGGGTGATGACGCGGTTGATGTCGGACCAGTTTTCGAGGAGGGCGGCCTGCACGTCGGCGGGGGCGTCGTAGAGGGGGTTGCGCCCGAGGCAGACGAGGGTGGTGATGGACTTGCGGGCGGCGGCTGTGCCGAGGGTGCGGAGGGAGTCGCTGGACTTGACGGCGGCGTCGCCCGTGAGGGGGCGGTAGTCGATGGTGCGGCCGATGGCGGCGAGGGCGCTGTTCATCGCGGCGGCGAGGGCGTGGACGACGGGGGGTTGGCTTTCGCCGGCGACGACGACGGCGCTGGGGGCGTTGTCGGTGAGGTCTTTGGCGACTTCGTCGATCCACTTTGTGTCAACGGCGTCGAGGGCGCCGTTGTGGTCGTGGGCGCTGAGGGCGGCGGTGAGCTGTGAGGCGCCGCCGCTGCGGGCGAGGACGGCCTGGGCGATCGCCGCGGCGTAGTGGGCGATGCGCGAGGGCTTGAGGGCGAGGCGGTGGTCGGCGGCCATGCCGGTGGAGGTGAGGGCGCTCTCGACGCAGTAGAGGCGGTTCATCTCGTCGTCGACGGTGTTGACGCGGCGGGCGGAGGCGAAGCCGCGCTCGGCGCTTAGGGAGGAGTCTTCGCCGGCGAGGAAGTCGGAGGCGAGGGAGAGGACGACGGAGGCGTTTTCGAACTTGGGGAGCGCTTTGTGCGGGGAACCGAGGGCGGTGGTTGTGCCTTCGATTTCGTTGTCGTTGTCGGCGGCTTCGTAGGGGAGCCAGCTGGCGCGGGGGAAGCGCTGGAGGAGGGCGTCGCGGAGGCGGTCGCGTGTGGGGCTGGTGGTTTTGTCGGCGAGGAGGACGAGGCCGGCGCCCTGGTCGCGCTCGTGCTCGCGGAGGACGGTGGCGATTTCGCGGTCGAACTCACCCCACGAAGCCTCGACCATCTCGCCGCTCTGCGTGCCGCGGGTGGCGGGGGTGGTGAGGCGCTCGGGGTCGTAGAGATCGAGGATGGCGGCCTGGGCGGGGATGGAGGACTTGCCGAGGCTAGCGGGGTGGAGGGGGTTGCCTTCGATTTTGGTGGGTCGGCCGGAGAAGGTTTCGACGAGGACGCCCTCGGCGCCGCCGCCGGGGAGGGCGTGGGTGGAGGCGTAGAAGGTGGGGCGTCCGGCGATGATGTCTTCGGGCTGGCTGGCGAAGGGGAGGATTTTGTGGTCGGGGCGGCGGCAGCCGGGGATGGTGGCGGCGCCGGCGAGGGCGAGGGAGGCACCCATGACCTTGAGGAAGTGACGGCGGGACTCGCCGGTGAGTTCGGAGGCGAGGGCGGGGAACTCGCGTTCGGCGAAGTCGCGGAAGCGGGCGGTTCCGGCGAGCTGGTCTAGGCTGCGCCAGTAGGCCTTGCCGGTGGCGTTGCGCGTGAGTGGGCGTTCTTCGGGCGCCTGCTTTGTGCCGACCGTCGAGGGGCATTGTGTGGCGTTGCTCATCCCGTTCCTCTTCGTGTGCGTCTGTGTCGCTTGGTGGTGACCGTCAGGTGACGGGATGGCTCAGTAGTGGCAGGCGCCGCAGTGTTCGGGGGGTGTGTCGGTGAGGCGCTGCCTGAGGTTCTTGCCGATGGTCTCGGCGTAGTCGTCTTGTGAGAGCAGTTCCTCGACGGCCCAGAGCTTGGTGACCTGGGTCTGGGTGGTGTCGATGAGGTGCTTCTCGGGCTCGCGGTGGCACTCGAGGCACCAGCCCATCGAGAGCGATTCGGATTGGTAGACGACCTTCATCTGATCGATGCGGCCGTGGCAGGAGTAGCAGCTGACGCCGGCGGCGACATGAACGGCGTGGTTGAAGTGGGCGTAGTCGGGGACTTTGTGCACACGGCGCCAGGGCGGTGCTTCTTCGCCGGCGTGGTAGGTGCGGAGGGCCTGGAGCTCTTCGTTCTGCCAGTGGGCCGAGGGGCTGGTGCCGTCAACGGTGACGGCCTTTTTGAGGTAGCCGCTGAACTGGTCGGCGACGGTGTGGCAGTTCATGCAGGTGGAGGTTGAGGGGACGTTGGAGTGCTCGGATCGCTCGACGTTGTGGTGGCAGTAGCGGCAGTCGATGCCGAGTTCGCCGGCGTGGAGCTGGTGGCTGAAATCGACGGGCTGGTCGGGCTGGTAGCCGACCTCCCAGAACTTGGGCGTGGCGTAGTAGGTCATGCCGCCGACGACGAGGACGAGGGCGGTGAACCCGCCGAGCGCCGTGAGCGTGGGGATGAGGTTGGTCCACTTGGGGAAGAGCTGTTTCACGCCGGCGTCCTCGTGCGGGCGTGCTCTTACGTGACAGGAATCGCGACATCCCCACGCCGGCTCGCTCGCTGCGGAGTTGTTGTAAGACCGTAGTAGTTCCTGTGCGAGCGTTCTTGTCAAGGGGGACGGAGGGTGCGGGATTCAATCGAGACGGGTTCTCAATAAGCGGCTGGGGCGCAGCCAGGGGTGCTGGGGCATGTGGGGGCGACGAGATATAGGGCGTGGGCACGCGAGTGGCGCTACAGTGTTCGGATGATGACCACCGAAGCCGATTCTCATCTGACAGGATTTCGCGGGTTGCTGCCCCCTGCTGTGACGGCGGCGTTCGGGGCGTGCGCGGCGATGCTGATCGCGGCGTATGTGCTGCATTTTCCGGGGCTGAACCTCGCGGGAGGCTTGGTTGGCATCGCGATGGTGGTCGTTGCGGCCATCGCGTTCTTTCTGCTGCTGCCTGGCGTCGGGCGGCGGGGTCTGGGTCGGACTGGAGCCCTTGGCGGCGCTCTGGCCGGTCTGGTGAGTCTTATCGCGATGGGCGCTTCGCGAGGAGAAGAGCAGAGCGCCGCGGGGTTCGCGCTGACGCTTGGTGGCTGGGTCGTTCTTTTGACAGCTCTTGGCGCTCTTGCCGGGTATGCCGCTCGGGGTCGGGCGTGGTCGGCGCCGCGGGAGCCTGCGGGCTGGGTTCCGGTGCTTGGGGTCATCACCGCGGTCTCGACGCTGGCGCTGATCACGATGGGCGGGATCGTGACGGCGGCTGAGGCCGGGCTGGCGGTGCCGGACTGGCCGGCGTCGTTCGGTGAAAACATGTTCCTGCTCCCGCACTCGAAGATGACGGAAACGAGCGGTGTGTATTACGAGCACGCGCATCGTTTAATGGGCGCGTTCGTCGGTCTCTCGACGATTGCGATTCTCACGCTCGCGCTCGCTGTGGGGCGCGGAACGCTGGTGAAGAAGCTTGTTTTCGTTGCGCTGCTGCTTGTCATTGTGCAGGGCGTGCTGGGCGGGGTGCGGGTGACGGAGGCGGCGGTTGGTTTTGCGGTGTTTCACGCGGTGAGCGCGCAGGTGTTTCTGGCGTTGATCGTGGTGATCGCGCTGGCTTCTTCGCGGGTGTGGGCTGATGCGCCGAGGAGCGTGGCGGCTTCGCGGCTGCCGCTTGTCGCGTTGATCATTCTGTTTGTGCAGATCGGGCTCGGGGCGGTGGCGCGGCACTTCCCGGATTCCTGGCATGGGGTCATTACGCACGCGGCTTTCTCATTGGTGGCGGCGTGCGCGGTGATCGCGGCGGGGGCGCGAGCTTCGAAGACTGAGGATGCACTGCTGCGGCGGTTGGGGAAGAGCTGCGTGCACACGGTTGGGTTGCAGATGGTGCTCGGGGTTGCGGCGCTGGGGGTGGTGATGATGACGCGGGACGCGGAGACGGCGCCTGCGCTGGACCTTGCGGTGACGACGGCGCATCAGGTGGTGGGAGCGCTTTTGTTTTCGGTGACGGGGCTTTTGTGGGTTTGGTGGGGGCGGGTTGGGGAGCTTGAGTAGGAACAGAGTGATCTCTCTCTCCCCTAACCCCTCTCCCTCGGGGAGAGGGGAACCGGAAGTGGATGCTCGCTGCGCTCGTGTTTTTTAGACCCCTTACCCTGCCCTCTCCCCATGGGCATGGGGAGAGGGTGGGAGCGCGATTATGCCTTGTTTGGAAGCGATTTTTTGAAGCTTGAACCGATGATTGGGAGTTCGTCGCGGCGCATGACGACGACGGCGGCGGCGAGGGCGAGGAGGGCGAGGGACATCGGGAAGAGGGCGGGGAGGGTTTGGGTTTCGCCGTTGACGACGAGTTCGGTGTCGATGCCGAGGGGGCCGAGGTGGGAGCCGGCGGCGCCGAGCATCAGACCTACGACGAGCAGGGCGCCGATGGCGTGAGCGCCGGGGACGAGAAGGAGTACGGCGGCGAATGCTTCGGCGCCGCCGACGATGAAACGCCCGGGCTCGAAGCCGAGCTTTTCGAAGAGCGCGACGGAGATGGGGTCGCCGGTGAGCTTTGGGTAGGCGCCCATGACGAGGAAGACACCGGCGAGCGCGGTTTGGAGGATCCAGCTTGTGATGTTGATCGGCTTGGATTGGCTCGCGGTTTTCATAGCGGTCTCCGGTCGAATTAGGTTCTGGCGAATATGACTGCCTGACAAAACGAACACAGCCGCGGGGGTGCGTATTCCCGCGGCTGGCTCTCTCCTCCGCGTGTGTTCTTATTCGGGGTCGCCACCGGACATGTCGTAGACCCACGTGTTCACCGCGCGGTCCCAGTTGAGGACTTCGCCGCTCTTAAAGAAGAGACCGAGCTCGCGCTCGGCGGCTTCGGGGCTGTCGGAGCCGTGGATGAGGTTGAAGGAGTTGGAGACGCCGAAGTCACCGCGGATGGTTCCGGCGTCGGCCTTGGAGCCGAAGGTGGCGCCCATCATGGTGCGGGAGATGGCGATGGCGCCGACGCCGCGGATGGCGAGGACGAGCACGGGCGAGCTGGTCATGAAGGCGACGAGGCCCTTGTAGAAGGGGCGCTCCTTGTGGGCCTCGTAGTGCTGGGCGGCGAGGTCCTGGGAGATCGTCATGAACTTGGCGCCGACGATCTGGAGGCCCTTGCGCTCGAAGCGGGTGATGATGTCGCCCATGAGTCCGCGCTGGACGGCGTCGGGCTTGAGGATGATGAGTGTGGTTTCCATCGGAGGCTCCCTCGGGCGCGCCGCCCGCTTGTTTCGGTTCGTTGAATGGGGCGGACAGGATAGCGGCGCTAGGGGAGCTCGCCATAGAGGCGTCGGACTTCGCTCTCGAAGAGAGCGGTTGCTTCGGCCCCCTTCATGCCCTTGATGCCCTCGGGTGAGATGGGCGGACCGTACTTGACGCGGATTTTGCCGCCGAGGCGGGGGAGCTTGCTGGTGCGGGGCCAGACCTCGTAGGCGCCCTTGATGGCGGCGGGGACGACGGGGACGGCTGCCTTGCGGGCGACGAGGGAGGCGCCGGCGAGGAACTCGTGGATGGCGCCGTCGAAGGTTCTCGATCCCTCGGGGAAGACGGCGACGATGCCGCCTTCCTTGAGGCGGTCGATGCAGGCCTGGATGGCGGCGCGGTCCTGGCCGCCGTCCTGACGGACGGGGATGGAGTTACAGTTGGCGATGCCCCAGCCGAAGACGGGGACCTTGAAGAGGGTGTCGCGGGCGAGGGGGTGGAACTCTCCGGGGATGTTGGTGCCGATGATGGGCGGGTCGTGGAGTGACTGGTGGTTGGCGATGACGAGGTAGGGGCCGCTGGGGAGGTGCTCGAGGCCCTCGGCGCGGAGGCGGTTCACGAGGGTGAGCCAGAGGCGGTAGACGTTTTTCCAGAGGCGGTACCAGGCCCAGCGGAGGGGGCGGGGCAGCAGCCAGTGGCCCGAGCGGGACTTCACGGGTCGTCGGTGCGCTTTGTCGCCAGGCGGCGCACGGCGGCTTCGAGAAGGTCGGCGACGTCGGCGAGGGTGATGTCGGAGGTGTCGATGCGCTGGGCGCCCTCGGGGACGACCAGCGGGCCGACGGCGCGTTCGGTGTCGAGCTTGTCGCGGAGGGCGATCTCTTCTTCGATGGCGTCGACCTGGGCTTCGGTGGGTGAGTCGTAGGTTTGGCGGGCGCGGCGCTGGGCGCGGACGCGGGGGGTGGCGTCGAGGTAGAACTTCATGCCGGCTTCAGGGAAGACGACGGAGCCCTGGTCGCGGCCTTCGGTGACGAGGAGCGGGTGCTGCTGGCCGATGAGGCGCTGGCGGCGAACGAGGACCTCGCGGAGTTTGGGCAGACCGGAGACGGGGGAGACGGCTTTGTTGACGTCGGGGTCGCGCAGACGCTCGATGTACGGTGTGCCGAAGGCCATGAGCGCGGGGGGGTCGGCGCGCCAGTCGAAGTGGATCTCGGCATCGAGAGTGAGGGCGGCGATGCGGTCTTCGTCGTCGAGCGGGATGCCCTTGTCGAGGGCGAGGGCGGTGGCGGCGCGGTACATGGCGCCGGTGTCGAGGAATTCCATGGCGAGGCGTTTGGCGAGCTCGCGGGCGACGGAGGATTTGCCGGTGCCGGCGGGGCCGTCGATGGTGACGATGAGGGGGTAGATGTCGCGGGCGATGTCGGGGACGGGCCCCGTCATGTCGGGGGCGGATCGGTCTGGTTCCTGGCGTGGGCTCACCGCCTGTCCCCTCATCACACGGTCTCCAGGGCTCGCTCGATGGCCTCGGCGCCCTGGCGCAGGGTTTCGTCGGGGTCGCCAGTTCCGCGGTGCTCGATGGCGAGGGCCCCGTCGAAGCCGATCTCCTGGAGGGCGGCGATCAGCTCCGCGAGATCGTATGCGGGGTGCTTGCCGTTCTTCTGGAACTTCACCGTCGAAGCCATCACTACGGAAGCGTAGGGGGCGACGCGTTTGAGGTGTTCGGCGCCGTCGCCGGTGGCGCAGGCGAGCTCGAAGTCGGGGAGGGTGCCGACGCGGAAGCCGCCAACGCGTTTGATGAGTTCGGAGGCTTGCTCGGGAGTTTTGATTGATTCGACGCCGACACGGACGAGGAGATTGAGGTCGAGCTTCTCTGCGGTGGGCGAGACTTCCTTGAGGCCGTCGACGAGTTGTTCCATTTCCTCTTCGTCGCTGGCCGGGGCGACTTCGATGGCGACGGCGCTGCAGCCCAGGCGTTGGGCGGCGTGGAGGACGCGTTCGACGCGGTCGACGGACTCGTCGACGGTGTCCATCGAGGAGAAGTCCTGGGGCTCGCTTTCCTGGAGGAGGAGGATGGGGCAGACGGCTTTGTCTGCGGCCTCGCGGAGGGCGTCGAGGCGGGCCATGTCGGCTCCGGCGAGGAGGTCGGCGGTGAGGGACATGCCGCGGATGGCGTGCTCTTCGTGGAGGTGGCGCGGGAGGTCCTCGAGGGCGAGGTCGCCCTTGTCGAGCTTCTTGCGGAACATCGTGGCGGAGGCGATCAGCAGCATCGAGGGGAAGGTACTCGACCCGCGCGGAGGCCGCACGCGGTTTGCCGGATGCGGGCGCGCGACTAGCATGTCGGGCACGCGCCCCGCAGAGGAAAGGATGACGACGCATGGCTAGCCCCGACGACCGACGCTACTCGGATTCTCACGAATGGCACAAGCTGGATGGGGACGTCCTGACGCTGGGGCTGACGAAGTTCGCGGTGGATGAGCTGACTGACGTGACGTATGTGGAGATGAAGTCAGCGGGGACGAGCGTTGACGCCGGGGAGACGGTGGGCGAGGTTGAATCCGTCAAGGCGACTTCGGATGTGTACTGCGCGATGCCTGGCGAGGTTGTGGAGACCAACGCGGGTCTTGAGGACGACCCGGCGGCGCTGAACAATGACCCTTATGGCGATGGATGGCTGGTGAAGATCAAGGTGTCGGATGCGTCGGCGTTCGAGGGGTTAATGAGCGCTTCTGATTACGACCAGAAGCACGATTCGTGAATCTCGGGCGTCCGGACGCCGAAGAAGCGTTCGCATGATCCGCTGTGTTGATGTTCACAAGTCGTACGCTCTGCCCGGTCGCGTGACGCAGGCGCTGCGTGGGGCGACGCTGGAGATCGAGCGCCCGGGGTTCGTCGCGGTGATGGGGCCTTCGGGGTCGGGGAAATCGACGCTGATGCATCTGCTTGCGGCGCTGGATCGCCCGGACTCTGGCGAGGTGTGGGTGAGCGGGGAGCGGATCGACCGGCTTGACGACGCGGCGCTGACGAGGTTTCGTCAGCGTGGTGTGGGGGTGGTGTTTCAGCAGTTCAATCTGATCCCGACGATGACGGCGCTCGAGAACGTGGAGCTGCCGGGGGTTTTGGTGCGCGAGCCTGCCGCCAAGCTGCGCAAACGCGCGGAGGAGCTGCTGGATGCGCTTGGGGTGCTGCCGCGGGCGAGTCATCGTCCTGAGGCGCTCTCGGGGGGTGAGCAGCAGCGGGTGGCGATCGCGCGGGCGCTGCTTTTTTCGCCGCCGGTCCTGCTGGCGGACGAGCCGACGGGGGCGCTTGATTCGGCGTCGTCGGAGACGCTGTGGTCGCTTCTGGAGGATCTGGCGAGCGAGCGTGAGATGACGGTTTTGATGGTGACGCACGAGCCGGCGGCGGCGGCGCACTGTCGGGAGGCGTTCGTGCTTGCCGACGGGGTGGTGGCTGATCGGTTCGAGACGGGAGATTTGGATGCGCCCGGCGTGGCGACTCGCTACCAGCTCGCTGGACGGTAAGCGTCTGCGGACGGCGCTGCTCGCTGGCGCCGTGGCGCTGGCGGCGTCGCTGATCACCGCGGTGGCGTGCGGTATGGCGTCGGTGTCGGTGTCGATGGAGGACCGGCTGGACGCGGCGGTGGGTCGGGCGGACGCGGCGCTGACTCATGTGGCGGGGGCAGCGTTTGACGCTTCGGTGTACGAGCTGGTGCTTGAATGGGAAGAGGTCGACCAAGCGGCGGCGCGTTCGGTGGGGCCGATGCCGCTGCGGTTTGGTGACGAGGAGCTGGTGGCGAACGGGGCGGGGGTTGATCCTGAGCTCGAGCTCAAGCTGCGGCGGTATGACCTCGGCTCGGGGCGGTTCGTTGAGCGCGAGGGTGAGATCGTCATCGAGCACCGGGTGGCGGAGACGCTGGGGGCGGGTGTTGGGGATGTGCTGGAGGTGCCGCGGTTTGGGGCGGAGATCTCGCTGGAGGTTGTGGGTGTTCTTGCGCCGGAGCCCTTGAACAAGCTGGCGCGGCGGTGGGTGTATGTGACGCGGGAGCAGCTCGCGGCGCACGACCCCTTGGCGACGCGGCTGACGCGGATCGGGATTGATCTGCCGGACGGGGTGGACCCGGATGAGTTCATTGAGAACTACCAGGCCGAGCTGCCGCGCGGGCTGATTCTGGAGCCGACGGAGCGTGCGGCGGCTGGGCTGGCGCGGAACATGCGGGTGATGCAGGTGGGGCTGTTCATCTGGACGGTGTTCGCGTTCCTGGCGGCTTCGTTCATCATTTTGACGGGGCTGACGACGAGCGTGGCGGAGCGGCAGCGGGAGCTGGCGATCGTGCGCTGCATCGGTGGGACTCGGAAGCAGATCGCATTGGCACAGCTGATGGTGGGCGGGATCATCGGTGCGTTCGGGGCGCTGATGGGGGTGCCTGCGGGGATCGCGCTGGCGTATGTGGCGACGGTTGTTTATGCGGAGCACCTGCCGGGGGGGTTGGTTGTTCCGCCGGTGTGGATGACGCTGGCGGTGGCGGGGTGTGTGATGTCGGGCTTGGCGGGTGCGGCGTGGCCGGCGTGGCGGGCGTCGCGGACGAGCCCGCTGGAGGCGCTGGCGGCGCGGGCGCAGGGCGGGGCGGGGCGCGTCGTCTGGACGCTGGCGGCGGTGGGGCTGGCGGCGATCGCGACGCAGCTGGCGCTGGTGCTGGTTCTTGATGATGCGCAGCTGTTGTACTGGTCGTACATCACGGTTGGGGCGCCGTTGATGCTGATTGGCTACTTCCTGCTGAGCGTGCCGGTGGTGTATGTGGTGGGGACCGCGGTGGCACCGGGGCTGGCGCGGTTGCTGCGTTTGCCGCCGGCGCTCTTGTCGGGAGCGGTGACGAGCGCGCCGGTGCGGCACGGGTTCGCGGCGGGGTCGCTGATGACGGGGCTGGCGCTGCTGGTCGTGATCTGGACGAACGGGCGGGCGCTCATGAACAACTGGGTGGGGGCGATTGATTTTCCGGATGCGTTCGTGCATTCGATCGCGGGGCTCCCCCCCACTGCGATCGAGCGGCTGGACGGGCTTGAGGTGGTTGATGAGACGTGCGCGATCTCGATGGTGCGGGTGCAGACTGATTTTCTCGGGGTGCGGGCGCTGAACCAGCTGAGCTCGACGTTCATCGCGTTTGAGCCGGAGCCGTTCTTCAACATGACGACGCTGGAGTGGGTGGAGGGTGATGAGGCGACGGTGCGGGCGCGGCTGGCGGAGGGCGGGGCGGTGCTGATCGCGCGGGAGTTCGCGGTGGCGCGAGGATTGGGCGTGGGCGACACGTTCCCGTTCGAGTTCCGCGAGCAGAAGCATGAGATGGACATCGTTGGGGTGGTGACGGCGCCGGGGCTAGACCTGGTTGGGAAGTACTTTGACGTTGGTTCGCAGTTCAAGAGCCAGGCGCTGCACGCGGTGTTCGGGGCGCGGCGGGACATGATCGATCGGTTCGGGAACGACGCGGTGCAGTTCGTGCAGATCGATCTGAACGATCGGTACACGGACGAGGAGGCGGTGGAGGCGATCCGGGATGAGTTCCGGAACTCGATCATCACGGTGGGGTCGGGACGGGCGATCAAGGACAACATCGCGTCGATGGGGCGGACGATGATGAAGGTGGTGTCGAGCATCGCGATCGCGGCGATGCTGATCGCGTGTTTCGGGGTGGCGAATGTGGTGGTGGCGGGGATCCACGCGCGAAAATATGAGTTCGGCGTGCTGCGGGCGGTGGGCGCGGGGGGCGGGACGCTGGCGCGGCTGATCCTGGGGGAGACGCTGCTGGTGGTTGTCGCGGCGAGCGTGATCGGGATCGCGATGGGGTTCCAGGCGGCGTTCGCGGAGACGGTTTTGTGGGCGGGGCTGGCGGGGATCGACGTGGCGATCGAGCTGCAGGCGGACGCGATTGGGCTGGGCGTGGCGACGATTACGCTGCTGGCATTGGGGGCGGCGGCGGCGCCTGCGCTTTCGCTTGCGCGGCGAGCGCCGCGGGAGCTTTTGGCGGCGCGGGGGTAGGGCTTCCTCTCAGGAATCTGATCGGTGGTAGTTCACTCCTCGGTCGGCGAGTTGGCTGAGGAGTGTTGTGATGATGTCTTCGCGGTTTGCGAAGGCTTCGGGGGGGTGGACGCCTGATTCTTTGATGGTGTTGTCGGCGAGCATTCTGGCGACGATGGCGGCGGGGTAGGCGGTGGTGCGGGCCATGCTTGTGGTGTTGGTTTGTGGGTCGAGTTCGTCGTGGAGGTCCCACTGGATGCGCCGGCCTTTTGCTTCGCCGTAGATGCGCATGACGGTGAGGTCGGGCTCGCCTTCATCGAAGGTCCAGTGGGGGAAGAGGAGTCTGGAGGTGAGTTCGAGGGGGACGATGCTCACGCCGCCCACTTCGACGGGCTCTTTAGAGAAGAGGCCGGTGTCGCGCATAGCGCGCATGAGGTCGATGTGACCCGGGTAGCGGAGGGTTTTTTCGGCCATGTCGGGGACGTCGAGGGTGTCGGCGAGGGAGCGCAGGCCGTCGGTGTTGAAGGCTTCGAGGGTGCCGACACCGGGGAACTCGATGGGCTCGGGTTCTGAGAGGGCTTCGCGGATGACGGTCTTGCCCCCCACTACAAGGCGGGCGGTGCGGGTGTATTCCTCGATGACGTCGGCGGGGGCGAAGGCGGCTTTGTACTCGTAGGGCTTGGTGCGGGCTTTGGGGAGGCCGCCGACGAAGATGCGGAGTTTTTCGCAGGGGTCGAGTTCGCGGGCGATGGCGGCGGCGAGGAGGTTGCTCATGCCGGGGGCGACGCCGATGTCGACGACGCAGCGGGCGCCGTGCTCTTTGGCGAGGGCGTCGAGGGCGACGGCGTCTTCGGGCATGAAGGAGATGTCGGAGTAGGCGGCGCCGGCCTTGCAGATGGTTTCGAGGGCGGCGAGGGCGAGATGGCTGGCGAGGGCGCCACAGAGGACGTCGGCTTCTTGGGCGAGGGCGCGGATCTGGGACTGGTCGCTGTGGTCGACGGTACGGGTGTCGATAGTGGCGCCGAGGCGGGCGGCAAGGGCCTTGGCTTTTTCGAGGGCTTCTGGGGAGCGGTCGGTGGCGGTGACCTCGAAGGCGGGCTCACGGGCGAGGTCGGCGGCGATGAGGGAGCCGACCATGCCGGCGCCGAGGACGACGATCTTCGTCATGTTCGAGAAACTCCGCAGGGAATGGTGTGATCGAGGTAGAATGCGGCGCGAAGGGAGACTACTGCAATGGCGAAGGTCGCGGTGGTGTTGTCGGGGTGCGGGTTTCTGGACGGGGCTGAGATCAGCGAGGCGGTGTGCGTGCTGCTGAACCTGAGCCGGCACGGAGCCGACGTGTCGTGCTTTGCGCCGGACGGGCCGCAGGCGCATGTGGTTGATCACGGCAAGGGGAAGCCGGCGGACGGGGAGAGCCGGAACTGCATGGCGGAGGCGGCGCGGATCACGCGGGGCGAGGTGTCGTGTTTGTCGGCGCTGCACCCGGGCGAGTTCGACGCGCTGGTGATGCCTGGCGGGTTCGGGGTGGCGAAGAACCTGTGCGACTTCGCGTTCAGCGGGGCCGGGATGAACGTGGAGCCGCTGATTGAGAAGGCGATCACTGGGTTTCATAAGGTGGGCAAGCCGATCGGGCTGTGCTGCATCGCGCCGATTCTGGGGGCGAAGGTGATCCCCGGCGCCACGCTGACGCTGGGCGAGGCGTCTGAGGCGTCGCACGCGGCGGAGAGCATGGGTGCGACGCATGTGGAGACGCCCGTGGATGAGATCGTGGTGGATGAAGGGAACCGGCTGGTGACGACGCCGGCGTACATGTACGGCGAGGCCCCGGTGCACAAGGTTGAGGCGGGGATCGCGAAGCTGGTGGACCGAACTCTGGAGATGGCCGCGGCTTCGGTGGCGGGGTGAGCGAAACCTCCCGGGGCCGAGGGACGTATTGAACGCTATGGACTACTCCCGCGCTTTTCGTGCCGTTCTTGTTTTCGCGCTGATCGCTGTTGTGGCGGCGCCGGCGTGCTCGTCGAAGCCCCGGAAGCGGGCGAGGGCGGTGCAGCCGGATGTTGTGGTGCGGGATGTGCCGCCGGTTTTAGCGGGGACGGTGGGCTCGCAGACGAGCCTTCGCGGCGGTGAGGGGCTGCTGGTTTCGGGGTACGGGCTGGTGGTGGATCTGGCGGGAACTGGGGACAGTCAGATCCCGGGGCCGGTGCGGGCGTTCATGGAGCGGGAGATGACGCTGCAGGGCGTGGGGCAGGCGCTGTACGGGATGAACAACATCTCGCCGGGCGAGCTTCTGGATTCTGATCGGACGGCGGTGGTGCTGGTGCGGGGGGTGGTTCCTCCCGGCGCGGTGGCGGGGCAGCGGTTTGATGTTTCGGTGCAGGCGGTGCCGGGGTCTTCGGCGACGAGCCTCGAGGGCGGGCGGCTGTGGACGACGCAGCTTCGTGAGGGGCTGGCGGTTCCGGGCGGCGCGCAGACGCAGGTGATGGGCGAGGCGCGGGGGGATCTTTTCATCAACCCGTTCGCGGACCCTGCGAAGCAGGACGAGGACGCGATCGTTCGGACGGACGGGCGCATCCTGAACGGCGGCGGGGTGGTGACGGCGCGGGATCTGATTCTGTCGCTGGACAACCCGTCGCACGCGCGGGCGCGGTCGATCGTGGCGGCGATCAACGCGAAGTGGCCCTATGGGGACGGGCGAGCGTCGACCGCGGAGGGCGTGAACGAGGAGACGATCCTGATCAACGTGCCGCAGCGGTTCCGCGATCGGGCTGATGAGTTCATCCGTCTGATGACGTACCTGCGGGTGGATCAGGGGTTCGCGCGGATGTGGGCGCAGCGGTACTCGCAGGCGATTCGGAGCGAGCCGTATCTGTCGGAGCAGCTGAGCTGGGCGATGCAGTCGCTGGGTGATATTGCGCTGCCGCCCTTGCGTGATCTGTACGACTTCCCGGAGCCGGCGCCGCGGCTGGCGGCGCTGCGGGCCGGGGCGGCGCTGGGCGACACGCTGGCGGCGCCGCACCTGAAAGAGATCGCGAGATCGGGCACGGCGGCGCTGCGTCTTGACGCGATCAAGCTGCTTGGTGATCTGGGTGTGGACCCGCGGATCAACAACGATCTGCGGGAGCTGCTTTCGGATCCGGCGGCGGACGTGCGGGTGGCGGCGTATGAGGCGCTGGCGCGGCGCGGGGATCCGTACCTGGCGCGGCGGTACATCGAGGACAAGTTCGTGCTGGACGTGGTGCCGTCAGAGAAGCCGATGATCTATGTGTCGCAGCAGCGGCAGCCGCGGATCGTGGTGTTCGGCGAGAACCTGGGCGTGAGCCGTCCGATTCTGGCGACGGGGTGGGATGAGCGGTTGATGGTGGCGGCGGACGGGGCGGACGACGGGCTGCGGGTGTACTACCGCGATCATGTGACGGGCGAGGGCTCGACGATCGACGGGCTGCCGCCTGAGGCGTCATCGCTGATTCAGACGCTGGCGCATGAGCCGACGCCTGAGAACCCGCGTCCGGGGTTTGCGCTGAGCTACTCGGAGGTGGTCGGGGCGCTGCATGAGTTGTGGCGGGCTGACGCGTTCGCGGCGGACTTCATCGCTGAGCAGGACGTGCTGGCGGCGGAGCTGATCCGCTCGCTGCGCCCGCTGGGGGCGGAGGATCGTCCTGAGACGGGGCTGGAGGAAGAGGTCGAGGCGGAGGATCCGTCTGAGTCGTTCTTCCCGACGCGGCGGCGCGACGCTGATGCGGAGCAGGGTGAGACGCGGCGGACGTACGTGGCGCCCATCCCCCGGAACCTTCAAAAAGAGCGCGGGCGAAAAGAGAACGGGCGCGGCGGGGGTTGATCCGATATGCTTCCTGAGCCGTCGCGTGCGTCTTCCGCGAGCGGCCTGGTCGGGCCGATGAGTGGGGTCAGGACGACCCGCGGGCCGGCGAGTGAACCCACCGGCGCTGTTGGCGTCGGGGCGCGACAGGAGGTCCGCCGCGTGCTCAGACTTTCCAAGCTGACGTTGCATGGCTTCAAGTCCTTTGCGGACAAGACTGTGTTCTCGTTCGATGAGGCGGTGATCGGGATCGTCGGGCCGAACGGGTGCGGGAAGTCGAACGTCGTCGACGCGATCAAGTGGGTGCTGGGGGAGCGGTCGGCCAAGTCATTGCGTTCCAAGGAGATGATGGACGTGGTGTTCGCGGGCTCGGCGGGGCGGAAGGCCTCGGGGCTGGCGAGCGTGGTGCTGACGTTCGACAACCCCGCGTACACCCCGGCGGAGCTTGAGGCGCTGCGGGCGGACCCGGGGTTCGGGGCGCTCGATGCGGATGAGATCGAGGATGAGGTTGACGGCGGCGAGGTTCGCGCGGCGCACCAGGAGCGGACGCGGCCGCTGAACTATGACGCGGACACGGTGGACGTGGAGCGACGGCTGTACCGCGACGGGACGAGCCAGTACCTGATCAACGGTCGCAAGGCGCGGCTGCGGGACATCCGCGAGCTGTTCATGGATACGGGCGTTGGCGCCGACGCGTACTCGATCATCGAGCAGGGCAAGGTTGACGCGATGCTGCTGGCGAAGCCCGAGGAACGCCGGGTGTTCTTCGAGGAGGCGGCGGGGGTTTCGAAGTTCAAGGCGCGGCGGATCGAGAGCCGGCGGAAGCTGGAACGCGTCGAGGTGAACCTGGCGGTGGTGCGCGAGCAGCTTGATTCGACCGAGCGACGCCTGCGGATCGTGAAGGGGCAGGCGGAGAAGGCGCGGCGGTTCAAGCTGTTGGACGGCGAACTGAAAGCACTGCAGACGGCGCTGGCGTTTCATGATCATCACGGGCTACGCGAGCGGCTTGATGGGTTGACGTCGCGGCTGGAGGGTTTGACCAGCGAGCGCAACGGGGCAATCGAGCGGGTGGAGCGGTTCGAGAACGAGCGCGAGGAGAACGAGCTGCGCCGGCATGATCTGGCGGCGAAGCAGCGGGAGACGGAATCGCAGAAGACCGCGGCGGAGAACGAGGCGGCGGCGCAGCGCCAGCGGGCCCAGTTTGCGCGGCGGACGCTGGAAGACAGCGCGGCGCAGATCCAGCGGGATCGCGAGCGGGCGGAGGAGCTCGCGGGGCGGTCGGAAGAACTGGCGGAAGAAATCGCGGAGCAGCGCGGCGAGGTGGAGGCGGTTGAGGTCGCGGCGCGGGAGGCGCTCGAGGCGCAGCGGGAGGCGACGGATCGCCGGCGAGCTCTGCAGGAGGGGGCGAGCGGGCGTCGGGTTGACCTTCAGAACGCGCGGTCGTCGCTGGCGAACATTGAGCGGGAGCGCTCGAACGCGGCGGCGCGGGCGGAGGCGGACCTCAAGCGTCTGGAGTCGCTGAGCGAGCAACGGAAGCACTCGGCGGCGACGCTTTCGCGTCTTGATGAGGAACGCGAGGCGCGGGAGCGGGCTCGCCAGGTCGCCGAGGCGGGGGCGGTTGCGCTGCGGGCGAAGGCTGATGATTCGCGAAGGCTGGCGGATGAGGCGGATCGTGATCTGAGCGCGCTGGCGGAAGGGCGGAGCGATCTGGCGCGGGAGACAGGGGAGCTGGAGCAGGAGCGGGCGGGGGCGCGGTCGCGTTTGGCGGCGCTCGAGGAACTGATCGAGTCGCGGGAGGGGATGTCGGAGTCGGTGCGCGAGGCGATCGCGGCGCGGGATGAGAACCCGGAGGGTCCGCTGCGGGCGCTGGTGGCGCCGTTGGCGGAACTGATCGAAGCGGAGCCGGAGCACGCGGCGGCGGTGGAGACGGCGCTGGGTTCGCACCTTGAGGCGCTGGTTGTCGAGCGGTTGTCGGAGATCGCCGAGGGCGGGCTGGCGCGGGCGCTGCCGGGGCGGGTGGCGCTGCTCGCGATCGACGCGCCTGCGGAGCACGGGGGCGAGCGGGAGATTCCTGTTGAGCTGCGCGGGCGGGTGCGCCGGGTGCGGGAGTTCGTGCGTTCGGGCGAGCGGGTGTCGGGGCTCCTCGATCGGCTGCTTTCCGAGGTGTATCTGGTGCCCGATCTGGAGTCGGCGTTCATGCTGAGCGCGGGGCCGCTGAAGGGGGCGACGTTCGCGACGCGTTCCGGCGAGCGGCTTGATCCGAGCGGGCGCGTGCTGGCCGGGCCGGCGGCTGGCGGGGCGTCGTCGGGATTGCTCGCGCGGCGGTCGGAACTGCGAGCGCTTGGCGAGCGGCTTGAGGTTCTTGAACGCGAGTTGCAGACGAAGCGCGAGCGGCTGAGCGGGCTGAGCGAGGACGCGGCGGCGTGCGAGGCGCGGCGCGGTGAGGCGCAGCGGGAAACCGGTGAGATCGAGCGGAAGCTGGTGGCGGCGGAGGCCGCGGCTGAGAACGCGGCTGGTGATCTGGCGCGTCTGACGCGTGAGCGCGAGGCGGCGCTCGTTGAGGCCGAAGAGGTGGCGCAGCGCGAGGGTGCGCTGCGTGCCGAGCAGACGGCGGCTTCGGCGAAGGCGGAATCGATGGCGCGGCTGCTGCACGATGAGACCGAGGCGCTGGCGCGGCTGGAAGCCGAGGCGGAGACGGCGCAGCGGGAACTTGATGAGTCGTCTGAGAAGGCGGCGCAGGCGCAGCGGGACGCGGCGGTGGCGGATCAGCGGCTGATCGCGGCGCAGCGGGAGATGCGGCAGCTCGAGACGCGGCGCGATGAGGCGGATCGGCAGCGCACGCAGGCGCTGGATCATTTGACGGCACGCGAGGCGTCGCTGGAAGAGCACCGCAAGGCGATCGCCGACGCGGAGGAGCGCATCGAAGCGGAGACGGCGTGCGCCGCGGACGCGGCAGAGCGATTGAAAGCGCTCGAGGGTGAGGGCGAAGAGGCGCGGGAGCGGTCGAGCGAGATCGGCGAGCGGTTGACGATCGCGCGGGGGCGGGCCCGGGAGCTTGATCGCGATTGGAACGCGGTGGAGATCTCGCGGCGCGAGCTTGAGGTGAAGCGCGAGAACCTGGAGCTGCGGGCGGCGGAGGAACTGACGCTTGATCTGGCGCTGGAGGCGGATGAGTACGAGGAGCTCATGCGCGATGAGGATGTCATCGCGATCGATCCGGAGCCGGCGGCGGCGGAGATCACGGCGCTTAAGAAGGACATCAAGAAGCTGGGCAACGTGAACCTCGACGCGATCGAGGAGGAGCTGACGCTCGCCGAGAAGAACGAGGACCTCGTTGCGCAGGTGGCGGATATCGACGACGCGCGCCATCGCCTGGAAGAGCTGATCGAACGGCTTTCGATCGCGTCGCGGGAGCGGTTCAAGGACGCGTTCGAGACGATCGCGGAGAATTTCTCGAAGAACGACGGGATGTTCCGCCAGCTCTTCGGCGGCGGGAAGGCGGAGATCCGCCTGATCCCGAACGAAGAAACCGGCGAGATCGACTGGCTGGAGTCGGGCGTGGCGATCGTGGCGCAGCCGCCCGGGAAGAAGCCGCGGAACATCGATCAGCTCTCGGGCGGCGAGAAGACGATGACGGCGGTGGCGCTGCTGATGAGCATCTTCCAGTCGAAGCCGTCGCCCTTCTGCGTGCTGGACGAGGTTGACGCGGCGCTGGACGACGCGAACGTGGAGCGGTTCACGGGCGTGATCCAGCGCTTCCTGGACCGCTCGCACTTCATCGTGATCACGCACAACAAGCGGACGATGCAGGGCGCCGACCGGCTGTTCGGCGTGACGATGCAGGAACGCGGCGTGTCGACGCGGGTGTCGGTGAAGCTGGACGAGGTGTCGGAAGACGGGTCGATCCGCGAGGTGAAGGACGAGACGCCCTCGAAGCGCGAGCGGTTGGCGGGGATGCGGGAGGAAGCCGCGGCTGTCGAGGTCTAGCGCCGGCGGCGCGTCGCGAACGCTGTGAGCGTAAACAAGCCCGCGGCGTTCGGCGCGGGGATGGTGGCGATCCAGGGTTGGAACTCGCCGGCGGCGTTGGTGGCGGTTCCGATGATGGTGAGGCCGTCGGCGGAGACGCCGGTGGCGGTGGTGAGCGTCCACTCGGCGAGGTCGACGGCGAAGTGGTTGGTGAGGATGTCGGCGATGGAGCGTCCCGGTCCGTCGCCTTCCCAGACGAGGGCGGTGTTGGCGCCGGCGGCGTCGCGTCCGGAGCCGACGATGACGGAGCCGTCGGCGCTGGCTGCGTTGGCGAAGGTGGAGCTGAACACGGCCTCGGTGACGAGGTCTTCGCGGGCGTCGGCGTCGGTCCAGCGGAAGGCGGTGAGGGCGCCGGTGTCGGTGTTTCGTCCGAAGCCGACGATGACGCTGGCGTCGGCGCTGATGGCGCGGGCTTGGGCGAACTGGAGGTCGGGGGTGAGGTTCTCGAAGCCGCCCGCTTCGGTCCAGCGCGTGGCGTGAGTGCTTGCGCCGGAGTCGTCGGTCTCGACCCAGCCGACGGCGGTCGCGCCGTCGGCGGAAGCGCCGCGGAGGGAGGTCTCGAAGGCGCCGCCCGGGAGGGCGAGTTCGACGGCGCCTCCCGTTTCGGTCCAGCGGAAAGCGACCTCGTTGCTGACGGGGTAGCGGGAGGAGCCGAAGGCGATGGAGCCGTCGGCGCTGGCGGCGTAGGCGATGTTGCTGATTGAGGCGACACCGATGTCCTCGAAGCCGCCGCTCTCGCTCCAGCGGGCGGCGGGTCGGCGGTTGAAGATGTCGCCCTCGCCGAAGACGATCGCGCCATCGGCGCTGACGGCGTAGGCGGCGTGCATGTCGCTGCCGTTCGGGATGTCGTTGAAGAGCTGCATGCCGGTGGCGGCGGTCCAGCGGAAGGCGTCGCGCGTGGGTCCGGCGTTCGTGCCGCCCCGTCCGACGACGGTGGAGCCGTCGGCGGAGATGGCCTCGGCGAAGGTCTGGTCGCGGTCGTCGTTGATGAAGCCCAGGAGTTGGAAGCGTGGCTGGGCGTGGGCGGGCGCAACACAAAGGAGCGCGGCGGCGATCAGCGGCTGCAGGACGTTCATGATGTACCCCCCTCGGCGCGCCCTTCGAGGCGGCGCCGGCGTGTTTCATCTGTAGGGATGATAAAACGCGCCGGGACGCCGTTCCAGAAGAAACCGCGGCGTCAGGCGAGGACGCGGCGGGTGAAGGCGATCACGCGGTCGATCATCGCGCTGAGCTGGGGGCTGGGGTCGGCGTTCGCGTCGGCTGGGTGTGACGTGTTGAAGACGTGATCGCAGTCTTTGATGACTTCGAGTTCGGCGTTCGGGACAGCATCGGCGATCTCATGGGCGCAGCGAGCGGGGATGGTGGGGTCGTCCTCGCCGTGGGCGATGAGGGCGGGGACGGTGATGTTGGCGCACAACGCGAAGATGTTGTGGTTCGCCGGGTCAGCGAGCTGTTCATCAAGCCAGATGGGGTCGGCGTAGAGATCTTGCCCCGTGCGGGCTGAGGGGGAGGCGAGGCGGGCGGTCTCGGCGAGTTCCTTCTTCTTGCCCTCGATGTCGGAGGCGCACCAGCTGGGGGCGGAGAGGGTGACGAGGGCGTCGGGTTTTTCATTCGGATCGCCCGGACGACCGGAGGAGAGGAGGCAGGTGGTCCCGCCGCGGGAGTGGCCGATGACGATGACGGGTTTGTCTGCGCTGATGTGCGGCAGCTGGCCCGCGCGGGCGGCGCGGGTGACGGCGCGGAGGTCGTGGACCTGTTTGTTCCAAGTGTCTTTGGCGAAGAGATCGGGGCGCTCGAAGGTGGCTTCGTTGCGGGTCATGCCGGAGTGGGAGGCGTTGAAGCGGTGGACGCAGACGGGGAGCGCGCAGCGGAGGCGGTCGGCGAGGACGGGGTAGCAGCCGTAGTTGTAGAAGCCCTTGTGCCCGTGCAGCAGCAGTACGGCGGCCTGGGGTTCATCCGCGCAGGCGTCGGTGACGCCGAGGATGGGTTGGCCCTCGGCGCCGGGGAGTTCCCACTCGGTTGGCGCGGACATCTTTAACCGTTGAGTCGGTCGACGACGGCCTGGGCGAACTCGCGGGTGCCGAGGTCGCCGCCGAGGTCGCCGGTTTTCTGGCTGTCGGTGAGCGCGGCTTCGTAGGCCTTCGTAATCGCATCGGCGGCGTCGTTGCATCGTGTGTCGCTGCGGGTGTCGCCGATGTGGTCGAGCATCATGACGGCGGACATGAGGAGGGCGAGGGGGTTGGCCTTGTTCTGGCCGGCGATATCGGGGGCGGAGCCGTGGACGGCCTCGAAGACGGCGCAGTCGTTCCCGATGTTGGCGCCGGGGGTGACGCCAAGACCGCCGACGAGCCCGGCGCAGAGGTCGGAGACGATGTCGCCGTAGAGGTTCTCGCAGAGGATGATGTCGAACTGGGAGGGGTCCTGGACGAGGCGCATGGAGCCGGCGTCGACGATGACCTCTTCGTAGGAGATGTTGGGGTAGTCGCGCTCGTGGACGGCGCGGGCCTCGTCGATGAAGAGGCCGTCGGTCATCTTCATGATGTTGGCTTTGTGGAAGGCGGTGACCTTCTTGCGGTTGCGCTGGCTGGCGAAGCGGAAGGTCCACTCGGCGATGCGCTGGCAGGCTTCGAGCGTGGCGACCTTCATGGAGACGATGACGCCCTTGGTCACAGTGTTCTCGACGCCCGAGTAGAGGCCTTCGGTGTTCTCGCGGACGATGACGAGATCGACGTTTTCGTAGCGCGTAGGCACGCCCGGCAGCGTTTTGACCGGGCGGAGGGCCGCGAAGAGGTTAAGGCTTTTGCGGAGCCCGACGTTGACGGAAGTGAAGCCGCGCCCGACGGGGGTGGTGCAGGGGCCCTTGATGCCGACGCCGTGCTCGCGGATAGCGTCGAGCGTGCCCTGGGGGAGGGTGGACTCTTCGCCGCGGTCCATGGCGGCGACGCCGGCATGGCGCTCGATCCACTGGATCGGGGCCTCGGCGGCGCGGAGGACGGTGCGGACGGCTTCTGAAACCTCAGGCCCGATCCCGTCGCCGGGAACGAGCACGACGGTGTGTTCGTTGCTCATGAGAGCGAGTCTATCGGGCGTTGCGCGGGGTGCGCTGAGCGCGATTTTGCTTCAGCGTTGAGGAGCGCGATCATCGCGCTCGGCTGGGGGCCGGGGGGATGCGGAGGGTCATGCCGGCGCGGAGTTTTTCGCCTTCTTCGCCGACGAGGTCGCGGTTGGCGTCGCGGATGATGGTCCACTTGACGCCGCTGCCGTAGAAGGCCTCGGCGATCTTCCAGAGGCTGTCGTTGCGCTGGACGACGTGCTCGATGGTTTCGGGCTCGGGGGGCGCGGGGGTCTGCGTTTCGCCGGCGGCGTCGACGACCTTGCCCTGGATGTTGCCGGGGTCTTTGGGGACGAGGAGTTCCTGTCCGACGCGGAGGCGGCGGGGGTCGAGGTTGGGGTTGGCTTTGGAGATGGCCTGCCAGTGACGCGTCTGTCCGTAGAGGCGCTGGGAGATGACCATGAGGTCGTCCCCGCGCTGCACGGTGTAGAGCGTGAACTCGGGCGGGACGAGGCGCTGGGTCGGCGCGGGCTCGGGCTCGGTTTGTTTGGGCAGCACGTCAGCGAGCGGGTCGGCGATGGCGGGCTGTTCGTCGCGTGTGATGGTGTCGAGGGCGACGGCGGGCGGGGCGTCGTCAAAGACGACGGCGGCGGACTGGCCCTCGCGGGGTTCCCAGAGCCAGTAGGTGGCGACCCAGGCGGTGATCAGCACGATGGCCGCGGCGGCGGCGCGCTTGCCTGATGCGTCTGCCACGGGTGGCCTCCTTGGGGCGTTGCGGGCACCGCCCGCGCTCTTCCATGATCGGGCCTGGGCGGCGGGAACTCCAGCGGCCCGAGCGGATCGCGAACAGAATCAGACCGGCTCGGGGCCGGAATCACACCGGATCGGGCGTGATGTCGGTGCGGGCGGCCTCGGCGGCTCGGGCCGCGGCGCGGTCGCCCTTGCGGGAGTAGACGAGGGGCGCGGCGACGGCGATTGAGGAGTAGGTCCCGACGAAGACGCCGCAGAGGAGTGCGTAGGTGAAGGAGCGGATGCCGGTGCCGCCCTGGACGTACATGGTGAGGACGGCGGCGAGGGTGGTGCCCGAGGTGATGATCGTGCGGCTGACGGTCTGGTTGATGGAGAGGTTGACAACCTCGGCGGAGGCGTAGGAGAGGCGGCCGCGGTTCTCTCGGATGCGGTCGAGGATGACGATGGTGTCGTTGAGGGAGTAGCCGATGATCGTGAGGAGGGCGGCGATGAGGCCGAGGTCGATCTTGAAGGGCTCGATCATGAGGGGAGTGGCGAGCTCCGGAACGTGCTCGTAGAGGATCTCGGCGAGCGCGATGAGACCGATGACGGCGACGACGTCGTGGAGGAGCGCGGTGATCGCGGCCATGGAGTAGCGGAGCGAGCCGAAGCGGAACCAGATGTAGACCATCACGAAGATGAGGCTGAGGAAGACGGCGACGATGGCCTGGGCCTGGCGCGTGGCGGCGACCTGGGCGCTGAAGGACTCGGCGCCGACGAAATCGGAGCCCTGAGCGAGGGCGGTCTGGATGAGTTCCCAGTTGGGGATGGAGACCTCATCGCGCCAGCGGGTCTCGTCGTCGAGGTAGCCGATGTCGGGGTCGCTGGCGATAAAGACGGCGGAGCGGACGGCGTCGTCGGTCCCGTCGGTGACGACGACTTCCCAGCTCTGGCGGAGCAGGTCGGCGTAGTCGTCCTTGCGGCGCGTCTCTTCGAGACGGGCGATGATGGAGTCTTTGGTGACCGACGGGATGACGTCCTGCAGGACGATGGCCACGCCGCCCAGGTGTTCGGCGACGTCGTTGCGGATCTCGGGGCGTCCGATGCTGGCGCCGAGGGTTCCGTCGAGGATGGCGTCCATCGGGGCGAGGGACGCAGAGGCGTCGCTGCCGGCGAAGGCGAGCGCGGGCTGAGCGTCGAGCCACTGCTGGAGGGCGCGCCCGACGCGCTCTTCGACGCTGGTGCGGTCGGCGTCAACGGTCTTGATAATGAAGCGGCCGCTGGAGACGCCGTCGGATTCGGGGTTTTCGGGGACGATCTCGGCGTCGCGGAGCTGCTCTTCGGGCGGAAGAGTGGCGAGGGCGTCCTCGATCTCCTGGCGGGTCTTGGGTGAGTGCTCGGGGGCGAGCTGGGCGGTGACCTTGGTGCCGCCGCGGAACTCGTTGTCGAGCATCTTCTCGCCCTGGATGGCGATCATGGCGACGCCGAGGCCGATGTAGCCGAGCGAGATGATGATGAAGAGCGGGCGGAGCTTGAGCCAGTTGACCTTGGGGCTCAGCGTGTTCTGGATCAGCGGCACGACCTCGGGGAGCTGGCGCATGCGCCGGATGCCGAAGCGGTCGATGAGCCACGTGTAGATGATGCGGGTGACGAAGAGGGTGGAGAAGAGCGTCGCGACGATGCCGATCATCAGCGTGATCGCGAAGCCTTTGATCTCCTGGGTGGCGGTGTAGAGCAGCACCAAGCAGACGATGAAGTTGGTGATGTTGGCGTCGAGGATCGTCGAGAGCACCTTCTGGTACGCGAGGCGTACGGCGAGGCGCAGGTCGGAGCCTTCTGACATTTCTTCGCGGATGCGTTCGAAGATCAGCACGTTGGCGTCCACCGCCATGCCGAAGGTGAGCACGATGCCGGCGATGCCGGGCAGCGTGAAGGAGTTTCGGTTGAGAGCCATCGCGCCGAGGATGATGATGGCGTTGGTGAGCAGCGCGACGACGGCGATCATGCCGTGGCTGAAGTAGTAGATCACCATGAAGATGGCGACGGCGATGAGGGCGAGGATGCTGGCGGTGTAGCCGGCTTTGAGGTTGTCGGCGCCGAGCTCGGGGCCGAGGGAGGAGAGGGAGAGAGGCTCGTCGCTGAGCTTGGCCTGCAACGAACCGGCGGCCATGGTTTTGGTGATGTAGTTGATGTCGTCGGAGGTAAACTGGCCGACGATCTGCCCGTTGCTGGTGATGCGCCCGAGGAGGTTGGGTGCGGTGATGACGCGGTCGTCGAGGACGACGGCCATCTGGTTGCCGACGTTTGAGCCGGTGAGACGCCCGAGCTTGAGGGCGCCGCTGGGGTCCATCTGGAAGGCGATGCTGGGGCGTCCTGATTGCGCATCGATGCTCTCGAAGGCGCGGGAGAGGCCCCAGTCGTCGTCCGCTGTGGAGATCAGGCGCTTGTCGGGGGTGTCCCAGAGCAGCATGTAGTGCTGCCCGTCGCGGGGCTCGACGACGAGGCCGCGGCTGGCGAAGAAGCCCTCGGGGTTTGATTCGATGGCGCGGAACTCGCGAGCGTTGTTGTACCAGTAGCGCAGGTCGTCGAGCGCGAACCAGCGCATGTCGCCCTGGGCGGCGCGGGGGCCGCGGTCGCGGAAGGCGAGGCGCATCTCCTGCTCGCGGGATTCGCTGATGGCGCGGAGGTCGTCGCGGCTGGCGGCGATGCGGAAGTCGAGCACGCCGGCGCCCGAGAGCAGGCGGATGAGGTCCTTGGGGTCGTCGAGGCCGCGGCGCTGGTCTTCGTACTGCTCGAAGAGTTCGAGGGCGCGGTTGATCTGATCGACGGCGGCGGGGTGGCGGTCGCGCAGGCGCTCGAGGGCCTGTGAGCGCGGGCTGGGCTGGGAGACCGTTTCGTCGGAATCGGGGTCGTAGAGGACGATCTCTTTATCGGAAAGCTCGACGGCGTTGCGCAACGCCTCGCCGTCGATGGCGGACTCGACGGCGGCGTCGCGGGCGATTTCGTAAGCCTCGGCGGCGGCGCCGGCGGCGTCGAGAAGCGCGTCGGGATCGCTGAGAGAGGGACCGGCGGCTTCGTCTTCGGGCTGGTTCTGCGCGGCCTCGCTTGCCTCGTCGAAGGCGCGGCGGGCTTCCTGGGCGGCGTCGTAGGCGACGGCCGCGACGCGCAGGAGTTCGGCGCGGTTCTCGTTGCCGGCGCTCAGTGAATCGATCGCGTCCGCGCGTTCGGATGCCGGGAGTCGCATGACGCGCTCGACGGCGTCGGGGTCGAGGGTGGACTGGGAGACGGTCTCGATGTGGTCGAGATAGGTCTGTCGGAGGGCCTTGACCTCGTCGCTGGGCAGCGGCATCTGCACTTCGATGCGGTTGCGCCCCTGGCGGACGAAGCTGATCTCGAGGGTGCCTTGGGGGTCGACGCGGTCTTTCAGAACGTCGATGGTCTGGTTGATGGTGGAGGTGGTGTCGGCGCCGTCGGGGACCTCGACGGCGTAGATGAGGCTGACGCCGCCGGCGAGGTCGCGCCCGCGGCGCAGGTTGCGCTCGGGCGGGTAGATGGCGGCGGCGCAGATGACGACGACGGCGATCGCCAAGATGGTGTTGCGGATCAGGTGTCTCATGCGCGTCGGTCTCTCACGCCGGGCGAAAGCCGCCCCGTTGGCTCAGATCGGTTGGTGGTTGTGGTGTGTGCTTCAGACTTGGGCGAGCTCGGGCTCGTCGGCGATCTCATTGGCGGAGGCGGGGCCGCCGGCCTGCTTAAGGACCTGCTGCACGGCTGAGCGGGCGAAGCGGATCTTGGTATTGGTGGACTCGTCAACTTTGACGACGACCTCCTGATCGCGGAGCTCGACGATGGTGCCGATGACGCCGCCGGCGGTCTGCACGCGGTCGTGCTTGCCGAGGGAAGCGAGGAGTTCGGCGCGCTTCTTCTTTTCCTTCCGCTGGCCCATGGAGGACATGACGATCATGAAGACCAGGAGGCCAAGCATGAGGAAGAGGAAGCCGCCGCCGAAGGGGCTCTGGGGCTGCGCGGGCGCGCCGCCTTGGCCGCCGATGGGAGCGCCTTCGCTGGTCGTGGCCGGGGGCGCGGTCTCGCCGGCGACCGGGGGGGCCTGGGCGATCCATGCGGGGGAGAAGTCTGCGGGGTACAGCGCGGGCTGCGTGGTCATCTGGTCGTCCGTCGTGCCGCGGCGGGGCCGCGTGGGTCCAAGAAACACGCCCCGCGCGGTCGCTACGCGGGCGGCGTGAGGCCCGCGAGAGCGGGGGCGCACACCGGCCAGCGCCGGGCGAGGTCGAGCCACCCATCTTCGCGTATCGCCGAGCGAATGTCCACCATCAGACGCTGGAAGTGCCGAACGTTGTGCAAACTGACCAAGATGGGCCCCAGCATCTCGTCGGCGAGGAACAGGTGGCGGAGATACGCCCGTGAGAAGGGGCGGCCCTCGACCGTCTCCCAGGCGTGTGATCCAGGGTCGCAGGCGAGACAGTCGCAGCCCGCTTCGATGGGGGCGTCATCCTCGGCGAACTTGGCGTTTTTGAGGCGGATCTGGCCCGTGCTGGTGAAGGCGTTGGCGGAGCGCCCGTTTCTGGTGGGCAGTACGCAGTCGAACATGTCCACCCCGGCGAGCACCGCGGCGAGGATGTCCTTCTCGTAGCCCACGCCCATGAGGTAGCGGGGTTTTTTTTCGGGCAGCAACGGCGCCGTGTGGTTGACGACGCTGATGATCTCCTCGAACCCCTCCCCCACCGCGACGCCGCCGATGGCGTAGCCGGGGAGTTCGACATTGCACACCTGCTCGGCGGAGCGCGTGCGCCGGTCGAGATCGGTCCCGCCCTGCACGATGCCGAAGAGGGCTTGTTGATCTTTGAAGCCTTCGTGGGCGCGCTTGCAGCGCTCGAGCCAGCGGGCGGTGCGCTCCATCGAGACGTCGAGGCGCTTGTCGTGGTCGTAGTCCTTTCCGAAGGCGCCGGTCTTGGTTGCCATCATGCGCTCGCGGGCGGCGTTGGACGTTTTGGGATCGATCGAGGGCGGGCAGTCGTCGAAGGCCATGACGATGTCAGCGCCCAGCTTCTGCTGCACGTTCATCGCGAGCTCGGGCGTCATCTTGATGGTGGATCCGTCGACAACGGACTTGAAGGCGACGCCGTCGTCGTCTGCCGCGCCGATGTCGGAGAGGGAGTACACCTGGTAGCCGCCGGAGTCGGTCAGGATCGGCCCCGCCCAGCCCATGAAGCGGTGCAGGCCGCCGCGCCGGGCGATGAGTTCGGCGCCGGGGCGGAGCATGAGGTGGTAGGTGTTGGAGAGAACGATCTCGCTGCCGGTGGCGCGCACGAGCGTCGGGACGAGGCCTTTCAAAGAAGCCTTCGTGCCGACGGGCATGAAGGCAGGAGTCTCAAAAGAACCGTGAGGGGTGTGGACGCGACCGCGGCGCGCTTTGGCGGCGTTTGAGCGCTCGAGGATTTCGAGGCGGACGGCCATCAGTTCACACCGGATTCGACGGGCAGTCGCATGACGAAGCACGCGCCCTGCGGCTCGTTCTCTTCCACCCACACACGCCCGCCGAGTTCGCTGACGATGCGCTTGGTTATGGCGAGACCCAAGCCAGCGCCGGCGCGACGACCGGTGATGTACGGACGGAAGATCTCCTCGCGTTTTTCTTCGGGCACACCCGGGCCGGTGTCGGCGACGCTGATGTCGAGCGCGGCGCCGAGGTCGTCGTCTTCTGAGAAAGCAACGCTGATTGTGAGTTGCCCGCCGGTTTTTTCCATCGCCTGCGCGGCGTTGAGCGAGAGGTTGAGCAGCGCCTGCTTGAGGGCGTCGGGGTCGACCACGGCTTCGGCGCGCTGCGGGGCGTCGACGCTGATGCGCACGTTCTGGCTCCGGGCTTGGGGCTCGAAGAAGTCGGCGAACTCTCGGACGATCGCGGCGATGTCGCAGCGCCGGGGCTCGAAGCGGAACTCGCCGGCGTAGCGCAGGAAGTCTTCGAGGATCTCGCGCAGGCGGTCGGTCTCGCGGGTGAGCAGGGTGACGCGCTTGTCGAGGCGGGCGCGTTCGTCCTCGGCGACGTCGAGCTCGTCGATCGCCTCGCCCAGGAGCTGGGCGTTGAGGCCGATAGTGGAGAGCGGGTTCTTGATCTCGTGGGCGAGGCCGCCGGTCATGGAGCCGATCTCGGCGAGGCGTTCTGCGGCGAGGGCGCGGCGCTCGGCGCGGACGGCGCGGCGCACAGAGCGCCGGATTGCGAGGCGCGCTCCCCACAGGGACGCCAGCGCGCCCGTGACGCCGCCCACTACGAACCAGCCGATCTCCATCGCTGGACGATACCCGACGTATGAACTTGTTAGCGGCGCGGCGTTCGGGCGTATTTGCGCTGGCGTGTTCTCACCTCGACCTGCGCGAGGCGCGTCACACGTGTGGCGTGCCAGCCGCGGTCGGTCTTTTCGGCGTCGTACTCGACCTCGGCGGCGTCTTCGAGCACGCGGTAACCGTCGCCCTGGATCTTTGAATAGTGGACGAAGATGTCCTGGCCTTCGGGGCCGACGATAAAGCCAAAGCCTTTACGGGCGTCGAACCATTTCACCATGCCCGTCGTTGATTCGAGGCGGGTCGGATCGCTCATGCGTGCCCCCTGAACCGGTGGACGCGAGGGTTGCTCGCTCGCACCGCTCTGAGAACCCGCCGTTCGCATTTCGCAACGCAACGGCCCAATACGTCTTTCAGGCCCGTTGCGGGCTTGGTGCGCCCGACGGATCCCGTCCTGCCAATGCGACAGCGGCACACGCTGCCGAACAGCGCGAGGCTACCGCACGCGAGGGTCCGCGTCAACGCTTATTGGACCACGCCCGCCGGGCGTGAGCGATCAGCCCTTGCCGGCGGCGGCGGGCTCCAGGTCTTCGAGGTACGCCTTGCGGCTGAGTTTGATGCGCCCCTGCTCGTCGACGTTGATCACCTTGACGTGGATCTTGTCGCCGACATTGACAACATCGGCCACGCTCTCCACGTAGTCGGTGTCGAGCTGGGAGACGTGGCACATGCCGTCGGTGCCCGGCGCGAGCTCGACGAAGGCGCCGAAGTCCTTCACCGAGACGACGGTGCCGTGGTAAACGGCGCCGACCTTGATGTCGGCGCCGATGGCCTCGACCTCGTTGGCGGCGGTCATCACGTTCTCGGCGTTGAGACCGGAGACAAGGACGGTGCCGTCGTCTTCGACCTCGATGTTGACGCCGTACTTCTCCTGCATGCCGCGGACGACCTTGCCGCCCGGCCCGATCACGCGACCGATCTTTTCGGGATCGATCTTGAGGCTGATGAGGCGCGGGGCGTACATGCTCATCTCTTCGCGCGGCTCGGGGATGACGCTCTCCATCTCGTCGATGATCTGGAGGCGCCCGGTCCGGGCCATCTCGAAGGTCTGGGCGATCTGCTCCATGTTCAGGCCACGGGCCTTGAGGTCGAGTTGGATGCCGGTGATGCCCTCGCGGGTGCCGGAGACCTTGAAGTCCATGTCGCCGAAGAAGTCTTCCTCACCGATGATGTCGAGGATCATGACCTCGTTGCCGTCGTCGTCGGACATAAGCCCGACGCTGATGCCGGCGCAGGTGTCGATGATGGGAACGCCGGCGTCCATAAGCGCGAGGCAGCCGCCGCAGACCGAGGCCATCGAGGAGGACCCGTTGGACTCGGTGATGTCGCTGATGAGGCGGACGGTGTAGGGGAAGTCCTCGGCGCTGGGGATGACGCCCGCGAGGGAGCGCTCGGCGAGGGCGCCGTGGCCGATCTCACGACGGCTGGGGCCCATGATGCGCCGGGCCTCGCCCACGCAGAAGGGCGGGAAGTTGTAGTGCAGCATGAACTTCTTGGAGTACTCGGGCATCAGGCCGTCGACGACCTGCTCGTCGCGGGCGGTGCCGAGGGCGCAGCTCACGAGCGATTGCGTCTCGCCGCGCTGGAATAGGGCGGAGCCGTGGGTGCGGGCGAGCGTGCCGACCTGCATCTCGAGGGGACGGATCTCGTCGGCGTTGCGCCCGTCGGCGCGGAGGCCCTTCTCGACGACCAGCTTGCGGGTCGTCTTCTTCTCGAGCGTGCGGAAAGCCTCCTTGGCCATCGAGCGCCGCTCCTTGCTCTCGTTCCACTCGCCGACGGTTCCGTTGGTCTTTTCCTGGAAGTGCTTCTCGAGCATCTCGTCGCGGAGCTCGCGGATCTGATCGCCGCGCTCGGTCTTGTCCTTGATCTGGCGGAGCTTGAGCATCTTCTTGCCGGCGAACGAATCGACCTGCTTGACGACGTCGTCGGAAGGCAGGTTGAGGTTGCCCTCACGCTTGTCGACGCCCGCCTTCTTGCGGAACTCTTCGATCATGTCGCAGATCTCGACGACCGCTTCCATGCCGAACTCGATGGCGGCGAGCATGTCGTCTTCGGTGATCTCGGCGGCGCCGACCTCGATCATGTTCACGCCGTCGGTGTGACCGGACAGCACGAGGTCAAGGTCGGAGTACTCCATCTGCGTGGCGGTGGGGTTGAGGACGAAGCGGGCGCCCTCGTCGGTGAAGATGCGCCCCACGCGCACGGTGGCGATGGGGCCCTGGAAGGGCGCGTCGGAGATGTGCAAGGCGGCGGAGGCCGCGACGCTGGCGAGCACGTCGGTGTCGTTCTGCCCGTCGTGGCTCATGACCCAGCACTGGATCTGCACCTCGTCGATGAAGCCGTCAGGGAAGAGGGGGCGGATGGGGCGGTCGATCATCCGCATGGTGAGGATTTCTTTTTCGTTCGGGGCGCCCTCGCGTTTGCGGAAGCCACCCGGGAACTTGCCCGAGGCGGTGAGCTTCTCGCGGTAATCGACCTGCATGGGGAAGAAGTCGAGGCCCGGGCGGGGGTCGGAGCGGACGACGGTGCCGAGGACGGTGCTCTCGGCGTAGCTGGCCATGACGGCGGCGGAGGCCAGCTTGGCGACCTGGCCGGTTTCGAGAACGAGGGTGCGTCCGCCGATCTCGCGTTCGACGCGGACCGCTTTGGTCGTGGTGGTGCTCATGAGATGTTCTGCTTTCTGCATCGATCGGACGGGGCGCGATCCGCGGGCGGCGCGCGGGGCCGGGCGTCCTGATGTGTGATCCCGCGTCGTCATCCTCACAGCAGACGCCACACCCGAGAGGCAGAAAGCCGAAGGCGCTCTTGTGGAGCGCTCTGGGCTCACTGCCGCAGCAAGCGGTGCGTCCGCGACGACGCGCGGGGCCGCCGAACCCTCCGTGTTTACTTGCGGAGGCCCAGCTTCTTGATGAGGGCCTGGTAGCGGTCCCGGTCGGTGCGACCGAGGTAGCGGAGCAGGCTGTTGCGCTTGTTCACGAGCCCCACCAGCCCGCGCTGGTTGTGGAAGTCGTGCTTGTTCTTCTTCATGTGGGTCGTCAGGTTCGCGATCCGTTCCGTCAGGACCGCGATCTGCACCTCGGGCGAGCCGCTGTCGCCCTCGTGGCGACGGTGCTCGCTGATGATGCTTGTCTTACGCTCAGCGGTGACACTCATGCGTGGTCGATCTCCACCCGCCCGGTGCGGGTTGCTCTGTTCGTTCGATTGGCCGTCACGTCCAGGCGCGGAGACTCCCCGCGAACCTGAATCGATGAGGATAGCCCCACGCCCCCCCACCGGCAACCCGCTACCCTGCCCGCCATGCAGCTCTCCTCCCGCGTCCGGGGCCTGCGGGCCTCCTCCACCGTCGCCGTCGCCACCACCGCCAAGGCCCTCAAGGCCCAAGGCAAGGACGTGCTGTCCTTCGCCGCCGGCGAGCCCGATTTCGATACACCCGACAAGATCAAAGCCGCCGCGGCCGCGGCGCTCGATGCCGGGCGCACGGGCTACGCGCCTCCCCCCGGCGACCCCGACACGCGGGCGGCCATCGCGCGCAAGCTCAAGTCCGAGAACGATATCGAGGGTGTGACGCCGGACCATGTCGTAGTCTCGGCAGGCGGGAAGGAATCGCTGTATTTGCTGTTCCACGCGTTGCTCGACCCAGGCGAGCCGGCGCAGGAGGTGGTGATCCCCACCCCCGCGTGGGTGTCGTACCGCCCGCAGGCCGAGCTGGCGGGTGGGAAGGTCGTGGAGGTTGCGGCGGGGCCCGAGCAGCACTTCAAGATCACGCCGGATCAGCTCCGCGCGGCGCTGAACGAGCGGACGCGGGTGTTCGTCTTCAACTCCCCCTCGAACCCCTGCGGCGTGATGTACGCGCCCGAGGAGATCACGGCGCTCGCGGGCGTGCTCGAAGAAGCGGCCCGCACGCTGTGCCCGGATCTGGTGATCCTTACTGATGAGATCTACGAGAAGCTGATCTACGGCGAGGCGCGGCACTTCTCGCTGGGCGCTGTGCCGGCGATCGCGGAGCGGGTCGTCACCGTCAACGGGTTCTCGAAGGCGTACGCGATGACGGGCTGGCGGCTGGGGTACATGGCGTGCCCGGGGGAGTTCGGGCTCTCGCTCGCGAAGGCGTGCACGAAGCTGCAGGGGCAGATCAACACGGCGGTGACGACGTTCGCGCTTCCGGGGGCGGTGGTCGCGTTGGAAGAGTGCGCCGAGGACGTGGAGCGGATGCGTCGGGCGTTCGCGAAGCGCGGCGCGCTGATGCATGGTCGGGTGAGCGCGATGGCGGGCGTGGTGTGCCCGGACCCGACGGGGGCGTTTTATGTGTTCCCGGATGTGTCGGCGCACCTGGGCAAGACGAGCGCGGGCGGGAAGAAGATCGAGACCGTCGTTGACTTTGCCCAGGCGCTTTTGGAAGAGCACCTCGTCGCGTGCGTACCGGGGGTTGATTTCGGCGGCGCCGGGGAGCGGTGTGTGCGCTTTAGCTTTGCGTGCTCAGAGGAGCAGATCAGCGCGGGGATGGACCGGGTGGGTGAGTTTCTTGGTGGGTTGAAGTAGATGCCTACCAAGGCACTGGCAGCGAGCCGCCAGTGGCACCCTCATTAGTCGCGCGCATATCAGATGGAGTCGGCTTGCGTTTCTTGCTCGGGCGGCTCGATGAGTTGCGGAGCGCCGTCAACCCAGATGAGGGTGTAGGGCTCGCCGGTCTCGTCGAGGGCGGCGAGGAGTTCGTCGTCGCTGATCGCGTAGTCATCGAGGTTGACGCTGGTGGTGATGATGCTGGGGTTGCCGTGGGCGATCTGTGGTTGCGGCGGTGCTTGCATGGGCGCGCCGGGCATGAGCCACCAGGCGCCGGCGGCGACGAGGGCGAGCGCGGCGGCGGTCGAGGTGGCGCGGATCGCGCGCTTGCGACCAACGGCGGCCTGTGCTTCAGCTTGAAGCTCTTGAAGGATCTCGGCTTTGCGTTCGTCGAAGCGGGTCACGCGTCGTTCTCCTTGAGCCTAGCGCCGAGTTTGGTGGCGGCGCGCCGCAGGCGGCCGTCCACAGCGCCGGTGGTGGAGCCGACACGGCGGGCGATGGCGTCGAGCGTGAGACCGGCCTGATGACGGAGTTGGAGGAGTTCGATGGTGGAGCGTTTCATGGTCGCGAGTTCTTTGCGGAGCACTGCGGCGCGTGCGTCGTGTTCGCTGGTTTCAGTTGTTGCATGGGCGCGATCGCGCTTCGCGCGGCGGCGTTCTGTGCGGAGATGATCGAGAGCCGTGCGGAGGGCGACGCGCCGGAGCCAGGCGTCGAGCTGGGCGTCGGTGGTGATCACCGGCATGGCGCGGATGGCTTTCATGAAGGTGTCCTGCACCACGTCGAGGGCGCGCTGCTCGTCGAAGCCGGTTTGTCTCGCCGCGCTCAGAACCATCTCGAATCTCGATTTGTAGAGGTGTTCGACGGCGCGCGGATCACCCGCGCCGACAGCGCGGGTGAGAGCACGAGTATTCTTGAAGTTTGGTTCTGACACAAACGCCTGCTCACTCGCCGCGTGAGCGTTGGTGAGCTGTGTCTTGAACGGCGCCGAGGACCTGTTGGACAAGCGCGCTCTGATCTGATGGGCAGTGGACAATCAGCACTTCCGTGCCTTCATGGTATCGGATGGTTGCTTCCTCGCCCGATGTTTCCAGGGCAGTTTCGATAGCGCCGATCACCTCATCAGCGTTCATTACATCTCTGCGGAGGATTTCGGCGAGCGAGTAGGCAGCGGTCGTCATCCTTGCCTGTCTTTGCTGCGCTTCGCCACGCTGGAGAGCGTAAATGGCGCCTTCGTTTGGACCCATGAACGAGCGCAGATTCAATTGGTTTTGTCTGTCAAGAGGCTCCCGATCAACCGTGCCCAGCACGTCCCACACCGTGGTCCGGCGCAGACGCATGGGCAGCACCGGGACGCCGGCGGCGTCTGGATACAGAATAATGTTGGCATCCGCGACTTCACGCAGTTCTTCAACAAGCGCTTCAAGTGATCCGCCGGGGAAATCGAGATCGAATGTCGTCGGCGCGCTGAGTTGGGCAGCCACCGCTTCGGCCGAAGCGCCGACGATATAGGTATGCCCCTCGGAGCTCGCGCCAGGGATCATGTCGGCATTAACGCCATCGACCAGCTTGGCAGCGGCCCACACCGCCGCGTCGATGGATACGTCCGGCAACTGCACCGGCGGCATCATGAAGTAATCAACGTCAGGATGAACGACCAGGCGGATTCCCGGGATCGTTTCCTGGAGCGTGTTGTAGTACTCCTTGGCGGTCCCGCCCTTGAAGCTGATGTCGTGCTGGGCGACGGCGGCGGGGGTTGCCAGGGCGAGTGTGGCGGCGAGGGCGAGCGTGCGTGTCATGGAAGTCTCCTTGTGAGGGTCTCTCACCAGGAGAACGCCGCCAAACACGCTGTTTCGCGCTCTTGCGCTAAAAAATCAGCTCCCCCACGCAGCGAGCATGACCGCGAGGTCGTCGGCGTTGATGACGCCGTCGTCGTTGAAGTCGCTGTTGGGCTCGCTCGTGCCCCAGGAGGCGAGGAGGTTGGCGAGGTCGGCGGAATCGACGGAGCCGTCGCCGGTGACGTCACCCACGATGGTGGCGACGATATTCACATCGGTGGCGCCCGAGACGATGATGAAGCGGAGCTCGGTGACAGAGGGCTGGTCGATCTCGGCGTCGTCGAAGCGTCCGCTGATCGAGGCGGCGGCGCTGATGATCGGGAAGCTCTGGAGGAAATCGGGGTTGAGGGTGCCGTCGCGGGTCATCCGGAGGGTTCCCCCGAGAACAACGTCCCCCGTGACCGTCATGCCGTCGCTCATTGGCTCACCGACGGCGCGGGCGCGGAAATCGAGATCGAATACGGAGGTCTGCTCGAAAGTCAAAGAGCCGGTGAGCGGGATGGTGGTGAAATCGGGCCCGGGGGCGATGATGCCGCGGTTGATGACATCGCCTGTGAGGATCCCGTTGCCTCGAAGACCGGTCTCGAGGATGCCGCCACCGCGCGCCCCCCCACCGCCAACTCCGGGGTTGGTGACGGTGAGCGAAGTGAACGTGAAGTCGGCGTTGTCCATATCGATGAGGCCGCCCGGGTTGATCACGGTGTCGTCGGCGGTGACGGCGGCGCCGTCAAAGATCTCAAGAAGCCCGGCTCCGACTGAACCGACACGGAGTTCATCGCGGATATCGAGACGTGAGGTGGGGTTCTCGACACGGACCATCGCCATCTCCTGGGCTGAGGTGATGGAGAGTTCGCCGAGATCGGCGCGGGCGCCGTTTCGGATCAACATCTCGCCGATGCCCGCGGAACCGACGGCGGCGTCCGTAGCGATGTCAAGCAACGAGCCCTCGCCCTGCACACGGACGATGCCGCTGCTGAGCGGGTTGAACCCGACGCGGAACTGGAAGGCGGACAGCACGCCTCCCTGGTTGATCTCGAGGAGGCCCGCGTTCTCAAAGCCCACGGCTGCGGCGCCGGAGCAGTCCAGGCGAGCGCCTTCTCCTGTGATGAACACGTCGCCGGTCGAAGTCTCGAATGCCGAGATGAACATATCGACGCACGTCGCGACCGCACCGGGGTTAACGCGGAGGATGCCGTCGCCGATAGCGCCGACCTGGATCTGGTCGTCGATGGTGGCGGTGGTGCCGACGTCAACAAGCGTGATGACGCCGTCGCCGAAGGCGGTTTCCCCGATGACGAGGTCGTTCCCGACCACGAGGGAGGCCTGGTTGCTGAGCGCGATCGAGCCCGGGCCGAAGGCGCCGACGCGGGAGCTTTCACGTGACTCGAAGATCGCCGCGGGGTCATCGAGGATCAGGTGGCTGCGCTCACCGCTGCCCGCAGCGATGCCTGCGAAGTTGCAGATGACGCGCCCGGCTTCGATGTGAACATCCCCGCCGTCGGCGACACCGACGCCGCTGGTCCAGGACTCGGTGACGCCGCTGGCGACGCGGAGATCGAGATCGTGACCGTTCAGGTTCAGGATCAGATCGCCCTCGTTGTGGAGCAGTCGGCCGGTAATCACCGTGTCGTCAAAGGTGATGTCCATGAACGGGGAGGTCCGGAAGATGACCGTGTCGCCGAAGGTGGGGAGCTGATCACCCACCCAGTTCGTGGCGTCCTGGAAGGTCCCGGAGATCCCGCCGTCCCAGATGATGTTGGTCGCAAGGGCCGAGGAGGACGCCAGCCCGGCGCACAGAGCCAGCCCCAGAGTGGACGACACACGCGCAACAACACCGACCGGCGACCGCATCATCATCGGAAAAGCTCCTCAGTCATCTCTGTTCTCGCGCCCGACAGGACGAAGCCGGTCGGGACACTGCCCTCACGCCCCACAGATTGAACCGCCGATTATACTCCCGCCATGCACTACGAAGCGCACCAGCCGGTGATCGACGACCTCGAGGCGCGGATTTTGACGATCCGCGACTCTCTTTGACTACGACGCAAAAACCGAACGGTTGCATCAACTTGAGCAGAAGATGGGGGAACCGGCGTTCTGGGACGACCAGAAGGCCGCCAACGCCGTCGTCAGCGAGCTGAAGCTCATCAAAGCCCAGATCGAGCCCGTCACCGAGTTCCAGTCAGAGCTCGAAGACGTGGCCGTGGGCTACGAGCTCGCCAAGGACGCCGGGGACGACGAGCTTCTCAGCGAGACCGACGAGAACCTCCACCGCCTCAGCAAGCGGATGGACAAGATCGAGCTGCGCTCCCTGCTCTCAAGTCCCCACGACCACAGGGATTGCTTCTTCACCATCTCCTCCGGCGACGGCGGCACCGAGGCCAACGACTGGGCCGAGATGCTCTTCCGCATGTACCTCAAGTTCTTCGACAAGCACCACAGCGACTGGAAGATCGAAGAGCTCAGCCTGCAGCACGGCGTCGAGGTCGGCATCGATTCGGTGACGCTCCATGTCAAGGGCCCTTACGCCTTCGGCTACCTCTCCTGCGAGCGCGGCACCCACCGCCTCGCCCGCGTCTCCCCCTTCAACGCCCAGGGCAAACGCCAGACCTCCTTCGCCACCGTGGACGTCATCCCCGAGTTCGAGGAAACCGCCCTTGAGATCCCCGAGACGGAACTCGAGTTCACCTTCTTCGCGCGGTCGTCGGGCCCCGGCGGGCAGAACGTGAACAAGGTCGCCTCGGCGTGCCGTGTGGTCCACAAGCCGACGGGGCTGATGGTCGTCTCGTCGACGCACCGCGACCAGGGGCAGAACAAGCGCCAGGCGATGCAGATCCTCCAGGCCAAGCTCGAGCAGATCGAGGAAGAAAAACGCCAGGCGGAGATCTCCGCCGCGGCCGGCGGCAAGCTGGAGCACAAGGGCTGGGGCGCCCAGATCCGGTCGTACGTCCTCTACGACAACCGCGTGAAGGACCACCGCACCAACCACGGGGCCAACCCGCAAACGGTCCTCGACGGCGACGTGCAGGCGTTTATTGATGCGGAGTTGCAGCGCAAGCGGAAGGACATGGCGCTGGCGGCGAAGGCGCGGCAGGAGTAACCCCCCTCTCCCGCGGGGAGAGGGGCCGGGAGTGAGGGCATACGCCACCGCTTGCTGTATCTATCAACCCCAAGCAGCGAGCAAGATCGCGAGATCGCTCGAACCAACAGAGCCGTCGCCGTCGAGGTCTGCAGCCGGGTCTCCCGACCCCCACGCCGCCAGCAGGATGGCGAGGTCGCTTGAATCTATACGCCCGTCCCCATCAAGATCCGCCGAACTGCTCACGAGGTTCAGCAGCACGGATACATCGTCGGTCTCTCTATTGGTGTACACAAGATCGACTGCGCCGTCACCATTGAGATCCACCGCTGCGACGGATCGCGGAGTCTCGCCGTTGCCAACGCGATACTCATCAGCGAAAGTACCGTCACCCGCTCCAAGTAATACAGAAATATCTTCACTGAAGACATTTAGAACTACCAGATCTAATACCCCGTCACCATCGAGATCAGCAATAGCCACAGATTGCGGGCGGTCACCCACCCCAAATCTTTCTTCCTCGGCGAACTGTCCGCTCCCGTTCCCCAACAGCACCGAAACGCTCTCGGCAAAGGAATTCGCAACAGCGAGGTCAGCAATGCCGTCGTCGTCGAAATCCCCGATCACAATCGAGAACGGACTGTTGCCCACCGGATACTGCTGCATCGACACAAAGTTTCCGTTCCCTACTCCGAGCAATACGGTGACATCATTGGTCCCGTTGGAAATTGCAATGTCCGCAGCGCCGTCGCCATTGAACTCCCCAATCGCCACGGATACCGGCTCATCTCCAGCGCTGAATGCCTGCATACCGCTGAACGTCCCATCGCCAGCCCCCAGAAGGATCGAAACATCGTCGCTGCTCTGATTGACGACGGCAAGATCCGCAGCAGCATCGCCATTAAAATCACCAATTGCCACTGACTGTGGCCTGTTGCCAACTCCGAATCGCTGCTCGCCTGAGAACGTTCCGTCCCCAACCCCGAGCAAAACCGAGACGTCGTTACTCACTTCGTTCGCTACCGCGAGGTCCAATACTCCATCTCCGTCAAGATCGCCCATAGAAATCGATTCCGGCTGCGTCCCTACAGTCAGACGTTGCTCGATGCCAAACGTACCATCCCCCATACCAAGCAAGACAGAAAGATCATTGCTGAACTCATTGGCGACGGCGAGATCCAATACTCCATCACCGTCGATGTCTCCAAGCGTCAAGAATATTGGCGCATCTCCGACGGCAAACCGTGCGGCGGATCCAAAAGTCTGCCCAGCCGCTGCTCCCGCTATGCCAAACGCTAACGTGAGCGGTACCACAAACGCCAGCTCGCCGGCGAAACCGTTTGACAGTTCCCACTTCTTCACGCGAACTCGCTGCATTGTTTTCTCCAGAACGCTTGCGTCGGACTGCACTGATGGCACGGCTTGATGGAGGCACTGTTTACTAATTTGACGATAATGAACGATACAAGCGCAATCAACGAGTCCTTGAGACTCGTCACGACATGTCACTTCGCAACATGCTGGCACTCGACAGAAACTGATTGTGAGCGACGAGTTACCATCCCGATATGCCCACCTCCGCCCGCCTCGCCGCCATCCCGCCCTTCGTCTTCACCGCCCTCGGAGCCCAGCGCACGGCGCTCGAAGCGCAGGGGCATGACGTCATCAACCTCTCGGTGGGCGACCCGGACATGGGGGCGCCGGCGTTTGTTGTCGAGGCGTTGCAGAAAGCCGCCGGGGATCCGGCCAACCATCACTACAACTACGGGCGCGGCCGGCCCGAGCTGCTCGACGCCGCGGCGGGGTTCATGGCCCGGCGTTTCGGCGTGAAGGTCGATCCCGACCGCCACCTACAAATCCTTATCGGCTCCAAGGAAGGCCTCGCGCACCTGCCGCTGGCGGTGTCGAACCCGGGCGACCGCCTGCTCTACCCCGAGCCGTGCTACCCGGTGTACGGAAACGCGGCGATCTACACGGGGATGAAGCCCGCGCCCGTCGCGCTCAGCGAGGCCAACGGATGGCGGATGGATTTCAACACGATCGACCCGACCGGCGCGTCGCTGCTGCTGGTGAATCACCCTGGCAACCCGACCGCCGCGACGGCGGGGTTGGACTTCTTCGAAGACGCCGCGCGGTTCGCGACGAAGCACGACCTGACGCTGCTCTCCGATCAGGCGTACTCGGAGATCTACTTCGACGCCGAGCACAAGCCGCCCTCGCTGTGGCAGGCGGAAAGCGCGGACATCGAGAGCACGCCCGCGCTCGAGTTCCACTCCCTCTCCAAGACCTTCTGCATGACGGGCTGGCGGGTGGCCTTCGCGGTGGGCCGCCCGGACATCATCACGGCGCTCGGGAAGGTGAAGGCCACGCACGACTCAGGCGTCTTCGCGCCGATCCAACTCGCGGGCGCCGAGGCGCTGAAGCGCTACGACGACGAGGCCGTAGCGGAGTACCGGCGCATCTACGAATCACGTCGCGACATGCTCATCCCGGCGCTCAACGAACTCGGCCTGCACACGCCGCTACCGCAAGCCGGTTTCTTTGCGTGGGGCAAGGTCCCCGCGGGCACTACAAGCGAGGCCTTCGCCAAACGCTGCCTCGACGAGGCCCACGTGATGCTCGTCCCCGGCACGGCCTTCGGCGCCACGGGTGAGGGATACTTCCGCGTGGCGCTCACGACGGGTGAGGATCGGTTGCGCGAAGCGGTGAGGCGATTGGAAAAAGTCCTCGCGCTGACCGCTTAGGAGCAACCCCAGGCCGCGAGCAGGATGGCGAGGTCACTCGAACCGGTGGCGCTGTCACCGTCAAGATCAGCGGAAGGCCCGCCCCACGCCGCGAGCAGGACGGCGAGGTCGCCGGAGTCAACGGCGCCGTTCCCGTCGAGGTCGGCGGGGTTCGTGCTGAAGCAGGCGTCGAAGACGTACGCAGACCCGGACATGGAGCCGAAGTCATCGTCATCGATGGCCGCTGCCACGACGGTCGAACCGTCCACCGCGACGCTCGCGCCGAAGTTGTCTCGGGCGGCCAGATCCTCAGAGAGCAGCTTGTGCTGGGGGGTTCCACTCTCCCGATGGAACGTGTACACCGCGCCGGAATCGTTGCCTATCACGTGCTCCTGCGACGCCCCGACGACGATAACAGACTGGTTCATATCGACCCAGACGCCGAAGAGGTGTCGGGACGACGGCTCGGCATCGGGCTCCAGCTTGAAGATCATGGCCCCGTTCGTGACGTCGTACACGTACGCCGCGCCCGTCTCTCCTGTCGGGCCGGCGTTGTGCTTGCTGGCGCCGACGATCGCGTGGTCGGCGTCGAGCGCGACCGAGACGCCGAAGAACTCGTTGAACGCGCCGTCAGGAGCGATGAGTTTTCTCAGCTGCTGCCCGGTCGTGAGATCGAAGACGAACGCGGCTCCGGCGTTAACGCCCAGTTCGTCGTCGTAGAGATGACCGACGATCACCCGGTCGCCCGAGATGCTGATCGAAGAGCCCATCCGGATGCCTTCCCCGATGGGACTGCCTTCGTCCGCGATGACTTCGTTCGTCGCGACCAGTTCGTGCAGCACGCTGTTCGTGGCGGCGTCGAGCACGTAGGTGTGATACGTATCGTCGCCGGTCAGGTCGTCCCGCAGGATCCATGTCCCCACAACAATGTCACCCTGGATATCAACGGTGCGGATACGGAGCTCGCCCCCGGCGACCGCGGGGGGAGCGAGGCGACGGATCAGGGCGCCGCTGGCGGTGTCGAACAGGTAGACCCAGCCCTCCGGGGCTCCGCCTTGCGCACCGACAACTGTGCGTCCGGCGTCAGACGCCAGTGTGACGCCGATGAAGCCCAAGCCGGGGACATCCGGAACAAGACGGTGGAGAAACTGCCCGTTGTCGGCGTTGTATACGAGAGCTTCGCCAACACGCGCCCCATCGACGCGCTTGTACGGCGCGCCAACGGCAACGAACCCGCTATCGATATCCAGCACGAGCCCGAATCGGTCGCCATCGGCTCCGTCAGGAGAAAGCAACTTGTGAGCTTGCTCCCCCGGGTCTGAAAGCAGCGGTGAGGATGTCAAAGCAAGAACGTTGCAAGTGACGAGTACGGCATGGCGCAGCATTGCTCATACCTCCTATTTAATCTGCGACATGCTCATACTACCACACATCGACGGTTCAACTGATCAAAGTTTCATTAAATCACTCGACGCCGTCCAGACGCTCAAAAGCCCTGCCTAACTCCCACGCCACTTCGACCATCGCTGTGCTCGGCAGCAACGCATCCGCGTGTGTCACGAACACCACACGTTTTTTGCGCGCTGCGCGCAGATCGAACCGTTCCAGCGCCGCCGTCAGCTCGCGCCGCTCTTCGCCATCCGCGTTCGGCGCAAAGAACACCACCGTGTCCGGATCAAGGCGGCGCAGGTCTTCCGGATCCATCGCGATGAAGGGCGCGCCCGTATCCGGCACGCTGTCCGCGCCGAGGCGCTCGAGCATCTCGTGCGTGAACGACCCGGCGCCGGCGATCCCCAGCGGGCTCACGCCGTACAGCGACACAACCCGGCCGGCGCGTTCCCCGAACCCCTCGCGCGGCGCGAGCGCTGCGCTGAGATCGCCCACGAGTTCCTCAGCGCGAGCACGCGCTGCGTCATCACCACAGAACGCTGCAACGCTCCGCGTCGCCCCGGCGATATCATCCAGCGACAGAATCTCGACGTTCGCCACTTCCCAGCTCTCTCGCTCCGCCAGCGAAACAAGGCGGGCGGGCAGCGGGCGGTCCCCCCACTGCAGCAGGACGTGCGTCGGCTCCAGACGCCGCAGCACCTCGTAGTCGATCGACGCCTGGTCCCCCACGCTGGGCGCTTCGGGGAAGGCCCGGTCCCACGAGTGCCGCCCGACGACCATCCCGCCCACCCCGAGATCGGCGACGATCCGCCCGAGCGCCGGGCTGATGACCACCAGGCGTGTTTCGCCGGTCGGTTGTGACGAAGGTTGATCCGCGCAGGAGAAAATCGTCGAAATAACACAGAGCAGGACCAGAACGGGCAGGCGGCGCATCTATGCTCATTGTGCCGGAAACCCGCGGCCAAAGGGAGCGACACGCATGGGCGTCTTCAGCAAGATCAAGTCGGCGATGGGGCTCGAAAAGAACGGCGCCGTGACGCCCGAGACCAACGACCCTCACCCGGGACGCCGCCTCGCCGATTCCGTGGCCCCCAAGGAACCCGTGGCGATCGACCTCACCCACCTCGACGGTGACGAAACACCGCGGACGCCCTCCCCAGGCGATTCGACCGTCGATTTCGACGTGAACGAGAGCGACGAGAAGCGCCTGAGCTCGAAGAAGGCCAAGCAGGAACTCATCACCGAGCTTCAGAAAAACTACAAGGAAGTACTCGAACTCGTGCGCCGCGTGCAGACGCACCTCGACGAACAGGAATCCCGCTCGGCCCGCCTGATGGAGATCGTCGAGCGCGTGCCCGAGGCCCTCGACCGCATCCCCGAGCAGCGCGAGCAGACCGAACGTCTCATCGGCGCCATCGAAACCCTCGGCGAGACCGCCGGCGCGAGCCGCGATATTTCCCAGCAAAGCCTGCGCGAGCTCGTCAAGGCCAACGAGCAGCTCGCCCAGACCGCCCGCGCCGAGAACCAACTCGTCGGCACCATGAGCGAGTTCAAGGAAGCGGCCCAGGGCATCGCCGATCAGAACGACCGCACCGCGACCGCCGTGAAGACGATGGCCGAGAGCTCCAGCGAGCGCGACAAGCGCCTCGAAGAAGCCATCGCCGACGGGCGCAAGTGGCTGGTCGTGGGCGTGACCGTGACGGCGGCCGCGGCGGGCGCCGCCCTTATCCTCGCGGCGATCGCGCTGGCGTCCTGAGGCCGGCGGCGGCCTCGCGCGCCGTTTTGATCAGTTCGCCCTTGACCGAGTCGCCGTGCAGCACGAGCGACCATGTGCGGTCTTCCGCGAGATCGCGCGTGCCGCGGCGCTTCGCGGCGTCACCCGCTTCGCGTTCAAGCTCAGCCAGCGTTTCGGCCTGCTCATCGCGCACGCGTTCGAGCAGAGCGTGCATATCCCTATAGAGGGCAGACGGATCTTTATTGTTTTGTCGGAGCACCTCGATCTTTTCGACGAGGATGCGTTTTTCCTTTGCCGCGGCTTCGTCGCCGAGGAGCGATGGATCGTGCTGGGCCGAGTGGGCTTTCCAGATGGCTCGGTTGATCTCGGCTTCGTCGGGCGCCAGGTGTTCGATGGGCAGCGTGTACGTCGCTGTAGCGACGCCCATCGGCGCGAGTTCCGTCTCACCAAGCCACTCGTGGGCCCACTGTTCCATCACGTGGTCATAGACGCCGCCGCCCGTGCCGTGGATGAAGACCTCACAGAGATCGCGCCGAGCGATGAGGGTCTGCGCGAGCGCCCGCGGTGCCATTTCTTCGCGTGGGATATCGGCAAGCTCATCCGCAATCACTCGTCGGCGCAGACCGTCGCGCAGCCGCCAGAGCGGGAGTTCATTCGAGGCGAGTTCGGCAATGCCGGCTTCGGGGTGCGCCCGCGCCGCTTCGTTGTACGCGCGGATGCAGGCGTCGGGATCGCTGAGCATCGCCTCGATGAGCCGGTCCATCGCGCCGGCGCCGCCGAGTTCTGAGGCGTACAGCAGCACGTCCGGACGAGCGGAATCACCGAGCAGATCACGCATCGCGCCGACGCCCTGCTTCGCGGCGTTGCCAGCGCCTGTGTTGGCGTCAAGCGCAAACCGGTACGCCTCGGCGCCCCCAGCGATGCTCGCCATCGCTGGCTCGGTGTTCTTCCAATCGATCTTGAGCTGATCCGCCGCAGGCCGTGCGCTGACGATCGACCCCGCCACGCCGCCGGGCGCCATCTCAAGCAGCAGCGCTTCAAGCCGCCCGTCCCGCACCACCGGCGCCCGCAGGCGGAAGGGTTGCGAATCCACCTGATCCGGCGTGATCCACACCACACACGCCGGTCGCCCGCTCTCGGCCAGCCGGTCGGCGACCGCCCGCGCGAGGTAAAACTTCGCGGCGATCCCGGGGTGCCACGCCTCGGCCTGATGGCCGGTCATGACGACGGTGGTGTTCTCAGGGATGCCCATGCGGGCGCGGGCCTGTGATCGCTCAGGCGCCTCAGGGAGGGCCCATCCGTCGCACGCCGGCTCGACGCGCAGCCCGCTCACCGGCAGCGCGACTCCGACCCGGCGCTGGCGGTCGCGGGGAGACGGTCCGCGCAGCGCATCAGTTCGCAGTGCAGGGCGTGACGGTAGTGGGCGAGGCGCGTGTCGGGGTCGTCGAGTTCGCCGCCGAAGCTGCGGTTGGGATCGTTGTAGATGCGTTCGACGGGCAGTTCTTCGACGCGCAATCGCGCCGCCGCAACCTGCACCCAGAAGCGCATCGGGAAGGCGTAACCGCTCTCATCAAGGCGCAGGCGCTCGAGCGCCGCCACGCGGTGGGCCTTGAAACCGCAGAACGCGTCGGTGATGCCGCCGCCCAGAAGATCGCCCAGACGCTCGTTGATTTCCCCGGTGATGGTGCGGTTGATCGCGCGGCGTTCGCTCGGGGCGTCGTCCCCGCCCATGCCGGAATAACGCGTGCCGCTGATGATGTCGACGCCGCCCTGCCCCGCCAGCGCGCGGAACGCGGGGATCGAGGCCGGCTCGTGCTGCCCGTCGCAATCCATCGTGAGCACCCAGTCGTACCCGCGCTCGCTCGCGTAGTCGAAGGCCGAGAGCAGCGCAGCGCCGTAGCCGCGGTTGATCTCGTGACGCACAACCGCGACGCCGAAGGGCGCCAGCGCCTCGCGGGTGCCGTCGGTCGAGCCGTCGTCCACCGCCAGAATGTCGTCGGCGTGCTCCTGCACCCGCGGGATCACCCGCCCGACGTGGGCCGCCTCGTTGTAGACGGGGATCGCGATCAGAAAACGCATGCGGGTCCTCCGGGAAGGGGCAAGTCTAGGCGCGCCCGTGGGGTGATCAGCGGGGGGCGGTCGCGGCGCCGGCGTCGCGCCACTCGATGCGGTCGCTCAGCAGGTCCCAACGCAGTTGCGAGCCGGTGAGCGGGATCGGGCGCTGCGGGTCATAGATCGTCACGAGGTTGCCCTCGTTGGCCCACGCCTGGGCCTCGCCGCTCTCGGCGTCGAACTCCAGATGATCGGCGATGAGCTCGCGGTCGCCCTGACGCGCGTAGACGGCGCCGCTGGCGCTGGCGCTGGTGAGCTGGGCCCGCAGCGCGCCGCGGTCTTCCTCACCACGCTCGGGCAACGCGAAGGCCGCGTCGAGGCGCTCGCACTCGAGCTCGGTGACGCGTTCACCCTCGGGAGAACGCTGGCGCAGGCGCACACGCTGGCTCATCACAGCCTCGCCCGTGCCGCGGTCGAAGCGGGCGGCGCCCTCCCACTCAAAGAGCGTGGTGCCGCGGGTGGACATTCCGTCGCGGGCATCGCCGGAGCCCTCGCGCCGGTCTTCAAAGAGAAGACGACCCGCGGCGGGCGCCAGCAGCGTGTCGGTCGCGGCGTCGGCGATCAGCGTGGGGCCGTCGAGGTACGCGAGGAACTCGAGCGCGACGCCCGACTCGCTCGTCGGGTCGTGGCGGTAGCGGCGCGACTCGACCTGAGCCGTGCGCCCGAAGCCGGTTTCTTCCACCTCGCCGATGACCTGGGCCCGGCGGAACGCGGAATCGCTCTCGGCGCTGGCGCCATCGGAGTCGTCGAGCTTGACATCAACGATGATGCGCTCGCCGCGCAGGGTGTCGCGGGTGAGGTCGTCGGCGTCGGCGATGACCACGCAATCACCCACGAACTCGGCCCGCTCGATCACGCCATCAAAGGTCATCGTGCCAGCCCACGCCACCGTGACGCTGCGATAGCCGCTGTCGACATCGCTCTCCGCGCGGTAGCTCAGCTCGCCGGCGCCGAAGACGGTCAGCGTCTCCTGCAGCTCGTCGATGCGCATCGAATCACCTGTCACCGCGGTCGTGCCGCGCCGCAGCGTCACAGGCTCGCCGATCAGGTCGTAGGTGCCGCGCAACGGGTCGGCGGTGAGCGAGTCGGCCAGCGCTTCCTCGCCACCATCGCCGCGGACGAGCACGTCGAGTTCGGCGTCGAGGCGTTCGATGCGCAGCTCGTCGGTTGTGGGGTCGCGCCCGAGCGTCGCGGTGAGGATCTCGGCCTCGATGCCCTCGGCGCCCCGCTCGGCCAGCGCCCGTCCCTCGGCCCGCACCGTGGTCGGCGAGGGCTGGCCGTCGGCGGCGCGGGTCGCGAAGTCAACCGTCAAACGCTCACCGAGAACGCGTCCCTGCCCGGGAGACACCGCCCGAGCGGCGCCCTCGACGACGACGCGCGTCAGTTCCGGTTCACCCGCCGCCGAGCGGGCGAAGCTGGCGATGATCGTCTCGCCCGCGGCTTCCGCCTCGCCCTCGCGGGCCGTGACGCCGCCCTCGAAGGTGGCGGTTTCGAGCGGCCAGGCGCCGGAAAGATCGACGTGCCCGCCCGCGGTGGTCAGGTCCATGCGCGCGCCGCGCAACCAGGAGATCACACGTTCTGTGCGCCTGTCCATGTCCGATGCGGCACGCAGCTCACCCGGCCCCGGCATGACCGCCACTCCCGAGGTCAGATCAACATCGAAGCGGCCGCAGGAGGCTTCGCCGATGCCGTCTGCGCGCACGCGGACGCCCGAGCCGCCGCTGCCCGCGAGGCTGAAACGCCTGGAGGTGGCGGCGTAGCTGACGCTGGCGGCGGTGGCGCCGAAGCCGGCGGTGGGGTCGGTGATCTCGACGATGCCGGTCGCGGGCGAGCTGAGGCGGGCGGCGAGCGCGTCCTCGGCGAGCGCTTCGGGTTGTTCGTCTTCGGGCTCGATGACGAGGCGGCCTTCCCAGCGGAGCGTTGCCGGGGCGGACTCTTCGGGCTCGGTGTTTTCTTCGTTTGTTTCGTTTCGCGGGCGACCGGCAGTCGAGGAAATGACGCCGCTGATGGCGTCCTGCGGCAAGGCGCCGTCCAGGAGCAGGGCCCAGACATCGAGCTGGTCGGCGGCGACGCGTCGGTCGCCGGCTTCGATGAGCACACCCCCGCCGATGCGGGCGGCGTAGTAGTCGCGCTGGGCGGGTTGGTCTTCGTTGATCGTGGCGGCTTCGTCGTCCTCACGCTGCGATGCTTCCTCGGCGGCTTCGCGCGGTTCGGTCTGGCGCATCCAGCCTCCGCCGCGGGTGCTGAGGTGAGCAAGACGGCGGGCGGGTTCGTCGATCACGACCTCGAGCCCGTCGAAGGCGCCGACCAGGCCGTCGGCTTCCACATCAACCTCGCTCGCGGTGCGGAGCTGGCCGAGGGTCATGTCGAAGTGCAGCTCGTCCATCGCGAGGGTGGTGACGGCCTCGCTCGTCTCTCGTTCTTCGGGAGTTTCGAGACGCCCGCGGTGGAGGGCGATGCGCACATCGCCGGAGAAGCGCCCGGACTCGGGCTCGCCGCCGCCCGCGGGGCGGACGAAGCTGGTTTCGTTGGCGTTGATGCGCGCGGTCAGACCGTTGCGCAGCAGCAGCCACGCCTCGGGTTCTTCGGCGAAGAAGCGACCGTTGGGCTGGGGCTCGAGGCGGGAGAACGTCATCTGCCCGCGGAGCGATTCGTCTTCGGGGTCGAAGAAAAGCATCTCGGCGCCCTCGGTCGGGCCGATGAGGTCGCTGAGGTTCTCGGCCTCGGGGGTCGCGGCGACCTGGGAAGGATCGAACTCCGGCGCCGGCCCTGCTTGTGAAACCGGGGCGGTGCTCGCGGGCGCCCGGAAGAGCATGGCCCAGACGAAGACGCCGACAGCGCCCAACGCCAGCAGCGCGGCGATGGTCAATCCCACGCGGCGCATGCCCGACCCGTCACCCTCGCGTCCTTGCTCGTGGCGATCGCTCATGGAGGAATCCTAGCCGCGGGCCACGCGGAGCGCGAGGAGGTCCTGGACATCCAGCACACCGACAGGTCGGCCCTCGGCGTCAACAACGGGGATCTCGTCGGCCCGCACCTCGCGGATGAGTTCGAGGGCGTCGCGGACGGTCGCGTCCTCGTGAAGTGTCTTGGGCGAACGCGTCATGACATCACCGATGGGCGCGTCCATCGCGCCCTCACGATCGAGCACGAGACGGCGGAGGTCGCTGTCGGTGAAGAGGCCGGTGAGGACGCCGCTGTCATCGACCAGCACCATCGCGCCCGGACGGCGGGCGACGCTCTCCGCTTCGCGCAGCGCCTCACCCACACTCAGCGTGTCGCGCACGACGGGCAGGTTCTCGCCGGCTTTGAAACGCAGCGCCGCGGTCACAGGGCGCAGCAGCTCGCCCAGCCAGCCGCCCGGGTGGCGCTTGGCGAAATCATCGGCGGTGAAGTCGAGGCGGCGGCTGGCGGCGAGGGCCAACGCGTCCCCAACGGCCAGCGTGGCGGTCGTCGAGCTCGTCGGCGCCAGGCTGAGCGGGCAGGCCTCTTCAACGTGGCCGACACGCAGGGCGGCGTTTGCCAGACGATCGAGGGCCACGTCGTCGTCGCCGCGGGTGATGCTGATGACGGGCAGCCCGTCCTGGCGGACGATCGAGGCGAGAGCAACCACTTCGGAGGTGGTCCCCGAGTAGCTCAGCGCGAGCAGGCAGTCTTTCTTGGTGATGCGCCCCAGATCGCCGTGGACGGCCTCAGCGGGGTGGACGACGTGCGAGGGCACGCCCACGCTGGCGATGGTCGCGGAGATCTTGGCCCCGATGAGCCCGGACTTGCCCATGCCGCTGACGACGAGGCTGCCGCCGCGGCCGGCGGTCTCGACGACCAGCTCCACGGCCCTATCGAAGTTCTCGTCGAGGAGGGCGGCGGCGCGGAGGACCGCGTCGCTCTCGGCCCGCATCACGCGGGCGCCGAAGGCGCGGTCGTCACTGGTCATCTGGTTCTTCGCCGGCTTGTCTGTGGTCATGGCCTGCATCGGGAGAGGGTACACTCTTCGGGCACGAGAGACTGTTTTTACGACGAAAAGAGCCGCATGCGCCCCGCCCCCACCACCGCCGACCACCGCGTCCACCTTGACGCCTTCGACGGCCCGCTCGACCTGCTGCTGCACCTGATCCGCAAGGCGGAGGTGGAGATCACTGACATCCCCATCGCCGAGATCGCCGAACAGTATCTCGAGCACCTCACCCGCTCGGCGGACCTAGATATCGACGCGGCGGGCGAGTTCCTGGTGATGGCGGCGACGCTGATGGAGATCAAGTCGCGCGTGCTCACCCGCGCGTCGGCGCCCCCCCAGCAGCGCGAGAGCACCGAGGGCGCTGAGCCGGACGACGATCCGCGCGCCGAGTTGGTCCGTCAGCTTCTGGCCTACAAGCGTCACCGCGACGCCGCCGACGCCCTCGCCGAGCGCCACGCGATCTGGCTCAAACGCTTCCCCAGCGCCCGGGCCGCGGCGGATCGGGATTCACTGCTCGAAGCCGCGCGGGAACGCAGTGAGCTTGACATCGAAGACCTGACGATCGGCGACCTCGGCGCCGCCTACGCCGGCGCGCTCGCGCAGGTCGATCTCGATCGTCTGGGCGATCACCACGTTTCGATCGAGGACGACGACACGCCGATCGAGCTGCACCAGGCGGACATCCTCGAGCGCGTCGCTTCGGAGCACGCGCTCTCGCTGCGGACGCTCTTTGACGGGCGGCGGCGCGTCGAGGCGGTGGGTCTGTTCGTCGCGCTGCTCGAACTCGTGCGTCAGCGTCGCCTCGCTGTTGCCGTCAACGAGCATGCCGAGGACGTGACGCTCTCGCTGCGCGACGAGGATTCCGAGAATGAAACTATCAATGAGAAAACGCCCGGCGAGATCGAGGTCGCGCCGGGCGTTGGTCATTCTGAAGCGTCGTCTGTGGAAGGGCGTTAGCGTTCAGCCGGGGACGTCGCGTCCCCAGAAGCTGATGAGGATCGCGAGGTCGGAGGCGTCGACGTTCCCGTCCCAGTTGAGATCGGCGGGGCTGAAGCCGGGGCCGCCCCAGGCGCTGATGACGCTGGCGAGGTCGGCGGCGTCGGTGACGCCGTTGCCGGTCAGATCGCCGCGGACGCCCTTGACCATGTACACGTCGATGACATCGCCAGAGGCCCATGTGGTCGGGGCGTTGGCGGGCTCGGCGGCGTGGATGCCGCCGTAGATGGAGCCGATGCGGATCTCGTTGGGGGTGACCTGATCGAGTTCGATCTGACCGTTCTCGGCACGGGGGAGGGTGGAGCTCTTGATAAGCTTGCCGTTGGCGATCGGGGCCGGGGTGTTCCCGAGGACGCGCTCTTCATTGAAGGCGGCGCCGTCGAAGACGCACTCCGAGATCATGTCGCTCCAAGGCAGGCTGAAGTTGGCGAACTCGGCGTCGAGGGATTCGTAGGCGGTGATGCCGCCGAAGAGCACGACGCGGTTCTGATTGGCGGATTCGGCGATGAAGCCGGCGCTCGGGCCGTGGTAGAGGTTGAGTTTCACGAGGACGCTGGTGTCCTCGAAGGCGAAGGTGTCGCCTTCCATCCATGTGACTGGTGTGTCGTAAGGCCCGAAGCCGAACTTGAAGACGCCACCGGTGACGAGGAAGCCGTAGGTGCGTTCGCCACCGGCCCCGATGACCATCCCGGTCTGGCCGTTGAGGTCGCGCCTGTGGAGGTCCGTGGTGGTGAACATGTCCTCAGAAACGATGGTCTGCACTGGAACGGTGGAGCTTGACGCGAGATCGAAGACGTACGCCGCGTCGGTGTATTGCTCGACGGTGTGTGAGGGGTAGTCGCCCTGGAAGTTGGCGCCGCCGTAGAGCACGAAACGCCCGTCAGCCAGCGGGAAGATCTCGGCGCCGGTCGAGCGCGCGATCTCGGTAGTCTGGATCGAGAAGGCGCTTTCGGGGATCGGCGTTGCTGCGACGATCGCGTCACGGATCGCGATGAGGTCCATCTCGATGACGTTGTTTTTGGTGACGACGTCGGTCTCGCTTGGGTTGGGGCCGTAGCCGCCGTACATGTAGAGCGTGTCGCCGTGCTGGTATGAGGCGGGGTTCGTGACGAGGAGGGCGTCGCGGACGGCCTCGGAGAGGTGCGCGAGCGAGCCGGAGAGGACCGTGCCGTCTCCCTCGTCGACGAGGAAAATCTCGTCGTTGTAGTCCGTCTTGAGGGCGAAGATGGGCTCGGGTCCTTTGGGCGTGCTGAGGGTGTGCATGCCAAACCCGGTGATCCCGCTGATGAAGAGAATTTCATCGGAATTGATCTTCGCGCTGTTGTACGAGTGCAGGGGGGTGAACTCCTGCGTGGACGTCTCAAAGCGGAAAGAGAGGGGCTGGCCCGTAGCCGGAGCGACAGTACTCGCTGCAATGATCAACCCTGCGCACGCGCGAATCCACATATCAAGCTCCCCAGAGCGGCGGTCGAGGCGGCCGCGTCAGATCTTCGTTGTCAGCCTCGGAGCGCGACTCTTGCCCCGTGAGGCCGAGCAGGCGCACCCCGCGCCTGCTCTGATCAACCATACCCCGCAAGCGAGGCCGGACCAACAGGAGTGGTCTAAAAAGCTGATTCGTTGGTCCGGGAACACTGGATGCGGGGGTCAAAAAAGAAAAAACCGGGCCGCGACGAGGTGTCGCGGCCCGGGAGACTTATCTACTCAGAGGGACTGCGATCGACGATCAGCAGGGGCCCCACGCGGCGATGAGGACCGCGAGGTCGCCGGCGTCGGTGGTGCCGTCGCCGTTCAGATCGGCGGCGGGGGTGCCCCACGCGGCGATCAGGGTCGCGAGGTCGGTGGCGTCGACGGTGCTGTTGCCGTCGAAATCACCGACGCAGGAGCTGCCCTGCGGGACGGGCATGTTGACCTCGAACTCGCCGGTGCCGGGGACGTTGATGGTCACGGTGCCGTCCTCGGGGGCCGAGTCAGCCACGAACGTGAAGCTGTACATGGTGGCCCAGCGGACGCGGTTGTCGTTGACGCCGGGATCATCGACCGAGAAGACCATCTCGCTGCCGCGGGCGGCGTTGGTCCACGGGGTGTTGTTGTAGGTCGAGCCGGAGTGCCAGCCCGGGGAGTGGTAATCGGCGTCGCTGGCGTTGACGGCGCCGGCGGCGTTGACGGTGAGGGTGTCCACACCGTTGTTGGAGTCGAGGTTGAAGATGTTGTACTGGTAGAGGTAGGTGCCGTCGCCCTGGTCGGTGGCGGAACCGCCGACGTAGATGTAGCCGTCGGCCTCGACGACCTCGATCTGAACGCTCGGGTCAACGCGCTGCCACGACATGATGGCGGGCTCCTGCTGGAACGTTGACGAGGGGAACGAGAGCTGGCGGGCGCCGCTTGAGCTCATCGTCGTCGAGGCGTGTGTCGCGTTGTTGAGCGACGTATCGGCGGAGGAGTGCGAGTCATCCGGGTGGATGTACTGACCCTCGACCCAGTACTGCGCGCCGCTGTTGGTCGGGATCGCGTCGGCAGCGGGAACAAGGAGGCGCCCGCGGTTCGCGTTGGAACCGGAGGGGCGAGCGTGGTTGCCGGGGAAGTTACCGGTGGTCGGGTTCACCTCGTGCTTGGGACCGAGACGACCCTGAGTGCCGTTCAGGCCTGAGCTGTAGGGGTCAGCGCAGCCGGGGCCGAGAAGCGGCGGGCAGCCGCCGCCGGCGGGCATGCAGGAACCGCAGCCGCTATTCTGGAGGGCGCAGAAGCCGTGTTTCAGCCATGACTGACCGACCTGACGGAAACGACCCTGGTACCACTGGTAGAGGTTCTGGCCGATGACCGGGTGCTGGTTGCTGGGCTCGGGGAACCAGTCAAGGGTGACGTCGCCCATGTTGGCGGAAGTCGTCGCAACGGCGTAGGCGTAAAAACCGTCGGCCTGGCCGTAGTTGGCGATACCCGGCAGAGTGCAGACCCAGACGTCGGGGCCTGAGGAGCCGCGGATGACGATGTCCTGGTCGTAGGCTTCGCCGGCGTCTGAGAGATCACCGAGCGAGGGATCGAGCTCGATCGCCTCGGCGAGCCAGGGCTGGGCCGCAGCGTCGTTGCCCTGCATGCGGTAGAGCGAACCGATGCGGACGCGGATATCGGCGTCGGTGGGATTCAGCTCAGCGAGCTCGATGAGGCTCTTCATGTTGTCGTGTTCGTGGGGGATCTCGGCGGCGGCGGTCGACGTGATGGCGACGCCGGCGACGATAGACAGCGCGGAAACGAGAACGTTCTTCATGGCCCTCTCCATTTCTTCGTGTTGGAAATGAGGCGACTCTGTGGCACGGAACACGTAGCTCCGCGTCCGGGAGGACAGCCACCGCTCCTGAAAGGCGGACATGTGTACCTCACACCGAGGAACGCACGCCTGCGTCTCCGGAGCCAGCGCGGCAAAACCGCCCAGCACTTTCTAACCTATGCCCAAAGCATCTGAAACGCGACCCTTTTTTTGGGATTGAGCCTGCGAAAGGCCAACCCCGTCCAAAGGGCGTACGAAAACCAAGCCGGCTTCTTCCCAGCAAGTGCCCGGATAACCACCGCACACCAACGGGCTTGAACCCATATAAAAGCCCGCCTTGCACACTCCTCGTGGATGGATCTCAATGAAGCTGCTCAAGTGGTTCTTTGGCGCGGCGCTCGTGCTGCTGCTGATCGTGCTCGCCGCCGGCGTTTTCCTGTTCCCGCGCATCAAGGCCGCGATGGACCGCCAGGGCGGGGAGACCGGCCCCGAGGTGCAGATCCTCGCCGCGGAGCGAGGGCGGATTGTCCGCGCCGTCTCGGCGCCGGGGGATATCGAGCCCCGAACGAAAGTCCAGATCTCGGCTCGCACCAGCGCTCAGATCGTTGAGCTGCCGTTTGAGGCAGGGGAACTCGTGAAGGCCGGGGACGTTGTCGTCCGCCTGGACGACAAGGACCTGCTCGCGGCTCTCGACGCCGCCAGTGCCCGTATGCGCGGCGATCAGGCCCGCTACGAGGGCGCGAACGCCTCGTACATCAACGCCTCGCTCGAGTGGGAGCGCGTCTCCAAGCTCTACGAGACGAACGACGTACCGAAGTCTGAGGTTGATCAGGCCGAGGCGGCGTTGCGTCAAGCCGAGGCGAACCTCTCGGCGGCGGAGCACGCCATCGCGAGCGCGGAGGCCGACGTGGCCCGCGCCCAGGAAGCCCTCAAGTACACGACCATCCGTTCGCCTATCGACGGACAGGTCACGATCCTCAACGCCGAGGTGGGCGAGATCGTTGTCACCGGCACGATGAACAACGCCGGCACGGTCATCATGGAGGTCGCCGATCTTTCCGAGATGCTCGTGCGGGCGCAGGTTGATGAGATCGACATCGCCCGGATCAACGAAGAGCAGCCCGCCCGGGTGTACGTCAACGCCTATCCCGAGGAAGCCTTCGAGGGCGTTGTCCAGCGCGTCGCGTTGCAGTCGCAGCGGGCGACCGACGGCACCAAGTTCTACGACACCGAGGTGGCGGTGTACATGGGCGACCGCTCCCTCTTCGCCGGGCTCTCGGCGACCGTTGATATCGAGGTCGAGGCTGCTGAGGGCGTGGTGCTCGTGCCTTCACAGGCCGTGATGGACAAGCGCACCGATGAGCTCCCGGTCGAGATCCGGCGCTCCGAGTTCGTGCAGGAAAACAAGACGTTCACCCCGGTCGTTTTCGCGCTGGTCGATGGCGAGGCGGTGATCCGCCCCGTCGAAATCGGCTTCTCCGACCTCACCAAAACGTCCATCATCGCCGGGATCTCCGAGGGTGAGGAGATCATCGTGGGCCCGTGGTCGCAGCTCCAGAAGCTCGAGCACGAGATGGATGTCCGCAAGGAGAAGGACCCGGATGAGGAAGAGAACGAAACCGACGGCGTAGAATCCGACGAAGGCGACGGGGAGCCAGAACCAGTCGCGGAAGCGGAAACGGCCTCGTCATGATCATCCAGGTGCGCGGGCTCACGAAGGTGTACAAGATGGGGGTCGAGCGTATTCATGCGCTCGCGGGCCTTGATCTTGACATCCGCGCCAACGAGTTCGTCGCGATCATGGGCGCCTCGGGCTCGGGCAAGTCCACCTTTATGAACATGCTGGGCCTGCTCGACCGCCCCACGTCGGGCAAGTACGTCCTCAACGGCAAGCCCACGCACAAGATGAGCGCCGGGCAGCTCTCCAGCGTGCGCAACAAGGAGATCGGCTTCGTTTTCCAGACGTTCGAGTTGCTGCCGCGCGCTACGGCCCTCAAGAACGTCGCCCTTCCGCTGCTGTACTCGTCCAACGCGTTCGGCGCGCGGCGGAAGGCGAAACGCGCCCTCGAACGGGTCGGGCTGGGCGATCGTCTGGACCACAAACCCAACCAGATGTCGGGCGGGCAGCGCCAGCGTGTCGCCGTCGCTCGCGCCCTTGTCAATGAGCCCGCGATCGTGCTCGCTGACGAGCCCACTGGGAACTTGGACACCACGACCTCCAACGAGATTATGGCTCTGTTCCAGGAACTCCACGACCAGGGCCAGACGATCATCGTGGTGACGCACGAAGAAGAGGTCGCCGCCTGCGCCGACCGCATCGTCCGCCTGCGCGACGGCAAGGTCGTCTCCGACCACGCGACCAGCGAGGACCCGATCCACCGCCAGTGGCTGGAGAACGTCGCGGGCAACCTGCAGGAACAGCTCGACTCTGAGCGGACGGGCGCTCCACGCGTGCACACCAAGAGTCCTCTTGAACCGGAGGCCGCGTCGTGATCATCGTCCGTGTGATCTACCAGACTGTGTTCCTGGCCCTCGGGCAGATCTGGACGAACAAGACCCGCGCGATGCTCACGGCGCTCGGCATCATCATCGGCGTGGCCTCGGTGCTCGCCGTGGTTGCGGCGCTCGGGGGCATGAAGCGCTCCGTGCTTTCGGAGTTCGAGACCTTCGGCGCGAAGAAGGTGTACATCAACGGCTACGTCCCGCGTGATCTGCGCGGCGTGTTGAGCTGGACCAACGTCAAGATCACCCAGTTCGAGGCCGAGCGCATCCTCGAGAACGCCCCGGCCCTCGACACGCTGACGATCATGGCCGACGACCGCTGGGAGGTCCGCGCGGGCGACGTTACGCAGACTGGCGTCGAGGTTGCGGGCATCTGGCCGGCGTGGCACGAGATCGAAGACCGCTACACCACGATGGGGCGCCCCTTCACCGCGATCGACGAAGACGAAGCCCGCCAGGTCTGCCTCGTCAACGACAAGGCCATCGAAGAACTCGAACTCGACCTCGACCCCACCGGCGACTTCATCATCATCAACAACCGCCGCTTCCTCATTGTCGGCGTCGTCGAAACCAAAGAAGTCGGGCCCATGTTCGGCGGGGGCGAGTCGCAGTCCGAGGTCTTCATCCCCTACGCCACGAGCAAGAAGCTCAACCCGTACTCGTGGAACTGGATCATCGCTCAGCTTGAGGATCCCGACGACGCGGAAGAAGCCCGCGAGCAGGTCCGCTTCGCGCTGCGCAACATGCGCAACCTCGAACCGGACGAGGAAGACACCTTCCGCGTCGAGGTGCTGCAGCAGTTCATCGATCAGTTCAACGGCGTGGCGGCGGGCATCACGATGGTCGCCGCGGGCGTCGTCTCTATCTCTCTGCTTGTGGGCGGCGTCGGGATCATGAACATCATGCTGGTGTCGGTCTCGGAGCGCACGCGCGAGATCGGGCTGCGCAAAGCCGTCGGCGCCCGACCGGCGATCATCCTGCTGCAGTTCCTCACCGAAGCCGTCGTGCTCTGCGTTGTCGGCGGGCTGATCGGGCTTGTCATCGGGCAGGCGCTGACCATCGCGCTGCAGAACCTTCCCGGGGCAGGTCTTGAAGAGGCCGCCATCCCCCCCGCCGCGATCGCGCTGGCCTTCGGGTTCTCCGCGGCGGTGGGTATCGTTTTCGGCATGTTCCCCGCCATCAAGGCGTCACGACTCGACCCTATCGAGGCCCTGCGACATGAATGATCGATCGCGCCGCGCCCTCCTGCATCACGCCGCGGGCGCGGCCCTCCTCCCGGCGATCGCCGTCCTCAGCGGCTGCGCTCAGAGCCCGTTCCGCCTCTACGACTCGGACTACGGGCAGCCCATCCCGCGCGCCCGAATTCTGGAGGTTGAGCCCGTCTCGCTCGTGCAGCGTCAGGCGGACATCAATGAACGCCCCGTCGCGCCGGACCCGATCCCGGTTTCTGATCGCGTCGAGCTGGGGCTCGCGCAGGCCCGGGCGTTTACGCTCGAGAACAACCTCGATCTGCGCGTCGCGCTGATCAACCCGGCCGCCGCCAGTCAGGATCTGCGCGAGCAGGAAGCGGCGTGGGACGCGATCTTTTCGGTGGACGCCCGCTGGACGGAGACCGACCAACCGACGGCCTCCGGTCTCGTCGGTTCGCAGATTGAGAACCAGCAGCTCACGCCGCGGATCGATGTTCCGCTGCGCACGGGCGGGAACATCAGCGTCGGGCTGCCGCTGAGCCAGTCGAAGAACAACAACCCGTTCACCATCCTGAACCCGGCTGTCGAGAGCGACTTTGAGGTCTCGATCTCGCAGCCGCTTCTGCGGGGCGGTGGGCGCGAGGCCAACACGCACGCGCTGCGCGTTGCGGCGTACTCGGAAGGCATCGAGCTGGCGCGGACCAAACTCGAGGTGATCCGCCAGCTCGCGAGCGCCGATCGGAACTACTGGAGCGTGTACGCGGCGCTGCGGGCGCTTGATGTGGCGCGTCAGCAGTACGAGCTCGCGAGCACGCAGCTCGAGCGTTCGCAGCGGCTCTTTGATAACGGGCGTGTGGCTGAGATCGAAGTGACGCGCGCGGAAGAGGGGGTTGCTCAACGCCTTGAGGACATCATCCGCGCCGGGAACGCGGTGAAGCGTCAGCAGCGCGCTCTGAAGCGTGTGATGAACGCGCCGCGGCTGCCGCTGGATGAGCTTCCGATCATCTGGCCCAGCACCGACCCCGAGCCTGTCCCGCTGGCGCTCGACGCCGACCAGCTGACCGAGACCGCGCTGCACCGGCGGATGGAGCTGCTGGAGCTTGAGCTGCAGCTCGCCATCGACGCCAGCACGACCGCGCTGCGCGAGAACGAAGCGCTCCCGCTCTTCACCCTCGACTACACGTACCGCCTCAACGGGCTGGGGGACTCGCTCGCCACCAGCGGGCGTCAGCTGCGCGAGGCGGATTTCGAGGATTGGTCGCTGGGCCTGCGCTTCGAGCGTCCGCTGACCAACGAGGCGGCCGAGGCCCGTGTGGCCGGGGCTGTGATCGATCGGCTGCAGCGTCTGGCGACCCGCGAGGCCCGGCGTCAATCGGTTGAGCAGGAGGTCCGCGACGCGGTGGACAACATCGACGACGGCTGGCAGCGCATCCTCGCCGCCCGCCAGTCAGCGTTGCTTGCCGGGCGCACGCTCGAAGCCGAGCAGCGGCAGTTTGATGTCGGGCGATCGACGACCACAGATGTTCTCGACGCCGCGACGCGTCTGGCTGACGCGCAGCTCGCCGAGATCCGGGCGCTCACCGACTACCAGATCGCTCAGGTCGATCTGGCCTTCGCGACGGGCTCCGTCCTCGGCGCCGCGATGATCGACTGGGAGCCGCTCGACCCGCGCAGCGAAAGCCTCGATGGCTCGATCGAGCAGTAAGCGAACTTATCTGCTTAGGCGTTGGAGGCGGCGGGTTTGATCGTGCCGGCCACACCCGCGTCATCGGGCAGGCGGTCCTCGACGATCTGATCAGCCACTTCGCGCCGGTGGACGGCCACCTCACGCGGGAACTCGAACGCCACGCGCACGCGGTCGCCCTTGATGCCCGCGATCCGCACCACGCCCAGCGGGCTCTCCGGATCGCCGATCACAACCTCTTCGCCTTCACGTCTGGTGATCACCAGCATGACACGGACCTCCTGTCCCATCCCGCCAGCTGGCGGGTCCCACCACAGGGCTCCGCGGGCACGCGCCCCCGCCTGCCGGTTCCCACAACCGGCGAGCGGCCCCGACGCCCCGACCCACCGGAGCGACGGACGCGGATATCGCGCTCAGTCAATCAGAATCGACCGCCTCCACGCCCCGGACCTCCGGGACGTGTTCCTTGAGGTTCTTCTCGATTCCCATCGTGAGCGTCATCGAACTGGACGGGCACCCCACGCACGCGCCAAGAAAGCGAATACGGACGATGCCGTCGTCGGTTGTTTCCACGTACTCGATGTCGCCGCCGTCCGCCCGGATCATCGGGCGGATCAGGTCAAGCACCTCGCGGACGCGCTCGTCCAACGTGCTCGTGTCGTCCTGGGTTGTCGCTGGCGGCCGTGCCATCGTGGTCATCCTTTGGGAAGATCAGTGTACCCCGCCCAACCCGGATCTCCAAGCGCTGAGTCGCCACCAAACTCCGCCGCCGGCCGCGTAGGATGGGCCCATGCGCACGATCTGCCTGCTTACCGTCGCCCTGCTGCTCCCTGCCTGCTCGGGCCCGAAGCCCATCGAAGACGCCGGCGCCACCGCCGCGGACCGGGAGATGAGCGTCCAGCGCCGCACCCGGGCCGTCGAGCAGCTCGCCGCCGACCTCCGCAACGCCGAGCTTGCCCAGAGTCACAACGCCACGCGCGAGCAACTCAAGTCCGTCGTCTGGAGCCGGCGCAACCCGGCAACACTCCGCATCGCCGCCATCGACGCCCTGCTCGAACACGACGAGAGCGACACCCGGACCATGCTCGGACTGATGGTCCCCACCGAAACCGACCCAACGACTCTGGAAGCGGTGTGTGAGCGGGCGGTGGCGGGCGGGTGGACCGAGATGACGGCGCCGCTGGTGCGCTCGTGGTCGCGTCCGCTGCGCGGGGTTCCGGTTGACTCGCGCCCGGAGCCGCCGGCGGTCGCGGAACTCAACGCGAGGGCGCCGGTCGAGGACGCCGTGTTCCGTGTCTTCGCCACGCCCGCGCCGGAGCGCTCGTTCAACGACAAGGAGCGCCGTGCGGCCTGGGAGGTGTTGGGCATGCTCGACCCCACCGGCGCCGCCGCGGCGGAGCGGGTGGCGTTGCTGCCCGCTACGGACGACCCGCTGGTTTCCGCCGTGCGCAGCGCGTCGATTGATTTGGGGGGCGTGCCGGTTACGCAGGAGCAGCTTGAGTGGCTGACGCTGATGCGCGAGCCGTCAAACCGCGCGTTCTACGAGAACGCGAAGCGTTTGGTTTCCTCGCTCACGAACGAGCAACGCGCGGGGCTGGCGTTGCGGCATTCGGCGGCGCTCGTCGCCACGGAGGCGACGGCGGCGGAGCGGTTGCGGGCGACGCGCGCCGAGCTTCAGAGCGAGCTTGCGCAGCGGCTTTCGGGGCGGACGGTGACGACCCGCAGCGCGGACGGGGCGCGCGGCACGGAAACGCTCGCCGCCGCGGGGCCTGAATTGAGCTTCGGCGACATGCTGCATGTGCTGGCGGTTGATGACGCGCTGCGTTCGCCTAAGACGATCGCGCTGCTCTTTGAGCATGCGGATCGGGATCATGCGGATTCTTCGACCGAGTACGGCGGCGTGTTGCGCCCGACGGGCGAGGCGGGGGTGTACGAGCCGGTGCTGTACCCGCCGCGGCCGGCGCAGCGGCGGAACGACAAGACGTTCATCGCGGCGCCGGAGATGTTCAGCCAGCACCCGGACGCGCTCGCGCACTTCCACTTTCATGTGCAGGATCATCGGAACGCGAGCTACGCGGGGCCGGGGCCTGGGGACCGCAGCTACGCCGATGCGTTCGGGCGGGCGAACGTGGTGCTGACGTTCATCACGAAGGACACGCTGGCGGTTGATTACTACCAGCCGGGTGGGGCGACGCTGGATTTGGGGCGGGTCGCGCGGCCTTAGGGCGTTGTGCGAAGAAGACTGAGTAGATTTGTAGGCCCTCACCCCGGCCCTCTCCCCGGGGGAGAGGGAGGGGATGCGCGATCCTACGAAGCGCCAACCCCCGCCGTGTAGTTGGGTGATTCTTTAGTGATGGTGATGTTGTGCGGGTGGCTTTCGGTCGCGCCGGCGCTGGTGATGCGGGTGAATCTCGCATGGGCGCGGAAGTCGTCGAGGGTGGGACAGCCGCAGTAGCCCATCGCGCTGCGCAGGCCCCCCACCATCTGGAAGACGTACTCGGCGAGGGGCCCGCGGTAGGGCACGAGGCCCTCGACGCCCTCGGGGACGAACTTGATGGTGGCGTTGCCGTTGGATTTTTCGAGTTCTTCGAGGGTGTCGCGCTGGCCGTAGCGGTCGGCGGAGCCCTTGCTCATGGCGCCTTCGCTGCCCATGCCGCGGTAGCTCTTGTAGCGCCTGCCGTGGGAGATGACGAGTTCGCCGGGCGCTTCGTCGAGGCCGGCGAAGAGGGAGCCCATCATGACGGTGCTGGCGCCGGCGGCGAGGGCCTTGGAGATGTCGCCCGACATGCGGATGCCGCCGTCGGCGATGACCGGGACGCCCGAGCCCGCGGCGCCCTTCACCGCGTTCATCACCGCGGTGATCTGCGGCACGCCGACGCCGGTGACGACACGCGTCGTGCAGATCGAGCCCGGGCCGATGCCGACTTTGACGGCGTCGGCGCCGGCGTCGATGAGGTCGCGAGCGCCCTCGGCGGTGGCGATGTTGCCGCCGATGACCTGAATATCGTGCGTGTTCTTGATGGCCTGCACGGTTTCGAGGACGGCGACGGAGTGGCCGTGGGCGGAGTCAACGGTGATGACGTCGGCGCCGGCGCTGACGAGGGCTTCGGCGCGTTCGAGCTGACCCGCGCCGACGGCGGCGCCGCAGAGCAGCCGCCCGCGGGCGTCGGTGACCGCGCTCGGGAACTGGGAGAGGCGGTCGATGTCGCGCCGGGTGATCAGGCCCGCGAGGGTGTAGTCGGCGTCGACGAGGAGGAGCTTCTCAACCTTGTTCTCGCTGAGGATGCGGTTGGCGTCTTCAAGCGTCGTGTCGGGCGGGGCGGTGACGAGGTTCTCGCTGGTCATCACGTCGCGGACCGGGGCGTCGTCGGAGCGGGTCCACTTCAGGTCGCGCCGGGTGAGGATGCCGACGAGCTTGCCCTGAGCGCGGGCGCCGGCGGAGCCGCCTTCGACCACGGGGAAGCCCGAGACGTTGTAGCGGGCCATCGCGGCCTTGGCGGCGGCGACGGTCTCGCTCGGGCCGAGCGTCACCGGATCGACGATCACGCCGGAGGCGGAACGCTTCACCTTGTCTACCTCGCGGGCCTGGGCCTCGACGGGGAGGTTCTTGTGGATGATGCCGATGCCGCCCTCCTGGGCGAGGGCGATGGCCAGCGACGCCTCGGTGACGGTGTCCATCGGCGCCGAGACCAGCGGGATGCGCAGGCGGAGGTCGCGGGTGAGATTGGCGGAGGTGTCGGCGTCCGCCGGCAGAATCTCGCTGCGGCGGGGGATGAGGAGGACGTCGTCGAAGGTGACGCCCGTCTCGATGATCTTGTCGCTGTGTTCCATGTCCGAAGCTACCAGAACAGGACCACCCCCGCTACGGGCCCGGCTCACGAAGAACCGATACAACTCCCTCGATGACTTCCCGCCCCCCCATCGTCGGCATCACCTGCGACCTGCAGGGCGGTCGCGCCCGCGTGCGGACGACGTACGCCGAGGCAGTAGTCCGCGCGGGGGGTTCGCCGCTGCTGCTGCCGCCGATGGCGTCGCTCGCCGAGGCCCACGCCGACCTCTGCGACGCCCTCATAATGACCGGCGGAGACGACCCGATCATGGAGGCGTTCGGCGTGGCCACACACCCGGCGGCGACGAAGGTGGCCCCGGAGCGGCAGGAGTACGAGCTGGCGTTGCTCAATGCGTGGAATGAGCAAGTCGACAAACCGCTCCTCGGCGTCTGCCTGGGAATGCAGTACATGGCCCTCGCGGCGGGGGGGACGCTGGACCAGCACCTGCCCGACACGACGCCTTCTCACGCCGATCACGCGCAGGAAAACGTGCACACCGTTGAACCCGAAACAGATGAATTCAACGGCGGGCGGGTGACGAGTCATCACCATCAGGCCGTGAGTGACGCGGGTTCGCTGGCGGTGATCGCGCGGGCGCACGACGGAGTGATCGAGGGGGTGGCTGATCCGGGACGGCGGTTCGCGCTGGGCGTGCAGTGGCACCCGGAGCGGACAGAGGACCCGGCGCTGGGACAGTCGCTGTTTGATCGATTGGTTGAAGCGGCGCGGGGTTAGGCGGCTTCTTCGGCAGGCGCGTCGTCGGGCTCTGTCGGCGTCGTCGAGGGCGCGAGACGCTGGAAGACGAGTTCGAGGCGTTTGAGGTCGATCTCGACGCGTTCGGCGTCGGCGTCCTTGTCGATGCTGTCGACGACCTCGCGGGCGGCGTCGGAGAAGCGGGGGTAGCCGTAGCCCTCGCCGCTGCCCTTCAGGCTCAGACACACGCTGCGGATCTTCTCGAAGGAGCCCGACCGGCGCAGCGAGTGCAGTTCCTTGATGGTCGCATCGACTTCCTTGAGGAAGGACTCGAGCAGCTCGCCCACGTCATCACTCGCGTTGAGGGTGGAGTAGATCTTGCCGCTGCCGGCGCGAGCGCCGCCGTCCGCCGGGAGCGCCTGAGCGAGAACGGCGTAGAGCTTGGCGGCGTCGTAAGGTTTCACGAGCACGTCGGCGTAGCCGATCTTCCGAATCGCGGCGAGCCACTCGGGCTTGCTCTCGGCGGTCATGGCGACGACGGGGCCCTCGTAGCCGTGGGCGCGGGCGTCCTGGAGGCCGTCGGCGCCGCCGTTAGGCCCAAGCGCCGCGTCGCTCATCAGCACGGCGCCGAAACCGCCCGAGGCGATGACACTCTCGGCCTCGGCGAACTCCGCTTTGACTTCGAGTGTGACTTCCGATGCTTTCAGATGATGCTGTAAAAGCCGAGCGTCAGCAGTAGAGGATTCGATCGCCAGCACGCTGCCCTTGAGTGTCGCGGGGTCAACCGTCTGCAGCACACCCGCGGAAGGCGCATCGCCGGGCTCAAGAAACTCGTACGGATCAATCTCACGGTCGAACTGCAGACCGATCTCGTGGATGTTGCCCGAGACATGACGACACGCGCGGACGCGCCCGCGGATCGTGCGGGTGTCGCCGTAGAGCGTCGGCAGTTCGACGACGCACTCGCTGCCAAAGTGCAGGAAGCCCCCGTGCAGAAAGCCGATGCCCGCGACAGAGATATTGCGGGCCGTGACAAGACACTTGGTCTCGACCCCACCGGGGTGCAGGAACGTGACGGCGACGCGCGGGGCGTTGAAATCGACGCGGGTGTGGCGCCGGGCGTTCTCGGCCTCGCCGTCGCCCGCGGAGCGCGAGTTGAGCATCGCAAGAAGCTCATCGCGCTCGGCCTGGCTGATCCGCAGGGTGTCGATTGGCGTGTTGCGGTCGCTCATTCAGAAAAACCCCGCTCGCTGTTGGCGCTCCGGTGACACAGGAATCATCGGACGATCCCGGCGCGTCGATCACGTCCGCCACGCCTCGGGCGCCGCCCCAGCCCGCGCAACCCGAACAGAGGCGCGCCGGGCGTCGTACCGGGCCGTAGACTCACCCGTCATGCGACCCCGACGCCCCACACGCGCGATCACCCTCGGCGACGACCGCACCGGTCGTGTGGTCGTCGGCGGCGGGCTCGACACGTCCGGGAACCCCACAGGCGAAGCGCCCGCCCCCATCAGCGTCCAGACGATGACCGCCGGCTACACCCACGACGTGGACGCCTGCGTCGCCGAGATCAACAAGCTCGCCTCGGCCGGCGCCGACGTGGTCCGCGTCGCCGTTCCGCAGAAGAAGGACACGACGGCGCTCACCGAGATCCTGAACCAGACGCGCGTGCCGATCGTCGCCGACGTTCATTTTCACTTCCAACGCGCGCTCGAGGCGGTTGAGGCGGGTGCTCACAAAATCCGCCTGAACCCCGGCAACATCGCCGACCGCGAGCAGGTCGCCAGCGTGATCGACGCCTGCAAGGAGCGGGGCATCCCCATCCGCGTGGGCGTCAACGAGGGCTCGATCATCGAGCGCAAGGACAAACAGAAGCGCCAGGTCGAACTGGGCAAATACTTCGCCGACCGCCATCAGGGGCACCTGCTCGCGCTGATGATCGCCAAGCTCGAGGAGTACCTCGAGATCTTCTACGAGCGCGATTTCTACGACATCGCGATCAGCGCGAAGCTCATGGACGCGGCGCTCACCGTCGAGATCTACCGCGAGATCAGCGAGCGGTTCGACCACCCCCTGCACCTGGGCGTGACCCACGCCGGCCCGCGCGAAACCGGCGCCATCCGCTCCATCGCCGCCCTCTCGGGGCTGCTGTGCGACGGCGTGGGCGACACGCTGCGCATCAGCTACGCGAGTGATCCTGTCTACGAGGTTGAGGACGGGCTTGAGCTGCTCTACTCGCTGGGTCTGCGCGAGCGTGTGGGCGCCGACCTGATCGCGTGCCCGACGTGCGGGCGCATCCAAGTCGATCTGTTCACGCTGGTGCAGGACGTGCGCGAGAAGCTCGCGGCGGAGATCACGCTGCCGATGAAGGTCGCGGTGATGGGCTGCGTGGTGAACGGGCCCGGCGAGGCCGAGGGCGCTGATGTGGCCGTCTTCGCGGGCGACCGTCGCGGCATTATCTATGTGCAGGGCGAGAAGGTCGCCAACGTGCCCGAGGCTGAGATTCTTGATCGTCTCCTGAGCGAGTGCCGCGATTTCCAGGCCCGCGTGCAGCGCGGCGACGCCAAGCTCGGCGAGAAGAACGTCGAGATCGTCCCGCCCGATCCGATCGGCGAACTCGGCTCGGGGGAGGCGAAGATCGCGGCGGGGGATGTGGAGCGGGTGACGCCGCTTACGGTACGGGGTGGGGCTTAGCCCCAGTCCGCGAGCAGGATCGCGAGATCAGCGGCGTCCACGGCGCCGCTGGCGTCGAGGTCGGCGGGACAGGCGCCTTCACACGGGCCCCAAGCCGCGAGCAGCGCCGCCAGATCGCTGGCGTCTACGGCTCCATCGGCGTTGAGATCGGCGATGCTCGCAAGGGCAGCTTCGGCGAGGAGGTCGAGCCACGCGGCCGCGAGTGCATCGGCGCCGGCTCCGGAGTAGTGGTTGGAGTTGGAGCGGTAACCCGCCACCATCTGCTCGAGATTCGTACCGAAACCAGGGTGGTGCAGCAGGCTGATGGCGGCGATGCCGTTCGCGCGGGCGTTTTCGAGGATGTAACGGTGCCATTCCCCGGCGGTCCCGGTGCCGTGTTCGGTTTCGCCGATCCAGAGGACCTCGGCGTCGGGAAGGCCTGTTCGGACCAGGGTGGTGAAATCGAGCATGGTCTCCGGCTCGGAATCCTGCTGGGCGAAACCCTGGAGCCAAATATCAGCGTTCGTTGCGCTCGCCCATGCCTCGATGGCGCCCGGGTGGGACTGATCGATCTGTGCGCGATAGCCGTTGCCGCCCCAGCCGGCGGACCCGAAGACGAAGCCGTCGGCTTCGGGGTTCCAGGCGTCGAAGGCGAAGACGGCGACGGGCCAGCCCGTCATGCTTGACTCGAGTTTGAGCCCGCGCCAGCGCAGCCCGCTGATGGGATCGACCGGTGGGAACTCGTGCTCGATGGTGACGATCTCCCATGAACCGAACGCGATCGTGTCGCCCATGACCGGCGCGTTCTTGAAGGGGTGGTGCAGATTGACCACCGTGAGGGCGGGGTCGTCTGGATGAGGGCTCACGGACTCGACGACGCTCACGCCGTTCGAGTGCGCGCACGCGTCACCCGGGTTGACCTGAGCGCTGACCTGCGGGTCGCTCAGGTACAGGAACCCCGGGATCGATACATCGCCGCTTGCGGGATCGAACACCGTGGTGAAGTTCGTGCTGTCGAGCTGGATAGTCGTCGGGGGCTGGTCGTCCTGCCCTTCGTTGTTCTGACGCCACGAGCGGTTTGGGGTCCAGGAGAGATCCGCGGCGCCCGGGTAGGCCAGCACGTGCGCTCGAACAACGAGTGGCGCGTCCCAGGTCATCAGCGCTCGGGGGTTGGCGCGGAGGGCGTACCCGGATCCGGGCAGCATGCCAACACCGGCGCCAGGGCCTGGGGAGCTCGTCGCGGTGGCGCCGGTGAAAAACCGGGAAAAATCAAGGTTGGTGAGGTCGTAGACCGTGCCGCTGGTCCAGGGCTTGGTGCTGGATGTGCTGAAGGTGAACCAGCTGTGACGCCCGGTGACTGCGGGGCGGAGCAGCACGCCGGCCGCGTGGTCTTCGAGGGTGTGGAGGAACCCGTCTGCGTAGTTCCCGGCGCGGGCCGCGGTCCCGTCGTTGCGTTGTATGCCGCGGCTGTTGGCACTGACCATGACACGCAGGAGACCCTGCGGAGGCCCCGTGAGTCGGCGGGCTCGTGGCGCCCACGCGGCGACCGTTAGAGACGACGGAAGCCACTCTGGCTCGTCGAGAAGCGCTGGGAGAAAGTGTCCATCGCCGAATGGGGTCACGTGCTCGAACCCCGAGGTTTCCACAACGCTGCGCACGACGTTGAGCGCGTTGTTTCCGGCGAGACGTTCGTCGTGGATATGTGAGTTGTAGATCGTCATGGCCCCGCCAGCGGGCGCGGAGCGTTGGGTCGAGGAGGACGAGTACCCGAGCGCGTGCTGCGGCAAGGTCGTCAGGGTCTGACCGATCATCCATGCGACGTTTTCTCCGCCGCCCCCGTCAGGGAGGTTGTAGGCGTGGAGAAAGTCTGTTGAGGCGGCAATATCCACGACCATGTCTTCGGTGAGCGCGTGATATCTCACTGCCACGAGCCCGTACGTGCCGAGCATCGTCGCGCCGCCGGGAACCGCACCGAGCCGCACGGTCCTGGCCGAAGGATCGATCACTTCACCGATGGGAGAATGCGCAGTTTCAATCGGCGCGCCCTCAGCAGCGACCCATAGCGTGGCCGTCGAGTTGCGTTGTTCAATTGAGAGCGCAACGAGTGTCCAGACCCCGGCTGAGAGGGCGCCCGCGCTTAGCGTGACTTGTTCGCCGCCTTGCCCGAGCGCTGCAACGACCGTCCCGTTTGCATCCTTTTCCAGCGTTAGCGTAGGGATTCCGTTGTTCTGGAAGGACAGGATTTCACTTGGGACGCCCGCGTCCTCCGCTTTCAGCCAAGCGAGCACGCAGAAGTCCCCACGATCGAGCGCTGCGCTCACACCGAGCGTGTCGATGACAGCTGTCGCGTCCGGGGCGACAGCGCGCAGCGAAGCGTGAGCTGGCGGAATCGGAATAACAAAGATAAGCGCAAGCAGGGCTCGTGAGAAAAAGCCAGATCGCGTCCGGATCGCACGTTTCATAGGTTCCACCCTATCATCCGTATCAGCGTCGGCATGAACATCCGTGTGGAACCGCGCGAAGTTTCCAGGCCGATAACAACGCTGGATAAGCTCCTCGCCTATGCCCAAACGCACTGCCGCCTCAGGCCCCTACCCCCCTGCTGTCGATCGCCTGATCGAAGCCTTCGCCACCCTCCCCGGCATCGGCAGACGCACCGCCGAGCGCCTCGCGTTCCACGTCCTTAAGTCGCCGCGTGCCGAAGCGCTCGCGCTCGCCCACGCCATCGAAGAAATGAAGACCTCCGTGGGCCACTGCGGGATCTGCTTCAACCTCACCGAAACCGACCCCTGCCCCATCTGCGCCGACGACCGCCGCCGGCGCGACACCGTCCTCGTCGTCGAGCAACCCCGCGACCTCATCGCCATCGAACAGACCGGCATGTACGACGGCGTCTACCACGTCCTCCTCGGGCAGATCGACCCCCTGGAAGGGGTGGGGCCCGAGGAACTGACCATCGCCTCCCTCGAAAAACGCCTCGCCGACCCAAACGCCAACTGCGGCGGCGAACAAGTCAGCGAGCTCGTCATGGGCCTTTCCCCCACACTCGAAGGCGACGGCACCGGGCTCTACCTCGCGGAGCGCGCCAAAGCGCACGGCGTACGCGTCGCCCGGCTCGCGCGCGGGCTGCCGACGGGGAGCCAGCTTGAGTATGCCTCGAAGGCGGTTCTGGCGGACGCCATCCGCGGGCGTCAGTCGATGGAGTAAAGTTACCGCAACGGGCCGCGTTTTCCACTCGGCTCGCGCCGGGAAGGAGCCCGCGCCCCATGCGTTTCGAGACGTCCCAGCAGATGAAGCTGGGCCAGCAGATGAAGCTGGCGCCCAGGATGATCCAGTCCATGGAGATCCTGCAGCTCCCGCTCATGGCGCTGCAGGAACGCATCGAGCAGGAACTCGAATCCAACGTCACCCTCGAACTCGCCGGCCCCGAGCAAACCGACGCGCCCAAGGAACGCGAGCGCGACAGCGAGCCCAGCGAGAGCGCCGAAGAGTTCGAGCGCCTCGACGACATGGAACGCGAGTACGCCGAGGCCTTCGACAACGAATCATCCGCCGCCGCCCTCAAGCGCGAACTCAGTTCACTCAGCCCAGGCAGCGGCTCCCCCGCCGGCGAACGCGACGCCAAGATGGACGCCATGGCCTCAACCGCCGCCCGCTCGGCCTCACTGTCAGAACAACTCCTCGATCAGTGGCGACTCACCGACATCCCCGACCGCACCCGCGAGCTCGGCGAGCTCCTCCTCGCCCACCTCGACGAAGACGGCTACCTCCGCACCGACCTTGAAGACATCGTCTCCCAGGCCCCGCGCACGATGGAATCGCCGAACGAAGAACAACTCGAAAACGCGCTCGTCCGCCTGCAGCTCGCGCTCGATCCCCCCGGCATCGCCGCCCGTGACACCAGCGAGTGCCTCCTCCTCCAGCTCGACGCCCACGAGCGCGAACACACCGGCGTCTCCACTCCCCTCACGCGCACGCTCGTCGAAAAACATCTTGACGACCTCCTCAACAACCGCCTGCCCAAGATCGCCGAGGAAACCGAAGCCTCGCTCGACGAGATCAAGGACGCGATCGCCCGCCTCCGCCGCCTCAGCGTCGCCCCAGCCCGCACGCTCGTCACCGATTCGCCCCCCGCCATCATCCCCGACGCCATCATCGAGTACGACGAAGAAGAAGACCTCTACATCGGCTACCTCAACGACCGCGTGCTCCCCAACCTGCGCATCAACAAACGCTACGCCCAGATGGTCCGGGACGAGGATGTCGATCGCTCCGCCAAAGACTTCATCAAGACCAACCTCTCCAACGCCCAGTGGCTCATCGACGCCATCGAGCAGCGCAAGCGCACGCTGGTCCGCGTGCTCAACGTCGTCGCCGCCGCCCAGCGCGACTACTTCGAGCAGGGGCCGGAATCCCTGCGTCCCCTTCCGATGACCCAGGTCGCCGACCAACTCGGCGTCCACGTCGCCACCGTCTCCCGCGCCGTCGCCGGCAAGCACGTCCAGACGCCCCGCGGCGTCGTCCCCCTGCGCGGCTTCTTCTCTGGCGGCATCCAGACCGACGAAGGCGAGGAGATGAGCTGGGAAGCCATCCGCGCCGCCCTCCGCGAGATCGTGGACGCCGAAGACAAAAGCAAGCCACTCTCAGACGAGGCCCTCTCCAAGGCGCTCAAGGCGAAAGGCATCGACATCGCCCGGCGCACCGTCGCCAAATACCGCGACCAGATGGATATCCCCTCCGCCCGCCTGCGCAAGCAGTTCTAACCGCGAGGTGCGCTAAACACCTCGTCCACCCGCTTCCCGAACACCGCCGCGATCTTGAACGCCAGCTCCAGCGTCGGCGAGTACTTCGCCTTCTCGATCGCCACGATCGTCTGGCGGCTCACGCCCACGCGCTCGGCCAGTTCCTTCTGTGTCATCTCACCCGCGAAAAACCGCAGCTTCCGGATCCGATTCGTAAGCTCTGTCCCCGCCATCACGCACCCCGCCGGTAAGCAATGACGACCGACGCCGTCCGCGTCACCTCAGCCGCGACCAGCGTGAAGAGCAGCGCATGCGCAATCGCCAGCGGGCTCGTGAGAAACTCCGGCGGGACCACCCCGCCGCGCGCAGCCGTCGCCTGCACCGCGGCCTGCTGCAAAAGAAGAAGCAACATCGCGGTGACGGCGCCGAGGGTCAGGATGACGTTGGAGAGCCTCAGCGAGCGATGCTTGATCAGCGTGTCGCGCTCGTCGTTGGGCTCAGACCGCGTGGTCATCGCGAACCAGATGTGCATGATCGTCAGCAGGAAGACTTGGAGCACGACCCCGCCGATGAGGTAGACGATCGTCTTGAAGGGGTTGGTCGGCGCCAGCAGGGCGAGCGCCAGCACGGCGCAGTAGATGCCGCCCGTCGTGACGAGGCTGGCCGCCGCGCTGCGTTCGTTGAAGGCCGCCCCCGTGCCCGATTCGTTCATCGCTCGCTCCTTTTCCGGACCTGATTAGCGTCAAGAACCATCGACGCCGTGTCAAGCATCCTGGTCATTAGCCCTTTCGTGCATCGGGTTTCAGGCGCAAGAAAAAACCCCGCTTTCGCGGGGTTTGGAGTCATTCGTCATCTAGGCTTGGGTCGGGCGATTCAGGTTCAGGCTCCGAAGCTAGAGACTCAATATCTCGCTTGGCTTTTCGCAGGACACCCTTTAGCCAGTACTCAAGGTCATCCCACTCGTGCTGAGTACGAGTGATGGGCCACTCAAGCACTGCGTTGCCTCCTGATCCAATTGAGATGGCTTCTCGTTTCATGGTTGTTTTTCCTTTGGCCCCACTCCCTCCGCCATCTGGAGGGCTCTCGTTAGCTGGTGGATCTTGGCTGTCTTCAGGGTCTGGAGGTGTTTCTCCCGGCATTGTACCGCCAGTAGAGTCATTTACAAACTTCAATGACTCAAGGTAAGACTTTGCAGCCTGCTTTGCGCCGCTTTCGGTAAAACTGTGCTCAGTAAGTAGATGCGACGACACGGCACCCTCGCTCGCGTTTGGGTAATCGGCCATGAGGTCGGCAAATACCGCCACGTCGTTGAATGCGCTCTGAATGGCTTTCGTCCGAGAATCATCGCCCTTCTCTTTATGAAGAACAACGATGGCCCGCTGCGTAAGCGAGAGCGAATTATTCGCTTCCTCAAGGAGTCCATACTGCTTGAGAGCAGAAACTTTTGAGCGAGAGGGGCCAGAGATGCCCTTGTAGCCCAGAGCTACGGTGGCCTCCTCCAGCGTCATCCGTTGGCGATTATGCTTGTCCCAAATGTGCTGCGATGCTTGTATGGCAGCTTCTAGATTGATGGTGGGATATGCTTTGCTGCGTGCCATGCGACGGCTCCTTCTTGGGGTCTCCCATAGCATACGCCACGCTCCAGGTCTTGGCGACCGACAAAAAAGACAAAATTATCAATTTATCTCGGATCGATGCCTTCCCCATTGCCTCGCTTGGGCGTAGACTACCGCGGAGCCACACACGGCGTGTAAGGAGACTCGTCATGTTGAGGGTTTTCGGGGCTGCGAGATAGACGCGATCGCAGGCCCCAGCAAGGCGCAAAGAAAGCCCCCCGTGGGAGCGGGGGGCAAGTGTCCGGCGGCGGGGACGAACCCCGTCATCCTCTTCCAGCTCTGGGCCGCCCTCGAAAGGGGGCGGCCCGGTCTAACCCCCGCAGGCGCGGCAACGCCAGCGGGGAGACACCTAGGCGGGGTTAGCGCCAAGGCACCTGCAACTGCATTGTAGCGCCTCCCGCCGCAGAAGCGAGGGGCGTTCCTGTGGGAACCACGAAAAAGCCAGCCACGCTGATGGCGGCCATCCGCTACTTCGACCAAGACACGGCGTCGCGTTACGTCGAGAGCATCAAGTGGCCCGACGGCCCTGTGTGCCCGCAGTGCGGCTCCATCAACGTCGGGTTCATCAAGAGCCGTGGGCGCCACCAGTGCCGCGAGAAGGGCTGTCGTCGGCAGTTCAGCCTCACGACCGGGACGATCTTTGAGAGCACACACCTTCGGCTCGACCAATGGATGGTCGCGGTGTGGATGATCGTGAACTGCCGGAACGGCGTCTCCTCCTGTGAGATCGCCCGCACGATCGGCTGCAAGCAGCAGAGCGCGTGGCACCTGCTCCACCGCGTGCGTCACGTCATGGAACCAAACCACGACGACCTGATGAGCGGCACGGTCGAGGCCGACGCGACGCTCGTGGGCGGGCTCGTCAAGAACATGCCGATGAAGCGCCGCGCCAACCGCACGCGCGATCCACGCTGCGGCAAGATCACCGTCCATGCCCTGAAAGAACGCGATTCGGGCATGGTCCGGGCTGCCGTGATTGAGCGCGAAGACACGAAGTCGATTCGCTCGATCCTCGGCGAGAACGTCGCAACCGGCTCGCAGCTCTACACAGACGCGGCCCACGCGTACACATGGACTCGAAACGAAGGCTACTCGCACGCGTCTGTGAATCACACGAAGCAGGAGTACATGCGAGGGCCAGTCGGCACGAACGGATGCGAAAACTTTTTTTCCTGCCTAAGGCGATCACTCAAGGGGACGTACATCCGCCCCACGGGAGGTCACCTGCAAGCCTACGTCGATGAGGCGGCGTTCCGATTCAACGTGCGTTATCAGTCGGAGTGGGAACGGTTTGAGGCCGCGATGAAGCACATCGTGGGCAAGCGGCTGTCGTACAAAAAGCTCACTGGAGGGGCCAAACGGTGAAATCTGGGGGTGCGATGCACCAAAGGGCTAATGACCAGCATCCTTGACATACTCCTGCGGCAATCAAACCCGCCGATTTCACCCCCTACACTCCCGCCATGCCCTCCAGCCGCGGAAAAATCCTGGTCGCGATGTCAGGCGGGGTCGATTCCTCCGTCGCCGCCGCCCTCCTCGCCTCCGAGGGCTGGGAGGTCGTCGGCTGCTTCATGCGCCTCGGCTCCCCCGGCGAAACTCTCGAAGAGCCCATCGCCGACGACGCCTGCGACGCCAAGCCCACCAAGATCGGCAAGCAGGGCTGCTGCTCCGTGGGCGACGCCGCCGACGCCCGCCTCGTCGCCGCCCAACTCGCCATGCCCTTCTACGTCGTCAACTTCAAGAACGACTTCAACCGCATCATCGACTACTTCACCGCGGAGTACGCCGCCGGGCGCACGCCCAACCCCTGCGTGCGCTGCAACGACTGGCTCAAGTTCGGCAAGCTGCACGCGTATGCGAAGCAGATCGGCGCGGTTGGTGTGGCGAGCGGGCACTACGCACGCGTTGAGAAGAGCGAAGACGGTCCACAGCTCCTGCGCGGCGTCGATCATGACAAGGACCAGTCGTATGTGCTCTTTGGGGCGCCGCGTGAGCGGCTTGGCGAGATGATGCTCCCCGTCGGCGGCTACAAGAAGTCTGTGGTGCGCGAGATGGCGGAGGAGTTTGGGTTGCCGGTGTTTGACAAGCCTGATTCGCAGGAGATCTGCTTCGTGCCGGACAACGATTACGCCGGGCTGGTCGAACGCCGGCGTCCGGAGTTGGTCTCGGCGGGGCCCATCCTCACCCGCGAGGGTGAAGTCATCGGCGAGCATGGTGGGCAGCATAGGTACACGGTTGGACAGCGCCGAGGGATCAAGATTCCTCGCGAGCGTCCACTCTATGTGCTCGAAAAAGATCCCCAGTCGAACGCCGTTGTTGTAGGCGAGCGTGAACAACTCACCGCGAGCGGCCTCGAAGCGCACGAAACGAATTGGCTGATGTCAGATGACGAGATGCGTTCGCTGCGCGATGGGGTGCGGGCGGGTGTGCAGATCCGGTCGCATGGTGAGGTGATCCCCGCGCTGGTGCGCTTCGACGGGGACGTGATGCGGGCGGAGTTTGACGAGCCGACCGACGCGGTGGCGCCCGGGCAGGCGGCGGTGGTGTACGAGGGCGAGCGGGTGCTCGGCGGCGGCTGGATCACTCGGGCGCTGTAGCCCGGCGGTACTCTCCACGCGTGGCTCACCCGCTGCTCATTTTTCTCGCGCTGCTGATCACGCTGACCGGTGCGTATGGCCCGGTTTATCACGCCGCAGCGACCAGCGCTGTGGTGTGGACGCTTGCTCCTTTGTTGTTTGCGTGGGCGATCGCGCACTTCGTCATTCGGGGCGCGGGGCGGGCGCTGGATCGCACCGGCTCCCGCCGCGCGCTCGCTCGCGCCGAGGGCGCCAGGAAGGGGCTGGGCGTTTACCTTTATCTCCACGCGGCAACGGCCTTTCTTGGGCTTGATTGGCTTGGCGGTGTGCGTGATGCGGTCGGTGATCTTGTATTGATCGATGAGTCGCTCGCCTGCGCCCCGTTCCTGATCGTGCTCGTCAGCGGCTGGTGGTCGTTCGCGCCGATCGAGCGTCGGCTGATCGACGCGGCGCTTTTTCGCGCGATTGATGAGGCCGCGCCGGTGCACGCCCCGCCAACGGTCAGGCAGCTCGTGCTCGACCGGGCCCGCCATCTGCTCGCCGTAGGCGTCGTCGTCATCGCGCTCGCCCTCGCCTGGGCGGAAACAGTCGTCTTCACCGTCAACCACCTCTACAGCACCGGCGCCATCGCCGAGCCGCAGACCGCCGAACTCGTCATCGCCGGAGCTCAGGCGCTCATCGTCGTCCCGGTGCTGCTCGGCGCCCCGCTGCTCATCCGCCTGCTCTGGGACACCGTGCCGCTGGTCGAGGGCGAACTCAACGACCGCATCGCGAAGATCGCCGCGGTGCACAACGTCCGCTACCGCCGCGTGCTGATCTGGAAAACCCGCGGCGCCATGCTCAACGGCGCCGTCGTCGGCCTCATCGCCCCCCTCCGCTACGTGCTGCTCACCGACGCCCTCATCGAACGCCTCCCCGCCCGCCAGCTCGACGCCGTCATCGCCCACGAGATCGCGCACGTAAAACGCAAGCACCTGCCCTGGCTGCTGGGCGCCACAGCCGCCGGCGCAGGCTTCGCCGGTGTAGCGACGGCCGCGCTGCTTGAGTTCGATGGCTCGCAACCGATGATCGTGCAGAGCGTGACCGCTGTCGTCGCCGCGGCGATCGGCGCATTCCTCGTCTTCGGCCACGTCTCGCGCACGTTCGAGCGCCAGGCCGACGCCTTCGCCGCCCAGACCCTCTCGCGCGACGCGGGCTCGGAGACAATCACCGAAGAAGCCGCAGAGGCGATGAGCGGCGCCCTCGCCAGCGTCGCCCGCTTCAACCACATCCCCGAATCGCGCTTCGGTTTCCGCCACGGCTCGATCGCGCGCAGACGCCGCAACGTGCTGCGCACGAAAGGACGCTCGGCGAAGCGCGTGCCGGTGGACGGCGCGGTCGCACGGCTCAAACTTGTTGCGTTGCTCTTCGGAGCGTTAGCGCTCGGCGGCGCGTTCGTGCTCTAGCTCACTTCGCCTTCGCGAACCGCTCGCCCACCGCGTCCCAGTTCACCACGTTCCAGAACGCGCCGATGTAATCCGGGCGCTTGTTCTGGTAGTTGAGGTAGTACGCGTGCTCCCAGACGTCGAGGCCCAGGATGGGCGTGCCGTGGGCGCAGCCGGTGATCGAGGGGGCCATCATGGGGTTGTCCTGGTTGGCGGTGGAGCACACTTCGAGCTTGCCCTTCGCGCCCACGATCAGCCACGCCCAGCCGGAGCCGAAGCGGGTGGCGGCGGCGCTGGCGAACTTCTCCTTGAAGGCGTCGAAGGAGCCGAACGCCTCGTCGATCGCGCTCGCCAGTTCCCCCGAGGGGGCGCCGCCCTTGCCCGGGCCCATGACGCTCCAGAAGAGCGAATGGTTGGCGTGCCCGCCGGCGTTGTTGCGGATGGCGGTGCGTTTCTCTTCGGGGGCGTCGGCGAGGTTGGCGACGACCTCTTCGACCGATTTGCCCTCCATCGGCGTTCCTGCGAGGGCGTCGTTGGCCTTGCTGACGTAGCCCGCGTGGTGCTTGTCGTGATGGATCTCCATCGTGCGGGCGTCGATATGGGGCTCGAGGGCGTCGTTGGCGTAGGGCAGATCGGGCAGGGTGAAAGCCATCGGGAGGGCTCCAGAGCGTTGCAACGCGCCCTAAATGCAGAACGCGCAAAGGTTTTCGCGAAATAAACCGGGAAGAACCCGGGAGAGGCAAGCCTACGCCCGGTAATCGAGGTGGTCAACGCCGACGATGGCAGCCTCCCCAGGCTGCGTAAAAGTACCCATATTGTTGCCGACGACCGGGAATAGCGGTGATTTTTCTTTGATTGATTCTAAACTAGGGAACATGGGAAAGCTTTTCCCGTACCAGTGGTGACCGGCGGACGGCCGCCGAGAACCAGCCGCGCAGGACGTGCGGCGCCGACTGGCCCGCTTGCCTCCCGGGGGCCGATGAGTAAGGACTCCCTTTCTCACTTCCCGGACGCTTCGGGCGAAACCGGCAGAGGCCGCGGGGCGAAAGCCCCGTCGCAGGAAGGAACGAGGACGCACATGCAGAACGCCCCTCGCAAAACCCTCTCGCCGCTCGAGCAGATCCGCCGCCAAGACGCGGCGCCCATCGCTCGTGACAGCGATTCCCGCCTCCGTCGTGGGCTGACCACCTCGGACGAGCGGTTGCTGCGCCGTCTCCTCAGGGAGCCGCAGGACTACATCGATTCCGACGAGTTCCGCAAGCCCAACGCGGAACGCGAGATCTTCGACGAGGCGCCCGAGATCCGGAAGCCCGACGTCTCGTGGTACCACCCCGTGATGGACGACCTCGGCAAGGACCGCAAGTCCACCGGCAAGCAGGTTCTTCTCACCGCCGCCGAAGAGCGGGTGATCTTCTACCAGTACAACTACGCCCGCTTCCGCGTCTCTGAGATTCAGAACGCGGTGTGGGCTTCTGACGACCGCGAGCCCACCGACGAGCAGATCGCCGAGCTCCTCAAGTGGAAGCGCACCGCGAACGCGCTCCGCGAGCAGATCGCTAACACCAACCTCGCTCTCGTCCTCGCGATGGCCAAGCGCACCCGCATGAGCGAGGTGGATTTCGCTGACCTCGTGAGCGAGGGCAACATGGCCCTGCTCCGCGCCGTCGACAAGTTCGACGCCGGTCGCGGCTTCAAGTTTTCCACCTACGCCTGCCGGGCGATCATCAAGGCTTTCTCCCGTCAGGGGATGAAGCTGAGCAAGCACCGCCAGCGCTTCCCCACTGACTACGACCCCAAGCTGGAGCGTTCCGACTACCTCGAGCGCAAGCGCGAGGAGAATCAGAAGGACGCGGCCTACGAGGTGCGGCGCATCTTCGATAGGAACGCCGCCGAGCTCTCCGAGATCGAGCGCACGGTCATCGACTTCCGCTTCGGCCTTGAGCAGGAGATCATCGGCAAGCCCCTGACGCTCGAGCAGATCGGCCAGATCATCGGCGTCACCAAGGAGCGCGTCCGCCAGATCCAGAACAAGGCCTTGGTCAAAATGCGCGGCGAGCTCGAGTCTACCCTCCTCGGCCCCGAAGCCGAAGAGGAACCCGACCCGCAGCTCAACTAAAACGCCAACACAAGCAACACTCAACGCTCCGCTTCACGCGGAGCGTTTTTTTATCGCGCGATCTCGACAGCCCGCGTCTCGCGCAACACCGTCACCTTGATCTCGCCCGGGAACGTCATCTCGTCGGCCACGCGGTCCGCGATCTTCCGCGCCACCAGGTGCGCCTCATCATCGCTGATCTTCTGCGCATCAATCATCACCCGCACCTCGCGCCCCGCCTGAATCGCGTGCGCCTCAGTCACACCCGAGTGATCCAGCGCGATGCCCTGCAAGTGCTCCAGGCGCTGGATGTAGCGTTCCAAACTCTCGCGCCGTGCGCCCGGGCGAGCGCCGGAAACGGCATCCGCTGCCATCACGATGGGCGTATAGAAGCTGGTCGACGGGATATCCGCGTGGTGCCCACCAATAGCATTCAGCACCGGCTCCTTTTCGCCGTGTTGCCTGGCGAAGTCCATCCCGATCTTCGGGTGCCCGCCCTCGCTCTCGTGGTCCATGGCCTTCCCGATGTCGTGCAGGAAACCGCAGCGCCGCGCGATCGTCCCGTCTAGCCCGAGCTGATCCGCGATGACCTGGCTCAGGTAGGCGACCTCCATCGAGTGACGCAGCACGTTCTGACCGTAGCTGGTGCGGTAGTGCAGCTTGCCCATCGCCTCAGAGATCTTCTGGTGCACGCCGCGCAGGTTCGCCTCAAGCACCGCGTCCTTGCCGTGCTTGCGCACCTGTTTCTCGACGTCCTTGCGGGTCGCGGCGAGCACCTCCTCGATGCGCGTCGGGTGGATGCGCCCGTCGGCGATCAACGTCTGCAGCGCCTCGGTCGCGATCGCCTGGCGCACCTTGTCAAAGCTCGACACGATGATCACGCCGGGGGTGTCGTCGATGATGAGGTCGACGCCAGACGCCTTCTCGAACGCACGGATGTTCCGCCCTTCGCGCCCGATCAGCCGCCCCTTCATGTCGTCCGAGGGGATCTCCACGGCCCGCACCGTCGATTCCGCACTCGTCTCCGACGCGTAGCGCTGGATCGCCATGAGCGTGATCTCCCGCGCCTTCTCGTGCGCCTCGCCCTCGGCTTCTTCGATGATGTCGCGCGACAGCTTGGCCGCCTCGTGGCGCGAATCCTCCTCGATGCGCCGCATCACCCGCTCGGTCGCATCCTGCTTGGTCAGCTGAGCCACCCGCAGGAGTTCCTCTTCCTGCTTCTCCCGCAGCGTTTCCAGCTCCGCCTCGCGATCGCGGATGCCGGTCTCACGCCGCTGCAACGTCTCGCTGGTCTTCGCCAGCGAGTCTTCTTTCATCGAGAGGGTGTCCAGCTTCTTGTCCAGCAGATCCTCGCGTTTGGACAGCCGCTTCTCCTGCTCGCGCAGCTCGCCGCGCGTCTTCTCCGATTCCTCGTCGAAGGCCGCTCGGCGCTCGAGGATCTTCTTCTCCGCCGCGAGCTCGGCCTTCTCCCCCGCCGTGGCGCCCTCGGCCTTCGCCGCCTCGATCATCCGCTCCGCTTCGCTCTTGGCGCTGGCCAGCGTTCGACCGATCAGCACCCGCGCCAGCAGCACGCCCAGAAGCACGCCCGCCAGAAGCGCCACGCTCCCCACCGCGATCTCCGTCGCGGACACGCCCACCATCTGCACCGTCGTATCAAGTATCGGCGTCATCGCCGGTTCCTTCCGTTCAAGCGCAGCAACGCCGCGCGAACCGGAACCAGGCGCACTCAATCACACCAACCGATTCCCCGTGGGCGCCAAACGCCCCATCCGATTGCATGCTCGCCCGGATCGTTGGCCCAAGGCCCGATCGACGGACGCGTTCAAGACACGCTGGATCTATCCGAGGCCCGCGCCCCGGGCCCGCCGCGGCGGGCTGGAATCGGTCGCCGTGAGGAGGCCCGGCGATCCGGTCGTCACGCCCCAGGACAACCCCGGAGCCGAGCTACCATACTCTTCACACGACGCTCACGCACTCCGAGCGCCCCAACCCAAGGCCCCGCCCGCATGCCCACCGCACTCCGATGGCTCCTCCGCCTGGGGCCCACCAACCCCGTCTGCGTGCGCCTCGTCCAGGGCGGCTCCAAACGCAAGCGCCACCTCTACCTGCGCTCCGCCTACCTCGCCCTCCTCATCATCGTCCTCCTCTGGACGCTCCTCGTCAGCTCCCAGTCCGGCGCCCTCAGCTACCGCGAGCTCGCCGCCGCCGGCGCCACCAGCTTCAAGTATGTCGCCTACCTCCAGGTCGGCCTCATCTGCCTCATCGCCCCCCTCTTCATGGCCGGCGCCATCGCCCAGGAAGCCAACCCCAAAACCTGGGACATCCTCCTCACCACCCCCCTCACCGCCAGCCAGATCGTCCTCGGCAACCTCTTCGGGCGCCTCTTTTTCATCATCGCCCTGCTCGTCGCGTCGCTGCCGCTCTTCGCCGTCACCCAATACTTCGGCGGCGTCCCAGGGCGCTCCATCTTCCTGAGCTACGCCATCGCCGCCGCCGCCGCGCTCGGTGTCGGCGCCGTCGCCATCGCCCTCTGCGTCAGCCGCGTCGCCGGCCAGCGCGCTGTCTTCCTCTTCTACATCGGCGTCGTCACCTACCTCGCGGTGACCGTCGCGGTTGACGCCCTCATCGCCCCCACTGCTCGCACCTCAGCCCTCACGCCGCTCAACCCCTTCCTCACCCTGCGCTCCATCCTCAGCCCCAGCGGCTACGCCCCACACAGCGCCGACGAACTCGCGGATGCCTCGCTGCTCACCCGCCTCTGGTTCGGTTCGCCGGCGCAGGCGTTCCTGCTCATCACCGTCGTCGGCAGCCTGCTCATCGTCACCCTCAGCGTCTGGAGCGTGCGCTCCGCCACCATCCGCGGCTTCCAGCTCGCTCGCAACAACACCCGCGACGACGCCGGCGTCGAGAGTGGGCGCACCGCGCGCCACGTCGGGCGCAACCCCATCGCCTGGCGCGAAGCCGAAAGCCGCGGCGGGCTCACCCGCCAGCTCACCCGCTGGGGCTTCCTCGCCCTCGGCCTCCTCTGGGCCCTCGGCCTCCTCGCCTTCTACCACTCCGGCGCCATGAACGCCGACACCTTCCGCTTCACCCTCCTCTCCACACTCTGGACCGAGTACCTCGTCATCACCCTCGTCGCCATCGTCAGCGCCAGCGCCACCATCGCCAGCGAGCGCGAAGACGGCACCCTCGACATCATCCTCACCACACCCGTCACACCCGCTGACTATCTCGGCGGCAAGCTCCGCGGCCTCGTCCGCTACCTCGGACCCATGCTCGCCGTGCCCATCCTCACCGTCGCCCTCGCCGCGCTCTACGTCGCCGCTGGCGGGCTGGGCGGCGTCGCCCCCGTCTCGCAATCACAACAGGTCGGGACCATCACCCTCGACGTCCCCGTCGTTCTCCCCGTCGCCGCCATCGTCGCCCCCCTCGCCAGCGTCCCCTTCATCGCCTTCTGCGCCGTCATCGGCTTGCAGTGGTCGCTCAAGAGCCGCGGCGTCCTCGTCGCCACCGTCGGCGCCTTCGCCGTCACCATCGCCGCCGCCGGAACCCTCGGCCTCTGCGCCGCCGCCGCCGGAAACGACGTCCCCTTCCTCGGCCCCATCCTCGCCTGCCTCACCCCCGTCACCGCCATGAACGCCTGCGTCGATCCCGCAACCGCCCTTGAAAGCACGCTCGAAAACGCCGGGACCGTCTCCGCCGCGACCGCCCCCCTGCTCATCGGCAGCGTCATCGTCGCCGCTCTCTACGCCGGGCTCACCTGGGCCGTGAAGATCAGTCTTGTGAAGTCGTTCGACATGACCGTCCGGAAGCTCGCCGGGACGAAGTAGCTTTGGTGTCGCGGGCGATGTCCGGGATCTGCGAGAACGCGATCCGCACCGGCACCCCCTTCTTCGCCTCCTGCAAACTCGCGAAGTACGCCGTGTTCGTCCCGTATTTGTCGTTGATCGCGTCCAGCGCCCGCGACACCGCCAGCCGCTTCCGCGCCTCGGCAAACAGCGGCGGCGTCACCGACCCGCCACCCACCAGATCCGTCAGCGTCACGCTCACCGAGAAGGGCTCTCCCCCGGGCGCCCGCTGCGCCCACAGCCGCGCGAACGCCTCCATCAACGTCTGCGTGTCCTGACACGGCGCGAGCACCGTCTCCCGACGCCAACGCGTCTTGAACGTCTTGTGCTCACCCGTTTCGAGCTGCGTCCAGTGCTTGGTGGTCATCGAGACGGTCAAACGCTTCGTCCAGAACCCCTGATCGCGCAGGCGCGTCGCCGCCTTCTGCGTCAGGTGCGCCACGATCGCCCGCGCCCCCTCCTCGCTCCGATGCTCGGGCGGCAGAATCCGCGAGTGCCCCACCTGCCGGCGCACCGTCGCCGGCGCATCCACATCCTCACCCCGCAGCATCAGCGCCCACCGCCGACCCACCACGCTCCCCCACGCCTCGCCCAACGAACGCTCCGACGCCCCGCACAACTCCTTCACGCTCGTGATCCCCGCCGCCCGCAGCCGCGCCCCCATCCCCCGGCTGATCCCCGTCAGATCTTCAAGCTCCAACCCATACAACTTCTCCGGCAACTCCTCACTCCGCAGCACCACCAGCCCGTCCGGCTTCTCCATGTTCGACGCCGTCTTCGCCAAAAACCGGTTCGGCGCGATCCCGATCGAACAGCGCAGCTCCGGCCCGATCCGCTCCGCGATCGCCCGCTTCATCGCCCGCGCCAGCTCCACCGCCCGCGCCTCCTCCCGCTCCGGCCCCATCAACCGAAACGACATCTCATCAATCGAGTTCACCGAATGAATCGGCAGCACCGTCTCCACCGCTTCCTTGATGCGGTGGTGCAGCGCCACATACTTCACATGGTCGCCCTCAACCAGCTCAAGCTTCGGGCACATGAGGATCGCCTCCCCCACGTTCGTCCCGGTTCGAATGCCAAACGCCCGCGCCTCATAGCTCGCCGCGATGCAGCACGTCGACGCCGTGAACGCCGGCACCACCGCCACCGGCTTCCCGCGCAGGCGCGGCTGCAGAAGCTGCTCCGCCGAGGCGAAGAAGGCGTTCATGTCCAGGAAGAAGTCGCGGAGAGGCATGCTGAACAATAACCTAACGAATGCCGCCCGCCGATCAATCCTCTCCCTGAGAGAAACGCGTCTCCCGCGCAGATAGCACGTGACGCCCCGAACGCGGGGCGACCGTTTCATTTGGATTTCGCTTTGGGAGAAGAACCATGCATGCCGCCACACTCACCGCTCTCGCACTCACCGCCGCCCTCGCCTCGGGCGCCAATGCCGCGCTCTACAGCGTCAGCACCCCCGGTTGGTCCGGGGGCATCGGCTTCACCGGCATCGTCAACACCACCGCTGACACCTTCACACTCACCTCCGTCACCGACGGCGTAGGTGGTCTGGACTTCTGGACCATCGCCGCTCCCGTCGTCATGAACGCCGTCGACTCCTCCGGGCTGTCCTACGACGTGCCCGACGCCTGGAACGGCACGATCGACAGCACCTGGGGCTTCCTCGGCCCCGAGCTCTCAGCCATCTCCTTCAATGAGGGCAGCGCCAACGCGACGTGGTCCGACTGGCATACCGGCTGGGGCGCCTTTGAGAACCCGTCAGGCTCCGTGTTCACCACGTCTACCCACACCGGCGCAATGCGCAACTGGCCCTTCACCAGCACCAACGGCAACGGCTACTGGATCACCCAGCCCGGCCACGGCGGACAACTCACCATCACCCTCGTCCCCGCCCCCGGAACCGCGGCCCTCTTCACGATCAGCGGCGCGATCGGAGCCCGACGCCGGCGCTAAACGCGTTAGGCGAGTTCCGCAGTGCAAAGCCAGGGGTTGCGCGGCCCCTGGGCTTTTTCATTGTTCAATGATCGCTCCCTCTCCCCTAGCCCCTCTCCCTCGGGGAGAGGGGGACCGGAGCCGTATTCTTCGTGAGCACTCCTGCCCAGTTCCGCCAGCGGAATCCGTCGATCTCCGCTTCCGTCCATCCCTGAGAACGCAGCGCCTCGGCCAACTTCTCAAAGTCCGCCGGTCCGTTGATCTCTTTAGGCAACCCCTCGCGCGAGAACCCGCCGTCCGCGTCCGAACCGAGCCCCACACCGTCGCGCCGCCCCATCAACTCGCACACCCGCTCAACATGCCGTACCACGTCGCTGATCGCCGCCCGATCGCCTTTCTCCCGCGACAGCCCCGACGCCAAAAAGTTCGACACCAGGTTCACCCCCACCACCCCGCCGCGACGCCCGATCTCAACGATCGTCTCATCGCTCAAATGACGCTCGTCCGCCGGCTCAACCAGCGCCCGGCAGTTCGAGTGCGACGCAACGACCATCGCGTCCGTGTGCGACAGCAAATCCTCCGTTGCCTTCTGCGACAGGTGCGACAGATCGTGCAGCACCCCAAGCTCGTCCATCGCGTCCGCCAGCTCACGCCCGAGATCAGAGAGCCCAACCCCACTCTCCCCGTTGCCCCCCGCGTAGCGCGAACTCCGCCACCACGCCATCCCCACCATCATCACGCCGCGCTCCGCCCACCACGCCATCTCCTCAGGCGTACGGATCGGGTCCGCGCACTCCATCAGAATCCCAACGTGCAGCGCGCCATCCTTCTCGAGACGCGTCAGCGGGTTCGCAGGCACGAACTCAACCACACCCATCCCGCCGCGCACCTCGCCAACGTGCTTGTCCTCGCGCAGCGCCCCGGGCAGATCAATCTTCACCAGCCCCGTGTCCCGCCATGTCAGGTACGCCTCCAGCTGCGCCCGACCGCGCTTGTGCGCGACCTCGGCGTCGCCGGCGGGGTACCCCACCGGACCGTCGCCGTCCGCCGCCGTAAAAATCGTCCCCAGCGCGCACACTACCCCGCCGCGCAGCAGCGACGGGATCGTCACCGACCCCGGCTGGTGCAGCCCGCCGGCTTCCAGCGGATCGGCCTTGGTCATATCACGCCCGCAGACCGCCAGGCACGCCAGATCGAGATGTGCGTCGAGCCACGCCATGGGGCGATGGTAGCGGCCTTACTGCGACAGCACGATCGTCGCTCCCACTACTGCATGAATCAAAGCAACGATCACAAACGTGATGACCGCGTCGCGCCACTGGGTACGGCGCGGCCTCGCGCCCCAGCGGGTGCGCGTCGTGATGACCCGGTGCAAACCGATCACCGACGCGACCGTCAGCACGAAGAACGTCCCCATGAAGATATACGGGAACGCGGCTGCGACCGGCGTCCCGCTCACGACAAGCGCGATGCCGACAACGCCGAAGATCAGCGCCATCACCCCGTCAAACCCCAGCGCCAGCGTCCACGAGCACACCGCCAAGAGCCACGGTCCCGGCGACGACTGCACGCTCGCCACTTCCAGATGCAGCGGGGCGCTGCACTCCGGGCACCGCGCCTCGGGAACCCCGCGCAGCCCGTAGCCGCACGCCGGGCATTCGGCGTCGTACGTCGCCAGAAAATTGAGGAGCAGATCGTCGCTTGGATTCTCAGGCATCTCACGAGGTACGTCGGGCAGTGGCGAGGCGTTCGTCCAATCTATCGCGCGTGCTGGGCCATTCTGGACGCAGAATCGAGTAGTACGCACTCGTGCGCCGATGTCCGTCTGGCATCACGATGTGCTCGCGCAGCAAGCCCTCCAAGTGAGCGCCGAGTTTTTCCATTGCCCCACGGCTAGCCGCGTTGCGAGCATCGGTTCGCAGCGCAACTCGGTGGGCGCCAAAGATCTCAAAGGCATGGCCGAGCAAGAGCCGTTTGCACGCCGGATTGACCGACGTGCGCCGGGCGCTCGGTGCGTACCACGTCCAGCCAATCTCGAGTGAGTCCTGCCCGGGTCGGATGTCGTAGTAGGTCGTGATCCCAACGTACGCTTGCGCTGCGTGATCGAAAACGGCGAAAGGCATCGTCTCGGCAGGACCCCGCAGGAAGCCGATGAAGGCGCGCATCCCAGCTTCATCGAAAGGATCGGGGAGGCGAGAAAAATAGCGGAACGTCTCCGGAGACTCGGCCGCGATGATCAACTGCACGGCGTGCTGTTCAAGCAGGGGCTCGAGCGTGACAAAGTCGTTTTCGAGGCGATCAGGTTGGAGCCAAGCGTCACCAGACATGCGATGAGGGTAACCCCACTTCCCTACGGCTTTTTCTGAGTCGGCGCAAGCCGCTGCGCGTTCATCATCCGGTGGCCGTCCACAGTGCGCAGCCCGTACCCATACGCCGGACACACCGCGTCGCGCTCGGCCAGCCAACCGACAAGCGCCGCGTCGTTGTTGAGGGCTGTTTCGTTCGCTTGCTGATCGTCCTGCGTCATCGTTTCACCACCACCCAATCAGGGGTGGTCGTTTCGCGCAAACCGACGAAACGCTCGCCCAGACGCCTTGCGAGCAGAAGCGTCGCTGTTAGGTTCGAGAGCGTGCAGCGCACGGGGGATTCGCTCGACTGCACTGTGAAGAAAGGAAGAGACACGAGATGAAAACGTACCTCACCACCGCCATGTTCGGTATCGCCTCGACCTCCGCTGCCGCGGGCGTCGTCAATGTTCTGCCGGGCGATCCCTCCTGGGTCTCCTTCGGGAACTCCGGCGGCGGCTCTACCGCGATCGAGGCGACGACCGTCATCGATGGCGACGGCTCCCTCCGTGTCCGCGGCGACCGCACCCGCTTCGGGACCTTCAGCGACATCGACTTTACCGACGGCGTCGATTCCTTCGGCCTCCTCAGCGACGTCACCGCTCTCAGCTTCCAATGGAGCGTGACCAGCGAGGGCGCCGGCGTCGTCACCGCCCAGGCGCCGGCTCTGCGTCTCAACGTCTTCGACCCGGGCTCCGGGCGCACCCACGAGATCATCTGGGAAGACGGCGAGCAGGCCGCCCCCGACCGTCAGTTCGTCGCCGGCACTGGCTCGCTCAACACCGCCTACACCGGTGATTTCTTCGGCACGGACGCGTCCCGCGTCTACGCCATCACCTCACCCTTCAGCACCTTCGGGCGCGGGCTCTACGACGGCGGCGGCACGCTGATCGCCGGCTCCAACGCCGCCCAGGACTTCTCCGCCATCGTCAACGACTACAACCTGAGCGCCAACTCCGTCGTCTTCGGCGTCACCATCGGCGTGGGCTCCTCCGTCGGTGATTTCGACGGCTACGCCGACACCGTCCGCCTCGCCTTCGGCAGCGGCTTCGACACCACCTGGAACTTCGCCGTGCCGGCCCCCGGCGCGGCCGCCCTCTTCGGGCTCTCGGCTCTTGCCGCGGTGCGGCGTCGCCGGTAAGGCGCGTCACTCCTCTACACACGTTGCGGCATCGAACGGGCGATCGCAAGGTCGCCCGTTCGTTATTTCACACGCTGCGCGATCATCATCCGATGCCCGTCCGCCGTCCGCAGCGCGAACTCACGCATGCCGTACTCCGCGGTCCTCGGCGGGAACTGGATCTCCGCCCCAACCGCCACCGCGTGCTCGTGCATCGCGTCCACGTCGTCGACCACCAGATACGCGAAATACTGGTGATCGCCGAGCTCTGCCACCGGGATCGCGTCCGGGCAGCGCCCCAGCATGAACTCCACGCCGTCGCGCGACATGAACACCCAGTTCCCGGGGTCCACATCCTCACGCTCGCAGCCCAGCACGCGCGCGTACCACTCCGCGGAACGCTCGAGATCAGGAACCGCCAGCACGTAATGGTTGGAAGTGATCGTCGGCATGACGGGGTGTACCGGAGACTCTTCTTCCGGGTGCCACTACTCGCTCCGAAGGAGCGCAGTAGTGCGTTGAACGCCTAACCACTACTGCGCCTTCGGCGAGTAGTGCCACCCGCACCCTACACCTTCCGCAAAACCGCCTCGCTCATAATCGGCGGCAGCACATACGCCCGCCCCTCCCGCTCCAACCTCGCCCACTCCTCGAGAAACGCCGGGTATTCCGATTCGTCGTACAACCCCATCTTCGCCACCTTGGGCAGGTAGTCCCGCAGGAACGTCCCCACCCACTGCCACTCCAGCGACCCCACGCCGCCCATCCGCGCGATCGGCTCGAAACGCTCCAGACGCAGCCCAACCTCCGGCGCGATCGCCGGCAGCTTCCGCGCGATGTCCATGTCCGCCTTCCCCGCCTCCCAACTCCGGCAGCACGCCGCGAAGGCGTTGACGACCAACTCGCTCTCGGGCAGCACGCTCACCGCCGCCCAGTCCAGATACTCCTGCACCGCCAGCGCCCCACCGGGTTTCAGATACGACGCGATCTTCCGGAACACCGCCATCGGCTCTTCCAACCAGCAGAACAGCCACCGCGCGTACGCCAGATCAACCGACTCCGCCTCAAGCTCCAACTCCTCCACCCTGCTGCGCACCGCCTCGACGTTCCCCACCCCGTGCTGCTCGCACTGAGCCGCGAGGAACTCGATGAAGTACGGGCTCTCGTCCACCGCGATCACCCGCCCGCTCGCCCCCACGAACGTCGCTAGCTCCAGCGTCGTGTACCCCGGCCCCGACCCCAGATCCAGCGCCGTCTGTCCCACCCGCAGCCCGGCACGATCCAGAAACCCATACGTCTGCCGCACCCACACCTTGTGCTGCAAGCGGAGGCGTTCGAGCTCACCGGGGTCGGCGCCGAGGATGTATTCGGGAGAATCTGGCATGCCGTTAGCGTAGCCTGTTGAATTAAGGGCCGGACGCAGGATTACTTGGAGTCTGCTGAGTCGAGGAAGGTGCGGGGGAGAGCAAGCGAGATCGCTCATCTTCGGATAAGTAATGATTTGCCCGTTTGACTACATGCTTACGATAGATCACGGCGTATAAAACCGCCATGAGAAGCACCGCGAAAACCGCAAGCGTCTGCACGGCAATTATTGCGATGTCTGCACCACTTATGCTGGCAACTGGGTTCCGCAAGAGAATGTGCGCTGTTATCGCAGCCATTGCAAGCCAAGCAAGTAGTGGCGACGCATAAACCTGACCGTGACGAAAAAACGGATACACCAAATTCTCACGGTTCCGTGCGGCTGCGCCCCAGAAACCAAGCGTTTTAAGCCCGCGACGCGGCCTGATTGTATTTTCCTTTGGCAGGAGCGGCAGATCACCCTGGTATCCACTGTACTGCCAACGGGTAATCCCCTCCCAGCATATTGGAGGCATCCCATTCACACGCAAATCTCTCAAAACATGACTGCCAACATAGTCATTGTAATGATCGATTTTTCGCAGCATTTCCCAGTTTGTTATATAATTATACGCGATCATTAATCCAAATATTGTTGTTGCAAAAAATATTAAATACGCGTGCCACCCATACGCACCAAGAAACGCGTCTAACCCAACAAGGCTCTCATAGCTTGCTTTTACTTCTTTCGCAAGTGCGCCAGCCCCACCCCGCCACCCGGTGGCCGCGGATGATTGAGCAAGCAATTCGAAATTAATTGCATCGTTTTCAAGTGTGTATTTTCCAAATAGAATACCGACAGCGGCCGCTGCTCCTGCAAATAATCTGAACGCACGAACGTTGAAAGTGTCCGCGTCTTTGAGTCTTTGATTTAGTTCTTCGCGTAGCAGCTTGTACTCTTCAAGATTGACTTCGAGCCACTGGGGATCAATCTTGGGAGGCAAAGCTGTCGCTGTATGCACCTGGGACATCGATGACCCCCTTTGCGGCCGGGTATAACGCGACTATCCAGAATGTGTATCTTAACGAGTTTGCCGAACAGTATATGCGCGAAACATGCCTATTCAACGTTGACCACTTGGCGGGGCACACTCAAAGCGTGCCAGCTACGGAGGCACAGCCTCACCAAAATCACCTGACCAAAAAACACTTCCGGGCATCAGCTTTGCGGTTTCTCGATTGACAATCCAAGCATAAAATATGCTTGAATTGAAAAATCTAAATCCCCAAAGACTTCGAAACAAGTGTTTCGCTGGCGATGAATACCTAAACGCGAATTCACCTGAACCAATCCTATGCTCTGTCGTGTTCAGCGCCACCTCTTCTTTCGACAGACGAAAAAATTCCATTAAACGTTCTGGGCCCGAATTGAAGCGAATAAAATCACTATCGTCTAAAACAAATGCCCCATAGTCTGAAATAATTCTTTCATCGAAAACATACCGGTGGATCCCGACAGCACACCGCGCCACTACCCGGTAAATACGCGAGAACTGTGCGCTTGGTGTGATTGGAAAATCTCTGTCTCCGCTAGCAGATCTTTGTAGTGCATTCTCAAATTCTGCGTATATCTGGGTTCGAAGACCCTTGCTCTCTGGTCGTGCGAGAAGTCGTCTAGATTTTTCCCAGTGCTCTTCAATACGTGGAAAGAAATCCGAGTGCTCACGAGCTGTTAGGTAAATGCGTGCGTACTCATCGTCACGACCAAAACTCGTGTTGCAACGGGTACAGCACGGGACAGTGATCAGGTTGCTCGGCCTTGGCTTCAGAAAGAACGACTTCGGTGGAACATGGTCGTTCGTGTCTGATGGGTCGCCGCAGAATGTGCAGAGATGTGGACTCAGAGATTCCCCCGCCGCTCCTGCTCAATCTCCAGCGCCTCAAACAGCGCCTTGAAGTTCCCCTTGCCGAAGCTCTGGCTCCCGCGCCGCGAGATGATCTCAAAGAACAGCGTCGGGCGGTCCTGCAGGGGTTTCGTGAAGAGCTGCAGCAGGTACCCCTCGTCGTCGGCGTCCACCAGGATGCCAAGCTCCTTCACCCGCTCGTGGTCTTCCTTCACCGCCTCGTGCCCGTGCTCGGTCAGCGTCTTATTCACGCGGTCCCAAACCAGCTCGTAGTAGGTGTCCGGAAGCTGCAGGAAGTCCACGCCGCGACGGCGCAGTTCGGCGACCGAGTGCAGCTCGTCATCGGTGCGCAGCGCCAGGTGCTGCACGCCGGGCGTCATGTCGTGCCACTCGAGGTACTCGAGGATCTGCGACTTCTTCTTGCCCTCCGCGGGCTCGTTGATGGGCATCTTGATCAGGTGGTTGCCCGAGGCCATCACCTTGGACATCAGCGCCGAATACTCCGTCGAGATGTCCGCGTCGTCGAAGTGCTTGAACATCTTGAACTCGAGCACGTTCTCGTACCACTGCACCCAGTGGTTCATCTTCCCCTCTTCGACGTTGCCCACGCAGTGGTCCACGTACTTGAGGCCGCAGGGGTTGTCGCGGTTGTACTGGTTCAGCCCGATGTCGGGGAACTTCCTGAACCCCGGCATGAACGCCCCGCCCTTCTTCACCTTCGGCAGGTCGTACTCGCCCGAGCGCGACACGAAGGAGTGAATCGCCCGCCCGTACGTCCGGATCGCCGCCGTCGTCACCGAACCGTTCTCATCAGAAACCGTCCGCGGCTCGTACTCCGACTCCGCCCCGTTGCTCATCGCCCGCTCGTACGCCGCCTCGGCGTCAAACACCGTCAGCGCCACGTCCTTCACCCCGTCGCCGTACTTGAGCACTTCCTTCGACGCCTGATGCTCACCCGAAAGCCCCGTCGTCAGCAGCAACCGGATGTTCCCCTGCGTCAGCAGGTACGACGCCTCCTCGCGGGAACCCGTCGTCAGGTCAGCCACCTCGGAGATCTGGAACCCGAACGTGTGCGCATAGAAGAACGCCGCCTGCTTGGCGTTCCCCACATAGAACCGCACATGATCAACATCGACGAGCTGGAGGGGATCGGTCGTGGCGGAACCATTAGGCGTCGTCTTGGGGGTGGAAGCAGTGCTCATCGTGGGTCTCCTCAGATAGCTAGATGTGCCAGAAACATTCTAGCCGCAGAGGGACGTGCGATCAGCACCGACGCTCAGGGTGCAGAAGCCCCGGCAAACACGATCGCGAGGACGAAGATCACGACCTGAAAAACCAGAACCAGGAACATCAGGCTCGACATACAGAGCCCGACGATGCCACAGATCTGCCCCGCTTTGGTGAGGCCCCGTTCGTCCTCGCGGATCAGGCCTTGCTCGATGCGCGGCAGGTCGGCCCGCGCCTTCGAAACAGCCAGCCACCCCAGGATGAGGCCCGCGGGCGAGCACCCCGCGAGCACGACCGAAAGGATGCCCAGCGTGAGAACCGTGGCCCCACGCCCCGCCACTGGCTGTTGTTGTGAAGTGTCCTGCTCCATCACCATCTGTTTTACAGCATCGCCGCCACCACCGGCGCCTCCACCAAAACCCCGATAACGACCGTCGCCGTCAGCCACCCCGCCGCCCCGGCTCGGGCCGCCCCGCTCTCCCGCCCCTGCGCCGCCAGCGACCACCCCCGCGCCGCATGCGCCACCGCCACCACCCCCGTCGGCACAAAGCCGAACAGCGTGGCCAGAGCGGAGGCCAGCATCAGCACGAACGCCGCACGCACGGCGGGAGCCTACCGCCTCTGTTATCGTCGCGCCATGGCCAGCAAACTCCGAAACGCCCCCGCCGAACTCATGCAGAAGCTCCACGCCGACGGCGTCATCCGCGACGGGATGACCGTCATGGCCGGCGGCTTCGGCCTCTGCGGCATCCCCGAGCAGCTCATCATCGCTCTCCGCGACACCGGCGTGAAAGACCTCACCGTCATCAGCAACAACTGCGGCGTCGATGACTGGGGCCTCGGCCTCCTCCTCGCCACCAAGCAGATCAAAAAGATGGTCTCCAGCTACGTCGGTGAGAACGACGAGTTCGCCCGCCAGTTCCTCGAGGGCGAGCTCGAGGTCGAGTTCAACCCCCAAGGCACGCTCGCCGAGCGCATCCGCGCGGGCGGCGCGGGAATCCCCGCCTTCTTCACCGCCACCGGCGTCGGCACCCAGATCGCCGAGGGCAAAGAGACCCGCGACATCGACGGGCGAACCTACGTCATGGAGACTTGGCTCAAGGCCGACCTCTCCCTCGTCAAGGCCCGCACCGCCGACCACGCCGGCAACCTCGTCTTCCGCAAGACCGCCCGCAACTTCAACCCCATGATGGCCCAGGCCGGCAGGGTCTCCATCGCCGAGGTCGAAGAGATCGTCGACACCGGCGCCCTCGACCCCGATCACGTCCACCTCTCCGGCGCTTTCGTCGATCACATCGTGGTGACGAAGAGCGAAAAACGCATCGAACAGCGCACCGTGAGCGCGAGATGAGCCCGCCTGGAGTCCATTCAATGAGCAGTCCGCCCGCCGACGTGAAGCCCTCCACCTTCCACACCCTCTATCTCTGGGGCGCGGTGTGCCTCGCCGCCGGCGCGCTGCTGATGATCCTCTTCATCGGGTTGCCAATCTACCTCGCCGGCGTCGTGCTGATGATGATCTTCCTCTACCGGGCGTGGTCGCTGCTCCCTGAAGAGGAGGCGCGCACGAGCCCGGCGCTCGCGGTGGGACTCTGCTTCGTGCCCCTGTTCAATCTGTACTGGTTCTTCGTGGCGTTCTGGGGCCTGGCGAAGGACCTCAACGCGCACACCGCGAAGCACAACATCGACGCGCCGCGGGCGTTCGACACCCTCGCTCTTATCTGCTGCATCCTCGTGCCGCTGGCGTTCCTCCCGCTGGTCGGGCTCTTTGTGATCGCGCCGCTGAACCTGATCCTCAGCCTCGTCGCGCTCTACAGCATCAAAAGCACCGCGGTAGCGATCGCCGAGTCCCGTGACGCGAACGCCGCGCCGGCAGTCGCGCCTTCCGCCTGAAGATCACCCCGCCGCGGCCGCAGCAGCCGCCGCGTTGAGCTGCTGCGCGTGCATCTGCGCAAGCTGCGTCCCGCCGCCGCCGCCATTCGAAGACGCCAGCATCATCGGCGCGTGCTTCCCGCCCGGAATCTCCGTCTGCCACAACGGTTCGCCCGAAACCGCGTCCAGCGCGTACAGCACCCCCTGGCGCGCCGCGAACAGCACGCCCCCCTCCACCATCAGCGTCAGGTACGACCCGAACACCCCCGGCAGCTTGTGCTCCCAGACCACCGCCCCCGTCGCCGCGTCCAGCGCCGTGATTATCCGCTTCGCGCCCACATACACCAGCGTCTGTTCCATAAACGCCAATCGTAAACGCTCGTGATCCGGCCCGCGATGCCGGTACAATCCTCGCATGGCACTCACACGCGACCAGATCACCAAACGCGCCGCCCGGGAACTCCGCGACGGCTACGTCGTCAACCTCGGCATCGGCATGCCCACACTCGTCGCCAACCACATCCCGGACGGCATGGAGGTCTGGCTGCAATCTGAGAACGGCCTCCTCGGCATCGGCCCCTTCCCCGCCGAAGAGAACGTCGACGCCGACCTCATCAACGCCGGCAAGCAGACCATCACCGCCGTCCCCGGCGCCGCTTACTTCTCGTCGAGCGAGTCCTTCGAGATGATCCGCGGCGGCCACGTCCAGCTCGCCATCCTCGGCGCCATGCAGATCTCTCAGGAAGGCGACATCGCCAACTGGATGATCCCCGGCAAGATGATCAAGGGTATGGGCGGCGCCATGGACCTCGTCGCCGGCGTCCAAAAAGTCGTCGTCACCATGGACCACACCACCAAGAAGGGCGACCCCAAGATCCTCAAGGAATGCACGCTCCCCCTCACCGGCCAGCGCTGCATCGACATGATCATCACCGACCTTTGCGTCCTCGAGATGGACGAACAAAAGCAACGCTTCCGCCTCACCGAACTCGCCCCGGGCGTCACCGCGGAAGAAGTGCTCGAGAAAACCGAAGCCGAGATCATCGTCGAAGAAAACGCCCCCGCCATCGCGGTCTGATTTTTATTCTGCCCGCGCGCACCAACCACCCCGCATAGGCGACTCTCTACTGAGAACGCCATGCCCCGCACACCGCGCGACATCGAGACCGAACTCCTCGTCCTGGACGCCCAGTCCGGGAAGGAGCAGGCCCTCCGCCTCCTGATCGAGCGCCACCACCCGCCGCTTCTCGCCTACGCCACCCGCTGCGCCGGCTCCCGCGACCTCGCCGCAGACGCCCTCCAGGACGCCTGGATACACATCGTCGGCGGCCTACACCGCCTCCGCGACCCCGCCGCCTTCCGCGCCTGGGCCTACCGCGTCGTCACCCGGCGCTGCGCCGACCGCGTGCGTTCCGCGCAGCGCGCCCGTCGCGACGCTGAGCACCGACCCGCACCGGACGCAACGACATCTGCACACGAACCAGACGCCCTCCGCGCCGCGCTCGACGCCCTCCCCCACGACCTCGCCCTCACCGTCCGCCTCTTCTACGCCGAGGGCTTCCCCGTCCGCGCCATCGCCCGCATCCTCGACATCCCGCCCAACACCGTGAAGTCGCGCCTCGCGAGCGCCCGCAAAAAACTCGCGCAGGCGATCGAACAAGAACCTGCTGTTTCAGGAGAACATCAATGACCGACCTCGACGAAAAAATCCGCCGCGCCGTACAAGCCAGCGACAACCCCGACCCCGACCTGCTCCCCGATGAGCAGAGCGTCTGGACCCAGTGGTTCGGCGTCTACCGCGGGCGCAACGGCTGGATCAACCTCCTCACCGGCGTCATGTCGTTCGTCTTCTTCGCCGTCGCGATATGGATGGGCGTCTCGTTCTTTAACGCTGAAACCACCCACGCCATGCTCGCCTGGGGCCTCGGTTGCCTCTTCTGCATGATCGCCGTCGGCAACCTCAAGATGTGGACCTGGATGCAGATGGACAAGAACGCCATCCTGCGCGAGGTCAAACGCCTCGAACTCCAGGTCGCCATCCTGGCCCAGCGTCTGGATCGCTAAACCCTCAAAAAGTATCCTGTGCGCTCATCCCCACACCCGGAGCCACCCCATGACCACCCCAATCCCCCCCGGCGAAGACGGCATCATCCCCCACCTCGTCGTCAGCAATGCCGCCGCGGCCATCGAGTTCTACACCAACGCCTTCGGCGCTCAGGAACTCTTCCGACTCCCCATGCCCGGCGGCGACAAAATCATGCACGCCCAGGTCAAAATCGGGAAGACCACCGTCTACCTCTGCGACGACTTCCCCGAGATGTGTGACGGCCAGACCCGCGACCCCAAAAAGCTCGGCGCTTCCCCCGTCACGATCCATCAGTACGTCGAAGACGTCGACGCCGCCATCGCCAAGGCCGAGAAAGCCGGCGCCACCGTCCGCATGCCCGCCGAGGACATGTTCTGGGGCGACCGTTATGGGATGGTCGCCGACCCCTTCGGCCACGACTGGTCCTTCGCCACCCACGTCAAAGACATGACCCCCGAAGAGATCGCCCAGGCCGGCGCCACCGCCTTCGGCTAGGCACCCCCCAAAATCAGGCTGCACACACCCCCGCGATTGACCGATACCCACCCGGTCCGCACCTCAAAGGGGATCGTGCGCCCGATGAGCACCGATCAATACAAGGACTGCCTGCGCCTCACCGACGCCGACCGGCGCGAGCTCTTCCGTGCCCTCGCCGCCACCCCCATCGAAAAAGGCGCCACCTCCAAGCGCAAGCACGACCGCGTCGACTACCGCGGGCGCGAGATCCCCTTCTGGCTCGCCGGCCAGGAATCCCACGAACGCCACCGCTACATCGCCCTCTCGCGCAACGTCTCAGCCTCGGGCATTGCTCTCCTTCACGGCGGCTTCGCCTACCAGGGCGCCGCCTGCGGCTTGACGCTCACGTCCATCCACGGGCAAACGCACGAACTCACCGGGACCGTGATGCACTGTCGCCTCATCCGCGGGCGCGTCCACGAACTCGGCGTCAAGTTCAGCGACATCATCGAGGTCGAGTCCTTCGTCAGCCCGGGTGAGCCGATTTTCTCCACCCTCGCCACCGCCAACAAGGACGCCCCCGTCGTCCTCGAAACCTACATCAGCGGCGTCCGGAAACGCTGCACCCACCTCGTCACCAAGGAAGACGGCGCTTCCATCGACGAGGCCGCCGAGGTCTTCAAGATGCTCCAGCAAACCGGCCCCAACTTCGGCTACGCCGAGCTCTCGAAGGCCGCGTCGAGCGTGCTGGACTCACTCAGCGGCGCGAGCAACTTCGACCCCACCAGCGAGATCTTCCGCGAGCTCCAGGACGTCGCCGCCCGCCTGACCCCCCGCCTCAAGGGCGCCGCCTGAATCCAGCACGATCGCTCTGTGACGATCAGCCAAACCCTGACGACCATCCCGGCGCGACCACCATTCTCTCCCTGTTTTCACTCCCAAACGCGCCGCCGCACGCCGACCTCAATCGCATGGTTCCCTCAGCACGCGGAATGACCCGCCCCGAGGAGGAAACGCCATGCGCATCTCTGCTCCCTTCGTCGCCATCACCGCCGCCGGGTTCCTGACCCTCGCGGGCGGCTGCCAGTCCACGAACTCGTCAACCGCCGCCGGCCCCGCTGGCCTCGACACCTACTCCGCCTTCAAGCCCGGCCTCCGCGCCGAACTCCTCGACATGCGCGCCGAGGATCAGGTGCTCCGCTCGCAGATCGCCAGCACACCCGCCTCACAGCGCCGCGCCCTCTTCCTCGACATCCTCGAGCAGAACGACGACAACATCGACCGCCTCGAGCAGATCATCAACAAGCACGGCTGGCCCACCATCAGCATGGTCGGCAAGGACGGCGCCGAGGCCGCATGGCTCATCGCCCAGCACGCCGATCAGCGCCCCGAGTTCCGCGAACGCTGCCTCGGCCTCATGCAGCAGGCCGCCGACAACGGTGAAGCCTCCACCGCTCACCTCGCCTACCTCGTCGACCGCGTCATGGTCGAGATCTCCCAGGAACAGCTCTACGGCACCCAGTTCTGGGACGGGCCCAACGGCTACGGCCCCGTGCCCGTGATCGACGAAACCAACGTCGACCTCCGACGCGCCGAAGCCGGCCTGGTCCCCATGCAGGAATACACCCTCGCCATGCAGGCCAGGCGTCCCGGCGCCGCCCTCGAAGATCAAGCTTCGGCCTCCTTCGAGTTCGACGACGAGCAGTAAACACCCGCCACGATCAACGCGTCCAAACGCCCCCGCCGCACGCCGGGGGCGTTTTTGTGCGCGTATACTTGCCAAAGACACGTCTCGAAGGGACCACAACGCCATGCCGTACTACACCAAAATGGGCAAACTCCCCCGCAAGCGCCACACCCAGTTCCGCCGCCCCGACGGCGCGCTCTACTCCGAAGAACTCTTCGGCACCGAAGGCTTCGTGGGCCCCACCTCCACCATGTACCACATCCATCCCCCGACTCAGGTCACGGGCTGGAAGAAGCTCTACGCCACCAAACCCGAGTACGTCGAAACCGACACCATGCGCATGCGCCACCTCGTCTCGACGCGCCTCAAAGCCAAGGGCGACCCCGTCACCGGGCGCGTCGTCATCCTCGGCAACGCCGACGTCGAGATGTCCGTCTGCGTCCCCGCCGAGAAAATGTCCTACCACTACAAAAACGGTCAGGGCGACGAGTGCCTCTTCGTCCACTACGGCTCCGGCACCCTCCGCTCCTTCATGGGCACCCTCAAGTTCAAGCCCAAGGACTACATCGTCATCCCCAAGGGCATCATCTACCACATGGAGTTCGACGACCTCGCGGCCGAAGACCGCCCGGACGATCACTCCAAAGAAGACATGCCCTACGGCAAGTTCATCTGCTTCGAGACCTGCAACGCCAGCCACATCCTCCCGCCCCCGCGCTACATCTCCAAGAAAACCTCGCAGTTCCTCGAGCACTCCCCCTACTGCGAGCGCGACCTCGAAATCCCCTTCGCCGACGATGAAAACCCCCTCTTCACCCACGAAGACGGCGAGTTCGAAGTCCGCATCAAGGCCCGCGACTCCGTCCATTCCTACATCTACGACTACCACCCGTGCGACATCGTCGGCTGGGACGGCTGCTACTACCCCTACATCTTCAACATCGACGACTTCGCCCCCATCGTCGGCAAGCTCCACCAGCCGCCCCCGGTCCACCAGACCTTCGAGGGCCATAACTTCGTCATCTGCTCCTTCTGCCCCCGCGTCCTCGACTTCCACCCCGAGGCCATCCCCGTCCCCTACAACCACAGCAACCTCGACTCCGACGAGGTCCTCTACTACGTCGAGGGCAACTACAAAGCCCGCAAGGGCATCGAGGTCGGCTCCGTCAGCCTCCACCCCCAGGGCATCCCCCACGGCCCCCACCCCGGCACCGTCGAAAAATCCCTCGGCGCCACCTACACCGACGAACTCGCCGTCATGTGCGACACCTTCCGCCCCCTCCACTCCACCAAAGAAGCTCTCGCCCTCGACGACCCCGCCTACCCCGCCTCCTGGGAAAACGCCAAAGCCCCAAACACCACAAACGGACTAGTCTCCGAGGACGCCGAGGCGCCGACGACGTGGTGAAAAAAACAAAACTCGAAGAACAAAAATCGGGTGCCACTGGCAGCTTGCTGCCAGTGTCCCACACCAATGCCCGAACACACACAACGACGCAAATCCCTCAAGCGAATCGACACACCGGGCCACGCCCGCGAACTCACGTTCTCAACCGTTGACAATCTGCCCCTTCTCGCAACACCAGAGATCGCAGAGATCTTTCTGAGCCATCTGCGACATGCATGCGAACGTCATAGTTTTTCGTTGATCGCATTTGTTGTCATGCCCGATCACGTTCACCTGCTCGGCATACCCAAAAACGACGTCTCATCTGTCTCAACATTCCTTGCAAGCGTAAAACGATCCACGTCCTATCAAACCAAGCACTGGCTCGAAGCCACGTACCCAGAACGTCTCCCCGACCTCTTTCACAAAGAGCGATCCGACAAACAGGTCTTCCGGTCCTGGAAACCCGGAGGCGGATACGACCGCAACATCACAAGCACAGAAGCTCTGCACAACTCGATCAACTACATCCACAACAACCCGGTCCGAGCAGGCCTCTCTCGTACACCCGATGAATACCCTTGGTCGTCCGCATGCCAGTGGAGCCGACCCAACACACAGCTGCCCGAATGCATGCCCGCGATAGACCGTCACGCCGTGACCTAAGCACAACTCAGACACTGGCAGCAAGCTGCCAGTGGCACCCACCAGATCTCCCTTGTGGTGTGGTGCCCTCTCCCCGTAGAACACCCCTCATGTCCAAACGCGTCTCCCGCTCCCTCCTCGACCCCATCTTCCTCCCGATGGTCAAGCCCCTTTACCGCGCGCTCCCCATCCCGCGCGCCTTCCCGCCCGAGGGCATCATCGCCATCGGCCACCTCCTCGCCATCGCCGGGGCCTACGGTTTCGCCAAATCCCCCGCCCTCGCCTGGGCCGGCTGGCTCGCCGCCGCGGGCGTCCTCGGCAACCACATCGCCGACATGGTCGACGGAACCCACGCCCGCGCCACCGATCAGTGCCGCAACGGGGGCGAACTCCTCGACCACTTCACCGACCCCCTCTCCTTCAGCTACTGGATGATCGGCCTGGGCATCGCCGCAAACCGCCTCGACCTCGCCCTCCTCGCCGTCATCTCCATCTACGCCAGCGCCGTCCTCACCAACATCCGCGCCAAGATCACCGACGAGTTCCGCCTCCACCGCCTCGGCCCAACCGAGTTCAAGATCCTCCTCGCCGCCTGCGGCACAGCTCTCGCGATCACAAACCACTCCGGCAAAGACCCGATCGAAGTCGCCACCCTCGCCAAATGGATCCTCCTAACCCTCGGCGTCGCCCTCGCAATCCAAACCGTCGTCTCACTCATCTCAGCAGTCCGAGCCGTCAACCGCGACCAGACCCCGCCCGACAAATCTGAGTGGGTCGTCAGAAGCGCCGACGACACACCCGACGCCTTGTGACCCCACCCCCCTCCCCGTAGCATCCCCCACATGCCAAGGACCGGCGCCATCACCGCCGCACTTCTCTGCGCCGCAGCACAATGCATTGCGCAGTCGGCTCCCCAACCACGCCTCGACGGCCGCGACTTCGACGGCCTTCTCGTCGACGCCCCCCTCCAAGCCCTGAGCGCCACCCTCCGCGCCTCCCGCGTCACCGCCTGGGAGGAGGGGACCACCCGCCGCCTGCTCCTCGACACCGACGCCGAGGTCGCCATCGGCCCCTACCGCTTCCGCTCCCGGCGCTGCGTCGCCTGGGTCGAGCGCGTCCAACTCCCCGACAACCGCGGCGAGGCCAACCAGATCGCCCTCTACTTCGACGAGGTCCGCACCCCCGGCGCCGCCCCCGCCGTCACCCAGTCCGCCGACCGCCTCCTCGTCACCGCCCTCGTCTCGGGCGACGTCAGCGTCACCGCCGACGTCTTCGAGCGCGGCCGCGCCTACGGCCCCTTCGTGGGCGACGGCGAGTTCCGCCTCTCCCAGCGCCTCGCCCAGATCGTCGCGGACGACCCCACGTTCGTCTCCTCCGCCCTCGACGCCGGCCAGTGGCGCCCGCCCCCCGCCTACCGCCTCGACCTCATCGAATCACCACCCGCTGATCCGAACGCCCCCCAGCAGGCGCCGCCCGCCATCCCCGAGCGCGCCGTCGTCACTTTCAGCGGCCCCGACCGCACCCTCGTCACCAGCGACGAAGAGAACGCCCTCGTCATCTCGGGCGGCGTCGCCGTCCAGCTCGAAGACGTCGCGATGGACCGCCGCCTCAACCTCTCCGCCGACAGCGCCGTCGTCTTCCTCGACCCCCGCTCCCTCGACGAGATCGACCGCTTCACCCCCGAAGAAATCCGCGGCGTCTACCTGGAGGGCGGCGTCGTCGCTACCGACGGCGACTACACCATGCGCGGCCCGCGCATGTACTACGACCTCGCAGCCAACACCGGAGTCGTCCTCGACGCCGTCTTCTGGACCTACGACGAACGCCGCGAGCTCCCGCTCTACCTCCGCGCCGACGTCATCCGCCAGGAAGCCGACGACCGCTGGACCGCCGAGAACGCCCGCTTCGCCAACGTCGAGTTCTTCGAGCCCCACTTCGCCATCGGCGCCACCTCCCTCGCCCTCACACGCCGCCCCCGCGCCGACGGCTCCGAGGCCTTCGTCGTCGACGCCGACGACGTCAGCTACCAGATCAACGGCGTCCCCTCCATCCCCCTCCCCGACTTTAAGGGCGAGGTCGACGGCTCCCGCGCTCCCCGCCTCAGCTTCCGCACCCGCGACAGCAACCCCATCATCTACTCACGCTGGGACCTCTTTGGCGTCCTCGCCCTCGAACCGCCCGAGGGCGTTTCCGCTGATCTCCTTGTTGATGGCTACGTCGAGCGCGGCCTCGCCGTCGGCCTCGACACCAACTGGAACACCATCGACAACACCGGCTCGCTCTTCGCCTACTACTTCCGCGACGACGGCGTCGACGACCTCGGCTCGGGCGCCAACATCGACCGCAACGACGACGACCGCGGAACCATCCTCGCCGACAACCGCTGGGACCTCTCCAGCGAGTGGACGCTCTTCACCGAGCTCTCCACCGTCTCCGACCCCGCCTTCTTCGACGCCATCTTCCCCGAGATCGCTGACACCCGGCGCGAGCTCCGCACCGGCGCCTACCTCCGACGCCTCCGCGACCACGACCTCCTCGCCCTCGATGTCTCCGGCTCACTCGACAGCTTCGTCGTCAACGAATACCTCCTCCAAAGCCGCGGCTACCAGGTCGCCCGCCTCCCCGAACTCCTCTACGACCGCATCGACGCCAACCTCCTGAACTCCGGCGTCACCCACTTCGGGCAGACCCGCGTCGGCATGGTCGAGATGCGCCTCTCTGATGAAAACGCCGAGGAGTACGGCCTCGACACCGCCGAGCGCGCCGCCCGCGGCCTCGGAACCGCCCCCAGCCAGTCACCCGCCGACATCCTCACCGCCGCCGGCTTCCCCCAGCGCGAGGTCGCCCGCTTCGACACCCGCCACGAGTTCTCCGCCCCCCTCCGCCGCGGCGCCTGGACCCTCACCCCCCGCGCCATCGGCCGCTTCACCGCCTACGACGACGACTTCGCCGAGTTCTCACCGGGTGAAGACGACCCCTACCGCGTCTGGGGCGCGCTGGGCGCCGACCTCACCACCTCCTTCGTCCGCGTCAACGACCTCGCCGATTCCAACTTCTGGGATCTCCACCGCCTGCGCCACATCATCGAGCCCACCGTTTCTCTCTGGTGGGCCGACGCCTCCATCGAATCAGAAGACCTCCCTGTCTTCGACGAGCACGTCGAGGCTCTCACCGAGGGCGCCCTCTTCCGCCTGGGCCTCAAGAACACTTGGCAAACCAAACGCGGCGGCCTCGGCGCCCTCCGCTCCGTCGACTGGATCACCCTCGACGTCAACTACGTCAAAGCCTCGGACGACGCCCCCCGCCCCTCCCGCCTCGGGCGCATCTTCGAAGACCGCCCCGAGCTCGGCGCCTACGGCGAGTTCGTCCAGACCGACGCCGTCATGTGGCTCACCGACGCCGTCGCCCTCACCGGTTTCTCCGTCTACGACATCGATGAGGAATCCGGAACCTACGCCAGCGGCGGCTTCTTCATCGACCACGGCGTCGGCTTCTCCACCTACGCCGACCTCCGCTACATCGACGTCATCGACTCCACCCTCCTCCACGCCGGCGCCTCCTACCGCCTCACCAGCAAGTACGCCGTCGACGCCGCTGTCCTCTACGACTTCGAAGACGAGGAATTCCAATCCTCAAGCGCCGCCATCAGCCGCCGCTTCCCACAGTGGACCGTCCGCGTCGGCCTCAGCTTCGACGATCTCCGCGACGACACCAGCGTCTCTGTCGTCCTCCGCCCCATCGGACTCAAGCCCTACGACCAGCGCCGCCTCGCCATCTTCCCCGAAGAACGCGACTACCGCGCCCCCGAGTCCTCCCCCCTCGCCGCCCCAAGACGCTTCGGCGGCTAACGCAAAATCAAGTGACACCCCTCCGGGTGCCACTGGCAGCTCGCTGCCAGTGTCTGAACAAGTACAGAGATTCAGAATTCTAAAAACCCCCGCAAAACCCCCAAATGCCGCCCCGCCGCCCCACGATTCGCCTCCCCAACCACGCGCGCTCTCTCCGCCATCTCCCCACGCGCGTTCTCATCTGAAAGCAACTCCTCAAGCGCATCCCGCAACTCTTCACGCTCCACCACCCGCAGCGCCCCCGCACCCTCAAGCTCTCCCACCGCCTGACGAAAATCACTAAACGCAGGCCCGATCAAAACCGCCTTCCCGAGCGCCGCCGGCTCCATCGGGTCCGACCCGTGCAGCTCTCCGAACGACCGCCCCACCACCGCCACATCCGCCAGCGCATACGCCGCCGACAATTTCCCCAGCGTGTCCAGCACAAAAAGCCGCGCCCCCGCTCGCTTCTCACCCGCCGACCACCGCACGCACCCGGGCAACGCCTCGCACGCCCCCTCAAACCACTCAGGCCGCCGCGGCGCCACCAACAGCTGCGCCCCCTCAGGCAGCGCCTCCCGCAAGAGCTCATGCTCCCCCAGCGCCGTTGACCCCGCCACAACCAACGGCTTCGACCGATCTATCCCAAACCGCTCAACGATCTCCTCAACCTGCTCCGCCGAAGGCGCCGCCGCCGCATCCCATTTCATGTTCCCCAGCGTGCGCACGCCCTCAGCCCCCAGCGCGCGAAACCGCTCGGCCGACCGCTCATCCTGCGCGCACACAAACTCCAGCGACCGGAACCACCGCCTCGTCACAAACCCAAAGCGCCTGTACCGCGGGAACGACCGATCAGACAACCGCCCGTTCAGCACACCCACCGGAATCTTTCTTTTCTTGCACGCTCCCAAAAAATTTGGCCAAAGCTCCAGCTCCACCAACCCCACTACATCCGGCTGAACCCGATCAAGCACCCGGCGCACACACCACGAAAAATCCAGCGGGTACCGCACCACCTCAAACCGATCCGCAAAAAGCTCCCGTGCCCGCGCGTACCCCGTGTCCGTCGTCGACGCGATCACCAGCTCCGCGTCATCCTCCCACTGCGCGACCAGCGGTCGGAGCAGGTTCACCTCACCCAGCGACACCGCGCACACCAGAAGCCGCGGCTTCCGCGGCTCCGGCAGCGCCTCCCCCTTCCCGAACCGCTCGCGCCACCCCGACCGGCGCTTGCCGAGCAAACGCGGCAGCGCCAAAAGCGCTAACGGCAGGTACGCGATATCCAGAAGGTTCGGCATGCGCAGGAGAATGTGCAGTGAAATGGGCGGAGAGGGACTCGAACCCACAACCGCTCGCGTGTAAGGCGAGAGCTCTAGCCATTGAGCTATCCGCCCGGGCTCAACGAACGGTACCACGACCGGGGCGCCGTGGAAAGACGACGATCACCCCGCCTCTATGCGTCCCAACTGCTGCGTTCAAAAAACAGGGCCGGCGTCTCCGCCGACCCTGCAGAGGTGTGTACTTCCTACATGTCGATCAGCCGCACGCGCCCCAGCCGGCCAGCAAGACCGCTAGGTCGCCCGCATCGACTGCGCCGGAACCATCAAGGTCTGCGACGCCGCCGCTCCCCCAGCTCCCGATCAGACGCGCGAGATCATCAGCATCGATAGCGCCAGACCCATCAAGGTCTCCAACACAGCCGCCCGCCGGAGCGCCCAGCGTCACGTCCACGCTGTCAACCCCGCGCGACGCGTCAGGCTTGAACAGGCGAATCGACCCCGACGCGTCCTCGGGCTCCGCATCAGCCGTGAACCAGAAGCTGTACGCCGTGCCCCACCGCAGCGCGTTCGCGTTGGGATCCGTCTCAAACGGGATCGTCGACCACGTCGCGAAACCGCCAGACTCGGAGAACACCCAATCCGTGCCCGCCATCGGCTCGCCCGAGTGGTACTCCACATCACGGAATCCAACATCGGTCAGCGTCACGCCCGAGGGCACAGGAACGCTAAAGCCGCGCGCCGAGCGGTCGGAGTTCAAGTTGTGCACCGCGTAGTTGTACGTCCACGTCCCGTCGCCGTTGTCGATCACGTTGAAACCAACATGGAAGCGCCCGTCGCCGGGAACATCCACATCAACCACCTCGGCGCCCGGGTTGACCGTCGGCCACGCCTTGATCGCCGGAAGCTCACGCACCGTCGATCCCACGTTCGACGCATCAAAACCCGCACCGGAAGCGGAAAAGGTGATCTCACGATACGAAGCGTTGTTCAGATCGTTCCCCGCCGCGGCGTCATCGTTCGCGATGTAATGCCCCTCAGCGAACCACCGCCCGCCGGGGTTCCGAGCAGGGTCAAGATCCGCGTCCGCGGCCTGGCACCGCCGGTCGATCGTGTTGAAGTCAAAGGGAGGCGATGTAAACGGGAAGTTGAACTCTCCGGTCGTTGCGTTGACCTCAAAGCGTGGCCCAAGACGGCTCTGACTCGCATTCAGGCTTGCCGAGTAAGGGTCGGAACACCCCGGCGAAAGCTGACTCCCGCCTCCGCCCATGCATGTGCAGCACAGGTTGCCGGAGAGCGCCAGAAAACCGTGCTTCAACCACCCGACGCCAACCTGTGTAAAACGCCCATCAAGAACCCGGTAGATGTTCTGCGCAATGACCGGGTGGTTGGTGTTACCTGACTGCCATAGCAGAATCTCATCGCCCAGATTGCAGGATGTCGTGCCGATGCCGAACGCAGAGATGCCGTTCTGCGCCGGACCCTCATGCGCAGAGAGCCGCGTGCTGGGCAGATCGCCAACAATGACATCAGGCCCGATCGCCGACGGGCACACAGACCCGCGAGCCATCGGATCAGGCAGGATCACGTCGGTCACCAAGCCAGGATCAATCGCGTGAGCGGCATCAAGCCACTCCGCCCCACCATCAAGATCCCCTTCAGTCTGAAGCAGAATGCCAAGCCGAAGCATGGACGACGCGTCTGAAGGATCAGACTTGATGGCGGCCTCGAGATCAGACCGCAGATCAGCTGGCGAAGCAACGCTCGCCGACGCAGCGGCAAGAAGTGCAAAGACGGTGTAACGCATGGATGGACTCCCCGATGGAATGTGAATGGAGGTGCGAACTCTCCATACACCTTACCGGGCCATGCCTCCGATCTAAACACCGCATCCCAAGATCAGCCTCAAACACCTCGAAACAGGTTCAGCCCACCATCGCGAGGGCCGATAGCCACGCCATGGCACCCACACGAACCACCCGCCGAGCCGTCATCGCTTCTGCCGCCGCCGCCCTGCTCACCCTCACCGGGTGCACAGCGACGCAAAAGCAGCAGCCGGTCTCTGACGCCGCTTGGAACGCCCCCACCTTTACCGTCGCCACCGCCGACGGATTCGTCGTGGGCGACGCCCTCGGCATGACGCTCCTCGCCGGCAGCGACGTCCGCCTCGCCGACGTCAACGAGGCCTTCGAACTCACGGACTAAAACAGGCCGATCACCAGCTCAGCCCTGATCGCCGCCGCGAACAATCGCCCGCAGCGTGTCGACATCCATGTTCGCCGGCGCCAGACGCCCGAGCGCGGCCTGACGCGCCTCGACCAGCTCCGGCCCCGTAAGACCCAGGTTGTTCAGCAGGCTGTCGATCGCCGCGATCGCGTCCAGCTCCTCAGCCACGCCCTGTTCGCTCATGAAGCGAGCCAGCGCTGCGCCGTCCGTCGCCTCCTCAGGTGACGCCTGCGCCAGGAACTGGTCGTACAGCGAACCCAGCCGATCCTGCACGCCGATGGCGCCGGCGAAGTCGCGCCCGACCAGGGCGTCATAACGATCAACCAAGTTGCGCGCCACAGTGCCCGACAACCGCGCCGTCGCCGCGTCGCGGTCAACCGTCACGTCGTCATAGAACCCGCGGCTCGACACCCGCGTCACTCGCTCCGGGTTCGAGGTCGCCCGCGCCGGAACGCCAAGACGCACAAGGTCCGCCAGCAGCGCCGGGTCCAGTTCCGGGCGACGATCAAGCTCGAACGCCTCGTCTAGAACCTCGTCGCCCGCGAGCCCCGCCGGGCTGCCGTCCCCGCCCGTGCCCGCAGACACCGGCGCCGCGAGGTCAAGCACCACGCCGGCGAAGAAGAAATCCTCGATGGTCAGATCATCCGCGAACTCGCGAACCCCCAAGCCCCCCGCTCCGGACGCCCCCTCGCCATCGGTGGCAAGGAGGGGCGAGGCGTCCGAACCGGAGTCGAAATCCGTCACAACCGTCGCAGCGTTGATGTCGATCTCGCCGGACGCGATGAAGTCAACCGCCTCGTCCGGGTTCGCCGTGAGCGACACGCCCAACCCGTCCCGTTCCAGCAGCGTCGCCCCGTCGCGCGACAGAATCGTCAATGTGTTCGTGTTCAGCGTGAGATCGCCGAAGGCGTTCAGGTCGCCCGCCACGATCTCATCGCCCGCGTCGATCGTCAGCGAGCCCAGCGTCGTCATCTTTTCGCGCCGCCCGAAGACCACGCGCTCCGACGCCGAGAGCGTCAGCTCGCCCATCCCGTCAGGCAGCCCGGCGATCGTCGCCCGGTCGGGCACCCCCGCCTTGCCGTCCGGGTTCAGGAAAAGCGAACCGTCGGACACATCGATGTCGCCGCCCAGCGTCATCAGCTCGACCGACTCGAGCGTCAGGTCGCCGCTCGTCGTCTTGAGCAATTCGTCGTTCAGCGCCAGCGTCGTGCCGGCGGACACAAGCTGGTCGCCGCCCGTCGCCTCACCAGGGCCGCTCATCTCGATGCTGCTCGTCGCGACCGCATCGCCGGTGAGCTCGTACGAGCTCGAATCAAGCACGAAATCGCCGTTGATCATCGCGTTGTTCAGAACGAGCATGCCGCCCGCGAGCGAAGCGTTCCCGTCCGCCGTGATCAGCGTGAAACCGCCGGGGGCCGTCGTTGTCCCAAGCTCGATATCGCCAGCGCCCAGCGTCTCAAACGTCGCGGCTCCATCAACATCAACGTTCCCACTGTCGCTGATCCCGCCCGCGAGCGTCCGCGCCGTGAGATCGCCGCCGACCATCGAGTCGCCCAGATCAAGCGCCTGCGCGTTGGTCACGCTGGCGAAGCTTGCCGAATCAAGGAAAACGGTCCCCGACGCGTCCAGCTCGTCAAGCTCGATGAAATCACCGGCCTCAAAGCTGGCGTCCCCGTCCACAACGACCGGGCTCGAATCCGTGATCGCCCCGTCCGCCGTAGCGTCTAGGTTGCCACCAACCATCGTTGCCCCGCCGCCGAAGTTGATGTCCGTCGCGTTCACGACGCTCGCGTCGCCACCCGAGACAAGACGCATATCGCCGGTCACGTTCAGGTTAGGAAGATCAATAGCGCCATCCTCGGCGATGAACTCTGCGTCATCCGCGTCCAGCGCCTGCGTGGCGCCCGGGTCCTGCGTGATGTCGCCGCCCAGCGCCTCGATGCTCAGATCACCGCCGGCCCCCGAGTTCCCGCTCAATGGGTCGGTCAGAACCGCGTCTCCCTGCGTGCGCAGCTGCGCATCACCGGTGAACGATAGCCCGATCGTGTCCGCCGCCAGCGTCCCCGTCGTCGTCAACGAGCCGCCCGAAAGATCAGCATCAACATTCGTCCCGCGGTAGTTCCCGCCGGACGCCGTCACGTCGCCGCCGATCGTCATGTCCCCATCGGCATGCGCGATCAGCGCGCCCACCGAGAGATCATCGCTGATATCCAGATCACCCCCCGCGTCCACCGAAAGATCGGCGCCAGCGAGACGATCGTTGTTATCAAGCGTGATGTCGCGCCCGGCGCCCAGCGCCTCGATGGTGTAATCCATCCCGCCCAGCGTCGTCAGCGTGCCATCGCCAAAGTCCGAGATATCCGGCAGATCAGCGCTCGAGATCGGCGCCGACTGTGCGATCGCGAAGTCATCAGGACGCGACCCGAACGCCGCCCCCTGCATCCGCGGCGCGTTCTCCGCGATCCGCACCCGCGCGCTCCCGCTCGCCGGATCACCCGCTCGGAAGCTGATGATCGGCACGTTCATCTGAATATCACCCGGCGCAAAGAACGTATCGCCCGTCCCGTCCTTGCCGGATCGCGAATCAAGCGACCCCGCGATGATCGCCCCCGGCTGGAACGTGATCGCGTCCTCCGCAAACACATCGAGCGCGCCCGTCAGGAACACACGCCCGGGAACCGCTGCATCGCCCTTCACATGAATCAGCGCCGACGCGCCAATGATCTCCGACGTCGGCAGGCTGTTGTAGAAGGCGCCCGTCGCGTCCAGTGAACCCGTCCCGAGTTCCAGGTCGCGGATCTGGTTGATCCCGCCAACCCCGTCCCCGTCAAAGTCCGCCCGCAGCACGACGTTCAGCCCGTCGCCATCCCCGAAGGTCGTATCGATGATGTCGCGCTCGATGTTGATGTCGTTGTGCGCCTCGAACGTAAGCGTCGAGCCGCTCACGCCGTCGAAATCCAGCGTCGCCAGCAGCGTGATGTCGCCCGCCTCAGGCCCGGCCGCCGCCGTCTCCAGCGTTACATCGCCGCCCATCAGGCCGGCGACCACCGTCCCCACCTCGATCTGCGCGCCGACAGCGCTCGACGCGAACCCGTCCGGCGTCGCCACCACGCCCGCCGAGCCCATCCCGTCCAGCACGATGTCCAGGTCCGTCGGGTCGATCAGCCACTCGCCGCCGCCCGCCGCAGACGAAACATCCGGCGCGCTCTTCACTCGCAGCGCCCGCCCGCTCGATGTTTCAATAAACCCGCCGGCGTCGTCAGCGCCCCGCGCCGAGAGCTCGCCGTACACGCCGGCCGCATCGGACGCCACCGCACGCACCGACCCGCCCGCTCCCGTACCGATCGCGTCAGCCCGCACCGTAGACGCCTCATCAATAAAGACCACGCCGCCGGTCAGCGACACATCGCCACCGCCACCGGCCCGCGAAGCATCAATGCTGGCGCTCTCAAGCACCACGCGCCCGCCGTCCGCGGCCACGTTCCGCGCCTTCGTCGAGCCGCCCAACGCCACCGAATACAGATCGCCCGTCGTGAACAGCGCCTCGCCGCTGTCGACGCTGCCGCTGTGCGCCACCGCGGGCTCCGCCGTCGGCGCGCTGTCGCCCGTCGCCCGCACCATCAGCCGGCTGCCGGTCGTCGCGAGGTACACCTCGTCCCCGGCGCTCATCGTCACCACGCCCTCGGGCGCCACGATCGTCCCCGCGTTCTCCACGCGCGAACCAACCAGATGCACAAGCTGCTCCGCCTGGATCACGCCCGCGTTGCTCACCACGCCGCCGCTGGTCGAGAAGCGATCAACGCCCGCGACAAAGTCAGCGTCCGTGATCCCCCCCGCCGCCGCGACGATGCCCGCCGCGCTGATCACGGCGCCCTCGCCGAAGACCACGCCCGACGGGTTCACCAGATAGACAATGCCGTTGGCGCTCAGCACGCCGTTGATCGTCGAGGGGTCAGCGCTCTGCACCCGGTTCAGCACCCGCGCGTCCGCGCCGGGCTGGATGAACTGAACGCTCTCGCCCGTCAGCACGTCGAACCGCGAGTAGTTGATGATCGCCCCGTCCGACGCGGTGATCGTCGTACTCGACGCCCCTCGCGCAAACTCAGCCGCGCCCCGCGCGACCTCGGTGGGAACGATGTTCGCCTCGGGCGTACCCAAAGCGACCGCGGAACCGGCGATGGACGTCAGGGCGACAGCGCGGAACGCGCGCGACACTGGGCGCTGAGCGATAGGCATCTCTTGAACTCTCTCTCCCGGACCAAGTGCGTAGGCCCGTATGACTCTCTTCTCGTACCAAGCCCGACCACGAGGCGGATCCTCTAGAAGAAGATGGTCAGCAGCGCGTGCAGGCGGCTGTCCCCGGCTTCGACTTTGTCGCCACCGACCTCCTCATCCCGGAGGGCGAACCCCCAGTCGAGTCGCAGGTTCACGTTGCGTTGGACGCTGAGCTCCACCCCGATCCCTGCGCCGAGCAGGGTGGCGTCGTCCTCAAAAGACAGTCTGTCCTGAATATCCAGATGTGCAACGTCCAGAAACCCTCTGAGCACTAAATCCCAGTCTGGACGCGCCAGAGGCTGGTCCGGACGCCATTTGAAGGGGTCCCCGAACAGGGTTCCTGGGTCCGCAGGCGCCAGATCCCGCGGCACGTGGTACCGATATTCGACCGTACCGATAACCACGTTGTCGCCGAAGGCGAACGCTTCCGGGTGCCCGCGCACCGTGAAGAATCCGCCGGCCGTCAGCGTGTAGTTGGGCGGGATCCGGTTGTTCAGCGAGTGCAGCCCGCGCAGCGAGAACGCCAGCTCGTGCGCCAGCGTCGGGTTCTCCCGCTCCGCCCACTGCGAGTCGAGCACCGGCTCCAGATAGAACGAGTAATCCAGCGACGCCCGCAGCGCCATGAAGTCATCGTCCGCCAGCGTCCGACCCAACAGATCAACGTCCTCCTGGTCCGTCCCAGCGAACCCCGCGACCGACCACTCGATCCCGGTGAAGAACCGCAGGTCCGAGCGGTCCGTGCGACGCTCCGCCCGCAGGCCCATGTACGGGATCAGGAAGTCCGCCTCGCCGATCGTCGACGCGATGTTGTTCTCCACACGGATGTGGTCGAACCGCGCCCCGACGAGGAAGTCCCCAAACAGCGGCCCCTCCTGCAGCCAGTTGAACCGCGTCTCGAACCCGACGTTGTACGACTCACCCTCGAACGCCTGCGCCTGGATGCCGAACTCGTCCGACGTGTACTCCAGCGCCGAGCCGTACACCCGCCACCACGCCCGACCGAGATCCTTGAACGGACGCTCGTAGCTCGCCGTAAACGCGTTCACCTCGTCGAGATTGCCCGTCAGGAAATCAAGCTGCAGCACATCATCAACGCCGCTGAGGTTGTAGTGGATCAACCCTGCCCGCTGGCGCCACTCCGTCGTCTCCTCCGTGCCCGTGTTCGAGAGCTGCAGGTAAAAGAGCAGCGGGTCGTTCTCAGCGATCAGCAGATCAAGAACAACCTCGTCCTCCGCCGAGCCAGGCGTCAGCGCCAGATCAACGCGTCGACCAGGGCGACGACCCAGGTGATAGACGTAGCGATCCAGCTCATCCAGATTGATCAGCTCCCCCGGCTGCACCGGCGAGCCGTCCTTGATGCGGTCGTACTCCGGATCGTCGCGGATCGGCTCCCGCGCCTCGATCGTCACGCTCGTGCGGATCTCGCCCACGCGACCCTCGGTCACGATCAGCCGGAAGATCCCGTCCACCGGCGTCCGCCCCTCGACGCGTACGCCGCGGAACCCGCGCTCGTTAAACTCCGCCACGATCGAGCGCCCCGCCTGCTGCAGCGCGCTCGCATAAAACGGCTCATCCGACGCGAAGTCATGCAGGATCACCGTCTCAGTCCGCAGTCCTGCTCGCGGCGCGATGTACCCCGCCTCCACCCGCGACAGAGGCACGCCCAGCCCGAGCGCTTCCTCTTCCGTCAGCGCCTCGCCCGACAGCCCCTCGACAATCACCTCGCGGATGAAAAACGGTCCCTGCTCGCCAACCCCAGGCGCCGGCGGCGGGATCGTCACGATCAGCAGCCCGTCGTCGAGCACGTAATCAGGCCGCCCCTGCGGCGTCACGTCAGACCCCCGCGCTCGCAGCATCCACCCCGCGACGCCGTCGGCGATCACCGCCTGCAGCGAATCGTCGATCCGCGTCTGCATGCCGATCAGCTCAGACAGCGTGACCAGCCGCGCCTCAGGATCGTCCTGCTCCGCCGCGATGTGCCCGTTGGGCACAGGCAGGACGCGAACCCGGACGTCCGAGGGCTCGAACGCCCCCCGCATCCACGCGTCCATACCCCGGACCTCAACGCCCGTCAGCGCCGCCATGTCCAGCGTCGTCTCGGACGCCCACGCCGGAACCCCCAGAACGACCAGCACGCACCAGGCAAGAAGAACCCGGCTCTTTGCAATCAGTGAACTCACACGGACCTCCCACAAGTACGGGCAGTGTCCGCTAAATCGGGCCGTCGTGCATCCCCGGCGCAGAAAAACGCGCGCCCCTGGGGATCGGAACGCGCGTCAAAGGAAAGCGAGCTGGGCGCGGCGGTCACCCGCAGCGCATCATCGGTTCAGACGATCTCAGCGACGCCGACGGACGCCGGCGAGCACGCCGCACACCGCCAGAGCAGCCGGACCGGGAGCCGGGATGACCACGTCCGCGTACACGTCGAGATCGACCATCCCGTCAAAGCCGCTCTCGTCGGGCCCGTAGCCGTGGAGCAGGAACGACCCGAGGAACAGGTTCGGGTCCGCGTCCCCGAGCTTGCTCATCACGTCCACGCCGGCGAACGACGTGCCGCCGACGAGTTCGTCGAACGCCCCGTCGTAGGTCAGGCCGTCCACGCGGAAGCCGCGCCCGGCCTGAGCGTTCACCGCCCCGGCTTCAGAGCCGATGGTCGCCAGGTACTCAGACCCGTCGCTAGCCGTGAACGAGATGAACCCGCCCACGACAGACCCGTTGAGAATCACGATCTCGCCGTCGAGCGTGCCAAGGTCAGCGGTGAGCGCCTGGTTCGAGCCGTCCAGCTCGATCGCACTCAGCGAAGACTCGGCGTTCGCGCTCAGCTCGAGCGTGCCCGAGTGGGTCTCACCGTCGAACGATTCCCCGGCGAAGACGCTGATCGTGTTGATGTCAAAGTGAATGAACGTCGCCTGTGCGCTGCCCGCGGCAAGCCCCGCGGTAAGCGCGCACGCCAATCCGTACGTCGCGCGCATGTCTTTCTTCCTTCCCGTGATGTGTCGTGCGCGACCGTGCTCCGTGCCCCCGCAGGCGGCCGCGCGTTGAATCCAAGCTGTTGCCGACGACCCGCCTCCCGGCGGACGGGGGTGCGTGACCCGCCCGCCGGTCGGCGTCTGCCGTCAAAGAGACTGGCTCACTCCGTCAAGGCCATCGCTCAGCAGGAGCGACGACGCACGCTCGCAAGGCCGGCGAGGCCCACGAACGCCATCGCGCCGCCGGCAGGCAGCGGGACCGTGACGAAGATGTCGATGTCGGACTGCGTGTCCACACCCTGCATGTTCGGGTTGAACGCGAACTGCAGGAACGAACCCGTCAGCGGCTGAGCGTCAAACCACGCCGAAACGTCAACGCCCGCGAACGTGCTCGAAGAGAACATGCCCTGGAAGGTCAGGCCGTCGATGTTGAAGCCCTGGCCCGCCTGCGAGTTCACATCGCCGGCGCCGCTGGAGATCGTCGCCGAGTACGTGTTGATCGTGACGTTGTCGGACTCGAGCACCGCGACGGTGAACGAGCCCCCCGTGACGTCGCCGTTGTTGAGGTTGATCGTGCCGGTGAAGTCGTTCAGCGTGCCCGCGAAGGCCTGCTGCACACCGTCGATCAGGATCCCCGCGAGCGCGGAGTTCCCGTTGTCGCTCAGGTCCACGCTGCCGGTGAAGTTCTCATCGAACCCCGGACCGCTCGCGGCGGCCGTCAGCGCGTTCACGTCAATCTGAAGCTCGATCGTCGCCGAGGCCACGCCCGCGCCGGCAAGCAGCGCGAGACCGGCCGCGGTGGCGGCGAGTGTCTTTCGGTTCACGGTAGCCATCTCTCGTCTCTCCTCTGTGAATTCCCGTGTCGGGAGGTGCGAGCCGTAAAGAAGGCAGACACGCCTTCCCGCAAGCCCATTGTCAATCATCACTTAGGATAGACCGCCCTAGAGGGGCCGCCAGAAAAAATCAATCACAAGTTCAATATTTACAGATACTTACGGACATTGCCGGCCCATAACCACTGGGCATGCCCACAGGACCCGCGCGCACGAAAAAACCGGCCCCCGAAGAGGCCGGTTGTGTTCCGATAGGTCAGTTTCCGATCAGCCGAGACGACGGCGACGAGCGCCGGCGAGCACGCCAACCAGGCCGACGCCCGCGAGGGCAGGGGCCGAGGGCAGCGGAACGACCGGGGCCGGCGTGACGAAGAGGTCAACGTCGGTGTCGTTATCCAGACCGTTGTCATCCGGATCAAGCGAGATCTCGATGAACGAACCCACCAGCGGCTCGTTGTCATTCCAGAGCGAGACGTCCACACCAGCGAACGTGTCGCTGCTGAACATGCCCTCGAAGGTCAGGCCGTTGATGGTGAAGCCCTGACCGGCCTGCTCTTCAACCTGGCCGATGTTCGCGACGATCGTCGCGGTATAGGTGTTCATGGTCACCGCGTCGGACTCGAGCACATCGACGCGGAACGAGCCGCCGGTGACGTCGCCGTTCTCGAGATTGATGGTGCCGACGAAGTCAGCGAGCGTACCGGTCACGGTCTGGCCGATGCCGTCGATCAGGATGCCGGCCAGCGAGCTGCCGGCCTTGTCGCTGATGTTGACGGTGCCGGTGAAGTTCAGACCGAACCCACCGCCGCGCACACCGGAGCTGGCCGGAGTGGATGCGGATGTGCTGCTGTTATGCATGTCCTGAGCGACAGGCTCGGCAGACACCACCTGGCTCAAGAGCGCGTTGATGTCGATCTGCAGTTCATTCGACGCAAACGCCGAGCCGGCGAATGCAACAGTCGCTGCCGCAGCTAAGGTTTTCCCGTGTGCCAACATGGAACTCTCTCCCTCTCTAGGGTTTCTAGTAAGTTGAGTGTACACAGTTCTCTACGCCGGTAAAGCGCCGACGCCTCAAGATCGTTAAAAACGTTACACCCGAAAGTCCGAGAACAACGGACCCTGGGAGCGGAACGGTCACGAAAATGTCGATGTGCGAGTTCTCATCAACCCCGAACGGGTCGTCGCCCGGGTCGAAGCTGAAGTTGATGAAGCTGCCGATGAGCGGCTGCAGCGCAAACCAGGGCATGATGTCGATCCCGGCGAACGTCGCGTCCGAGAACATCCCGTTAATCGTGATCCCATCGATGGTGTAGCCCTGCCCGGCTTGCTCGTTCACGCGCCCCAGACCAGCGATGATGTCCGCTGCGTACGTATTGGTTTCACCATCGCTCTCACCGTCGGTGAAGCTCTCGACCTCCAGGTAGATATAGCCGCCGATAACAAGCCCGTTCTCGATATTGATCTTTGAGCTGAAATGCGACAACGCCCAGCCGTCCCCATCGCTCCGCGAGCTGTCGAACGGCTGCACGACCCCGTCGATAAGAACCTGCGCCAAGATGGAATTATCGTCATGGCCCAAGCGGAGCGAGCCGGTGAAGTTCTCGCTGAACACATCCCCGGTCGAGTTGCTGGAGATCCGCGTCGAAATCGAATTCAGATCAAAGTGCAGCTCCGAACTCGCCCCGGCGCTCGCCGAGCACGCAAGCACGCCGCAGGCGGCCGCCAGCAGTGATGCGAGTTGTCTCCGAAGCGTCTGCACGAACAAGGCCTCCAGCCTGCACACGCGTAGATGATGGGACCATGCCCTCAGCCCGCGAGCGGGTCCGCCGAGAACACCGGTGAAGTCCGTTTCAATCCGGCCGCCTGCCCGACGGCTCTATCGCTGTGCAGGACCCAATAATATCAGACCGTCCGATATCCGGAAGTCGTTATCCTCAAAAAACTCACTATTTTCACTCTCTTACCAGCGCAATAATTGCTGATCAGGCAACGAGCTACAGCGACGCCGCGGCGCTGACCTTATTCGCCCCGCTCTCGCCCACCAGCTTCGTGGCCCGGTACAGGCTCTCGAACGTCCCGGCGTCCGTCCACCAGCCCTCCAGCGTCTCGTAGGTCAGATCGCCCCGCTCAAGGTACGCGTTGTTCACGTCTGTGATCTCAAGCTCCCCGCGGGCGCTCGGCTTCAGGTTCCGGGCGAAGTCGAACACATCCCGGTCGTACATATAGATGCCCGTCACCGCCAGATTTGAGGGCGGATCCTTCGGCTTCTCGATGATCTCAACCACCCGATCGCCGTCCAGGCGGGCGACGCCGAACCGCTGCGGGTCCGGCACCTCCTTCAGCAGCACCTTCGCCCCCGTCGGCTGCGTGAAGAAGTCCGCCACGGCCTTCTTGATGTTCATCTCGATGATGTTGTCGCCCAGGATCACAACGATCTTCCCACCATCCGCGAAGTCCTCCGCGAGCTTCAGCGCGTCGGCGATGCCCCCCTCACCCTCCTGGTAGGTGTAGTGCAGATCGCGCACGCCAATGGACTTGCCGTTGCCCAGCAGCTTCAGGAAGTCCCCGGCGTGCTCCCCGCCCGTCACCAGCATGATCTCGTCGATCCCCGCGTCCAGCATCGTCTGGATCGGGTAGTAGATCATCGGCTTGTCATACACCGGCAGCAGGTGCTTGTTGGTGACCAGCGTGCAGGGACGAAGCCGGCTGCCGAGGCCGCCGGCGAGGATAACGCCTTTCATGGGTCGCTCCGATCCAATGGGGTTCAGTTCAGGGGTCGGCCCGCGTGAGACGCGCCTTGAGCGATTCGTAGCGTTCGACGAACTCCGCGTCGTTCGAGCCGCCCGGATCCGGGATACGCCCGAACACCCGCACCGCCTCGGCGACCTCGCCACCCTCAAAGAGCAGCTCCGAAAGATCCAGCAGCGTCTCCGGATGATCCGGGTCGGCGCTGAGGGCCTCGCGGTACGCCGCCTCGCCCTCCTCAGAGCGCCCCACCGCGATAAGCGCGCTGCCCTTGGTGTGCAGGAAGCCGGCGATCTGTTCGGGCGGGAAGCCCCGCTCGCGCGCGAGCGTGGCCGCACGCTGGGCGAGCGCCACCGCCTCCTCATCAGCGCTCCCGCGCTTCACCAGCAGGTACGCGAAGTTGTTCAGGATGACCGGCTCCTGCGCCAGCACGTCGATCTCAAGCGCCTGGCGGAAGCGAGCCTCCGCTTCCTCGTACCGACCCGCCTGATCAAGACTCACCGCCAAGAGCGCCACCAGCGGCGTCTGTTCCACTTTGTTCAAAGGCTCCAAAAGCGCCACGACCCGCTCGAAGTCCGCCGCCTCGCCGGTCAGACCGGCGAGGTCGAACCACGCCTGCCCCGCCGAAGCCACCAGCGCCGGGTGCGCGCGGGCGACGCTCCCCGCCTCTTCCAGCCACGCCCGCGCCGTCTCGGGCGTGCGGTACAGCGCCACCGCCGCGCTGGTGTAGAGCCGGAACCACAGCGCGTCGCCATCGTCCAGCCGCCCGTCGAAGAGCGCCCGCGCGTCGTCCGCCCGACCAGCGCCCGCGAGGGAACGCGCGTACAGATCGAACCGGTCCGGCGCCCGTTCCGCTTCCTCGATCAGGCGCGAACGCACCGGGTCCAGCGCCCTGGCGGCCTGCGCGGGCTCACCCTGCGCGACCGCCAGCTGCGCGAGCGCCACCCGCGCGTCGTACTGATCGTTCGGGCGGCTCGAGGTCTGCTCGAACCAGCGCTGGGCCATCGCCTCGGCCTCGGTCAGCCGACCGGTCTGTGTCAGGATCTCCGCCGCCAGCTTGGCCGACTCCGGGCTCGCGCTGAACACACGCGCCGCGTCCGAGGCAGTCGTCACCGCTTTCTCGGTCTGCCCCGCCTGCAGGTACGCGTTCGAGAGCAGGCGGCTCAGCAGCAGCGACGGTGGGTTCCGCGAGCCGATCCCCTCCAGGCTGCGGATGTACGCGTTCAGATCGTTGTCCTCGGTAACGCGCCGCGTCGCCTCGATGATCTCCGCCATCCCCGGCGCCATCTCCCCCTGCGCCGCCGCCTGCGAGAGCTGCGCCAACGCGTCCGACGCCGGGGTCTCGCCCGACTGCATCCGCGCCGAGGCGCTCAGCGCCCGCAGGTCCGCCGAGTCCGGCGAGAGTGCCAGCCCCGCGTCGATCGCCTCGACCGCGCCCGCGGCGTCGTCCGCTCGAAGGCGCAGCCGCGCCAGATCCGCGTACAACTCCGCCGAAGCCTCACGCTCGACCGCGCCTTCCAGCCGGATGATCGCCTCGCTCAGGCGCCCCTGCTCGGCGAGCAACGCCGAAGCGAGGCGGTCTCGAAGTGAATCATTGATCTCCGCCCGCTCGATCGCCGCCAGCGCCTCGTCCGCCCGACCCCGGGCAGTGAGGAAATCAGCCGAGAGGGCGAGCGCCTGGGCATCCTGCAGCGGCTCGCGCAGCATCCGCTCGAAGAGCGCGTCGGCCTCCTCGACCGAACCGCCCCGCGCCAGCGCCGCCCCGAGGCGGGCCCGATCCAGCGCCGTCGCCCCCGCCGATTCCACCAGCGTGCGCCGATCAGCCACCGCCCGGTCCCACATCCCGAGCGCCTCGGAAAGCTCCGCCCGACGACGCAGCGACGCCCCCTCAACCCCGCTCTGACGCACGAACTCCATCTGACGCGCCCGCGCCAGATCAAGGCGCCCGTCACCCAGCAACATCCCGATAAGTCGCGGATAGAGCGTCACGCGTCGCGGATCAGCGTCCAGCGCGCGCCCGAAGTAGTCCGACGCGGCCGCGGCGTCACCCAGCGCGGCCATGGCCTCGCCGGCGAGAGCGAGGGCCGCGGCATCGGGCGAGGACGCGCGGAGGCCCGGGCCGAGCAGCTCCACGGCCTGCGCCGCGCGGGCCTCGGAGGGCTCGAAGGTCAGCAGCGAGCGGGCCTCGTAGATGCGCCAGGCGACGGAGGACTCGCCGCCGATCTCGCGCAGGCGCTGGATGGCCGGCGCCGCGACGCCGGATTCCAGCCACGCCGAGGGCGAGTTCAGCAGATCGACCTGCGCCTGCGCCGAACGCGGGTTCTGCTCGGCGAGTTCCTGAAGAAGCTCCAGACCGTCTGGCTCGCCGGCGCTCTCGAGCCACAGCGCGTACTGGCGCTCGTACGCCGCCGTGTCCGCGGCGCTGGCGTTCGCCATCGCTTCGGTGAAGAGGCGGCGGGCTTCGTCGTTGCGCCCGAGGGCGCGGAGTTGTCTGGCGTCGCGGGCCAGGAGGGCGGCGGCGGTTGATGCGTCGCCCGCGCCCTGGCCGAGACGATCGAGCCCGCTCAGCCCCGCGGCTTCCGCGCGATCGAGCAGCGGGAGCAAGTCGCGCTGCGGAGGCGTCACGCTGAGCCCCGCGAGCTGATCCACCGCCCGCTGCGCCAGGTCCACCTCGCCGCGCATAAGACGCACGCGGGCGTCGAGCGCCAGCACCTGCGCCAGCTCCGCTTCGCTCTGATCCCCCACCGCCTGGCGCAGCTCCTGCACCAGAGACACTGTTTCGTCTGATTGTTCGAGATCGACGGTCCCGGCTTCGAGCAGAGCGACCATCGCGCGGGCCGCGGCCTTGCCGGCGGCGTAGTTGCCAGGCTCGCGGGCCAGCACGCGACCGGCGTGATCGAACGATTCCCGCGCCAGCCCGTTTTCCAAGGTCAGATCAGCAAGATCGAGGCGCACGCTCACCCAGCTCGGGTTGCGCGACGCGACGCGCTCCCAGCGGGCCGAGGCCTCACGCCACGCGCCGAGCGCGAGCTCGGCGCGTCCCAGCAGGTACTCGGCGATATCCAGCGGGGCCAGCCCGCCCGTGCGGGCCGCGGGAGACTGCATCGCCGTCGTCAGGCTGGAGCGGGCGGCCCCCCACTCACCCCGGCGGAGCGCCTCCCGCCCATCAATCAGGTGGGACCAGAACCGCGCCTCTGCGCCGTCGCGCAGGCGGAGCCGCTCGTAGGCCGGATGGTCGAGGCCGGCGCCCTCGCCGTCGCCCGCCAGCAGCACGGTCCAGCCGAGCAGGGCCGACGCCGGCTGATCGCTGTTCTCGACCGCGGTCTCGGCGCGATCTCGGGCCTGCTCGACGCGTCCGGCCTTCCAGTCGCGCTCGACGGCGATGGCCACGGTCTCACCCGATGAATCCGCGTTGAGCTCGCGCCCCAGCAGCCCGTCGGCGACCTCGCTCTGCCCCAGCAGGTCCAGGAGCTGGACAACCTTGGCAAGAGACGCCGGGTCTTCGATCTCCAGGGCCTCGGCGCGTTCTTCGCTGAGGCGGAGGTCGTCGAGGGTGTCGCCCGGTGCGCTGGTGCGCACGCGGGCCTCGGCCTGGAGGAGAAGGAACTCGGCGCTCGTCGGTCGCTTGCGGGCCTCGGCGTCGGCGTAGGTGCGGACGGCGTCCGCGCCGGCCCCGCTGCTGAGCATGTTCTGCAGGCGGAGCGCGTGACCCCGCACGTCGTCGGGGTACGCCTCAACGAGATCGTCGATGGCCTCGCTCGCGCTCGAACGCCCGAGCACGATCAATCCGCTGGCGCGGGCGCGGAGAGCGTCCTGGTTGTCGGGGTCGCTCGCGAGGAGTCGCTCGGACGCGCCGATGAGTTCGGTCACCTGCCCGGTCTGCTCGTAGAGGTTGACGAGCAGGGCGAGGGCCTCGGGGTTGTCGGGGTCCACCACGAGCGCCTGCTGGGCGAAGCTGATGGCGTTGGAGATGTGACGCCCGCTCTCGAGCGGGACGTTCAGGCGGCTCTCGGCGAGGGCGACCATGACCTCGGGGTCGTCGCGGTGGTGGCGGGTCGCGCGGCTGAGGCTGCGCATCGCCGGCTCCCAGTCGCCTTGGCGGTGCAGCTCGAGACCGCGCTCGCGGGCCTCGGCGCTTTCCTGAACGATCGAGGCGCGCCGCCACTGCAGCGCGACGGCGAGCCCGGCGCCGATGACGACGACCGCGACGAGGAGGAGAACGATCCGCTTACGGGCGCGTGAGGAGAGGGCCATGACGGGGGTTCATCCTTTCACCATCCGGAGCACGGTCTGCACGATGATCCACAGATCGAGACGGTAACTCTGACGGCGCACATATTCGAGGTCGTAGCGGATCCATTCCTGGAAATCGGTCTCGGGCTCGCGGGTGCGGCGCACCTGCCAGAGCCCGGTGACGCCCGGGCGCACGCTCAGGCGGGCCTCGCGCCAGGCGGGGCAGAACTGGTTTTCCTTGTCGGGGCTCGGGCGCGGGCCCACCACCGACATGTGCCCCAGCAGCACGTTGATGAACTGGGGCAGCTCGTCGATCTGCGTCTTGCGCAGGAGCTTCCCGCAGCGCAACAGCCGCGGGTCGTTCTCCATGAAAAACTGGGGGCCGTCGGCCTGGTTCTCCGCGGCGAGCTTCGCCTTGAGGTGCTCGGCGTCCTTGCGCATGGTGCGGAACTTCAGGCAGGGGAAGTTCCTGCCGCGCAGGGTTTGGCGGGTGTGGGCGAAGAAGGGCGGCCACCCGTCCTCGATCATGATGACGAGGATCACGATGGGGTAGATCGGCAGCGTCACCGCGAGGACGGCGAGGCTGAAGGCGATGTCGAACAGGCGTTTGCCGACGCGCCGACGGCGCGTGCGGACGGTTCGTTTGCGGACGAGCCTGCTGTCGCGTTCGATGTCTTCCCACGCGGGGGGCGCGACGGTGACTCTGGCGCGGGGGTCGTCGGGGATCGTGCAGGGGCCGATGACGAGCGCGTTGGTCGGCACGTCGGCGCCCGCGCCCACCCACGCGGGCGCCACGAAACGCACGCCCGAGTGCGTTACGACCGACTCGTGCAGCCACACCCCCGGCTGAAACTCGTACACGCCGTCGAGGGCGGCGTCCGGCGCGCGCCAGGTGTTCTGCAGCTCGACCACGCACTCGGCCGCGTCGTCTTCGTCGCTGGCGTCGTAGAGGGAGGCCGGGGCGCGCCAGGAAGCGATCTGCTCGCGCGACAGCCCTTCCGAGACGGTGCGCCAGGCGTCGCGGGCGTCCTTTGCGCGTGCCCATTGCGTCGCCAGACGGGCGCTGGGCGTGAATATCGCGCGCGTCGCCGCCGCTGAAGCCCGCCCGTAGCGGCGCGACACCGCTCGGAAGGCGCCGGTGTCGTCGGCCTCGACGCGTTCGACGTAGCGGGCGGTGCGCCGGTCGCGCAGGCGCACCCGCATCAGCGCCGGTTTGAGCCACGCCATGCGCCGGGTGACGGGGGCGAGTTCGAAGAGCGTCAGGGCGTTTTTGTCGAGGAGCAGGTAGAGCGCCGGCCCGCGCTCGCTCACCGGCGCGTTCTGCCCCGGGCGAACAACCTCGACCGCCAGGGACGCCCAGCGCCGGTCGTGGAGCTCGGTCGGCGTGAGGCCCCATAGACGCCCGTGGTCGGTCGCGTCTTCTGGTGTGCCTGGCTCTGCGGCCTGCGTCGGGATGGCGCCGGCCGAGCGGATCACGACGCCTTCGAGGCCGGTTCTTCGGAGCCGGGGAGCCCGCCCGAACCGCCTGACCCGACCGCGCGGACGAGCAGACCAGACCGCCCGCGACCGATCTCACGGTCCTGGCGGGGCTGCGAGCGCAGCGACTGGGAGTGGAAGGAGAAGTGGCTGACGGAGCGCTCGAGGTCGTGGGCGGTCGCCTTGTTGAAGACGAGGCCGGCGCAGCGGGCGCCGAGGCGCTTGAGGCGCTCGAGCGAGGCGTCGACGAGCTTCGGGCTGCGCCCGCGCGAGATGGTCAGCACCACGCCGTCGGAGAGCACCGAGACGAGGTTCGCCTCGAGCGAGCCCAGCAGCGGGCCCGTGTCGATGAGCACGATGTCGTACTGCTCGCGGAGCTGGCTGAGCAGGCGCTCCACGTTCTTGTGCGAGAGACGCTCGGGCTCGAACTCGTCGGCATGGCCGGCGGGGAGGGCCCAGAGGTTGTCGATGCGCGTCTGGTGAACATCGCCGTTGAGCGTGCCGGAATCGATGGCCTGGCACAGCCCGCCCTCGCCGTCGAGGCCCAGCTCGTGGGTGAGGCCGCGCCCGACGAGGTCGGAATCGAGCAGCAGCGTCTTGCGCCCCGAGACGGCGAAGGACATCCCGAGCGCGAGCGTCAGGCTGGTCTTGCCGTCGCCTGAGGTGGCACTGGTGATGGTGTAGACGAGGTTCTCCTTATTCCCGTCGCGGAGCTGGAGCACGTTGCGCAGGTGATGTACGGAGAGCGCCGCGAGCTCGTCGCTTTCGATGTCGCCGCCCGTGAGATCGGGGAGCGTCCCGAGGAGCGGGGCCACGCCATCGACGTCTCGGAGTTCGTCGATGTAGCGGTAACCGTCCTGGGAGAGCCCGAGCAGGAAGAAGAGAGCGAAGGAGATGCCGACACCCATGCCGGCGCCCGCGACGGCGAGGGGCAGGCGGCGGTCCTTCGCGGGTGTAACGGGCGTGTCGCCGCGCTGGGCGATGATGATGCGCCCGGTTTCTGAGTGCGCAGACTCGACGCGGATGCTCTCGAGGCGTCGGCGCGTTTCTTCGAGCAGCGTCTTCTTCTCGTTGGCCTGCTCGGTCAGCGAATCGATCTGCAGCTTCTTGCGCCCGAGCGAGATCGCCTCGCGGCGCGTTCGATCGAGCAGGGCGTCGTACTGGGCCTTGCGGCTCTGGAGCTGCTCGAGCGCTGCGGCCGGGTCGCCCGAGAGCTGAGAAGCATCGACGGAGCCGCCCTCGAGGAGAGACGCGGTGCGGAGATCGATAGCGCTGCGGACCTCGCTGAGGTCATCGGCGAGGCGCTTCATCTCGCGGTGGTTGGGGCCGTAGCGGTCGGAGAGGCTGTCGATGCGGGCCTGCAGGCGCAGTTCTTCGCGGAGGAGACTGGCGAGCTGGGAGTCGAGCGTGGCGAACCGCTCGGAGGCGTCGAGGCGCGGGGCGATGGCGCCGGCGTCCTCGCCCTGGGCGTCCACGCGCTGCTGGGCGCTGGCGATCAGGAAGTTGAGGTCGGAGAGCTCGGCGTCGAGGCGCTCCATCTCGCTGACGCGGGCTTCGTGCAGGCGGTCGAGGGTGTCGGCGCCGTACTCGTCGGCGATCTGGAAGATGCGCTCGCGCAGGCTCTGGAGCTCGCGGTCCAGGGTGGCCTCGCGGTCAACGAGCTGGCGCTCCTTCTGCGAGACGCTGAGCTCGCCCTGCTCGCCGTAGATCTCCTGGTAGGCGTCGAGGACGGCGTTGACGGCGGCGCGGGCTGCTTTGGGGTCGGTGTCGGTGACGGAGACGGAGATGATCTGCCCGTTGCGGTCGTTGCGGACGATGAGGCTGTTCTTGAGAGCGCCGACGCCCGCGGGCCCGCGGGCCCAGCCTGCCTCGATGAGGCGGGGGTCGCCGACGGCCATGTCGAGGACGCGCCGGCTCTGGAGGAAGCTGACCTGGGCCCGGACCAGGGAGCTAAAGAGCGGGGGGACCTCGTTCTCTTCGGTCTGGTAGATCACCCTGGGCTGCGAGGGGCGGACTTGGATGAGGCCGGTGCTCTCGAAGGTGGGCTTGACCGCGAAGTAGCCGACCAGCGCGAGGGGCAGCGCGAGGATCAGCGCCAGCGGGATGGCGTAGCGGTAGCGCCCGCGCAGGCGGCGGTGAACGAAGAGCACGGGGTTGACGGTCGGGCCGCCGCTGGCTTCCTGGTCGAAGCTGGAGTCGAAGCCGGCGTCGTCAAGGCTGGTGTGTTCAGTCATCGTCGGCTCCGGCGGTAATCGTCTCGATAACAGGCTCGAGGGCGGCGAGCACGTCGCGCCGGATCTCGGCCCGCTCGGCGGCGGTGAAGTCTTCGCTGAAAAGGATCTGGATCTGGGCGGCGCCGAGCTTCACGCCCGAACGCGACTGCGAGGCGCGGTTCACGGCCTGCATGTCCGCGACTAGGCGCTCGTCCCCGGCGGGGAGGGCGAAGAAGTTGAAGACGCCCATCGTCTGATCGAGGCCGACCGTTGAGCGCGAGAAGGAGTAGCTCGTCGCGGGGAAGCTGAAACCGGCGAGTTCGAAGGAAGCGGGCGCGACGCTCTCGCTCTTCCAGCCGTGGGCGGGGTAGCAGCGCGGCGGGTAGTGACCCAGCATGTCGCGGGTGTCGCCGCAGTAGACGATGAGCAGGCTGAAGCCGCGCCCGCTGGCGGGGTCGGTGTAGCGGCGCTGCATGAGCTTGACGGGCTTGAGCAGGCGAGTCGCGGCGGCCGCGGCCTCGACGTCGGCGCCGATCCAGCGGTCGATCTTGTAGGGCACGCTCTCGATGGAGGCTCGGACCTGATCGTGGAAGGCGTCGGCTTCGCGCCCGCCCTCGACGCCCGCCAGCCCGAAGGCGGCGGTGGCGATGAGGATCGCGGCGCTCAGCGCGGGCGCCAGCCAGTTGCCCAGCGTGTTGTTGATGATGGAGGTCATGGCTGCTCCTGAGCGACGGCGTAGGGGGCGACGGGGATCTCAATCCAGCGCAGCAGCGACAGGAAGAGCCAGAGGATGCCCAGCGCGATGATGAGCACGATCCAGCCGGAGATGTCGTGAAAAAAGTCGGCTGTGGTGTCGGAGGCGTAGCCGTAGAACAGCACGACCGGAACGAGACGGATGACGTTGCACAGCAGGGCGACGATGGGGCTGGCGAGGAGGATCGTGAGGCGCACGCCCTGGCGCATGGGCGTCGAGAACACAAACGCGTACGAGACGAGCACCAGCGCGGACACCATGCGCATGCCGTTGCACGCTTCGGCGACGGCGACGTCGCGCCCGTTGATGACGAGGATGTTGCCCTCGCGCGAGACGGGGAAGCCCACCAGGTCGAGCCCGGCGTGGGTGATCATCGCGGTGATGTTCTGCAGGGGGATCGCCACTTGCTGACGGATCATGCCAGGCACGGGGATGAGGAAGAAAAGGGCGACGATGGCGGGCAGGAAGGCGCGGGCGGTCTGGATGCCGGCGATGGTGAGCATGGCGCCGATGAACATCGTCACGGCGCCGAAGTGCTCGAGCGCGAGATGGCTGTTGGCGAAGCCGTATAAAGAGGATGCGACGCCGAAGGCGATGAGAGCCGGGCCGGCGAGCGTCCACTGCGGGCGGGTGCGGCGCAGGCGCTCGCGACGCACCCAGACGAGCCAGACGGCGATGATGGGCGCGAGCAGAACATGAGACTGTTCCGCATCTGAGACGGCGTAGTTGAAGATGTCCCGCCAGATCGTCCACGACGCGCCGACAGCCAGGGCCGCGAGCCCGGCCATGAGCATCCCGTCAACGAATCGCCATGATCTGCGTGCGATCATCTCCAGCCTCGCCTCGCGGCCGCTGCCCCCGCGAGCATCTTATCGGAACGCGCCCCGTTCTCGGTCATCACTGCATCGACCAGTTCGCCCCCCGGCTCGACTCTCGCGCCCGGGCAGACGATGGATCGCACCACCAAGGCGCCTGCCCCAATCGAGGCGCCCTCCATCACCACGGCGTCGATCAGGTCCGCGGAGGGGTCTACGGTTGATGCGGGCGAGACCAGGGCCCGTCGGCGGGCGTCTTTGGTGACCAGCCCGCTGGCGAAGTCGTCGAAGGCCTCGCCGCCCAGAGCGACGCGCAGGTATTGCGGCAATATGCGGACGGGCAGAGTGCCGGGCTCGGGGAGATCGACCACCAGCGCCCTGGCCCCCCGCTCCGTGGCCTTGCCCAGCCACTGCTCCTTGAGGTCCATAAACCCGCGCTTCGGGATCAGATCCAGCAGATCAGCGCGGGTGATGTAGAGCCCCGCCGGGGTCCGGTCGGGGTTGCAGGCGACGATGATGTCGGCGTCGCTCTCGTGCCAGGCGCGGAGCAGGGGCGCGAGCGTCACGCCCGGGTGGCGCTTGGCCTCGGCGATGAGGAGGGCTTCGTGCTCGCCCAGTTCTTCCGCGGCGTCGCGGGCGGCGCCGGCGGGGCCGCGGAGGTGATCACGCTCGCGGCGCAGGCGCATCGCGATGGTGCCCGGCGTGGCGGTGGGCGAAGGCACGTTGGCGCCGTGGACGGCGATGACGTTGCGGGTCTCGATGCCCATCTCGATGAGGCGACGCCCCCACTCGTCGAGCAGGGTGGTGTCGGGGGCGACGAGGAAATCGAGCGTCGAGAAACCCGCGGCCCGCACCAGGGGCGAGGGCTTGATGGCGCCCGCGAGGAGCACGCAGGCGGTGACCGGCGGCCTGTCGCGCGGCGCGTCGGAGACGCTCGCGCGGTCACCCATGGCGCGTTTCCCAGGGGAACCCCTCGACCGAGTCATGCGGGCGGCGGTCTTCGTCGGGGTCGCTCGGGTTGTAGCTGTGCGTGACGTAGTACAGTAGCCCGGCGGGCTGGGCGCCGACGGTCGCGGCGCCGTGCCAGAGCGGCGGCGGGATGATGACCGTGCCGGGGTTGCGCTCGCCGATGATGAGCATCCACGCGGCCGATTCATCCTCATCGAACACGCCGACCTTGAGGTGCCCGTGCAGGCACATCCAGAAGTCGGTCTGCTTGTGGTGGCGGTGCCAGGCCTTGATGACGCCGGGGTGCTGGGTGGAGAAGTTGACCTGCCCGCGCTCGCTCATCACGCCCTGGAGCTGGTTCATCAGGGAGAAGCCGCGGTCGTCGGTGAAGTAGGTCGCGGGGACAAAGACGGGCGAGGAGGTGTCGAGGGCGAGTTCGTACCCCTCGCGCGGCGTCGCGGCGGTCTTCGGGCGCTGGATGTCGAGCGTGGCGATCATGTCCTCTCCCCTGCTTGCATTGGTACGGCTCCGAGGGCGGCGAGTTCGGCGAGGGCGAGGTCCGCCTTGGCGGTCCAGGTCTGCTCCCGCACGCGATCGCGCCCCGGCGCGGGGTCGAAAGGCCCCCTCAGAGAGTCGCGGATCGCCGAGGCGAACCCCTCAGCATCATCGGCGACTCGCACCAGCCCGTCGTAGTTCTTGAGCTCGTGGAAGCTGGTGGTGACGATGGGGCGCCCGACCGCGAGGTACTCCTTGAGCTTGATCGGGTTGCAGGCCTTGATCCACTCCGAGCGGTTCCAGGGCATGACGAGCGTGTCGCACGCCGCCATGTACTGCGGGACCTCGGCGTACTGCTTCTGCCCCAGGAAGTGCGCGTTGGGCAGATCGCACCACTCGTCGGGGAGCGTGCTGGCGCCGACCATGACGAAGTGAACGTCGGGCATCGCCTTGACGACCTGCTCGAACATCTCAGGCCAGAAGGTGTGGGCGTCGATGCCGCCGATGAATCCGACGCGCGGGCGCGGGATGGCGGCAACGTCTGCGGGGTCGCTCGGGTTGATCCCGGCCTGCTCGAAGCGGTCGGCATCCACGCCGTGGTCGATGAACTTGGAGTTCGCGCACTGGTCGCGCTCGTTCTCGTAGAGCAGCGAGGCGCAGAAGAGGGTGAGGTCGGCGTCGCGCTTGAGGCGCCGGTCGTAGCCGGCGATGAGGTCGCGGTCCACGCCGTCGAAGTCCTCGTAGCGGTCGGTGCGCTGGTAGACGAGGGCGGCGGGATCCAGAGCATCGAGCGCTTCGGCGCCGGGGGGGCAGTTGATCCAGACGAGCGGCCTGGTGATGCCCATGCGCCTGGCGCCGCTCTTCACCTGGGAGATGAGCGTGCCCTTGCTCATCGCGCGCCCGATTTTGCCCGGGATCGAGAAGGGGCTGACGACGGAGAAGTTCTCTCGCACGGGGACGTAGCCGCGCCGGAAGCTGCGGAGCTTGCGGGCGACGCGCTTGAAGAACATGCCGCCCTCGCCGAGCCTGGGGACGCGCATGCCGATGGAGTTGACGTACAGCACGGGCACGCTGGCGCTGAACTCGCGCATCATCTGCATGTCGTAGTGACCGCGGTTGTGGTACCACCAGTCCTCACCGCCGAAGCAGATGACACCGTCGAATGTGCGCGCAGGCTGAGTGCGCTCGGCCGGCGGCGGGGCGGGCTGGGTGGCGCTTGCGGTCATGAGATGCGGAAGAAGCGGTGGTACGGCAGCTCCCTGACCCTCCAGGTGGAATGAACGTTGAGGCCGGCGGCGGCGAGGCTGTCGAGCACGCGCGACAGCGGGGTTTCGGGGTAGCCGATCTCCCAGTGATGGCCGGCTTTTTCGAGAGCGGAGGCTTTGTATTTTTCGCTCGGCGGGCGACGGCGGCTGATGGAGCGTGAGCGCCAGCCGACTTTGGGGAGGCGTGTTGATATTTCGTAGTGCGAGGAGCAGTCGGGCAGGCTGATGACCATCCCCTTCCGCGCGACGCGGCGGAGTTCTTTGGCGGCTCGTTCGAAGTCATCGAACGGGATGTGCTCGAGCACCTGGCAGCACATCGAAACGTCAAAGGCGTCGTCCTCGAAGGGAAGATCGAGCACCGAGGCGACGACGTCGGGGTTCAGCTCCGCCTGGACGTCCACGGTGGTGACGTCGACCCCGATGGCCCGCATCGCCGCGGTGACGACGCCGGGGCCGGGGCCGATCTCGACGACCGACTCCGGCTGGAGCGCGACGAGGGTGTCGAGCTGGTGGGCGTAGCTGAAGGCGCGGGCGCCTCCGACGTAGGTCCAGCCGTAGTGCGCCCGCCCCGGCACGCGCTCGGGCGCGGGCGTTGTCGCTTCGGTCGCGCTCGGCGTGGCGTCGGTCATGGGCGCAGCGATCAGGCTTTCACGAGGCGGTCGCCCAGTGCGCCCTGGTGGTCCTTGAAGGCGTTGCGGGTGTCGATGATGAGCGTCGCGTGCTGAGCGATCGCGTCCCAGTCGAAGGCGTCGTGGGCGGTGGAGACGAGCACGGCGTCGTATTTTTTGAGGTTGCCTGGGGTGAGATCAACGCTGGTCATGCCCAGGTCGTGCTTGCGGACGGGAACGGTTTTGGGGACGTGGGGATCGGAGTAGTCGACGTTCGCGCCGAGGTCGCGGAGCTTCTCGATGAGGGCGAAGCTGGGGGACTCGCGGGTGTCGTCGACGTTGGCTTTGTAGGCAAGACCCAAGACGAGGACGTTCGAGCCATTAATGGGCTTGCCGGCGTCGTTGAGGGCGAGGCCGACGCGGTGCACCACATAGTCGGGCATCTGGGTGTTGACCTCGCCGGCGAGTTCGATGAAGCGGGTGGGGCGCCCGACTTCCTTGGCCTTCCACGTGAGGTAGAAGGGGTCGATGGGGATGCAGTGGCCGCCCAGGCCGGGGCCCGGGTAGAAGGGCATGAAGCCGAAGGGCTTGGTGGCCGCCGCTTCGACGACGTCCCAGACATCCACATCCAGTTCGGTGAGGACCGTCTTCATCTCGTTGACCAGCGCGATGTTGACGGCGCGGAAGATGTTTTCGAGGAGCTTGGCGGCCTCGGCGACCTCGGCGCTCTTGACCGGCACAGCTTGTTTCACAGCCTTGCTGTAGAGGAGCGTGGCGAGTTCGGTGGAGCGCTCGTCGAGCCCGCCGACGAGTTTGGGGATCGTCGTGGTGTCGTGGTCCTTGCGCCCCGGATCCTCGCGCTCCGGCGAGAACGCTATGAAGAGATTGTCGCCGACGGTGATGTCCTTCGCGCCGCCGGGGGCGTGCTTGCGGGCTTCGTCGAGGAGCGCGGGGAGGAAGTCGCCGCGGGTGGTGCCGGGGTAGGTGGTGGACTCGAGCGAGACGAGCTGACCGGGGCGCAGCGAGCGACCGATGTCGCGGGCCGAACCGAGGACGTAGGAGAGATCCGGCTCGTGGTGCTTCCCGAGGGGCGTGGGCACAGCAACGATGACGGCGTCGCACTCGCTTAGGCGGGAGAAGTCGTTGGTGGCGGTGAAGCGGTCGGATCTGGAGAGGGTGGTGGTCATCTCGGCGCCGAGGTGCTTGAGGTAGTTCTCACCGGTGGCGAGCTTGTCGATCTTGGACTGATCGACGTCGAAGCCGAGGACGGGGAGGCCGCCCTGGTGCATGGCGTGGGCGAGGGGGAGCCCGACGTAGCCGAGCCCGATAACCCCGACGAGCGCGGTGTTGGTCTCGATCTTTTCCTTGAGGGCGTCGTAGGTCGCGGCGGTGGTGGTCATGGTCACTGCGGAGTCCCTTTGGTCTGGTTCCCGGTCGGGCGGTCCTGGATAAAACGGCTCAGGGCGTTCAGGAGTTCGGGTGAAGCGTGCGGGCTGATGGGTTCGGAGGCCGCCAGGACGTTCAGTTCGTCGAGACGCTCCGGGAGTTCTTTATCGTCCATCGCGACGCTGACACGACCGAGTTCTCGAAAACGTTCGGCGGTGGCGACCTGGTGGTCGTTGCGTGTCTCGCGGAGGTCGCCGCGCCGGGGCATGACGAGGATGGGCTTGCCCCACTGGAGGGCGGTGAGGATGGAGCCCATGCCGGCGTGGGCGACGATGACGGCGGCTTCCTGGATACGCTCGCGGAAGGCGGGCGGGTCGAGGAAGGCGGACCAGGAGATGGCGCTGGGGCGGTAATCGGTGGTGCCGATCTGGGCGAAGACGTCGGAGCGGCCCTGGTTCTCGGCCCAGGCGTCGACCCCGCGCACGAGGCGGTCGAAGGGCATCTGGGCGCCGACGGTGACGAAGATCACAGCACGGCTCCCTCGTAGCGCGGGCCGCCCTCGCGGGCGAGGTGGGCCCACTGGGTGAGCCAGAGGTCGGCGTGGGCGCCGGCTTTCTCGCCGCCCATCGAGAGCTGCTGGACGTTGGCGATGGAGTCGAGCCAGACGGCGCGGGCGCCGAGGAGCTTGGCGAAGCGGATGGCGAAGTAGCCCGGGGCGGCGCCGGTGGAGATCACCACATCAGGGCGCTCGCGCAGGACGATGATGGCGAGCTTGGCGGCCATGACCGCCAGCTTGATCTTGTTCCAGCGGGTGGCGTCGGGGACGGTGTAGAAGCGGTGACCCACGGCGTCGGAGCGGTACGCGGTGTTCACGGTGACGAAGGCGACGTCGCAGCCCTCGAAGGCGGGGCGGAGGCGCTGGAGCTGCACCCAGTGGCCGCCGCCCGAGGCGACAGCGAGGAGGCGCGTCGGCTTCTCTTGGCGGTGTGCGGTCACTGGCGGTTCTCCTGTGAGAGTGCATCGGCACAGGGACGCCCGAGCGCCGAGAAGGTGGTCGCGCATTGAGACGAAAGGGTCGCGGACGCGCGGGCTGCGCCGTTCAGGACGCGGTGATTATCGGGTTTTCCCGCAGAGTTATACGTCGCGGAGCCACTCGCGGCGGCGCGACCAGACCTCGCCCCACACCGATCGCTGCTCCCGGGCGGCGGCGCTGAGCGGGGAGGCCAGTGTGGTCGCCAACAGGCGCGACATAGGCCAGAGGGCGATCAATGGTTTGGCGAGGACGTTCAGCGACCAGTGGCGCTGGGCGAGACGGCGTTTGGCGCCAAGGAGCCGGACGAGCTTGCCGGCGCGTCGTTTTTCCGACGCGCCGCCGTAGTGGACGATCACGGCTCGGTCGCAGACGCGCGGGTTGGCATCGTGCGCGCGGGCGCGGAGGCAGAGGTCGGCCTCCTCGCCGTACATGAAGAACGCCTCGTCGAAGCCTTCGAGTTTGCGCCAGAGTTCGGTTCGGATCAGGAAGAAGCAGCCGCTCACGATGTCGACGCGCTCGGGGCGATTAGCGTCCCAGGCGTCGGGCTGCTCCGGATTGAAGAACGGCGAACCCCTGAATCGCGTCAGCCCGACCGCCTGGCACAGCGCCGACCACGGGGTCGGGCGCATCCAGCACGACGTGGGGTTGGGTGTGTCGTCGGCGAAGAGCGTGCGCCCGCCGAAGATCTTGCTCTCAGGATGGCGTTCGGCGAAACGTAGCAGCTCCCCAACCGCGTCGTCGCGGACGAGCGTGTCGGGGTTGAGCAGGAGCGTCCAGGGCTCGGTGACTTCCTTGGCCGCGAGGTTGTTGGCGGCGGCGAAGCCGAGGTTCTGCTCTGATTCGATGAGTTCGATTTGATCGGCAAACTCGGTTGCGATGGCGAGCGCCGAGCCGTCGGTTGAGGCGTTGTCAACGACAATGACGCGAAGGCGCTCCGCCGCGGGTGAATCGAGTAGCGAGCGCAGGCACGCGAGCGTCATGTCGCGCGTGTTGAAGCTGACAACGATGACGGCGCAGTCGGGCATCAGGCCGGGGCCGCCGAGGGGCCGGCGCCCGTCGGAGCGGGGCGTTTACGCCGTTTCGTGGCGGCGACGCGCCGGCGCTGGCTGGCCGTTTGAGTGGCGGCGGCGGCGACCGAGCCGCAGAGCGCGAGGCTCAGCGCCCAGATCATGGTGATCTGCCCGAAGTACGAGACGCCGAGGAAACTGATGGTGTGGACCCACATGGAGACACCGACGGCCCAAGTGAGTTTGGCGCGGGGATCGTTCGCGGGGAGTGACTGGATCGCGCGGCCGACGTGTCGGAACGCGACGAAGATCACGATGACGAAGACCAGCAGCCCGAGGAAGCCGCCGCGGACGCCTTCGAGGACGTACTGGACCGTCACGTCCTGCATGCCGTAGCCCCAGTCGGCGGTGCTCTTGGTGCCGAGCGTGGCCCACTCGGAGAAGTGGCGGATGGCGTTGTCAACGAGCTTGTAGCGGTGGTAGCCGGTGGAGCCGCCGGCGAGGTCGATGCGGGCGATGAGGTGCCAGACGGGGGCGCGCATCACGAAGTGCAGGGCGGTGAGCCCGAGCACGGTGAGGATCTGGATTTTGCCCATGTGGTTGCGGAAGCGCCACATGACGGCGCCGGAGATCGCGGCCATCACGGCGGCGACGGGCGTGCTGGAGGCGGTGAAAAAGACGATGAGCAGACAGCAGATGCTGCCGAAGATGGCGGCGCGCCGGCGGGAGCGATCGACCCAGTACCCCGCGGCGACCAGCGGGAGGAGCGACGCCCAGAAACAGCCGGCGATGATGGGGTGGCTGAAGGCGCCCTGGCAGCGCAGGCGCCCGTCGCGGATGAGCGTGACCTCGGGGACGCCGCCGAAGATGGAGAAGATGTTGCGTCGGGTGAAGAACTCGAGCGCGAAGGCGCCGGCGATGATGAAAGAAGCGATGGCGATCATGCGGGACATGGCCGCGATGTCGTCCCACGTTCGTATGGTCGCGCGGAAGAGGAAATAGAGGCCGAGCGTCTCGAAGGCGACGCCCATCCGGTTGATGAAGGCGGAGGGATCCCCCCACTGCAGCGTGTAGACGACCGTCGAGACGCCCGCCCAGGTGATGAGCAGGAGATCGACGGCGTTCCAGCGGATGTGTTTGTACTCGGCTCTGGCCGCGAAACGCACGATGGCGAAGAGGACGATGATGCGCAGGAGGCTGAAGTCGATGCTCGCCACCACGAAACGCTGAGTGGGCGTGAGCGAGGCGGCCATGATGAGGCAGGGCAGCAGGACGAGGCGGCGCGGGACCATGAGGAGCGCAACACCGCAGGCGACCACGACGATGAGCGCGAATGGGTGCATCGTGGTGGTGTTGGCGTACTCGAGCGAGGAGCCGGCGATGTCGGCGAGGAAGGCGGTCATGACGTCACCCCCTGCACGGTGGGAGCGGCGGGCCGGCGTTCGGTGCGGCGCAGGCGGCGGCGCAGACCGGTGGGCAGGAGCGCGCAGATCAGGGGTTTGTAGAAGTAGAGCTTCGTCGGCTTGGTCAGCACGCTGCGGAGGCCGACTTTGATGGCATCGAGGGGGCGCCCGGCCTCGCGCAGGGAGACGGCGCTGTCGATGAAATGGCTGGCCAGACGCCCGTCGTACCCCCGCTCGGCCCGCTCGATGTAGTCCGAGACCAGCCGCTCGCTCGGCTCGCCGCGCCGTTCGCAGGCACGGCGCATGGCCTTGGCAACGTATTCGCTGCGCTTGAAACGCCCTTGTTTTGTGATGGAATCGGTGTGGACGCGGTAGCTGTAGAGGGCCTCGCCGACGACGGCCACGGGGCAGCGCTCGCCGATCTGGAGGATGAAATCGAGGCCCTGGGCGACGCGGAGCTCTTCGCACATGCGGGCGCCGTCCAAAGCGCTCAGGCGGTACATCGCGGTGGGGTCGTGGGCGGGCATGCGGTAGGCGTCGATGTCTTGCTGGCACTCTTCAGGGGTCTTCGCGCGGAGGTGCGGGGCGCAGCGCTTGTCGTTGATGATGAGCTCGTGGCCGGAAAAGGCGATCGCGAGATCGGGGTGGTCTTCGAGATGCTGGACGAGAACACTCAAGCGGTTGGACGGCATGAGGTCATCGGCGTCGAGCACGCAGAGGTACTCGCCCTCGGCTTGATCGACAGCTGCGTTGAAGACGACGGGCTTGCCGCGGTTCTCGGCGCGGGTCACGCTGAGGCGCGGGTCGGAGAGGCCGCTGATCACTTCGAGGGAATCGTCTGTGCTGCCGTCGTCCACAACGCGGACGCTGAAGTTCTCGTAGTCCTGCGCCAGCGCGCTCTCAACCGCCGCGCGCAGGTAGGGCCTGGCGTTGTAGCAGGGGATCAGGATGGTGACGTGCGGCGTGCTCATGCGTCGAACTTGGCCACACGGTGGGAGGCGGTGAAGCGCCGGATGAGACGGCGGACGCGGGCGCGCATGCCGACGCAGTCTTTGGCGCGAACGGGGGCGAGCTGCACCTCGCGCGCGGCCTTGAGCGTGCGCTCCATGAGGACATCGAGCGATTCCATGCCAAAGCGTTTGGCGGAGAGGCCGGCGAACTTCTCGAAGTCCTCCGCGCTCTTCAGCCCCGTGTTCGGCGAGCGGGGATCGTCCATGTGGTCCATGCAGAGCAGCGGGACGGGCCAACCGTTGACGTAGCCCTTGAGGGCGGCCTGGATGCAGTAGCCGGAGAAGTTCTGGCCTTCCTGGAGCGGCCCGTTGCGTTCGATGAGTTCGCGTGGCGCGACGTAGCCGCTACCCCCGGTCCACGGGTTGACCATGATCTCGCGTCCGGCGAACTCGCGGACCTTGCGCCCGCCGAGCTCTTCCTTGAAGTCGGATTCAAGGAACGGCCAGGCGCTGATGATGCCGAACTTGTCGTAGTCGCGGTGGTAGGCGAGCAGGTGTTCGATCCAGCCGTCGGGCATGAGGCAGTCATCGTCCACCTTGCCGACGAAGGGGGCGTCGCTTTCTTCCCAGAACCAGTTGGTCGGCACGCGCAGGAGCTGGTTCTCCTCGCTGTGACGCAGCGTGGCGACGTTCGGGTGACGCTCGTGTTCCCGCGCGGCGGCGAGGGTTTCCGCGTCGTCACCGTTGTGCCAGATCCACACGCGGTCGTTCTCGCGGCAGGTTTCGAGCAGGCGCGGCAGCGTCAGACGCACATAGTGCGGGCGGTTGTAGGTGATGAGCAGGATGTCCACGCGATCATCCATGACGCAGCCCTTCGCGTGATTGCACCTTCGTGATCAGCCGCAGCGCCTGGATCAGCATCGCGTGGTGGAGCGAGCCGTGGTCGGGCGCGTACTCGCGCGCGATGGGACGTGGATCGGCGGTGAGCAAGGCAGCGAGCGTATCGAGGGCGCCTTCGTCTTCGAGCGAGCTCTCGCGCGTTCGACGCCAGGCGTCGGAGCGCTTGAAGTACTCGGCGTAGGCGATGAAGGAGGAGTCGTTGAACCAGGGCTTTGAGAACTCGCGCGGTTGAGCGGTGTTTCGCTTCAGCAGCTTGCGGGCGAGGCGGGCGCGGAGGTAGGTCCACGTCGCCGGGAACCCGGTGCTCGGGTGCGTCTGCGAAGCAACCTCCGGCGCGTAGCGTTTCCCGAGCGTGGAGACGAGATCAAGCCCTTTCTTCCAGATCCAGGGCGTCATCGCGCCGGTCTCCACGAACCCCGCTCGGAAGAAGAACTCGTCGTGATTCAGGCGTCGGTCCGCCGCCATCGAGTCCACGCTGGTGGTGTGGCTTATCGGGTAGAAACCGATCCACTCTTCAGCGCTGCGCGGGCGGAACTCTCGGATCGCGCTCTCGTATCCGGCCCGACGGGCGAGCGCTGCGTCGATCAGCTCGGGGCGCACCAGCGGCCTGCGGTTCTCGAACTGGCTGTAGTTGTGCTTGCCGATGCGGGCATCGGGCGATAACCGCGCGCCCAGGTAGTGCGCCCGCAGCGCGTCGGTCATGCTGTACGGGACGTAGGCGCCCTTGAGAAGGATGTCGCAGCCGAAGCCGCCGACGACCGCGTCGAAGTTGCCGTGCTCGGCGATCTCTTCCAGACACAGCGAGTGACACGGGATCGTGTTCTGCTCGAAGCCAACGAGATGCTGCCCTTCGCGGAAGGCCCGTTCATAGAACTCCGGGTCGCGGTGGATGAGATGGTGTTTCACGCCCAGCGTGCGGGCGGTGCGCTCCGCGGCTTCGGATTCGCGGTTGGGCTCGTCGAGGAATGTGAGTGCTTCGACTTCGGTCTTTTCCGCGAGCGCTGAGAGGACGATGCGCGAGTCGATGCCGCCGCTGAGCTGGACCGCGACACGCGAAGCGGTGGACGCGATCTCGTCGGCGGACTCTTCGAGCGCGCGCGAGGCGGCGTCGATGCACTCGTGCTTCGACGGGCGCTTCTCGGGCTCGACGGGGCGCCAGAGTGTTTGCGCTTCGGGGATGAGTTTGCCCTGGCGGAACGTGTGCAGCGATCCGGGCGCGAGCTGCTGGACGCCCTCGCGTGTGGTGTGCGGGAAGGTGATGTTGTCCCAGAGCAGAAGCTCGGCGAGCGAGACCTCATCAAGGGAAGGCGCCGGATCAAGCACCGCGCACGCCTTCTCGACACCTGAAGCAACCACAACGCGCGACGCGTCACGCCCGGCGTACGCGGGCATATGGCTCATGCGGTCGGTGACGAGCGTTGGCCCGTCCGTTCCGATGCGCAGCGCGAGGAACATGCCGCTGGTGTTCTCGTAAGCGGACGTATCGCCGGAAGTCAGCGCGTCGAGATCATCTGATGTGAGCTGGCCGCCACCGCGATGGCACGCGCGGCCCGAGAGGTACAGCGCGTCACCATCGACGGCTTCGCCGACGCGTCGCCACAACCCCTCCGCGAGCCCCAGCCAGCCCCACGCGAAGGACTCCCAGCGCAGCGCCGAGTCGCACTCCACGCTCGGAGCGACCGCGCCGACGTTGTTCGTGATGACCGCGACGAAATCAGGCACCCGTCCCTCCCTTCTGGAGCCGCCCGCGCAGCGACTGCGCCGCGTACACGAGCTGATCGCGGTACCCATCGGTCAAAAGAACGGTAGCCGCGTACACGAGCAGGTACACGGCGCCCGCCATACCCGCCAGCGGGGCTCCCCACGCGTTGGTCGCCAGCACGCGGGCGCCCCAGGCGATCACGATCCCGGGCCCCGCGAGCATGGCGATCATCCCCAGCGGGCGGAGCATCTCGCTCGCGCTCACCGGGCCCTCGCGCCCGACGCGCCTGGCGAGCAGAGGCATCATGAATACGTAGCGAAGGCTGACCGCGACGCACAGCGCGGCGGCCCCCCACCACACCGCGACCGCACACGTCACGATCTTCACGATGGCGTCGAAGACGTGCCAGCTCAGCATCTGCTTGCCGCGCCCCTGTGAGACAAAGAGCCAGCCGGCGCTGTTCCACAGCGGCAGGATCAGCCCGCCCACGCACAGCAGGCGGAACAGCAGAACCGCCCCGCCCCACTTCTCGCCAAGAACGATGCGGATGACCGTGTCCGCTTCGAGCGCCAGCACGCACGTCACCGGCGTCGCCAGCAGGATGAGGCTGGTGATGAGACGGCGGTACGCGTGGCGGTAGGCGTGCGGGCGTTCGAGGAGCTGGCTGAGGCTTGGCATCGCCACCCGACCGAAGGCGGGGGAGATTTTTTCGAGCGGGAGCGCTGCGAGTGTGAACGCCTTGGAGTACAGGCCCGTCGCCTGAGCGTTGAAGAAACCCAGGAGAGCACGATCGCTACCGGCGCCGAGTTGGTTTACTCCGCCCGAGAGGGCCAGCGAGAACCCGAAGCCGACCATTCCTTTGACATCGCGCATCGGCGCCGGGCGCGTCGGCGCCCAGCGGGCGAGAACGATCGACCCCAGCGTGATGCTCACCTGACGCGCGAGCTGCATAACCGCGAGCGCCAGCACGCCCGCGCCGGCGAGGGCCGACGCCACGCCAGCGGCGATCGACACCGCCAGGGCGGCGACCTCGATCGACGCGAGCGCCGTGAGCTGCATCCGCCGGTGCAGGATGCCGTTGAACTGCACGCCGAGCGAGCCCACAAAGAACGACGCGCTCAGGATCAGGAATACGGGCGTCAGCTCGGGTTGCGAGTACGCCGCGGCAACCGCCGGCGCAAGCGCCGCGATCGCCAGGGCAAAGACCAGACCGATCCCGGCGTTGATCATCAGGAGCGAGGTGGCCTGCCCGTTGGTCAGCGCCTGCGCCTGCACGTTGGCGGTGCGCAGCCCGGCGTCGCGGAACCGAGCGAGAACCATGGTGAAGGTCAGAGCGACCGCGAAGACGCCAAAGTCTTCGATCTCGAGCAGGCGGGCCATGATCGCGGTCGAGCCGAGCTGGAGCACGAACTGCGCCCCCTGCGACGCGAGCGTGACGACGCCCCCCCGCGCCGCATCCTTGCGCAGCGTCTCGCTCGAGGAGCGTTCGATCAGTTCCTGCGAGCGGTCGCGACCGAGCTTGCTCATCAGAACCGGCCCTTGAGGAGTGGCCCGAGCACGGCCTTCAATCGCGCCGGCAGCATCAGCCGCCAGGCGCTGGTGCCGGAGGCGTAGGGCTCGGATGCGAGATCAGGAGCAAGGCGCTCGACGAACGCCCGCAGCAAGCGTCCGTCGCGCTGTTCTTCGGTTGGCGCCGATGAGATTGTTTCAAAGAGCGCCCGACTCGAGAAGAACGTCGTCGGGGCGTAATACAGGGAGGAGGCGGTCTCTCCGACACCCATCCAGCGCCCGCCGCGCTGTTCGAGATAGGCGAGGTTGCAGGCGGCGTGCGGCGTCAGCCACGCGGGAAGACCGGCGATCCAGGCCTCGGCGCCGGCGCGGCGCTCGTCGTTCTTGTCGACGAAATCGCGGAGGAGCAGATCAGGCGTGGGGAACACAGCCTTGCCATTTGGCCAATAGAACGCTTTAGCGATGGCGCCGAGATTCCCGCTGAGATGCACGGCATCAGTATCGCGGAGTGTCCAGCACCCGCCGCCCACCTCACGTCGGGCGCCCACGGACATCCCCAGCGTGATCTCGTCGTACATCCGGAGCACGCCGGGCGGCGCTTCATCGACCTCGACCCAGCGGTGGTCGACGCCGGCGCGCTCGGCGAGACGCTCGACCAGGGCGCGTTCGCGCGAGGGAACACGATCGAGCGTGAACGCCGAGATGTCTCCTTCCACGCCGTCGAGCGCCGCGAGCGACACGCGGCTGTCCAGGCCGCCTGTCAGCGACACGAGCACGGAGTGACTTCCGGCCAGCGCCCGCGCGCTCTCGCGCAGCGTTCCCGCGCCACGCACTATTGCCTCGTCACGAGACAACCCTGTGAACTCGTCGCGCGGCCAGAACCGCTCAGTCTGCCCTGTCGTCGCGTCCAGCATGTGATTCGCCGGCAGCACCCGTACGCCTGCGAAGGGCGTGCGGTCCCACAGCATCCAATCGTCGCGTCCGGGCTTCACGCTGGGGCCGGCGGGGGCGCCGCGTGTTTCGGGGAGCGCCGCTGGGGTGGAGGCGATCACACCGCCATCGCCCAGGAACACGTTCATCATCCCGCCCGGGTCGGTGTAGACCCGCAGCGAATCAGGGGTCACGGTGATCAGCGTGTACACACCGTTGAGATCATCGAGGAGCGCGAGAAGGTCATCCTCGGTGTCTACACCGTCGAACAACGCCTGCCCCGAGCCGCGCACGCCGACGCCCAGGCAGTACACACGCAGCGCCCCGGCTTCGTGTGAAGTCACGAACGCTTCAGGGTGCGCAAACAGCGAAACGCCGTGACCGAGGTCGCGGCGTTCGCTGAGTTCGTCGAGAGGCCGGTCTGAAGCGATCGCCCATTGCCGCCGGAAGCGGTAGCCCGCGAGGTCGCGCCCCGCGGGAGCGGGTGACTGGAGGAGATCGATCATCCGTACATCTCGTGTCTTTGCTTGTGAACGGGATCGCTCCCGGGCGGTTCGTCGGCGTTACCTGCCGATCTGTTCGATGGTCACACCTTCGAGGGGTGTCGGGTTCGGCATCCAGCTCGGGTCGTTCCACCAGTTGTTGTTGCGCATCATGACGTTGTGGGGGTTGAACCTCCACTCGGGGTTGGTGAGGTTGTTGGAGAGGCGGTAGTTGAAGCTGCCGTCGCCGAGGAAGCTCGAGTCCTGGATGAGCACGTGGTTGGCCGTTCCGCCGATGTAGAAGAGCTGGTTGCCCTGGGTCGTCTTGAGCGTGGTGCACTCGACGATGGCGACGTCGGTGTGCTCCCACTGCTCGTGCGTGCCGTTGCGGAAGGCCCACGCCTTCTGGCGGGTCACGATGTCGAGGCCGTAGTAGATGCGGTTGTCGTGCACGATGGGGTTGGCGATGACCGCGGGGTGCCAGGTGAGGTGCGCCGGGGGGTTGCCTTGGTTGTCGATGTCCGTGTTGAGCACCATGTAGGTTCGCTTGAGCGTGTCCTCGCCGATGCGCTCGAAGGTGCAGCCGCGGATGAAGTGCTCGGCGTGCCCGTACTGCGACTCGCGGACCGTCGAGTTGGTCCAGAACGAGTGCATGATCTTCATCGAGTCGGTGCGTTCCCACATGCCGGGGCCCGTGTAGTCAACGCCGTCGAACCACACGAGGTCGTCGGCTGAGCCGCGCAGCGTTGCCTGGCGGCTGGGCTGCACGAGGTTGATGTCGTGGAGGCGGATCATGTGCGGCTGGGGGTGCCACACGCCGGGCGTGATTGTCACGTCGGCGCCGGGCGCGGGCTGGATCACGAGCCAGCGGTCGTTCGGGACGTTCGAGGGCACGTTCGGGAGATCGCCCCACGCGTACGTGCCGGAGGGGAGTTCGACCACGACCTCGGACGACGTCCCGCCAGCGTTGCTGAACATGAAGAGCGAGTGCTCGCCGCACCACTGGGCGCCGAGGTACTCGTTGTCCCAATCCATCTCGCCACCAAGGACACGCGGCACGCCGTTCTGGGGATAGACGATCGCGCGGACCTCGAAGGCGCCGTCATCGAGCGTGGCGGCGTCGAGACGCGCGGTGTACTCCACCACGCCGGTGCGCTCGTTGAGCGTGGGCTCGTACACCGAGGTCCACGGGCCGCCGTTGAGAGAGAAATCGACTTTCTCGATGCCGCCGTAGTGGAAGGCAACAACGCCGATGTCAAAGTTCCCGGTGATGGTCTGGTAGGGCACCACGTCCCAGCGGGCGATCGCCCTGGCGTCGCCGCCGTCGGCGTTGGGGTTGCCGAAGACAGAAGGCGCGCTTGTCGGACCGTTGAAGCCCGGGCCGGGGATCAGCAGCGGGGAGCCCGAGGCTGGCTCGCTCTCATCCGGCTGAGTCTCACCGGACCCCTCGCTCTCCGGCGGATCGACCTCTCCCTGCCCCTCGGTCTCGTTCGGTCCGTCGGGGCGGCCGTTGTCGCCGGGGCCTTCTTCATCGGGTTGGTTGTCGTCGCCCTGATCGCGGTTCGCTTCAAGCTTGCGCCGAAAATCTTCGTGATCCCGCATCTCAACACCCGTCAGACGACGCATACCGTTATCGATAGCGGTCTGACCTGGGCGATAGCCCTCGCCGGCGCCTTCTGGACCGAACGAGAGTCGGTTTGAAGGACCATCATCGTCACCCTCACCCGCCGAAGCAGGCTTCACGGTGTCCTCGGAGAGTGAACCGTCAAGCTCAGGCTCATCATCAGGCCACGCAGAGACATACGCGTCTTCGAGCGGCTCGCTGAGCCCATCGAGGAGAGCATCATCGCCGGCGAACACCCAGCCGTCCGGCGTGCGGACGAGCGCGGGCATCTCATTGTCGATGTTCATGTCATCGAGCCAACGATCGAACTCACGGGTCGATCTGAAATCGACCTCTTCGCTCAGCGTGACAAACGTGAACGAGCCTGACAGGTCGTCGTACGCATCGCCGCGCTGGTTGCGCTGGGGCATCGGGCGGAAGTCCTGCACGCTGACGCGGACGCCGGGACGCTGCTTCTGCACGTCACGGAGTACGCTCAGAAGCGCCCGCTCGACGCGCGCCTCGTACCCGCCGCGGTACATCGCCAGGCGACGACGGTTGATGCGCTCGCCATCGAGACCCGTCAGGTTGGAAGCGTCAACAGATTTCCACTCCCGCGTGAGCTGCGGGAGATCAATCACATAGAGCGCGTCCGGATCATCCATACCGCGGACGATGGCGTTGGCCAGCTCATTTGCAGCCTCCTCGCGGTCGTGTCCTACACAAAGATCCCAATACAAACTGTCGGTATCCAGCTCCACCGGCACGACCGTTGGTTCGGGCGCGGGCGTCACGTCGCGGGCCAGCGCCTGTCCGGCGCACAGGGCCATCGATGCGGCCGCGGCGAGCGCGAAGCCCGCCCGGCGAAGGCCGGGGGTGTCGGTCGTGGGATGTTGAGGAGCGTTCATGGAGGGCCTCCAGAGTGCTTGGCTAGGCAGAGAGGACGATTCGTCGGCGTTCCTGGAAAGCGTCTCGGGGTGGGACTCGTCGATTTCGACGGAACCCACTCCCGCTGATCTCCCGCGTTCGCCCGAGCCCTACATCGGGCATGGGCCGCACGATCCGACGCCGCACGTGGTTCTCGGACTCTCTGACGCGTGATCCTCTCTACTGGGCCGCAGGGATCGACTCTCTGGAGCGAACCTCCTTCCATCCTTTCTACGTAGGTATTTCTCCCGAAGTGCGTCTGAGAATATCCACGCAACGGCGGCTACGGCTGGGGCGACGGGCCGCGGGAGCCGATGAAGGGGCACGTGGAGGGTTTCAGAATGAGTACAACCCGCACCGCGATCCTCGGCAGCGGCGGCATGCTCGGGACGTCGTGGTCTCGGACGCTGCCGGGGGCCATCGGTTTCGCGCATCCGGACTTTGACCTGACAGACCCCGCCGCGGTCGACCGCCTGACAGGCTTTGATCTGGTCATCAACGCCGCCGCGTTTACGGACGTTGACGGCGCCGAGGCGCGGGAGGCGGAGGCGACGGAGCTCAACGGCGCCGCCGTCGGACGGCTCGCGGCGCGCTGCAAAGAGATCGGCGCCACCCTCGTCCACTATTCGACGGATTACATCTTCGACGGCGCCGGCGAGACCCCCTACCCCACCGACCACGAACGGGCGCCGCGGAGCGCGTACGGGCGAAGCAAGCTGGCGGGTGAGCTGGCGCTCGAAGCGTCAGGCGCCGATTTCCTGTGTATCCGAACAAGCTGGCTCTACGCCGCCCACGGGAAGAACTTCGTGAAGACCATCGCCAGGTTGTGCGCTGAGAAGGACCGCCTGCGTGTCGTGGACGACCAGCGCGGGCGGCCCACCTCCGCCGATCAGCTCGTGCTGACGACGCAGGCGCTCCTCAACGGCGGCGCTCGCGGGTTCTTCCATGGATCAGACTCCGGCGAGTGCACCTGGTTCGAGTTTGCCGGGGCCATCGGTGAGCGCGTGAACCCGGCGTGCGTGATCGAGCCCTGCGCGACCGACGAGTTCCCCCGCGACGCCGAGCGTCCGGCGTACAGCGTGCTCGATCTCTCGAAGACCGAGGCGATCGTCGGCGAGACCCCTCACTGGCGCGCGTCGCTCGACCGCGTGCTCGATACCCTGCTCACGGCGGCGCCCGACGCGCCGCGGAAGGCCTGCTGACATGCGCGTGCTCATCACCGGCGGCGCCGGCTTCATCGGCTCCAATCTCGTCCGCTTCGTGCTGCGCGAGCGCCCCGAGTGGAGCGTCGTCAATCTCGACGCGCTTACCTACTCGGGCAATCTCGAGAATCTCAGCGAGATCGAGGACGACCCGCGCTACGAGTTCGTGAAGGGCGACATCCGCGACGCCGAGACGGTCGATCCGCTGATGCAGCGCTGCGACGCCGTGCTGCACCTGGCCGCCGAGAGTCATGTGGACCGCTCGATCATCGACTCGCGCCCGTTCATCGATTCCAACGTCGTCGGCACGCAGGTGCTGCTTGACTCGGCGCGCCGCGCGGGCGGGCGGCGCTTCGTGCACGTCAGCACCGATGAGGTGTACGGCGATCTGCCCATCGACCGCCCCGATCTGCTCTTCACCGAAGAAACGCCCATCGCGCCGAGCAGCCCGTACTCGGCGAGCAAGGCCGCGAGCGATCTGCTCGCCCGGGCCGCGCACCACACCTTCGGCAGCGAGGTGATGATCACCCGCTGCAGCAACAACTTCGGGCCCTACCAGTTCCCCGAGAAGGTCATCCCGCTCTTCGTGACGAATCTGATTCAGGGCGAGCAGGTGCCGCTGTACGGCGACGGCAAGAACGTGCGCGACTGGCTGCACGTGGACGATCACGGCGAGGCCATCGTCACCGTGCTGGAAAAAGGAACGCCCGGGGAGGTGTACAACATTGGCGGCAACAACGAGCGCTCGAACCTCGAACTCACGCACGCGATCCTCGACATCATGGGCTGCGGCGAGGACATGATCCGCCCCGTCGAAGACCGCCTGGGCCACGACCGGCGCTACGCGATCGACGCCAGCAAGATCAAGAACGACCTGGGCTGGGAACCCACCCGCTCGGCCTGGCCCGGCGCCCTTGAGGCGACCGTGGCGTGGTACCGCGACAACCCGGCCTGGTGGGAGCGGGTGCGCTCGGGGGCGTACCGGGAGTACTACGAACGCCAGTACGGCGGAGCAACCGCCGGCTGAAAAGCGTCCGGGAAGGCGGGCGATTGCCGGGGGGCGGGGTCGCGGGTAAACTCCGCGACCACATTCCGGGGCGTAGCGCAGCTTGGTAGCGCGTTTGACTGGGGGTCAAAAGGTCGCAGGTTCAAATCCTGTCGCCCCGACTGACCGTAAGGCCTATTTTTGTAGGCCTTACGGTTTTTTCTTCGTTGATGGATTCGGCGCGGTATGTTTGGGCGCTTCTCACGGCGCTTCTCAATGCTTACCCTCGACAGCATCCCGCTTGAGCGGACGCAGCTCCGTCCCCCAAAAAAGCGTTGGGAGATTCGGCTAGGCCCCAAGACGGCGGAGAGACCGTAAGCAACTATCTCCGGTTCCTCTGGCTCATCAGCTCGGCGATGTCGGGTCTGTGTATCCGGACACTCCCAGCAATAATGACCGACCGGCGTTCAAAGGTTTGACCCGACTCCGTACGCAACACCAACTTATCGCTTCGCCAGTGACGGTGTATGGGAGCCGTGGGTGGCCAGATGCCAGAGAGCGATAGGCAGTGCTCAGCGTCCCAGGGGTTGCGGTTGGTACGGGTTGATACGCGATTCGATCTTACTCGTAGAAAGTGTCTAAATGCGCATTGCCGTCACAGGGAGTTCGGGCCATCTCGGTGAAGCTGTGATGCGCACACTTGCGGACAAGCAACGAGAGGCTGTGGGGATCGATCTGATCCCTGGCGCGTTTACGACCATGGTGGGATCCGTGTCCGATCGTGGTTTTGTGGCCGATGCGCTCAGCGAGTGTGACGCGGTCATTCACGCTGCGACTCTGCATAAACCGCATGTTGCGACGCACTCGTCTCAGGGATTTGTCGACACCAACATCTTAGGAACGCTCAACGTTCTCGAAGAAGCTGTAGCCCAAGGCAACAAACCCGTCGTCTATACATCGACAACGAGCACCTTCGGGCGAGCTCTCACACCCGAGCCCGATCAGCCGGCGGCGTGGATCACCGAGGAAGTCCGGCCGGTTCCGAAGAACATCTACGGAGTGACCAAAGCGGCGGCCGAGAATCTCTGTGAGTTGTTCCACTATCGGTGTGGGCTGCCTTGTCTTGTCCTCAAGACATCGAGATTCTTCCCTGAGGAAGACGATGATGCGGCGCGCCGTAAGGGCTTCGCGGATCTCAATCTCAAGGTCAACGAGTTGCTCTATCGTCGCCTGGATATTGAAGACGCCGCCAACGCGCACTTACTGGCGATTGATCGGGCGGAGAGCATCGGGTTCGGCCGCTACATTTTGAGCGCAACAACTCCGATTCGGAAAGACGACCTGGCTCTGTCGCGAACAAATCTAGCACAAGTCATCTCCGGGTATATCAAATTCAATGATGTTTACGAAATGCGCGGCTGGCGTATGATCGATGGGATTGATCGTGTGTATGTGAACGCTCAGGCGAGACGTGATCTTGGTTGGGAGCCTTTGTACACGTTTGAGTACGCTATCGAGAGACTCCGAGGGAACGAACCACCCTTCAGCGACCTGACTCGGATAGTCGGATCCAAGGGCTATCACCCGGGCCAGGCGTTCGACGATGGTCCATACCCAGTGGGTTAGGCTGTGGACTCAGCCGTCAAGCAAAGCCGTGTTTATGAATACAGAGCCTCGAAAACGCTCCTCTGGCGTCCTGTCGCTCCGGCTTTTTCGAGAGTTCAAGCCCTTCGGCGAACGTGCCGGAGGGCTTTGTCATTGTGTAGGAGAAAGAGTTGCGCCGTCGAGGAGGTTGAGCGTGGCTGTGTATAGTTGTCTGTCGTGTCAATCGTCCCACAACGCGTTGCGGTACTGGTGGCTTCAACGTTGATCTGGAGCGGTGTCGCAGTCATCGCTGCGACCCATCAGTGGGCTGAGCTTCGTGGTACTTCCAAGGAGTTGACATGGCTACAAGCCTTTCTATGGCAGGGACTGAGTTGGCTCCTGCTGATCCCGCTGACACCGGCTCTGTACGCATGGGTGCGCCGCCGACCGCTCAGCCTGCGTGATCCGAGCGGCGCCTGGAGCCACCTCAAGGCGAGCATTATCTTCGGGCTGCTGTTCTTGTTCGCGAGCGTGCCGCTTCGGCTTTCAGCCCACCCGAGCGCCGCGCGCTGGTCGTTCTTTGGTGAGGCGATCTATAAATCGATTCCAGCGTTTGCGATGCTCGGGATCGGACTCTACTGGCTGCTCATTCTCGTGTCATCGCTGTTTGAGACCCGCGCTCGGCTGTACGCCCGTATCGACGCATCGATAAAGGCGGGGGCGGAGCTCCCAGAATCGCCCACGCCGCTGACCGTTACGCAACATCTGATTTCACTGTCTACACGCTCAGGGACAAGCCGGGTTCTTGCCGCCGAAGTTCGATGGGCGGAACCCGCGCCGGCAGGCGCCCGCATCGTCACTGATGGAGGTTCCCTGCTCGTACGCCACACACTCGCTCAACTCGAGTTGCTTCTGCCGGGTGGTCAGTTCGCCCGGACGCACCGGAGTTTTCTGGTCAACACCGCTCGTATTCGTGAATTGATCGGGTCGCCGAGCAGGGACGGTTCTGCGGTGCTTGACACCGGAGAGACCATTCCGGTGAGCCGGCGACGCCATCGGGCGCTCGCGCGACTTCTTCTGGGGGGGCAATCGACACCAGATGGCGCGCCGTTCGGTGGCGAAAACGACCCGCTTGGCACAACACCCGACACCAAGAAGGCTTAGTGAGGTATTCCTTTCCAGCCGCGGCGAAATCCACACGCCGCGAGAAAAGGACTCGCCATGCTACATGTGTTATTTCTCACGCTCGCCGTGACATACTCCGGTCCTTCTCCGGACTTTGCTCTCTTTGGAGACCCAATCGAGGTTGGCCCAATGGCGGCCATGCCCGTCCTGCACGACCTAGACGGCGATCAGGACCTGGACGTCGTCGTCGTATCAGGCCCGTGCTGCGGACGGGAGGTCTGCGAGAATTCGGGGCACGTAACGGTATTGCTGAACAACGGTCGGGGCAAACTAACCAAAGCCGGGGAACGGATTCGCCTCGGCGGCACGTCGCTCGGCGCCGCTGTTGAGGACATCAATCACGACTCGATCCCGGATATAGTTGCGTTCCATCACCAATCGTACGATGCCGCGGTATTGATTGGACTCGGGGACGGTCGGTTTGAAGACCCGGAGTTCGTTGTGATGCATCAGGGTGAGGAGCCGCATGTGCACGGTCTCGCCATCGCGGATGTCAACAACGACGGGCATCCTGATTTCGTCGCGACACTCGTCGAAGACCATGCGATAGCCGTCATGCTGGGCGACGGCTCGGGGCGATTCAGTCCCGCAACGGGTCAGCCCTTCTTTGCGCACCGCCAGCCCTACGCCGCCCTTCAACTCACAGACATAGACAGCGACGGCACACTCGATGCGATCATGACCGATGTGCGTGGCGGCGCACTGACAGTCCTCGTCGGTTCTGGAACAGGCATGTTCTCGCCCAAGAACGGATTCAAGCTAACCCGCGAGTCGCCATTGAAGTCGGCCGAGCGACCGATGTCGTGCGATCTGGGTGACCTTGACGGCGACGGTGATCTCGACGCAATCGTTTTTACCGATGAGAGCGAGAAGGCCGTGCGACTTGTGAACATCGGAGGCGGCGTCTTCGAGGAACCCGATGATGCTCTGATCAGACTCGGCGCTCCTGCAACCGGTGGTGTGCTCGTCGACCTCGATCTCGACGGCAACCTCGACCTTGTGTCCGGGGCAGTTCGTGATGACGCCGTCAGGGTTAAGCGAGGCTTGGGGAACGGTCGCTTTGCACGCTCGGCCGCCTTCCACACCGGCGGCATGACTCCGCGCGTCGCAGTCGGCGACATGAACGGCGACGGGCTGCCTGATATCGTCTCGGGAAACTACGATGGCGACGGTTCGGTTGACCAATCGACCGGGCAGACCGTGAGCGGGACGCTGTCGGTGTTGATCAACCGAGCCCGCCCCTCAGACTGAGTCGTGGCGCTCCACGGGCGAAACCAGAATCCTCGTTTCCATGGCCCAGAAGCCGATCTCGTCCACGACAAGTTCAACTGGCGTCCTGTCGCCCCGACTCATGAGAGTTCAAGCCCTTCGGCGTACACGTCTGAGGGCTTTTTCTATGCTCCTTCTCAAGGGAGATCCCGATGAGCTACCCGCCAGACTGGCGCCGTGTCACCGATCCCGCCGCTGCTCTCGCGCTCATGGCGGCACACCCGTTCGCTCATTTCTTTACGTCTCACGGCGGGCAACGCGTCACGCGCATTCCCTTTGTCACTGATACGGAAGACGGGCAGCCGACGCGCCTGCGCGCTCATCTCAACAGCCAGAACCCGCAGGCCGAAGGGCTCGACGGTTCCCCGGTGCTGGTCGCGTTCTCGGGTCCGTCGACGTACGTCTCCCCCCACTGGCGTCAAGATAAAGCGCGAGGCGGGACGTACGACTACGAAGAGGTGATCATCCGCGGCACGGCGCGCGCCGTGGAGGGGATTGAGTTCTTCCGCGAGATGATCGACGACCTCTCCGCGCTCATCGAGCCTCAGTACGCCGAGGTGGCGGACAACCCGGTGTGGCAGACAACGATGGCGGCGCCGGGGTACATCGAACGGCTCATCTCGCACATCACGCTGTTCGTCGTCGAGGTTGAAGAATGCGAGATGATCTCCAAGCTGCACCAGCAGTTCCCCAAGGAGGACCGGCGCTGCATCTCTGATCATCTGGATCGATGTCACCGCGACGACGCGCGTGCGATCGGCGAGAAGATCCGGCGCACGATGTGACCGGAGCCAGTTCGTGAGGCAGAACGATCAGGTCACCGTCAGTTCTGGCGACGATCAGTTCTGCCAGAGGCCGTGCTCAATCCCCCCAAGGATGTAAATCGAGAACGTCCCCTGCCCGGGGATGGGGATGGGCGGGAGGGCGATGGTGGCGCCGGCGTTTTCGGCGGCTTTGACCGCGGCGTGGATGTCGTCCACCAGCATGTAGGGACGCACGACGGGCGTCTCCGTCGCGCGCATCGGGGCCCGCACGCCGAGGCGCCCGCCGCCCTTGAGGTCGGCGGTGCGGGCGTTGCCGAACTCCGGGATCGGATCGCTGAACACCACACCGTGCATCGCGGCCAGCGCCTCGCACGTCTCCTGCACCTTGGGCGTAACGATCTCGAGATACTGCACCTGCATAACGGCGCCCTCGGCGTGTTCCTTGGCCTCGGCGACAGGCATCTCAGCGTCCGACGCAGGCTGGAGACTCAGGGCCCCGCCCGCGAGCAGCAGCAACGCCGCGCACAGAACGCCGAAACGAATCAGTGATGAGTTCATGATCCCATCCCTCCTTGCGCGATCTGGATGAGGTTCCCGCACGTGTCGTCAAAGACCGCGGTGATCACAGTCCCGTGATCGACCGGGGGCTGGGTAAACCGCACGCCGAGCGATTCCAGCCGCTTGTGCTCCGCGTCAATATCGTCAACCGCGAACGACGTGAACGGGATCCCGTCTTCAACCATCGCGGCTTTGAACGTCTTGGCCGCCGGGTGCACATCAGGCTCGAGCCCGAGCTCCGCCCCGTCAGGATCTTCCGGCGAAACGACGGTGATCCAACTGTGCTCGCCCAGGTCGATGTTGTGCTTCATCTGAAAGCCCAGGACCTTGGTGTAAAAGTCGAGCGCCTTCGCCTGGTCGTCAACCATCAAGCTAAAACCGCTAAGCCTCATCTGATGAGCTCCTTCGTCGTGTGGCGGGCCAACGCTCCGCGATTGCCCCGAGTGGTTCACCGTTGAACCAGTGAAACTTGCATCGCCCTTCCCGCTTCGCGATCACCAGCCCGGCGGACTCCAGCACCTCCAAGTGTTGCGAGATCGCCTGACGAGATGAACCGATGCCGTGCTTCATGACCAGGCGCCCGCAGAGCTCGAACAGCGATTGTCCATCCCGCTCCACCAGCTCATCCAGAATCGCCCTCCGGGTCGGGTCGGCGATGGCTCGGTACAGGTCGTCCATGAAGTGGCTCGCATGAGCATAGGCAAGTCTACACTTGCATGCCAAGCCCCGAGATCATAATCTCGGGACAAAACTTCGGTACCACTCCCAAAGACGGTCACATCCCGATGTTGACCGTCGGACGCCAACCTTCTTGGCCCGACCAGGCTTACGTCTCGGTCACATGCCAATGTTGAACGGATGAAAACGATCGTTCTCGAACACAAACACGCCGTGCTCGAGCGTTCCGATCCATATCGTTCCGTCAACGTCGCAGAGCGCCTCGATCGCGTAGGCCCCGTCGGCCAGATCGTAGCGCGTTGTCGCATCAGCGCTGTACCTGAAGACACCGTCGCTGCCGCCCGCAACCCAGAGCGCGCCGGATTTATCTTCAACCATGGCATGGTGGTACACGAAGTTCGGATCGGAATCCTGCGCTGCGCCTGGGAATCCCTGTTTTTCTGTGTATTTCAATAGACTGAAAGGCGGATCCAACTCGGGTTCCTGAGTGAAGTCGTAGCGGTGACGTGTGTTGCAGATCCAGAACTTGCCATCGTGATCTTCGAAAATTGAACGAATACCGAAGGCTCCGCCGGAGGGCGTCGTGGTCAGATGTTCTTCGTACATCCAGCTCAGGGTTCGCCCGTCGTACCTGCATAGCCCAACGCTCGCCGTCCCGAACCAGAGATCGCCCCTTCGGTCCTTGTAGATGCTGTATATCCCCGTCGGCTCAAACGCGGCGCGAGGATACCGTGCCCTGAACGCATCCTCGTAGGGGCTGGTGGGGAGTTGCAGCACATGCAGTCTTTCGCCGTCGTAGCGGCTCGGACCGTACTCCCCGGGTCTGTACGCAATCCAGGTATCGTTCTCGTCCAGCCTCCACCCGTCTTCAGACGTCGTAGCGAACACCGTCTCAACCGGATTGATGACGTCGCCGTCAAACCTGAAGACGCCGCTGTTGGTTGAGATGAGGACGCCGCCGCTCTGATCGTCTTGAATGTCACGGACGTGTAGACCTTCCAAACCATCGTCATGGTTGTAGTGCGTGACGATGTCGCCATCGAAGCGATACGCCCCCCTCCCGTTGCTGCCGAACCAGATATCGCCGCTGTGTGACTGGTAGATGTTCCAGATCCGGCCGTCGATCTGAGTCACTGCCTGACCGAAAGCAACATCCGCAGGCGCCGATCGCGGGAAGGACACACACAGTGTGGCCGCAAACATCAACAAAACAACGCCCGAGCGCTTGGTGAAGTTCATCGCAATGTATCTACACGCCAGCGGCTTACGAGTTGCGTGCATTCGTATTCCAGATGTTTCACTTGCGTCCAACCAGATAGCTGAGCATAATGCAACCTGGAGGTTGCACAAATGCCAGAGCCCACATCATCCACCGACCGCATCGAACGCTCAGCCGAACTCGACGCCTCGCCCGCGAAGGTCTGGGCCGCGCTCACCGATTACACCCAGTTCAACCAGTGGTTCCAGGTGCTGCTTGAGAAGCCCTTCGTGGTCGGGCAGACCACCAGCGGCAAGATCACCTACCCCGGCTGTGAGCACATGCACATGGAGGTGCTCGTGACGGCGATGGACCCGGAACGCTACTTCGCGTTCCGCTGGCATCCCGATGAAGAGGCCGAAGGCGGCGGCTTCTCTGAAGAGAACACGACGCTGGTGGAGTTTCATCTGACGCCGACCGCTACCGGCACACGCCTGGTGGTCACGGAATCGGGTCTGGATTCGTTCCCGCCCGAGCGCCGCGACACGATCTTCCGCCGCAACGGTGAAGGCTGGACGGAGCAGATGGTGAACATCGAGACGCACCTTGCCAAGCAGAGCTAAGCGAGCAGCGCCGGTCTTCGCCGCGCTCGGCGACGACACGCGCTTGAAACTGCTGCGCCGCTTGTCAGATGAACCGCGTCAGTCGATCTCCCGGCTCGCGGAAGGCGCCACGATCACGCGCCAGGGCGTGACCAAGCACCTGCGCGTTCTGGAAGACGCAGGCCTGGTGCAGTCCGTGCGCCGAGGTCGCGAGAAGCGCTACGAACTCAAACCCAACGGGCTGGACGCCGCGCGCCGGTCGCTCAACGAGATCGGGCGCCAGTGGGACGAGGCGCTCGCGAGCTTGAAGACCTTCGTCGAAAAGGGAGACGCCTAGGCGCTGCATTCGTACTTGAGCGCATCGACGCCGTCGTAGTTCACGCTGCCGACGTGACGCATGCCTGTCTTTTCGAGCACCCGGATCGATGCGGCGTTCTCAGGCAAAACAAACGCCGCAATGCTCGTGAGCCCGAGGGTGTTGAAACCGAAGTCGAGACTCGCAACGCAGGCTTCGGTGGCGAGCCCCTTGCCCCAGTGCTCAGGCAGAAACCGGAAGCCGACATCGACGACGCCGTAATCGTGCAAGCGCTTGAGGCCGCAGAAACCGATGAGTTCGCCCGTCTCCTTGAGTACGCAGCCCCAGCGACCGAAGCCCTCACGCTCGAAATCCGGGTAGTTGGCGAGCGCATCGCGCGCTTCTTCGAGTGATCCCAGCGGCGGCTCGCCCGTGTAACGCATCACGTCGGGGTGGCTGTTGAGCGCATAGAAAAGCGGCGCATCGTCAGGTGTCATCGCACGGTGAAGCAGGCGGTCGGTCTCGGGGCCGGTGGTGTGAATATTCATGAGGGTCAGGCGTTGATAAACTCGCGCTCGAACATCACCGCGTTGAAGTCGATGTCCTCGAGTGTCACGCCGTGACGGCGCAGCATGTTGAGGATCTGGGCGCGGTGATGAATCTCGTGGAAGAAAAGCTGGGTCAGCAGCCCACCGGCGGTGCAGGTCGCGCTCACCAGCCGCCCCTCGTCATCGGTCACGCGATACGTGATGGAACGACCCCAGTCAGTCTCGCCCTCGATGAAACGGCGGGAGGCCTGCGCCTGCTCCCCCCACCTTGCGCGCAGCTCGCCAAAGGGCAGCGGGTGCTCGTCTTTGATCTCCCACTGCTCGTAAGGCGGCACCTCGCGCCCGTGCAGCCGCTCGATGTAATACCACTCGCTGATGAGCAGGTGGGTGAACGCGACGGCGAGCGAACCGGGGCCGATGTCGAAGACTTGCCGGTACTGCTCTGTGTCGAGTTGCGCAGCGGCGTCGAGGACTCGCTCGCGGGCTTGTTCGAGGTACTCGTAGGTGCGGAGCGGGATCACGGCTTTACTCCTCTTCGTTTCCGTTCTTTTCGCTGACGAGGAGGCTGGTGGAGAGATCGTCGCGGGTGCGCGAGTGGAGGGATTCGTCCTCGAGCTTGCCGAGGGCGCGGTTGACTTTGCGGAGGACGCGGCGCGTGGGGTAGGCGAGGTGGCAGACGGGGTCCCCGGGGGCGACGGAGGGGATGGTGGTCATGCCGAGGATGATGCCGTCGCGCGGGGCGAGGATGGTGTTGAGTTTTTCGCCGACGAGGTTGGTGTTGGTGGCGATGGCTTCGTCTTTTTCGACGATGTCGCCTGGTCCGACGTGAAACTCAAGAAAACCGCCGTGCGCGGCGCGGACCCAGCGCGTCGCATCGGTCTCCACACGGTATGAGGGCTCCTCCGGCTCGCCCTCGACCATGCCGAGGTGTTCGAGGCAATTCGTGATGCCGCGTACAGCGTACTCCACATACGCCCGCTCGACCTTCCACACCTCGCCCGCTTCGAGAATGAGCGTTGCGCACCCCGCGGCGCAGCCCGCGTTGCGCAGCGAACCCTCCGGCCCTGCGCCATCGACAATCAGCTCCGCGCCGAACGCCCGGGCAAAAGCCGCGAGACGCGCATCACCCATCTCGGCCCGCACGTTGGGGAAGTTCGTACGCCGCACCGCGGCGGTGTGGAGATCGATGCAGTAATCACAGCGTTCGATCAGGTTGCTGAAAAACGTATGCGCCAGACGGCTGGCTGAGCTTCCGGTGGCCGAACCAGGAAACGAACGGTTGAGATCGCGCCGATCGGGGAGGTAGCGCGTGCGGTGCTCGAAGCCCAGGATGTTCACAACCGGCACCAGCACGAGCGTGCCGGCGGTCAGGTCAAACGGACGCTCGCGGATGATGCGCCGGATGACTCCCGTGCCGTTGATCTCATCACCATGAACCGCCGCGGTGACGGCGACGGTGGGTCCATCTTTCTCCCCGCGCCACACCTGAAGCGGGATAGCGACAGGGTTGGCGGTGTAGCTCTCGCTGACGACGAGCGAGCGCGACGCTCGCTCGCCCGGCGCCACGGGCGCGCCGAACCACATGTGCGACGGGTCGTCACCGGCGGGCACGCTCACTGGGCAGTTTCCAGATCCTCGATCAGTTTGGGATCGAGCTTCTTGGCCTTGACGCGCCGCTTGCGCTTCTCGCGGGTGGGGACCAGATCGCGCATCTCGTCGAGCCTGCCGTAGCACAGCAATTTGTCACCCGCCTCGAGCCCGCGCGAGCCCTTCGGGTTCGAGATCACGCTGGTGCCGCGGTGCAGGTTAAGGATCGCGACATCGCGGTCGCGGAGGCCGGAATCGGCGATGGTCTTGCCGACAAACGTCGACCCCTCGGGGATCACCAGATCAGCGACGCCGTAGCCGCGCGTCACGGTCAGGCGCTGGCGCAGGTCGATCTCCGGGAAATCAACCCGAGCGGCGATGTAATCGACGATCGCGCCGGCGACGTCGAGGCCCGTCGCGCCCTCGATGCCCTCAAGCCCAGGCGACGAGTTGACCTCCATAATCTGCGGCCCGTCTTTGCCCTCGAGCATGTCAACGCCGGCGACGCGCAGGCCCATGATCTGAGCGGCGCGCACGGCGGTTTCTTCGTACTCGGCGTCCAGCTTCACACGCTCGGCCCGACCGCCGCGGTGGACGTTGCTGCGGAACTCGTCGCCCTGGGCGACGCGGCGCATCGCGGCGGCGACGGAATCGCCAATCACGAACGCGCGGATATCGCGCCCCTTGCTTTCCTTGACGAACTGCTGGATGAGCACATTCTGGCGGGCGGTCTGCAGGGTTTCGATGATGGCCTCAGCGACCTTGGTGGTGTCGGCGAGGATGACGCCGACTCCCTGCGTGCCTTCGAGGATCTTGATGATGACGGGCGCCCCTCCGACGCGCTCGACGGCGGGAAGAACATCGGAGCGATCACGCACAAACGTCGTGTGCGGGATACCGATCTCGTGACGGCTGAGGATCTGCAGCGAGCGCAGCTTGTCGCGCGAGTTGGCGATGCCCGCCGCGGTGTTGGGCGTGTACACATCCATCTGCTCGAACTGGCGCACGACAGCGGTGCCGAAGTAGGTGATGGAGGCGCCGATGCGCGGCAGCACGGCGTCGTACTCCGAGAGCTGCTTCGAGCGGAACGACAGACTCGGCTCGCCCTCCTCGAGCTGGATCCCGAAACGAAGGGTATTGAGCACCTTCACCTTGTGACCGCGCTCGACCGCGGCCTGGCGCAACCGGGCGGTGCTGTAGCAACGAGGAGCGACAGAGAGAATGCCAAGCTTCATGAGTGATCTTTCGCCGGCGTCTTCTTGCGCCCGGTCAATATGTTTTTCTGTGATGAATCAACCAGCGCCACGCCTTCAAGAGCCGTGCGCCCCAGCAGCATGCGGCACAGCATCCCCTGGCGGCAGACGAGGCTGATCTCGATCTCCCGCTCGATCGGCCCCACCCGCACGCGCGTCAGGCACACGTAGCGCTGCTGCGGCTCGCCGTGGCTGGGCTTGACGGTGCTGGTGCGGACCGGCGTCGCCTCGACCCAGCGGGTCTTGCGCTCCGGCTTCACGCGGGAAACCACCTCGAAGCGGATCCCCCCGCCTTCGAGCTCCTCGATCTGAGCGACGTCGATGGCGCTGGTGCGAGCCCCTGTGTCGATCTTGGCGCGAACTCGGCGCATCCCCCAGTCAGGAAGATCAACCCGCTCGCGCCAACCGATGATGGGCAAGGATGTTGGGGCCATCGCACGCTCCCGCCTCAAACCGGGCAAACGCGCCGGCGTGCTGCAGGATACCGGATTCAGTAAAGTTCTAGATTTGTTCGCATGATCCTTCCGCCATCCATCATCGATTATCATCACCCATCTCGTGGGGAACACGTGGCCCGATATGTATGTCGATCGGTTTCAACGACGACAATCCGTGCCTATCCATTTTTCCTATAATACACTTAGATCGCAAAGTGTATTTTTTGCGCTCATCCCATGTTTTTAGGTGGTATCCAGCGATGACCCCACTATTCTAGGGATAGCGCCGGAGGAGGGTCCGGCAGGAGAAACACGTTGGCCGCCTTGGAAAGCGGCCTTAGGGGATTCAGAGAGATGAAACTCGTTCTTGTTGCTGTGGCGGGTCTGTCCGCCGGATCTGTCGCGCTCGGCGGCGCGATCACCACCGACTTCAGCGCTTTCGCCAATGGCGACAACGTCGAAGGCGTCACCTTCAACGCCGGCTCGTTCGCCGAATTCATCGGCACGTCCACGGGCGATAACGACGGCCTGTACATCTTCGACACCTCGCCCGGCGGCCCGAACGACGGCGGCCCCGACGATGACCTCATCGTCCCCGGCTTCGGCAACGCGCTGATCCTTCAGGACAGCGATTCCGCTCCGCCCAACGACGCCAACGAGGGCGGCGTCATCACCTTCGCCTTCACCAACGCTGTCGGCCTGACCTCGATCGATCTGATCGACTTCAACGGCTCCAGCGCCTCCACCTTCACCCTCACCGACACCGAGGGCGACATCCGCGAGTTCTCCATCCCCAACGACTGGACCGGCGAGCCCGGCGTCAACGGCGCTGATGGCTTCGGCACGCTCCTCTTCGACACCAACAACCAGGTCGGTTTCGACGGCAACATCGCCAGCTTCACCGACACCGGCATGTTCGACCTCTCCAGCGTCGTCTCCATCGAGTTCGACCTCGGCGGCTCGGCGGCCCTTGACAACCTCGTCATCGTCCCCGCCCCCGGCGCCGCGGCGCTGCTGCTTGCCGGCTTCGGCGCGGCCCGCCGTCGCCGCGGCTAAGACGCATTCTCGATCACAGTGCTCCCCGAACGGGGCTTCCATCTGGGAGTCCCGTTTTTTCATGCGCACACGATAAAACGCCCGAGCCGGGCGTCATCCGACCCGGCGCGGGCGCATCGCAGAATCCATGAAGAACAAGCCGGGTGTGTCTCAGCGCCGGCGGCGTGACGCGGCCAGCCCGCCCAGGCCAAGCATCGCAGCCGCGGAAGGCGCGGGAACCGTCACCGAGATGTTGTCAATCTGAACATCCCAGAACGCGTTCCCGAAGAAAAAGCCCGGGACAGCGCCCGTAATGCGGAACTCATCGACGCTGGCCAGAACTGATCCGAACGTAGCGCCCGCAGGCAAAAGCGGCTCGAATGTGTTCGGGTCTTCATCACCGAACCCGATCCACCCGGGGGGCAGCGCGGACGCGGTCGGATCCTCGATCGTCACCGACAGCGTCGTCCAGTCAGGCGTGAAGTTCTCGCCGAGGATCCCAATCTCGAAGAACACCCCAGAGGGCCCGCTCGGGCCTTGGATGTCACGGTCGATCAGCATGATCCCGACCGGGCGGGCGATAGGGTTGCCGATGAAATCATCGAGCATGTTCGTGCGAACATCGAAGCTGAATTCGATGTTTGTGAACGACGAGAAATCTCCGAGGAAGTTCTCGTTCGCGGGTTCTCCGACCCCACCGGTACGCAGGTCGTTGAAAAACAGATCGCTCACATGCCTCGCCGCGCCGCCCGGGTTGCCGTCGGTCGCCTCGAACAGAGCGTTTCCAGAAAACCCGCCGTTCGATCCGCCGTCGAAGCCGACGACTGTCGTGCCCGCAGCGTGAGCCGTCAGGGCGCAGGACGCCGACGCCAAGATTGAAATGACCTTCAACATGTTCTTCCTCCCGAAAAAGCCGGCCCTCTCAGCGAGGAACCGTGTGGGGCAGGCTGACGAAAACGATCCGACGAACCTGCGATTCTGACTCTAAGCCGACAAGCAAACGATTACAAGGAAGTTTCCCGGAAACTTTCTGGATACATTCCCCAAATCTGCGGTATGCTCTTCAAAACACTGATTCGACAGCATAAGAGCGGTTTTTCGCGTGAATCGCCGCCGATCGATGGAGGCCCATCACCCACAATGACAGAGACGACGTCTGACGAGCTCGAAGTCCGCATCGCCACGGCCGGGCGCCGCCTCCTGGACGGCTTCACCACCGCTCTGGAAGAGGTCCCCGAAGCCAGCTCCGGCCCGCAGAAGCTCGCGGACCGGCTGGGCGTCGACAAGGTGCTGGCGAGCCGCCTGCTCAAAGCGCTGCGAACACAGGATCCCCTCTCTGTGATCCACCGCATGCCAGGCCCAGACCCGTTGCGCCGGGTTTCGGCGTCGCTGAGCCGGGCCGGGGTCGCCGCCGAAGCGCTCGCGGGCGTCGACGAAGCGATCGAAGCCTACGACCGCCTGATCAAGCAAGACGCGGGCGACCTCAGCGGCTTGCAGGCGATCCTCAGCTCCTGGGTGCCGGAGGCCCGCCGCGAATTCGAGGGCCGCCGTCTTCAGGCCGCGTACCGAGCGGTCAGCCAGCTCAAGGGCGCCTCGGTCGACGTCTACGCCGACACCGCCTTCTTCTGGCCCAACGAAGACGGTGAAACAATCGATGTCGTCTGGCTCAAGGCGCTCGTGAACCTGGCCAGCCTGCGCCCCGGCGCGACGATAGCGCTCACTTCCCACCGCGCCGTCGAAGAAGAACACAGCGCCCGCCGCCCCCGTGCCCTGAGCGGCGCCCCGATCGAAGACTACGCCGGCGCCATCGTCCCTGAGTTCTGCGCCCCGCCCTCGCCCGACATCACCGTCCGCCGCGCCGGCGAAAAGGTCCACTACCTCCTCGACCAACCCGCCTACGGGAGCGCCGGCGCCACCAGCGTCGTCACCTGTGAGATCAACCGCGCCGAGATGCCCCGCTACGTCGACCCCGCCCGCGGACGCGTCGCCTGGGCCTCTTCAGAACCATCTGTCCCCGCGAAAAAACTCCAGTTCGACTGCTTCGTTCACGAAGATCTCTGGGGAGGCGCCCCCCCCACCGCCCGCGTCTACGACACCGCCATCGGCGGAATCGTGGACGTCAACGACCCCAGCCGCGACATCGACCGCCTCGACCTGAGCGCCACCGCCGAGCCGCTCGGGCGCGGCCTCGCCCGCGCGCGTTCCAACAGCGTGCCGCGATACCACGCCATGCTCGAACGTGTGCGCGAGGCGATGGGCTGGGACGCCGACGCCTTCCTCGCCTACCGCGTCGAGGTCGAGTACCCGCTCTACGGCTCGCAGACGGCGCTGCTTTTCCGGACCGTCGGCGCCCCGAACTGATCGCCGGCGTTATCAGCCGCGCAAACCGACAAATCCATACCCCATAAGCAGTAATACACTCTTAGCGCCCACCGATCGCTGGACGCCACCCCTCGCTGTGGCACTCTGTGAACGATAGAGACGCGCGCCGACTGCGGCGCTGCACAGCGAAACCGGAGGGATGCGAGATGTTCAAGGCGATGAGCGCGATGGCCGCCGCGGGGGCGGCTTCGGTCGCGATGGGCGGCACGATCACCACAGACTTCAGCGGGTTCTCCAACGGCGCCAGCGTCGAAGGCAACACCTTCAACAGCGGAACCGCGGCGGAGTTCGTCGCGACCTCCGCCGGCAACAACCTCGGCCTGCGCGTCTTTGACACCACCCCGGGCGGCGTGAATCAGAACCAGGGCGACAACGACCTGCTTGTGCCCGGCTTCGGCAACGCCCTCATCCTTCAGGACAAGGACCGCCCCGGTTCCCAGCCCAACGACGCCAACGAGGGCGGCACCATCAGCTTCGACTTCACCGCCGCCGTGCAGCTCGTCTCGATCGACCTCATCGACATCGACCGCGGCGCCCGCACCACGCTCACCCTCACCGACAGCGAAGGCGACACCCGCGTCTTCAACGTCCCCAACAACTGGACGGGCGAACCAGGACAGCCCGGCGCGCCGGGCGCCGACACGCTCGACTTCGCGACGAACAACCAGGTCGGCTTCAAGAACAAGGTCGCGACCTTCACCGACACCGGCATGTTCGACCTCTCGGGCGTGATCTCGCTCGACGTCTTCTTCCGCGGCTCGGCGGCCCTCGACAACCTCGTCGCGAGCGGCCCCAACCCCGGCCCGCTGGTCCCGCTGCCCGCGCCAGCCCTGCTTGGCCTCGCCGGCATGGGCGCCATCGGCGGCGTGCGTCGCCGCGCCTGCTGAACTACTGAGACTCGTCGTACCACTCGAGCGCCCCCTCCGCGCGCAACCGCCGCACGCGCGCTTTGAGCGACGCCTTCCCGCTCGCTTCAACATCAGCAACTGCTTCTCCCACCCAAGCGCGGACCGAGGGCGTCTCCTCCGCCAGCCGAACCAGCACGCTCACCGCCCACGCCCGGACGAACGGGCGTTCGTGCTCCAGGTCCGCCCGCAATGATCTCGCCAACCGCTCCTGCGCCGCCGTATCGAACCCGCCCCCCGCCACGGCCCGATCAAGACACTGAACCACATGAAGCCGAGCGTCAGGATGCTCGGCACCAGCCAGCAAGCCCGCGAGCCGCTCGCCGTGCTCAGCCGCTCCCGCAACGTCCTTCCGAAACATCCGCAGCAACAACCACGTCGCCGCAACGACCTCGGCGTCACTCTTCGGGGACTCGGCGACACCAAACACCGCGTCGAGATAGCCCGCCTCGCCCTGGTGCTCAAGAGCCAACGCTTCGAGAAGGAGGGTGTCCTTGCCGTCAAAAGCGGAGCAGGCGCGGCGGAGAGTCGAGGAAAGCGACATGCAGGGATAGTACCTGCTTGGCTGCTCGCTCCCGGAGAAGCGCCGTGACGCTTTACGCGCTGCTTTACTGAGCCGACTCGTCGTTATCGAGCGGAACAAACCGGACGGCCTGAACCTCTTCGACCCGTGGCAGGTACGACACTTCTCTCTCTGCGCCGTCCTCGAGAAGCACCACTCGTACGGGCCTCGCAGGAACACGCGACGATGAATTGACCGACGCGATCGCCATCCCATCGCGAAGCCCCGCTTCGTACGCAGGGCCATCCAGCACGACGCCGTGGAGCGTTCCCTTCTGTCGGGACCGAACGACGTTGAGCCCTGGATTGACCGCATTCACCGTGATCGGCTCGGTGGTGTAGCCGGGGCCGAACACGTCGGCCGGAGGCGTGGGGACGTTCCCGTACACGATGTAGCTGGTGTAATCCGAACGGGCGGGAGCGCCTTGTGATTCGAGCAGATCAAAGAACTCCTGCTCGGTAATCGATCCATCACTTGCGTTCGCCGCGTTGATAAAGCTCTGGACCAGATCAAGGGTTGAACCCCCTCGATCCTCCCGAAGCTCAGCGTCCCAGCGGAGAGCGATGAGCGGCCCTCTCACATACGAGGTGCGCTCGTGCTTCTGAGAATACGAGTCCATCTCCATCGCGTCCGACACCGACTGGAGGCTGGCGCGCCGTTGCCCGTTCGCCGCGAGTTCGGTGAGGTCTTTGTTGAAACGCTCGACGTACTGCTCGTGAGTGATGCGCCCCGATTCGAGCAGAAGGGCGCGAGCGACGAACTCCGTAAACCCCTCGAAGAACCAATCGAACCGGAACTCATCGATGCCGTCGCCGTGCTCACGGATATCCACCGTCGCCGTCCTCGGGAGCCAGTTGTGGAACACCTCGTGGGCGATGAGAACATCGAAGTTGGTGGGGTTCGTGTTCGCATCGGCGAGGCACACGAACGCCTGATCGATCGCGGTGCCGGCCCTGATCCCCTCCCGCGACGTCAGCGCAACGACGAACGTCTCAGGCCCGAAACCACCAAAGAGCTCGCCCTGACGCTCGATGATCTCCTGTGAGGCTTGCACAAGCGCTTGGGGATCGGCGAAGCCGTTGTGAGCGATGACCGCGACCGGGGTTTCACCCGATCGGAACTGCGCAAGGTGGTAATCACCGCCCGCGATGAAGACCGAGAGGTCCTCGTCCGTCGAACTCACATGATGGGGGCCGTGCCCGACGCCGAGGTTCGTCACAAGCGCCCAGTCGCGTGGCGCATTCGCATAGGCGATCGAGAATTCAAGTTCCTCGTCGCGTTCCGGGAGCCTGGCTCGCCACTGAGGGTTGAAGAAATGAAAGTGATCGGGATCGACGGAGGGACGGTACGCGATGCCCTGGTCCTGCTCGGGGACGCGTTCAATCGTGTAGCGCAGCGTGATCGTGGCGTCCGGCTCGTGAAGGAGGTCGATGGCCGATGGATCATCTTCAACAGCGACCAGACGGGCCTGCTCAGCCTCGACCGTGCTGATCGACTCCCAGATGCGCGGCGTGCCATACCGACACCGCGGCAGCTGAACACGGGTCGACCCGTCAGGGTCGCCGTGGAACGTCATGGACACATGAAGGAGCGTCGTGGCGTCGGTCGGCTCCGGCGTGATCTCGTAGGAAACATCAGGCTCAGTGATCGCCTGAGTCGTCAGGACAAAGGATGAGAGGAAAGCCGAGATCACAAATGTGCGCATGAAAATCCTCCTGAGCATCCTGCAACTCTGACGCTTCGCGGCCTGTTCTCCGTCGCAACAGGCACGCATTCTGAAAAAACTCTCAGGATGGCCCCGCGAGACACAACGCAGTACTTTTTGCACATGCCCACCCTCCTCCTCCACCACGCCCGCGTCATCGACCCCGCCTCGGGTCTCGATCAGGTCACCGACGTGCTCATCGAGGGCGGGCGGGTGTCGTCCATCGGGGCCGACCTCACCCAGCCGCCGGGCGCCCAGCGCGTCGATTGCTCCGGGCTCATCGTGGCCCCGGGGCTCATCGACCCGCATGTGCACCTGCGCGAGCCGGGGGGTGAGCACAAGGAGACCATCGCCACCGGAACGGCCGCCGCGACCGCCGGTGGTTTCACCACCGTCTGCTGCATGCCCAACACCACCCCCGCCCTCGACTCGCCCGAGATGATCGACGCGCTCAAGACGCGGGCCCGCGAAACCGGGCAGTGCCGCGTCTTCCCGGTCGGCGCTGTCACGCTGGGGCGAAAGGGCGAGACGCTTGCCGAGATCGAACTGATGAGCGAGCGCGGCGCCGTGGCCTTCTCTGACGATGGCGACGTGGTGGAATCCGCGAACGTCATGCTGCGCGCCCTGCGCGAGATCGCCCGCACCGGCAAGGTCATGATGCAGCACTGCCAGGACGTCACGCTGACCCGCGGCAGCGTGATGAACAGCTCCCCCACCGCGACGCGCCTGGGCCTCACCGGCTGGCCCGCGATCGCCGAAGAGATCGTCATCGAGCGCGACGTCCGCCTCGCCGCGCAGGCCGGCTGCCGCTACCACGTTCAACATCTTTCGGCGGCAGGCTCCGTCGAGATCGTCCGCCGCGCCCGCGAGACACACGGCGACCTCATCACCGCCGAGGCCTCCCCCCACCACCTCCTATTGACCGACGAAGCCTGCGAAGGCTTCAACACGCTGGCCAAGATGAACCCGCCCCTGCGCGGGGCCGAAGATGTGGAAGCCGTGGTCGCCGGCGTCATCGACGGCACGATCACCGTGCTCGCCACTGATCACGCCCCCCACGCCCCGGAGGAGAAGGCCCTCGATTTCGAGTCCGCCCCCTTCGGCATCATCGGCCTCGAAACCGCCCTCGCCCTCTACGCCCAGGCCTTGGTGGCGCCCGGGCACATCGGCTGGCACCGCCTGATCGAACTGATGACCGTCAACCCCGCCAAGCTCTGCGGCCTCGACGAGATGGGCCTGGGCCGCCTGGAAGCCGGCGGCCCCGCCGACATCACCCTCATCGACCCCGAGCTGGAATGGACCATCTCCGGGAGCGACCTGGCTGGAAAAAGCCGCAACACCCCCTTCCTGGGGCGGACGGTCAAGGGCCGGGCCGTGCGAACGATGGTCGCCGGGCGGACGGTGTGGGAACTCCAAAGGGTGTAATTCTCCCTTCCGGGTGCCACTACTCGCCGCAAAGCGGCGCAGTAGTGGTTGGACGTACCCCATAAAAGCACTACTGCGCTCCTGCGGAGCGAGTAGTGGCACCCTGAGAGAGATTCGGCTATTCTTTGGGTCTGCCCGGAGCGACCGGGCGGCGGCGCTGCGGCGAGTGGGACGCCCGGCGGCTGATCGATCCCTCATGAACGGGCCCGGAACCGACCGGGCCGCCCCCTGAAGCTCGCCCCGTGGCGTGCCGGCGTTCCTCTCACACCGCCCGCACACCGGCGACGCTGCACGCGAAAGAGATCCACCAATGGCCGAGTCACTCGTCGAAGACCTCATCGAAGCCGGCGTCCACTTCGGACAGCGCACCAGCAACTGGAACCCGAAGATGTCTCGCTACATCTACGGCACGCGCGGCGGCATCCACATCATCGACATCAAGGAAACCATCAAGGGCCTCCTGCTCTCGAAGCGTTTCCTCCAGAAGGTCGTCAGCGACGGCAAAGACGTCTGCTTCATCGGAACCAAGCAGCAGGCCAAGGTCGTCCTCGACGAGCGCATCCCGAACGCCAAGATGCACCGCGTCACCGAGCGTTGGCTGGGCGGCACCCTCACCAACTTCCGCACCATCCGCTCGCGCCTCAAGCGCCTCGAAGAGCTCGAAGCCATCGAAGAGAAAGACAACTTCGAGAGCTACTCCAAGAAGATGGAGTCCCGCCTCCGCCGTGAGATGCGCAAGATCCACCGCAACTTGGACGGCATCCGCCAGATGAGCAAGCTCCCCGGCGCCCTCGTCGTCATCGACGCCCGCCGCGAAGTGAACGCCATCCGCGAGGCCCAGAAGCTCGGCATCCCCGTCGTCTGCCTCCTCGACACCGACGCCGACCCCGATCTCGCCGACATCGCCATCCCCGGCAACGACGACTCGATGCGCTCCATCGACGTCATCGTCCGCGAGCTCATCGCCGCGATCAACGACGGGCGCCAATCCCGCACCGCCAAGGCCGAGGGCGCCGACGACGCCAGCCAGCAGGGCAGCGAGCCCCAGCGCCGCCGCTCCAGCCGAGCCCAGTTCCGCGCCGACGACGCGAACTCTTCCTCCGACAACGCCAACGACGCCGACGACACGCCCGCGTCAGACACCCCCGTCTCCGCCGCCCCTAGTGCCGCGAACTCCGGCGACTGAGACCGACCAACCGAACCACCCGCGGCCCAGCCGCGCGACAACGAAGAACGACGTGAACCACACGCCGGGGGTGTTCCTCCCCGGCTTCCTCGAGAAACGAAGCGGAGAGTGATCCCGATGGCGGAGATCAGCGCGAAAGACGTGATGGCCCTGCGCAACCGCACCGGCCTGGGCATGATGGACTGCAAGAAAGCCCTCAAGGAGGCCGGCGGCGACGTCGACGCCGCCGAGGAGGCCCTCCGCAAGAAGCTCAAGGGCAAGATGGACGCCCGCACCGAGCGCGCCGCCGGCGAAGGCCGCATCGCCATCGTCGTCTCAGACGACGAGCGTGCCGCCGCCATCGTCGAGTTCCGCGCGGAGACCGACTTCACCGCCCGCAACGAGAACTTCATCGAGGCCGCCGGCGAGATCGCCAAGCTCGCCCTCGAGATGCCCCAGGGCGAGATCACCGCGCCCTCCGATGAGATGACCAAGCTCATCGACAACGTCCGCATCACCACCGGCGAGAACGCCAGCTTCGCCCGCGGCCACAAGCTCGCCGGCGAAGGAACCGGCGCCTTCGGCGTCTACCTCCACCACGACGGCAAGACCGGCGTGCTCGTCCAGGGCTCGGGCGACGTCTCCTCCGACACCCTCCGCGACATCGCCATGCACTGCGCCGCCGTTACCCCCCGCCCCCTTGGCGTCAACAAGGATTCCATCCCCGCCGACAAGGTCGAGAAGGAGAAGAAGTTCGCCCTCGAGCAGGCCATGGAGAGCGGCAAGCCCAAGGAGATCGCCGAGAAGATGGTCGAGGGCAAGATGCGCAAGTTCTACGAAGAGGTCGCCCTCATCGAGCAGCCCTTCGTCAAGGACCCCGACAAGCGCGTCAAGGACCTCCTCAAGGGCGGCGACGTTGTCGCCTTCGAGCGCTGGACCCTCGGCGAAGCGTAAGAAAAAACGACAACCCAAAATCGGGTGCCACTGGCAGCTCGCTGCCAGTGTTTTTTTGCGCACACAACTCATGGTGCCACTACTCGCTCCGAAGGAGCGCAGTAGTGTCCTGTTCACCGCACCGCACTACTGCGCCGCTTCGCGGCGAGTAGTAGCACCCAAAGTTGGGTTTATTCCTTCTCCACAAAAACCTGAAAACTCCGCCCCCGCAACTTTAACCCCCGCTCCGCACAAATCTTCGCACAAATCTCCTCAAGCTCCGGAATCTCAATCCGCTCAATCTCATGCGTATCCACGCGGATCAGCAGATCGCGCGGGCGCTCGCCGTACGCCAGCATGTAACTCGTCTGCTCGCTCTCCAGCGGCACCGGGTGGATGATCCCCGCCTCCTGCAGCAGCTTGAGCGTGCGGTAGATCGTCGCCTTGCTCACGCGGAACTCGCTGTCGCGCAGCTCCGCCTGCACGCGCTCAGCTTCGAACACGTCATCGATCTGAATGATCGTCTCGAGAATCTGCGCCCGCTCGGGCGTGTACTTCAGCCCCTCGCCCTTGAGCTTCCGCCGGAACACCGCGCACAGCGGCTCGTGGATCGTGATCTTCATCTCGCTCATAACGACAAGTGTAGCCCCGCCTCAGCGCTTGGATTTCAACCAGTCGTGCAGCTTCTTCTTGCCCCACGTGTTGACGACCAGATCGGGCGTCAGCCACCCCCGCCGACCGGTGGCCACGCCGTAGGCGATGTTGTCGAAGTCGCCGACGCCGTGAACGTCGCAGTCGATGGCGATCAGGGCCCCCGCCTCCACCGCCGCCCGCACATGCGTGTCGCGCAGGTCCAGACGCATCCAGTGGCTGTTGATCTCGAGCGCCACGTTGTGCTCGATCGCCGCCGCGATGATCTCCCCCATCGCCGGCTCCAGCCCGCCCCGCTTGTTGATCAGCCGCCCCGTCGGGTGGCCGAGCACATGCACCAGCGGGTGCTCGATCGCCCTGAGCAGCCGCTTCGTCGCCTTCTCCGGCTTCTGCTGCAGCGACCAGTGCGGCGACGCGACCACGACGTCCAGTTCCGCGAGCAGCTCATCGTCGTAGTCCAGATCGCCGTCCGGCATGATGTCTACTTCAGAGCCGGTGAGAATCGAGATGCCCGCGACCTTCGCCTCGCGGATCGCCTCGATGTGCTCGCGCAGCCGTTCCTCGCTCAGCCCGCTCGCGACCTGCTGCGACTTGGAGTGATCGGTGACGGCGATGGTGTGGAACCCGCGTTCCTTCGCCGCGGTCGCCAGCTCCTCGATCGACATCGAACCATCCGAGGCCGTCGTGTGCGCGTGCAGCTCGGCCTTAATGTCATCCACCTCAATCAGCCGCGGCGTGTCATCGAGATCAAGCTCGCCGCGATCCTCACGGATCTCCGGCGGGACAAACGCCACACCAAGCGCCTTGTAGATCGACGCCTCCGTCTTCGACGCCTTCGCCTTCACGCCCCGCTTCTGCGGCGGCTCGTTCTCATCATCGTCAGGGAACAGCCCGTACTCGTTGAGCGTCAGCCCCTTCTTCTTCGCCCGCTCGCGCAACCGCACGTTGTGCTCCTTGGAGCCGGTGAAGTACATCAGAGCGGTGCCCCACGATTCCTCGGGCACGACGCGCAGGTCAACCTGAATCTTCGCGTCGGCGCCCCCGCGGGGGCTCGGGATGCTCATCCGCACCGACGACTTGGTCTCGCCGTGCACCAGCACCTCATCAACGCCAGGCATCTCGCAGAAGGCGTTGGAAAGCGCTCCGGGATCGTCACACACCGCGAGGATGTCGAGATCACCGATCGTCTCCTTGCCGCGGCGCAGCGAACCCGCGGACTCCAGCCGCTTCACGCCCTTCACCTCGTTCAGCCGTTCGATCACCAGCCCCGCCAGCGGCGCCGCCAGACCCAGACGCGTTCGATCCCCCGCGCTCGCGGCGAAATCAATCGCCCGCGCGATGTTCTCGATCGTCTTCGCCCCCATCCGCGGGACTTCCTCGATAGAGCCGTCGTCGATCGCCTTCTTCAGGTCATCCAGCGACTCAACCTCGAGCGTCTGCCAGATCGCCCGCACCGTTTTGGGCCCAAGCCCCGGGATGCGCAGCACCTCGACCAACCCCGCCGGCGTATCGCCGCGCAGCTCTTCGAGCTCCTCGAACGTCCCTGTCGCGACGATCGCCTCAACCTTGTCGGCCATCTTGTGACCGACGCCGTCGAGCTCAAGAAGGCCCTTGCGATCAAGATCACCGGCGTCCCCGCTCAATGACTCAAACGCACGCCCCGCCCGCTGGTACGCGCGCACGCGGAAGCCGTCGGCGCCCGACAGCTCCATCAGCTTCGCCATCTCGGAAAACGCGCTCGCGATCTGGTCGTTCAGGCCCATGCGTTGATGGTACGTCAGCCGGCGTGACGCGCCCGCGACTTCGTGGTCGCTTTCACCTCAATGCTCGCCGGCAGCTCATCCTCCGCCGGTTCATCATCGAGATACATCTCCGCCATCCGCGCCTCGACGCTCTCGACGATCGCCCCGCGCTCACTCTCGGGCGCGAGCAGCAGCGCCGCGACCCAGCGCCGCACCAGGTCCGGGCTCGCCGGACGCATCAGCTCAACGATCATCCTCACGTGGTCGCTCGGGGAGGGCGTCGGCGACGCGTCGGGCTCGCTCGGTAGATCCGCCAGCGGTTCGCTCCTGCCCATCCGTCTCCCCGCTTCCTTCATTCGTTCCGCCGTTCCGCGCCACGGACGCGCGGATACGTGATTCCATCGTACTGACGAAGACCTCCAACCGGTCCACGCGCCCGTCCAGCTTCTCGATGTTCCCCGCCGTCGCTGTCAGCAGTTCCGTCGGGTTCGCGTGCGAGAGCGCCTCCCCGCGCATCTCCGACGCCTTCATGGGCCCGCGCCCGGTCAGCACCCAGTTCGCGTTGAGCCCGAAGCACTCGCAGAACGCCGCCACGAACTCCACGCTCGGCGCCGCCCCCTGCATGTAACGCCGCACCGTCTCCGAGTTGTGCCCCGTCATCTCCGCGATCGCCCGAAACGTGCGATCCCCCGCGGCATCGGTCAGGCGGACGTGCAGTGAAGATTCGCCCATGCACCGATTCTGATAAGAACAGGTACCGAACGCAAGTCGATCGCTCAGGGAATAGCCCCGGCCATCGCCTCATCCAGCGCCCGATCCGAAGGATCGTGCCCGACCACACGCCGCCCCGTGAAGAACCGCTTGATGTCATTACCAACCAGCAGCACGCAGGGCAGGATGATCAGCATGATGAACGTCGCGCTCATCAGGCCGAAGCTGATCGTGATCGCCATCGGCACCAGGAACTTCGCCTGGAACGACTGCTCGAACATCAGCGGCGTCAGCCCGAACACTGTGGTGACGGTGGTCAGCAGGATCGCGCGCAGGCGACGACGCCCGGCGGCGGCGCATGCCTCGAAGACGCTGAGGCCTTCATCGCGCTTGTGGTTGTAGAACTCCATGAAGACCAGCGAGTCGTTCACCACGATGCCGGTGAGCGCGACGAAGCCGATCATGGACAGGAACGTCAGCCCGTAACCCATCAGAATGTGCCCCCAGATGGCGCCGACGGCGGCGAAGGGGACGGACACGAGGACGGCGATGGGCTGGATATAACTGGAGAACAGCCACGCCAGCACGATGTAGATCAACCCCACCGCCGCGAAGAAACCGACCGGCAATGTGCGGAACGAGTCCTGCATCTCCAGCTGCGTCCCCCGCGGCAGCACCCGCACGCCGGGGATCTCCGCCGCGATCGCCTGCAGCTCCGACTGCAGATCAGCCGTCACCGCCTCAGCAGATGACACCGCGCTGTCCACATCGGCCGTCACCGTCACGGCCCGCTGACGGTCCAGCCGGCGCACCGTCGCGTAGCTGCTCCCCTCCGTCACCTCCACCACCTCAGTCAGCGGCACCGGCACGCCGCTGGGTGTGAAGAGGTACGTCGCCTCCAGCCCCGCCAGCGAGCGGCGTGCCGCATCGGACAGCTGCACGCGCACGTCCACGTCCTCGCGGTCGCCGGCGTAGGTGTAGGCCTCGAGTCCGAAAACGGCGCCGCGGATCTGGCGACCCACGCTGGCGACCGTGAATCCAAGCTCGTTCGCCCCGTCGCGCAGGCGCAATCGCAATTCGCGCTGGCCGGAGTCGGCGTCGTCCGCGATGCCGCGCACACCGTCGTACCCTGCCAGGGACTCCTTCAGGCGCACCACAGCGCGCTCTATGAGCTCGGGGTCGTCGCCCACGACGGTGTAGGTGATGTCGGCCCCGCTGGGCCCGGCGCCCACCTCGACGAAACGGAGGCTCTCGGCGCCGGGGATGTCCCCCACCTCGCGCTGGATGGTCTCGATGACCGTCCCGCTGGTGCGGTCGCGCAGCTCGACGGGCTTGAGCTCCATGAAGATCTGGGCGAGGTGGCTCTGTGCGATGGAGGAGCCGTCGTCGGTGTTGTTGCGAGCGCCGACGAGTGTGAAGAGGGCGTCGACCTCGGGCTGATCGCGGGCGATCTGTTCGACACGGCTGATGGCGCGGTCGGTGGCAGCCATCGGCGTGCCTTCGGGCATGCGCAGGTCGATGGTGATGGACTCGGCGTCGGCGGATGGGAAGAACTCAAAGCCGATGCGCCCGCCGAGGGGCAGAGCGATGGTCGCGAGGAAGACGCCGATGGAGACCGAGAGCGTGAGGTAGCGGGCGCGGAGGGCCGGGCGCATCAGGCGCTCGTAGAGCGGCCCCAGGAAATCGTTGAAGAGCCACGTGCGGAAGCGTTCAAGGCGCTCGAAGATCGGCGTGAAAATGTTCTGCTTGGCGCGCTCGGAGGCCTGCAGCGAGTGGCCCATGTGGCTCGGGAGGATGAGCAGCGCCTCGATCAGCGAGACGCCCAGCGCCACCGAAACAACGATGGGGATCGCGGCGAGCAGGTCACCGATCTGCCCTTCAATCACTGTCAGCGGCAGGAACGCGCAAATGGTGGTGAGCACCGTCGAGATGACGGGCCACGCGACCTGCCTCGTCCCTTCGATTGCGGCGGTGAAGGCCGAGTCCCCCGCCTCGTGGCGGGCCTTGATGTTCTCGGCGACGACGATGGCATCGTCCACGAGCAAGCCGATCACGATGATGAGGCCGAACATCGTAAGGAAGTTCAGCGACATGTCGAGGACGTTCATCGCGGCGAGCGCGGCGAGCATCGAGATGACCAGACCGATCGCCACCCAGAACGCGACGCGGGGCGCCAGCAGCAGGAACAGCACCGCGAAGACCAGCAGCCCGCCCTGGAAGGCGTTGCGCGAGAGCAGTTCGAGACGCTGCATGACGAACCGGGCGACGTCGTTGTGCATCACCAGTTCGCCGGGGGGCGGCGCGGGGCTGGCGGCGCCGAGACGGTACGCCTGTGCGCGAGCGGGGAGCACGCCGCCACCGGCGTCAGCGCGGGCGATGGCGGCTTGTTCCATGAACCCCGGCTCGAAGGGCTCGCCGAGACGCCCGTCCACATACGCGCGAACAAGCCCGGCCATCGTCACCACGTCCTGCTTGGGGCGGGCGTAGACGAAGAGGGACATCGAACGCTCGTTGTTGAAACGCGTGCGCAGCTCGACATCGGCGAACCCTGCACTTACGTCGGCGACCTCGCCCAGACGCAGCGAGCGCCCGCCGGCGTCGGCGCGGACGACGATGTCGCGGACCAGATCGATCTGCTCTTCGGTGGCGACGGTGCGAACGACCACGTTCGACGCTCCGGTGCGGACGGCGCCACCCGGGAGCTCGCGCATGGCCTGAGAAATACGGTCGGAGATCGTCGGCAGGCTGATCCCGTGCTCGAGCATCGCGCCGGGGCGGACGCTGACGATGATCTCGTCGGTGCGGATGCCCGCGGTGACAAGGTCGCCCATGCCGGGAACCGAACGGAGATCGTCCTGGATCTCGCGGATGGCGTCCTTCATGACGCGCTCGTCGGCGTCGCCGTAAAGCGTGACGCTGCAGACGGGGATGTTGGGGACGAACTCCTCAACAACAATCCGCTCGGATTCTTCGGGCAGATCCTGCAGCGCATCGACCTCGCGCTTCACGCGGGCGAGGGCGACGCCCAGATCGATGTCGTCCTCGAACTCGATGAGCACCGTCGCGGCGCCCTCGACCGCGGTGGTGTTGATCTCCTTGACGCCCTGCAGATCCGCGACGCGGTCCTCGATCTTGATGGCGAGGGAATCCTCGATCTCGTCGGGCTGGGCGCCGGGGTACGGCGCGCTCACGCTGACGAGGCTGGGCGTCACGTCGGGGAAGAACTCGCGCCGCAGCGACATGCCCAGCACCACGCCGGCGCCGATCATCGCGAACATGATGAGGTTCACGGCGACGTGCTTGCGCACGCCGAACTCGGCGAGGTTCACTGCTCGGCTCCCGCGGGCGACGCCTCGACGCCGACGCCCTCGCGCAGCTTGGTGAGGTTCGAGACGGCGACCGTCTCACCCAGCGCGAGCCCCGAAGCAATAACAGCCCACTGCGTCTCGCTCTCGACGAGATCGGGCAGGCGGGCCTCGGTGAAGTAGGCGACCTCGACGGCGCGGGACTCGATGATCCCGTCGTTGGTGACGACCATCACACGGTCGCCAGAGACGGCGCCACGCGGGACGGCGAACTGCATCGCCTCACCCGTCGCGACCGCGGCGAGCACGAAACGCCCCGGCGGCAGACTCGGTGCCTGCCCCTCGGGCGCGTCCTGCTCGACCTCGACAAACACGGTGATGGTGCGGCGCTCGGCGTCGGCTTCGGGGGCGATGCGGGCGACGGACCCGGTCCACTCTTCGCCACCCGGGCTGTCGGCGCGGAGGGTGGCCGGGCTGCCTACGCGGACCTCGCTCGCGGCAGAAAGCGGCAAGCGCACGGGAACTTCAAGCAGTGTGGGATCAAGCACACGCGCGACGCGGTCCCCGGCACGAACGCGCTCGCCAACCTCAACGTCAACCTCCTGCACGAGACCCGCGATGGGCGCGAGGATGTCGGTGCGGCTGAGATCGCGCCGGGCGCGCTCGGCGTCGGCGCGGAGCGAGGCGGCCTGAGCCTCAAGCTGAGCACGCTTCGGAAGGATGGCGCGGAGGGACTCACGAGCGCGGACGCGGTCGCGGGCGACATTGATGCGGGTGCGGATCTGCTGATCGATCTCGTTGGCGGTGGCGGCGCCGCGAGCGCTGGCCTCGCGGAGGCGGTCGATCTCGCGGTCGATCGCGGCAAGCGCCTCGGTCGCGAGTTCTTCCTGCTCCTGGGCGGATTCTTCTTCAACATCAAGAAGCTGGACCTGCGCGGCCACACTCTCGACGTTGCGCTCAAGAGAATCGAGGCGGTCCTGATAATCGCCCGGGTCGATGCTGACGAGGAGTTCGCCCTGATCGATGCGGATGCCCTCTTCGATGCGTTCGGGCTTGTTGACGATGACGCCATCGATCTCAGCAGCAACGTTCGCGGAACGCACGGCCCGCACGACGCCGTAGCCCTGATAGACGCGGGCGACGGGCACAGGGCGGACGGTCATGGCGCGGACGACGAGCGGGGCGGCGGGCTCGGGGTCGCGCGGGGGCTCCGGCTTGGTGCTGACAAGGGCGCCGAGGACCCCGGCGCCGAGCAGCAGCGCGAGAACGGCCACACCCGCGCGCAGCAGACGCCCCGGCCAGCGCCTCTGGCGTGTTTTCGATTGTTCCTGCGTCACGCGATCCTCCCCGAGCGGGGAGAAGTGTAGCCGGGGGAGCGAGATATCACCGATCCGCACGCCCCCCTGCTTGCCCCCTCGCGGATTGCCCGCGACGATGCGTGTGTGATTCCTCGCCCGCCGATTCGGATCTGGGGCATGCTCGGCGCCGAGCTGGCGCGCGGGGTACTGATGGCGACGGGGGCCATCGTGCTGGTGGTGGCCTTCGGGGCGACGATCAAGCCGGTGGCCGACGGCAGCATCGGGGCGCTGGACGCGGTCAAGTTCATGGGCGTGGCCATCGTTCCGATGCTCCAGTACGCGCTGCCCTTCGGTGCGGGGATGGCGGCGACGCTGGGCTACCACCGCTTCGCCTCAGACAACGAGGCCGTGGCGGCGCGGGCCGGGGGCATCAGCTACGGGGCGCTGATCATGCCGGCGCTGGTGGGCGGGATCGTGCTCGGCGCGTCGCTGCTGGCTCTTACCGGTTTGGCGGCGCCGCGATTCACACGCACCCTGGAATCGATCGTCACGAAGGACGCGGCGCGGACGCTGATCCGCCAGATCGAGCGCGGGCAGCCGGTGACGATCGACGACGTGATTCTGCACGCCGACGACGCGACGCGGATCGGGGCGCCGGAAGGGTCGGGGGCGATCGATTACTTCGTGCTCGAAGGCGTGGTCGCGGCGGCGGTGGACCCCGAAACCGGAGCGCTCACGGCGGACGTCGGCGCCCAGCGGGCCGACGTGTGGCTCTACCCCGCCGAGCAGGACAACGAGGACGTGGTGGCGGTGTACATGCTCGTCGGCGGGGGCGTGGCCAAGCAGCAGGGCGAGGCGCTGCTGAAGCTGCAGCGCACGGAGTTCGGGCCGTGGATCATCCCCGGAGCGCTCGGGGATGACCTGGATTACATGACGGATCAGGAACTCGCGGAGGTCGCCGAGGACCCGGAGCAGTTCCGCCCCGTGGTGCGCAAACGCGAGGACGCCGCGGCGGCGCTGGCGGCGGCACGGGCGCGGGACGCGGCGTTTGAATCGATCGCCGCCGAGGGACGCCTGACGCTGACGGGGCCCGAGGGCGGGCGGCTGGGCGTGATCGACGTGCGGGCGGGAGACGACGGGCGGACGCTGCTGCCGCGCGAGGGGAGCGAGCGGATCGCGGTGACATGGCGTCGCGGCGACGGCTCGCTGCGCCGCCTGCTCGCGGAGCGGGCGGAGATGTCGGTGAAGGTGACGCCGCGGGAGAAGACCAGCAGCGTGGCGCTGGAACTCTTCGTGGTGTCGAGCCAGGACGAGCTGGAAGGTCGGCGGGACGCGCTGGTGCTGGGGGAGGGGTTCACGCTGCCGCTCGACCCGGCGCCTGGGGCGTTCGAGCTGAGCGCGCGGGAGCTGATCGAGGCCGCCCGGGCGGCGCCGGAGGGGGAGCTGTCGCGGGCCGGGCGGGGGCTGGAGAAGTTCATGGAGGACGTGCGCCGCGAGGCGACGGCGAACCGCCACGAGCGGGCGGCGCTGTCGCTGGCGGGGTTCATCATGACGCCGCTGGGGGCGGTGATGGCCCTGCGCCTGCGCGACCGCATCCCGCTGCACGTCTACCTGTGGAGCTTCTTCCCGGCTCTGGCGTGCGTGATCATCGCGTCCGGCGGGGCGAGCGTGACGGAGGAGCACGGGGACGTGGGTCTGTTTGTGATCTGGGCCGGGTGCGCGGGGTTCGCGGTGTTTGCGCTGGTGGAGTTTTGGCGGCTGCGCCGGCGATGAACCCCGGCGAGGTTCTCACGCCCGAGGACGCGGAATTGCTCGCTCGGTTTGAAACGCGGGCGTTCACGCGTGAGGCATGGACGCACGAGATGCATGTGCGCGTGGGGTGGATTCATCTGTGTCTGTGGCGTTTCGAGGAGGCGATGGATCGGATGCGCGCGGGGATCAAGGCGCTGAACGAATCGAACGGGGTGGCGAATGACGGTTCGGGGGGGTACCACGAGACGGTGACGCGGATGTGGCTGGTTCTGATCGCGAACGCGCCGGATGCGGACAGGTCTTCGGTATTTCTGGAGCGGAACCCGGGTTTGCTGCAAAAAGACGTGCTCCTGCGGAACTACTCAAGAGAAGTTCTCATGAGTCCGGAAGCTCGGAAGGGCTGGGTCAGGCCTGATCTGCAATCGGAGTCTTAAATCCAAACAAATACCCCCTGTAGGACTTGAACCTACAACCCGCTGATTAAGAGTCAGCTGCTCTGCCGATTGAGCTAAGGGGGCCCGGCGTCCCTCTCGGGACGGGCCGTTGCGGGAGTATATCGGGCTTTTTCGCTCCGGCCAACCAGAGGCGGGGGCGAGGGCCGGCGGATTGACACTTCCGGGGCCCAGGGGTATCTTTTCGGGCTCGAAACAGCGGGGGACGCCGGGGCGGTTTGGCCGCTTGGCGTCTTCCCGAAGACCTCCCCGGAGTTTCTCATGCTGCCGACACACCGCCAGAGCAAGGGACGCACGCGTCGGCGTCGCTCGCACGACAAGCTCCGTGGGGCTCAGGTCGTCACGTGCCCGAACTGCGGGTCGCCGCGCCTGCCGCACCGGGCCTGCACCGAGTGCGGGTACGTCCGCCCCGGGCTGAAGCTCGACACGAACGAAAACTGATCCGGTGCGACTCGCCGTCGACGTCATGGGCGGCGATCACGCGCCCGACGAGATCGTCAAAGGTTGTGTGCAAGCGCTCGCCGAGCTCCGCGATGGGGATCGGCTTGTTCTCGTCGGCGATCAGAGCGTCATCGAGGACATCCTGAGCGAGCTCGGCGCGAGCGACGAGCGGCTGGAGATCGAGCACGCCTCGCAGACCATCGGGATGGACGAGGCGCCGGTCGAGGCGATCAAGGCGAAGAAGGACTCGTCGATCGTGCGTATGGCGCTGCGCGGCAGCAAGAAATCAGACGATCAGGTCGACGCGGTGCTGAGCGCGGGGAACACGGGGGCGTGCGTTTCGGCGGGGACGATGTTCATGCGCCGCCTCGCGGGCGTGCACCGCCCGGGCATCGCGGTGACCATCCCGACCTTCAAAGGACCAGTGGTTTTGTGCGACGCCGGCGCAAACCCCGAGCCGCGTCCGCTGCACCTGGCCCAATACGGCATCATGGCCGAGGTGTACGCGAAGCACACGCTGGGGATCGAGAACCCGCGGGTGGCGCAGCTGAACATCGGCGCCGAAGAAGGCAAGGGTACGAAGCTCATCAAGGAAGCCCGCGACCTGCTGAACGCCACGCCCGATCTGAACTTCCTGGGCTACATCGAAGCCCGTGACATGTTCGACGGGGCGGCGGACGTGGTGGTCGCCGACGGGTTCGTGGGCAACACCGCGCTGAAGCTCGCCGAGGGTCTGGCCAAGAGCCTGATGGAGGCGTTCTTCCACGAACTCTTCGAGTTTGACGCCGACCTCGCGATGAAGCTCGAGCCCGCGGCCAAGAGCCTCGCCAAGAAGAACGACTACCACGAGTACGGCGGCGCCCCCCTGCTGGGCGTCAACGGCGTGTGCGTGATCTGCCACGGGTCGAGCAAGGCGCGGACCATCGCCAGCGCCGTGCGGAACACCCGCGAGCTCGTCGAGAAGCATGTGAACGACGCGATCGTGGAACGCCTGGCTCAGGCGGCGCCGGCGATCGACCCGAGCGCGGGGGGCGCGGCCGCGCGCTCCTAGCCAGCTGCGCGGCTACCCTGTCCCCCTATGCCTGACCCCTCCTCCACGCTCACGCCCGTCGGGGCGCCCGCCGGTCGCGGCGTGATCATCTCCGGCTCCGGCATCGGCCTGCCCGAGAGCAAGCTGACCAACGCCGACCTCGAAGGCCTGATGGACACTGACGATGAGTGGATCGTGCAACGCACGGGCATCCACGAACGCCGCAAGATCGACCCCTCTAAGGGCGAGCGGGCCACCACGCTCTCGACGCAGGCCGTGAACAACGCCCTCGCCAGCGCTGGCGTCAGCGCCAGCGACCTCGACATGGTCATCTGCGGCACCGTTTCAGCAGAGATGGTGTGCCCGAGCACGGCGTGCCAGGTCATCAACGAGATCGGCGCCAACGGGGCCGGGGCGTTCGACGTCGCGGCGGCGTGCTGCGGGTTCGTCTACTCGCTGAACCTCGCGTACTCACAGATCCGCTCGGGTCTGGCCCAGCGAGTGGCGGTGGTGGGCGTGGACACGCTGACCGAAACCATGGAGTACACGACGCGGGGTCGCGGGACGGCGATCCTCTTCGGCGACGGCGCCGGCGCGGCGATCCTCGAAGCGTCGGACGACCCTTCCAAAGGAATGATCGCCCAGGGCATGCACGCCGACGGGTCGCTCGGGCACCACCTCTTCATCCCGCGCCGCGAGCGCGACTTCCCCGAGAGCATCCCCTTCGGCACCGACGAGCTGCCCATCGGCGCCATGCGCATGAACGGGCGCGAGGTGTTCCGCTTCGCGGTGGGGACATTCAGCAAGCTGATCCGGGACACGCTCGACAAGGCCGGCGTGAGCGCGAGCGATGTCGATCACTTCGTGTGCCACCAGTCGAACATGCGCATCCTCCAGGCGGCCCGCGAGCGCTTCGGGATCCCTGAAGACAAGCTGTACGTGAACATCAACCGCTACGGCAACACCTCATCCGCGTCGGTCGCGCTGTGCCTGCACGAGCTGCGCGACGCGGGGCGGGTGAAGGATGGGCAGCTCGTGATGTTCGTCGCCTTCGGCGGCGGCATGACGTGGGCGAGCTCGCTGTGGCGCGTGTGAGCAGAGCGACTTGGAAGGACTCCGTATGAGCGACAACACCGTCATCCTGTGCCCCGGTCAGGGGGCGCAGCGCGCCGGCATGGGCAGGGCGTGGTTCGATGCCTCACCCGCGGCGGCGCAGACCTTCGCCGCGGCGGACGAGATCCTGGGCGATCGCCTCGGCGCCACGCTCTCGCAGTTGTGCTTCGAGGGCCCGGCGGACGAGCTGAACAAGACGAACGTGTCTCAGCCGGCGATCTTCGTGACCTCGGTCGCGTGCCGACAGGCGATGCTCGCCGACGACGCGCCGGTTTCGACGCACCTCGCCGGGCTGAGCCTGGGCGAGTACACGGCCCTGCACCTGGCGGGCGTGATGAGCTTCGAGGACGCGCTGGAGCTGGTCGCGCTCCGCGGCGCCGCGATGCATGAAGCCGCGGAGGCGAGCGCCGGATCGATGGTGGCGCTCACAGGGGCCGACGAATCGCAGGCGCGGGAGCTGTGCGAGAAGGCGGCCGACGGCGGCGTGCTGGTCCCCGCGAACTTCAACGCGCCGGGGCAGATCGTGCTGTCGGGCGACGCGAGCGCCTGCGAGCGGGCCGCGGACCGCGCGGGCGAGATGGGCCTGCGGGCCACGCCGCTGAGCGTGGCGGGCGCGTTCCACTCGGCGCACATGGCGCCCGCGGCGGACCGCCTGAGCGCCGCGCTCGACAAGATCACCCTCCACGAGCCGCGTTGCACCGTCATGGCGAACGTAACGGGCGAGCCGCACGAGAGCGACCCGGCGTCGATCCGCACGCGTCTGGTCGAGCAGCTCACCCAACCGGTGCGCTGGGATCTGTGCGGGCGCTGGCTTGCCGATCACGCGCCGGGTGAGTACCACGAACTCGCGCCGGGCAAGGTGCTGTCGGGGCTGATGCGCCGGATCGAGCGTTCGATCAAGCCAACGCCGCACGACGAACCGCAGCCCGCGAACGGAGGCGCCGCGTGAGCGATTCGGGCGAACAACGCGTAGCGATCGTGACGGGCGCAAGCCGGGGCATCGGCGCGGGGATCTCGCGCCGTCTGGCCGCGGACGGGCGCCGAGTCATCCTCATGAGCCGCTCAGCGGGTCCGCTGGAAGAGCTGGCGTCGGAGATCGAGAACGCCGGCGGCGCGGCGCACGCCTGCCCGGTCGATGTGAGCGACGCCGACGCGTTCGCCGAGGCGATCGAAGGCGTCGCGAAGGAGCACGGGCGCCTTGACGTGCTGGTGAACAACGCGGGCATCACGCGCGACAACCTCGCGTTGCGGATGAGTGATGAGGAGTTCGACGAGGTGCTGAACGTGAACCTGCGTTCGGTCTTCGTCGCGTGCCGGGCGGCGGCGCGACCGATGATGAAGGGGCGCTTCGGGCGCATGGTGAACATCGGTTCAACCTCCGGCGTCGTCGGCAACGCCGGGCAGGCGAACTACTGCGCCGCCAAGGCCGGGCTGGTCGGCATGAGCAAGGCCTTCGCCCGCGAGCTGGGCTCCAAGGGCGTGACGGCCAACGTCGTGGCGCCGGGCTTCATCAAGACCGACATGACCGCCAACCTGCCCGACGACGCGACCAAGAAATTCACCGATGCCCTCTCGGTGCGCCGCCTGGGCGAGGTGGAGGACATCGCCGAAGCGGTGGCCTACGTGCAGAGCGACGGGGCCGGCTACCTGACGGGGCAGACGATCTGCGTCGACGGCGGGCTGACCATGTGCTGAGCGTTGCGGCTGGGCGGGCTGACGCTCGCTTGAGCTTCCTGTATCATCAAAGGATCGCCGGCGTGAGGGCCGGCCATACGGAGACACGCGGTGACTGAAAGCGAAATCGAAAGCAAAGTGATCGACATCGTCGCGGATCAGATGGGCGTCGACAAAGGGAAGATCACCGCTGAGACCAGCTTTGTGAACGACCTCAACGCCGACAGCCTCGACGTCGTCGAGATGGTGATGGAGTTCGAGGACGAGTTCGAGACCTCCATCCCGGACGAAGAAGCCGAGAAGATCCAGACGGTCGGGCAGGCGGTGCAGTTCATCGCCGCCGCGCGCCAGAGCGCCTGACCACCCCGCGATGAGCCCGCCGCGCGATCCCGCCCGGCGCGTCGTCGTCACCGGCGTCGGCGCGCTCACCAACCTTGGTCACACCGCGCCCGCGGTCTGGGACGCCATGCTCGCGGGGCGCAGCGGCATCACCACCGTCGATGACCCCGAGTTCGCCCGCTACGACGACGACCAGTGGGCCGTCCGCATCGGCGGGCAGATCACCGGCTTCGACCCCACCTCCCGCATCGACGCCCGCGAGGCCAAGCGCATCGACCGCTTCGCCCTCCTTGGCATGTGCGCTGCGGACGAGGCCGTCGAGAGCAGCGGCATCGACTTCTCCAAGGAAGACCCGACCCGCGCGGGTGTCGTCATCGGCTCCGGCATCGGCGGTATCACCGCCATCACCACCGGCATCGAAACGCTCAACAGCCGCGGCCCCAGCCGCATCAACCCCTTCACCGTCCCCAAGCTGATGATCAACAGCGCCGCCGGGCACATCTCGATCCGCTTCGGGATCGAAGGCCCGAGTTCAGCCCCCGCCACCGCCTGCGCCTCCAGCGGGCACGCCATCACCGAGGCCTACCGCCTCATCGCGGGCGGCTTCTGCGACTGCGCCCTCGCCGGCGGCGCCGAGGCGGCCTTCACACCTCTCTGCCTAGGCTCCTTCATGACCATGAAGGCCCTCTCCACCCGCAACGACGCTCCCGAAATAGCCTCCCGCCCCTTCGACCGTGATCGCGACGGCTTCGTCCTCTCGGAGGGCGCCGCGGTTTTGGTTCTTGAAACGCTGGAGCACGCGCAGGCCCGCGGGGCCAACATCCTCGTTGAGATCGCCGGCTGCGGCGCCACCAGCGACGCCCACCACATCACCGCCCCCGACCCGGGCGGCAAGGGCGCCGCCGCCTCCATGATGGCCGCCCTCAAGGACGCCGAACTGAACCCCAGCGACATCGACTACATCAACGCCCACGGCACCTCCACCCCGCTGGGTGATTCGGCCGAGGTCGCCGCCGCCGGCGCCGTCTTCGGCGATCATGCCCACAGGAGCAAGGGCGGTCGCCTCCTCATGTCCTCCACCAAGAGCGCCCACGGTCACTGCCTGGGCGCCTCCGGGGGCGTCGAGAGCGTCGCCTGCATCAACGCGATCACCCAGGGCGCCGTCGCTCCCACCATCAACTGCGACAACCCCGACGACGGCTTCGACATCGACTTCGTGCCCCACGAGGCCCGCGAGGCCCCCGTCCGCTGCGCCATGAACAACACGTTCGGCTTCGGCGGTCACAACGTGACGCTGATCTTCAAGCGTTTCGAGGGCTGATCCCGCCAGAGGAATCCTCCAGCGATCTTGGCGAACGCGCCGATATGGGATCAATGCGCAAAGAGCTGCAAGCCATCCTCAACCTCGAGGTCCCGGTCATCGTCGAGATCGGGCGGACCCGCCTCCCCACCAAGGCGGTGATGGCCCTCTCCCCCGGCAAGATCATCGAGCTCCCCAAGAGCGCCGACGACGAGCTCGAGATGCTCGTCAACAACAAAACTGTGGGCACCGGCATCGCCGTCAAGATCGGTGAGAACTTCGGGCTCCAGGTCTCCTACATCGGGAACGTCCGCGAGCGTCTGGAAGCGCTCGCCTCGGGCGAAGCGGTCGCGGGCACGCCGTCCCCCAAGCCCGAGCCCGAGCCCGCCAAGGATGCCGACGCCGAGCCCGCATCGGAAGACGCCGAGCCCCTGAGCGCGAGCGAGGACGAGTCCGAAGCCCAGCCCCGCTCCGACGCCGCGTGAGCACACACGAAATATCGCTACGGTATGGCGAGGCCGACGGCGCGGCCCGCGATCGCGCCTGACCCCAGAGCCGGAGACCCCACATGAGCGACCAGCAGCCCGGACCCGTCGGCGAGCCGCCCCGCAAGTACCGCGAGGTCACGCTCTCCGCCATCATCTTCGGCGTCGTGGTCGGCGTCGTCATGAACGCCGCCATCACCTACTCCGGGCTCAAGATCGGCTTCACGATCGTCGGCTCCTCCATTGCCGCCGTCCTCGGCTTCGGCGTCCTCCGCGGCGTACTCCGCAAGGGCTCGATCCTCGAGGTCAACATCGGGCAGACCGTCGGCTCCGCGGTGAACACGCCCAACTCCGGCGTCATCTTCACCGTCCCGGTGCTCTTCCTCATCGGCATCCCGCTCGTCGCGGGCGGCTTGCCCAACATGAACTTCTGGCTCATCACGCTCGCCTGCATCACCGGCGCCGTGCTGGGCGGCGCCTTCATCGTCCCGCTCCGCAAGCAGATGATCGACATCGAACGCCTCCGCTTCCCGAGCGCGACAGCCGTCGGCGCCATCCTCAAATCCCCCGGCGCCGGCGCCGCCAAGTCCGTCCTGCTCGTCGTCGGCATCGTCGTCTCCGCGCTCATCGCCCTCCCGGCGCAGCTCCCGCAGATCGGCGGCGAGGCCGAGCTCGACCGCCTCGGCCAACTCGTCATGGACGAGAAGATCTCCTACGAGGACAAGCTGCGGACGCAGATGATCGCGCAGATCATCGAGACCGAAACCGCACCGCCCATGCTCGTCAGCCACGGTGAGGCGATCGCGCAGCTCAAGGAAGCCCGCGCCGTCCGTGAGAACGCCGAGAGCCCCACCCGGGAAATGAACGAGGCCGTCCGCTCGGCGAGCGCGTTAGTGGACTACCGGGCAACCGCAAGCGCCGATCAACTCGGACGCGACTTCGGCGAGGGGGCCTACACCATCGGCGGCTACCCCGACGAACTCGCCAAGCGGGCGTACGCCGTCTCAACCGGGCTCGACGAGAACGAAGACGGCGAGCCCGACTTCACCTGGGACGACCTGCGCAGCAAGAAAGCAGGCTGGGCCCTCGACCCCGTGTGGGGCTACGCCGATCTGGGCATCCGCACCGGGGCCGTCCCGCAGGAAGACGCCGCGCCGGTCGATTACGCCTTCGACGGCCTCGGCAACGAGAACCAAGTTCTAACCGTCGAGTCCGACCGCGACCGCGGCGGGCGCCCCGACCTCGTCGTTGACAACACCAACATCGACGTCGGGCGCATCTTCGGCCTGCCCGACGAGGCGCAGCTGCTCTTCGCCATCGCCCCCTTTGCTCTCGGAGCCGGCTACCTCACGGGCAAAGCCGGGCTCTTCGTCCTCGCGGGCGGCGTGCTCGCGTACCTTGTCATCAACCCCGTCCTCTTCGGCATGGGCTTCATGCCCGCCTCGATCAGCGCCCACGAGGCCGCGGGCTACGGCTACAGCGCGATCAACCGACCATTGGGTATCGGGCTTCTGCTTGGCGGCGCGATGGCCGGCGTCGTCGCGTCCTTCCCCGCGATCAAGGAAGCGCTCAAGAGCATCGCCGCCTCAGGCAAAGCCAAGACCAGCGCCGGCAGCGACGAGCTGGGCCTCAAGGTTCTCATCGTCGCCGTCGCCTCGGCCTTCCTCTTCCTCTTTGCCGCGGCCGACTTCACCGGCTCCAAGCCCGTGAACACGAGCGACCCCATCTCCGGCTTCCCCATCGCCAACGCCGCTGAGACGATCACCGCCAACGGCTACACCATCGCCTTCGAGAGCACCGACTCGCTCGATGCGTGGAACACGATGCCCGACGTCAACAAGGACGCGTATCTCACGAGCATCAACGCGGACAAGCCGGGCCTGCTCTCCTCGATCAACCCGCACATCCGCGCCCTCATCATCGCCATCATCGGCGCCGCATGGATCTGGTTCGCCGGCATCATCATCGCCCAGTGCACGGGCATGACGGACTGGTCCCCCATCTCAGGCATGGCGCTCATAACCGTCGTGCTGGTGATGATGCTCGCGGGCGTCGGCGACCAACTCGGCGCGATCATGATCGGAGCGGCGCTCTGCGTCGCCATCACCTGCGCTGCCGACATGATGGCCGACCTCAAAACGGGCTATATCGTCGGCGCCGTGCCAAAGAAGCAGCAGACCGTCGAGCTCATCGCCACCGGCGTCGGGCCCGTCATCTCCATGCTCGTCCTGCTCCTCATCGCGCAGGCCAACATGGAGAAATTCGGCGTCGCCATGGGCCCGGGCACCGACACCACCGCCCCGCAGGCCCAGGCGCTCCAGGCCGTCATCACCGGCGTCCAAGGCGGCGACATGCCCTACGTCATGTACGGCTCGGGCGCGCTCATGGGCGCCCTGCTCGGCATCGGTTCCTTCTCAGGCCTCGGCGTCCTCGTCGGGCTCAGCATGTACCTGCCCATGAACTACATCGCCACCTACGGCATCGGCTGCATCATCGCGATGACCGTCGCCAAGATCAAAGGCAAGCGCTGGGCGGAAGAATGGGGCGTGCCGCTGGCCGCCGGGTTCATCGTGGGCGACGCCCTGCTCGGACTCGGCGTCAACTTCATCGTTCTTCTCCAGAGCTAACAGGGAGCCAGCCATGAAACTCATCGGAAACCTGCTCCTGACCATCTGCCTTATCATCGGCTGCCTCTCCGCCGCCACGGCCTATATGGCCCGCACCAGCGGCGACAACCTCGCCGGCCTCACGCTCTCCGACAACGCAGGCGATCAGGAGATGAGCGCCGACGAACGCGCCGCGCTCCGCACCCGCTACGAATCAGGCGAACTCACCGCCGAGCAGTACGCCGCAGCGCTCACCGCAGACATCCCCGTCGTCGCGCAGGCGACGGAACTCACCGACAGCGAGATCGAAGAGATCCGCGACGCGAACATCGAGTACGTCCACAGCAAGTCGTTCTCCATCGCTCGCTGGCCCTACGCCTGGGTCTTCGGCCTCTCCGCCGCAGGATTACTCGCCGGCTCGCTCCTCGTCCGCGCGGGCGACAAGGCACTGATCGCCAAGCAGCAGCCCGCCGAGGGCGCCAAGGTCGCCGGCTCCCCCGACGCCGCGATGGAAACCATCGCTCAGGGCATCGCCTCGCTCAAAGCCGATCTCCCCGGGATGGCCAGCGACGAGGACCGCATCCGTGCCATCCTCACTCGCCTGGGCGAACTCCAGGCCGACGCCATCCCCACCTTCGTTGAGGCCCGCGCCCAGCTCGTCTCCAAGTTCGGCCTCGCCCGCTACGCGGAGATCATGGACCGCTTCGCCGCGATGGAGCGCAAGGTCAACCGCTCGTGGTCAGCCGCTGCCGACGGGCACCTGCCCGAGTCGATGGTCGCGCTCGACGACGCCGCGTTGCTGGCGCCGGAGGTGAGCGCCAAGCTCTAAGCGTTCGCTCGTTCGATCCGGCGTTCGAGTAAATCAGCGCACAGCGCGATGAAACGAGCCCGCTCGATCGGCTTGGCGCAGTACTCGTCGCACCCGGCATCGAGACAGTGCTGCCGATCACCCTCCATCGCGTGCGCCGTGAGCGCGAGCACGGGTGTTTCGACACCGTCGTCACGCAGAACCCGCGTCGCGGTGTACCCGTCCATCACGGGCATCTGCATGTCCATCACGATCAAGTCGTAACCGCGCGCGCCGTCTCGCACGGCCCGCAGCGCTTCTTCCCCGTCTTTCACCACCTCAACAGTCGCGCCCGCCTTGCGGAGCAGATGCTCGATCAGCTTCTGGTTGTCGGGCCCGTCCTCGGCAACCAGAACCCGCCCCTTGACACGCCTCGGCTCCCCCCCATCCTGCTCCACAAGCGGTTCACCACCGAGTTCCGTTTCGGTGGTAACGAAACCGTACCCCGCCGCACCCTGAGCCGACACCCGCAGGGTGAACTCGCTGCCGACGCCTGGCTCGCTGGCAACACTCACGTCGCCGCCGAGCATCTGCGCGAGACGACGCGAGATCGACAGCCCGAGACCCGTCCCACCGTAACGACGAGTCACGGTCGCGTCCGCCTGCGTGAACTCGGTGAAGAGTCGAGCCATCTGCTCGGCGCTCATGCCGATGCCGGTGTCCACGATGTCGAACCGCATCGTTTCATCCGCATACGACAGGCGCACCGTGACGCTGCCCTCTTCGGTGAACTTCACCGCGTTCCCGATCAGATTGACAAGCACCTGGCGCAGTCGCAGCGGGTCCGTGTTGATCTTCCCGGGCAGCGGGTAGACGTGCTCGACCCGCAACGCCACGCCCTTCTCTTCAGCGCGCCCGCGCATCAGCGCGGCGGCCTCCTCGACGGCCCGCACCGGTGAGACCCCGATCCGCTCCACCGCCATCTTGCCCGCCTCGATCTTCGAGAGATCGAGAATGTCGTTCAGGATCGAGAGCAGATGACGCCCGTTCCGACGGATGGTCCCCAGCAGCCCCTGCTGCTCGGCGCCGATGTCGGAACGCATCTTGAGTTCATCGTCGAGCAGGTCCGCGTAGCCAAGGATCGAGGTCATCGGCGTGCGGATCTCGTGGCTCATGTTCGCCAGAAACTCGCTCTTGGACCGGTTCGCGGCCTCGGCGGCGTTCTTCATCTCGAGCAACTCGCGGGAGGTGTCTTCTAGGCGTCTCCGGTCTTCCTCGCGCTCGGTCACGTCCTCAAGAGCCAGCACGACCCGCGTCGGGCCTTCCCACGCGAAGCGCGTCGCCCGCACCGTGAACGTGCGCGTCCCCCCAACACCCGAAGCCTCATGCTGCTGCTCGTAACGGTCGGCGATGCCGTCTGTCACGCACCGGACAGCGGCGGCGATCTCGCGCCCGCCCGATCCCCAGGGGCAGCTGTCCGACTCGCACGTCGTGAGCAGGTTATCGCCGGCCTCAACCCCGCTCTTCTCCCAGAAGGTCTCTCCGAGCGCCTCCCACACGCGGTTGCACGCGATAATCACACCCTGCTCGTCGAGGATGGCGATGTGCGTCCGCAGCGCATCAACCGTGCATCGCGCGAACGCCTCGCTCTCTCGGTGCGAGAGCGTCAGGGTCTCTGCCAGCGCCTCAGCCCGGTCGCGCGTCCGGCTGAGCGACCACACAAGACACGTCAACAGCGCCGTAGTCCCCAGCCCAACGATAACAACACGCGCTTCCTGAGCCGACATCACCAGCAAACCATCACGCTGCTCGTACATCAACCGCCAACGACCGCCGCCTGCGGTCAGAGCGCGCGAGGCCTGGCCTTGCCCGAGACGCGCGCCCACGCAGTCGCTCGCTGAACCGGGAGTGTCTTGATGGCACGCATCGAAAACAACCAAGCGATCGTGCCCTTCCCCATGCACGAGAGCAAAGAGCTCATCATCGGTGTGCCGCGCCGCGATCCCTTCCATCATCTCCGTCAGCGAAACAACAACCGACACCCACCCCCGGCACAACCGCTCACGCTCGAGAACAGTCTCCGGGACGCCCCCGCCCTCGTAGACCGGGAAGTACAGCACAGCGCCCCATTCGTCCTGGCGCTGAAGCAGCCGCAACGGCTCGGTCATGGCCGGCGCGCCCCGGCGCATCGCGCTTCGCAACGCCGGCGAAGCCAGCGGGTGACGCGAGATATCCGCACCGATCGCCGCGGCGTTCAGCTCGATAGGCTCCACCGTCGCCAGCACCCACAGCTCGCCCGTTGACTGAAGCTCCCCGTGGGATGCCCACAGCCGGAACTCTCGCTGCCCCTCGTTGGTCATCCGTTCGACGAACTCGTCCCTGTCGTCGGACGCCACGCGCGCCACGTACCCGAGCCCCAGCGACCCTCCGCCGAGCTGGCTGATATCAATGCTCTTCGTGAAGCTGCGGAACTCCGGGATGGAAACGTATTCGCTCGAGTCGTAGAAACCGCGCAGTGTCCGCAACACATGCTCGTACATACCGAACTGCGTCTCGATCTCACCGGCGAGCACTTCCGCCCCGCGGGCCTGCTGGGCTAGCTGCTCCGACCGCACCATCGTGCGCACGAAGAGCGCGATGACGAGCGTCGCCCCCAACGAACAGACGAGCACGAGGCTCATGGACCAGCGTCTCGAAAGCCAACGTGGGAGGGAAACAGATGCCATCGTTGCGCGGCTCCGAAGGACCGAGAACACCGCGCAGGTCGCCCACGCGAACCGCTGGATCGACGCGCTCACCCCGCGTCTCAAGCTCGTGTCGTGATGCCGCCCGAATAGGGGTATCCCGGGTCCGTCTGGGGTGACCGCGCGTGTCCCGTGCGCTACGATGTCGGCCCTCATGCCCGCCTCGGAACGCGAGATACGCCAGCGCCTCCGCGACTGCACCGCCGCCGACGCCGCCTCACTCAAGCGCCGCCTGCGCGGTGTCGAACGCGCCCGCCGGGCCGGCCGCAAGACCCATAACGCCCTCTCATCCATCGCCAAAGACCTCGATAAGGCCGCCCAGCGTCTCGAACGCCGCAAGCGCGCCGTCCCCGCCATCGACTACCCGCCCGACCTCCCCATCTCCCAGAAGCGCGAGGAGATCGCCGAGCTCATCCGCGACAATCAGGTCGTCGTCGTCTGCGGCGAGACCGGCTCGGGCAAAACCACCCAGCTCCCCAAGATCTGCCTCGATCTCGGGCGCGGCGTCTTCGGGCGCATCGCCCACACCCAGCCCCGGCGCATCGCCGCCCGCTCCCTCGCAGCCCGCATCGCCGAAGAGCTCAAAACACAGGTCGGCAACCAGGTCGGCTACAAGGTCCGCTTCACCGACCACACCAAAGACGATTCTCTCGTCAAGGTGATGACCGACGGTATCCTCCTCGCCGAGACCCAGGGCGACCGGTTCCTGCGCGAGTACGACACCATCATCGTCGACGAGGCCCACGAGCGCAGCCTCAACATCGACTTTCTCCTCGGTTACCTCAAACGCCTGCTCCCCAAACGCCCCGACCTCAAGCTCATCATCACCAGCGCGACGATCGACCCCGAGCGCTTCAGCGAACACTTCGACAGCGCCCCCATCATCAACGTCTCCGGGCGCACCTACCCAGTCGAGATCCGCTACCGCCCCCTGCACGCTGTGGACGAGGACGACCAGGAGCAAGATCAGGAGGAGGGTCTCCTATCCGCGATCGATGAGCTCACCTCGCTCGCTCCCTCGGGCGACATCCTCGCCTTCTTCCCCGGTGAGCGCGACATCCGCGAGGCCGCCGCCGCCATCGAAGACGCCTTCGGCGATCGCTACGAAACCCTCCCCCTCCTCGCGCGCCTCAGCAACGAAGAACAGCAGCGTGTGTTCCAGAAGCACACGAAACGCCGCATCGTTCTCGCCACCAACGTCGCCGAAACATCACTCACCGTCCCCGGCATCAAGTACGTCATCGACACCGGCCTCGCCCGCATCAGCGGCTACTCCGCCCGCACCCGCGTGCAGCGCCTGCCCATCGAGCCCATCTCCCAAGCCTCCGCCGCCCAGCGCTCCGGTCGCTGCGGCCGCGTCGAGGCTGGCGTCGCCATCCGCCTCTACGCCGAAGAAGACTTCAACAACCGCCCCGAGTTCACCACGCCCGAGATCAAACGCACCAACCTCGCCAGCGTCATCCTCCAGATGAAGTCGCTCAAGCTCGGCGACATCGACCGCTTCCCCTTCGTCGAACCGCCCGAGCACAAATACGTCCGCGACGGCTACGAAACCCTCCGTGAACTCGGCGCCATCGACGACGAAGACAACCTCACCGACACCGGGCGTACCCTCGCCCGCTTCCCGCTCGACCCCCGCATCGGGCGCATGATCCTCGCGGGTCAGGAGCACGACTGCCTCGACGACATCCTCGTCATCGCCGCCGCCCTCTCCGCTCAGGACCCCCGCGACCGCCCCTTCGACAAGCGCGACGAGGCAGACCTCGCCCACCAGAAGTTCGCCGACGACGAGTCCGACTTCGTCACCTACCTCAACATCTGGCGCTTCTTCCACGAGCAGGAAGACGCCCTCTCCCGCTCCAAGCTCCGCAAAGCCTGCAAGCAGAACTTCCTCTCCTACATGCGCCTCCGCGAGTGGCGCGACGTGTACCACCAGCTCCGCACCATCGCCAGGGAAGACATCGGGCGCGCAGAACAAAGACGCAAGGGCGCCGAGCCCGACGCCCACGCCCTCCACCTCGCCCTCCTCACCGGCCTCCTCGGCTCCGTCGGCAAGCTCGACGAACGCCACGAGTACACCGGCCCCCGCGGCCTCCGCTTCCACATCTTCCCCGGCTCCCAGCTCTTCTCCGCCAAACCCAAGTGGGTCGTCGCCGAAGAGCTCGTCCACACCACCCGCCTCTACGCCCGCTGCGTCGCCCGCGTGAAACCCCAGTGGATCGAACGCGCCGCCGGCGACCTCGTCAAAAAGAACTACACCAAACCCCAGTGGAACCCTGACCACGCCCAGGTCGAAGCCCGCGAGCGCGTCACCCTCTTCGGCCTCGAACTCTTCCCCGCCCGCCTCGTCCACTACGGCCCCGTCAACCCGCCCGAGGCCCGCGAGATCTTCATCCACCGCGCCCTCGTTGAGGGCGAGTACCGCGCCGACGCCCCCTTCCTCGAACACAACGGCGCCGTCGCCGCCCGCATAGAACGCCTCGAAGACAAGGCCCGCCGGCGCGACATCCTCGCCGACCGCGCTGCGCGCCACACCTTCTACGACGCCCGCATCCCCGCCAACGTCTACTGCGGCAAGACCTTCGAGCAGTGGCGCGAAACCGCCGAGCGCAACGACCCGCGCCTCCTCTTCATGACCGAAGAAGACCTCCTTGCCGGCGACGCCTCCGACATCACCCCCGAGCGCTACCCCGACGCCCTCACCGCGAGCGCCGTCGATTTACCCCTTGATTACAAGCTCTCCCCGGGCGACACCGACGACGGCGTCACCGTCACCGTCCCCATCGAAGCCCTCAACCAGCTCGACCCCGAGCACGCCGAGTGGCTCGTCCCAGGTCTCCTCAAGGAAAAAATCGTCGCCCTCATCAAGGCGATGCCCAAAAGCCTGCGCACCAACTTCATCCCCGCCCCCACCTACGCCGACCGCGCCATCCCCCGCCTCGCCCCCGAGCGCGGCCCCCTCCGCGACCAGCTCCGCGACGCCCTCCACGCCCTCACGGGCGTCCCCATCCCCGACAACGCCTTCGACCGCGCTGAACTCCCCGAACACCTCAAAATGCGCGTGCGCGTCATCGACGCCAAGGGCGAGCCCGTCGCCGAAGGGCGCGACGTCTCCGCCCTCCGCGCCAAGCTCGGCGAGCAGGCCCGCGCCGCCCTCTCCCAGCTCCCCGAGCACGACTACAACCGCGAGAACCTCACCACCTGGGATTTCCCCGACCTCCCCAAAACCATCGAAGTCCAGCGCGCCGGGACCACCGTCCGCGGCTGCCCCGCCCTCACCGACGAGAACGCAACCGCCTGCCTCCGCCTCTTCGACGACCCCGCCGCCGCCCGCGCCGCCCACGCCGCCGGCCTCCGCCGCCTCTTCCGCGTCCACTTCGACCGCGAGTTCACCGCCCAGGCCCGCATCATTTCAAACTTTGACTCCCTCGCCCTCCGCTACGCCCCCGTCGGCCCCGCCGATGAACTCAAAAACGCCATCCTCCTCCGCACCGCCGAGCACGCCTTCCTCCCCGACGCCCCCAACATCCGCACCCGCGCCGAGTGGGAGTCACGCCTCGACTTCGGCTGGAACCGCCTGCAAACCTCCGCCCAGCACATCACCGCCCTCGTCGCCTCCATCCTCGACCAGCGCCACCACGCCCGCCTCGCCCTCGACCACATCACCCAGCCCGAGCGCTCCGCGGCCAAAAAAGACGCCGAGCGCCACCTCGCCGCCCTCACCCCGCCGGGCTTCCTCGAATCCACCCCCCTCACCGCCCTCTCCCGCCTGCCCGTCTACCTCGCCGCCCTGCGCGAACGCCTCGCCAAACTCCCCGGCAGCGAACGCCGCGACGCCGAACTCACCGCCCAGGTCGCCCCCTTCCAGACCGCCTGCGACCAGAAACGCGCCCTTCACGCCCAAAGCGGAATCACTGACCCCGAGCTCGACACCCTGCGCTGGATGATCGAGGAGTACCGCGTCTCACTCTGGGCGCAAAAACTCGGCGTCGCGGAGAAAGTCTCACCGCAGCGCCTGGAGAAACAGTGGAAGAAGACACGGTGATTACTGGAATGGATTCGTAGGCACGCCAAATTCTTCTGCAACTCTTGGCGGGATGCTACCCCCAAAACCTCGTCCGTTGAAATTAAAGTCAGACATTGCCGCCGCTGCCCGCGCAGCCCGTCGCCCATAAGCCGCAAATGTATATTGGCTTGTGATGAATGCGACATTTTGACCCAGCTCCATGTCTAGCAATCGAGCCGACCCATCCATAAAAGTCATCGCGGAACGATATTTTTCATGTCTAAAGTTATGCTGAACGAATGGGATGGAAACAAATCCAGTGCGATCATTGACAGTTGCAGTCCGAACCACGTTAGCGATACCGTGTTCAGAGAAAACCACAAAGCGAGATGTATCTTCGATATCCTCGGGCCCATTCTTAAATGTAAGCCAAAGGTCGCGATGCGATTTCAAGCTAATATGAAACCCCCAAGGCGCAGAAGGGCTTACCCATAGCCAATCGTTAGCGCCGTAGCTGGAGCCAAAGCTCCCATGAAATGTCGAAGCGCCATCTGGCGAGAGTGAGCCAGCGTAGAGGTGGCTTGATACTTCAACCCGATCAAGAGGAGGATTTCTGTTTGATGCATGCCTCCAATCGGCTTGAAATATTTCGTTATCCCCGGGGCACTGGGAAATTTCTCCACCGAACGTCTGATGCGCACTCATACCAAGATACTCATTCAGAGGTCGCTCTTTAGCCTGAAGACCGTCACCGTCATCTCGTATCTCGTCGGTGTACCAATCAACCCCAAACTGAGAATGCGGCTGTTGATATTGATAAGTCGGATCACCCGCGTCGTTATCGATATCTGGCAAATCCGCATACGGAAAATGCCCATGATCGTTCACATAGGCATGAAAGGCCTTCATACTCTGTCCACAGTTGCTGACGCAGACGGCATCCCACACTCTCTGCCTCGCAAGACCGAGGGCAGGCAGCGTGATCGCGATAAGTATCGCAATGATCGTAATAACAACTAACAACTCAACCAGCGTGAACGCACGCCTGGCTGCGGCTCTGCTCACACTCTTCGGCTCAGGCGTCATGCGACCCTCCTAAACCACCCTGACGCAATCATACCCCCATAACCGCGGAACGGAAGCGTCAACCCCTCAAATTGAGGACCACGTTCGCCGCCTAGTCGCAGACCGCCCCCCACGCCGCGATCAGAACGGCAAGATCCTCACCGCCGACCGTCCCGCTGCCATCGAGGTCCGCCGCCGGGTCATCCGTCCCCCACGCCGCCACGAGCGCGGCGGTGTCGCCCCCGTCCACCTCGCCGCTCCCGTCAAGATCCTCGCGCGGGGTGGCGATCGCCTCCAGCGCCGCGATGTCCGTCCCGTCGATCAGCCCGTCCAGATCATCGTCGTACTCGATGATGTACCCCGCGTCGCAGATCTCCAGCCCGACGAGCGTGCGGGCCTCGTCAAGCTCCGCGCAGGTGACGAACCCGTCCGCGTTGGCGTCTCCGAAGTCCCCGGCGCCCGTCCCGGCGTCGAAGAGGTCCTGCAGGAGCATGATGTCGTTGGGCGTGATGGCCCCATCACCGTCCCGGTCGTAGCGCCCGATGTCCCCCTCGTCGAGCGACCCGACCAGCCCGAAGGCAAGGTCGATGTCCGCCTGATTGAACCGCCCGTCGGCGTTGAGATCGAACGTCATGTCGTCGAACTCGACGACCTCGAGGGAAAACCCGCCGCGCGCGTTCAAACTCATGCCGCCGGCAACTACGAACTCGCCAGTGACCGGATCGATCGTGAGCGTGTCGGACGCGAAGCCGCAGCTCGCAACGAAAGCGAAGAGCCATTCACCGTCAACCAGGAGCGCTTTACGACTAATGATTCCGGCACTACCTGGCTGAGGAAGATCGAATGTGCCACGAATGTCGAGATTGCCAGGACATCCGCCAGTAATTTCGTTTACCAAAGCAACAGCACATGCGTATCCACCAGACAACTGAGTAGTCCCCGTACGGATGAATAAATCACCAATACCTTGCGGCGATCGTATTTCAGCCTCTGCATGCGCAAAAGAACCAAGACTTGGATCTGACGCCGCTGCCAAGCAGGTCGCTATATCGCCCACATCACAAGCGCCGTCTTGAAGCAGGTCTGGAGGACAGGAATAGACGCCACTCTGAGGACCATCCTCTTGATCTACTACGACAGTCACGCCGCCATTGAAGACGTCGAAACAAGCACACACTGCAGTGAGTATCGTCGTTGAATTTTCAACGATGCCCGGATCATCACAGGTCCAAAATATCTCGACAACCGTTTGCGGCTGACAGAAGTCTTCAGAACCCCGTGACGGCTCGCTGCCAGCGTTGCTCACCTCAACCGCAGAGAGAGAGAGAGAAGCGAAACGGAAGCCTGCTTCAACATGACCGTTCTCCAACCCCACGAAACCAGATGAATGTACGTCCTATAAATTACGACTCATACCGCGTTGGATCAACAATATTCGCTTCAGAAAACCCCCTCTTCCTCAAAACACAAGCCTCACACCCACCACAATGCCCCCCTTCCCCCACTACCTGACAGTCCGGCGGGTCGTAGCACGAGTGTGTCAGCCCCAGGTCCACGCCCAGCCCCGCCCCCGCTCGCACGATGTCCGCCTTGCTCATCTCGATCAGCGGCGTGCGCACCGCGAGTGACCCTTTACCTTCAACCCCGACGCGCGTCGCCAGGTTCGCCGTGCGCTCGAACGCGCTGATGAATTCAGGGCGACAGTCCGGGTACCCCGAGTAGTCGATCGCGTTGACCCCGATCCACACCTCCCCCGCACCCGACACCTCCGCCAGCCCCGCCGCCAGCGACAGGAACACCAGATTCCGCGCGGGGACGTAGGTAATCGGGATCCCCGCCTCCCCCGGCGCCCCCCCCTTCGGCACCTCGATATCCGCCGTCAGCGCCGAGCCGCCGATCAGCCGCAAATCCAGCGGCAGCACCACGTGGCGCTCAACACCCAGGTGCTCCGCCACCCGCGCCGCGGCGTTCAGCTCGGCCCGGTGGCGCTGCCCGTAATCAAAGGAGAGCGCGACGAGCGACCGCCCCTCCGCCCGCGCCATGGCGCCGCACACCGCGGAATCCAGCCCGCCCGAGAGCAGCAAAACCGCCACTGATGAATCTGAATCAGCCATGGAGCTCCGCGGACACGCGAATCGGGGGTGAAGCGGGCGGTTTGACTTATCCGGCCCAAGCGAACGTCCGAATGTACGCCAATCGGGTGGTTCTCGGGTTCAAGCCCGAGGGCAACCTGTCCGATAAAGGGGGCCGATGCGGAGCGTCGCCCCGCCCCTTCGTGGGGACCAACAAGCAAGACCGGGATGCCCACCCCCAGGCGCAGGAGAACGCCGGGGAAGGCTCACGACGCCCGCGCCGCGGGCACGGGAGACGCTGCAAAGATGAACACCACCGCCAAAGCCCTCGCGTTCGCCGCTCTCTCCGCCGTAACGCTGGCCGCCTGCGCCGGCTCGCCCGAGACGACCGCCGCGCAAACCGAACCCGTCCTCCCGCCGCCCGCCGCCGAGACGGGCACGACGAGCAGCGAGTTCACGAACGACGACGCCCAGCTCGCCGCCTTCGAGCCCGAGACCACCATCGACCCGGCCTCGCTCGCCACCTTCGACGCCCTGCTCCTCGAAGCGCCAGTCGACCCCGCCGCACGCAACATCGCCTACGAAACCACCCCCCCCGACACCTACCTGGAAACCGCCGAGCCCGTCCGCGGCGCCGTCAGCGTCTACGGCGACCTCCCCGGGAACACCAACGACTCCTTCCTCGCCGCCAGCAACCCGGGAGGCTTCGAGTCCCTCGCCCAGATCACCTTCGCGTCGGAGGGCTCCGACTTCGACCCGGAGGTCTCCCAGGACGGCTCGCGCCTGGTCTTCGCCAGCACCCAGCACTCCCCCACCTCCGACGTCTACATCAAGGACGTCGGCGCCGCGACCATCACCCAGCTCACCAACGACCCCGCCAACGACGTGATGCCCTCCATCGCCCCCGACGGCCAGCGCATCGCCTTCGCCTCCGACCGCAACGGCTCCTGGGACATCTACATCACAAGCATCGAGGGCGGCCAGGCCGTCCAGATCACCGAAGACTCCACCCACGAGCTGCACCCCAGCTGGTCCCCCGACGGCTCGCAGCTCGTCTTCTGCCGCCTGGGTCAGATGAGCGGCCGCTGGGAGCTCTGGGTGCTCGACGCCGCCCAGCCCTCGCGCCGCCACTTCATCGGCTACGGCCTCTTCCCCGTGTGGAGCCCTGCCGGCGACAAGATCGCCTTCCAGCGCTCCCGCGCCCGCGGCGACCGCCTCTTCGGCGTCTGGACCGTCGATTACGTCGACGGCGAGGGCGTCCTCCCCACCGAGATCTACTCCATCGAGGGCCACGCCGCGGTGAACCCGAGCTGGTCCCCCGACGGCGGGCGCCTCTCCTTCAGCCTCATCAGCGGCCTCGGCGCCGAGCAAGGCAAGCGCCCCGCCATCGCCGACCTCTACATCTGCCGCGTCGACGGCGCCGACCGGGCCACCCTCACCAACGGTCAGCACTCCAACCTCTCACCCACCTGGGGCGGCGACGGACGCATCTACTTCGTCTCCGACCGCTCGGGCTCCGACAACATCTGGTCCCTCACCCCCAAGCACGCCATCCGCGCCGCCTCGATCGGCCAGCCCGCCGGGAACTCCGGCCTCGCCGACGTCGAGAACGACGACTAATCCCACCACCACGCGCCTTGTCTCTCACGGGACTCGAGCGCGTTTTCCGATAAGCGTTCACGGACGAACGCCAGACCGCACGCCCGCACGGACGCGGACACAGCGACGGTCGAAACGCACCCAACGCCGCGGCTGAGCCGCGGCCCACCGGCAGGACGCCATGACAACAGAACAACGCCTGCTCGCGCTGCCGCTCACGATCCTCCTGATCCTCGCGTCAGCGCTCCCAGGGTGCGCCACGGGCGACACACGCCCAGACCCGCTCACCCTCCGCTCGCCCTACACCGACGACCGCGGCGACGCCCTCTGGGCCGTCGCCCCCCTCGTCAACGAATCGGGCGTCTCCGTCGTCGATCCCCTGCTGGTCTCCGACTCACTCGTCTACCAGATCCAGCAGGTCCAAGGCGTCTCCGCCGCGCCGATGAACAGAACCATCGCCGCCATGCGGGCCCTCGGCCTCGAAACCATCGACAGCCCGCAAGCCGCCCTCTCCCTCGCCCGCGCCCTCGGAGCCGACGCCATCGTCGCCGGCTCCGTCACCGCGTGGGATCCCTACGACCCGCCTGAGATCGGCATGACCCTCGCGCTCTTCACCCTCAATCCCACCGGCCCAACGCAACTCGATGTCAACCCCCGCGACATGCAGGGGTGGGTCACCGAGTACGCCTCGGCAAACGGCTCAACCCGCCAACCCGCGGGCGTCGCCGCCGCCCACGTCGACGCCGCCCGCATCGACGTCCAGCGCGACGTCCGGTTCTACGCGACACCCCGCGTCGAACCGGGAGCCCCCCTGGGATGGAAACGCTACACCGCAAGCATGGCGTTGTTCACCGAATACGTCTGCCACCGCCTCGTGCGGGACATGCTCAACCAAGAGCGCGTCCGCATCGCCGGGGCCACGCAGAACTAAAGCCTCCCGCGCGCGTCTGCCCGCGGAGGCGGGAAAGGACGCGGCGTGGACCAACACGTCAAGGACAACCACGAGAACGACCGGCGCGTCACCCTCGTCAAGGGAGACCACCGCTGGGAGTTCCGCTGCGCACGCGGCGAAGAATCGGACCTGCTCGCGCGGGTCTCGCTCCTCGCCGCGAGCACAGAGGTTGACCTCGACTGGACCGACGCCGCACTCATCGCGCGCCGCCTCGGGCGTCGTCTGACGGCCGAGATCAAAACGTTCGTGTCGACGCGGGACCACGCACCGCGCGACGGGAGACCCTCATGACCGCCCCACTGCCCATCGTCGAAGAATTCAAGAGCTGCCTCACCGAGGAGCGCCACTTCAGCCCCTACACAGCCAAGTGCTACGGCGCCGACCTCAGGCAGTACGTCGACTACCTCAAGTCTGAGTTCGGCGTCGCGGTCAGCGCCCAGAACGAAACCAACGCCCTCGAAACCCGGCGCAACGGCAAGGCCGACCCCAACGAGCCCGAGACCATCACGTCCTCCATCTGCGAGGCCGACGCCGACGTCATCCGCGGCTTCCTCGAGCACCTCGGTGAGCAGAACTACTCCCCCGCCACCATGGCCCGCAAGATCGCCACCCTCCGCTCTTTCTACAAGTGGGCCCACAAGAACGACATCACCGGCTCCAACCCGATGACCATGATCCGCACGCCCAAGCAGGTGAAGCGCCTCCCCAAGGTCGTCAGCCTCGAGCAGATCGAACAACTCCTCTCCGCACCCAACGACAACGAGGTCCTCGGCGCCCGCGACCGCGCCATGCTCGAAACCCTCTTCTCCACCGGCATCCGCGTCTCCGAGCTCGTCGATCTCAACTTGGAAGACCTCGACGAAGCCGGCGAAGCCCTCCTCATCCGCGGCAAAGGCAAGAAGGAACGCCTCGTCCCCCTCGGCGCCCACGCCCTCCGCGCCCTCCGGCGCTACGTCGAGATGGTCAAGGGCGACCGGCGCTTCGCCGAGGCCTGGACCCAAAGTGCGGGCGAGCACGTCCTCTTCGTCAACAAGCACGCCGGACGCATCAGCGCCCGCTCCGTCCGGCGCAAGCTCGACAAGTACCTCCGCCAGGTCGGCCTCGACCCCTCCATCAGCCCGCACACCCTGCGCCACAGCTTCGCCACCCACCTGCTCGAAAACGGCGCCGACCTCCGCAGTGTGCAGGAACTCCTGGGCCACCAGTCCCTCTCAACCACCCAGGTCTACACCCACCTCACCACGGACCGCCTGCGCGACACCTACGACGACGCGCACCCGCGGGCCGAGGCCGGCTAACCGCCTCATTCAATCCAGGAGACGAACGCGCCCCGGCGCGTCAAGCCCCCGGCGACTCCATCTGCCCCGCCGGGGGTTTTCTTATGCGCAGATGCGTGGCAAAGCTTCTGATCCCCCTCTCCCCGAGGGAGAGGGGCTAGGGGAGAGGGAGAATCCTGTTCCTTACTCCCCAGTCAACACAAACTCCGCTCCACCAGCCTCAAGATCCAGCGACCCGATCAGCGCCGCCGCCGCGACCGCCTCGTTCTCATTGAGCTCATCGCCCGACGCCAGCTCAACAAGCCGATCAACCTGACGATCCTGCAGCATCGACCCGTGCGCCCGCACCGAACGCACCACATGCTGGAAGAGCGCGATGCGGTCCGGCCCCGAACCCTCGATCGCCGCGTTCAGCAGCGACCGCTGCGCCTCCGCGCTCCTGATGTGCGCCAGAACGTCCGCCACCACGATCGCCAGCGGTCCGTCTTCTTCAAACGCCGCCACCAGCGGCCCCGCGGCGGCCGATACGTCCAGCGTCGTCGAGCCCGACACCGCCAAGTCGCGCAACGCAGCCAGCGCCTCAGCGGAGTACCGCTGCGCATCAGCGTCGCTGATCGGCGCCCCCGTCGCGCTCATCGCCAGCTGCGACGCCGCCTCGCCGAACTGCGCATCGCTCACACCCGCCCGAACCACGCGCACGAGCTCATCATCCGCGTACCGCGACGCGAGATCGCCCGCCGGCGCCCCGGCGACCACCGCCAGCACCGGCGCCACACGCAATTTCGTCTCGTTCCGCGCGTCGCTGATCAGCGACTCCGTCGCGTTCTGGCTCAGCTGGCACGCGATCAGATCAACGCCCGCCGCCTCGGCGATCGCCGTCGATGCCTCGCTTAGCGAGAGCGCCGGCGCCAACACCGTGTACCCCGCCGCGTTCAAACGATCGCTCAACCGCTGCTGATCTTCGAGATCAGTCGCGATCACCAGCGCGAACCGGTCGCTCGCCTCGCGGATCGCCGCCGCCAGCGTCGGCACCACACGCTCCGCGGCGCCGAAGCCGACCGTCGGGCGCGCCTCGGCGATCGCCAGCGCCGCCTCGTACTGCACGCGACGGTCCGGGTACTGCAGCGCCCGAGTGAGAGCGCTCGAGCGCCAGTCGCTCGCCCCGCCCGACGTCTGCGCCAAGGCGCCGATCGCCCGACGGATCAACGGCGTGTCCCGGTCGCGCAGCCCGCGCTCGAGCACCGCCTCGGTCAGCGTCGGCCCCGCCGCCACCGCGTAATAGGTCGCCCCGCGCTTCTCAGCGGGATACATCGGGTTCTCGTACTCCGCGGGCGCGTCGATCTCCCGCGAGAAGTTCGCCGCCAGCCACAGCCCGGCCGACTTCGGCGCGTCCGCGCCAAGATCGGAAGACCGCTCGGCAAGGCGCATCGCCATCGCCTCGTGGTACACCTCGGTCCGCACCGCCAGGGGGCTCAGACCGAAGCCCGGGTCGTACTCCCACACCAGCTGGTGCGACTCGCCCGGGAACTGCGTCAGGCTCGCCTGCTCGCGGTAGTAGCTCTCCGCGAGATCAAGGAACAGGTCCGCCGCGTTCGAGCCGGCCCGAGGCCCGCCGTCGATGTTGTTGATCGCCCGCTCCACCGAGCGCTGCGTCTCCCGCGCCAAACCACCCTTTTCAAGCAACTCGTAGAGGTACGGCAGCGCCGCACGTACCCGCGACTGACCAAGGATCGTCACGATCCGGTCCTGCGTTGCCTCGTCCACCGCCGGGAGCGCCGCCGTCAAAGGCGCCACCGCACGCGGGCCCATCTCGATCAGCAGCCGCTGCACCTGCGACTCCAGCACCTGATCAGCCCGCGCCATCAGCACCTGCAGAAGCTGCGGCGCCGCGTACTCGCTCGCGAAGATCAAACGCTCCCGCGCCACCCGCTGCGCCCGCGGGTTGCCCGTCAGAAGCTGGATGTTCCGCGCGATCTGCTGCGGGTCGCGGGCGCGTTCGAGCTGACCGGCTTCGAACAGCTCGCGCAGCTCCGCCGCCACCGGCTCAACCGCGTCGATCACCAGCGCCTGACGCGTCGATTCCTCGAACCGCTCGCCCAGTCGCGGGTCGTCCTCCACCACCGCCACAAACTCCATCGGAGACAACCCGAGATCAAGCACCGCCTGCCCGTACGCCGCGGCCAGATCATCGTTGCGGATGAACACGAAGTGCGTGAAGTCATCCAGAAGCTGCTTCGCCTCACGCTCGACCGGCTGCCCGTTGGACTGAGCCACAGCCGGGGCGGGCGCCCCCGCGATGCCGAAGAGGAGCGGGGCGGAGAGAGCCGCGGCGAGGGCGCGGGACGAACGTCGGCGGTCGGGCACGGGGGTGCTCCTCATGCGGGCTGCTGGCGGCAAGCGACGCCCTGGCGCCGCACAAACCGCGCCGGGGCTGGTTTCTACGTCCCGAACCCCCAGAGGGATCCGGCGGAAGAGCCAATCTACCGCCCCCCCGCGCCGGGCGTCAACGCTCCCGGGCCCCCTATCGGACGCCCTGCAAGCCCCCGAGCCAACGATTTCACTCCTGCCACCCGCCGAGGCGTCAAGACCCGTCCCCAATAGACCGATCGTGGGGGCGGAACCGGCCTCCATTCCGTACCCGGAAGCCGCGAGCGAAGAGACGCTTAGAGACACGGGGAAGAACATGCCCACTGGAAAAGAAGTCCTCACGACGGGCGAGGTCGCCAAGATCTGCAACGTCGCCCCCCGCACCGTGAGCAAGTGGTTCGACTCCGGCCAGCTCAAGGGCTACCGCATCCCCGGCTCCAAAGACCGCCGCATCCCCGTCTCACAGCTCGTCAAGTTCATGAAAAACCACGGCATCCCCCTGGACGGCCTCCTCACCGACCAGATCCGCGTTCTCATCGTCGACGGCGAAGCCGAGGTCACCAACACCATCAAGAAGCTCCTCACCGAGCAGACCGAGTACGACGTCCGCACCGCGAGCGACGGCTTCCAGGCCGGCCTGCAGTGCGCCGAGTTCAAGCCCCACGTCCTGCTCCTCGACCTTCACCTCGGCGACGGCGACGGGCGCAAGGTCGCCGAGATGATCCAGACCAACGACGACCTCCAGCTCACCAAGATCATCGCCATGAGCGGCAAACTGACCGACGGCCAGTCCGCCGGCCTCCGCCAGCAGGGCTTCGAGGGCTTCCTCAAGAAGCCCTTCCAGTTCCGCCAGCTCGTCGAATCCATCGAGAAAGCCACGAGCATCATCCACTGACATCCATCGGCGCGGGGCGTTCCCGTGAGGGGACCCCGCGCCGGTTCCGAACGCAGGGAAGCGACACGACGCCCCGGAGGATCCCGGGGCGTTTTGTATTTCCTGTCCCCCTCTCCCCGAGGGAGAGGAGTGAGGGGAGAGGGAGCGTCTCCCACCCGCTCCCACCGGGAGAGGGCAGGGTGAGGGGCTAAATCAAAGCGAGCGCAGCGAGCATCCTCTTCTGCCTCCCTCTCCCCCGGGGAGAGGGCCGGGGTGAGGGGACTAAAAAAAACGCGAGCGCAGCTCGCATCCTCTTCCTCTGCTACTCCACCAACCCCCGCACCACCCGCGCCACCTCAAGCCCCAACCGCGCCGAATACCCCCGATCGCTAAACCACACAATCTCCCCCTCCCCATCCAAAACCAGCACCCGCGCGTTCGCCCCCTCGTTCCCCGTCAGCCGCGCCACCGGCGCCGCCGCCGAGCCGTACAGCGTCACCACGCTCCCCCAGTCCTCCTCCGGGATCCCGCTCCGCATCCCGTCATCAATCCAATTCGACGCGATCGACCCGCCCAAGCCCGGGATCGTCGGAACCTCCACAATCCGCCCCGGCGCGTCCGCCTGAATCAACCCCATCAGCCACCGATCGATATCAAACTGCGACCGCTGCTTGTACCCCACCAGCACGATCGCCGGCCCCCCCGCAAACGCCCCCGGCAACTCCACCCGATCCTTCTCCAGACTCTGCCCAACGACGCTGGGGAACACTTCGCCAACAGGGTTGCGGTTGGCGTATGTCGTGGAGCAGCCGGGGGCGAGGAGGATGCCGCCGAGAATGGCTCCGCCAAGAAGGGCAATTATGAAGATGCGACGATGTGTTTTCATGGCTTTTAGTTCGACGATTCAGTTTCGCTAGATGCTCGTGTATCACGAGATCGAAGCACAGATGCGATCGGTGATCCAATAAGGATGCTAGCAAGAACCCAGCACACACTGAGTACTACAATAAATGGAGCATGGTCGCGCCACACTTGGCGTCCTGCTAGCGAACCATGCTCGCGCATGACGTAATCAATTGGAACTGCACCCGCTAGTATTATCACCCACCCGAGCACAACGGTAGCCGCCCACCCGTATGCAGGCTTTAAGTAGAACTGCGCAGTGACCGACACTGCGAGCAAGAGCAGCACCCAACAAAGAAACGCAGCGGGACGAACGACTCCGATCAAATCGGGTGCGAGTTGAACACGATCTGCCAGTTGGCAAGCCACATAGAGCATCCATAACAGCGGGGCTACAAACAGCGCGAGCAGGATAAACCTTCGAACGCGCTGTTTACGCTTATCCATGTTTATGGATTCGGCTCAAACTCCGCGGGGTTCCTCACTTCACCCCCGGCATCCACCCCGCCAACAAATCACACGCCGCCTTCAGATCCCGCTTGTCAATCATCTCCGTCACCGTGTGGATGTACCGCGTCCCCACCACCAGCCCCATCGCCCGGCACCCCTGCCCGATCTGCTGCGCCGCCGCCCCGTCCTGACCGCCGCCAGACAGCACCGTCCGCTGCGTCTTGATCCGCTTCTTCTTCGCCACGGCTTCCAGCTCTTCAACCAAACCGATGTCCGCGATGAAGCTGCTGTCCTTCACGTGCAGACCCGCGCCCTCGCCCTGCACCGTCGTCGCGTCTTCCGCGGGCACGCCGGGCGTGTCGCACGACAGCGTCACATCCAGCCCGATCGCCACGTCCGGCTCCACCGAGAACGCGCTCGTCTTCGCCCCGCGCAGGCCCACCTCTTCCTGCACCGTGAAGGCCACGATGATCTCCGCCGCGTGCGGCGTCTTCGCCTTCTCGAGCGCCCGCACGCTCTCGATCCCCAGCCAGCACGCCACGCGGTTGTCCAGCGCCTTGCTCACGATCTTGTCGCCCATCTCGATCAGCGGCTCGTGCATCACCACCATGTCGCCGATCTTCACCCGCTTCTTCACCTCCTTCTCGCTCATCCCGAGGTCGACGTAAAACTCCTTCACATCCGGCACCTTCTTGCGATCCTCGGGCGACGAGATATGAATCGGCTTACCCCCCGGGTTCATCACGCCCAGGTAATCCCCGTCCGCGCCGCACACCATCACCCGGCGCGAGAACAGGTTCCGCGGGTCGAACCCCCCCACCGGGTCGATGTGCACGAACCCCTTGTCCGAGATGTGCTTCACCAGGAAACCGATCTCATCCATGTGCGACAGCAGCATCAGGCGCGTCGCGTCGTCGTCTTCCTTGGGCTTGACGCTCTTGGTCTTGCCGCGACCGGCCACCCGCGGTAGCCGCCGCGCCACCAGCGAACCCAGCGGGTCCATGAAGTACTCGTCGAACAGCCCCTCCGCCTCTTCGAGGATCAGCTCGCGCACGCGGTCCTCACGCCCGGGCACGCCGGGGGTCTCGCAGAGTCGTTTGAGCAGATCGGTGTTCATGGCGTCGTCCTCTTTCGCGTGCGCGTCGGGGGTTGCGGGCTCTATAGTCACCCCTGCGTCAGGAGGACACTTTCAGGATGGCGAGAACCAGCCCGAACCGCAAACCGCTCGAAGAACTCGGCGCCATCTTCATGCCCTACGGCGCCGACGGAGCCGACCCCATCGATGTCGCCCAGGCCGTCGAGGGCCTCGACGCCGAGTACCGCGCCCTGCGCGAATCCTGCGTGCTCATCGACATGCCGACCCGCGGCGTGATCGAGATCACCGGCGACGACCGCCTCGCCTTCCTCAACAACATGCTCACCCAGGAACTCAGTGGCTTCAGCGCGGGCCAGTCGCGACGCTCGTTCTGGCTCAGCCGCAAGGGACGCGTCGACGCCGACCTCCGCCTCGTCGAAACCGGCGAGCGCATGTGGGCCGACGTGGACGCCCACCGCGCCGCCCTCACCGTCGAAACCCTCAACAACTACCTCTTCGCCGAAGACGTCGAGATCACCGACCGCACCGACGCCATGCACCGCATGAGTCTGCACGGCCCGAAGGCGCTAGCGGTCCTCAGCACCGCCGCGGGCGAAGAGATCAACTTAGAAGAAGGCGCCGCGTGCGAAGCGACCATCGTCGGCGCCGGGGTCGTCATCGACCGTCGCGATTCCACCGGAGAGGTCGGTCTCGAAATCCTCGCGCCGGCAGACAGCGCCGCCCTCGTCTTCGCCGCCCTCCGCGACGCCGGTGCGCAGCACGACCTCCGCGTCGCCGGCTGGCACGCCTGGAACATCGCCCGCATCGAAGCCGGCGAGCCCGTCTACCTCCTCGACTTCGGCCCCGACTCCATCCCTCAGGAAACCGGCTGCTTCAAGAGCCGCGTCTCCCTCACCAAAGGCTGCTACCTGGGCCAGGAAGTCGTCGCCCGCCTCCACTCCCTCGGCAAGCCCAAGCAGACCCTCGTCGGCCTCGACCTCGAAGGCTCGCTGCAACCCATGACCGGCGACCTCCTCTACGCCGAAGGAAACGACAAACCCGTCGGCGCCGTCACCAGCGGAACCACCAGCCCTCTGCGAAACGACGCCCCCGTCGCCTTCGCCCAGGTCCGCAGCGGCGCCAACACACCGGGGAACACACTCACCCTTCGCACCGGCGACGGCGAAATGAAAGCCGCCGTCCGCGAAACACTCGCAATCCATGCGGTGGAGCGCAACGCCTCCCCTCCCTCTCCCACCGGGAGAGGGCCGGGGTGAGGGCCTACCACCTCTCCGACCCTTCTCGTCTGAAGCGCCCCATCACGCCCCACCTCACCAATCGCCGATACACCCCCCATGTGCGGCATCCTCGGCATCGCCAGCTTCACCGGTGAACCCTCGCTCGACGATCGCGCCGCCGAGCGCTGGCGCGACACCCTCACCCACCGCGGCCCCGACGACGCCGGGCTCTGGCGCTCCGGCCCCTTCCTCCTCGCCCACCGCCGCCTCGCCGTCATCGACCCCACACCCGCCGCCGCCCAGCCGATGCTCACCCCCGACGGGCGCTACGCCCTCACATACAACGGCGAGCTCTACAACGACGCCCAACTCCGCCGCGAACTGAAACGCGAAGGCGTCCGCTTCAGAACCAGCTGCGACGCTGAGACTGTCCTGCACGCACTCGCCCAGTGGGGCGCGAGCGCCATCCCCCGCCTCCGCGGCATGTTCGCCCTCGCCTTCGTTGACACCCGTGCAAAGACACTACTCCTCGCCCGCGACGCCCTCGGCGTCAAACCCCTCTGCTACACCGTCCTCCCAAACGAGTTCGTCTTCGCCTCAGAACTACGCGCGATCCTTGCACACCCCCAGGTCTCGCCCGCGCCGGACCTCTTCTCCATCAGCGCCTACCTCTCCACCATCCGCACCAGCCTCGCCGGGCGCACCATGTTCGAGGGCGTCCACACCCTCCAGCCGGGCGAACTCCTCGAACTCGATCTCTCAGCAAGCGAGCCACGCGCGACGCAGCGCCGCTGGTTCCAGCCGACGCCCGTCACACAAGCAGACGAAACCCAAGCCGCCGAGCGCGTCCGCGAATCCATCGAAGACTCCGTAAGCGCCCACCTCCGCGCCGACGTCCCGCTCTGCGCACTCCTTTCCGGCGGCCTCGACTCCACCATCACCGCCACCCTCGCCGCCCGCGAGCACGATGACCTCCAGACCTTCTGCGCCGGCGCTCGCACAGACTCAGACGACGACGACCTCGCCTGCGCCCGCCGCGCCGCCGACCACCTCGGGTCGCGCCACCACGAAGCCATCGTCAACGCCGATTCCTTCAACGAACTCTGGCCTTGGATGATCAGCGAAACCGGCGTCCCCCTCTCAACGCCCAACGAGGTCGCCATCTACACCGTTGCCCGCACGCTCCGCGACGCCGGCTGCGTCGTCACCCTCTCGGGCGAGGGCGCCGACGAACTCTTCGCCGGCTACGAATCACCGATGATCTCCGCCGCCCGCCACGCATCGGGCGCCATGGGCTCCATCACCGGCGGGCGCGCCCAGCTCGCCGCCGGAGCATGGATGCAGCCCGCGCTCAAATCCGCCATGCTCGCCCCCAACCTCGCCCGCGCGCTCGCGGACGACGAACCCATCGCCCGCGCCTACGACGAGATGTTCGAAGACTGCGCCCGCGAAGCCAGTGAATGCGCAACAACGCTCGACGCGCATCTCCGATGCATCGAAAAAATCAACCTCACCGCCCTGCTCCAGCGCCTCGACAGCGCTACCATGCTCGCCTCGGTCGAAGGCCGCACGCCGTACGCCGACGCCGAGGTCGCCCGCCTGGCGCACTCCATCCCCGTGGCGCTCAAGTTCGACGCCGGCGATGCGCACAACCCGGTCGATACGCCGCCCGCCGCGGCCGCAACGGACACCTCCGTGCGCACCAAAGCCGTCTTACGCCGCGCTTTCGATCACCTCATCCCCGCAGAACCCCTACACCGCCGCAAAGCCAGCTTCCCCCTGCCGTTCCAGTCCTGGCTGCCGCACGCCGCCGACCGCTTCCGCCATTCAAACTTCGCCAAAGAAATCTTCGCGCCAGACGCCATCGAGCAGGTCGCCGCCAACCCCGCGAAGCACTGGAAAATCGCCTGGCCCATGATGAACCTCGCGCTGTGGGGCGACCGCTGGTGGTGACGCGCTAGCGCGCCGCCGTCTCGATCCGCGGCACGCTCGCCAGCAATGTTTTCGTGTACTCGTGCTCCGGCGCGTCCACGATTTGCGCCGCGTCGCCCTGCTCCACGATCTCGCCGCCCTTCATCACCGCGACCCGATCGCACATGTGGCGGATCACCCCCATGTCGTGGCTGATGAAGAGATACGCGAGGCCGCGTTCGGTTTGCAGGTCGCGCAGCAGGTTCAGGATCTGCGCCTGCACCGAAACATCCAGCGCGCTCGTCGGCTCGTCGCACACCACGAGATCCGGCTCGAGCGCCAGCGCGCGGGCGATCATGATGCGTTGGCGCTGGCCTCCGGAGAACTCGTGCGGCCGGCGATTGGCCGAATCAGTTGGCATGCCGCAACGATCCAAAAGTTCCTCAGCGCGCCGGCGCAGCTCGGCTTTGTTTTTCGTCACGCCCTGCACCAGCAGCGGCTCGCTGACGATGCGCCACACGCGCTGGCGCGGGTTCATCGAGCCGCCGGGGTCCTGAAAAACGATCTGCATCCGTCGGCGGAGCCGGCGCAGTTCTTGCGCGTCGGCTTTGAGCAGGTCAACGCCGTCGAAACGGATAACCCCGGAGTGGACGTCGATGAGGCGCAGCGCCGCGCGGGCCAGTGTTGATTTGCCTGACCCGGATTCTCCGACCAGGCCGAGCGTTTGGGCGCGCTGCACCGAGATCGACGCTCCGCGGACGGCGTCGAACCATTTCTCGGGCCCGCGCCGCAGCAGGAAGCGCACACGCGCGTCGCGGAGTTCGAGCAGCGGGCTATCGGGCGTGGGGTGATTCACAAACTTCATCGTACAAGCGTGTTTCGCGCGTGGCGTCGCGCCGCGTTGATTGGTAGATTGCAAGTGAGCGATCGGGAGTCGATCGCAACGCCGCGCGGAGTCGCGGCCAACACAGGCGGAAGCAGGATGCCCACCGCACGCACAGCGCCAGCCATTTCGAACGATGATCGTTTCCTTCCCGCGCGGCAGCGGAGCAGGTTCAGCGCGCAGTGGTTCAGGCAAATCGCGGAAGACGAACGCGTCGCGCAGCTGGGGGCTCATCCCGAGCGGGTGCTGTCGCACCTTCTCGCGGCGCCGATGCGCCGCAGCGCCGCGCGGGTGTCGTTCGAGCGGATGTACCTCGCGGACAGCGCGGTCGTCGTCGCCTGTGTTGACGGTCAGCAGGGAGCGTGGGCCATGCTCGATGAGCACGCGCCGCTTCTGGAACGAGCGCTGCTCGGGCTGACCGAGGGCGAGCACCCGCATGTGATCGCCCGGCGTTTCCTCGACAGCGTGCGCCGAGCCACCGAGCGCAACCAAGATCACGGGCTCAACCTGCGGCGTTACTCGGGCGAGCGCCCGATTCGGGTGTGGCTGGGCGACCGGCTGATCGCGGCTCACGCCGACGCGTTCCGGCGTTTGCGCGTGCCCACGACCTCGCGTCGCCTGCGTCTCGCGTTCGAGCTGATCGAGACAAAGCGGGAGAAGGTGCGGGCCGTGTTCGACGCGATGGAGGCGGCGCCCGCGTCGGGGCGCCTGCTGGGCGAGCCGAACTGAGTTTGGCGGCTTCGGTGAGCCGCTGGATCGGCTCAGTGTGACTCACTTGTGATTTTTCCCCATCAATCTGGTTGTGATGCAGTGAAGACCCAACGCTCCTCGCCGCGGGCTCCGCGGTAGCGGTGTGGACCCCTTCCCCAGTCAGCGCTGAGATCGACGCGTTCGGCGTCGGCGTGATGGATCGCTGCGGTTCCGACGGCGAGGAGGCGGACGGCGCCGCGGGGGTGTCCTTCTTTGGGTTCGAGCTCACCCTCGAAATCGAGATACAGGGCGCGGTGATCAGGGAGCGGCTCGGCGGTGAAGACCTCGATGCCGGGATCATCGGGGCGGAGCGAGGCTCGGAAGGAGAGCAGGGGCGCGCCTGGCTCCCGGGCGCGGGCGGTGAGCCAGTCGAAGTGGCTTGAGCCGTTCGGAAGGATGTGGAGGAGGATGACGCAGCGAAGGGGCAGGTCGTGGATCGGGGCGGGGGGCATCAAAAGAGCGTAGTCTGACCGTAACGGCGCGGGCCCCGGCGTGCTTGGAGTTCGCGGGGCTGACGCGTCGATGGACGGGCGACCGAAACGGGTCGGGATCCGGGCCGGGAAAGGGACTTTGATGCGTCACGCGATCGTGCTTGCTCTGGCTGCTCTTACGCTCCTCGGCTGCGCCGGGCCGCGGGGTCTGAACGTGGTTCGGGACTCGGGCGACAAGGCGTACCGCTTCCAGCAGTACGAGCTGGCGCGGGCGGAGTATGAGGAGGTCGTCTCCCGCGACCCGGCCGACTGGGAGTACCGGGCCAAGCTGGGCGAGACGCTGCTGCTGCTGGGCGAGCCGGTCGCGGCGCGCGAGCACCTGGCGGTGGCCCACGAGCTGCGCCCGCGGAACCAGGAGATCCTGGACGATTACTCGCGGGCGATGCTGGCCTCCGAGGACTTTGACACGCTGCACGCGACCCTGCTGAACCGCGCGCGGGAGACGCAGGCGCCCGAGGATTACGTGCGCCTGGGCCTCTATGACCTCCGCGCCGGCGACGCTGATTCGGCGGAGCGGGCGCTGATCACCGCGGCCCGCCTCGACGAGGGGCTGAACCCCGAGCCGCAGCTGGCGCTGGCCACGTTCTATGAGACGGTGGGCGACGAGACGCAGGCGCTGCGGCGGCTGCGGATGGCGCTCTTCACGGACCTCGAGAACCGCGAGGCGATCGATCGCCTGCGGGCGCTCGGGAAGATCCCAGGTCCGACCTACGCGCTCCCGCCGCTTGAGCGCCGGTGAATCCGACGACGCCTACCATCCGAACAGATTGATCCTCATTACAGGGTCTTTTTCCCATTCCAGGAGACGCCATGACGACCGCCGCCGCGACGCTTCCCTACAAGATCGCCGACATCTCGCTCGCTGATTTCGGCCGGCTGGAGATCGAGATCGCCGAGACGGAGATGCCCGGCCTCATGTCGGTGCGCCGCAACCAGGCGGCCAGCAAACCGCTGGCGGGCGCCCGCGTCGCCGGCTCGCTGCACATGACGATCCAGACGGCGGTGCTCATCGAGACGCTGGCCGATCTTGGCGGCGACGTGCGCTGGGCGTCGTGCAACATCTACAGCACGCAGGATCACGCGGCGGCGGCGATCGCCAAGCGGGGCATCCCGGTCTTCGCGTGGAAGGGCGAGACGCTGGACGAGTACTGGTGGTGCACGCTGCAGATGCTGAGCTTCCCGGATGACGGCAACGGCCCCGGGCCGGACATCATCGTGGACGACGGCGGCGACGCGACCATGCTCATCCACATGGGCGTGAAGGCCGAGGAAGCGTTCGAGAAAGACGGCACGCTGCCCGACCCGGCTTCGACGGACAACGAAGAGATGCAGTCCGTGCTGCGGACGCTGCGCGACAAGCTGCAGGAGGACTCCAACTTCTGGCGCCCGATGGCCAAGCGTGTGAAGGGCGTCAGCGAAGAGACGACCACCGGCGTGATGCGCCTGCGGCAGATGGAAGAGCGGGGCGAGCTGCTCTTCCCTGCGATCGACGTCAACGGCGCCGTGACGAAGAGCAAGTTTGACAACATCTACGGCTGCCGTCACTCGCTAATCGACGGCATCAGCCGCGCGACCGACGCCCTCATCTCCGGCAAGCGCTGCGTCATCTGCGGCTACGGCGACGTCGGTAAGGGTAGCGCCCAGTCGCTCGCCGGGCAGAAGGCCCGTGTATACGTCACCGAGATCGACCCCATCTGCGCCCTGCAGGCGTGCATGGACGGCTACTCGGTCGTCACGCTCGAAGACATGCTCGAAGAGGGCGACGTCTTCATCACCACGACGGGCAACAAGGACATCATCACCGTCGATCACATGGCGAAGATGAAGAACAACGCCATCGTGGGCAACATCGGGCACTTTGATAACGAGATCGACATGGCCGGCCTGCACCGCTGGGTGAAGGAAGGGCGCGTCGAGAAGATCGACATCAAGGACCAGGTCGCCCGCTACGTCTTCAAGGCCGACGCCTCGAAGGGCATCGAAGAGCACGGCGTGATCATCCTCGCCGAGGGGCGCCTCCTGAACCTCGGCTGCGCGACGGGGCACCCGAGCTTCGTGATGAGCAACAGCTTCACGAACCAGGCGCTGGCCCAGATCGAGCTGTGGAAGAACCGCGACCAGTACGAGAACAAGACGTACCTGCTGCCCAAGCAGATCGACGAACAGGTGGCGCGTCTGCACCTCGGCCAACTCGGCGCCAAGCTGACGACCATGACCAGCGAGCAGGCGGAGTACATCGGCGTGCCTGTTGAGGGTCCTTACAAGCCTGATGGGTATCGGTACTGAGTCGGTGAGGTAGAGGTTGGGAGAGGGTGTAGGCCCTCACCCCGGCCCTCTCCCCGGGGGAGAGGGAGGGGATTGAGCTCGTTGCGCTCAATTCACGACGCGCCGCTTTGCGGCGGGTCGTGGCGCCCGGATTCGTTCTGTTTCGAGTCGTCAGTAAGCAGAAACTTCGCTATCTCGGAACATAGATAGGTAACGAACGACTTTGTGTGTTCGCGGTTTCCGGGCAGTCCTATTTGTTCCGTTTCAACTTGCCATAGATACCCAAAGACAGATTCTTCTGATGCGCTATTCGTCTGTGCCATTGTCACGATCGGATTGACATATCCGTCGTACTCATCGATTGCGTCGGGGGCGTCGTTGACTCCTATTGGATCCCAGCGCTCCCAAAGCGCATCGCGGATCAGCAGCCAGAGCTTTGCCTTGGGGTCTTCACGAAACGACGCGTAAGGATCCTGTTGTTCGTCAGCGCGCCCACTCATCATCCCACTCCATCCCCGTCGGCACGATCTTCGCATCACCCTGCTCAACCATGCTGGCGACGGGATAGGCGCAGTAGTCGAGGGCGAAGGCGCCGGCGGGGCGGTGGTTGCCGGAGAGGCCCAGGCCGCCGAAGGGGAGTTTGGAGCTGGCGCCGGCGGTCCCGGCGTTGACGTTGACGCAGCCGGCGCGGGCGCCGGCGAGGAAGGCGTCGGTGTGCTGCTGGTTCTTGGTGAAGATGGATGAGGCGAGGCCGTAGCGGGTGGCGTTGGCTTGCTGGAGCGCTTCGTCGAAGCTCTTGACAACGCTGATGCGGGCGAGGGGTGCGAAGACTTCGAGGTCGCAGCCGGGGCCTTCTTCTGATTTCGTGAAGCCGTCGACGCGCAGCAGGGCAGGGGTGATGAAGTGCCCCCCCTCGCAGCCGAGCACTTCCTGGGCGTGCGGTTCGAGCAGCCCCTCGGCGCCCATGCTCACGGCGTTCTCGTAGAAGCTGAGCGCGGACTGCTGGGCCTCTTCGCGGATGAGCGGGCCCATGAAGGGTTGGGTGTCGTCGAAAGGGTCGCCGACGGTGATGGTCCTGGCGGCTTTGAGAAAGGCATCAAGGAAGCGGTCGGCGATTTTCTCGTGGAGGATGATGCGGCGCGTGCAGGTGCAGCGCTGACCCGTGGAGATGTAGGCGCAGCGGAGGCACTCGACGACGGACTGGGCGAGATCGGCGTCGTCCATCACGACGGCGGGGTTGTTGCCGCCGAGTTCGAGGGCGACGAGGCGGCTGGGTGAGTCGAGGTTGGCTTCGAGGATCTTGCGCCCGACGGGCCAGGAGCCCGTGAAGAGGATGGCGTCGACGCCCTCGTGCATGGTGAGGGCCTGGGCGATGTCGGCGTGACCCTGCACGAGGTTGAAGACGCCAAGGGGGACGCCCGCGCTCGCGAGGGCTTCGCGGTAGGTCTCGGCGAGGAGTTGGCCGACGGCTGGGGTCTTATCAGAAGGCTTGAAGACGACCGTCCCGCCCGCGAGCAGCGCCGGCGCGATGTGGCCGTTGGGCAGGTGGGCGGGGAAGTTGAAGGGGCCGATGACGGCGGCGACGCCGTGGGGGCGGAAGCGGCAGAGGCCCTTGCGGGTGTCGGAGATATCAACGTCATACGGCGCGACGCGCGAGCGCCCGGAGTTGGCGGAGTCGTCGAGGGTGATGTCGATTTTGGAAGCAAGGATGCCAGCTTCGCCGCGGGCGTCCCAGAGGGCCTTGCCGGTTTCGAGGGCGATGAGCTCGGCGAACTGTTCCTTGCGCTCGGCGAGGAGGTCGCGCACGGTGAGGAGCGCCTCGGCGCGGCGCTCGAAAGGGGCGCGGGACCATTCGGTGAGCGCGTCGCGGGCGGCGCTGACGGCGCGATCGACGTGTTCGATTTTCGGGTCGCCGGCCCAGATGATGTCGACGGGGCGGGCGGGGTGGTGGGAGATGACGGTGTGGCCCGGGGTTTCGACGGCGTCTGGGCCGAGGAAGTCGGCGGGCGGGAAGGCGAGGCGCTCAGCGGCGGCGAGCTTCATGAGGGTCTTTCGGTGTTCTGGCCGATGGCGGGCAGGGCGGCAGGTGCGGGTTTCATGGGGGTGACGCCGAGGGCGGCGCCGGGCTCAACGCGCAGCGCTTCAAGCGCTTCGGGCGCGATCTTGATGTGGTCGGGAGTGATCTCAACATCGACCATCACGGCGCGGAAGCCGGCGTGAGATTCATCGTCCGAACTCACGATGGCGTTGTGGGTGGCGTCCGAGATGTCGTCGAGCGTTTCGCAGGGAAGCGTGCGCGTCTCTTTGACCATAGGGATGTCGTCGGTGACGGCTTCCAGGATGGGGCCGGCGTCGAAGGGGTCGATGAGGTCGGTGTGGGTGAAGCCGAGGCCTTCGAGCATGCGCCGTGCGGGGATGGTGTCGGGCCCGACGGCGCCGACGACGCGCCGGGCCTCGGTGGGCAGGAGGGTGAGGTAGATGGGATCCTTGGGGAGCAGGGAGATCATGAACTCGCGGGATTTCGCGCAGAACTGATCGGCCTGGGTGTAGGTTAGGTTGATGAAGCGGCGCCCGACGGCTTCCCAGAAGGGGTTGGAGCCGGTGTCGGAGATAGGGGCCATCATCTCGGCGATGAAGCGGTCCTGGAAGCGCTCGCGGCGCAGGCCGACGTAGTGGAAGCGGACGAGGGAGAGGAGCTTGCCGAGCTTCATGGGGTGGCCGCGCAGGCTGGGCGAGAGGATCAGGCCGCCGATCTCGCTGGGGCCGGAGGAGTCGAGGGTGAGCGTCGCAGCGACGTGGGTGAAGCCGGACTGGAGATCTTGCGAGAAGAACTCCTGACGGGCGAGGCGGAAGTAGACGTTGGGGGAGTCGGGCGAGCCCATCTGTGAGATGAGCGAGCTGCAGCCGGTGGGGTGACCGGTGTCGGCGTTCTCGAGGGCGAACATGTACTGCGGGCTTTTGCCGGCGGCGCCGCCCAAGTGGTTGTAGCCGCCGAGCTGGGCGGTGTCCTGGTCGGCGCTGCCTGCGCGGACGTTGGCGAAGCAGGCGCGGCTCCAGCGGACCTTTTCGAGAAGGATGTCGCCGTCGGGGGGCAGGTTGATGAAGTGGACCATCTTCGCGAGCTTGAGGAAGAGCTCGACGTCGCTTGGTATGGCCTGTCTGATTACGAACACGGTTGCGCCCCCAGCCGTTTTCTGTTTAGCCCGCGACCTTGCTCATCGCGCCTTCGAGGATCTTGAAGACGGCGTCCCAGTCGGAGTCCTTGAGGGCGGGGATGGGCGGGAGCATGCGGATGTGGTAGGGGTCGTGGCCGCAGGGGAGGAAGATGAGGCCGTCGTGGAAGGCCTGGGTGCAGAGGTCCATGATCTTCTTCTTGTCGCCGGCGAAGGGGGTGAGGCGCATCATGCCGCCGAGACCGCCGACGAGGGTGGTGACGGCGGGCGTCTCGGGGAACCACTCGGGGCGGGCGTCGATGAGCTTCTGCGCGTGCTGTTCAAACAGCTTGCGGTGATGGGCGATGAGACCGGACTCGCCGTAGAGGTTGTCGGAGCGGAGGCGCTCGATCATGCGGCGGCCGATGTTGAGGGGGACGGTACCGCCCAGGAAGGTGCCGGAGAGGAGACCGGGCTTGGGGGCGTAGTCGGGGGTGAAGAGGGCGGCGCAGACCTGGGAGAGCTTGCCGATGGTGCAGATGTCGATGTAGTCGCCGAGGTCGAGGGTTTCGAAGGCGAACATCTCGCCGGTGCGCCCGAAGGTCTGGACCTCGTCGGCCCAGACGGCGATGTTGTTTTCCTTGCAGATGTCCATGAGCGCGGTGAAGAAGGAGCGCGGGGCGACGTTGTAGCCGCCTTCGCCCTGGACGATCTCGAAGACGAACGCGGCGTGCTGCTTGGGGTAGCGGGCGATGTGCCACTGGAGGTGCTTGACGCACATCTCGGTGTAAGCGCCCTCGCCCATGCGGGCGGCGGCCGAGGCGTCGAAGTAGGGCATGTAGTCCACACCGATGGTGGTGGGCACGCCCTGGCGGTAGGCGGCGGAGTCGCCGATCTGACACATCGCGATGGAGCGCCCCATGAAGCAGTCCTGGAAGGCGATGACGCGGTCGGCGGGGTGGTGCTTCTGGTAGACGAGCTTGAGGGCGTTGTCGTTGGCCATCGCGCCGGAGTTGCAGAGGAAGGCGTGGGCGAGGCGGCTATTACGACCGGCTTCCCTGGCCATGAGCGCGGTGAGATCGATGGCGTCGGCGTTCTGCTGGAAGTAGCCCTGCATGTGGACGTCGCTAGTGGCGGCGGTGAGGGCGGTGCGGGCGAGGTCTTCGTCGGAGTGACCGAAGAAGTGCGGGCCGATGCCGCAGATCATGTCGTACTTGACGGAGCCGTCGAGGAGTTCAACAAGCGCGCCATTGCCGACGCCGGAGCCGACGTAGGGGACAAAGAGTCCCTTGCCGCGGGACTCGGTGGCGAGGGCGTCGTAGCGCTCGAGTTCGGGCTTGAGCTCGTCCTTGGGCGGGCGGACCTCGGTGATGGTCGCTTTGGCCTGACGGATGGCGTCGAGGACGGATTCGACGCCCTGGTTCATGGCGTCGGAGGCGCGGAGGGCGGCGCCGGCGGTGTTGGTGTGGGCGGATGGCTGGTTGGTCATCTGGGTCATGGCGCGGCCCGATCTGTTGAGGAGGGTTGCAGGAATCCAGATTCTTCACGACGGGCGCACGCGCGTCCACCCCGCGCGGGGAGATTCCTGCGCCGCCTGTGTTTAGATGGTTTAAACCGTGTTCGTCTCGGACGCGGCTTCGGCGCTGAGGCCTTTTTTCCCGAGACGCGCGAGCAGGACGCCCATGAGCTGGGCGCGCTCGCGGAGGCTGGCGAGTTCGATCCACTCGTCCGGCGTGTGGAGCCCCCCACCGCGGACGCCGAGGGTGTCGATGGTGGGCAGGCCGGCGTCCTGGAGGATGTTGCCGTCGCAGACGCCGCCGGTCTTGGCGAAGGGGAGTTGCTGACCGAGTGATTCGGCGGCGGCGCGGGCGATGAGGGCGAGCTTTTTGGTTCCGTCGGTGAGCGGTTTGGCGGCACGCTGGAAGGAGTGATCGACGCGCAGGCCGGCGACTCCGGCGTCGAGGTCTTCGTCGCGCGCGAGTGATTGGAGCTCGGCGATGATCTCGTTGCCGACTTCCTTGGTTGGGAAGCGGGCGTTGCCCCAGGCGAGGGCGCGGTCGGGGACGGCGTTGGTGGCGTCGCCGCCTTTGAGGGGGCCGACGCTGAGAACCTTGCCGCGGTCGGGCTCGGGCATTTTGGAGATTGTGATGATGGCTTCGGCGAGGGCGTTCACGGCGCTGACGCCGGCGGTGAAGTTGCGCCCGACGTGGGCGCTGCGCCCGCTGGCGGCGAGGCGGAACTGGCCGGAGCCCATGCGCTCGATGGCGAGTTCGCCTCCCGGGAGCGCGGGCTCGGTGGCGAGGCCGATGTCGTGCATCGCGGCCTGCTCGCGGATGAGGCGCTCGGAGCAGTAGGAGCCGGTTTCCTCGTCGCTGGTGAGCATGAGGGTCCAGGGGACGGGGGTGTTCAGTTCGTGCAGCGCTTCGAGGGCGTTGAGGGTGGTGAGGACGCCGCCTTTCATATCGACGACGCCGGGGCCGATGGCGGTGGCGCCGTCAGCGGAGGTCTTCATGGTTTGGAAGTCGCCGTGCGGGTCGAAGACGGTGTCGATGTGGCAGCAGATGAGGATGCGCGCGCCGTGCGGTGCGTTTTGGATTGCTGGGCTAGTGCAGATGGCGATGGGCGCGATGACGGGGTCGGCGCCGCCCATGAGCCAGTCTGGTTTGACGTCGCCTTCGCGCATCTCGACGTGCGCGCCGATGGTGCGGAGGCGATCGAGGAGGATGGCGCGGTACTGGTCGAGGCCGGGTTGATGGTTCCAGCCGGTGGGGATGGCGACGTGCGCGGCGAGGTCGCCCGGCATTTTGGGGGCACGGGCGTCGATGACGGCGCGGAGGTCGGCTTCGAGCGCGGCGTCTGTCATCAGACCGACGGGCGTCCGCCGGCGCGGCGCCAGGCGCTGAGCTGACCGAGATGGACCGCTTCGTGCGTGGTCATCAGCGTGACGGCGCAGTGCCAGATGGAGGGCCAGCGGCCTTTCATGCGTTCGATCGGGACGGGCGAGCCGAGGCGGTCTTCGTTGGTGTTTTCGAACGCCTCGGCGAGGCGGTGGCGGACGGTCAGGAAGTGGGCGACGAGAGCGTCCTTGGGTGGGTACTCGCCCAGATCGTTTTCTGGTTTGGACTGCTGACCGTACTGGTGGGTGAGCGGGTCGTCGGGTTCTTCGCCTTCGATCATCTTGCGGAGGACGGGCGGGTAGGCGGCGAGGTGGGAGAGGATCCACGCGGGGTGGTTCATGGTGACGCCGGGGACGGGCTGGGCGATCATCTCTTCAGGCTGGAGGTCGGCGACGAGCTTCTCGGCGTAGTCGCCCGCGCGCTTGTACTGGGCGAGGATGCCCTGCCTGGCGGCGTGGTTCATCGGTTGCTCCAGCGGCGGACAGGAGAGACGACCCACTCGGCGAGGCTGTCGGATTTCAGGCCCGCGGCCTTCGCGCGGAGGAGGGCGTCGTCGGCGTTGAAGCCGCGCTCGAAGCGGAGGTAGCGTCCCCACACGGCGCCGACGCGGCTGGAGGAGCCGCAGTGGATGAGGACGGGGCCGCGGGTTTGGCCGAGTTCACGGCGGAAGTCGTCGAGCCAGAGGTCGCGGTTCTCGCGGGGGAAGGGCAGGTGGACGTAGGTGATGTCGTACGTCTCGCCCAGGTCTTCGATGAAGAGGGCCTCGTCGAAGTAGAGCTCGTCCATCTCGGCTTGGGAGCGGATATTGATCACCTTGACGACGCCGCGGGAAGCGAGGACTTCGAGAGACTCGGGGTCGGGCTGGCCTGAGAAGTAGAAGCGCCCGTCGCGGGAGATGTTGGGGGCGCCCCAGACGTCATGGACAGGCTGGGCGATGTGGACGGGGGATTGATTGAGGGTTCGGGCGCAGCCGGTGAGCGGCGCGGCGAGGAAGGCGGCGAGCAGAATGATGAATGCGGATCGCATGAGACGTTCCTTACGGGTGGTGTGAGGAGCGTAGCAGGCGGGTTCTGGAGAGGCTATTCGGGTGCGTCGCTGCGGACGGCCGTGGTCCACCACTCCTGCCATTCGTCGAGCGCCGCCTCGGATTCGCGAAGGGAGGGGAAGTACTCGCGGCTGTAGCGCTGCGCGGCCTGCTGGAAGTGTTCGGTGAGTTCTGGCGGCGCCTCGTCGGTGAACTCGGGCGCGCCATGCGGCTCGGGCTGGCGCCATGCGTCCCAGTGCTCAACGAGCATGAGTTGGGATTCGAAGATACCTGTCAACGCGTCGGCGGCCTGTCGGAGCTTGGTGGCGGCCGGTCGCATGCACGATTCATATTTTTCAATGGCTTCGGGGCGAAGCTTGGGCTGATCGATGGATTGCGCCGCGCGGCTAAACGTTTCGATTGATGCGGTCATCGCTGCGGCGTGCGCACGGTAGGCATCCTGGAGTTCGAGGATCCTGTTGGCTTGTCTCGTCAGATGCATCGGGTCGTCGCGGGAGAACGACAGGAAGACACCGTCGGTTTTGAGAACTGCGATCGCGGGGAGCGTGTCAGCGCCGGAGGACATCCATTCCAGCGAGCTTTCGATCCCGGCGAGGAAGAGCGACATCTTCGGCGACCGGCCGAGGTACGCGGCGCCCTTGAGGTAGTGCTCGTAGAAGTCGATGCGGTCCTGGGAGAATTTGTGCGCGCCCTCGAGACGGGGCGCGAGTTCCTGGAACCGGGCGTTCCACTCGCGTTCTTCGGCGGACATGACCTGTGCCGAAGGAGCCGACGCTTGGGAGGGCGGCGGTGATTCGGTTGTGTTTTCGCTTTGGGATTGGCCGCAGGATGCGCACAGGGCAGTGACCATGGCAAGTGCGGTCTTCACAGTCGGCGCCGGCTTGACGAGCGCTGCGGGCTTGTGCGTTTTTGAAGGGATGCTTGCGCTCCTGCGGTGTCTTTCCAGCGATTTGGGAGCGTAGCGGATGGGTTTCGATTTATCTGTGACGCCAGGGGCATCGATCGATGGTTGTGCGCGCAGCAAGACACTGGCAGCGAGCTGCCAGTGGCGCCCGTGGAGATGTCATCGCTGGGTTAGTTCTGGGCGAACTCGGCGCCGGCGCACCATTGCTCTTCGCTGGTCTGTCCGGCCCAGACGATTCGGGCCTTGCGTTGCAGCGGGGCGTCGCCGCCGGGGGATTCGACGGTGATTTCGAGGAGGTCGCCCACGCCGAGTTCGTGCGGGGTGCGGAGGCGGCAGCCGGTCTGGGAGAGTTCGCAGACGGTGACGGGGAAGGAGCCACCGACGCTCACGGGTTGGGGGCGGGTCTGCTCGACGCTCTTGGCGATGCCGCCGAGGCTGAAAGGGGCGCGGTCGGCGAGGCGTCGGTCGACGTCCTGCCAGAGTGCGGAGGCCTGTTCGCTGGTGAGGTGGCTGCTTTGGGACGCGTCCATGGCTGACTCCGCTGAGGTTGGGGTTCAGCGGGTATGTCGGCGTGATCGGGGCGCGGGTGCAGCGGAATGTGGGAGGGGTTCCCGGACGCTCAGAGCGCGCTGGCGGGAGCCGCGGTGAGGATGAGAGCGGCGATGCCGGCGATCCAGGCGGCGGACAGGCCGGCGACCACGACCTTGCGGTAGCGGCTTCGGCGGAAGTAGAGACGGCTTGGGATGGTGTGCGACTTCATGCACAGTCGTTCGCAGCGTTTGGGCGGGGTGTTCCGCGGCGGGGCGGGACACGCTCAAAAAAGAAAAACGCCCGCGCCGGGCTGGCGCAGGCGTTGGAGCGTGTGAGATCATCTCTCGCGATGAGTGTGAGGCTCACCGCGGGATTGGGAAACTGCTCTCAGAAACAGGGGCCCCACGCGGCGAGCAGGATGGCGAGATCGCCGCTGTTGACGCGGCCGTTGCCGTCGAGGTCGGCGATGCAGGCGCCGCGGTCGATGCGCAGGGCAACTGAGGAGCCGGCCTCGTTGTCGCCGTCGCCGTCCTGGTCCCAGAGGAGGATGATGTCGTAGAAGACGAAGGGCTCGTGGTCGGCGACGCGCCTGGCGGTGAGATTGAGAGTTTGCGTTTCGCCCGGGCCGAGGACGATCGGTTCGATGGGCTCGACCTGCCAGATGTCGGCGGGCACGACGCGTGTCTGCGGGGCCCACGAGACGGGCTTGTTGCTGGTGTTGGTGGCGGTGACGGCGAAGTCGACGGGGCGGGGCGTCTCGACGACGATGACGGGGTCAGCAGGCTCTGCCTTCACTTCGCCCGTGTACACGAAAGAACCCTGACACTTGGTGACCGTGCCGGTCGTCAGGTTGGTGATGACGATGGTGAAGACGGTCGCCTCGCCGGGCTGCCCGGGGGGGCAGAAGATGGTGATGGGGATCTCGACGCACTCGCCCGGGTCGAGGGTCGTTGTGCCCTGGAAGGGCATCGCGTTGAAGGGGTCGTTGGGGAAGAACCACTCGTAATCGGAGCGGGTGTTGGTGCAGTTGCAGATGGTCAGAACGACATCGGCCATTCCGAGGTCGCTGCCGGGCACACGGCAACAGGGCACGTCCCAGCTGAGGTGACATTCGTCGGCCCGCACCGTGCCGGTGAGGCAGAGCGAAGCCGCAATCATCGCGCCGAGGGTTTTCATGAATCCACGCATTGTTGTTTCTCCTTTGCAAGAAACGGAAACGAAAGAAAAGACAGTCGCAGAACCAACGTACACGCGCCGATTCGCGACGCAGATCGAACTATATCGGAACATGCCCTCGATGCAATAGAAAAATACATGCGCATACCGCCTGTCCGTCACGACCGGACACGCGTCGTATCGGGCGTGTAAGGGTGGGCGGTGGAGCGGCCGATAGACCGCCCATGCTTCCACTGACGCCGGACGCCGAGACAACGCCAACGCCCGGGGCCGCCGACGGGTTCACAACGACGCTGAGCGACAGCTCACCACGCTACGTGGGGACGCTGCGCGACGGCGCGGTCTTTGTGATGGCGGCGATGGTGATCAATCTCGGCGCGACGGTGGCGATGTTCGTCGTGGGGTTGACGGCGGGACCTGCGCTCACGAGCGATCCGAGCGGCGCGGGCGAGACGATGGCGCTGCTCGAGATGGCGCACGCGCTGGTGATGCTGGTGTCGACCGCGGCCGGTGTGCTTGGGTGGTGGTGGCTGACGACGCGGGATCCGAAAGAAGCCGAGTTCGCGTCGCCCTCGAAGTCGCGTCCTGTGGTTCGGTTCGCAGTGATCGCGCAGACGCTGCTTTTGCTGGCGCTGGCGGTTGGGCCGGCGTCTGTCGTGGCGATGACGAGCCCTGACGCGCCTGAGCAGGCGTTCGCGGGGGCGATGTTCCTTGTCGCTGGGCTTGGGCTGACGGCCTTCGTGGCGATGGCGGTGAAGTTCTTCGCGACGATGAGCTATGTGCGCTGGCTTGCGGGGCGCATCCCGGATGAAACACTGGACGAGAGCGCGGCGCGGTTCATGTGGCTGGGGCCGGTGCTGGTGACGATCGGGGCGCTGGTTGTGGTTGGGCCGCTGATCGCGGTGATCATGTACTGGAACCTGATCTTCAAGACGTGGCGCGGGCTGAGCGAGATCGCGATGGATCAGCGGGATCAGGCGGAGCTGCTGGCGGCGGGGCGGCGCGAGGCGGCGTAGCTGATCACTTAGCCCCACGCGCTGAGGAGGATGGCCAGGTCGCTGGCGCCGGTCACGCCGTCGTTGTCGAGGTCGGCTCCGGGGCCGCCCCAGGCGCCCAGCAGGATGGCGAGGTCTTCAGAGTCGACGACACCGTCAGCGTTGAGATCGGCGGGTGAGCCGGCGGGGACGCCCTCGGCGCGGATCATGAAGGCGCCGGGGAAGATGACGAAGTCGGTGTTGTCCATGCGTGTGGAGAAGGCGGCGGCGCTCAGGTCGTCCGCGACATCGTCGATCTCGGGGTCGTAGAAGAACCAGGAGCGGTCGCCGGGGTGACTGGTGTCCACGCGGAGGGGGCGGTCCACGCCGCCGAAGAGGAAGGCGTTGGCGGCGACGAAGAAGCCGCCGCTCACTTCGGTGGGCGTGATCTCGAAGACGCGGAACACATCACCGCTGGTCCCGTCGTGCTCGAGCGTGACGCTTGTGAGGGGGACGGCGTTGAGGGGGTCGAAGTCGTCGTCGGGGTCGTCGAAGAGCCAGACCTTCACGGGGCCGCCTGTGGGGAAGGTGGGGCCGAAGGCGACGGAGATGGAGGTGATGACCTCGCCGCCTTCCTGGGCGACGAAGTAGTTGCCCCAGAGGGTGTCGGGGTCGAAGGTGGAGGGCGGGCCTTGGTTCGTGTCGCCGTCGCCGTCGTCGATGGCGTATTCGATGGTGGCGGCGGCGGCGAGGCTTGCGCAGGTGAGAGCGGCGATGAACGGAACGACGTAACGCATGGGGGAACCTCCGACACTGAGTCTACAGGTCGGAGCGTTCGTTTCCTTCGTCGTCGTAGCGAAAAAAGGCGAAATAGAGGATCGTCAGGACAGCGAAGGGCGGCATGAAGCAGGCGATCCAGGGCTCGACGAAGAGCCAGACCACGGGCGCCGCGATGAGCGTGATCAGCGCGATCCACCACATGTCGCGCAGGGCGCCCTTGAAGCGTTTGCCGGTCATGGGCGGAGTGTAGGCCTCAGCGTCGCCCGGACTCGATCTGTTCGCGGACTTCAGAGCGCACGCGGGAGCGTTCCATGACGCCGACGATGGCCGTGGCGCCGCCCAGGATGATGTAGGCGAGCAGCATGGCCCCGCCGAACATGACGGCTGTCGTTCCGTCAAGGGCGAAGAGCACGATGACGGTGGCGACGCCCAAGGCCAGCAGGCAGACGAAGCCGATGAGCACCCAGCGCTTGCGGGTGTCTTGCGGCGGCGGGGCGCCCTCGGGGCGTTCGGCGGCCTGGATCTCGCGGACTTGGCGGTCTTCTGCTTCGCTTCGGGGCGTGGTCATGCCTGGCTGAGGTCCTTCCTGCGGCGTTGTATGCATAGTTTAGAGGCTGGCGTGACGCGTGCGCGGCGCCTCATTCGCGCTACGATGGCAGCATGAAGATTCAGACCAAACGCATCTACGACGACGCGGCGCCAGAGGACGGGTTCCGGGCGCTGGTGGACCGGCTGTGGCCGCGGGGGGTGTCGAAGGACGAGGCGGAGCTGGACGTGTGGGCGAAGGACGTGGCGCCGTCGAGTGAGTTGCGGAAATCGTGCCCGCGGGATGCGGAGCATTTCCCGGAGTTTCGCAAGCAGTATCTGAAAGAGATCAAGGCCAACGGTGCGGCGGTGGAGACGCTGCTGGCGGCGGCGCGGGAGAGCGGGGCGACGACGCTGACGCTTTTGTATGCGTCGCGGGAGGTGGAGCGGAATCATGCGGTGGTTTTGAAGGAAGGGATTGAGAGAACTCTAAAAAGTTAGTCTCGCGCTTCCTCCCACTCCCGGCGCAGCAACCCGTAGTACACATCATCCTCGTACTTCCCCCACTTGAGGGCGTGCTCGCGGAGGACGCCCTCGCGGGTGAAGCCGAGTTTTTCGAGGATGTGGGCGGAGCGTTCGTTGCTTCTCCAGCAGGTGGCGTAGACGCGGTGGAGTTCGATATCTTCGAAGGCGAAGCGGAGGAGCTCGCGGGCGGCTTCTTCGGCGTAGCCGGCGCCGCGGTGTTCCTTGCCGACGATGTAGCCGATGTCGCCGACGTTGCGGGGGGCGTCGCGGTTGAGTTGCACGTCGCCGATGATCGCGCCGTCTTCCTTGCGCACGAGGAGGAACGCGTAGCCGGCTTCCTCGTCGAGTTTCTTGCCGCCCTTGCGGACCCAGGCCTCGGAGTCTTCGTCGGAGCAGGGGTGGGGGATGCCGTAACCGCCCCAGGAGCACTCGGGGTCGTTGGCGAAGGCGGTGATGGCCTCGACGTCGGCGAGCGTGGGGGTGCGCAGGGTGAGTCGTTCGGTTTCCAGCGTGATCATCGTGCGGCGCCCTCCGTCCATTCGGCTTTGGTGAGAACGAAGCCCTCGGCGTCGTGGTATTCGCCGTCCTTCTCGCACTTGGCGGGGATCACGCCCAGGGAACGCATCCCCAGTTTTTCCAGCACGCGCGAGGAGGCGGGGTTGCGCGTCATGGCGTGGGCGCAGACCTCATTGAAGCCGAGCGTGCCGAAGCCCCAGGCGAGGAGCGCGCGGCAGGCTTCGGTGGCGTAGCCCCTCCCCCACCACTGTCGCCCGATGATGTAGCCGAACTCGGCCTCTTCGCGTGGTTTGATGTTGAGGAAACCGACGGAGCCGACGAGCTGGTTGGTTTCCTTGAGGTCGATGAACAGCGTGATGGCTTCGCCCGCGCTGCGGAGTTTCTCGAAGCGCTGGAGCGCGGCGACGGAATCGTCGTGGGTGTAGGGGTAGGGGATGCTGCGGGTGTAGGCGTGGATGTCGGGGTCGGAGAAGAGCGCAGGCATGGCAGGGAGGTCCGCCTGACCCGGGGCGCGGAGGACGAGGCGCTCGGTTTCGAGGCGGGGGTAGTCCATCGACGCAGGATACGGCGATGCGCTTATTAGGTGATGCGGGCTTCGCGTTTGGCTGCGCTGGGCGTCCATTCGCCCTCGCACACCACGGCGGTGGGGCCCGTGAGGAGGACGCGCCCGGCGGCGTCGTCCCACTCGGCTTCAAGGTTGCCGCCGGCCATGCGGATGACGGCGACGCGGCTCAGACGTTCGGTGAGAACGCCGGCGACGACGACGGCGCAGGCGCCGGTGCCGCAGGCAGGGGTGAGCCCGGCGCCGCGCTCCCAGGAGCGAACGGTGGCGGAGTCGCGGGCGGTGATCTGGGCGAGGTGGAGGTTCATGCCCTGGGGGAAGGCGCGGTGGTTCTCGATGCGGGGGCCGAGGCGCCCGGGGTTCAGGGAATCGGGGTCTTCCTCGACCATGGCGACCATGTGGGGGTTGCCCATGGAGACGAAGACGGCGGGGAGGCCCTCGACCTGGTGCTCGACGCCGAGGACGCCCGTCTCGTCGAGTTCGCCCGCGAGGACGGGGACTTCGGCGAGGGTTATGACGGGTTCGCCCATGTCGAGGCGGACGTCGCCCGCGCCGAGGCACTCGCCGGTGAGTGTGCGCGAGCCGGCGTCGATGCGCATGGTCTCGCCGGCCCAGCCGAGAGCGACAGCGCGCTCGCAGACACAGCGGGCGCCGTTGCCGCAGACGCCGCCGTCACCGCCGTCGCGGTTGTAGATGCGCATCGAAACATCGGCGCCGTTATCGGCGGGGCGCATGAGAATGACGCCGTCGGCGCCCACGCCGGAGCGCCGGTCGCAGACAGCGCGCACATGCGACCCGCTCAGGTCGACGGGTTCGTCGACGAGTAGGTAGTCGTTGCCGCAGCCGTGCATCTTCGTGAAGCGCACGGGGTCATGGTACAGGACTGGGTCTGTTTGACCTAGCGAATGTTCAGCGTCGCCTGCGGAGCGCCACGGCGCTGGCCACGCCCAGCAGGGCTGCGGGGCCTGGCGCGGGGATGATGCGGAAGGCGACGTTGTCAGCCGAGCCGTCGTTGTAGGACGAGCCTGAGCTTGCGCGGGTGAAGGTCATCTCGACGACGGCTTCGCGGGCGCCCGTGGGGATGAAGTCGGCGGTCTCGAAGAAGGTGAGGCCGCTGAGTTCGATCTCGCCGCGGGCGAGCGTGCCGATGCTGAAGGTGGAGATCTCGTCGAGGTTGTTGTCGAGGAAGGTGACGCTGAGGGTGGCGTCGTCTTCGATGGCCGCGGAGCCCAGCCAGCCGTCGAGCTCGAAGGTGAGCAGGCCGGCGTCGATCTGGGCGGCGCGGGGGAACAGGTTGAAACGCTGCTCGGCGACGGAAACGTCGGCAGTCCCGCCGGTGAAGTAGTTGTCGCCGCGGTCGGCGGGGCCGGGGTCGGCGTCGCTGAGCAGGGCGGGCGTGCCGTCGTAGGCGGCGACGGTGAGGAAGCCCTGGGTCGCGGCCCATCCGGGGATGGGGACGACCTGGCCCGTGCCTCCCGGGCCGGCCTCGGCGTTGGAGTTGTTCAGCAGGTTGACGCCCAGCTCGATGCCGCCGATGGCGGGCGCAACGAGGGCGCAGAACGGAACCGCCGCGAGCGCGGCGCGTGTGCAAGTCTTCATCTCTCGTACTCCTCCGTGCGCCGGGGAGGTGTGCAGCCCCACACCGGCTTCCGTACAAAGAATAACGCGGAAGCGGTGTGTGACCAACGCAAATGTGCGGGGAGTTCGGGTTGTGCGGGTTGTGCGGGCTGTATCAGCGCCCGAACACGGCGATCCGGGCGGCGAGGCGGGCGTTGGATTTGACCAGCGCGATATTGGACGTGAGCGTCGCGCCGCCGGAGAGATCGTGCAGGGCGGAGAGGATCGCGGGGGTCACGCCCCGCCCGCTGGCGCCCTGGGCGTTCGCGCGTTTCGTGGCCTGCTTGACCCACTTGTTCCAGTCGCCCTCGGCGATCTCGTCGGCTTCGGGGATGGGGTTGCAGACCAGCACCCCCCTGCCGGTGCGGTTGGTCTCGTGGCGGCAGAAGGCGGCCAGCTCTTCGGCGTTGTCGAAGCGGGCGTCAACAGTTGCGCCGGACTCGCGCCGGTAGAAGGCGGGGAACGAATCGGCCTGGTAGCCGACGACGGGGACGCCGAGGGCTTCGAGGGCTTCGCGGGTGGACTCGACGTCGAGGATGGACTTCACGCCCGAGGCGACGACGGCGACGGGGAAACGCGCGAGGGCGAGGAGGTCGGAGGAGACGTCGAGGTGTTCGGCGTAGCCCTTATGGATGCCGCCGATGCCGCCGGTGGCGAAGACGGCGACGCCCGCGCGGGCGGCGAGTTCCATGGTGGCGCTGACGGTGGTGGCGCCGGAGTGTTTGCGCGCGAGCGCGAGGCCGAGGTTGGCGGTGTTGAGCTTGGCAAGATTGTCAACCGCGAGCAGGCGCGCGAGCTCGGAAGGCGCCATGCCGACGATGGGGTCGCCGTCGAGCACGCCGACGAGGGCGGGGTGAGCGCCGGCGTTGTCGATGATGTTCGAGAGTTCTTCGTGCAGCGCGAGCGCGCTGTCACGCGGCACGCCGTGGGCGAGGAGGGTGGTTTCGAGGGCGACGGAGGTTGGGGTGGTGCGGCGGAGCATCAGACGTTGAACAGGAAATGCACGACGTCCGAGTCGTGCATCACGTAGTCCTTGCCCTCGACGCGGAGTTTGCCGGCTTCGCGGATGGCTTTCTCGCTCTTGAACTGGGTGAGGTCGTCGACACTGTAGACCTCGGCGCGGATGAAGCCTTTTTCGAAGTCGGTGTGGATGACGCCGGCGGCCTGGGGGGCGGTGGCGCCGACGGGGATGGGCCAGGCGCGGACTTCTTTTTCGCCGGCGGTGAAGTAGGAGTGCATGCCCAGCAGGCGGTAGGCGGCGCGGGCGACGGAGTGCAGCGCCGGCTCTTCCAGCCCCACGGCTTCGAGCATTTCCTTCTTGTCGTCCTCGTCGAGTTCGGCAAGCTCGGACTCGATCTTGGCGCAGACGGGGACGACCTCCATGCCCTCGCTCGCGGCCCGCTCGCGCACGGCGTTTGCGTGGGCGCCCTGGCCCAATGGGTCGTCCTCATCGACGTTGGCGATGTAGAGCGTTTTCTTCGCGGTGATGAGGCCGAGGCTTTTGAGGGCGCGCTTGCGGTCGCCGGTGGCGTCTACTTTGCCGGAGGCGATCTGCTTCAGGACGGACTCGCCCTCTTGCAAGCCTGGGGTGAGGGCGTCGATCATCGCGAGGCGGAGCTTGGCCTCGGGGTCGTTCCCGCGGGCGGCGCGCTGTGCTTTGGGTTTGGCGGTTTCGAGGGTCTGGAGGTCGGCGAGCATCAGCTCGGTTTCGATGGTTTCGATGTCGCGGACGGGATCGACGGAGCCGTCGACATGGGTGATGTCTTCGCTGGTGTTCTCGAAGCAGCGGACGACATGGCAGACGGCGTCGACCTCGCGGATGTGGGAGAGGAACTTATTGCCGAGGCCCTCGCCCTCGCTGGCGCCTTTGACGATGCCGGCGATGTCGACGAGGCGCATCGCGGCGGGCACGACCTTCTGGGTGCTGATGAAGGACTGGATGGTGTCGAGGCGGGGGTCGGGGACGGCGACGACGCCCACGTTGGGCTCGATGGTGGCGAAGGGGTAGTTGGCGGCGAGGGCGCCGGCGGCGGTGAGGGCGTTGAAGAGGGTGGACTTGCCGACGTTGGGCAGGCCGACGATGCCGGCTTCGAGGGCCATTGGTGCGTCTCCGGGACGGGGCGGGCGGTTTGGGGCGGGGATGGTACCGCTAGTCGCTCGGCAGCGGGTGCCAGGCGTCGGGCGATTTGGCCGCTTTATCGAGGAGTTTTCGGTAGTCGTCGAGGGGCGTCTCGCGCAGGGCGAAGCGCTCGGTGTGCGGGTTGGGGATCTGGGCGTCGAAGAGGGTGTAGCCGCAGGCACGGAGGTGGCGCTGGAGGGTGACGAGGCAGGCGCTGGAGGCGCCGGTGCCGTCCAAGGGATCGCGCGAGCCGTCCGCGAGGCGCGGGCGGGCGCGGTGGAACATGGACTCGCCGAGAAAGGCGGTCCCGATGGAGACGCCGTAGATGCCTCCGACGAGGGCTTCGGCGCCATCGTCATCGATCGCCCAGGCTTCGAGGGAGTGGGCGTAGCCGGCCTCATGAAGAGCAACGGCCCAGCCGGCGATGGTCCCGTCGAGCCAGGCGTCGTCGCTGGTTGCGCCTCGACGGGGCGTGGCGCAGCCGCTGACGACCTCGACAAAGGCGGTGTCGGTGCGGAAGGTGAAGCGGCTGCGTTTGAGGTCGCGCTCGACGCTGCGCGGGGTGTGGAAGGCGTCGTCGAGCGGCACGAGGGCGCGGGGGTCGGCGGTGTAGAAACCGATCTCGCCGGTGCGGGGGTCGCTCATCGGGAAGGCGCCGGAGGCGTAGACCTCGATGAGTTTGTCCACCAGTTGGGCATCGACCGAGCGCATTGCGGGAGTGTACCGCGCATGAAAAAGGCCCCGCCGACGAGGGGCGGGGCCTTGCAGCACTTATGTTTCGTATCAGTCGACTATCACATCGCCCCAGCCGGCGATCATGATGGCCAGATCGGAAGCGTCAACGATCTCGTCGTTGTTGAGGTCGGTGACGCCGCAGTCGGTCGCGCCCCACGACGCGATGAGGACGGCGAGATCGGTCGCGCCGATGGTGTTGTCCTGATCAACGTCGCCCAGAGCGTTTGAACCGTTGATGCGGTAGATGGTTCCGTTGTAGCTGAGGATGTAAAGCTCGCCGTCGGCGTCGCGTCCGAAGCCGGCGACGTTGCCGACGCCGCCGAGTTCGGCGGTGTGCTCGATGTAGTCGGTCCATGAGGCCTCACCGTCGCCGTCGAACTCGAGAAGAACGGAGGCGACGCGGCCGCTGATGAAGTCAGCGAAGTAGTAGCGCCCGCGGTTGTGGGCCATCTCGGTCCCGCGGTACACGAAACCGCCGGTGATGGAACGACCAAAGGTGTTCCAGACGTAGTCAAAGAAAGGCTCGGTGAATGATTCACCGGCGGGCGGATCGCAGTTGCTTCCGTGGGCGATCATGCCCTCACGGCAGTCCCAGCCGTAGTTGCGGCCGGCGGCGCCGGCGGGCTCGTAGTTGATTTCCTCACGGGCGCCCTGGCCGACGTCGGCGAGGAGCATCCCGTTGGTGCCGCAGGGGCCCTCGTCGAAGGTGAACTTCCACGTGTTGCGGAGGCCGTAGGACCAGATCTCGTCGCGGAAAGCGGAGACGTCGGTGTAGGGGTTGCCGTCGGGGATGGCGTAGCCGGTGGCGGTGGAGATGTCGAGGCGGAGGATCTTGCCGAGAAGTTGGTTTCGAGTCTGGCCCCTGTTGAAGGGGTCGCCGCCGGAGCCGCCGTCGCCAAGGGCGACGTAGAGATGGCCGTCAGGGCCGAGACGCATGCAGCCGCCGTTGTGGTTGGGGAAGTCCTGGTTGATGGTCAGCAGGACTTCCTCTGATGAGAAGTCGCCCTGGAGCGGGTCGAAGCCACCGCGAGCGGTGGTCTCGAGGGTGTAGCGGGCGATGTTGGTGTTGCCTGCGGTGTTCGTGTAGTTGATGTAGAACCGGCCGTTGTTGGCGAAATCGGGGTCGAGGGCCATGCCGAGCAGACCGCGCTCTGAGCCAAAGCTGGCGCGGGTCTGAACATTGAGGAACGTGCCCGCGATCGCGCCGTCCTGGATGACTCGAATAATGCCGTTCTGCTGAACGATGTACTGGATGGCGTCGTCCGTGGTGCTCTGGACGAACTCAAGCGGCTGAGTAAAGCCTGAGACGTAGACCTCGCGCGAGATCGTCTCGGAGGCAAATGCCGGCGCGGCGGTCGCGCAGGTAGCGGCGAGCGCAAGACAGGCGAAGCGGTTCATGAATCAGTTCTCCTCCCGGCCGCAGCGGACCGGAGATACCGCCCCCATCGACGGCGTGTCTCGACCAGAGAGTGCGTGGATCGGGGCGTGCGGCTCTGCGATATGGCCGCGCCGTCGACCGATCGACAGCGCAGCGCGTCCCTTTGACCCTACACAACGCACGAGGGGCAGGCCAGAGCGTTGTGGATGATTTGTAGGGATCAGGCGAGCGGGCGTTCCCGGACGTCGCCACGAAGACCCCCCGTACACGCCTTTCCTGCGACCGGGATACGATCCGGTTGGCGATGGCGACCTCCCCACCACAACATGACCCGGGCGCAGGACGCACCGTCCCGCTGAGCGTGCTGACCGACCCGAAAAAGAACCGAAAGCGAGCCCGCAGCAGGATGGGGCGTTGGCGGGCGCTGGTGCTGCTGCTTGTACACGTCGCGATTCTGCTGCATGTGGCGCACTGGTTGTTGGCGGGTGAGACGGTCTCGCCCGTCGAGCCCTCTGAGGCGATGTACACCTTCACCGAGGGTGAGGTGAACGCCGGGGCGGTGTTCTTCGCGATCGCGCTGCTCTCGACGCTGATCTTCGGGCGCGTGTTCTGCGGGTGGGGGTGCCACGTGGTGGCGCTGCAGGACGCCAGCCTGTGGCTGCTGAAGAAGTTCAAGCTGCGCCCGGCGCCGTTTTACTCGCGGTTGCTGCTGTGGTTCCCGCTGGGGCTGGCGCTGTACATGTTCGTGTGGCCGGCGGCGAAGCGGTGGGTTGTAGCACCGGCGCTTGAGGATGTATGGCCGGAGGGGCTGATCTACATCGGCGGCGTGCCGGCCTGGGCGCACCTCGAGGGCGCCTTCATCGTCGAAGATTTCTGGGCGACGTTCCCCACGCTCTGGGTGGCGATCCCGTTCTTCTTTGTTGTGGGTTTTCTCATCGTGTACACGCTGGGGGCGAAGGGCTTCTGCACCTACGGCTGCCCGTACGGCGGGTTCTTCGCCCCGCTCGACAAGTACGCCCCGATGCGCATCGTCGTCGATCACGACAAGTGCGCCGAGTGCGGTGTGTGCACGGCCGTGTGCACCTCCAACGTGCGCGTGAGCGAGGAGATCAAGGACCACGGCATGGTCGTTGATCCGGGCTGCATGAAATGTATGGATTGCGTGAGCGCGTGCCCTTCTGATGCGCTCGCGTACAAAGCGGCTATGCCGCCCGTGCTCGGCAACAACCCACGCGACCCCGACCCGAGCACCGCCAAGAAACGGAAGAAGAAAGCGAAGACACCCGCCGTCAAGCCGCGCTGGGATCTTACGTGGACGCAGGAGATCGGCCTCGCGGTCTTCTTCATGGTCACGTTCGTTTCGGTGCGCGGGCTGTACGGCGTGATCCCGATGCTGTTCGCGGCGGGCATCGCCGGCGTCGCGACGTGGTTGGTGTGGAAGGCGTGGCGGTCGGTGACCGAGGCAAACGTACGGATTCACGGGTTCCAGCTGCGCCGGCGAGGACGGTTCACTGCGTGGGGCGGGGTGTACCTGCTGCTGATCACCGGGATGCTGGGGTTGATCGCGCACTCGACGGTGGTGAGCTGGCATTGGGCGTCGGGGATGACGGCGCTGCAGCGCATCACGCTGATCGCGGAGGAGAAGATCGAGGGTGATGCGCCGGCGCTGTACGAGCGAGCCGAGCGGTCGTTTGAGCGCGTGCATGAGCTGGGGCTGGCCTCGACGCCGAAGACGGATTTCCAGCTCGGGCTGGTGTACGCGCAGCTCGGGAAGAACGCGAATGGTGAAGAGGCGCTGCGGCGCGTCGTCGCGCGCGAGGGCGAGCAGGACGGGTTGGTAGTGGATATCGCGCAGCTCATGCTCCGCCAGGGCCGTGGCTTTGAGGCGGTCGATTACCTCAATGAAGTCCTCGAGCGCCACCCGCGGTTTGCGCAAACACGCTGGACCTTGGGCGATCTCTATATGCGTGCCGGCGAGATCGACAACGCGTTGCGCACCTATGAAGCGGGCGTCGAGGCTCTCCCCGGGGATTACACGGCCCACGCCCAGCTCGCCGGGGCGCAGATGGCGGCGCAGCGCCCGCTCGACGCCGCCGCTTCACTTGAGAACGCACTCGAGATCTACCCGGAGGCCGCGGGCTTCCGGCGCGACTACGCGCTCGCGCTCTGGGCCGGTCGACGCTACGAACAAGCGTTAGCGGAAATGACCCGCGCCGCGGAAGAAGCTGACGAATCCGTCCGCCGAGACTTCTTCCTCAGCGCTGCAAACATGGCTCAACAACTCGGCAAGAGCGAACTGGCGAACAGCCTCGCGCAACGCGCACAATAGACGCACCCAAGGAGGCGGCATGACCACCACACCCCAGATCGAGTCCACGCTCGCCGAGACCCGCGTCTTCGACCCCCCCACTGATCTCGCCGAGCGCCTCGGCCCGCTGCGCGTCCAGTCGATGGAGGAGTACGAAGCGAGCTACAAACGTTCCATCGGGGATCCTGAAGGGTTCTGGGGCGAAGCCGCGAGCGAGTACCACTGGTTCACGCCGTGGGAACGCGTGCTGGAGTGGGAGGCGCCGGACGCCAAGTGGTTCGTCGGCGGCACAACCAACCTCTGCTACAACTGCGTGGACCGCCAGGTCGATCTCGGCTTCGGCGCCGCGCCGGCGATCATCTGGGAGGGCGAGCCGATCGAGAACGGCGCCCCCGAGATCCGCACGCTCACCTACGCGGACCTGCAGCGCGAGACCAGCCGTTTCGCTCACGCGTTGCAACAGCTCGGCGTGAAGAAGGGCGACGTCGTCACCATCTACATGCCGATGGTCCCCGAACTCGCGATCGCCATGCTGGCCTGCGTGCGCATCGGGGCGGCGCACTCGATCATCTTCGGCGGCTTCAGCGCCCAGGCGATCGCCGATCGGGTGCAGGACGCGGACTCGAGGGTGATCGTCACCGCCGACGGCGGCTGGCGACGCGGGTCGGTTATCCCACTCAAAGAGAACGTCGATAAAGCCCGCGATCTGCTGAGCGAATCAGGCGATGACGTAGATTCCGTCGTTGTGCTTACGCGTTGCAAGAACGAGATCGCGGAGCGCGACGGCGACCGCGCGTGGGAAGAGCTCGTCAGCGACGCGCCCGATCACGTCCCCTGCGAGCCCGTCGATTCCGAGCACATGGCGTTCCTGCTGTACACCTCGGGCTCGACCGGCAAGCCCAAGGGCATCCTGCACACCACCGGCGGCTACATGGTGTACGCCGGGCTGACGGCGAAGACGACGTTCAACCTCGTGCCGGGGCGCGGGCAGGTGTACTGGTGCACCGCGGATATCGGGTGGATCACGGGGCACTCGTACATCGTCTACGGCGTCCTGCCGCACGGCGTGCCGACGCTGATGTACGAGGGGGCGCCGAACTTCCCCGATGAAGCGCGCTTCTGGGACATCGTGGAGCGTCACAAGGTGACGCAGTTCTACACCGCCCCCACCGCCATCCGCGCCTTCATGAAGTGGGGCGACGAGCACCCGAAAAAGCACGATCTCTCCAGCCTCGCGCTGCTCGCCACCGTGGGTGAACCGATCAACCCGCGAGCGTGGATGTGGTACCGCGACGTCATCGGCGGCGGACGCTGCCCCGTGGTCGACACCTACTGGCAGACCGAGACAGGCGGGCACGTCATCACCCCGGCGCCTGGCGCCACGCCCACCGTTCCCGGCTCCTGCACGCGCCCGTTCTTCGGGATCGACGCGGCGGTCGTCGATGAACAAGGCGACGAGCTGCCCGCGAACCAGGGCGGGCTGATGGTCATCCGCAAGCCCTGGCCTGGGATGCTCCGCGGGATCTACGGGGACCGTGAACGCTTCATCGACACCTACTGGTCGCGCGTGCCGGGTTTTTACACCGCGGGCGACGGCGCGCGGCGCGACGAGCACGGCAACTTCTGGATCATGGGACGCATCGACGACGTGATCAACGTCTCGGGCCACCGCCTCGGCACGATGGAGGTCGAGAGCGCGTTGGTGGCGCACGAAAGCGTCGTCGAAGCCGCGGTGGTCGGCACGCCGCACGAGATCAAGGGCGAGGGCATCGCCGCCTTCTGCACGCTGGCGTCGGGTGTCGAGCCCGGTGAGGAGACGGTCGCCGCGCTGCGCGAGCACGTCAGCGAACAGATCGGCGCCATCGCCAAGCCCGACCAGATCCGCTTCACGAACGCTTTGCCCAAGACGCGCTCGGGGAAGATCATGCGCCGCCTGCTGCGCTCGATCGCCGCGGGCGAGACGGAGATCACGCAGGACGTGACGACGCTGGAGGATTATTCGGTCGTCGCCAGCCTGCAAGAGAACACGGGCGCGTGAAATTCTTCACCGCTGCGCCGGAACCAATATCCGGTTCTTGCGCCGAGGGTTTCATCATGCGTCTGCACCCCGTCATCATCGCGTTGTCGTGCATTGCGCTCGCGCCGAGCGCTTCCGCCCAGAAGGTGATCCCTGATCCAGGACGCGTGTACGCCGGGCTGTACAACATCGGGACGGTCGAATCGAACTACGCCGAGGTGACCGCCCTTTCTCAGGAGCGTCCGCCCGGGATCGTCTTCACTTTCCACGACTGGAACAGCGCGGGGATCAAGGCCCCCTCCCCGATTCTCCAGACTCTGCGCGACCCGCTCGAAGGTGAAGACGTCACCCTGAGCCCACTCGGGTTCGCCGAGCAGATCGCCCCGGACGGCGCCGTGCTCGCGCTCGCGTGGGACGCGATCGGTTACATCGTCGAGCACCCGGACTATTGGACCACAGGCGCGGAACCGCCTGTGACGTGGGCGGACGTGTTTTCTGGTGTGTACGACGACTACATCCGAAATGTGGCGAACGAAATCAAGGATTTCGGGCAGCCGATCATGCTCTCGCCCGCTGGCGAGTTCAACACGATCGGGGCGTTCGCATTCGGCCCGCTGGGCAACCAGTACTTCCTAAGCGTCGACGACGATGATCTCACCGGCTGGTACGGCGATCCCGCGATCCCGGACGGCCCCGAGCGCGTCCGCGATCTCTACCACTACGTGATCGACGTTTTCCGCGACGAGGACGTCACGAACGTCACGTGGTTCATGTACTCGAACTCCGCCTACATGAACCCACAGGACCTCGATCCCGACGAACTCCCCTTTCTCGACACGCTGCACCCGCGTCACTTCTATCCCGGAGACGACTACGTCGACTGGATCGGAGGCAGCGCGTACGTCTCCAACGACGACCCGGATATCGATCTTGATTTCACGACGTCACACGCGCTCGCCGCGTTTCGTCAGGTGACGCAGCAGCCGTACTTCATCCCGGAGTTCGGCGTCACCGACGCCGAGGGCGATAGCCGGGCGTCGCGGATGGGCACACTCTTCCGCGACGAGCTGCCCGCCATGCCCGACATCCGCGCGTGGACTTTCGCCGACGGCGAGCTGATGGCTCTCGTCTTCGATATCCCGCGTCTTGGGGCTGGCGCAGGCGAGACCGCCGTGTGGAACGATCAGGTCTTTGATTCAGGGCGCTACACCAACGAACTCGTTTTCTCACCAACGCTCCCGGGGGACTTTGACGGCGACGGCGACGTGGACGCGGGCGACTTAGCTCACATGCTTGCGTCGTGGGGCGCTCCGGGCGGCGACCTCGACGGTGACGGGGTCACAACCGGAGCTGACCTTGCGATCCTGCTCGCCTCGTGGGGAACCGCTGACGAGTGATGGGCGTCAGACCGGATCTGTGGCGCGTCGGCTTCGGCGACGAACCAGACTCGTCCCGGCGATCCCGAAAACAGCCGCGGCACTTGGCGCCGGCACGACATCGAGCGACCAGGAACGGATCGCGCCGGTGTCGAAGTTCTCTGCGTCGCGAACCGTCAGCGTCCACACCCCGAAGATGTCCTGACCCGAGAACTGATCGAGATTCGATCCGTCGGAGTTGTTGGTCTGGTATACGCTCTCGGGGATCACGAAACCCGAACCAAGATCGGCGATCTCGAAGGGGGCCCAGGACGCGCCGTTGTCGCTGAACGTGTACACGCCGTCGAAATCGGCACTCTGCCCGAACTCGCTCTCGGGAACGCCGAGCCGATCGAGGAGCGTCACCTCGACGCCGTTGTGCTTGAGCGTGATGGCGAGATCGCCCGCCCAGGTGTGAGCCAAATCTATGTTCACGCTGAGAAACCTGCCGGCGTCCCCGATCGCGCCGCTGGCGGCGATGTCCAGCTCGTAGGTGGTGACACCGTCGGGGCCGTCGGCGATAGGGCCGGCCTCGCCCGGGCCGAAGTTGGCGGCGCCGGCGGCCGCGGCGCTGAGAATTGGGAACGTACAGGCAGCGATGGTTCGGATCTTCATGATTTGATCTTCGCGGACGATCGTCCGTCGCACAAGAAAAAACTGTCAACGCAGCGTCCGCGTTCGGTGATAATAATGCTGGAATGCGTGTCTTCCTCTCGACCTTCATGGCTTTTGTACTCGGCGCGTGCGCCAGCACCCAGCGTTCCGGTGATCAACCCCAGGGCGGTGAGCATCTTCGCGCGTGGGCGTACATCGAAGCGCCGTACGACGAGGTGTGGCGGAGCTTCACCGAGCCCGAGGCGTACGAAGCATGGTTCTCTTCGCCCTGCACCGCCTTCGGCGGGTCGCCTGGCGATCTCGTCGAGTGGGGGCAGGACGGGCGCGTCTTCTACCGAGGCAAAGTTATCTATCTGGATTACGGAAGCGGGCTCGCGTTCACCTGGAACTTCGTCGGCTTCGGCTTCGAGGAACCCGAGACCGTCGTCGAAGTCAAAATTATCGAGCGCGGGGAGACGGTGCTGGTACAGCTCGACCACGACTGCACACGAGCGCCGCGGACGAGTGAGATCATCTCTCCGGTGGGTTGGCTCAAGAGCCTGTCGCGGCTGAAGACGCTGCTGGAAACAGGCGAGGCGATGGCGTGGCCAGAGGGGTAGCGTGGTTCAACCGGCTCGCTCACCGAGATCTACCCGCATCATCGTTGCCTGCATCGCCGCGATGAGCTTGGGCTCAACGCCCTTGCTATACGCGTAGACCTCCGCGCTCCCGACGCTGATCGTCCTCCCGCTGCGCAGCACCTGACCGACCGCGCGGAACTCGTCACCCGCAGCCGGCGCGAGCAGGTTGATCTTGAACTCGACGGAGAGAACATTGGATTTCTCGGGCATACGGGTCAGACACGCGTAGCCGCAGGCCGAGTCCGCGATGGACGTGATCGCGCCGGCGTGGGCAAAGCCGTGCTGCTGGTGCAGCTTCGGATCGTTCGGCAGCGCGATCTCAACAAGCCCGTCCTCGACACGTTCGATTCGGGCGCCGAGAGTGTGCATCAGCGCTTGCCGCTCGAACGACTCGCGAACGAGCCGCTGCGTCACTGCAAGCCCTCGCCAACCGCATAGTTCCGGATAGCGATATCACTTGACGCTGTCGAGTACACAACGAAAGACACACCGATGCCTCCCTGATCGAGTACTGATTCGAGTGATTCCTGCGCACCAAGCTCAAACGCCTCTTGCTCAGAGTTCTGATCGCTCCTGAAACCCTTCCAGACCCCCTCGCTGACGCCGACGTTCGCTGACGCCACATACGTTCCGGGCGCGGTCTGCGTCGGCGACACGTATACAAAAATGTCGGCGCCATTTCCTGGCGCGAGCGGGACGCACCAGAGCGAGCTGTACGCCGGCCCCGTGAGCTCGAACGGATATGTCTCCGAATGCTGACCTGGCCTGTACTCCACGAACTCGCCTTTGCCCGTGTTCGCCCAGACGCGCAGAGTGCTTGCTTGGTTGTGCACGACAAGCGCCACAATATCCAGGCGCCCATCGGGACCGGCGCTTGGTGACTGCCCGGTCGATCCCGGCGATGTGACATCGACAAGACACATATCCACCGCGCCGGGGATCACGATCTCCACATTTGGCTTGACCGTGGTATCCCCGTCCGTGTACGCATAAATCGTCGGCGATCGCAACTGGACATTCAACACCACGAGATCGAGATCCTTATCGTTATCGAGATCACCCAGACTCGAGATGACGTTCGTAGGTGTGATGTTGCGCGATCCCTGGCTCACCGCGAGTGCTGCCGAAACGGCCAGCGCGAGAGAAGCAGCGGCGCACACGGCGCGGAGACGTAAGTGCTGAGTGATCATTCCGGCCCCCTTGTGGCTGGAGTGGTGTTCCTGCCTGAGTACGTATAGGACGCTATTGCATGCCCCTTTTATACCCGTAACGCTTCACCGACAGCTTGTCTTTGCCGTCTACAACAAGAAACGTCATGCCGTTCAACCCCTGATCGACCACCGCCCGAAGCTTTTCCGTGCCACTGAGCTTCCTTGGTGATTTGGCATCGAACTCGAACCCGGTCCACGGATCGGTCTTGTCGCCGCGGCGGATCGCGCCGAGGTGCTCGCCGCTGTCGGTGTCGCATAGGAAAAGCCCTGTCTCACCCGTCTCGAACAGCCCCACACGCAGCGCATCAAACGCGTGCGGCGCCACCGAGATCGAACTGCCTTTCGATACCCCGAGCCAACGCACGCCGCCTGTCTCGTTCACCACGCCATTATTCACCCACACGCGCAGTTCGCTCGTGCCGGCCTTCCGGTCGCGCGTCAGCACCACGATGTCGGGGTAGCCGTCGGCGCCTTTCCCATCAGGATCCGTGACATCGATCACACCAACGTCGACCGCATCGGTCGCGGACGTCTCTGTGTAGCGTGCCGTTTTCTCACCGTCGAGGTGAAAACTCAATCCATCCTGAACCAAATGGAGTACCACGAGATCAAGATCTTTGTCGTTATCCAGATCGCCCAGACTCATGCTCACATCAGTTGACTCGAACATGGGCCCGTCGCCCGTTATCCAAGACGTCTGCGACCCAACCCACGCCAGGGCAAGGATCAAGACGCCGACTACAAGCAGCAACACGAAGAAAGCGATCGGCATCGCACGCTTTGTCATATCAGCACCTCTTTCACGCGTGGCAGCGATCCGACATCATCACACGCGATGATGTTGAGCAAAACCATCACCCGCCGCTAGAGATGCTGGGTCGATAAAAAAAAAGCGAAGACGCGATATCGCGCCTTCGCCGGAAACGTGGAGCCGATCGGGATCGAACCGACGACCTCTTGCATGCCATGCAAGCGCTCTCCCAACTGAGCTACGGCCCCGGGATGCCTCGCCCTCGGGCGAGCGGTACAACGTACCTCGGACCGTCCCCGCGTCAAGTTGAGCCCGGCTACGCTGGGGCGATGGCCCGGCGCGACATGATCAACGACGCCTTCACCAGACGCGCCCAGCGCGAGGGGTACGTCGCCCGATCGGCCTACAAGCTGCTCGAGATCCAGGACCGCTACAAGGTCATCCGGCGGGGCGATCGGGTGCTCGATCTGGGCTGCGCGCCGGGCTCGTGGCTGCAGGTCGCGGCGAAGCTCGTCGGCAAGGGCGGCGTGGTCGCCGGAATCGATCTCAAGCCCGTTCATGTTTCATTAGGGTCGAAAGTACGCACGGCCGAAGGGGACGCCTTCGAGCGCGCGCCCGTAGAGCTTCTCGAACTGGGCGGCGTCGAGCGGTACGACACAGTCCTGTCCGACATGGCGCCCAACACCACCGGCGACCCGCGTTCGGACCATTTCCGCTCGATCAACCTCGCCAACGACGCGATCGGGATCGCGCCCGAGTTGCTGGTTGCCGATGGCACGATGGTGATCAAGGTCTTCGAGGGCGAGGCGTACCCGGATTTCCTCCGGGAAATGGGGCGCATGTTCCGCTTCGCCAAGGGCTTCCGCCCGAAGGCCACCCGGGACGCTTCACGCGAGATGTTCATCGTCGCTCAGGGCTTCCAGCGCCGTGAACGGAGCGCCTAGCGTCCGGTAAGCGTGCGTTGAGCGCTGGAAATATGCGTCCTGTGAAAAAAACGTGGGAATCAGAGCGTTTGCGGGTATTCTTCCCGGAACCAACGCCGCCTGCGGGCGGCCTGTCCTGAGTCGCCGCCACCTCATCCGTAGGGGGATCCCACGCATGTCCGCACGCACGATTCTGCTGTCGGGCGCTCTTGTCGCGAGCGCTTTCGCCACCGGCGCTTCCGCCGATGTCTTCAACAACGCCAGTTCTCAGGCCGTCTGGTCGGGCGAACTCGACAACGCCCAGATCCGCATGCGGATGGTTGAATTCGACGCGACAGAGATCCTGAACAGCCGCAGCGGCGAGGTCACGCTTGATCTCTTCAACGACGCGACCTTCGTCGCGACGACCGATCTGCTCGAGCTCGGCGAGGGCGACGACTTCAGCTGGCGCGGTCGCGGGGCGGACGGCGCGTCGCACGCGGTGCTGACGCGGCGCGACGGCGAGACCGCCGCGATCATCCGCGACGGGCAGCGCATCTTCGAGCTGATTCCCAGCGGGAACGGCGTGAGCCGTCTCGTCGAGGTGCACGCTGAAGCGCTGGCTCCCTGTGGTGTTGATGACCACGAGCTTCTTGGCAACCCGCTGGTCGGCGGCGAGCAGAACCTTGATGACCTTTACGAGCGTACGGCCGCGGCCCAGAACGAGACCTCGTCGGCGGCGCGCGGCGCGTTGAACCCGACGCTGGATCAGCTTGTCGCGTACACCCCGAACGCGCTGGAGTGGGTCGGGGGTACAACCTCCGGCATGTCCGCGTTTATCGACAACGCGATCCTCGACATGAACACTGTGCTTGCCAACAACTCCATCTCGATGGAGACGCGGGTGGTCTTCAAGCACGCACTTGAGACCAACGAGACGGGCAACGGGCCCGGCGATCGCAACGCTTTCCGCATCAACGGGGATGGGATCTGGGACGAGATCCACCAGCTCCGTGAGGACTTCGGCGCCGACATGTGCCACATCCTTGTTCGCAACTCGAACGTCTGCGGCATCGCCGCCATGATCTACCGGCGCGAGTCCAACGGGGCCGACTTCGCGTTCTGCCTCACCGCGATGGGCTGCGTCTCCAACTCGACGTTCACTCACGAGGTGGGACACCTTATCGGTTGCGCCCACGATATTCAGAACGCGGGCGGTATCGGCGGCGCGGGCACATTCTCGTACTCCTTCGGCTGGCGTGATCCGGACGACGCTACGTGGCGCACCATCATGGCGTACGCCCCGGGCGCACGCGTACCGTACTTCTCCTCCCCGAACTCCAGTCACTCCGATGGTGAGCCCTACGGCGATGTGGTCCTGGCGAACAACGCCGAAACGATCGAACTCAACATCCCCTTCATTACCGGCTGGCGCGGCAGCGTCGGTCTCGCCCCAACCAACGTCGCTGCGGACGCCAACCCGGGCGGCATCACCATCAGCTGGGATCCGGTCGCTCAGGCCGCGAACTACCAGATCTGGCGGGCCAACATCAACGACCCGCTGGCCTCGCAGCTCCGCGGTCTTTCGGACACCACGTCCTGGACCGACGACAACGTGAACGGTGGGCAGACGTACTACTACTTCACGAAGTCGCGGTTTGCTGACGGCGGTGTGAGCCCCTTTAGCGAAGGCGTGGAGGCGACCGCATCCGATGTGAATGGCGCGGACCTGAGCGGCGACGGCGTGGTCGATTCGGTTGACCTCGCGATCCTGCTCGCCGCGTGGGGCACGCCCGGCGGCGACCTGTCGGGCGACGGGAACACCGACGCGACGGACATCGCCGTTCTGCTCGCCGCGTGGGGCTAAGCGCCGTAGGCTGACGGCATGATCGGTCGCCCGCTCACCGTCGGCCCGCTCGGGCTTGACAGCAACGTTCTTCTTGCGCCGGTCGCGAACTACTGCGATCTGGCCTTCAGGATCGTTGCGCGCTCCTTCGGCGGCGTCGGTTACGCCTGCACCGATCTGCTCAGCCCCCACGGCGTGCTCAAGGGCAACGAGCAGTCGATGGACCTGGCCCGCACCGACCCGCGCGACCAGCCGTTGTGCATGCAGCTCTACGGGCGCGACCCGGCGCTGCTGGGGGATGCAGCGGCGTGGGCCGTCGATCACGGCGCCGCGGTCGTCGACATCAACATGGGCTGCCCGGTCGACAAGGTGGCGAAGAAGAACGGGGGCTCGCTGCTGCTGCGGGACCCGTGCTCGACGGTCGGGCTGGCTGAGGTCGTGCAGCGGCGTGTGGAGCGGGCCTCGAACGGGCGTGTGCCGCTCACCGCCAAGGTGCGTCTGGGCTGGGACGACGGATCGATCGTGGCGCCCGGGCTCGCGCGGGATCTCGAGCGGGCCGGCGTGGCGATGGTGACGGTCCACGGGCGAACAACCGAGCAGAAGTTCCGAGGCGAGGTGCGCCGGGCGGGGATCGCGGAGGTCGTCGCGGCGGTGGATTCGATCCCTGTGCTCGGCAACGGCGACATCAAGACGCCCGAAGACGCGCTCTCGATGATGCGCGAAACAGGATGCGCGGGGGTGATGATCGGCCGTGGCGCCTTCTCGCGCCCGTGGCTGATGCGCGACGTCTGGGACGCCCAGCTCGGACGCGAGCAGCCGGAGCCGAGTGAAAGCGACAAGCTCGACATGATCGAGCGGTACTTCGAGCTGATGCGCGAGTTCCGGGGCGACCGCTACGCCCTGGCTCATATCCGCCGGCGCATCTCCTGGTTCTCGAAGACAATGGGTCCGTGCAAACCGCTCAAGACGCGCTTCAACGACGCATCGAGCGTCGAGGAGATCTACTCGGCGCTCGCTGAGTTCCGTGGCGGCGGCCTGCGCTGGTTCCCGGGGTCCGAGCCACGCGGCGCCCGGGAGGCGCTGCTGGCGGGTTAGCCCTCGAGATCGAGGCGTGGGCGGCGCTGGGCGTCGTGCTCCTGCCGGTCCTCGTGGGCCTCTTCCTGGTCGTTACCCGCGGCGCGGCGCGCGGCCTGCGAGATCTCCGTCTCCGCCGCTTCCTCGTCAGCCGACGCCCGGTCGAGTTCCGGCGCCGGCTCATGACGTTTGGCGCGCAGCTTGGAGGCGGCCTCGCGGGACTTGGCCTGGAAGGCGCCGGCGATCGAAGACGCGATGTTCGCCCCGGGAATCTGCATAAATTCGGTATCGGCCCCCCGGCATGGGGGGCTGGACGGAATCCTCGTCAGCAGCCTTCCCGGACCTCAGACGCCCGTCGCGTCCGCCAGAACCCGCTTCGTCGCGTCGATCGCGGCTTTCAGCTCGCCCCCGTCGTGACGCTCGGCGATGGTGATCGCGCGCCGGCACTTGTCGATGCCCCGCCCGGTGGGCTTGTGACAGTCCAGCAGGTTGTCGATCGTGTCGGCCAGCTTGACCATCTTGGCCCGCCAGCCGGAGGCCTCGATCGCGGCGTCGTAGGCCGGCTCGCGTTCCGCTTCCGGCAAACGCATGTCCTTCGTCAGCGCGGATACACCGCGGGCGACTTTCTCGCCGAAGGCCTCATAGATGTCGTCGTAATCCGCGGGGGTGTCTTCGATGACGTCGTGCAGCAGAGCGATGGCGATGCACGCCTCGTCGTCACACCCGAAGGTGTGGCGCACGGTCATGGCGACGCGGAAACAGTGAGAGACGTAGGGCGTTTTCCCGTCGCGCCGAGTCTGCCCACGGTGGAACCGCGCGGCCATCGCCGAGGCCTCACGCCACGCCACGCTCATGCATACCCCCTGCGCAGAAGCACCACGGCGTAGGCCTCGATTGCCTCGCGACGTCCGATGACGCCCACGCCCTCGCCGGTCTTGCCCTTGACGTTCACTCGGGCGGCCTCGATACCCATCGCCCCCGCCAGGCGCTCGCGGATCGCCCCGCGAGCCGCGCCGAGCTTGGGCGCTTCGAGCACCACCGTGACATCCGCGTTGGCGATGCTCCACCCCGACGCCCGCACACGGGCCGCGGCCTGACGCAGCAGTTCGATCGAGTCGGCGCCGTCGTGAGCATCGTCGGTGTCTGGGAACATCTGCCCGATATCGCCCAGCCCGGCGGCGCCGAGGAGCGCATCGATCAGAGCGTGGCCCAGAGCATCGCCGTCCGAATGAGCGACAGGACCGCGATCGCTCTCCAAGCGCTCCCCCCCCACCACCAGCGGCCGTCCCTCGCCCGCCGGAGCGACAGGGGCGAGGCGGTGGCGGTCCCAGCCGTGGCCGACGCGGGCGATGTTGTCGTCGATGGGGTTCATTGGAGGCGGTTCTCGGCCCTTCGGGTGTGGAGCGGCGGGCGCAGCGCGCCGATGTAGCCTGCGGGCGAACGACGCCCGACGCGGTATCGTACCAGTGAGCGACGCCGCACCCGCCGCCCGAAGGAGTCAGACCATGCCCCGCCTTCTCACGCTTCTCGCCCTCGCCGCCCTGCTCTCCGGCTGCTACTCCAGCTTCTCGCCAGGCGGGAACAGCTTCTCGAACAACCACTTCACCTATGCCAGCGACGCCTGGTCGCCCAAGTCGGTCGAGCTGATCGACACCCGCACCGGGCAGACCCTGTGGTCGGTGGACGTGCCCGTGGGCAAGAAAATAACGATGAAGTTTGAGCGCAACCTCGGGCAGGCCGAGACCTCGTTCCCCGACCGCATGACATGGGTCGTGCAGAACCTGAAGTCCAACTCGTGGCGCGGAAAACAGGAAATGATCGTGCCCGGACGCGACGCGCGGTTGGTCGAGCTCTCCATCCGACCCGCTCCCGAGTACCCGGAAGAACAGGTCGCGATGGCCGAGCCGCCCGCCCTCGACCCCGAGCCGCTCGGCGAGGACATGAGCGAACCGATGGACGACGCTTCGACCGACAGCGAGTTCATCCAGGACAGCGAGTACAGCGACCCCAACTGAGCCTGCTCAGGGGCACTCGCCCCACGCCGCCAGCAGCACCGCGAGATCGGTCGCGTCCACCACGCCGTCGCCCGTGAGGTCCGCCCCCGGGTCCCCCCAAGACGCCAACAGCACCGCGAGATCGGTTGCATCCACGACGCCGCTCTCGGCGATGTCGGCACGACAGAGAGAGATGAGGTTCAGCGGCTCATCGACCGTTCCGTCGAGCGTCAGCTCGCTGTAGTACACGCGCACGCCGTTCGTGCGCAGCTCGGCGCCGTTGTCAATCACGAGCGAACGCACGTAGATTGCCTCGCTGGCGTCATCCTTGGGGTTGTTGTCGAGGGCGTCGGTGAGATCAACAGCAGGTGAGCCCGGGCCGAGGCGGAGTGTGCCGAACGGGAAACGCCCGGCGCCGGTACTGAGCCCGAAGCCCGTCGCGCCCTCGTCGATGCTCGACGCTTCAAAGACCTGCGTTGCTCCGGTAAGCCGCAGCTCGCTGGACGTCAGCGTGAACCCCGCGCCGTTGGTGATCGCGTTCTCGAACGCGCCCGCCAGCGTGAGCGTGTCGGTCTCGAGCAGCCTGACGCTCGACGCGGCGCCGAGATTCAGGTCGCCGGCAACCGCCAGCGTGTTGTCCGATGTTTTCTCTCCTGCCGGGATCTCACCGGCGATGGAGCCGTTGCTGATCACGTCGCCGCTCACCACGAGCGTTCCGCCGCGGAGGATCAGCTCGCCGGAATTGGTCACATCGCCGGCGATCTGCATGCCGCCGGTCACGACGAGATCGCCCGAACTCGTCACCTCGGCAAAGAGCATGCCCTCGCCGCGCAGCACACCGGTGTTCTCCAGCCCGCCCGACGCCGAGAAGGATCCCCCGAGCAGATCAAGGATCCCGGCGCTTGACGCCGCAACGCCGTCGTCGACGATAAGCGTCGCACCGGACTCGATCGCCAGCGTCGCGTTCTGTCCGAACGAGACGCTCGCGCCGCCGACTTCCGCCGTGGCGTCCTCGGGCACGCGCACCTCGCCGTTGAACACCGCGTCGAGAGTGGTTTCCAGACGGGCGCCGTCGGTCAGGGTGTAGAGCCCGCCGCCCGGCTGGGTCATCTCGCGCGAGCTGCGGAGGGTGAGGAGCAACCCTGCGAAATCGATCGTCGGCTCCTGCATGAAGTTGAACGGCCCGGCCAGAATCTCATCCCCGTCCCGCGCCTCGGCGATGACGTCGGCGATCGAGCCGTACAGCGCGTCCAGCGTCAGATTCCGCACCGGCTCGCTGGCGAAGTACAGCGCGCGATCGTTCCCCGCGCTCGCGAGCACCAGATCCGGATCGGCGTCCGCGTCGAGATCAGCGATGACAATCTCCCGCGGTGAGTTCACGTTGCCGGGGATCGCCCGCTCCGTGAAACCCAGCGGCGATTTCCCGTCAGACTCAAACCACACCAGCCGATCGTCCGACGCCGAAGTCACGGCGATATCCGTCAGCCCGTTGAAATCGAAATCCACCGCGACGACGCCAAAGGCGCCCGACAATGTTTCTTCGATCAGGTGTTCCGTGTAGCCGGGCGGCGTCATCCCATCGCTCTCGAACCACGCCACCGCGTTGTCCTCCGTGGACGCGACGACGAGATCGTCGAACGTGTCGTTGTTCACATCTGCGAGCACGATCGACCGCGGCATCGCCAATGTCGTCGTGATGTCCGCCTCGCTGAACACGGGCGGCGTCGCCCCGTCACTCACCAGCCACTGCAAACGCGTGCCGATCGAACTACCCACCACGATGTCCGCGTCGCTGTCGCCGTCGTAATCCGCGACCTGAAAATCCCGCGGCAGCAGCGCGCCGGTCGTGATGAGACGCTGCGTGAACGCGGGCGTCATCGCGCCGTCGTTCTCGAACCAGCCGAACTCAACAAAGGCGCTGTAGATGATGTCCGGGTCGCTATCCCCATCAAGATCAGCGATGCGTACGCGTGTCAGCGTGTTCACTGTCGCCAGCGGGCGCGCGACGAAGATCGGCGCGGCCCCACGGTTCGGCGCCGGCGCCTGCTCGTGCCACGCGACCACATCGCTGGTCGCCGAGGCCGTCGCCAGATCGATATCCCCATCCCCATCAAGATCCGCCGCGTCGAAGGACGCCAACCCGTCCAGACCCGTCACGAGCACCGTCGCGGTAAACATCGGCACCTCGGCGCCGTCGCTCGTGTGCAACACCACCCGCGCCTCTGCGGGCGAACCCGTCAGCACATCAAGATCACCGTCGCCATCGAAGTCGATCACCACGACGTTCTGGGCTTCGTTCTCCCCCAGCGCAATCTCCCGCGGCTCGAAGGGGATGTCGATGCCAAGCGCCGTGCCCGTCGCCAAATACGCAACTAACGCGCTCAACCAACGCATGACCGTCTCCTCCGTGTGGGTCCGGAAAAGTTATCGGCGATTCTTGCGCGAGTCGGTCACTCTACTGCGTCGAGCGCCGTGAGGCGGACGGTCACCGGCGTCTCCAACTCCGGCGTGCGCTGCGGGTCGGCGATCCACACCGGCTCTTCGATCCCCGAGTCGTGGCTGTAAAGATCGGGGTAGGCGATCACCTCGGAGCCGAAGGTGGTGAGCCCAACGAGCACACCCGTGCCGTCGGCGTCGTACATCTCGCCCCCGCCGCGATCGACAAAGCGCGAGCCGGCGAAGAGCCAGGGCTGATCGTCAAGCCGCCCGTCGCCGTCATCCCGCGCGACCCATGAGGCCGCAGGCTGAGCCTCGCCATCGACGACGAACTCCAGGCGCACCGCCGGTCCTTCGGGCGGGTAGCCGCGCACGCTGTCGCCAAACTCACGCCAGCCGCCGGGCGAGCCGGGCTTGAGCCCGATCGCCAGCAGCGCAGCATGTACATGCGAGGGCGACACGTCGGTGACGACGAGCGCCTCGTGCTCCTTCGTGTCGCGCGTGCAGACCATGACCTCGAGGAACACGACGGTCCCATCGCCGGCGTCGGCCTGAATCGGGACTTCGCCGTCGAACTCGACCGTGCGCGCTTTGCGATCGACGCGCACGCCCGGGAACATCTCCACCGGCTCGGCGCCAACCGAAACGACAACCGCCGCGAGCGTCAGCACGGTCGCGGCGGCGTGGTAGGTCATCTTCATCGTGAAACGCGGGCCTTACCGCTGGACGGTCTTCATGCCCTCAACGTGCTTCATGCCGCGGCGACGATCGCGGAGGCGGGCCCGCTTACCGGCGCGGTCACGCAGGAAGTAGAGCTTGGCCCGACGCGTATCGGCCCGGCGCACGACCTCGTACTTCGAGATCCGCGGCGAGTTGAGCGGGAAGACACGCTCCACGCCCTGCCCGTCCACGATGCGGCGCACCGTGATCATCTCGTTGATCCCCGCGCCCTTGCGCGAGATCAGCGTGCCGGTGAAGACCTGTACACGCTCCTTGTCGCCCTCGACGATACGGCAATGCACGTTGACCGTGTCGCCCACGTCCATGCGCGGGAGGTCGGTCTTGAGAGCGTCTTTGTTCAGGCTGGCGAGAATCTCTTGGGCGCCCATGTCGATATCCTGCTGCGGCCCGCGGGCCGGGGTGTGGGGTGAGCCGCGTAGTGTAGCGGAAAAAGGGCCCGTATCAATCCAGAGCCTATGAGTCGCCTTCGAGCAGATCCGGCCGCCGCTCCCGCGTCCGTCGCTCCGCCTGCTCCCGACGCCACCGCTCCACTGCCCCGTGATCCCCCGAAAACAGCACCTCCGGCGCCTCCATGCCTTCCCACTCCCGCGGGCGGGTGTAGTGCGGGCAGTCCAGCAGGCGGCGCTCGCCTGAGAAGCTGTCCTGAGACGCCGAGTCTTCGTGCCCCAGCGCCCCGGGCAGCAGACGCACCACCGCATCCGCCAGCAGCAACGCCGGGATCTCGCCGCCCGACAGCACATAGTCCCCCACGCTGATCTCCCGCGGCGCCAGCCGCTCGATCACCCGCTCGTCGATGCCCTCGTAGTGACCGCAGAGCATCAGCAGCCGCGGCTGCCCGGCGAGTTCTTCCACGACGCGCTGCGTCAGCGGCTCTCCTTGCGGCGTCATCAGGATCCGTGTCGCCGAGCGTTCGTCCATCGCCTCGACGGCTTGCACCGCGTCCCACACCGGCTGGCACGCCATGACCATGCCGGGCCCCCCGCCGAAGGGGCGGTCGTCCACGCGGTTGTGCTTGTCGGTGGTGTGGTCACGGATGTCGTGGGCGTGGTACTCGCACAGCCCGGCGGATCGCGCGCGACCGCTGATGCTCGCGCCCAGCACGGGCTCGAACACCTCGGGAAAAATCGAGAGAAAATCAATACGGAGCGTCGTCGCGCTCACGGCAGGCTCACTCGGACTTTTCGGCGTCACCCTCGCCGGCGTCGTCCCCGCCCTCAGCGGCGGCGGCTTCTTCCGCGGCCTTCGCTTCGGCGGCGGCCTTGGCCTCGGCCTCTTCCTTCGCCTTGGCTTCCGCCTCGGCCTTCGCAGCCGCTTCCTCAGCGGTCTTCGCTGCCTCGGCGTCCGCCTTCATCTTTTCCATCTTCTTGCCGAAGCGCATCTGGTGCCTGGCCTTGAGATCGGCGGGGTCGAGGATGCCGGCCTTCGCGAGCAGCGTCGCGCAGGTGTCCGAGGGCGAAGCGCCGACGGAGAGCCAGTGGCGGATCCGCTCTTCTTTCAGCGAGACCTGCTTGGACTCGTCCTTCTCGATCGGGTTGTACCACCCGAGGTTTTCGAGAATCTTCCCGTCACGCTGGTTGCGCTTCTCGATCGCGTTGATGCGGTAGAAGGGCCGGTGCGTGCGACCCATGCGGCTGAGGCGGATGCGAACCATGCGTACGGAACTCCGTGCGGGGGCGTTTCAGTCGGCGATAAGGAACGGGGACCGGCCCCCCACCACGGGCGGCCGGTGCGAACCGAGAATGATACCCAAACAGGGGCGGGCCGCAAGCCCTGGCCCCCTAGCCACCCAGCCCTCCTCAGCCCGGGAAAACCAGCTGCACAACGCCGATCGCGTCCCGCGTGATCTCACTCGCGAACCCGAAAAGGAAGTCCCCGGCCACGAAAAACACGAACAGGATGCCGATCAGCGAGATCATCGAGGCGTTCGGCCCCTCGATCACGCGCCGGTAGGCCCCTGAGAACGACGCCAGGATCCGCGACCCGTCCAGCGGTGGAACCGGCAGCAGGTTCAGCGCCAGCAGCACCGCGTTGAGCATCGCCCCCAGCCAGAAGAAATCGAGCACGTTCTCCCGCGCAGTAAACGACTCCGGCACGAACGACGCCGCGGCCGCCGTCGCCAGCACGCACAGCACCCACAGCCCCACATTCACCGCCGGCCCCGCCGCGGCGACCAGCGCGTCGGCGTGCCGGCCGCGGAACTTGTGCGGGTTCACCGGCATCATCCCCCACGCGATCCCCACGATCGCAAACACGATCAGGCTCGTCGCCCCCATATGCACCAGCGGGTTGAGCGTCATCCGCCCGAGACGCACCGGCGTGTCGTCGCCGACCTTGAGCGCCGCAAACCCATGCCCCAGTTCATGAAGCGTGATCGAGAAGACCACCCAGAACGCCCACGCCAGCACAAAGAACGGCCCCCTCGCGTGCAACCATTCCGCGACCCACCAACCCGTATCCATCATCGCTCCCTTTCGATCGCCCGTATCCTACCCGCATGTACGTCACGCACTACGCCGTCACCGCGGCCTGCCCCACGGGCGCGATCGCCGCCGAGTACCTCGACTGGCTCACGGGCGGCGGGCACCTGCAAGCCGTGATCGACGCCGGCGCCCTCACCGCCCGCGCCATCCGCCTCGACCCCCCGCCCAACGCGCCGCCGACACCCGTGCGCATCGTCAGCCTCTACACCTTCGCCAGCCGCAACGCCTTCGACCAGTACGAACGCGACCACGCCCCGCGCCTTCGCGCCGAGGGCCTTGAGAAGTTCGGTGACTCAGGCATCGCCTTCACCCGCGAAACGGGCGAGGTCATCGCCGATCTCAGCTGAGCGTTACGGCCGACTCGATATGGCGCACCCGTGGCTTCGCTCGCTCGGGCCACACAACGCCAACAACATCAATCCGCATCGGGCGGCTTTCCCACCCGTTCTTCCGCGCTGCCGCCTGCGCGACCAACACGAGTTTCCGCGCCTTCGCCGCGCCCACCGCTACTTCAGGCGCAAACCCTTGTTCGTCTTCGCTCGCCATGCGCGTCTTCACCTCGACGATCACAACCGTCCGCTTGTCCGGCGCCAGGCACACCAGATCCGCCTCGCCCACACCCACGTGCAGGTTTCGCGCCAGCGTGCGGTACCCGCGCCGGCGCAACCACCTCGCGGCGTGCCGCTCACCCGCGCGCCCAAGATTCTTCGGTGGTTTCCGATACAACAGCCGTCGGATCACTGTGAAGGCGCGTCCGTCTGCCCGGAGATCAGGTACCGCTCGGCGCCCAGGCGGAACAGCTCTGCCTCCATGCGGTCCACGTCGCTCAGGCTGCCGCGGCGCTGCAGGTCGATGAAGAACTCCGCCTGCACCTCTCCCAGACGCTCCTGGCGCAGCAGGTTCAGAATGTCGTCCTGCGCGTCGTAGAGCGTCACGCTCTCACCGCCCACCGATTCCAGCGTCAGCCACACCCGTCGCGACGTCCAGTCGATCGGCCCCACGACCTCGCCCACCGAGAGGCCCGTCACGGCGTTGTTGAGCTCTTCGACCGCGAAGACCTCCGTCTCCGCCAACCCGCCCTCAGCGAGTTCAACTTCGAGCAGCCCGCCGGTTTCCGGGCGGTAATCGCTGTACTGCTCGGCGACCTCGCTGAACGCCGTCCCCGCCGCGAGTTCGCTCTGGACGAGCGCTGAGCGCTCCGGCTCGTCGGCCGGCGTCCAGATCATGCGCAGACGCGCCGTGGCCGGCGGGTGGAACTCCTCGAAGTCGCGCAGGTAGGCCCGGCGCACGTCGCGCCACGGGATGTACGAACGCTGGCGCAGCAGCCGCCCGACCATCTGACGCACGAGCTGCTGGCGCGACTCCGCCTCGACCTTCTCTTCGAGCGTCAAACCCTCATCGGCGAGGTACAGTTCGTTCGCGAGCTCGGCGCTGCCGCCGCTCTGACGGATGAGGTCGCCGCGAACCCGGTCGATAAACGCCGCGATGCCCTGGCGCTCGTTCGGCGTGAGCACCGCCTCGAACTCCGCGAGCAGCAGCTCGTCGCGGATCACGTCGCGCAGCGCCGCGCTGATCTGATCCTGCAGATCGATCAGGAACTCGCGCTGCCCCTTCAGGCGCGCCTCGGCCGTCATGCGCGCATCCATCTGCTCGAAGAAATCCGACGCGAAGATCGGACGCCCCGACACCTGCCCCACCATCGCGTCCAGCGGCGCCACGACCACCGAATCAGGTCGCGCATCAACGCGCACGCCGCCGGACTGATTCACAGATGTTCGAGGCGTAGGCGCGGGCGTCTCCCGCGGCGTCGCCACGTCTACGTCGTCAAGCCCGCCGGTTGCTTCTTCACGCGTGATGCGCCGCACCGGCTCGGCCGCGCTCAGCCCCGCGCCCTCCAGACGCGTCGAGCGGTAGACGACCTCCTCGCCCTCGGTCGAAGCGTCGTCGAGCCGATCGAGATCGACCAGCGTGTTGCGCTCCGCCTCTCGCCCGGCGGAACAGCCGGGAAGCAGCGCCCAGGCACAAACCCCGAGACCAGCGACAAGCACGAGAGTTCGCGTCGTTGAATGACTCACACACATCCTCCGCGGACCTCCGCCCGCTGGTTGGCATAGACTGCCCTCCGCAGCGGAGTGTGTCCACCCGCGCGGGTTTGGAGCAGACATGGCAGAGATCATCATCCCCGGCGGCGGCTCGGACGACGCCGACGACAACACATCAAAGATCCACGTCGACAGCGACTGGAAAGCCGAGGCCCAGGCCGAGAAGGACCGCCTCGAAGCCGAAACACAGCAGAAGGCCACGCAGGGCGCCGGAGCACCGGGCGCGATGCCCGCCGCCAGCTTCCAGACCCTCTGGAGCGAACTGGCCTCTCAGGCCTACATGTTCATGGGCGGCATCCCCGACCCCAAAACCGGGCAGGCCATCGTCGCCCCCGAGTACGCCAAGCACTACATCGATCTGCTCGGCGTCCTCCAGGAAAAGACCAAGGGCAACCTGAGCGACGAAGAATCAGACGAGTTCACCAAGGTCCTCGCCGAGCTGCGCTCCGCCTTCGTCCGCGTCTCGGGCTATGTCTCAGAGGAAATGGCCAAGCGCGACGCCCAGGGCGCCCCCACCGGCGCTGACGACGCCCCGCCCGCCTGACCGATACTCCCCCCGACGAACGCACCAAAGGGGACCCCGACCGTGAGCGAATCCCAGTCCTTCCTGGACAAGCACCACTTCCTGCTCAGACGCCTGCACTCGATGGCGGGCGTCCTGCCCATCGGCGTCTTCCTCATCATGCACCTCACGACCAACTCCTCGGTCGTGTGGGCCGAGGCCCTGGGCAAGGACGGCGCCGAGACCTTCCAGCACGAGGTCAACTTCATCCACTCCCTGCCCGGGCTGATCCTCATCGAGATCTTCGGCCTCTGGCTCCCCATCTTCTTCCACTCGCTCTTCGGCTTCTACTACGCCTTCAGCGGGAAATCCAACGCCGCCTCCTACCCCTACGGCGGCAGCTGGCGCTACTCGCTCCAGCGCTGGACTGGCTACCTCGGTTTCCTCTTCATCTTCTTCCACATCGCCACGCTGCGCTGGGGTTGGAACCTCCCCTTCTCCTCCGGCTTCGATCCCCACGCCGCCGCTTCGACCACCGCTCTCGCCATCCGCGGCGGCGAAGACGCCAGCGCCTTCGGCGCCTTCGTCGTCGGCGCGCTCTATCTCGGCGGCGTCACCGCGCTCGTCTACCACTTCGCCAACGGTCTCTGGACCTGGGCCATCACCTGGGGCATCACCGTCTCGCCGCAAGCCCAGAAGCGCTGGGGCTACGTCTGCGCTGCCGTCGGCCTGGGGCTGACCGTGGCCGGCTGGGCCGCGTACATCGGCTTCGTCAGCCTCGACATCGAAGAGGCCCAGCGCACCGAGCAGCGCATGCACACCCCACCCGCCGACACATCCGAAGCGGCCCTCATCTCGAACGCCCGTGAGGAGAACTGACCATGCCGCTGCCCCAGAACCACGACAAAAGAGTCATCGTCGTCGGCGGCGGTCTGGCCGGCCTCGCCGCCTGCGTGCGCCTCGCCGAGCAGAACGTCCCCGTTGACCTCTTCTCCATGGTCCCCGTCAAACGCTCCCACTCCGTCTGCGCTCAGGGCGGCATCAACGCCTGCAACGACATCGCCCGCCAGCAGGGCTACTCCGAGTGGGAGCACATGGACGAGACGCTCTACGGCGGCGACTACCTCGCCGACCAGCCCCCCGTCTACGAGATGACCCACTGGGCCCCCAAGATCATCAACCTCCTCGACCGCATGGGCGTCCCCTTCAACCGCACCATGGAGGGCCAGCGCGACCTCCGCCTCTTCGGCGGCTCGCTCTTCAAGCGCACCCACTTCTCCGGCGCCACCACCGGCCAGCAGCTCATGTACGCCCTCGACGAGCAGGTCCGGCGCGCCGAAGCCGAGGGCATGGTCACCAAGTACGAGTTCTGGGAGTTCCTCTCTCCCATCCTCGAAGACGGGAACTGCGTCGGCATCGTCGCTCAGGACATGCGCACCATGCAGATCCGCGCCTTCCGCGGAGACGCCGTCGCCATGGCCACCGGGGGCTGCGGGCTGGTCTTCGGCAAGTCCACCAACTCCGTCGTCTGCACCGGCGCCGCCGCCGCACGCTGCTACCGCCACGGCGCCTGGTACGGCAACCCCGAGTTCATCCAGGTCCACCCCACCGCCATCCCCGGCGCCGATAAATGCCGACTCATGAGCGAGTCCGCCCGCGGCGAGGGCGGGCGCGTCTGGGTCCCCCGCAAACAGGGCGACAACCGCGACCCCCGCCAGATCTCAGAAGAAGAGCGCTACTACATCCTCGAAGAGCGCTACCCCAAGTACGGCAACCTCGTCCCCCGCGACATCGCCTCCCGCGAGATCTTCGACGTCTGCGTCAACGACAACATGGGCGTCGGCGGCGAGAACCAGGTCTACCTCGACCTCACCCACAAACCCAAAGAAGAACTCGACCGCAAGCTCGGCGGCATCCTCGAGATCTACGAGAAGTTCGCCGGCGAAGACCCCCGCGAACTCCCCATGAAGATCTTCCCCGCCGTCCACTATTCCATGGGCGGCCTCTGGACGACCTTCACGGCAGAAGAACGCGCCGCCGACCCCGTCATGGACAAGGCCGCCATCAGGGACGGGCGCGACACTGTCACCGGCATGGAGTTCGGCGCCCCCAACACCATGTCCACCAACATCCCGGGCCTCTACGCCCTGGGCGAGGTCAACTTCGCCTTCCACGGCGCCACCCGCCTCGGCGCCAACGCCCTCCTCTCCTGCATCTTCGACGGCCTCTTCGCCGGCATGGGCGTCGCCAACTACGTCGCCGAGGAAGGCCCCGCCGCCAGCGACGTCAAGCAGAGCGTCTACGACGACGCCGTCCAGCGCGAGGAACAGATCGTCGACGAACTCGTCGGCGAGAACCGCACCCCCTCCAACCCCAGCGACAACGCCTACAAGATCGCCAAGGAACTCGGCGCCGAAATGACCGCCGCCTCCACCGTGGTCAAGACCGGCCCCCGTCTCCACAAGTGCCTCGAGAAGATCGACGAGCTCAAAGACCGCTTCGCCCTCGTCCGCCTCGCCGACAGCGAGATGTGGACCAACCAGAACCTCAGCTTCAGCCGCAGTGTCCGCGACATGCTCGTCATCGCCGAGGCCATCGCCAAGGGCGGCGAACTCCGCGAAGAGTCGCGCGGCTCCCACTACCGCACCGACTTCCTCGAACGCGACGACGAGAAGTTCATGAAAACCACCGTCGCCGCCTTCAACCCCGAGACCGGTCGCCCCGACATCTCCTACCGCGAGATCGTCACCGGCCTCGTCCAGCCCCGCGCCCGCACCTACGGCAAGACCGAAGCAGATCCCGCCGACAAAAAGGAGGCCGCCGCGAGCGCCTGACCGCCCGCACGGAACCGCACATGGTTGCAGAGAACACCAAGCTCACCCCCGGCGCCAAACGCACCGTCCGCCTCCGCATCAAGCGCTGCAAAGGCCCCGCCAAGCCCTCCTACTGGGAGTCCTTCGACATCCCCGTCACCGCGGGCGAGGGCGCCAACATCATCAGCGCCCTCCAGCACGTCGCCGCCCACCCCGTCACCATCGAGGGCAAGGAAACCACCCCAGTCGTCTGGGACTCCGGCTGCCTCGAAGAGGTCTGCGGCGCCTGCACCATGGTCATCAACGGGCAGGTCCGCCAGTCCTGCTCCGCCCTCCTCGACACCATCGCCCCGGGCGACGGCGACGCCATCACGCTCGAACCCATGAGCAAGTTCCCCGTCAACCGCGACCTCTACGTCGACCGCCAGCGCATGTTCGACACCCTCAAGCGCCTCAAGGCCTGGGCCCCCATCGACGGCCTCTACGATCTCGGCAAGGGTCCCACCGAATCACCCGCCCAGCAGGAAGAGCGCTACGTTTTCTCTACCTGCATGACCTGCGGCTGCTGCCTCGAAGCTTGCCCCCAGTTCCAGCAGGAGGACGACCCCGCCAAGTGGGCCGAGTCCTTCGTCGGCGCCAGCAACATGGGCCAGGCCCACCTCTTCAACCTCCACGAGACCGGCGCCCGCCTCAAGGGCGAACGCCTCGACCAGCTCTCACAAAAAGGCGGCGTCTCCGACTGCGGCAACGCCCAGAACTGCGTCAAGGTCTGTCCGAAAGAGATACCTCTCTCCCAGGCCATCGCCGCTCTCGGCCGCGCCGTCACCATCCACGGTGTGAAGAAATTCTTCACCGGGAAGTAAACGTCAGGGGCAGGCGCCCCACGCCGCCAGCAGAACCGCGAGGTCGCTCGCGTTGGTCACGCCGTCGCCGTCCAGATCAGCGCCCGCGTCGCCCCACGCCGCCAGCAGAACCGCAAGGTCATTCGCGTCCGTGGACCCATCGCCATCGAAGTCCGTCGGGCACGGGTCGCTGAGAATGTTGTCGCGCACCCACTGGATGGCTACCTGTTGCTCGGCTTCAGCCGCGGCAACATCACCCGTGTTGGGCTCCCAGCGGTACACGAAGTAGAAATCCTGCGAATCCTCCAGCGTCCCACTCGAGAAGCGAAGCGTCCCGAGATAGATCCCCGGCGTCTGATCAACAAACAGGAAGTGATCGGCGTGGTTGTGCAGATCGCCGAACTCCGTGGCGTTCATCAGCGGGCCCGTAACCACCACGCCTTCGCTCATGGGCGACTGCGCCGTCTGGTTGTTGAACTCCAGCTCGAGAAACAGCTCCGGCGCCACCTGATCGAACCCGTCGCCGTTCCACAGCTTCAAAGGCGCCGCCATATCGAGCGACATCACAGTGAACGGCGGGAACGCACCCAGCGGTGAGTTGAAACCGGGATCGTCGGTGACGATGTTCCCAAAGAACAGGATCATGTCGGCGTCAAACACACGCTCGGGCGCGGTCGTGTCCCCCGACACCACGCGGTTGGTGGTGATCGCCCCGTCATCAACCTCAAGAATCACATCGATGTCGTGGAGCGTGCCGGCCTGAGTCTGAGCACCGAATGCGAGGACGATGGAAACACTGAGGATCTTCTTCATGGCGTACGCTCCTTCAGAAGCGGTTGAACCGTAGTGGTTGAATCACCCCCGCCGCGCGCTAGCGCGACAGGGGCAAGGCAGAAAACGGGATCAGCGACGACGACGCACGGCGCCAACGCCCGCGAGGGCGAAGAGCGCACCAGCGCCGGGCGCCGGGACGAGCACATCCTCCACGTACTCGATCGCGGCTTCGTGCTGAAGCTCGTCAGCGCCAAAGTTGCCCACGAACCAGAAGGTCTCAGAGGTGGCGGGGGCCGAACCCCGCGCCGGGTCCTGCGCGAAGACCTCCATCTCGATGAGGTAAACCCCGTCGGCGCTCCCGTCGGTCGCGGCGTTCAGCACGATCTCGTAGTGATCGTCAAAGCCGCCCGGGCCCACGGGGATGCCGAAGCCGCCCGTGAAGCCGCCGGCTGTCGAGGGCGTGTCCTGCTCGGCGCCCAGCAGCTCGAACGTCACCGTGTCAGGCGACACGGTGTCGAAATCGCTGCCGTTCCACAGACGAACGGCGTCGGTGAAGTTGACGCCCCACTCGAAGCCGCTCAGCGTGCCGGGCTCGGCGAAGAAGCCGGGCTCGTCCGAGATGTTGGCGCCCTCGTCGTTGCCCCACTCGAAGGCGAAGACGCGCTCGCGCTCTTCGACGACCGAGTCGGTGTCATGGCTCCAGGAGCCGGTGACGAGACCGCCGTCAACGACGCGGAGAAGAACGTCCACATCCTCCCCGTGCGCGAACGCGACGGAGGCGGCGGAACCGGCGAGAATCGAAACGATGGAAACAGTGCGAAGCATGATGAAACTCTCTCTATGAGTGTGTGTGTAGGTGAAGGAATCAGCGGTACAGACGCGGGTCGAACATGTTGCTCTCGTCGCTCTCGTACACCTCACTGAAGCGCAGCGTCTTCGCGTGCCCGTCGAGGAACGCGTAGTTGGAGGCCGTCCCCCACCCCGCGTCCTCAGCATTGGCCTGGACCGCGACGAGCTCCTCTCCCGAGAAACCCGTGTAGCCCTGCGACCACTCCCCCGCCGCCCCGCCGCCGTAGGCGCCGATCGACGCCTGCTGGCTCGCGAAGAACGGGAGAAACTGCGGCGTGAACCGCGACTGCGTCGCCCACTGCTGAATGTGAACGTGGTCAGCGCCTGCGAACGGCCCGTGCTCGGCCATCAGCAGGAACTGGCACGTCCGCGACGGCGCGTTGATCTTCTGCATCTTGTTGAAGTACCGCGACGCCACCGACGCGGCGCTGTCCCCGGGTTGCAGTTCGACCTGCAAAAAGGACGTCACCATGTCGTTGAGCCCGTAGCTCGACGCGCGGAACCGGCCCGGGAACCCCGGCACGTGCTCGCCCTGCCCCCCCTGCTCGATCGCCCAGTGCGGGCTCTCGTCGCCGGGAGAGCGGTTGTCGATGCCCTCGTCCACGTAGGACCGCAGCGTGTTCACCCACGCCAGCTCCTCGCGCGAGGACACACCCCCCTCGGGGAGCCCGGGCTCGATCAGTCGCCCGTTGTTGTCCTCGGTGTACATCAGGCTCGCGGTCTGCAGCTGGCGCATGTTGCTCAGGCACACCACCGACTGAGCGGCCAGCCGCGCGTTGCCCAGCGCGGGCAACAGCACGCCGATCAGCACGGCGATAATGGAAACAACAACCAGCAGCTCGATGAGCGTAAATGCGCGTGCGCGCATCAGGTTCTCCTGTCAGGACGCAAGACCACACGCGCAGACTGCGCGTGAAAGCAACCATGAGGTGGTGCAGCGAGAGGTCAGGCGCAGACAGGAGGGGCGCGAGCCGGGCCGGCGGACCAGAACGTCAGCGGCGCAAAGGCGACTCCACGCGGGTGCACGACGCCGACATACTCAGCGTCGTCAACGAAATCAGGGACATCCGGCGCGGTAAACCCGCGCTCGGCCGTCTGGATCGTCAGACAGACAGGGCAGTCATCCTCGGGCGCAGAAGGTTCTGGTTCATCCGGATCGCACCCCGACTCACCGCCGGCGCGCGATTCGCCAGGACACGGCGGCGCAGCGTCGGACACGGGCGCCGAGTGCTCGAGCAGTAGGTGCAGCGTCTCCGCGCCGCCCGACGAGGCAAGCCCGAACGCGAGCAGACCGAACAGGATGACGAAGCGCTTCGCCATGCCCACATTGTTATCCGCTCGCGTGAGGGATCAAGGGCAAAGGGCAATAAAAAACCCGGCTCGAGGCCGGGCTTTTCGGACACAGCTGGACGGATGCCAGTCAGAAAGCGTCTCAGGCGGCCTCGGTGGCGCAGTTCTTAACGCCGGGGAAGCCGATCGAACCCTGAACGTTCGTCGTCGGGACACCCTGGAAACCGGCCGGAACGCCGCCCTGGAAGGCCGGGTTGAAGCCGAAGAAGCCCTGATTCTGGAACGCGGGGTTCTGGAAGCCAGGCGTCGGGAAACCACCGTTCTGGAGACCGTTCTGGAAACCGCCGCCAAGGAAATTCGGGGTCTGGAAGCCACCCTGGAAGGCGTTGGGCGTGTTGAAGCCACCATTGAAGGCGTTGTTGAAGCCGAAGCCGTTGAAAGCCGTCGTGCCGAAGACGTTCGGGGTCGAGTTCCAGTTCTGCTGGAAGCCGAAGCCAGGCTGGTTAAAGCCCCAGTTGAAGGAGCCGCCGAAGGGCGTGTTGAACTGGTTCTGGGTGTGGAAACCGTTCCAGTTCAGGGGGTTCTGGGGGTTCTGGGGGAACTGGTTCCAGCCGTTGAAACCCCAGGCGGGCTGGTTCCAACCGAACTGGTTGAAGCCGCCGAAGCCCGAGAACCCGGGGGCGAGCCCGCCGTTGAAGCCGTTGAAGAACGTGGGGTTCCAGCCAAAGCCAAAGGGCTGGGCCGACGCCGTGGCGAAGGGGGTGATCATGTGTTCTGCTCCTGAAAGAGTGTGGTGCTCGGGTCTCGGTCTGCACATGCACATCGGCGAGGCAGCGCGGCGAACAGCCGTGAACGCCCACCAACCTCGTTACCGGACGCCCGCGACCCGCTCCGCGCCCGGACGAGGCCTATCGGCGACCCGCATCAGCGACTTCGACGCCGCCCCCCGGTTTTGGCGCGATTCTTTTCCCAGCAGCGTCTGCTCGTGCCGTCTTGACCGAGCGCTCGCCAAATGTTGACGTTTTCCATGAGCATCCCGCCCGCCCCGCGCGGTACTCTCGCGGGCGAGCGAGGAGAGAGGCCTCGTCCGGGCGCAAGCGCTGGACGAGGCTTTTTTAATTCCGCCCCGCTGAGGCAAGCAGAGCCCCCGCCCGAACCGCCAGCGGATGAGCGGGCCCCAGCTGCGCCGCGAGCGCCTCAGCCGCATCGACCAGTTCGTCATCGCGCACGAGATCACGCCCGCTATCGCGTTCGATCTCACCCAGGATGACGACGACGCGCGCACGGGGGATCGCGCCTTCAGGGAACAAACGCTCGGCCGTCGAGCGGATTTGCAGACTAAGTGAGGAGGCCTGCGAGAGCTGCCCTGCGCGGCGCATCGCGTCCGCCGTGTCAATGATCGCGCCGACCACGCCCGGGCGGTCGCGACCTTCTTCGTGCGTAAGCCCGCTCACTCGCTTCTTGAGAACGTCCACCGCATCCAGATAACGCTCTTCGCGCTGCAGCGCCCTCGCGAGCTCGAGACGCAGACTCGATAACGCAGGATCAGGAGGGTCGAGCACCGCCGCGGCGCCGGATTCCAGCTCGCGGAGAATGTCCGAACCCGATCCCAGAGCGAGTTCGAGTTCGAGCTGCGCGAGCAGCGTCTCCGGCTCGCGGGGACCGAGGTCCGCCCGGTTGATGTCCACCACGCCGCGCAATCGGCGTTGTGCCGCCTGAGTCTCCCCGCTCAGGCGCATCGCGGCTCCCGTCAGGCGCGCGACGCGCCGCGTGAGCTCGGGCGGCGCACCCGCTGCACGCGCCGCAAAGTCCCGAAACGCCTCGAGGGCCCGTTCCGGACGACGCTGATCCAGCGCGATCTCCCCCTCGGCGACCCGGACGCGCAACCACTCTGGCGAGTTCGGTTCAAGGACCCGCCGCGCGCGGGCGTAATAGTCCGCGGCCTGTGCGGGGAAACCCAGACGCCTGGCAAGCTCGGCGCGTGTCAGAAGCGCCGAGGCCAGGCGGGCGGGATCCCCGGTCTGATCGCGGGCGACGGCGTCCTCCAGGCGCTCGGCGAGCGCCGTGGCGTCGTCGAGAGCGCCGCGCTCCGCGAGTGTGAGCGCCAATGCGCTGACTACCTCCAGCGTCTCCGTCGCGTCCGGCCCCAGCAGCTCTTCGCGAGCAGCGAGCGCCTGACGCAGCTGCGGCTCCGCGTCCGCGAAGCGAGCCCGCCTGTGCAGCGCTTCGCCGATCGCCAGGCGCAGCGAAGCCTCGACAAGCGGGTCCTCGTCCAGCTGATCATCGAGCCGCGTTACGGCCTCGTCGAGCATGTTCTCGACACTGGCGGCGGCGCCCGTCTCTCCGAGAGAAATCATGTCGCGAAGCAGAGTCACGACCCGCTCGGCCCGCTCGGTCGATCGCTGCGCATCGTTCCGCGCGGCAACCTCGGCGGCACGCGATCGCTCAGCCGCGACCGCAAACGAAAGGCTGACCAGCGTGGCGATGATCAGCATGGCCGCGACCGCAGAGGCCGCCGCCACCGTTCCCGCGCGCCGTTTCGCAAAGAGCGTGAACTGTCGCCACAGCCCCGAACGCGAGGCCTCGACGGGTTCGTTGCGCAGGTACCGGGCGATGTCCGCGGCGAGCGCCTCGGCCGACTGGTAACGCCGGACGCGCTCTGGCTCGGTCGCCTTGGCGATGATCGCTTCGAGATCCCCCCGAGCGTCGGGGTTGATGCTGCCCGCGCGGGGCACGCGCTTGCGCCGGAGCAGATCGGCGGCCTCAACCAGCGAAAGCCCGTCAAGATCATGCGGCGGCCGATCGCAGACAAGCTCGTACAGCACGACGCCCAACGCATAGATGTCGGTGCGAACGTCGATGTCGTCGCCCCCGGGGCGGAGCTGCTCGGGGCTCATGTACTGAAGCGTGCCGACAAGCTGGCCGCCGAGGGTGCCGACGGTGCCCCCCGGCTCAGCGTCCACAGCACGGGCGACGCCAAAGTCGATGACCTTCGGCTGCCCAGAGGCCCCCACAAGCAGGTTGGCCGGCTTGAGGTCGCGGTGAATCACGCCCTTCTGGTGCCCGTGATGGACGGCGCCGCAGATCTTGATGAAGAGCGCAAGGCGGGCATCGAGGAGTAGAGCGCTCTCGCGGGCATAGCGCGTCACCGCACGGGCGTCGGGGATGAGCTCCATCGCGAAGTACGGCGCAGAGAGCGCGCCGTCGGAGTGGGCGCCGGCCTCGTAGATCTGCGCAACCCCCGGGTGGCGCAGCAGCGCGAGAACCTCGGCCTCGTAGCGGAAGCGCCTGAGCGCGCGGGGAGACATCGCACCGGCGCGCAGCACCTTCACCGCGACCGCCCGCTTCGGCTCGTCCTGCTCCGCCTCGTACACGGCGCCCATCGAGCCGGAAGCGATCAGGCGTGTGATGGTGAACCGACCGACGCGCTGGCCGACGAGTTTCTCGGCGTCCTGCGCCTCGTCGGGCAGGCGGTCGAGGACGGATTCTTCCAGGAACGTGTCGTCAGGGTCGTGATGACCGAGGAGTTCGCTGACCTCGGCGGCGAGATCGGGCTCGCGCTCACGGAGGTCGTCCAGAAAGGCGCGCCGGGCGTCCGCCTCCAGCCCGAGCGCTTCGGTGAAGGCTTCCTTCACCTTGGCGTGGGACGGGCGCGTGGTCACCCCTCGTCATCCTTCACGCTGGCGCTCTCGTCAGCAGCAACGCCGCGGGTCAGCTCGCGCCGCAACCACGCCTTGGCCATGGCCCAGTCAGACTCAACCGTACGCTGCGAGACGCCAAGCACGTGCGCGGTCTCGCTGGCGCCGAGACCGCCGAAGAATCGCAGCTCGACAACGCGGGCCTGGCGCTCATCAACGAGATCGAGCTTCTGCAGCGCGTCGTCAAGAGCGATCATCTCGACGTGATCGACACCCTCAACGAGCGGACGGTCGAGCGTGACACGAGCCCACGAGCCGCCGCGCTTGGCGGCCTTCGTGGCTCGAGCATGATCGATCAGCACACGCCGGATCATGCTGGCGCCGACGGCGATGAAGTGCGCCCGGCTCTTCCAGTCTGTCTTGCGCTGATCGACGAGCCGCAGAAACGCCTCGTTAACCACAGCGGTCGGCTCAAGGGTGTGGTCGGGGCGCTCTTGGCGGAGGTACACCGAGGCGAGGGCCCGGAGCTCGTCGTAGACGAGCGGCATGAGGTCCGCGGCGGCGCCGTGCTCGCCCTGAGCGAGCGCGTTCAGGCGGTCCGTGGCGTCAGCGGTCTGGTCGGGAGGCTGTGTCATCGGTTGTGCTGTACGCATGGTACGGCCTGCGGGTCCGCCGACGAGGCCTTGTGTGAATCTTTGGTAAGGGGTCGGAGACGGCGCGGTGCAGGGCTATTCTTATCGGGAGAGTGACGTACGGATCGGGGGAGAACGCGATGAGTGTGACGCGACGGACTTTTTTGGGGCGGAGTGCGGCGGCCGTAGGGCTGGGCTTCACCGGGCTGCAAGCCGTATGCGCGTCAGGGCGTCCGATGCGGCCGGCGGCGGGGTTCGGGCCGCTGCGGCGGGATCCGGCGGGGGTTCTGGATCTGCCGGAGGGGTTCAGTTATCGGGTGATCTCGCGGATGGGCGAGATGATGGACGACGGGCTGGTTGTGCCGGGGTTGCCTGACGGCATGGGGGCCTTCCCGGGGCCGGGCGGGACGACGCTTCTGGTGCGCAACCACGAGCTCGAGCCGCATTGGGTACGCGTGAGCCCGTTTGGGCCGCGGAACGAGCGGCTGGCTGAGAAGCATCGTGAGCTTGGGTTTGATCTGGGCGGCGAGAAGCCGAGCATCGGCGGGACGACGACGCTGTGGTACGACCATCGGGCCGGCGTTCTGAAGGGGCAGTGGCTGAGCCTGGCGGGGACGAACAGGAACTGTGCGGGCGGGCCGACGCCGTGGGGCACATGGCTGACGTGTGAGGAGGACACGCTGCGGGCCGGGAATAAGGGAGCGGAGGATCACGGCTGGGTATTCGAGGTTCCAGCGACGGCGGATCGGACGCTGCACAAGGCGGAGCCGATCCGGGCGATGGGGCGGTTTTACCGTGAAGCCGTTGCGGTCGATGCGAAGACCGGGATTGTGTACATGACGGAGGATCTGGGGGACGCGTGTTTCTATCGGTATGTGCCGGATGTTCCCGGCGAGTTGCAGGCCGGCGGGCGGGTGCAGGCGCTGCGGGTGATCGGTTCGCGCGGGCCCTTTGATACGCGGAACTGGGGCGAGCGATCGGGCGTTGAGCTTGGCGAACAACTGCGGGTGGAGTGGGTGGATATGAATGATGTTGATTCGCCGGAGGATGACTTGCGTGTGCGGGCGCGGCGGGATCACGGGTGCGCGGTGTTCGCGCGGACGGAAGGGATCTGGGCTGGAGAAGATTCGATCTATGTTGGGTGCACGACGGGCGGGCGGAAGAAGGACGGGCAACTTTGGAAGTACCGTCCGAGCCCGCATGAGGGAACGGCGCGTGAGGCGGGAGCGCCGGGCACGCTTGAACTTTTCGTCGAGCCCAACGACAGCGAACTGCTGGAGAACGCGGACAACATTGTCGCGGCGCCGTGGGGCGATCTGATTGTGTGCGAGGACGCGAAGGACGATCAGCACCTGGTTGGGGTGACGCCGGAGGGTCGGCTGTATCGGCTAGCGCATAACGCGCTGAGTGATTCGGAGTTCGCCGGCGCCTGCTTCTCGGCGGATGGGAAGACGCTGTTTGTGAACATCCAGTGGGACGGGCTGACGCTCGCGGTTGATGGGCCGTGGGAGTCGCGGCGCGGCTGATCGCTGCTCGGCCCTATCATCTCGCCCTTCTCCTGGAGGCCTGGCGGGATGGATCGGAGCGCGACATCCATTGCGACGGTTGATGCGCCCTCGGCGTCGGGGGTTCAGCCGGCGGCGGTGAATCGCTCGGCGATGGCGGGTGTCGGGCTTGGGTTGATCGCCCACGCGGTATGGGGATCCACGCCGGTCTACTTCAAGGCGGTGCAGCACGTCAGCGTGTGGGAGCTTCTGGCGCACCGAGTGGTGTGGGCCGCGCCGATGCTGCTTGTGGTGGTGCTGGGGTTTAGGCGGGTGAACGCGCTGCGGGCGGCGCTCGCGGACCGATCGGTGCGTCGGACGCTGGCGCTGACGACGTGTCTGATCGCGGTGAACTGGTTTTTGTACATGTACGCGATCGTTACAGATCGGGTGCTGCACGCGAGCATGGGGTACTTCTACGGGCCTCTGGTGAACATCGTGCTGGCGCGGGTGTTTCTTGGTGAGCGGATGTCGCCGGCGACGAAGTTCGCGGTGGGGCTGGCGGCGTGCAGCGTGGGGTTGATGACGTGGGACATGGGGGCGCTGCCGTGGATCACGGTGGTGCTGCCGGTGAGCTTCGGGTTCTATGCGCTATTGCGGAAGAAGGCGCCGGTGGATCCGCTGAGCGGTCTGACGGTGGAGGCGTGGGCGCTTCTGCCGGTGGCGTCGGCGTACCTGGTGTGGGCGCACACGTCGGGGAGCGAATCAGACGGGGTGTTCGGCGGCGATCTGACGACTTCGCTGCTGATGCCGGTGGCGGGGCTTGTGACGGTGATTCCCCTGCTGACGTACAACGCTTCTGCGAAGCGGCTGACGCTGACGGCGGTGGGGTTCATGCAGTACCTTGCGCCGACGGGGCAGCTTCTGCTGGGGTGGCTGGTGTACGACGAGGAGATGTCGCCCGTGCGAGCGGCGGCGTTCGTGGTGGTGTGGATCGGGCTGTGTGTGTACACGGCGGATCAGGTGCGCCGGGCGCGGCGGCGGGCGCGCTGGACGGCTCAGCCCGAGACGTGATAATCCATTCATGGACAGAATGAACAAACTGCTGGCGCTGCGCGACGCGGAGCCGAACGACCCTGAGATTCACTACATGATCGCGATGGAGCGGGCGAAGGAGGGCGACAGCGCGCAGGCGCTGGCGGGGTTCGATGAGTGCCTGAAGCTGGATCCCGAGTTCTGCTACGCGTATTTCCACAAGGCGGTGACGCTCGAGGAGAGCGGTCGGCGGGAAGAGGCGATTTCTGTTGTTGAAGAGGGCATTGAGCGGGCGAGCGCAGCTCAGGATGGGAAGGCGCTGTCGGAGTTGGGGGAGTTGCTTGAGAGGTATCGGGGGTAGTTTTTGTTTGTGAGATCAGAACCTCCCTCTCCCCTAACCCCTCTCCCTCGGGGAGAGAGGGATAAGACGAGGACTGATAGGTTTAGTAGTAGGCCCTCACCCCGGCCCTCTCGCCGGGGGAGAGGGAGGGGACTAGAACTGCGCATAAAAAACACCCGGACGAAGCCGGGCGTAACGGGTTCGTTGATTGTGATCGCCTCTTACGGGCAGGGGCCCCAGGCGGCGAGGAGGACCGCGAGGTCGGCTGAGTCAACGACTCCGTTGCCGTCGAAGTCGGCGGGGCAGGTGCTGACGCCGGCGCAAGGAACGTCTCCGCCGTCGAGGATCTCGAAGACATCGTCGCGGCCGTTCATGTTGCAGTCCTGGATCGCGGCGGAGACGACGTAGTCGGTGGAGTTGTTGAGCTCGGCGGCGGTGAGGTTCTTGAGACGGATGAAGGCGCCGGCGCCGCGTGCGCCGAGGTCGAGGCTGACGAAGTCGTTGAGGTCGCCCCAGACGCCGCCGGTGACGGCTTCGTCGGAGCGCTCGTCGGCGACGGCGTTGGGGGTGCCGTCGGCGGTCCACTGGACGTTGTCGGCGATCTGATTGCCGTTGCCGAAGCTGACGGGCGGGAAGTAGATCTGGATGGCGTAGGCCGTGGAGCTGAGCCCGGCGAAGTTGCCGCCGATAGCAGAGATGTTGATTTCGTCCGCGGCGTCGGCGTCGTTGTTGAAGTGGACGTAGAGGGATTCTCCCGCTGGGATGCTGACCCCGTTGAGACCGGAGGTCGCGCTGTAGCGACGGATGACGGCCTGGTCGTGTGAGCAGAAGCGCCAGCCGTCGAGGGGCTCGGCTTCCGTGCCGAAGTTGTGGAGTTCGATGACTCCGGCGTCGAGGTCGACGGTGCGGAACTGGACGTCGCGGGGAGCGGCGAAAGCGGGGGACGCCAGCGCGAGGATGGCGGCGGAGGTTACGAACACACGCATGGTCTCTCTCCTTTGAAAGTGCGTAGCGGGCGCGGGCGACAGCATTCGTCCGCTAGATGAGTATGTCCGCGGCGGGGTGTGTCGTTCACGCGGGATTGTGAAGAACGCTGTGTTTTTCAGCGTTGTTCGGGTTCCACAAGGTGAGTGGCCATGCTGGGGTGGCCGCAGCCGCGGCACGAGCCGTGGTCGATGGTGAGGGGAGGGCCGGAGAAGTCCCAGCCCCAGCCGCGATCGGTGCGGTTTTGAATGTGCGTGGTGACGAGGTCGTCGGCGTCGGGGAAGACCTGGTCCATGGTGGCGCTGTCGTAGACGCGCCCGTTGAGGATGGTGTAGCGGACGCTGGTGGTGTTACGGATGTCTTCGAGTGGGTCTTCGTCGAGGACGATGAGGTCGGCGAGCTTGCCTTTCTCGATCGAGCCGAGGTCGTTGCTGAAGCCGACGTGCTCGGCGCCGAGGATGGTGGCGCACTTGAGGGCTTCGTGTGTAGTCATGCCTCCCTGGACGAAGCTCCAAATTTCCCAGTGTGCGGCGAGGCCGGCCATCTGGCCGTGACCGCCGACGTGGATGGGGACGCCGGCGTCGTAGAGCTTCTTGAGCGATTCGGATGCGCGGATGTGGTTGTATTCGGAGGTGGGGGCGATGTCGCGCCGGCGGGTGAGGGGGTCGATGACAAAGCGGGGGACGAAGCGGGCGAGGCGCTGGTCTTCGTAGACGTCGGTGTGGGCGAGCCAGTACCAGTCGGAGGTGATGCCGCCGTAGCAGACGACGAGGGTGGGCGTGTCGCCGGCTTCGGTGGCGGCGAAGAGTTGGAGGACGTCGTCGTAGACGGTTTCGACGGGGAGGTTGTGCTCGATGCCGGTGTGGCCGTCGAGGAGCATGGTCATGTTGTGGTAGAAGGTTGAGCCGCCCTCGGGGACGTTGTTCATGCCGAGTTTGCGGCAGGCTTCGATGAGCATCTGACGCTGATCGCGGCGGGGCTGGTTGTAGCTTTTGATGGCGGTGGCGCCGGCGGCCTGGGTGCGCTGGACGTGGAAGTATGCGTCTTCGTAGCTCTGGACGTCGGAGTAGAAGGCCGGGGCTTTGGCGCCGTAGATAATGCGCCCGGTGCCGAAGAGGCGCGGGGCGCGGTTGTGGCCGGCGCGCATGAGTTCGTCAGCGGCGAAGAAGGTGGCGGTGTCGTTTGAGGGGTCGTGGGTGGCGGTGACGCCGAAGGCGAGGTTGGCGAGGCTGATCCAGTTGTGCTGAGGGGTGATGCCCTGAGTGCCCATGGCGCCGTGAGCGTGGACGTCGACGATGCCAGGCATGACGGTTTTGCCCGTGACGTCGAAGACGCGGGCGCCGCGAGGGATCGTGACGTCATCGCGGGAGCCGACGGCGGTGATGCGGTTGTCTTCGACGACGACCACACCGTTTTCGATGATCTCGTCACGGTCCATGCCGTCGCGCATAGTGATGACGCGTCCGCCGACGAGGGCGAAGGTTCCGTCGGGGATGTCCTGGTTGAAGTCGAAGCCGATCTCGACGCCGTCGTCGGCGGTGATGGGTTCGGCGTCTTCTGTTTCGTAGAAGTCAGCGACGTTCGCGGTGTAGAGGGTGCTGCCGAGGGACCAGTGGAGTTTGTCGCCGTCAGCGGACCAGTGGAGGAACTCGCCGGAGTGTTTGCTGAGGCGGCGGGCGGGGTAGGCGGTGGCCTTCGGGGAGACGCTGACGACGCGGCCTGTGGAGACGAAGGGTGCGGTGTAGACGGCGAAGCCTTCGCGCCAGGCGACCCAGTCGCCGCCCGGTGAGATGCGGTACTCGCTGGCTTCACCGCTGGTGAGGTGTGTGCGTTCGTCCTCGCCGCTCAGATCAACGCTGCGGAGCATGCGCTTCTGACCGACGCCGTCGGGCTCGACGGCGAGGTAAGCGAGGCGCTTGCTATCCGGTGTGAACTGGGGGAGGGAGCCGGAGTCGGTGACGTGGGCGGGGTCGCCGCCGCGGGTGGGGACGGTGTAGAGGCCGGTGTCTTCGGACCAGGCGCCGTCGCGGAGGTAGCCGCCGGCGGCCTTGCGGTAGGCGATGGTTTCGCCGTCAGGGCTGAAGGTGGTCTCGACGTAGTGGCCCGGGGTGTCAACGATGGCGCGGGTGGCGCCGGTGTCGGCGTTCGCGAGCATGACGCGGCCGAAGTCTTCGTCGTGCCAGGTGGTGTAGGCGATGCGCCGGCCGTCGGGGGACCAGACGGGGTAGAACTCGTAGGCGCTGTCTTCACGGGTGAGGCGCTTGGGCTCGCCGCCGGGGAGGTTCTTGATGTAGAGCTTGCCGAGGGCCTGGTAGACGACGCGGTCGCCCGAGGGTGAGACGCTGGCCCAGCGGATCATCTTGGTGTGGTTGGTTTCGGGCGCGACGTCAACGTCGAAGCGGACGGTCTCCTGGATCTTGTGAGTCGCCGTCGCTTCGAAGGGGATGATCTCGGCAGCGCCGGTTTCGACGTTTACGCGACGGATCTTGCCCTTGGCCCAGAAGACGATGGACTTGGAATCGGGGGTCCAGTCGATGACGGGGTAGACGCCGTGGAGGGCCCAGGCTTCCTGGTTGTCGCGGTCCATCCGGTCGTAGACGGGGCGCTCGCGCCCGCTTTCGAGGTCGCGGACGTAGAGGACGCTCTGACCGCGGACGCGGCGGATGAAGGCGAGGGATTCGCCGTCGGGCGAGGGCGTGGGGCGGCAGGCGCCGCCGGGGCCGCCGGTGACGCGGGTGGTCTCGCCTGTTTCGAGGTCGAGGCGCTCGATGACGTAGATCTGTGTGTTGGAGTCCTTGTTGTATTGGAAGGTGGCGCCGGGGGTGGCGTCGCGGCACCAGTAGAGATAGCGGCCGTTTGGTGAGAAGGCGGGCTCGTTGACGTCCTTCTGCTGGGTCGGGCGATCGGTGAGCTGGAGTCCGGCCTTGCTCTCGCCGGAGGCGTGGTACATCCACATCTCGCCCGAGCCGAGGGAACGTGACGAGGTGAAGTGCTTGCGCCCGACGACGAAGCGCCCGTCGGGGGTCCAGACGGGTGCGTTGAGGAGGCGGAAGGATTCGTCGGTGAGTTGGACGGGGCCCGAGGCGTCGGCGTTCATGACCCAGAGGTTGTCGCCGCCCGAGCGGTCGCTGGTGAAGGCGATGCGTTTGCCGTCGGGGCTGAAGCGGGGCTGCATGTCCCAGGCGACGCCGGTGGCCAGGGGAGTCGCGGTCCCGCCGGTGATGGGCATGGTGAAGATGTCGCCCAGGAGATCGAAGGCGATGGTCTGCCCGTCGGGCGAGACGTCGACATTCATCCAAGTGCCTTCGTCGACAGTGATGGTGTGCTCGAAGGTCGGGCCGGGGGCGTCGGTGACGGCCCACTTCTGTTTTTCGTCCTTTTCTTCACTGCTTTTGGGGTGGTTGTCGGCGTGGAGCGTTGTTGCGGGGATTGTGGCGAAGATGAGGGCGAAGAAGTGAGTGCGCATCGGTACGGGCTGCCTTCCTGCGCCGGGCGGGCGCTGCGACAGCGTACCGGAGGAGCGGGGTCAGGATCCGCTGAGGCCTGCCTTTTCCATGCGGTAGCGGAAGCTGCCGCGGGGCATGCCGACGAGTCGGGCGGCCTGGGTGATGTTGCCGTCGCAGCGGGCAAGGGCCTGTTCGAGGAGAGCACGTTCGACAGCCTCGATGGTGTGGGGGCCGCGGTCGAAGTCGATGGCGAAGCCGTTGGCGCCTTTGGCTGCGGGCGCGGCGCTTGGCGGAGCGAGTGCGAGATCGGACGGTTCGATCACGTCGCTTTTGCAGAGGATGAGGGCGCGCTGGACGGCGTTGACGAGTTCGCGGGCGTTGCCGGGCCAGCGGTGGGTGTTGATGCGTTCGATGGCGTCGTCGGAGAAGCGAACGGCGGCACGCCCGCGCTCGCGTGCGAGGCGTTCGAGCGTGCGCTGGGCGAGGAGTTCGGCGTCGTCGCCGCGCTCGCGCAGCGGAGGCAACGGGATGACGAAGGAGCCGAGGCGGTAGAAGAGGTCTTCACGGAAGGATCCGTCGGCGACGCGGGCGCTGAGATCCTTGTTCGTCGCGGCGACGACGCGGGCGGAGACGCGGCGCTCGACGGTGCCGCCGACGCGGCGGTAGGTTCCGTTCTCCATGACGAGGAGGAGCTTGGCCTGGAGTTCGGGGGACATCTCGGCGATCTCGTCGAGGAAGAGCGTGCCGCCTGAGGCGAGTTCGAAGTAGCCGGCGCGGGCGGTCTTGGCGTCGGTGAAAGAGCCTTTTTCGTGACCGAAGAGTTCGCTTTCTACGAGGCTGGCGGGGATGGCGGCGCAGTTGACGTGGACGAAGGGGCCGGCGTCGTTTTCGCGCTGGGCTTCGGCGTGATCGTGGATGAGTCTGGCGACGACGCCCTTGCCGGAGCCGGTCTCGCCGGTGATGAGGGCGCTCGGGAGCGGGCCTTCTGAGGCGAGTTCGGCGTGGGCTTCGGCGAAGCGTTTGGCGGTGTCGATGGCTTCGACCCATGCCTTGTGCTCACCGACGATGGCGCGGGCTGCGGCTTCGGCGGCTTCGTTGCGCTCGTAGACGGCGAGTTTGGCGTGGACGGCGCGGTGTTCGAGCAGACGGGTAACGACGAGCGAGAGCTCTTCGAGGCTGACGGGCTTCTGCAGGTAGTCGGAGGCGCCCTTGCGCATGGCGTCAACGGCGTTCTCGATGGTGGCGAATGCGGTGATGACGATGGCGTCGGCGGCGCCTTCGCCCTGCGCAAATTCTTCGACGAGTTCGACGCCGCTGGCGTCGGGCAGGTTGACGTCGGTGATGAGGACATCGAAGGCGGTGGAGGCGAGGAGCGTGCGAGCGTCCTCGACGGTTCCGGCTTCTTCGACGCGCGATGCGAAACGGCGCAGGCGTTTGGCGATGGAGAGGCGGAGGTTCTCCTCGTCCTCAACGATCAGGATGCTCGGCACGATCGACCTCCCCGTCATCGTGACCTTGTCGGCGCCCGATGGGGAGCCTGACATCGAATATAGCGCCGGTCCGCCCGCTGGCATTCTCGGCGTTCTGGGCTGACATCATGCCGCCGTGGCTTCGAACAATCCAGCGGGCGGAGGTGAGGCCTATGCCGTGCCCGCCCGGCTTGGTGGTGTAGTCGGGCTCGAAGATGCGGTTTTCGTCGCCTGGTGTGACCCCGGGGCCGTCGTCGGCGACGGTCAGGGCCCATTCGGCGCCGTTGGATGAGGCGTTGACTGCGACCGTGCCCCCGGCGGGTGTGGCCTCGACCGCGTTGGTGACGACGGCGACGAGGGCCTGCTCGAGCTGCACCGCGTCGAACCACGCTGAGGCGGGGGCGTCTTGGGCGTTGAGTTCGATCGTGACCCCGGCGCTTTCGGCCATCGGGCGGAGGGCGGCGAGGGCGGCGTCGAGCCACTCGGCGGGGTTGCCCTGGGTCGGGACGATCTCGTTCGGCGAGGTCGCGCGGAGGAAGCCGCTGAGCCAGCTCTCGAAGCGATCGACGGTGGCGATGATGCGTTGCTGGGCTTCGCGCTCCTCGGCGTTCTCGGGGAGATCGTCGAGCGTCGTTTCGGCGAGACCGCGGATGCCGGCGAGAGGGTTACGGATGTTGTGAGCGAGACGCCTCACGACCTGTCCGACGGCGGCGAAGCGCTCGCGCTCGACGGCTTCGTCCTGCATGCGTTTGACGGTGGCGGCCATGTGGTTGACCTCGCGCCCGAGGAGGGCGAGTTCGTCGGATCCGCCTTCGGGGACGCGGTGGTCGAGATCACCCGTGCCCAGGCGCTCGGCGGCGGCGCGGAGGCGTCCGACGGGTTCGACGATCCATCGCCGGTGGACGCTGAGCGCGAGCAGCGCGGCGAGCAACGCGGTGACCACGGCGACCACCTGCACGAGGAGGATGCCGCGGCGGACGTCGGCGACGTGCTCGGCGGCGAGGTCGGCGCTGCCTGCGGTCTGGGATTCCAAGCGTCGGAGGAGCGCGAGATGCGCGGAGGCTCGCTCCCTGGCGAGGCGACGGTTCTCTGCGCTGGGGGTGGCTTCCCATGCGAGCGCGGCGGCTTGCGCTTCGGCGGCGCTCGCTCGGAGGATTCGAGCGCTGCGGAGACCGAGGCGGACGGCGCCGTAGTCGAGATCGCCGAGTTGCTCAGCGGTAAAGGCAACGGCCGCGGCGCGCATCGCGAGTTCATCAGAAGAGGTCGCGCTGTTGAGCGTGTTGATGAGATTCTCGATGGAGGATCGCGCGTCGCGGAGGTCGCGGTCGAGCGCGGCGGTCGCGGTGAACGGGCGGGCGACCTCGCGGTCGAGGAGGCCGACGGACCAGATGGCGCCGCCGAGACTGACCGCCGCGGTCAGGCTGAGGAGCCCGATGAGCACGGCGAACTTCTTCTGGAGAGTCATCGAGGCTTAGCGTACGGGCTGGTAGTCCCACCGCCAGTTGGACTCGCGGAGCGGCTCCTTGGTGCTGACGACCTGGCCGCCGATGAACGCGATGTTCATAGTTCCGTTGTGGCGTGTGCCGGGGAACCAGACCATCTCGTTGGCGTAGAAGCCGCGGTCCTGCACGGAGGGGCCGGTGAACTGGGGGATCCAGTTCTTGTCGTGGAAGGCCTCTTCGCCGTCCACGTCCCAGACAAGCGGGGTCATCCCGTGCTGCATGATGTCGTTCGACAGGCGCACGGGTTCGTCAACCGGGATGGGGTAGTTGCCGACCTCGGGGCGGTGGAGGCGGATATTGAAGCCGAACGACACGCTCTGCGGCGGGGCGATGGCCCCCCACTCCTCGGCGGAGAAGCCGCGGCGGAGCGTGAGATCGCCGTGGACCTCGGTGCAACGCATGGGCGGGTCGGCGGCCTTCTCGTAGAGGATGTTGGTGTCGGCCTCGGGGTTGTCCCAGTATTCATCGAGGCCGTAGAGACTTTCCTGGAACGTCATGAGGCGGAAGCGGCGTCCGCTCAATCGGGCGTCGTCGCCTCGGTCGCCGTGGAACTGTTCGTCTGCGAAGAGACTGAAATCGAAAGCGACCTGGCGCAGCGTCATCTGGCAGCGGAAGCCGCGGGCGGAGCCCATTGTGTTCGAGAGCGCGGGGGCGAGCAGCGTGAGAAGCACGCCGATGAGGGCAATCACTACGAGCAACTCAAGGAGTGTGAACGCTGACCGCGGGCGCCGGCAGCGGCGTTTCGCGGGTTCAAGATCGGTGACCGGCAGCAGTACGGCCAAGAGTTCCTCCACAGCGACTCAGGATTAATAGTACTGCATCCCCCTGTGCAGGCGTTGAGACATATGGGGATTTGGGAGCAGAAGCGGCGGAATTTTTGGCCAAGCGGCTGAAAAACAATGAGTTATCGGGTTCTGAATGCCTCGCAGGACGATCTATACGAGGGCGCTGATCTGGCACAGGAGTTGCAATCAGACTGGTCTCTCTCAGCCTCGCGTCGGCGGCTTTCACGGAGCCGCCCGCGCTTGGCGACGGCAGGGCCACCCACGCAGAGTTGTCCGCTCATCCCCCATCGCGGGGGCTCTGCTGTCGCTGCGCGGGGAGTAGACTTCTCAATCGGCCAGGAGGAGTCGCTGATGCTGGTGAGAACGATTTATGACGACGACCTGGCTCACGCCTCGTACCTGATCGGGTGTCAGCTCAGCGGCGAGGCGGCGGTGATCGATCCGGCGCGGGATGTGGATCGGTACGTCGAGCTTGCCGATCGGCATGAGTTGCGGCTGGTCGCCTGTGCTGAGACGCATATCCACGCGGATTTTCTTTCCGGGGCGCGGGAGCTCAATGATCGGGTGGGCGTCCGTGTGTTTCTCTCTGATGAGGGCGGCGAGGAATGGCGGTACGGGTGGAGTGAGGGCGTCACTCCTTTGCGCGATGGCGATGAGTTTCGGGTTGGGGAGATCCGGTTCCGGGCGCTGCACACGCCCGGGCACACGCCGGAGCACCTGAGTTATGAGGTGTACGACCGCGGGTGCGACGAGCCGATCGCTGTGCTGTCGGGGGACTTTGTGTTTGTGGGGGACATGGGGCGGCCTGATCTTTTAGAGACGGCGGTCGGCGTGAGCGGGGCGAAGGAGGCGGCGGCGCGGGAGCTGTATAGATCGACGATGAAGCTGCGGGGCTTGCCGGAGTTCACGCAGGTGTGGCCGGCGCACGGGTCGGGGAGCGCGTGCGGGAAGGCGCTGGGGGCGGTGCCGCAGAGCACGGTGGGGTATGAGCGTCGGCACAACGCGTCGTTGCGTGCGGCGGGTGACGAGGAAGGGTTCGTTGCGAACATCCTGCGCGGTCAGCCGGCGCCGCCGCTGTACTTCGCGCGGATGAAGCGGGAGAACCGGGATGGGCCGGCGCTGCTCGGAAGGCTGCCGGAACCGAAGCGGATCGGCGCGAGCGGGTTGCTCGGTCTGCCCGATGACGCGGTGGTTCTGGACTCGCGCCCGTGGGGGGAGTTTCGTGACGGGCATGTGGCGGGGTCGATCTGGGCGCCGCTGGATGTGATGTACGCGATGGTGGCGGGGTCGTACATCGCTCCTGAGCAGCGGATCGCGCTGGTGTGCGATGCGGACCAGGTGGAGCGAGCGACGCGGGTGCTGGTGCGGATCGGGCTGGATCGGGTGGAGTCGTTCACGGCGGCGGAGGAGATCGCAGGGCTGGGTGAACGGCTGGAGACGTGCGCGGAGATTGATGCGGGGGGGTTGCCCGACCGTCTTGATGAGGTGTTCATGTTGGATTGCCGGAACCCGGATGAGTTTGAGGCGGGGACGCTGCCCAAGACGGTGAACATCCCGTACACGCGGCTGGCGGAGCGGCTGGATGAGTTGCCTGCGGATCGGGAGATCGTGGTGCATTGCCAGACGGCGGTGCGCTCGGCGGCGGCGGTGTCGTATCTGAACAAGGCGGGGTACCGGGGCGTGAACTTTGCGGGCGGCTACGAGGCGTGGCTGGCGGCGCAGCGCGGCGAGACGGCGACGGCGTGAGCGTCGAGCTACTTCTTGCGATCGTCGGCGCGTTAATCGTGGGCGGGACGCTGGGGCTGCTGGGCTCGGGCGGGTCGATCCTGACGGTGCCGATTCTGGTGTATCTGCTGGGGCGGGATGCGGAGATCGCGATTCCTGAGTCGCTGGCGATCGTTGGGGCGATCGCGCTCTCAGCGGCGGTTCCGCATGCGATTGGAGGGCGGGTGCGTTGGCGGGCGTTTGTGGCCTTTGCTGTGGGCGGGGTGCTGGGGGCGTACGCGGGGGCGCGGTTGGCCGAGTTTGTGCCCGGTGGGGTGCAGTTGGTGGTGTTCGCGCTGGTGATGGGGCTGGCGGCGTGGCGGATGCTGCGTCCGAAGGCGGCTACGCAGGAGGAGCGGGAGCCGGCGGCGCTGGCGCTGCTATCGGTCACGGGGCTGGGCGTTGGGGTGATGACGGGGTTCGTGGGTGTGGGCGGCGGGTTTTTGATCGTGCCGGCGCTGGTGCTGATTGCTCGGCTGCCTATGCGGGAGGCGGTGGCCACGAGCCTCGCGCTGATCGCGACGAGCGCCGCCTCGGGGTTGGCGGGGTACGGGCTGGAAGGGATCGACTGGGCGACGGTGGGCGTTTTCATCGCGGCGGGGTTCGTGGGGAGTCAGATCGGCGGGCGGGTGGGGTCGCGGCTGCCGCAGGCGACGCTGAAGCGTGCGTTTGCGTTGTTCCTGATCCCGATGGCGTGTCTGATACTGGTGCGCGAGTTGCTGGAACTCCTGGCGTGATCGCGCGTCGGTGACGGAAGGGACGTCGCGGCGCATCCTTCTTACTACGCAGCGGTCCCATCTCGCGACGGTATGAGTCAACCACACGCCGAACGTCACGGAGGAACAGACGACGTGAGCCAGACGCCCCCACCCGCCGCCTCGACCGCTTCTGCTGATATTCAGGCGCTGACGAACGAGATCCAGCCGCACGCCGAGACGCTCAGGGCGCTGACCGAGCGGGTTGAGCGGGTGATCGTGGGGCAGGAGGGGATGATCCGCGGACTGCTGATCGGGCTGCTCTCGGACGGGCACGTGCTGCTGGAGGGCGTGCCCGGGCTGGCGAAGACGCTGACGATCACCAGTCTGGCGCGGGCGATGAAGGCGGACTTCAAGCGCATCCAGTTCACGCCGGACCTCTTGCCGGCGGACGTGGTGGGCACGCAGGTGTACAACCCCAAGACGGGGGAGTTCACGCCGAAGCAAGGGCCGGTGTTCGCGAACTTCGTGCTGGCGGATGAGATCAACCGCGCCCCGGCGAAGGTGCAGTCGGCGCTGCTCGAGGCGATGCAGGAGCGGACGGTCACCATCGGCGACGAGACGTACGACCTGCCGGCGCCGTTCCTGGTGCTGGCGACGCAGAACCCGGTTGAGCAGGAGGGGACGTACCCGCTGCCCGAGGCGCAGGTCGATCGCTTCATGCTGAAGCTGAAGGTGGCGTACCCCTCGCGGGCGCAGGAGCGGGCGATTCTGGATCGGATGGCGGGCGCCGAGCCTGTTGAGATCGTGCAGCCGGTGGTTGACGCTGAGGATCTGCTCAGGGCCCGGGCGGTGTGTCGGCGTATCCATGTTGACGCGAAGATTCGGGATTACATCGTGGATCTGGTTCATGCGACGCGCGAGCCGGTGGAAGCCGGGTTGGACATCGGGCGGCTGATTGAGTTCGGCGCCTCGCCGCGGGCGACGATCGCGCTGACGCACGCGTCGCGGGCGCACGCGTTTCTTGAGGGGCGCGGGTACGTGACGCCGCACGATGTGAAGAGTGTGGCGATGGACGTGCTGCGCCATCGCGTGACGATCAGTTATGAAGCGGAAGCGGAAGAGATGACCAGCGAGGACGTGGTGACGCGCATCCTCGATCACGTGCCCGTGCCGTAAGGGGGACCGCGATGCTCACGCAGGAGCTGATGCGACAGGTCCGCCTGCTGGAGTTGCGGACGAAGCGGTCGGTGACCGAGACGTTCTCGGGGGAGTATCGGTCTGCGTTTCGCGGGCGGGGGATGGAGTTTGATGAGGTTCGGGAGTATCAACCCGGTGATGATGTGCGCTCGATCGATTGGAACGTGACGGCCCGCGCGGGGAAGCCGTACATCAAGCGGTTTGTCGAGGAACGCGAGCTGACAGTGATGCTGGCGGTGGATCTTTCGGGCTCGGGGGCGTTCGGCTCGGTGGAGCGGTCGAAGAACGAGCTGGCGGCGGAGTTGTGCTGCGTGCTGGCGTTCGCTGCGACGGGGGCGAGCGACAAGGTGGGGGCGATGATTTTCACTGATGATGTCGAACTGTTCATCCCACCGGCAAAGGGACGGCGGCACGCGCTGCGCATCGTGCGCGATGTGCTGGCGCACGAGCCGCGGAGCCGGGGGACGGACATCAGCGGGGCGTGCGAGCACCTGGCGCGGGCGCTCAAGAAGCGGGCGGTGGTGTTTCTTGTTTCTGATTTTCTTGATGAGGGGTACGACCACGCCGTCTCGCTGCTGCGGCGTAAGCACGACGTGGTGGCGATTCGCACGGAGGATCCGCTGGAGCTGGATTTGCCATCGGTTGGGCTGGTGGAGTTTGAGGACGCGGAGACGGGGCGGATCGTGACGGTGGACACGCTGTCGAAGAAGGCGCGGCGGCGGTATCGGGAAGCGGCGGAGGAGCGGCGCGGCGGCGCCGAGGCGCGGTTGCGGCGGTTGGGGCTGGATCAGGCGCTGGTGCGCACGGGGGAGGGGTATGTTCAGGAGTTGGTTGAACTCTTTCGGCGGCGGGAGAAGCGGCGGTGAACAAAGCAATCCCGGTCCTGTTCATGCTGGCGACTACGCTCAACGCTCACGCGCAGGTTCATTCGCAGACTCAGCGTAATGGTGAACTCATCGTCCGAGTCCACGAACACGGCGCGGATCACAGTGTTGTTCGTCCGATCAGCGTCGTTTTTGAGGTCGGTATCGAACCAGAGTCGGATTGGCAGCAAAGCGATATCTCTGTCGTCGAGCCCGACTGGGGCAAGGCATTGCCCGACGAGCTCACGATAGAGACCATCGGCACGCCGATGCCCGGCCGTCTCGGCCCGGATGCTCCGTTTCCAATAGAGAGCTGGCAGCTGCAACTCGTTGCCCTCGCGCCGGGCGAATACGAGATCGCTTCGATTGAACTCGTGATCACGACCCCCGATACGTCTGAACCCGTACGACGAATCGTTACCGAGCCGTTCACCATCACTGTTGAATCAGTGCTCACCGAAATCGATACTGATCTGGCCGACATCAAGGACCCGATCGACCCGCCGCCGGACTACGCGAAGATCGCGCTCTATGTAGGCGGTGGGGTGCTCGCGGCGGCACTGTTGGCTGCGGGGATCGCAGTGATGGCCCGGCGGCGTCCTGAGATCGCGCCCGAGCCGCCTACTCCGGCGCATGTGACGGCGCTTGCTGAGATCGATGCGCTGCTGGCGACGGATCTGATCGAGCGTCGGCGGTGGAAGGCGTATTTCGGCGAGCTATCGGGGGTGCTGCGCCGGTACATCGAGCGGCGTTTTGATCTGCACGCGCCGACGCAGACGACGGAGGAGTTCCTGCGCGATCCGCGGATGACGAACATGTTCGAGCCGGCGCACGACGCGCTGGTGCGCGGGTTTCTCGGGCAGGCGGACATGGTGAAGTTCGCGGAGGGGGCGATGGACGCGTCGGGCGCGCGGGAAGCGGCGGAGCGGGTGCGGGCGTTTGTTGAGGAGACGGGGATTCACTCGGCTCACGAGGAGGCGACGGCGTGAGGTTCGCGGACCCCTGGCTTCTGCTGCTGGTTCTGCTGCCGATCGGGCTGGCGGTGTGGCGGGCGAGGCGGAGGCGGCCATCGGCGCGGATCTCTTCGGCGGAGTTCCCGCTCGCGGCGGGGGCGACGTGGCGCACGCGGCTGCGGGCTGTGCCAGGGGCGATTCGCGTGTTAGCGCTGGTGATCCTGGCGGTGGCGCTGGCGCGGCCGCAGGCGGGGTATGGCGTTGTGCGCACCAGCGCGGACGGTGTGGCGATCATGATGGTGCTGGATCGTTCGAGTTCGATGAACGGCGAGTTGGGTGAGGGGCGTCGGCAGACGACGCGGTTCGCCGCAGCGCAGGAGGCGTTCCGGGCGTTCGTGCTGGGCGACGGCGCGGCGCTTGACGGGCGCCCGCACGATCTGATCGGGCTGATGGCGTTTGCGCGGTACCCGGAGACGATCGCGCCGCTCTCGCGGGCGACAGACGCAGTAGCGCAGCTCGCGCAGACGATCGAGACGGCCGAGCAGCGGGCGGAGGACGGGACGGCGATCGGCGACGCCATCGCGCAGGCGGCGGCGCGGTTGCACAAGGCGGAGCAGCGGCTGATCGAGCAGCGCGAAGGAACAGAAGATGAACTCGCGGATGATTTCACGATCAAGAGCAAGGTGATCATCCTGCTCACAGACGGCGAGAACAACGCGGGCGACGCGGATCCGGTGGCGGCGGCGCGTCTGGCGGCGGAGTGGGGCATCAAGGTGTACGCGATCGGGCTTCCGGGGGACAGCGTGATCGTCATGCCGAACGGACAGCGCGTCAGACGCCCCGCGCGGGGCGCGGACGAGCGGCTGCTGCGGCGGATCGCTGAGGCGACAGACGGGTTTTATCGCACCGTTGAGGACGCCGGGGCGCTGCGGGCGGTGTACGAGGAGATCGACCGGCTGGAGACGACGGAGATCCGCACGCGCGAGTACACGAATTACGACGAGAGGTTCATGGGCTTGGCGCTGGCGGTGCTGGGGTTGCTCGGGTTCGAGGCGCTGCTGCGCGTCGGGCCGTTGCGGAGGGCGCTGTGAACGTCTTCGGTCACGAGACCTGGCTGTGGGCGCTGGCGGTACTGCCTGTTCTGTTCGCGCTAGCGCTGTGGGCGGAGTGGCTGCGGCGGGCGCGCAGAGCACGATTAATCGACGCGAAACTTCATGATGCGCAGGTGCGAGCGCTCCCGATGGGAGCGAGGTTGCGCCGAGCGATCTTGGTTGTGCTTGCGGTCGGCGCGGTTGTTTTTGCGCTGGCGCGACCGCAGGGCGACGAGCTGGAAGAGACGTTCACGCGGTCGGGGCGCGATGTTGTTTTCGTTGTCGATGTGTCGCGCTCGATGCTCGCCGAGGATCTGGCGCCGACGCGTCTGGAGCGAGCGAAGCAGATCGTGCGCGATGGGCTGAGCGCGCTGCGGGGCGATCGGGTCGGGCTCGTGGCGTTCGCGGGGACAGCCGTTGTGAAGTGTCCGCTGACGACGGACGCAGGGTTTGCGCGGCTGGTTGTTGACGAACTCTCGATCGAGAGTGTTTCACGTGGTGGCTCGCTGGTGGGCGACGCGTTGCGAACGGCTATCGACTCGCTTTTCCCCGAGGAGGACGACGGGCGGATCCGTGATGTGGTGCTGATCACCGATGGGGAAGACCACGGCAGCTTCCCGGTCGAGGCCGCCGCCGCGCTAACGCAGCACGATGCTCGGCTGATCACGATCGGGCTGGGCCTGCCATCCGGCGCGGCGGTTCCCGGGCCCGACGGTCGCCCGCTGACGTACGAGGGCGATCGCGTGATTTCGCGTCAGGACACGGAGGCGCTCGAGCGCATGGCCCGCGCGACCGAGGGTGGGGTGTACCTGCCGGTGGGCGATGGATATATCGAGTTCGACAAGGTCTATCGTGATCTGGCCCGGGCCGCGGAGCCCGATGGTGAAGAGAACCGCACGACGCGCCGAGCGGAGCTGTTCCAGTGGCCGTTGGGCGTTGCGTTCCTCCTGCTGTTGATCGAAAGGGCGTTGCGTGAACGGCGCTAGACTCATCCTGATGCTGGCGATCGCGGGGCCGGCGTTTGCGCAGACGAGCGATACGCTGCGCGCGGGCAATGAGCTGTACCGGGCTGGTGAGTACGAGCGGGCACTCGACGCGTATCAGTCGGTCGAGAGCGATGATCCACTCGCGCTCTTCAACCGTGCGTGCGCGCTGCAGCGTCTCGGACGCACCGATGAGGCGCAGGAATTACTGCAGCGTGTTGATTCGCTGACGCGCCGGGACGACCTCGCGGCGAGCGCTCGCTACAACCTCGGGGCGGCTTCGGTCGAGCAGGCTCGAGCGCTGGCGGGGCAGGGGCAGGCGGAGGAAGCGCTCGATGCGTACCGGCGGGGGGCTCGGTTGTACCGGGACGCGTACGCGATCGATCCCACTGATCGGGACGCGGCGCGGAACATCGAGATCGCCGGGCGTGAGGCCAAGGCGCTGCTGGATCAGATGCGGGCTCAGCAGCAGGCGATGCAGGAGATGGCCGAGGAGCTTCAGGATTTGCAGGAGCAGCAGGAGCAGGAAGCTCAGCAGAATCAATCGCAGGCGCAGCAACAGGAATCCGGTGAGCAGCAGGAGTCACAACAGCAAGCCAGCGAGCGTCAGCAGCAGTTGAGTGAGCAGACGCAGGCCGCGCGGGATCAGCTGCGTGATATGCAGCGGCAGATGCAGCAGGCGCAACGGGGCACGACCGCGGCGGCGCAGCAGGAGGATGCTCTTGAACGGGCGGCGCAGCGCGTCGAGGAAGCGATGCAGGAGCAGCAGGAGGCTCAGCGGCAGCTGGAGCAGGGCGATCAGCAGAGCGCGAGCGAGCGTCAGCGTGAGGCGGCGGAGGATCTACAGCAGGCTCTGGAAGCCATGACGGGTGAAGATGAAGGCAACGACGATCCGCAGGAGAGCGACGAGCAGAGTGATTCGGAGCAGGGGGAGTCCGAGCAGGACGGGCAGAGCGAGAACGAACAGGAATCGGAGCAGCAAGAGAACGAGAGCCAGAGTGATCAGGAACAGGGCGAGGGGCAGTCGGGTGAGGCCTCGCAGCCCGACGGCGGCGCCGGGGCCTCGGCCGACGAGGACGCCGATCCGCTGGAAGCGCTCGCCGAGGATCTGCTGGAGAAAGAACTGGAAGACCGCGAGCGTCTGCGGCGCATCCGCGCTCAGAGGCGCTCGCGGAACGCCCCGGTGGAGAAGGACTGGTGATGCGGCGCCTACTGATACTCCTTGTCGCGCTCTTGATAGCGCCGCTCGCCCGCGCGGCGAGTGTAAGCGTCGAGCCGAAACAGCCTGCGGCGTATGTCGGGCAAACGCTGACGCTCGTGTACAGCCTGAGCGGCGCGGAGAGCCCCGCTGATCCGCCGGCGCTCGCCATCGATGGCTGCGTTGTGAAGTACGCCGGGATGGGTCAGCAATCGTTCACGCAGATTGTGAACGGGCGGTACACCGCCCAGGAAACCTATCAGTACCGGTACAACGTTCAGGCGATTCGACCCGGGCGCTTCATTGCTCCTGAACTCGTGTTCGATGTACCGGGTGAGGGACGCGTTGTGGCGCCGAGCGTGGCGATCGTGTCGGCCAACGCGCCGGAATCACCTGATTTTTCGCTGTCGCTCGACGCTGATACGAGTGAGGCGTATGTCGGTCAGCCGGTGACGCTGACGTGGGAGTTTGAGGCGTCGCGCGATGTCACTGGGTTGGATATCGCCTGGCCCGCCCCCGAGGGCGCCGACATCGCGGCCGGGCCCGCGAGCGACCCCGATCGCATCGGGCGTCAGAACGTGGTGCAGATGATGGGCGTGAGCGCGGCGTTGCGGGGCGAGCGTCGGCGTGACAGTGTGGTTTACACCGCGCAGCTCATCGTCGTGCCCTCTCGCCCCGGCGAGCTGCTCATCCCCGACGCGCGGCTGCTGATCGAGGCCGACACGGGGCGTCGGCGGCGCGGCGTGAGCATCTTTGATTCCCGCGCGATCACCGAGACGTTCTCCGCCGGCGGCGAGGGGCCAACGATCATGGTGCGGGATCTGCCGGAGAGCGGGCGCCCCGGTGGTTTCACGGGTCTGGTCGGGCGCTACCGCATGGAAGCCACGGCGAGCCCGACCAGCGTGCGCGTGGGCGATCCGATCGACCTGACCGTGTCGGTGTACGGGCCCGAAGGGGCGCCGGTTGAGCCTGAGATTGATCTCACAAACGCGCCGGGCTTCTCAGAGAACTTCCGTGTCGACAGCGAGGACCAGACCGCACGCTCGGGCGGGCGACTGTTTTTGAAACGTACACTGCGCGCTCAGCGCGACGACGTGCGGGCCATCCCCCCTATCGAGCTCCCGTACTTTGATCCGGAGCTTGATCGGTACGCGGTGGCGCGAACGCAGCCGATCCCTCTCGAAGTCTCTCCCACACGGGTGGTGACGCTCGCGGACGCGCAGGGCGATCGCAGCGAGGCGGTGCAAGGCGAAGCTCTCGAATCACGAGCAGGCGGGCTGCGGGCGAACGTCACGGCACCCTCAGCGCTCGCAAACGAGCGGTTCGATATCGCCACGTTCTTCGCGTCGCCCCTCGGGGCCGCCGCGGTTGTCGCCCCGCCCGCGATGTGCGCCATCGCAGGGGTCGCCGGCTTCGTTCGCAAGCGGCGTGACGCCGACAAGGACCGACGCGCGTCGCGTCGCGCTCTACCGGCAGCGCTCGCCTCGTTGAAATCAGCGTCCGATGCGGATGACGTCGCAGCGGCGATCCGCGCGTATCTGACAACCCGGTTCCGCGAGGCGGGGTCCGTCACACCCGGCGACGTGACGCGTCTACTCGGTGACGAGAACTCGTATGCCCGGGAAATCAGCGCTGTGCTTGGCGAGTGTGACGCGGCCCGCTTCGGCGGGAGCGCCACGGATCCAGATGAGCTCGCGCAACGAGCGGCAAGCGCATTGCACAGGCTCGAGAAGGGAGGCTTGGCGTGATCCGCTGGGTAGCCCTTGTCGCCCTGATGCTTGTCGGGTCCGTTGCACAGGCGAGTGACGTGAACGAGCGGTTCGACCGTGCGAACGAGCTGTTTGAGTCTTCGGTCGCTCAACTTGGCAAAGACGATTCCGCCGCCACTGACGGTTTGCGTCGCAGCGCGGCGATGTACGAGGCGATTGTCGAACAGGATGGTGTTGTGAGTTCTGATGTGCTTACCAACGCCGCCAACGCCCGTCTGCTCGCCGGGGAAACAGGACAGGCCATCGTGCTCTACCACAGCGCGTTGCGCCTCGACGGGAGTGATGAGAACGCCCGCGCAAACCTCGAGATCGCCCGCACGCGCGTGAGCGCTGACGCTTCAATCGAACGCTCCACCCCAGTGCTCGAAGTGCTCACCGGCTGGAGGCGCTCACTCAGCCCAACGTCGCGCGCCGTCATCGCGGTGGGCGCGTGGAGCGCGCTTTGGCTCTGGATCGGGCTCTGGGTCACCGGCGTGCGGTTCGGTGGCTGGATCAGCGTCGCCCTGCCGCTCGGTGCGATCGCGTGTGTCTCCGCGCTCACGCTTGTGGCTGATTCCGCTGTGATGAGCGGGCCGCCTGTGGGCGTGGTTATTACGAACGAGACCGTCGGACGCACAGGTCCGGACAGCGCCGTCTATGACCCGAGCTTCACCAAGCCGTTGCCCGAGGGGGTGGAGTTTGTGGTTCTGGAACGTCGAGCGGGCTGGGCGCTTGGGCGGTTGAGCGACGGGCGGGAGACGTGGATCGATGAACGCGACGTGGAGTTGGTGGGCGTCTAGGCCGCCGCGTCGAGAAGCGTGCGCGCGGCTTTCTTCGCGGTCGCCGCGCTGGCGCCAACGCCGCTGACCGCTGCGACTTCAATCGCGCCCTCGACAAGCAGCATCATCTGATCCGCGAATTCGTCGGGATCAGCCGCGCCGGCCTCGCGCGACAGACGGCGGAGCAAGTCGTGCAGACGCTCGGCGTGGCGACGCACCACGAGGCGCACGGGATGATCCGCGTCCTTGAACTCTGCCGCGGCGTTGAGCATGACGCAGCCGGAGAAGTCATCTGAGGAACACCACTCGCCGAGAGCGTCGAAGAAGGAGAGCAGGCGATTGGGGCCGTCGCCTTTGAGGCTGGACTCCAGATGCGCGATGTTCGCGAGGCTGGCCTTTTCGAGAGCGGCGGCGATGAGATCGTCCTTGTTCTCGAAGTGCTTGTAAAGCGTCATCTTCGCGACGCCGGCCTCCGAGAGCAGGCGGTCGATGCCCGTGCTGCGGAAGCCCTCGCGAGCGAAAAGCCGCACCGCGGCGTCGATCAGGTCATCCTTGCAGTTTCGGGTCGCCACGCTCATCCTTCGTCACCATACCTTTCGGTCTACTAAAGAATACGCGACAAGGGTTTATTTCATCATCGAAAACCCAAACAAAGGACCATCAAAGAGTTTTTACGATCTCGATGAATAGACAGATCAGTCTACCTGTTCATTACACCGAGGCCCGTCACAAGGGCAGAGACAATCACCGACAAACGCATCACACCAAGGAGCGAACCAATGCCACGTATCACCCCCGTCGATCCCTCGAGCGCCGACCCCAAAGCCAGCGAACTGCTCGACGGCGTGCAAAAGAAACTCGGGACCAAACCCAACATCATGAAAACGATGGCGCAGTCGCCCGCCGTGCTGAAGTCGTATCTCGCCTTCAGCGAAGCGATGGGCGGGAGCTCGCTGGGCGGGAAACTGGGTGAGAAGATCGCCCTCGCTGTCGCCGGCGCCAACGCTTGCGGCTATTGCGCTTCGGCCCACACCGCCATCGGTTCCAACCTCGGTATCGATGAGGACGAGGCCAAGCGCAATCTTGATGGTGAGTCCTCCGACGCCAAGACGCAGGCCGCTCTCACCTTCGCCCGCACACTGGTGTCGAAGCGAGGCTGGGCCTCGGACGACGATCTGAAGGCCGTGCGCGACGCGGGCTACTCGGATGGCGAGGTTCTCGAGATCGTCGCGTACGTCGCGCTCAACACGTTCACCAACTACTTCAACCATGTCGCCGATCCGGAGATCGACTTCCCCAAGGTCGAGGTCGGGGACCCCGCCTTCGCCTAAACACATCGTCAATGCTCCTCCGCCGCCCGCGGGACAACCGTCCCCGCGGGCGGCTTTCTCAGCGCGTAAACTCGATCTCATCCCGAAGGAGAGACTGTCATGGATCCGCTCTTCAAGCCCGTCACTGTCGGCGACCTCGAACTCCCCCACCGCGTGCTCATGGCGCCACTCACACGGTCCCGCGCTACGCAGCCTGGCGATATCCCGAACGAAATGAACGCGGCGTACTACGCCCAGCGCGCGGGCGCCGGGCTGATCGTCAGCGAGGCCACGCAGGTCTCGCCGCAGGGCAAGGGGTACGCCTTCACGCCGGGCATTCACAGCGACGAGCAGGTCGCGGGCTGGGAGCTCGTGACCGATGCCGTTCACACCCGCGGCGGGCGGATCGTCCTGCAGTTGTGGCACGTCGGGCGCATCAGCCACGTCGATCTCCAGGAGAACGGCGCCAAGCCGGTCGCGCCTTCGGCGATTCGCGCTGAGTCGCAGACGTACATATCGCGCGACTCGGGCATGGTTCAGGTCTCCGAGCCGCGGGCGCTTGAAACCGACGAGATCCCGGGTGTGGTCGAGCAGTTCCGCCAGGGCGCACAGCGGGCTAAGGACGCCGGCTTCGATGGCGTTGAGATTCATGGCGCTAACGGGTATCTGCTCGATCAGTTTGTGCGCAGCGGCACGAACCGGCGTGACGATGCCTACGGCGGGTCGGTTGAGAACCGCCTGCGCTTCCCGCTCGAGGTCGCAGAGGCGGTGGTTGGCGTGTGGGGCGCCGGGCGCGTGGGCTACCGTGTGTCGCCTTCCGGCGAGTTCAACGGCATGACCGACGACAACCCGCAGGAGACCTTCGGCGCCCTCGCTGAGAAGCTGGGTGGCATGAACCTGGCGTATCTCCATAACGTCGAGATCTTCCGCGGCTCGGAACGCGACGAGGCGATGATCGACACGCTCAAGCGCGCTTTCGGCGGCGTCTACATCGGCAACGGCTCCTACTCCAAGGACCTTGCCAGTGAGCGCATCGAGAGCGGTAAGACCGACGCCGTCGCCTTCGGCGAGCTGTACATCGCGAACCCTGATCTCGCGGAGCGCTTCCGCCAGGGCGCGCCGCTCAACGAACCCAACCGCGACACCTACTACGGCGGGACGGAGGAGGGGTACACCGACTACCCGTCGCTCACGCAGCAGACCGCGTAAACTCTCGCCCCGATGAACAGCCCCGCGGAACCCGAAGCCGTCGACCTCGCGATCGTCGGCGCGGGCGCCGCGGGGCTGTTCTGCGCGCTGCACGCGGCGCGGACGGCGCCGGGACTGAAGATCGTCGCGTTAGACGGCGCCAAGAAACTCGGCGCGAAGATCCTGGTCGCCGGCGGCGGGCGCTGCAACGTGACGCACCACGCCGTGAACGAACGCGATTACCACGGCTCATCCCGCAACGCGATCCGGAACGTGCTGCGCCGCTACCCGGTCGATGAGACGGTGCGCTGTTTCAAGGATTTAGGCGTCGAACTCAAGCGTGAAGAAACCGGGAAGCTTTTTCCCACGACTGATTCCGCCCGAACCGTGCTGGACGCGCTCGTGCGGGGCGTGCGCGACGCCGGCGCGGAGATCCGACACCCGTGGCGAGTCGGTTCGATCACCCGCGAGAACGACCGCTTCGTACTCAAGAGCGATGAGAACGCAGCAGTCTGCGCGCAACGGGTGGTCATCGCGGCCGGCGGCTGGAGCCTGCCCAAGTCAGGCTCCAACGGCGCCGGGGAGCGACTCGTGCGCTCGCTCGGCCTCCCGGTGACGTCGCGCACGCACCCGGCGCTTGTGCCGCTGACGACGCCGCGTGACTTCTTCCTGTGCGAACTCTCCGGCGTGGCGTTCCCGGCGCGTGTGAGCGTGCGCTCTGCGACAGGCAAGAAGCTCGCGGAGACGACGGGCGACGCGCTGTGCACGCACTTCGGGCTGTCCGGGCCGGTGATTCTCGATATCTCGCGCTCGCTGATCGATGCCAGGATGGACGACGACGGCGCGCGGCTTGTCGTCAGCGTGCTCCCGGACCACACGCCTGAGAGCATTGATGCTGACCTTGCCGCGCTGGGCAAGCGTTCAATGGGTTCATATTTGAAATCACACGGCTTACCCGAGCGGCTCGCCTCGGCGCTGTGCGAGCACGCAGGGGTTGATGCCGGAGCGTCCGGCGCTGAGCTGCGCCGTGAGACGCGACGGGCGCTCGTGCGAACGCTGACGGAACTCGACGCCCCGGCGATCGACGCCCGCGGCTGGAACTACGCCGAGGTCACCGCGGGCGGGGTGCCGCTCTCGGCGCTGGTGCTTAAAACGATGGAGTCGCGTGATTGCCCCGAGCTTCACCTCTGCGGCGAGGTCTGCGACGTGGACGGGCGCATCGGCGGGTTCAATTTTCAGTGGGCGTGGTCGAGCGGGTATGTCGCGGGGGTCTCCGCTGCGAAGGCGTTGCACGCATCACTCTGAGAGGTACGTCTCCCATGTAGGGAGTTCGTCGCCTTCGGCAGGTTTGCCGTCGTCACGCGTGCCGCGGAGCGATGCCGCGTAGGCCGCGAGGAGCAGTCGCTCGGCCTTGCCCAGTTTCTCTTCCCACGCCGGCATGCCCTTCGCGTGGCGGCCGTAGGAGATGATGTCGTAGAGCCCGCTCGGGCTCCTCACGTTCAGGTAGGCGTCGTCGGTGAGGTTGGGGGCGTTGATGCCTGTGCCTTTCACACTGTGGCAGACGGCGCAGTGGGCGCGGTAGTAGCCAACCGCGAGGTCCATCATGTCGCCGCGGCGTGAGAGTTCGATGACAGCGCGATCGGTGGGCTCGATCGCGTCGAGTTCGGCCCGGTGGTCGCGCAGCGGGTCTGGCTTCTCACTGCCGCAAGCGGTCAGAATGCCCAGCGCTAGCGCGACGATCGCCCCTCTGTAGAACATCCCGGGACGATACGCCCTCGGCGCTTGATCCGCCTCGGCACACTCTCGACACTGGCGCCTCCTGCCTCGAAAGGAACCGCCGTGAAGATCGCCCTCGCCGCCTCGCTTCTGATCGCCCCGCTCGTCATCGCCCAGCCGACGCACGACATCACCCTCGACGACTACTTCACGCTGGCGACGCCGACCTCGGTGGCTCTCTCGCCGGACGCCTCGCTCATCGCGTACACGGAGATGCGCTGGGACGAGTCGCTTGATCGGCGGAACACGGATCTCTGGGTTGCAGACACACGTACCAACACACCGACACGACTCACCTTTGACCCCACGACCGACAGCAACGCCGCGTGGAGCCCGGACGGGTCGTGGATCTACTTCATGAGTTCACCCGAGCGTGCCGGCGAGGAAGAGCCGCCTTACGACGGTTCACGCCAGGTGTGGCGTATGCGACCTGATGGCGGTGAACCGCAGGCGGTGACGCGCATCGAAGATGGGATCGAATCGTACGAGCTCTCTGCCGATGGCACGACGCTTTACTACATCACCGCGGCGGACCACATCGAGGAAACACACTGGGGCGCGCTCAAGAAGGAGTACAGCGATCTCGCCTACGCCCACGGCGTGTTTGAGCTCTCCACGCTGCACCGGCTCGACCTCGCGAGCTGGCGCAGCGAGGTGGTGTACGACTCGCCGCGGGTGATCACCGAGTTCTCGGTGTCGCCCGATGAATCGCGTATCGCCATGCTGACGACGCCTGACCGCGAGCTGATCACGCACGAGGGTTGGTCGTGGGTGCAGGTGCTGGACGCCGCGAGCGGTGAGGTTGAAACGCTCGAGGATCGGCTATGGCGCGAGGAGGCGCCGTCGCCCTTCGGCTGGTTGCTCGGGTTGGCATGGTCGGATGATTCTCGAGCGCTGGCGTTTCGGATCGATTTCGATGGGTACCCCGGCGAGCTGTTTGTTGCGGAGTTCGGCGGCGGCGTGCCGTCGGTGATGAGGATCGATCGCCCTGATGGGCCGACGCTGGACGGCGGGGACATCGTCTGGCGCCCGGGCTCGCGCGATCTTGCTGTCAAGGCGGACGACCTGGGGCTGACGCGTGTGTTCGCGGTCGAGAACGTTCGCAACGGGCGCCATGGAGCGTTTGCTTCGCTCACGCCTGGCGACGTGGTTGTTGGGTCGTTCAGCTTCGCAGAAAATGGGACGCTGGCGGTGATCGCGGCGACACCCGAGAGCTACAAGGAAATTCACCTTGTCAGCAATGGGACATACACACAGATCAGCAACCTCAACCCGCATACAGATAACTGGAAGAAACCACAGGTCTCCATCGTCACATGGGAGGCGCCTGACGGGAAGACGGTCGAGGGCATCCTCGAACTTCCCTACGGGCATGATCCGCAGCGAGACGGAGCGCTCCCGCTGGTCGTGAACATCCACGGCGGTCCGACCTCGGCGACCCCCTACAGCCAGCGCTTCTGGATCTACGGTCGCACGCTCTTCCCCGCGAAGGGCTGGGCGATGCTCTCGCCCAACTACCGCGGCTCGACCGGCTACGGCGACGCGTTCCTCACCGACCTCATCGGGCGTGAGAACGACATCGAGGTGACGGACATCCTCGCCGGCGTCGATGCGATGGTGGAGCGCGGCATCGCCGACGAGACGCGCATGGCGGTGATGGGGTGGTCCAACGGGGGCTTCCTCACCAACGCGATCATCACGACGACCGACCGCTTCAAGGCGGCGAGCAGCGGCGCCGGCGCCTTCGATCAGAACGCTCAGTGGATGCTCATGGACACGCCCGGGCACGTCGTCAACTACATGGACGGCAAGCTGCCCTGGGAAGACCTCGCCGAGTACGACGAGTCCTCGCCGATGGCGAAGGCGGGGAACATCTCGACGCCGACGGTTATCCACGTTGGCGAGAAGGACGAACGGGTGCCGGCGGTGCACTCGATCGCGCTGCACCGGGCGATGAAGCATTATCTGGATGTACCGGTGGAGCTGGTCATCTACCCCGGCGCCGGCCACGGGCTCACGACGTACACGCACCGCAAGGCGAAGATGGCGTGGGACCACGCGTGGTTCGATCACTGGGTGATGGGGACGGAGTGAACCCCTAGTGCGGCGGCTTCGGGTTCTTGCGGGTCTTCTTGATCTGCCCGCGCTGCTTTTTAGCCTCGATGCGTCGCTCCTTTGAGCCGCGGGTGGGCTTGGTGGCGATGCGTCGCTTGGGCGGGACAAGGGAGCGGAGGATCAGCTCGCGGAGCCGCTGCATGCACTCGCGCCGGTTCTGGGACTGCGTGCGGTGCTCCGACGACTCGATGACCAGCTCGCCATCCTTTGTAAGGCGCTGACCGGCCGCGGATCGCAGGCGGCGACGCTGGGCGTCTGATAAAGGGAGATCGCTCACCGCGACGCGAAGGCGGCACTTGGTCGCCCGCTTGTTGACGTTCTGACCTCCAGGCCCGGACGCCAGGCTGTAGCTGAGTTCGACGGCGTCTGATGGGACGTAGCGTCCCGGAGCGACTTCGAGGTCGCCGCGCCGACTGCTTGGTTGTGGAGCGTCTTCGGTCATCCCATAAGAAGAATAGCGTTGCTTCGGGAGGCTTCGTCTTTCAGTTTGCGCGGATTGGGCAAGCGCGGGGGACACGCCGTGCGGAGCGGATCGCTCGACCGGCGAGCGGGGAATCGGAGGCTTCATGTTGGTTACGCCGCGATGGGCGCGGCGTGCGCGGATGGAGGTCCTCCCATGCGACCCATCATCTCGGACCCGAGCCAGAACGAGCGGAACGTGTTCAACAGGAACCTCGCCGCTCAGAACGCCACGCTCAACCGCCTGTCGACGGGCCTGCGGATCAACAACGCCTCGGAAGACCCGGCGGGGTTGATCGCCTCGGAGAACCTGCGTGCGGTGCTGGCGACGCTGGAGGCCGAGTCCCGCGGCATCGAACGCGCCGACGCGGTGGTGCGAACGGCCGAGGGCGCGCTCGATGAGGTGTCGTCCCTTCTGCGTCGGGCTGAGTCGCTGGCGGTCGCGAACTCGAGCGACGGGCTCTCGGACGCCGAGCGCGAGGCGAACCAGATGGAAATCGATTCGATCCTCCAGACGGCGGACCGTATCGCGTACACGACCGAGTTCAACGGGCAACGCCTGCTCGACGGGTCGTTCAGCTTCAGCGCCGTCGGTGAGGCCCTGGATATCGAGAGTTCCCTGGTGCGAGATCTCGGTGAGACCATCGTGAACGAGGGTTCGCCTGAAGAAGAGGTGTACGACCTCAGCGACGTCTTCAGTGACGGGCCACTCGACACGCGCTCGGGCGACGTCTCGATCGCCGTGAGCGTGATCCGCGAAGCGGCATCCAGCGTGGCGTCGATGCGCGGCGCCCTCGGCTCGTTCTCGACCAACACGCTCGGCGCTGAACGCTCGCGCATCGGGTCGGCGATCGAAAACGTCTCGGCTGCAGAGTCGCTCATCCGCGACGCCGACTTTGCTGAGGAAACTTCGAACCTCGCCCGTCTCGGTGTTCTCGCGGATTCGTCGCAGGCGGCGATCGGCGTCGCCAACGCCTCGAACGCCCAGATCCTCTCGCTGCTGCTGGGCTAACCGCTACTTCTTCAGCGGCCCGCTCAGCTCGTTCGCGAGCGTCGCGAGGGCGCCGAGATCACGATCTTTCAGTACCGCCGCGACCTTCTTCGGGTCCGCGGCGGTGTTCTTAAGCGCGGTCTCAGCCCGCTTCCACAGCGTCTCAGCCTTCTTGCCCTCGGCGAGGTACAGGTCGGAGACGATCTCGGAAAGCTTATGCGACATGATGGTGTCGCGGTTCTCGTAATAGCGGTTGACGATGCCGCGCTGGTGGCGGCTGAGGTCCTGTCCTTTGGCCATGCGGACAGGATACGCCGCTGATCAGCGCTGGGCGAGAACAACCTCGCGCCCGCGCGGGCCGGTCAGCACGACGCGGCGCGCGGCGGCGTCGATGGACTTGACGCTCCAGCCCGGCTCGATCTGGTCGCCCGTACGCCGGACCCGCTCGTTGATGACGCAAAGCGCGCCGCCGGGAGCCGAGAGCACGGACGTAAGAGAGAAGTCCGGCAGCGTCGGATCGGTAAGCTGGATCGGCTCATCGCCTTCGGTGGCGTACCGCTCGTGCTGTGGAAACGGCGAGGGTACAGGCGCGAGCTCTGCGAGGCGTGCGCTCTCAGCCTGAAGATGAAGCACATTCTGCCCGCCCAGCGCCCCGCGTGGCGTGACCTGCGGGTAGCGAGGGTCGTCGGTTGACACCTCGGGAAGGATGGAGGACGCCTCGACGACAGGCGGGGCGGACTGTCCACCGCCGAGCATGACGCCGACAACGGCGAGCGGCAGCGCGAAGCAGCCAGCGGCCTGGGCATTAGTCAGCGTGGCAAAGCGTTTCATTCCAGGTTCCCCTCCGCCAGGACGGCTCGGGCGCCGCCGATGGTGATGGTGCGCAGCGTCATCGTGAGCCCGGTGCGGCCGCGCGCGTCGGGAGGCGAGATCGAGGCCGCCTCAATGACGGCCATCGGGGCCTCATCGAGCATGGCGAAGAAAGACGCGATCGCGTCGTATTCGCCGTACGCGCTCACGCGGATCCGATCAGTCTGGAGCACAAACGGGCCGTAGGCGTCCTCGCGCGGGCGGCCGTCGGGAATGACGCTTTCGACGGTGAGGCCCGCCTTGGCCGCGATTTCGTGGATGTGATCTTGTTCACCCAACAGCGTGTCTGATCCGAAGCGGAGCGAGGCGAGCCACGAGACGCGCCCGGCGAACGCGCTCTGACGCGGCGCCTTCGCCTGCGCTTCTGCGTCCGCCACGCGGTCGTTGATCGCGTGCAGCTTTGCCGCCTGCTCGTCCCGCTGATCGAACGCTGGGATCACATAAAACGCGTGCGTCCCGAAGAGAACACCAACGCAGATAACAAGCCACGCCCACCGATCACGCACATACGAGATCATGACGCCTCTCCCTCTTCAATCCAGTCGCGTACGGATTCCTGGAGCGTGATGGTCGCATCGAACGTCGCGTAGAGGCGTTCGGGTTCAGTGACGCTCCGGATCGATCCAACCTTGACCGAAGACGTGACCGCCGACGTGTCGAGCGCTGCAGCGAACGTTTGTATCGCCGCACGCGCGTCAGATGCGGTGTCGCCCGACGCGCTGGCGCGGAGTTCGACGAGCGTGGACGTGCTTGTGCGTGTCAGTGAGATCGAGTCAACCTCGATGCGTTCGCCGGCCGCCGTCGCGACGAGTCGCAACGCTGCCGCGTTGTCCGCCGTTGACGCGACGCCTTCTCGGAGTGTTCGCTCGAGAGCCTTCACAGCGCTTGAGACCCGCCGCTGCTCGTCGGTGATGATGTTCGACTGTGCTTCGTCCAGCGTCAGACCCGCGGCGCGAATCCGCTGTTTACTGGTTTCAGCACTGCGATCGGCCGCGAAACCCAGCACTACGAGCAGCACGAACGAGGCCGCGACGCCGGTCCAGAGCGCACGGCTGAGCATGGTCTCTTTATCCGACGCCCGGGCAGATTCCTGCACGCCCGTTCTGCCAGTGAGACCCACACGCTTGATCAGCGAGAACCATGAAGATTGGCGATCGGGGTGCGCATATGGAGCGGCATCGATCTCGAGCTGTTCCGCGAGAACTTCATTGAGCCCTTGCACGCTCTCCGCGGGGCCTGCGATACGAAGACATACACGGGAACGCTCGTCAGCCGTCAGTGTGTAGCGGAGCGACTGCTTCAGCTCGACCGCGAGCCGCTGAAGCACCGGCTGCATCGCCCGGAGCACGTCGCTACCGCGGACACTGGGGGCGATCTCGTCTTCCAGACCCGGCACACCATACTCTTCCGTGAGAAGCCTTCTTGCTTCGGCGCCGGGGTCGTCGGGAGGGTCCTGCGCTGCTTCAAGGCGCGTGCGGTACGCGTCGCCAAGCGAGGCCAGGCCTACATCTGCGAAGCGTACGAGCTTCGCGTTCTGTTCTGAAGCAACCGCGATAGCTGAGGCGTCATCGCCGAGCACGAGCGCGATCGACGGGTCGTCCTGACTGGCGGCCTCGGCGTGCGCGATCGCGGCGCTGGCGGCGAATGATTCGCCCGCGAAGACACGACCCGGCTTGCCCCCGGCCGAGCGAACCGCCCGCTGAACCATCGCGCGCTGATCAAGATCAATACTGGCGATCAGAACAAGCGACCCATCACCGGACGTAGCAAGCGTCTCGCACTCAACGGCACTGCGTGCGGGATTAATCGACCCGGTCTCGATCTCGCTGAGAAGGGCGGCGTCGTGAGCGGTGGGGCCGACCACCGGGGTCTGGACGACGCTCGTCACGGCGCCGTCGGCCCGCCAGAAGATCTCGACCCGCGCCGTCGGAGCGCCCAAAGCCTCTAGGCACGTTTGGATCGCGTCTGCAAGCTCACGCTCGCCCCATTCGTCGGGGAGGGGTTCACGGTGAGTCTGCTTCTCGGCGCCGCGAACGATCAGAGCGGCGGTAACGCGCTTGTTCGTGATGTCGGCCCAGACTGTGCGGCTGGCGAAGGGCACAGGCGCCTCCTGCCTCTCTAGAAAGGTGTGTGCGTGCGCGTGACCACGGCCTCGCCGGATGAGGCCCGGATGACCCACTCGCTCACGCCTTGATCGGACGTTTCTTCGAACGAAATGACCGGCAGCGCGGGATCAACCACGATCTCATCAATCTCGACACCACCCCGGTTCGCCGATAACGCGAGCGCCTGGCCCGCCCGGGCGCCCAGGTGAGCGCGAGCGCTCTCGAGCGCCAGACGCCCCATCCGCGAGCCCTCGGCCGCGTTTCTCCCCGTTGAGATCACGGTCATCGCGCTCACCGCAAGCAGGAGCACAGCGAGCACGGAAGCGAAGGCCATCCGGCCGTGCGAGCGTGGTTTATTCATCTTCGTACACCCTCACGTTTTTGAAGATTGATTCGGAAAGCGGGCCGCTGTCGTCATCGCTGAGGAAGACCAGATAGACAATGTCGCCGAGGGGATAATTCGACTTCACGTCACGAAGCTTGATGGAGAACTGCTGGAATGATCCTGAACCGTCATAACTCTCAATGGTTGGAGGTCTGATTTGCGCCCAGTTCTGTGTGCCCCAGACCTGGAGGGCGCGGTTGGATGCGATGCTCATGTTCGTCGCGGTCTGAATACCTTGGATCTCACCCTGCATCGAGCTCGCAAACTCGAACTCGATGACGGTGTTTTCCGTCACGGTGTAGGGGAACTCGATCGCCTTCCATGGGTTCCCGTACAGACGCAGCGTACTCCCGCCATCGAGTATCTCGTACGTCGTCTCGCGCCCGCCGCTGCCGTCCTGACTGCCCCCGAATGACAGGATGCTGTAGCCGGTGAAATCGATAAACGCGTTGTCTTCATCGCTCGCTCGCCACACCTCGATCAGGCACACACACCCACCGTTCGTGCCGGCGTCGATCTGGTGCATCTCGATGTATCCCTGGGTCACGGTCAGCGTGGGAGACTCGATATCAACAATAAAGTTCGGCTGGTTCCCAGACCCGTCGGGCGCCGGCGCCGACCGTCCGGGGAACCCGACGCGGAAAAACTCACCCACGTCGTGCGTGATGTTGCCTACGAGAACCTCTTCTGTTGACGCGTCGCTCCCATCGCGCACCGTGATCCTCGATGTGTGATCGTAGCTCCCATCGCCCCCCGCAAGAACAAAGCGATAATCGCCGTTCGGTACATCCATGCGGAAGACGATGGTGTTGCCCACCGCGTACTTGCACCCGATGAACTGGTCGTAGATCTCGTCGTCGCCGCTGTACCGACCGCGGTTGTTCGGCGAATCATCGATACCGTCGGTGTCGGTGTACCCGTAGCCCCGCCCAGGATCGTAAAGAAAGTTCTCGCCGTACTGAACGATCTTGATGTAATCCTGATCAGGATCACCCGGCACAGGGCGCGTCCAGTCGTTCTGGCCGAACGCGAACGCGATCTCGAGAGCGCTGCCCTCTTCTTCGGGCAATGGACGCGCAAGCGAGATCGCGGTGCGAACCAGGCCCGCGCCGAGATCAACGCCGATCTCCGCCCGCCACGCCTCTGCAGGATTCCCTGAGGCGTCCGTAACGCCGTCCTGCTCGTAGACACTCAGCTCGAAGTCATCGGCAAAGCCATCGGCCAGAAGACTCTCGCCGTCGTCATCAAAGAGGAACAGGGCGCCGTTCTCGAAACGGGCGCCGAGACCGTCATGCCTGGTAAAAGACGTCGCGGTAACCTCAATGAGGCCGGATCCTTCGGGCGCGTTCTCGGGCGCCGTGCGGAGCAGCTCTGCGATGCGCTCAACGGTGTGGTTGGTCTCCCACAGGCCGCGGCGAAGGTCGCGCTGCGTCGCTGAGGACCGCGCCAGCGCGCTGGTCAGCGGCGCGCTGAACGCCGCCGCGATCCCGAGAATCAGGATCGTCGCGATCAATTCCGGCAGCGTGAAGGCGCGCCTCATCACGCCGCCCCCACCACCGTGCTCAACGGCGCTCGCACGTCTCGCCCCAGCTCGTTGGTGTACACGATCTCAACGGTCACCAGACGCGTCGCGGCCCGATCGCTCGCGTCAACCGGACTCCCCGCGGCGTCGAGCGCCGGTCCGATCGTCACCTCATACGCCATCCCCCGGCTCTCGTACTCGCTGACGAGATCCTCAAGACGAGCCCGCAAGCCTGCGCCGGGATCATCGAGATAGCCCGGCGCGTCCATCGCGGCAAGATCCATCTCGCCGTCCTGTGTACCAGCGTCGGCAATGATCTGCTCGAGAACGGCCGTCGCGAACCACGCCGCGTGGAACGAGCGGCGATCATCGGCGATCGCGCGTGAGCCTGACGTGGACAGCGCGACGATCGGTGGAACAGCGATCGCCGCCACGATGATCAGCGCCATCACCTCAACGAGCGTCACGCCTCGACGCCCGGCGGCCCTGGAAACAGTTCCTCGCCCTACCACGTCAGCATCCCGCTCAGCGGCGCGACGCTGAGCACGGCGCCGCTCTCGAACGTAAGAATGATGGGTTCTGAGACCGGCGATCCATCCTCATCAGGCGGCTGTTCACTGAGCGGCGTTCCGCTCGCGTTAAACCACACCTCGAAACCACCTTCCGGCGGCGCTTCAACAACGCTGACGTCGAGCAGCGCGTCCTCCCGCAGCCCGTGCCTAGCGCCAGCACCGCCCGTGACCGAGGGGACCGCCTCCTGCGCTCCTCCCCCGGTCGCGATCCACACCACGCTCGCTTCGTCGCCGCCCGCCTCGACCCGAAGCGCGTGCGGCCTTCCGGTCGCCCACGCCCTCTGGCGCGCCAGCGTCGTGAGCGTCTCAATCGCTTCACGGTCGCTCGCGCCCTGTGCGCGCGCGACACTCCGCAGCGCAGGGATCGCCGTAAAGGAGATCACCGCGAGCACGATCATCACGCCCGTGAGTTCAACGAGCGTGAATCCACGCCGGAGTCTGCGAGATACGACGCCCACAGCTGCTTAGAAGTCGTTGGCCGTGATCGCGTCGCCCGCCGAGTCCGTCGCGTCGGTCTCGTCGTCGCTGTTGGCCCAGAGGATGGCGACCGGGGGATCGGACGAGTTGTCGTAGTAGTAGTTCCAGCCGTAGGTCGTTTCGTTCGCGACCTCACGGCTGTTGGCGTCGGCGAGCACCGTGATGCGCCGCACGTTCGAGAGGTTGTTGTAGGGGTTCTTCGGCAGGGCTTCCTGCATAACCGTGCCGATAGTCGCGAGCTGAACGTCCGTGGGGTACGTCGGCGAGCCCTCTGAAGAGGTCATCGCGTAGTACTGAGCGATGGCGGAGCGCATACCGCCGAGCGATCCCTCGAGCGCCGCCGTGCGGGCCTGGTCGCCGTAGCTGAAGAAGCGCGGGGCGGCCACACCGGCCAGGATCGCGAGAACGACCATGACCGCGATGAGTTCGACGAGCGTGAAGGCGGAGCGTCGGCCCCCGCCACGGGTGTTGAGAGCAGCAAGCATGATGAGTCTCCTTGAGAGGGTGTGCTGCGTGAGTGTGTGAGGCACGATCAGCTCATCACGGCGGTCATGTCCCACATCGGGAGGAAGATGCCGAGAGCCACGAGAAGAACGACGCCGGTGAGTACCGCGATGAGCAGAGGCTCGATCAGCGTCGAGAGGTTTTTGCTGAGATGCTCGGATTCGCGCTCGTACCGGCGCGCGATCACCGTGCAGAGGCGCGGGAGTTCGGCGGCCTCCTCGCCGGCCGCGAGCATGCGCTTGGCGAAGATCGGTAGGTACGTCGATTTCGCCAAGGAATCCGACAGGCTCGCTCCCTGACGCACGCTGCGCGCCGCCGCGCTCGCCTCTGACGCGAGCGTCGGGCGGCCCGATGCCTTGCCGGCCTGCTCGAGCGCGTCGATCAGGCTCACCCCCGCGCTCAGGCTCATGCCGAACACGCGAGCGAAACGGGTCACGCCCATCGCCCTGAGAAGCTGGCGCACGAACGGGATCTGATGCAGCGCGCGATCGATCGCGATACGACCCGCGCTGGTCGAACGAAGCGAGCGGTAGAACAGAACCGAGCCGATGACCACACCAAGATACGCCCACCAGAACGTGTTCAGCGACACTGACACTGCGTCAAGCCCGCGCGTGAGCGCCGGGAGTTCGACGCCTCGCTCGTGGAACATCGTCGTGAACTTGGGCACTACGAAGGCGAGCAGAAACGCGGTGCCTCCCGCGAGCGCTACGGCTACCGCTACGGGGTACATCATCGCCTGCTTGACGCGTCGTCCTGTCTCAGCCTGCCATTCCAGATTCTCAGCCAAGTGCTCGAGCGCCCGGCGCATCGAGCCTGATTTCTCAGCGGCGGCGATCGTTTCAACGTATACCTCGCCGAAGACGCTCTCGTGCTCACGCAGCGCCTCGGTGATGGAAGAGCCCGCATCGACGCGCTGAGCGATCCGCTCGACCATGCCGCGAAAGCTGGGGTTGGATTCCTGCTCGGCGATAGCCCGCAGCCCCTCACCGATCGGAACCGCCGCCTCGAGCAGGGTTGCCAGCTCGTAAGTGAATTGAGCGATCTCGGTAGTACCGACACGCGAACCAAACAATGCGCCTCGCGTCTTTGCTTCGACGATCCGCACCGGCGTGAGCCCCTTCGCTCTCACCTCGCGGATCGCGCTGACCCGGTCCGCGGCTTCCACGCGTCCCGACGAACGCCGCCCAGCGGCGTCTGTCGCGCTGTACTCGAAGAGGAGCGTGCTCATGAGACACCCTCCGTCAACTCGCCGTCGCTCGGCTCTTCCGCGCGAACCCGAGCGGCCTCGCCGAGTGTGGTCTCACCACGGATCGCCTTCGCTGCAGCGTCCCGCCACATCGGCTCCAGGCCTTCCTCCCGCGCAGCCGTTGCGAGCTCGATCGGGGTCGCATCTTTCGCGATAAGCGTGCGCAGGCGCGGGGTCACCTGCATCAACTCGTAGACGCCGCACCGCCCCGCGCTCCCGCTGCCGCCGCACGCGGGGCACCCCTCGGCAACCCGGAGCGAGGAGCCCTGCTCAGGCGACAGCTCGAACATGACAAGCTCTTCGGCTTCGATGTCAGCCGGGGTCGCGCAGACCGGGCACACCCGGCGGATGAGACGTTGCGCCAGAACACCGAGCAGAGCCGAGCTGATCGCGAAGGGAGGAACATCAAAGTCGCGAAGGCGCGCCACGGCCCCTGTCGCGTCGTTCGTATGCAGCGTGGAAAGCACCAGGTGGCCGGTCAGAGCGGCCTGCACCGCGATCTGAGCCGTCTCCTTATCGCGGATCTCGCCGACAAGAACGACATCGGGATCCTGACGCAGGATCGAGCGGAGCGCCGTGGCGAACGTCAACCCCGTTTCGGTGTTGACCTGCGTCTGGCGCACCATCGGCAGCCGCACCTCAACGGGGTCCTCGATCGTCATCACGTTGCGCTCGGGAGAGTTGAGCTGCGCCAGCGCCGTGTAGAGCGTGGTCGTCTTCCCTGATCCCGTTGGGCCCGTGACAAGAATCATCCCGTGAGGCTTGGCCGCCAGGGCGTTCATCGCGAGCGCAGTCGCATCCGGCATCCCGAGCGAATCAAAGTCTTTGATCTCAACCGCGCGGCGCAGCACACGGATAACGATGTTCTCGCCCCAGATCGTTGGTATGACCGACAGACGAAGATCCACGACGCTGTTGCGGTGCCGGAACGCGATCTTGCCGTCCTGAGGCTTGCGAGTCTGCGTGAGGTCCAGCTTGGCCATGACCTTGAGACGACGAACAATCGCGTCGTGCATCGATCGTGCCGGCGCCTGGCGCTGCTGCAACAGCCCGTCCACGCGGTATCGCAGGTGCACACGCCCATCGTCTGGCCCGAGGTGGATGTCGCTGGCCCCGTCAAGAATTGCGGACGTGATGATCTCGTTCACCGTCGCAACGACGGGATCGTTCGTGTCCGCTTCGTTCTCTTGCGTTTCCGCCGCAACGTTCTCGTCGGTCTGCTGAACACGCCGGTAGGCGCGGGCGATGAGCGAACGCAACTGTTCGGGCTCGCAGAGCGCCGCATCGACATCACGATCGAGCTTCTGACGGATCTGATCCAAGCCGCGGAAGTCCAGCGGTTCGGCCATCCCGACCACCACGCCGGACTCAAAAACGAACAGTGGAAAAGCGGTGTGCGCTTCGGCGAGCGCTTTGGGAAGAAGGTCTGCGTTCTGCAGCGTGATATCGTACCGCGAAATATCAACATACGGCGTCTCGCACATAACGGACCGCATCAACGCGGCGTCACGCGAGGTGAGCGTTCCAAGCTTGACCAGCTCATCGACCGTATCGCCTTCGGGGTTCGCGGCGCTCGCGCGTTCGACATCCTCAGAAGCAACGAGGCCCTTTTTCAGCAGCTCTTGAACGAGAAGGTCATCTGATTTGCGCATGGCCGAGAGCGCCCTACGAGCGCTCCACCTCCTCTACGCCGTCGATCTCTGAGATCAAGGACGCGATCTGCTCGAACTCGTCGTCGCTCAGTCTCTCAAAGCCGATTCCGAGCAGATACGACGGCCTACGGTCGAGCATCTGCACCCGTCGCACGATCCCGGGAGCGCTCACAAGCGAGTCCGCGTCGTCCTCGGTGCGGTGCACACCGACCACGACATGCGCCCACTTCGGCACGAACTCCTCAACAACCAGCCCGGCTCCACCGCCGGAGATATCCATCAGCGTTCCGTTGATGCGCCCGTGGCGCGATAACACGCCCGGCGCAACGCGCAGCTGCTCACGATCCTCAGAAGACAGTGAGATCGATGCCGCGAGCGCGACCTCGCGGCGTTCGTCGGAGCGGAATCGGAGATGGCGCGGAGAGTCACCCATGATCCACCACTTCGGGTGTTCACAGGTCCGAAACGAGTGAAATCACCGATGTACTACCGTTTCCCTGAACTGCCGCGCCGGGTCCTAGAACGTCACCACATCGCCATCGACGCGCAATCCAACCCGACGTCCGGGAACTAATTCTTCCCCCCCCCCCAGACGCACACGCAGCAGGAATCCCGAGTCCATCCGCACGAGCGCCGCGCGGTCGTGACCATAGAACAAGGTGGTCTCGATCACACCGCGGGCTCCTTCATCAACACCGCACAAACGAATCGCCTCGGCTCGCACAAACACCTCACACGCCTTGCCCTCCCCTGCGCAGGCGCCACTTTCGCAGCGACGCAAAGCGCCGAGCTCACACCGCACGCAATCGCCCGCATGCGACCCCGGCAGGAGATTGCCATCGCCGAGCAGCTCGGCCACACCGCGGCTCGCGGGACGGAGGTAGATCTCAGAGGGCGCCCCGGCCTGCGCCACCGCCCCCTGCAGCATCACGGCCACCCGGTCGGCCGTGCTCAGCGCCTCTTCCTGATCGTGGGTCACAAGGATCGCGCTGGCCCCGGCATCGCGCAGCATCGCCCGCACGTCATGGCGCACCGCGCTGCGCAACGAGGCGTCGAGGCTGGAAAAAGGCTCATCCAACAGCACGACCGACGGCTTCGGAGCGAGCGCCCTGGCCAGAGCCGTGCGTTGGCGCTCGCCCCCGGAGAGTTCGTGCGGGCGACGATCGCGCAGGCCGAGTAGGCCGGTCATCTCCAGCATCGCTTTGATGTGCTGGGAACGACGCGAACGACGCGGCACGCCGAACGCGACGTTCTGCTCGACCGTCAGGTGCGGGAACAGCGCGTAATCCTGGAACACAACACCGACGCCGCGTCTCTCTGGAGGTGTGAACACCCCCGGTCCCTCGACGCGCTTTTCCTCGATCTCGATCACCCCCGCGCTCGCTCGCTCAAGACCCGCGATCATGCGCAGCAACGTCGTCTTCCCGCAGCCGCTGCGCCCGAGCAGCGCCAGCAGCTCGCCGCGCTGCAGCGTCAGCGACGCGTCGCGGACCGCGACGGTCTCGCCGAAGAGCTTCGAAACCCCATCGCAACGAACCACGACATTGTTCGGATCCGCAATGATCACACCAGACCCTCCCGGCGTGCGACCAACGCCACCGCGGCGCACGATACAAGCAGCAACGCGATCGCCGGCGCCGCGGCACGGGAGTACTCCGCCTCGCTCATCGCCGTCCATAGCTCAGAGGCCAGCGTGCGCACACCCGTCGGCGCCAGAAGCAGCGTGGCCGGAAGCTCACGCGCCGTCGTGATCAGCACCAGCAGCCACGCCCCGATCACCCCGGGCGCCGCTAGCGGCAGCGTCACGCTCCGAAACACACTCAATCGTGAACGCCCGAGCGTCCGCGCCGCTTCCTCCGCCTGCACCGACACCCGCCCAAGCCCAGCTCGCAGCGGCGTCACCGCCTGCGCCAGGAACATCGTCAAGTACGCCAGCAGAAGAACAACCCATGTCTGGTAGAACGGCGTCCGCAACACGAACGCCGCCAGCCCGAGCGCCACAACCACACCCGGCAACGCCAGCCCCGTATGACTCACGCGCTCAGCAACCACGCCGAACACCGATCGCCGGCGCACCACCAGCCACGCGATCGGCCACGCCGCCGCCACACACACGCATGCGCTCAGTAGCGCGAGCGCTGACGTGTTCGCCACGGCTTCCCAGAGACGCGCGGTCGCCTGAAGCGACACCAACCACTGCCCCGCGACCACCAGCGTCACACCCGAAGTTAGCAGCGCGATCAACACCGCGAAGCCAACCGCCGGAACGCGCAGCGACTCGATATCCCACAACATCGGGCGCTCGTGTTCGCCGGCTTCGGCGCCGCGCCGACTGAATCGGTCAGAAGCGAGCAGCAGCCCCAGCGCGATCAGCACCAGAAGAACACTCAGCACCGCCGCCCCGGCCCGATCGAAGGACGACGTGTACATCAGGTAGATCACACTCGTGAACGTCTCACAACGCAGCAGCGACACCGCCCCGAATTCGCTCAGCGTATACAACGCGACGAACAGCCAACCCCCCACTGCCGCGGGCAACATTTGTGGCGCCACGCCGGAGATAAACGCCTTCAGCGGCGACCGCCCCAGGGTCCGCGCCGCCTCATACGCGCCGCGATCCAGGCGCGCGCTCACCGATCGCAACGGCAGGTACGCGTACGGATAGATGAACAGCGTCAGCACGAACGCCGCCGCCCAGAAGCCCGACAACTCCGGCGCCCGCCCCAACCCAAGCCCCGCCCACGCGCTCCCGATCGCCCCGCGCGGACTCAGCCCGAACAGATACACCGAAGCCCCGAGGTAACACGGCGCCGCCAGCGGCGCAACAGCCAACACCGTCCACAACCGGCGCAACGGAACATCGCGCGCCCCCGTGAACCACGCCAACGCGCCGGCGACTCCCAGCGATGCTGTAGCCACCACACAAGCAAGCGCCACGCTCCGTGCCGCGAGCGCCCACGTGGACCAGCGCATCAGCAGCTCGATTGATCGCTCCCCACCGCCCGTTGCACGCACCAACAGGTACACCACCGGCAGCAGCACCACCCCCGCCGCAACCCCCGCGCACACACCCATCCCCCACGCCCGCGGGGCGCTCCGGGCAGCGCGGAATGGCAGGGCGACTTGGGTCATCCGCTCAGGGCAGCGCGCCCGTCTCGCGCAGCAGTTCGAGCGTCCCGCGCAGATCAGAGAGATCCGAAAGATCAATCTCCGGCGACGCGATCTCCTCCAGCGGGCGCAGCCCCTCGGGCGCCGCCACACCCGCGACCAGCGGGTACTCGAACGTGCGCTCCGCGAAGTCCGCCTGCGCCTTGTCGCTGAGGAGCGAAGCGATCAACGCGTGCGCGTTCTCCAGCGTCTCCGCATCCCGTCTCGACGAGCGCACCACCGCAGCCCCCGCCACGTTCACCAGCGCGCCGGGGTCGCCGGCCTCAGTAAACGCGTTCGCCGCTGGGAACCCGGGGTCCTCCGCGCGGAAGCGAAGGAGGTAGTAATGGTTCACAAGACCAAGATCAGCTTCGCCCGCGCCCACCGCCCGCACGATCGCCGAGTTCTTCGGGTACGCCTTCGCGCCGTTCGCGACCATGCCCCGCAGCCACTCCGCCGTGCGCTCTTCGCCCTGCGTCACCCGCATCGCCGTGACGAACGACTGGAACGACCCGTTCGCTGGAGCCCATGCCACGCGACCCCGCCACTCCGGCTCGGTCAGCTCGAACACCGAGCCCGGCACGTCCGTCTCCGTCAACTCGTCCGTGTTGTAGACGAGCGTCCGCGCCCGCCCCGTCACGCCGACCCATGCCCCCTCAGGCGACCGAAACGCCGGCGCCACGCGATCGAGCAATTCGGAGGGCAGCGTCCGCAGACGCCCTTCTGCGCCCAGAGCCCCCAGCGCCCCAGCGTCCTGAGCGATGTACACGTCCGCCGGCGTTCGCGATCCTTCTTCTAAGAGGAGCGCCGCCAGCTGGGCCGTCCCGGCGTACCGAACCTTCACCTCGATCCCTGTCTCGGACTCGAAGCGCTCAATCGCCGGCCCGATCAGCGTCTCCGACCGCCCGCTGTAGACCACCAGCGGCTCGGCCAGCGCGACGCAGGCCATCGCAAGAGCAAGAACGGCGACGAAGACGGATCGGATCGGCATAGCGGGCTCCCAACCGGGCAGTGCGAGCCCGGGAGGGCAGTGTATTGAGACTGGTTCTCAAGAGCAACGCCCGGGAGGGCACGGCTCAGAACTGGAAGTAGATGAAGCGGGCGCCCGCCGGGGCGTAGAACGTGAGCATGATCGCAATCAGCACCCCCCACAACGCCCCGATGACCAGCGGGTTGCGGACGCGGAGCAGCGGATTCGTGGCCCCGAGCCCGCGCAGAACATGAGCCAGCGCCGCGATCCCCAGCACCCCGCCCGTGATCATGACCTCGCGCGGCGTCGTGACCGCACGGCGCAGGAAGCCGGCGCCGTCGGTGAACGAGCCGAACACCTCAACCGCGACGCCCAGCGAATCAGCGCGGAAGAAGACCCACGAGATCAGAATCACGTGGAAGGTCAGCAGGATGGCCGGCACGTCGCGCAGGCGGATCGGCTTGGTCTCGTCAGCCTTCACGCCGCGCAGAGTGGACCACGTGTGGTAGATCGCCAGCCCCGCCCCGATCCAGAGCCCCCACACCACGAAGGTCCAGTTGGCGCCGTGCCACAGCCCGCCGAGGAACATGACGATCATGACATTGGCGATCGTGCGGGCGGCGCCCTTCCTCGATCCGCCGAGCGCGAAATACAGATAGTCACGCAGCCACGTGGACAGGCTGATGTGCCAGCGCCGCCAGAACTCCGAGATGTTCCGCGCGAGGTAGGGCCAGCGGAAGTTCTCACGGATGTCGATGCCCATCAGCCGCGCCAGCCCGATCGCGATGTCCGAGTACGCCGAGAAATCGAGGTAGATCTGAAACGCGAAGGCGTACGTCGCGAGCGCCAGCTCAAACCCGCTGGCCTGCGTGTGCGCCCCGTACACCGAATCAACGTACAGCGCGAGCCAGTCAGCGAAGACGATCTTCTTGGTCAGCCCCCAGAGGATGCGCGTCGTCCCGAGCACCAGATCCTCGACCGAGCGTTTCATTTTCTCTTCGAGTTGCGCCAGGAGATGCGTCGCACGCTCGATCGGCCCGGCCACCAGCTGGGGGAAGAACGCGACGTACAGCGCGAAGGTCGTGAAGTTACGTGTCGGCGTGAGCTTCCCACGGTAGATGTCGATCGTGTAGCTCAGCGTCTGGAACGTATAGAAAGAGATGCCAACCGGCAGCGGCGGCTCCCACACCGGGAGCGCGACCCCCGACCCCGACGCCTCGAGCGCGCTGTTGATCGAGCGCGTGAGGAAGCCGGTGTACTTGAAGATCCCGAGGATCCCGAGGTTGCCGATCAGACTGAACAGCAGGAGCAACCGTCGTGCCCGCTGACTCCCGACACGGCTCATCGCCAGCCCGATGTTGAAGTCGAGAATCGTCGAGACCGCCAGCAGCGTGATGTACCAGGGCTCCGCCCAGCCGTAGAAGACGTAGCTGGCGACGACCAGCCAAATCTTCATCCCCCGCCCGCGCAGCAGGGCGTGACCCAGCAGCGCGATCGGCGCGAAGACGAGGAACTCGATGGAGTTGAACAGCATCGGCGTCTACCCCGCCGCCCCACCCGCGGTGGGCGGGGAAGCCAGGCGCTGCGCCAGCCACTCAGCAAAGAGCGCATGACCCTCCGCGCGGAAGTGCGTGTGGGTATAGAAAAGCTCAGGCGGCAGAAGCTCGAGCGCGTCCCAGACGAATACTCGCCCCCCCCCCCGCACAACCGACTCCCGAACACGCTCGACCATCGCCCCGTGCGTGCCCCACGCCTCGTCGGTCCACGCGGGGCGCGCCAGCGGCATAGCAACGACATGAACCTGGGCCCCCGGAGCCGCCCGTTGCGCCGTCTCAACAAACTCGCGCAACGCCCAGGACGAATCCTCGTCCCACGCCTCGACCGTCTTCCCGAGCGTGGAGAGATCGACGTCAGGATCATCGATCACCCAGTCCCAATCCTCGTTGGCGTTCTCGATCGTCCGCCAGCGCAGCGAGCCGTAGCCCGTGTACACGCTCGTGTAGGGCGCCACCGAGCCGACCTTAAAGCGGGCAAGAAACTCATCCGAGAGCAGCCCGCGCACCGCCGGGACCGCCGCGAGCAACGGAACGTCGCTGATCCCGAACGACAGCCGGGAACGCATCGTCTCACCGACAAAGTTCTCGGTGTAGGTGACCAGCACGATGTCCGAGGGCGCGTGAGCCCCGGCCCGAGCCGCCAGCACGATCATCTCCGGGATCTTCCCGCCCGGGACCGACCAGTTCAGCACATCGACCGCTTCTCCGGTGCGCTCGTCGAGCAGCCGCTCGAGCGCCGCCGGGTAGGACAGCTCACCCTCCGCCCGCTCGCGCAGGAAACCCTGCGAGTTGGAGATCACCACGATCGCCCGCCCCGTGGCGCTCTCGGCAGGGCGGGTCCACCGCACCCAGTCCCGCCGAAAGTGAGGGTTGCGGGGCGCGTCGTACGAGGTCGGGATCGGCTCCGGACGCGCAAACAGGCCCGCCGCGAAGTGCCCGCAGACGACAACCACAACGCACGACACGATCGCCAGAATGAGCCCACGAGTCGTCACGACGCGCTCCGCCCGGGCAACAGCGCGTCGCCCCACCGCTCAATGCTCACGCATCACCGCGAGCCAGTCAACGCGAGACCTACTCGCACGCCCCCCACGCCGCCAGCAGCACCGCCAAATCCGCCGCGTCCACCCCGCCGCTCCCGTCAAAGTCCGCCGGACCGCCCTGCCCCCACGCCGCCAGCAACTCGGCCAGATCCGCCGCCCCGACTGCGCCGTCCCCGTCGAGGTCGGCCGGGCAGTCGCCCGTCACGCTGATCGCTGCGGGCCCTGTCACCGTCAACGTGTAGTCGGTCGCCGGGCGGAACGACGCCCACTGCGACGTCACCATCGTGTACGTCCGCCCAGTGAACAACAGCGCCTCCACCAGCGAGGTCCCCCGCGGCGAATCGTTGATGGCAAACCCGTTGCCCAGCCCATAGTCGAGCTGATTCGCCAACGGCTGAGTCGGATCGAAACCGCCCTCGTAGAACGACGCCCAGTGATCCGACCCGTCGGGATGAACAGACTCCAGCGTGTACAGCCCGCTCACGGGGACCGTGAACTCGATCGCGTCGTAGCTCACCGGCCCCTGGCTCGAAATGCCCACGATCGAGAACGGGCGATCCCACATCGGGCCGCCGACCGTCGTCGACTCGATCACCCCCACCACATCAGGCACGCTCTCGAGCGCGTGGAACGCAACGCCGCGCAGCCCAGCCACCCACGGCCCGGAGACCGAATCAAAGGTCCACGTGTACTCCCCCGCGCCGCCCGCCGGGACGAACGCCTCGGTCGCGTCCTGCAGCGGGTAATCCGCGATCGAGATCTCCCCGCCGATCAGCTCCCAGTCGATCATCGCTCCGCCGGGCGACGCGACCATCACCGAAAGATCCGACGACCACGGCGCCGTCCCGTTCTCCACATCAGCGTTCACTGCTGTCCACAACGCCGAAAACCCAACCCCCGAAACCGGGGCGGCGGTTGAGAACGTCACCGATTGCACACTCCCCGTAGAGGGAACATCGAAATCCGTGACCGGCACGGATTCCACAACGCGCAACGCGCCGAGGGACGAACCGCCCACAAGCAGCAGAGGCACAAAAACGGCGAGAACGGTCTGGCAGCGTTTGATCATGCCCCAAGACTACACCGCGCCGAAGCGGTTTCCAACACTCATCTTCCAGGGTTTGTTGACCTCACCTTGACACCCCTCTTGCGAAACCTTGGCGAGTTCTGCTCCTCACCAAAGCGCCCTCTTTATCAACCGCTAACACGCGCCGGATAAATGTGTCCGCGTCGTGATGCGGCGGGCGCATTCACGATGCCATCCAGGTCTTTCGCAGAACGCGGAGCCGTTTCATGCACACTCCTCCTCGCGTGCGACGCGGGTTCACACTCATTGAACTGCTCGTCGTCATCTCCATCATCGCGCTGCTCATCGGCATCCTCCTGCCGGCGCTGGGCCGCGCTCGTGAGTCAGCCCAACGCTCGGTCATCCAGGCCAACATGCGAGCCATCGGGCAGGGCGTCGCGACGTACAACACTGAAAACAAGGAGAAGATGCCATTCTCCTACAAGTATCAAAACTCCCCGGTCAGCTTCAACGCCGACGACACCCCCGACTCCATCCAGAACCAAACCTCGGCCGGGCAGTACCTGTACGTCCACTGGTCGCACGCCCTCTTCGACGGCGGCGCCGCCCCGCCCGACGCATTCAAGTCACCCGCGGTCGAGAACGGCGGCGCCCCCAGAACAAACCCTGGAGATAATCTCGAAGACTGGGACCTCGGCCAGCGTGACGATCGAAGCGGGACTGCGACCGTCGAATCATGGGAAGACTTTCAAGCCCCGCGCGTCGCCTTCGGCGGCAACGGCGCCATCTTCCCGCGCAACAAAATCGGACCGCTCATCAACACACCTCGCAGAAATGTTGAGGTCCGCGCGACCAACTTCAACGAACCCACCTCCAACCTCATTCTGGCCGGTGAGTTCATCCACAGCCCGTCTCTCGGTTGGCGCACGATCGGGACATCCTTCGGCGGCACAGACGATCAAGGAGCCGAATGGCTCTCCAAGAGCCACCGCTCCATCACGCCCTTCATCGCCGCCAGCGCATCCGATGTGTACGACGAACCCAACCGATCGGCCTCGCCCTTCGCCCCTTACGCCTACCCCGATCCCACGAACGAAGGCGTCATCCTCCGCGAGGAAACCGCTCAAAGAACCCCGAACCTGATCGACCCCGAATCAGGCACCGTCTCCACCGCGCTCAACGCGATCACGCGCCAGCACGCCGGCAAGGCTCACTTTGTCTTCGTTGATGGCCACGTCGATCTCATGTCCATCCAGGAGTCCATCCGCAAGCGCTCCTGGGGCAGAAAGTTCTACAGCATCTCCGGTGACAACAGGGTCAACGCCGAAACCGTCGGCCGCAGCGGCACCCGCTTCGAAGACATCCCCGTCGATGACTGATCCCGCCGCAGGCGCCTCGGAAGGGGCGCCTGCTGTCTTCCCATCCCGTGGCGCCCGCGCGGAGGCGTGCTCCGTGCGTCGCCCAGTTCCTCGAGAGAGAAGAGAGAACTCACCATGAAGAACCGTGCCCTCCTCGGCCTCGTCGCCGCCGGTCTCGCCGGCGGCGTGGCCTCCGTCGCATCGGCCCAGCCCTTCCTCATCAACATCTCCGGCGCCACCGCGCAGTCCACCTTCCTCCGCGCTCCGGCCTCCACCAACGACTTCATCGACGCCGACGGTAACGGCGTCACCACCAACACCAACCCCTTCGCCTCGCAACTCTCGCCCGAGATCGACTTCAAGCTCGTCGATCCCTTGGCCACGGCCGGTCTCTACTGGATCGTCACCTACCGAGAGGTCGGCTCAGGCAACGGCCTCGCCGACCTCGTCGCTTACGGCACGGACCACGCCATCTACGGCGACGGGACCACCAGCGACATGACCAACCCGGACGAGTCCACCCTCGACTCCTTCGACGTTGATGACGCTGTAGTCAACCGTGTGCTCTACATCGATTCCGAGGTCGCTGTCGGGAGCTCGAACACCAACAACCCCGGCGCCCACCCCTTCCGCTCTGATTTCGTCACCAGCGCCGCGACCAACGCAGACTTCAACGTCATGGGCGCCGCCCGCACCCCCGCCGACGGCGACGCCGGCGTCACCGCGGGCGTCCGCATCGACATCGCCCCCCTCGACGTCCCCGTCTCCTGGTTCGTCACCGTCCCGTCCGCACGCGGAGCGGGCGCCGCCAACCCGGAAGCCGTCCCCGCGGCCCCCGGCTACGGTGACAACCCCCGCATCGCGGTGAACAAGGACGGCACCGACACCACCCAGGACAACAAACTCAAGAGCCTCGGCAACCTCAACACCAACCTGGGCGCCCCCGACGCCAACACGGTGTACTCCACCGTCGTCGCGAACGTCCCCATCGGCGCCATGGTCAACCACGGTGTCGGCTACCAGCAGATCACCCAGTCCAGTCTCCGCTCGCTCATGGCGACCGGCCGCCTCATCACGGGTGAGAACCTGATGTGCGTCACCCGCGATTCCGGCTCCGGCACACGCAATTCCTTCGCCTCCACCATCAAGCTCGACCCCTCATGGTGTGTGGGCGAGAACATCGGCGAGAAGGATTCCTCCGCCGAAACCCGCCCCGCGGGCGCCAACTACCAGCCCTCCAACATGGGCGGTTCCTCAGAGGTACGTCACCGCGTGGTGAACTCCCGCCTCGCGATCGGCCACAACTCCGCCGCCCGCGGCGACTCCCGCGGCTGGCTCAACGACGGGCGCGCCGAACTCCTCGCCGTCCAGTTCGACCTCAAGGGCGGCAACGAGTTCTCCCGCCCCTTCATCGACGACCTCCTCGACAACGACGCCAACGGCTACTCCATCACCGCCCCCGCCACCTTCGCGACGGTCGGCGACCCAGACGCGGCCCGCACCGGCAACCCCGCCATGCGCAACGACGCCGCCTCTGACTACATGGTCAACATCATCGACTCCGTCGCCGCCTTCGAGGACGCCGACGGCGACGCCGCCTTCTTCTCCCCCGGTGAGTTCCTCGGCCTCTTCGAGCTCTCCAACTCCGCCGTCGACTTCGTCCCGCCGGAGTTTGATCCCAACGGCCTCGTCGCCAACCCCTCCTTCAACCAGAACCTGCAGGACACCGTCCGCGCCAACTCCAACTTCGGCGGCGCCAACTACGAGACCTTCGACGAGGTCCCCGGCACCGTGCCCCTCCGCACCGTCCTCACCGGCGGCGCCACCTACTCCGACGGCGTCCCCAACGGCGCCAACTACATCGACCAGGCCGGAAACCCCATCGCCTACGAGTCCCCCACCGTCGGCGCCCGCAACGCCCTCGCCGGCGACTTCAACAACGACGGCGCCCGCGACTGGAACGACGCCGACGAGCTCGTCGCCGCCTGGGAAGACCGCAACGGCGGAGCCGTCTGGCAGGCCGGCACCACCGCCTGCATCGAGATCCTCGGCGACTTCAACAACGACGGCAACTTCAACACCCAGGACGTCCGCTACTGGGCCGACGGCCTCGCCCTCGACCCCGCCACCCTCGTCCTCGATCGCGTCGAAGGGTTCACCCGCGTTGATAACGCCGGTGCAGCCCGCGGCGCCGGCAACTTCTTCGGCACCACCCTCGCCACCGGCTCGGCCTACGAGGCCGGTGATTCCCGCGGCGACGTCGCCGGCAACCTCCCCACCCGCGGATTCGATCCCGTCGGCTGGGACGGCGTCATCGACGATCAGGACATCGATTACGTCTACGCCAACTTCGGCGACTGGGCCGACATCCAGCAGAGCGTCTTCATCGACCTCTCCTGCGACATGAACGGCGACCTCGTGGTGAACCAGGACGACGTCTGCGACCTCGTCCTCAACATCCTCAACACCCAGTTCGGCGACGTGAACCTCGACGGCGTGGTCGATTCCGCCGACCGTGACATCGCGACCGACGCCATGAACTTCAACATGCCCGGCGGCTGGGCCCAGGGCGACATGAACGGCGACGGCTTCGTCGATCAGACCGACGTCGAAATCATCGACGGCATCGTCGATCCCTGCGTCACCGCCTGCACCGGCGACCTCAACGGTTCCGGCAACGTGGACGCCGCCGACCTCGCCATCCTCATCGCCGCATGGGGCCAGACCGACTCCGCGGCGAACCTCAACGGCATGGGCACGGTCGATGCCGCGGACCTCGCCATCCTCATCGCCGCCTGGGGCCCCTGCCCTCAGTAAGCCGTACACCTGATTGACTCACGCTCACGGCCCGGGCCCGCCCCGAGCCGTCCGCGTATCGGCGCCGCGCCGCGGGACACCCCGCGGCGCGGCTTTTTTCATGCGTAGAATGCTCTGCAAATCAACGCACCGAGGGAGCCACGCCATGAAGATCATCAAAGTCCTGCTCGTACTTGTTCTCATCCTCATCATCGCCCTCGTCGTCGTTGGCGCCGTCGCCATGGCCAACATCGACCGCGCCGCCAAGGTCGCCATCCAGCGCGGAGGGAACCACGCCCTCGGCGTCAACACCACCCTCGCCAGCGCCGACATCGGCGTCTTCTCCGGCACCTTCTCGATGGACGACCTCACCGTCGCCAACCCCGAAGGCTTCGACACCCCCCACTTCCTCGCCCTCGATGGCGGCGGCGTCAGCGTCTCCTACGCCTCTCTCCTCGAAGACACCATCATCCTCCCCGAGTTCACGCTCAGCGGGATCGACATCAACCTCGACAAGGAAGAGGGCGGCAGCAACTACCAGCGCATCCTCGACAACCTTAAACGCTTCCAGTCAGGCGACGCTCCCAGCGAGCCCAACCAACAGGGAACACCCAAGAAGCTCGTTATCCGCAAGCTTCAGATCGACGACATCACCGTCCACGCCGACCTCGTCGGGAACAGCCCCGTCACCGTCAACGTCGATAAGGTCCTCCTCACCAACGTAGGCTCAGAAGGCGGCGACACGCTCGAGATCGCCGGCGTCGTCGCCGTCGTCGTCGAAGCCGTCATGCGCGCTGTCATCGAAGCCGGCGCCGGCCAGATACCAGGAGCGATCCTGAACGAGCTCCAGAACAGCGTCGCCCAGCTCGACGCCATCGCCGAGCTCGGTGTAGGGGTCGCCGCCGAGATCGACGGGCGCGTCCAGGAACTCAACGCTCTCGCCGAAGACCTCCAGCAAGGTGTCGACGATGCCAGGAAAAACTTGGAAGAAGAAGCCGACAAGATCGGCGAGCAGATTGACAACGCCGGCAAAGATCTCGAAGAAGCCGCCAAGGGCATCGGCAACCTTCTCGGCGGAGAGAAAAAGGAAGACGGGCCGAAGGAAGACGACCCCAACGACTGACGCACAATCTCACCCAGGCGCGTGAATCTCCGCCAGCATGCAGCGCGCGCTCCCACCGCCCACGCGCTCGATCATGGTGATGTCCGCCGAGACAATCCGCGCGCGTTTCTCAATCACTCGCGTCTGCGACGGTGTGAACGATGCCCGCGCCTGCTCGCTCATCGCCACCAAGGGGTCGCCCGCGTACGACCGCAGCATCAGCGCATTCCCCGCGAAACACACCACCTGATCGCGCGCGATCTCGATGATCTCACGCCCGGGCGAGCGCAGCCGGTCCATCACGACCCCCCGCTCCGCGTCGCTGATCGATTCCGCGCAGACGATCGCAAGGTCATCCCCTACAGCCATCATCACGTTCGTGTGGTAGTACGCGATCCCCTGGGCATCAGCCGCGTCGAACCGGTGCGTCTCTACACCAAGCGCGTCCTCCACCGCATCAAGCCCTGTCTCTGTCGTCCGTGCCGATCGGCACGCGAACGCCACACCGCTCCGCGGGTCGAACACCAGACTCCCCGTCCCCTCGACGAACGCCCCCTGCTCCGCCAGCCCGGTCAGATCAACACGCCGCTCCCACCGCGCCCCAGTCGACGCCTCCACATGATCGATCAGCTCAGGCCGCACCTCCGTCCTCCGGTGCGCTGTCGCCATCGGGTACACCGCCGCCAAGCCGTTCGAGTGAAACGTGATCCAGTTGTTCGGGAACACAGAGTCCGGCGTTGCCACGTCCGGGCGGTCCTCAGCGATCACCACCCGCACCCCTGCCTCCTCCAGCGCCGTCGCCAGACGAGCAAACTCCTCCCGCGAACGGTCGATCAGCTCAACAGCGCTCACCCCCCGCGCCCGCTGCTGGAACGCGTTGGATTCCGCCGTCTCCTCGTCGTAGGCAAACCACGACGGCCTGATCATCAGCACCCGGTCGGTCACAAAGCCTCCTGAGCAATCACGCGCAAGCGCTCACGCCGCTCTGGAGCGTACACCCGAACCACCGTCGCCTTCCAGCGCGCCGCGCGTGGCTTCAATCGCGCGGCGCATCGACCAGAACCACCACGCCGCCGCGCCCTGCACCACCGCGCTCAGCCCGGCCACCGTCGCGTACGTCGCGATCACCGCCGTCCGCCACAAGCTGTCGAGTTCCCCGGCCTCCGCCTCCGACCACATCTGCCGCAGCTCCGGGTAGCGCTCCAGCACGCCGGGGTCGGTCAGCCCGGCGTACGTCTGCCAGGCGCAGTACGCCACGACGCCGCCGATCAGCAGGATCTGGTTCTGTGCGAGCGCCGACGCCGCCCGTGGGTTCAACCGTCCGAGCTCCCGCGACCACTTGAAATCCCGCCACGCCAGCGTCAGCAACCCCACGCCCGCCAGCAGCGACACGAAACTAAAAAGGCCAAACACCACGGCCAGCCCGCCGAAGACCGCCTCGCACCACGCGTGGAACTTCGCCGCGGCCCTGCCGCGCCGCAGTCGTCGCAGCGCCTTGAACGCGCCACGGATCGCCGCTGTTTCGCTCTGGCCCTTCATGTCGCAGCTATCGGTCATCCCGCGCGCCGTCTTGGCCCCACCTCGCGTGACGCCGCGAAGCCGCTCTTGGACACGTCAGATCAGCCTGCCTTGCGGTATACCTAACGTCAGCGGGTTCTCCGTATCCGCACCGCCGCCACCCCGGAGGCCTCCCCATGTCCCCCGCTCTCATCGTCGTCATCGTCATCGCCGCCCTGGCCCTCACGGTCGTCGTCCTGGGCATCGGCATCTACAACAAGCTGGTCACGCTCAAGAACCGCTACCAGAACGGCTTCTCTCAGATCGAGGTGCAGCTCAAGCGCCGCCACGACCTCATCCCCAACCTCGTCGAGGTCGCCAAGGGGTACATGAGCCACGAGCGCGAGACACTGGAGGCCGTGGTCACCGCCCGCAACCAGGCCGCGGGCGTGCTGCAGACCGCGGCCAAGTCCGCCGGCGAGCTGCCCGCGATGGAGAGCCTCGCGGGCGCCGAGCAGGCGCTGACCGGCGCGATGGGGCGCCTCTTCGCGGTCATGGAGAGCTACCCGGATCTCAAGGCCAACGAGAACATGATGCAGCTCACCGAAGAGCTGACCACCACCGAGAACAAGGTCGCCTTCGCGCGTCAGGCCTACAACGACCAGGCCACTGCCTACAACACCTACCGCCAGACCTTCCCGCCGATCCTCTTCGCCGGCGTCTTCGGTCATGGCGCCAACGCGGCCCTGCTCGACTTCGACGACGCCGAGATCGAGAACGCGCCGAAGGTTTCCTTCTAACCGGCGCCCGTGGACTTCTTCGAGCACCAGGACCGCGCGCGCAAGCAGACCCGCCGCCTCATCGCGCTCTTCGCGCTGGGCGTCGTCGCCGTCGTCGCCTGCACCACTCTCGCGGTGTGGGGCGCGTTCCAGCTCACCGGCGTCGCGGCGAGCGCCAACGAACAGACCGAACGCCTCGCGAGCGACATCGCCGGCATGGGACGCAACGCGCAAGTGCTCGTTGGCGTGGCGGTCGTCACGTCACTACTCATCCTCGGCGGCAGCCTGCTGCGACTCATGCAGCTCGGTGGCGGCGGGGCGCCCGTCGCCGAGCGTCTCGGCGGGCGCCTGCTCAGCCACGACGCCAGCGACCCCGACGAGCGCCGCCTGCTGAACGTCGTCGAGGAAATGGCCATCGCCGCCGGCGCCCCCGTGCCGCCTGTCTACCTCATGGAGCGTGAGAACGGCATCAACGCCTTCGCGGCAGGGACCAACGTCGAGAACGCCGTCATCGGCGTGACCCGCGGGACGGTGCGCCACCTCTCCCGCGCCGAACTGCAGGGCGTCGTCGGGCATGAGTTCAGCCACATCCTCTCGGGCGACATGAAGATCAACCTGCGCCTGATCGGCGTGCTCGCGGGCATCCTGGTCATCGGGCACATCGGCAGCCTGATGATGCGAACTGCCTTCTACAGCGGTGGCTCTTCACGGCGCTCAAAGGAAGGCGGCGGCCTCATCATCGCGATCGTCGTGCTCGGCGGCGCGCTCGCGCTCATCGGTTTCGTCGGTACGTTCTTCGGCTCGTGGATCAAATCCGCCGTGTCGCGCCAGCGCGAGTACCTCGCCGACGCCTCCGCGGTGCAGTTCACCCGCAGCCGCGACGGGATCGCCGGGGCGCTCAAGAAGATCGGCGGGTTCCGTCGGCGTTCGCTGCTGCGCACGCCTGCTGCTGAGGAATGCAGCCACATGTACTTCGGGCGCGGCGTCAGCTCCATCTTCGCCACCCACCCGCCATTGGCGAAACGCATCCTCGCCCTCGACCCGTCCTGGGACGGCGAGTTCACCCGCGTCGAAGATCAGACGCCACCGCCGAGCAGGAAAAAGAAGAAGGAAAAGAAGCCGCCGACGATCGCCTCCGACCGCTTCGCCCACGCCGTGGCGCTCACCGCCGCCGCGATGATCGGCCAGCCCACCAAGGACCATCTCGCCTACGCCGCCAATCTGTACGCCTCGATCCCCGAGCGTCTGCGCCGGATGGCCGGCGATCCCTTCAGCGCCCGCGCCGTTGTCTGCGCCATGCTTGTTTCACGCTTCAAGGAAACGCAGAAAGCGCAGCTCGGCTCGGTGCACCGTCTCGGCGGGCCAGGCCTGCTCAACGAGCTGCGCGCGGCCGCCCCGCTGGTCGGACAACTCGATCCTGTGCTGCGTCTGCCGTTGCTCGAACTCGTCATCCCCTCGCTCAAACGCCTGAGCCCCGATCAGGTCGAGGGGTTCTCACAGCTCATCGACGAGCTCATCACCGCCGACCGCAAGACGGATCTCTTCGAGTGGTGCGTGCGCCGTTATGTCATCAACCCGCTGACGAACACACGCCCCATCACCACGCACTTTTACAACGCGAAGGGCGTCGAGGAAGAAGCCGAGAAGCTGCTGGGCTGGCTGGCCGCGGCGGGGCACTCCTCGATGGGCGAGGCGAAGCAGGCGTACGCGGTGGGGACCGAGCACTTCGGCATCGAGGCCCGCCTGATGCCTCAGATGGAATCGAGCATCGAGAAGATCGACGAAGCGGTTGACGCGCTGCGGCGCACGTCGCCCAAGATCAAGAAGAGGCTCATCGAGGCGTGCGCTGTGGTCGTGAGCTTCGACAAGGTGGTCACGCCTCAGGAAGCGGAACTCTTCCGAGCGCTCGCGGAGACGCTGGGGGTTCCGGTTCCGCCTGTGCTGCCAGGGCAGAAGCTGATCTAGGGATCAGGCGCGGGGACCTGCGGCGCGGACCGCGTCCGCCATCTCGTACTGCGCGTCGTTGTCGCGGAAGCGCGAGGCGAGGTTCTTGGCCTTGGAGTCGTACTCCTCGCCGCTGGACCACGTATTCCGCGGCGCCAGCACCTCGCTGGGCACGCCCGTGACGCTGGTCGGGATGCTCAGCCCGAAGACCGGCTCGGTCTCGAAGGACGCGTTCGCCAGCGACCCATCGAGAATCGCCGTCACCATCGCCCGCGTGTACGCCAGCTTGAAGCGGTTGCCCACGCCGTAGGGGCCGCCCGACCAGCCTGTGTTGAGCAGCCAGACGTTGGCGCCGTGCTTCTCCACACGCTCGGCGAGCATGTCGGCGTAGACCCGCGGCGGACGCGGCAGGAACGGCCCGCCGAAGCAGGGGCTGAAGTTGGGCTTGGGCTCGGTGACGCCCGCCTCGGTGCCGGCGAGCTTCGAGGTGTACCCGTTGATGAAGTAGTACATCGCCTGCTCGCGCGTCAGCTTCGCCACCGGCGGCAGCACGCCGAAGGCGTCGGCGGTCAGGAACACTACGTTCTTCGGATGCCCGGCGACCGAGGGGATGACGGCGTTGGGGATGTGCTCGACGGGGTACGTCGCGCGGGTGTTCTCGGTGCGCGTTGTGTTGGTGTAGTCGGGCTCGCGGGTGCGCTCGTCGCAGACCACGTTCTCAAGCACCGACCCGAAGCGGATGGCCCGGTAGATCAGCGGCTCACCTTCTTCGGTGAGGTCGATGGCTTTCGCGTAGCAGCCGCCCTCGAAGTTGAAGACGCCCGTGTCAGACCACCCGTGCTCGTCGTCGCCCACCAGCCCACGTTCGGGGTCCGCCGAGAGTGTCGTTTTGCCGGTGCCGGAGAGGCCAAAGAAAAGAGCAACGTCATTCGAATCATTCGGGTTCACATTAGCCGAGCAATGCATCGGGAAGACGCCGACGTCGGGCATGTCGTAGTTCATGGCGTAGAAGATCGACTTCTTCATCTCGCCCGCGTATTCGGTGCCGAAGATGACGACCGTCTTTTTCTCGAGCGACTGCGCGATGCAGACCGGCCCGCTCAGGCCCAGTTCTTTCTGCTCAGCCTCCGTCAGCTTGTGTCGCCCGCAGTTGAGGATGACCCAGTCGGCATCAAACCCTTCAAGCTCTTCAAACGTCGGCCGCAGAAAGAGGGTGCGGACGAAGAGGGCGTGCCAAGCGTACTCGCAGACAGTGCTGACGCGCAGGCGGTGCTGCGGGTCGGCGCCGACGAAGCCGTCGAAGACGTACAGATCGTCCTGCTTTGCCAGACGCTCGCGGGCGAGCTTCTCGATCGCGTCGAACTGCTCGGGCGTGATGCCGACGTTGACCTTGCCCCAGTTGATGTTGTCGTGAACGCTGGGAGAGTCTTCGAGGAATTTCTCCTGCGGGCTGCGACCGGTGCGGTCCCCGGTGTTCGCGACCAGCGCGCCGTTGGAGGCCAGCGTGCCCTCACCGTTGCGGACGGCGTGCTCGATGAGCTGGGCGGCGGGCAGGTTGCGGTGCATGGCGGCGTTGGGGAAGGTCAGGTCGCGGGCCGCGGCGGTGGACATCGCTTCGCTCTCTTTCAGCGTCGGTTCTCGGGCGTCGTTGTAGTCGCGGCAGCGTGCTCGCCGGGGTCCGTGACCCCCGCTTTCCGCTCCCACGTGGGCGTTCAAATGAGCCCGGCAGTGTAGCGGACACAGGGAGCAGGCGCCCCCCGCGTTGACCGCCCCCGCCCCGCGCCGTACCTTTCTCTGGCCGCTCAAACCAGCGGCGCGATGGCGACCATAGCTCAGTTGGTTAGAGCACCAGGTTGTGATCCTGGGGGTCGCGGGTTCGAATCCCGTTGGTCGCCCTTTCCCCCGACGATCTCCCTTACGGGCAGGTCCCCCACGAGGCCAGCAGCTCGGCGAGATCGCCCGAGTCCACATCCCCGTCGCCGTTCAGATCACCCACGCAAGGCGCCTCGCACTCGTCAGGCACGCCGTTCATGTTGATGTCCGGAGCCCCGTTGGCGATGTCGCAATCGTCCGGGATGCCGTTCATGTTGCAGTCCTGAGCGAGCCCCTGAGCAATCTCGAAGGGGTCGTGGATGCCGTTGTTGTTGCAGTCCGTAATGCCGCACTCGGTGCGACGGTACTTCACATGGATGACCCACTGCCCGCTCACCCCGAGGGTGCAATTGTCGAACCAGGTGGAGCCGTTGACCTTCACCGCGCTCTGGCCCGGCTGACAACCGGCCCCGTCGTGGAGCGGCGCCGGACCGCCGCTCTGGCTCGCGTTCAGGATCTCCAGCGACGCCATAAAGGGGCCGGAGTTGATGATGCGGTTCCCGACGAACCCAGTCACGTCGAACTCGTTAATCGCGCCATCGACAAGCACCGGCCCCTTGGCGATGAACTGCGCTGGGCCCGGGTTCGGCAACCCCGCCGAGTAAAGTTTCAGCGCCGACTCCAGCGAGTTGGGCTGCCCGCCTCCCGGGGAAGACCAGCCGACAGCGATCGCCACAATCTCGATGGGGTAGTGATCCGCCGGCGCGTCGAGGATCGCGGCCAGCTCCTCGCTCGGGGTGAACCCCGGCACCGAAGTGGTCCCTGTGCCAACATAGTTCTGCAGATCAGGCTCGATGGGGCAGTCGCCGCGGACATCCCCACCAAAGAAGCCGGGGAGCACAGGAGCGTTCGAGCCGCCCACAACCGTCGTCACCTCGTACACCTCTTCGCTCAGGCGCGACGCGGGGTGAGCATCGCCCTCGGCGATCGCGGGGGCGGCGCAGCAGACAGAAAGACAGAGTGCAGCGGTGCGAATCTTCACGGTGGTCTCCTCCTCGAAACGGCCTACTGCCGCTGTGAAGAGCATAAACCACGCTGAGGCATTCGCCTACCGAAAACCGCTCAGAGCGATGCTTCTACGACTTCAAGCGATCGGATCCGCTTCTCCGTGGGCGGGTGCGTCGCGAAAAGGCCGGTGATCGTTTTCGACAGCATCATGGGCTCGATAATGAAGAGGTTGTTCATCGCCGGGTTCGGCTGGTCCAGCGGCACACGACCGGCGTACGCCTCCAGCTTCCGCAGCGCGGAGATCAGACCATCGGCGTGACCGGCGATCTTCGCCCCGCCCGCGTCCGCCGCGAACTCCCGCGAGCGGCTGATCATGCCCTTGATCACCGCGGCGCCCACCGCCGCCAGGATGACCGTAAGGATGCCTATGAGCGCGTTCCCGCCCTCGCGGTTGCCGCCGCCGAAGAAGAGGCTCATCTGCGCCACCCACGCGAGCACGCCCGCGATGGTCGCGGCGACGCACGAGGTCAGTGTGTCGCGGTGCTTCACGTGCGCGAGCTCGTGCGCCATCACGCCTTCGAGTTCGCGCTCGTTGAGCAGTTGCAACGCTCCCTGCGTGACGGCCACCGCCGCCTTCTTCGGGCTGCGCCCGGTCGCGAAAGCGTTGGGGGCCTGGTGCGGGCAGATGTACACCCGCGGCATCGGCAGCCCGGCGTTCTTGCGCAGGCGATCGACCATCGCGTAGAACTCGGGCGCCGACTTCGCGTCGACCTCCTGCCCGCGCATCGAAGCGATGGCGATCTTGTCAGAGAACCACCACGCCCCGAAGTTCATCACGAGGCCGATGATCAGGGCGATGGTCATACCGCCCGCGCCCCAGTTGGAGCCGACCAGCACGAAGAGCGCGGTCATCCCGCCCAGCAGCGCAACGGTCTTGAGATTGTTCGTCCAGATAGTGCTCATGATCGTCCGTGATCTCCGCGGACGACTTTAAGAGCCGCCGCCCAGGAAGTAGATGCCGCCGAAACCTTGCTCGCCGGCGTCACGCTCGGGCTTCTCTTCAGGTTCGCCGTCGCCCTCGATCACGCTGGCGTCGATGGGCGAGATCGCCTCGTTCACCGACGGCGGCTCGCCGATCGCGGCCCGGACGTACTCATCCGACAGCGGGGAAAGACGCGAGCGACGCAGGTCCACCGGGAACATCCGCGGGCCGCGCAGCATGCCCGGCGTCATGTTCTGCACCAGCACGAAGGGCAGTGAGAGCGAGATCACCCGCAGCACGGCGCCCGCGGCGGTGTAGTCCTTGGTCGGTTTGGGAGGGAGCGCGCCCGGACCCTCATGACGCGCCGGGCCCTCGGTCTCAAGAACCGTTACGAACATCCCGGGGGTCAGGTCGTCTGGGGCCAACTGCATGGCGAACTCCTTTCGTCGGCACGGTCTTCGCCGCGCGTCAGTGACTGTATGCGGCATCTTCGGCGCCGTCTGTCGCCCGCCTGAGAGCCGCTGAGGGCGTGTCAGCGCTGCGGAGTGCGTTGAACACGCCCCGCGGACTGCCGTTTCGGCGGTCGCAATGTGTGCGCAACTGAAATAGGTGGCCGATAGCACCTGTCGCTGCGACGTGTCCCGATCGCGGCGACGGAGACCCGCGATGCCCTCAGCCACCCTCACGCCGCCTGTCCCGCAGCTTACCTTCGACGACATCGCCCCCTCCCCCCCGCCGGTCTCACGCGTCGGCGCTTTCGCCCTCGGCGCGAGCGTCGCCCCCGGCCTCTGGCTCGCCCGTCGCGCCGACGAGGATGCCCCCCGAGCGATCGCTCGCATCTTCAACCCCGAACACATCAACCGGCGCACCATCGAGCGCTTCGCCCACGACGCCGTGCAGCTCAAGCGCATCGACCACCCCGGCGCGGCCCGCCTCTTCGACGCCGGGATCGTCGCCCTCCCCACCGGACCGGCCCCCTATCTGGTTGAGGAACTCGTCGCCGGAGCCACCCTCGAAGAACACGCCCGTGAGATGGGCTTGCGCGGGCGCTTGTTCCTCCTCGCCAGCCTCGCCGAGACGCTCCACGCCGCCCACCTCAAGGGCGTGGTGCACCGTGACCTGACCCCCGGGCGCATACGCGTTGAAGAGTCAGGTCGCCTCCGCCTGCGTGGATTGGGCATAGCCCACATCACCAACAACGACGTGCGCGCCTTCTCGACCAGCGCCGCGGCCCCGGCCTCACGCGTCGCCCGCATGGCCCCCGAGCAAGCCATCGGCGCCTACGCCGCCATCGACGCCCGGGCTGACGTCTACGCCCTGGGCGTCATCGCCTACCGCCTGCTCACCACCCGCGACCCCTACACGCTGACCGGCTCGGCCAAGGACGCCTCGCCGATCATCAAGGGTGAAGCGCCGGCGCCCATGGATCTCGGTCGCGATCCGCTGGCCCGCGACGCCGAGGCCATCGTGATGAAGGCCCTGCGCAAGCGCCCCGAGGCCCGTCATCAGTCGGCGTCGGAACTCGCGAACGACCTCACGCGTGCGCTCGCCGGCGAACCAACCTCAGCCCGCACCGCCGGCGCGCGCCAGCATTTACGCCTCGCCGCGAAGCGCAGGCCGCTGCTGCCGCTCGCCGCGGCCGCATCGCTTCTCTTGTGCGCCGTCGGCGTGGGGACATTGGGCTTCGCCGTCGCGCCCTCGCCGGCCCCGGGCCCGCGCGTCTACGAACCTGTGCTCGCGGAGGCGCCCGCGCCGCGCGCCACGCTGGTCGCGCAGAGCCTGCCCGAGCGGACCGAGCGGATGAACGCGGCTTCGCGTCTGCGCCGGGCTCAGGAGGTCGCCGCCGGCGGGCGCCCCGAGGTCGCCGAGCGGCTGCTGACCGATCTCATCCGCAAAGCCGAGACGCCTGAGGAACGCGCCGCGGCGCAGCGGGCGCTAGCGGACCTGTACGTCAACACTGGGCGGGCGGCGGACGCCGAGCCGGTCGCGCTCGAGGCGCTGACCCGCGCCGTCGACGAACTCGGCGGGGAATCCCCCGCGGCCCGGGCCTGCTACCGCACGCTCAGTCGGGTGCTGGCGGTGTCGAGCCGGGCTGAGCAGGCCAACCAGTGGTGGTCGCTTCTGGCGGGGGTGCCTGTTCCTGCTCAAATGTAAAAAACGCGGCGGCCCGTCCCCGGTTCCGCCGCGCGGGTGAACTCAATCACCATGAGGCTCGATCAGAAGAGCGGGCCCCACGCCGCCAACAGGATCGCCAGATCCTGCGCGTTAACGAGGCCGTCGCCGTTGAGATCAGGCCCGTTGCCGCCCGTGCCGCCCTGAGCGCAGGGATGAACGCGTTCGAAGATCGGCTCGGTGTTGGGGAAGGCCTCGAACTGTGCGAAGACGTTCCCGGCGTTGGGGTTCAGGAAGGGCGCGGTGATGCCCGCCCCGAACTCGGCGAAGAACTCACACACCTCGCCGGTCTGCTGGTTCTTGATGATGTTGACGCTGTCGTAGAAGTCGTTGCGGTTCTGGCCGAAGCCTGTGTTACCGCCAAAGAGCGGGCCGGGAGGCCCGAATTGGGAGTCACCGAGGCACAGGTTGAGCGAGCCGAAGCCGTAGGCGTTGCCGAAACCGGCGGTGCCGATGGGCTGTCCGTTGGCGTCGGTCAGGAACCAGTTGAATGAAAGGCACTCACCCTTGTCCCAGTCGCAGACGTAGATGACGAACCCGTCAAGGACGTTGCCTCTGGGGTCGATGTCAAGCTGCATCATGGCGGAGGGGAAGGGCAGGCCGGCGGGGTCGGCGGTGTAGGGGCCGAAGGGGAAGGGAGGCGCCACCGGGGGACCGCCGTCGATGGCGGTGTCGCCGGCGCCGGTGAAATCGGTTGAGCCATCCATGCCGAAACCGGGAACCATCGCCCACGAGGCCGCGGGGTTGGCGGGCAGCGGGGCGAGGAGGTCACGGTTGGGGATGGGCGTGCCGCAGACCCACTGGGCGGTGCCCTTGAGGCCGAGGAAGTTGCCGGTGGCGGCCCAGTCGTTGAGTGCGTTCGGGATATCGCCGCGCCCGCGACCGTTATGGATAGCGGGGGTGTCGAAGACGCCCGGGCCGATCTGGCCGGGGGTGAAGGGGTCGCCGCCTCGACCGTCGGGATCGACGTCGGCGAAGTAGATCGTGGGCGGCCCACCCGTCGCGACGGGGGCTCCCATCGGCCCAATGCCGAAGCCCGGACCAATGGCCAGGTTGCCCACGTTGGGCGCGATGACCATGCCGCAGGCCTCGGTGTCGGACCAGTTCAGCACCTCGAACTCGATGCAGTAGGTCTTGCAGGTGAGATCACCGGGGAGCTGCTCGATGTCGGTGATGCGGAAACAGAAGACCGGGGGGGCTTGGGCGGCGCCGGGAGGGTCGGCGACGACGGGCGGGGCCACAGCAAGGGCAGCCGCCGAACACCCGATGAGCGTTCTGACAATCATCTCAATGCTCCTTTGCATTGCATGCCGGGGAGCCGGGCAAAAACAAACACGCCCGGGGACAACCCCGGCGGTACCGGGCGAAGCCCTGAAACGTTCGAGGCTTCGCCACATCAAGCACTCTGCGCGAGCGGGGGTGATCTCTCAGCGAAATCAGCGAAGAGATGATTTTTTCCGGACGAGGGGTGTGTAAAGACCGCGCAAAGAAAAACCCGGCGTTCTCGCGTGAGAACGCCGGGCAGTGAGCGATACTGGACTTGAACCAGTGACCTCCTCGATGTCAACGAGGCGCGCTAGCCAACTGCGCCAATCGCTCTTTTCACCCCGCGATCCAAACCCCGGGGCGGACGAGGAGTATACGCTCTGAAAGGTGGAATGCCACCGGCGCCGCGGGCGTTTCCTTTGTACGACTACTTCCCGAACGGACCCATCCCTATGCGGTACGCCTTTCTCACCGCGGCTCTCGCGTCGCTCTTCGCCCTTACCACCCTCGCTCAGCCGGGCCCGCCGCCCGCGAAGGTGTATGTAGACGCGGCGCGGATGATGGAGGTGGACGCCTACCGGGAGACGACCGGCGCCTTGCGGGCGGGTCGGCGGGCGGTGGTGGCGTCGCGCGAAGCGGGCGTGGTCGAGGTGTTTGATCTCAATGAAGGGGACTCGGTGCAGGCCGGCGATGTGCTGGCGCTGCTTGATGATGATCTGCTGGAGTTCGACGCCCAGCGGGCGCGGGCGCAGGTGGAGAGCGACCGCGGGCTGGTGAGCGAGCGCGAGGCGGAGCTTGAGAACGCGAGGCGGGACCTTGAACGGCTTGAATCGCTCGACGCCCGCGGCTCGGCCCGCCCGGTTGAGCTTGACGACGCGCGGACCGAGACGGCTCGGTTGCAGGCGCAGCTCCAGCAGGCGGAGGCTGATCTCGCGGTTGATCTCGCGGAGTTGGCTCGTGCCGAGCGCCGGCTGAAGGACGCGACGATCTTGGCGCCTTTCGACGGGCGTGTGGTGACGACGCACACCGAGCTCGGCGAGTGGTTGGACGCGGGTGGGGATGTCGCCGAGGTGATCGCCATCGGCACGCTCGAGTGCTGGCTGGATGTTCCCGAGACGAGCGCGGCGATCCTCGCGACCAGCGCCGCGCCGGTGAGCGTGCGCATCGACGCTCTGGGCAAGGAAGTCTCGGCGCCCGTCGGGGCGATCGTGCCGGACGCCGATCCGCTCTCGCGGCTTTTCCCGGTGCGGCTGATGATCGACAACGAGGACGGCGCTCTGGCGCCTGGCATGAGCGTGACCGGCCTGGTGCCCACGGGTGTGCGGGGGAATGAGCTGACCGTCCATCGCGACGCGGTGCGCGTTGATGAGCTCGGCGAGTACGTCTTTGTGGATCGCGGCGGGACGGCCGTTGTCGCCCGCGTGCAGACGCGGTACACCGTTGGAGAGCGGGCCGTGATCCGCCAAGGCAGCATTCGGGCTGGCGATCGTCTGGTCGTTGAGGGCAACGAGCGTCTCTTCCCGGGGCAACCGCTGATCATCATGGGCGACGACGCGCCCGTCGGGACGACCGGGGACGCGCGATGAACATTGTTGGACTGGCCATCAAGAAGCCCGTCGGTGTCGCGGTGGGCGTGCTGCTGATTGTGATGTTCGGCATGATCGGGCTTGGTGCGATTCCGGTGCAGCTCGTGCCGCAGGTGGACCGCCCGCAGATCACCGTGAACACGGGGTGGCCGGGTCGCAGCCCGGACGAGATCGTCGATGAGATCACGCGCGAGCAGGAGGACGTGCTCAAGAACGTCTCTGATCTCAAGTCGATGCGCTCGATGTCCAACCAGGGCTCGGCGGAGATCTCGCTGGAGTTCTACGTCGGGACAGATATTTCGCGGGCGCTGCAGGAGGTTTCGGACGCGCTGCGTCAGGTGCCCGAGTACCCGGAAGAGGTGGACGAGCCCGTCATCACCAGCGCCGAGGGCGGGAACGACTCGCCCATCGCGTGGATCATTCTTGACGTCGCGCCCGACGCACGGGATCGCTTCCCCGACTTTGACATCTCGACGCTGCAGGACCAGCTCGATGACGAGGTCGGACCTTTTCTTGAGCGCATCGGCGGCGTCGCGGAGTTCAACATCTTCGGGGGGCGCGAGCGCGAGGTGCGGGTGTACATGGACCTCACCGCGCTCGCCCAGCGTGACCTGAACCCGAGCGATGTCGCTCAGGCGCTGCGCAGCGAGAACCGCAACACCTCGGCGGGGTCGATCGAGGAATCCAAGCGCGATTACCGCGTGCGCCTGACGGGGCAGTTCGAGACAATCGACGATGTGCTGGGCACCATCGTCGCGTACCGCGAGGGCGTGCCGGTGTACCTGCGGGACATCGCCACCGCCGAGATGGGGTACCAGCGTCAGCGCGGGTTCGTTCGTTCCAACGGCACACGTTCGATCGCCATGAACGCCATCCGCGAGACAGGGGCCAACACCATTGAGGTGATGGAAGAACTACAGGCTCGCCTGGACGACGTGCGCCGCGACGTGCTGCCGCGCCTGCACCCAGAGGTCGGGCCGCATCTGCGTCTGCGTCAGGTGTACGATGAGACGGATTACATCAATTCATCGATCAGCCTGGTGTCGCAGAACCTGTATGTAGGCGGCGGGATCGCGGCCTTCGTGCTGCTGCTTTTCCTGCGTTCGTTCGTCTCGACGGGCGTGATCGCGCTGGCGATCCCGATCTCCGTCGTCGGCACGTTCTTGGTGATGCTGGCGCTCGGGCGCACGCTCAACATCATCTCGCTCGCGGGCCTCGCCTTCGCGGTGGGGATGGTTGTCGATAACGCGATCGTAGTGCTGGAGAACATCAACCGTCGCCTGCGTGAGGGCGAGCCGCCCATGACCGCCGCCTACCGGGGCGGGCGCGAGGTGTGGGGCGCGATTCTTTCTTCGACGCTCACGACCATCGCTGTTTTCGTGCCGATTTTGACGATTCAGGAAGAGGCCGGGCAGCTTTTCCGTGATATCGCGCTGGCGATCGTGGGCGCGGTGTCGCTGTCGCTGATCGTGTCGATCACGGTGATCCCCGCGGCGTGCTCGCGCTGGCTGCGTACGCCTACCAAGCACGGCAAGCTGCGCACGGCGTGGGACGACCTGTTCGGCATTGCGCCGATGCTGGGGCGGCTGACCGACAAGGCCGGGCGCGGGATGTTGTGGGCGATGTCGGGCTGGCGGGGCTGGACGGTGCGCCCGCTGGTGATCGCGTTCCTGACCATCGCGAGTTTGGCGGGCGCCGTCGCGCTGGCGCCGCCGCTGGATTACCTGCCGACGGGGAATCAGAACCTTGTCTTCGGCGGGATGCTGCTTCCGGGCGGGTACTCGCAGGATCAGATGACGTCGATCGCGGAGCGGCTGGAAGCGGAGCTGCAGCCGTATCAGGACGCGGCGGGCGACGACGAGGAACTCGCGTCGCTCGCGTCTATCCCGCGTCAGCCCATCGCGGGTGAGGAGCAGGCGCCGTTTGAGCCGGTCGCCATCCGTCACTACTTCATCGGCGCCTTCGGCGGCGGCATGTTCGCGGGGGCGCGCTCTGACGACGACTCGCGCGTTGTGCCCGTGGGCACGCTGCTCTCGAACGCGATGCAGACGATCCCCGACACGTTCGGCGGGGCGAGCCAGACTTCGATTTTCCGCGGTGTGGGCGGCGGGTCGGGCAACGCGATTCTTATTGAGATCGCCGGCGCTGATCTGGAGCGCGTGCAGCGGGCGGCGGAGGGTGTGTTCAACGCGGCGGCGCCGGTGTATGGCTACGCGAACACGCGTCCGACGCCGACGAACTTCAACCTGCCGCAGCAGGAGTTCCGTGTTGAGCTGACGCGTGCCGCGAGGGAACTGGGCGTGCGCACGGGTGATCTTTCCACAGCGATCCGCACGCTGTTTGACGGCGCGTTCGTGGGCGAGTTTCGCACCGCGGGGGACGCGGTGGACATCGTGCTGCTGCCCGAGGGCGGGCGCCTGACGAACCTGTCGCGGTTCCCCTCGGTCCCGGTGAAGACGCCGGCGGGCCCGGTGGTGCCGCTGGACACGCTGGTGACGCTGCGCCGCGATCAGGCGCCGGAGCAGATTCGGCGCATCGAGCGCTTACCGGGCGTGACGATCGAGATCACGCCACCCTCGGAGCTGGCGCTCGAAGAAGTGATGGCGCAGATTCGTGCGGACATTCTTTCGCCGCTGCGCGAGTCAGGGGTGATCGATCCTTCGATGCGCATCACGCTGGAGGGTACGGCCGCCCAGCTTGACGAGGTGAAGGCGGCGCTGTTCGGCTCCGCACACTCGGATCGGCAGCCGGCGGCGTGGCAAAGCGTTTTCAAGGTGATCGCCGGCGGACTGGTCGTGCTGGGCGCGATCGGGCTGGTCTTCGGCGCGGCGCGGGGGGTCGCGGCGAAGCGGGCGTCGCTGATTTACGGCGGTGTCGGGGCCTTCGGCCTGAGCCTGCTAATCGGGGCGCTGGTCTTCGGCGCGGCGCTGCACCCGGAGTTTGGCACAGCCCGCTTTGTGTGGGCGCTGGCGGTGACGTACCTGCTGATGTGCGCGCTCTTTGAGAGCTTCGTGTACCCGATCGTGATCATGATCACGGTGCCGCTGGCGGTGGTCGGCGGGTTCCTCGGGCTGAAGATCGTGCACAACCAGACGCTCGCTGATCCTTACGTCGCCACGCAGCAGCTTGATGTACTGACGATGCTGGGCTTCGTGATCCTGATCGGCGTGGTGGTAAACAACGCGATTCTGATCGTGCACCAGGCGCTGAACTTCATGCGCGGTGAGCACGGGCTGGCCCGCGAGCCGCTGGAGGCGGTGGCGATGAGCGTGAAGACGCGCATCCGCCCGATCTTCATGAGCACGGCGACGAGCGTGGGCGGCATGGCGCCGCTGGTGCTCTTCCCCGGCGCCGGCTCTGAGATGTACCGCGGGTTGGGCTCGGTGGTCATCGGCGGGCTGCTGGTTTCGACGGTGTTCACGCTGGCGCTTACCCCCCTGCTGCTGTCGCTGGTGCTCGACATGACGCGAGGGTTCGACGAGCTTTTGGGGCGGAAAAACGAGGTGGAGAAGCTGGCGGAGCGGGAGACGCGGGATGAGATGGAGCTGGCGGCGGTCTGACGCCGACGAACCGCTCGCTATTCTCCTCGCATGACCGATCCTGTCACGTCGCCGTCACGTTTGCCCATCGTCGCGCCCTCCATCCTCTCCGCCGACTTCGCCAACATGGAGGCGGAGTGCCGAGGGGTGCTGCGGGATGATGTAGGTGGTGGCGCCGGAGCGGATGGCGGGGAGTGGTTGCATCTTGATGTGATGGACGGGCACTTTGTGCCCAACCTGACGATGGGGCCTGACCTGTGCCGGGCGCTGCGGCGGTCGTTCCCCGACGTCGTCCTCGATGTTCATCTGATGATTCAGGACCCGCACCTGTTCGTGAAGCCGTTTGCGGACGCGGGGGCGGATGTGTTTTGTTTTCACATCGAGCCGGCGCTGGGGGTGTACCGGTCGAAGGGCGAGGTCGAAGGGCCCGCGCGGTACGACGCGCGGGAATTTGCCGATCAGGTGCGCAAGGCCGGGATGCGCCCGGCGCTCGCGGTGAACCCGCCGACGCCGGTCGATGAGGTGCTCGCGCTGGTCGAGCACTTCGACATGATTCTTGTGATGAGCATCCACCCGGGGTTTTCCGGGCAGTCATTCATGCCCGAGACGCTGGAGACGACGCGGGCGATCCGGGCGGCGCTGCGTGACGACCAGCGCCTGGAGATGGACGGCGGGGTGAATCCTGAGAACGCGACGGCGGTGCGTAAGGCAGGGTGCGACGTGCTGGTGGCGGCCTCGGCGATTTTCGGATGTCCGGTTGAGGAGCGCCCGGGCGTCATCAGAGCCCTGAGGGGCGGATAATCCGAACATTTTCCTAGTATATTGCCTCCTCGATTGCGACGAGGGCTATGATCCGCTCGCTGTGGTGGGTATCCTCCCCCGCTTCTTCGGCCCTGCATGGGCCCACCGCACGGCCAGACGCACAGGGACTGCATGGCGAAAGACTCTGACATCCAGCTTGTTTTCTTCCGCAGCGGGCCCACGGAGTGGGACGAGGCGGGGCGCGTGCAGGGGCGGAGCGATCTGCCGCTGAGCGCCTCGGCCCAGGCATCGCTCGAGGACTCGATCGAAGAGGGCCTGGAGATGTGCGAGGGCGAGCCACGGCTGATCCTCGCGGGTCCCGATGAAGCCAGCGAGCGGGTGGCGAAGGCTCTGTCGAAGCGCACCGGCGCGAAGGCCAAGAGCATTGAGGCGCTGGCCGCGCTGCACTGCGGCCTGTGGGAGGGGCGTTTGGGCAGCGAGCTCGCGGAGCGCTCCCCCAAGGCGTACCGCCCGTGGAGTCAGGATCCGACGGCGGCCTCGCCCCCTGAGGGTGAGCCGATCCTGGAAGCGCAGGCGCGGGTGCTCGAGGGGCTGTCGCGGGCACTCGACAAGGCGGCGTCTGGGCCCGTCGTGATCGCCCTGCGTCCGATCCCGCTGGGGCTGGCCCGGCTTGCGGTTGAGGGGCGTCCGCTGTCTGATCTGTGGGGAGCCATCGAAGAGACCGAGCGGGTGTGGGGCGTGCGGGCTGCCCGCGACGCCTTTAAGGACCGCCCCCGACCGCTGGACGCGAGCGCCTGAGCATGACCCAAGCCGACACCAGCCAGGACGACGCCACCCGCCTGAAGGACGACGCCGAGAAGACGCGCGACGCGCCGTCGAGCGAGCCGCCCAGGACGTACGCCGACGTCAAGGTGACGCGCAAGGCGTCGATCCCAGAGGGGCTGTGGCTGAGCTGCCCGGGCTGCGAGAAGATGATCTTCCGCAAGCAGATGGAGTCGAATCTACACGTGTGCCCGCAGTGCGAGCACCACTTCCGCATCGGCGCCCGCGAGCGCGTGAGCCAGCTCATGGACGAGGGGTCGTTTGAGCCGCTATTCACGGAGTTGCGCTGCGCTGACCCGCTGAAGTTCATAGACCGCAAGGCGTACCCCGAACGCATCGAGGCCGAGCAGAAGCGTACGGGCGAGATCGAGGGGGCGCAGGCGGGCGTCGGCTTCATCAAGGGCCGGCGTGTGGCGATCTGCTGCCTCGACCTCACCTTCCTGATGGGTTCGATGGGATCGGTGGTCGGCGAGGCGCTGACCCGTACCATCGAACACGCGGCGGAGCGGGATCTGCCGCTGGTCGTGGTTTCCTGCTCGGGCGGCGCCCGCATGCAGGAGAGCACGCTGTCGCTGATGCAGATGGCCAAGACCAGCGCCGCCCTGGCCCGCTACGACGACGCGGGCGGGCTGTTCATCTCCGTGCTTACCGACCCGACCACCGGCGGCGTGACCGCCAGCTTCGCGATGCTGGGTGACGTGATACTGGCTGAGCCGAAAGCCCTCATCGGCTTCGCCGGGCCGCGGGTGATCAAGCAGACGATCCGTCAGGATCTGCCCGAGGGCTTCCAGCGCTCGGAGTATCTGCAGCACACGGGGATGGTGGACCGGGTGGTGCACCGGGCGGAGCTGCGGAACGAGATCGCACGGCTGATTGATTACGCAGGCAAGTGATTGGTTTCTGAGCGCCCAGGGGTTGCAATCCCTGGGCTTTCGTGTGTGCGTTTACACTTCTGCCCATGCGTGACCGCCTCGCCAACGCGCCGCTGCTCCGGGCCGGGTTGCTGGGGCTGGCGCACGCGCTGCTGCTGATCCTCGCGTTCCCGCCGGTGTTCGTGCCGTTGGTCGCGCTGCTGATCCCGCTGCCCGCGCTCCTGGCGACGAGCATCGAAGAGAAACCCAAGCGTGCCGCGCTGGTCTTCGGCCTCACCACCGCGCCGGCGTGGGCGTTCTTTCATCGCTGGCTGATCGACGTGACGCTCGTGGGGTACCCGATTCTCGTGCTCGTGCTGTGCCTCTACGCGACGCTGTTCGTGCTGGCGACGCAGCGAGCGGCGCGGGTGCTGCCCTGGTGGCTGGCGGCGCCGCTGGCGTGGACGGCGGTGGAGTTTTTCCGCGGGCGGATCGCGTTTGATGGGTACCCGTGGTATCTGGCGGCGCAGCCGTTGGCGGCTCACAAAGGGCTTGGATTGTTCCCGTATGTCGGCGTCTACGGCGCCGGCTTGCTTATCGTCTTTGCAACGGCGTTTTCGATGACAGGACCGCTTCGCAGGCTGGGATACGTTGTCATCGCTGGCGTTGCGTTCTGGTTCTTCGCTCCCATCGTCTCAAGCGATGCTCCCGAATATTCGATCGCCGTCGTACAAACCAATGTTCCGCAGAACAACAAAATCGGATGGACCATCGAGCAAAAGCGCACCGATTTTGCTCGCTCCACCGAACTCACACTACAGGCTGCAAGCAATGGCGCTGATCTGATTGTATGGCCAGAGACGATGTTCCCCGGCTTCGCGATTGATGCGCAGTCGCTCAGCGTTTTGCGCGCCGCTGATATTTTGTACCCGGACGGCACTTCGATCACACACTTCGCCGACCAACTCCTTTCGTTGCAGCAAGAAATCGGCATCCCAATCCTCGTGGGCGCCCATGCTTTCGATGACCTCCGCATCGATGTCACGTCAGATGGAGTGACGTTTGATCACGACGGTGAGTACAACAGCGCCGTCCTTCTCAAAGACGGGCAGCCTCAGCTTGAGCGCTACGACAAGCTCCAGCTGACGCCGTTCGGCGAGGTGATGCCGTACATCTCGTGGTCCGACTGGCTGGAGTCGAAGTTGCTCTCAATCGGAGCGCCTGGGATGGCGTTCAACCTCGACGAAGGAAACACGAAAACCGTCTTCAAGGTCGACACCCTCCGCTTCGCGACGACGATCTGCTTTGAAGGGACAATGCCCAATGTTTGCAGACGATTGACGTACGATGAGGCCGAGCAACGAGTCGAGGCGCTCGTTCAAATCACCAACGACGGCTGGTTCGGCCCGTACGCTGGTGGACGCGAAACGCACGCATTGTTGGCACGCTGCCGAGCCATCGAGCTTGGTATCTCGGTTGTGCGAGCCGCGAACACAGGAATCTCGGTTGCGTATGGGCCTGAGGGAGAGGTCCTCAGGGCTTTGCCACCACAGACCGACGGCGTGCTGTCAGTAGTGATCCGTGAACCAAATGGACTTCTAGGTGGCGGCACCATCTACGGCCGCTACCTCGGCGATTCCCCCGCCTGGCTGGCCTTCGCCGGAACTTTCGTGGCGGTGCTGCTGTCGTTCCGAAAGAAGAAGACGCCTGAACCACCGGAGGCTGCCGCATGATCCGTTTGTCGCTCGCTCTCGCCGCTCTGCTCCCCCTCGCGTCGTGCGCGTCGCAGCCGACCGCGGACGGGAACACCAGCCCGGATTCGGCAGCGCCAGCGACCTCGCCCGTTGAGGTCTCGACGCTGCGCGAGGAGGCGCTGGCGCTGTTGACGCAGGCCGCGGCTTCGCCCGACGCCCAGCAGCGGGCCAACGCGATCGAGGCGTTCACCCACGCGCCCTCGCGCGGGGTGGACGTGGCGCGGGCCGGGCTGCTGGACGAGAACCTCGCGGTGCGGTTCGTGAGCGCGATGACGGCGGGGCGTCTGCGTGATCGCGCGCTGCTCCCGGCGGTGCGCCCGCTGCTGAACGACCCGGAGCCGGTGGTGCGGGCGGCGGCGATCTTCGCCTCGCGCGAGCTGGGCGGGGGCGCCGACCCGACGCCGCTGGGGTCACTCCTGCTGACCGCCCGCGACACGCGCGAGCGGGCGCAGGCGGCGTTCGTTCTCGGGGAACTCGGCGATGTGTCCGCGCTCCCGCTCTTGCGCGAGGCGGCGCGGCTCGATCCCCCTACTTCGACGCTCGCTGAACTCCGCCTGCTGCGCCTGCAGATCGCCGAGGCGATGGTGAAGCTGGGCGACGCGAGCGCGGTCGAGACCGTTCGCGCGGCGCTCTACCCGAGCCGTCCGGAAGAACTGGAAGCCGCGGCTCTCGCGGTGCAGATCCTCGGCGAGATCGGCGACCGGCGCAGCGTGGATCAGCTCATCTATCTGATCGAACGGGACGGCGTGGACCGCATGCCCGCGGAAGTGCGCCTCGCCGCGGCGTCGTCCCTCGCCAAGCTGGGCGAGAGCGGCGGGGGCTTCGTGGCGGATGAGTACGCTGGGAGCGATCAGGCCGTGCTGCGGGCGCAGGCGGCGGGGGTATACGGTGAGCTGGGCGATCGGGCCGACGTGCCGAAGCTCCAGACGCTGATGAACGACGCGAACCCGCTGGTGCGGATCGCCGCGGCGTCGGCCCTTGTGCGGGTGACGGGCTGAGGGCCCGATATCCCGCTCTCTGAGCGAGGATTGCGTAAGAACACGACGACGCCCCTGCCTGCGGTTGACGGCGGGCGGCGGATGGGACACCATGCCCCTCTGCGGTGGGTTTCCGCCCTGTGAAGCGTGGTCATGGTCTCCCTGCAACCGTTTGACGCAGGGTGCGTAGGTAGTGGTCCCGGCGGGCGACGAGCCCGTCCTTCCCGGACCCTCCCCGAGGAGGACTTTCGAGCGTGCACGTCGTCACCAAAATCCTTGTCGTGCTGGCGACCGTCATGAGCATCCTGCTCGCGGCGATGTCCGTGGCCTTCACCGCCAACGCCGACCGCGTCCGCAGCGAAAACGAACGCCTGCGCACGATGGAGAGCGCCACCACCCAGACGCTGAAGGCCGACAAAGCCGCCGCCAGCGCCGCCCGTCTGCGTCTCGAAGAGCAGATCGGCAACCTCAACGATCAGATCGCCACGATGAACCGCGACACGATCGCCCTGCAGCAGGACGCGGCCCGCCACATGGCCGACGCCGAGGCGGCCAAGGCCGAGGCGATCGCGGTGCAGGCCAAGATGGACCAGCTCTCGTCCACCGTCGCCACGCAGACCGAACTCATCTCCAGCTACCGCACCGAGGTGACGGCGCTGCGCGACAACGAGCTGCGCTACTCCCGCCGCGAGATCGAGCTCGCCGACCGCATCAGCGAGCTGACCGGTCAGCTCGAGGTCGCCCAGGAAACCAACCGCGCCCTGCAGGAGCAGCTCGCCTCTGCCGGCGGATTCTCGGGCAACCGCATCGCCGGCGGCGGTCAGCCGCAGGTCGGCTCCGGCCCGGTGCGGGCGCAGATCACAGAGTTGCGTCGTGATCCGGGGTCGGGGGCCACGCTGGCCTCGATCGACGCCGGTTCGAACGACCGCCTCCGCCCGAACATGGAACTCTCCATCGTCCGCGGCAACAGCTTCATCGGGAAGCTCACGCTGCAGTCCGTCGATCTCAACGAGGCCGTCGGGCGTGTGGATCTTCTCGGCAACCGCAGCGCCAGCGTGCGTCGCGGCGACCGCGTCGTCACCAGCCTCCGCTAAGCAGCCCCGAAAGGACCGACCCATGAGCCAGATGGGACTGCAGATGCCCGGGGCCCGCACCGTTCGCCGCCCTCAGTTGAATGTCTACACCGCCCTCGCCTTCATCGCCTGCGTGATCCTCGCGGTCGCGTGCGGGCTGGTGTGGCAGGCGAGCGCCAAGCTCTCCCCCGAGCAGGGCCTGATGGCGCCCTTCGCGGTGCAGCAGGAAGGCCAGATCAGGTTCGGCGGCTGAGGCGACCAACGAATCATCAGAGCGAAGCCGTCGGCTCTGGCCCGCGGCTTTTTTAGTGCGCCAGCGAGGGCGCGTATCTCCCGATAATATTGCGGCTTGCCACGAAACCGGTCGATAGAGGGGCGACGGTACGCCCCGGTCGTCGGGGCACTGGAGGCGATGGTTGCAGCTCTTTGACCGCCTGATGGGATGGTTCAGCGTCGATATGGGTATCGACCTGGGCACCTGCAACACGCTGGTGGCTGTTCGTGGCGAGGGCATCGTCCTCAACGAGCCCAGCGTGGTGGCTGTGCGCAAGGGCACCAACCGCGTCCTCAACAACGGCGACGCCGTCGGCTGGATGGCCAAGGAGATGCTGGGCAAGACCCCCGGCTCCATCCAGGCCATCCGCCCCCTCAAGGACGGCGTCATCAGCGACTTTGAGATCACCGAGGCGATGCTCGCCTACTTCATCCGCAAGGTCAGCGGTCGGCGTCTCGTCCATCCGCGCGTCGTCATCTCGGTGCCCTCGGGCATCACCGAGGTCGAGAAGCGGGCGGTGAAGGATTCCGCCGAGCGAGCCGGCGCCCGCAAGATCTTCTTGGTCGAGGAACCGATGGCCGCGGCGATCGGCGCCGGGCTGCCCTTCATCGAGCCCACGGCCTCGATGATCGTGGACATCGGCGGCGGCACGACCGAGGTCGCCATCATGTCGCTGGGCGGGATCGCCGAGTGCCAGTCCGTCCGCGTCGCGGGCGACGACATGGACGAGGCGATCATCAACCACATGAAGAAGAGCTACAACCTCATGATCGGCGAGCAGACCGCCGAGCGCATCAAGATCGAGGTTGGCTCCGCGGCGCCGCAGGACGAGGCCGAGCGCACCATGGAAGTCCGCGGGCGCGACATGGTCTCGGGCCTGCCCCGCAAGATGACCATCACCAGCGAAGAGGTCCGCGAGGCGCTGCAGGACCCCATCAGCACCATCGCCGAGACCGTCACCGGCACGCTCGAGCGGGCCGAGCCCGAGCTCGCGGCCGACCTCGTCGAGAACGGCATCACCCTCGCCGGGGGCGGCGCGCTCCTGCGCGGGCTGGACATCGTGCTCTCGACCGCCACGGGTCTTGATGTGGTGATCGCCGACGACCCGCTCACCTGCGTCGCCCGCGGCACCAGCATCTACCTCGAGAACCTCGAGGAGTGGAAGGACTCCGAGGCGCTGGACTCCGACGACGAGCTCTAAACGCTCGCGCACGCCCCAAGGACGACCTATGCACCGCGGCCCCCTCAGCCCGAAGCGCCTGCTGCCCTTCGTCCTGATTCTGCTCGTGGTCTTCTCACTCGCTCCCAGCTCAATCACCGGGTGGATCGAATACGCCCGCAATCCGCTGGAGATCCTCTTACGCCCCGTCTCGCACCCGGTTCGCCAACTCGTGGCGAAGTCAGCGCCGATTGATCGTCCTGCTGACCCACGCGTCGCTGATCTGGAAGAGCGTCTCGATCAAGAGCTGCTTCTCCGCGCTCAGGCCGAGCGCCGCGTCGAGGATCTGCGGGCCATGGTGCGCGACCTGCAAGCCGGGCTGACGATCGCGCCGGGCGCCCCGGCCCGCTCGGTGTGGGCGTCGATCGTCGCCGTCTCACCCGACCCACGCGAGGGGATCATCATCGCCGGGCGGGGTGAGAACGACGGCGTCCTCGAAGGGCAAACGGTCGCCGTCACCCGCGGCGTGCATCTCGTGGGTCGCGTGGTCAGCACGTCCGCGCGCAGCTCACGCATCGTGCCCATCACCCATCCCCGCGCCGGCCTCATCGGCGCCATGGTGATGACCAACGACCCCACAACCGGTTTCGCGGCCCAGCTCCTCCCCGAAGGCGACGGCGTGCTCACAGGCGAGCTCGTCGCCGAAGCCGAAGGGGTTGAAGAAGGACAAGTCGTGCGCCTCAGCGACGGCGCGTGGCCGGCCTCCGGCCAGATGGTCGTCATCGGACGCGTCGCCAGCGTCGGGCGCAAGGACAACCAGCGGATCACCATCACCGTCGAACCCGAGCACGACGTCGCCCGCGTCAGCGAAGTCGTGCTGCGCATCCCCACCGAACCGCCGAGCGACGCGGGGGGCGCACCATGATCTGGCCGGTCTTTCTCGCCGCGCTGTGGCTGGCGGTCGGCCTCGATCTCGGGCTGCGCGACGCGCTGCAGTTCGGGCCGAACGCCGCGCCGAGCTTGACGCTGGTGCTCGTGGCGTACATCGCCATGTGGGCCCCGCGCCTGCACGCGCTGTACGCCGCGGTCTTCGCCGGCATCTGCCTCGACCTGATGGGCGCTCAGCTCGCGCCGGGCGCCACGATCTCCGTCATCACACTCGGCCCCAACGCCCTGGGCGCTGCCCTCGGCGCCTTCACCGTCCTCACCGCCCGGGCCATGGTCGAGCGGGCCAACGTGCTTGCGTTGCCCGCAATGACACTCGCTCTCGCCGCGCTCGCGCACCTAGTCGTCGTCTTCTGCTTCGCGATCAAGGGGCTGTACGACCCCGCCATCACTTTTAGCGCGGTTCCCCAGTTGATGTCCCGCGCCGTCTCGTCGGTGTACACCGCGGTCGCCGCGATCCCCCTGGGGCTCATCCTGACGCCCCTCGCCCGCCTCTTCGGCTTCAGCCAGAGCAGCGCACGGCGAGGCCGGGCGTGGTGAGCGCGGTAGAATGCACTGATCGACAGGAGGTTTTCGTATGAGCAGCATCTGGCACGACGTGATCGACTCGGAAGACGCCAAGCGGGCGATGGCCGCGGGCAACGCCGCCGCCGACCTCCCGGGTGATCAAATCGACGTCGACAAACTCACCATCGCCCAGAACTGGGACCGCTACTCGGACGAAGACCACGAGGTCTGGCGCCTCCTCTTCAAGAAGCGCATGGAGCAGCTCGAGCGCGACGCCTCCAACGTCTTCCTCGACGGCATGCGGGCCATCAACCTCACCCCCGACAACGTGCCGCAGCTCAGCGACGTCAACGCCCGCCTCGCCCCGCTCACCGGCTGGTCCAGCCACGGCGTGCCCGGCTACCTGCCGGCCAAGGCCTTCTTCGCCTTCCTCGCCCACCGCAAGTTCCCCACGACCATCTCCGTGCGTCCCAAGACGAGCATGGACTACCTCCCCGAGCCCGACATCATCCACGACGTCTTCGGCCACGTGCCACTGCACGCCGACCCGGTCTTCGCCGACTTCCTGCAGACCTACGGCAAGGCCGCCCTGCACACCAACGACGAGCAGCACACCGAGCGCCTCGCTCGCCTCTTCTGGTTCACCGTCGAGTTCGGCCTCATCCGCGAGGACGGGCGCACCAAGCTCTACGGCTCGGGCCTCATCTCAAGCGAGGGCGAGGGTCACCACTCGCTGAAGTCCGACGAGGTGGAACGGCGCGAGTTCGACCTCGACCGTGTGTGCGAAACAACCTTCGAGATCGACCACTACCAGCCGATCCTCTATGTGCTGGAGAGCTTCGAGCAACTGCGTGACGCGATGCAGAGCTACGCGGAGCGGATTCTCAACGAGCCGGCGGGGGCGAAGGCGTAAACATTCTTCTCAGGGTGCCACTGGCAGCTCGTCTGCCAGTGATTCGGTGTGCGACTAACTAGACACTGGCAGCAAGCTGCCAGTGCCACGCGATTACTTCACAATCTCCCCCTCCGCCTTCACCCGCGTCGCGCCGGCGATCGCGCTCTGCGCCCGGTCGTTCCCGCGCTGGGAGTCGATCACCACGCGCGTCGTCAGCGTGATGTCGCTCAGCAGCGGGCTGAGCTGTTTCGTCGAGAGCGCCACCGTGCCGCCGCCCTCGCTGACGAACTCGCTGACCGTGCTGTCCCAGTCGCCGCCCGCGTCGCTCACCTTCACGCCGGGGGGGACCTCCTGCTCGATCTTCACCCGCAGCGCCAGGCGGTGACCATCGATCTTCCACAGCGTGTACGTCGCCCGCTGCGTGACGGCGTACTGCTGCAGCGGGATCTCCCGCGTGACCGTCCACGAGGCGTCGAGGCCGATAGGCTCCTCGGGCAGCGCCGTGACGACGTTGCGGAAGGCGTCGGTCAGGCTCGACACACTCGCGGCGAGGGCGCCGGCGTCGCCCGCGGGCATATCCATCTCAAAGGCGCCGACTTTGCCTGAAGGCGTCGTCTCCAACCGCCCGCTCAACGGCGTGAAGCCCGTCAGGCTCTGCTCGATCATTGGGGTGAACCCCTCGGGCACGCCCTCGCGCGATTCGACGCCCACCGCTTCCAGGCCGACATCGGCGCTGATCGTCCCCGGCGTCTGCGCCGCGTCGATCGAGATCATGGCTTCGCCCGTCATCGCCGGCAGGATCATCTCCCGCTCTATGGCGCCCATCACCGTCTTCTGGTCCTGCTCGACGCGCAGCGTGACGCGCTCGCGGGCGCCGGGCGTCGGGGCGTACTCATACAACACCCGCGGCGTCTTCCCCTTGTCGTGAACCTCGATCTCCACATCGCCGGCGATCGCAACCGACGAAAGAAACAACGACATAAGAGCAGTAAAAACCCGCATGAGCACTCCCTCTATCCCAGAACTATCCCAGAATCTCGCACAGCCCGTCGCACGTCCAGCCCGGTTTCCGATCGTAGCGCCCGTCGAGCATGCCGTCGATGGCCTCGTCGATCGTCTTCTTCGCCTTGGCGAGCTTGAGCTCGTCGATGCCGATCACGCCGCGCTGGCCGGTGGCGACCACCCAGTATTCGGCTGTGCCGCTCGGCGGTTCCTCCAGTTCCAGGTGATGCTGCAGCGCCATCGCGTAGATCGAGAGCTGGAGGTGATCGTGCTTTTTCGGTTCGAGCAGCGATTTTCTCGCCGCCCCGGTTTTGTAATCAATGATGCGGAAGCCGCCGTCGGGCAGGCGGTCCACGCGGTCGAGCTTGGCGATCATCGTGTGCGTGCCGCGGTGCTCGTAGGGGAAGGGCGCCACCTGGGCCCCGCCGCGGCCCTCGCCCTCGAGCAGCAGCAGCTCGGCGTCCGGGTCGTGCAGTTTCTCCCAGAAGAGATCGAGCTGCGCGTTCACCTTCTCGAACGAACCTGGATCAACGGGCGTCGCGTCGGGCCATTCCCGGCGCAGGATCTCCGCGCCGAGCGACAGCAGCCGCTCTTTTCCGGGCGGCGTGCCGCCGTCTGCTTCAGCGTCGCGCACTTCTACATAGAAACGCTCGAGCGCCCCGTGCACCGCCTTGCCCAGCGTCAGCGCAGAACTCGTCGGCGATTCGAATTTGAGCACACGCTTCACATAGAAACACGCCGGGCAGCGCAGGTAGTCGTTGATCATGGAGTACGACAGCATCAGCGGCGCCTCCATCGGCGCGAACCCCGGCGTGCGTCTAGTTGCCGCGAGCGTTTCGATCGCCGACGCCCGCACCGGGTCCAGCGCGCTTAGGCTCGTGTGCGTTTTACCTGTCTCACGCAGGTGGGCGATCATCGCCAGCCGCTCCGCCGCGTCGGTCAGCCGTGCCCGCAATACATCAAGCTGCGCATCATCGAGCGCCGCGACCTCCGCGTCGCGCAGCGCCAGCACGCCCTCGCGGCGCACCTCGACCGCCGCACGATCCAGCCGTGCCGTCCGGCTCTCACCGTCATCGATCATCTCCGGCAGCGCTACCTCCGCACGCTCAAGCCAGCGCTCGGCGTCCGAGACCGCGAAGGCCGGGCCGAGGTCCTCCCCGATCTGCAGAAAGTAATCCTTCGAGCTGTCCTTCGACTTTTTCTTCTTCGCCAAAAGCACCAGCCGGCGCTTCGCCCGCGTGCAGGCGACGTAAAACAGCCGACGCTCCTCATCATCAAGGCTCCCAGGGTTGCGCCCGGTCAGTTCTATCGGCAGCATCACCTCATCGCGTTTCTCTGACTGCGGGAACCCCAACCGCGGGCGGCAGCGGGCCACGAAAACCGTGTCGAACTCCAGCCCCTTCGACGCGTGCGCCGTGAGCACCGCGACCGCATCGGTTCCGAGTTCCTCGGGTGTTTCCTCGTCGATCAGCGACTCTGACGCGCGTGCGAACGCCTTTTCCCGATCTGAGAGATCGTCGTAGTACTCCAGGAACTCGCGCACCCCGCCCGGCTGATCAAGATCGGGCCCGCACTCGCTGATGAACCCGCGGACCGCGCCCAGACGAGCGATCCGCGCCGCCCGCTCGCGAGCGTCCGGCGCCCCCGCTTCAATCAGCCCGGCGCCCAGGATGATCCCGAGCGCCGCGTCGCTCGCCGAGACACCCTCCACCTTCTCACGCAGCGCATCGCGCGTACGCAGCAGCCGCTGCACCGGGAGTGCTTCCGCGCACTCGGCGTCGAGCCATTCGAGAAACGACTCCGCCCCTCCACTATCCGCGCGAGCAGCCAATCCGCGCGTGCGCCGCCACTCCCGACGCCAACGCGACACCTCGTCGTATGTCGCCCCGCACATCGGGCGCGCGAGCAGCCGCTGAGCCTGCGCGCCGGGGTGCTCCCCCGCGAGCAGGCGCATCCACGACAGCAGATCGAGCACCGCCGGGTCGTCCAGCGGCGTCGCCTTCCGTTTCACCGCCACGGGGATGCCCAGATCTTCCAGATCCGCCGCGATGTCCTGTTGCGTGCCCCCAGTCCGCGCCAGCACGGCGTACTCCGACCACGCGCGGTTGTTCTCCGCACGATCAACCTTGATCATCGCGCCGATCGCCGCGCCCAAATGCCGATCGTTCTCGACGATCACGCCCTCGATGCCCGCTGTTCCGTCACCATCCCACCTGTCGTGCGCCTTGATCTCCTTGTCAGGATCGAACCGTTCCTCCGCCCGCGCGATGACCGTCCCCGCGGCGTTCACAATCTCCGGCGCACTGCGGTAGTTCGTCGCCAAGCGCACAACCTCGACGCTCGGCCAGTGCTTCTCAAAGCGGGCAAAGGCCCGATCGTCCGCCCCGCGGAACGCGTAGATCGACTGATCGTCGTCGCCCACCACGCACACATCGGGCGGCGTCCGCCCGGGCGTCTCCGGCGCCAGCAGGCGCAGCAGCTCGATCTGCGCCGGGTTCCAATCCTGGAACTCATCGACGACGATGTGCCGTGCCTCGTTGCGCAGGATCGCCGCCGCCGGCTCGCTGCGCCGCAGAATCCGCACCGGGAGCGCGATGAAGTCGTCCAGCGTCAGGCGCCCCTCGGGCAGACGCGCCGCGTCGTAGAGCTGAAACAGCCGGGCCATGTCGCGCGAGATCGGCAGCGTCGCACACAGCGCGTCGAGTTCCGTCTCATCGCCCTCGATCTCACCGGCATCCAGCTTCTCTGTCTCACGCTCGAAGTATGCGAGCGCCACCGCGGGTTCCACCGCCGCGTTCTGACACTCCTTGATGAACGCGATCGCCTCCCCCACCAGCGTCTCGACACCCTCCCCTTGGCGCGAGCGAAACAAGTCATGCTCAAGCGTCAACCGGCGCAAAAACCGGCGCTGCGCCGCCGAGTCCATCACCCGCACCCGCGCCGGGAGCCCGATCACGTCTGCGAAGCGCCGCAGAACCCCGCGCCCGAACGAGTGGCACGTCGATACCGTGATGTTCCCTGCGAGCGTCGCCCCGAGCAGCTCACTCAGGCGCTCGCGCATCTCTTCAGCGCTCTTGTTCGTGAAGGCCAGGGCCACGATCGATGCCGGGGCTGCGCCGACCCCGCCGCGCTCAACGGGCAACGCCAGCCGCGCCACCCGGTTCACGATCACCCGCGTCTTCCCGGCGCCGGGCCCCGCCAGCACCGCCAGCGGCCCGCCCTCATGTTCAACGGCTTTCTTCTGCTCCTCCGAGAGCCGTTCCATGAAATCAAGATCAACGCCGACGGTCGTGCTCATGCCGCTAGTGTACGCCTCCACGCACCGGAGCCCGAACGTGACCGACCCGCGCACCAGCGTCCTCTTCGTCTGCCTCGGCAACATCTGCCGCTCGCCGCTCGCCGAGGGCGTCTTTCTTCATCTCGCCGAGCAAAGCGGCGTCGCCGAACGCTTCCGCGTTGATTCCTGCGGCACCGGCGGCTGGCACGCCGGCGAGCGCCCCGACCCGCGCTCCATCGCCGTTGCCGAGAAACACGGCGTCACTCTGCCGGGCGTCGCCCGCAAGTACGCGCCCAAGACCGACAACGCCTTCGACTGGATCATGCCCATGGACGCCAGCAACCGCGAGGATCTTCTCGCAAGCGCTGCGCCGCGTGAGCACATCCGCCTACTGCGCGCTTTTGATCCTGATTTCACCGGCGATCCCGACCGCGCCCCCGACGTGCCCGACCCCTACTACGGCGGCGCGAGCGGCTTCGATGACGTGTACGAAATGGTCACGCGCTCCTGCGCCGCCATGCTCGAAGCCCTCACGACAAAAACATAGAAACCCCGGCTCGCTGGAGCCGGGGCTTCGAGACCAACCAAGGAGTGCGTGCTTCGTTAGTCGTACATGCCTGTCACCGTCGGCAGCTTCGCCGGGCGGAGATTGAGCGTCGTCTCGATGCGGAAGTTCGACTGCGTGCGATGGCGCTCCGCGAAGAAAAAATGCAGCGAGTACGAGGCGCCGTCCTCGAGCCAGTCGAGTCTGTCGAGGTGCACCGTTTGCTCCACCGCGCCGTGGACGCCGCCGATATCGATCACCAGCTCGCCGTCGATGAACACCCACACGTCGTCGTCGCCGCGGAAGGTGAACACCTGATCCTCACCCTCCTCGTAGGTGAACTCGCTCACGATCTGGTACGTGAAATGGAAGTTCGTGGTCTCGCCCGCGGAGTTCCCGTAGAGCCGCCCGTTGATCGGGAAGAAGCCCCCGAGCTCAGAAAAACGCGGGTCATCACGGTCGTCGAACACATAGTTCCCCGTCCGCTCGTCAAGCTCGAGCGTGATGTCAAGCCCCGTTGAGACGTTCACCCCGGGGATGTCGCGGAACCATTGCGCGAAGCTCGACGCCGAAGCGATCCCACCGCCGTCAGCCGTCCCCTCCGCGCCCATCGCGTCGCTCACCATGCCAACCGAGAACCGCGGGTGCACCGGCCGCCCTTCAGCGTCCGTCCACTGGCGACTCACCTTGAACCCGGCGCCTGTGTACACGGGCTTCCCGTCGTCGCCAAGCTGATGCGCCACGTTGCCCATGTAGTGGCCGAAGCCCGCGTCGGGACGGTTCTCAAAGTCCGGGTGTCCGTTGGTCTCGGTGCGCTCACGGAAATCCCGCACCGTGCCCGAAAGCGTGATCCGCTCCGGACTCACCCCGACGTCGCTCGCGGAGGCGACGTCAGAAAACCCGAGCCCGGCGGTCATCCCGGCGACCGTCACAATCATCACAGCGTTCGTGCGCTTCATCTCTCGTCTCCTGTGCGTTGGTGGTCGGCGCCGTGCCAGGCGCCCAACGAAAACATGCCCACGCCATGAGAGGGGGCAAGCCAGGAAACGAATCTGAGATCGGTCTGTGCGGGCTACGCCACCTGAGCAGCCATACGGACATCATTCGGTCAATAAAAACGACGCGAGCGCCCTTCCGAGCGCCCGCGCAGGAGTGTCTTAGAACGACTGGAGCAGGATCGCGAGATCATCTGCGTCCACGTCGCCGTCTTCGTCAAGGTCAGCAGGCGACCCACCACCGACAGCGCCATAATCACTGATGAGCGCGGAGAGGTCGCTAATCCCCACCAGTCCATCTCCATCGACGTCACGTAACGCACTGCAACCCGAAACGTCTAACATAATCTCTGTATCAACATCCCCGCTTTCGAGGTTAAGCGTAAGAGTACGTGATGATGTACTGATCCCAGGGGGCACATCAACATACACGATCACTGTCTGGTAATCGCTCCCTGAACTATGCACACACAGGACCTCAAAGTCTGTTTTTCCATCACTCCCGAGTTCCTCAATCACGACATCTGCGATCACGAAATCAGTTCCATCCGGCTTTAGTCCACCGCCGGTAAGAGTGATTTTTAAAAGATCATAGCTTGGCAGAGTGGACCCCGTGCACGCAAGCGCCAAATCGCTTGCGCACTCTTCACTGGCTTGAGCAAACGCTGGCGTGCAGATCATGTACATTTTTCCGACATCGGCAAAGGGATCATGCGTAGGGGTGCGCACATAATATGTGTTGATACCTCCTGAGTACGTAGTCCACTGTGTGATCTGATTTGTGGTCGTACAGCCTGAAATACCATCACCGTAATTGCCGTCGGTCTCATCACTATCAACCTTACACATGTGCTCTGATAGCTCACGAGTCCCACCAGAACCCACGAGACCATTCGTAAGAGTATCGTGATAACCATCAAGACTACGATGCCATTTCATGGGATTTTCAGTGTCAATAATGGGCGGGATCGGCCAGGGGTACGTCACCGCAGAAACAAGAACATCGTTGAGACCATCGCCATTTGCGTCCCACGCCGGCCACGCGCGAATAGTAAAGGGAGATGCCTCATACGTGACTGACGACGTAATCTTTGCAGTCAGCACGCCATGAGGAGGTCGCCAATCGCCATTCTCACCTATTTTATCTGCATCTGTCCATTTTTCTTCAGATTTATACGAGTATATCACATCATACCCATCACCCATAGCATCCAAATTTGTAAGATCAAGAATCTGGAATGCAGGGCGCACAACATTGGCCCAAATCATCAAATCATCGACACCGTCGGCGTTCGTGTCTCCGACATTGTCCTTGGCTTCGATATTAACTGCATTACCTCCCGACGTCTCGGATATCGAAGCGTATTCATTGGGGAACCACGCAGTCGCCGCCCCACCAAGCGTATAGACCGACTGCGCAGTTGGCCCGGATGGCATGCCACCAACTCCTGTCTCCTTAGCCACTTCAAATATATCAATCCGATACTCATCCGGCGAGGGGATCGTATCGTTCTGCGTTGATACGGCGAAATCTAACTTATCATCCCCTGTAAATTCACCAGCGACTACTCGCTTAAGCTGATTATCAGCATCTCCCTGGATAATGAAATCAGCTTCTTGCCACTCAAGGAAAAGCTGGGTAGCAGATGTCCAGTCGGCGCCCACCGCTTTCATAGCAGTGGAATCATACTCTATGCATGGGTCCACGTCTTTAATGTCAGTCCCCGTACGAACATCGCTTGTGGTCAAGAACCCATACATTTTTCCATAACCTAGACCGTGACCATCGCTCCAACTCGTGTCAGATCCAGCCATCACGTCAACAAGCCCATCACCATCGAGATCGGAGAATGGCAAGATCTTGGCGCCAAAGCGTAAAGGATCTATAGGCGGATCTCCCCCAGGACCATCCGGGTCCTCGGGATCACCATCAACAATGCTAAATGAGGCATCGGAAGCATAGATCTGAACCGGCTGCACAAACGGATCGCCAGGATTCAGCGCTCCGGCATTGTCACGGTGATCTTCCCACACATCTACATCGGGCATACAAAAAATCCAGAACCCACCCTTATCATCTACACCATCACCACTAAATACGCGAGAGCCTACATATAAGTCCTCGATGTGATAAGACAAAGGCGAATCATCGTTTGTTGTCCCGTGACTATGAGCAAGTGTAAAACCAAACTCATCGCGAGTGTCATCACTCCATATAGTCAGCACATTGACCCAATGCGGATCCGTGTCCATCGGGTCTGTGTTGTAATCATCTGTGAACGCATAGACGAATACAGCTCCTCCCAACTTACTGTTCGGATTATTGATCCCAGGCTCGGTCGCGCGTGATGTTGTCAGCACAACTTCCGTTGTATGCTTTGTACGCTTCCCAGTCACAGGATCAAATTCATGCGGAAGAAGTAGATCAATGTGGTTTATCGCATGAGCAAGCCAGAGATCACCCTCGTTCGGGTTAAGAGGGTTACCGACGATCATCTCGCCAATGCGCGAACCGCCATTGCCTGATAGTACTTCGACACAACCAACACGCCGCTCGGACGGCTCAATGACTCCATCATCATCGAGATCAACTGCTCTGAAGTAGAAGTTGATCGCGAGATCATCGTAACCATCACCATCTACATCTCCAACACCATTCGCGGCGTAGCCTAGACGATCACCTTCCCATTCGATGGTTTCGTACCCTGATTCGACAACGTACATCTCATTCACTTGTCCTAGCACTGGCCAGTTCGGTGGCACCTGCCAATCAGTTGATCCTTGATAATAATCATTCAAATCAAGCTCTATCTCAGGCGTAGGGAGCTGCGCAGAGGCGGTGATTGTACCAGCAAGCGTGACTAAAACGGGAATCATCGAACGAGCGTTCATGGTTTCAAACTCCTACGAAGTGAACGACGCAGATCACAGCTGCGTCTTTGAACAACCATGTCCTACAACACAAAATCAAATAGCAGCTACTAAGTTATCACTTTGACCGATAATCACACCGAACAGGACACGCAAGCACTGATACAGCGCCCTAAATCCCAAACAACAAAAGACTAACGATCCCCAGCACTGGGTAAGCGATACATATTAGATATCGATCAACAACCGCTCCGGATCCTCAATGCACTCTTTCACATGCTTCAGGAACCCGACCGCCCCGGCGCCGTCCACCATGCGGTGGTCGTACGACAGCGCCAGATACATCATCGGTCGCAGCGCCATCTCACCCGCCTTCCCAGGGTGCTCCACCGGACGCTTCACGATGTTGTGCATGCCCAGGATCCCCGACTGCGGCGGGTTCAGAATGGGCGTGCTCATCAGCGAGCCGTACACCCCGCCGTTCGAGATCGTGAACGTCCCGCCCTGCATCTCGTCGAGACCGAGCTTACCGGCGCGAGCGCGCGACGCGAGATCCGCCAGCCCCGCCTCAACCCCCGCGAACCCGAGCCCCTCACAGTTGCGCAGCACCGGCACCACCAGCCCCTTGTCGGTGCCCACCGCCACCGCGATGTCGCAGTAGTCGTGCGCCTCGATCGCCGGCGTGCCGTTCTGCTCGACGAGGTACGAATTCACCGCGGGGTATTCCTGCAGCGCGCTCACGCACGCCTTTACGAAAAACGACATGAACCCCAGCTTGACGTCGTGCTTCTTCTGGAACGCGTCCTTGTGCTTCGAGCGCAGCGCCATCACGTTCGTCATGTCGCACTCGTTGAACGTCGTCAGCATCGCCGCGGTCTGCTGCGCCTGGACCAGGCGCTCCGCGATCCTCTGGCGCAACGGCGACATCTTCGTCGTCGTCACCCCGCGCGATGCCTCACCGCTGCCCGACGCCGACGCGGGCGAGCTCTTCTGAGATCCACCCGACGACCCGCCCTGGATCGCCGCCAGCACATCCTGCTCACGGATGCGTCCCGCCGGCCCCGTCGCCTTGAGCCCCGCGAGGTCGATCCCGTGGTCGCTCGCCAGCTTCTTCGCCAGCGGCGTCGCGTTCACCGAACCATTCGAGGAAGGCGCCGGAGCGCTGTCCTTCTTCGCCGCACTCTCCTTCGGCGCAGGCGACTCGGTCTTCGCGGCAACCGACGAACCACCCGAATCGCCGCCTGACTCGGCTTTCTCCTTCTTCGCGCTCTCGCCAGAATCATCGCTCTTGCTGGGCGCTTCACCCTCGGCGATCGAGCCCACGGTCGCCCCGATCTCCACCGTGTCGCCCTCGCCCGCGCTGTGTGAGACCACGCCCGCCGCCGGCGCCGGGACCTCGACCGTGATCTTGTCCGTCTCGATCTCGAGGACCGGCTCGTCGCGATCGACGTGCTCGCCCTCGCCAACGAGCCACGCCGCGATGACGCCCTCGGTGATCGATTCTCCGACCTGCGGGATGACGATGTCCGTCGCCATGGGTGTTCGCCTTCTGTGCTCGCCGGGGTCAACCGGCGTGTGCGTGTCTCGACAACCTCAGTCTACCTACTCTCAACCCGCCTTCGCGGGCTCACGAGCGCCCAGGGCGTCCGCCAGGAACGCCTCCTGTTCCTTCGTGTGCTGCTTCTTCGAGCCCGTCGCCGGCGTGGCGCTCGCGTCCCGCCCCACATAAGGCAGCGAATCCCAGCCCAGCGCCTCCTGGACCGCGTGATCAAAGTACTTGTACGCCCCGGCGTTCTTCGGCTCTTCCTGCGCCCACATCAGCGTCGCGGAGGGGTAGCGGGCCGCGATCTCCTTGAGCGCCTCGGCGTGCAGCGGGTACAGCTGCTCGACGCGCACCACCGCGACGTCGTCATCGCGCCCCTGCTCCGCCCGCGCCTTCACCAGGTCGTAATACACCTTGCCCGAGCACAGCAGCAGGCGCTCCGCCTTCGCCGCCTTCTTGTCGTCCGCGAACGCCGGGTCGTCGATGATCTCCCGGAACGACCCCAAGGTCAGCTCGGAGAACGCGCTGGTCGCCTCGGGCAACCGCAGCAGGCTCTTCGGGCTCATCACGATCAGCGGCTTGCGGAAAGTCCGCGCCATCTGACGGCGCAGGCTGTGGAAGATCTGCGCGGGTGTCGTCGGGTACGTCACCTGCATGTTGTCGTCAGCGCACAGGTCGAGGAACCGCTCCAGCCGCGCCGAGGAGTGTTCAGGGCCCTGCCCCTCATACCCGTGCGGCAGCAGCAGCGTCAGCCCGCTCCAGCGCTGCCACTTGAGTTCTGCGCTCGCGATGTACTGGTCGATGATGATCTGCGCCCCGTTGCAGAAGTCGCCGAACTGCGCCTCCCAGATCACCAGCATGCTCGGGTCCGCCAGCGAGTACCCGTACTCGAACGCCAGCACGCCGTACTCAGACAGCGGTGAGTCGTACACGCACGCCCTGGCCTGGCGCGGGCGTCCATCGGGGCCCTCGTCACCGGGCTCTTCACCCTCGACGCCCGGGTGACCCATCTCGCGCAGGTTGTTCAGCGGCACGTACGCGTCGCCGTTCGTCGAATCGCGCAGCACCGCGTGGCGGTGGCTGAACGTGCCACGCCGGCTGTCCTGCCCCGACACCCGCACCGAGTTCCCGTCGATCAGCAGCGAACCGAACGCCAGGGCCTCAGCCGTGCCCCAGTCGAGCGACTCTTCATCGAGCACGCTCTGCGTCCGCTTCTTGAGCTGCTTCGCCAGCAGCTTGTGCGGCGTGAAATCCTCCGGCCACGCCGAGAGGGCCTTCCCGATCTCCTTCAGCGTCTCACTATCAACGCCCGTCTCCGCCGGCTCGAACGAATAATCATCCGCGAAGCCTTGCCAGCGCCACGACCCCGGATCGATCGTCGGGTCGCGCGGCTCCTCCGCCACGCTCGACTGCGCCTTGTCCATCTGCGTCTCGAGGCTGTCGCGGATCTCGCCCACACGCTCCTCGCTGATCACGCCCTCAGAGAGCAGCTTCTCCGCGTACACCTTCAGCGTGCTGGGTTTCTTCTTGATGAGCCCCGCCATGATCGGCTGCGTGAACGAAGGATCATCCCCCTCGTTGTGCCCGTACTTCCGGTAGCACCACATGTCGATCACGATGTCGCGCTTGAACTCCTGGCGGTACTCAAGCGCCAGCTCCGCCGCGTACACCACCGCCTCCGGGTCTTCCCCGTTCACGTGGATCACCGGCGCCTCGAGCATCTTCACCACGTCCGAGCAGTACGGGCTCGACCGGGCGTCGTCGGGACCTGTCGTGAACCCGATCAGGTTGTTCACGATCACATGCACGCACCCGCCGACGGTGTACCCGGGCAGCTGGCTGAAGTTCAGCGTCTCCTGCACCACGCCCTGACCGATGAAGGCCGCGTCGCCGTGGATCAGCACCGGCGCCGTGCGCAGGCGCTCGTCGTCCGAGCGCAGACGCTGCTTCGCCCGAGTGCGCCCCAACACCACGCCATCGACCGACTCCAGGTGGCTCGGGTTCGAGCTCAGCACCAGACGGATCGGCTCGCCATCAAGCGTCTCGCGGTCGCCCGAGAAACCAAGGTGATACTTCACATCACCCCCGCCCTCGTCGAAGTCCTTGCTCCACGCATCCTCGAACTCGGTAAAGATCTGCTCGTACGTCTTGCCCAGGATGTTCTTGAGCACGTTCAGCCGCCCGCGGTGCGGCATCCCCATCACCAGCTCTTCGATCCCCAGCTTGGGCGACCTCTGCACGATCGCATCCAGCAGCGGGATCAGCGACTCACCGCCTTCAAGACTGAACCGCTTCTGCCCCACATAGCGCTTGTGCAGAAACGTCTCGAAGAGCTCAGCCCGGTGCAGCTTCAGCAGGATGTGCTCCTGCTTCTTCGCCGAAAGATCGAGCTTCGCCCGCGACTTCTCCAAGCGCTCGCCCAGCCACTCGCGCTCGCCCCGCCGCGAGATGTGCTGGTACTCCACGCCGATCGTGCCGCAGTACGTCTCCTCCAGCAGCCCGATCACCTCGCGCAGCGTCATCGACCCGCCCCCCGGCATGTCAGGGATCGGGTACACCGCGTCCAGGTCGCTCTCATCGAGCCCGTGGAACGCCGGGTCCAGCGTCCTGGGGCGATCGCGCTCTCGCCCGAACGGGTCCAGCTTCGCCGCCAGGTGCCCGTGGGCCCGGTACGCCCGGATCAGGTCCGCGACCGCGATCCCCTTGGAAAGATCAGCCTCGCTCCCGCCGCCGCCGCCAGAGCGGGCGCCCAAATCAAAGCCGCGGAAGAAGGCTTCGAGATCCTCCGAAACCGCGGAGGGGTCCGCCTTCCACGCCCGGTACTGGGCGTCTAAGTACTCTGCAGACCAGGAGTTGACGGACTCACTCGCGGCTTTCACTTGCGTCGACATCGTGCGGGCTCACCGGCTGCGGGCGTTGCGAACCACCGCCAAAAGAGCGGCGGACCCAACAGTCTAGTGCCTCCATCGGCCCGCGGAACGCCCGCGATAAGAGATTCCCGGGCCTCCGCCGCCACACAAACCGCCCCGACCCGCTATCACTGCTGGAGGAGGAGCATGAATGCAGCGCAAGTGGCGAGACAACCTCTTCACCGAGATCGCCACCCTCGCGCTCTTCCTCTCGGGCCCCCTCCTCGTCTTCTGGCTCTGCTACGACGTCTTCAACTGGGCCTTCTGGATCAGCCTCATCGCCGCGCTCTTGGGCGGAACCGCCGCCTCCACCGTCGTCGCCATGGCCCTCCTCCTCCTCGCCAGCGGCGGCTGGGCCCTCGGCTTCTTCAAGGAAGAGAAGCCACACGCCCCCGACTCACCCCCGCCGACCAAATAGTTTTTCCAACTCCGCGATCGTCAGCCGCACACTCGTCGGCCTCCCGTGCGGGCAACTCGACGAGCGCTCCACCGTCTGGCGCATGCGGATCAGCTCCGCGATCTCCTCGTCGCTCAGCCGGTCCCCCGCCTTCACCGCCGCCTTGCACGCCACCATGTCCAGCGTCTCGTGCAGCGCTTCCTCATCCCCGACCGGCAGGTCATCGGCGCACGCCGCGTCGAGCAACCCTTCCAGGAACGGCCCCGGGTCCACCCGACGCTCCGAAAGAAACGTCGGGAACGCGTGGATCGCCACGTCCTCGGGGCCCATCCGCCCCGCCTCGACGCCCAACCGCGCCAAAAGCGGCTCCAGTTCCTCCAACCGGTCCGCACGCTCCGCGCCAACGCGAACCACGATCGGCGTCAGCATCGGCTGCGACTCCAGCGACCCGCCCCCGATCCGCGTCCGCAGCTTCTCGAACATCACCCGCTCGTGCAGCGCGTGCTGATCGATAATCAGCATCCCCCGCTCGTCCTCCGCAACCAGAAAACTCGAGTGAATCTGCAACACCCGCTGCGCGCGCACCGGGGCAGGCATCACGCTCTCCGCCGCGGCCGCATCCACCCCGTTCCAGCGCGCGTCACCCGTCTCTTCGGCCACGTCCCGCAGCACCCGCTGCGTCTGCTGCGGCCCCAGCGACTTGAACGCCTCCACAAAGTCCCGCGCGCTCGCGTTCTCCGGCACGCGCACCTCGACCGCTCCCGAACCAAACTCCGCCCGCGCCTGATCACGGATCAGCGACTCGATCCCGTGCGAGGGCGTCAGGTCCGCCGCACGCAGCGCCTCGCGCACCGCCCGCAGCACCACCGAGTGGATCATCGAGCGGTCGCGGAAGCGCACCTCGCTCTTGGCGGGGTGTACGTTCACGTCCACCGCCTCGGGCGTCATCTCCAGCATGATTACCGCCGTCGGGCGCCGCCCCGGGTCGATCAGCCCGCGGTACGCCTCCTGCAGCGCGTGCTGCACCGTCCCGTCATGAATCGGGCGCCCGTTCACATACAGCCGCTGCCCCCGCGACGTCGGACGCGCCAGCTCCGGCAACCCCGCCAGCCCCCACAGCGTCACGCCCCGCCCCGCCGAGTCCTGCTCGTCGGCGTGCACCTCCAGCATCTTCGCGCCGAGTTCCTTTCCAAGAACCGCCAGCGCTCGATCCCGCGGCCCCTGCCCGACGGGCAAATCCAACGTCGTCCGCCCGTCCACCACCACGCGGAAACCAACATTCGGATGCGAAACCGCCAGATCGCGCACCACATCAACACACCGCGTCTGCTCCGTCCGCGCCGTCCGCAGAAACTTCCGCCGCGCCGGCGCGTTGAAAAAGAGATTCCGCGCGCTCACGCTCGTGCCGACAGGCCCACTGTCCGGCCGCGCCTCCCCGCTCGTCGCCCCCTCCACGTCCAACCGCCACGCCTCGTCGCTCTCCGCCCGGCGCGAGCGGATCGACAACCGCGACACCGACGCGATCGACGCCAGCGCCTCACCCCGGAACCCCATCGTCGCGATCCGATCAAGATCCCCCGGTTCGCGCAGCTTGCTCGTCGCGTGCGGCGCCACCGCCATCGTCAGCTGCCCCGGCGCGATCCCGCCCCCGTCATCCGTCACCCGCACCAGCTCGACACCGCCCGCTTCAAGCTCCACGTCGATCCGCGTCGCCCCCGCGTCCAGCGCGTTGTCGATCAGTTCCTTGACGACCGAAGCCGGACGCTCAACGACCTCCCCGGCAGCGATCTGGCTCGCAACCAGCGGAGACAGCTCGCGGATATCCCGTTGATCGGTGTCGACTTTTGTCGTTGCATCGGTCGGCATCGCCAGAGTGTACGCGCCGCCTTGACGCCCCGCGGGCCGCGTCAGCGGTCGCGCCCGCGCACACCGTGTTTCGTGGAAAAAGCAGGCCAACCGCTGAAATTCATATGACCACGCATCACCCCGGGCTCGAGATCAACAAACCGCACCAGCTCGCCGTGACCATCACCAAAGTGCATAAGCGTCCGCGCATCCGGGTTCGTCGGATCCCCGTACACCGCCATAATCAATATTGCTTTCGCCGACGGGTGCGCTATTTGAGACCCGCGCATCCCCCGGTGATACCGCTTGTGCGCCTCTATCTCCTCCAACCAGAAATTCGGCTCGGCGTACAGCGTGTTCGTTAGCACATGCAGCGACTCGTACCTCGGCCCACACCCGGCGCACTCCTCGTCGTTGCGCCGCTCTTCATACGACCTCGCATGCGCTTCCGGCCCCAGGCTTGTCCATCCTTCATAACCCTGCGTGTGCAGGTACAACCCCCAGAACCGAGGCTGCGACCAGTACCGATCGTCGATCTGCCGACCGTCCCATTCAAGCACCGCCTCGTGCGTGCCCGGCGTGCCGTAGTAGGGAAACTCTCCATCGTGGTCGATCATGTAGTGCGTCAGCGTCTCGAACGCGCCGCGCTGGTTCGCCAGCGTCACTGTCTTCGCGGCCTCAAAACGTACGCCACTAAGCGCGGGGATCATGATCCCGATAAGTACTGCCACAATCCCGATCGTGACGAGCATTTCAACCAGCGTGAACCCCCGAACAGGGGGGCAAGGCGATAGCTTTTGATCGTAGATATCCGTGATGACCGGCTGCTCAGTCATCCCGTTTGCTCCCGCAAGTAATATATCGATAAAATCTTGACGAAGCCAAGAAAAAGAAGTAAGGATATTCGAGTATTTAATCCTCCCATAACCCGCACGTGCGACTAGAAAGAAAGGGAAACGTACATGGGCACAAGAACACATAGGCTATCCAGCTTCCGAAGTATCCTTGCCTTCTCCTGCATCACCGGTGTCACCGCGGGAGTGACTCTTGCTCAATCCGGTGGCAACCAGGAACCGGGGACAGTGGCATGCCCGCCAACTTGTCCTGGAAGCATAAACCACAAACCCTGCTACTTTACATGCTGCGACCGCATTGGATTCTGTGATCAATGCACAACCATGAGTTGGTTGCAACGCATACTCGCAGGCTGTTAATCCGATCCTGACTCCTACGCCGCTGGCACGGTGGAGAACGGACAATGAAGACAAGTGACCTGCTTTCGGACATACCTGTCCGGAAGGTGTTATTGGCACTGCTCGTATGTATTACCATCACATTGGTGATGTATCTAGCTCTCAAACCAACCCAGCCCCGTTTAGCGCCTACGGTCCGCACTATGGCAAAGGATGCACAGGAAACCGCAGTAGCGAAGCTCGCCAATCGTGAAGCTAGGCGCTTCTACCTACGAACGGATGCTGATTGCACAGACGCTTACAAAGACTTTCATCGTGCCGTGCCACTCGATGCCAAAGCCATGCTCGACGACGAGGCCATCGGCGATGCGTTTACGACACTCACAGAGTTCTCTACTGCTCTTGGAGCACGATCATCAGCAGAGTATGCAGCATGGGCCGAGGGGCGCGATCTCACGTTGCGTGTCGAATGGCCTGAGCAATCTGGACGCACTGAAGAGACCTACCGTGGTATATATGAATCGCTTACAAACGAACCAGCCCCACCTGATCTAACTCCTGATGAATATTTCAGAACTATCTTCGCCTCAAGAGCCAGATCACCGAAGACAGAACCAGTTGCGCTTTTGCTTGGCGAAGACATAATTAAAATTGATGCTCTTGAATTCACTCACCACGCTGATGTTTTCGACTACGAAACCGATGCTTATGTCAACGACGGGCTCGGGATGGAGTTCTGGCACGGCGGGAGCACTGGTATGGGATTTCGACTCTGGGATCCACCGCGCTCGCTCGCCGAAATCATTAATGACTCAGGAGCCGCCCCGGCGCTGCGAATTCGTCATGTCCTCGAATGCGCTGGAGGCGACTACCTCATCTTCGTCACAGAGATGGTGTACGATCCAATGCGTCGAAACTGGCATATTCACCGGATTTACCAGAACAATTCGAAGACTGTGATGCCCTCGCCATTCCCTCCACCGGCATACTGATCGCTCACCAGCCGCAGCAACTCGTCCGGCGCTAATCCCCGGCGCGTATCCTCTCCCGATGCACGCCGAGCCCCTCCCTTCACAGCAACACACCTACGACGACCTCCCCGCGCTCACCGAGGCGGCGCTGCACCAGCGCCGCGAGCGCGTTTTTCTCATCTTCGCCGGCATCTTCCTGGGCTCGCTCGCGATGCTCAACATCCTGGGCATCACCCGCTTCCTCAACCTCGCGTGGTTCATCGAGGGCTCGGACGAGTGGAAGTACAAGCTCGCCGTCGCCGTCGGCGTGCTCCCCTACCCCATCACCTTCCTCTGCACCGATTTCATCTCCGAGCTCTACGGCCGCCGCCGCGCCAACTGGGTCGTCTTCGTCGGCTTCCTCCTGAACCTGTGGGTCGTTTTCATCCTCTGGATCGGCGGCCTCTGGCCGGGCTTCGAGCCCGCGGGCGAGGAACAGACCGGCGTCTTCTTCGACGTCCGCCGCTTCGCCTTCGGCGCCGTCGCCGCCTCGATGATCGCCTACCTCGTCGCCCAACTCGTCGACGTCCAGGTCTTCCACTTCTGGAAAAAACTCACCAAAGGCAAACACCTCTGGCTGCGCAACAACGGCTCCACACTCATCTCCCAACTCGTCGACACCACCGCCGTCATCCTCATCACACACTTCTACGCCAGCGCGCTCCCGATCAGCGCCGAAGGCGCACTCGCGCCGCAGCTGCTCGCCTTCATCGCCACCGGCTACGTCTTCAAGGTCCTCATGGCCGCCATCGACACCCTCCCCTTCTACGCCGGCAGCTACTGGCTCGCCCGCTACCTCCGTCTGCCGCCGCCGGGCGGGAACCCGCCCTGCCCGCCCTCAGCCGCCGCTGTCGAAGCGGGTGTGGGGTAAGCTCGACGCATGCCCCAAACCATCTTCACCAAAATCCTCGCCGGCGAGATCCCCTGCCACAAAGTCCACGAGGACGACCACACCCTCGCCTTCCTCGACATCAACCCCCTCTCCCCGGGCCACACCCTCGTCATCCCCAAAGAACCCGCCGAGACGCTCGACCAGCTCTCCGATGATGCGAGCGCCGCCATCGGGCGCGTCCTCCCCCGCATCGCCCGCGCCGTCCTCAAAGCGACGGGCGCCAGCGAGTTCAACGTCCTCCAGAACAACGGCCCCGGCGCCCACCAGGCCGTCTTCCACGTCCACTTCCACATCATCCCCAAGGTCGATGGCAAGAGCCTTGGCGTCGGGTGGACGCCCGGTTCTCTCGAAGATGGCGAGGGTTTAGCCAAGCGCATCGTGGACGCGATGGACTGAGCCCACCCTCAAAGCCCAGGGATTGCAATCCCCGGGCTCTCCGCGCCGATGAACACACAATGCTGTCACCCAGGCACATGGTGTCTCTCTGCGCGCTCGCCCTGCTCCTCATGGGCGTGGTCATGGTGCAATCCGCGGGGCTCGACTCGGGCCCCGGCGCCGTCGCCCCGCTCACCCTGCGCTCGATCGCCCTCTCCCAGCCGGCGCTCTACGCCCTGCTCGCGATCGCCGCCCTGCTCGTCTGCCAGACCCGCCCCGCCCAGGCCCTCCTCTCCCGCTTCCTCGACGCCAGGTGGACCGCCCGCTCGTGGTGGATGCTCGCCGCCCTCCTCCTCGTCTGCCTCCTCCCCTACATCCCGGGCCTCGGACGCACCGTCAACGGCGCCCGGCGCTGGGTGGGCGTCGATCTCCCGGGCCTCGGCGCCATCGGCTTCCAGCCCTCCGAGCTCGCCAAGTGGGGCGTCGTCCTCATGCTCGCCCGCTACGCCGCATCCATCGCGCACAAAGAACAATCCTTCACCCGCACGCTCCTGCCGGGCCTGCTCGGCGCGGGCGTCGTCGCCATCATCATCGCCAAGGAAGACCTCGGCACCGCCGTCCTCATCGCCGTCACCGCGGGCGTGGTGCTGCTCGGCGCGGGCGTCGGCTTCTGGCGCATGATGGCCCTCGCCCCGCCCGCCGCCGTGCTCGTCGCCATCGGCGTCCTCATCGAGCCCTACCGCATCCGCCGACTCACCACCTTCCTCGACCCCTTCGCCGACCCCCAGGGCGCCGGCTTCCACATGATCCAGTCGATGGCCGCCATCGCCGGGGGCGGCGTCTTCGGGCGCGGCCTCGGCTTCGGCATCCAGAAGTTCGGCTACCTCCCCGAAGACCAGAACGACTTCCTCTTCGCCGTCATCTGCGAAGAACTCGGCTTCGCCGGCGCGTCGCTCACGCTCGCCCTCGAGTTCGCGCTCATCGCGGGCGTCTACTGCGTGCTCCGGCGCGCGTCCTCGCCCGCGAGCAAGCTCCTCTGCCTGGGCGTGATGACGACGCTCGCGGTGCAGGGCGCCATCAACCTCCTCGCCGTCACCGGCCTCGGGCCGACCAAAGGCATCGCGCTCCCCCTCCTCTCCGCCGGCGGCACCGGCTGGGTCCTCACCGCCGCGATGCTCGGCCTCGTCGCCGGGCGCGAAGCGCTCACAGAACACGCAAACGAAACCGAGGACGACCCCATCAAACCCGCCGTCGTCACCCGCCCCCTGCGCCCCGCCACCAGCGAACAGCTCGGCCTCTTCTCGTGACACCCGGCGCAAAGAACGCCACGGTCATCTTCGCCGGCGGCGGCTCCGGCGGGCACATCTTCCCCAACCTCGCCGTCGCCGAGCGCCTGCCCGACGCCGAGCACGTCTACCTCGTCTCCGAGCGCGCGATCGATACTTCAATCACCGAATCAAACAACCTCAACGCAACAGCGCTCCCCGCCGCGCCGCTCTCATTACGCCCCCGCGGCCTCTGGCGCTTCGTCACCCGCTGGGGCCCCAGCGTGCGCGCCGCCCGGCGCGTCATCCGCGACGCCAAAGAGCGCGGCCCCGTCGTCATGCTCGCCTCGGGTGGCTTCGTCAGCGCCCCCGCCATGCGCGCCGCCAAAGCCGAAAAAATCTGGTCTGCGATCGTCAACCTCGACGCCACCCCCGGCAAGGCCAGCCGCCTCGCCGCCCGCACCGCGAGCGCCCGCTTCATCGTCGCCGACCACCCGCCAGAACACTGGACCGCGCTCACCCCCGTCGTACGCGCCGCCTTCGACACCCTGCCCAACCAAGAAGACGCCCGCGCCCACCTCAACCTCGACCCGTCGCGCCCCACCCTCCTCGTCACCGGCGGCAGCCAGGGCGCCCGCTCGCTCAACCGCGCCCTCGCCCTCGCGCTGCGCGAGCAACCTGAGTTACTGAACAATTGGCAAGCGCTGCACCAGGCAAGCGCCGCCGACGCCGAAGAACTCCGCGCCGCCTACGAAACCGCCGGCGTCAGCGCCACCATCGTCCCCTTCATCGACGACATGCCCGCCGCCTGGGCCGCCGCCGACCTCGCCATCGCCCGCGCCGGCGCCGGGACCGTGGGCGAAGCCTGGGCCAGCCGCACGCCCCTCATCGCCCTCCCCTACCCCCACCACGGCGACGCCCACCAGCTCGCCAACCTGGGCGCCATGAACGCCGCCGGCGCCGCCTTCGCCGTCATCGACCGCGTGGACCCCAAAAAGACCGCCCCCGCCCTCACCGACGAGCTCGCCACCGTCGTCCGCGACCTGCTCGGCATCCAAAGCGCCGCCAGCGCCCTCCCCGCCCCGGACGGCGCTCATGTCCTCGCCCGCGCCCTCCGCGACGCCTTACAGCAAGGCTGATACACTCACGCGTTGACCACGATTTTAAGCCCGGAGACAGCCCAGATGACCCGCGACGAGATCTTCGAGAAGGTGCAGGAAACCCTGGTGGACGCCCTCGGCGTCGACGACGACGAAGTCACCCCCGAGGCCGTCCTCACCAAGGACCTGGAGGCCGAGTCCATCGACTTCCTCGACATCGTCTTCAAACTCGAGCAGGCCTTCGGCTTCAAGATCGAGCAGGGCGAGCTCTTCCCCGACAACGTCGCCCAGGACCCCGAGTACGTCCAGGACGGCAAGGTCACCGCCAAGGGCATCGCCACCCTCAAAGAGCGCCTCCCCCACGTCGACTTCACCGAGTTCGAGAACGACCCCCAGGTCTCCAAGGTCGGCGACATCTTCACCGTCGACGCCCTCGTGAACTTCGTCGAACGAAAGCTCGGCCAAACGGCCGGCGCGTAAGCCCGTGGCCCTGTGGCTCGCCCGCGCGGGCTCGCGCGGGCAGTACGAAGACGACTTTCTCGACGAAAAGAAAATCTGCCTGACGTGGAGCAAACTCCCGCGTGACCTGACTTCTGTCGAAACGCGCGATGAAGTTAAGCACGCACTGCGCGAGGCGCACCCCGAAGCCAAAGACGGCAGGATCAACCAGAACGCGGCGCAGCTCTGGACGTTCCTCAAACGAATGGCCGTCGGCGACTGGATCGCAACACCCAGCAAGCGCGGCCCATTCATCCATTTCGGCGAGATCAAAAGCCCCGCGAAGTATGACCCCTCCCAACCCGACTACTACCGTCATTACAGAACCATCGACTGGTTCGCGACGGAAGTCCCCAAGTCAAACTTCGACCAGGATCTCCTCTACTCGATGGGCGCGTTCTCGACCTTCTGCGCGATCAAACGAAACGACGCCGAACGCCGCATACGCGCGATGCGCGACAACAACTGGGCGCCGTCCAAAACTGTTCTGAGCAACACGAGCAGCACTTCTCCCGCAGAAGAAGACGACGACTCAGAGACCAGCGACCTCGACGCACTCATCAACCTCGAGAGCGCCTCGCGCGAAGCGATCGCCGCTCAGATCCTCGCCAAGTTCAAGGGGCACGGGCTCGAAGCCCTCGTCGCCGCGGTTCTCGAAGCCAAGGGCTACACCGTCTACCAGCACGACCGCGGCGCCGACCACGGCATCGACCTCCTCGCCGCCCAGGGCGCGCTCGGCTTCGATCACCCCAAAATCTGCGTGCAGGTCAAGTCACAGCAGGGCCCCGTCGATCGCCCGACGCTCGACCAGCTCCTCGGGACCATGTCCAACGTCGACGCCGATCACGGCCTGCTCGTCTGCTGGGGCGGGTTCAAGTCCAGCGTGATGCGCGAGGCGCCCAAGCTCTTCTTCCGCGTGCGCCTCTGGGACCGCGACCGCCTCATCGACGAACTCCTCGACGTCTACGAACACCTCAGCGACGAGATCCAGGCCGAGCTCCCGCTCAAGCGCATTTGGACCCTCGCCGCCGTCGACGACGCCGACAGTGAGGGCGGGGACTGACCATGCGCTGGATGTGGATCGACCGGATCCTCGAGCACGTCCCGGGCGAGCGCATGGTCGCCGTCAAGGGCGTCACCCTCGCCGAGACGCACCTCTACGACCACTTCCCCGCGGACGACGCCGACGACGGGCGCGATGCCCTCCCCATCCTCCCCGCCTCGCTCATCCTGGAAGGCTGCGCCCAGACCGCCGGCCTGCTCTCGGGCCACATCCGCGACTTCAAGGAGAAGGTTCTCCTCGCCAAGATCGCCAAGGCCCGCCTCGACCGCGAAGCCGCGCCAGGACAAACCCTCCGCTACACCGCCACGATGATCCGCCTCGATAACGCCGGCGCCCTCACCCACACCGCCATCGCCCTCCACCCCGAACCCGGCGCGCCCGCCGAGCCCATCGGTGAGACCGAGATCGTCTTCTCCCACGCCGACAAGAACATGTCAGGCATCGAGCTCCCCGAAGAAAACTTCGTCTTCGGCGACACCTTCACCACCCTCCTCACCTCCAGCGGCGTGACGATCCCCGACTGAGACCGCTCACCCCCAGGCGGCAAGCAGAATCGCCAAGTCAGACGGCCCAACGACCCCGTCGCCGTCAAGATCCGCCGCGCACCCCGCGCAAGGCCCCCACGCCGCCAGCAGAATCGCCAGGTCGCCCGACCCAACGACACCATTACCATCAAGATCCGCGCCGCTCGCCGGCAGGATGTTCACCTCAAGCTCCAGCGAAGGCGTCTGCCCCAGCAGAACCGCCAGCGCGTCCTCCTTCGTGAAATACACCGGGTACGTCACACCCTTGCCGCCGCCGGGCCCGCCCGCCGCAAAGTGCAGCGACGTGATCGAAAGCTGCACGCTCCCCGCGTCCAGTCCTTTCTGCAGGTACGCCGCGACGTTGGCGTCCGCAACATTCAGATCAAACGTCACCGTCGCCTCCGCCGGAACCGGGTCACCCTCCGCGATCGTGCCGCCCGCGTCGCTCAGGGCGCCGATCGCGAACGGGACGATCTCAAACCGATCCAGCACGTTGTTGGAAACATCACGCCCCGCGCCGCCGATGAAATCAGTCGCGAACGCGCTGCGCACCCGCGGCGCCGGCCCCATCCCGCCGCCCGGCGAAAAGGGCGTGTCCTCCACGTACTCCTGCTCGCCTTCCTCGATGCCGAAGCCGTTGCGGTACCCCGTGCCAAACAGCATGATCGGTCGCCCCGCCGGGTCAGCGTCCGCGACAAAGCCCGGGTCCTTCGGATCGAGGTAGGTCGCGAACGAGTCGTAGCTCGTATCAACATTGAAGACGCCCCCCACCGCGATCGTCGCCGTCACCCGCGCCGACACGATCTCGTACCGCGCCTCGCCCAAGCCCGACGGGATCACGCCCAGCCCCCGCGCCGCCTCCTGATCCGTCTCGAACCCGATCAGGAACTGCGCGTCGTGGTTGTCGAGGAACCCGAACCCGATCGTCCCGAACGAGGTCGCCGAGTCCCGCGCCCCGGGCGTGCTGTTGAAGGGGTAGTTCCAGCGATCAAGATCCGGAACCTCGCGCGTCAGCGTAACGTTCTGCGTCCCCGCAACAGCGGCGGACGCGACAGCGACAGCGACAAGAGCAAAAGCGGAAGCAGAAACGGAAACAGCAGGACGGGCCATGACGAAAACCTCGCGTTGATACGAGCAGGGAAGCTCGCGGGTGTTTATTGAGAATGCGTCTCAGTTGCACCACACTAGAACCACCGCTAGCATCCTGTCAAGCGATAAGAATTCTCGCCACACCATTCACCAGACCCCCTCCGATGACCACCCGCCGCACACCCCGCCCCGCCTTCACGCTCGTCGAGCTGCTGGTCGTCATCGCCATCATCGCCGTGCTCATCGGCCTCCTCGCCGCCGCCCTCGCCTCGGCCCGCGACGCCGCCGTCGTCGCCCGCGAGCTCTCCCGCGGGCGCGACACCTCCATCGCCTACCTCATGTTCGCGGCCGACCACCAGGACTACGTCCTGCCCGCCGACGTCGAGGTCGCCCGCGCCTTCCCCCGCCCCCTCCGCTCCGCTCCCAAAGACCTCTTCGCCCGCCCCATCTCGGGCCAGCCCGCCAAGCGCTGGTTCTGGCGCCTGCTCCCATACCTCGACGACAACCCCGACGCCCTCTTCCGCGACCCCACCGTCCGCGCCACCATCCGCGACGCCGAGGAAGGCTTCGAGTACTACCGCTACACCCTCTACACCGCCTTCGGCATCAACCACACCTTCATCGGGGGCGAGGAAGACTTTTACCCCTCCGACCTCCCGGGCCTCGCCCGCGACCGACGCCTCGATTTCTTCGGCGACAAGTTCTGGGTGCGCAAAACCACCGACGCCCCCCGCCCCAGCAGCCTTATCGCCATGGCCTCCGCCGGCTACGACGGCGAACGCAACGCCGACGGCGCCTTCTACGAGGGCTACTACCGCGTCCAGGCCCCCCACTTCAGCGAACTGAACACCGACCCCGTCTGGGCCAGCCTCGCCCCGCCGTCGCGCGACGACCCGCCCGGTGCAAACGGCAACGTCCGCCCCGTCGCCCGGCACCAGGTCGTAGCCGTCATGCTCGACGGCCACAGCGAAGCCCTCGACTGGGACCGCGTCGCCACCGACATGCGCCTCTGGGCCCCAGGCGCCGACACCCACGACTGGCGCCTGCCCCTGCTGACGCGCTGAAAGCCGCGCCGCCCTCGGCTACCCTCGCCCGCCTATGAGCGAGACGAACGCGACCATCACCGACTTCATCGAAGAACTCCGCTGGCGCGGACTCCTCCACCAGTGCACCGACGAGGACGCCCTGCGCGAACACCTCGAAACCCCCGGACGCACCGCCTATATCGGCTTCGACCCCACCGCCGACTCGCTCACCGTGGGCAACCTCGTGCCCATCATGATGCTCGTCCACTTCCAGCGCGCGGGCCACACCCCCATCGCCCTCATGGGCGGGGGCACCGGCCTCATCGGCGACCCCTCGGGCAAGTCCGCCGAGCGCCAACTCCGCACCGAAGACGAGATCGCCGCCAACGTCGCCGCCCAGTCGAAGATCTTCGCGAACGTCTTCTCCGAGGCCAACGGGCTCAAGCCCATCGAGGTCAAGAACAACCTCGACTGGCTCCGCGGCCTCGGCTACATCGAGGCCCTGCGCGACGTTGGCAAACACTTCTCCGTCAACCAGATGATGCAGAAGGACTCCGTGCGAGAACGCCTCCACAACCGCGAGCAGGGCATCAGCTACACCGAGTTCAGCTACATGATCCTCCAGTCCTACGACTTTGCAGAGTTATTCATGAAGCAAGGCATTAGCTTGCAGATGGGTGGATCAGATCAATGGGGAAACATCACCGAAGGTGTCGAACTTATCCGCAAATATGGCACTCAGCGGCTTGCGATCATGGAAGCTACCGATCACGAGTTGATCGAAGGCGACGTGACTGAAGAGCGGAGAGCAAAGCTTCAACATGACCATGATCAAGCGCACTCTGAGTTCATGGCTGCTGGCGGGTACACCAAACACGATCGCGAAGCCGAAATCAATAGATTGAATACTCCCGGCATCGAGTCACTAAAGCGTGGCTCAAGTCATGACACTCCGCGTACCGGATGGCAAGCCTTCGGTCTCACCGCCCCCCTTGTCACCAAGGCCGACGGCGGGAAGTTCGGCAAGACCGAGGCCGGCGCCATCTGGCTCTCCGCCGAGCGCACCAGCCCCTACGCCATCTACCAGTGGTGCATCAACACCGCCGACGAAGACGTCGCCCGCTTCCTCAAGCTCTTCACGCTGCTCACCAAAGAAGACATCGAAGCGATCGAACAAGAACACGCCGAGGCGCCGGGGCGACGCCTCGCTCAGACGCGCTTCGCCGAGGAACTCGTCCGCTTCCTCCACGGCTCCGACGCCCTCACCGGCGCCCAGGCCGCCAGCAAGGCGCTCTTCTCAGGCGATGTCAAAGGCCTCGACGAGCACACCCTGCGCGAGGTCTTCGAGCACACGCCGTCCAGCGAGATGGCGAGGTCGCGCCTTGACGACGCCGGCCTGCCCATCATGGAAGCCCTCACCGAGACCAACCTCGCTAAGAGCAACCGCGAGGCGAAGGAGTTTCTCGCCGGCGGCTCCGTCTCGGTCAACGGCGAAAAAGCCGACGCCGACCGCGCCCTGACCCCCGCCGACCTTCTCCCCGGACAGGTCATTGTGCTGCGCCGCGGGAAAAAAGCCTGGCACCAGCTCCGATTTGTGTGAATCTGGGCAAGCGCCGGCTTTTTTGCTCGCCTTTTTCCCCGGATCGTGGGAAGCTCTATCGACAAGGCAACTTGGCCCTGCCGGCGCTCCGCTCCACGACTGACTCGTGGTGGACGCTGGGGCTGCGGGCGTCGGCGTGGCGATGAGAAAGGACTCTTGCCATGCCTATCGCTTCCTCCCTCCTTGAGCGCAAACGCGCCGCCAGCGACCGACCTCTCACGACGGTCTCCCCCGACGACAGCGTCCTCGACGCCGCGCGCCTGATGAACGATCACCACATCGGCGCCGTCCCGGTGCTCGACAAGGACCGTCGCGTCGTCGGCATGTTCACCGAGCGCGACATCATGACCCGCGTCGTCGCGAAGGAGCGCGCGCCCAGCGACGTCATCGTCCGCGACGTCATGACCTCCCCCGTCATTGCCTGCGGCCCCGACACCACGCTCGACGAGCTCCGCCACGTCATGCTCACCCAGCGCATCCGCCACATCCCCGTCGTCGAAGACGGCAAGCTGCTCGGCATCGTCTCCATCGGCGACCTCAACGTCGCCCAGGTCGCCGTGATGACCGAAACCATCAGCTACCTCGAGCAGTACATGCACACGCTCTAACTCGTGGGTGCCACTGGCAGCTTGCTGCCAGTGTGTACCACGTCCAACAAGACACTGGTTGACAAGCAACCAGTGGCGCACTGTGTCACGCTTCCAGCGCGCCGAGCTCTCCCGTCAGCGGCTCGATCAGCGAGCGCACCGTCACGACGCCCACCGGCGCGTTGTTCTTCTCCACCACAGCCACGCGCACGCCGGCGTCGAGCATTTTTTGTAACGCCGCCGCGGCCGAATCGGACGGGGTGGTGCGCACTATGCCTTCCGGTGGATCGCTGATTCGCCCTCCGGGCAGGGTCCATAACGCGGCGGCGGCGATCGCGCCCGCCGGTTTTCCCGAGTCGTTCACTATCAGGTAGCGGTTGCGCGGATGATCCGCCGCGAGCTGCTGCGCGCGCTTGACCGTCCACGACGAGCGGATCGCCCGCACCTCGCGCCAGGGGCGCATCGCCTCGCCGACGGTGGTGTCGCGGAGTTCCATCGCCCGGTCGATTAGACCTGACTGACGCTCGGTGAGCACGCCGGCGCGCACGCCCTCGTGCAGCAGCGCACCGACGCGCTGGCGCCCGCTGAGGTACTCCTCGCCTGAGCCTGCGCCGGTCAGGCGGGCGACGCCGCGACCGAAGAGCTCCAGCGCCGGCACCACCAAGGTCAGCGTGAGCGCCCATCGCACAAGCGCCGCCAGCGGCGCGAGGGCGATGGTGAGGCGGTCGGACCCGGCGCGGAACATCTCCTTCGGGAGGATTTCGCCGAAGATCAGCAGCGCAGGCGTGAGCACCAGGGCGTTGATGACGATCACACCGATGTCGCTTAGACCGGCGCCCGCGAGCAGCGCCGCCAGCCCCAGCGAGCCGGCGTAGTTGGCCGCGTTGTTCGAGACGAGGATGGTCGCCAGCAGGCGCGAAGGCCTTTCTAGCTCGTGTACGAGGCGCTTCGAGGAGCTGTCACCGCCGGCTGCGGCGCTGTCGAGGCGCAGGCGGTCCACGGTGTATGAACCGGTCTCGAAGCCGCTGCACACGCCCGAGCCGGCGAGCCCGGCGGCCGCCAGAGCGCCCCACATGAGTTGCTCCAGAGGCGTCATGACGAGTTCCCTTCGTCGACGCTTACGAGCGCCGTGGCCACGCCGCGACCGTCGAGGGTCTCGACGCGGATGGCGATCGAGCCCACGCGCACCATGTCGCCTTCGCGCGGCGGGCGCCCGAGCAGCTCCATCGCCAGCCCCCCTACCGTCCGCGCTCGCGGCGCCTCTTGAAGCGCGAGCGCCCGACGCCACTCGCGCACGGCCAGCCTGCCCGGCACTCGGAATACGCCGCTGCCGAGTTCTTCGATCTCAGCCCGGTCCTCGTCGAACGCCCCGGCCCCGCCCGCGCTCTCGCCAACGAGACGCGACACGATGTCGCCCGCGGTGACGACGCCGCTGACGCCGCCGTACTCGTCGACGACCACCGCGATGCTGTCGCGCTTGGCGCGCAACGATTCGAGCACGTTCTCGAGCGTCGCGGCCTCAGGGACGAAGACCGCCGAGCGTGCCCAGCCGTGCAACACCGCGCCGGGACGCGCCCTCGCGAGAAACGACGCGGTCTCAAGCACGCCCAGCACGCCGTCGTCGAGGTCGCGCTCGCAGACGAGCGTGCGGGCCGCGGGGCGTTCTCGGAGCAAGGTGACGAGTTCTTCCCGTGTCGCGTCGGCCGGCGCCCAGCGCACACTGCCGCGGGGGGTCATCACATCCTCGGCCCGCAGCGCCGAGAGCTGCGCCACGGCTTCGAGCAGGCGCGCCTCGCCCACGTCGATCGCCCCCTCGCCCGCGCTACGAGCGAGAAGCGCAGAAAGTTCGTCGTGCGTGACGCGGTGCGCTCCGGCGCTCGGCGCCAGACGCGACAGCGGTCCGATCAGCGCCGACACCGGCGCCCGCAGCGGCGTGATCACGCGATGAAGCCCTTCGAGCAGGGCCGCCGTCACGACACACCATCGCTCGCGCGAGCCGGTCGCGACCAGCTTCGGCGTCACCTCGCCCAGCAGGATCATTCCTGCGAGGCAGAGCAGCGAGATGGTCGCGGCCGAGGCCGCGCTGCTGGCCCGCAGCGCCAGCACGCTGGTGACCACGAAGTACGTCACGTTCGCGCTCATGTTGCCGATCATCAGCGTGACCAGCAGCTCGCGCGGCTTGGCCATCAAACGATCGACCGAACCGGCGACCACCGCGTGCGATTCGCGCAAACGACGGCGCTGCGCCTGACTGAGCCCGAAGAAGGCAGTCTCCGAACCGGAGAAGAACGCAGACACGACCAGCAGCGGTGGGAGCGCGAGCGCTAAGGGGCCGACCTCGTCGAACATCAGCCGGCGCTCACCGCAGGATCGACCTGCTCGAGCATGCGTTCGAGGTATCGCCAGGCGTTGAGCTCGATGCGGATCGCACGACGTTGGGCGTCATCGGGTGATTCACTCTCAGCGAACATCTCGCGCACGCGCAGGAGCCGCTTCTCGCGCTCGCGCTCCGCGGCCTCACGGTGCGGCTCGAGCGCCGCGGGATCGCCCGTCGCCTGGGCCGTCTCCAGGCCCTCACGCAGTTCCATGATCTCCATCAGGAACCCGTCGGGCAGGCCTTTTTCTTCTTCGCGCGAAGGTCCGCCCAGGCGGATCAGCAGGGCGTCCGCCCGTGATTCCGAGTTTTCCAGCATGCGCCGGGCGTGGTTAAGACGAGAAGCCAGCTCGCGGGCCTCCTCGTCGCTCGCGGCCCGGTCGGGGTGGGCGTCCAGAGAACGGCGCAGCCAATTCGTGCGGAGTTCGTCGGGGTCGAGGTCGAACGACGCCCTGACGCCCAGCGTATCGAAGGGATCATCGCGCATGCCTGATCCTACCGCCGCCGCGTTGACGGCGCGGGGGCGCTGGGGGACGATGGTTCTTCAAGGAAGGCGGTCACGTTTGCCCAGGCACATCGGCGTCATCGCGGTCAGTCCCGAGGGGTCGGCGCTCTGCTACCGCTCGCTGGCTCAGCGGGCCACGGCGCTCGCTGAGAGCGCGGATCAGCCGCTGGTCACGCTGCACAACATCCCCTTCTCTCGCTACCTGAGCGCCATCGACCGCCACGACTGGGAGCAGGTCGCCAGGCTGCTGCAGTGGTCGTGCGAGACGCTGGCGGCCGCGGGCGCCGAGTTCTGCATCCTGCCCGACAACCTCGCCCACCACGCCGCACCGATGGCCCGGGCCTCGAGCCCGCTGCCGTGGCTGAGCATGATTGACCTCGTGGCCGAAGCCGTCGTCGAGGACGGGCGCAAGACCGTCGGCCTGATCGGCGCCAAGGCGCTCACCAGCGGCTCGATCTACCAGACGGTGCTGGGCCTCAAGGGCGTCAAGGTCGTGGTGCCGGAGGCTGAAGACATCCAAGCCATCGACGACATCATCTTCAAGGAACTCATCCACGGCGACGTCACCGACGCCTCCCGCGCGCGGGTGCGGAACGTGCTGGAGAATCTTGCGGAGAAGGGGTGCGAGGGTGTGATCCTGGGCTCAACTGAAACACCGCTGATCGTGACGGGCGAGTCAGGCCTGGCGCTGTACGACCCGGTGAAGCTGCTGGTGGATGGGGCGATGGAAGTGGCGACGCACCAGCGGGCGCTGTAGATCGGGCGCCACTGGCAGCGAGCTGCCAGTGGCGCCCAACGTAGGACATTGCCAAAAAAAATGGCGCCCGCGCCTCCCCAGACGCGAGCGCCGATCGCCGCGCAATCACGCGGCGTGCTGGAGGCGTTGGATCAGTACTTCACGCTGCAGCCGTAGGGCTTGCTGGTGGCGACGCTGATGTCCTTGCCGCTGACGTGTTCGGTCAGAGCCTGCTTGACGTAGTTGACGTCGCCCAGCTCGAAGCGGGGGTTGTTGTCGATGGCGCCGGCGTAGACCAGCGTGCCTTCCTCGTCGATGATGTACATGTGGGGCGTGACCTTCGCGTTGTACATCTTGCCGACCTTGCCGGACTCGTCGAGGAGTACGGGGTACTCGATGCCGAATTCCTTGACGGCCCGCTCGTTGCGGTCGTGGCCGGTGCCTTGGTTGCCGGGCTTGCCGGAGTTGATGGCCAGCCACACGCCGCCGTTCTCCTTGGCGGTGCGGTAGGTCTCGTACATGGACTTGTTGGCCTCGTGATGCTTCTTCACGAAGGGGCAGTCGGGGTTGAACCATTCGAGGACGACGACCTTGCCCTCGGCGGTGTAGTCGGCGAGCGTGTGCTCGTTGCCGTCGAGGTCAGTGAGCGTGAAGTTGGGGGCCGGGTGACCGACCTTGGCTTTCATCGCGTGGTCGTGCGAATGCTCGCCCTTCTCGTGATGCCCCGCGACCGCGGTCGCGGGGGTGAGGGCGATGGTGAGGGCGGCGGCGGTCGTGGCGGCCGCGGCGAGCAGGGTCTTCATCGTAGTCATGGCAATGTCTCCTGGGGAATGAGTGTGACGGCGCCAGCGCGGCGCCAGTGAAACTTCAGAGTGATCCGTGTGGGTGTACCGCCGACTATTCCGCGCGCCGCGGGGGCGGGAGCGTGACCGCGACGAAGCGCTTACGCCCGTTGAAGGTCGCGCCGACCACGCCGGCGACGCGTTCGCTTCGGACAACGCGCTCGTCAAAGCGAACGCGGAGACGCTCGCCATCGCGGGCGGCGTCGTTGATGGCGTCGGAGGGGCCGCCGAGCGTTGGCTCGAGCGGGAAGAACTCGACGCGCTGGGCGCCGCGGGCGTCGATCGCGAGCGTCAGACCGTCCCAGCGAGTGGTGACGCCGGAAGCATCGTTGCTGGGGATGCGGTCGCGCATGGCGGTGATGAGCGCAGCGTCGCTGGTGGCGTCGCCGCGTGTGTTTTCGATGTTGATGCTGAGTGTTGCTCCGCCGTCGCCGGGGATGCAGGCTTCCTTGCAGACGAGCCACGAGCCTGTGGCCGTGATCTCGACCGACGCGCCGACGAGGGATTCGCTCACGCTGACCGGCACGAGCAGGGCTACCTCGCGCTCGTAGATGTAGTCGATGATCTGGCCGGCGCCGTGGATGTAGCGTTCGGGGGCAGGCCAGCGGGTCTCGGCGGTTTGCTCGATGCCGTCGGGGAGCGTCAGTTCGACATGCGGGGGCAGGCCGGTCTCGCCGGGGTTCTTCCAGTAGAGATGCCAGCCCTCGTCGATGGTGAAGACGACGGCGATCTCCTGCTCGCCCGGCGCCAGCGATTCGCCTTCGATCGCCAGACGCATCTCGGCGTGCGGGGCGTCGTCGTTCATCGATTTGGATGATCCGGAGAAGGGGTCGGCGAACTGGGCGGACGCCGCAGCAGCAGACGCACAGAGAGCTAGAAGCGGCATAACCACCTTGCAAACATCGAGTTGGACGCCAGTGGCGGGAGGCATGGTCTCTCCAGTCGTCCGTCTCTACCCAACCAACGCGACAACGATGATATTCAGACGCAGACGTCCGGAAAGAAAATGCCGCGGCGCCCCCGTGTTCAGGGGACCGCGGCGTGCAGCAGTGAGATTCGGTATCAGCGCCGGCGCTGAGTCAGTCGTCGAGTTCCTCGTAGCTGCCGAAGACCGGCTCACCCGGCAGTGGGCGCAGTTCGACGTCAGTCTCGATCCTCAGGCTGGCCTGGGCGCGGTGGCGGTCGGCGAAGAAGAAATCGACGCGGTAGGTCTGGCCGTCCTCCAGCCAGTGGAGGCGGTTGAACTCGACGGACTGCCTCGCGGGCGAGTGGACGCCGCCGAGGTCGATCACCAGACGCCCGTCGATGAAGACCCAGCAGTCGTCGGCGGAACGCACTTCAATGCGCCCGCCCGTGTCGCGGTCGTGGGTGAACTCGGCGTGCGTCTCGAACGTGAAGTGATGGTTGCGGTCGGCGCCCGAGCTGTCGCCCAGCAGGCGACCGTTGATCGGGAAGAAGCCACCTTCGTTGCGGAAGGCCGGGTCGGTGCGGTTGTCGAAGACCCAGCGCTCGCGCTCGGCGTCGCGCACGAGATCGAGCGCGATTTCCATCTGTGATTCCGCAGGGTGATCGTCGCTGAACCACATCGCGAAGTTCTCGGCGGACTCGATCCCGCCGTCGTCGGCCCCGCCCCACGCGCCAGGAACGTCGCTGCGGGTCGGGTCGAAGAACTCAGGATGAATCGTCTCGTTCGCAGCGGTCCGCCACGCCGTTTGCACGCGCCGCCCCTCACCGCGCAGCACGGGGCGCCCGTCGGCGCCGAGTTCGTCCTCCACGAGACCCACAGTGACGCCGAAGCCGCCAGAGGGTCGGCTCTCGAAGTCCGGGTGCCCGCCGAACTCGTGGCGCTCGTCGAAATCACGGACGACGCCCGTGAGCGTGAGGCGCTCCGGGGCGTTGTCCGGCGTGGTTGCCTGCGCGGGGGCTCCCAGCAGGGCGAGCACGCCCGCCGCGGCCGCGAAACCGAGCGCCGTTGAAATCCCCTGACGAATCCGCTTGCTGTCCACAGGTGTTCCCCCTCCGGGCATAAAAAACGCGCCCTCCAAAGGGAGATGTACGATTCAGTTTCCCTGTTCCAAGACGCGATCCCCCGCCCGGGCGGGCGGCGTGTGAAGCTGTGCGGGTCGTGCCGGGTTGCGGGGAGGATCAAGCGCCGCGAGGATCGGGGCCGATGATGATCGGACGCAGCGTTTGCACCGGCACGCCGCTTAGGAGGACGACATGGACGCCTTTCGCATCACCGGCGGTCGGGCCCTCAGCGGGACGCTCCGCGTCGGCGGGGCCAAGAACGCAGCCCTGCCCCTCATGGCCGCGGCGCTGCTCACCGACGAGCCCGTCACCCTCGACGATGTGCCAGACCTCGCTGACATCGCCAACATGCAGCGTCTGCTCGCTGAACTCGGCTGCGCCTCCGATCGCTCCGGGCGCTCGCTGACGCTGCACACCACTAACCCCGACCTGCGCCACGCCCGCTACGACATCGTGCGCACCATGCGAGCGAGCATCGGCACGCTGGGCCCGCTGCTTGCTGCTCGGGGCGCCGCTCGCCTGTCCATGCCCGGCGGCTGCGCCATCGGCGAGCGTCCCGTTGATCTGCATCTGCGCGGCCTGCGCTCGCTCGGCGCCCGCATCGATCTCAAGGAAGGCGACATCGTCGCCAGCGCCCCGGATGGCGGGCGCCTCATCGGCGGGCGGGTCTTCCTCGGCGGGCCCAACGGGCCCACGGTGCTGGGCACCGCCAACATCCTCTCGGCGGCCACGCTCGCGATAGGGCAGACGATCATCGAGCACGCCGCGTGCGAGCCGGAGATTGTCAACCTCGCCGACCTGCTGAACGCGATGGGCGCGCGGGTCCGCGGCGCCGGGACGCCTCGGATTGTGGTTGATGGCGTGGACCGCCTCTCCGGCGCAACGGTGCGTCTGATCCCCGACCGCATCGAGGCCGGCACCTACCTCGCCGCCGCCGCCGCCGCGGGCGGTGAGATCACCCTCGAAAACTGCCCGCTCGACGCCCTTATGGCCGCGGTTGATCGCCTGGAACGCATGGGCGTGAGCGTCGAGATCCTGGGCGGCTCCGACCCGATGCGGATGACCTGCCGCGTGCGGCGCACGGGCGAGATCCACCCCGTCCAGATCACCACGCAGCCCCACCCTGGGTTCCCGACTGATCTGCAGGCCCAGTTCGTCGCGGCGCTCGCACTCGCCTCGGGCAACTCTGTGGTCACCGAGCGCATCTTCCCGGAGCGGTTCCTGCACGTGGCTGAGCTCTCGCGCATGGGCGCTCAGATGTTCCGCCAGGGGCCGACGGTGGTGATCAGCGGCGTGCCGCGGCTGATCGGCGCCCCGGTGATGGCGAGCGATCTGCGGGCGAGCGCGGGGTTGGTCGTTGCGGGTCTGGCTGCGGAGGGAACGACGATTGTGCACCGCGTGTACCACATCGATCGTGGGTATGAGAAGATCGAGGAGCGGTTGGCGACGCTTGGGGCTCTCATCGAACGCGTGGACGCGGAAGAAGCGAAGGCGGCGCGTCTGGCCGTCGCGGCGCGCTCGGTGCAACCCGCCGGAGCCTAGTCCGGGTGCCACTGGCAGCTCGTCTGCCAGTGTCTTGTTAAACGAACGCTCAACCACTGGCAGCAAGCTGCCAGTGGCACTCTTAAAAACTCTCACTCCTACACAATCCGCCTCACTCCTCGCCGAACTTCGAGTCCACCAGCTTGCGCAATGACTCCACCGCGGTGTCCGCGTCGTCGCCCTCGGCGGTGATCGCCAGTTCCGTCCCCTGTGTCGCGGCGAGCATCATCATGTGCATGATGGACTTGCCGTCTACGGTTTCGTCGCCGTCGGCGCGCCGGACGCTGACCTTTGATTCGAAGCCACACGCCGCCTCCACGAACGCCATCGCCGGGCGGGCGTGCAGGCCCAGCCGGTTGCGGATGGTGACGGTGGTTTCAGCGCGTTGAGACACCGTGAGCGTCTCCCAGGAAGGGTGGCGGGGCGTGTAGGAAAAACGAATGAGGCGGACCGCTGAGGAACGGGGGAGAGAGGTTAGCCGCTGACGAGGTCGTTGTCCGCCTCGTCGAGGAGCGTCCAGACGTCATCCACCGACTCGGCCTGTTTCAGGAAGCTGCGGAAGCGTTCCTGCGAGAGGTTCTTGAAGACGATCTCCATCGCCCGCAGATGCTCCTCGGGCTTCTCAGCAGGGCTGAGAAGCAGGAACACCGTGTAAACGGGCTGCTTGTCAAGGGCGTCGAAATCAACACCCTTCGAACTCAGCCCGACGGCCGCGTGGATGCCCGAGGCGCCTTCGGCCTTGACGTGCGGCACCGCCACGCCCCGCCCGAACCCTGTCGAGCCCCGCTTCTCGCGGTCAAGGACTTTTTTGATGAGCGCGTCGCGGTCGCCATCGGCGGCGCCGCCGGCCTTGATCAGTGCATCGACCAGCTCACCGATCACGTCGTCGCGTTTGGTCGAGGTCAGCTCCGGGATGATCGCATCCTTGGCGACGATATCGGTCAGCTTCACGACAGGGCCCCCTGGCTTGAGCGGTCAGTGATCACGGAGACGCTCCTTGTGCTCCTGCACCTGGCGGGACGCCTTGTCCACGCTGTGGTCGATGGCGGTGTAGATGTCCGCCCCCTTCGCCTTGCCGATGAACGGGTCGTGCTTGACGACATGAACAAGCGTCTCGGCGAGAAACTCGGTCGGCGTCACCTGATCGAGCACGATCTCGATCTCCTGTACACCGTCGAAGTGCTTGAGGATCTTCTCGGCTTTCTTCTCGGCGTGCTCGCTGATCGCGTCGGTCAGATCGATGCGTCGCCCGGTCACTTCGATTCGCATGGCGGGAGGCTTCCGTCGGGGGTGGCGTCGGGAGGTGTGGTTGCCGACGGTCGCGCCGCCGGACCACCCACTATGACCGACCAGCGGGCGGATGCCAAGTCAGGCGTTCTCGCCTTGATCGGGCTTCGGGGCGATCGGCGGCCTTTGCTCCCGCACCTCACCGGCCCGGGTGACGTAGTCGGGCAGCTGGCGGGGCGGGACCAGCACGCCGCCCGAGACGACGAAGCGGAGGGCCTCGTCGATGGTGATCGGGAGGTCGATGGCCTCTTCGCGCGGCACGGTGATGGTGTAGCCGGTGAAGGGCGTTGGGCTCGAGGGGATGAAAACGGTGACGCCTTCGGTGTCCATTGATTTTTCGATCGAGCTCATGGATTCACCGGTGAGCAGGCCGACAGTCCAGATACCACGCCGGGGGTATTCAACCAGCACCACCCGGTTGAACTTCAGGCGCTCGCCGCCTTCGCCACCACCAAAGAACACGTCCACGACCTGCTTCACGTGCGGGTAGACCTGCGCGACGACCGGCAACCGCTGGAAGGCGTTCTCAAGGCGCGAGTAAATCCGCTTGCCGATGAGCCCGCCCAGGAGACGCCCGGCGAGGTAGATCAGGATGATCGCGACGACCAGCCCGACGATCCGCAGGTACCAGCGCTCGTCCCACCATTCCTTGAGGTTCCGCGCCCGCGCCGCCTCGCGCAGCTGGGCGTCGGGAACGTTCGGGCGAGCCTCACGCAAGCGCTCGGCCTTCAGGCGTGAGACCTGGGCCTCCGAGACCGTGAACCATTCGGGGAGCTGCTCGTCATCGACGAACTGGGGGACGATGTAGATCACCGCCTGGCGCACGCCAGCGTTGATGGGCTCGGCCACCGAGCGCTGCACGAAGAGGGCGGCGTAGATCAGGATCCACAGCGTCAGCACCGTGGGCAGCAGCACGCCCAGCCCGCGGAAGAAGAAGAGGCGGAAATCCGCGAGGAAGCTGCGGGGTTTTTCGGGTTCTTTGCGTGCGGTCATGGGTGCGGCTCGTCCGTGAGGCGGTGCGTGCCTGGAGTCATTCCGGGAACGGGCCCGCGGTTTGCGACTCTACGCCCGCGGGCGCGGGGCATCAATCGGGCGGGGTTTCGAGCGTGAGTGTGCGCACGGCACGACCACGCCGGACCGTCACCTCGTGCGCGCCGGGCGGGGTGATGGCCCGCAGGAACTCGCCCACCGTGCGCACGTGTATACCGTCGACCGCCCGGATCACGTCCCGCATCCGCAGCTTCGCCGCCGACGCCGGCGAGCGCAGCTCGACGCGCTCGATAGCAGGGCCGTCGCCGCGGCCGGCGGTGAGGATGAGGCCCAGGCGGCGGGTGCCTTCGATCGCATCGAGCTCACCCGTGTCGAGCGTCGCAAGCCAGCCGCGGAACTCGAGTTCGAGCTGCTTGGCAGGACGGTCTGTCGCCTCTTCGATAGCCGCCAGCCCCAGCGAGTCGTCGTCGATTGTTTCCTCGAATGCGTTGCATACGGCGCGCAGCAAGCCGCGTTCGTGCAGGAACATGGCGATGGCGCGCGACTGGGCGTATTGGGCGCGGGGGCGGTGGCCGACGAAACGGTTGCGGTCTTGGGCGAAGAGATCGTCCCAGTTGCGCAGGCGACCGGCGGCGAGGCGGCGCTTGGCGATGTCCGTCCGCCAGGAGCCGACGGGCGCGAAGCCATCGGCGCGGGGGTCGAGATCCTCGGGGAGCGCGGCGAGGCCTTCCGTGAACCAGTGCGAGCGGCGTTGACCGATGCGTTCGAGGCGTCGGAAGTGGAAGACGTGCATCAGCTCGTGGCGGTAGCTGGGGCCGAGATCGGCGGCGATGAGGCGGCGTTTCTCGGGGTCGTAGTACCCCCCTACCCCGCCGGCGCCGACGAGGCGGACCGAGTCCTCCGGCGTGGGCAGCAGCACCGTGACCCAGGGATCGAGTTCGGGGTCGCTCGGCGGCTCCCAGAAATTCTCAAAGACCCACGCCCGCAGCGCGCGGGCCTCGCTGACAACCTCCGCCGTCACCGCTTCGTCGAAGGCGCTGGCGAACTGCAAGCGCAGCGATTCGTCGCGGACGAAGCGGTAGCCCTTCGGGAAGGCGCGCTTTACCGCATCGAAATCCGCGTTCGCGCGGTCTTCGAGCAGCATCGTGCGGTTTCTCAGAATCGTCTGGCCCTCGTGGGTGTCGCGCAGAAGCGGATCGCGCTTGAGGGCGTAGAAGTCGGTGAACCCGGCGGCGACGGCCGCGATGAGCGTGGCGCCGGCTTTCGCTTTGTCACCATCCAGCGCCTCCAGCCGTGCCAGCTCGTAGAGCAGGTGGTTGGAGGTTGAACCGGCATCGAGTTCTTTCTCGATGTGCGCTCGCGCGGCGGCGAGGTCGCCGGACGCGATCAACTCGCGGGCGCGGTCGGCTTCGGGCGACGCGGCGCACCACGACGCGAACAGAAGCGCCGTGATGAGCGCGATCGTTCTCACGCCTTGATGGTTCCTTCGATCAGCCCGCGCAGCGCTTCGGGGTAGGCCTCGGTCTCGAGCGCGAAGACTCGAGCGGCGAGCTCCTCCGGCGTATCGTCAGGCTTCACATCGCACGTCATCTGCAGCAGGATCGGCCCGGTGTCGTACTGCCCGTCGCAGAGGTGCACGGTGCAGCCCGAGCGGGTTTCGCCGGAATCGATCACGGCGCGGTGAACGTTCATGCCGAACATGCCGGGGCCGCCGAACTCAGGCAGCAGCGCCGGGTGGATGTTGACCACGCGCCCTTCGTATCCCTCGGGGATTGGGAGCAGCATCGTGTACCCCGCAAGCACGCACCAGTCGGCCGCGTGCTCACGCAAGAGGTGAGCAAGCTGCTCCGAGTCGGGCGAACCCGGGATCACATGCACCGGCAGACCGCGCTCGTGGGCGCGTTCGACGCCTGCGCACTCGCGCGAGGCCACGACGAGGGCGATCTTCGCGGGGAGCTCGCCCGCCTCGGTCTGCTCGGCGAGGTTGACGAGCGTCCGCCCCGAGCCCGAGATGAACACCGCGAGGCGCGCTCGAGATTCGGCGGGCGAAGACGTCATGAGGAGTTCCCGACCGAAGGCGGGGCGTTGAAGGGGATCGGTTTGCCGGCGGCGTTCACCGCCACGAGCGCCACCGTCGCGGTGGTCACGCTCACTCTGTCGCCCGTGAGGTAACGCTCGGCCTCGACGCACACCTCGACGGTGACGCTGGTGGTGCCCTTGCGCACCGTGTCGGTGTAGAGGTTCACGATGTCGCCCACGTGGACGGGGGCGAGGAACTCGACGCGGTCGACGGCGGCGGTCACCCAGCGGTGGGCGCCGTGGCGTCTGGCCTCGACGAAGCCCGCTTGGTCGATGTAGCTGAGGATGACGCCGCCGAAGATGGCGCCGTAGGGGTTGGTGTCGCGGGGCATGGCGACGACGCGCAGGGCGAGATTCTCGGGGTGTGCGGTGGTCATCCGCGGGATGCTAGCCCGCTTTTCACACCAGCGCCGCTAAACTAAGCCGATGCACGCACTCTTCGGTCAGCGCCGCTACCTCATCCCCTTCCGCGGGCTGCTGCTGCCGCAGATCTTCACCGACACGCTGGTGATCGGCGCGGGCGCCGCGGGGTTGCGTGCAGGAATCGCCGCGGCCGAGCACGGGGACGTGATCGTTCTCGCCAAGGCCGCCGACGGCACGAGCGCCAGTGCCTGGGCTCAGGGCGGCATCGCCGGCGCCATCACCGATGGCGACAGCGTCGAGGCCCACATCAACGACACTATCGAGGCGGGCGCCGGGCTGTGCGACGAGGAGTCTGTGCGCCGCATTGTTTCCGCCGGCCCGGAGCGTGTGCAGGAACTGCTCGACTGGGGATGCCGGTTTGATCAGGAGGAAGACGGGTCGCTGAAGCTCGCGCGCGAGGGCGGGCACTCGGCGGCCCGTATCGCCCGCGCCGACGGCGACGCCACCGGGCGCGAGATCCAGCGCACGCTCTGGGAAAAGGCGCGCGGCGCCGACAACCTGCGCATCTTCGGCGACTGCTTCGCCCTCGACCTGCTGACGCCAGACACCGCGCCGGGCTCGCCCTGCATGGGCGCCATCACCCACCACCCGCGTTACGGGCTGCAGATGATCTGGGCCCGCGCGACCATCCTTGCCTCGGGCGGCTGCGGCGAGCTGTGGCGCGAGACGACGAACCCTCCAGGCGCCGCGGGCGACGGGCCGGCGATGGCGTACCGCGCCGGCGCCAGCGTGGCCGACATGGCCTTCATGCAGTTTCACCCGACGACGCTGTACGTCGCCGGCGCCTCGCGCACGCTGATCTCGGAAGCCGTCCGCGGCGAGGGCGCCACGCTCGTCGATCGCGCCGGCGCCCGCATCATGCGGGGCGTGCACAACGGCGAAGACCTCGCCCCGCGAGACGTCGTCAGCAAGGCCATCGCCCGCAGCCTCGCCAAGAGCGGCGATACCAGCGTCTTCCTCGACGCCCGCGGCGTTGAGCGATTCAACGAGCGTTTCCCGCACATCGCCGAGCGCCTCGCGGGCTTCGAGCTCGATGCGTCGCAGGATCTGATCCCGGTCCGCCCCGCGGCGCACTACATGATCGGCGGCGTGCGGGCTGACGCCGCGGGACGCACTGACGTTCCCGGGCTGTACGCCGCGGGGGAGGCGTCGGCGACCGGCCTGCACGGCGCCAACCGCCTGGCCAGCAACTCGCTTTTGGAAGCCCTCGCGACCGGCGAAGCCGCGGGGCGGGTGTGCGAGGAGATGCGCGCAACGGACAACGCCTGGAACGTCGCGCCGCGCCCGGCGCCCGTGGGCATCAACTCCGAGATCCCTGCGCCCGCGCGGGGCGAGCTTGATATCGAGGACGTGCGCACCAGCCTGCGTTCCGTCATGTGGCGCCACGCCGGCCTTATACGCACCGGCGCCGAGCTGCGCGACGTGAGCGAGATGATCGACTTCTGGGCCCGCTACACGCTGGACAAGATCTTCGACGACCGGCGCGGGTGGGAGACGCAGAACATGCTGCTCGTCGGCGCCTGCGCGGTGCGCTCGGCGCTGTGGCGGGAGGAATCCCGTGGGTGTCATGAGCGTGATGATTTTTCGGGTTCGAGCGATGCGTTTGCGGCGCATGATCTGTGGCGGCGGGGCGACGCGGCGCCGCGGACCGAGGCGGTCGCCGGCAGCGCCCTCGCCTAGCGATGGCCGACGATCGCACGCCCACTCAACGCTCAGAAACGATGCGTCGCGTGCGCGGGAAAGACACCAGCGAAGAGATCGTACTACGCCGCGCCCTCCATGTCCGCGGGCTGCGCTACCGCTTGCACGCGAAGGATCTGCCGGGGAAGCCGGACGTTGTGTTTCGTGCGGCTCGTGTCGCGGTGTACGTCGACGGCGCCTTCTGGCACGGGCATCCTGAGAAGTGCCGGCTGCCGGGGACCAACCGGGAGTATTGGGTGAGCAAAATCGAACGCAACAAGGCCCGCGATGTGCGGGTGAACGCCGAGCTTGGGGCGATGGGCTGGCGGGTGGTGCGGCTGTGGGACTTTGAGGTGAAGGCCTCGCCCGCCCGCTGCGCGGCGCGGGTGGAGCGGATCGTCCGGAACCGCCTGAAGGACGCCTGATAACCGCGGCGTGTGGCGTCATCCGCTTGGCGCGTACACTTAGACGCATGAGCGGCCCTACCCGATCGCAGCCTCCCGGCGCCCGCCACTCCCTGAAAACCCTCCGCGCGATGAGCGAGGCGGGCGAGCCCTTCGCCTGCCTCGCGTGCTACGACGCGACGATGGCCCGCTGGCTGGCCGCCGGCGGGGTGCATCTGCTGCTGGCGGGGGACTCGGGGGCCGAGATGGCGCTGGGCCTGCCCGGCACCATCCACATGCCGCTCGACTTCGCGATCCACATCACCGCGGCCCTGAAGCGCGGGGCGCCGGGCTGCGTGGTGATGGCCGACATGCCTTTCATGAGCTATCAGGCGAGCGATGACGAGGGCGTGCGGAACGCCGGGCGGTTCATGACGGAAGGGCTGGCCGACATCGTCAAGGTGGAAGTGGACGCGTCGCAGGCAGGGCTGGTAGCGAGGATGAGCCGGGCCGGGGTTCCGGTGTGTGCTCACGTCGGGTCGCTGCCCCAGCGGGCGGCGCTCACCGGCGGGTACACCTCGCGCGGCCGCACCGCCGGCGACGCCGAACGCGTGGTGCGCGACGCCCAGGCCTGCGAAGACGCGGGGGCGGCGATGCTGCTGGTCGAAGCGATCCCCGAACCCATCACACGGAAGATTCTGGAGCGCACGAGTGTTCCAGTGATTGGGATCGGCGCGGGGCAGGAGTGCCACGGGCAGATCCTCGTCGCTCACGACCTGCTCGGCATGTCCGAATGGCAGCCGGGCTTTGCGAAACCGCAGGCCGCGATCGGCGAACAAATACGCGAGACGGTCGTCGCATGGACGCGGAAGGTCGCTGATCGGGACAGCTCGGATCACCGATACGAGATGCGTCCGGGCGAGATCGACCGGTTCTTGAAGGACGCGTCCCCATCCAGGGACGCGAGCGAGGAGAACGCACGATGAGACGATTCCAGACGTTCGGCCCGGCGCTTGTTGTTCTGGCCGCGACGGTGCTGACGCTGATCGCGGGGCCGATGGCGGCTCGCAAGGTCTTCACGGCCCGCGCCGTGACGCTCGCCACGCTCGCTCAGGACCGCCTCGCAGAAGACAACATCCTCGAACGGATCAGCCAGGCCAAGCGCGATGTCGCGCTCGCGATCGAGCCCTCGGTCGTGTACATCGAGGCCGACGTGCGCGGGCGCCCGCAATCCAACGGCTCGGGCTGGGTGTACTCGGACGAAGGCCACATCGTCACTAACGCCCACGTTGTGCTGGACTCGACGCGCATTCGCGTGCAGTTCTTCGACGGGCGCGTGCGCAACGCCGTGAAGCTGGGCGAGGACGAATCGACGGATATCGCCGTGCTCAAGGTCGAGCGCACCGGCGATTGGCTCGTCCCCATGCGCCGCGCCGAGAACCCCATCGCACAGGGCGAAACCGTTTTCGCCTTCGGCTCCCCTTTCGGCTTCAAGTTCTCGATGAGCGAGGGCATCGTCTCGGGCCTGGGGCGTCACGCGCGAACCACGTTGACCGGGCGTTCGGGCTTCACAAACTACATCCAGACCGACGCCGCGGTGAACCCCGGGAACTCGGGCGGGCCGCTGGTGAACGTGCGCGGCGAGGCCGTGGGCATGAACACCGCGATCATCTCCCGCGACGAGCTGCTCTCGCAGGACAACCGCGGCGACACCGGCGTCTCGGGCGGCGTGAGCTTCGCCATCCCGATGGAGACGATCGAGTCTGTCGTGAGCCAGCTCATCAAGCGGGACTATGTGCTCAAGGGGTACCTGGGCGTGTACCTCGACCCGCTCAACTTCGAGGTCGCCGAGGCCCAGGGCTTCGATGAGCGCGGTGGCGTCGTCATCGGCGGCTTCCCCGGCGGCACCCCCGCCGAGACCTCCGGGCTCGCCGAGCAGGACATCATCACCGCCATCAACGGCGAGCCCACACCCAACCTCACCGTGCTCCGCTCCGAGATCAGCAACCGCGACCCCGGCGAGACCATCCGTGTCCACGTCTGGCGCAACGGCGAAGACCTGATCTACCCCGTCACACTCGCCGCGGCGATCGTCGTCGGCAACAACCTCCGCCCCCTCTCGCTCGAGGAAACCCTCGTGCTGCAGGACGAGGAGGCCGCGTTCGCCCACGTCGTGACTCGTCTGGCCACCTTCGGCTTGGTCGAACTCGACGACGCCGACACCGGCGGCGTGCGCGTCGGGCGGGTGCGCGAGGGCTCGGGCGCCGCGCAGGTGGGCTTCGCCCCTGGGATGATCCTGCGCGAGGTCAACGGTGATGACGTGGACGACCGCGAGGAACTCCTCGCGTCCCTGGCCCGCACGCTGCTCTCCGACCGCGAGGTGAACTTCGTCCCGGTGACAGCCCAGGACCCCTTCAACCAGCGCACGCTGGACAATCTGCGTCTCGTGCTCCCGCGTCGCTGATCCGCCGCAAGCTGGGTCCTGAAATCCGCTCGACCGCTTTCCCAGCAACCGCCCCGAGGGTGTTCGGTATCATCCGCGCACTCGAAGGGGGCTCCCGGATGGTGGATTTCACGCGGAACAGGTTCCAGAACGCGTTCAGGATGGGGTGGGCGTCATGAGCGCGCCCGCCATCAGGCTGCGATCGGTCAGCAAGACCTTCGGCACGAAAAAGGCCGTGCGCGACCTCGACCTCGATGTGCCTGCCGGCTCGGTCTGCGGCTACCTGGGCCCCAACGGGGCGGGCAAGACGACGACCATCCGTATGGTGATGTCCATCATCTACCCGGACTCTGGCGATGTGGAGGTGCTGGGTCGCAAGAGCGCGATCGAGAGCAAGGACCGCATCGGCTATCTGCCCGAGGAACGCGGCGTGTACCGCAAAATGAAGGTCGGCGAGTTTCTCACCTACATGGGCACGCTCAAGGGCGTCGAGAGTTCAACGCTCAAGCAGCGCATCGACGAGTGGCTTGAGAAGGTCGAGCTCCCCGGCGTGCAGAAGAAGAAGTGCGAAGAGCTCTCGAAGGGCATGCAGCAGAAGGTGCAGTTCCTCGCGGCGATCATCCACGATCCCGAGCTCATCATTCTTGACGAACCCTTCTCCGGCCTCGACCCCGCCAACGCCCGCCTCCTTAAGAAACTCATCGAGGAGCAGCGTGAGGCCGGCAAGACGATCATTTTCTCAACGCACGTTCTGAGCGCCGCCGAGGCGGTGTGCGACCGCGTCTTCATGATCAACCAGGGGCAGAAGGTGCTGGACGGCGACATCGACGCCGTGCGGGCCCGCTTTGACCCGCGCACGCTGATCGTCGAGCCGGTTGGCGATAACGGGCGGGCGATCGTCGAAGAGACACCCGGCATCAAGAGCGTGCTCGCGAGCGGCACGGCCTACGAAGCCCACCTCGAAGAGGGTGTTGATCCGCAGGCGACCATGAAGTCGTTGCTCGAGCGGACGCCATGCCGACGAGTAGAGCTGCGCCGGGCGACGCTGGAAGACATCTTCCTCTCGCTGGTGAGCACGGACGATTCAGAAGATTCCCTGCGGATGGCGCTCCGCGCGGAGGGCGAGCGATGATGCGGAAAATCATGGCCACGGCGGTTCGTGAGTACAAGGCGACGGCGCTCACGAAGAGCTTCATCTTCGCGACGTTCATCCTGCCGGTGATCATCTGGGCGGTGCTGGGCGGCGCGGCGGCGCTGGGGCTCTTCAATCCCAAGCCTGCGCCGATCGTCGGCGCGATCGGCGTGATCGACAACACCGAAGGCGACGCGGTGCTCTCGCGGCTGGAAGTGCGCTTTGATCCCGAGAACATCAAGCGCGAATACGAGCAGGACATCGAGAACGCGAAAGAACGGATCCGCAAGAGCGCTGCTGGCGCGGCGATGACCGAGGTTCAGATCCAGAGCAGCGCAGAGGCCGCGGTCGGCCCGATTCCCGAAGTCACGCTAGAAACTCTCGAGGACGGTACAGACCCTGAAACGCTCAACGAGCGGCTCGCTCAGGGCGATCTCATCGCGGTAATCGAGGCGAACCAAGGCATGATCGACAGCCCGCCTGGTGAGTACCGCCTGCTACGGGCGCAGAGCGTGAAAGCGCGGGTCGCCAATAAAATCGAGAACGCCATCGAGGACGCGGTCGTCGAGGAGCGTTTCGAGCGAGCTGCGATCGACCTCTCGCGAGTTCAAGAACTCCGCGATCGCCCGAAGACAAAGGCTGCGACGATCAGTAAGTCGGGGGAGTCCGCGGAGGGTGGTGACAAGTTCGAGTTCATCATCCCGCTCGCGTCGATCGTCATCATGATGATCGCCATCTTCACGGGCGCCGGGTATCTCCTGACGAGCACCGTCGAGGAAAAATCCTCGCGAGTGATGGAGGTGCTGCTCTCGGCGATCTCGCCGATGCAGCTGATGATCGGCAAGCTGATCGGGCAGGGGCTGGTCGGGCTGACGACGTTCCTGGTGTATTCGGCGCTCGCGATCTTCGCGGCCATTCAGTTCGACGCGTTCCAGTTCATCTCAACCACCACACTCGTGCTCCTCGTCGTCTACTTCCTCATGGGCTACTTCATGTACGCGGCGCTCTTCGGCGCCGTGGGCTCGGCGGTGAGCGACATGCGCGAGGCTCAGGCGCTGCAGGGCCCGCTCTTTGGCGTGATCGCCCTCGCCGTCTACCCGGCGATCTTCGCGGGCATGAGCGACCCCAACAACACGCTCTCCAAAGTGATGAGCTACATCCCCGTCTCGATCCCTTTCATCATGCCCATGCGCGTAGCCAACCCGGCCGAGCCGGCGACGTGGCCCGAGATCGCGGCCTCGATGGTCATCGGCTGGGGCACGGTGCTCGTGCTGACCTGGGCCTCGGCCAAGATCTTCCGCGTGGGCGTCCTCATGTACGGCAAGCCCCCCTCGCTCATGGGGCTCATCAAGTGGATCCGCTACACCTGATCGGACCATCTCAAGGGTTTGTTCGGGCCAACCCGCCCGAGCGTGGTACACTTACGCATCATGGATGACCCCAGGCCCGAGGGCGACACGGGGGCGGCGGAGCCGCGACACGCCACACCCAACCATCAGACGCTGCGCGTGCGCTGCGTCGCCGTCACGGCGAGCGACGCCGACGCGCCCGCAGCGCTCCGCGAGGCGATGCGCCGGCGTGGGGTGGAGCTCATCGGTTATCGGTCGGTGTACGACGCATTACTCGCAGTGCTCAGCGAGAACGCCGGAGCCACAGCAGTGGTCTTCGTCGACCCCGCCGCCTTCCCAAACGACCAGCCCGCCCGCATGGCGCAGACGCTCGCCCGCCACAGCGAGCGGGTCACGCTGTGGCGGTTTGATGATGGTCGCCTGCGTCCCTTTGATCCGCCGGCGGCGCGTGATGACGCGTTCGAGCCGGCGCCGCCTGTCGCGAGCACGCCGCGGTTGCGCCTGGCGGGTTTTCACGATGACGAGGCGAGCGACGATGTGCCGGAACCGGAAGAATCGGCGGATACGCCGGGTGAGCTGCTGACCGGCGAGGAGATCGCCATGTTGCTTGATGAGAGCGCGGATGACGAGAACGGGCGCGAGGAGCACCAGGCGTGAGTTCGATGCGAGTGATCACGCTGGGCGCTCTTGAAGCGGCGCAGAAGCTGCGGCGGGCGCCGGAGATCGAGTTGGTCCGCGCGGGCGATCCGCTGGACGCGGTTGCTGAACTCGCGCGGCCTATGGAGGATTCTCCCGCGGATACAACGGTGATCGTTGAGGCGAACCGTCTGCCCGAGGACGAAGCCGCGGCGTTCGTGGCCGCGGCTCGTGCGGCGTCGCCGGGCGTGACGCTGCTGGCGAGCGGCATGAAGAACGCAGAGGGTTTCGACGGCGTGTGGGAGAACGGGGAGCCGGCGTTGCGCCGCGATGAGGTCGCTGATGAAGATGCGATCGAACCCGGCGCTGTCGCGGATGCCCCCCCCACTCATGGCGACGCCGAGCAGGCGCACCTCGAACTCTTCATCCGCGGACGCTCAAGCCGCGAGGTGACGCTACGCATGATCTCGGAGCGCCTGGGGTGTGACGCTGTTTTCACAGAAGAGGATCGCGACGGCGCGACGCCGGTCGAGCGCCGCGGGCGCGTGTACGGCTGGTTATTCGCCGAAGGCGCAGCAGAACATGCGCTGCGGCGCGAGGCGTCGTACCTCGCCGGCTGGCTGGCGCTGGAAGAGCAGGTCGGGCAGCTGCGCAGCGCAGCCTTCGTCGATGATCTCACCCGCGCCTGGAACCGCGGCTACTTCCGCCGCCACCTGCCCCGCGTCTTGGAAGACGCCCGCGCCGCCCGGCGCGACGTCACGCTCATGCTCTACGACATCGACGACTTCAAGCGCTACAACGACACCCACGGCCACGGCGCCGGGGACGACATCCTGCGCGAGACCGTCCGTCTGCTGCAATCGGTGATCCGCCCGTGCGACCGGGTGTGCCGCATCGGCGGGGACGAGTTCGCGGTCATCTTCGACGACCCCTCGGGCGCCCGCAGCCCGGGCGGGCAGCACCCGCGCTCGATCGGCGCCATCGCCCGACGCTTCCAGCGCCAGATCTGCGACCACCGCTTCCCCGCTCTGGCGGACGACGCCCCGGCCACCCTCACCATCTCAGGTGGCATGGCGACCTTCCCGTGGGACGCGGCGGACGCCGAGAGCCTCGTCGCCTGCGCCGACCGTCTGCTGCTGGAGTCCAAACGTCGGGGCAAGAACGTCATCACGCTGGGCCCGGGGGCGGACGCCGCCTGCCGGGTCGAGTTCCCCGAGGGCGCCGACGAGAACGCGGATGAGCCCCTCTGAGCCCGTTGTCGCCACCTGAACAGGTGGGAAAATCACGCGCCGGCGCTCTCTCTTGACTGAAAAACCGCCCCGGGGCCTTCTCAGAGCGTCAGATTGGCTAAGCTAGGAGTCGCATACACGCCCCGGCGGAATGGAACGCCGGGCGGATTGAAGATCACTCATCAGCCAAGGAGGCGCCTGTGCTGGAATACGAGACCCTGAAGCGGCTGATCGCCGAGGCGGAAGAAGACATCCAGAAGGCCGAAGGCGGCAACAAGGCCGCGGGCACCCGCGTCCGCAAGACCATGCAGGAGATCAAGAACGCGGCCCAGGACGTCCGCAAGAAGATCCTCGAGCTGCGCGACGACGACTAACCCCTCCGGAACCCTCCCACGTCATGACCCAGATCGAGACCTCGCCGGCGGGCGCCGAGCAGCCCATCCGCGGCGTCGAACCCCTCTTCGACGCCGACGGGCTTGATACGTCAAGCCTGGCGCTGTCGCGCGAGGATCTCGAATCCTGGAACCCCCACCGCGGTGAGATCGTCCAGCTCGACGGCGTCGTCTGGCACGACGAGGCCTTCTCCCGCGCCGTCGGCGTCAAGCACGTCCGCGACGACGAGTTCTGGGTCAGCGGTCACTTCCCCACCAAGCCCGTGATGCCGGGCGTCCTCATGATCGAGGCCGGCGCCCAGCTCGCCAGCTACCTCTTCTACGCCCGGCGCGGAGAGCCCTGCATCGCCGGCTTCACCCGCATCGAAGACACCGTCTTCCGCAACTCGGTCACGCCCGGGCAGGAGCTGCTGCTGCTCTGCCAGGAGGTCCGCTACCGCCCGCGCCGCTTCATCAGCGAGATCCAGGGCATCGCCGACGGCAAGATCGCCTTCTACAGCAAGATCACCGGCATGGTTCTGCCCGAAGGCCCCTAAGCACACTCACCCGCGCAGAGCGTTCCCAACCTTCGCGAGCGCCGCCCCGATCAATTCAACCTGCTCGTCGCTCAGCCCCGGGTGCACCGGCAGGCAGAAGAGTTCCTTCGCCAGCCGCTCGCTCACCGGCGCGTCGCGCTCCACGAACTCGGTGAAGCACGGCTGATCCGTCAGCGACTTCGGGTAATGCACCCCCACCCCGACGCCCTCGGCCCGTACCGCCTCGATAAAACGGTCGCGCCCCGCGGAAATCACCTTCGGGTCAAGGCGCACCGCGTACTGGTGATAGACGTGCGTCGCGCCGTCGTGAACGGAAGGCGGCGTGAGCCCCTCAACGCCTTTGACAAGCTCATCCAGCCGCGACGCGATCGCCTGGCGGCGCTGCGTCGCCGCCTCCACGCGGTCGAGCTGGCTCAGCCCGATCGCGCCCTCGACGTCCGACATCCGGTAGTTGTAGCCCACGCGCTCGTGCAGGTACTTCTGCGTCTCGCCGTGGCTGCGCAGCGAGCGCAGCGTCTGGGCGAGCTCGTCGTCGTTGGTCGTAACCATCCCGCCCTCGCCGGTGGTCATGTTCTTCGTGGGGTAAAAACTGTAGGTCACGGCGTCCCCGAAGGCGCCGAGGCCCTTGCCCTTCCACCCCGCGAGGTGCGACTGGGCGGCGTCGTAGATCACCCGCAGCCCGTGCTTCTTCGCGAACGCCTCCACCCCGTCGATATCCACAGGAGCGCCGTACAGATGCGTCACCGCGATCGCCGTGGTCTTCGGTGTGATCGCCTTCGCGCAGTCATCCATGTCGATGTTGTACGTCGCCGGGTCGGCGTCCACGAAGACGGGGCGGGCGCCGCGGGCCACCAGCATCGAGGCCGTCGCGATGTACGTCCACGCCGGGACCAGCACGTCGTCGCCCGGTTCTATCAGCGGTTCGTACGCGAGCTGCAGGGCGCAGGTCCCGTTGGCGCAGGCCACGGCGTGCTTCGCGCCCGTCATCTCGGCGAACCGCTCCTCAAACGCCGCCACGTTCTTGCCCTGGGCCAGCATCCCCGAGCGCAGCACGCCCAGGGCGGCCTGGATGTCGTCCTCGTGCAGATCGACCGAAACGAACGGGACGCCCGGGTCGGCGACCGGGGCGCCGCCATCAACGGCCAGAGAAGCGGTGACGCTCGCGGGTGCTGTGCTCACGCGTTTGATCCTTCAGGTGCGGGGTGAACGTGGTTTGCGTGCACGCATGGTAGCCGCCTCCCCTCCCAGACTGCACAGACCGAACCAGATCCCCGTTCAGCACGCAGAAACACGCCCAGCAGTCGATCAGCGCCGCAGATGGGCCGATAGGCATCCGACGCAAGGAGGCGCTCATGGCCATCTCACGGAAGACCTTCAACACAGTGAAGGACATCCTCAAGGAACTCGACGAGCGCCGGCGCGCCGCCCGACCGGAGGGCGCCGAAAGCGAGCCCACCCGCGCCCGCGCCACACCGAAGCGCCCAGAAGGACGCGACGAGAACGAACGGCGCTCCCCCGACCACCCGCCCCGCGGCGGCGTCAGCGACCAGCTCATCGGCTGAACTTGCCAGCCCCGCTCGCCCGGGTACACTGCTCTCAGCGGGTTAAACGCTCGCGACTGGGGATTAGTGTAACGGTAGCACGACTGTTTCTGGTACAGTTAGTCAGGGTTCAAATCCTTGATCCCCAATTCCTGACCGCTTCTCGATGGCTCGCCTCGGCGGGCCTTGTTTGTTTTTGCGACTCGCCCGCTCGGCGCATGAAAAAACCCCGCCGACGAAAGCCGGCGGGGTGTGATGCGTTGCTTCAGCCTTCCGAGAGGCCGTTTCTCAGCAGCGGTGCTTACTCGCCGAGGGCGTCGTTGCCGTCGAGCCAGATGCCCGCGAGGAACGTCATCTCATCAACGGCACTGTTGATGCTGTCGATGCCGTTCCCGTAGAGGCGCATGTACGAGTTGCTGCGCGAGGTGATGCTGGTCGCGTTGCCGTTCTCGTTCGCCTCGTCCATGAAGAGGTTGTCGAGCTGCGTGATGGGCTGACCCGGCGTGGTGGAGAAGTCGGTGAAGGTCACGCTCTCGGGGGACTGGGAGTCTTCCAGGGAGACGTGGTTGTCGTTGTAGGCGACGTTGCCCGCCCAGGAGTTGCTGGAGCCGGCGAACTGGAGTGTGTCGGAGACCTCGCCGAGGTTCGAATCGGCGCTGCCCGCGAGGAACCACGTGCCGCTCGTGGGGGTGTCAGCGATATGGGCCGCGGAGCCGCCGGGGGTATCGCTATCAGAGTAGACCGGGCCGCGGTTGGCGAAAACGGGGTCCGCGGCGCGGAAGCTGTTGCGCCAGTAGCGCCCCTGGCGCGAGCCGCCGTCGAGGGCCTGGTGGGCGTAGCTGAAGTTGCCGCCGCTGGGCTCCTCGACGTCGTAGCCGTTGACCCAGCCGTCGCGGACGGCGTCGTCGGTCGCGGGGGTGCTCATGAAGAGGGGGTTCCAGCTGGCGAGACCGGCGATGTTGACGCCCGAGTTCTCCGGGGTGGCGGAGTAGGCGTAGTCGGAGTCGGCCTCGATCTGACCGTTGGGCTCGTTGGGGCTGATGCAGATCTCGGGGACGATGGAGGCGTTGTAGACGAGCACCGAGAAGATGGGGCCGGTGCGGTTCTTGCGCCAGCGCTCGGTGTCGGTCTCACCGGGGTCCGCGCCGGTGAGGTCCATGCCCTCGGTGTAGCCGGTGCGGTCGATGATGCTGGGGACGACGTAGCGATCGCCGTTGGAGGTCGCGTAGGTGACCATCGCGGTGTGGATCTGCTTGAGCTGCGTGCCGTCCTTGAGGGCGTTGGCGTTGCGCTTGGCCCGCTGCAGCGCGGGGAGCAGGATGCCGATGAGCAGCGCGATGATCGAGATGACCACCAGAAGCTCGATAAGGGTGAAGCCCTTGCGGGAATGACGAGTCATGGGTGTTCTCCCATTGGGGTGCGTTCCATGAAATGGAATCACACGGGTGACGAGACGGTGAATCGGCCCGGCGCGATCGCCGCGGCCCCGATGCACTTCCCCGCGGGCCCGAAAAAGCTTCAGACTGGCGGAGCGGACCTGGTTGTCGGTGCAGGGGCCGGGTCTCGTACTGATGGAGAACCGTGCGGGAGAACCCGCGATAAGGGCGTGATTCGCTCCGAGGAGCGGGGATCGGACCCAGCCGCGCACCACGCGCGTGTCGTGTACGGTACGGGAAAGGATACGTCTGTCAAGGCGGGATGGTTCCATCCCGACCCCCTAACTTTACCCATCTTCACACGCTCGCGTGTCCCAAACGCCACAGGAGCCCACCGCATGCCCACCCCCAGCGAGCGCCTCAGCGACCTCGGCCTCACCCTCCCCAAAGCCCCCGAGCCCGTCGCCGCCTACATCCCCAGCAAGCGATCCGGCAATCTCCTCTACATCAGCGGGCAGCTCCCCATGCGCGACGGGGTGCTCATCGCCACCGGCACCGTCCCCGGCGCCGTCAGCCTCGAGACCGCACAGGAATGCGCCCGCCAGTGCGTGCTGAACGGGCTCGCCGTCGCGACCGCCGCCGCGGGCTCCCTGGAAAACGTCGCTCAGGTCGTGCGCGTCGGCGGCTTCGTCGCCAGCGACCCGGGCTTCACCGGGCAGCCCAAGGTCATCAACGGCGCCAGCGAGCTGCTGCAGGAGATCTTCGGCGAGCCCGGACGCCACGCCCGCGCCGCCGTCGGCAGCGTCGCGCTCCCGCTGGACGCGCCGGTGGAAGTGGAACTGCTTCTCGAACTCAAGGGCTAGCGAGAAGCGCTAGAAGTCAACCACGAGCATCACAATGTTCACGATCACGCTGACCACCAGCAGCCCCAGCATCACCTGAACCACCGGCGAGCTCAGCGGCGAGGGCGGACGCGACTTGTCCTTCGGGATCTCCGCCTCGGCGGTCCGGATCTCTTCGGCGAAGTTCGACAGCGAGGCTTCGGAAACGTCCTGCTTCGCGATCACCGGGTCCTCGCCGTCCTTGACCGCCTTGAGGTCGGTCAGCAGGTCGCGGCAGTTCTGGTAGCGCTCGCGCACGTCCTTGGCCATCATCATCTCGATGACCTGCGAGACGCCCGCGCTCAGCTTCGGGTTCACATGATCAGGCGGCGTCAGCTCCGCCTTCAGGTGACGCTTCATCACCTCCGCCGGGCTCTTGCCGTCGAAGGGGACGTTGCCGGTGACCATGTTGTAGAGCGTGGCGCCCAGCGAATAGATGTCGGCCGCGGGCGTGATCTCCTTCTCGCCGCGGATCTGCTCGGGGCTGATGTAGTAGGGCGTGCCGAAGGCCTTGCCCGCCTCGGCCTCCGCGGCCTCGGCGTCGGTGACGGCCCGCGCGAGACCCATGTCTGCCAGCTTCGCCACGCCGCTCTTGGTGAGCATGATGTTCTTGGGCTTCACGTCGCGGTGGATCAGCCCGCGCTCGTGCGCGTGCTCGAGCGCTTCGGCGACCTGCATGATGATCTCGATCGCCGTCTGCTCGTCCAGACGCTTCTTGGCCGCGACGAGGTCGTGCACCGTCGAGCCTTCCACGTACTCCATCACGAAGTAGTGGAACTCGCCCGCCTGCCCGACATCAAACGCCTGCACGATGTTGGGATGGTTCAGCGCCGCGGCCGCACGACCCTCCGCGTAGAACCGACGGATGAAATCCGCGTTGTTCGAAAAACGGCGCGGCAGCACCTTGATCGCCACCGTGCGGTCCAGCGACAGCTGCTTGGCCTTGAAGACCGTCGCCATCGCCCCGGCGCCCAGCTTCCCGATGATCGAGTACCCCGGGATCTGCTGCCCCGAGCGCTCCGCCTCGACCATCCCCTTGAGGCGCTGCAGCTGGTTCGGCGTGATGACCGAACGGTCGAGCAGCATCTTCGCCAGCGACTTCTCGCTGGCGTCTTCAGTACGGTGCGCCTCGAGCGCGCTCTGCACCTCGGCGTTGGTCGCGAAGCCCTGATCGACGACCATCCGCCCCAGGATCGTGTCGAAGCTCGTGCCCGCCTTCGAACCGGCCCTGGAATCCTCACCACTCGCCACAGCCACAGCGGGGCGACGCCCTGTCGAATCACCGGGGTTCTTGCCGGGCGTTGAGCCCTGCGATGGCCCGCTGGCGTTCGGGTCGGGATTGGGGGGTGGGGTCGTCATCAGCGTTCGGGCCCGGGAGCGGCCTCGGCTTGGGGTCAAAGCTAGAAGGCGCTGCGCAGCGTGTCAACGGAAACGCAGCCCGCACGCGGAGTCATCGGCGTAGATGGGAAGGCGGTTGACGCCGAATCGTGGGGCGTTGTGACGGCCTTTATCGGCTCGTCGCCCCCCCGGCGGACGCCCTCCCCGGCGTTCCGCGAGCGCGGTCAGCCTATGGTTCGAGCGCCGATGCCCGGGTGATCCGGGGAATCCGCGTGAGAATCTCATACAGATCTCACAGCGCGTACGAACGACGGCAAGAGACACGCGTCTGCAAGAAACACGCTTCGGGAGCGCCCCAGAGGCGGTACGATCAAGGAACGAACGCCAAACCGCACCCCATTCGCATGAACAGTTCTGACGGACAGGGAGATACGCCATGCTGCGACGGGCGATAACGACCACGCTTCTCACCACCGGCCTCCTCGCGGGCGCCGCGCAGGCACAGCAGGCCACGCCTCAGGCCACCCAGCCCGCCAAGCCGGTTCACAAAATCACCAGCGAACCCGGGCAGCTCGACATGGGCTGGCTGCGTCCCAAGGAAAAGCGCGAAGGGCACGTCCTCCTCCGCAACACCAGCAATGAGGTCATCAACCTCCTCCGCGTCACCAGCAACTGCAGCTGCACCGTCGGCGCCCTCGACGAAGAGCAGAAGATCCTCCGCCCGGGCCAAGCCACCGAGATCGCCGTCAGCCTGAAAGCCACCCCGAACTCCGGGCCGATGGTCCAGCGGGCCTACGTCTGGTACGAGGGTTCGCGCACGCCCTACGAGCTGGTCGTCAAGGCCGATGTCTCCCACGCCGTCAAAACTGATCCCACCTTCGTCAACATCATGGGGGACACCAAGCACGGCGCGATCCGCCTTGAGTCTCTCGACGGTCGCCCCTTCAAGGTGACGAGCGTCGATGGAGGCTCACCCAGCGTCTTCAACCTCGACGGCGAGCCGGTCAGCCCCTACAAGCCGGCCACGGAGTTCCTTGTCGAGTTCGACTACCGAGGCGTCGCCGACGAGGACCTCGACCGCTGGTTCATGATCGAGACCGACCACCCCGAGGCCCGCGAGCTCCCGCTCCGCGTCATCCACTCCGCCCTGTTCCGCGTCGCGGTGAACAACCCCACCTGGTCCTTCGGGCAGGACCGCTTCATCCTCGGTCGCATGCAGGCCGGCGATGAGGTCACGCGCGAGTTCACGCTCAAGCGCATCGAAAAACTCGATGACATCACCGCCATCGCCATCGATGACGCCGGCCTCGATGCCGAGATTCTCGAGAAGTCCTCCACAGGCAGCGACGTCACGCTGAAAGTCCGCTTCGTCGCGACGGGCGCTGTCACGGGCCTCATCAAGTCGCGCCTCAAGATCACCGCCGAGGGCCAGGAGCACGGCGCCGACGTCATCGCCCGCGTCGAGGGCGCGTCGTGAGCAGCGCCCCCGCCTCGCTCCACCGCGACGACCCCGTCGGTTTCCGCTCCGCGACGCCGCTGATCTTCTCGATCGTCGTCGCGCTGGTTCTGCTCGCCGCCGCTGTGACCAAGGTGCTCGAGTGGAACCAGCTCGCCAGCGCCGCCGCCGGCGCCCGCGAGACGATGGGCTCCGATGTCGCCGGACCGCCCGCGTGGAAGCTCCTGCTCCCCGTCGCCGAGGCGATCATCGCCGCCGGCATCGTCGTCTTCCACCGCCGCGCCTGGGTCTGGGCGCTCACCGCCCTGATGTTCGGCTCGCTCGCCGGCTACGTCTTCCTGCTCATGACGCGCGGCGCCGCCTCCTGCGGCTGCTTCGGCGCCTACAGCCCGCCCCCCGTCGTCATGTTCACGGTGGACGTGATCATCGCGATCATCGCCGCCACCCTCGCCACGCGCTGGTGGGGCTACGTCAACAAGCGCGGCGCGATCCTGACAGTCGCGGGCGTGGGCTCCATCGCCGGCGCCGCGGTCGCGAACGCCACCACCGAACCGCCCGTGGACACCGCCGAGATCCGCCCCGAGCAGGTCCTGCGCCAGCTCAGCGTCATGGCGCCGGTCATGGACATCTCGCGCGACGCCCCCACATACATGGTCTACATCTATCAGGAGACCTGCCCCGCCTGCCAGCAGCACTACCCGGGCATGCGCAACTTCACCGACGCCACCGCGAATCACCCAAGCATCCGCGGCCTGCTCCTGGAAATCACCGACCTCGAGAACATAGCGGCCGAACAGGGCCTCGAACTCCCCATCTACGCGTGGGGCGAAACACCCACCACCCTCATCATGCGCCAGGGGTCTGTCCTCGAACGCTACGGGCGCACAAACACACCCAAGCCCAAGGGCGTCTACGAACGCCTCACCGGGGAGTCCTACGAGGAACTCCTGCGCGACGCCAACCTCACCATCCCGGGCCTCTCCGCCGCATCTCCCGAAGAATCCGTTCAGACCGAGCTCATACCCACAGACTTCGGCCCGAACGCCGACCCGAACGCCGTGATCAACCCAGCCGCCGACCGAGCGATCGATAAGCGCGGGCTGGTCGCCAAACTCCGCGCCCTGGGCCGCTTCGACGAAATCTTCAACGACGAAACAGGCGGCACGCGACACTTCATATACGCCCACAGCACCTGCGGCTCCTGTATCGATTACCGGCGCTACCTGCTCGAACTCCAGAACTCCGGCATCGTCGCCGACGACGCGCTGAAGTTCCACACCGTGATGCGCGACCTGCTCGAAGACGATGGGATCGCCCCCGATGAATGGGGCGGCGTCCACGCGGCCCTGCTCTTCGACGCCGGCGTCCTCCTCCGCTGGTACGGGGAAGACGAGATCACCGAGAACCTCCCCCTCGACCTCTCCGAAGAGTTCGAATAACAACACCACAACCAGCGCAACAACAAAGCCCAGGGGGTTACCCCTGGGCTTTTTTATTCGTGCATGAACGCCGGAGGCTTACCCCAGGTTCATCGTCATCAGGAACTCACCGTTGGACTTGGTCTTCTTGAGGCGCGACTTCATCAGCTCCATCGCCTCGACCACGTTCATGTCAGAGAGCACCTTGCGAAGTCGGTAGACGAGCTCCAGCTCCTTCGGGTCCATCAGCAGCTCCTCGCGCCGCGTGCCCGAGGCCGCGATGTCGATCGCGGGGTACGTCCGCTTCTCGACGAGACGACGGTCCAGGTGCAGCTCGGAGTTACCCGTGCCCTTGAACTCCTCGAAGATCACCTCGTCGGCCTTCGAGCCCGTATCGACCAGCGCGGTGCCCAGGATCGTCAGCGAGCCGCCGTCCTCGGTCGCGCGGGCCGAACCGAAGAACTTCTTCGGACGCGTCAGCGCTCCCGAGTCGATGCCGCCCGTCATGATCTTGCCCGAGTGCGGCATCTCCGCGTTGTACGCACGGGCCAGGCGCGTGATCGAATCCAGAAGGATCACCACGTCGTCGCCGAACTCCACCATCCGCCGCGCCTTCTCGATCACCATCTCGGCGACCTGCACATGGCGGTGCGTCTGCTCGTCAAAGGTGCTCGCCACGACCTCCACCGATTCCTCGGTGTTGCGCCGGAAGTCGGTCACTTCCTCGGGGCGCTCGTCGATCAGCAGCACGATGATCTTCACGTCCGGGTAGTTCTGGTTGATCGCCTTGGTCAAGAGTTGCAGCAGCACCGTCTTGCCCGTGCGCGGCGGCGCCACGATCAGCGCCCGCTGCCCCTTACCGATCGGCGCCACCAGATCAACGATCCGCGTCTCGTGCCGATCGGGCTCGGTCTCGAGGATGAACCGCTCGTTGGGGTGCAGCGGCGTGAGATCCTCGAAGGCGTTGAGCTTGTGAACGTCTTCGGGGTCGCGCCCGTTCACGCTGTCGATGCCCAGGAGCGCGAAGTAGCTGTCGCCCTCCTTGGGCGCCCGCAGCGGGCCCTCGACCACCATCCCTCGACCCAGCCCGTGACGGCGCACCTGCGAGGGCGAGAGGTAGATGTCGTCCGGCCCCGGCAGGTAGCTGTACAGAGGCGAACGCAGGAAGCCGTAACCTTCCTTCAGAATCTCCAGCGTCCCGGCGCCGTAGATCAGCCCGTCGTTCTCCGCCCACGTCTTCATGACCTTGAAGATCAGTTCTTGACGTGGCGTCTGGTGGAAATCTTCAATCCCCTGCTCTTCCGCGAGCTCGTGCAATTCCTTGAGCGGCATCCGCTGCAGGTTGTCCAGGTGCAGGGCGTTCTTCTTCGCTTCCTTGCCGGCCTTGGTCTTGAGCGTCTTCTCAAGCTCCTCGGCCTCCTGGCGTAGCTCCTCATCCGATGGCAACGCGTGCGACGGGATGCTGGGCGGACCGCCACCACGACGCTTGTTGCCTCCACCGCCGCCACGCTTCTTCTTACGCCGCTTGTTGCCCTGCTGGCCCTGCGATTGACTCTGCTGGCGCTGACCGCCGCCCCCGGACGAACCACTCCTGGAGCCCGAGCCGCCAGAACCTGATCCGCCGGACTTCGACCCCTGCGAGGACGACTCGCCACCACCGGAATCCGAGGAATCGCCCGAGGACCCACCCGACGATTTGGCTGGCGCCGTGTTCTCACCGGCGATCTCGCTCGGCGCCGTTTTGCGCGTGCGACGGCGCGTCTTGGGCTTCTCATCCACCGCGGACGTAGAGGTCTTGGCCATGTGTCGATCTCACAGAATGTGGAAAGGGAGAACGCGCGACTCGCGCGTGCAGCGGCTCCGAAGGGAGCGCAGATGTGCGAAAGGCCCATCACCGCGAAACTCTCAGCAACGCCGCATCACCGATGCGGGCCTGGCGACGGGAATGTGAAGTGAACCGGCCCCGCGTCAAACACGCGTCTGAACCGATGAACTGAAGAATAGCCGATCCGTCCGTAAACGCAAGCCTCGTCTGTCAGGCCGGGGCGCCAAACAACTCCGCCCACGCCCGATCAACCGCCCGATTCAGATCGTCCAGAGAACCATCATTCTCGATGACCCGATCGACCAACCGCCGCTTCTCCTCAAGCGAAACCTGCGCCCTCTCTCGCTGTTCAAGCTCGCCCTCGCCCCACCCGCGCCGCTCACGCGCCCACGCGAGCCGACGCTCCACAGGCGTCTCCACGAACCACAGCTCATCGCACAACACATCCAGCCCCGCCTCAATAAGCAGCGGCGCATCGATCACCACCGCGTCAGCCCCCTCCGGCGGCCCCGCTACCAGACGGCGCGCCGCATCCACCACCGGCGGGTGCAGAATCCCCTCGAGCGCCTTCCGCTTCTTTTCATCGCCGAACACCACCGCCCCCAGCGCCGCCCGGTCGATCTCACCGTCCTTCACCGCCCCCGCCGACACCTCCCGCCCGATCCGCGCCACGATCTCAGGCGATTCAAGCAACTCCCCCACCTCCCGATCAGCGTCCAGCGCCGCCGCGCCAAGCTCGACCAGGCGCGCGGCCACCGCGCTCTTCCCGGAAGCAACGCCGCCGAGGAGGCCGATCACAGGCAGCCATTCTGGCGTCTCAGTCACCATCGAAGTGTACGACGCCGCGTCTCACTCGACCTGCAGATGATCCAACACCAACCCCGCAAGCTGAACCGGGTCGGCGTCCTTCTCGATACACACCGACACATGCCCGCCCGCCGTCGGGATCACGAGCTGAAAAAAGTTCCCATACCTGATCAGCACATACTCCATCCCACCGCAGTCGATGTTCCCCCGCTGACCCGTCAGCAACAGAACCGTCGGGTTGACGAGCAGCTCCTCGTAGGTGTCCGTCTCAGAACTGCTCGCCCCGGCCGTCCCCTCACGAGACGCCATCCGCAGCTCGCTCCCGCCGTACACCGCGACGTACCGCACCGCCTTGTGAAGCCCAAGAATCGCATCGATCATCTTGACAGTGTACCCCTGGACGAGCGGGAACCCACACGCCCGGCCCCGAACGCCAAGGGCTATACTACTCGCGCCGCGGGTGTAGTTCAGTGGTAGAACGTCAGCTTCCCAAGCTGAATGTCGCCGGTTCGACTCCGGTCACCCGCTTTGTATTCGCAGTTGTTTTCATTCTTGATCCTAGCTTCGCTCGCTCGTTTGCAAAGTGCTTTTCCTTCTTTCATCGCTCCCGGCGTACTCGCTTCAATCCCCACAAGACGATGATCGGAGCCGCATGCAGCGCAACCCCACTGATCCCCGCCAGCAGCGCCGCATCGAACGCGACCCGCCCATCACGCAACGAGGTCAGAAAAAGCCCGACACCAAGCGGAACGTACAACAACGTCCCGGTCACCACGCCGGGCGACCAGCTCCTGAGCACCAGCGTCATCACAAAGTGCAACACACCGTTGACCACGCAAACCGCGCCCACGACAAGCACGAACAAAACAGACGTGGCGGGCAACGCGGCCACCCCGACAACGAGCACGAACAACACGTTCGTGGCGACCGCCCAACGTACCGTCATCGCCCCCGCGAGCGCCGGGATCGCACGACGAAACCAACCCAGAAAATCACCGAGAACATATTCCTCGACAAGATGCAGCAGCACCGCGACGGGCAGCATGTATTGCAGCCACTGCATGACCCGCAGAATACCAACACCGCTCCCGCCGCCCGCGCGTCAGCAGCACGCCCTGGCCCAGGACACAGAGTGCATGTTGGAGTTGCCGCAAGAACGTTTCAACTGTCTTAAAATGCTTTGAAATATGAATTTACACCAGTCCGAAAAGTACTCCGCAGCGAAAACATCTTGGTCTCTACGCCCGCTGCAAGTACCCTAAACGCGGGGAGCAGGGTCAGTTCGACCCTGCTACAGCTTGGAAGGAACACAACATGCCCACGCGCATCTGTGCTGCGCTCGTAGGATCGTCATTCGCCGGTCTTGTCACCGTCTCAACCGCCACCGCCCTGACGCCCGTCACACTCCTCTTCCAGGAAGGCGACGCCGTCGATGGCTCCACCATCACCTCTGTCAACGCCGCCTTCACCAGCGGCAACGGGACCGTCGGTTCCCTCGGCATCCTCGCCGACGGCCGGCGCTTCGTCTGGATCGATAACGGCGTTGACTGGACCAGTGATCTCGCGCCCGACACCGTCAGCGGTGGCGAAAGCACCATCGGCGTCGGCGACGACGGCTCGTGGTCCGCCAGTCTTAGCTTCCCCGCCAGCAACGGCTCCAGCGGCAGTGACGACTCTTGGTTCCACTCCTCAAACCAGATCCTCCTCCGCGAGTTCGACACCGCGCCCGGCGTGCCCGGTCAGATCGTCGGCTTCGCCAGCCGCCCGTCGATGGACGACAACGGCTCGGCCTACACCGTCGCCGGCTACCGCCTCCCGGGCGACCTCTCCGGCTCCGACGCCCGCGTCTTCTACCGCACCAACAACCCCTCAAGCGGGTCGCCCACCTACGACGTCATCTACGAGTCCTTTGAGGTCATCGACGGCTTCACCGTGGGCAACGGCGGCGTCGACTTCACCTACGACGTCTCAGGCAACGGCGACAGCCTCATCACCGAGATCGTCTTCAACGACACACCCTCGACCGCCGACGACAACATGATCTACCACATCGACATGAACACCGGTGTGCGCACCCGCCTCGCCCGCGAGGGCGACGCCACCGGTGACGGTGACAACTTCGACAACTGGGACGGCGTCCACATCAACAACTCGGGCGACTACCTCATCCACGGCGACACCGACGGCGCCACCGCCACCGACGAGTTCATCCTCGTCAACGGGAACATCGTCTACCGCGAGGGCGACCTCATCAGCGGCGTCTCCATGGACACCGTTGACGCCGCCGACATCAACGACAACGGCGAGATGGTCGCCATCTTCAACACCACCGCCGACGCCAACGTCGAGGCGCTCGTCTACGGCGCCGACGCCGCCGACGTCTCCTCGTGGGACGTCCTTCTCACGGTCGGCGACGACCTCGACTTCGACAACAACGGCGTCAGCGATGGCACGCTCACCGACTTCAACATCAGCGGCACCATCAACCCGTTCGAGATCGGCAATGGCGACACCGTCTGGCTCGAGGTGGACTACCTCGACATCAACGGCGTCGAGCTGGAAGCCATCATCGGCGTCACCATCCCAGCGCCCGGCGCCGGGGCCCTGCTCGCCCTCGCCGGCCTCGCTACAGGCCGCCGTCGGCGCTGAACCAACGCCGAACAACACAGCCTTTCCTTCAAAGAGCGCCCCCCGCGGCGCTCTTTTTTCGTGCCCCCGCCCCCCCCGCACGGTAGCTTATATATCCCGATAATCCTCAACCTAAGGAGTATGCAATGGGACTTCTCGACACCATGCTCAGCGCCTCAGGCGGCAGCACACAGGACGCCCTCGCCGAACGCTTCGGCCTCAGCAAAGGCCAAGTGAACGACGCCCTCGCTCAGCTCACCCCCGCCCTCAAAGCGGGAGTCAAGCGCAACGTCGCTCAGGAGAACGGCCTCGACAATCTCTTCGGCGCCCTCAGCAAGGGCAACCATTCTAAGTTCCTCGACAACCCGCAGCTCCTCAAGGAAGCCGCCAGCACCCAGGAAGGAAACGCCATCCTCGGTCACCTCCTGGGCAGCAAGGAAACCAGCCGTGAGGTCGCCAATCAGGCGAGCGCCAAGACCGGTATCGACGCCGGCATCCTCAAGCAGATGCTCCCCGTCGCCGCCACCATGCTCATGGGCTCGCTCAGCAAGAACCAGGGCGACTCCAAACCCTCCGGCGGCATGCTCTCAGGCCTGCTCGACTCCGACGGCGACGGCTCCATGACCGACGACGCCATGGGCATGCTCAAGAAACTCTTCTAAACACCCATGCGCTGGAAGGGCCGACGCCAAAGCACCAACGTTGAAGACCGCCGACACCAACGCGGCGGAGGGTTCGGCACGCGCCTGGGCGGCGGAGGCATCAAAATCGGCGGTGGCGTCGGCTTCCTCATCATCATCGTCGTCCTCCTCCTCCTTGGCGGGAACCCCCAGGCCCTCCTCCAGAACCTCCCCGCCCAAACCACCGGCGCCGGGACCGCAACCGCCCCGACCGACCAACAGGAAGAGCTCCAGGTCGCCTTCGTCAAAACCGTCCTCGCCGATACCGAAGACGTCTGGAACGATCTCTTCGCCCGCAAAGGCAGCCGCTACCGCGAACCCTCGCTCGTCCTCTTCCGCGACCGCGTCGAATCCGCCTGCGGTATCGCCGGCGCCGCCACCGGCCCCTTCTACTGCCCGGGCGACGAACAGATCTACATCGACCTCAGCTTCTTCGACGAGCTCGCCCGCCGCTTCAAGGCGCCGGGTGATTTCGCCCAGGCCTACGTCATCGCTCACGAAGTCGGCCACCACATCCAGCGCCTCACCGGCGTCACCGACCAGGTCCACAGCCTCCGCGGGCGCATCAGCCAAGAGGAGTACAACGAACTCTCCGTCCGCCTCGAACTCCAGGCCGACTTCTACGCCGGCGTCTGGGCCCACCACGCCCAGCGCACCAAGGACATCCTCGAACGAGGCGACATCGAAGAAGCCCTCCGCGCCGCCTCAGCCATCGGCGACGACGCCATCCAGCGCCGCATGCAGGGCTACGTCGTCCCCGAGTCCTTCACCCACGGCACCTCCGAGCAGCGCGTGAAGTGGTTCCGCCTCGGTCTCGAAACCGGCGACCTCAACCGCGGCGACACCTTCAACTCGCCCGACCCCTAAACTGCGCGCATCTTCAACCTCGACTCCATCCTGCAACTCTGGGACCGCATCGGCTCAAGCCTCTGGTTCGTCCCCGCGCTCATGGCTCTCGGCGCGCTCATGCTCGCCGCAGGCGTCCCCTATCTCGACCGCGCCCTCCCCGACGACTGGCTCCGCAACATCCCCCTCGTCTACTCAGGACGCCCCGCCGGCGCCCGCGCCGTCCTCTCCACCATCGCCACCTCCATGATCACCGTCGCCGGCGTCGTCTTCTCCATGACCATCGTCTCCCTCCAACTCGCCTCCTCCCAGTTCGGCCCGCGCCTCCTCCGAACATTCATGCGCGACCGCGGCAACCAGATCGTCCTCGGCGCTTTCCTCGGAACTTTTCTCTACTGCGTCCTCGTCCTCCCCACCGTCGACGCCGCCACCGACGCCGCCTTCGTCCCCCACATCGCGATCTCGCTCGCCGTTCTCCAGGCCATCGTCTGCCTCGGAATGCTCGTCTACTACATCGATCACATCGCCCAGTCCATCCACGCCGACGCCGTCATGAGCGCCGTCGCCACCGAACTCCAAAGCTCCATCGACAGCATCTACCCAGAACACCTCGGTGAAAACGCAACCCAATCAGAAACAAAAACAGCAGACGCCGCACTCCGCGACGGTGAACCCGCAATCATCCGCGCAACCACCAACGGCTACCTCCGCTTCGTCAACGGCGACGCCATCCTCAACGTGGCCCGGGAGCACAACCTCTTCGTCTCCCTGACGGCTCAACCCGGCGCCTTCGTCAAACGTGACGACGATCTGGCGAGCATCTGGCCCGCCGAGCGACTGTCCGATGAAGCCGGAGATTCGATCCGCAGCGCCGTCGTCCTCGGCGCCCACCGAACCACTCTCCAGGACGCCGCCTTCGCCTTCGAACAGCTCACCGAGATGGCCCTCCGCGCCCTCTCCCCGGGAATCAACGACCCCACAACCGCCGCCCACTGCATCGACCGCATCGCCGCGGGCCTCTGCCGCCTCGTCACCCGCGAGTTCCCCCCGCCCCTCCGCCTCGATGAGGACGACGTCCCCCGACTCGAAACCTCGCCAGTCCCGATCGAACACATCCTCGATGTCAGCATCGCACCCATCGCCCGCAACGCCGGGCCGCACCTCAGCGTCTGGCTCCGCCTCCTCGACGCCCTCGACGCCGCCCACACGCGCGCGACGCGCGAAACAGACCGCCGCGCCCTCCGCGACCTCGCCGCACGCCTCGCATCACGCGCCGCCGCCCGCTTTGAAGACGAGCACGACCGCGAGCGCCTCGCCGAAACCGCAGGCTGGGCAAGCACCCCCAGCTGACCCCCGCCTTGCCCCCTCCCCACGCCCCGCTAGCCTAAACCCATGCCCAACCGCTTCCTCGAAAGCGCCGACGCCGCAGACCGCCGCGTCGCACTCCGCGAACGAGCCGTCCAGATCGGACGCCACCCCAGCAACGACATCGTCCTCGAGGACGACCTCGCAAGCCGCTACCACTGCGTGATCGAACCCGCAGACAGCGGCCACTTCCGCGTCCGAGACCTCGGCAGCCGCAACGGGACCAGCGTCAACAACGAAAAAGTCTCCGACCGCGTCCTCGACAGTGGCGACGTCATCAAGGTCGGCTCACACGAGTTCCGCTACCGCGTCGTCGAGAAACCCGCCAATGACGAGATGAACCGCACCCGCACCGGAGGCCAGTCCCGCGGCCCCAGGTTCAGCGCCGCCGGGGGCGCCGCCGCGGGCGGAAACGAATGGGTCCGCAATCTCGTCGAGACCATCGACAAACTCCCCGAAGACAACACCCTCGAGCACCACAACATCAGCGTCATCGACGCCGCCGGACAGGTCTCGAAGGCACTGCAGGGCAAGGCTCCCGGCGCCGTCGCCGCCAAGCTCTCCCTCCTCCTCGCCGCCCGCTCCCGCGCCACCGACATCCACATCGAGCCCAAGGAAGACGCCGCCGTAATCCGCATCCGCGTCGACGGGCAGATGATCACCATCACCAAGTTCCCCACCGACGTCGCCCGCCTCATGCTCGGCCTCGTCCGCACCGCCTGCCACATCAAGGAAACCGGGCGCGAGGCCATCATGGACGGCCACTTCTCCGCCCGCTTCGCCGACCGGCGCGTCGACTACCGCGCCAGCTTCACCCCCGCCATGCAGGGGCAAAAGCTCGTCCTCCGCATCCTCGACCTCCGCCACTCCCCGCAGTCGCTGAGCGAGCTCGGCTTCACCCCCCACATGCTCCAGCGCATCAGGGGCGTCTGCGAAGCCTCACAGGGCATGGTCCTCGTCAGCGGACCCACCGGCTCAGGCAAAACCACCACCCTCTACAACTGCATGCGCGCCATCGACCGCGAGCAGCGCAACGTCATCACCATCGAAGACCCCGTCGAGTACGCGCTCGAAGGCGTCACCCAGATCCCCGTCGACGACCAGCACGGCAAGGACTTCAACGCCCTCCTCCGCTCCGTCCTCCGCCAGGACCCCGACGTCATCCTAGTCGGCGAGATCCGCGACGAAGAAACCGCCCGCACCGCCATGCGCGCCGCCATGACCGGCCACCTCGTCTTCTCAACCGTCCACGCCAAGGACACCATCAGCTCCATCTTCCGCCTGCTCGACCTGGGCGTCGAACCCTTCCTCGTCGCCAACTCCATGAACCTCGTCGTCGCCCAGCGCCTCGTCCGCTCACTCTGCCAATCGTGCAAGCAGGAAGTCACCCTCAAGCCTGCCGTCGCCACCAAGATGGGCCGCTACGCCCAGGGCGTCAGCAAAACCTCCGCCCCCGTCGGCTGCGACCGCTGCCTCAAAACAGGCTTCATCGGACGCGAAGCCGTCTTCGAGATGCTCGACTTCAACGACGAACTCCGCGACGTCGTCCTCAACAAACCAACCATCCAGGCGATGAAGGAAGCCATCGCCGGCGACATCTTCACCACCCTCCAGCAGTCAGGCTGGCAACTCGCCGTCAAGGGCCGCACCTCCCTCGAAGAAGTCGAACGCACCGTCGGCTAAAACGGCATTCTATAAAGAACAGGGAGCACAAATGTGGGTGCCACTGGCAGCTAGCTGCCAGTGCTCTTTCTCTACGGACAAGGCCCCCACGCCGCCAACAACACGGCAAGATCCCCAGAGTCCACCACACCATCGTTGTTCAAGTCCGCCGGGCACGGATCCGCGCCCAGCCGCATCCCGCACAACTCAAGCGACAGCCTTCCTCCAGTAGCCTCCCATGTACTCCCGCCGGAAGTTTGTCGCGAAGCGTGAGTGTCAAGGCCTTCAGCGTCAGCGGTGATCCACCCCCACACGCTGCCGGGCGAGTCGGTCGTGTCGTTTACGATCGAAACCCAATAGGTCACGCCGCCTTGCAGCAACAGACCGATCTCAAGCTCCGCAGTGTATTCAAACTCGACGACCGCATTAAACGTCGTATCCGTCGCCCCAGAAAGAGTTCTCGTTTTCTGTGTCAGAGGTATCACGAACAGCGGAGTCTCCGCGGGGAGCCCACCGGCGTCCGCAAACACGCGCAGCTCGAAACGATCGATGCTCGGCGTCACACCAACGCCAATACCGTTGGAGAGATACCCGCCCCAGAACCGCACATGCTCGATCACCCCGTCGTCGGCGAGCATCACCGATTCCGCCCTCTCAATCGCGACCCCACCATCAACATCCTGATCCGAGTGAAGAGCAAAACCTACGTCGCTCTCATCCGAAAACAGAACGTCCCCATCACACTCGATTAGGTCCGCCTCGCGGAACGCGAACTCGCCGATCTCCAGCAACCCGCCGCCGTCGTGGTTGTTCAGCGCACGAAAGTGAACGAACCGCGTTGATGTCCGCGGGAACGACACACCCGTGCCGAAGCTAAACGTATTCGCCGCCTCAAACGTCCCGCCAAGCTGAGTCGCGCCGTTCGAGAAGTCCATGTCGTCATCGGCGTACAACTCGAACTCGCGCACGCCCGTCGCGTTGTTGAACTGCCACACCGCGAAGCCATCGACGGGGTACCCGCCGCCCAGGTCGAAGCTCGCCACGATCGGGAAACTTGAATCCGTCTGCCACGCCGTATCGATTGCTCCCGGGAACGCTGTTCCAGGCACGAACGAATCGAAATCCGTGACCCCGCTCTCGTACATCGCGCCAAGCCCGGCTTGCGAAATCGTGTTGACGATCGGTTGAAGCTCCGTCGCTGTCGTCGTCACCGCCGCCGGCTGCAACATCGCACCGCCGCTCGCGACGCCCGCAAAGACACCCATCACCCCGCACGCAGCCACAGCCGCACGCCCGAACACAGAAGCACGCATCACGACACGCTCACTCTCACACGACGAAGACCAGGCGGAGGCGCACGCCCCCACAACCGGTGGAGTCACCGCAAACCCTACTCCAAGACGCCTCAATACACGAAACACATTCCAACGCCTTCGCGCAGAGCCAAAAAAAGAAAACGCCGAGGTCCGGTATTCCCGGGCCGCGGCGTGACTCCTCCGTGTGGCAGGTTGTCGAGACGCTCAGGCGTCCCATCAAACCACGCCAACCCCGTCTCCGAGATCCGCGTGGTGGGTAGGACTCGGCCGCCCTGTGCAAACGACCGATGCACAGAAAGATAGCGTCTGACACCATGCTGTGTCAACCCATCAGCGCATAAAAACAAGCGGCTTCGCTTCCCTCTCGCGAAAAACCGATAACCAGAGGCCTAAAGGCCTCTTTTTGCTTCCGCCGAGGGCTCAACAAACCCTCGACTCACCGAACGAGTTCTCCAACCCGCCCGGAAAACCGCTTCACCCGAGCGTTAGCGCAGGTGAAGCGGGCACAGGGAATCCGTGGCTCTTTGTCGCCAAGCGTCACGCAGCGTTGCGCCGCAGACTGCTCAGCAAACCACGGAGGAGTCAACCGTTTCGTGCGGGCCTCCGCCCGCGTCTTCAGATGTCGAGGAGGCTTTCCCTCTCCTCGTGCAGTTTGCACCCAGTTGCTGGATGCGCACTACTCAACACCCTGAGAGTACCAAGACGCCCACCCCAGTCAAGCCTCAAATCCGGAACAGACGGACATTCCCCTCCGCTGGAACCGCAAAAACAAGGGAAAACCAATGGTTATCGGCGCTTACGCATCATCTCCAGCGCCGATCCGCCGATCACGCCACGCCGGAAACTGATCTCGCCACGCCCGTACCCCCGCCGCGTCCACACCCACGCTCAACACCCCCGCCTCACCGCCCAACTCGCCAAGCTCTTCACCCTGCGCCCCCACCGCCCGTGTTCCGCCCACATAAGCCAGATACGGGTCCTCCCCGCACCGATTCACCCCCAGAACCACCGCCTGGTTCTCAATCGCCCGCGCCAAGAGCAGCGTCCGCCAATGCTCCTGCCGCGCGCTGGGCCAGTTCGCGATCACCACGAACGCCTCCGCCCCCGTGTCAAGCCCCGCCCGGAAGAGCTCCGGGAACCGCAAGTCGTAACACACCACCGGGCACACCCGCAGCCCGTTCCACTCGAACGTCGTCACACCTTCACCGCCCTCAAACGCCTCGTGCTCACGCCCGAAGCTGAACGGGTGCACCTTGTCGTACCGCGCCACCTCGTCCCCCGCGCCGTCAAACACCAGCGCCCGGTTCCGCGCCTTCGTCTCCCCGCGCGCCGTGATCCCCCCCACCACAAACGCCCCCGTCTCCCGCGCCAGCCCGCGCAAGAACCCCGCCTGCGCCCCATCGTCATCCGCCGTTGTCTCCACATTCAGCGAAAACCCCGTCGCGAACATCTCCGCCAGCACAATCAGATCCCCACGCTCAACCCCCGCGCCCGCAGCCATCCCCCGCACAACGTCAAAGTTCTCGCTCGGCGCTTCCCACGCGATGTCGTACTGAAACAGATGCGCCCGCGTCACGCCGCCCCGCTCACTTCCGCCACCCGCACCCGTACACCCCGGCGTCCCCCAGCTCCTCCGCGATGCGGATCAACTGGTTGTACTTCGCGTTCCGATCACTCCGACACGGCGCCCCAGTCTTGATCTGCCCGCAGTTCGTCGCCACCGCCAGATCCGCGATCGTCGCGTCTTCCGTCTCACCCGAACGGTGACTCATCACCGCCGTCCACCCGCTCGTCGTCGCCAGCCGAACAGTGTCGAACGTCTCGCTCAGAGTGCCTATCTGGTTCACCTTCACCAGCACCGAGTTCGCCGCCTTCTCGTTCAGCCCCCGCTCCACAAAGCTCTTGTTCGTCACAAAAAGATCATCGCCTACAAGCTGCACCCGATCACCCAGCTCCGCGTTCAGCTTCGCCCACCCGTCCCAATCATTCTCCGCCAGCCCATCCTCGATCGAGCGGATCGGGTACTTCCCGCACCACTCCGACCACATCTGGATCATCCCCTCGCTGCTCACAATCTCATTCGTGCTCTTGAACAGGCAGTACCCCTCCTTCCCAAGCTTCTCCGCCTCGTTCCAGCACTCGCTCGTCGCCGGGTCGAGCGCCAAGAAGATCTGCTCCCCCCACGAGTACCCGGCCTTCCCCACCGCCTCTTCGATCAGCGTGATCGCCTCCTCGTTCGTCTTGAGGTCCGGCGCAAAGCCCCCCTCGTCCCCCACCGCCGTCGACAGCCCCCGCTCGCTCAGAACCTTCTTCAGCGCGTGGTAGATCTCCACACCCGCCCGCAGCCCGTCAAAGAAATCATCAAACCCCCACGGCTGGATCATGAACTCCTGAAAGTCCACCGTGTTGTCCGCGTGCTTCCCGCCGTTCAAAATATTGAACATCCCCACCGGCAGCGTCTTCGCCCCCGAGCCCCCCAGATACCGGTACAACGGCAGACCCAGCCCGTCCGCCGAGGCCTTCGCCACCGCCAGCGACACCCCCAGCGTCGCGTTCGCCCCCAGCTTCGACTTGTTCGCCGTCCCGTCCAGCTCAACCAGCAGCGCGTCGATCCCCTCCTGCTCCCGCGCGTCCACGCCAAAGAGCTCACCCGCCACGATCTCGTTCACGTTCGCGACGGCCTTCGTCACGCCCTTCCCGAGATACTCATCCCCGCCATCGCGCAGCTCCACCGCCTCGTGCTCGCCCGTGCTCGCCCCGCTGGGCACCGCCGCCCGACCGAACCCGCCACCCTCGAGCGCCACCTCAACCTCCACCGTCGGCGCCCCGCGCGAATCAAGAACCTGGCGGGCGTGAACGTGCTCGATCGAAAAGGGCATGCGCGGTCTCCGGGAGGGTGAATCGAAGGCCCGATCATACCCGGCGCGCCCGATCGCGCGACCCCCCGAACGCCTGACGGTTGCCCCCCGCGCCCCGCCGGGTATTGTTCCCGAACAAAAGCACGGAGCGCCCAGCGCATGGCCGCCACCCCCGACGAATACATCCAGCGCATCGACCGCCTCAAAGCCGACATGAGCGCGCAGGGACGCCGCGTCTCCACCATGCTCGACCAGGCCATCGAGGCCGTCTTCGCCCGCGACGCCGAGGGCTGCCAACGCGTCATCAAGGCAGACGAAGCCATCGACCGTGTCGACGTCGAGGTCGAACGCGCCGCCGTCAAACTCCTCGGCGAGATCGCCCGCGAGCAAGCCGCCCTCACCGACGACCGCCTCCGCATGGTCCTCACCATCGTCAAGGTCAACAACGAGCTCGAACGCATCGCCGACGGAGCCGTAGACATCGCCCAGATGCGCGAGCCCCTCGCCTGCTTCAAGGACGGCATCCCCAAAACCTTCCGTGTCATGGCCAACAGCGTCGTCGGCCTCCTCGCCGACACCACCAGGTGCTTCGAAACCCTCGACACCGACCTCGCCAGATCCGTCCTCGCCAGCGACGAAACCGTCGAAGAGTTCGAGCGCGTCATCCTCCGCGACGCCCAGACCGCCCTCTCTGAAGGCCGCCTCGCCGTCGACGCCGCCTTCGCACTCAACGCCATGGCCGGGCGCCTCGAGATGATCAACGCCCACTCCTGCAACATCGCCGAGCAGGTCATCTACGTCGCCACCGGCGCTATCGTCCGCCACCAGGACGGCCACTGGTCCGAACCCTCCATCCCCGACTAAACCAAGACCACCTCATCCGCTAGGGTGCCAAGACCCAAATCCGGGTGCCACTGCTCGCCGCAAAGCGGCGCAGCAGAGCCGCTGTGCGCTACGAACGAAAGAGAGAGACCCCGTGCCCCCCACCCTCCAAGACCTCCGATCCAAACTCCAGACCGCCGGCCAGGACCACCTCCTCAACTTCCACGACGACCTCGATGCAGACGGCCAGCAGCGCCTCCTGAGCCGCATCGCCGCCATCGATCTCGAGCGCGTCCCGCACTGGATCCAGCGCTACGTCCGCAACAAACCCAGCTTCGCCCCCACCGCCGCCATCGAGCCCGCCCCCTACTACCCCCGCGACCCGGGCTCACCAAAACGCCAGTGGGACCGCGACCGCTACCGCGCCGCGGGCGAAGACCTCCTCCGCGCGGGCAAGGTCGCCGCCTTCACCGTCGCCGGGGGCCAGGGCTCCCGCCTCGGCTACGACGGCCCCAAGGGCTGCTACCCGGGCGGCGCCGTCACCCAGAAGCCCCTCTTCCAGTGCCTCGCCGAGTGGATCCTCGCCGCCCAGGAACGCTACGACACCACCATCCCCTGGTGCGTCATGACCAGCCCTCTCAACCACGACGCCACTATCGACTTCTTCCGTGAACACAACTGGCTCGAGCTCGGCGAAGACAACGTCATCGTCTTCAACCAGGGCGTCATGCCCAGCTTCGACCGTGAAACCGGCAAGATCCTCCTCGCCGCCAAAGACGAACCGGCCACCAACCCCGACGGTCACGGCGGCTCGCTCAAAGCCCTCTACACCAGCGGCGCCATCGACGAACTCACCAAACGCGGCGTCGAGCACATCAGCTACACCCAGATCGACAACCCCCTCGTCCGCGTCATCGACCCCGTCTTCATCGGGCTCCACGCGACCGCCCCCGACTCCTCCGCCGAGATGTCCTCCAAAATGCTCGCCAAAACCGACCCCAACGAAAAGGTCGGCCTCTTCTGCCTCCAGGACGCCAAGCTCGGCATGATCGAATACTCCGACCTCCCCGCAGAACTCGCTGAAGAACGCGACGCCGCAGGCGACCTCCGTTTCAACGCCGGCAACCCCGCCATCCACATCCTCGGCGTCGACTTTGTCCGCCGCCTCAACGAGTCCGACGAAGGCTTCGCCCTTCCCTTCCACCGTGCCGACAAGAAAGTCGCGCACATCGACCCCGACACCGCCGCCCCAGTCGAACCAACCGAACCCAACGCCGTCAAACTTGAAACCTTCGTCTTCGACGCCCTCCCCCTCGCGAGCAAACCTCTCGTCCTCGAGACCGACCGCGTGGACGAGTTCGCACCAATCAAGAATGCGTCAGGAAACGACTCCGCCGCCACCAGCGCGCTCCTCCAGACCGAACGCGCCGCCCGCTGGCTCGAAGCCGCCGGCGTCACCGTCCCCCGCTCCGAAGACAACACACCCGAGTGCGTCCTCGAAATCTCCCCGCGCCGCGCGATGAACCCCGAAGACCTCGACCGCGCCGACCTCCCTGACGCCATCCGCCCCGGCGAAGAACGAGCCTTCTAAATCCGATCCCCCTCTCCCCGAGGGAGAGGGGTTAGGGGAGAGGGAGGTCTCAATCTCCAACCCGCTCCCGCTCCCAAAGCAACGTCTCCCCCGACCTCCCCGCGAGCGCCAACCGCAACACCCCCAGCCCCGCCATCGCCGCCCGCTGCCGCACCATCTCCCGATCCCCGGAAAACCGGAACAGCCGCTCCTCCCGCGACCCATCGCGCGACGCCCGCCCGATCCACACCGTCCCCACCGGCTTCGCCTCGCTCCCCCCGCCCGGCCCGGCGACCCCCGTGATCGACAACGCATGGCTCGCCCCGCCCCGCGCGAGCGCCCCCGCCGCCATCGCCCGCGCCACCTCTGCGCTCACCGCGCCGTGCTCTTCGATGAGCGCCGCATCAACACCCAGCAGCTCGCTCTTGAACCCGTTGCTGTACGTCACCCACCCGCCGCGAAACACGTCCGACGACCCCGCCACCGCCGTCACCATCGACCCCAGCATCCCGCCCGTGCACGACTCCGCCAGCGCCAGCGCCTCGCCCCGCCCGCGCAGCGCATCGATCACCGCGCCCGCCAGCGTCGTCTTACCCTCGCCAAAGATCACGCCGCCCAGAATCTCCCGCACCCGCACCTCAACTGCCCGCAGCTCCACCTCGCGCTCCGCCGGGGCTCGCAACCGCACCGTGACCACGCCCGAGCTCGCGGTCGTGCCAACCAGCGTCTCCTGCTCACGCGACAGCGTCTCTCCCAACCGCCGTGCGACCTCCGATTCCCCCAGCCCGAATGTGTGCAGCGCCAGCGATACCCACGCGGCGCCGGCGCCGATCGCCAGCGCCACATGCGCCTCGAACATCGGCCTCATCTCCCGCGGCGGCCCGGGCAGCACGAACACTCTGGTTTCCCCGATCGCCCCCGCGATCCCCGGCGCCGTCCCCCGCTCGTTCGCCAGCGTTTCCGCCGTCGCCGGGCGCAGCGCCTGCACCAGATTCATCGACGCCAGCTCACGCCCCGACCTGCGGAACCACGCCGCGATCTGCCCCGCCGCCTCCTCGTCCTCAACCAGTTCCTGATCCATCGCCCGCGCCAGCCCGTGGCGCGTCAGATCATCAGGCGTCGGCCCCAGCCCGCCCGTCGAGACGATCACGCTCGCTCGTGCTGCGAGTTCGCGGAACGCGTTCGCAATGGCGTTCTCATCGTCCGGCGCCGTCCGGCGTTCCACCACCCGCCATCCCAGATCGTGAAGGCGCGACGAGATCCACGGCGCGTTGGTGTCCACCGCGTCGCCCGCGATCAGCTCATCGCCGATCGACAGCACCGCCGCGGTTCGGCTCACCACGCCACCCCGTGCGACTTCAGATACGCCTCGATCTGTGGGCGCGTTTCCTCCGACGGGTCAACCACCTCCGCCCGCCACCCGATGGCCCGCGCCGCCATAGCGTTCGACGCCGTGTCCTCAAAGAACAAAACCGAGTCTCCAGAAACATCCTCGCGCTCTTCAAACAAGCGATAAATCGCCTCATCGGGCTTCGCCAGCCCCATCTCGTGCGAAGCGTGGAGTGATCCCAGCGCCGCGATCGCGTCCCAGGTCGTGAGCTTCTGCCAGTGCCCGTCGTTGGTGTTGCTCAGGCACGCTGTCCGCACGTCGGAATCATTCAGCGCCTCGATCAGCTCGCGCACGCCCTCGTACTCGCGCAGGATCCACGCCGCGTGAACGCGCTCCACCTCAGCCGGCGTGTACGCGCCGTTGAACGTCCCCGCGACGGTCTCGAAGAACGCCTCGTTCGAAAGCTCACCGCGCTGGTACGCCTCGACAGCCGCCTTGCGCTCCGCTTCCTGCTCGGGCGTGCGCGTGCGGTCGCGCACTTCCACGCCCGCCGCCAGGCACCCCTCGTCCCACGACCGGCACAGGCGCACCACCACCCCGCCAAGGTCAAAGCACACCAACTCAACGCTCACGATTCATCCCCTGCGGGAAGCATGATCTCGTCCATCACCACCGTCGCGAACGCTCCCGACGGGAGCGCAAACGCGCACAGCACGTACGCCCCGTGCTCGTCCACGCCGCCCTCCACCGCCGTCTCCGTCACCGGCACGCGCAGCTCGCGGCGCGACCCACGGATCAGATCGTCCCCATAAATCGCGTCGTACCGCTCCAGATCCGCCGGCGTCAGTCCGAGCCACTCCAGCGCCCGCGCCTCGGCCGCATCGACAGCGCCCGTCGCCCGCGCCATCCCCGGCCCCCACATCGGCCCGCTCGCGCTCAGCTCGAACGTCCGCAGCCGCCCCTCAAGCGCCGGGTCCGCCAGCAGCTCCGCGTCAACAGCCAGCGGCTCGCGCCCGCTCCGTTTCTTTGTATGCCGCAGCGCGATGTCGCCATCGAGCAGCGTGTCGAACGTCTGCTCGCGCACGCGCTCCTCCAGCACGCGGTTGAACACCGCCGACTGCGCCGACGACATCCAGAACCGCCGCTGCGTCTCATCAACCCAATCGATCGCCTCCTCCGCGCTCGCCCCCTGCGCCAGCGCCTCCACCACCCGGCGCTCCGCCCGCGACCGACGTGGCATCGCCTTCAGCGAACCCTTCAAGTCACCCAGCGCAAAGAGCTCCCGCGCCCGATGATCCGCCAGGTGTTCATCCCCCGGGTACGGCGCCACGATGTGCTCCACCGCCCCCTCGAAATCGCCAACCAACAAACGCCGCCCCACCTCGTGGTTGTTCCCCCGCGCCCCGAAGCGCTGCTCGCCGAACCGGTTCGGCACGCCCCGGCGCTCCAGCTCGGCGAGCGCTTTGTTCACCGCCAAAGCCGCCGTCGCCTCAACGCCGCGCACCTTGATCGCGAAGCGGTTCCCCGCCAGCCCGCCGCGCTTCAGCGGCTCGTCGTGCAGGTCCGCCCACATCACCCGCACCCGCTCGTCGCGGATCGTGTCCGCCTTCCGCGGATCAACCATCGGCGCGTGCACACCCAGCGTCTGCCGCGTCACCGCCTGCTTGTCCTTCATCCCCGCGTACGAGATCGCCCCGCGCCCAACGCCAAAGTGCGAGCTCAGAAGATCAACCGTCTCAGTCGTCGACATCCCGATCTTTTCCAAGCACACATGCAGATACTCGCCGCTCCCCCGCGGCTCCCCCAACGGGATCTCTTCAACAAAGAAATCCTCCGCCCGCTCCTTGATCACCCCGCCGATCGCCGGAGGATCCGCCAGCACCCGCGCCCGCGAGCGCGCCCCGGGGTCCATCGGGGGATCAAGCCGCGGCGCCTCAGACGCCCCCACGCTGCGCCTCGTCGATCACATGCTCTTCCGCATAAATCGGCACGTCGCTCGCCACGCCCAGCGCGATCGCGTCGCTCGGGCGCGAGTCGATCTCCCGCACCTCGCCGTCAGGCAAACGCACGCTCAGCGTCGCGAAGAACGTGTGATCATCCAGATCAGAAATCGTGATCGACTCCAGCGTCCCCCCCAGCTCGTCGATCACGTTCGCCAGAAGCTCGTGCGTCTGCGGCCGCGGCGCCCGCATCCCCTTCAGCCGGCGCTCGATCGCCTGCGCCTCGGGCAGACCGATCACGATCGGGAACCCGCGCTCCCCCCCCACCTCGCGCAGCTCGATCAGCTGATAGTCCGTCAGCTCGCGGATCAGGATGCGGCAAAGCTCCATCGGAACGGGCATAACGGCACGCGCCTCCCGTTCCAATGGTTGACGCCAACGCCCCCTCGGTCAAACCGCCAGAGCGAAACCGTCTCAGGACGCCGGCAGCTGCGCCAGAAGCGCCGCCAGATCAGACGCGTCCACGCGACCATCGCCGTCAAGGTCGTAACGCTCGTTTACGCCCCGGCTCGGGTCGCTCCCGTCGTTCCACGCCTCAAGCAGACGATCCACATCAGAGCGATCGAAGCCCTCGGGCTCCGCCGCCTTGCTCTCGGGCTTCGCCTGCCCGATCCGCGACAGCAGCGTCGCCAGATCCTGCGCGTCCACCACGCCGTTCTGGTCAAAGTCGTACTCAGACCCCGGCTTCACCTCGCCCCACTGGGCGAAAAGACCCGTCACGTCCGCCCTGCTGTAGAACTCTGCGGCCGGCGCCTGTTGCGCATCAAGGCGCGTCCCGTGCGCCTGCTTCAGCAGTGTCTGCGAGGCCTCGACCTTCTTCTTTGCAACGCTCGACAGCTCGACCGTGTCGGCACGCAAGAGATGATTCGCAAAAGCCTTACCGCTTACCTCGCTCTTCGCGAACTCCGGGCGAGCGGTCGCCGTGAGCTTGGTGTTGATCCCGGGCAGGCCCGACTCGATGCCGCTGATAGACATGGCGCATCTCCTTTACGCCACACGCATCGCAATCCGCCTGCCAAACCAGCCAGGAAGCTCAAAACGAAAAAGCGACGCCGGGGCAAGTGGCGGCGCCCGACGTCGCTGGTGATGGATCCGTGTGTCCCGGTCGGGCTACGCCACAGAACGCTTCCGACGGCTGGCGAAGCCAACCGCGAGAGCGCCCAGCGCCACGCTGCCCGGCGCCGGAACGGATCTCAGATACAGCTCGAGGTCCACGTCGGTGTCGATCCCCGAACCGTCAGGCTCGTAGGAAAAAAGCAGGAACGATCCAATGATCCCGCCGCGGGCGTCCATCCAGGGCGTGACGTTCACGCCGCCGAACTCGTTGCCGTTCTCGAGTTCATCAAACGCGCCGAGCTCGGTCAGCCCGTCCACCTGGAAACCCTGGCCGCTGTGGGTGTCCACATCGCCGACGCCGCCCCCGACGAGCGCGGCGTAGCCCGTGCCGTCGGTCAGCGTCACCTCGATGAGGCCGCCGACGACGTCGCCGTTCTCCAGCCGGATCTCGCCGGTCAGATCGGCGAACGAGGCGTCCATGTCCTGCGAGAAGGCGTCGATCAGGATCGCCTGCAGCACCGAGTCCTCATCGCCACTCAGCGTCAGCGTGCCGGTGTGGGTCTCGCCGTCAAAGCCCTCTCCGGCTTCAACAGTGATGGAATTGATATCGAGTTGGAACATCATGGCGGCGCTCGCCGGCTCACACAGGCCCAGCGTCGCGCCCGCGGCTGCGCACGACAACACCGTGAACACGCCGCGCGAATCTCGCGCGAGAAGCATATTTTCTCTCTCCTCTGCGCCGGTCCGCCCTGTGCAGGGGCTCGCCGACTGACTCCTATCCCGTGCCGGGATCGCTCCCGACTCAGCGTGAACTTAGAGGGTCGCCAGCACTGATTCAAGGGCAAAGGCGGTTTTTTTCGGGCCGGCGTGTCCCATAGAAAACCCCCCAGTTTACCTCAATCCGCCACTTCCGAACCGCCACGTCCTCGGTAATGGTCGCGAACCGTGCGGGCCAGCTCGATGAAGCCCATCGGTCGCACGCCCGCTCGCCGGCGGAGGGCGCCGAGGCGGTACAGCGTCGCCCACTGACGGGCCAGCACGCCGTAGCTCCACCACAGCGGTCGGCGCGGGTCGTAGAGGTTCGTCGATTCGCTGAGGGCGCCGTTGAGCTCGATGATCACGAACCCCTCGCCGCGGCGCAGCGCGTCCTCATCCTCGTAGCGGATGTCGAAGCGCCCGAAGTCGAACTCCCCCGGCGCGTCGCCGCGGTCGCGGGCGCCCGATTCGAACGCCGCGGCGATGGCGTCGAACCGCGCTTCGAGTTCGGGCGTGATGAGGTCGGCGCCGTCGAGAAACTTCGTGCCCTGCGAGTGATTCCCGGCGACGCCCAGCGACACGCGCTCGCCCTTTTCGGGAACCCAGTCCGTGCGGTCGCCGTGACGCTTGAGGAACGTGTCGGCCTGCATGCGGAAGCGCGGGTGCGTCCAGATGAGGCGCTCGAGCGTGGACGCGCCGTCGCCGGTGAGTTCGGGGAACTCCTTGCGCGTCACGCTGAAGACGCGTCCGGTTTCTGACAAGGCGTTGCCGCCGTGGCGTGTCCACAGCACGCCCGCCTCGTGCGGCCCGGGGTGGAACGCCTGCAGCAGCGCGGGGCGCGTCATCGTCTCGAAGTAGCGCTCCACGTCTTCGTCGCTTCGTGCGAGCTTGAGCCCGTGGCCGCGCTGGGCCTCGTCGGGCTTGAGGATCACCGGGTAGCCGCCGAGCTGTTCGTCTTCGTTGACCAGTTCTATGACGGCCTCGGCCCGCGCCGCGGGCGTCGGGCCGGCGTCGATGAAATGCGTGCGGACCACCCAGCGGGCGCCGTCGCCCTGCATCAGTGCGCCGAGGATCTCCACCTTGCTCTCCCCGACGACGCCGCCGCCGTGGGAGATGCCGGGGTTGACGCAGGTGAAGGTCATGGCGCCGCGGCGCAGCGCCTGCCACAGCAGCACCGGCGCGAGCGGAGCGTAGAAGACCCACGAGGGCCAGAACTCCGGGTTGCGGACCTTCTGCGCCGTCGCCAGCAGCCGCCGACGTCCCGTCCACGTCAGGCTCATGTTGATCACGCGCACCAGCAGCATGATCAGCACGATGCTGAGGATGAGCGCCACCGGGCCCGACAGCACGCCCTCGAAGAAGCCCATCACCTTCGGCCCGAGCAGGATCGCCAGCACCAGGATCATGGGCGTCCACACGAAGGCCGCGAGCGCCGCCCAGAAAAGGAAGCCGTGCGTCTTCTTGGAGAGCAGGCCCGCGGCGACATAGGTGGGCAGGCGCAGCCCCGGCGCCATCCGCGCGACGAACACCGCCTTGATCGTGTGCTTGTCGAACCAGCGCCCCCAGCGGTCGAGCGAGCTCTCCGGCACCCACTCGCGCACCACCGGCAGGCGCAGCGCACGACGTCCAGCGAACCGACCAATCGCCCAGAGCCCGGCGTCGCCCACCACGATGCCGGTGAGGCAGCCGATCAGACCCACACCCCAGTCGATCGTGCCCGCCGAAATCAGCACACCCACAGCGATCACTGTCGCGTCCTCGCTGATGAACGTCGCGAGGATGATCAGCCACAGCACGACCCACCAATGCATATCGCGAGCGACGTGGAAGGGGCCGAGATCGACCTTGGGCTTGCCGAAGGTCGGCGCGTAGTCGGCGGTGAAGCGCAGCGGCTCGACGCCCGGCGCGTCGTGACGCACAAAGAACGTGTTGAGGTGCGCCGCCGTCTCTTCGGCCTGCCGGAAGGGCAGAAAATGGCCCGCGTCGAGCATCACCAGCGAGCTGCTGGGCATCATCTCGTGGTGCAGCTCGGCGGCCCAGTCATGCACGAGAAAATCGTGACGACCGTGCAGGACGAGCGCGGGGGTTTCGAGCGATTCCAGGATCGGCTCGAGACGGCGCATGTCGGTGTCCCAGAAGTTGCGGATCGTCGAGTGGCGGAACCACCGCGGGCCCAGCAGGCCGAAGTGCGGCACAAACTCCGGCGCGACGACGAGCGCGGCGTAGCCCAGCGCATACTTGGCATGCTCGAAGTGGTGATCGCCTGATCCCTCGGCCCGCTGTGAGCCGATGGACGCCATGAGCGTGAGCGAGGCGACGCGCTCCGGGGCGAGGTCGCACATGTGCAGCCCGACGCCCCCGCCCATCGACCAGCCGACAACGTGGACCCGCTCGACGCCGAGCTCGTCCATCGCCGCAAGCGTCGAGCGAGCATGAGCAAGAACCGAGTAGCTGGGGACCCACTTGGAGCTGTCGCCGAAGCCGGGCTGATCGATGGCGTAGACGTCGCGCCCGGCGGCCGTAAGCAGTGGCGCCAGTTGACTGAAGTTGTCGGCGGAACCGGGCGAGCCGTGCAGCAAGAGCACGGGTGCGCCGTCGACGTTTGCGGCATCCCAGCGCAGGACGGCGACATCGCTCTCAGAATCGGCGGGTACGCCGTCGTCGCTGGCGGCGGGGAGCGTCAGGATGGTTTGAGTGGCGCCGGGGGGCGGCGGGTCGGGTGCGCTGGGGCCGGCGAACCACTGCACGGCGTGGGACGCCGCGAGCAGGACCGCGTAGATCAGCAGCAGTCGTCGCCCCGGGGTCAGCCGCCTCATCGAGGTGATGGTTACGTCAGCAGGCCGCGGCGACAAGCCCGGACTGCACGCCGGACAGAGTGATGGGCTCGGCGGCGCCGTTGTCGTCCTCGTGGCGCATCAGCATCTCGGGCTGGTCATCGGCGTTCCAGCGCGCTTCAACGGTGGTGACGCTGGTGGTGCGGGCCTCGGGGCGGGTCATCATGACGCTCAGGTGCTCGTGTTGCGGCCAGACGTGGCGGTGGAAAGAGTCCTGCATCTCGGGAGTGGCGCGGGCGCCGCCGAAGATGGAATCAAAGAGCATCAGTCGCGGCTCAACGTAGTGGTCGCCGAGGCCCGAACTCACGAAGCAGGCCGGGGAGAGGGGGCGGATGGTCTCGATCAGGCGGTGGCGGTCCCAGCGGAGATCGACGAGGCGGTCGGGGCCCGTGGCGACGAGGCGGAAGGGGCGGTAGCGGGAGAGATCGGCGGCGATGAGTTCGCCGGCCGCGGCCTGGGCGGTGGCGCAGGCCGCGAGGGCGGGGATGATCTCGCCGCGGGTGCGGGCCTGCGCGCTCGACGGCTCGTGCTCGGCGAAGTAGATGTTGAGGAGGGCGAGGGTGAGGCCGTTCGAGGTGGCGGCGCACCAGGTGCCGCCGGCGTCGGGGTCGGTGGGCCAACAGGCCTCGGCGTCTTTGAGCGAGCGGCGGGCGGGCGGTTCGGCGACGGCGCGGGTGCGCGACTCGTCGCGGTTCATGACGGCGCGGTAGCCGCAAGGGCGGCCCAGGGAGTCAGAAAGCGGGATCAGGGTGAGGGTACACATGTGTAGTTCTTAGTTGTGTGCGCACGGGCGCGTCCGATGCGGCCGCGGCGGGACGGGGTTTGGATTGGGATGTAAGGCGTGTGTGCGCATGAACTGATCGGTCTTGAAGGTGTAAGTCAACAATAGATCATTCGTTTCAGAATGTCGGCGGTTTCAAGTGTTTTTGTTGGTCGCGGGTTCGGTGAGTTCGAGGACGCCCTCGATGAAATCGCGGTGGTTGGCGCAGCGGGGGCATTTGTGTTGTCCACCGAGCTTGCCGCGGGATTCCATCCAGCGGTGGAAGGCGCCGGTGGGGACGGGGGTGACGGTGGGCGGGGCCATGCCGAGGTCGTCGGTGCGTTTGACGTTGTAGTCGACGCTCTCCTTGCGGAGGGCGTCGTCGAAAGCGCGGGTGAAGGCGGGGAGCTTGTCCGCGGGGTTGTCCCACTCGATGACGAGCTGGAGCCCGGCGGGGCGCCCTTCTTCGGGGTAGACGGGGGCGGCGGTGAACTCACCGGTGCGGGCGCCGGTTTCGTGCATGGCGGTGACGACGGCGCGTTCGATGTTCTCGACGATGATGTTCTCGCCGAAGGCGTTGATGAAGTGGCGGTGGCGTCCGACGATGCGGAGGCGGGCGGGGCCTCCCGAGCGATCGCCGGTGGGGATGGTGTCGAACTCGACGACGTCGCCCAGGATGTAGCGCCAGAGGCCGCCTGGGGTGGAAAGGACGACGACGTAGCGCTGACCCGGTTCGACCTCGGCGGCGCTGAAGGCGCTCGCGTCGGGGTTGTCGATTTCTTCGAGGGGGACGAACTCGAAGTAGACGCCGAGGTCTGCGTTCAGGCGCAGGGCGGGGTCGCCCGGGGTGTCCTGCATGGCGACGAAGGCTTCGGAGGCGGGGTAGACCTCGAGACGGTGCGGGATGTCAGTGTCGGCGTCGCCCGACCAGGCCTCGCGGACGCGGTGCTCGAAGGGCGCGTACTTGACGCCGCCGTGGACGAAGAGGTTGAGGTTGGGCCAGACGTCCCGGAGGGTTTTGACGTCGGGGTTTTCTTCGCGGGCGATCTCGATGACTTTTTCAAAGAGGACGAGGCCCCAGGAGGCCATGCCGAAGACGGCGCGGACGTCCTGGTGGGCGCAGGCGCGGGCCATGGCCTCGATCTTGGAGGGCCAGTGGGCCATGAGGGCGATCTCGCGCCCCGGCTGGTAGACCTGGGTGAGGGGCCAGCGGATGAGGGGGGCGACGACGCCCGAGAGGTCGCCGGTTTTGATGCCGGCGTCGTTGGTTTCGAGATCTGACGAACCGCCGAGGAAGAGGAGCTTGCCACCGAAGAGTTCGGGGATGGAGAGGCCGAAGCGGTGTGCGTTGGCGAAGATGTCGAAGCCAGCGCGGCGGTTGTGGGTGAAGAGCTCGCGGGAGACGGGCATGTACTTGTCGCCGGCGGTGGTGCCGCTGGTCTGGGCGAAGCTGCGGACGGTGTCGGGCCAGGTGACGTCGGCCTCGGCGGTGTCGCGCATGCGGTTCATCCAGGCGCGGAATCCTTCGTAGTCGCGGAGGGGCGTCTGGGCGCGGTAGGCGGCGGGGAGTGTGGCGTCGGGTTCGCAGAGGAGGCGGCGGAAGCGGTGGCGCTTGCCGAACTCGGTGTCCTTGGCCTGATGGAGGAGGTGTCGGAGCTGCTGGGTCTGGACGTGATGGGTGTTCTTCGACCACCAGGCGTGGTCGGAGAGTTTGGCAATGCGTCGGGCGAGCGTGAGGCGGAGCCCCGCCCCGATGAGGGCGGTCCAGCCCATCAGGCGACCTCCTGGCGGGCGGCGGCGGCCGCGAGCTCCTTGAGGAAGCGGTGGATGCCTTGGGCGAGTTCGTCCGGGCGTTCGAGCATGGGCGCGTGGCCGCAGGAGTCGATCCACTCGAGGCGGGTGTCGGGGATGAGTTCGTGGAACTCTTCGGCGACGTGGGGCGGGGTGACGGCGTCCTGTTTGCCCCAGAGCAGGAGGGTGGGGACGCTGACGCCGGGGAGGCGCGAGCCCATGTGGTCGGCCTTGGCGCTGCGGGAGAGACGAACAAGGGCGCGGGCGCTCCCGCGTTTGCGGAGTTCGGCGTAGGCGTGGCTGACGGAGTCTTCGGGCATGCGCTCGGGGTCGGCGAAGAGCTCGGCGATTTTGCGGCCGATCCATTCCTGGCTGGGCCGGTGCTGGACGTCGCGTTCGAAGGTGCGCTCGAAGAGGCCGGACGAGCCGGCGAGGACGAGGCCGCGGACGGCGTCGGGGTCGGCGAGGGCGATGCGGGTGGCGATGTGACCGCCGAGAGAGTTCCCGACGAGAACCGCAGGGGCGTCAAGGTGCTCTTTGAGGGCGCGCTCGACGATGGCCTGGACGCCCTCGACGCTGCAGCGGCGGCCTCGGAGTTCGAGGAGCGGCGCCTCGATCAGGACGCAGCGGTGGTCTGAGGCGAGGTGTTGGGCGGTGCGCTTCCAGTGGTTGTTAAGACCGAGGAGGCCGTGGAGGAAGACGACGGGGTCGCCTTCGCCGAGGATCTCGACGTCGGCCTTGATGGCGGAGGCGGCGAGGTCTTCGCGGTCCCAGCGGGAGCGCTTGCGGGGCGGGAGCGCACCGTCTTGTGTGCGCTCACTTTTGGCCTCAGCGCGCTCCCCTTTGGATTCCCTTTTGGACGCGTCGGCCACTCGCAACTCCGGAGGCGGGAAGAGGGGACGCACGAACGCCCCGCGGCGGCTCTGGATTGAGCCTAGTAGACACTACGGTACCACACAATGCGGTGTTCTGACCAGCGGATTACGGCGGGTCAGGCGGCGGCGCGGGACTGGGGGACGAAGGCTCGGACGGCTCGTCCCCCCGCGTGGCGTGCGGCGTCGAGGGCTTGTTCGGCGGCGGTGAGGAGCGTGAGGGGGGCGCTGAAGGCGCGGGCGGATTCGGCGTCCATGGTGGTGATGCCGGCGCGGAGCGAGAGGGGCGCGCCGCCCGGGGCGCCGTCTTCTGTGGCGACGGCTTCGACGACCGCCTTGCACGCCTTGGCGGCGGTGCGGCTGTCAACACCCGGGAGGAGGAGCGCGAACGTTTCGTCTGAGACGCGGGCGACCTCGCCGCCGTAGTTGGTGAAATCGCGGCGGAGTCGCTGAGCGATGTGTGTGAGCACGCGGTCGCCGGTTTCGCGTCCGTGCTGTTCGTTGATGTCGCGGAAGGCTTCAACATCGAAGGTAGCGACGGTGAGGTCGCCTTCTGAATCTGCGGCGCGCTGGTGGGCGTCTTCGAGCATGGCGAGGAAGGCACGGCGGGTGGCGACGCCGGTGAGTTCGTCGGTGTCGAGCCCCGCGCGGGCCTTGCCGACGGCGGAGTCGATCTGCTCTTCGAGGTTGACGTCGACGAGCTGGTCCTTGGCGGCTTCGAGGATGGCGCGGGCGTCGGTGGGGGCGCCGCGGGGGACCTCGAGGAGCTTGGAGAACTCGCGGGCGCCGGAGGAGGCTTCTTCGAGGATCGCTTCGGCCTCGGCGGCTTGGAGAGCGAACCAGGATTGAGCCTTGCTGAGATAGGCGCGGAGGGCCGCGGCGGGCTCGGCTTCGGTGAGAACGGAGGCGCCGAGGGACGCGAGGCCAATGCAGCGGACGGGCTTTTGATGCGCTTTGGGGGCAGCGGTGGGCTGCTCGTGGTAGCGGACGCTGGTGATGAGTGTGGCGGGGAAGCGCCAGCGCTCGGCGAAGGTGGAGGCGACGAGGGGGTGGGTGATGTCGAACTCGGCGAGTTCGATGGCGGAGATCTTGCGGTGCAGGCCTTCGGCGCCCTTAATGGCCTCGTCGTAGGGCTGGCCGAGGGTGCGGTGGAGGATGACCATGCCGACGTCCTGGAGGAGACCGCCGAGGAGGGCTTCTTCGGGTTCCATGCAGCGGGTTTTGGCGGCGATGGCTTTGGCGCATGCGGCGGCGTGGAGGCTGCGGGACCAGAAGGCGGGGTAGTCGAAGTCGCCGGGCTCGTCGTCTCCGAGGGATTCGACGAGGGAGAAGCCGAGTGTGAGGGATTTGATGGCGCTGAGCCCGAGCATGATCTGGGCGCGCTTGATGGAGGCGACGGGTGTGGAGAGACCGTAGAAGGCGGAGTTGACGGTCTTGAGGATCTTGGAGGAGAGTGCGCTGTCGGCCTGGACGAGGTCGGTGAGCTGAGCGGGGGTGACGTTCGGGTCGCTGGTCATCTCGATGATGCGCAGCGCGATGGCGGGCGGGGTTGGGAGACGGGGGGACGCGAGGACGTCCTGGAGGACTTGGGTGTTCATCCGACTGGCCTTCCCTGGCTGTCTTTGGCGCGTTTCGGGGTTGTCGTATCGTCCGCGGGGTGGGGGCGCTTGACGGGATCAGGGGGTCGGTTGCGACTCGGACGTGAGCAGACGGGCTACGCGGGGTTCGCGGCCGAGGATCCATGTCCAATATGCGAGGAGGAAGCGGTTGGCGAGGGCTGTGTCTTCGCCGGGGCTGGGGGTGTCGGCGGCGGCGAGGCGGGCGATGGCGTCGGCGGTGGCGGCGCGGACGCGCCAGAGTTCGCGGGCGTGGGCGCCGGGGTCGGGGACGAAGGCGCCGCTGTGGGGGTCGAAGCCGAGGACGCCCGCGCTTGTGGTGAGTTCGTGGATGTCGTCGGTACGGGGTGCGTGGCCGGTGTCGACGAGGGCGAGCCATTGGAAGAGGGCGGCGGCGGGCCAGGGGTCGGCGGCGTTGTCGAGGGAATCGAAGAAGTTTGTGAGGGCGGTGAAGATGGGCGGGTGGGGGTCGTGGTCGGTGACGGCGGAGGCGAGGAGGCCGACGCAAAAGAGGGCGGCGCGGTTGGCTTCGAGGGAGGCGCGGGCGGGCCAGCAGACGGCGCGGAGGTCCCAGGAGGTGAGGGTGGCGAGGTCGGCGTCGGGTTTAACTATCGCGCCGATTTCGCCGCGGGTGAGGGGTTCGAGGCCGCCGTCGAAGGCGCTCTTGGGGCGTTTGGCGCCCTTGGCGACGCCGCGGAGGAGGCCGTGGTCTTTGGTGAAGAGCCAGGCGATCTGGCTGGTCTCGGACCAGTCGAAGCGTCGGAGGACGATGGCGTCGTCTGTGAGGCGGGGCACGGTGGGAGTGTAGAGGGAGAGCGCATGAAAACCGCCCCGCGCTATGGGGCGCGGGGCGGCGTTGTGTTCCCTTTGGTGAGGAGAGAAACGTTCGGGAGGGTTAGCGGATGGCGACGGTGGTGTCTTCGTCGTCGCAGTCGGTCTTGGTTTCGCACTCGCTGTCGATGATGACGCGGGTGGGAGCAACGGTGCGGGGCGACTCGATACGCAGGGTGCGGGAGGTGGTGGCATCCACGTCGAAGCGGGCGCGGTCCTCGTAGCTGGTCTGCGAATCGCGGGCGCCGGCACTGGCGATGCGGGCGTCGAGCTCGGCGTGCTGACGGGCGAGCTTGGCGCGGAGCTGGTCCAGGCTGCCCACCTCGAAGCGGCTGAGCTGATCGATGCGCTTCTGTCGCTCTTCCATGAGGTCGGCCATCTTTTCCTTGCGGGCGATGGCGTCGATCTTGGCGTCGAGCTGCGCGATCTGAGCCTGGAACTCGGCTTGCTCGGTTTCGAGCTTGCTCAGGAGACCCTTGAGGATCTCGCTGTCGTGCTCAAGGGATTCGAGATCGAGGGCGATGTCCTGCTCGCGGTTCTCGTAGAGGTTGATGGTCTCGTTGATGGTGTTGGCTCGTGAGTAGGCCTCGTCGAGGTCGAAGGTGCGGTCGTCGAAGGAGATCCGCACGAGTCGTGCGGAGCCGTGCTCGACGACGGCGTTCTCGGCTCGGGCGATGAGGTTCGCGAGCTCGGACTTGTCGGCGAGGGCGAGCTCGACGACACGCTGGCTGACGGCCTGATCGCGGTTGAGGGTTTTCATCTGTTCGGCGATCTCGCCCAGCTGAGCGCTCACCTCGGCGATGCGCTCGGGGTACTTGGCCTCGAGCTCACGCAGCTGGTGACGCATGGCGGCGGGGTCGCCGATGTGGTTATCGATGTGGGTGTTGATGCTGGACCGGGCCTGTGTGGCGAACGCTGCGACGCGATCGGGCCCTGCGATCAGGGCGGCTCCGCCCGCCGCCAGGCCGGCGATCACACCAAACCGAACAATACTCTTCGTGATGCCGCCCATAATGCACATCCTTTGACTTCCTTATCCGCTTGAGCCCCCGGGAACGCCCCGGTGTGGGCTCGTGTGGTCAGGGGTCTTGTTCCGAGCGGGCGGCGGTCGATTTCATGCGTGTTTTCGCGTGGTATTCTTTTTGAGTCGGAGAACCCATAAGGACCGGGCGGCGTCCCTGACGGAAGACGGACGGTCTGTTGCCCAAGAAAGCGGTCCCCGGGGGCAGTCCCGGGGCAGGCTGGGGGTGGCGAGGATGCTGAATAATCTGACGACCGGGTTCATCTCGCGGCTGCGGGCGCGGGATCAGGCGGCGTGGTTTGAGCTGTGGGAGACGTTCGGGCCTGTCTTGCGGGCTCAGCTCGCGAAGTGGGGTCGCGGACGCATCGGCTCTGAGACCGTGCGTGATCTCTCGCAGGAGACGCTGGCGGCGTTATCGGATTGCATCGATGACTATGACCCCACGCGTGGGGCGAGGTTTTCGACGTGGCTGCTGGCGATCGCGAAGCACACGCTGGGCGATGAGATCGACCGGCGGATGGCGCTGAAGCGCGGCGGCGGGAAGCGTCCGGCGGCGCTTGACGAGGCGTGGATGAGCCAGGCGATCGGGGCGAAGCCCGACGCTGAATATGAGGGCGCGGTGTTCCGGGCGAAGGTGGAGGCGGCGATCCGCATGGTGGAGCGGGAGGCCGATTTCATGGACTTCTCGATTTACCGGATGCGCGTTCTGGACGGGATGCAGGGCAAGGACGTGGCGAAGCAGCTCGGGACGAGCGAGCCGACGGTGAGCCGTCGGATGGCGAAGATCCGGACGACGCTGCGGAGCCGGCTGTCTGAGGTGATCAGCACCTACAGTTTCACGCAGGACGAGCTTGATGAGGCGGAGCGAAACGGGCTGGGGCTGAATCCCACCAAAGCGGACGACGCCCTCTTCGACGAGGCGATCGCCGAGATCTACCACCAGCAGGTGGAGCTGCGCCGGCAGGATGAAGCCGGGGCGTTTGGATGATCGGGCGGGAGCCGAGCGTGATCGGGCGCTGGAGCGCGTGATATGCCAACCATCTTCGCCATGTTGCTCGCGTGTTTCGGCCTGGTGGCCGCGATTCTCTTCATCATCTATGTGATGGTTCCGGTGTTCGCGCTTCTCGGGAAGCTGATCGGTCGCATCTTCACGTTCATCGGCGGGGAGCTTGGTGATGCGGTGCGCATCGTGGGCGCCGTGCTGACGTCGGTGGTGTTCGTGCCGCTGGCTCTGGGCAGCATCGTGATCGGTCGCTGGAGCGCGTCGCGTCATTACTTTGGCGCGGTGCGCGATGAGATCGGCGCGGCGGGCGCGTGCCTGTACCGCATCTGCATCGGTCGTCCGGCGTGGTTCCTGGGTCTGGGCGGTTTGACCGAGGGCATCGAGAAGCGTGTGCCTGATGTGGTTGCGCGGGCGCCTGGGGCTGACAAGCCCGGGCGGCGTGCGGGCGGCTTTGAGGGCTACAAGGTGGTTGGCTCGCTGCCTCCCGGCGGGTCCGGCGCGAAGCTCTACGTCGCGGAGCCCGACGCGGCCAAGCGGGCGGCGTTTGAGGCGATGGGTCGTCACGGCATCGGGCAGGTGATCATCAAGCATTTCTCCCTGCATGATGGATCGAGTCTGCCGCAGATCGTGCGTGAGAGCCGGGCGCTGGAAGCCGCGAAGAACATCGGGCTGGTGCTCGAGCATGACCTGAACGAGCAGCGGTTCTTCTACGTGATGCCGTATGTGCCGGGGGATGATCTCTCGACGGCGATCCGTCGTCTGCACGAGCAGTCGGACGGGGACGGCCTGAGCGACACGAAGCTGCGCGAAGGCGTGGGGTACGCGACGGATCTGGTGGACACGCTGGCGCGGTACCACCGCGGCGGGCTGTGGCACAAGGACGTGAAGCCGGACAACATCATCGTCCACGACGGTCGGGCGCACCTGGTTGATCTGGGTCTGGTGACGCCGCTGCGTTCGGCGATGACGCTGACGACGCACGGGACGGAGTATTTCCGCGACCCGGAGCTGGTGCGGATGGCGCTGCGGGGCGTGAAGGTGCACCAGGTGTCGGGCGAGAAGTTCGATGTGTACGCGGCGGGCGCGGTGCTGTATTCGATCGTTGAGAACTCCTTCCCGGCGCACGGCGGGCTGTCGCAGGTGCGGAAGAAGTGCCCGGAAGCGCTGCGCTGGATCATCCGTCGGGCGATGGCGGAGTACGACAAGCGGTATGCGACAGCGGGCGAGATGCTGGACGATCTGCGGGCGCTCACGAGCGCGCCCTCGATGTCGGGGTTCACGCCGGCGGATCTTCCCAGCATGAAGCGCGGGGATGATTACGAGCCGGAGACGCCGGTGGATGAACTGGCCGACTTCGAGCCGCCTGCGCCGGCGACGCCTGTCGCTGCGGCGGCGGTCGCGGGGACGCCGGTCCCGCCGGCGCCGGAAGCGGCGCAACCCGAGGCTCGTTCGAAGCCTCGGCTTGAGCTCGTGAACTGGTGGACTGGGAAGTACAAGGCCGGTCCGGCGTCGCCGGCGGCGGTGGTGGAGGCCGTGGCTTCGGCGTCGCCCGCGCGGGCGGTGCTGCCGCTGGAGGAGCGGGCTTCGGCGCAGGAGCAGCTTCGGCGGGCGCGGGAGCGCGTGAGAGCGCGGCGTACGTCGGCTGCGAAGCGGATGCGCGGGCGGGGCGTGGTCGGGCGGGCGCCGCGCCGGAAGAACCCTGTGGGTGGGGCTGTGATGATGCTTGGTCTTGTCGCGGCGATCATGCTGGCGGGCGGGATCGTGGTCAGCGTTCTTACGGCGGAGACGGGGCCGCTGGCGACGAACGGCTCGCGGACGCAACTGCGACATAGCGACGACGAATTCTCGATCAGTGCTGACAGTGATTCCGGGTTGCTGCGGATCACGGAAGCCGACGGGCGGACGATGGAGCTGAGCTTCGATCCGGAGATGATCCGCGACGCGGCGAAGAGCTGGCCCGAGATGGCCGGTCGCTGGCGTGAGACGGTACTGACGCATGTGGGCGAGGCGGTCGAGGCTGCGAATCAGGGCACGCTGCCACAGCCGCCCCCGATGCCTCGGCAGAGCGAGCGGTGGCTTCTGATCGATCAGCTCGGGGCGGATACGCCTGATGAGGATCGTCGGCGGGTGAACGCGGCGCTGATGGGCGCGGGGGTGCAGTGGATCACGGCGGACAGCGACGACGGGCTCGAGCTGGTGTCGCAGGCCACGGCGGAGATCGGCATCGGGACGCCCAGCGATCCGAAGACGCGGGGGCGCCTGCGCGAGTTTCTGGGTGAGCACCATGATCTGAACGGTCTGGTGTGGCTGGTGCAGAACGACGGGCCGCTGGCGGTGACGCTCTCGATGGACGAGCGGACGGCGAAGCGGATGCGCCAGCGGCTGAACCGCTAAAACCGACTTTTCTGGCTTGACGCGGTTGCATCGGACGCTCTAGGGTTTCTCTCCCGGTCGTGGGCCGGGATCGCCACCAGAAAGAGGAACCGACCATGAGCAGCGCTGTGAAAGCCACGAATATCGTCTGGCACGAGGGCAACCTCACCCGGGAAGAGCGCTGGAAGGCGCTGAACTGCACGGGGGCCACACTGTGGTTCACGGGCCTGTCCGCGTCGGGCAAGAGCACGGTGGCGTCGGCGCTTGAGCAGGTGCTGGTGACGCAGGGCGTGAACTCGTACCGGCTGGACGGCGACAACGTGCGCCACGGTCTGAACAACAACCTCGGCTTCTCGGCTGAGGACCGGGCGGAGAACATCCGGCGGATCGGCGAGGTGGCGAAGCTGTTCGCGGACGGCGGTTCGATCGCGCTGACGAGCTTCATCAGCCCGTACCGGGCGGACCGTGATCAGGCTCGGAAGCTGCACGACGACGCGGGGATCAAGTTCCTTGAGGTGTTCGTGGACACGCCGATCGAGGTGTGCGAGCAGCGCGACCCGAAGGGTCTGTACAAGAAGGCCCGAGCGGGCGAGATCAAGGGGTTCACGGGGATCGATGATCCGTACGAGGCCCCGGAGAACGCCGAGCTTGTTCTGAAGACCGAAGGCAAGAGCGTGGACGAGTGCGTCGCGGAAGTCGTGCGTTTCCTGGGTGAGACGGGCGTGCTGAGCGCGGTGCAGGCGTGATCGACGAGAGCGCGTTTCTCAAAGCGGCGCGACGGGCGGTGCACGACGCGTGCGTGGTGTGCCGGGCGGTGCAGCACGGCCAGGGCGATATCACGAAGGTTCTGAAAGATGACCGCAGCCCGGTGACGGTGGCGGACTTCGCGAGCCAAGCGGTGGTGATCCATCGCTTGCGCGAGGCGCTGGGCGACATTCGTGTTGTCGGCGAGGAGGACGCCGACGAGCTGCGCTCGGGCGACCCGGCGCTGCGCGAACGGGTGGTGAACGCGGTGCGGATGGTGTGGTCGGACGCCGACGAAGCGAGTGTGCTCGAAGCGATCGACGGTGGGAACGACAAAGGCGAGGGGGCGTCGTTCTGGACGCTGGATCCGATCGACGGGACCAAAGGGTTCCTGCGGGGCGGGCAGTACGCGGTGAGTCTGGCGTGGATCGAGGATCACCTGCCGACGATCGGGGTGCTGGGGTGCCCGAACCTGCCGATGGATTTCGGGAAGGGCTTCGACGAAGCGGACGGGCACGGTGCGCTGTATGTCGCGGTACGAGGGAACGGGCTGTGGGAGGCCCCGGCGGACCGCCCGGATGAGAAGCTGGCGCGGGTGCCGGAGCTGGCTCATGCGCCGGATGATCTGGTGCGGGTGTGCGAGTCAGTCGAGGGTGGGCACTCGAAGCACGACCACACGCTGAAGATTCTGGAATCGATGGGTCGCGAGAGCCGTTCGCTGCGTCTGGACAGCCAGGCGAAGTACGCGGTAGTGGCGCGGGGGCAGGCGGACGCCTACCTGCGGATGCCGACGCGTCCGGGGTATCGGGAGAAGATCTGGGACCACGCCGCGGGGGCGCTGTGCGCGACCGAATCTGGCGCCGTGGTCACGGACATCACGGGCAAAAGGCTGGATTTTTCGCACGGCTCGACGCTGGCGACGAACCGGGGCGTGATTTGCGGGACGCCTGATATCCACGCGAAGATCATTCACGCTATCGACGAACTCGGATTCGCCGATATGGGTAGCGACTGAGCCCGCGCGGAGCGGGCGCTTCCAGGAGCCCGCACCCCTCATGATGAACACCGCACCGATCCTGCTGGCGCAGTCGCTCTCGGGCGAGGCGTGGGTCTTGGCGGGCGTGCTGATCGTGATGATCGGCGGGCTGATCTCGGGGCGCTTCGGGGCGGACCTGGTGCTGCTGGGCGGGCTGGGCGTCTTGCTGCTGACGGGCATTCTGTCGCCCGCTGAGGCGGTGACGGGGTTCGCGCAGCCGGCGGTCGTAACGATCGCGGTGCTGTACGTCGTCGCGGCGGGCTTGCGCGAGACGGGGGCGATGACGAAGCTGACGTCGATGCTGCTGGGGCGTCCGGGATCGATGTGGGCGGCGCAGCTGCGGCTGTCGGCGCCGGTGGCGGTGGCGAGCGCCTTGGTGAACAACACGCCAATCGTGGCGATGTTCCTGCCGGTGCTGTCGGACTGGGCGAAGCGGCATGATCTGTCGGTGTCGCGGCTGTTCATGCCGCTGAGCTTCGCGGCGATTCTGGGCGGGATGTGCACGCTGCTAGGCACGAGCACGAACCTGCTGGTGCACGGGCTGGTGCTGGACCATCAGGACGAGCCGAACGTCGAGGCGATGGGGATGTTCACCATCGCTTGGGTGGGCGTGCCGGCGGCGATTGTTGGTCTTGCGTACATCGCGATCGCGGGGCGGTTCCTTTTGCCAAATAGGGACGAGCGGACGTTCGATCTCTCGAACCCGCGGCAGTACACGACAGCGATGCGGGTGGACAAAGAGGCGGCGATCATCGGGCAGAGCGTGGAGCAGGCGGGGCTGCGGCAGCTGCCGGGCCTGTTCCTGGCGCGGATCGAGCGGGAAGAGGGGACGATCCACGCGGTGGCGCCCTCGCAGATTCTGCGGGCGGGGGACGCGCTGGTTTTCGTGGGCGTGCTGAGTTCGGTGCGCGATCTTCAGAAGGTGAAGGGGCTGTCGCCGATTCCCGGTGATGAGCGGCAGGAGCTGCTTGGGCCGCGGCACGCGTCGCGGCTGATTGAGGCTGTTGTTTCGCAGGGGTCGCCGCTGCTTGGGATGTCGATCCGTCAGGCGTCGCTGCGGACGCGGTACGGGGCGGTGGTGATCGCGGCGCACCGTCAGGGCGAGCGGATCGAGGGGCGGCTGGGTGATATCCGGCTGCGGGCGGGGGACACGCTGCTTCTGGAGACCTCGGGGGATTTCGCGGAGCGCTACCGGGATTCGCAGGATTTCTATCTGGTGAACGAGCTGCCCGGGTCGGCGGCGCCGCGGCACGCGCGGGCGCCGGTGGCGCTGGCGATTCTGGCGGGGATGGTGGGGCTGATCACGTACGACCCGGACCGGGCGATGGCGTACGCGCTGGCGGCGGCGCTGGGGATGGTGCTGCTGCGGTGCTGCACTGGGCCGGATGCGCGACGGAGCGTGGACTGGCAGGTGTTGACGGTCGTGGGCTCGGCGTTCGGATTCGCGACAGCGATGGAGCAGACGGGTTTGGCGGCGGCGCTGGCGGGGTCGCTGGTTGATTGGGGGGCTTCGCTGGGGGTGTGGGGGTTGCTGGGCGTGGTGTACGCGCTGACAGCGTTCTTTACTTCGGTGATCACGAACAACGCGGCGGCGATCCTGATGTTCCCGGTGGCGCTCGAGGCAGCGCGGGACAACGATCTGCCGCTGCTGCCCTTCGCGGTGTGCGTGGCGGTGGCGGCGTCGGCGGGGTTCGCGACGCCGATGGGGTATCAGACGAACATGATGGTGATGGGCCCGGGGGGGTATCGGGTGGGTGATTTCCTACGGTTTGGTTTGCCGCTGACACTTTTGGTCGGCGCGGTGACGGTGGGGCTGGCGCCGCTTGTTTACGGGGGTCTTGGCGGGTGAACCGGACAGAGAATGGGGTTGTTTCGCGCAATAATTACTGAGGGACGAATGATATTTTTTGGTTTTGAGTTCGGTGGTCTGTAAATCAGAGATAGAAAACTTCCCATATCGTCGACAACTCTTACACTCTCGAAATCTCTCTCTCCTCCAGCGGGACGCCCTACGCACGGGGCGTCCCGCTTGTCTTTTTGAACCGACCGGGTGGTTGCGGGCGTAGTAGCCTGTGTCCCCCGCCGATCATGCGGGAGAGAGGGTCGTATGGCTGATCAACGCACCATTCTGCTGACAGGGGCCGGTGGGTTCATCGGCTCACACACGACCCAGGCGCTGCTGGCGCGGGGGGATCGTGTCGTTGGGATCGACAACCTGGATTCGTTCTACGACCCGGCGGTCAAACGCGGGACGCTGGATGAGATCGCTCGCGGCGAGGGTGGCGATGGGTTCGTGTTCGTTGAGGCGGACATCCGCGACGGAGAACGGATGGGCTCGCTTCTGGATGAGCACGGCGTTAACGACGTGATCCATCTGGCGGCGCGGGCGGGGGTGCGTCCCAGTATCCAGCAGCCGGCGCTGTACGCGGACGTGAACGTGAACGGGACGATGGCGCTGCTGGAAGCCGCTCGTGCGGCGGGCGTTGAGCGCTTCGTGATGGCGTCGTCGAGCAGCGTGTACGGGAACAACGAGAAGGTCCCGTTCGCGGAGACGGACGATGTGAATGAGCCGATCAGCCCGTACGCGGCGACGAAGCGGGCGTGTGAGCTGATCGCGCACACGCACCATCACCTCTACGGGATGCCGACGGCGTGCCTGCGGTTCTTCACGGTCTTCGGGCCGCGGCAGCGTCCCGACCTCGCGATCATGAAGTTCATGCGGCTGATCAGTTCAGGGGAGACGATCCCTGTGTTCGGCGATGGATCGACGAGCCGGGACTTCACCTATATCGACGACATCGTCGGCGGCGTGCTGGCGGCGCTGGAGCGGATCCCGGAGCACGGGTACCGCGTCTGGAACCTGGGTGGGAATCACCCGGTGTCGCTGAGTGAGATGATCGAGACGGTGGCGTCGGCGGTCGGGACGCCCGCGAAGATCGATCGTCAGCCGATGCAGCCCGGGGATGTCAATCGGACGTACGCGGACTTATCGCGGAGCGGCGGTGAGCTTGGATACAAACCGCGCACGCCCTTTGAAGAAGGCGTGCGCGGACAATGGGCTTGGTTTTGTGAGCGGGGTGTTCGCTGATCTCAGCGGTTTTTCTTCGACTTGAGATCGCCCGGGTTGTTGGAGTGGGTGTTGACGGTGCGGCGGGTCTGCCCGCCCTGGAGCAAGCGCGGGTTTGCGGGCTCCAATTCCTCTTCGGCCTGCTCGCCCGAGCCGTCGACGGGATCGATGGGGGAGTAGGCGGGCGGGAGGTCGTCCGGGATGTTCTCCCAGTAGTTGGCGGCGCGGGTGCTGGGGTCCCAGTCGTACATGCCGAACATAATGGGGATGTAGCCGCCCTCGAGCGCCCACTCGAACTCGGAGCGCTGGAACTCAGGTGTGGCGATAAAGCCCGGGACGCGCTCGGGGATCTCGAAGCGGAAGCTGAGCCAGATTTCGCTGCCCGGTAGGACGAAGTTGGACAGCGGGTGCGGGTTGGTGATCTTGCGGACTTCCTCGACTGAGGACGGGTTGCTGCGGCCCTTGTTGTAGGCCTGGTAGAAGTTGCCGGCGAGGCGGTGGACGATGTCGGGCTTGTGCTTCTCGGCGACGAAGGTGATGTCGGGGTAGCGTTCGTTGAGGATCTCCAACCACTTCACGAGATCCCAGACAGGTATGGCGCTGACGCTGCCAAACGCGTCGAGGCCGAAGAAGGTCGCGCCGGCCGCGACCGCCGCGTCTATCTCCGCGCATGCGATGGCGACGTGCTCGGAGTTCTCAGGATCGAGAATCTCGGATTCAGCGACATCCCACTCGCGAGCGATTCTTGTGGACTGACCCCACCAGAACCCGAGGTCGATGTTGTTCTCCGTGACGAAGCGCTGGAACTCTTGGGGAGCGTCGCCCATGGCGTGGCCGTACTGATCGCCCTCACTCCAGAACGAGGTGAACTTGAAGGGAAGGTTGTTGTCGAGGTTGAAGCGCTGAAGCCCGCTGGGCTGCCAGAAAAGAACGCGACGGTTCTGGACATCGCGGTCGGCGTACCAGTCGAGGAGCGGGCCGAAGCCGTGGATGTCGGGGCGGAACTCTTCCTGACGGAAGCCGTAGGGGTTTTCGTTTGAGAGCAATCCGCGCCCGGCGAGAGAGAAGGGCACGATCGGGCGGGCGTCTCGCTCGTAAGTAACGCCGCCGAGTGTCTGCTGGAAGAAGTCGCGGTAGGGAGTGAGGGTGCCGATCCACTTGTCGTGGTTGTCGGTGATGCGGACGCAGACGGTGTAAGTACGGGTTTCACCCGGAGCGAGCTTGGTGGGGTGGCGGACCTTCAGGCGACCGCGGTCGTTGCCGAAGTTGGAGAGCTTCCAGCGGAGCCGCCAGTCGTCACCGCTCGATCCCCCGGTTCGTTCGAGCGTGCCGAGGGCATCGTGTTCCCATTCGAGAACCGGGTAGAGGATGGAAACGCCGATGACGTGGTCTTCGGTCTCGACAACCGCGACGGGCGAATACGGCGAGCGGGGGCCGTGCGGATAGCCAAAGTAGAAACGGTTCACAGGATTCGAGGCGTCGACGCGTTCCTTGTAGCCGTCGGAACCGAGGCGGCGGTAGTCGAACTCGTTGCCGAGCTTGAGCCCGTTGAACTCGACGGCGCCGATGGGCATATCGATGGTTCGGTCGTTGGTGAAGGTGTAGACCATGTCAAACCCGTTGGTCATGGGCACGATGTCGAGCTCGGGCTCGAGCGCAGCCCCTCGGCGGGGTATGTAGTAGTGGAACGACGTGTCGTCGGTCTCGATGATGACCTTCCCTGTTCGGGCATCGGTGACACGGAAGAGGTCGTCTTCGATAAGCGTGTTCACGCGGAAATCTTGCTCGGCGTAGGCCACTTGCGCGGGGAGTCCTGCACAAGCCGCCATGGTGAGACAGACCGCCGCGTTGCCAAAGATGGTCGACATGACCTGATTCCTTCCGTTGAGAGGGTGCTACATATCGAAGCTCCGATTCATCGCGTCGGGTTGCGTCTTTGGGTTCCGGATCTCAGCGCAGAAATAGTTTCTCGGACGCGGTAGTCGCGCCCGATTCGCTGACCGTCATAAACCGAACCCCGCGAGCCGGTGGTCGTGTTGACGGGCGTGCGTATGGGTTTCATGCTCGACGGTCATGCGTCTGCGACCGCGCCCAACACACTGGATCCGGAGGGTGGCGGGGTGGGGTCTGCGCGGCGCCTGGGCGCTGATGGGCGGCGGGGCGCTGCTCGTCCTGCTGGCGTCGGTGGCTCCGTTCTCGTCGTACCGGCTGGACCTGCTCTCGCACTTCGCGCCGCACGCGATGCTGCCCGCGGTCGGGAGCTTGGCGCTCGCGCTGCTCTGGCGCAGCACAAGGGCCATCTGGGGATCGGTTGGGCTCACGCTGTGCCTCCTTGTGCTGATCCTGGCGCGGTACCAGCCGTTCTCGGGCAGCAGCCCCGAGGCTGAGACGTTCCCGGTGCGGGTGGCGGTGTACAACGCGTTCGCGCGGGGCGCGGAGCGGCGCGGCAGCGAGCTCGACAACGTTTTCCGGGCGTGGCTCGTGAACGAACGGGTGGATCTGGTGTGCCTGGTCGATCCGCCGTGGTTCGTGCGCCGGAGCGGGCTGTGGCCCGGGGAGGAACACCTGCCCAACGTGGTGGAACGTGCGACGGAGCACGGGCAGCACACAATCACGCTTCTGTCGCGCTGGCCGGTGCGCCTCGAACCGCTTACTGGGGAAGTTGATCCCAAGTACCGGCTGAGCTTCGCGGCGTACAGCTCGGTGATCGTGAAGCACCCGAGCGGTGGGGAGTTCCTGTTCACGGCGGCGCACCCGCGCTCGCCGCGGACAGAGCGGACGTGGGAACTCTCGCAGCGCTGGGCGCGGGTGGACAACGAGTTGATCCGGGCGTGGATGAGAACGAACGACGCGCCGGTGATCTTCGCGGGGGATTTCAACACGACGCCGATGGGTGCTCTGCACCGCCAGATTGTGCGGGAGACTGGGCTGCGCTCGCCGACGGAGGTGTTCACGCAGGGGACGTGGCCCGCGGGAGCGCCGTCACTTTTCGCGCTGCCGATCGATCGGGTGTATGTGTCGGAGGGCGTTGGCGTGCGTGACGCGCGGGTGGGGCCGCGGGTGTATTCGGACCATCGCCCGGTGGTGTACGAGCTTGAGGTTCCGGCGGTGCGACGCGGCGAGAGCGAGGCGGATCAGAATCCCCAGTAGTCCGCGGGTTTTTCTGCGCTCGCGAGGAATGCGTGGGCGTCGTCGCGGAGTTGGTCTTCGAGCCAGCGGCGGGTATCAACGCTGAGCTCGGGTTTGTCGCCGACGGGCCTTTTGAGGAGTCGGCGGAGGGGCTCGCGGATCGATGTGGGCGCGAGGTCGCGCAGCGCGGAAAAGCCCGGGATGCGGCGCAGAGGTCGGAGGGCGCCGGTGTCGGCGCGGCCTTCGCTGGAGGCGTGGCGCACGCGGGCGGCGTCTTCGGGACGCCAGGCTTGCGGACCGACGCCAAGGAAGCTGAGGCAGACGCGTGTTTCACGCTCGGGGCTCTGCTTGAAATCCTCGAAGAGCATCAGATGGAAGCGGCTGGCGTCGTAGCGCTCGCGGTAAAAGGAGAGCTGGTGGTGGTAGCGGCTGTGGTCGAGATACTCAGGACGCTCGCGAACGGCCTGATCGATCGGCAGCGTCTCGCGCCCGCCCTTGGTCTTCAGGTGCATCCAATGCGAGATGATGCGCTCGATTGGGTGGCGGGCCATAAAGACGAGTTTGGCGTCGGGCAACGCCTCGGCGACGCGCTCGGGGGCATCTGGGTACAGGTGATGCTGGGTGTAGGTGGTGCTGCCTTCGCCGACCGCATCATGATTCTCGGCGCCGGCGAAGAGAGACTCGTACCACGCGCGGCCTTTGGCGTAGATCTCGTCGTGCGAGAAGAAGTAGGGCTCCTTGGGCTCGCACATGAAGACATCGGGGTGCTGCCCGAGCAGCGCGCAGAGGCTGGAGGTGGCGCTCTTCTGGGCGCCGATGACAAGGAAGGTGGGGAGCGTGCTCATGAGTCCTGATCCGCGAGCGCGGCGAGGCGGGCCAGGAGCGCCGGGTAGGTGACGTCGGGGTTGTGATGCTCGCGGACGAACTCACGAGCGGCACGCCCCATCGTTTCGCGTGCTTCGGCGTCGCTCAGCAACGGCTCGATGGTGGCGGCCAGCGAATCGGCGTCGCCCGGCTCGCAGAGGGCGCCGGTGCGCCCCCGGATGATGAGGCGGGGTATCGCGCCGACGCTCGAGGCGACGACGGGCAGGCCGGCGGCGCAGGCCTCGAGGGCGGCCCAGGGGAGCATGTCGTCGCGGGACGGGAGAACGAAGAGATCCATCGAGGGGAGCCAGCGTTCGAGGAGCTCGGCGCGGTCAACGAAATCGTGCCAGATCACGTTCTTCGCGGAACGGTCGGGGTTCGGGACGCGGGAAAAGACGTGGAGTTCCGCGCGCTCACGGAAGCGCTCCTGATGAACGCGGAGGAGGAGATCGCCGCCCTTACGTTTCCAGGCGCCGACGAAGGCCAGGCGCGGCAGGGGGCTCGTCTCGCGTTCTTTGCCGTCCCAACGGTGGGCGTCGGGGATCGGGACGGAGTTGCTCGCGACGTGGATCTTTGATTCAGGCACGCCGTAGTCGTCGCGGAGCGATTCGGCGGCCCACTCGTTCCGTGTGGCGACGAGATGAGACGCGCTGAAGATTTTCCGTTCCTGAGCGATGGAGTAGGCCTTGGCGCGTTTCGAAAAACCGAAGGCCTCGCACTGCTGGACGGCGGTGGCGTCGGCGTTGACGGCGAACCTGACGTGCGGGAAACGCTCTGTGGCCCAGGGGACAGCACGGGCGTTGCCCTGAGTGAGGATGTGAACGACATCGAAACGGCTCAGGTCAAGCGGGCCGGTGAACCAGCGTTTGAGCACGACGCCCCAGAGGAACATGAAGCGTTCGGCGGACATATCGCGCCCGCTCGTGCGGAAGGGCGCGGCTTTGCCGAGGACGCGCATCCATGTGGGCCAGCGGAGGTGGATGTGTACGGCGTCGAGGTCGTCTCGGTCAGCGCAGTAGGAGGTGAGGAGGCGACCGACAGTCTTGAAGCCCAAGATATTGCCGTGAATGAAGAGCGCGCGCGGCGGGCCTTCGCGCTTCAGCGGCGGGAGAGCGTCTGGTGTGACGCTGTCGAGATGCTCGCTGACCAAACGGTTCACGGGCGAGCCACTTTCCTACGCCGGACGCGGCGGGCGGCGCCCTCGAACACTTTAAGCATGGCGCGCCGCTCGTAAGGATTGGCGACGATAAGCGGGAATGTGATCGCGTACACGGCGCCCGTGACCGCCACACTGAGTATGAGTCTGGGCCAGTCCCATTCTGTGAAGAGCGAACGCATGAAGAGACCGACTGTGACGCACACCGCCGCCGAAACGAGCGGGCGGGCGTAGGCGCCGAAAACGAGATCGGAGAGTCGCAGGCCCGCGAGCCTGCAGATGAGGCGCGGGAAGTAGATCCCGTAGACGGCGATGTTGGCGATGAGGGTTGAGAAGGCGATGGCGAGCGGGCCGCCCCCGGCGAGGAGCCAGAGCGTGGCGAGGACGATCTTGAAGATTGATGCCGCGATGATCGCGGGGGAGTACTTCTTGATGTGCCCCATGCCGTAGAGGTTCTGGGTCGCGGCGGTGTGGGTCTCGGCGAGGACGACGCCGGGGAGCAGGATGAGAATGAAGGTGGTCGCGAGAGCGACGGCGTCCGGGTAGGTCATAACGGAGAGCAGCGTCTCGTCGTTGCGAAGACGGCTGCCGAGCCAGACGTCGATGAACGGCCCGGCGAAGACACCGACGAATATGGCGCAGATCAGCGTGACCGACATCGCCATCTTCATGGTGACGATGAGGACGCGCCGCCCGGTGTCTTCCTCGCCCCGTTCCTGGAGGTCGGCGGCGAGGGCATCAACGCCGAGCGAGATATTGCCCCCGAACATGCGGGCGTAGGCGCGGAGCTGGTTGATGATGCTGTAGATACCGTTGTAGGCGAGGCCGAAGAAGAGGTTCATCAGGATGTGGTCGGAGAGATAGAAACCGATGCGCGCCACCTGCCCGCTGATGGACCAGGCGCCGACGCCCGCGAGTTCCTTCATGTGCGCCTTGCTGACCATGGCGAAGGACATCCTCGCGGCGGGCTCACGGCTGAGGATCCACGCGTTGCGGTACGACAGGTGGATGAACTTCAGCGCGACGCGCGCGAGCACGTAGGCGAGGAATGGATCCCACGCGAAACCGAGGTAGAACGCGATGACGGCGGCGAGGAGGTCGAGCGTGCGCCGGATGCTGCGGAGCAGGTTCTCGATCACGATGCGGTGTGTGGCGATGTAAAGGTTGCCCGCCGGTGAGAAGATGAACGCCAAGGCGGTGAGCAGGCCCTCGGCCAGTATGGCGACGCGGAGCTTGAACGCCTGATCGGATGAAATCTCGAAGATGTGCGGGGCGACCGCGGTGAGCGCCAGCGTCAGCAGCGCGATGACCACGGCGACGATCGACGCGAGCGCAACGCCGTTCGAGAACACATCGCGGAGGCGCTCGTCATCGCCGGCGGCTTTGGCCTGGGCCATTTCGCGGGTGAGGACTTTCCCCACGGCGTTGCGGACAGGATCTGCCATGGCGAGCGAGATGGACACGAGCGCGAGGAGACCGAAGAGCTGGACGCCGAGCTCGCCGACGAGGATCGGCGTCAGCACGAACGCCACGGCGAAGCCGAGGATAATCCGCACCCAGCTCGAACCCGCGTAGACGACCAGGCGCCTGGCGTGGCTCATCGGGGGGGGCTTTCGGCTTCGTGGAACTCTTCTTCGTGACCGTAGGTTTCATCCTCCGGCCAGTAGTCGTCGTCCCACGAGTCGTCGGCGGGGACGCCGGAGAGCCAGTCGGGCTCGGACTCACGGTACCCGAGGAGTTCGAGGAACTTGGCCATCGCGATGAGCGCGATGTAAGCCAGCACAACCGACAGCACGTAGTTCATGGCGAACGCGCTGATCTCCCCGCGGGGAAGGCCGACGATCTGGCCGCTCGCTGATCCGATGGGGAGCACGACGAAAGCGTTCGTGACTTTCTTCTGCGCGATCTCGTCGAAGAAGCGTATGAAGAACGCGAAGCAGGCGCCGTAGACGAAGATGGTCGGCCACCCCCCTTCCGCCGCGGCGTGACCGACGACACCCGGGCCGATTTTGAGGACGTCCTGCGAGACGCCTTCGAGGTCGGCGTCGGAGGCGATGGTGGTGCTGAGGGGGTAGGGCTTCTCCTGCCAGAGCTTGCGCGGGACCGGGTAGTAGAAGAAATACTTCACGCCCATGAACCAGCGGTACTCGAAGCGCTCGGGGTAGTTCTCGATGAGCCAGAGGCTGACGGGCACAGTGCCCTGACCGGCGGCGAGGTCTTTCAGACCGTGCCTGATGTTGCTCTGGGAAACAAGGGAGCGGACCTGTTCACCGAGCGATGGTCGCTCCTGCGAAGAACGCACGCTGGTGAACGCCGCCAGGAAGAGCAAGGGCGGGATGGCGGCCATGCCCAGGCGCACGAAGACGCCGGTGCGCGGGAGCGTGCGCCAGTGGGAGTAATACATACCCCAGAGGACACAGGCGCCGATCGCGACGATGCTGCGCCGCCCGAAGGCGCCGCTGATCTGCACGCCGAGGTTGGCGAGGATGATGGCGATCGCGATGGCGGCGACGACCGGGTTAAAGAGCCTCCGGGCCCAGACCCACGCGACGAGTCCCGAGGCGATGGCGGCGAACGCCGGGCCGAGTTTGGAAGCGAGGGTGAAGATGAGCGAGCCGCCGCCGGTGAGGCGGATGGCGGAAGCGATGAGCGTGAGCACGACCGCGATCAGCAGCATGAGCACGGGGCCAGGCTCGGCGCGGGTGACCGGGACGAGCTTGGCGGCCGTTCTGGAACCCAGCCCGAGTGAGTAACACACGAGGAACATCACGAGAAAGACCGTGACCATGCCGCAGTAGATAACCGAGGTTCCGTCCCAGTCGGCGAGGGTGTACCGCCCGTTGAATTGCTCGAGCATGGGCTCGATGCCGCTGGTGAGCTGGAAGATGAGAAAGCCCGCGAGGAAGAAATTGCGCATGCTGAGCAACTCATCCTTGCCGGAGAGATAGCGATACGCCACGAAGACCGCGACGAACACGGAGAGAAATCCGAGATATGCGGCCGTGAGCGTGGTCATCGGGTCGTCCCGGCCTCCGTCGTTTGCACGTGCGAGGCGTAACGCTCGTGGTGGCGGCGTCGGAGCGTCTCTCTCTCCCACATCGGCTCGCTCAGGGCAAGGAGTTCCGAAAGCTTCTCGATATCGGGCCAAAGCTCTTCGAGGATGGCGTCCACGGTCTCGGGGCGCGGGGGTGCAGGGCGCGGCGGGGCCTTGGAGAGCATTGTGCGCTGGGCGCCGTGGCGCAGCGAAGCCGGCAGGACGCGTCGCCCGACCTCGCGGTACAGGCGTGATTTGAGGATGAAGCGCAGACGCGTCGGGACGCGCCGGGACTCTCCGACGTTGAAGGACTCTTCGGGCCTGATCTCGGCGAGGGCGGGGTCGAGTCCCATCCACGCGAAGACCTCGGCGGCACGGGCGGGGCGATCTTCGATGTAGTTCTCGAAGCGGACGACGCGCACAAGGTCGGAACCGTAGGCGTCGAGCCAGGGCTCGATCTGTGAGCCGTATCTGGTGTAGCCGATGAGCCGGGGTTCTTCGCGGACGGCCTCGTTGATGTCGGGGCCGATGCGTTCACCGGCGTAAAGGTGGTAGTGGTGGCTGGCGATGCGCTGGATCGGGTCGCGCACGATGTAGAGCACGCGCAGGTCGGGGCGGAGGAGTTCTTTGGCGCGCCCGACGGCGCCGCTCTCCCACGGGAGCTTGGAGTACCCCGTCGAGGCTTCAGCGGCGAGCTGGTCGTCGCGGGCCGGGGCGAAGAGCTTGGCGTAGCGGGCGCGCCCGCGTGGCGTGAGCACGGCGTCATCGACGAGCGCGTGCGGCTCCTTGTCCTCGGGCATGAAAATGCCCGGGTGCGACTCCAGGTCGCGGAAGAGCGTGGTCGTGCCGCACTTCATCGCGCCGATGAGCAGGAAGTCTGGCAGCCTCACGTCGCCACCGCCTCCTCGCCGACGCTTTGCACCCAGGAGCGATCGGGCTCGTAGCCGGCGCGGACGAGCGCTTCGCCGCAGTAGCGGTCGAAGATCTCCGCGGACTCGCGGGAGAAATGGTTGCGCCAGTCGCCCGCGGCGCCCTTGCGCAGGAAGGCGGTGCGGCTCTCCTTGCCTGACTTCCGCCCGGACTGGCGGGCGAACGAGAACTTCTCGATGGTCCATCCGACGCGTTCTTCGTCGGCGGGGGCATCGGCGAGCTCGGCCACGACGCGCGCCAGCTCGGCGGGCCCGTCGCTCAGAAGCCGTTCGTACTGCACGCGGGTGTGCCCGGGCTTCAACGCATCCATTGAGCGGGCGACGTGCTCGCCCCAGTGAAAGCGGCTGGCGAACGGCTCTTTCATCTGCGCTTCGAGGAAGCGGGGGAAGTTGGTCGCGACGTCGTCCTTGTTGACCAGCCCGGGGAACATGCGCTTCTCGCGTTTGGAGAGCTGCGGGTTGTCGCCGTCGGCGATGCGCCTGGCGAGGTGGAAGTAGAGCGAGGCCATGACATCGCGCCCGTCGCGGAGAACGTAGATCGATCGGCGGTACGCGGGCAGAACGGTCTCGTGACCGTGAACGACCGCGGGGCACGCGATAGGCAGCAGCGACGCGCGGGGGAAGGGGACCTGAAAGTAATCGGCGGCGAGCTGGCAGACCCACGTCGTGCCGCTCTTCGGGTACCCGACGACGAAGAGTAGGGGCACTGCGGTGGGGAAGCGCGTGCCGAGCCACCAGGTCACCTTGTGGGAGACTGCACGGTAGTAGCGCTGCTTTTTGACATGCTTGCGGAATGGGAAGAGGGCTTCGCTCATCGGGAGTCCCCCCCGGTGATCTCGGCGTAAAGGGCCCGGTACTCCTGAGCGACGCGGTCGCCTGAGAAGCGATCGAAGACCCACTCGCGCCCGCGCCGTCCCATCTCAGCAAGACGATCGGGACGCTTGAGGAGTTCGCCGACCGTGGACGCCATCCCCTCCGCGGTGTTGACGGCGATCTCGGCGCCGCCGCTCTCGAGCAGTTCCGGCCAGATATCGACGCCCTTGGTGGTGACGACGGGCGTGCCGCAGGCGAGGGCCTCGGGGCACACGAAGCCGAAGTTCTCCTGACTGGTGGGGAGAACGAACAGATCAGCAGACGCGTACAGGGCCGCCTTGGCCTCACCGGTGACAAGACCGAGGAAATGGGCGCGGTCGGTGAGGCCCAGTTCGTCGGCGAGGGCGCGCATGGCGCGTTCGTAATCATCATCGCCGGTCCCCGCGATGAGAACGTCGGTCTCGACACCGTCCTCAGCGAGGAGCGCGGCGGCGTACAAGAGACGATCGAGCCCCTTCTTCTCGTGGATTCGGCTCAGGAAGAGAAGGCGCGGGCGATCGCCGCGTGGCGGGCCGGGAGCGTGGGACGCGTCGATATCGCCGCGGAAGGTCTCGACATCGAAGACGAGCGGGATGGTGACGGCGCGTCCGCGTGGGAACCATTTCTTCGCCTGCTCTTCCTCGAAGGCGGCGGTGCAGTGGACCGCGGCGGCGCGCTCGAGCATCGCTCGCCCGCCCAACGCCAGATAGAGGCGTTTCTTGAGCGTGCGCTGGGCCATCGACCAGTCGTCGAGCATGCCGTGGACGCTGAGGATGTAGGGCGTCCCGACGTTGCGACAGATCGCAGCGAACTGGCGGTTGGAGAGGGTCCAGGGGGCGTGAAGATGCACGGCGTCGGCCTGTTCGAGCCGCCCGGCGATGGGCGCGAGCTGGGCCTTGGTGAAGAGACCCGCGCGTCCCGCAGGGGCGGGCAGCAGCTCGACGTGCGGCGCACGCTCACTGTCACGCCACTCGGGCGGGGTGTCGCCATCGTCGTAGGTCAGCAGCGTCACGCTCTCGCCCGTCTGGGCGAGCGCGGCGGTCATGTCGAGAACGGCGCGGGTGACGCCCCCCTCGGCGATGCTGATGCGCGGGAGGTAGTGGATGATGTTCATCGGCGCCTCTCCCGCGGCGCCCGGCTTGAACTTTGGGACGCGCTCACCACTCATACCCCAGTCGCTCGAGCGTCGGTTCAAGGTGCGGGCGCACGTCGGCGAGGACTTCCTCGCTGAGTTCGTCTTTCCACTTGGATTGGCGGGTAGGATCGACGCCACGCTGCAGGAACCCCAGCGGTTCGTCGGCGGGCGCGAGGCCGGCGTGCTGGCGCAGGCGTTCGAACTGCTTGAGCGGGTCGCCCATGAAGTCCTCGTAGCGCATCTCGATCCACCGCGCAGGATCGACGCGCTCGCGGAAATCGAGCACCGGCTCGATGGTCTTCGCCCACTGGATGGCGCGGACGACGTGGCCTGGGTGTTCCTTCGACCATGTGTTCCAGCCGGGGGGGCGGGGGCCCCAGAAGCTCATCTTCTTCCCGAGGAGCTTGCGCCCGATGGTGCGGGCGCCGCGGGGGATATAAGCGGGCCATTCCCAGATCGGCGTGCCGAGAAGGCGTTTGGCCATCCAGTGCGTGTCGGGGCCGCGTTCGAGGACCTTGCCCGTCGAGCGCACGACGGCGCGCCCGTCGCGGTAGATGTGGACATAGATCGCGTCCGGGAAGACGGCTTCGATGAAATCAAGACGCAGGCAGTTGCTGGGCGTCTTCTCGCAGAAGCGTTCCTTGCCGTCGCTGCGCCGGCGTTCGTCGAACGTGTCGTGGATATGACGAACAATCTTCGGCGTCGCGTCCTCGCTCTTCAGAACGTCGTTTGGCCTGAAGTTGTGACGCCAGGCCCAGACGTGGCGCGGCTCTTCCCAGTACGCGACGTCGGGGTGGGCGCGGAAGACTTTGCCCAGGAACGTAGTCCCCGAGCGGTGGGTGCCGACGATGATGATCGGACGGCGGAGCTCAGCCATCGCCCGGCGCCTCGTCCGCTGGAGCCGCGTCGTTGTAGACGCGGTCCTTGATCTTTTTGGCGGGGTTGCCGGCGTAGACGCTCCAAGGCTCGAGGGAGCGGTGGACGCTGGAGCGGGCGCCGACAACGACGCCGTCGCCGACGGTGACCCCTGGCCCGACGAAGGCGTCGGCGGCGATCCACACGTCGTCGCCCAGTGTGATCGGGAGCGTGAGAAGCGGCATATCGGGGCGGGTGTAGTCGTGCGTGCCGGCGCAGAGGTGGGCATACTGCGAGAGCGAGCAGTTGGCGCCGATCGTCACCTTGCCCAGGCAATAGAGGACGGCGTGATCGCCCACCATGGTGTTGGCGCCGATGGTGAGATTCCAGGGCTGCTCGACGCGCACGCTCGAGCGGACGCGGGCGGTGCGGTCGATCGAGGCGCCGAAGAGGCGCAGGACGGCGCGCCTGACGCCGTACCAGTTGTGGAAGGTGAGGCGCATCAGCGGCTGACCGACCAGCATCCAGATGACCCGTTTGACCTTGACGGTGAACGAGTACGGGCTCTTCGAGCGCTGGATATGGTCGGCGGCCTCGACGCCCGCGTGCTGCTGACCCGAGTTGGCGTTCTCGGGGGTGGTCATGACAGCTCGCGCTCCTTGATGCGCTGGGCGGGGTTGCCGGCGTAGACAAAGCCCGGCTCGAGATCCTTATACGCGCTCGAACGGGCGCCGAGGACGGCGAGCTTCCCGATCTTGACGTTTGGCCCGACGAACGTGTCGGCGCAGACCCAGGCGTCCTCACCGACATCGATGGGCAGACGCAGGAGCGGGAAGCGCCGGTCGGTGTAGTCGTGGGTGCCGGCGCAGAGGTGCGCGTACTGGCTGATGATGGAGCGGGCGCCGATGCGGATGGGCCCGAGCGAGTACAAGATGGCGTTGTCGCCGATCGTCGCGTTGTCTCCGATGTGCAGGTGCCAGGGGATCTCGATCTCGACGGTGGGGCGGATGTGGACGTCGCGCCCGATTCGGGCCCCGAACATCCGCAGCAGGCGCGAGCGGAAGCCGTACCAGTTGTGGAACGAGAGGCGGAAGATCGGACGCCCGACAAGCATCCAGAGGGCGCGCTTGATCTTCTCCCACGTCGTCCACGGGCTGGACTCGGGGTGCATCTGGCCCAGCGACTCGGCGAGCGCGGTCTCGCGGGCCTCGAAGTCGGTGCGCGGGCGATCGCCCTCGGCGCCCATGCCGCCCTCGTGCACCGCCAGCCCGGCCTCGCTGTAGCGCTTGATGAGCTCGGGGTCCTGGTCGAGCCCCTTGTCCTGCAGCTCGCGCAGCTTGAGCGAGATGAAGAAGTCGTAGCACGCCAGTAGCAGACAGAAGCGCAGGCCCGTCACGCCGTCGAGGAACCCGAGACGGACGAAATACATGTAGACGAAACGCCAGAGCCCGGCGAAGGGCAGGCGCGGCTGCACGTGCTGCTTGAGGAAGCGCCGGAGCGCGATGCCGCGTTCGAGCGACTGAGCGCGCGAGCGGGCGCCCTTCTGGCTCTCGCGGATAATTTCCTTGGCTTCGAGCGTGGAGTAGCGGTTGTGCTTGGCGATGAAGTGCTCGAGCCCGCGCCGGTCCTCGTGCGTCATGATCTGCTTGAGCCGCCCGGACTTCCCGTCCACGACCATGTGCTCGTGCACGTCGCGGTCTTCATACACCGCCTTGCCCAGCTTGAAAAAGCGCAGGTTGTAGCTGGGGAAGTAGCCGCAGTGACGGATCGGCCGCCCGAGGAAATACGTCAGACGGTTGACGTAGAAGCCCGCCTCCTCGACCTGATCGGCGGGCTTCGCGGCGATCGCGAGAAGCTCGTCACGCAGCGCGGGTGTCACCGCCTCGTCCGAGTCCAGGATGAACACCCAGTCGGACTCGATCGGCAGGTTCTCGAGCGCCCAGTTCTTCTGACGCGCGTAGCCAAGCCACGGCTGGATGACGACGTTCGCCCCGAGCGACTCGGCGATGTCGCGCGTGCGGTCGGTTGATTCAGAATCAACCACGTGCACGCGGTCGGCCCAGTCGATGACCGAGTGCAGCGCGTGCGGGATGTTGATCTCTTCGTTGAAGGCGGGGATCAGGATTTCGATGTTCGAGCGGCTCACAGCGTCGCCCCCGCGAGTTCGCCGCGCGCGTGCAGACCCCGCAGCATGTCGTCAAACGCCGGCAGCGTCGCCTCGTCGTTATACGCCTCGTCGAAGGCGAGACGGGCGCGGGCACGCCAGTCCTCGTGCACGTCGGGCTTGCTGATGGCGCCGCGGATGAAGGAGACCACGCCGTGCACGTCGCCGGCGCGCAGGCTGATCCCGGCGCCGAAGCGTTCGATGGCGTCGTCCACGTTGCTGCGCTTGGGGCCGACATAAAGAATCGGCAGCGAAGCGGCGAGGTTCGAGTGCATCTTGCTGGGACTCATCACGCCGAGAGAGATGTCGCGCAGGGTGATGAGGGCGCAGTCCGCCGCGCCCATCACTTGGGGCGTCTCTTCCTTCGGCACATAACCGTGCATCACGATGTTGCTCAGCCCGCGGGCCTCGGCGCCCTCGGCGATCTCGTCCCAGCGTTTGCCGCCGCCCACGAAGAGGAAGGTGACGGGGTCGTTCTCAAGCTCTTTGGCGGCGTCGAGCAGCGTCTCGAACTCGTGGCCGTAGCCGGTGTTGCCGAGGTAGACGACGGTGAAGCGGTCATCCAGCCCGTACTCCTTCGCGGGCGCCCAGGCTCCCGGGTCGGCATCGCGCGGGAACATCGACGCCTTCTCCCAGTTCGGAATCACCGTCACCGGCAGGTCAGCGCCCGGCTTGACATACTGCCCGATGAGCAGGTCGGTCATCGCGGTGTCGAGGCTGACGAGGTGGTCGATGCGCCCAAACAGGCGGCGGTTGAACCAGCGCATGGCCCGGCTCATCACCCCGCCGGCGCGCATCACGCCCAGACGCTCGGCCGCGTCGGGGTAGCAGTCCATGTTCCACAGGACGATCTTGGCCTCGGGGTGAAACAGGCGGTGCAGGACGGCGGTCCACGCGATGTAGGGCGGTGTGGTCAGGGAGATGATCACGTCCTGGCGGGGCATGGTCATCAGCGTCCAGGCGCACAGCGTGTAGAAGCAGAGGTAGTCGAGGCAACGCTTGAGAATCGTCGCCTTGCCGAAGCGCGGCGTCCACAGGCGGTGGATCTTGGGGTTGCCTTCGAGTTCACCCTTGGCGTCGGCGCTGGTGGGCACATAGCCGCCGAGGGACGCGACAACGGTCACGTCGTCGCCTCGCTGGGCGCGATCATCGGCGAGGGAGGCCGCGAGGTGCGCCGTGGGGCTGATGTCCGGCGCGTAGTACTGGTTGATGATGGTGACGCGCATGGGGCGCTCGCTTGGCGGGTCAGACGCGTTGCTGATCGACGATGAGCTGGATCATCTCGTCAACGATCTGGTCCAGCGAGTAGGTAAGGTCCCAGTCGGGGAAGTCGCGCTTCAGCTTGGCGAGGTCGGAGTAGTAGCAGATGTGATCGCCGATGCGGTTCTCGTCGGAGTAGGTCATCACCGGCTTCTTCCCGGTGCGATCCTCGATCATCGAGACACACTCGAGCAGGCTCGCGGCGTTGTCCTTGCCGCCGCCGAGGTTGTAGACCTCGCCCGGCTTCGGGTTCTGGGCGAAGTGCCAGAAGGCGTTGACCACGTCGTGGCAGTGGATCTGATCGCGGACCTGCTTGCCCTTGTAGCCGAAGATGGTGTACGGCCCTTCGCGCAGCGCGGTCAGCACGAGGTAGTTGAGGAAGCCGTGGAGTTCGACGCCCGAGTGCTGCGGCCCGGTGAGGCAGCCGCCGCGGAAGATGCCGGTCTTGAGCTCGATGCCGTCGTACTTGCCGTACTCCTGAGCGAGGATGTCGCCCGCGGCCTTGCTCGCGCCGAAGAGGGAGTGCTTGGTCTGGTCGATCGAGAAGTCCTCGGCGATGCCCTGCTCGAACTTGGGGTCGTCGTAGTCCCAGCGGGTTTCGAGCTCCTTCATCTTGATGAAGTTGGGACCGTCGCCGTAGACCTTGTTGGTGCTGACGTGGATGAAGACGGCCTCGGGGGTCTGGCGGCGGGTGGCCTCGAGGAGGTTGAGCGTGCCGGTGGCGTTGACGTCGAAGTCCTCGAAGGGCTTGGTCGCGGCCAGGTCGTGGCTGGGCTGGGCGGCGGCGTGGATGATGAGCTCGGGGTCGATCTTCTTGAAGACCTCCTCGACGCCTTTGCGGTCGCGGATGTCCTGCTCGATGTGGTTGAAGTTGGAGCACTCGGTCTCGAGGCGCTGGCGGTTCCAGGTGGTGTCGCCCTTGGGTCCGAAAAACTCGGCCCGCATGTTGTTGTCGACGCCCCAGACGGGGAAGCCCAGGTTGTCGAAGAAGGTGACGGCCTCGGAGCCGATAAGTCCGCTGGAGCCGGTGACGAGTACGCGCATGGTGACGAGCCCTTCCGCTCGGAGTGAAGTCGAGAGAGGGCGTATCGGCCCTCTCCCCGCGCCGATCCACCCGGACAACGCCCTGGGAGCCCGACGAGGGGGATCGCCATCGTAGTGAGCCGGGGCGTTGGCGCCCGTGTCACACGTTTGTCGGCGACCCGGGGTTCGCCCGATCCCCCGCTGAGCCCGGCTCGCTCACACGAACCTTGCAAAAAATCCCCCGTAGCGTCTCACGCAGCGACGCGGATGGGCTAGGCTCGTCCCCCCTATTCACCCGAACGGACAACCGCCCCGCGGCGGAGGAGAGGTACGCATGTCTGGCTTGATCACCCCCCACGGCGGGAAACTCATCAACCGCGTCGTCGCCGGCTCGGAGGCCGACGCCCTGCGGAAGGAGGCCGAGGGCCTCGCGGCGATCGACCTCTCCGCCAAGCAGTCGTGCGACCTTGAGATGATCGGCGTCGGCGCCTTCAGCCCGCTTGAGGGCTTCATGGGGCAGGACGACTTCGAGTCGGTCTGCAAGGACATGAAGCTGGCCTCGGGCGACATCTGGCCCATCCCGATCCTGCTGTCGGTGGACAAGGACGCCGCCCCCAGCGTCGGCGACCGTGTGGCCCTCTACGCCACGGCGCCCTCGACGGGCGAGCGCGTGCTCCAGGGCGTGATGAGCGTCAAGGAAGTCTTCGCCCACGACAAGGACCTTGAGATCCCGAACGTCTTCCGCACCGAGGACGACGCCCACCCCGGCGTCGCTCAGGTGAAGAACGAAGGCGACGTCTGCCTCGCCGGCCCGGTGGACGTGGTGACGGTGTGCGTTGATCCGAAGGGGCCCGAGGCTTTCCTCAGCCACCGCCTGACGCCCGGGCAGACGCGCGACGAGTTCGCCAAGCGCGGCTGGTCAACCGTCGCGGCCTTCCAGACCCGCAACCCCATCCACCGCGCCCACGAGTATCTTTGCAAGTGCGCCACCGAGATCTGCGATGGGCTGCTGATCCACCCGCTCGTCGGCGAGACCAAGGAAGGTGACATCCCGGCGTCGGTCCGCATGGACTGCTACGAGACGCTCATCGCCAACTACTTCGTGCCCGAGCGCACGGTGCTGAGCGTCATGCCCGCCGCGATGCGCTACGCCGGCCCGCGCGAGGCCGTGCTGCACGCCATCATCCGCAAGAACTACGGCGTGACGCACTTCATCGTGGGTCGCGACCACGCGGGCGTGGGCGATTACTACGGCACCTACGACGCGCAGAACATCTTCGACGAGCTCGACGAGGACAACCTCAAGATCGAGCCGCTGAAATTCGAGCACGCCGCCTGGAGCCACAAGGCCCAGGGCATGGTGTCGGGCAAGACGTTCCCGAAGATCGAGGGCGACCAGGTGTTCCTCTCGGGCACGAAGGTGCGGGCGATGCTGCAGGAGGGCGAGCGCCCGCCGGCGGAGTTCACCCGCCCCGAGGTCGCGGACATCCTGATCAAGTGGGCGACGAACGCCTGATCGGGCGGGAACGCCGATGAGCGCCCCGCGAACGCAGCGCGGCCCGGTCGCTTCCGCCAAGCGCGTGTTCCACGCGGGGCTGCGCCGCTGGTACGCCTCGCGCCTGCGGGCGCGCCGCGAGCCGCTCTCGCACCTCTTCATCCTCGGTCACATGCGCTGCGGCTCGACCCTGCTCACCAACATCCTGTGCAGCCACCCCGAGATCATCGGGTTCGGCGAGACGCGCACGGTCTACGAGGACGAGCACGCTTTCACCAAGCTGGTGTGGAAGGTGCACTGGGCCCACCGGCGCTTCAGAGTCACGCAGACCTACGCGCTCGACAAGCTCCTTCACAACCACCAGCTGCCCGACCCCGATCTGCTGGATCAACGCACGCACAAGCTCATCTTCCTCTCGCGCGAGCCGGTGCGGACGATCCGCAGCACGATGGTGCAGCTTGAATACACCGAGGAGCAGGCTCTTGAGTATTACACCGGGCGCCTCGATCGCCTGACCGCGATCGCTCGCACGCGACAGGAAAACTCAGAAAGCGTCTGGACCACCTACGAGCGCATGGTGGAAGACCCGGACCACATCCTCCGCGAGATCACGGCGTTTCTCAATCTCAAGACGCCGCTCTCGAAGGAGTACACCCGCCCGCCCCGCAGCGACAAGAAAGGCGTGGGCGACTCGAAGGGCCAGATCAGCGCCGGTGAGATCGTGCCGCAGCGGAAGCTGGACGTCGAGGTCTCCGAGCGCGTGCAGGAGCAGGCGATCAACGCGCACGATACGTTCTGCGAAGCCATGCGCAGGCTCGTCCGCGAACTCTGAAACGAAGCTCAGCCGCCGCGCCAGCGGCGCAGCGGCGCCCGCAGCGGGAACGTCGCCAGATACCCCAGCCGCCCGTCGCGCAGGTTCCACGCGAAGCCCATCCGGTAGATCTTCCACGCCGAGGCAAGGTCGAACCCCGCCGCGTAGAAACTCCCGCGCCGCAGATACTCGGCGATCACCGCCCGCCGGTCGCGCTCCCGCGCGTCCCCGCCCGGGTAGAACCCCTGGCGCTCCAGTTCCACGATGCGCCCGAGCCCCTTGGCCTTGCGCACGGCGTTGGTGCTCATGCTGGTGTGGCCGCGCCGGATGTTCACGACGAACGGCTCGTCGATGCGCACGAAGCCCGGGGCCGTCGCGCAGCGCATCCACATATCGATATCCGAACAGATGTTGCGCTCTTCCCAGAAGCCGCCCGCCTCGCGGAAGACATCCGTCCGTATCACAGCGCCCGACGGCAGAAAATGCCCGTGCGAAGGGCGGCTGGTCACGAAGTCCGGCCACGAGCGGGTCTTCATCACCGACTCGCGGCGCCCCTCGTAGGGCGACACCCCGTCGTCGAAGGCGTCCCGGGCGCCGGCGAGAAACGCCGGCTCGGTGTGCTCCCTGATCGCCTCGCGGTACACGCGCAGCGTCCATGGGAACCAGATGTCGTCGGCGTCGAGGAAGGCGAGATAACGTCCGCGAGCTTCCTCAGCAGCACGGTTGCGGGTGGCGCCGAGATCGCGGTTGGTCCCGCCCTCGTGACGCAGAACGGTGATCCGATCTTCATGACGGGCCAGAACCGCGGCAGTCTCATCGGTCGACCCGTCGTCGGTCACGAGGATCTCGTAATCCTCGAACTCCTGATTCCAAACCGATTCCAGCGTCGCCTCGATGTAGTCCGCGCAGTTGTACGCCGGGATGATGACCGAGAAATACGGCCCGTCGGTGGTGCTCTCGTGCGGTGTACTCATGCGCTCCGGGATCATACCGAGACGTATGGCGTCTGCTACGGTGCGGCTCTAGCAGGAGCCGTTGTTTCGATGTCGGATATGACAACTGACTCTGACACCCATGTTCACTTCGTGCTGCCCGCGCGCCACGCCTGGGATGACCTGCTGGATAACGCCCCTCCCCCCGACCCGGACGCTGTCGCGAAACGCTTCATCAACGCCGTGGACGTGTGGGTGGTGCAGACGTACCTACACCTGCGGGCCGCTGGGAAAACAGCCACGATCTCAACCGGCTTTCAGCCCGATGCGATCAACGTCACGTCCTACGCGGGCCTGCGCCCGGGGCTGCCGCTGTGGAAGTGTTTCGTGGTCTGCGCCCAGCACGACCGCCCGCGCCCGGCGCTGTGCCACGCCCGGGTCGTGCAGAACAAGGCGGGCGTCCAGGGCGCGGAAGACCATTACATACCGCACTGGCCGCAGCCCGGGCTGCAACCGCGCGACCCCGGGCGCGCCGACGCTATCCGCACGCTGACCTTCAAGGGCGCTCTCGACAACCTCTCGCCCCCCTACCGCGACCAGGCGTTCCTCGACGAGCTCGAGAAGCTTGGCGTGACGCTCGAAACCAGCGACCGCGCGGACAAGCTGGCCCGGGGCGCGGTGGACTGGACCGACTACCGCGAGGCCGACCTCGTGCTGGCGGTGCGCGAGGCGCCGAAGGCGAAGCTGGACACGAAACCGCCCACCAAGCTCATCAACGCCTGGCTCGCCGGGACGCCCGCGCTGCTCGGGCCGGAGAGCGCCTACGAGCAGCTCCGCGAATCGGAGCTCGATTACCTCGAGGTGCGATCGCCCGAGGACGTCATCCGCGCCGTCGAATCGCTGCGCCGCGAGCCCGAGCGCTACCGGGCCATGATCGAGCACGGCGCACGGCGCGGGCAAGGGTTCAACGCCGAGGCGACCACGCGCCGCTGGACGGAGCTGCTGGAGGGTCCGATCGCTGAGGCGTTTGTTCGCTGGCGCAGCGCATCGGCGCCCGCGAAGATGCTGCGTTTGGCCGGACACCCCTTCGTGGTCGCGCGTCACGCGATGCAGGCCCGTTCGCATCGCAAACGCCAGCGCGGGCAGGGCTGAGCGTGCGCGAACCCTTGCGGCTGCGCACGCTATGCTGCGCGGGACCATCCGCGTGAAGGAGCGACGAGGCAGATGTCAACCGTTCAGCGAATCCTGGTCACCGGCGGCGCCGGGTTTCTCGGCTCTCACCTCTGCGAACGCCTGGTCGCGGACGGGCACGACGTCATCTGCCTGGACAACTTTTTTACGAGCCAGAAGGCCAACGTGCAGCACCTGCTGGGCGAGCCGAACTTCGAGCTCATCCGTCACGACGTGACCCACCCGCTGTGGCTTGAGGTAGACCAGATCTACAACCTCGCCTGCCCTGCGGCACCCGGGCACTACCAGTACAACCCCATCAAGACGATGAAGACGTCGGTGATGGGCGCGATCAACGTGTTGGGCATGGCCAAGCGCTGCGATGCCCGCGTGCTGCAGGCCTCGACCAGCGAGATCTACGGCGACCCCGAGGTCCACCCCCAGCCCGAGAGCTACCGGGGCAACGTCAACCCCATCGGGCTCCGGGCGTGTTACGACGAGGGCAAGCGGGCCGCCGAGACGCTCTTCTTCGACTACCACCGGGCCAACAACGTGGACATCAAGGTGGTCCGCATCTTCAACACCTACGGGCCGCGGATGCACCCCTACGACGGGCGGGTGGTCTCGAACTTCATCCGCCAGGCGCTCGAGGGCGAGGACCTGACGATCTTCGGCGACGGCTCGCAGACGCGGGCCTTCTGTTATCGCGACGATCTGGTCGAGGCGATCATCCGCATGATGAACTCGCCCAGCGACTTCCAGGGCCCGGTGAACATCGGGAACCCGGGCGAGTTCACCATCAAGCAGCTCGCCGAGCTGGTGATCGAGCTGACGGGGGCGGACGTGAAGCTGGTCAACAAGCCGCTGCCGGCGGACGACCCTACCCAACGAAAGCCTGACATCTCGCTGGCCAAGGAAAAACTGGGCTGGGAGCCCACGGTCAAGCTGCGGGATGGGCTGGCGAAGACGATCGAGTGGTTCAAATCCGTTGAACTTTCGACTTTCCGCCCGCCAACGCCGAACTTCTGAGCCGCTTTGACGATACTGGTTGACCCCAAACACCTTCGCGCGGGCTGTCAGCGTCGAAACGCCGCGGCCCCTCATCCATCTCAGCGGGAGACAGGCAGCTATGAAACTCACCATGGTCGGAGCCGGGTACGTCGGGCTCGTCACGGGCGCGTGCTTTTCCAACACCGGCAACGAGGTCACCTGCCTGGACCTCGACAGCGAGAAGATCAAAACCCTCCTCGACGGCGGCTGCCCCATCTACGAGCCCGGGCTGACCGAGCTGATGGAGATCAACTCCGCCGCGGGTCGCCTGAAGTACACCACCGACCCCAAGGAGGCGTACAAGGACGCCGACATGATCTTCATCTGCGTGGGCACGCCCTCGGATGAGGATGGGCACGCGGACCTGAAGTACGTCTTCGGGGCGGCGGACGACATCGCCGACGCGATCCTCGAGCTCGGCCCCGGCGCCAAGCCGAAGACCGTTGTCGTGAAGTCGACGGTGCCCGTCGGCACGTCGCTGGCGGTGCGCGACCGCATCAAGGAGAAGGTCGGCGACCTGCCCTTCCATATCGCCAACAACCCGGAGTTCCTCAAAGAGGGCGCCGCGCTCAACGACTTCAACAAGCCCGACCGCGTGGTCTGCGGCGTCGAGAACGAAGAGACGGCCCAGGTGATGCGCGACCTGTACGAGCCCTTCGTCCGCCAGGGCAACCCCATCTTCATCATGGACATCCTCTCCAGCGAGATGGTGAAGTACGCCTCGAACGCGATGCTCGCGACCAAGATTTCGTTCGTGAACGAGATCGCCGGGCTGTGCGACCTCTACGGCGCCAACATCAACCGCGTGCGCGAGGGCATGTGCTCCGACAAGCGCATCGGCAACCAGTTCCTGTACCCGGGCCTCGGCTACGGCGGCTCCTGCTTCCCGAAGGACGTGCTGGCGTGCATCTCGATGGGCGACCGCGCCGGGCGCGAGACGATGCTGCTCAAGAGCGTCGACAAGGTGAACCAGCGCCAGCGCGACCTCTTCTGGAACAAGATCGAAGGCCACTTCGCCGAGACGGGCGGCCTCGCCGGCAAGACGCTGGCCTTCTGGGGCATCGCCTTCAAGCCCAACACCGACGATATCCGCGAAGCGCCCTCGCTGACCCTGATGCGCAAGGCGCTGGACGCCGGCGCGAAGGTGAAGGCCCACGACCCTGTGGCCGCTGAGAACTGCGCCAAGGAGATGGGCAGCAGCGTCGAGATCGTCGACACGATGTACGAGGCCATCGAGGGCGCGGACGCCGTGGTCATCAGCACCGACTGGGACGAGTTCAAGCAGCCCGACTTCGCGAAGGTGCGCTCGACGCTCAAGGACCCGGTGGTCTTCGACGGGCGCAACCTCTACCGCTTGGAGCAGATGGCCCGCGAGGGGTTCGTGTACTACTCCGTGGGTCGGGCGACGGCGCGTCCCGAGGGCGCGTCTGTCGGCTGAGGATCCCGGCTAGAAGTTCACCGGCGGAGCCGCGAGCACCTCACGCCCCAGCGTCAGCGCGCTGAGCGCGAGCTGCACGATCGCGAGCAGGGCGGGACCGGCGCAGGCGAGTTGTTTCTGCAGCCGCGTCCTGACGTCACACGCGCCGGCGAGAACGACAAGCCACGCGACAAGGGCGAGTAGCAGGGGCTCGAAGTAGCGCTGCCACGCCATCGTGTTCATGGACTGCGCCGCCAGCCACCCGGAAGCGCCGACGGCGAGCACCAGCAGCTCGGCGCCGCGCCCACGGCGCACGCACCGGGCGCCGAGCGCCGCGATGGCGCCCCCGCCGAGCGTCGCGAGAAGAACGATGAGCAGCGAGCGGTCGGCGACGACGGGCGCCTCCTCGACGAGCCGCCACATCCAGCCGTAGGCGCGGCGTTTGAGCTGGTACGACGTCTCAGGCGCCGCGCCGACGAGCAACCCAACGATCCCCCCTATCACCCACCAGCGGCGCACGCCCTTCTGCCACGACGCCAGCAGCGCGCCGGCGCCGAGCAGCGGCGCGCTGACGCCGCAGAGCGCGAGCGCGAGCGCGGGGGAGGCCGGGTTGGGCCCGCCGGCGTGCTTGATCGCCGCGTCCGAGGGCGGCGTCAGCCCGCCCCAGAGCGCGTAGAAGAGAACCAGAAGTCCACCCGCGGCGAGCACGCCGAGCACCGCGATCACCGCAGAGCGCCATGAACCCTTGCCGGCGCCCTTGCCGAGCGGCGAGGCCAGGAACGCGGCGACGGCGAGGGGAGCGATGGTCCAGACGTGGATCTGGCGGACGGCGACGGCGAGCGTTGCGCACAAACCGGCGCGTGCGGCACGGCCCGGCGTGAGTGAGCCCAATGACAGCCCGAGCGCGCTCAGCACGAGGATGTAGGCGAGGTTATCGGTGGTCAGGTACATCGCGCCGCCGAGGATGTACGGGTTGAAGGCGAGGGGCGCGGTGAGCAGGGCTGCGCGCGCGGGTGTGGTCCAGCGCCTGGCGACGAGGAAGGCGCACAGCGGGACGAGGGCGCCGAAGAGGGCGTTCAGCACGCGGACGCCCATCGGTCCGGCGTCTTCGCCCAGCAGGACGCGGACGCCGGCCATGAGTGCGTGGTAGCCGGGGGCGGTGGCGGAGTCGAAGTTCACGATATCGATCGCGGGCCACTGGTTGACCATCGCGTCGATGACGGGCAGGTGGTACTTGTCCTGATCGCTGGCCTCGCTGGGGCCGGCGCGCCCGCTGGCGATGACCGGGAGGGCGATGAGCAGCACAGCGAGCGAGAGCGCCAGGCCCGCCCACGGGGCTCGTCGGCGCGTCGCGGCGGCGTCGTCGGGGGCGTCTGTGGGCATCAGAGCTAGCATAGTCGGAGACTTCTCCCGCCCGATTCACACCGAATGTGCAGGCGACGGCGGCGAGGCCCGATCTTGTGAGAGCCCCGCCCGGCGACGCCCATGACCGACCCCCCCACCGCCACAGCCGCTGACTTCCTCCGCCTCGCGCGGCCCACGCAGTGGGCCAAGAGCGTTTTCGTGCTGGTGGGCCCCTTCTACGGGCTGGCCGACCAGGGGCTGGCGCTGGCTGATTCGTTCTGGAAGGCGCTGGTCGCGGCGGTCGCGTTCTCGCTGGTCTCGAGCGCGTCGTACATCTTCAACGACATCCAGGACGCGGAGGCCGACCGGAGCCACCCCCGGAAACGGACTCGCCCGATCGCCTCGGGGCGCGTCTCTCCCCGGGCGGGTCTCGTGTTCGCCGGCGGGCTGCTGGCGGTCGCCGCGGGGGCGGTCTTTGTGCTGCCCCAGGGCGACGCCCGTCTGTGGCTGGCGATCGTTCTCGCTGTGTATCTGCTGAACGTGACGGCGTATTCAACGACGCTCAAGCACCATGTGATCGCGGACGTGATGAGCCTCTCGCTTGGGTTTGTGCTGAGGGTGTTCGCGGGGTGTGTGGCGGTGGGCATCACACCCTCGGTGTGGCTGCTGAACTGCACGCTGTTTCTGGCGATGTTCCTGGCCTTCGGCAAGCGCCTCGGCGAGCGCCGGACGCTGGGTGAGGCCGCTCGGAACGCCCGGCGCGTCCAGTCGGCGTACACCGACGATCTTCTACGGATGGCCGTGGTGGTGACGGGCGTGGCCACGCTGATCGGGTACACGATCTACGTCGAGACGCAGCAGGACTACGTCTACGGCTTCAACCTGCTGTGGCTGACGGTGCTGCCGGCGACCTACGTGCTGCTGCGGGTGGCGGTGGTGATCGAGCAGGGGCGGTACGACGACCCGACGGTGCTGGCGGTGCATGACCGAGGGTTTCAGGCGGGGGCGCTGGTCTTCGGGGCGATGACGGCGTTTCTGGTGTGGTATTTCAGGCTGCGGTGACCTCAGGCCCCCTCAGCATCCGATAGCCATGCCTGACGCATCTTTCCGGCGCGTCAGGGCGTATAACTATCAACCGGCACGCGCAGGTTCCGCGCGGGCTGAACATGAGACGAACAGAGAACGGAGACGCACCCATGCACCGACGCACCGCCACCGGGCTGTCGATGGCCGCCGGCTTGGCCCTCACGGGCCTGGCCCTGTCCATCGCCGGGCAGAGCATCGCCCAGCCCACCCCCGAGCAGATCGCTCAGATGAAAGCCGCCATGTCTTCCCAGGGCGGCGACGACAAGAAATCCGACTTCCCCGACTTCGAGGACGTCACCAAGGACTACACCAAGGTCGTCTCCTCCCTCGACGAGAAGACGATGTACACGCTCTACCGGCGTGACAAGGACGGCCAGCTCCTCGCCGAGCTCCCGCCCAACTTCGAGCGCCAGCGCATCTACGTCGGCTACACCGTCGCGGCAGGCACCCCCACCGCCGGCATCCAGTTTTCCGAGGCCTACGTCTACTGGAAGCGCTACGACGACAAACTCGCGCTCATCGAGCCCCAGCTCGGTACGCGGACGACGGGCGACTTCGAGTCCAAGCAATCGGCGAAGCAGCTCTTCACCGACCGCGTGGTGCTGAGCGTGCCCATCAAGACGATGGGCCCCGGCGGCGGCCCGGTGATCGACATGGACGCGCTGCTGGTCGGGCAGGCTGGCAAGTTCTTCGGGAACGCGGCCCGCGGGCTGCAGAGCGACCTTGGCCGCATCGTCAAGGCCAAGGCCTTCCCCGAGAACATGACGCTCTCCTTCGAGGTTCCGGACGCCCGCGGTCAGCTCATCACGCTGGCGTACTCGATGAGCGTGCTGCCCGAGAACACCGGGTACACCCCGCGCGAGGCCGACCCGCGCATCGGCTACTTCGGCACCGCCTACTTCGACCTCGCGAAGGTCGAGCAGAACGAGGGCTGGACGCGCTACATCAACCGCTGGAAGCTCGAGAAGGCGGCGCCGGAGCTCTCCAAGAGCCCGCCGAAGGAACCCATCGTCTTCTACCTCGACCACAAGACGCCCGTGCGCTACCGGCGCTGGGTGCGTGACGGCGTGCTCGAGTGGAACAAGGCCTACGAGCAGGTCGGAATCGTCAACGCCGTAGAGGTCTACCAGCAGGACGCCCGCACCGGCGCCCACATGGACAAGGACCCCGAGGACGTCCGCTACAACTTCATCGTCTGGAACTCCAACAACGCCAGCTTCGCCATCGGCCCGTCGCGCGTCGACCCGCGCACCGGTCAGATCCTCGACGCCGACGTCGTGATGAACGACGGCTGGCTCCGCTTCGCCGCCAGCCAGTTCGAGCAGAACCTCGGCTCCGAAGCCATCGAAGGCTTCTCCCCCGAGACCCTCGCCTGGCTCGACGAGCGCCCCCAGTGGGACCCGCGCGTCCGTCTCGCTGCTCCTGAAAAGCGGGCCGAGATCCTCGAGCAGCGCGCCGCCCGCCGCGTCCACGAACGCGCTGAAGCCATCCGCGCCGAAGGCAAGAACGCCGAGCCGCGTCTCACCACGCTCGGGAACGACCACCTCGACGGTCTCGCCCATCGCCATGTGCAGATGAACGGGCACTGCTCCTACGCCCACGATCGCGGCATGGACCTCGCCATGATCCGCAGCTCGCTCATCGACCTCCCGGTCTACAAGGACTCGGACATCGTTGACGGCGCCCCGGAAGAGTTCATCGGCGGCGTCATCAAGGACGTCGTCATGCATGAGGTCGGCCATGTCATCGGCCTCCGCCACAACTTCAAGGCCTCCGCCATCTACACCCTCGAAGAGATCAACTCCGAAGAGTGGCGCGACGAGAACAAGGCCATCACCGGCTCGGTCATGGACTACAACGCCATGAACTACTCCGACAACGGTGAGATCGGCGAAGGCCCCTACTTCATGACCACCATCGGCCCGTACGACATGTGGGCCATCGAGTACGGCTACAGCCTTGAGAAAGATCTGTCGCCCATCCTCGAGCGCGTGAACGAGGCCGAACTCCCCTACCTCACCGACGAGGACACCTGGGGCCCCGACCCGCTGGCCCGCCGTCGCGACATGGGCAAGGACGTGCTGGAGTTTGTTGACGTCGAGATGGAGCTCGTGCAGAGCCTGCGCGACGACATCCTCGACAAGGTCTACGAAGAGGGCGAGAGCTGGCAGGAAGTCCGCAACGCCTACATGAGCCTCTTCTTCCGCCACGTGCGCGCGGTGTCCAACGCCGCGAACTGGGTGGGCGGCGTGCACGTCAACCGTGACCGCATGGGCGACCCGGGTGATCGCAACCCGACCGTGCCCGTTGACGCCGACGAGCAGCGCCGGGCGCTCAAGCAGGTGATCGAGTACACCTTCTACGACGACGCCTTCGGCCTCACGCCCGAGCTGCTCAACAAGATGAGCCTCGACAAGTGGTGGGACGGCGGCGGGTTCAGCTCGATCTTCAACGACCCGCAGCTGGGCGTGCACGACATGATCATCGGGGTGCAGTCCTCCGCGATGACCATGCTCATGAACCCCACCACGCTGCGGCGCGTGTACGACAACGAGTTCCGCATCCCGTCCGACAAGGACGCGATCACGCTCCCCGAGGTGCTCGAGACGGTCTCCGCCTCGGTCTGGGGCGAGCTTGACGGGCGCGTGAGCGATCACTTCACCGCGCGTGACCCGATGATCTCGAGCCTGCGCCGGAACCTGCAGAGCGAGCATGTCAGCCGTCTGATCGACCTGACGCTGCCCTCGGGCGAGATCAACGCCGCGGCGGGCAAGCCCATCGCGGACCTGGCTGGCCATCACCTGCGTCAGATCCATTCCAAGGTGGGCGACACGCTGAAGAAGGCGAACTCGAAGATCGACCCCTACACCCTCGCTCACCTCGAGGAAGCCAAGACCCGCATCGAGAAGGCTCTCGAGGCGCAGTACATCTACAACTCCGATGACATCGCCTCGGGCGACGGCACGATGACGATCGTCTTCGGGAACCAGCCGTAAGGCGTCTTCTCTCTCGTTCTCTCACGTCAGGCCGGCGTCCCCTCGGGGGCGCCGGCCTTTTTCATGCGCCCGCTCGGCTGGTTAGCCCTCGCTACAATCCCTTCCCACTCTTACCCCAGCTCAGGAGACTCCCGTGGCGGACAAGCACTTCGACCTCATCGTGATCGGCGGCGGGCCGGCGGGTTACGTCGCCGCTATCCGGGCCGCCCAGCTCGGGCTCAAGACGGCCATCGTTGAGCGGGCCAAGCTCGGGGGCGTCTGCCTCAACTGGGGCTGCATCCCCTCCAAGAGCCTGCTGGCGAACGCCGAGCTGTACGAGAAGTGCCACGAGCAGGCGGAGACGTGGGGGCTCTCCTTCGACAACCTGAACTACGACTGGTCGAAGATCATCGGGCGCTCGCGCGAGGTGGCCGGGAAGCTCAACAAGGGCGTCGGCTTCCTGATGAAGAAGAACAAGGTCGAGCACTTCGACGGGCACGCCAAGATCGTCAGCGGGAAGAAAGGCGACCAGCCCTGCAAGGTCGAGGTGTACGACGCCGAGACGCAGGAGGAATTCACCCCCTCCCCCACCGAGGTGAAGACGCTGCGCGAGACGATCACCGCGGACAACGTGCTGGTCTGCACCGGCGCCGTCGCTCGTGATCTTCCTTTCGCGAAGTTCGACGGCGACAAAATCATCGGCGCTCGCGAGGCGATGACGCTGCCCGAACGCCCCGAGTCGATGGTCGTCATCGGCGCCGGCGCCATCGGCATGGAGTTCGCCTACTTCTACCACTCCTTTGGAACCAAGATCACCGTCGTCGAGATGATGCCCCGCATCCTCCCCGTCGAAGACGACGACGTCTGCAAGTTCCTTGAGAAGACGTACAAGAAGAAGGGCATGGATCTGCGTACCTCGACGACGACCACCGCCGTCGAAAAGACCAAGAACGGCGTCAAGGTCACCGTCGCGCCCGTCGGCAAGGACGGCAAGCCCGACGAATCCAAGAAGGAAACCATCGATGCCGACAAGGTCCTGCTCGCCGTCGGCGTCACTGGTCGCTTCGACGGTCTCTTCGACGATTCCCTCGGCCTCAAAACCGACCGCGGCGCGATCATCACTGACTACAAGCCCGGCCCTCCCTTCCAATCCGAAGCGCTCACCTACGAGACGTCGGTGAAGGGCGTGTACGCCGTTGGCGATGTCATCGGCGCCCCCTGGCTCGCTCACGTTGCTTCAGAAGAAGCCATCACCTGCGTTGAGCGCATCGCCGGCCACGACCCCTACCCCATCGACTATTCCGTCATCCCGGGCTGCACGTACTGCCACCCGCAGGTCGCGAGCGTGGGGTACACCGAGCGCGCCCTCAAGGAGCAGGGGCTCGAGAAGGGCAAGGACTACGCCGTTGGGAACTTCATGCTCAACGCCCACGGCAAGGCCATCGCCACCAACACCAACGAGGGCGTGATCAAGATCATCCGCGGCCTGCCGCGCGGCGAGATCCTGGGCGCTCACCTGTGCTGCGACCACGCGACGGAGCTCATCGGCGAGTTGGGCCTGGCGCGGCGGCTCGAGGCGACGAGCGAGGAGCTCATCGCCACGATCCACGCTCACCCGACGATGTACGAAGCTGTCCACGAAGCCGCACTGGCCAGCGAGGGGCGGGTCATCCACGCCTGAGCGCGGCGTCCGCCCACGCGAATGTCCGGTAAGTGAGCGGGATGGTGCGTCTGTAGAACCCTCGTTCAGGTAAACAGAGCCTGTTTTTTGCGCGTTTTACCCTCGCCAGAGGCCCGATTCCGCGTCACAATAAAGAAATCGTGAGGAAGACGCGCTCTCGTGGTGCGTATCGGGCGCGGTCGCCGTGCCCGCAGAGTCGCTTGTACATCACCAGAAAGGTGCGCTTTATGCAGTCCATCCAGAAGCTCGCGCTCGCGTGCGCGGCTGGCGTTGCGGCCCTCTCGGGCGCAGCCGTCATTCATCATTCCGCTCCCGCGTCGGTCCCGGCCCCTGCCGCTGCGACGCCCTCGACGCAACACGCTCACACGCACAGCACCGGGCTTCCGGGGTGCGTCACGACAGCAGAGCAATCGCTGCTGATTGATCCGAACACACCCGAGCATGAAATCGAAGCTCTGCGAAACGCGCTCGAGGAATTCATGTACGGCGAGGAAGGCGCTCGCTTTCAACCCGTTGATCGCTGGGGTGGCTTCGGCAATCGCGGGCTCCCGGTCGCGCTGACGTACAGCTTCCCCGAAGACGGCTTGGTCGCCAACAACTGCTTCGGCCAGGCCCGGGTCAACCAGCTTCACGCACGACTGAACGGTATTTACGGCGATGAGGCGACGTGGAAGCAGATCTTCGCTAATGAGTTCGAGCGTTGGTCGGAGAAAACGGGCGTCATCTACACGGAGGTGGCTGACGATAACGCCGGCTGGGGCGCTCAAGGCCCGTTCAACGGCTCCTCAGGACGCGGCGATATCCGCATCGTGATGGGTGATAACGGCGGGCCGAGCGGTGTGCTGGCCTGCAACTCATTCCCGGACAACGGGGACATGTTCCTTGATGTCGATGAGAACTGGGGCTCCAACACCTTCTTCCGCAACGTCATCACCCACGAGCACGGGCACGGCATGGGCCTGGCTCACACCTGCCCGGCGCTCAACGGCTCGATCGGGGGCTTCCCCATCCTGATGAAGCCGTTCATCGACACGGGCTTCCTCGGCCCGCAGTTTGATGACAGCCTGTCTGGGCAGTTCCTGTACGGCGACCGGTTCGAGCCCAACACCACGGGCCCCAGCTCGGTCAACCTCCCCGGTATGGGCCAGACCAATAACGGCGTGCCTTTCACTGTTGAGGAAGTCTCGCTGCACTCCGACAACGATCTGGATCTCTTCCGCTTCGAGAACTTCGGCGGTACTGAGATCAGCGTTTTCCTCGCGCCCATCGGCCCCACGTACTTCCAGGGCCCTCAGAACGGCGGCGGGGGCAGCGGCTGTGTCGGCAACTCCGGCGGCGAGTTCGTCGCCAGCGCCCAGGGCGACCTGCAGTTTGAGATCCTTGAACCCAACTTCTCGCAGTTTGCTCTGGTCAACGCCAACGGCGTCGGCGGAACTGAAGTCATCTCAGACCTTCAGCTCCCTGTGCTGGACACGCGCGGCGCGAGTGAAACGTGGTACGTCCGCGTCACCACGCCGGACGGGGGCACGTTCGCCGACATCCAGATGTACAACATCACCATCACGACCGACGGCGGCGGCAGCACCACCAGCCCGGTTGATCTGACGGGCGACGGGTGTGTCGATTCGGTCGATCTCGCCGTCCTCATCGCCGCTTGGGGCACCCCCGGGGCCGACGTCACAGGCGACGGCACGACCAACTCGGTCGATCTCGCCGTTCTCCTTGCCGCGTGGACCGGCTCTGACTGCCTCGATGAGTAATCGAGAGGGCCTCCAAGACCTGATCTCAACCGGCGGCGTCTTCTGACGCCGCCGGTTTTCTTTTTGGCGTTCCCATCGCTACGATCAGCGAAACGCGGGGTGTAGCGCAGCTTGGTAGCGCGTCTCGTTCGGGACGAGAAGGTCGCTGGTTCGAATCCAGTCACCCCGACTTTGTTTTAACCGCTTGCCGCCTTGGCTCAAACGCACAGGCACAGCTATCCAGCGACCGGCGCGCTAGGCCACAGCAGCGCGAAGATTAGCCCAGTGATCAGCCCGTACATCACGCTGTCGATGGTGTTGGCGATCCACGCGTTCTTCGACATGTGGAACCAGATCGCACCACCCATCCAGCCGAACAGGTAGGCCATGACCCCGGCGGTGGCGGCGATCTGGAAGACCGCGCCGAACTCCGCCCCAGGCGCGCGGGCCTGCGAGGTGAGGTAGGCGACAAATACACTGACGATCAGGTTGACCAGGACCATCAGGATCATGTTCCTCGCCATGTTCTGATTGCCCATCATCACCGTCATGAACCCGGACGGCCCCTCTTTCCATTTGCGGATGAGCTCTTCATCTTTCCACGAAGCCTTGTCGGCGCAGTGGGGGAAGCTGAAGCTCCCGGCGCTGATGCCTTGGTTCTTGAGCGCGCTGATGAGCGCGTCCTCGTCCGGCAGCTTGCGTGTGTCCTTGATGTGGTGCGGCAGCACCATCCAGAACAACGCCGAGGCGAACCAGACGGCGACGGTCGAGAGGAGAATCGGCAGCCAGAGATCGATGAGCTGTTCCATTGCGGGCCCTTTCTGCGCTTGAGGTCGTGAGCCACAACGAAAAGTTGTTCCGCTGAGCATAGCATTGAGTCGTTTCCAGCTACTCGAGGTCTCGCGGATGAACGTTCAGGCTCTCGATCTCGGTATCGCGCGGTTCATGCGACGCTACGGGCACGGCGCGCTGCGTTACTCGCTTGCACTCATCTTCATCTGGTTCGGCATCCTGAAGCCCCTCGGGATCTCACCCGCGGAACCTCTCGTTCTGCAAACAGTTGAGTGGATGCCCGTCTTCTCCCCAGCATCCTGGCTCATCGTCATCGGCTGGTGGGAAGTCACCATCGGCGTGCTGTTCATCCCGCGCGCCACGCTCCGCTTCGCGATAGGCCTCCTCGCGCTGCAGATGGTCGGCACGTTCATGCCGCTCGTCATGCTGCCCCAAGTGACGTTCCAGGAAGGCCGCATCCCCTACGCCCTCACCATGGAAGGCCAGTACATCGTCAAGAACCTGCTCATCATCTCAGCCGCCATGGTCATAGGCGGCACGGTGCGGACACCGCAGAACTCAATCAACAGAACACCGCCCGCGCAATAGAACCACAACCAATGCGTTGATATCCGCAACGAAAAAAACCCCGACATCTGAAATCGCCGCTGGCTACTACGCTGAGAGCCCCCGCCGACGCGCGCGAGAAAGCTCCTGCTCGATCAACACCGAAGCGACCGACGCCGCCGTACGAGCAGCGTCGCCATCGCGGTCAATGATCTCCACCACAACCGCACCCTGCATAAGCAGCTTGTAGCGCTCGGCGAACCCATCAGGATCCCCAAACCCCGCTTCTTCCGCGAGACCCGCGATCACGTCGCGGATCGCGTTCACGCTCCCCGCGGCCGCCGCGTGGCAGGGGTCGTTGCGGTTGGGAAACTCGCTACACGCGTGGATAAAAAGACAACCATTGAAGTGGATGTTATCGAACCATTCCTGCCACAACGCAAAGACCTCGCGCAGCCGATCGATCGGGTCAGCCCCCGCCCGCTCCAGAAGAAGCTTCGGGAAGCGCTCGCGCCAGCTCTCATCGCGCCGCGTGATGCACACCAAAGCGAGCTCGTCCTTGCTCTCGAAATGCTTGTAGAAAGTCGTTTTGCTGACCTCAGCGGCCTCGAGAATCTGATCGAGAGCCGTGGCGTGAAAACCCTGCTTGTAAAAAAGATCGAGACCACAATCGACAAGGCGGTCGCGTGCGTAGGTCAGCGTCTGGTCGCCGCTCGTAACCATCATCGTGCTCCGTTGGAGACGCCAAATAGGCACGTCAATTTTACCTTCAATACCCTTTGCGGCAACAAGCAAAGGTGAACTCCGAGTCAACCCCCTGTGCACCACGAGTACACCCCGACAATGAATTTCCTGAGCTAGGTTTCGCTTGGTAGGACATCACCACAAGCAGCGCAACCGGGAGTCAATCCAACCTGGGCGATGCCACATCGCCCTCACTCCGCCGCGTTGCCCGTAGACAGACAAGGACGACTCACCATGCGTTTCCATCACCACGCCTTCCTGTGCCTCAGCGCCGCAACTCTGGCCTCCGCCGGATCAACCAACGCCCACGCCAGCACGATCTTCACCGACCGCGCCGCCTTTGAAGACGCCTCCATACTCTCCATCGAGGAAGGCTTCGACGAGAGCTTCGGCGAGCCGACTAACCCGGCCTTCTCTTTTCAAGCCGGGCAGACGTTCACTCTCGGCGATCTCACCTTCATCGCAAATCGATCAACCAAAGTACGCACCGGCACGAACGACGTCCTCGGATCCGCGTTCCATTCAGGGGACTCCCTCGCGCTGAGTATCCGCAGAGCGGACGGCCAGGGAGACGGGCCCTTCTTCGACCCGTTTTCCATCATTAACACGCAGGATGTGCACACCGCCTTCGGCGTGGACCTCCTGGCCTTGAACACCCAGACCCCAGCCACCAACTACTTCATCGATCTCGCCTTCGACGGTGTGGTGGTTGAATCGTTTAGCGGCGTGGCGGCCAACTCGTTCTTCGGTGTCGTCTCGGACACCGCGTTCAACTCGGTGTCACTACGCGCCGCCAACTCGACTGGCTTTGAAGTCTTCGAGGCGTACGACAACCTCGCCTTCGGAGTCGCCGTACCCGCGCCCGCGAGCGCCCTGACGCTCTTCGCGGCGCCGTTCATGGCGCGCCGTCGGCGAGGAACATTCACGCGCTCAGTGTGAGTCCAATCCCTCCAGCAGCACACGCGAGACCCGACGCCGCCGGGGAGCCGAAAGCGTCCATGCACACGAAGTCACCACGCCCTGCCGCGTGCCAGTGTGACCCAGAAAGTCTGACCCAGAAAGAGAGATCGCCATGCGTTTCAGTCACAACACCGCCCTGTACCTCGCCGCCGCGGCCCTGGCCTCCGCCGGACCAGGCAACGCCCACGCCGGGATGACCTTCACCGACCGCGCCGACTTCGAGGACGCCTCCTCGATCACGCTCGAAGAGAACTTCAACAGCCTCGGCGGCGGGACGACCGACCCGAACTACGGCGGGAACTTCGGGGACTCCCTCACGCTCGGCGATCTCACCATCACCGCCCCGGGGTCCGGTAGCGTGCTGGCCTTCGGCGAGAACTCGCACTCCGGCGATCTCATCGCGATCAATGTCCGCCGGGCGAACGACGCGCCCCCCGACGTCCAACCCATCGCCTCGATCGACACCGGAGGCGTGTACACCGCCTTCGGCGTGGACCTCCTCACCACCGCCTTCAACCCGCGCCCCGCCGCCTACACCGTCGAGCTCCTGCGCAACGGAGCAGTCGTCGGCACGTTCATCGACCTGTCAACCGATTCCTTCTTCGGCGTGATCGCGGACAACGCCTTCGACACCGTGCAGATCCGCGGCTTCAGCCTGACCGAAGGCGAGGCCCGCGAGTCGTTCGACAACATCGCCCTCGGCGTCCCCGCACCCGGGAGCGCCCCCCTGCTCGCCGCAGCGGCCCTCGCGCTGCGCCGCCGGCGCTGAGCAATCGCTCCGCGCACCGTCAGGCCCGTGAGCCTCATACCGATCTTTCCGTTGCGCAGGCGGAAAACGTCAACGCCGCGGCGCGTCGCACGACCGCCCGCGGCGTTGTCGTTCACCAACGCGCGGTCCTGTACGATGACCAACTCTTCCAACCACACACGCACCCGCTTTCGCTTCCAGAGCGCGATAACCCGCCATGCCCAACCCCTTCCACATCGCCTTCCCAGTCACAAACCTCGACGAAGCCCGCGCTTTCTACGGCGGCCTCCTTGGCTGCCCTGAAGGTCGCAGCAGCGACACGTGGATCGACTTCAACCTCTACGGCCATCAGATCGTCGCTCATCTCTCACCAAAGGATGAACACGACGACGACACGTCCAACCCCGTCGATGGCCACGACGTCCCCGTCCCCCACTTCGGCGTCGTCCTCGACATGGACGACTGGCGCGCGCTCGCCGAAAGGCTCCGCAACGCGGGCGCCGAGTTCATAATCGAGCCGTACACGCGCTTCGAGGGCGAGCCGGGCGAGCAGGCCACGATGTTCTTCCGTGATCCCTCGGGCAACGCGCTTGAGTTCAAGGCGTTCGCTGATCGATCACAGCTTTTCTCAACCTGAGGCCGGCGCGCGTCCCGCAGCTTGTTCCTATCGCACCTCGACAACCCCCCTGCCAATGCACACGCTACGCCCCGAACATCGCGCCGATCGCAACGCCATCCACACGCTGGTCGCATCGTGCTTCCCGACGGACGCCGAGGCGCGTCTCGTCGATCTTCTGCGCGATGCGGGAAACCTCAGCGTCACGCTCGTGGCGATCGACGACGAGGCGATCGTCGGGCACGTGGCCCTCAGCCCGGTCACGACGCAGGAAGGTCACACCGGGTTTGGCCTGGCCCCGGTTTGTGTCGCCGATTCACACCGCAATCGCGGCGTGGCGGCGGGGCTGATTCGCGCGGCGCTTAGCGAGGCTTGTGATCTAGGGTTCACGTGGGGCGTGGTGCTGGGCGAGCCGCGGTACTACGCGCGGTTCGGGTTCCAGACCGCGTCCATATATGGGCTGCACGACGCCTATGGCGGGGGCGAGGCGTTTCAGGCGATGGAGTTCCACCCCGGCGGGCTGCCCGAGGGCGCTGGGCTCGTCAGCTACGCGCCTCAGTTCGACGCGTTGGGCTAGGCCCGCGGCGTTAGAATCAACTCATGCCTGACGACCCCGCCCGCTCCCTCACCCGCGCCGTCGCCCTCCTGAACCAGAAGGGCGGCGTGGGCAAGACGACCACGACGGTCAACCTCGCCGCCGCTCTCGCCCGACGCGGGCGTTCGACGCTCGTCGTCGATCTCGACCCCCAGGCCCACGCGACGATCCATCTGGGCGTCGAGCCCGGCGCGGACGACGCCACCGCCTACACCGCCCTGCTCGACCCTGACCAGTGCGCCAATGCCGTCGTGCGCTCGCGTGAGAACCTGGCCGTGCTGCCCGCCGAGGTCGACCTCGCCGCCGCCGAGACCGAGCTCGCCGACGAACCCGACCGCAACCGGCGTCTGCGGGCCGGGCTCGACACCCTCGGGCGCGAGTTCGAGTTCATCCTCTTCGACTGCCCGCCGTCCCTCGGACTGCTCACCCTCAACGCCCTCTGCGCCGCCCGCGAGGTCGTGGTGCCCATGCAGTCGCACTTCCTCGCCCTGCAGGGCGTGGGCAAGCTGCTCGAAACCGTCCAGCTTGTGGCGCGCAACGTCAACCCGGACATCCGCGTCTCAGGCGTCGTCCTCTGCGCCCACGACGACCAGACCAAGCACGCGAAGGAAGTCGTCGCCGACATCGAGGGGTTCTTCGAGCAATCCCGCGAGTCGGACGTCCCCTGGAAGGCCGCCCGCGTCTACCGCCCCGCCGTCCGACGCCACATCAAGCTCGCCGAGTGCCCCAGCTTCGGCCAGACCATCTTCGAATACGCCCCCGGCCTCGCCGGCGCTCAGGACTACGAAGCCCTGGGCGACGCCTTCCTCGCCGAGTGGGACCGCATGCTCGAACGCCGCCGCGAGCGCGAAACCGACACCCCCGAGATCGTCGTCGCCCCGGCCCGCGACGCCTCGCCGGCGTGATCGCCTTCGCCCGTTCCCGACCGCGCCTCTTCCGCGCGGTCTTTTTTTTCTACGCCCTCGCCGTTCTCGTCGCGACGCACTGGCCCAGGCTCAGTGTGCCAGGGGCTCAGGCGGGATCCGACAAGCTCGCCCACTTCGCCGCCTTCTTCTTATGGACGCTGCTCGCCTTCGCGGCGGGCCTCTTCGCACCGGCGTTTTCGCGGCGCAACACCCTGTTATCGGTCGTTTTGGCGCTCGTGTACGGGACGCTGGACGAGCTCTCCCAGCTCATCCCTGTCTTCGGACGCCAGTTCGCGGTCGCCGACACGCTCGCCAACGCCGCAGGCGTCGGGGCCGCCTACGCGCTGGCGCGTATGGTTATCCGACCAGAGCCCGAAGAACCCGTAAAGAACGCGTAGGTCTCTACCGATTCCGAGATTACACCTTGCGGCCTCAACCCGTCCGTGGTATTCCTATCTTGCACACATAGGGAATCGGAGTCCGCTCGCACGGCGGGTTCCACAACATACGGACGCCGAATCGCAGGCCCAGGTCGCACGGGATCAGGGTGACTGTGCTTCACATGTGTCCGGAGGAGTCAGAGAGAAATGAAGACAGGAAGCATCGCGGCTGCTGGCCTTGCGCTCGCAGTCGCCGCCGCATCCAACGCGGCGATGATCGTCAACACCTTTGAAGACGGAGCGGGCTCCAACGCCCACCCCGCCAATAGCACGCTGCACCTGATGCAGCGCGTCACCTTCGATGAGGCCTTCACGCTCAACTCCATCGCCGTCCGCGCGGCCGGGAACAGCTTCAACCTGTTCCTCGCCACGAACATCGGCGAGGACGCCGACGACGACTTCGACATCATGTGGTCCGCCACCGATGTCGAAGCCGAAAGCGGGTTCTCCTGGATCACCCTCGACGCCGGTGGCGCCGAGGTCGCGGCCGGTGAGTACTACCTGATCATGACCTCGGACGCCGACGGCGGCGCCCGCTGGAACCGCGTGTTCAGCAACGTCGAAGGCACCACCGGTGTCGGTTTTGCCGGTCTTGCGACCGACAACCTCGACACCATCACCGAGAAAACCTTTACCAGCGACCTCTCCGGTCGCGTCTACGGCACGCGCATCGACGGGGACGTCATCCCCGCCCCGGGCGCCGCCGCTCTCTTCGGCCTCGCCGGCCTCACCGCCGCGCGTCGTCGTCGCTAAGAGTTCTTTCTCTCGCGGGGGTGACGTGCCCCCGCGTCTTTCGTTTTTTCCGCCTTCATACGTTGCTCTCAACCTCAACCCCTCCCCGCGGCCGCGGTGAGGGGTTTCTTTATGCGCTCAGAGTTGCGCGGGCGTATCCTCGCCCCTGTGACAACGCCCGACGACACCCCGAGCCGCGCCTTCGTAGGAGCCGCCCGCGTCGTCGCTTCCGTCACACTCCTCTCCCGCGTCTTCGGCCTGGCCCGCGACGCCCTCTGCTCCCGTGTCTTCGGCGCCGGACCCGTCTGGTCCGCCTTCGCCTTCGCCTTCCTCCTCCCCAACCTCGCCCGCCGCCTCTTCGGCGAGGGCGCCCTCACCGGCGCCTTCATCCCCGAGTACGCCCGCCTCGCCGAGACCGACCAGCCCGCCGCCGACCGCTACGCCAGCGCCATGCTGGGGCTCACCCTCGCGTTCCTCTGCGCCCTCACGCTCGTCGGCGAACTGATCCTCCTCGCCCTCCTCACCCTCACCCCCCTCGGCGCCTCGGGCGGGCTCGCGATCAAGCTCGCGATGCTCCTCCTCCCCTTCGCCCCCATGATCTGCGTCACCGCCCTCATCGGCGGTGTCCTCCAGACCCACGGGCGCTTCGCCCCCACTGCCGCCGCCCCCGTCATCCTCAACGCCTGCATCATCAGCGGCGTCCTGCTCTGGAAGTTCCTGAGCGGCGCGAGCCTCGAAGACGCGGCGTTCAGCGCCGCCGCCGGTGTGCTCGTCGCCGGCGTCCTGCAGATCATCTGGTCCCTCCACGCCGCCCGCCCCTACGCCGCGTGGACGCGCACACTCGTCGGCGCCCGCGCCCCCGTCATCAACACGCTCAGGAAAACACTCCCCGTGATCGTCGGCCTCGGCGCCCTCCAGATCAACACGCTCCTCGACGGCCTTATCGCCAGCTACCCCGTCCTCGTGGGCGACACTATCACGCTGCCCGTCGCCGGCACGCTCGACTACCCCCTCGACGGCGCCTCCAACGCCGCGCTCTTCTTCGCCTCACGCCTCTACCAGTTCCCTCTCGGCGTCTTCGGCATCGCCCTCGCCACCGCCGTCTTCCCCCTGCTCGCGCGACAGGCGAAAGACAACGAAGCCTTCGACCGCACCCTCGCCGACGGCCTCCGCCTCGCGCTCTTCATCGGTATCCCCGCGTCGGTGGGGCTCGTTCTCGTCGCAAGCAACCTCACCGCTGTCATCTACGCCGGCGGCCTCTTCGACGACGCCAGTGTCGACCGCGTCAGCGTCGTTCTCACCGCCTACGCCCTCGGCGTCTGGGCATACATTGCCAATCACACGATCACTCGCGCCTTCTACGCCGTCGGCGACACCAGCACTCCAATGCGCATCTCACTCTTGATGGTCGGGGTCAACATCGCCCTCAACCTCTGGCTCATCTGGCCGCTGGGCGAGGCCGGCCTCGCGATCTCGACAGCCGTATGCAGCGCCGGTCAGTTCGCTCTCCTCGCCATCGCCTGGAAGCGCCGCGGGCGCCCCCTCGCGCTGCGCCTTCCTTTCTTCTGGCACCTCATCGCGGCCGCCCTGCTCGCTCTCGCCGTCATCGGTGGTCGGGCCGGGATCAGCTACCTCATCATCCTCACACCCTTCCGCGGCTGGATGTCGGACCTCCTCACCCTCGCCTTCACCGTCACTCTCGGCGCCGGGGTCTACCTCGCCCTCGCCGCCCTCTTCAAACGCCCGGAACTCCGCCTCCTGCTCTCACGCCGGGGCTCGAAGCTCGGATAAACTCCCCCGCCGATCCGTCCGATAGCGCCGGCGACTGTCTCCCTTCACCCGACGCCATACTCTTGATCAGGGGCGCCCGATGCTGCACGCCGGCCAAGCCAACATCCATTCCTTCCGCGTGATCCCCAGCCTCCCCGAGGCCCTGGAGCCCCTCCACGACATCGCCCACAACCTCTGGTGGACCTGGCGCCCCGAGGCCGTCGAGCTCTTCCGCCGCCTCGACCGCGACCTCTGGCGACAGTGCGAGCACAACCCCGTCCGCATGCTCTCCCTCCTTGATCAGGAGAAGCTCGAACGCGCCGCGTCCGACCCCACCTACGTCTCCGCCCTCAAGCAAACCGTCGAGGCCCTCGAGGGCCACATCGCCAAGCCGGGCTGGTTCCAGCGCGAGTGCGCCGCCATCGAAAAACAAACCGACGCCCCCTTCCGCGTCGCCTACTTCTGCGCCGAATTCGGCATGACCGAGTGCTTCCAGATCTACTCGGGCGGCCTCGGCATCCTCGCCGGCGACCACCTCAAGTCCGCCAGCGAACTCGGCCTGCCCCTCGTCGGCGTGGGCCTCCTCTACCGCAACGGCTACTTCCACCAGTACGTCTCCAGCGACGGCTGGCAGCAGGAAACCTACCCCGAGCTCGACCCCGCCACTCAGCCCGTCCGGCGCGTCTTTGATGAGAACACCGGCGAGCAGCTCCGCGTCCACGTCGAACTCGGCGGGCGCAGCGTCTCCGTCGGCATCTGGAAGGTCGAGGTCGGGCGCATCCCCCTCTACCTCCTCGACACCAACCTCCCCGAGAACGAAACCCGCGACCGCGAGATCACCCGCAACCTCTACGGCGGCGACGTCGAGACCCGCATCCAGCAGGAGATCGTTCTGGGCGTCGCCGGCGTCCGCGCCCTCCGCGCCCTCGGCGAAGACATCACCGTCTTCCACATGAACGAGGGCCACTCCGCCTTCCTCGCACTCGAGCGCATCCGCGAGTTCCGCGATCAGACCGGCGCCAGCTTCGACGAAGCCCGCCAGGCCGCCGCCGCTCAGCACGTCTTCACCACCCATACCCCCGTCCCCGCCGGCATCGACCGCTTCAGCCCCGAGCTCGTTGAGAAGTACCTCGCCCACACGCTCGACGGCCTTGCCATCGACATGCAGGGCCTGCTCTCCCTCGGGCGCGAGAACGTCTTCGACAACAACGAGTTCTTCTCGATGGCCGTCCTCGCCCTGCGCACCAGCGCTTTCCACAACGGCGTCAGCAAGCTCCACGGCGTCGTCAGCCGTCACATGTGGCAGCGCATCTGGCCCCAGACCCCCGTCAGCGACGTCCCCATCGGGCACGTCACCAACGGCGTCCACACCCGCACATGGATCTCCCCCGAGCTCCGCGAGCTCTTTGACCGCCACCTCGGGCAGGCCTGGCAGGAAGACCCCGCCGACCACTCCGTCTGGACCGATGTCAAAGACATCCCCGACGAAGAACTCTGGTCCATCCACTCCAAGAAGCGCGCCGACCTCGTCACCTGGGCCCGCCAGAAGGTCCGCCGCCAGCTCCGCGACCGCGGCGCCAGCGCCGACCAAGTCCGCAAGGTCGATGGCCTGCTCGACCCGAACGCCCTCACCATCGGCTTCGCCCGACGCTTCGCCACCTACAAGCGCGCCACGCTCCTCCTGCGCGACCGCGACCGCCTCCACGCCTTGCTCTCGAACGAAGAGCGCCCCGTCCAGTTCCTCATCGCCGGCAAGTCACACCCCGCCGACGGGCCCGGCAAGGAACTCATCCGCGACATCGTCCGCTACGCCGAAGAAGCCGGGAAGCGCGACAAGATCCACTTCATCGAAGACTACGACATGCACGTCGGGCGCCGCCTCACCCAGGGCTGCGATATCTGGCTCAACACCCCCCGCCGCGGCATGGAGGCCTCCGGCACCTCCGGCATGAAGGCCGCCATGAACGGCGTCCTCAACGTCTCCATCCTCGACGGCTGGTGGGACGAGGCCTACGCCCCCGACCTCGGCTTCGCCATCGGGCGCGGCGAGGCCTACCGCGACAGCGAGCACGCCGACTCCATCGAGAGCCGCGCCCTCTTCGACCTCCTCGAACGCCAGATCCTCCCCGAGTTCTTCGGGCGCGACGACTCCGGCATCCCCCGCGCGTGGGTCGCCCGCATGAAGCAGTGCATCGCCGCGCTCACCCCCGCCTTCAACACCAACCGCATGGTCGGCGACTATACCACCCAGTACTACCTCGAAGCCCACCGCGTCGGCTCCCGCCTCGTCAAGAACGAACTCAGCGAGGGCAAGGGCCTCGCCGCCCAGCTCGCCAAGTGGCGCGACCTCTGGTCGGGCATCGAGGTCGAGCACGTCGAGACCACCACCGGCGCCACCCACCCCATTCGCGCCGAGGCCCAGGTCCGCGCCACCGTTTCGCTCGGGGGCCTCACTCCCGACGAAATCAGCGTCCAGCTCTACCACGGTCGCCAGACCGGCGTGGGCGATCTCGTCGACGCTTCCGCCATCAACATGCGCCACGAAAACGACCTCGGCGGCGGACGCCACGAGTACACCGGCGCCTTCCTCCCCGCGGGCGCCGGACGCTGCGGCTTCTCCGTCCGCGTCATCCCCGCCGACGACCGCCTGGCAACCCCGTTCATCCCCGGCCTCATCACCTGGGAATCAGACCGCGCCGCCCAACCAGCCCAAGCCGCGCCGATCTAAAAACAATCGCCTACACCACACTCCCCACCACCAACACCACCCCCGCCACCACCGCCAGCGCTCCCTTGATCACGATCGCCAACAGGCGCCCCGTGGCGGCGCCGCGCGCCACCCGCGCGGAATCCCCCCACTTCTTCTGATGCACGCCGCGCTCAACAAGCCCCGCCGAAACACCCGCACCAACAACAGCGCCCGCGATCGTCCCGAGCAGCGGGACCGGGATGAACACCGTCCCCGCCACCGCGCCGATGATCGCGCCGATGATCGCGGCCAGCGCTGCGCTCTTCGACCCCCCCGCCGCCTTCGCGCCCGCGGCGCCAGCGATCAGGTCCGTGATCTCCGCCGCCACCGCGATGCCCACCACACCGCCGACGAACCACCACCCAAGAAGCCCGGGCCAGATCGCCTGCACAACCACCGCCGTAAGCGCCAGCATCCACACGCCGGGTAACCCAACGATCACCAACGCCACACCAATCAGCGTCAGGAGCGCGAAGACAATCGTCGCTCCGATCTCGAATAACGTCATCCTGAGCCCCTCACGGGCGCCTTATTCGGGACGAGCGCCTTCGTCTTCCGCCGGCGCGGGTTCAACCGCTTCCGCGCCCGCTTCGCCCTCCTCGGGCGGCTCGTAGTTCGGCGAGTGCTTCTCCATCTCGAGGATCCACTCTTCAAGGGGTTGGTAGCGCAGCAGATCCAGCTTGTGCGACGTGCCGTCTTCGAGCTTCACCGTCACGAAGAACTTGTCCCACTTCCGCTTGTCCACCTCAACGATCTGGTCGGGCGAGAAGCTCTCGCCAGAAGGCAGCGTCAGCGTGCGCGTGCTCTCCTCGTAGCGATACTTCGTCTTGACGACCTTCATGATCGTCAGCCCCATCCAGATCCCGCCGATGGCGCCGATCGCCACGAACACCCACTGCATCGGCAGGTCGAAACCGCTCAGCTTTTTGGGCTGCTCCTTCGTCGCCCACTCGGCGCGGAGCTCTTCCAGCCGCTCGCCGGGCGCCTCGATCGTCGTCCGCGCGGGCGTCGCTCGCCCGATCGTCGCCAGCGCGTCCAGCCACGCGTACCGGTCCAGCTCGGCCTCCACCCGCGCCCGCGCCATGCCGTCAGCGGGCAGCGAGTTGAACTCCTCCCGAAGCTCGCGCGAGCGATCACGCAGATCGCGCAGCGCCGTCTTCGGATCGTCCACCGACGAACGCAGGATCTGCCCCGTCGCGTCCATCGATTCGAGGTACTTGAACTCCGTGTACTCGGCGTACGTCTCGCCCCGCGCCGGGTACACCACGGTCGCGTCGATCAGGCCCCAGATGCCCAGACCGATGAACGCCACCATAAACAGCAGCATCTTCGCGAGCCAGTTCCGGCTGATCGTCGTCTCGCTCATGGCGCGCCCCTTCACCCCGTCGTCCATCGCGGGGCGGGGAGACTACCGCATCGGCCCCCCGAGCGGGCGTTCTGAAAAGGCTCTGCCCTCAATCCAGACGATCGAGCACCCGACGCCACCATTCAGCCGCCCAGCGCCGCCCGTACCCCGTCCGCAAAAGCGCCCCGAAGCCGCCCTGCTCCACACGCCGGGCCGGGATCCGCGGCAGCTCCGCAGACTCCCCGGAAAGGGCCCTGGTGAGCCATGCGGAGTGCAGACGACGCGCACGTTCGGATGCTGTCAGGATTTGTTCGCGTCGTCCCCAGCGTCCCACGTCGAAGCTCCTTGAAACTGATAGTACCCGTATGCGTAGTATTCGCTAGGAAAACCCGGCCCGTTTCGCCGGGTCCACGGAAGGAGACCACCAATGAACCGCACCACCGCACTCAAAGCAGGCCTCGCCACTCTCGCGATCGCCTCCGCGCCAGCGCTCACCGGGTGCTCCTCCGCGGGCGAAGGCGCCGTCAGCGGCGCCGGCCTCGGCGCCCTCACCGGGCTCGTGCTCGGCTCCTTCAGCGGGAACGCCGGCGAAGGCGCCCTCATCGGCACCACCGTCGGCGCCGTCGCCGGAGGCGTCATCGGCGACCAGAACGAGCGCAACGCCCGCTACAGCTACGAGCAGTCACGCGCTTACGAGAACGGCTCCACCGTCATCTACCGCGACTCAGACGATCACTACAACAACGGCTGGGGCGACCGCTACGAGACGCCCAGCAAAACCACCTACAACGAGTACCACTACTACGAGACCCGCCCGGCTCAGCCCCGCGTCGTCATCCGTTACGACAACTACCCGCGCCGCAGCTACCGCAACCGCTACTACAACCGCTGGGGCTACGGCAACCGGTACTGCCGCTAACTCTTCCTGAACATGTGAACGCAGGCTACGCCGCCGCTTCGGCGCGCAGCGCGTCTCGACACGCCGACGCAAGCGTCTGGTGCAGCTCGTCGTGATCGCGCAGCGTCTGCAACCGATCCATCAGCCGGTTCACGCGCGTCTCGGGCTCAAGGTCCGTCTCCACGCTCTCGATCGCCTCGTCGCCCATCGCCTCCGCCGCGCCCAGGAACCACTCCACGGTCAGCGCCTTCGCCGGCGCCACCCGCGTGCGCACCACCACAGGCCCGAGCGCCGCCAGCGGCCAATCGCCGAGCTGCGTCAGCGGCTCGCGCACGATCACCAGCGTCGCCGCGCCTTGCTCGTCCGCCCGATCACGAAAGTCGCGCGCGTGCGCCGCCACGATCAGCGGCTCCAGCAACCAGCACCCCGGCGTGATCTCGCCGAGTTCGAGCAGCTCGTCAAGATTCTCAAGACGCCCCGCCACGCCCGCGTCAGCCGCGTCGAGCCGTTTCTGACGACGCGCTTCCTCCAGCGGCATGCAGATCCGCGCCATACGTTCCCAGTCGTTCGACGCGTGCGCCAGCTCAAGGGCCTTGGCCGCGTCGCGTTCGCACTCGAAATAGAGCCCCTTCGCGAGCGCCTCGCTCGCCGACTCCATCAGCGTGTCGATCTTCTTCACCGCCCGCGCGCTCGCCATCACTTCGGCTCCCCCACACGCCGGGCGCCCGCGGCCATCTCAGCCAGCAAGCCGCCCCACGCCTCCGCGAGTTCCTCGAGATCGTATTCCAGCACGTCGGCCAGCGACGCCACGTCCTGCTCGTTCACCGCCCGCTGCACCTCGCGCAACGCGTCGAGTAACCCCTCGATCGCCACGGCGCACTCCTGCTCGGCGTTGTCGCGCTCAAGCAGTTCCGCAGGCGCCACACCCAGCGCCGCGCACCCGTCCTGCACCGCCCGACGCACCGACTCCCACGCCCGCAGCGCGTCCGCGACGTCCCCCATCGCCTCGCTCGTCTCACCCCGCGCCAGGCACGCCGCCGCGTTCACCTGCGATGGGCGCACCCCCGTCAGGTTGTCCGCCGCCTCCTCGAGCGCGTAGGCCACCAACCCGCCAGGGTCGGCGGACACGAACCGCACCTCATCCGCGTACGGATCGTTCTCGGGCGGGTCATCAAGATCCGCAGGCGGCGCGGGGGCGCCATCCGCCCACACCTCAACGATCATCCGCCCCTTCGCCTCAGCGGCACGCTTGCCCGCGACCACCGCCGCGCTCAGCGTCCCCCCATCAAGGGCGATGGGTTCGTCGTCAAGGTACGCGCGCATAGCAGGGGCGTTCATACCACGACTATCGGTCCAAAGACGCCCCCGCTGCAATACTCCAGACCCAAACGCCGCGGCTAGGATGCCACTCGAACACTCACACCATCGAACGAATCATCAACGAGGCTCACATGCACCTCCGCCAGTCCGACCACTCCCACGGCCCCGCCACCGTCCCCGTCCGCTACCTCATCGAGGACCCCGAAGGCCTCACCGGCGACCCCTCCAAAACCGAACTCGAAACCAAGGCCGCCAAGGGCGAGCACCTCCTCGAGGTCGCCGTCGAGCACGGCATCAACATCGAGCACGCCTGCGGCGCCGTCTGCGCCTGTTCCACCTGCCATGTCTACATCGAAGAGGGCATGGACCAGGTCTCCGAACCCACCGAGGCCGAGGAAGACCGCGTCGAAGAGGCCCCCGGCCTTCAGCTCAACAGCCGCCTCTCCTGCCAGTGCATCATCGAGGGCGACGGCCCCATCACCGTCCGTATCCCCGCCTGGAACCGCAACGCCATCAAGGAAGTCCCCCACTAAACGCACACCGGAACGTCCCAAAAAGAAAACAGGGCGCCCGATGGGGCGCCCTGTGTCGTTCACGAAAGCGTCACGATCTCAGGGCGTGCAAGGCCCCCACGCCGCCAGCAGGATCGCAAGATCCTCGACGCCGACGAAGCCGTTGCCATCAAGGTCAGCGCCGCCGGTCGCGGGGTTGCCCCACGCCGCCAGCAGGATCGCCAGATCCCCGGCGCCGACGAACCCGTCGCCGTCAAGATCAGCCGGGCACGGGCTCGGCACGGGCGCCTCAACCCACGTCGTCCCCGCCGGCCCGACCGCGTCCGCCTTCACCGAGATGAAGTTGTACCCCAACCCGTCCGCGCCGAAGACGTCAGGCGGCAGAGGAAGCGGCAGCCCGTTGAAGGCGCCGTTCGGATCAGACATCACCACACCGACAGGCGTGTCGTCGATGCAGATCTGCAACTCGATCAGCGGCGGGAAACCGAACCCGTCGATCGGGATCACATCGCCAGGGAGCGCGAAGCCAGGCGCCACCACAATCGGTTGACCGAAGAAATCATCGGGCAGGATCGGGAACTGGAACGGGTCGTCCTGCGGCAACGGCAACATCATCGGATCAGGCTGCGGCGAAACGAACCCCGAAACAAACGCCGGCTGCGGACCGATCACGAACGGGAACGCGTCGAGCGGCATCAAACCGCTCAGCTGCAACTCCTCGATCTGGATCGGCGCCACCGGAGGCGCGCCCGGAAGCATGAACTCATCGGGCAGCAACTCGCTCTGCATCACCATCACCGGACCCGCGAAGAACCCGCCACCGATCAGGTCCTGCACCTGCATCTGCGCCAGCCCCTCAAACGGGTCGAAGAAGATCTGTATGTAGGTCTCGACGCCCTCCCACGGGCCGAAGAGGACGCCCGTCGCCGGGTCGCCGTCCATGTCGATTCCCATGTGAATGAACGTCGGCGCCGTCTCGCCCGGGTTGCGCACCAGGGTGAAATCGATGATCGTGTCCGTCGCCTCGGGCGCGAGGAACGAGGGAGCGACGAACATGCCGTACACCGCCTCGCCCGCCGGGTTCACGATCGGCTCGCTCTGGCGCTTGCTGATCCCCCCGTCGGCCTTCGGCTCGGGCTGCTTCGGCGCGTCGTCCGGCGCGACCGTGTCCTTCTTGACCGTCCGCCCGTGCTTCTTGGCGCCGTCGCGGATCTTGTCGCCCTCGCCTTCCTTCAGCTTCAGCTCGCTGTCTTCCTCCGCGTACCCGTACATCAGGCACTCAGAGTCATCGTCTTCGTACGTGTCGTCGAGCTTGCCGAACGAGTGTCCGATCTCGTGCGCCAGCGTCTCACCGATATTCGTGCCCTCGGCGTTCTTCTGGATTGCCGTCCACGGCTCGCACTTGATCGTGCAACCGATGGCGTCGTCCAGATCGCCGCCGGTGAAATCCTTCACGATGAAGACCTTGTAGCCCTTCTTCGTCGTGCCGTCGTCGTTCTCGCCGGTGACTTCCTTCAGTCCATCCTTCTTGGCCTTGCGAAGCTCCGTCTCGTCCACGATGCCGTCGGCCTCGTCTACGTCGGGGGTGTCCGGGTCGTCCTCGTTGCCGTCGCCTTCCCAGTCGTTGTTGATCTCCTTGACGTTCACCTTCACGCACGCGCCCTTGAGAATCTCATTGGCGCGCCTCGCGGCCGCGTCAGCCGCCGCCTTGGCGTCCTCGTCAGAGCATCCAACGCCTTTCATAAAATTGAACACCAGATCAACCTCAACGGTTTCCGTCTTCTCCGCCTCGGCGCCGCGTGACGAAACCCAATCGCGCACACGCTCGGCGTCAACCGTCCTGAGCGGGGGCTCCGCAGCGCTGGCAAGGCCGGCTGACGCCAAAAGCGCGACGGCCGGAACGACATTCTTCAAAGTCTTCATCACATGCTCCTCGTGAGCGTCGGCGTTCCCTCACAGAACGCGTGTATTCAATTCGGCCGCAACCCACGGCTTCGCACACGCATTCCAACCTCAGAACGCTGTTCTCTCAGCAATTCAAGACTAAATCATCAACCCCACGCGGCCAAAAGAATTGCCAAATCAGACGCTCCTACCGCTCCGTCGCCGTCCAGATCCGCCGCACAACCACCGCACGAGCCCCACGACGCAAGCAGAATCGCGATATCGGACGAACCCACCTCACCATCCCCATCCAAGTCAGGGCTGACGCCGCCCATGACCTGAAACGCCCCAAGCCTCACGCCCGCCCCATCGCCGGCGTCCACCGTCACCGTCCGCGCAGTCTCGGTAGCGCCCGCGTCGATCACGAATGAAAGGCCCGTGATCTCATCACCCCGCGCGTTCGGCTCCGGCGTCCCGATCACGGTGATCCCCCCACCCGTCACCATCACTTCCGAAGCGCTCGTCACGTTCTTGAAGTTTGTCCCGATGATGGTCACAGGCACTGTCGTTCCCGGCGCCCCTGTCGAAGGACTGATCTTGCTCACCGTCGTTTCCGCACCGAACACCGTCACCGTGAACGAGTCCTCATCAGCGAAGCCATTGGTGTCGAACGCCCGCAGTGTTACCTCGTACTCCCCGTTCGAAACGTACTGCGTCACCGGACGCGGGTTCCCTGCGACCTCAAACGCGCCATCGCCGTCAAGATCCCAAGAGAACGTCGCCGGGTTCATGAGGGCCCCCGGATCAGTGGCGTACGTGTTGATGTCCCCCAGGAAGAAACAGTTGGTGTTCGCTTCGATGCGCTTGTCAACACCCGCGATAGCCACCGGCGGCGTTGGCAGGTCGCCGGGGCTTACCGAAAGGTCATAAAGCTGCACCACCTGGTTGACCGCAGGGTTCGGCCCCACATCCTTCACCTTGATCACATACGTCCCAGCGGGCAGGTCTGGCAGATCGAGTGTTTCGGGAACGCCCGCTCCCGCGCTGTCCGCCGTGGCCAACACCGTGATGCCGCTCGAATCGCGGAGTTCAAGCATCAGGTTCCCTGCGCTGTCCGCGTTGACGATGTCGGTGTCTTCAACCACACATCCAAACGTCTGCTCACCGTTCTCGTACGTCCCACCGATCGGCGTCGCCGTGATCTCGATGTCCTCTATGTCATCGATCGTGAAACGGAAGAAATCCTCATCCGTATTGCCAAACCCGCTCGAACCGTTCGTCGAAAGCCGATCCGCCACCACCGCGTGCAAAAGCGGCTGGCTCAGGTTCCCGAGATTCACAGCGGCCCCGGGCGAGTTGTTCCCCGCGTACCGGTCCCCGTTCATCCGCCCGATCGCCCGCGCGTCGTCGAGCTGGCCGCCCTCAAAGAACGTCAGGATGAACGGCTCCATCAGCTTGCTGCCGTTGCAGGGGATCACGTGCATCAACCCAAGACCGTGCCCGTGCTCGTGCGCCACCGTGTTGCGGAAACCGAGGTAATCGTTGTTCGGGTTGTTGAACGTCAGCGTGTCGAAGTACGACGTGTTGATCAGCATGTCGCCGCCGCCCGTGCCGACATCGCCGATCGGGCTCGGGAACGCGTTGTACCCCAGCACCCCGTTTACGCCGAGCGAAACGCCGCCGATCCGGATATCGCCGCGGAACTCCGAACGGTCCGTCTCCTCGCTCATCTCCTCGCCGTCGTCGCCCACCTCGCGGTACGTCAGCCCGCCAAGGTGCGACCACGCCGCCAACGTCTGACGGATGTGCTCCTTGCCCAGATCCGCGTTGCCGACCCCAAAGGTAGATTCCAGCCGCGCATGCAAATCGTTCGGCCCCGTCGAAGACCCAGGCGTCGAAACTTCGTCCAGGCCCCAGGTGATCCCGTCAGGAGGAAACGAGTAAGTCAGGTTCGCCCGCTGCGCCCGCCCCGCGATGCTGATCGTCGCCTCGCCGCGCCACGAAAAAACATCCACCGCGTACCGGGCGAACTCGGGGAGCCGCATCGTGGGCGCCTGCGCCCCCAGCGCCTTGAGAACAAGTTCCCGTGCCTCGGGGTCCGCCGCATCAAAGCATCCGATATGCCCAACGCAAACGCTCTCCCCCGCCGACACCGGCGTGAGGCACAGCCCGGACACCATCAGCGTGCCCGTCGCAAGGGCCGCGCTGCGCTTCGACATCGACAGACTCCTCCCCACTCAAACGCCAGGCGAACACTCGCCCGTCACCCCAATATAGGGCCGCACGCCCGGATGACGAGCAAAAAACACCCGATGTAGCGAACGCTAGCATCGCCCCCGCCTGTGACGACGCCCCCACGACAACACGACCCACACTCTGACGCCCCCCGTGGCCTCCGACGACCCGGCGCGCTCATCACACAGACCGTCGGCATCATCGTCTCCGTCGCCCTCCTCGTCTGGTCAGCCTCACTCGCCCTGGCGCCCGAGAACCGCGCCAGCCTCGAACGCCTCGCAAGCGCCCCCGCATGGGCCATCGCCGCGCTCGTCGCGCTGGTGCTATGCAGCGTCTTCTTCAACGGCCTCATCTTCCAGACCGTCCTCGCGCACAGGCGCCGACTGGGCGTTCTTTACCTCACCGCTGTCACGGGCATCGCCACCCTCGTCGCCTACGCTCCATTCAAGCTCAGCCTCATCGTCCGCGCCCTCATCCACCGCCGGCGCGACGCCATGCCCTACAAAGCCCTCGTCGCATGGTTCGCCGCCACCGCCGGCCTCTCGCTATGCGTCATCGCCCCCGCCACTCTCGCGAGCGCCTGGCGCCCGCAACTCGACGCCCTCTGGGCCGCCCTCGCCTTCGCAGCCCCCGCGCTCCTCCTCACCGCCGCCGTCGTCGTCGCCCGCCGCGTCCGCACCATCCCCACCCTTCACACGCTCACGCTCGGCTCCGCCGATTACGCCACCAGCCCCGTCCGAGTCGCGAATGTCGCCGTCGTCCGCTACCTCGACCTCGCCGCCATGACGCTCCGCTTCCACCTCGCCGCGAGCGTCCTCGGTATCGAACTCAGCGCCGGCGCCGCCCTCGTCGCCGCCTCCGTCTACTTCCTCACAGGATTGCTCTCACCCTCCGGAAACCTCGGCGCCCGCGAAGGCGCCGTCACCACCGTCGGCTTCCTCCCCGCCATCGCCAATCACGAGCAGATGGCCCTCGTCGCCCTCACCGTCACCGCCGCCGAGATCGTCGGCGCCCTCATCGCCGGGACCCTCGGCGCCCTCTACATCCGCCCCGACCGCCTGCTCCGCGCTCAGCCCGCGCCGCCCACCGAAACAAGCTCCAGCGACGAACTCCCGGATCGCTGAGACCCCTGTTCCGTCCCGTCGGGCAAACCAACGACGATGGTGTACGACGTCGTCGCCTCGCGCTTCCGCACCGCGCCCACGCCCGCGTCCCACTCGATCATCGCCTCACCGCTCTGCTCGGGAAGCTCGAACTCGATCGGCATCTCCACGTCCTCAGGAACCTCGATCGAGATCGCCATCTCGCCCTTCGCCTTCACGCTCCCGCCAGCAACGCCCTCCACGACGAACGGCGTCTCCAGCTTCATCTGCACCGGGCCCATCAACTCACTCGTCCGCGTCGCCGTCCACTCATCGCCCTCATCAAGCGTCCGCCCCGCGGCGCCATCGGCGTTCCAGATCGGCTCCAAATCACGCGCCAACGTCTCAGGCATCAGCCGCCCCGCGGCCAGCCGCGCCAGTGATCCATCTTTCCCGCCGATGTACTCCGTCACCGGCTCGAACCCCGACAGGTCCAGCACCTCGCCCAACGGGCTCACCAGCATCGTGAACTCCGACTCCAGATACTTCGCCACCATCTCACGGATCGTCGTCTCCGCTTTGTTGGGCGAATCACCCAGAATCTCCCGAGAATCAACACTCACCCGAAACGACGCCCGGTCCAGATCGATCCACACCCACCCCATCGAACCCCGCACCGTCGCGATGCCCGCCTCATCAACGCTCTCGATTGTCAGGTTCACCCCGGCCTTCTGCACCAGCCGGTCGCGACCGCCGCCCAGCGCGAGCCCGCGCTCCAGCGTAAACGCGATCTCGTACTCAAGCGTCCGCCCCGGAACCAGCCCGGGCTTCACCGCCACGCCCTCGCCCAGCGCGACCCCCGCCGCAACCAAGCCAACAACTGCCGCCAACAGCAACCGTGTCATGCCGATCTCCTTGCGTCTGCCCGCGAACCGCGGCAGCGGAGTGTACCCCGCGCCGCACAAAATCCAGAGCGCATTCCGACGCCCCGCGCAAACCTGTGTTCCAAACCCAAGCCCAAGTCTCACAGACATCTATAGTGACGACCCATGCGCCTCGCCCTCATCCCCTTCAACCCGATAATCGCTGACCTCGACGCCAACGCCGCGCGCATCGCCGAAGCCGCGCTCGACGCGCACAAGAACGAGGCCGACCTCGCCGTCTTCCCCGAACTCGCCCTCACCGGCTACCCACCCCGCGACCTCCTCCTCCGCGATGATTTCATCACCGCCGCCGAGCACGCTCTCGATCAACTCACCAAAGACCTCGCCCCCATGCCCACCGTTCTCGGCACCCCCCGACGCGCAGACGGCGTGCTCTATAACGCCGCCGTCCTCCTCCGCGATGGCCGCGTCGAACTCGCCCACAACAAAGCCCTGCTCCCGAACTACGACGTCTTCGACGAACCCCGCTACTTCACCCCGGGCGACGCGACGCCGACCATCTTCGAGCTCGCCGGCGAGCGCGTCGCGCTCACCGTCTGCGAAGACCTCTGGCGCGCCGCCGACGTCCCCGCAGCACCGAGCTACACCAACCAACCCGACCCCATCGCAGCCATCGCCGCCGCCAAGCCTGCGCTCGCACTCTGTCTCTCCGCCAGCCCATTCGTGCAGGGCAAGGACGAACGCCAGCAGCGCATCCTCGAAACCGCCGCGACACGCATCAGCGCCCCGATCGCCTCCATCAACCAACTCGGCGGAAACGACGATCTCATCTTCGACGGCGCCGCCCACTTCGCGAAGCCAAACGCGCCCTGTCTCAGCTCGCCGCGATTCAGCCACAAAACACGCTTCATCGATACGAGCAGCAGCGCCACACCCAACAGCTGGAACGCCGCGCACGCCGAAAACACAAGCGAATCGCTGTGGAACGCCATCACCCTCGGCATCCGCGATTACACGGGAAAAACAGGCTTTTCCAGCGTCGTCCTCGGACTCTCAGGCGGGATCGACTCCGCCCTCGTCTGCGCCCTCGCCGCCAGCGCACTGAGTCCAGAGAACGTCCTCGCCCTCTCCATGCCCAGCCGCTACTCCTCGGGCCACTCCCGCTCAGACGCCCGCGCTCAGGCCAAACGCACCAACGTCGCCCTCGTGGAAATCCCGATAGAGGCCCCCCACTCCGCCTGCGAATCGCTCCTCGCCCCGCACCTCCCGAACGCACCCGTCGCCGAAGAAAACATCCAGGCCCGCCTCCGCGGCCTCACCGTCATGGCCCTCGCCAACGCCCGCAACGCACTCGCACTCGCCACCGGCAACAAGAGCGAGCTCGCCGTCGGCTACTGCACTCTCTACGGCGACATGAACGGCGCCCTCGCCCCCATCGCCGACCTCTACAAAACCCAGGTCTACGACCTGGCCCGCTGGATCAACAAGAACCCCGCCGCCGGCGGCTTCTCCTCCCCACCCATCCCCGAGAACGTCCTCACCAAGCCCCCCAGCGCCGAACTCCGCCCAAATCAGACCGACCAGGACTCTCTCCCTCCCTACGACGTGCTCGACGCGGCCTTGAAGGGTCTCATCGAAGATCGGCTGAGCCCCGATAACCTCGCGAAGCAGGGTCGGACCTCATCGGAAGTCACCGAACTGGCCGCCGAAATGCTCCACAAAAGCGAACACAAACGCCGCCAGATGCCAATCGGCCTCAAGTTATCGGCCATCGCCTTCGGGCCCGGACGGCGCACCCCCATCGCCAAAGCCCGCGAGGCTACACAGGCCCCGACGCACAAATAATTCAAGCACACACACGCCCTGACGTGTCCCATGTGAGCGCCCGTCGTCATCGATCGCGACGATGATCATAAGCTCATATTTTGCAGTTATTTAAGGTTTATTCGCTGTTCTGGATGGTTTCCTGGAACCCCCTCCCGCTCACCCCAACGCTCTCGCGCCCTCCAATGCTCCCAAAACCTTTGCAGGAAGAGCCTTGCTTCGCGCAGGCCAAACGGTTATCACAGGACCATCTGAGATCCGTCACGTCGTGACGTTCACGACCACACGCACTGTTATGTTCCAAGGAGAGAGTCTCATGCTTAAGGCTTGCATCGCCGCCGCCGGTATCGCGGTTGCTGGCGCCACGACTCTGGCCGTCGATAAGCCCGTCTACGACGTCGCTTACGAGGCCGAGCGCGGCCCTTACGACAACGACATCTTGCTGCCCACCCGCGGCAACAACAGCTTCGACGTCCGCGAAGTTATTTCCATCATGGACGACCGCTGCTTCTATCTCAGCGGCAAGCTCCATGCGAACCTGGACGAGGGTCGCTTCCCCGACACCTACCTCTTCATGTTCGACAAGGACGACAACGTCGTCTGCGAAGACGACAACTCGTCCACCAAGGGCAACGGCAAGGCTTCGGCCTGCTTCGACGTCGCTCCCATCCCCAACGGTGACGACGCCAACGCCACCGTCCGCCTCGGCGTCACCGGTCGTCCCGACGGCGTTGACGGCATGTTCAACGGCCTCTTCTTCAACGCCCCCCACGAGCAGCTCGGCGAAGCCGAAGTCTGCGTCACCTACTACGACGACGGCGGCGGTGTGATCGATTCCGACATCTACACTGTCACCTTCGTCACCGGCGCCGAGGCCTTCCGCATCAACTACGTTGTTCCGGACGGCACCGTCTCGGTCGACGTTGAGATCGACAACACCACCGAGCGCTTCGAGGTCTGCAACGATGTCGACTTCTACGAGCTCGACGGCTTCGAAGAGGCCTGCGACTACGCCATTACCGTCATCGGCGGCATGACCGAAGACTGCGAGCCCAACTGCGCCGTCCTCGGCTGGTACGACAAGAACGGCAACCTCGTCGATCCTTCCTCCAACAACCCCGGCTGGGACGATCACCCCATGGCCCAGCTCTCCGTCATCTCCGACGCCAACGGCCGCATCCGCTTCGCGGTCTCCGGCTACGGCGACGACGACTTCGACGGCTTCCGTGATCACGGTTCCGATGGCGAACGCAGCATCGGCACCCCCGGCTACGATCCCCCGAACGTCCACGGCTGCTGCACCTGCTACACCATCAAGGTCGAGTGGAACAAGCACGTCCCGGATGGCGGCGGCTCGGGCAGCGAAGGCGGCGACGACGACGACGTCACCCTGCTGCTCTCCAACGGCGACCTGAACCTCGACGGCGGCGTCGATGTCATCGACCTCGCCATCATGCTCAACAACTGGGGCTGGACCGCCCCGTAAGCGGCTGAGCAGCCCGTGACCGGCCACGCCGGATCACACAAATGACACCCAAACGGGGTGGGCTAACGCCCGCCCCGTTTTTTCGTGCGCAGGTTCCCACAACGTCCTCTAACACCTTTGCAATAAAAGCCTTGCCTCGAATAACCACTTCCGCTATCAAAGAGTGATCTGAGACCCGTCGCGTCGTGACGTTCACGACCACCGCACTGTTCCGTCAGAGGAGAGAGTTCAATGCTTAAGTCTTGCATGGCGGCCGCCGGCGTCGCGATCGCGACGACCGCGGCTCTCGCGATCGATAAGCCCGTCTACGACGTCGCGTATGAGATCGAGCGAGGCCACACGATCGACCGCAGCACCGTCACCGACAACAACACATTCGAGACCCGCGAGCTTCACACCATCATGAACGACCGCTGCTTCTACCTCAGCGGCAAGCTTCATGAGAACTACGACCCCGGGCGCTACCCCGACACCTACCTCTTCATGTTCGACAAGGAAGACAACGTCGTCTGCGAAGACGATGACTCCTCCTCCAAGGGCAACGGCAAGGCCTCGGCCTGCTACGGCGTCGCCCCCATCCCCAACGGCGATGACAACGGCGCAACCATCCGCCTGGGCGTCACCGGCCGCCCCGATGGCGTTGACAACATGTTCAACGGTCTTTTCTTCAACGCCCCCCACGAGCAGCTCGGTGAAGCCCTTGTCTGCATCACCTACTACGGAGAGGACCTTGGCGCTGGCAACGGCGCCGAAGGCGACATCATCGGTGAGGACACGTACCTCGTCACCTTCGTCACCGGCGCCGAAGCCTTCCGCATCAACTACGTCGTGCCCGAAGGAACTACCTCGGTCGACGTCGAGATCGACAACACCACCGAGAAGTTTCCCATCTGCAACGACGTCGACTTCTACGAGCTCGACGGCCTCGAAGAGGCCTGCGACTACGCCGTCACCGTCATTGGCGGTATGACCGACGAGTGCGAGCCCAACTGCGCCGTCCTCGGCTGGTACGACAAGAACGGCAACCTCGTCGATCCCTCGGCCAACAACCCCGGCTGGGACGATCACCCCATGGCCCAGCTCTCCGTGATCTCCGACGCCAACGGTCGCATCCGCTTCGCCGTCTCCGGCTACGGCGACAAGGACTTCGACGGCTTCCTCCTCTCCGAGGGCGAAGGTCACCCCGAGCCTCGTAACGTCGGCACCCCCGGCTACGAGCCGCCCCCGGTCCACGGCTGCTGCACCTGCTACACCATCAAGGTCGAGTGGAACAAGCACGTCCCGGATCAGGGCCCGAGCGAGGAAGAGGAAGGCACCATGCTCCTCCTCTCCAACGGCGACCTGAACCTCGACGGCGGCGTCGATGTCATCGACCTCGCCATCATGCTCAACAACTGGGGCTGGACCGCCCCGTAAGCGGCTGAGCAGCCCGTGACCGGCCACGCCGGATCACACAAATGACACCCAAACGGGGTGGGCTAACGCCCGCCCCGTTTTTTCGTGCGCAGTGTCCGAAAACACCCCTTTATAGGACCTCAAGGCGCACAGAACTCCCAACCCACAAACCTCTTACGCCCTCTGAAAATCTGGGGAAGAACCCTTGATCCACGTCGCGATTCCACTAGTCTACGAGTATTCAACCGACGCCCTTGCCAGGGACGCGTCGGATCACATCTGAGGGGAAGGCTGTTGTCAGGGGCAGGCGTCCGTGCGCGTGTTCTTCTGGATCAGCCGGAGGAGTCAAGAGAACCATGAAAAGAACTGAGATCATTCGGCGCTTTGCGCCGGCACTGGGTGGCGCCGCGCTGCTTGCCTCGGCAGGCCTCGCGAACGCCACAATCACCGCACACCGATGGGTGTGGGTCGACAACTCCGAGTTCACTATCGGAGCCAACGCGGGCACGCCCTCGGGCCTCGGGGACAACGTCTTCACCTTCGACCTCTTCCTTGAGGACGACGGCGTCGATGTCCTGACCGCCATCGATTCCAACGAATCCACGCTCAACCCCAACGAGGGCCTCCGCATCACCGGCGGCACCTTCCACCAGGTCGACCTCTTCGGGTCGGAGAACGATCTGCCCCCCAGCGCGGGCGAGCTCGACTTCCGTCCCGAGCTGGAATTCGACAGCTACCTCGCGCTCGGCCCGCTGACCGAAGGCCAGATCCTCACCCCCGCGGGTGTTGATTTCGGCGTCGCCGGCGGCACGCGTCTCTCCGCGGTCTGGGGTCCCAACCCCGGCGGCGGCGGCGGGGCCACCATCCCCACCGACGAGAACGGCGAGGTCTTCGTCGGGCGATTCAGCATCGTCCTCGACGAGAACACCGACCCGTCCGAAGCCTTCTTCGGCGGCGAACTCCTGGGCGCTCTCGCCTCGGGCACGCCCCAAGTCGTGACCATCAGCAACGCGTTCGACTCGATCCCGGCACCGGGCTCCGTCGCGCTCTTCGGCCTCGCCGGCTTCACCGCCGCCCGTCGCCGCCGCTGATCGCCACTACAAAACAAACGTAAAAGCGGGCGCCCACGTGCGAAGGGGCGTCCGCTTTGTTTTTTGCGCCCATGAGGTGGGGGCCACTGGCAACTCGCTGCCAGTGTCTGCGCGACACGACACAATCATCCCTCACACCGCCGCTCAACAACAATTGTCACCGGCCCGTCGTTCGCCAGCTCCACACGCATCGCCCCGCCGAACACCCCCCGCGCCACGCGAACCCCGTGTTCATTCTCGAGCCGCTGCGCAAACCGCTCCACCAGCGGTTCCGCAACCTCTGGCCGTGCGGCCCGCACAAAGCTCGGGCGGTTCCCCTTGCTCGCATCGCCCGCCAGTGTGAACTGGCTCACCACCAGCGCCTCCCCGCCAACATCCACCAGCGACCGGTTCATCTTCCTCTCGTCATCCTCAAAGATCCGCAGCCGCGCGCACTTGTCAGCGCCCCAGTCAACAACCGGCGCGTCGTCGCCCTCTTCAACGCACACCAAGAGCACGAGCCCACCGCCGATCGATTCCTCATGCTCGATCGGCGCGCCGTCCCGATCACGCGTCGCCGTCACCCGCGCCGCGCCCGACCGCTGAACAACGACCCGCACGCTCCGTTACCCGATCGCCGCCGCGAACGAACTCACCAGAGCCTGCCCCTTCGGATCCGCCGCCGCGAAGTAGTTCAGCACGCGAGTCTCGCTCTCGCCCGACGCCCGCATCGCCGCCACGATCGGCCCGAGACCCGACCAGCGCATCCGGTTCTGCTGCCACTGAATCGCGCTCAAAAGCTCCGCGTGCTTGCCCTCGGAGATCAAGCCCACCATCTGACGGTCGTGCGTCATCACTTGCTCGCGGAACGCTTTCGTCTGTTCGTCATCCCCCACCAGCGTCTGCTGATCCCCAAACTGCTGGCCCACATGCGCCAGATCCGCCGCCGCGACCACAAGCGTCGAGCCGTCCAGTTTCTCGATCGCCGCGCTCAGCGCCGTGACAAAAGCGTCAAGACCCAGCCCGTTCCCGTCGTAGCTGTCCCCGCCGTTGCGCAGCGGGTCGTGCACCAGCACACCCATCACCGGCACAGGATTCTCTGTCCCGAACACATGCTGCAGCCACGCCACCTGAAGCTCGATCGCGTGCGCCCGCTCGTGGTCGTACCGGTTCTCGAGGAGCTTGGCCGTGCCGTCTTCCCCAAGCTCGCCCGACAGCGCGTCGAACATGTCCTGCGCGAGCGGCGAAACACCCAGCGGAGTCTCATACCCCTTATCGCACCCACACACGCCCGTCGCGAATCCGGCCTGATGCGCACCCAGAATCACCACCCGCTTCGGCGGATCAACCACCCGCATCCGCCCGTACACCGCCGCGTAGTTGGGCCACCCCATCATGTAATCGATGCTGGGCGTCATCACCCCTTTGGGCAGCGCGTCAAAGCTCGGATCGTTCGCCGACTTCAGCGCCTGATCGATCCACGCGTCGAACTGCGCCGCCAGCCTGGCGGGGCCTTCCTCCTGCTTCTGCTCGTCGGTGGTTCCTTCGCCGTGCTCCATCATGACCAGCCGATCGGCGATCGCCGCCGTCGCCCCGGGGGGTAGGTGCGACGCCGACTCGTACTGCGCCTTCAGGTCGTCGTACATCGCCTCGAACTTCGGACCTTCTAAAAGCCCGGCGTCGTCCAGCTGCGCCACCACCGACTCCAGCATCGGGCGGGTCAGGCCACGCCCGACCTCCTCCACGATCTCGTCGAGCCCGTGCTCCCCGTCCAGCTTCCCCAGCACCGTCTGCACGGCCGGGGCGGTGAAGACCATCTTCTCAGACACCTGCTGGGCGTCCGCCAACCCCAGCACGGGCTTGCCCTGGTGCTGGGTCATAAACCCGCGGATCGGGCGGAGGCGGGGCTTCTGGTGGTGAGCCGCGTCGGGGTCAAAGGAAGCGGGCGAGGGGCCGGTGTTCTGTTCATCGCTCATGCCCCCAGTCTACCGCCCTCAAAGCAAGAAAAACCCGGCTTGGCGACAAGGCCTTTGTGAACTATCATGCCCGGCTCGGCTCCGGTGGGGAGCCCTCTCTTGATCTGACGACCCGCAACCGTCCGCCCGCTGCAGAAAAAGGCGCCGCCATGTCCACCACGCTCGACTCCATGAAGCCCGGTCAGAAGATCACCGTCTCCGTCACCAGCGCCCCGCGCCGCGAAGACCAGATCCAGACCATCGAGCGCCTCATGCGCCAGAACGTCGACGCCCGCGCCGCCCTCTCCCGGGCTCAGGCCCGCCGCCGTCGTTTCACGCCCATCCGCACCCGCGGCGGGCGCCGCTGGTTTGTCCGCCAGCACCCGGCCAAGGTCGTCCGCGTCGAGCAGGGCGCCTCATGGGAGATGACCTACATCCCCCACCTCGCCGGTGACTTTCGCTCCGTCGAGCAGTTCCTCGACATCAAGACCGCCTGATGCTCCGCGCCGCGGCGCTCGCGACCCTCACGCTCGCTTTGTCCGCGTGCGCGAACGAGGCCGCCGAAACCGACGAAGCGACAGGCAACGTCCACATCTACGAAACCCGAGGGCGCGTCGTCGAACTCCCCGACCCCGAGCGCCCCCTCTCCGACTTCCTCGTCCACCACGAGCCCATCCCGGCGTTCAAGGAAAAGTTCGACGAGACCGTCCCCACCGGCATGAACGCCATGGTCATGCCCTTCCCGCCAGCCGATGGCCTCTCACTCGAAGGCGTCCAGCCCGGCGACATCCTCTCCCTGCGCTTCCGCGTCAACTACCACCCCGACAACGCCGCCGTCAGCAACATGACCCTCCTTGAGTTCGAGCAACTCCCCAAAGAAACCCAGCTCGACCTCGGACGCGCCAAATAACAAAACCAAACGCAGCGCACACCAAAGCCCAGGGATTGCAATCCCTGGGACCCTGTCTTTTTAGATTTAGAACACTTCAAAAAGAAAGCCCGGCGGGCGGGTTCAATCCCTGCGCCGCCGGGCCTCGTGGGGGCTGTGTATGCGAAGGTTCATACGGACTCCGACCCTCCCGGTTCCACCCTTCCGCATCATGTCTCTCAGAACGCCCGTTCAGCCCTGCAAACCAAGCCGCTCCATCACCATCTGCAGATCGCTCCACACCTTCCCGCGGTTCTCCGGCGTGTACGAACGCAGCAGATACGCCGGGTGGTACGTCGGCATTACCGCCACCCCGTGCGCCTCGTGCCACGCCCCCCGCAATCTTCCCAACGCGTCCGTCGTGCCCAACAAGAAGTTCGTCGCCGGCTTCCCAAGCGTGACGATCGCCTCCGGCCCGATGATCTCGATCTGCCGCAGCAAGTATGGCCCGCACGCCTCAACCTCCGCGGGCGTCGGCGTCGCGTTCCCCGGCGGGCGCACCTTGAGCACATTCGCGATGTACACCGACTCCCGCGTCAGCCCCATCGCCTTGATCATGCCCTCGAGAAGCTGCCCCGCACGCCCCACAAAGGGCCGCCCTGTCCGGTCCTCATCCACCCCCGGCGCCTCGCCAACAAACATCAATCGCGCGTTCGGATCACCCTCGCCAAACACAATGTTCGTAAACGACGAGATGAACGCCCGCTCCGGGCATTCCTTTTCGTGTTCTTGCCGCAGCGCCTCCAGCGCCGCCGCCTTCTCGCCGTCCCCCGCGACCACCCGATCGCCCGCGGGAGCCTCATCCGGCACGCTCACCCGCACCGGCGCAAACCCCGCCCCCATCAGCCGCGTCGTCTCAACCTCCTGACGCGCCGCCCGCTCGCGCCGCGCCCCGTCTCCGGTGTCACTCATCCCACGTTTGTATCACAAAGCCTCCCCACGAGGCCCAGCGCCGCCAAAGCCATTACGACATGCAGGGCGCTTCCTCAGAACACCCCTCAGGCCGATGCCCCAGCGCCCGCGCCACCAGCTCCCCCCGGCTGTTCGCCCGCAGCTTCGCGTGCAGCGACTTCGCGTGGTCATGCACCGTGTGCGGGCTCCGGTTCAGCGCCTCGGCGATCTCCCGTACGCTCTGTCCGAGCAGCAGCCGCTTCAGCACCATCTCCTCCCGCTCCGTAATCCGGTCCCGCCGCTTGAGCGCCTCACCCGTTCCGAACGCCACCCGCGCCCGCAAGAGCAGTGGCGCCGACACCGCCTCCAGAACCCGCAGCCGCGCCTCGCGCGTCTCCAGCCCCCGCGAGGTCAACCCGAACACCACCACCAGCCGCCGGCGCGGCAAATCGTCATTCATCGCCGAGCTGGAAAACAGCAACTCCTCCGCCCCCCGCTGCGCCCAAAGGTGCCGCGTCGCCGGCTCAAGGTCCCGCACGCTCACGCTCAGCGTCTCGGACCCCACCTGCTCGTTCTCACCCAGCCGCCAGTGCTCGTACGACCCCTCCTCAAACTCCGCCAGCTCCCGATCCGTCCGGATCGTCGAGCCCAGCACCCCCGCGTCCTCGATCGCGCTCTCCTCACCGTCCTCGCTGTGCTCGCACAAGCCCGCCACCAGCGGGCACTCACCAGCCAGCAGACTCAGCGCCTCGCTCGCCAGCTGCGACCACCCCTGCACAGGGGTTGCCGGCAACCTCAAAACCAGACCAGACAGCTCGCTCGCCGCCAAAACCTGATCCCGCACTCCCCAGCCAACCTGTTCCATCGAACGACTTCTCCCCTGCGACAAGCGACGCAGCGACTCACACCACTCTCCTTCGAGCACAATGCCCGAATAGAGGCGGCTTACCCGGCTTGAACAAATCTGCCTGTGCCCGCGACCGCTTGCAGCGACTCGGATCGCGGTAGGCAACAGTACGCCCCCTATCGCCCCCCGGTTGCCCAGCTCGCCGCGTAAGCGCAAAAAACGCCCCCAAATGGGGGCGTTTACTCAGCGCTCCGCGCAAACGATCCCCCAATAGTGGGGGTCACCTCGGCTCCGGCAACCCCAGCCGCACTGCGATCCGCCGGTTCAGCTCCGCCGCCAGCGCCCGGTCCGCCCCCTGGTTCACCGCGAAAATCTCTTCCGCACCGCTCCCCAGCGTCGGATCCTCACTCACATGCCGCAGCCGCACGCTCGCCGACCCCGCCCGCACCCCCGGCTGATACACCCGCTCCACCCGCGACGAAACCTCCACCGTCACCGCCTCTTCCGCCAACCGCCGATCACCCTCGCCCCCCCTGAACCGAACCTCCACCACCCGGCGTTGACGGTGAATGCTCGACGCCACCTCGTCCCGCAACCGCCGCTCGCTCGTCACCCAGGGAGTAAAGAACCCACTCGAGTTCTGAGGCCGCGTCGTAATCACCCCCGCCCGCGCATCCACCCGCTCCAGCTCAAACCCCCGCTCCCGCAACGTGTCACGAACAACATCAAACGCCTCGCCATACCGCGAAGCCTCAACCGTCGTCGAAGTAGGCCCCGACACACGACACCCGCCCAAAGCGAGCGCCGCCAACACAGCAATCACAACAGCGCGAACCATCCGCGCAGCTTACCACCCACTCCCGTAGGGCGGTTGCTCGCAACCGCCTCCCCTCCCTCTCCCCCAAACCCAAAGCAGCCGAGAGGGTCGGGGTGAGGGCCTACACCCTCTACCCATCTCCCCACCACAACCCTTTAGGATGCTGAAACGGAGACCAAAATGCCCACCGACCTCATCCACGGCGCCGCCGTCATCGGACAGTCTGGCGGACCCACCGCCGTCATCAACGAATCCCTCGTCGGCGCCGTCCTCGAGCTCCAGAACCACGAGGCCATCACCTCCATCTTCGGTGCCCGCAACGGCGTTCGCGGCATGATCGAGAACAACTACGTCGATCTCACCTCCACACCCAAAGACATCCTCGACCGCGTGGGCCAGACCCCCTCCGCCGCCCTCGGCTCCACCCGCGACAAGCCCGACAGCGCCTACTGCGAACGCATCTTCGAGTCCCTCCGCGCCCGCGACGTCCGCTACTTCTTCTACATCGGCGGCAACGACTCCTCCGACACCTGCCGGATTGTCAACGAGCTCTCCGACCAGGCCGGCTACGAGCTCCGCTGCTTCCACATCCCCAAAACCATCGACAACGACCTGATGGAGAACGACCACACCCCGGGCTACCCCTCCGCCGCCCGCTTCGTCGCCAAGGCCTTAACCGGCGACAACCTCGACAACCGCTCGCTGCCCGGCATCAAGATCAACATCGTCATGGGGCGTCACGCCGGCTTCCTTGCCGCCTCAAGCGCCCTGGCCCGCCGCCACAACGAAGACGGCCCCCACCTCATCTACCTCCCCGAGCGCAACTTCGACCCCGACCAGTTCGTCGCCGACGTCGACCGCGTCTACTCAGAAAAAGGCCGCTGCCTCATCGCCGTCTCCGAGGGCATCCACAACGCCGCCGGCGAATCCATCAGCTACATCCTTTCCCAGACGGGCGAAGTCGACGCCCACGGCAACGTCCAGCTCTCAGGCTCAGGCGCCCTCGGCGACTTCCTCGCCAACCTCCTCCGCACCAAGCTCACCCCCGAGGGCGGCAAGCCCCCCCGCGTCCGCGCCGACACCCTCGGTTACATGCAGCGCTGCTACCCCGACGCCTCCCCCATCGACCAGGCCGAAGCCCGCGCCTGCGGCGCCAAGGCTGCCCAAATCGCCATGTCCGGCGACCTCGACGGATCCATCGCCATCAAGCGCTCCTCCCATTCCCCCTACCACGCCGAGCCCAGCGTCGTAAAACTCACCGCCGTCGCCGGCAAAACCCGCGTCATGCCCGAGGAATACCTCCAAGGCGACCACGACGTCAGCCCCGCCTTCATCGAATACGTCACACCCCTCGTCGGTGAACTCCCCGTCGTGGAGAACCTCTAATGAAACGCCGAGACTTCCTCGCCGTCAGCGCCCTCGCCGCAACCGCGCCAACCCTCGCCCAACAAACCCAGCGCCGCGGCGCCGCCCCTCCAGTCGTCATCGCCTCCGGGAACGGCCTCGAGTGCGTCAGGCTCGCCCACAAACTCATCAGCGATGGCATGGACCCCGCCCACGCCATCGTCCGCGGCGTCGCCATCAACGAGAACGACCCGAGCGACACCAGCGTCGGCTATGGCGGCCTCCCCAACGAGCACGGCGTCGTCTCCCTCGACGCCTGCGTCATGCACGGCCCCACCCACCGCTCCGGCGCCGTCGCCGCCATCGAGAACATCAAGAACCCCGCCGCCGTCGCCCTCGAAGTCGCCCGGCGCACCGACCACTGCATGCTCGTCGGCGAGGGCGCCAAGCAGTTCGCTGTTCAGCTTGGTTTCAAGGAAGAAAACCTTCTTACCGAGGAATCGCGCCAGGCTTGGCTCAGATGGAAAGCCAACCACAGCCGCAACGACGACTGGCTCAACGAAGACGACTTCGACATCCCCGATGAGCGAGGCGAATCAGTCTCCTCCCTCGCCCCGCGCCAGCGGGGAGAGGGCCGGGGTGAGGGGCCAAAAGAAAACCGCGAGCGCAGCGAGCCTCAACTCTCCTCCCTCTCCCCCGGGGAGAGGGCCGGGGTGGGGGCATCTACCACCTCTCCTAACTCTTCTTCTCCCGACTTCCCCCACCACACCGGCACCATCCACTGCTCCGCCCTCACCCCCTCCCGCGACCTCGCCGGCTGCACCACCACCTCCGGCCTCTCCTGGAAACTCCCCGGGCGCATCGGCGACTCCCCCCTCATCGCCGCCGGCTGCTACACCGACAACGAGGTCGGCTCCGCCGGCGCCACCGGGCGCGGCGAAGCCGTCATCCAAACCGCCGGCGCCCGCACCATCGTCATGCGCATGCAGCTCGGCGACACCCCCAAAGACGCCTGCCTCTACGCCCTCCAGTACATCGCCGACAAAACCAAATCCAAACGCCTCCTCAACGCCAAAGGCGAATCCAACTTCAACGTCGTCTTCTACGCCGTCAACAAAGACGGCGACCACGCCTCCGCCTGCATGCGCGGCAAACGCGACTACGCCATCGCCGACGCCAAAGGCGCCCGCCTCCAGCGCTGCGCCGCGCTCTACGATTAACGCACCGAATCCGGGTGCCACTGGCAGCTTGCTGCCAGTGTCTTGCAAGACGTACACACAACCACTGGCAGACAAGCTGCCAGTGGCACCCCCGGAACAGTTGTGAACCGCCACCACCGCCAACAAATCCTCCCCCAGATCGGCGAAGCCGGACAGCAACGCCTCCGCGACTCCCACGCCCTCATCGTCGGCCTCGGCGCCCTCGGCACGGTCATCGCCGAGTCCCTCACCCGCGCTGGCGTCGGCGCCCTCACCCTCATCGACCGCGACGTCGTCGAACTCACCAACCTCCAACGCCAAACCCTCTACACCGAAGCCGACGCACAAAACGCCACGCCAAAGCCCCTCGCCGCCAAAGCCCGTCTCAACCAAATCGACAGCGCCACCCAAATCACCACCCACTGCGAAGACCTCTCCCCAGACACCGCGCCGGAACTCATCGGCTTCTCCGATCCCCCTCTCCCCGAGGGAGAGGGGTTAGGGGAGAGGGAGGATCGTCCACACCTTCCCAACCTCCTCCTCGACGCCACCGACAACTTCGAAACCCGCTACCTCATCAACGACATCGCAGTCTCTCAATCAATCCCCGCCATCTTCACCGGCGCCGTCGCCACCACCGCCACCCTCTTCACTTACCTCCCTCGCCGCACCCCCTGCCTCCGCTGCCTTTTCCCCGACCTCCCCGCTCCAGGCTCAGAACCAACCTGCGAAACCGCCGGCGTCCTCGCCCCCGCCGCCGGCGCCATCGCCAACCTCGCCGCCGCCGAGGCCATCAAACTTCTCTCGGGCAACGCCGACCAAGCCAACCCCAACCTCATCCACCTCGACGCCTGGGCCCCCTCCACCCGCGCCATCGACCTCTCCAACGCCAAAGACCTCGACTGCCCCTGCTGCGCCCGCCGGCGCTTCGACTTCCTCGACGCCGCCGCCGGCGAGGTCGTCCCCCTCTGCGGCCGCCGCTCTGTCCAGATCGCCCCCGCCGCCCGCGCCCACATCGAACTCAAAGCCCTCGCCGACCGCCTCACCCCCTTCGGCGACTTCACCGCCACCCCCGCCGCCCTCACCGGCGCCTTCCGCGACGAAACCGGCGAGTTCGGCCCCATCACCCTCCACGTCTTCCCCACCGGCCGCGCCATCGTCGGCAACACCACCGACCCCGCGCGAGCAAAAACCATTTACTCGCGTTTCATAGGCGTGTAGGTTGAATCGGATGAACACAAACGAACCGCAATCTACGAATAATTCCAAAGAAGTCCCCAATTCCACTGATGACTCTCGCGTAAGCCCGTTCGAACGATGGCTCGTTATTGCGGGCGCCACCTTTGTACTCATGTGCCTTCAACTGCTCATTGGCTCGGCGCATGTATCACAACAGATGAACAGCTTAAATTTCTCTATTGATATGAATCAGAACTCGGCGATGGAAACGTTCATCTATGGAGCCGTGCTAAGCGGCATGGGACTGCTCGTGTCGATCGGGACATACGCCACCATCGCATACGGCGCGTGGGCCATCGTCCGCTTCATCGCAGGCCGCCCGCTCATCGATCTCTTTACGCGCTAGCGATCCCAAAGAACCGCCCCACATTCAAATCAACCTGCGCATTGAACTCTTCAATCTCCTCCCCGCGCAACTGAGCTAAAAACCGTGCCGTCACCGCCGTGAACTTCGGCTCGCACGTCTTGATCTTCCGGTAGGGCTCGGGCGTCATGAAGGGCGAGTCCGTCTCCACCATGATCCGCTCCAACGGCGCCAGCTTCACCGCTTCCCGCGTCGCGTGCGCGCTCTTGAACGTCACCATCCCCGTGAACGACACCATCGCGCCGAAGTCCAGGCACAGCCGCATGTCGTCCGCGTCCGACGTGAAGCAGTGAAACACGAACCGCTCCGGCGCGATGCCCGATCTTTTCAAAATCGGGACGAGCTCCGAATACGCTTCCCTGCAGTGCACCACCACCGGCTTGTCCACCTCGGGCAGCGCCCGCGCGATCACGCCGAGCTGCTCTTCCAAAACCTCGAACTGCGTCGCCTTCGCGGGCTCGTCGTAGTGGTTGTCCAGCCCCAGCTCCCCCCACGCGACGCATTTCGGGTGACGGATGACCCGCTCGATCTCCCCCCAGTCGTGCGGCCCCTGGTGGCTGTACAAGGGATGCACACCCGCGCTGCACCACACGTTCTCATACGCCTCGGCGATCTTCAGCGCCCGCGCCGCGTCCGCGTGCGTCGTGGCGATGGTGATCGCCCCGCGCACCCCCTCCGCCGCGGCGTCCGCCAGCACCTGCCCCAGCCGCCCCTCATACTGCGGGAACGTGAGATGACAATGCGTGTCGATCATCACCGCACTCTACCGATGCGACTCACTCCGGGTGCCACTACCGAAATCCGGGGGCCACTACTCGCTCCGCAGGAGCGCAGTAGTGTCTGGTTGGACGCACGCCAAACGCACTACTGCGCCGCTTCGCGGCGAGTAGTGGCGCCCGGAATCGTTCCTTCGGTACACCACCTAAACTACGCCTCGGAGGAACCACCGAATGACCCGCCTGCTCGCCGCGCTCCTGCTCGCCGCACTCCTCATCCCGACCACCCGCGCCGACTTCGAACCCGAAGAACACTGGTACGTCGTCGAGATCCAGGGCCAGCGCTCCGGCTGGATGCGCGAGGCCGTCGCCATGAAGGACGGCAATATCCACAGTTCCATGCAGATGCAGCTCGCCTTCGGGCGCGGCGCCATGCAGGCCGAGGCCGGCATCGAAACGTCCTTCATCGAAACGCCGGACGGCGAGCCCGTCCAGATGTCAATGACCCAGCGCCTCGGCGCCATCCCCAACAGCACAACATTCGTCTTCACAGATAGCGGCGTGACCATGACCGCCGACAACGCCGGCCAGACCTTCGAGCAGCAGCTCCCCCTGCCGCAGGGCGAGTGGCTCACGCCCTACCAGTCGTACCAACAGCTCAGCGAAAAACTCGATGCGGGTGAGGAAGAGATCACCTTCCGCACCGTCACGCCGCTGACGGGCGTGGCGCCCATCGAGACCACGATGCGCGTGCTGGGCAAGGAGAACATCGAGGTCCTCGGTCGCTCCGTGCCCGCCATCCGCGCCAGCGTCGTCACCTCGATGCTGCCGGGGGTCGAGACCATCCAGCACACCAGCCTGAGCGGGCGCCCGCTGCGGACGTCGCAGGATTTCGGCGCCATGAAGATGGTCGTCATCGCCGCCGACAAGCAGCTCGCCCTCGCCGAGCTCGACCCGCCCGAGATCATGGCCAGCACGTTCGTGAAACCCACCGGCGTCGCGATCAAAGACCCGCGCAACGCGACACGCGCCGTCTACAAGATCAAAACCAGCAACGGACGCATCCCGCCGGCCTTCGTCGGCGGCGCCCAGACCGCCGACGAGATCGGCGACGGTGTGGTGCAAGTCACGGTCGATCTTCAGCGTCGAGACAGAGCGCCGTTCAAGACTGCGCACCGCGTCCCGAGCAGCATGCTCGCCGCTGACGATGCGGTCATCAAAGACCTCGCCAAGCGATCAATTGTTGGTATTGCCGACGACCCCGAAGCGCGGGCCCTCGCCATGCGCGAGTTCGTCTACCAGTTCGTGAGCGAGAAAAACCTCGGCGTTGGCTACGCCAGCGCCAGCGAGGTCGCCCGCACGGGCGAGGGCGACTGCACCGAGCACGCCGTGCTGCTCGCCGCCATGCTCCGCGCGGGCGGCATCCCCTCCCGCGTCATGAGCGGCCTCGTCTACACCCAGGCCTTCGCCGGCGCCCGGGACGTCTTCGGCTACCACGCCTGGACGCAGGCTCATGTGAACGGGCGCTGGATCGATCTTGACCCAACACTGCCGAACACGGCGTTTGATGCCGCGCACATCGCGCTGGGCGCGAGCGCGATGAGCGACGGCGAACTCGTCAACGCGCTGGTCGATGTCGCGCCGGTGCTGGGCAATCTTGAGATCGAGGTCGTGTCGATCAAGTGACGGGCGCCACCGACATCCCGGCGCTGCCCGCCCGCGATCCGCGCGGGCACAAGGGGACTTTCGGCACAGTCGCCGTCTTCGGCGGGCGCTGCGCGGGCGGCCAGCGGATGATCGGCGCGCCGTGCCTGACGGCGCTCGCCGCCCTGCGCGCGGGCGCCGGGCTGGCGAAGCTCGCCCTGCCCGAGCCGATCATCAACGCCGCGCTGGTCATCACGCCCTCGGCGACCGGGACGCCGCTCCCGGTGGACAGCGCCGGCGAGATCGCACCATCCGAAGCCGCGCGCATCCTGAGCGAAGCGAGCGAGAGTTCCAATGCGCTGGTCGTCGGCCCAGGGCTCGGCGTCTCGGCGCAGACCCGCGCGCTCGCGCTGCAGGCCGTGGTGCAGGAAGAGTGCCCGGTGGTGCTGGACGCCGACGCGATCAACGCTCTGGCGCAGCACCCGGAGTTGCAGCGCGACGTGCGGGCGAGTGTTGTGCTGACGCCGCACCCGGGTGAGTTCGCGCGGCTTGCCAGCGCGCTTGGCTTGGACGGCGCGCCGAGCGCTGAGAACGCGCAGCGGCTTGGGGCGTTTCTTGGTGTGATCGTCGTGCTCAAGGGCGCGACGACCGTCGTCGCCGACGCCGTGAACGTGTGGGAGCACGCCGGCGACCTGCCGCAGCTGGCGACGGGCGGCACGGGCGACGTGCTGGCCGGGACGATCGCCGGCCTGATCGCCCAGCACGCGAAAGAGATCGGCCTCTTCGCCTGCGCGTGTCACGGCGTCGCGGCGCACGCCGAGGCGGCGCGGGAATGGGGCGAGGCGTACACCGCCACGGGCGGCATGCTGGCGGCGGAGTTGCTGGACGCGCTGCCCGGCGCGATCGAGGCGCGCCGGGACCGCTAGACTGCATCTATCGAAACGACGCCGGACATCCAGCTTGGTCCTGACCGCATCGAGACTGATCGGCTGCTGCTGATCGTCACCGGGGCGCACCTGCGCGCGGAGGTCGGCGACCGCCCGCTGGCGTACATGCTGCGCGAGGAGATCATGCGCCGTCTGGCCGACCGCTTCGGCGACGACGCCCCGATGGACCCCGTGGTGTGCTCGGACGTGTGGCGGCTCAACGACGAATCCATCAGCGACCGCCCGACCATCAGCATCGGCGGCCCCGGCGTCAACGCCCTCTCGGCGTTCCTCGGCGACAAGCTCGCGAGCGTGTACGTGGTGGAAGACCAGCTTCTGATCCAGGCCGATCTGGAGTGGAACGACCTGTCGGTGTGCGTGTGGGGGATGGACCACGAGCGGACGATCGCGGCGGTGCAGTCTTTTGTGGATCGCTATCTGGATGCGTTTCTGGACGCGTCGGTCGCGAAGATGGATGAGGATCTGTAAAGATCATTTGCCGACGCAGAAGCTGGCGAAGACGCGGGCGATGATCTCGTCGGGGGGGACGGCGCCGGCGAGTTCGGCGAGGGAATCGAGGGCTTCGCGCAGGGCGCCGGCGACGAGCTCGGGTTGATCGACGGCTCGTTCTGACGAGTTCATTTTGAGAAAATCGATCGCGTCGGCGATGGCGGCGGTTGCTCCGGCGAGGGCGCGGCGGCGTCTTGGGGTGGCGTCGGCGGCGCCGAGGGCGGCGTCGGCGATGGCTTCGCGGAGAGCGGACAAGTTACGCCCGTCGAGCGCACAGACGCTGATGGTTTCGTCTGATTCGGCGGGGGGCGCGAGATCGGCTTTGGTGCGCACACGCGCGACCCGTGCGGCCGCGGCGGGGAGCGGATCCGCGAATCTGGCGTGCGGGTCGCAGTGGATGATCAGCACGGCGGCGGCGATGGCGTCTTTCGCATGACGCTGGGCGTGCGCGGCGAGGGGGCCTTCCGGCACAGCGTCTAATCCGGGTAAATCGGCGAGGCGGACGGTTCCGGCGGGGAGGTGGAGGGGTTCGATGATGGCGTCGCGGGTGGAGCCGGGGGTGGACGAGGCGACGGCGCGCTCGCGGGCGAGGAGTGCGTTGAAGAGGGTGGTTTTGCCGGCGTTGGGGGCGCCGGCGAGGACGACGAGCGGGCCCTCGGGGTGGGCTTCGGCGGCAGGGGCAGAAGTTTGTGCGGCGAGTTCGTTTCGCAGCGTTTCGAGTTCGTGCTGGAGTTCTGGTGCGGGGATGGGCACGACGTCTTCTTGGTCGGTGAAGTCTACGGCGGCTTCGACCAAGGCCAAGAGGTTGGCGAGGCGATCGACCCACGCGCGCGCATCAGCTCCGGCCTTGCCGGATAAAAGTCGTCGTGCCGCGTCGGCTTCGTCCGCGTCGGTGGCGGCGATGAGGGCGGCGACGCCCTCGGCTTCGTCGAGGGAGAGGCGGCCGGACAGGTGGGCGCGGAGGGAGAACTCGCCGGGCCCCGCGAGTCGGACGCCCTCTTGGGCGAGGAGGTCGTCCATCAGGAGCTGGAGGGTGTGGGGCGCGCCGACGAGGGCGAGCTCGGCGGAGTGTTCGCCTGTGTAGGAGTTGGGCGCGGGGTAGGCGAGGAGGATTGCAGGAACATTGAGATCGGCGAGCGCGAGACGAACTTTGCGCGTACCGCGCTCGAAGGGCACGCCGGCGAGTGATTCGATGATTTGCGGTGTTTCGGGGCCGGAGAGGCGGATGATGGCGCGGGGGGCGCGGCCCGGGGGGGAGGCGACGGCGGCGATCGTGCCGGTCGAGATCACTGCTGGTCTCTGACTGCGCTCAGCGCTTCTTTTTGCGGTCCTTGAAGCCGGTGGAGCTTTCGTTGAGGACGCGCTTGCGGGGGCGCTGCTGGGCCTGAGGGCGGGGCTTGCGCTTCTTGGGTTCGGGCTCGGGGAGTTTGGCGATGTGGGAGCGGATGTAGCGGCTCTCGAAGATGCCGAGGGTGGAGTTGGTGATGAAGTAGATGGAGAGACCTGAGGGGGCCTGGTACATGAAGATGGGGAACATGACGACCATCATGAGCTTGACGATCTTCTGCTGGGTTTCCTGCTCGGGGGTGAGTGCGGTGGAGGGCGGGGGCGTGAGGTACTTCTGCTGGATATAGAAGACGACGCCCAGGAGGAGCGGGAGGATGTTGAGGGAGGTGATGGCGCCGAGGAGGGGGAGCGTGACGATGGGGGCGCCGAAGTCGATGAAGCGGTCGGGGGCGGAGAGGTCGGCGAGGAAAGTCCATGAGCCGCCGGTGATCTTCTGGAAGACGCCGAAGTACGCGGCCTCGTGGCGGAGGTCGAAGGCGTAGTAGAGCATGGCGTAGAGGGCGATCCAGATGGGGGTCTGGAGGAACATTGGGAGGCAGCCGAGGGCGCCGGTGAAGTCGACGCCTTCTTCGCGCATCAGGCGGGCCATCTCCTGCTGGAGCTTCTTGGGCTCGTCCTTGTACTTCTCCTGGAGTTTCTTTTGCTTGGGGGCGATCGCCTGCATTTGCTTCCCGAAGCGCTGCATGCGGATCTGGGCTTTTTTGGTGATCGGGTGCAGCGCGGCGCGGACGAAGACCACCAGCACCATGATGGCGAGGGCCCAGTCGAAGACGATGTAGTCGTGGAAGATGGAGAGGAACCAGAGGAGGCCGCGGGCGAGGGGCTGGAAGGTGCAGAAGGCGCAGGGGCCGCCGATGTTGTAGACGATGAGTTCGTCGAGGCCGAGGGCTTCGTAGATGGGCTGGCTGCCGAGTGTGCGTCGGGAGAGCGGGCCGGCGTAGGCGGCGAGGGAGAGGTCGTCGGTGGCGGCGGCTTCGAGCGTGCGCTGGGGGCCGTGGAGTTCGAGGATGACGTGCTGCTCGGGGGCGGCGTTTGGCGCGGGCGCGCCGTTGAGCACTGTGCGGTAGACGCGGGCGGCGGACGCGAAGCGTTTGTTGACGGCGGCGGCAGGATCGCCACCGATGGCGCTTTCGATGTCGGGGTGGACGGCGAAGGCGAAGTAGCGGTTGGAGAAGGAGGCGTAGACGAGTTCTTCGGCGCCGGGCTTTTGGTTGGGCGGGGGCCAGAGGAGGCCGCTGGGGTCGAGCGGTTTGTCGATGACGTTCTGGCGGGAGCGGATGTCGGTGCGCTCGACGATCTGGCGGGAGGGGTCGCGCTCGCTCGGGAGGAGGTGGCCGAACCAGACGCGGCGGGGGTCGCGGAGGTAGGTGGACTCGCCCTCGGGGAGATCGACGGGCCCGTACTGGATCCACTGGTAGTCGAGGGGCTGGCCCGAGAGATTCTGGATGGATTGCTCGATGCGGATGTCGTAGGAGGCGGGCTCGATGATGAAGCGGCGGGTGAGGCGGGCGACCTGGGCGCCGGCCTCTGTTTCGATGAGGGCTTCGAAGGCGCCGGGGGCGGTTTGGCGCCAGAGGGGGGCGTCGGGGGCGCCGAAGAGATCGATGAAGGTTCCGTTGACGCGGATGCCGCGGGCGGCGAGGGCGGCGACGGTGAACTCCTGGGCACCTGCAATGAGCGTGGTGCGGCGCTGGATGGCGTAGCGCTCGGAGGAGCCGAGGGTCTGGGCGTGGTCGGCGAGGGTGATGGCGCTGACGCCGGCGCCTTCCTGGGTGAACTCGAGGAGGAGTGGGTAGTCGGCGCCGGGGTTGGCGGAGCCGAGGGGGGCGAGGGACTCGGCGGGTGACTGCGGGCGGGCGCGGAGGGCGGTGAGGTCAGCCTGGGGCTGGTCGGTCGGCTGCGCCGCTGGGTCTATTGGTTGCGCGCTGGTTTCGGTTGGTTCGGGGGCGGGCTGCTCGGCGGACCGTTCGGCAGTGGGGGCGACGGTGTTAGGCGTCAGGTCCTGCGCCGTGGTTTCGGCCTCGGGCTGGTCGGCTTGCTGCTCGGCTTGCTGAGGGGGCGTCTGCTGTGATTTGGGTTTGCTGGTGGTGAATATGCCGGCGACCAGCAGGACGCCGACGAAGCCGACGGCGAGGGGGACGAGGAGACGGAGGAACTTGTTGGGTTCGGCGGCGGGCATGTGCGTTTGTTTTTAGCGGCCTTCGTAGAGGCGGTCGGCGAGCCAGTCGTTGAGTTTGGGGACGTCGTAGATCTTCTTGGCGGTGGCCTCGATGTCGTATTCGACGCGGCGGAACTCGGCGCGGTCGTCGCGGAGGATGACGTAGGAGGCGCGGGGGTCCTGGTCGCGGGGCTGGCCTACGGAGCCGACGTTGATGATGGCTTTTTCGTCGTCGCTGAAGGTGTAAACGAAGTTGCCGAGCTCGTCGGGGGGGTAGAAATCGGGCTCGTCGGTGAAGACGCCCGGGACGTGGGTGTGACCGACGACGGCGAGGCGGTCTACGCGGTCGAAGATCTGGCGCATCTTCTCGAAGGAGTTGATGGCGTCGTCGGGGAAGATGTACTCGTTGATTGGTTTGCGGGGTGAGCCGTGGACGGCGAGGAGGGGTCGGTCGGCGACTTCTTCGACAACGCGGACGCGGAGGCGGCCCAGGAAGTCGTAGCGGCGGCGGCGGGCTTCTTCGTCGGGCTCGGCGTCGAACTGCTCGCGGGTCCAGTAGGCGGCGGCTTCGGCGCCCGGGTTGAAGTTGGTGGGTTCGTAGAGGACGGCGAAGTCGTGGTTGCCGAGGAGTGACCACTCGCACTTCTCGGCGACGAGGTCCACGCTTTCGAGGGGTGAGGGGCCGTAGCCGATGATGTCGCCGAGGCAGATGATGCGTTCGGCGTCGGTGGACTCGATGTCCTTGAGGACGGCGCGGAGGGCGACCGCGTTGGAGTGGATGTCGCTGATGACGGCGGTGGTAGGCACGCGGTTTCCTGTGCGGTCTTGGTGCGGTGTTGTGGGGATTGGTTGCGAGGATTGTTGGGATTGACGAACCGCGCATGCTACGGGGAGGCGTGCGGGGCGGCAACGCGGGGACTCGTCAGTCGGGATCGCGCTTGAAGCGGATGGGGCGTGGGGCCGATAGAGGTTGGACGCTCGGCGGCGGGCGTGCCTACCATCGTCGCACGTCCGGGAACCGGACAGAGTGGCCTTGATCTGGAGACCCCTATGCCCGCAGCAGGCGTCAGCTACCAGCGCACCCGCGAGATGACGATCGATGAGCTGTTGCTCGAGAATCGGGTCGTCTTTCTGATCGGGGAGATCAACTACGCCTCGGCGGCTCGTGTGATGATGCAGATGCTGTATCTGGAGAACGAGAAGCGGGGGCGGGATATCAACCTGTACATCAACTCGCCGGGCGGGTCGGTAGACGACACGCTGGCGATTTACGACACGATGCGGTTCTTGTCGTCGGATGTGGCGACGTACTGCATGGGTCGGGCGTACTCGGGGGGTTCGGTGCTGCTGACGGCGGGGACGAAGGGGAAGCGGTACATCCTGCCGCACGCGAAGGTGATGATCCACCAGCCGTACGGCGGGGTGTTCGGTCAGACGGAGGACGTGAAGCTGCAGGCTGAGCAGATCATCAAGACGAAGGCGCTGCTGAACGGGATTCTGGCGAAGCACACGGGGCAGGACGTGGAGCAGATCGCGAAGGATTCTGAGCGCGACAAGTATTTTTCGGCCGAGGAGGCGAAGGCCTACGGCCTGGTCGACGAGGTTCTGGAAGCCCCCGCGAAGGAGGCCGGCTCGTCTGACTGACGGCTGGGAGGGAACGCCTTATGAGCACGCCAACGACTGACATGTCCACGCTGGTGCCGATCGTTGTTGAGAACACGGGTCGGGGCGAGCGCGCGTACGACATTTACTCGCGGCTTTTGAAGGACCGGATCATCTTTCTGGGTGGTCCGGTGATGGACGACTCGGCGAATCTGATCGTCGCGCAGCTTCTGTTCCTGGCGAACGAGGACGCGAAGTCGGACATTCATTTCTACATCAACAGCCCGGGGGGGTCGGTGACGGCGGGGCTGGGGATTCTGGACACGATGAACTTCATCGCTCCGGACGTGTGCACCTACATCATCGGACAGGCCGCTTCGATGGGGTCGGTGCTGGCGTGCTCGGGGGCGAAGGGGAAGCGGTACGCGCTGCGGAACTCGCGCAACCTCATGCATCAGCCGCTTTTGGGTGGTGTGATGGAGGGGCAGGCGACTGACCTGGAGATCGAGGCTCGGGAGATGCTTCGGCTTCGTGAGCGGCTGTACAAGGTGTACGAGAACGCGACGGGGCAGAAGTACGACAAGATCGAGGCGGACTGCGACCGGAACCTGTGGCTCGACGATCAGGAGATGGTTGAGTACGGGCTGATCGACAGCGTGCTGGATTCGATGCCGAAGCTCGACGACTGATCGGCGGTACGCGGTACTATCCGCCCATGCGGCGACGACGGGCTGTGATTCTGATTCTTGCGTGCGGCGGGCTGGCCTCGTGTCAGAAGCCGCTGTTCCCGGTGAACCAGCCTCGGACGCAGTTCGAGCAGTTTGATCGGGTGCGGAATCAGACTGAGCCGCAGTATGTGCTGGATGAGTTCGGGAGACGGCGGCCGAACGTTGGCGGTCGGCTGGAGCCGAAGTAGTCTTTGCCCAGCGGGGGTGATCGGCAGCGCTGACGCTGGTGGGATCAGGTTCCGGTAATGTGCTCCGTCGTAGGCGGACGCGGTATTGAGGGAAACCTCGGAAAAAGCACAAGAGACGCGGGACAAGCGACCGATCACGATTGTGCAGCAGATTTTGGAGCCTTCCGACTCACCATGAGCAGTCCAGTTGACGCCATCCGGAGCACGCTCGGTCGCCTTGGGCGGGCTCAAGTGGTGTGGTTGTCGCTTCTTGGCGCGATGACGGGCGTCGGCGGGCTTTTGCTGGCTCTGGATGGTTCGCGGGCGCCGCGGCTGGACGGGCTGGCGCTGGCGCGGCCGGTGGTGGCTTCTGGGCCGAGCGCCATCGATGTGGTCTTCGACACGCGGGCGCCTCTGGAAGAGGGGCGCTGGGACGGGGTGGTGATCCACCACTCCGGGAGCGTGATCGGCTCGGCGGTGGAGATCGCGGCTGAGCACGAGGCTCGGGGGCTGCACGGGCTTGGGTACCACTTCGTGGTCGGGAACGGTCGCGGGTCTGGCGAGGGCGAGATCCATGTGGGGTACCGGTGGCTGGATCAGCTGCCGGGGGCTCATGTGGCGGGGGCCAACGCGGACGCGCTGAACCGGCGGTACCTGGGCGTGTGTCTGGTGGGCGACGGCGACCGTCGCCCCTTCTCGGACGGGCAGCTGGCGCGGTCTGCTGAGCTTGTCGGGGCGCTGCTCTCTGAGCTTGGCCTGAGCGTGGACGACGTGACGACGCACCGGGATCTGGCGGCGGTGAGCAGCCCGGGGCGGATGTTCCCGGAGAGCGAGTTCCGGGAGCGCGTACGGTCGGCTTTGAGCGTGCGTGCGGGTCGCTGAGGCCCCTCAAGGACACCTGACATCGGGCCGACAAGAACTCACTTCGTGTGAGGAGCCTCGTTTGCAGACGTTGCGGGCGGATGCCTCTTGCGCGATACTGCGGGGTCGCGGAGCGACCGATATTCTCTCGGCTTCGATTCCCGCGTGTGGAGGCCTCGGACGACGCGTGACGCTGCCTGACCCGATCAAAGTGGGCTCGAAGGTCGCCGGTTACACGGTGCTGGCTGATCTGGGTCGCGGTGCGGCCTCGGCTATCTACTTGGTGCAGGACCCCAAGAAGAAGCAGATCTGGGCGATGAAGCATGTCCAGAAGCGGGACGCGAAGGATCAGCGGTTCCTGGATCAGACGATGCAGGAGTACGCGATCGGGTCGAAGCTGAATCACCCGGCGCTGCGGCGGATCGTGAAGCAGGTGAAGGCCCGGGCGCTGCTGAGCGTCAAAGAGATCTATCTGCTGATGGAGTATGTGGACGGTGTGAGCCTTGAGAACCGGCGGCCCGACTCGGTCGCGGACGCGGTGGCGATCTTCCGTCAGGTAGCGGAGGGTCTGGCGCACATGCACGCGTCGGGGTATGTGCACGCGGACATGAAGCCGAACAACATCGTGGTGACGGACTCGGGCGATGTGAAGGTGATCGACTTGGGGCAGTCGTGCGTGTCGGGGACGGTGAAGGAGCGTATCCAGGGGACGCCTGACTACATCGCGCCGGAGCAGGTGCACCGGCGGGCGATCACGCCCAAGACGGATGTGTATAACCTGGGCGCGACGATGTACTGGGTTCTGACCGGGAAGCACATCCCGACCGCGATGCCCAAGGGTGACTCGCTGATGTCGAGCCTTGATGATTCGATGATCGACAAGCCGACGCCGGTGCGGGAACTGAACCCGGACGTTCCGCCTCGGCTCGAGGAGTTGATCCTCTCTTGTGTGCAGGTGAACGCTGATCTTCGTCCGGCGACGATGCAGAAAGTGGCGGATTCGCTGGATTTGATCCGGGCGAAGATGCTGGCGGACGCGCGTCGGGCTGCGGGCGAGACCGTGGGTGACGACGACGAGACGAGCGACGGGCACGCGGCGCAGGCGGGGTGAGCCTGTGAGCGACGCGGCCTCTCTGATCGACCCGCTGGCGGGCGTGGACACACGCTCGGCGGGGGCGATGGCGCGGGTGTTCCGAGACGGGGCGGCGGCGAACCGGGAGGCGGCGTGCCGGGAGGGGTCGGTGGATGTCGCGCCGGCGCGGGGGACGCTGCTGGCGACCGGTGACCTGCACGACAACCCGGTTCACTTCGCGAAGGTGGTGAAGTTGGCGGATCTGGACGGCGGCGCGGATGAAGCCCCCCATCGTGTGACGCTGCACGAGATCATCCACGGTGAGCTGCAGATGGGCGGGCTGGACTTCAGCCATCGTGCGCTGGCGCGGGCGGCGGCGCTGAAGACGGCGCGGCCAGAGCTGGTGCACACGCTGCTGGCGAACCACGAGCTGGCGCAGATCGTGGGGTCGGGGATTGTGAAGGATGGGGTGCGGGTGGTTGACGCGTTCAACGACGGGGTTGATCAGGTGTTCGGCGATGACGCGGCCGACGTGCATGAGGCGATTGGGGAGTTCATCCGGTCGATGCCGCTTGCGCTGGTGTGCGGGCGGGGGACCGGGAAGGGTGTGTTGTGCGCGCACTCGCTGCCGGCGCCGCGGGTGATGGAGCGGTTTGATCCGGGGGTGCTTGATCGTGAGCTTGTTGAGACTGATTACGAGCCACGACAAGGGTCGGCGCATTTGATGGTGTGGGGGCGCGGGCATGACCCTGAAACGCTGGAACACTTATCCCGTGAATGGGGGATTGCGCTTTTTCTTTTGGGGCATGAGAAAGCTGAGACCGGTGCGGAGTATTTGCCTGAGCGTGGGGTGATTCTCAACAGCGATCATGAGCGTGGGGCTGTTTTGCGTGTGAATCTGGGTGATCCACCCGGCGCACAGGAAGCCTCCTGGAGCGCCACGGCCTTGGCGGGCGTCGTGTTTGATAATTAGAAAACTTCAAATGAACACGACTGAGATTATTTTGAAAATGATCGGATTGATCGTTTCGGTGCGGTGAACGTTTCGTTTTCTTAACACAGCGCACGTCGTTTCCAGCGTTGCAACTCGAACCGTGTGAAGCTATACATAAATTTATCCGCGTTTCGGTTGCGGATACGCACACGATGACGAGCGGCTTTTGTTTGTCGTTGATCCTGATGTTTTCCCGGGGTGTTATGAGCGAGTATTCGAGCGCGAAGCAAGACTCCGGGCGTGAGGCGCATTTTGTTCGTTCGATGACTTCGCACGCGTTGCGGGCGCCGGCTCGGTCGGCAGCGGTGTGGTGCGAGTCTGTCGCGATCGCATTGGGCGATGCGCTGTCTTCGCCTGCGGCGGTGGTGGTGCGAGGGGATCGCGGCGTGGAGGGGTGCGCGGGTACGACGCTGGACGCTGACGGCAACGGTAACAGCGCGTGGGTTGAGCGTCTTCAGGAGAGCGACGGGCAGAGCGGCGAGGCGCTGGATGCGAGCGCGGGGTTTTCTTCGGAACACAGCGCCGGCGAGCTGGGCGTTGCCGTTGACGGAGAAACCGAAGAATGCCTCGGGCTTGATCTTCTCACCGGGCTTCTGGCTGATGTGTTCGCGGTGCGGGTTGGCGAGCCGGCGGCGCGGCGAAGGATGCTTTTGCGGAAACTCCGCCCTTCGCACCGTGGGCTTGCGCCGCTGCTGGCGGCGGGGAAGAGCCAGACGGAGATCGCGGGGCTGCTGGGGAAGAGCCCTCACACGGTGCACGACAATGTGAAGACGATTTATAAGGCGCTGGGCGTGCATAGCCGGATCGAGGTGGCGGCGGCGTGGCATGGTTTTCCGCTTGAGGACGATGGGCGGGTGTAGGCGGCTGGGGCTTCATATGATGTGAAGCCCTCAGACTTGGAGCACCCGATGGCCGGACACCCCGCTGATGACGCCGTGATGGACCTGTTGCGCAAGAGCGACCCCGAGTTTTCGCAGCATCTGGAGGCGGAGGCGACGCGTCAGAGTGAGACGATCGAGCTGATCGCGAGCGAGAACCACGTGTCGGCGGCGGTGCAGCACGCGATCGGGTCGTGTCTGACGAACAAGTACGCGGAGGGGTACCCGGGGGCGCGGTACTACGGGGGGTGTGAGCATCACGATGCGATTGAGCGTTTGGCGCAGGAGCGGGCGAAGCTGCTCTTTGGGTGTGAGTTTGCGAACGTGCAGCCGCACTCGGGGGCGCAGGCGAACATGGCGGCGTTCATGGCGATGATGAGCCCGGGTGATACGTTCGCGTCGTTGGTGCTTTCTGACGGCGGGCATTTGTCGCACGGGATGAAGATCAATTTCTCGGGGAAGTTCTACAACGCGGTGCACTACCCGCTGGTGAGCGAGGAGGGGGCGCCGGGGTTTGAGACGATTGATTACGACGCGGTGCGTGCGGTGTGCGCGGAGCACAAACCGAAGGCGATTTTGTGCGGGTATTCGGCGTACCCGCGGGTGATTGACTTCGCGCGGTTCCGCGAGATCGCGGATGAGTGCGGGGCGTATCTGATGGCGGATATCGCGCACATCGCGGGACTGGTAGCGGCGGGTGTGCATCCTTCGCCTTTCCCGCATGCGCATGTGGTGACGACGACGACGCACAAGACGCTGCGCGGGCCGCGGGGCGGGCTGGTGATGACGAATCACGAGGATCTGTCGAAGCAGATCAACCGGGCGCTGTTCCCTGGTGTGCAGGGCGGGCCGCTAATGCACAGCGTGGGGGCCAAAGCGGTGGCGTTCGGGGAGGCGCTGAAGCCCGAGTTCAAGGAGTACAGCGAGCGGGTGGCGAAGAACGCGGCGTCGCTGGCGCACTCGCTTACCGAGCATGGGTTCCGGATCACGTCGGGGCGGACGGAGAATCATTTGATGCTGGTTGACCTTCGGGCGCGGGACGCGGAGCTGACGGGGTCGGACGCGGAGGTGTGGCTGGAGGGGGCGGGGATTATTACGAACAAGAACGGGGTGCCGAATGATCCGAGGCCGCCGCGTGTGACGAGCGGGCTGCGGCTGGGGACTCCGGCGACGACGACGAGGGGGATGGGGCCTGATGAGATGCGGCAGATCGCCGGGTGGATTGATGAGGTGCTGGCATCGGGCGGGGATGTTGAGGTGATCGGGCGGGTGCGCGGTGAGGTGCGGGAGGTTTGCGGTGCGTTTCCGCTTCCGGCTGGGGGTGGGGTTCTGGCTTCGTAGGGGGCGCTGAGGTTTTGTAGATGTGGTAGGCCCTCACCCCCACCCTCTCCCGGGGGAGAGGGTGGGGAAGGGATTTTGGTTCTTGCGTACAACGCACTACTGCGCCGCTGCGCGGCGAGTAGTGGCGCCCGATTTCCAACACGATGCGCCCTTCGGGCGGATCGTGGCAACCCGGAGGGGAGGGGCGGTTTGTTTCACTGCTTGAGAGGCGGTGGGGTGAAGCGGGCTGCGCTGGTGGTTGCTTGGCCTTTGTTGACGATTTGGCGCATGGCTTCGTAGAGGGCGGCGCAGGCGGCGTTGGCGAGGTTGAGGGAGCGTTCGTTTTCGATCATGGGGAGGGCGAGGGCGCGGTCCTGGTTGGCTTCGATGAGGTCGTCGGGGAGGCCGGCGGTTTCCTTGCCGAAGACGAGGTGGTCGCCGAGAGTGAAGTCGGCGTCCCAGTGGGGTCGTGTTGCCTTTGTTGTGAAGAGCCAGAGGCGGGGCGGGCGGGCCTCGGCGAGGTAGGCGGGCCAGTCTTTGTGGGTGGCTGGGGCGAGGCGGGGCCAGTAGTCGAGGCCCGCGCGGCGGCAGGCTTTTTCGGAGGTGTCGAAGGCGATGGGTTCGATGAGGCGGAGGGCGGCGGCGGTGGCGACACAGGTGCGGCCGATAGCGCCGGTGTTGTTGGGGATCTTGGGCTCGTGGAGGACGATGGTGAGCCAGGGCGGGGCAGGCATGGGCGGACGATACCCTGCGGGGCGTGAGCGTCGAGCTTGAGAGGTTGAAGCGGGAGATGCGGGCGGCGGCGCGGGCGCGCGTGGGCGCGATGAGTGCGCAAGAAAAGAAGCGGGCGTCAGCGGCGGTGTGTGAGCGCCTTGGCGCGGTTGTTGGGGATGGCGTGGTGCTGGCGTATCTGGCGGATGAGCTGGAGCCGGGTTTGGATGCGTTGATCGAGAGGTGGATCGGCGAGGGGCGCATCGTGGTGGCGGCGCGGTGTGATTGGGAGAGCCGGACGTTTGAGGCGGTGCGGATGCAGTCGCTTGGTGATGTGGAGGTGCGTCGGCACGGGGTGCGGGAGCCGGCGAGCGGCGAGGTCATCGCGCCCGATGAGTTGGGTGTGGTGCTGGCGCCGGGGGCGGCGTTTGACGCGGGCGGCGGGCGGCTGGGGCGCGGGGGCGGGTTTTATGACCGGTTTTTCGCGCGGGTTCCGGCGTCGGTGCGGCGGGTAGGCGTTTGCTTTGGGGCGCAGGTGGTGGATCGCGTGCCGCGGGGGGGGCATGACGCGCTAGTGGGTTGTGTGGTGACGGAATCGGGGGTGTTTTTCTCGGATCAGAACTCAGACGGGGGCGTCTGAGGCCGATGAGAGGACCGATAGTGTCGGGCCTGGCGCGTTGCGGAGAGCGACAGCGGTCGGGGTCGATGCAAAGGGCCTTGAGGGCTACGCTTACTTTCTCAGCGGAGGACGACCATGACACTTTCATCGCAGACGCGTCGGGCGCCGATCAGCATGCGCGGTTCCAACAAGAAGTCGCGCGGGAAGCGGCTGTCGCGCCGTCAGCGGCAGCGGCGGACGCGGCGGAACCTGGGCCTGTTGCTGATCGCGGTGCTGGCGGTCGGCGGGTGGTGGGTTTTTGGTCGCAATACGGAGAGCGCTGTGACGCCGGAAGACGCGCTGGCGGTTGAGGAGTCGGCGCTGCCTGAGCCGGTGACGGTCGAGGAGCCGGGGGGTTCGGCGCCGACGGCGCTGGCCGGTGGCGGTGATGAGGACAACGAAAACGATGCGCCTGCGCGGACGATCGCGGCGGCGCCCGAGGAAGCGGACGAGGCGCCGGTGTTCCGAATGGGGGAACCGATCGCTTCATCGACGACGACGCCCGCGCGGAGCACGCTGGGGGAGCAGATCGGTCGGTCGGCGGAGCGGGAGCGGCGCGGGCCAGAGGTTGTTGATCTTGATCAGGAACTCGGGTCGGCGCCGGACGAGAGCCCTGAGGCTTCAACGCGGCCGGTGTTTTCGAGCCCGGAGGACGTGAAGGAACGGATCGCGTGGGGGTACGAGGCGATCGAGCAGAACCGGCTGGTGGACGCGCGGCGGCTGCTTTCCGAGGCGCTCTTTGATGAGCGGGCCTCGGCGGCGGACAAGAGCGCGCTGCGGGCGGAGATCAGCACGATCAATGACCGGCTGCTCTTCTCCCCCACTCTCGCGTCGAACGACCCCTTGGTGAGCCGGTACACGATCGAGGGCGGGGACGCCTTGTCGCGGATCGCGCGGAAGACGGGGGCGAGCGTTGACTGGCGGTTTATTCAGCGGATCAACCAGATCTCAGACCCGCGGCGGATCCGGGTGGGGCAGACGCTGAAGATCGTGAAGGGGCCCTTCCACGCGATGGTGGACAAGAGCGACTACCGGATGGACGTGTACGCGGAGGTGCCGACGAGCGCGGGGGGCGGCGTGGTGTTCGTACGGTCGTTCCCTGTTGGGCTGGGCGAGCTGGACTCGACGCCCACGGGGGAGTGGATCGTGCGCGAGGACTCGAAGCTGATCAACCCGCACTGGGTGAACCCGCGGACGGGGGAGCGGTTCAGCGCGGACAACCCGGAGAACCCGATCGGCGAGCGGTGGATCGGTTTGCAGGGGACGGACAGCGAGACGACGGCGCTTTCGGGGTACGGGATCCACGGGACGATCGAGCCGAGCTCGATCGGGCAGCAGCGCTCGATGGGGTGTGTACGGCTTTTGGATGAGGATGTGGAGATTGTGTACGAGATGCTGGCGGAGGGGAAAAGCAGAGTCGCCATCGTCGAGTAAATCGACGCTTTCGCGGGCTCTTCGGCGGCGGTGTGAAGCGCTGGTTTCGCCTATAATGCTTGCTTCGGAGGCGGGTCGCTCGTGATGGGCGGCGGGCGTCTCTGTGAGGGAGCCATGAGTCAGGCGATGACCAACCACGACCCCGTTGAAGTGCAGGTTTCGGACCCCGAGGCGGGTGCGAAGAAGGGCGATTACGGCGCGGAGCAGATCCGTGTGCTGGAGGGCCTGGAGGCGGTGCGGAAGCGCCCCGGGATGTACATCGGGGACACCGGTGAGGCTGGTCTGCACCAGCTGATCTGGGAGGCGGTGGACAACTCGATCGACGAGGCGATGGCCGGTCGGGCGACGACGGTGAGCGTGACGCTGCACGCGGACGGTGCGTGCTCGGTGACGGACGACGGGTCGGGCATCCCGGTTGATCCGATGAAGCATCAGAACCCGCAGCTTAACGGGAAGCCGGCGGTCGAGGTCGTGATGACCGTGCTGCACGCGGGCGGGAAGTTCGGCGGGGAGACCTCGGCGTACAAAGTGTCGGGCGGGCTGCACGGGGTGGGGATCTCGTGTGTGAACGCGCTTTCTGAGAGCGTTGAGGTGGAGATCCGGCGGGATGGGAAGAACCATGTGATTGGGTTTGCGCGGGGCGTTGTCGATCGTCCGCTTCGCGCGGTGGGCGATCTGGACGGTGGGAAGGACGCGCCGACGGGGACGCGGGTGACGTTCAAGCCGGATCATGAGATCTTTGAGGCGACGGAGTTTGATTACGCGACGGTGTCGTCGCGGCTGCGCGAGCTGGCGTACCTGAACCCGGGGGTGATGATCCGCCTGACCGACGAGCGCGTCGGGGCGGACGGGGAGCCGCGGAAGGACGCGTTCCGCTTCGAGGACGGGCTGGCGGCGTACGCGGCGCACCTGAACGAGGCGCGGAACACGGTGACGCCGGTGATCCATCTCATGGGTGAGAACGAGACGGCGGCGGGGGCGCTGCAGTGCGAGATCGCGATGCAGTACCACGACGGGTACTCGGAGTCGCTGCTTTCGTTCGCGAACAACATCCGCACAGTGGACGGCGGGACGCATGTGTCGGGGCTGAAGACGGCGCTGACGCGCACGCTGAACGGGTACTCGAAGAAGAACGGGTTAGTAAAGGACAAAGACCCGACACCTTCGGGGGACGACCTGCGCGAGGGGCTGACGGCGATCGTGTCGGTGAAGTTGCCCGAGCCGCAGTTTGAAGGGCAGACGAAGGGGAAGCTGCGGAACACGGAGATCGACGGGTTTGTGTCATCGATTGTTGGCGCGAAGCTGGACGAGTGGCTGGAGGAACACCCGAGCGAGGCGAAGAAGATCTGCCAGAAGGCGGTGATCGCGGCGCAGGCGCGGGAGGCGGCGCGGAAGGCCAGAGAACTGACGCGGCGGAAGAGCGCGCTCGAGAGCGGCTCGATGCCGGCGAAGCTCGCGGACTGCAAGACGAAGGACGTGGAGCTCTCGGAGCTGTTTATCGTCGAGGGTGATTCCGCGGGCGGGTCGGCGAAGCAGGGGCGGGATGTTGATACGCAGGCGATTTTGCCGCTGAAGGGCAAGATTCTGAATGTTGAAAAGGCGCGGCTGGACAAGATTCTGGGGTTTGAAGAGATCCGGGTGATCATCAGCGCCTTGAAGTGCGGCATCGGCGAGGAGTTTGATATCTCCAAGCTGCGCTACGGCAAGGTGATCATCATGTGTGACGCCGACGTGGACGGCTCGCACATCGCGACGCTGCTGCTGACGTTCTTCTTCCGCCAGATGAACGAGCTGATTCGGCGGGGTCGGGTGTACATCGCGCAGCCGCCGCTGTACCAGGTGTCGCGCGGGAAGCAGTCGCAGTATGTGCTCAACGACGCGAAGATGGATGATGTGCTGACGGAGCTTGGGCTCGAGCACGCGACGCTGGTGGTGCGCGATCTGGCGGAGACGGGTTCCGACGGCGGCGTGAAGATCGTGCGTGAGATTGAAGGCGACGAGCTGCGCCGCCTGGTGAAGAAGCTGCGCCGGTTGCGTGAGCTGGTCGAAGTCGTCGAGCGTCGGGGCGTGACGTTCCCGGATCTGCTGGCGACGCGCGACGATGACCCGACGGGCGAGGGGCGGCTGCCTTCGCTGCGGTTGCAGTGGCCCGGCGGCGATGCCTTCGCGTGGAGCGAGGAGGAGGCGCACGAGATCGTGGCCAGCGAGGGGCTGCGGGTGGCGGACCTCGTGGAGGACGAGCCCGAGGAGAGCGACGGGCAGCGCGGGCCGGTGGTTGTGATCCGCGAGCTGCACGAGAACCGTGAGCTGGCGCCGCTGATTGAGCAGTTGCATGAGGGCGGCGTGGATCCGGCGGATTACGCGCTGTATCAGGAAGAAGCGGTGACGGGTGAGCGGCTGCCGACGAAGTACGCGTGGCGGACGCTCGGGAAGAAGGGCGAGGATGGTGAGCAGAAAGAGACGTTCGTCGCGGCGGCGAATGTGCCAGCGATTCTGAACGCGCTGCACGAGGTGGGGCGTCGGGGGATCGAGGTGAAGCGGTTCAAGGGTCTGGGTGAGATGAACCCGGACCAGCTGTGGGAGACGACGATGGACGCGGAGAAGCGTACGCTTCTGCGCGTGACGTGGGACGAGGCGAGCGAGGCGGACAAGCTGTTCGCGACGCTGATGGGCGAGAACGTGGAGTCGCGTCGCCAGTACATCGAGGACCACGCGCTGGATGTGGAATCGCTGGACGTTTGAGGTCGGCGCGCTGGCGTGCGCGGCGGCGCTGTGCAGCGCGCCGGGCGAGGCGCCGACGGTGCGCTACGCGTGGATGGTGATTGCGGATGACGAGGCGTCGTATCGCGCCGCGGCGCCGGCTGGGGATGAGTGGGAGGCGGCGGCGATGGTGGCGGCGGTGGCGCCGCGGGCTGAGGAATCGGTTGGGTTGCTTGAGCTCACAAGCGGTGATGTGCTGGCGGGTGAGTTGGTTGGGGTTGAGGGCGGTGAGATTGTGTGGCGGGCGGCGCGGTTTGGGGAGCGGCGGGTGGCGCTTCGTGATGTCGCTGCGGTTCGGCTGGATGGGGATCAGGCGGGCGCGGGGGCGACGCTGCGGAATGGGGATGTTCTGGATGGTGATGTGATGCTGGATAAGCGTGGGATCACAGTGGATGAGTTGCGTGTTGGGTGGGATCGTGTTGCTTCGGTGCGTTTATGCGAAGCGAGTGAGTTTGCTGGCGGGCTGCGGGTGTGGTTGCGGGATGGGGGTGTGGTGATCGCGCGGGCGGTCGAGGCGCGGGACGGTGGAATGCTCGTGCGGCGGGCAGATGGTTCGGCGGGGCTGTTTCGTTTGGATGAGATTGTGGCGCTGACGCGGGGAACGGCGCGGGTGCGCGTGCTGGACGCGCCGGCGGAGACGAGCGGGGATGTTTCGTTTGCGAATGGGATGCTGAGCGCGCGGGGGGCGGCGACGGCGGTGTGGGAACTGGAACGCCCGGTGATCGGGGTGTTCGGTGTGGCGCGGACGCCGGAGGATTCGCGGGCGTGGGGTGATGCGCTGGTGTCGGTGTGGGTTGGTCGGGAGTCGGCGCTAACGGCGCGGACGACGCCCGAGCGGACGCGGGCGGCGCTGGGGGCGGCGGCGAGCGCGGCGGCGGGCGAGAAGGTGACGCTGTCGGCGCAGCCGGGGACGCGCGGTGGGGCGAACGGGGTGGTTGAGGTCGGGCTCGTCGTGATCGAGGTGGGGCCGTGACGGGGGATCGGTTGCGTATCTTGAGCGTCGTTGACGGGAAGCCCGGGCACATGAACCAGGTGCGGGCGCTGGTGGCGGGGATCGAGCGCCGGAGGGCGGTGGACGCGGCGGAGTATGTGGTTGGTTCGGAGGTTTCGCCGGCGGGGCTCTGGGCGGTTGATCTGATTTTGTGCGCCGGGCGGCGGACGCACGCGACGGCGCACACGTTCAAGAAACGGAGCGGGGCGCGGCTGGTTGCGTGCATGCGCCCGGCGTGGCGGTGGGGACGGTTTGATCTGTGCTTCGTCCCGCGGCATGACGGTGCGGCGAAGCGGGCGAACGTGGTGGAGACGGTCGGGGCGATCGTGAACACACGGCCTTCTGATTCGCGTGATGAGTCGCGCGGGGTAATTCTGATTGGAGGGGAGTCGAAGCATCACGGGGTGGATGTTGAGACACTTGCTTCGGCAGTTGAGGAGATTGTGCGGCGGGATTCGGGTGTTGCGTGGGAGCTGACGACTTCGCGGCGGACGCCGAGAGAGTTGGAAGAGCGGCTTATTGGGATGGAGGCATCGAACTTGAAAGTGACGCCGGCGGCGCGGACGCCCGCGGGGTGGGTTGGTGAGCAACTCTCGCGCAGCGGGCGGGCGTGGGTGACGGAGGACAGCGTGTCGATGCTGTGCGAGGCGGTGACGAGCGGGTGCGCGACGGGGGTGCTGACGATGGTGCGCAAGAAGAGCGGGAGCCGGGTAGCGCGGTGTGTGGACGAGTTCACGGGGGAGTTGGGTTTGGCGACGACGTTCGGGGCGTGGCGAGGAGGAATAGATCTCTCAGCGCCGGCTGAGCCGTTAGACGAGGCGGATCGGTGTGCAGGGATCATCCTGGAGCGGTTTTTCTCGGAGAATGCATAGTGAAACAGGCGCTGACGGTCGTACAGGTCGTGCCGAGGTTGGACTCGGGGGGCGTCGAACGGGGAACGCTGGAGGTAGCCAAGGCGCTGGTGGAGCGGGGGCATCGGGCGGTGGTGGTGAGCGCGGGCGGACGGATGGTTGGGGAGCTTGAGGCGCAGGGCGCGGAGCATGTGAAAATGGGAGTGGCGTCGAAGACGCCGAAGACGTTGCTGAGTGTGCGCGCGTTGCGATCGTTTCTGCGGCGGGAGAAGGTGGATGTTCTGCATGCGCGGTCGCGTGTGCCGGCGTGGGTTTCGTATCTCGCTTGGAAGAAGATGAAGGCGGGTGCGCGGCCGCGGTATGTGACCACAGTGCACGGGCTGCATTCGGTGAGCCGGTACAGCGCGGTGATGACGACAGGGGAGGTTGTGGTCGCGGTGTCGGACGCGGCGGTGCGGTATGTCTTTGAGAACTACCCCAAGACTCCTCGTGAGAAGGTGCGTGTGATTCATCGCGGGGTGGATCCCGAGGAGTTCCCGCATGAGTTTGCGCCGAGCGAGGAATGGGCGAGCGCGTGGCTCAAGGAGTTTCCTGAACTCCGCGGTAAGCGGTTGGTGACGATTGTTGGACGGCTGACGCGGCTCAAAGGGCACCATGAGTTTTTGAGCTTGATTTCAAGGCTGGATGAGGATGCGCATGGGTTGATTGTGGGTGGTGAGGACCCGCGCCGGGTGAGGTACGCGCGGGAGATTCGGGAGCGCGTCGCACGCGAGAATCTCGAGGGTCGGGTGACATTCACGGGGCATCGCGGCGACATCAGGGAGATCGCGGCGGCGAGTGATGTGGTTGTGTCTCTGTCATCGAAGCCTGAGTCGTTCGGGCGGAGCGTGCTGGAGGCACTGCGGCTGGGGACGCCGGTGCTGGGGTGGGATCACGGCGGTGTGGGCGAGGTGCTGGCGGGCGTGTACCCGGAGGGGCGGGTGACGCTCGGCGATGAGGATGAGCTGGCGCGGCGGGCGAGCGCGCTGCTTTCTGAACCGAAGCGGCCTGTGCCAGTGAGCGAGAAGTTCACCAAGCGGGAGATGCTCGAGAAGACACTGTCGCTTTACGAGGAACTGGCGTCTTCGGCGTAGCAGAGGGCGAGCAGCTCCTTGACGCCGCGGCCCGGAGCTCGCACGCCCTCGGGGACGTCGTCCCAGGGTTTGCCATTGCGCACGAAGAGGTTGACGAGCTGGTGCTCGGGCGGGAAATCGTCGCTCTTGCGGATCTCGACGCGCGGGAAGTGAGCGCGGAACTCATCGAGGATGTCGGCGCCGAAGAACCAGGCGGCTTCGGTGTTCGGGTCGTTGTCCGGCTCGGTGGCGTCGCGATCGATGTACTCGGAAATGATCGCGACACCGCCTGGCGCGAGGATGCGCCGAATCTCCCGCAGCGAGGCGCGGTAATCGGGTGGTATGGAAAGGACGCGCGAGATGAAGACCATGTCGTAGGCGTTGTCGGCGAAGGACATGTTCTGCACGTCTTCGTTGAAATCGACGTCGGTGCGGAAGAGGTCCATCGTGTGGTAGGTCTTGAAGGCGTTGCGGAGGCGGAGCTGGAGACCGAGTTCCGGCGCCACGTGGAGGATCGATTTGCGCTCCGGCGCGAAGGGCGGGAGCAGCTGGTCGAGGACGAGGGACTGGAGACGATGGCGCTCGACCGAAGCGCAGCGCGGGCATTTGGAATGGCGGCGCACGAGCTTCGGGGAACGCGACATGCGTTTGGTCTTCATGGGGCCGCGGTAATCGCAGACGGGGCAGTGGTAGCTCTCGTCCCAGAGCGCCCGCGCTTTGTAGACCGTCGGGAGGAGGGCGCCCTTGAGCAGTTCGGTCCAGCGTTTCCTCATGAGGCCGTCTCTCCGCGGTGATCGAGGATGCCCTGTCCCCAGCGCGAGCGGTCCCATTTGTTGCGACCGTTCTCGAGCTCGTGCGCGGTGGCTTCGATGCGCTTCCACCCGGACTTTGCGCGTTTGCGCGCTGCGGCGCGGCGGGCCGGCGGGAACAGCGAGCGGAGCGGGATGAGCGTTGAATCACCGAAACCGTCGATGAGGGTGAGGCGCCATCGCTCGCCTGTGCGCTGCGCCGCGAGGTTGTGGTCGAGTATGGCCCGTGTGAGCACGGCGTGGGTGATGAAGTGGAGCGCCATCTCGTCGTACGCGGGGCGCAGTTGCACGAGCGGAACACCCTCCTGCATGAGCTGGCGAACGGAACGTGAGATACGCCCGTCGTCATCGCGGATCAGGTCGAGAATCAGGCCGCGTCCGAGGTCGGTGTCGGTGTAGCCGTAGCAGCGCGGGAGGTGGGTGTAGCTTCCGGCGAGGCGGCGCTCGAGAGCGGCGAGAGCGCGGCGCTCGTCTTCGTTGTTGTCGTATTCGTTTCTCAGAAACGAAGGGACATATGTGCGACCGGTTTTGACGAAGCGGTCGTTGTCGGTACGCAGGACCTTGACGCAGCGGGATGGGTCATCTGGATGGACGTAGCACAGACGGCGCCCGCCGCGGGCAAAGGGCGTGTGGTCGCTGAGACGCAGGGCGCTCACTTGCGCCACCCGCGCCGACCCGTGCGCACCCGGGTTCGGAAATCGAGCATGCCTTCCTTGCCCGAGACCTTGACGCGCGGGGTGAGCATGGGGTCGGTGTCGGACATCGGGATCCCCTGGTGCGTCGTCACCGCCCCAGCGTATCCCGCCTCTCGCGCCATCGCCGAGTGGCGGGGTTCGAGGAGACCGAAGGGGTAGGCGAATGTCGTGGCCTCGGCGCCGAATAGGTGAGGAAACTCACGGCGGGCATAGGCGATCTCTTCACGAGCGGGCGCGTCGTCGAGCGCGGGGAGATTCGCGTGGGAGCGGGTGTGGCCGCCGAGTTCCCAGCGCCCTGAGCCGAGCATCGTTCTGACCTGCTCGTCGGTGAGCTTAGGTTCCGACGCGAGCTCGTCGTCGCTGTGGTGAGCCTTTTTCTTGCTGGACCACCCCTCGGTTCGTTCGCCGACGAGATAGAGGGTTGCTCTGGCGTCGTGGCGCTCGAGGACCGGGTGTGCGGCGAGGAGGTTGTCTTCGTACCCGTCGTCGAAGGTGAGGCAGACGGCCCGCTGGGGGAGCGGCTCGGGGTTGAAGAGCTGGTTCGCGAAGATGAACGTGACGTTCTGACCTGCGAGCCAGGCGATCTGCTTCTCAAAGAGCGCTGGGGGGACGCGGAGTTTGTTGAACCTCGCGCCCGGGATGTGCTCGCGGACCATGTGATACATGAGGACGCGGGGGCGATCCCACGGGGCGCTCGGGCGCCACCAGGCGTGGCGGGAGGCGTGCCAGAGTGTGAGAACAGCGGCAGCGCCGGCTGCGGCTTCGACCAGCATGCGTGCCCTTTCCAGCGCGTCGGGACGCCTCGCTGCGATGGTACACTCGGGCTCGCGGCGGGGCGTCGCGGAGGACGAACAGACGAGTGTCGAGCGAGCCGTTGCATATCGCGCACGTTGTCGCCGGGGTGGCGGTCGGCGGGCTGCGCCGTCATGTGTGCGATCTGGCTCGGGCGCAGCTTGATGCGGGTCACCGGGTGACGATTGTCGCGCAGAGCGGATTGCTTGAAGGGGTTGACGAGCGTGCGGACCGGCGGGCGGCGCGGATGGAACTGGGGCGGCGGGATCCGAGGGCGATCGTCGCTCTCGGGCGCGCGTTGCGGGAGGCGCGGCCGAGCATCGTCCATGCGCACGCGAGCAAAGGGGCGCGGATGGTGCGGTCGTTGCGATGGCTGCGCCTTGGGCCCTGCTGCCCGAGCGTCGTGACGGTGCATGGCCTGAAGGCTGATGCGCGGCCTTACACGGGGCACGACGCCCTGATCGCGGTCAGCCCGGCCGCGGGTGAACGGCTGGGGCGGCCTGACGCGCATGTGATCCCGAACGGGATTTGCCCGCCGGAGCTTCCGGGAGGCGCGGGGCGCGAGCGGACGCTGCGCGAGTGCGGCTTCGACGGCGCTCGCCCGATCGCGGTGGCCGCCGGGCGTCTGGCGCGGGTGAAGGGGTATGACATTCTGCTCGGCGCGTGGCAGGGGCTTGAGGCGGATCTGGCGATCGCGGGGGAGGGCCCGGAGCGCGGAGCGCTCGAGAAGCAGGCGCGCGCGATGGGCTTGGATGATCGTGTGCGTTTTCTGGGCTGGCGCGAGGATGTTCCGGCGCTGGTTGCCGGGGCGGACGCGCTTGTTTTTTCATCACGCAGGGAAGGGTTCCCGTACACGCTGGTTGAGGCGCTGCACGTGGGAACACCGGTCATCGCGACGCGCGTCGGCGCACTCGGGACCATGCTGCCGGAAGAGGTGGTGGCGGAAGCGGAGGACGAATCGTCCCTGCACAGCGTGCTCAAGACGTGGCTCTGCGGCGGGCGGGGGTTGCGGGATGAGTTCGCGCCGCTCTTCGACACGGCGCGCTCGGAATACACCTTGGAACGCATGGCGGAGCGCACGCTCGCGGTGTACCGCGGAGCGCTGGAACGGAAAAGCGCGTAGCATCGGGGGATGACCGACCCGCGCCCGAGCGAACACGACGACAGCGCGACCATCGTTCGTGAGCACCCGACGGGGGTGGACGTGGAGGCCGAGCAGCGGCTGACGCAGCTTGTCGAGGAGGGCGCGCCGGCGGAGCAGATCGCGCGGGAGGCGGAGAACGCCGAGGCGCCCGACGCGGCGGACCTGCTGGAGACGCTGGAGCCGGACAGCTCGGTTGAGGTCGTCCACACGATGGAGGACGAGGCGGCGGCCGAGGCGCTGGCGCACATGCAGGCGCCGCTGGCGGCGGGGATCATCGAGGATCTGCCCCCCGAGGAGGCGGCGGGCTACCTGGACAAGATGGACCCGGACGACGCGGTGGACGTCATCCAGGTGATGGAGAAGGGCGCGGCGGACGCGGTCCTGGCGGCGCTCCCGGCGCGGAAAGCGGCGGCGCTGGGGGCACTGGCGCTGTATGACCCGGAAACCGCGGGCGGGCTGATGACCACGCGGGTGATCCGCGTGCACGATGAATCGACTGTCGCGCAGGCAGTGCGGCGCATCCGCGACAGCCGCGAGGAGGACGACGAGGAGTTCTTCTACGTCTACTGCGTGGACGAGCGCGGGCGGCTGTCTGGCGTGATCAACCTGCGCGATCTTTTGCTGAACAACCCGGACACGCCGATCGCGGAGTTCATGTCGCGGGACATGATCGTGCTGCGGGCGGGGATGGACCAGGAGGACGTGGCCCGCGAGTTCGACCGCTACGACCATGTGGCGCTGCCGGTGCTCGACGAGAACGACCGGCTGCTGGGCGTGGTGACGATCGACGACGTGATCGACACGATCCGGGCCGAGCACACCGAGGACGCGCTCAAGCAGGTGGGCGCGGGCGCGAGCGAGGTGGTGTACGACACGGTGAAGGACAAGCTGCGGGCGCGGGCGCCGTGGCTGGTGGTGAACCTCGTGGCGGCGGTGCTGGCGGCGCTGGTGATTTTGCAGTTCGAGGGCTCGATCGAGGCGCTGCCGGTGCTGGCGGTGCTGATGCCGGTGATCGCGAACCAGGCGGGCAACGGCGGGCAGCAGTCGCTCGCGGTGACGCTGCGCGGGCTGATCCTGGGCGAGGTGAGGCGCCAGCGCGTGGGCACGCTGCTGATCCGCGAGACGATCTTCGGGCTGATCACCGGCGTGATCGTCGGAGGGCTGCTGGGGTTGGGGCTGGCGGTCTTCGGGGCGATGGGGTTGATCGAAGGCGGCTGGCGTTTGGGGTTGGTGGCGGCTTTCGCGATGGCTGTGTCGCTGGCTGTGGGGTGTCTGGTGGGGTCGGGGATCCCGATTCTGATGGAGCGCCTGAAATTTGACCCGGCGACGGCCTCGACGGTGTTCCTGATCATGCTGACGGACATGATCAGCTTTGCGGCCTTTTTAGGCCTCGCGGCGGCCCTTCAAGGGTGGCTGCACGGTTGACGCTGGCGGGGCCCTGCGGGACACTGCGGAACCCGTCCCGTTCGGGGCACGAACAGCGTATCTGACCCCCAGAGGCGTCTTTGGGGCGATCGCCGAATCTCGGCTGTTTCCCCTCGCGCCCCCGCCCGCGGAGCCCGTTTCAGATGTCCACTCGCACTTCAGGCAGCGTCGCCTTCGGCGTGACCGTCACCCTCCTGGGCGTGGTCGCGATCGCCTCTTTCGTTTTCATGGTGATCTTCTACGGGCAGAAGCAGAAGGCCCAGAAGGACTATGAACAGGCCCGCAGCGATCTGCGCGACATCGTCCGCGCCGACGAGCGGAACTCGGACTGGATCCAGACGCGCCTGAACGAAGCGTCGAGTTCGCAAGGGCGTCCCAGCCTGGTCAGTTACCTGAACAACTCGCTGCGCGACGCGATGAACACCGCCGCGGGTGATCCAACGCTGACGACCGAAGGCCTGACCGAGCTGCTGGCGAGCGACCAGCGGTACGAGGGTGCCGACGTGAACGCGCTCACGAGCGTCATCGAGAGCCGCAACGCGCGGATCGACACGCTCGAGAACAGCGTCGCCACGCTTGAAGACGCGCTGGAAGAGGCCCAGCGGGATCTGGTCGGGCAGGCGCAGCTCACGGAGCGTCTCCGCGAGGAGCATCAGACGGCGATTGCCGCGCTGACCGCGGACGTCGAGAACTACTCCAGCGACGTCACCTCCTACCGCACCGATCTCAACAGCACGATCGACACCAACAACGAGCGCGTGGACGACATCTTGCGGACCTCCAGCGAGCAGGAAGCCGGGCTGCAGGAGACGATCGCCACGCTGGAGAGCCGGGTGTTCATCCTTGAGGGCCAGCTCGCGGACTGCCAGGGCGAGAACGACGCCCGCCTCGCGCCGCGGGACGAGTACGCCCTGGTGGACGGGCAGGTCATCGGCATCAACCCGGGCGAGGGGACGGCGACCATCGGCGTGGGGCGGCGTGACCGCGTGACGCTGGGGCTTACGTTTGAGGTGTATTCGGATTCGGGCGCGATCCGCCCGAACGAGGACGGGGAGTACCCGCGGGGCAAGGCGGCGCTCGAGATCATCCGCATCGACGAGGCCTCGTCGGTCGCCCGCGTCATCCGTGAGAACCAGCGCAGCCAGATCATCCCGGGCGACGTGATCGCCAACGCCCTGTACGACCCCGACAAGCAGTACAGCTTCGTGGTGTTCGGCAACTTCGACATGGACAACGACGGCGTCTCGACGGCGCAGGAGCGCAACGACGTCGAGGGCGTCATCAACGAGTGGGGCGGGCTGCTCGAGGACGACCTCTCGGGGCGCACGGATTTCCTGGTGATGGGCGACCGCCCGAAGCTGCCCATCCAGCCAGGGCCCGACGCGCCGCTGGCGGTGATTCAGCTGTACGTCACCAAGCAGCAGGAAGTGGAGCGCTACGACGCGCTCTTTGACCGGGCGACGAAGGCGAGCATCCCGGTGCTCAACCAGAACCGCCTGCTGACGCTGACGGGCCTGCGGGGCGACCGCTGAGCCCGCTCACCGCTCCGGCTCTCCAGCGGTCCGCGCCGGATCGCTCGGCGTACGTCCGTTTCGTCTCCGACCCGGCCTTCTACGCGGGCGTGCGCGGGCTGGCGGGTGTCATCAACGTCGCGGGTCTTGATCGCTCGGTGGCGGCGCTGCGCCCGATCGGGGCGGCGTTCGGGACCAGCCGTCTGGGCGCCAAACGACTCAATCGGGCGTGCGAGTACATCGCCTGGGCGTACCCGGAGTGGGATGAAGAGCAGATACGGGCGTGCGCGGTGGACGCGTTCCGCACGCTGCTGGCGCTCGCGGCGGAGTTCGCGATGGCGCCGCGGATCTGCGTGACGCGCCCGGGCGGGCAGCTCCCGCCGCGGGTGGAGCTGGGCGCGACGCAGGGGGCGATCGAGATGCTGCTCGACGGTCGCCCGTGCGTGCTCATCACCGGGCACTGCGGGAACTGGGAGATTCTGGGGGCGACGATCGCGTCACTGGGTGTGAAGCTCGGGGCGCTGTACCGCCCGCTGAAGCAGCAGCCGGTGGACGACTGGGTGCGGGCGACGCGCAGCGAGCGCGGGCTGGAGATGATCGACAAGTTCGGCGGGGCCGAGCGGGTGCTGCGGCGCACGTCGGAGCTGGGCTCGGTGGGGTTCGTCGCCGATCAGAACGCGGGGAACAAGGGTGTTTTCGTGCCCTTTTTCGGGCGTTTGGCGTCGTCGTACAAATCGATCGGGCTGGTGGCGATGCAGCAGCGGATGCCGCTGGTGTGCGGGCACGCGGTGCGTCTGGGCTGGCCCGAGGCGAGCGAGGTGCGCTACCGCATCGAGGTGGCGGACGTGATCTATCCCGAGGACTGGGACGCGCAGCCCGACCCGCTCTTCTATCTCACGGCGCGGTACCGGCGGGCGATCGAGACGATGGTGCGCCGGGCGCCGGAGCAATACCTGTGGATGCACGGGGCGTGGAAGAGCCGGGCGCCGCACGAGCGGCGCGGGCAGGAGATGCCCGACGAGCTGGCGGAGAAGATCCGCGCGCTGCCCTGGATGACCGACGGGGAGTTCGAGCGGGTGCGGGAGCGGTCGTCGATGGACGCGGCAGCGTTCCGGGCCTGAACACAAGAAGAGCTGTGGTTTGGCGCGGGGATCGTGTCCGCTCATACTGCGTGCATGGCCTCGAAGCAGTTCATCCTGATCCACCCGGGCGGGAACGCGCTGGGCACGAAGCGCGAAGTGCTCGAGACGCTGGCCCGCTTCAACACCGCCCCCGACGGCTCGAAGGATGCGATGGGCGTCGCGTTCGGGCCCGGGTTCCACGTCGAGCTGCCCTGGATCGACGATAGGGAAGACATGCAGCAGGCGGCGGTGACGGTAGTGGATCAGGACGGGGCGTGGCCCGTGCTGTCGCGGATGCTGAAGGACGCGGGCTGGCGGATGATGGATATCGAATCGGGGCAGATCTTCGGGGAGCCCGCGGCCTCCGGCGGTTGATCGCTGGGCGCGTGATTATCCGATAACTGGGTATGCGGAACGCGGTGCTGTCTCTGTGCGCGCTGTTGTGCGCGGCTTCGGCCCTGGGCGCCGAGCGTCCGGCGAGCGCTCACCGGCTGGTGCGGCTCTTTGATTTCGAAGAGCGGGCGGTGACCACGGAGCCGGTGCCAGCGCACTGGGTTCGCTTGGTCCACAACCCCGAGGGCGTGCAGCGCCCGGGTTTCCCACCGTGGAACGAGTCTGGTTTCTCGGATGACCTCCCCTACCGCGGCGCGTGGAGCGCGGAGCTGCCGACGCGGGGCGGGAGCGCTGGGCTGCGTCTGGCGGGCGGGGTGGTGCCGGTGGCGCCGGGGGCGGACTACAGCGTGGCCGCGGCGGTGCGCACGCGCGGGCTGTCGCGGGCGCGGGCGCAGGTCGTCGCACGGTTCCTCGACAGCGAGCTCGAACCGATCGCTGACTCGGAGCGCGAGTCGGAACTGCTGCTGACCGGCGTCGACTGGGAGCGGGTGTCGGTCGAGCTGTGGGGTGATCACCCGCAGGCCGCGTGGGTGCAGGTTGACCTGTTGCTTTTGCAGCCCGACGCCCGCGCAGGGGGTGTGACGCTCGGTGAGGAAGATCTGGCCCGCGACGACCTGTCCGGCTCGGTGTGGTTCGACGATGTGGCGATCATGCAGACGCCGCGGCTGGAGCTGACGACAAACTCGCCGACGAACGTGGTTGTGGCGCCCGAGCGCCCGACGCTGCGGGTGAGCGTGCGGGATCTCACCGGTGAGCGCCTGAGCGGGACGCTGAAGGTCTTCGATCTCGACGGGCGCGAGCTGGCGTCGCGCGATTTGAGCTTCTTCGCCTCGACGCCGGACCTGGTGTGGGCGCCGGAACTCGGCCGGTTCGGATGGTTCCGCGCGCGGTTGGACATCTCGGCGGAGGACCGGGCGGTGGGCTCGGTGGAGACGCCGTTCGTGTGGGCCGCGCCTGGGGCGCCCGACCCTTCGGAGGCCCGGCGGTTCATGCTGCTGTGCGAGGACCAGCCCGTCGGGCAACTGCCGCGGCTGCCCGACCTGCTGGCGGCGGCCGGCGCAGGAGGCGTGCAGGTGGGCGTGCCCGACGAGGGCGGCGAGGGGGCGTTTGAGCTGCTCGAAGAGGCGGTGATGACGGCGCTCGAGCGCCGGTTCGGTGTGGCGCTGCAGATCGTGCGGGTCACGGAGCGGGCGGCGCGCCGCCTGCACATCGCCCGCGACGACGTGCTGGCTCTGCCACTTGATCCGGACAGCGAGGCATGGAAAACAACGCTCGAGCCCGCGCTCGTGCGCTTCGGGCAGCGCGTGTCGCGCTGGCAGGTGGGCGCGGCAGGGGACGATCACTCGCTGATCCGTGATCTCCCGGAACGGCGCAGCGCCTTCCTCGACGCCTTCGAGCGTCTCTCGCCCGAGCCGGTGATCGTCTCACCCTGGTCTAGCTACGAAGGCCTGCCCGCGGGCGTGCCCGGGCTGAACGGTCTGCTCTTTGCGCTCCCTGCCGCGGTGGCGCCGAGGGGCGTGCTCGATCTCGCGCAGTCGTGGCGTGAAGCGGCGCCCGAGGCGGATCTGACGCTGCTGATCGAACCCTCACCGGGTGACGCGCGGACGCGCGTGCGTGAGCTGACCGTGCGCACGCTGCACGCCTGGGAAACCGGGGTTGATCGCCTGGCCTACCGCCCGGCGTGGGGCTGGTCGCGCGGGCGTCTCGCCAGCGCGCAGCCCACACCCGAGCTCCTCGCCCTGCGCTCGCTCTCGACGCGCCTGCACGGCAGGCGCACCAGCGGGCGCTTCCCCATGCCCGACGGCGCCCATGCTCTGCTCCTCACCGGCCCGCGCGGCGACGCCCTGGCCCTCTGGAACGAGCACGCTGATCCGAGTCTCGCCACCCTCCGTGCGTATCTCGGCGACGGCGACATCCGCGCGTACGACCTCTACGGCAACGAGCGCCCGGTTGAACGCTCGGGCGGGCGTCATGTGATCCCGCTCAGCACCGAGCCGATTTTCGTCGAGGGCGTGGATACCGATCTGCTGCTGTTCCAGTCGGGTGTGTCGATCGAGCCCGGGTTCGTGGTTTCCGCCGGCGCCCGGCGCGAGCTGGAACTCGTGCTGACCAACCCGTGGCCCGAGACCATGAGCGGGCGCGTGCGGATCGTCGGCCCCGAGCGCTGGCGTCTCGCGCCCAGTGTGCAGCCGGTTGTCATTCAACCCGGACAGACAACCCGCCTGCCCTTTGAGATTTCGCTAGGCGTCGCTGAGGAGGCTGGCTTGCACCCGATCGCGGTCGAGGCGGAGCTGAGCATCGGACGCGAGACGCTGCTGCTTTCGGTCGAGCCCACGGTCGAGGTCGGCATCGAGGACCTCGCGCTCGATGGCGGCGTGCGCCTGCACGACAGCGGCGGCGAAGACCGCGACATCGTCGTGGTCGCGATCGTCACCAACCTCGGCGACGACGCGACCACGCTGACCATCTCCGCCCTCGCGCCGGGACGCGCGCGTCAGCAGGCGCCGGTGAGCACGCTTCCGCCGGGAGAGTCCGCGATCAGGCAGTTCCGCTACCCCGCGGCCGCGTCAGAGATGAGCGGGCAGGCGGTGCGGCTTTCGGTGGTGGAAGCCGAGGGCGTAGAGCGGCTCAACCGGACGCTGACCGTTCCCGAGTGAACAACCCGAAGCAGATTTAGAACGGCGAAGCGGAGCCCAGCACCTGCACGGTGATGGTGTTCTCGACGCCGGCGATGCCGAAGGGCTTGCCTGAGAGGGCGACGACGCGGTCGCCGGGCTTCGCGAGGCCGCTCGAGAGCAGCGTGCGGTCGATGAGGGCCGCGAAGTCGGAGCGGTGGAGCGGCGGGTTGGGTTCGTAGCCAGGGATCACACCGCCCAGGAGGGCCATGCGTCGCGTGGCGCGCCGGTCGGAGCTGAACGCGATGATCGGAACACGCAGGCCTATTTGTGAGAGCAGCTGCGCGGAGCGCCCGGTCTGCGACCAGCAGACGACGATCCTGGCGCCGATGTCGTTGGCGACCTGCCACACGCCGTGGGAGAGGGCGGAGAGGCGGTGCTGTGATTCCTGCAGGCGCGCGGGGGGTGTTGAGCGTCCGGGGCGTTTGCGGAGTTCTTCTTCGGTCGCGAGGGCGACGCGGCGCATCTGATCGACCGCGAGCGCCGGGTGTTTCCCGACAGCCGTTTCGCCCGAGAGCATCACCGCGTCGGCGCCGTCGAGGATGGCGTTGGCCACGTCGCTGACCTCGGCGCGGGTTGGCGAGGGGTTTTCGATCATCGACTCGAGCATCTGCGTAGCGATGATGCAGGGCGTGCCGTGCAGGTGGGCGGCGGCGACGATGCGCTTCTGGATGATGGGGACGAGCGCCAGCTCCATCTCAACCCCAAGGTCGCCGCGGGCGACCATGATGCCGTCGGAGGCCTCGACGATCTCCTCGATGCGCTCGACGGCTTGCGGTTTTTCGATCTTGGCGATGACGGGCGTCATCTCGGAGCGCGGGGCGTCGCCGTGGGCGGCCTCGTCGGGGTTGATGCCCGAGAGCTCGGCGATCTTGCGTTTGAGCTCGAAGACCTCGTCGGCGCGGCGCACGAAAGAGAGCGCGAGGTAGTCGAGCCCGTGCTTGACCGCCCAGCGCACGCACTCCCAGTCGCGCTCGGTGATAGCCGGAGCGCTGATCTCGCTGTCGGGGAGGTTGACGCCCTTGGAACTCGATACGGTCCCGCCGGTCGTAACTCGGCAGCGGAGCTGCGGGCCCTCGGCCCCTTCCTCGCGCTCGACCACGAGGGCGCGGATGGCGCCGTCGTTGATCAGCACACGATGGCCGGCCTGGGCCTCGTCGATAAGGCGTTCGTAAGTGCAACCAAAGACGGGGGGGTCGTCGGGGATGGCCTCATCGAGATCGGCGCGAAAGAGGATGTCGGAGCCGGCGTGGACGTCGATGCCGCCGCCGGGGACGCGGGTCACGCGGATCTTGGGGCCGGGGAGGTCGCCCACGACGGCGATGGCGCGGGACATCTCGTCGGCGACGGCGCGGACCATGCCGAGGCGCAGCGCGTGATCCTTGAAGCTCCCGTGGGAGAAGTTGAGGCGGAACATCGAGGCGCCGGAGTCGATGAGCTTGCGGATGATGTCGCGCGCGTCGGTGCTGGGCCCGAGGGTGGCGAGCACCTTGGTCATACTGCGCGGGACGGCGGCACCGTAGCGAGAGGTCATGCTTCCCTGGGCGTCGGCGCTGGTCGAGGCGGGCTTGGCGGTCATCGTCATCCACTGGCCCTTTCAGAGCGCCTACTGTGTGAGAGCGCGGGGGCGGGTGTTGTCTCCGGTCACCTTATCCCATGAATCGGGCCCCGGAGAACCCTTCCATGAGCGAAGCGTCCACGAACGAGCCATCTGTAGCGATCGTCACCGGCGCCGGTTCCGGCGTCGGACGCTGCGTGGCGCACCGGCTCATCGAGCGCGGCTGGCGAGTGGCGCTGGCCGGGAGGACCGAGGAGACCCTCCGCGAGACCGCTGAGGCGTCGGGGCGAGAGGCGGACTGCCTTGTCGCAGCAACCGACATCACCGAGCCGCCCGAGGCGGCCCGGCTTGTCGGTCAGACCCACGAGGCCTTCGGGCGTGTGGACGCCCTTATCAACAACGCCGGTATGGCCTCGCTTGTTCCCATCGTGGACGTAACGATCGACGCGCTGCGGGATTCTTTCGCGGTCAACACGTTCGGCCCGGGGCTGCTGATCGCCGCGGCGTTCCCGATCATGGTGAAGCAGAAGTCGGGGCGGATCGTGAACGTGGCCTCGAAGGGTGTGAAGGACCCGTTCCCGGGGTTCTTCGCCTATGGCGCCGCGAAGAGCGCCCTGGATAGCTTCACGCGCTCGATTGAGAACGAGGGGAAGCGCAAGGGCGTGCGCGGGTTCACGGTGGCGCCCGGCGCGATCGAGACTCAGATGCTGCGCGGGATGTGGGACGAGAAGCAACTGCCCGCGAGCAGCACCCTGGACCCGAACGACGTCGCGGAACTCATCGTCGCCTGCGCGACGGGTGAGAAGGACGACGAGGCGGGGCAGACGCTGTACATCACGCCGTAGAATCAGGTTCACTCATACGTTTCAGCATCGAAGCCATAGTTTTCACCGAGGAGCACACTACATGCCGGCTACCGAGAAGCAGAACGCAAAGATCATCGAGGCGCTCATCTCCTGCTACAACGCGGAGATCGAGACGGTCGCCAACTACATCGCCAACGCCGAGAACCTCGACGGCGTGGGCGCCAAGCACATCAAGAACTCGCTGAACGCCGACGTGCAGGAGGAGCTCAGCCATGCGCAGATGCTCGCCAAGCGCATCAAGGTGCTGGGCGGGAGCGTGCCCGGGTCGCAGGCGCTGTCGTGGACGCAGAAGAGCCTGCAGCCGCCGGCGGACACGACGGACGTGCTGAGCGTGATCAAGGGCGTGATCGCCGCCGAAGAAGGCGCGATCGAGGGGTACGAGAAGGTCATCAAGCTGTCGAACGACGTGGACCCGGCGACCGAGGACCTGGCGATCGACCTGCTCGCTGATGAGCAGGAGCATCGGCGTGAGTTTCTTGGGTTCCTGAAGGAATACGAGCGCGGCGCGTGACGCAGCCTGATGCTGAGCGCTCGCTCGTGCGCGGGAGCGCGGCCGCGCCGAAGGTGCGGGTCCGCGCGGGGCGCGACGGGCGGCCGTACCTGCGGGTGCTGATCGCGCCGGGGGCGTTCAAGGGATCGCTGAGCGCTGACGAAGCGGCGGAGGCGATGCGCCGCGGTGTTGAGAAGGCGTCACGGCGTATGGGCGCGGCGCTCTTTACCGATGTGTGCCCGGTCGCTGATGGCGGGGAAGGGTTCGTGCGGGCGCTGGTCCGCGCGACGGGAGGTGAGTTCCGCGCCAGCCGCGTGACGGGGCCGCTGGGCGAGCCGGTCGAGGCCGAGTGGGGCGTGCTGAGCCGTCAGGCGCCGGAGCAGGCGGACATCCCGATGGGGCAGGCGGCGCGGACGGCGGTGGAGTCGGCGCTGGACCTCCCGTCGGGCTCGCTGGCGCGGAACCCGAAGCCGCTGCAGCCCTGGAAGACGGCGGTGATCGAGGCGTCGAGCTGTGCGGGGCTGACGCTGGTTCCCGAGGACCGGCGCGACCCGACACAGACGACGACCTTCGGGCTGGGCGAACTGATCTCCAAGGCGCTCGACGAAGGGTGTGGGCGCATCATCATCGGCCTGGGCGGCTCGGCGACCATCGACGGCGGGCTGGGCGTCGCGCGGGCGCTGGGCGTGCGTCTGACTGACACGAGCGGTCGCCCGCTGACCTCGTCTGATCGTCCGTACCCGACCGGCTCGGATCTGACGCGTCTCGCGCACCTGGCGGTGAACACGCGCGACGATCGGCTGGAGCACGTACAAGTCACGCTGGCGGCGGACGTGACCTCCCCACTGTTGGGTGAACACGGCGCCGCGCGGGTCTTCGGCCCACAGAAGGGCGCGTCGGCAGCGCAGGTTGAAGAGCTGGAATCAGGACTGGCGAATCTGGTGGAGCGCTGCCGGGAGGCGGGGCTGGACGCGGACCCGGACGCGCCGGGCGCCGGCGCTGCGGGCGGGCTGGGGTACGGGTTGGCGGCGCTTTTGGACGCCGAGATTCGCCCCGGGGCCGAGTTGGTTCTCGAAGCCGTGCGCTTCAGCGAGCGGGCGCGACAGGCGGACGTGGTGCTGACGGGCGAAGGGCGGCTGGACGCGACGACGGGCGCGGGGAAGCTGGTCCACGGCGTGGGGCTGGCGGCGCGGAAGGGCCGGGCGATGGCGATCGCCCTGGTCGGCGCGCTCGGTGATGGCGCTGATGGGGCCGCCGCGGCCGCGGGGTTGCAGGCTGTGCGCGCCATCGCGCCCGACGCGGCCCCGGCGGAGGAGGCGATGCGGCTGGCGCGGGATCTTTTAGAGGCTGAGACGGAGCGCACGATGCGGGCGGCGCTCCGGGGGTGAGTCAGCCGGCGGTGATGTCGTTGATCTCAGCGACGGGGCCGTTCTTTTTGACGGACTCGATGCCGTTGTCGCGGGCGGACTCAGAGGAGTACATCTCGCTGCGACCGATGACTTCGCCGTTGCCGGCCTTGAGGGTGAAGTAGGGCTGGCCGGCGGAGGACTTGAGGCGGTCGTAGCGGGCGTCGTCGGCGGAGTTCTCCTTGACGGAGTTGATGCCGTTCTCGGCGCTGGCCTTGGCCTTGTAGAACTCGCTGGTGAGGATGATCTCGCCGTTGCCGGCCTTGAGGTTGAACATGAACTGCCCGTTGGCGATGGTCTTGAGTTCGTATTTCGCGGCCATAGTGAAAGCTCCTCGGGTTGCGCGCCCCTGGTTCCGGGGGCATGAACAGAGATGAACTTCGAGTATACGGCGGCGCTCAGGGCGTTGGGCTGAGGGTGAGGCGGTGGCGGGTGGGGCCCGGGAGCAGCGGCGTGGGTTTGCCTTCGCGCCAGGCTTCGTGGCTGGCGCGGTAGTGCGGCGAGAAGGGGTGGCCGCTCTGGCCTCCGGGCATGTGGAAGATCCCGTCGCGCTCGCGCCCCGGGCTGACGACCAGGCGCTGGCTGGCGCCGAGGGTGCGGGCGGCGACGCGGACGGAGAGGACATCGCCGTGCTGGGGGTGGGCGGGCATGTCGAGGTCGCCGGCGAGCCACTGGAGGGCCATCGAGAGGGGGTGAGACATCTGGAGGGCGACGCGCTCGCCCCAGGGGGCATCGAGGCGGGAGTCGTCGCTGTTTCGGATGTCGTCCATCGCGCGATGAACGGATGTGCGGATGAGTTCGCGCCAGGAGTCGCGGCGCTTGGGGAGCAACGAGAGCGGCTGTTCTTCGAGGAGGCGCAGGGCGGGCTCGGCGTAGTTGAGGGGTGTGCCGGGGAACCAGGCGGGGTCTTCGTCGTAGGCGGGCTCGAAGAGGGCGGCCATGGCGTCGCCCATGACGCGGAGGGAGGCCCAGCGGACGAGGCGGTACTCGCGGTTGTCGGCGTCGGCGGTTCCGTTCCAGCGCTCGATGATGGCGCGGGCGTGGCGGAGGCGCTTGTCGGGATCGTCGGGGTCGATCGCGGCGAGGATGAAGGGGCGGACGGCTTCGTAGACCTTCACACGGGTGTCGAGTTGGATGTTCAGGAGGTTTTCTTCGTCGAGCGGTTCGTCCGTGTCGCGCAGGAGTTCGTGGATGCGGGCGGCGCGGGCGCCGAGGTCCCATTGCGTGCCGAGGCTGGGCGCGACGTCGGCGGGGACGGTGCGGCTGTTGGCGGTAGCGAGGTAGCCAGCGGGCGGGTTGATGATGGTTGGGCGGTCGGAGAGTTCGCCGGTCCAGGTCTGGCCTTCGCTGATGTCGAGTGGGGCGCGGCCGATGGTTCCTTCGCGCTGCGGGAGGTAGCCGGAGATGGTCCAGGCGATGCGCCCCTGATCGTCGGCGAGGGTGACGTTCTGCGGCGGGCCGCGCCAGGCTTGGGCGATCTCGAGGCCTTCTTCGAGCGTGGTTGCGGTGAGGAAGTCGAGGAGGACGAAGTTGATGGGTTCGTGGATATCGGCGCGGCGGAGGGCGAGGGGTGTGCCTTCGCGGTCTTCGCTGATGATGGGCCCCCACTCGGTTTCCTTGACGGTGATGGTGCGGGGGGAGGCGCCGCGGATGGGGATGGTTTCTTCGCGCTCGACGAAGGCGCGCCACTGGTTGTCGGCGACGGCGTATTGGTCTTTGTTGTTGGGGTTGATCTTGATGGTTGCGAGGTCGGCGAAGTCGGCGGTGACGTTGGTGAAGGTCCAGGCGATGCGTCCGTTGCTGCCGGCGATGACGCCGGGGACGCCCGGGAGCGCGACGCCGACGGCGAAGCGGTCGGCGAAGACGAGGTGCTCGTGACGCCAGATGGGCGGCATGGTGAGGGTGAGGTGCATGTCGCCGGCGAGGATGGCGCGGCCGTCTGCGGTGTGAGCGCCGGAGACAGCGAAGTTGTTGGAACCGCGGGGTGGTGGCGGCGGGGCGATTTCGGTGATTTCTGTTTTCACGCGCTCGCTGGCCGGGGGGACAGGGAGCGGTGTGTAGTCGTTTGCACCATTGGCGAGGGCGTCGAAGCGGGTGGTGGTTGGGAGGATGAAGGCGAGGGTTTGAGGGTCGTCTTCGTAGGCTTTTGTGAGCGTGGCCATGCGCGGTTCGCGGAAGTGGCCCGTGAGGAGCGCGGCGGAGAGGGCGTAGGCGACGTGGACGGAATCGAGGGCGGTCCAGGGCGCGGGGGTGACGTTCAGGATGCGGTGTTCGGGCGGGGGCGCGCCGAGGGCGGCGATGCCGGCGTTGACGCCTTCGGCGTAGGCATTGAGGAGTTCGCGGTGGCGCGGGGGGAGCGCTTCGAGGGCGCGCTCGGCGGCGCGGTTGAAGCCGATGCGCCGGGAGGCGATGTCTGCTTCGAGGGCGGGGGCGCCGACGAGTTCGGCGAGGCGGCCCGAGGCGGCGCGACGAAAGGTGTCCATCTGCGCGAGGCGTTCCTGGGCGTGGACGTAGCCCTGGGCACGGGCGGCGTCGAGGAGGCTTTGTGCGAGGTAGCGGGTGGCGCCGGTTTCGTCGCGTTCGACGCGCACGGGTGCGCTGAGGGTTGGCAGCGTCGCGTCGCCTTCGAGCTGGGCGAGCGAGTCACGATCGCGCGGGCTGAGGCAGGCGGTGAGGGTGAGCAGGAGCGCGATGAGGGTGAGGGCGCGGGTGTGCGTCATGCGTGCAGGCTAGCGGCGGTATTCTGTACGCGTCACGTTCCAGCACTTGCAAGGAGACGCACCGTGAAGACGAGGATTCTGGTTTCGGTGGCGGCGCTGGGCGCCGCGGTTGGCTGTTCGACAAGCGATTCAGTGAGCGGGGAGGGCGGGAGCGATGACGCCCCGGCGGCTCGAACGGCGGTGACGAGCACGAGCGCGCCGTTGACGGCGGAGGCGGTGGCTGATCGGGCGCGGAGCTTCAACACGGTGCTGGAGCTGCCGACGTTTGAGACTTCGGCGGGGCAGATCGAGGCGGCGTCGCAGTTTGCGATGAACGATGCGGACCGGAAGCTGGACGTGATCGGGGCGCTGAACCGTGATCTGGCGACGTTCGCGAACACGATCCGGGCGCTGGACGACATCAACCACGAGATGTCGCTGACGCTGAACCGTCATTACCTGCTGCGGGAGACGAGCCCCTCGGCTTCGATCCGCGACGCGGCGCGGGCGTCGACCGTGGCGATTTCGGATTGGGGCGTCGAGACGCAGTACCGCGAGGATGTGTACAACGCGTGCGAGGCGTTCGCGGAGCGGCATGAGCGTGGCGAGGTGCGCGAACTGACCGGTGAAGATCTCAAGCTCTTCCAGGACACCATGCTCGACTACAAGCGGGCGGGGATGCACCTGGGCAAGGCGACGCGGGATCGAGTAGCGGCGCTGCAGAAGGAACTGACGGCGGTAACGACGGAGTTCGGGGCGAACAACTCGTCGGCGGACGTTCCAGTGAACTTCACGCGCGACGAGCTTGAGGGCGTGCCCGCGAACTTCCTGGAGCAGTGGGCCAGTGGTGACGGGACGTTTACCGTCAAGGCGACGGTGACGCCGCAGTTCGTGACGGTGATGACCAACGCGACGAAGGAAGCCACGCGGAAAAAGATGAAGCTGGCGCGGTACACGGTGAACCAGGAGAAGAACGCGCCGCTGCTGAATGAGATGGTGCGAATTCGTGATGAGATGGGGCAGCTCCTGGGCTATTCCTCATGGGCGGATTACCGCACCGAGACTCGGATGGCGAAGACGGGCGCGAACGCGGAGAACTTCCTGCTGGATCTGACGGAGGGTCTTGAGCCGAAGTTCCGGGCGGAGCTGGCGTCGTTCCAGCAGATGAAGGCGCGGGACACACGTGATCCGGATGCGCAGATCAACATCTGGGACTGGCGCTACTACTCGAACAAACTGCTAAAGGAGCGGTACGCGATCGACACGGAGGCACTGCGGAACTACTTCCCGCTCGAGAGCGTGATCGATGGCGCCTTCGATGTGTACGGCGAGGTGTTCGGGTTGAGTTTCGAGGAAGTGACGCCGCCGCAGAAGTGGGATCCGACGTTGCAGCTTTGGTTGTGCTCGGACGGGGCGACGGGCAAGCCGCTGGGGCTGATGTACCTCGACCTGTACCCGCGGGCGAACAAGTACGGGCATTACGCGCAGTTCCCGCTGGTGGGCGGGAAGCAACACGCGTCGGGCGAGTACCGGCGGCCGGTGTGCGCGCTGGTGTGCAACTTCCCGGCGCCGAGCGGGGAGCGGCCATCGCTGCTTTCGTTCGGTGAGGTGGAGACGTATTTCCACGAGCTGGGGCATGCGCTGCACACGATGCTGACGACTGCGGAGCACTCGCGATATTCGGGGACGGGGGTGCCGCGGGACTTTGTGGAGGCGCCCTCGCAGATGCTGGAGAGCTGGGTGCGGGAGCCGGTGGTGCTGGATCGGTTTGCGGCAGACTGGCGTGATCCGAGCAAGAAGGTGCCGGCGGAGACGCTGGAGGCGATGGAAGCCGCGGAGCTCGCGACGGTGGCAACGGCGTACCGGCGCCAGATGGCGCTCGCGCTAGGCGACATGCGTGCGCACAAGTCGGGGCGGTACAAGGATGTCGGGCGTGTGGTGAACGACACGTTTGACGAAGTGTTTTTGCCTGTGCCTGAGGGGACGAACTTCAGCGCGTATTGGGGGCACCTGGCTGGGTATGACGCCGGGTATTACGGGTACGCGTGGGCGGACTCGATCGCGGCGGACATGGCGACGGTGTTTGAGAGGGCGCCGGGGCGGTACATGGATCGTGCGGTCGGGAAGCGGCTGCGGGATGAGATTTACGCGGTGGGCGGCTCGCGGGAGATCGAGGAATCGGTGCGCCGGTTCCTGGGTCGGGAGCGGTCGGTGGACGCGTTCCTGGAGCAGCTTGGGATTGAGTGAGGGGTACACAACCCGTGGCGCTTAAGGCGCTGGGCGTTTGCCCGGCGCCTTTTTTCATGACAGGTCGGCGTTGATGTGCTCGGCGACGGTCTGGGCGTCGAGGAGGCAGTTTTCGATGGCGGGGAGGGCCCAGTTGTCCTGGGAGACGAAGTGGATGGCGCCTTCGAAGGGGCGGACGAGGTGTTCGGCGTGACCGTCTGCGATGAAGTTGGGAACGCTGAGGGGCACGGCGTGGCCCCAGCGGGCGAAGCGGATTTGCGCGACATCGCTTTGCTTGAGGCCGAGGTTGGCGAGGGTGCGGGTGAGGTGTGGGGCGAAGCGGGTGGCGAAGTCGTTGATTGTGTCGTTGGGGTTTGGTTCGACGATGCGGAAGCGGGAGTCGCCCCAGGGGAGTGGCCAGTAAAAGGTGAGGACGCTGCGGCGGAGGACGGCGGGGGCGGCGAAGTCGCCCAGGGTGACGTCGGTGGGCAGGTTGTAGTCGCGGGCCTGGGCGTCGTCTTCGGGGAAGTCATGGCCGTTTGCGATCTGGAAGATGTCGTAGAAATCGCGGTCGGGTTTGCGTTTGAGTGAGACGTTGGCGACGGCGTAGGCGCGGTATTCGAGTGAGCGCATGGCGTCGGCTTTGGCGGGGTCGAGGGCGTCGAGGTCTTTGACGATGTACTTGGCGACGAACTTCTGGCAGGCGACGACGACGCGGCGGGCGCGGATGGTGCGGAGGTTTCCCTGCGGGTCGGCATAGGTGACAAGGGCGCCGGCGTCTGAGCCTCGCTTGGGTTCGAGGCGGACGTCGTAGACCTTGCAGCCGGCGCGGAGGAGGGAGCCTGGGGCGCCGCGCTGGAGTTCGCGCTGGCGGAGGGCTTCCCACATGGCGTGGGCCATGTAGGTGTTGCCGCCCGGGAAGACCCAGCGGCCGAACTCCTCGGCGGCGAGGAAGTTCCAGCCGGAGGCGGCGGAGATTTCTTCCCAGCCGGCGGAGAAGGAGGCGTAGCAGTAGGCCTGCACCGCGGCGGCGAGGGGGGCGGGGACGGGGACGCCCATGCCGTCTTCGATGCTTTGTTTGAGAGTGATGCGATCGAGGTCGCGGACAAAGTCGGCGCCGAACTTTGGAAGAGGTATCTCTGGGTAGTTGTTGGCGAAGTTGAGGACGGTCTGGCGGTAGCGCTCGAAGGCGAGCGTGACACTGGGATCGTTCGCGTAGGCGCCGTCCCAGAAGCCGGATTCGTAGATGTCGCCGGCGTATTCAACGGGGGTTTCGCCCGGGTTTCCTTTGGGGCCTTCGTCGACGCGGACGACATCGGGGAGACCGAGCTGGGTGTAGATGTCTTCCAGGAACGAGCCTTTGTCGGGGGTGATGACATAGGCGCTGCCGAGGGAGTAGGGCGTGCCGGCGAAGACTTCGCCGCGGGCGTTTCCGCCGAAGTTGGGGAAGAACTCGAGGACGACGGGGTTGTGCTCGCGGAGGAGGTAGGCGGCGCTTAGGCCGGAGATGCCGCCGCCGACGATCACGACGTCGACGGTTTCATCGGGGGCGCGCTTGGCGGTGATGTCTTCGAGGGGCGGGTGGTTGACGTCTTCACCCGGCCAGTCGCCGGTGAATGTTTCGGCGACGGGGTAGCCGGCGATGGTTCGCGTGGGCGCGCTCGAGGGGACAAGTTTGAAAGGGCGGGAGGGGTCGGACGGGGTGAGAAGGCCCAGTGGGTCATGCAAGGGTTTGGACTTGAACGCCGGTTGAGCCCCAGCGAGGCGGGACATGGCGTGCGGGCCCATGAGACCCACGGCGAGAGCCGAGAAACCGGACTGCTGCAAAAACGAACGGCGATTGATCATGCGAGCCTCCCCAGACGCGCTACGTCCGCATCGAGCTTACACGCGATCGGGGCGTTCACCTATTAGAAAATGGGTCGCCGAAAACCCGTGCTGGGGGTTATGGCCCGTGCTGGGTGGGCCGATGAGTGGGGCTGTTGCGCTTGCGAGGGACCCGTATGAGCGTTGAAGCCAGAGACCGGAGGCGTGACCCGCGGCGGGAGTGCTCGCGCTCCATCTGGTGGCGCGGGCCCTCGGACAGCCTGTACCAGCAGGGGTGGCTTGTGGATGAGTCGCACAAGGGGCTGGCGTTTCTGGCTCGCGGCGAGGAGCTGCCGCGCCCTGGCGAGCAGGTGAGGACGGCGGCGGTGGATGGCGGCGAGGATCTTGCGGCGCCGCGGGGGGTGGTGCGGCGGGTGCGCGAGATTCAGAGCAATGTGGCGCTGATTGCGGTGGAGCTTTTTCCGGCGGGTGAGGCGGTGGTTCGGGTTGCGGCTGCGGAGCGGGTGGAGAAGGTGGCGTAGTTCGCCCGGGAGGGCGAAGCGGATCGCGATCTTTACAGTCCTGCGAAGAGGTCGACACACAGAAGCGAGTTAGCGCAGTCGATCGACGTGCGTTCCCCATGCGGCGAGTACCGCCGCGAGATCGCCAGCCCCGACGATGCCGTCACCATCAACATCCGCGCGTGGCAGTGCGTCGCCCCAGCGCCCGATCACGAAGGCAAGATCTCCGGCGTCTACGTCTCCGTCGCCGCCCACGTCGGCTGAACAAAGCTCTGGAGCGACGATCACGAGACCCTCGTCGCCCGCGGCGATGAAGAGGAGACCCTCGCTCGTTGCGGAATCGAAGCCAGTCCTACCCAAGAGGTTTGTTTGAAGCAGTTTTGGCGCGGCGGTATCGGCGATCGACAGCTTCAGCAATCTCGTGTTGTCGATCGTGGTGATGTACATCTCCTGATCGAGGAACGACACACTGAAAATGCGACGTTGTTCAAACGTGCTCTGCAGAGTAGGACCACTGGGCTGAGTCAGATCGAAAATCTGTACGCCCCCAGTGTTGCCGCCCGCGATAACAAACAATGCATTGTTGTTTATGGCGAGCCTGGAGGCGCTGCCGAGCGGCAAGGCGAGTTCGCCGATGACGCTTGGCGATCGTGGGTCAGTCACGTCGAGCATGGTCACTCCGAGCGTGCCGCGCGCGAGATAGAGCGTCGTATCGCTCATCGCCATATCGAAGATGGCGTCCTTTGGAGCCTGCGTTGAGATGATCTTGGGTAACGCGGGGTCTGTGATGTCTACGACACAGAGGCCAAGATCATCACACCCGACGTACATCGTGTCACCTGCTGTGAGGACGGCGCGAGGCGACCCGGGCAAGCTAAGGGAAGCCACGACCTTTGGGTTAACCGGGTCAACCACCTCGACGATTTCGATGGTTGATCCGAGCCCAGTCGATACGAAGAGGAAATTGCCTTCTGGCTCGACAGAGAATGCTTCGAGATCCGGATTCCAGTTCGACACCGAGGCGAGCGGGCGGATTGCAGCCGGGTCGGAAACATCGAGAACCAAAGGGCCGCCGGGGCCATCGGCGATAAATGCAAGTTCGCCTTTGATAAGGAGTCGGCGTGCATCACCCGGGATGCTGATCGTGGCCAAGACGGCTTCGGCGGGATCGGCTGTAGGATCGATCGCGTTGAAGCCTGAGTCCAATGCGGCGAGATAGGCAACGTCGCCTGCCACGGCCACCCCGCTCGCGGGATCAGAAAACAGGCGTCGTGGGTCACCCGGATTCGCCGGATCGCTTACGTCGAAGAGTTCGAGGCCGCGCGAGGCGCTGGCCACGAATGCAATTGCGTTGCTCACGGCGATCCCCGCGGCGTCTTGATCGCCGCGAGCGTTAGTCGCATTTTTTCCTCGAGCGCTGGTGAGCACGGTTGGCGCTTCTGGGTTTGCGACGTCGATTGTCACGAGCTCGCCATCGGGGGACGAGCAATACGCGGTCATGCCGACCACGGTGATCGAATAGGCAGAGATCGGGAGCGTGGTTGTCGAGAGCGTTCGGATGCTCTTCGTATCACTTACGTCGATAATTTCCAGTCTTGAAAAGCTCTGGAGCGTGTAGAGCAGGCCCCCGGAAGCGAAGAGGTCTCGCACACGAAAGGTGTCGAGCTCAGCGACAGGTTGAGGCGCCCGGGGGTTGCTGACATCAAATATCTGGATCAGATCGTCTCTTGCTGAGCAGATGGTCTGATCATCGATCGTTTCGATGGAGCTCACAGGTGCGCCAAAGCTGGGCAAGCTGCCCATATTCAGAGGGCGTGCGGGGTTTGCGATGCTGACGATCTCAAACCCGGATCCCGCATTCGCAACGTAGGCGGTGGATCCCACAAGAGCTATGTCCGTCGCGTCGTTGTCGAGCGGGAGGCTTCCCATGAGCGCAGGGTGGTTTGGCACGCTGATGTCGACCACATGCATCCCGCCCTTGCCGGCGGCGACATAAGCGATGTTGTCGCGGATCTCGATATGTCTCGTTTGGCCGCCGAAGCCGCTCAGCAAGCCGGGCGGGCATGGCTCGCCTGCTTGCGCGGGCGGCGTAAGGATAAGCATCAGGAAGGAGAGAGAGGGTCGTGCATAACGCGGTTCTTTTCATGAGGATCACCGACTGCTTGGGATGAATCAGGCGCTTTAGATGAACTGCCCCCTAGGGATACGTCCGGATGTGGGAACTGATCCACATGCGCGGAGAATTCTCCCGGCCTCGCTACAATCTTTACATGCCCATCCGCGACGAAGACATTCTGTTGTGCCCGACGCCCGAGATGAACGCGGCGGAGCGGCTGTATCTGCCCGAGATCATCCGTGGGTTCGGGACGACGGTGCGGCATCTGTTCACGTCGTTTGGGCAGGGGCCGACGTCGCGGACGATTCAGTACCCGGAGCAGCGGCGGGAGCACTACTCGCCCGAGGAGGGCGGGCTGGAGCCCTCGAACTTCCGGGGGGTGCACCGGCTGAACCGGGACGAGGCGGGGCGGGTGAAGTGCGTGGCGTGCATGATGTGCCCGACGATCTGCCCGGCGAACTGCATCCACATCGAGGCGGAGGAGTCTCCCTGGGAGGACCGGGAGAAGTACCCGAAGAAGTTTGAGATCGACGAGCTGCGGTGCATCTTCTGCGGGATGTGCGAGGAGGCGTGCCCGGTGGACGCGATCGAGCTGACGCCCGAGTACGCGGTGGTGGGGACGAGCCGGGACGAGATGGTGTTCGATAAGAACAAGCTGCTGTCGATGTACGACGCGACGATTGAGCGGAAGCCGATGTGATTAGCGGGTGAGCGTTTGGGCGACGCCTCGCCCGAACGCGGCGCCGAGCATGGCGGATAGTGAGCCGAAGATCGGCATCAGCATGATGGCGAACCCGGCCTGCCCGTCGGTTGAGTTGAGAAGTTCGAGAAGGAACGGGACGGTGGGGAACGCGACGAGCGCGGCGCAGGCGCTGATTTGAGCGATGATGCGCTGCTTGTCGCGCTCTACGAAGTTTCGCGTCCATCCGATCGACGTCACAACCAGAAACGGCAGCAGCCAACAGGAATGGAGAAACACCATTCCGAGTATCACCATGCCCATGCCCTCGTCATTTGAGCCAGAGGCCATGCGGAACGCGATGGGGAGCAGGGTCAGTTCACCGACGTAGAGCGGCCAGAGGCGTAGCCACCAGGGGGTATACACAGGAACTTCTCTGCGCGTTGCGACTCGCTCGGGCTGGCCGCACTCGGGGCAGGGGGCGTCTTCGGCGAGTTGGGTGAGTTCGTAGGCGCAGTTGCGGCAGTACCAGCGCTGGGGATCGCTCATTGCGTACAGTTTAGACGTGAGTGAGACGCCGGCATTCAAGGATCATTTCTCTGACGCTTCGCGCGGGTACGCGGCGGCGCGGCCTTCGTATCCGGGGGCGCTGTTTGATTATCTGCGTGAGTTGGCGCCGCGGGCTGAGGTGGTGTGGGACTGCGCGACGGGGAGCGGGCAGGCGGCGGTGGGGCTCGCGGCGCGGTTTGCTCGGGTGATCGCGACGGACGCGAGCGCGGCGCAGCTGGAGCATGCGGAGCGGCGGGAGAACATTTCGTATCGCGCCGCGACGGCGGAGGAGTCGGGGCTGGGGGATTCGAGCGTTGGGCTGGTGACGGTGGCGCAGGCGCTGCACTGGTTCAGCTTCGGGGTGTTCTTTGATGAGGCGGAGCGGGTGCTAGAGCCGGGCGGGGTGATCGCGGCGTGGTGTTATGGGTTGCACGCGGTTGGGGCGGAGATCGATGCGGTGATCGGGCGGTATTACCAGGAGACGGTTGGGGCGTGGTGGCCGGCGGAGCGTCGGCATATCGAGTCGGCGTACGCGACGATCCCGTGTTCGTTCGATGCCATCGAGACGCCGGCGTTTGAGATGCGGCGGGAGTGGACGCTGGACGAGGTGATCGCGTATGTGCGCACGTGGTCGGCGACGAAGCGGTGCGCGCGGGAGACTGGGGGCGACCCGGCGGGGGCGCTGCGGGAGGAGTTGGCGGCGGTGTGGGGGACGGGGACGCGGGGCGTGGTGTGGCCGGTGACGTTGCGGGCGTGGCGGGTGTGAAATGTGCTTTGCGGGGGGTTGGCGGCGGTGTAGGGTGTGGATGACATTGCATTCATCGAGGGAGATACACATGCAGCGCACCATCGTTATCGGCACGCTTACCGCTTTGACCGTTTCCGGCGCCGCGTTCGGGACGGATCGGATTCAGTTTCGTCAGGAGTTCGGGCCGGTGAGCGGGCAGCGGCACACGGCGAGCGGGCCGACGACGGATTTCTTCGGGCTGGGGTTCTCGTTCGGGCCGGTGGCGCTGGACTTGGTGACGGGTGACAACGGGGTGCAGAACCCGCTGCATGAAGCGGATACGCGCACCGGAACCAACCCGCTCTACAACGGTGATGAACGCGGGAGTGAGATTGTCGGGGCGATTTCGTCGATCAGCTATGAGTTCGGGGCGGTCACGGCGGACGCGAGCGATGAGAACATCGTGCATCGCGACATCGCGACGCGGAACATCGTGATGACGACGGACTTCGGGGTGTTCTCGTCGCTCGACGGCGAGGAGTTCATGTTCGGCACTGACGCGCCGCGGGATGATTACTTTGGCGCCGGTCCGGTGACGTGGGTGACGACGGATCTGATCCGTCTGTACCTGGACGGCGACGGCTCGTCGAGCGAGTTCATTGACTTCAACGGGACGTGGTTCACGGACACGCTGGTGCCGGCGCCGGGGGGCGTGGCGCTCTTTGGGCTTGGGGCCCTCTCGCTGACGCGCCGTCGGCGATAAGTCCTACTTCTTCTTGGCGAGCTGCGCGAAGAGAGAGATCAGGAAGATGACGATGAATATGAAGAAGAGGATGCGAGCGATATCTGTCGCTGCGCCGGCGATGCCAGTGAAGCCGAACACACCCGCGATAATCGCGACGATGAGGAAGATAAGCGCCCAACGGAGCATGTGAGGCCCCCTTTCGAGTGGTGTAAGTATACCTCACCGGGGCAACGGTTCGTTGCTCAGGCGGTAGGGTGTGGTGAAGGAGCGAGCTCATGAAGACGTTGTGTGCGCTGGCGTTGGTTTTTGTGGTTGCGTTCATCTCTGTGCCGGAAGCGCGTGGAGCGGATGTTGCTGTCGCCGAGAAGACCGTGGAGGTGGCGCCGGACGTCGCGCTGCGGGTGCGGGCCATCGGTGAGAATGATGCGAACCCGCCGGTGCTGATGCTGACGGGCGGGCCCGGGTTTGCGGGGGAGCAACTCTTCGCGACGGCTCAGGGGTTGGGCGGGACGCGGGAGGTGATCCTGCCGGACCAGCGGGGGACGGGGGCGTCGAATAATGGGCCTTTGGTGATTGACCCGGGCGCGTACAACTTTGCCCAGGCGGTGAGCGATCTGGAGACGTTGCGGAAGACGATGGGTGTGGAGCGGTGGGCGATCGCAGGGCACTCGTGGGGCGGGCTGCTGGCGATGCTGTACGCGAGCGAGCACCCGGAACGGGTGGAGTCGATGGCGCTGATCGCGCCGGCGGGGATCGAGTCGTCGTTCTGGGCGGAGTATCAGAACAACATCTTCAACAACCTGACGGACCGCGAGCGCCAGGCGATGGGCGACGTGCCGCTGCCCAAGGCGCAGACGCCGGAAGAGATCACGCGGTACATCATCGCGGCGAACCGTGCTATGGCGCCGGCGATGATCGCGAACGAGGACGCGAGCGAGGCGCTGCAGGCGGAGATGACCACGGAGAACTTCAACCCGACGGTGTCGCTCTCGATGCAGCAGGAGCTGACGAATTACGACCTGCGCGAGGATCTTGGCGGGTTCGAGTCGCGGGTGCTGGTGATTCAGGGGGACGCTGATCCGATCGGACGGACCGCGGCGGACCGGATCGTGGAGACGCTGCCCAATGCTGAGCTGCGGGTGATCGAGAACTGCGGTCACTGGCCGATGCTTGAGGCGACTAACGAACTCAATGAGATTCTGGAAGGTTTCTTTGGGGGGGAGTGAACCCGTCTGAAGAAAAACTCATTTTGTAGAGAACCAACGCGGCGTTCGTGCGGTCTACGTCTGTAGTAGCCGCATGGGATACCCGTATGCCTGAACGCGCCGATGCTGAGCTGTTGCGAGCGTTTCTTCGAGGCGATGAGGCCGCGCTCGGGGAGCTTGCGGGGCGGTACGAGCGCGGGCTTCTTGGGATGGCGCTGGGTCTGCTCTCGCGAGATCGCGAGGCGGCGAAGGACGCGGTGCAGGAGACGTGGGTGCGGGTCATCCGCTACGGCAAGACGTTCAAGGGCGAGAGTTCGTTTAAGACGTGGCTGTACCGAGTGCTGATCAATGTGTGCGCGGATGAGCGGGTGAAACGATCGCATCACAGAGCGAGCACGGCCGTTCCGCGCGCGGCGCACGATTCAGCGTCTGACGATGAAGACGCGCTGCATCTCGCAGTGGAGCAGTTGGGTCATGACAAGCGCGTTGTCGTGCTGCTGTGTTATCACCGCGGGATGACGCACTCGCAGGCGGCGGAGGCGTTGGGTCTGCCGATCGGGACGTTGAAATCACGGTTGCATACGGCGCTGGAGGAGCTTCGGAGGGTTTTGCCGGAGGAGGTGGGTTGTGGCTGACGCGCGGACGCTGGAAGAACGGCTGGGTTCGCTGAGCGAGTGGGACGGTGGAGAGACCGCGCTTTGGCGAGACACGATCGGGCGATCGAAGCGTGGGAAGCGTGCGGGGTTTCTTTGGCGCCCTTCGGTGCGGGTTGCGGCGCTGTTTGTGCTGCTCGTGGCGGTGGCTGGGGCGCTGTTGCCGAGCTTGGAAGAGCCGCGACGGAATGCACGGACTCAACCGAGCAGCCCAGCCCCCCAGTTTTCGCTTTCATCAATAGCGCCTTCAAGGGATGCTCTCTCAGATACGATGTCTAACTCGAGTGTGCGTGCGCCGCGCGCCATGTTCGTAACTCGTGCGATTACCCGTACAGCAACGCTTGACCTACGTGTTGAAGATGTGCACTCGGCATTCTTTCTTCTCCCCGGCGTGCTCGATGATGCGCTCGGGGAGCATGTGCAGACCTCTTCGATCCGTGGCGATGGGGACGAGGCCTTTGCGGAGCTGACGCTGCGGGTTGTGTCCGATCGACTAGATGACGCACTGAGCGGGCTGCGGGCTCTGGGGAATGTTGCTTCTGAAAGCGTAAAGGCGACAGATGTGACGGATCAGCTGGTTGATCTTGAGGCCCGGCTGCGCAACACGAAGCGTGTTGAGCGAGAGTTGCTCTCGCTGCTGGAATCCCGGGCGGATGCGCCGCTGGAGGATGTGCTTGAGTTGCAACGAGCTCTCGGCGAAGTACGCGAGAGTGTTGAGCGGCTTGCGGCGCAGCGGGCGGCTCTGAGTCAGCGGGCGGAGATGGCGACGGTGCGTGTCACGCTGCGGGCGGTAGAGACCGCAAAGAACAACGAGAGCGATGAGTCGTCCTTTGGTTCGTATTTCACAGATCGGATCGGCGGCGCCTGGCATGAAGGCGTGCGAGCGCTGGTGAGCGGTGTTGCGATGGTTGTGCGTGGCGTTGTTGGTGGACTGTTGGTTTGGATCGCGCTCGGCGTCGTTGGCGTTTTCGTTTACCGAATGCTCGCGACGCGTTCGGCAAAAGCGGCGGCTCTGGCTCTGAGGGCGCCGGTCCAGTCGGAGGGGGCGTCTTCGGCGTAGAGGACGCTGCGGCTGGCGTTGATGATGGCTCCGGTTCCGTTGCTAAAGAGTTCGCGGACGGTTTCGACGGTTCCGCCCTGGGCGCCGAAGCCGGGGACGAGGAAGAGTTGCCTGGGCATGAGTTCGCGAAGGCGGGCGGCGTCTTCTGGTTTGGTGGCGGCGACGACGGCGCCGAGGTCGGAATAGGCGCGAGCGCCGAGGTTGGATTCGCCGGCGCTGGCGAGGCCCTTTGCGATGGTTTCGGCGACGGTTCCGCAACTTGTTTGCACGGATTGGATGGCGTCGGAGCCTGGGTTGCTGGTGCGGACGAGGGCGAAGATGAGTTTGTCTTCGTGGCGGAAGGGTTCGATGGTGTCGAAGCCCATGTAGGGGTTGACGGTGACGGCATGTGCGGCGATGGCTTCGTAGGCGAAGGCGGCGTAGTGGCTGGCAGTGAGGCCGATGTCGCCGCGTTTGGCGTCGAGGATGACGAAGAGATCGAGTTCGCGGGCTTTGGCGACGACGCGTTCGAGAGCGGCGAGGCCGGCGCTCCCGTAGCGCTCGAAGCAGGCGCTCTGGGGTTTGACGGCGGGTACGACGCCGGCGATCGCGTCGAGGGTATGGAGGCAGAAAGCTTCGATGGAGGCGGCGGGGTCGGGCGTGCGGACGGCGCTGGGGAGGCGCTCGAGGACGGGGTCGAGGCCGACGCAGGCGGGGGAGCCAACGCGGTCGATGGCTTCCAGGAGTGTGTCAGCGGCGTGGGCCGTCACTCGGTTTCCTCTTCTTCGGCTTGCGGCGTCTGGGCGGTGCGGGCGGAGTAGAAGGGCTGCTCTTCGCCGGCGATGAAGCGGGCGATCATGGCGTCGAACTCTTCGGGTTGTTCCAGGAAGATGTAGTGCTTGGAGCCGTCGAAGAGGGTGACTTCCGCGCCTGGCACGTCGTCGAAGGCGAGGTTCCAGAATTCCTCGTACATGACGCGTGTGGCGAACAGACGGATGAGGCCGTCGTTGATCGTCGCGGAGGCGGCGACGCGGGCGCCTGAGGCGGCGAGTTCTTCGGTGAGATCTGGCGCCTGGGTTTCGATTGTCCAGCGTCGCCACACGGCCGGGTCCACAAGAGTGGAGAGCTTTCCGAGTTTTTCGCTCTCGGCCTTGTCGGTGGTCTGGCGTATGGCGATGTCGCGGCGTTGGGCGCGCCACTCGATCGGGTCCAGATCGCTGGTTGAGGGGATCAACCCCTGGAGCAGATACTGGATGCGCTCCTCGTCGCTGAAACGGATGCCGTGGAGTGTGAGCGGGTGGGCGGGCATGGTATCGACGAGGGCGACACCTTCGACGAGTTCGGGGTGGTCGATAGCGAGGCGCATGGCGATCACGCCGCCGGCGCCGTGACCGACAGCGTAGGCGTTCTCGATGCCGCGTTCGTTGCAGAGTTGCGCGAGGGCTTCGACGGTGGCGTCGGTCCAGGGGGTGCGGTCAAGGGGGTCGCCCTCGGGGAATTCCATCGGTTCCGAGCCGCCCATGCCGGCGAGGCGGGGGGCGAGCATGGTGTAGCGCTCGCTGTTGCGCTCCATGAAGGAGTCCCAGACGGTCCAGTCGGCGAGGGTGTTGTGGAGGAGGATGAGGGTGGTGTCGCCTGAGCCGCGGGCCTCGACGTGAGGGATGGGCGGGGCCGCGAAGGCGCAAGCCGAGGTGATGATCCAAAGCATGAGAACCGCTGAAGTCCGCATCGAAACCTCCTCGTGGGCGCGTTCAAGAATATCGACGCGTGTGCGGCAGCGCCGGTTCCGTCAGGGGCTCAGGGTTTCGCGGAGAACATCGATGGCGCGGTCGGTCATGGCGCGGTCGATGGCGCCCATGTGGGAGATGCGGAGGAGCTTGCCTGCCCAGTGGTCCTGGCCGCCGGCGAAGGTGACGCCGCGCTCGCGGCAGGCGGCGCGGATGGAATCGTCGGCGCCCTCGGGGTAGAAGGCGGCGGTGACGCTGTTGACGGGGTTTTCGGCGGCGAGTGTGAAGTTCATCTTGGTGAGTTCGGCGCGGGTGTGTTCGGCGAGTTCGCGCACGCGCTTCTGGCGGGTTTCGAGACCCTCGCTCAGGATGATGTCGAGCGCGGCTTCGAGGGCGAACCAGTGGGCCATGGGCGGGGTGTTGGCGACGGTTCCACGCTCGTAGGCGTCGAGGCGCCAGCGGAGGTCCATCGATGCGGGGGCGATTGCTTCGATGGTTTTGAGGCGTTCGATGGCGCGCTCACCCAGCGCGACGAGGCCCATGCCTGGGGGGAGCATGAGGGCCTTTTGTGAGGCAGCGACGCAGGCGTCGATACCCCAGGCGTCCATCTCGAGTTCGATGGCGGCGACGCCCGTGACGACATCGGCGACGACGAGGGCCTTCGGTGCGCGCTCGCGGACGACGCGGACGATCTCGCGGAGATCGGTGTGGGCGGCGGCGCTGGTTTCGCTTTGGACGACGACGACGATTTTCGTATCCGGCGTCAGTGCGTCGGCGAGGCGGTTGAGATTTGTTGCTTTGCCCCAGTCGCTGTGGACGGGGGTGTGTTTGCCGTTGAAGAGGTTGGCGAGGTAGTTGAGGGCGCCCCCCCACCGCTCGCCGAAGCGGCCGCAGGCGATGGAGCAGGTGGCGTCGCCCGGGCTGGCGAGCGACCAGAGGGCGGATTCCATCGCGCTGGTGCCTGAACCGGCGAAGGCGAGGGTGGGGCCTTTCGTGCGGAAGACCTCGCTGAGTAGCGGGCGGACGCGGGCGAGGAGGTCGCTGAACTCCAGGCCGCGGTGCGGGAGCATGGGCCTGGTCATTGCGCGGGCGACGGGCTCGGGGACGGGGGTTGGGCCTGGAGTGAGCAGGAGCATGGCGCGATCGTACGCCCGCGAACGCCTTAGGATGCGGTGATGCAGCCGCCCGCGAAGCTGGATTTGAAGAAGGACCGGGGCCTGTCGGTGGAGTGGGCCGACGGGGCGGTCTCGTACTACCCGATCGCGTATCTGCGGAAGATGTCGCCCTCGGCGGAGCAGCGTCAGCTTCGGGAGGAGATGGAGCGGAACCCGCTGACGGTGCTGCCGAGCTCGATGGCGGGGTCGTCGGGGGAGTTGGCGGCGACGCACGCGGAGCTCGTGGGGAACTACGCGCTGCGGATCGAGTTCTCCGACGGGCACCGGACGGGGCTGTTTTCGTGGGCGTACCTGCGGGAGATCGACCCGCGGGTGGGTGAGGACCGCATACCGCCCCCGGGGGCGTCTGGTGGGGAAGAGACGGATTGACCGATAACGGCTTTTCGTGGGCAGCGCCCGCGGGGAGCCGTTGGATGGCGAATCTGATTCTGATCGGTGTGGGGCGGACGGTGAGCGCGGTGCGGGCAGCGCTTGCGGCGACGCCGGGCGGGCCCGAGCCGGCTGGTGCGCTGCTGCTGCGTCGCGAGGCAGTGGAAGCGCCTTCTGAGTTCGTGCTGGGGCTGATCGACGACCTGCCGATCGTGGCGGCCGAGCACGATGTCGAGGTCGCGCTGGTGTGTCTGCCGGCGGCGATGACGGGGGCGATGGAGCGCGTGCGGAACATGCTGGCGATGCTGGGCATCTCGATGCGGGTGGCGCCTGATCTGGAGGATGTGCTCGGGGCGCCCGCGGCTGAGACGGCGGCGGAGTTTGATCTGGTTGGGCTGGCTGGACGCTCGGCGCGGGAAGCGGACCCGGCGCGGCTAGACGCTGTGCTGGCGGGAAAGCGGGTGCTGATTACGGGGGCCGGCGGGAGTATCGGGTCGGAGCTGGCACGGCAGGCGGCTTCGCGCAGGCCTGAAGAGTTGATCCTGATGGATCGCTCGGAAAACGCTTTGTTTGAGATCGATCAGGAGATTTCGCGCCTGGCTCCGGGGGTGCGCCGGCGGGCGGTGTTGCACGACGTGGTGGACGCGGAGGGGACGCTGCGGCTCTTTGGCGAGACACGCCCACACACGGTGTATCACGCGGCGGCGCACAAGCACGTGCCGATGATGGAGGATCACCCGGCGCACGCGGTGAACAACAACCTGTTTGGGGCCAAAGCGGCAGCGGACGCGGCGATGCAAACGGGCGTCGAGCGGTTCGTTTTTGTTTCGACGGACAAGGCAGTGAACCCGAGTTCGGTGATGGGGGCGACGAAGCGGCTGGCGGAGCAGTACGTGCGGGGGATGGGGTCGCTGGGCGGGCCGCGGTTTTGCATGGTGCGGTTCGGGAACGTGCTGGGCTCGTCGGGGAGCGTGCTGACGATCTGGAAGAACCAGATCGAGGCGGGTGGGCCGGTGAGCGTGACGGACCCCGAGATGACGCGGTTCTTCATGACGATCCCGGAGGCGGCGAGCCTGGTGGTGCAGGCTTCGGCCCTCGACCCGGCTGAGGTGGGCGGTGCGGACGTCTTCGTGCTGGATATGGGCGACCCTGTGCGGGTGCTGGATCTGGCGTGTCGGGCGATTCACGCGGCGGGCTTCCAGCCGCTGCTTCCGCCTGGGTACCGCGATCCGGAGCGTTTGGCGACGAATCCATCCGGGCGTGGGAGCATCCGGGTGGAGTTCACGGGGGCTCGACCCGGGGAGAAGATCCACGAGCAGTTGGCGCACGCGGGCGAGTCTCTGCAAAATACCCCTATTTCGGGGATTATGGCGTGGGCGGCGCCGGGGCCATCGGCGGCGGAACTTCATGCCATGACGCTGGATATGGCGCGGGTGCGGCATGAGCCGCGGCGGGATGTGGTGCTGGATGCGCTACGGCGGTGGACGCCTTCGTTGGCGTCGAGCGAGCAGGAGCCGAAGATCGTTGTTCGGGATTTGGGCGTGCCTGTCGGGTGACGGGGGCGCGAAGTCTGCGCGAGGGAGATATCATGAGAAACCTGTTGAAGGGGCCTTCGGCGACCGATGCACCGCCAGAGCGAGCGTTCGCTCGCACCGGTCCGCCCCTCACGACCCCCGAGAGACGACCCATGAGAATCGATGACGCTCAGCGCGTGGTGCTGGAAACCACCGCGACCCGAGACAAGGCCGAGGCGCTGCTGGAAGCGCTGCGACGGGCCCGCTCGGAGTCGGAGCGTCAGATGAAATCGCTGGGCCTCACCGACAAGATGCGGGAGGCGACGGGGCGGTCGCTCTACGACAACGCGATCGATTCGACGCGGACGATGATCGACGCCTTGACCCGCTGCGTGCGGGACGCGAAGCGCGACCTGCTGGAGCATGACTCCGATCTGACGGCCGAGGAGCAGCGCGAACTTGACGAGCTTGACGCTGAGGTGCTGGGGCACGACGCTCCGGGGCATGCCCGCGCACGCACCACCCGCGACGCCCGAACTCCGCTGGCGCCGGCTGCGCGCTGAGGCGGTTCTTCCTGAGTACAAGTCCGATGGCGCCGCGGGGCTGGACCTCGCGGCGTGTCTCGATGCGCCGCTGACGATCGCGCCGGGGGCGATCGAGCGTGTGCCCTGCGGCTTCGCGATGGCGTTGCCAGCAGGGTACGAGGGACAAGTGCGGCCGCGGTCGGGTTTGGCGACGAAGCACGGGGTAACGGTGCCGAACGCGCCTGGGACCATCGATTCGGATTACCGTGGCGAGGTGATGGTGGCGCTGATCAACCTGGGGGGTGAGGCGTTCACGGTGGAGCCTGGGATGCGGGTGGCTCAGTTGGTGATTGCGCCAGTGGCTCGGGCGGTGGTCGTTGAGACGGATGATTTGGATGAAACGGCGCGGGGGGCGGGTGGGTTTGGTTCTACGGGGTTGTAGATACGCGTAGGAAGACACTGGCAGCGAGCTGCCAGTGGCGCCCTTTTTTCCAACACCTTTGACTCTTACGGGCACGGGCCCCAGGCGGCGAGGAGGACGGCGAGGTCGCTGGCGTCTGTTGTGCCGTCAACGTCGAAATCGGTTTGGCCGGGTTGGCCCCACGCGGCGAGGAGTGTGGCGAGGTCGCCCGCGTCGGTCACTCCGTCGGCGTTGAAGTCGGTGGGGCAGGGCTGTGCGACGGGGAGCATGGCGTAGGCGCGGACGTCGCCGTTGAAGACACCTGTGCCGACGATGACGCCGGCTTCGGAGATGCCGAAGGCTGAGGACGAGGTATTCATCGAGAGGTCCCAGCCGGTGCTGGCGGGGATGAGGTCCTGGAGGATGTGCGTGTCGGTCCCGTCGTAGAGGAAGGGGATCGCGAAGGCGCTGGAGGCCGTGCCGACGGCCCAGCCGTTTGAGTTGACGCCGCGGGCGGAGCCGGAACTGGTCCCGGCGGGGAGCGGGATCTCGCTGATGCCGCCAGATTCGGTCCAGATGAAGGGGGTGCCGGAGCCTTGGTTGAGCATGGAGGAGCCGACGACGTGCCCTGCGTTGGAGACGCCGAAGGCGAGGGCACCGTTGCGACCGGGGAGGGCGCCGACCTCGGTCATGGTGTCGGCCACGGAGTCGTACACCGAGCCGACGTTGCGGGCGGCGTTGTTCGGGTCAATGCCGAAGCCGACGATGAGGCCCGCGTCGTTGATGCTGAAGGCGGTGCGCATGAAGCTGCCGTCGGGGGCGGTGGTGGTGATGATAGTTGCGGCGGTGGTGGTGTAGATGACCGCGACTTCGGCGCTCCCGCCGTCGGCGGACCCGACGGCGAGCCCGTTGTTGTTGATGTCGTTGGCGCGTCCGAGCGTCTCACCCGCGGGGAGGGGGAGCTGGGAGACGGAGCCGTTTTCCCAGATCAGCGGGAGCGCGCCTGAGCCGAAGAACGTGTTGGCGCCGACGCCGACGACCGTGCCGTCGTTGTTGACACCGTTGCCTACGCCGAAGGGACGCGAAGCGAGGTTGGGGAGCGGAACGAAGCCGCAGCCTTCGGTCCAGGAGTAGGCCTGGTTGGAGACGCCGAGGGTGCGACCGGTGGCAACGCCGTTCTCTGAGACGCGGAAGCCCTGGACGCCGTCGGCGGGATCGACCGTGCCGAGGTTGACGATGGTGTACTGCGGGGCGCCGGCGAGAGCGGTGGAGGCGCAGCAGAGCGCGAGAGCGTGTGTGAGAGTGACGGCGTTAGTCACTGACGTGTCTCCGCAGTTCTGTGGGCGATTGTCGTCATTTCAGCCTACTCGCGGTGGTTGACGCGTCCTACAGAAATGTGCTGTCGGCCTCGTTTTCACGCGCAAAACATGCCCCGTGAAAGGTTCTTCGGACGATACTTCTTACACGATGCCGCGCGCGACGAGTTCATCGAGATCGTGGTCAGAGCCCCCTGAGGAGGGGGCCGGGCTGTGGGCGCGGGTGGGGTGGATCGCGGCGCTGACGCTGTGGGCGTTCGTGACGGCGAGCCTGCTGAGTTTCGACGCGGCGGACGCGCCCTCGACAGCGGTGGCGCCGGTGAACGCGGACGCGGCGAACTGGTGCGGGCCGGTCGGGGCGTACACGGCGTACTGGGTGTTCCGGATGGTGGGCGTGGGCGTGTGGCTGCTGGTCGCTGGTGGCGGGCTGGCGCTGGCGCTCTCGGCGGCGGGGCGGACGCCCACGCAGATGCCTTTGCGGGGGTTGGGGCTGGCGCTTTTGGCGTTGGCGGTGTCGGGTTTTCATGCGCTGTTCTGGGCGGGACTGTCGTGGGCGCCTGAGGGGGGCGGCGGGCTGGCGGCGATCGCGGGGGTTCACGAACTGACGTCGCGGTTCAGCACGCTGGGGGCGGCGCTGTGGCTGGGGCTCTTGGCGCTCGTTGGGGCGACGGTGGCGTTCGACTGGCTGGTGGTGACTGTTCCGGTGGCGATCTGGGATTCGCTGTCGCCGCGGGCGGCTGGAGCCGCGCGGCGGTCGGCGGACGCGGCGAGCGCGTGGCGCGAGCGCCGGGCCGAGGCGAAACGGGTGCGCCTGACCGACCTGGAAGACGACGAGGAATTGCTTGAGACGACTGAGGAGATGACGGCGCTTGAGGCAGTCGCAGCGGGCAAGCCCGAGGTGCGCACGAAGAGGGTGCGCCCGGCACGGCCCGAGCCCGAGGAAGACATCGAGGACGAGGACGACGCTGAAGTCGAGGACGAGTACGACGAGGAGTATGAGTACGAAGAAGAAGACGAGGAGGATTTGCCCGGAGCGCCGCAGGTGTACTCGCCGGAGGAGCTCGAGGCGAAGATCTCAGCGCTCCCGGTGAAGTTCTCTTCAGCCACGAAGAAATCGGCGACGGACGAGGACCTCGGCGCATGGCAGTCGGGCGAGGCGCTGGAGGGGTATCAGTTCCCGCCGCTGGACATTCTGGCCGAGCCGGAGGAGAGCTACTCGGATCGGCAGGAGGAGTTTGTGCGCGAGCAGGCGAAGGCGCTCGAGCACGCGCTGCAGGTGTACCGCATTGAGGGGGAGGTCGTCGGGATCGAGTCCGGACCGGTGGTGACGCTGTACGAGGTGCGTCTGGCGCCCGGGACGAAGGTGAGCCAGCTGAGCGCGGTGTCGAGCGATCTGGCGCGGGCGCTCAAGGCGATCAATATCCGCATCGTGCCCAACATGGTGGGGCGCGACACGGTGGGGATCGAGGTGCCGAACGCCGAGAAGGAAAAGGTGCGTCTCAAGGAGCTGATGTCGATCGGGGACAAGGCGTCTGGGATGCGTCTGCCGATGTTCCTCGGCAAGGACGCGGCGGGCGAGCCGCTGATCGAGGATCTGGCGTCGCTGCCGCACATGCTGATCGCGGGCACCACGGGCTCGGGCAAGAGCGTGTGCATGAACACGATCATCATGAGCTTCCTCTACACGAAGAAGCCGAACGAACTGAAGCTCGTTCTGATCGACCCGAAGATGGTCGAGCTCTCGATGTTCCGCGACATCCCGCACCTGATGTGCCCGGTGGTCACCGAGATGGGGAAGGCAACGGCGATTCTGGAGTGGGCCGTCGGCAAGATGGACGAGCGGTACGAACTGCTGGCTGAGGCGGGCGTGCGCGACATCGCGGGGTACAACGAGCTGGAGTGGGAGGAACTGAAGGAGCGCTTTGACCCGCAGAGCGAGGCGGAGGAGGCGCGGATCCCGCGGAAGCTGCCGTACATCGTCTTCATGATCGACGAGCTCGCGGACCTGATGATGACGAACAAGGAGGTCGAGGGTTCGATCGTGCGCATCGCGCAGAAGGCGCGTGCGGTGGGGATGCACCTGGTCGTGGCGACGCAGCGTCCGCAGGCGAACGTGGTGACGGGGCTGATCAAGTCGAACCTGCCGGGGCGGATCGCGTTCAAGGTGGCGAGCGGGATGGACTCGCGGATCGTGCTTGATCAGAAAGGCGGCGAGTTGCTGCTCGGGCAGGGCGACATGCTGTTCCTGTCACCGCGCCAGCACAAGATGGAACGCTGCCAGGGGACGCTGGTGGAGGACCGCGAGGCGCGGAAGGTGGTGCGGTTCCTGAAGGACGTGGCGGCGCCGAGCTTTGATCGTCAGCTCGTGCAGCTGCGCACGGGCGGCGAGGGCGCTGGTGAAGAAGCCGAGGCGCAGGGGCTACAGAACGCGCTGGAGGATCCGCTGTTCGCGAAGGCGGTCGAGGTGGTGCTCGAGACGAAGCGCGGGAGCGTGTCGCTTTTGCAGCGCCGGCTGGCGATCGGGTACACGCGCTCGAGCCGGCTGATTGATCTGATGGGTCAGGCGGGGATCATCGGGGAGTACAAGGGGACGGTGGCGCGTGAGGTGACGATCACGCCGGAGACGTGGGCGGAGATCAAGTCGCAGTTGGTGGAGTCGGAAGGGGACGCCACCGCGGAGAGCGCCGACGAGGCGGATGAACCGTTTGAGGTTGATGATGAGGAAGAAGGGGACGTTGTTGAGGACGCGGCGGTTGTTGAAGACTCTGCTGAGATTGAAGAAGACGACGACGAAGATGTAGAAGTTGAGGACGGCGTCGAGGAGGGCGAGGAAGAAGAGGACGACGAGGAGTACGAGTACGAATATGTGGACGAGGACGGCAACCCGGTTGATCCGGAGGATGTCGAGGAGTGGGACGACGAGGAAGAGGAATGGGAAGAGGACGAAGAGGGCGCGGAGGAGCCGCCCTTTGCGCCGACGAAGAACGCTTGAGATCGCAAATCTGGTTTAGATAACGGCGAGCGCGGCAGTGATAGCGGTGAGGCCACCGCCGAGCGCGCCGGCGCTGACGGCCCAGGAATCCCAGCGCACACAGAGCAGCGCGAGGACGGCCGCAGCGGTCCAGCCTGCAAAGAGCAGTGGGAGCGCCCCCCACCACGCGACGCCGATGGCGGCGAGGAGTGTGATCGCGAAGAAGACAAACGCGACAACGCCGACAGCAGCGGGGCGGCTGAGGACGCTGATGCTGGTGTAGACACCGGCGGCGCGGTCGGCTTCGCGGTCGCGGGTCATGGTGAGGAGGATCTGGGCGAGCATGAGAGCGCCGACGAGCCACGCGACGGCGTGTGCGGCGGCGCTGATCGCGGGGGCGGCGTCGTCGCGCCAGGCGGGGGCGCGGAGGAGCATCGCGGGGGCGATGAGCAGGACGACGGGGGCGATGACTTCGAGGCGCACGTAGCGCTTGCGGGCGGGGAGCGAGGCGATCCACAGCGCGCTCGCGAGGACGAAGGCGGCGTAGAGGCCGACAGGGAAGGCGGCGATGAGGAGCGTGATCGTCAGCGTGACGCAGACGACGGCGAGGAGAGCCGCGGCGAGGTCGAGGGTTTCGCGGTCGACGCTGAAGCGGTCGCGGGTGAGGGCGAGGCGGGGGTCGAGGGCGGCGGCAAGGTCGCGGCGCGTCCAGTGGGCGCTCAGGAAGAGGACCGCGGCGGCGTGGAGCAGCACAACGACGGCGCCCATGGCGACGCCCAGCTCGCTGGTCCACAGCAGCGTGACGGGCACGGTAAGCAGGAGCGCGTGGGGGCGGTAGGCGTCGAGGCGGGCGAGCATGAGGGCGATGGTAACGGGCGCTCGTCAGGCGTTCGCGCCGAGGGCGTCGCCCCGGCGGGCGTGCTCGATGAGCTCGGCGAGGCCGTCTTCGAAGGCGATCTCGGCCTCGAAGCCCAGCGCTTCGCGGGCAAGCGTCGTATCAGCGGCGGAGTCGGGCACATCGCCGGGGCGGGCGGGGGCGTCGGTGAGTTCGAGATCAGGCGCGCCGGCGAGGCGGCGGACGGACTCGGCGAGGACGCGGATGGTGACCGCTTTGCCCGTGCCGACATTGAAGGGGCCGGGGCCGGCGTCCTGCTTGCCCGCCGCGAGGAGCAGGGCACGGACGACGTCGGCGACGTGGATGAAGTCGCGGGTCTGGGCGCCGGCGTTGTGGAGTTCGAGCGGTTCACCCTTCAGGGCACGCTCGATGAAGATGGGGATGACCGCGGCGTAGGCCGAACCGGCGGGTTGACCCGGGCCGTAAACGTTGAAGAAGCGCAGGGAGACTCCCGGCAGGCCCATCGATTCGCCGTAGCTGGTGACGATGTGCTCGGCGGCGAGCTTGCTGGCGGCGTAAGGGGAGAGGGCGTGGGGCGCGTCGGTCTCGGCCTGCGGCGCGCGGCGGGCGCCGTAGGCGCTGCACGAGGCGGCGTAGACCAAACGGGCGACGCCGGCCTTTCGCGCGGCTTCGCAGACGCGCTGCGTGCCGGCGGCGTTCACATCGAAGACGCGGGCGGGCTCTTCGATGGAAATCCCCGCGGCGCTGACGGCGGCGAGGTGGAAGACGACGGAGGAGTTCTCGACGGCTTCCGCGAGAGCGCTCGGGTCGAGGATAGAGGCCTGGATGAAGCGAAAACGTCCGGCGTGGGCGTCGAGGAGGTCGGCGACGGGGGCGAGGTCGGCGTTCGAGAGATCGTCGAGGACGGTGACGGCGGCGCCGAGCTCGAGGAGGCGCTGGGCGAGGCGCGACCCGATGAAGCCCGCGCCCCCGGTGACACAAACGCGGGAGCCGTCGAGGGCGGCGGAGCCGCCGGGCGGGTGTGTTGGATCGGTCCCCATGAGGGCAGAGATTGTAGCGGGCGGGGCGGGCTGGACTTAGGAAAAAGCGGTCAGGGGCGGCGCGGCCTACAACCAGTGTTGCAGCGCAAAAGAAAACCGCGGGATTGCAATCCCGCGGCTTTGATTGGTTGGTCTGATTTTTCTCAGGCGCTCAGCCCGTCCAGCCCGCCTTGAAGTTGCCGATGGCTTCCTTGAGCTGGGCTTCGACGTCGTCGTCGAGCTTCTTCTTCTCGGCGAGGGCGTCGCGGGCGGCTTTGCCGGGGCCTTGCATGTAGTCGAGCAGGCCCTTCTCGAAGTCGTCGACCTTGTCGAGGTCGACATCGTCGAGGAAGCCGCGGGCGCCGGCGAAGATGGAGACGACCTGGTCGATCACGTCGAAGGGGCTGTACTGGCCCTGCTTCAGGAGCTCGACCATGCGGGCGCCGCGGTCGAGCTGTTTCTGGGTGGCGGGGTCGAGCTCGGTGCCGAGCTGGGCGAAGGCTTCGAGCTCGCGGAAGGAAGCGAGGTCGAGGCGGAGGGTGCCGGCGATCTGCTTCATGGCCTTGATCTGAGCGTTACCACCTACGCGCGACACGGAGATACCCACGTTGATGGCGGGGCGGGTGCCGGCGAAGAAGAGCTCGGGCTCGAGGTAGATCTGACCGTCGGTGATCGAGATCACGTTGGTGGGGATGTAGGCCGAGACGTCGCCTTCCTGCGTTTCGATGATGGGGAGCGACGTGAGGGAGCCGGCGCCGTTCTCGTCGGAGAGCTTGGTGGCGCGCTCGAGCAGGCGGCTGTGGAGGTAGAAGACGTCGCCCGGGTAGGCCTCGCGCCCGGGGGGGCGGCGGAGGAGGAGGGACATCTGGCGGTAGGCGGCGGCCTGCTTGGAGAGGTCGTCGTAGATGACGAGGGCGTGCTTGGGGGTCTTGCCGTTCTTGCCCTGCCACATGAAGTGCTCGCCCATGGTGCAGCCGGTGTAGGGGGCGATGTACTGCATGGGGGCGGGCTCGGAAGAGCCGGCGACGACGACGATGGTGTAGTCCATCGCGCCGTTTTCCTTGAGGGTGTCGACGATGCCGGCGACGGTGGAGTCTTTCTGACCCACGGCGACGTAGATGCAGACGACGGCGTCGTCGGTGCCCCAGTAGCGCTTCTGGTTGATGATGGTGTCGAGGGCGACGACGGTCTTGCCCGTCTTGCGGTCGCCGATGATCAGCTCGCGCTGGCCGCGACCGATGGGGATCATCGAGTCAACAGCTTTGATGCCCGTCTGCAGGGGCTCGGTGACGGGCTGACGCTCGGCGATGCCGGGGGCGATGATCTCGACGGGGCGGGTCTCGCTGGTCTGGAGAGCGGGCCCGCCGTCGATGGGCTCGCCCAGGGCGTTGACCACGCGGCCCAGGAGGCCGTCGCCGACAGGGACGGTGAAGAGGTCGCCGGTGCCCTTGACCTGGTCGCCTTCCTTCACCTTGAGATAGTCGCCGTAGATCACGGCGCCGACGGTGTCGTCTTCGAGGTTGAGGGCCTGGCCCATAACGGCGCCCTCGTCGGTCTGGAACTCGAGGAGTTCGCCGGCCATGCACTTGGCGAGGCCGTAGATTCGGGCGATGCCGTCGCCGACCTGCACGACGCGTCCGACCTCGGAGATCTCGAGTTCGGAGGAGTACTGGGCGATTTCCTGCTTGATGACGGAGGTGATCTCGTCGGTGCGGATCTTCATGGCGTGGCTCTCGCTGGGGGTCGGATGGCCGGGTGGAGAGGCAGGGACCGCCCTGACGGCTCCGGTTCCGGGCCGGATAGGGTAGCGAGTTTTGGGAGGGGTGGCGAGGGGTTGGAAGGGTGGTTCAGGGAAGCGTAAGGAAGCCGGATTTCGGCGGGACGATGACCCAAGCCAGGCGGGAATCCGGATCAAACGAGTCCTGCACGAACATGCCGTTTTCGATCTTCTTCAGTTTGTGATATTGCCCATCAGGGAGTTCGACAAGTTCGGCGCCACAATCAATCGTGCTTCCATCCGCAAGATGGAATCGCAAACTCGCGCTCTCATCGTCGAAAGATAGGACTTGGATCTGTGCGTAATAACTATCGCCGAAAGCTCCTCTTACTTCCTTAGCAATGCGGATCGATTCCATAACATCATCACGGGCCGTCTGCTGGATTTTCGTTGCGATTTCTCCAAATTGACGATGCCCCATCGTTCCGGGTTTCGTAAGCAACTGGGCTGCGGGATAATTGAAACTCCATATTGCACGAAACAGCTCTTCCGCAGCTTGTGCTGCTGCAAATACACTCGAATCGTGTGGATGCTCGTATGGCTGAAGTACATCATGAACTAAAGAATAATCGTATGGCAACGTAGTCCGAGCCGCGTGCGATTCTCGAGCATCTACCGCAGAAACGGTTTGCTTCCCCAATGAATACACAATCCGCACCCGCGCCGAGAGCGACACCTCACCCGGCCTGATGGGCGGGGCGGCGTCGGCCATGACGCCCATCTCGCGGGCGGCGAAGCGGGGCTGGTAGCCCTGCTGAGGGTCGAGGGTGATCTCGAGGATGCCGGCGAGCTTGAGGCCCGCGGCGGCGGCGAGGGCCTCGGCGTCGGCGCGGGCGTTGGCTGTCGCCATCGCGATCGCTTCGGCACGGTGGGCCTGGGGGTCGGCGAGGCCGAAGGAGAGGTTCGAGACGCTGTCGGCGCCGGCGTCGACGCCCGTTTCGATGAGGTCGCCCGCGAGGGCGAGGTCGGTGGTGCGGGCGAGGATGGTGTTGCGCACGGTGTAGCCGGTGATCTTGCGGGGGGCGTCGTTCCCGCGGTTGCGGCTGTACTCGGGGGAGACGTTGAAGCCCTCGGTTTCGAGGTCGGTGTCTTCGATGCCCGCGCGGGCGAGTTCGTCGAGCACGCGGCGCATGCGCCGGGAGTTGTCTTCGAGAGCGTCTTCCACGTTCTCGGCGCTGCTGACCACGGCGAAGCGGACCTCGAGCTGGTCGGGCTCGACCTCGGCGACGGCGGAGCCGGTGACGACGAGGGTGGGCGGGGTGCGGTCGTCGGCGCGGGCGGTGGTTGTGATCGATGCGAAGGCGATGGCGAGGAGGGCGAGCAGGCGGGTCATGGGTAGGCTCCTTACGAGGTATTAGACGTTGTGGAGCGTGGGTTGTTCAAGGGTGAATAGGGAATCTCCCTCTCCCCTAACCCCTCTCCCTCGGGGAGAGGGGGATCGGAGCGCCGGTTCTGTCGTGGGTACGAAGCCATTCGTAAGAATGTTGCACGGTGTCGTCGAGGCTGGTGTGTTTGGGCTTCCAGTTGAGTTCGCGGGTGATCCTGGCGGCGTCGGCGGTGAGGGTTGGCGGGTCGGCGGGGTGGCGTGGGGCCCATTCGACGGGAACAGGTTTGGCGGTGACGCGCTCGACGGCTTCGAGGATCTGGCGGATGGAGACGCCGGCGCCCAGACCGAGGTTGTAAGTGCGGGCGCGATCGGTTGCGCTTGGGTCGAGCACGTTGAGGACGGTGATGTGAGCGCTCGCGAGATCCGTCACGTGGATGTAGTCGCGGATGGTTGTGCCGTCGGGGGTGGGGTGGTCGTCGCCGTAGATGGTGAGGGGCGGGCCTTTACCCATGGCGGCGAGGATGGCGTTCGGGATGAGGTGGGTTTCGGGGTCGTGGTTCTCGCCGAGCAAACCATCGGGGTCGGCGCCGGCGACGTTGAAGTAGCGGAGGGCGGCGAAGGCGAAGGGCTCGCCGGCGGCTTTCTTCTGCGCGGCGTGGTCGCGGAGCACGCGCTCGAAGGCGAGCTTGGACCAGCCGTAGGGGTTGATGGGGTTCGTCGGCGCCGTCTCGCGGATGGGGAGCTGGTCTTCGGGCGGCACGCCGTAGACGGCGCAGGTGGAGCTGAAGACGAAGCGTTCAACGCCCGCGGCTTCGGAGGATTTCAGCAACGCGGTGGCCTTCGCGGTGTTGTTAGCGTGGTAGTCGAGGGGGCGGTCGACGCTCTCGCGGACGTAGGCGAGGGCGGCGAAGTGCATGACGTCGCGGACAGCGTGCTCGCGAAGGGTTTCGGCGAGCGAAGGGTCAGCGACGTCGGCTTTGATAAAGGTGAAGCGGCCCTCGGCGATTGATTCGAGGGCATCGATGGCCGGGCGGACGCCGCGGGAGAGGTTGTCGATGGCGAGGACGCGACGTCCTGATTCGAGCAGGAGCTTGGCGGCGTGCGAGCCGATGTAGCCGGCGGCGCCGATGACGGCGACGGGCCCGAGTTCCTGTGCGGGGTCGTCGTTCATGGGTGACGATCGGACCCGCGGGTAGACTCCGCGTCAAGTTGAGGGGCGACGTGACAGAACGCGACGAACGACACACGCCGGCGTTTCGACCGCTGGACTCGGCGGGGCTATACCTGCGCGGGCTGGCGATGGGGGCGGCGGACATCGTGCCGGGGGTGTCGGGCGGGACGATCGCGCTGGTGACGGGGATCTACGAGCGGTTCGTGGGGGCATTGGGGTCGCTGTCGCCGGCGTTCCTGGCGCCGCTGGCGAAGGGGAAGATCGGCGCAAGCATTCGCGAGTTCCGGCGGATGCACTGGGCGGTGCTCGTGCCGCTCTTCGCGGGGATCCTGACCGCGGTGGTGCTGATGAGCCGGCTGATCACCGGGCTGATGGCCGACCGTCCCGGCGCGATGTACGCGTTCTTCTTCGGCTTGATCCTGGCGAGCGCATGGGCGCCCTTCGCGCGGATGAAGACGCGAACGTGGGCGCACGCGCTGGCGGCGGTGATCGCGGCGGTCGCGGCGTGGGGGATCGTCGGACTCCAGCCGAGCGGGATGGAGGTCGGCGTTCGCGCGGGGGACGAGAGCGCTGGCGTGTTCTTCTACCCCGGGAAGATTCGGAGTGAGAGCGATCTCGATCGGCTCACGGCGGCGGCGGGCGATGGGCGGCTTGTCGTGTTCGATCCGAAGGGGATTCTGGAAGGTCAGGAACTGCCGGCGCGTGTGACGCGCCTTGCTGACGAAGAGGCGCTCGCAACATGGGCGGAGAGCGCGCCGCAGGCCGGTGTGCTGGAACCGGCCGCGCCGGAGTTGTGGTGGATCTTTGTGTGCGGGGCGGTGTCGATCTCGGCGATGATCCTGCCCGGTCTCTCAGGCTCGTTCCTAATGCTGCTGCTCGGGCAGTATCACAACGTGACGTCGGCGATCAGCCGCATGCCGGATCATGTGAAGGTGCTGCTTGGCAGCGAGTCGGACGCGCTTTCACAGCTCGCCGGGCGCACGTTTATGCAGGACGCGGTGTTTCTCGGCGTGTTCGCGTGCGGCGTGCTGGTCGGGCTGATGACGTTCAGCCGGGTGGTGAAGTGGCTCTTCGCGCACTATCACGACGTAACGCTCGCTGCGCTCACGGGGCTGATGATCGGGGCGCTGCGTCTGCCCGGCGAACAGGTGCTAGAACACGCACCGGCGGAAGGGTGGGGGTTGCTGATGGGCGTCGGGGTTATCGGCGCGGCGCTGGTCGCGGCGTTGACGTGGTACGACCTGCGCTCGGGCGGCGCCGAATGATGCGCTCGCCGCACTCGGGGCAGACGCCGGCGTCGATGCCGTGGAGGTCGTAGCCGCACTTGTGGCAGGGGCGGTTGGCGTCGGCGCGGGGCATCGTGGCGAGGAACACGCCCGCGAGGGCGATCACCGCTGAGTAGGCGTAGAAGAAGATGAAGAGCCAGTTGGGGCGCTCACCCATCATCATCCACGCGAGGTAGACGAGCGGGTCGATCGCCGGGAGCACCACGACCGCGCCGGCGATCGCGACGCTGAACCCACGCCAGGTGCGCCGGCCCGTATAGGCCCCCCACCAGATGAGCAGGGCGTAGATGGAAAAAATGATCATCGCGGCTCCCTCGGCACTGTAGAGGCGACATCTGTTTGAGTCGCCCGCGACGGCGACGTAGATTCAGAGCCTCATGCCGACCAAAAAATCAAAAGAAGACAATTCCGGCTTATGGCGGGCCAGCGGCATGGGGGCGGAGTTCGCCTTTGGCATCGTGGGGATGATGCTGATCGGGTGGCTCATTGATAAGTGGTTGGATAGCTCGCCGGTGGGCGTGCTGATCGGAGCCGGGCTGGGCATCTTGGGTGGCGGGTACAACTTCATCCGCCAGGCGGTGAAGATGAATCAGCAGGCCTCGGCGAAGTTCCGTCGCGACTACCCGGCTGGGGTCACAGAATCGAAACCGGACAGCGATGACCGAACAGAACACTGAAATGATCTCGCTGCCCGCGGCGAAGTTCGTGCTTGTGCCAGTGGTCGTCGCGCTGCTGATCAACGCGGCGATCGCAGCGGCGGTGGCGGTCGTGTGGCCGGACAAGCTCGGGAGCGTTGGCCTCGGGGCGCTGGCCGCGGTGGTCGGGCTGGGCGTTGGGGCGATGGCGATCGGGCCCTGGAAACCGCGGGCGAAGACAGCGTGGCCGACGGTGGTTCTGGCTGGTCATGGGGTATCGATGCTGTTGGTGACGCTGGCCGCGGTTTCGCTATACTCCTCGGCCCGTCCGGACGCCCCGGCGTTCCTGGCCTCAGTCGCGCTGCCCTTCCCGCTCGCGATGATCGCGCAAGCCCGTCTTGTGCTTGGCCCGGCGCTTGGTGTGACGACCGGGGATGGGCGCTCGGCCCGGACCAACCCGTAATCGCTCCCGCGCGATCGTTCTCGCGGGAGCCCAAGGAAGGGCGCCTCGGCGATGACCCTCCCGATGCCTCTCTCGGCGGTGCTTGCCGCCGGTGACAACCCGCTTGGCCACGTGCTCGACAAGACCGTGATCGGTCCGCTGACGATGAACACGATCACGCTGGTCGTGGTCACCGTCCTGTTCGTGCTAGTGATGAACGCTGTTGCGAACGCCATCGCCGTCGGCCCCGAGAGCGAGGGCCGCGACCGCTTCACCACCAGGGGCAAGGCGGCCAATCTCATTGAGGTCATCGTCGTCTACCTGCTCGATAACGTGATCCGCCCGCAGCTCGGGCACGACGCGAAGAAGTTCGCGCCCTTCCTGCTCACACTCTTCTTCTTCATCCTCTTTAATAACCTCTTCGGGCTGATCCCGTTCCTTGATCTTCAGCACCTCATCGGCGGCTTTTTCGGTAAACCTGACTTTGCTGTGATCGGTGGAACGGCCACCGGTCGCCTCGCGGTGACCGCGGGTCTCGCGCTGGTCGCCTTCATCCTCTGGAACATCCACGGGATACAGTCCGGCGGTCTGCGCGGCTGGTTGCACCACTTCCTGGGCGGGGGCCCGGCCTATCTGGCGCCGATCATGGTGCCGGTCGAGATCGTGGGCACGATCGTCAAGCCCGCGGCGCTCGCCGTTCGTCTCTTCGCCAACATGACCGCCGGGCACGTGCTGCTGGCGGTGATCATCGGCTTCACCGCGGCGGCGCCCAAGGCGCTGGGCGCGGTCGGCGCGCCGATCACGCTCGTCGCGGCGATCGCGGCCGTGCTGATCATGTTCCTCGAACTCTTCGTCGCCTTCCTGCAGGCGTTCATCTTCATGTTCCTGACCACGCTCTTTATCGCGCAGCTCGCGCACCATCACCATGACGAGGACGCCGCCGCCGAGTCCTACGACCGGGAGAACCCCGCGATCGAAGACGACGCGGCGCCCGTGACCGCGTAACCCTGACCAACACTGTCCCCCGGGGGCGTTCCCCGGCGGGCGGATTGACCCTCACGATCCACCTTCCCGAGAAGTCGCCAAAGAGCAAGGCGACGAGAGACTGGAGCACCGAATCATGAAGACCACCACCCTTCTCGCCTCTGCCGCCGCTGCTGTCGGCGCCTTCGTCATCGCCGACGCCGCCCTCGCCCAGGACGTGCCGACGGCCGTTCAGGTCGCCGAGGCCAGCGCCGCCGGCCTCGGGAAGATCGGCGCCGGTCTCGCCGCCGGCCTCGCCGTCATCGGCGGCGGCATGGGCATCGGTCGCGTCGGCGGCTCGGCTGTCGAAGCCATGGCCCGTCAGCCCGAGGCCTCAGGCACCATCGGCACCAACATGCTGATCGCGGCGGCCCTGATCGAAGGCGCCACGCTCTTCGCCGTTCTCGGCGGCTTCCTGGCCCTCATCGGCTAACAAACGTTCCCTCACGCCCCGGCGTGAGGGCGGGTGCTGCACACAGCCCCCGCCCCCGCGCCGGCTTCATCCGGCCTTTCTGCGAGGCGACCCATGCGACACCTGCTGCTTTTCCTGAGCGTGCTCATTCTCACCCTGCTGCCCGCGAGCGTGGCGCTCGGCGCCGACGCCGAGGACCCCGCGGCCAAGGGCGGGGTGATGTTCTTCCAGCTCTTCCAGTTCTTCATGGCGATCGTCGTCTTCGGCGTCGCCTTCTTCATCCTCAGTAAGACGGCGTGGCCCAAGATCCTGGGCGGGCTCGAGGCCCGCGACGGGAAGATCAAGGGCGACCTCGCCGAGGCCGAGCGGGCGCGCGAGCAGGCCGAGTCGGCGCTCTCGCAGTACGAGAAGGCTCTCGCCGAGGCCCGCACCGAGGCGGCCCGCATCGTCGAAGAGGCCCGCACCAACCAGCAGAAGCTGGCCGCGGAGCTCAAAGCCAAGACGGAGAAGGAGCTCTCCGACATGCGCGACAGCGCCAAGCGCGACATTGCCTCCGCGAAGTCCGCCGCGATCGACGAGCTGCACTCCCACGTCGCCGACCTCGCGACGGACGTCGCTGGGAAGATCCTCAAGCGTGAGCTCTCCGCCGACGACCAGCGCTCGCTGGTGGACGACTCGCTGAACAAGCTCGCCGCCGCGCACTGATCCCAGCCCACGGAGCTTCCCCATGAGCGCGACGACGACCAGCCAGCCCGACGCCCTCTCCCGCGTGTACGCCTCGGCGCTCTTCGAGACCGCCGAGAAGGCCGGCGGGCAGGACGCCATCGAGGGCACGCTCAGCGAGCTTGAAGACATCCTCGAACTCGCCCGCGAGAACCCGACCTTCGGCGAGTTCCTCTCGTCACAGATCCTCGGCGCCAAGGAGCGATCGGCGTCGCTCGCCGCCATCTTCGGCGGGCGGGCCAGCGATCACGTCGTCCGCTTCCTGCAGGTACTCAATGAGAAGGGGCGCCTGGGCCACTTGGGCGCCGTCGCCGCGGCCTACGACGGGCTTGTGCAGGAGAAGTTCGGTCGCGTGGAAGTGGACGTCTTCACCGCCAGCCCGGCTGAGCAGGGCGATCTCGACTCGCTCAAAAACCGCTTGCGCGAGGCGCTGGGCAAGGAACCCGTGCTCCACGCCTACACCGACGAGAGCATGATCGGCGGTCTCAAGCTGCGCATCGGCGACGAGCTGATCGACGCCTCGGTCGCTACGCAGCTGCGCCGCGTCCGCGAGGACCTTCGCTCGGGCGGCGTCGCCGACCTGCGTGGTAAGGCCGACCAGCTTTTCGACTAAACATAATCGGGCAACATGGATCGGGTGCCACTGGCAGCTAGCTGCCAGTGTGTTCAGGGCACATCAAGACACTGGCTGACAAGCAGCCAGTGGCACCTTAAAGACACCCGCTTGGAACGGAAACTAAAACGGGAACGTGACGCCGGCGTAGACAAAGAGATCGTCGCGTCCGGGGTTGCGGTCTGAGCCGAAGACGTTGGCGTTGGAGATATGCCGCCAGTTGACGCCGACGATCAGGCGCTCGGGGCCTTCGCTCAGTTCGAACGTAGCTCCGACGCCGGCTTGTGGGGTAAAGTTGAACTCCGAGCCGTTCTCGGGGACCTCCTCGGTCGCGAGCAGCAGGCCCACGCCCGCCTCGGCGAAGATCGTGTGGCGTTCCCTGTTGATGAAATGCCAGCGGAACTTGGGGTTGAAGTTCACGGCGACGGCGTCGTCGCCCGCCGGGTCGTCCTCGCCCAGATACCAGACGGTGAGGTCGAGGGAGAGCTCGAAATCCTCGGCGAGGAAGTTGGAAGCTCCGACGAAGGCCGCGGCCGAGTAGTCGCCCTTGTTGAGCGACGCCCCACCACCGCCGCCGACGGTCCACCACCAGTGCCCGGGGTCGCCGTAGACCGGGGCTGAGGACGCAACTATCGCTTCGTCTTCGTCCTGCAGACGCAGGTCATAGGCGAGGTTGGATTCGGCGAAGGCGGCGGCGGAAAGGGCGAGAGGGAGAACGGCGGCGGAAACTCTCATGCGGCGCTCCGGGAGGGGTCGGTGTCCGATCGGAGAAGTATCGGGCAGGCGGAGCTTACGACTGCTGAATCCGGGGGTCCACCAGGGCGTAGAGGGCGTCCACCGCGAGGTTGAAGAGCGTGAGCATCGTCGAGTAGATCAGCACCACGCCCATGATGAGGAAAAGATCCTTGTTGCGGACGGCGGAGACGAAGTGCTGCCCGATCCCCGGCACATTGAAGACCTGCTCGACGACGAACGAACCGGTCATCGCAAAGGCGGTCGCAGGCCCGAGATAGCTGACCACAGGCAGAATGGCGTTGCGCAGCGCGTGGCGGAGCACGACGTCGCGCTCGGGCAGGCCCTTGGCGCGGGCGGTGCGCACATAGTCGCTCGAGAGCTCCTCGATCATGCCCATGCGCGTCAGACGAGCAATGTAAGCCGCGAAGGGGAGGCTGAGGGCGAAGGCAGGCAGCAGCACGTCACCCACCGATCCCCACGCCCCGACGGCGCCGATTCCCAGCCACACCGGGAAGAGGATCAGCAGCGCCGCCCCGATCACAAAAGTCGGCACGCTCACCCCGACCATCGCGACGGCGAGCGTGGCGAGATCAGCCAGCGAGCCCGGGCGCAGTGCGCCGAGCACGCCCATCGTCACGCCGAGGATCGTCGCCATGATGATCGCCGCGAGCCCAAGCACGATGGAGACAGGCAACGCGCCGCCAACGATCTCCGTCACCGTCCAGTCCTCGTAGCGCAGCGATGGGCCGAGGTCAAAGACGGGAGCGCCGGGTCGCGGCGCTGCGAGACCGAGCTGTGCTCCCAGCCAGCGCGCGCCTGACGCGTTGGCGAGGTACTCGGTGTAGAAGGCGACGGGGTTGTCCAGGTTGTACTGGGCCTCCATCGCCTCGAGCACGGCTTGCGGCGGGGCGCGTCCCTCGTCGTTGATGACCGCCGAGCCCGGCAGCGCCCACGCCAGCAGGAACGTGATCGTGTACACCGCGAGCACGATCAGCGGGAGCTGGAGTAGGCGTTTGGCGATGAATCGAATCATCCGCCGCCCTGCCGCTCGACATAGAGCTCAAAGAGATACTGCTGCTTGCGCGGGTGAACGCTCAGGTTCTTGAGGTTGGGATCAGCCAGATAGAACTGCACATAGGTAAAAATCGGCAGCACAGGCAAAGTCTCTTCCATCGTGTAGCGCTCGGCTTCGCGGAAGAGACGCATGCGTTCTTCCGGATCAGGCTCGGCGACGGCGCGGTCGTACAGATCGTCGAAAGCGGTATCGGAGTAGCCGCGGTCGTTATTGCCATCGCCCGTGCGGTGCAGGGCGAGGAAAGTGGTCGGGTCGCCGTAATCACCGAACCAGCCGCCGCGGGCCATCATGTAGTCCTGGCGTTTGAGGTCATCGCGGTAGGTCTTGGTTTCCTTGATGCGCACGGCCGAGCGCACGCCCAGATCGCGTTCCCACATCGACTGCATCGCTTGGGCCACGTTCTCGTGGTAGGAGCCGGTGGTGCACAGCAGCTCGATCACCGGGAAAGGCTCACCCGCGGTGTTCTCGACGACACCGTCGCCGTCGCGGTCTTCCCAGCCGGCTTCGCTGAGCAGCGCACGCGCGGCGTTGGGATCGTAGCGCAACCCCTCGACCGGCCCTGCGGCGTCGAAGGCGCCCAGGCTCCCCGGCGGGATGAACGTGTACGCGGCCTGCTCGCCGACACGGCGCACGTTCGTGACGATCGACTCCTTATCAACCGCGAGCGCGAGCGCTTTGCGCACGCGCGGGTTGTGCAGCGGGTTGGGACGACCGTCGGTCAGCGTCTCGGTGCAGTTGAAGTTCCAGAAGTAGGTGCCGAAGTTGGGGAACCAGCGCACGTCGTCGCGTTCGCCCGCGCGTTGGGCAGCGACCAGGTCGGGCAGATAATCGACGTTCACATCGGTGAGCCAGTCCACGGCGCCCGTCTCAAAAGCGAGCACGGCGGTTGCCGGGTCTTCGATCGTGCGGACCTCGATGGACTCGCTCCGCGCCATCGCGTCGCCGGTGTATGTCTTGCTGGCATCGAAGCGCATGTCGCGCTTGAAGCGCCAGCGTGTCAGCGTGTACGGCCCGTTGCCCACGTGGTGCTCGGGCTTGGTCCACCCCGGGCGGATCTGACGGCGGGCGGTCACCGGGTCGATGGGTGTGAACGCCCCAACCGTCGCTGGGTGCACCGGCATGAAGGACGCGAAGCAGAGCAGGTCGATGAAGAAGGGCATCGGGCGTTCGAGACGCACTTCCAGCGTGCGGTCGTCGATCGCGCGCACGCCAAGGTTCTCGCGGGCGTAGGCGTCGAGAGCATCGTCGGCTTCCGCCGCGGCTTGGGGCGAGCGTTCACTCGTCGGACGCTGCGCGTACTCCTCGAGTTGCGCGCTGCGCCACTCGAAAAGCTCCTCGGCGCCGTCGATGAAGAAGTAGAGCTGGGCGTAGTCCGCCGCGGTGTCGGGGAGAACGCCGCGGGTCCAGGCGTAGACGAAATCTTGGGCACGCACGGGATCACCGCTCGACCAGCTCGCGTCTTCGCGAAGCATGAAGGTGTAGGTCAGACGGTCGTCCGAAACCGTCCACGACTCAGCCGCGGCGGGCTGGGGCTCGAACGTGTCGTTGTCCCAGCGCACGAGGCCTTCGTACAGAGCGTAAGCAAGGCGGAAGTCCTGCTCGTAGCTCATGCGCTGTGGGTCAAGGGTGAAGGCGGGCTGGATGTCGGCGTACACCAAATCCGCTGGGGGCAGCGGGCGATCGGAGACCACCACCGCGGCGAGCGCGGCGCTCAGGGCGATCAGGAACGCGAGCAGGCGCAGCATGCGGGCTCCGTCCCGCCGGCGCGATCGGGCCGGTCAGCCGATGGAAGGGAAATCGCTTGGGGTCGCGTTGAAGGGGGCGCGGGTCAGGACGCCGCCGTCGCCGATCCAGCCCTCGATCTCGCGCCGGAGCGGGCGGGCGTCGCCGCGATCGCGCCATCGCTCGAAGGCCTCGGGGATGGCGTCGTCGGCCTGCACGCGCACGCCGCGGGACGAAGCGGCGAAGAAGACTAGGTTGTGAGCGGCCTTGACGAGTTGCTCGAGGGCGTCAACGGCGCCGGTCGAGTCGACGCCTTCGTCATTTTCAATCGTGTTGAGCACGTAGCCCATGGCGCTGCCCGCGAGCAGGCCGCCCTGCATCGCCACGCCCTCGGCGAAGCGGTTCTGATCGCGGAAACGCTGTTGAGCCGCGGCGACCAGACGCAGCACGGCCCGGGCCCCGCTGACGGGCTCAGCGTCGAGCGCTCCGCTCTGGAGGTTCGTCGTGAGGGCGGTGCTCAGACGTTCGAGGATCGTGTCTGTCGCGGCACTCTGGCGGGCGACAGCCTCGCTGGCGGCGGTCAGCAGCCCGTCGAGGACGACCGCGTCGCTCTCCTGGCTCACCCGCTCGGCGAGACCTGCGACGAGAGCGTCACGGTGCTGATCTCCCAGCGCCGCGGGCGGGTTATCGATCGAGGCGAGCTGCAGGCGGGCGGCTCGGGCGGCCGCGTAGCGCACGGGCGCGCGCTCGTCGCCCAACAGTCCGAGCACCATCTCGTTCGCGTCCACCGTCGCCAAACGCCCGGTGAGCTCAGCGGCGAAGAGCGCTTGAGCCTCGTCCCCTCCCGCCAGGCGGGTCATGGCCGCCTTGAGGCGGGAGCCGTACTGGATGCGGAACGCGGACGAGGCGTCACGCTGGAGAGGCGCCAGCAGCGAGCGCTTCGCGGCTTCACGGTCCGCGGCGACGTTCGAGGTCAGGCGCTGGCCCCAGCCGGAGGCGTAGTCGTCCACCGCTTGACGCCCCTGGGCGTCGATCTGCACCGCGGTGATCACGTCTTCGCTCAGCGGGGCGGGCTGAGCGTGCGCAAAGGCGGTGAGCACGAACGGGGCGGCGAGCAGGAGTCGGAGTAGCGTGCGGGTCATGATTCGTAAGTTCCGGGCTCGTCGTCGAACGCGGGCGATGGTCCCGCGTAGATGTGGTGTGCGGATCAGGAACCGGGCATGGTAGCGGAGGCTCGCTCGTAGTGAGCCCTTTCAGTGCAGACGCCTACGGGCGTCCCGGGTTCATACCCGATAGGGAACGGGTAGGCTGTGATCGCGGGAAGGAGCCCCACTGTGCAGATAGCGAATCTTATGGCGTTGCTGACCTTCGGGTCCCTGTGGGCGGGCTTGCTCGTCGTGGGTGGGGCGGTGCTCGCGAGCCTGGCGCAGGAGTCGGCCTACGCCCCGATGCTGACCGGGGGGGCCTCGGCGATCGTCGCCGGCGGCTTTGTCTTCCAGGTCGTGGTGGCCGACCGGCTTTTCCCGCACGTGAACCGGCGGCTGACGGACGTGACGCAGACCTCACTGGGGATCGTGCTGGTGCTGGGGATCGTGCTGACAACCCTGTTGTTGACAAGCGGGGGGTCAGCGTGACACGTCTTCTGGCAACATGCATTGCGCTCGCCTCAGCCACCCTCGCCGTCGCGGCTCAACCGCTGGAGGAGGAGGTTGCCACACGACTCGCACGAGCCACGGTGCTGCAGTCACGAGCGATCATTTCACCGGCGATTGAGGATTACCAGTACGCGGCGCTGATGTTTGGCGCGGCGTTCGAGCTCGACCCGGACAACGCTTCGCTGCTCCGTCTCCAGATCGAAGCCTGGCGGGCTGCGAAGGAAGAAGACAAGGCGCTCGATGCGGCGCAACATCTGCTGCGGCTTGATCCTGACGATACGGTCGCGCTGCTCCGGGCGCTATCGGCTCGCATCAACCAACTCCAGCGGATCGAAGATCGCCTCGCGCTCTACAAGACGTATCTGGGACCGAGCGGGGATCGCCTCGACCCCTCGGTCCGGAGCCGCCTTGCTTTCGACGCCGCGCTCCTGCACCGCGAGATCGGCGATGACCCCGCGTTCCTCGACCACCTGCGTCGATCGATCGAGCTCGACCGGACGAACAAGCAAGCCGTGGTGCTCGCCTCGACGCTCTTTTTCGAGCGGGTGAACGATCCGATCGCTCGGTTCGACATGCACACCCAATTGCTGCTTGCCGATCCGCTGGACAGCGAGACTCACCTCGCCATCGCCCGCGAACTCCAGGCGAACGGCGCGCACACCGGCGCCAGGCGCTACATGCAGAACGGGATCACGATCCGCACCAAGCGGGGCGAGAGCCAGAACGACACGCTGCTGAACCTGTACTTCGCCGTGACGTGGGGCGTCGAGGGCGCCGAGCGATTTCTCGACCGTCTCGCGGAGGAAGAAGCCGCGGCCAGATACGCCGTGGATCTCCAGCGCCGAGCCGCCGAACGCGCCGAAGGGGATCCCTCGGAGATCCCCGACCACTCTGTGAGCCCGATCGAGGACCGCACCCGCCTGCTCATGGCTACCGCGCTCGGGCGCGAAGAGCAGGCTTTGAGTTCCTACGACCGTTATCGCACCACACTCGCGAGATCCCTCGACACCATGGTCGAGCAGGGACGCGTGAGCGGAGACCAGCTCTCGCGGCTACGTCGTCGTCTCGCCGTGGAGCGCATACGACTGCAGGCGTGGACCGGGGTTGACTTGGGAGGCGCCGAACGCGAACTCGACACCATCCTCTCCGATGAAAACTCGGCGGTGCGTCAGGAGTCAATAGACCGGTACCTCGGGCTCTTTGCAGCACATCGCGCTGAACGCGAAGAAGCCGAACGCCTCCTGTCCCCGCTCGCTGACGACGGCGACGCGCTCGCCCGCCTGGGGCTGGGCCTCGCCGCCGAACAAGCAGGCGATCGGCGTCTCGCCGCAGCCCACTACGCCGTTGCGATGCGCGACTCACCCGGCGCGGTCGAAGGCCTGTGGGCACGCACACGCCTCGGATCGATGCTCGGCGCGCCGGTCAAGCCCAGCGAGGTCGCGCTCCGCCTCAACGCGCTCGCCCAGGAAGCCCCGAAGCAGCTCGAGCGCCTGATCAACACCCCCTCCGAGCACATCACACTGAACGTCTCGCTCCCCGAACGGGCGCTGGACGCGATGACGCCTCTGGTCGCCCGGGTCGAGATGCGAAACGCCGGGACGTTCGCGCTCGGCATCGGTCCCGGCGCGCCGATCGCGCCGCGTCTGCTGGTGGCGCCGAAGCTGGCCATCGGCGGGGCGCCCGTGACGGATCTGGTCGGGCCCGAGTTTTCAAGCCTCGCGAGGAAGCTGCGCCTCCTGCCGGGCGAGTCCGTCACAACCGACGTCTGGATCGGGGCGGGAGGCCTCGGAACCGTCGTCGAGAGCACACATCCCCTCGCGGCATCGCTCCGCTGTCAAGCGATCCACGCCTATTCCTTCAGCGACGACCGCGGGGTGTACCGCTCCGACGCGTACGGCTTCGCGTCGAGCAGCGGAGTCGTCTGGCGTCGCCCGGACCGCCCCTCCCCCCCCTTCGAGGAAATCCTCGAACGCGTCACAAGCCTGAGCGGCGAGGAATTTTACTTGGCCCTCTACGAGGCGCAGTGGTTCTTTGCAAAGAACCCCCCTGCTGACGATGACGGCTCGTTCGCTGAGCAAAAAAGGGAGATCGCGGAGACCATCGCCGCTCGCTACCCGACGATGAGCCCGATCGAGCGGGCTTTCGCGATGCTGAGCGCCCCCGCCGGCGTGCGCATGGAAGAGACGATCGCCATCGACGAGGCCGCACGCGACGCCGACCCGCACCCGCTGACCACCCTTGTCCTACTGCTTACCCGTGTGACCGGCCAAGATGACCCCGTCCTCGCAAGGGCGCTCGCGAGCGAGGATCCGACCGTGCGCGAGATCGCGGAGATCTCCAAGCTCCGTCTGGATGTCAGCGCGGGGATGCGCCGACTCTCGGAGCAGAGCGCTACGCCAGGCGAACCCGCCCCGACCCGCTGACCACATGCCCGATGCGCAGCACCCGCTCCCCGCTTTTGCGGAGCTTGTTCGCCACGGAATCGGCGAACGACGGACGCACGATCACACAATAGCCAACGCCCATATTGAAAACGCGGGCCATCTCTTCGTCGTCCACGCCTCCGAGTTCCTGCAGGAACGGGAAGACCGGGTGCGGCGCCCACGAGCCGCGCTCGATCTCGGCGTCCACGCCGTCGTGCAGGGCGCGAACCAGATTCCCCTCGAGCCCGCCTCCTGTGACGTGAGCCATGCCTGACACGATCTTCTTCACCTTGTACTCACGCAGTAGCTTCACGATCGCGGGCGCGTAGAGACGTGTTGGCGTGAGCAGCTCACCACCCACTGTTTTGTCGCTCTCGAGCGCCGGGTGCGTGTCGTTGGGATCGACCCCCGCGCTCTCCAGAATCGCCCGCACCAGCGTAAACCCGTTGGAGTGTACGCCGTCTGAGGCCAAGCCCAGCACCACGTCCCCCGGTTCGACCCGCTCCGGGTCGGTGGCCCGGTCAAGCTCGACCACGCCTACCGAAAAACCCGCGAGATCCATCACACCAGCTTCATACACCCCCGGCATCTCCGCGGTCTCGCCGCCCAGCAGCGCGGCGCCGCACTCCTTGCACGCCCGCGAGACGCCCTCGACGACCGCCAACGCGTGCTCCGGGTCGAGCTTGCCCGTCGCGATGTAATCGAGAAAGAACAGCGGCTCGGCGCCCTGCACCACGAGGTCGTTGACGTTCATCGCCACCAGATCGACGCCGATGCCCGAGTAGTCGTTGCACTCGGCGGCGAGCTTGATCTTCGTCCCCACGCCGTCGGCGCAGGCGACGAGCACGGGTTCCTTGTAGTTGCGCTTGAAGAGTTTCTCGTTGTAATCAAGGCGGAAGAGCCCGGCGAAGCCGCCCGGGTTGTCGATGACGCGTGGCCCGAAGGTGCGGCGCATCGCAGAGGAGATCAGCCCGACGAAGCGGTCCCCCTCCTCGATCGAGACGCCGGCGTCGGCGTAGGTCAGCGGCTTGCGGGGCGTGGGGGCTGGCATACGGGCAGGATACACGCCCGCCCCGCACTCTCGCGGCTCGGTATGCTCCGAGGATGCGTTTCCGGTTCATCGACGAGGTGATCGAGCTGAGCGACGAGCGGTGCGTGGCGGTCAAGCGCGTGCCGGCGGACGAGCCGGCGCTCGCGGATCACTTCCCGACCTTCCCGATCCTGCCCGGGGTGCTGATGCTCGAGACCATGGCTCAGGCGGCCCGTCGCGTGCTGGACCGCATCGCACCGGAAGGGGATCGCGCCGTGATTTCGAGTGTCCGCGCTCTGAAATTCGGCGCCATGGTCAAGCCCGGGATGGAGCTGCGGGTGAGCGTGGATCTCATCAAGAACGAAGGCGGCGCGTGGGAATTCAAAGGAACGAGCAAGGCCGTCGCGCCGGGAATGGAGCCTTCCGAGGCCCCCACCGCCGCGAGCGGTCGCTTCACGCTCCGCCCCGCCCGCGTCGAAGCTCCGCAGGCAGGTTCCTGACCCGTCATGGAATGGTGGCACGCCGTCATCCTGGGGCTGGTCGAAGGTATCACCGAGTATCTGCCCGTCAGCTCGACCGGGCACCTCATCATCGCCTCGGCTCTCCTCGGCCTCGACGACCCCAGCGTCAAAGCCAACGTGGACGCCTTCAACATCGTGATCCAAGGCGGAGCGATCCTCGCCGTGCTGGGCCTCTACCGCGAGCGCGTGGTGCAGATGATCGCAGGCGTCCTCGGCAAGAACGCGGCAGGGCGAGCGCTCTTCATCAAGCTCTTCGTCGCGTTCTTACCCGCGGCGGTGCTGGGACTGCTGCTGGATGATCTGATCGAGGCTCACCTGTTCCGCCCGACGCCGGTGATCGCCGCCCTCGCCCTCGGCGGCGTGTGGATGATCGTTCTCGGTCGCGGCCACCGGCGTGAGGATTCGGAAGACCGCGACGAGCTCACCGAGCTTCCCCTGCGCACCGCGTTCTTCATCGGCTGCTTCCAGGTCGTCGCGATGTGGCCCGGGACCTCGCGTTCGATGATGACCATCGCCGGCGGCACGCTGCTGGGGCTCTCGCCCAAGCGGGCGGCGGAGTTCTCGTTCCTGCTTGGCCTTCCCACGCTCGGCGGGGCGTGCGTCTACAAGCTGGCCAAGAACCTCAAGGAATCACACGACGCGGGTGTACCGAATCTCTTCGAGCAGCTCGGCGTGACGCCCGTCCTGATCGGGCTCGTGGTCGCCACCGTCTCGGCGGCGCTCGCGGTGAAGTGGCTCGTGGGTTTTCTGAATCGCCATGGCCTCGCGGCCTTCGGCTGGTACCGACTCGTGCTCGCGGGCGGGCTGACAGCGCTGGTGCTGACAGGCGTCGTGACGTTCAGGTGAAATCAACCGCGATCGCGAGTTCGTCCCCGGACCGGAGCGACTCGACCGCTTCCGCCGCGCGATCGAGCTTCACACGCTTCGTGATAAGCCCCGAGGCATCCAGTCGTCCCTCCGCGAGAGCAGCGAGGCCCTCCGCGATCGGCGCCCAACGAGAGCCAAGCACGTCGATCTCACGCTCGCTTGCGAGCGAGAGCGCTTCGCTCCTCGCCGAGATGCCCGGCGTCAGCACGACCCGCCCGCGCGGCGCCGTCATCGCCAGCGATGTATCAAACGCGCCCTCCTCGCCGGGGCAAACCACAACGATGTCCTGATCGCCCAATCTCCCGGCCTCGGGCGTGCGACGGGAAGGAACCCCCCGCTTCTCGCACGCATCGAGCGTCGCCTGGTTGCTGGAAAGCACACGCACCGTCGCGCTCTCGAGCGCGAGCGCCTGGGCGGCCAGCACCGCCTCAGCCCCGGCGCCGATGACCGTCGCGTACGGCGATTCGCGCACATGCAGCCGCCCCGCGGCCTGCAGCGCAACGCTCGCCACGACCGCCAAGGCCGCGGTCTCATCAGGAACATGGTCAGGGACAGCGGCCAGCTGACGCTCCGGGACGATGATCGCCTCCGACAAGGCACCCGGCGCGCCCGGATCGCCCAGGGTCATCCGCGATTCACAGTGCGCCCCGAGCCCGGCCCGACAACGCTCGCACGCCCCGCACGCGAAGTCCGGCGCGACTACGACACGCCCGCCCTCATCACGCTCACCAACAAGCCCGCGCCCGGGCGTACGGCGCTCTCCCGAACCAGCAAGATCGGTCAGCGTCAGAACCGCCAGCGATGCACGAACGAACGCTTCGTTCTCACGCGACGTGCCCGCTTCGCTCTCGTGAAGCGCGAGCGCCCCGTTTTCCAGGACCGCGTAGCGCACCGGCCTCACCCGCCCTCGACGGGCATGCCCGCTGGCGTTGAGGCGATCTCGTTGGGCGGCTCGAGCCACGGCACGACGTATTCGAGCAGACGCCGATCGCGCTGGTACGCGGTGTAGTAGTACGGCTGCGCTCCATCAAAGAGATCATCAACGCCGCGCGCCCAGGCGAGCCACGGTTCCGGCTCGTTGCCAAGATCCTGGCCGGTCAGCGTGATGAGCGACCGCTGTGCCGAAGCGCTCACGAGAAGACGCGTGTCCGTCAGCGCCCCGATCAGTGCCTGCACCACTCTGGGCTCTCGATGCTGCGCAAGCGCCTCCGCGGCAAGCGCCCTCGTTTCGCCGTCAGGCTCACGGGCCGGGCTCAGCGACTCGACCAGCGCTGGGACGCTCCCGGGCAGGTGGATCCGCGACATCGCCCGCGCGGCTTCACGCCGCACAAGAGAATCTTCTTCGGGGTCAAGCAGCGGCAGAACGAGTTCTCCTTCCGGAGGGCCGCCGTGCAGCGCGATCGCACGCACCGCGGCCGCACGCACCGCCGCGTCCTCATCGTCAAGCCCGATGCGGTACAGCTCCATGTACACGCTCTCACCGCCGAACGGCGCGTTCGCTAGCAGCAGGATCCCCTGCTGACGGTTGTCGGGCGACGCGGGATCCACCGCCCATCGCGCCGCCTCGGCCGGGGTGGGCGGGAGCCCGAACGAAAACACGCCTTCACTCGAACCACGCCCCTGCCCGCCGAGCGGGTTGCACCCGGCGCAGAACAAGACAGCAAGCGTGATGACGCAGCGTGGCGCGTTCACGCGGGAAGCGTACCCGCGTGAACGCCGCGCCGCGAGCGGGTCAGCCGGTCCAGGCCGCGAGCAGAACCGCAAGATCCGTGGCGTCAGTCGTGCCGTCGCCGTTGAAGTCAGCCCCGGGGGTGCCCCACGCAGCGATCAGCACCGCGAGATCAACCGAATTGACGTTGCCGTCGCCGTCAAGATCGGTCGTGAGCGCGCTGCCGTAGCGAGTCGTCAGGCCAAGGATGTCGCCGTCGCTCAGGCGGACACGCTGCCCGATCTGCGCCTGCTGGGCCTCGTTCGGCGGCAGCACCGTAATAGTCCGCATGCCGTTGGTCGAGAAATCGAACTGCCCGTAATGCATGACCGAGTCGAAATCGTAATCGCCCACCGGAGCCGCGAGCGGCGCGATCTGGAAGTTGAAGAGCGCATCAGGTTCGATGTTCGCCACATTGATCTCAACGAAGTCATCGCGATCGGGGCGAGACTGCTCGTGGTAGCTGCCGAGAGCGTGCAGGAGCTCGTGCACGATGATGAATCGAATGTTCCAGTTCGCGATGTTAACGTTCTGTGGCCCGCCGCTGCGACCGACGAACGAGCTGTTCACGTTCGAGTCAACGAACACGATGCGGTCAAACTCGGTGGTGCGCTCCACGAACTCGGCGCCGCACACCTCCATGATCTCGTTCATCGCGTTGATCGCCCGGGCCTGGTTCGTCGCCGAGACGTTGGCGTTGAACTCGTAGGGGATGATCCCGTCGGGCCAGATCTGAAGGCGGAACGCGTCACGCGCCCCCTCCTCGCTGGGAACGAAGTGCTGCACGCACGGGACGATCTCAGATTCGTGGATGTGCACCTGCCCGTTCGGAGCGGCGTGCTCGTGCGCGAGCTGAGAACCCTGAGTCTCCCCCATCGCGGCAGTGGACAATGCAAAGAACGGAGCGACAGCAATAGCGATCTTGAACATGTGCGGACCCTTTCTGTTCACTCAATAATGCCCCGCTCAGCGGCCCGCGACAACAAGAAATCACAGAAGAACCCGGTTATTGGACCCAGCTCGCCTGATTTCAGGCACTTAGCCCCACGCCGCGAGCAGGATCGCCAGGTCAGACGACGAGCACACGCCGTCCCCGTCGAAGTCCACCCCGGGGCCGCCCCACGCCGCGAGCAGCACCGCCAAGTCCACGGAGTCCACCACGCCGTCGCCCGTCAGATCGCCGGGCGCTCCCTCAACGCTCCAGTACACCCGCTGCGTCATGTATGCCTCACGGGCCGTCTCGTCGCGCACGAGCGGCGTGTCATCCACGACCACGACATGCAGCGTGCTCATACCGCTGGGCAGCGAAACATCATGCAGGTCGAGCGAGGGCCCCGTCCCGACCGCGTTCCCGTTGAGAAACCAACGGACGCTCAGGAAGGGCGCCGCAAGCTGTACCTCGAGCGTCATCGAAGGCAAGACCGGGTTTAGGTTTGATGTGTGCGAGTCGATCGGCTGCACAATCTTCCACATCTCGATGATCAACCCCTCGGCGGACGGCAGGTTGAACTCCTGACCAAGCGACCGCATGATCGAGTTGCTCGTCGGGCGGTAGATGTCGTTCTCGCTGTAGTTCCCGCCCTCGTAGGCATCGACCAGCCCGTCGAAATCCGGGTGGTCAACACCTAGCCAGTCGCTCCACTTCCGATCCTGCGCCTCCTGCTGATCGGCGTTGAAGATCGACACGTTCCGCGCGCTGGGCTCGGGACCGGTGTACGTCTCCGGCCCGCCGTAGGTGTACTCGTCCGCGAGGTTGCCAAGCGAGTGCCCCAGCTCGTGGATCGCCACCTGTGGCGCCGCGGAGTTCGCGCCCGAGTACGTCCCGACATTCTGCGAGGGATACCCGGCGCCGCCGTAGGTGCTCGCGTTGGCGACGGCGAAAATCTGATCCCAATCCGGCGCGTTCGAGGCGGCCTGCTGCGCCCTGAAGGTGTCCACGCACAGCAGGCGCTGAATGCCGCCGCACCAGAATGACATGTTGAGCGCCGTGTCCCGCTCGACGCCGCGAGGGTCGTCGTCCACGCCCGATTCGTTTGAGATGACGTCCACGCGGTGCACGTTAAAGAGCGGCTCGTACAAGCTAAAGGGCATGATGGCGAAGAGATCATCAACGCCGAGCTGCGCGTGCTGGGCGTACTCCCCCAGCTCGCTCGCGGTGTACCCGTCGCCCACGATCACCAGATCGATGCGGTTGGCGGGATCGCCGTTTGAAATCAGCGTGGTCGACATTCCCGGCACGCCGCCGCGAGCGGGCGCGTGCTCGGCGTGCGTTTTTCCAAGCCAGAGGCACCGGTGAAAGTTCGCAGGATTGATTCCACGCTCGACGCCGGGGCGCGCCGGGGTAATCAACGGTTGCGCGAGCACAGGCGGGACGGTGCTCAGGAACGCACAGACAGCGACAGCGCGTGAGGTGGGCATGCGACTCTCTCCTCCGCCCACACTATGAGGGACTCATCACCTCAGAATCAACCCGAGATGCTCAGAATCAGCGCTTACGCTGACTCGGTCTCGATGTTCAGCGCCCGCTCCGCCGCTTCCGAAAACTCGACGTCCGGCACATCGTCGGGCAGCGGCGCGAGAAGATCGGCAATCTCGGCATCCTGGGCATCCAGGCCGCCTTCGTCGAGCTCCTCGATGATCTCGCTGAGACGCTCCCAGTCGTGGTTGGGCTCGTCGGTCAGGTTCTCGCTGATGCGGTTCACGTGGTACGCGATGCGCCGCAGCCCGACCTCACGGGCCCGGTCGTCCGAGAGCGCCCCGCGCCACTTCTCGTGGAACTCTTCGAGCCGCGCCATCAGGTCGCTGCCCTTGGCCGGGTCGGCGGGATCTTCGCGGCGCATATGACGCTCGACGAAGACACGGTGCTCGCGCGTCTTCTCACGCAACCAGATGAAGGCGTCGGTCTGGTCCTGATCCCGATCAACACCCGCGTCACGCAGCGCCGCCCAGAGCATCGACTGCGCCTCGGCCAGCAGGTAGTACATGTCGCGAAGGGTGATCGGGTCCTCTTCGCCCGCGGCGCCGACTTCCTCGACGACCTCGATCGCCAGCGTCAGCGCCTCGTAGCACACCGCGAGACGCTCGATGGCCTGCGGCTCAGGGTCCCGGGCGTACGGGTCGAACATCCACAGCCAGCAACCCCGCAGCTCGCGAGCCTGCTCCAAAAAGCGGGCGTCAGTCGGGCGGATCTCCTCGTCCCGATCGGCGCCGCGGTCGATCAGGAGCTGGCGCTCCATCGCCCAGCGGCACGCCTCGGCCTTCAGCCGGGTGCGGCGGATCACCAGGCCCAGATCGGCGGCGGGGCGACCACGATCGAGCGTCGGACGCCCGTTGGGGCCGCCCGACGAGAACCCGCCCCCGCCGGAACGCTCCCCGCCGCTCCAGCTGACGGTCTCGTTCAGCCATTCGGTGATGACCCCCACGGCCTCACGAACCTGGCGGTCCTGGGAAATCGATTGACGCAACGAGTCAAGAACGGTGCGGGTGGCAGCGACCACTTTGTCGGGATGCATAGCTTTTCAGGCTCCGGTAAACATGCAGCGGCCTGCTCAAACGCAGGCGATGGAACATAAACGGGGGTGCAGCGAACACGATGCGAATTCACAGCGGCCGCAGCGACCGCTTCCGTCAACATAGCGACGGTAGGGCCGCAGAAAGCCCCGCACCACTCGATTGTCAAGATTTTGTTGCGCTTTGGCCTGAACTACGCATGTAGAGATGCACCGCCATCGAGCCGTACTCGTGTGTCTCCGGCCCCTCGGCGCCGTCGAGCGATAAGTCGGCGCCCCCTGATCCGGGCTCGTCCGGATCCGCGAGCAGCGGCCAGGGCGTCCGCAGCACGCCGTACCCCGTGTCGTCCAACCGCTGGATCATCGCCGCGAACTGACGCAGCGTCCGTCCCCGACGGGCCGGATCACTGACTAGCACATACGGCGGGTCGTAAAAGACCAGATGCACCGCCTGTGGGCAGCGGGCCAGGGCCGTCGATCCCAGAGCATCGCCGTTCACAATCTCCACCCGCTCGTCGCCCACGCCCAGCGCTTCGGCGTTCTCACGCAGGATGCGGGCGATCGTCCGGTCCTTCTCAACCATCACCACACGACGCGCACCTCGTGAGACAGCCTCCAGCCCCATCGTCCCCACGCCCGCGAAGGCCTCGAAAACCTCTTCGCCCTCCACGTGCCCGCGCAGCAGGTTGAAGACCGCCTCCTTCACCCGGTCGGGCATCGGACGGCTCACCTCCGCGTTGGGCGGGGGCGTGAGCCTGCGCCGCTTGAACTCTCCACCGATGATCCGCATTCAACGATCAAACCCGCCCCTCCCGCCAGCGTCAAGACGCTGAAGATTGCACCCCGCGCGGGGCGCGCGTACGCTCACCCGATCCAGCACCCCTAGCCGGAGCACCGCATGCCGAGCCCGCGCACGAGCTACTTCACGTCCGAGTCCGTCTCCGTCGGTCACCCCGACAAGGTCGCCGACCAGATCTCCGACGCCATCCTCGACGCCATGCTCGCCAAGGACCCAAACACCCGCGCCGCCGTCGAGACCATGGTCTCCACCGGCATGGCCGTCGTCGCCGGCGAGGTCGCCACCGGCGCCTACGTCGAAATCCCCGAGATCGTCCGCGACACTATCGAGCGCATCGGCTACACCGACCCCCAGCTCCGCTTCGATCACCTCTCCTGCGCCGTGCTCACCAGCATCAAGGACCAGTCCAGCGACATCGGGCAGGGCGTGGATACCGGCGGCGCCGGCGATCAGGGCATGATGTTCGGCTACGCCTGCCGCGAGACCGACGCCCTTGACCCCGAGGCCTTCATGCCCCTCCCCATCTACCTCGCGCACCGCCTCGTCGAACGCCACAAAGACGTCCGCGAGTCCGGCGCCATCAGCGCCCTCCGCCCCGACGCCAAGAGCCAGGTCACCTTCGTCTACGAGGGCGACCGCCCCGCCCGCGTTGACACCCTTGTTCTCTCCACTCAGCACGGGCCCGAGTGGAACGACGCCCAGGGCGATCTCAAAGCCGCCGTCACCGAGCACGTCCTCCGCCCCACGCTTGGCGAGTTGTGGCACGACGACATCACCGTCCACGTCAACCCCACCGGGCGCTTCGAACTCGGCGGCCCCCACGGCGACGTCGGCCTCACCGGGCGCAAGATCATCGTCGATACCTACGGCGGCATGGGGCGCCACGGCGGCGGCGCGTTCTCAGGCAAGGACCCCACCAAGGTCGACCGCTCCGCCGCCTACATGGCCCGCTACATCGCTAAGAACATCGTCGCCGCCGGCCTCGCCGACCGCTGCGAGATCCAGCTCAGCTACGCCATCGGCGTCGCCGAGCCCACCAGCGTTCGCGTCGACTGCTTCGGAGGGGCCCAGGCCGAGGAGAGCGCCATCGAAAACGCGGTGCGCGAGATCTTCGACCTCACGCCCGCGGGCATCATCTCGTCTCTCGGTCTCCGCCAGGCGATCTACACCCCGACGGCCGCACACGGTCATTTCGGGCGCACGCCCGAGGGCGATCTCTTCACCTGGGAGCGTACCGACAAGGCCGATGCGCTCAAGGACGCTCTCGCGGCCAGCTCAGTCGCCGGCTGACTCCAGCGCCGAGCCGGGCCCGCTCGCGGCGCTCACCACCGCGGGGGTCATCCCCGCCAGCGGGTAGTGGCGCATCAGTGCCACGCCCAGCTCATCAGCGTCCGACAGCACGAACCAGCAGGGCTGCACCACATGACGCAGCGCGAACCGCATCGCCCGCGTCAGGTGCTCACGCACCGTCGCCACCATCACCTCGCTCCCGTCCCATCGCAGCGGCATGCAACGGAACTGCCACGCCTGACGGCGCGTCACCAGCGCCAACACTTCCGGATCAACCGTCTCCGCCGAGGGATCGACATGCTCGGTGATGAGCGCGTACTGCTCCACCCACGCCGCCTCGACGTCCTCGGCGCTCACATGAAAGAGCACCTCCGCCAGTTCCCCGAACGGGCGGGGGCGATCCTTCTGATGCTGCAGGATGCTCTCGACCTGGGCCTCGGTCAGCAGGCCCTGACTCACCATCACCTCACCGATGCGGACTCGCATGATTCGATCCCTCCTTGCCAGCCCGCGTGTGGGCGGCGGCGAGAAGATCGACCCGCCAGCTCGTGTTCATTCCCGCTGACCCCGCTTTGAACGCCTTTGACGCGCCGGAGCAACGGGTGCTGGCAGAAAGAGCGATGAGGACGGAAGAAAACACCTCATCCGCCCGATTCTGAGAAGGGCGGGCTTGCACGCGCGGTTATCACCCGCGACCTACAGTCTGCCGCGGGAAGCAGGCTATTTACGGACCATCGCCGCAGGAGCGAGCCAGATGTGTTTTCAGACGGAACTCCCGTCCAGAGCGTGCGTAAAGCTGGGTAAGCGGTCGCACGCCTCACCCGAGGGCGAGCACAGACCACAGGCCGCGGACCGAACTCTCTCCTCCAGCAGAGAAGCGCGCCGCGAGGCCGCGTGCGCGACCCGCGCGGCATGCTTCTCTCTCTGCAACGACCCGGGCTCTCCGAGGGCTCGGGCCGTTGTGCTTGCACAGGGCTTCACTCTCATCGAACTGCTGGTCGTTATCGCCCTCATCGCCACGCTGCTGGCGCTGCTCGCTCCTGCCCTGAGCGAAGCCCGGCTCGCTGCGCTTGAAACCAAAGGCGGCGCACAGACCCGCGAGATCGGCGCCGCCGCGCTGATGCACATGAACGATCACGACCGGCGCCTGCCTCAACTCCGCGTCACCACGACGGGCGAGACCGCCCCAGAGGGTGAGGGCTACCACCTCGCCTGGCTCTTCGGCGGCGCCCGCTCCATCGTCAACGTCTTCGAGGCCTCGCGTGTCGGCGCCGACCAGCGCCCTTTGAACGCCTACCTGGGAGACTTCGGGCCCAACGCCCGCCCTGGCATTTTCCGCGACCCCCTCGACACCGGCACGGGCGACGGGCAGCTCACGGGCTTCGCGCCCAACCAACCCGACGCGACCGTGTTCGACCTCGTCGGGACCAGTTACGTCCTGAACGATCACGCGCTCGACGAGGTCCCCTGCCCCTTCGTCGAGATCTTCGACACGCTCACGCCGCAAGGCGGCGGGCGGGCGCCGCGGATCGAGACACCCTCGCGCACCTGGCTCGCCGGGCAGTCACCCATCTACAACTACGACGACGGCGGCGACAAGGGCGAGCTGTGGGGGCGCGACCGGGTCCGTGCCTCCCTCTGCTTCGCCGACGGGCACGCGAAGATCGCCCTCCCCGTCGCTCGCGGCACGGTCAACACCACCGAGCACTACACCTTCTACCCCGAGCCGCGCTGGGCCGAGCGCTTCGATCACCTCGAACCTTTCGCACACGAGTGAATTTGCCGGCGCGGTAGCATCGCGCCATGAACGCGACGACCCGAATCCTCCTGCTGCTCACGCTGTTTTTCACCCCCCTCTCCGCGCTCGCGCAGGACGCGCCGCCGACCCTTGAGCCCGTTCCCGACGCCCTCGCCAGCCCGCGGGCGACGATGAGCACGTTCCTCGCGGCCATGGACGACTACGAGGACGCCGGCGCCCTCTCCCCGGCCCGCATCAGCGCCGTAGAACGCCTGCGGTCCACGATGGATCTCTCGGGCGTGGGGCGTGACGCCGCCGAGCAATCGGGCGTGTACCTGCTGGCCGTGTTCAACCGCATCGGGCGTGTGAATGTCTCCGATCTCCCGAACGCCGACGACGTTGAACGCCGAGAACTCAACGAGTTCATCTACTTCCCCGATGAGTTCGAACGCGCACACCGCAACCTCATCGACGCGGGCGCTCAGGGTGATATCACGCTGACGCAGGACGACCACGGCGCCTGGCTCTTCAGCGCTGAGACCGTCGCCGAGATCGAAACGCTCTACGAGAGCGTGCGCGACCAGCCCCTTCGCTACGGCGTCGACGAACGCAACCTCAGCACCTCGCTCTGGCTCCGCTCCCAGATGCCCCGCGACCTGCGCGAAAACAAGGCTCTCGGCGTCGAGCTCTGGAAATGGCTCGCGCTCCTGGCGATCGTCTTCATCGGCGTCGTCGTTGATTTCATCGTGCAGGGCTTCCTCCGCGCCACCGTCGGCGCCCGCCTGCGTCGCCAGGACCGCGAGATCGACCCCGAGATCATCAAGCGCGCCGTACGCCCCTTCGGCCTCTTCGCCGGCGCGCTCGCGGCGCTCTTCCTTTTACGAGCCATCGGTCTCCCGCCGCTTGCGCAACAGATCTTCTTCACCGCCACCCGCCTCGTGCTGATGGTCGCCGGCGTGCTCGCCGCTTACCGCGTCGTTGATGTGCTCACCGACATCCTCGGCAGGCGCGCGACGGATACCGACACCAAGATCGATGACCTCCTTGTCCCCCTTGTGCGCCGGGCGCTCAAGATCTTCGTCTCTGCCATCGGCCTCGTGTACATCGCCGAGAGCCTGTCGATCGAGATCCTGCCGCTGCTGACGGGTCTCGGCATCGGCGGCCTCGCCGTGGCCTTCGCCGCGAAGGACACCATCGAGAACTTCTTCGGCTCGATCGCCGTCATCTTCGACCGCCCCTTCGAGGTCGGCCACTGGGTCGTCATCGACGACGTGGAGGGCACCGTCGAAAAGCTGGGCTTCCGCTCGACGCGCATCCGCACCTTCTACAACTCGCTGGTCACGGTGCCCAACGCCATGCTCGTCCGCGCCACCGTTGATAACTACGGGCGGCGCAAGTACCGGCGATTCAAGACCGATCTCGGCCTCGCCTACGACACGCCCCCCGAGAAGATCGACGCCTTCTGCGAGGGCATCCGCGAGCTCATCCGCCAACACCCTTACACCCGCAAGGACTACTACCAGGTCTCCTTCAGCGGTTACGGCGCGAGCTCGCTGAACATCCTCGTCTACATCTTCTTCGAGGCGCCCGACTGGTCCGTCGAGATGCGCGAGCGCCACCGCCTGCTCAACGACATCCTCCGCCTCGCCAAAAAGCTCGGCGTCGAGTTCGCGTATCCCACACAAACCGTCAACTTCAAACGCAGCGGCCCGCCGCTGGGCGACCAGCCTGCCGACTTCGAAGATGTCGAAGACAAGGAACGCGAGAGCGAGGTCGTCGGACGCAAGCTCGCCCGCAGCGTGATCCGCAAAGCAGGATGGCGCGGTCAGACGCCCGGCCTCGTCGAGTTCAAGGGAGCCGAGCCGATCGAGGACGACCCCGAGAGCGAATCCCAGGTTGAGCAACGCACGGCGGGCGGCTGACCCTCTCGCCATACTGCCCGCGTGAGCCTCCGCCGCCTCAACCCGTTCGCCGGCCTCGATAACCCGCGCGTCGTGTGGGCGTGGGGCATGTATGACCTCGCCAACCAATCCTTCACCCTCATCATCAACACCATGCTCTTCGCCGTCTTCTTCAAGGAGGTCGTGGTCAATGATCCCGAGCGCGACGACACGCTGTGGTCCGCGACCGTCGCGATAAGCATGCTGCTCGTCGTAATCGTCTCGCCCCTCGCCGGCGCGATGGCCGACGTCACCGGGCGCAAGAAATTCCTCCTGCTCGCTACCGGCCTCGCCTGCGCCCTGCTCACCTGCGCCCTCGGGCTCATCCCCCCCGGCGGGCTCCTCATCGCGATGGCCCTCTACATCCCCGCCAACTTCTGCTTTGCCCTCGGCGAGAACTTCCTCGCCTCCTATCTCCCCATCATCGCAAAGCCCGAACAAACCGGGCGTGTCTCCGGCATCGGCTGGACGATGGGCTACGCCGGCGCCCTGATCCTCCTCCTGCTCACCGCCGGCGCCATGCTTGCCTTCGATCTTGAACAGCCCAACGAACAGCGCCCGCTCCTCGTCTTCGCCGGCGTCTGGTTCCTCGTCATGGCGACGCCCACCGCCCTCTTTGTCCCCAGCGAGCCCGCACCCCCGCGCGACGTCTCCCGCTCCGTCCTCCGCGAAGCCAGCCGGCGCGTCATCGGCTCCCTGCGCGACATCGCCCCGCGCCGCGACCTCGCGCTCTTCTTCCTCGCCTTCCTCGTCTACGCCATCGGTGTGCAGACCGTCATCTTCTTCGCCGGCGTCCTCGCCCGCGACTTCGGCATCGAGGGCGCCGGGCTCGCGCTCTTCCTCCTCCAACTCACCGTCACCGCGGGCGTCGGCGCCGTCGTCCCGATGCTCTACCAAGACCGTCTGGGTCACAAGAACACCGTCCTCGCCTTCCTCGCGATCTGGATCGCCGCCGGCCTCTCCCTCGCGTGGCTCGCGGGCCCGGGGCAGCAACAAACGTGGGGTATCTGGATCGTCGGCAACCTCCTCGGCTTCGGCCTCGGCGGCATCGGCACCGCCGGGCGGGCGCTTGTCGGCGTCATGACCCCCGCTCACCGCGCCGCCGAGTCCTTCGGCTTCTGGGGCCTCGTCTACAAGCTCGCCGGCGTCTGCGTGCTGGGTTTCGGCCTGATGAAGGATCAGCTCGGCGCCGCCCCCGCGCTCCTCGGACTCTCCGCCTGCTTCGTCGTCGGCGCCCTCATCTTGCTGTTCTGCGTCGATGTCAACCGCGGCGCCGCCAAGGCCCGCGCCGACGAGCTCCTCCATCTCGACGAGATCAAGCCCGACGACATCGCCGCTCTACACTAAACCCATGACCACTCTCTCCAACGTCCCCGACAACGCCGGACGCTTCGGCGCCTTCGGCGGGGCCTACGTCCCCGAAACCCTCGTCCCCGCGCTCACCCAGCTCGCCGATGAGTACGAAAAAGCGACCAACGATCCCGCGTTCCACGACGAACTCAGCGCCCTGCTCACCACCTACGTCGGACGCCCCACCCCCTTCACCGCGGCGCCGCGACTCACCCAGCGCGCCCGCGAGCTGAGCTCCAACAACGCCGCCGCGTCGATCTGGCTCAAGCGCGAAGACCTCTGCCACACCGGCGCCCACAAGATCAACAACACTGTCGGGCAGGCCCTGCTCGCCAAACGCATGGGCAAGACGCGCATCATCGCCGAGACCGGCGCGGGTCAGCACGGCGTCGCCACCGCCACCGCCTGCGCCAAACTCGCCCTGCCCTGCACCGTCTACATGGGCGCCGAGGACGTGCGCCGCCAGCGCCTCAACGTCGTGCGCATGAACCTCCTCGGCGCCGAGGTCCGCCCCGTCGACTCCGGCTCGCGCACGCTCAAGGACGCCACCAACGAAGCCATGCGCGACTGGATGGCCTCCGTCGAAGACACCCACTACATCCTCGGCTCCGTCGTCGGGCCCCACCCCTTCCCGCGCATCGTGCGCGATTTCCAGAAGATCATCGGCGAGGAAACCAAGTGCCAGGCGCAGAACGCTTTCAGCTCGCTCCCCGACGCCGTCGTCGCCTGTGTGGGCGGCGGCTCCAACGCGGCAGGGATTTTCTACGACTTCGTGCAAAACGAATCCGTCCGCCTCATCGGCGTCGAAGCCGGCGGCTCAGGGACAGGCGAAGGCCAGCACGCCGCGCCGCTCTCCTTCGGCTCGCCGGGAGTCCTCCACGGCTCGATGAGCTACGTCCTCCAGACCGGCGAAGGCCAGACCATGCCAGTCCACTCCTGCTCCGCCGGCCTCGACTACCCGGGAGTCGGCCCCGAGCACAGCTACTGGAAGGACAGCGGACGCGTCGAGTACACCAGCATCGACGACGCCCAGGCCCTCGAAGGCTTCACCACGCTCGCTGAGCTTGAAGGCATCATCCCCGCCCTCGAAACCGCCCACGCCGTCTCCGCGGCTATCAAAATCGCCGGCACGATGCGCGACGACCAAACGCTTGTTATCAACTGCTCAGGACGCGGTGATAAAGACGTGGACGAAGCCGCGCGTCTGCTAGGACGCTAGCTCCTCCAACCCCATCTCCCCCCGCGCGTCGTGCAGTCGCTTCCCGCGCACGTACATCACATGAAACAGCGCGTTGAAGACCACAACGCCAACCACCGCGAAGACCAGCACCGCCCCCGTCGGCTTCGTCCGCGCCAGCATCCACACGTACTGCAACACGCACAGCCCTGACACCACCACCAGCGTCGGCGCCCGCGGCAGGTAGTGCACCACCAGCGCCCCCAGCGGCGCGCCCAGCGCCACCACCGGCGCCGCCGCGATCCAGTGCCCGAAGACCGCCGGGTCCAGCCTCCCCAGCGCCCCGTGTGAAACCACACCCACCACGCTCGCGTACGCCATCGCCACCACCGACGTCGGGATCGCTGCCTTCAGATCCGCCCGGTACAGCAGCACCAGCACGGCGTACAAAACCATATCCACGCCCACACCCACCACCGCCGCCAGCAGCCCGCCGATCACGCCCACCACCAGCCCGATCTCACGATCGAACGCGGTCGTCGTCCGCGTCACACCGTGGGCGCTCACGATCTCGCGCATCTTGATGAAGTGCAGAATCCCGAAACTGCACCAGATCACCGCGAAGATCATCTTGATCCACACGTCCCCAACGCGCCCGGCGACGAACGCAGCCCCCAGCGGCGTCGCGATCGTCACGCCCACCAGCGTCCACAAGAGCAGCGTGCGCTCCAGAGGGCGACGGCTCGCGAGGATGAACACCGCCGCCGACGTCATCCCAATCGACTGCACCGCCAGGCTGAAGTCCCGCCCCAGCGCCGCGCTCTCGCCCAGGATCAGCACCAGCACCGGGAAGCCGATCGTCCCACCGCCCATCGGCGTCGACCCCGCGAAGTACGAGCCGATGGCCATCGCCACCGCGATGGGCCAGTGATCCAGCGCCGTCTGCACGTGCCCGCCGGCGAATACGATCCCCGCCCACGCCGCGTACCACAGCCCGAGGAACGCGTAGAACACGCCCGTCCGCGGCTTCCGGCTTGTCGGCTCCTCGCTCCCCACGCCTGCATGACCTCCCGCGCCCAGCCCCGCAAGCCTACCACCGGACCGCCCCGCGCCGAACGCGGGGCCCGATCGGCGTCCGGTTATGCTGGCGGGATGGAAGGCGCGAGCGTCATCACGACTATCGGGCGGACGCCCTACACCACCGCCATCGCCGCGGGCGGTCGCCACCACCTCACCGCCGACGAGCCATCCTCACTCGGCGGCGCCGACAAAGGCGCCAACCCCTACGAGCTTCTCCTCGCTTCCCTCGGCGCCTGCAAAGCGATCACCCTCCGCATGTACGCCGACCGCAAAGAGTGGCCGCTCGACGGCGTCTCTGTCGCGCTTAAACAAGAGCGCGTCCACGCCAAGGATTGCGAAGACTGCGAGAGCGGCGAGGGCTACGTCCACGTCATCGAGTGCGAGCTGACGCTCCTTGGCGATGACCTTTCGAGCGAGCAGCGCAACCGCCTGCTCGAAATCGCCGACAAGTGCCCCGTGCACCGCACCCTCTCTGGCGAGATCAAGATGCGCACCTCCCTCGCGGAGGATGGCGCATGAAGCGCCCGCTGCACGAATACAAAGCGATCACCTTCGACTGCTTCGGCACCCTGATCGACTGGGAAACCGGCATCCTGAACGTCCTCCGCCCGTGGGCCAAGCGAGCCGAAGTAGATGCGAACAACGACGCGCTCCTCGCCGCCTTCGCCCGCGCCGAGAGCGCCGAGGAAACCGCCAACCCCAGCGCCCTCTACAGCGACATCCTCCGCGGCGTGATGGCCCGCATCGCCGATGACCTCGACGCGGAATCCACAAAGGACGACGCCGAAGCTCTCGCAAACTCCGTCGCCGATTGGCCGGCCTTCGACGACACCCCCGCGGCTCTCGCCGAGCTCCAGACCCGCGCGAAGCTGATCGTCGTCTCGAACGTAGACCGCGCGAGCTTCGCAGACGCCGCCCCGCGCCTGGGAGTCGAACTCGACGGCCTCGTCACCGCCGAGGACGTCGGCGCCTACAAGCCCAACGTCAAGATGTTCCGGCGCACGCTGGAGACCGTCGCCGAACTGGGCGCCAAACCGCAGGAGCACCTGCACGTCGCCCAGAGCCTGCACCACGACATCGCCCCGGCCTCGGGCCTCGGCATCGCCACCTGCTGGATCGACCGCCGGCAGGGCAAGCCGGGGGGCGCCACGCCCGAAACTCCCGGGAATATCAGGCCGCATTGGATGTTCACCTCCATGAAAGATCTGGCGGAGGCTGTTGTGCGTTCAGAGCAGGCCGCCCGCGCCCCCGTGCCCGAGGATGGAACCGAAGACGATGGCTGATCCCAACCACGACTCCATGCCGCGCGGGCTCGACATGCCCGCGCCCGACTACGTCCCCCTCACCGACCGCTACGAGCCCGAGCAAGAGCCCGAGCTCGCCGCCCGCGCTTTCTACGATGTCATGCGCCGCCGGCGCACCATCCGGGAGTACGCCGACCGCCCCGTCTCCCGCGAAACCATCGAGTGGATCGTCCGCGCCGCCACCACCGCCCCCTCCGGCGCCAACAAGCAGCCCTGGCGCTTCGTCTGCGTGCAGGACGCCGAGGTCAAACGCAAGATCCGCCACGCCGCCGAAGAAGAGGAACGCGAGTTCTACGAACGCCGCGCCAGCGAAGAATGGCTCCGCGACCTCGCCCCCCTCGGCACCGACCCCACCAAGGAGTTCCTCGAAATCGCCCCGTGGCTCATCGTCGTCTTCAAGCTCGCCAAGTGCGACGACGGCTCGCAGGTCTACTACAACACCGAGTCGGTGGGTCTCGCCGCGGGAATGCTGCTGAGCGCCATCCACCACGCCGGCCTCGCCAGCCTCACCCACACCCCGAGCCCCATGGGCTTCCTCAAGGAGGTCCTGGGCCGCCCCGCCAACGAACGCCCCTTCCTCCTCGTCCCCGTCGGCTACCCCGCGGACGAGTGCCAGGTGCCCAGAAAAGCCCTAGAGCGTAAACCGCTGAGCGAAGTGATGGTGGTCGTGTAAATCCGCTTACACCCGCTGCGCCGCGAACCGCGCCGGTGTGAACGCCTCAACCGGAGCACTCGGCGTTTCACCGCAGATCATCTCCGCCAGCAGCCGCCCCGTGGCCGGGCCGAGCGACAGGCCCATGCGCGCATGGCCGGTGGCGGTGTAGACGTTTTTGCGTCCGGGAACCAGGCCGATGGCGGGCAGCCCGTCAGGCAGGCACGGGCGTCGCCCGACCCACTCGCTGACGACCTCGCCGGTGATGCCACGCAGCACACCCTCGGGCCCATGCAGAAGCTGCTCGATGCGCCCGCGATTCACGTCGCGCTTCGGTCGCATCGTGATCTCAAGCAAGCCGGAAAGACGCAGACGATCCTCCATCGGCGTCAGGATCACCTCACGGTCGGCGATCACCACACCCGCCTCGACTGCGTTTTTCAAGCGCAGATCAGCATGCCAGCCGAGAGCCGACGCCATCGGCAGATCGACCCCCAACGGCGCCAGCAGCTCACGCGCGTCGGCGCCGGTCGCGATCACCACCGCGTCGCCCTCGACGCGCTCGCCGGAATCGAGTTCAACAAAGCCCTCATCGACACGCGCCACGCGAGCGCTGTTGCGGACCTCGGCGCCGCGCTCCTGCGCTGCCCGCATCACCGCCGTCGCGAAGCGGTAGGGCTCGATCGTCGCCCAGTCGGAGTGGAACAAACCGCCGAGCACAGCGTCGGTCAACCCCGGCACGCGCTCGTGGGTTTCGTCAGCGTTGAGAATCTCCGCAGGGAGGCCGCGAGCGCGCAACTCGTCGGCTTCGGCGCGGAGCGCATCAAACGTCGCTCCGGAGCACGCGACAAGGAGCGCCCCGTTCTCGCGCAAGTCGTAGCTGTTGCCGAGTTCTTCCGTCCACTCACGAAACACCGGCATCACCAAGTGAGCCAATCCGCTCAGCGCGTCCATCCCCCGCGCGTACACCCCGGGCGAGCACGCCGCACGGAACGCTCCGATCCAGCGCTCGAGCGCCGGGTCGTCGATCGGCGCGAACCGCCCCGCGGAAGCCGGGTTGTCGCGCTCCGCGAGATACCGCTCGCACACCCCCGGCGCCGCCATCGGCGCATGCCCCGGCGCGATCAGGCCGGAGTTCCCGAACGAGCACCCCCGCGCCGGCTCGTTCGCGTCAAGCACGATCACGCCGACGCCGCGGCGCGACAGCTCGAACGCGACCGCCGCCCCGATCATCCCCGCGCCCACGATGACCACCCGCTGCTGCATGACCTCAGCTTAGACCCCGAAGCGCCTCAGCGTCCGCTCGGCCTGCCCCAGGTACGACCCGCCAAAAAGACGCGTGTGCACCAGCAGCGGGTAGAGGTTGTAGAGGTCGCGGCGCTGCTCGAAAAACCCGTCGCGGATCGGGCGGCGTTCGCCATACGCGTCGTAAAACGCCGGCGTGAACGTCGAGAAGAGCGTGGTGAACGCCAGCTCGATCTCGGGGTGCCCGTAGTAGACCGCCGGGTCGATGAAGCCCGTCACGCGATCGCCCGCGCTCAGGATATTCCCGCCCCACAGATCGCCGTGGAGAAGCGCCGGCGCCTCAGGCTCATCGATCAGATCGGGCAGCCGCTCACCCAGCGCCCGCACGCGCCTCAGCAGATTCTCACCCGCCTGCCCAGCGCTCACACACTGCCGCGCCATATGCACAAGCCGATGCTCGCAGAAGAACTCGATCCACGATCGGCTCGGCGTGTTCGGTTGGTCCAACCCACCGATCAACGTGTCGCGTTCGAGACCGAAGGCGTCGCCAGTCACGCCATGTAAGTCAGCAAGCAACCCCGCCGCGTGCGCCTCGGCTTCCGGGCGACACCCCGTCTCCCCCTCCACACGCTCCATCACCAGCAGGTCCGCCTCGCTGATGAACACCCCCGGCACGGGCAGGCCCGACCGATCGCTTAGACAACGCAGCATCCACCCCTCGATATCCAGCTTCGCCCCGCTCCCGGCTTTCACCACCACCTCGCGCCCGTCAGCGAGTGTCGCGAGCGAAACATCCCCCACGCACCCGCCCGCCAGCGACCGCGACGAGACCACCGCGCTCCCCACCGCCGACGCCACCCGCTGGTCTACACTTCCGCCCATGAAGCGAGATTACCAGCCCGTTGTCGAATCCGTCCGTGTCCTCTCCGGAGACGTCGAATCGCGCATGCAGCGCGTCGCCGACGCGTTGTGGGACGCGTTTCACGAGCAGGGGATCGATTGGGTTGGCTTCTACTTCGCCGACGAAACGCGCCCCGAGAACGAGCGCCTCATCCTCGGCCCGCGGCGCGACAAGCCCGCCTGCTCGCCCATCGCGCTGCACGGCGTCGGCGGCGCGGCGTACAAGACCGGCCTCACCCAGATCGTGAAAGACGTCGCCGATCTCGGCGACAACTACGTCGAGTGCGACCCGCTGGACAAATCAGAGATCGTCATCCCCCTCGTCAACGACGACGGCGGCGTGTGGGCGATGCTCGACGTGGACTCGCACGAGGTCGCCGCCTTCGACGAATCCGACGACGAGGGCCTCCGCGCCGTGCTCACCGCGGCGGGCTTTATGGCTCCGACGCCACGCTCGCCCGCTTGACTATTTCGTCGAAGAGCGGTTCGAGACGTTCGAGTTCCGTTTCGAGTTCATCGATCGAAAGAAGCTGCTCCGCTGAACGGGCGCGATCAGCGACGCTGAATTCAAACTTCACGACACGCCGATCAAGCACGCACAGGACGTGCTTGTTGAACGACCTTGAAGCGCCACGTCGCCCCGTTGATTCGTCAGAAAACACACACGCCTTCGCCGGCTCACCCAGCAAGGTCATGTCTGCAACACGAACAGGATCAGACGTTATTTTCTCGATCAACGCCACGAGGCCAGGAGTGGCTTCGTCATCGGCAAGCGGAACAACGACAAGCGAAAGAGACGCCAGCCCGACGCCAGCTTCGCTGACCAGACGCATCGCCATCCCGCCGCCCCGCGCGTGCCCGGGCAACCAGCTCAGCGGCGCCGTCAGGCTGATCTTAAGCCCGTCTGAGGCGCCCGAGCCGTCGGTCGAGTACTCGCGTGTCACGCCTTCGTTCATCTCAACGAGGGGGTTTTCATCGAAACGCGGGTCGAACGCGGCGAAGTAGTGAACGTCAGGCACAGGCCCTGCACCGTGTAGCGCACGTTCTGTCTTCTCAATCAGTTCGTCTCTGCCCCGCATGCCCACATCTACCACGAGGCTCCAACTCTTATCCAGCATCACATCGCTCAGATACGCATGCATCGCTCTGAGCGATGGTTCACATCGGATCTCCCACTCTTCGAGGAGCGTCTCAATCTCCAGCGTGACATCAGGATCCAGACCAGACCGCAAACTCGCTCTCAGACTCGCCCCGTGCCCACGCCAAGCGCGCCACACCGCCACAACCTGATTCGGCGTGTGGTTCGACATCACCCTCCGTTGCACCCCAACAGATGGTCCCTCCGCGACAGTCGCGTACGACAACGACATCATCACAACCATCGCGACAAAGAACTTCACGCCTTCACCCCCGCCAGCTCCCCGCGCTGCACATACCGCAGAATCTCCACCACCTGCTCCGGGCGTTCGCACGTCGCCAGCGCCGCCGCGTCGATCTCCTTGAGCGCGTGGCGGTGCTCCGGCGGGTGCAGGGTGATCAACGGCGTGCCCAGCGCCGCCGCCTGCCCCGCGTCGAACGCCGAGTTCCACTGCTTGTACTTTTCGCCGAAGCGGATGACCACGACATCTGCGTCCTCGATCGCCGTGCGCGTGCGGATGGCGTTGATCTTGGCGCTGGTGTGGTCGTGCCAGAAGGGGTCGTCCTGCGCCCCCAGAATCGCCGGCCCGCAGTCATCGCTGGCGCTGTGATCGAGCACCGGGGAGGTGAACTCAACGTCCAGCCCGCCCTGTTTCGCGCCGGAAATGATGGAATCTCGCCAATCCGAATGGATCTCACCGCCCAGGTAGACCGTCAGAGTCATCGCACGCCTCCTTCCCCGGAGTGTACGCGCCGGGGGCGGGTGGGTCCGCTAGCCTGTCCTGCCCACGAACCAGAACCCACGCACAGAGAGGACGAGATTCCCATGCGATTCACCACCCTGCTTTCCGCCGCCCTCACGCTCGGCGTCACCGCCGCCACCGGAGCCCAGATGGACCTGACCACCCTGCCCCCCGAGCCCGCCGAGATGTGCAAGAAGATCGCTTCGAGCGAGCGATCTCTCGCAGAGTGCGTCGCGATCGCCGAGGAAGAAACCGGCGGGGAGGCCTCCTCGGCTCAGTTGATGATCCAGGCCGATCCCCCCCAAGCCATCGTGTCGGTGTACACCAACGCCTCGCGTCACGAAGTGACCGTCAACACGACCAACGGCACGATTCTGAAAACTGAATCGTTCGAGCGCTTCCCGGGCTGGGAGATCAAAGATCAGCAGATGCAGACCACCGATTCGGGCCTGATGTACTACATCATCGAGCCCGGCACGGGCGCTACGCCCGGCGGCCCCACCTCCCGCGTCGAGGTCCACTACACCGGCTACTTCCTCGACGGGAACAAGTTCGACAGCTCCGTCGATCGCGGGCAGACCGCCACCTTCGGGCTCAACCAGGTAATCCGCGGCTGGACCGAAGGCGTCGGCATGATGAGCGAGGGCGAGAAGCGCAAGCTCATCATCCCCGGCGACCTCGCGTACGGACGCCAGGGCCGCCCCGGCATCCCGCCCAACGCGATGCTCGTCTTCGATGTTGAACTCATCACGGTCGTTTCCGGCGCCGCCGAGTAACTCACAATCCGGGCGCCACGATCCGCCGAAGGCGCGTCGTGTCTGAAAGCCATACAACGCGCCCGCCCACGCGGGCGCTTTTTCATGCGCCCGATTCGACCGACGCCTTCGGGCCCCGCGCCAGCACCGTCGGCTCGGGCGAGTCTTCCTCAAGCCCGTGCGTCCGGCTCACGATGTACAGCGGGCGGTTCTTCACCTCGTCGTAGATACGTGCGATGTACTCGCCGACCAACCCAAGCGACAGAAGCTGCACGCCGCCGAGGCCGAGGATCAGCGTGACCAGCGTGGTGAAGCCGGTATCCGCCGTCTCGATGCCCAGCAGGCGCTTCGTCACAAAGTAGATCGCAAGCGAGAACCCGGCGAGGCTGACGAGCGCCCCGGCGTACGTCATCAGCCGCAGCGGCTTGTATGAAAAGCTCAGAACGCCGTCCATCGCGTAGCGGATCAGGCGACGCAGCGTCTGCTTGGGCTCGCCCGCGGCCCGACCGGCGCGGTCGTAGAAAACCGTCGCCGTCTCGAAGCCGATCCACGAACGCAACCCCGGTAGAAAACGGTTGCGTTCGCTCAGCCTCCTGAGCTGATCGGCGGCGCGACGGTCGAGCAGACCGAAGATGCCGGTATCGGACGGGATCGGGAAGTCGGTCACGAACCGGAAGAACGCGTGGAACGCGCGGAAGCCCAGCCCGCGAGCCCCGCGGTCCTCGCGCGAGCGCCGCTGGGCCAGCACGACCTCCGCACCGCTCTTCCATGCTTCGTACAGCTCCGGGATCACCTCGGGCGGGTCCTGAAGATCCGCGTCGATCAGGATCACCGCGTCGCCCGCCGCCGCATCCAGCCCGGCGCTCAGCGCCGCCTGATGCCCGAAGTTCCGCGACAGGCGCACGAGCCCCAGGCGCGGCTCCGTCTCGCGCAGCGCCAGCACGCGCTCCGCGGTGTCGTCGGCGCTGCCGTCGTCGACCAGCACGATGTTCCACGCCGTGCCTTCGCACTGCCCGAGCGCTGCCGACGCCCGCGCCACGAACTCCGCGACGTTTTCGCGCTCGTTGTACACCGGCGCCACCAGCGTGATCGTCGTCGTTCCCGCCATCCGCAGAGTGTACGCCTACCCGCCCGCGGGAGGAACGAACCACACACCGAAACGTACACCCGCCTTATCGGGCGCACTGGGGTACCCGACCACTACATCCCCGAGTGCTTCACCACCGAAACGAGCTCTCTCGAATGGCATCGCCGCCCACTCGTCCGCCGCCTCATCCGCCTGCGTTGATTTCACCCACACGATCAGACCGCCGCCTTCATGCACGTCGTCATCATCCAACCACTGCGCGTGCACCGGATCCCCGTGGATATAGACGCTCGGGCGGTCCGGGCTGTACCACCCGATCAGGCCCGCGTCCCACTCCGTGCCCACCACGATCGGCAGGGGACCGCTCACGCGTTCGCGCCACAGGCGAGTCACCTCAGCGCCGATCGCCGCCCCCGGATAATTCACCCGCTTGGGTTTGTCGCGGAACCGCATCGTCAGCGCGCTTGTCCCCGCGTACGCCAGCACCGGCGCCATCACGATCACACACGCCCACACCAGGCCGTCGATCTTCTTGATCTCAGGGAAACGCACGCTCAGGCACGCCATCGCGCAGGGCCCAAGCGTCAGCAGCATCGGCGTCGCCCACATCGAACGCAGTTCGAACCCAGTCGCCAGCGACAACACGACAAGCGCCCCAATCGGACCCAACGTCATCGTCAGAAGGAACAATCTCGGACGCGCCTCTTCATCGCCCGCTGCGCGCCGCGCCGGCTTCCATACCAAGAGCAGCCACACCAACGCCCCGATCGCCGCCAGCTGCGCGACGAGAAACTTCGCCGGGTAGACCGCATGATTCAACCACTCGTGCTCACCACCCCCCGCGCGGCGCACGCCGTAAGTCAGCGATACAAACTCGTTCTCCACCGTCCACGATGCGTGCGGCGCGAAGAGCGCGATGCACAGCGCCCCCGCCACATACGGCCCGGCTGTCGCCAGCACGCGCCGCTCGCGCTTCAGCGTGTCCACCGCCATCGCGACCAGCAGCGCCCCTGCCAAATATTTGCTCAGCAGGGCCAACCCCATGCACACACCCAAAAGCGCCCACCACCCAAGCCGCCCGGTGCGCAGCCCTCTCCAGTACCCGAGCATCGCCCCGGCCCACAGCGGGATCTGCAGCACATTCACATTGAACTCAGGCGATGTAAACCCGTGATAAATCACGCCCTCGCTCAGCACCAGCGCCAGGAGAGCCCGTTGTGATCCCAGCAACTCACGCGTCAACCGCCACACGACCGCCAGCCCGACCGCCGTGCACAACGCGCTCAGCGCGTACAGCCCAACGTCCGCCCCCCCCGCGAACCAACCAGCGATCTCCGCCGCCCAGGCCGACAACGGCGGGTGCTTGCTGTACCCCAGCTCCCACTCCCGACCCCACGCCAGCGCCTCGATCGTGTCCAGCGGGAGCGCGTCGTTCACCGCCCACGGCACAAGCGTCCAAGCGACCACATGGAACACAAGCAGCGCCCGGGCCGTGCGGTCCGGACGCTGCCGAAAAAGACGGTCGCTGAGATTGTCAGGAGGGCGGGCGTCGCTCATGAAGCGGGCACGATACCCGCAGCGGCTACGCTCCGATCAGACGGGCCTCAAAGCGCCGCGGCGCTCCACAGCTTCGTGTACTTCTCGCAGTGGATGATGATCGACTCGAACTCGCTCAGATCAACGCTGTCATCAAGCTTGTACCGCTGCCCGCCCTTGTTCTTCTTAAGCTCCGCGATGAAGAACGACCCGGAGGTCGCGTTCCCGTTCTCGAGATCCTCCACGGTCCGCGGCGACAGGAACAGCTTGAGGTCAGGCGCGTTCCTCGTTTTGAAATCATCGGAAAGCACGACGAAACGAGAACCATCGTCCTCTTCGACGATGCTCCATGTCCCCGACGCTTTGTAGTTTTTCTTCGTCCACGTCCCTTCATGTAGCGTCTCCGCGGCAAATGCGGGCGCTGCGAAGAACGCAAAGACTGCTGCGAAAACAGCGACGAAACCTGTGAGGCGAGCGGTCGTGCGCATGGCTTGGTTCCTTTCAAGCGGTGTGGCGTGAGGATCAACCGAGCCTGATGCCGCGTTATTCAACCGGCCGTCTGCCTCCAAAAAGAACACGACCCCCCAGGGGGGGCCTGAGGGGTCGTGCGGTGAGCAACGTGCAGGAAGTGCGTCTCTACGAACGAGAAACGAGAGTGTGTGAGTAACGGGTGATTAGCGACGACGACGGGCAGCGGCGAGACCGCCGAGACCGAAGAGCGCCGCGGCGCCGGGCGCCGGGATGAAGTAGGTGATGGTCGCGGTGCCGCCACCGATGTTGAAGTTACCGAGGTCGGCGCCGCCGGCCCCGATGAAGGTCACGCCGCTGAAACCGGTGCCGGTGTCAGTGACGAAGAAGTTGCCCGAGAAGAGCGAGCCGCCGCTGGCGTCGAGGAGCTCGAAGCCAGCCTCGAACACGCCGTCCGGCTCCGTGTCCGGATCAGCGATGCCCGCGTACATGGTGGGATCGACGGTGTTCATACCGGCGTTGTTCTCGCCAAGCTCGAAACCGAGCGTGGTGATGGGCTCGGTGCCAAACGCGTTGGGCCCGAAGAGAGCCGCGCCGTTGTTCGACATCCAGTTGATGGTCAGCGTGCGAGTGCCGTCGCCGTTATCGACAACGCTCGACGTGACATCAACAGCGGTGTTGACGGGGAAGGTTTCGGTAGAGCCGATCGTGTGATCGATCGGACCGGCCAGGAAGCCCGACATCGTCGGACCGAAGACCGTCAACGCGGTCGAGGCCGTGTCGCCGGCAGCGCCGCGCGACGTGGTGGGCTCGTCCAGATCGCGCGGGGCGAACTGGGAAGCCGTGAACTGCGCCGTCGCCGTAGCGGCGAACGCAGCAACGCCGGCAAGGCCGGCGAGTGTCTTGATGCTCATTGCGTGTTTCTCTCTTTCTGGTGTTCAGCACACGCCTCGGCAGCCACGTTTGGCCGTCCCCCCGGAGCGCATGCACCTCCTGAGTCAGCCCATAGCGTACTGCCATATCCCCCCACCGTCCAAAGATTTTCCGCTGCGAATCACGAGTTATCCAATCAAATACCTATCAAAATTCTCTAAGTGCCGCCAATGACCCCTTAGCCGGTACCCTCACCCCGGAGGATCCTCCATGCAAAGCGCCGCCCCCACCGTCAGCGAGTACCTCAAAGAGCTCCCAGACGACCGCCGCAAAGCCATCAAAGCCATCCGCAAGGCCATCAAGGACAACCTCGACCCCCAGGTCAGGGAGGTCATCCAGTACGGCATGATCGGCTACGCCATCCCCCACTCCGTCTACCCCGCCGGCTACCACTGCAACCCCAAACAGCCCCTCCCCTTCCTCAGCCTCGCCAGCCAGAAGAACCACATGGCCCTCTACCTCTTCTGCCTCTACTGCGACGAGGGCGAGGTCGAACGCTTCCAGGAGGCGTGGAAGAACACCGGCCACAAGCTCGACATGGGCAAAAGCTGCGTCCGCTTCAAGAAGCTGGAAGACGTCCCGCTCGACGTCATCGCCAAAACCGTCAAGCGGATGACCGTCAAGAAATTCATCAAGGCGTACGAGAGCTCGCTCGAAGCCCCGCGCCCGGCGCGGAAGAAGGCGACCACGAAGAAGAAAACCACAAAGAAGAAGGCTGTCTCACGCAAAAAACCGCGTTGATCGCGCCTGTTTCTCTCTTGTAAAGGTTCCCCAGCCCTGCAACCGTAACCAGCTGCGACCCGTATCGAACGCAACCGCGCCCTGAAACACGTCAAACCTCACGGCGCCCACAGAGAGGGAAGAACCCATGAAACGCTATCCATGCGCACTCGCCGTCGCGTTGCTCCCCGCGCTCGCCGCCCCCGCCGACTTCCGCGGCGGCGTGTTCCTCACCGATGACTCCTGGAACGCCGCCGCGACCGCCGCCATCGGCCAAGCCGCCACCGTCACCCGCCTCTACATCGCCTTCGATGACCCGGAAAACACGCTGCTCACCATGTTCGCGGGTACCGACAGCGTCAGAACGCGCAACGGCCTGCAGCTCTACCAGGACCCGTTCGGCGGCGACAGCTCCCAAAACATCAACCCGGCCGTCTTCCCGGCCGTGCCCTCCTCCGAGTGGGACAGCTATGTGAGCGTCGGGCCGATCACCGCCCCATCCACGACCTCGGCCAACCCCGACCTCGAGTTCGTCAGTGACGGCGTGGACGGCTCATGGTCCGGCGTGCCCGAAAACAAGGGCCTCCCCACCATCTACCCCGGGCACGCCGGCGGCCCGAACGGTATGCAGGACCCCGACACAGGCCTTTGGCTGATCTTCGCCGGCCAGTTCACGATCCTTGGCGATGTCGATGAGGTGACGTCCGTTCCAAACCTCACCGGCGACCCGACCATCGTCTCGAACATCTTCACAGGCACATTCGCCTCGATCGACTGGATCGACTCCGAAGCCAACCGCTTCCTCACCTTCAGCCAGGACATCGAGATCGTGCCTTCCCCCAGCGCAGCGCTCCTGCTGGCCGGAGGGCTGGGGGCGTTCCGCCGCCGACGCTGATCATTACGAAATCTTGTCCCGACCGGCCCCGAGTGATTGGGGCCGGTTTTTTCGTGCTGTGGGTAAGCGTGAAGGCCGTGAAGTTTGCCAATGCGTTGGAAGAGTCGCTTGAAGGGTTTGCGGCAGTTCAGAAGTAGACGACAATGAAGCGGCTGTCAGGAAAGTCCTTCAAATCGCTAATAGATTCACAACCAGCACTACACTTAGTCTGTCGGATTCTGGGGCGCTGTCGCAGGGGACTCTGCAGAGTCGAAGGGTAAAAGATCATCCAACGAATGATCGTATTCCACGCTCGTAGACCATTCTGCCCGCACAGGCTTACCATTAGACGATAAATAAAAACCGACACAGCCGTGCTTAGGAAAAAATTCTTGAGGAGTCAGCTTCTCCCAATCATATATTTGCATACCCCAGAGACATGCTGGGCTCCCATCATCCATACGTACCCAGCAGCACTCATACTTCAATTTACCGTTGTACGCTTCAATCCGATCCACTCGCGACGCCAGTCTGTTGATACGTAATTGCCGAACCATTACACGGTGAGCAGGCTGAGGTCCGTGCATCTTCATCTCGTCTTCTTGTTCAACACCTCTATACAGAGGGCAAGATATGGCATGCTTCGTCACTGGATGTGGTGGCAAAAATTCATCGTACAACAGACAATGAAAGCCTTGAATCCAACGGTATATAGCTCTGTAAAGTTCGGCTCCCCGGATTCCACCTATATTCCGTTGAGTGTTTTCGTCGTGAACTGCGCGATAGTTCAAGCGTAGCCGATCTTTTGATATCGAGTTACCCCATAGATATGGAGTTAGTAATTGTATCGATCGTTCATCGTCGAATGACGCTGCTTGGTTACATTTAAAATGAGCTGGTAGTATTACAACGTTTTGTCGATCATTTTGATCAAAGAGATTGATCGGAGGCGCATGGTCCTTTGTGATGTCTTCGCGCTCAAATGGCTTGCCACAAAGATAGCAATAGCCACGACGATGCCTTGCGTTCAACGCCCGCTGATTGTCAAGGACGACCATGAATGCCCGACCGCCCGGTTAAAGGCGGCCGAACTTTTTGTGCTCTCGACTCAGTAGTCGAAATCATCCATCCCAGCCCCCGCTCCCGCGGGCGCCTTCTTCTTTTCCTTGATCTCGACGATCGCCGTGTCCGTGGTCAGCAGCAGGCCCGCGACGCTCGCCGCGCTCTGCAGCGCCACGCGCTCGACCTTCGTCGGCACGATCACGCCCGCCTTGACCAGGTCCTCGAAGTCGCGGGTCATGGCGTTGAAGCCCGTGTTCCCCGAGCCCTCTTCGACCTTGCTCGCGATGACCGAGCCGTCGAGGCCGCAGTTGTGGGCGATCTGCTTGATGGGCGCCGCCACCGCGCGGTGCACGATGTCCATACCGGCGCGCTCGTCGCCGGACGCCTTGCCGCGCAGACCTTCGATCGCCTTGCGGGCCCGCAGGATGGCCACGCCGCCGCCGGGCAGCACACCCTCCTCGACCGCCGCGCGGCACGCGTGCAGCGCGTCCTCGACGCGGGCCTTCTTCTCCTTCATCTCCACCTCGGTCGCCGCGCCCACGTTCACCTGGGCCACGCCGCCCGAGAGCTTCGCCAGGCGCTCCTGCAGCTTCTCGCGGTCGTAGTCGGAGTCCGTGCCCTCGATCTGCGACTGGATCTGCTCGATGCGACCCTTGATGTCGCCGCTCTTGCCGGCGCCCTCGACGATCGTCGTGTTGTCCTTGTCGATCGTGATCTTCTTGGCCCGACCCAGGTCCTTCATCTCGAGCTTCTCGAGCGAGACGCCCAGCTCTTCCATGACGGCCGTCCCGCCGGTGAGCACCGCGATGTCCTCGAGCATCGCCTTGCGACGATCGCCGAAGCCGGGAGCCTTCACCGCGCAGATCTTCAGCACGCCGCGCAGCTTGTTGACGACGAGCGTCGCGAGCGCCTCGGACCCAACGTCCTCAGCGATGATCAGCAGCGCCTTGCCCGTCTCCGCCACCTTCGTGAGGATCGGCAGCAGGTCCTTGGCGTTCTCGATCTTTTTCTCGTGGATCAGGACGTACGCGTCCTCGAGCTCAGCGCTCATTGTCGCGGTGTCCGTCACGAAGTGCGGCGACAGGTAGCCCTTGTCGAACTGCATGCCCTCGAGAAGCTCGACCTCGGTCTCGAGGCTCTTGCCCTCTTCGACGGTGATGACGCCGTCCTTGCCGACCTTCTCCATCGCCTCGGCGATGATGTCGCCAATCTGACGGTCCTGGTTGGCCGAGCAGGCTCCGACCTGAGCGATCTGCTCGCTGGTCGACACCTTCTTGGACATCTTGTTCAGCTCGGCGACGACCGCTTCGACGGCCTGCTCAATGCCGCGCTTCACCTCGTTGGGGTTGGCGCCGGCGGTGATGTTCTTGAGCCCCTCGCGGAAGATCGCTTCCGCGTACACCGTGGCGGTGGTGGTGCCATCGCCGGCGTCCTTCGAGGCCTTCGAAGCGACTTCCTTCACCAGCTGGGCGCCGATGTTCTCGTAGGAATCCTCGAGCTCGATCTCCTTGGCGACGGTCACGCCGTCCTTGGTGACGGTCGGGGCGCCGAAGGACTTCTCCAGGACGACCACGCGCCCCGAGGGACCGAGGGTGACCTTGACGGCCTTGGCGAGTTTCTGCACGCCGGCGAGGATCTTCTCCCGGGCGTCGGTGTCGTACGCGATCTGTTTCGCAGCCATGTTCGTTCGTTCCTTATCGTTTCGTCGTGCGTTGATGTGCGTGTTGGTGTTTGTGTCGAAGTGCGCTCAACCGATCTTGCGGCTACCCGATCTTGACCCAGGCGACGCGCTCCGCGTCGATCAGGTAGACGTGCTTCCCGTCCGAAACCTTGACCAGATGGTCCGCCTCGTCAGGGATCAGGATCGCCCCAGGCACCAGACACGGGGGAGCGCCCTCGAAATGAAACTCGGCGTCCCGCTCAGAGTTGAGCTCGCCGAGCGCTTGTCGGAGCTGGTCGGAAGTCATGTTTAACCGAAGTACTCGTGAAACAAACCCTCTTCACGCTTGGGCCTGCTCTTCGATGTGGCGTTAATCCACTCCGCGATGTCTTCGATCGCAGCCTTGACCTGTTCGCGAGACAACGTTTCTTCCTGAGCACGGCTCCACACATGCTCGAGAAATCCAGTTGTTCCAGCAGGAAGCGTCACCATGTCATTTCTAGCCCACTTTGAGAGCGTTTCGCTGGGACGAACTTCGTCCTTGGGCTCAATGATGACATGTGCTGTGTGAGCACCCAGTTGGATTACCCACCCTTCGTCGGTCATTGTGAAAGTCCAGTTATCATCGTGGCCCCATCGACGTGAAAAGATGGGAACCGTGATTGAATGATGTTCTGTGACTGTGCTCATATGGCCTCCGCTTGGTTGGTAATTAGTCCACAATCGCGAGGATTTCATCCTCGCTCATGATCAGCAGCTCGTCGTCACCCAGCTTCACCTCGGTGCCGGCGTAGCTGGCGAAGATCACGCGATCGCCCTTCTTGACGGTCATGGGCGTGCGCTCGCCCGTCTCGGTCGAGAGGGCGCCGTCGCCCACCGCCACGATCACGCCCGACTTAGGCTTGTCCTTGGCCTGCTCGGGCAGGTAGATGCCCGACTCGGTCACCTCCGCCGACTCGTCGCGCTGCACGAGCACCTTGTCGCCCAGCGGGCGGACCTTGGTGGTGATCTTCTTCTTCGATTTCGTCGCCGTCGCCATGTTCAGTGTCTCCTTCGTTCTCAGAATCGTTCAGGCCCGGGTCTCCCCGGGGTTGAAGTGGTGTGAGTGGTTCAGTGTGTAATCAAACGCCGGGCCAACGCCCGCGGTAGTGCCGCTCAAGTAATCGCGACAGGATCTGGAGCATCGCCTCAAGGTCCACCGGGCGGTCCACCACCGCGAACGCCCCCAGCTTCATCGCCAGGGCCAGCACCCGCTGGTCCTCCCGCTGGCTCCGCGGCTGACGCACCACGACCAAAGGCGGCCGCTGCTCCAGCCGGGCCAGATACTCCAGAAGCCGTACGCCCCCCTCGTTCAGACGCACCGCCAGGCGGTTCGACGCGTCCGCCGCCCGACGCACGCGGGCGTCCAAGGGCAAGCTCAGATCGAGCACCGCAGCGTGCACGGGCGTCTTCCGCAGGGTCTCCGCGGCCTCACGACCGCACCCCGCCCGCACCGCACGCACGCCCATCGGCTCGAGAAGCCGCGGCAGACGATCCGCCCACGACTCCTCGCGCCACCCGCCGTCGGTCAGCAGAAGGTTCAGCCGACCCCCACGGCGAGCGCCGCCGGAATCGGAACCAGAATGGGGCGGTTCGATCTCGACCATCGCCTCATCAGATGGCAAAGCCCGGACCACCCCCCACCCTCACCCGACCCCCAAATCCAACCCACAAACGCTGTCACACCCACCAACCACCAAGCCCAACCCGCCATTTCGGCAGTCACGAAAATCCGGACGCCACGATCCACTATTCCGGGTGCCACGATCCGCCCGAAGGGCGCATCGTGCCTCCCCCCACCCCGCTACCCTCCCCCACATGCCCCGCCTCACCCCAACCATCCTCCTCCTCACCCCAACCCTCGCCCTCGCCCAACCCGAGGACGACCCCACTCCCCCCACCAACAAATGGTCCGCCTCCGCCGAACTCCTCCTCTGGCGCCCCGCCCTCCAGGACGACCTCACCCTCCCCGGCGTCGGCTCCTTCGAAGTCGATGACTTCAATCTCGACGAGAACGAACTCACCCCCGCCCTCCGCGCCACCTTCACCAACGACGACTGGACCATCCACCTCTCCGGCTTCGTCTTCTCCACCGACGGCATCGACTCCGAGGCCGACTACGCCAGCTTCGAGGGCCTCGTCACCAAACGCGTCTGGTCGCGCGAGCTCTCCGACGAAGTCTCCCTCCGCCTCGACGTCGGCGGCGGCCTCCGCGCCACCGACTTCCGCATCGAGATCCCCGACGCCGGCATGACCGTCAGCGAAGACAGCGTCTGGGTCGAAGCCCTCGCCGCCGCGACCATCACTGTCACGCTGCCCAACGATTTCTCCTTCGACATCAACGCCGACATCGGCGCCGGCCTCGACAGCGCCGCCTGGTCCATCGCCGCCCGCGTCCTCTGGCAGCCCGAGCCCTGGCTCGGCGCCCAGTTCGGTTACCGCTTCCTCCGCACCGACCTCGACGACGACGGCTTCGAGTTCGACGGCGCCATCGCCGGCCTCTACGCCGGCTTCAACTTCGACTTCTGATGCCCCCCCAGCCCGCCGACACCAACGCCATCGCCCCCAAGAGCGCGATCCCAACCGCCGGCGTCCACCGCCTGCGCGTGCGCTACACCGAGTGCGACCCCATGGGCGTCGCCCACCACGCCTCCTACGCGCCGTGGCTCGAACTCGGGCGCACCGAACTCCTCCGCGAAGCCGGCGTCACCTACGCCCAGCTCGAAGGCGCCGGCGTCCTCCTCGTCGTCACCAAGCTCGCCCTCCGCTACCGCCTCCCCGCCCGCTACGACGACCACCTCGAAATAAGAACAACCGTCACCGGCGGCGGCCGCGCCCGCATCGACCACGCCTACGAAGTCCTCCGCGTCAACGAGAAAGGCGCCGCCACCGACCTCTGCGCCGAAGCGACCACAACCATCGCCTGCGTCGACCGCACCGGCCGCCCGACCCCGCTCCCCGACTGGCTCAGTCCGGTCTCGTAGCGCTTCCAATTCCCCTCCCTCTCCCCCGGGGAGAGGGCCGGGGTGAGGGCAAAGAGAAAAACGCGAGCGCAGCTCGCATCCTTATTTCAACAAGTGCCGCTCGAAGAACTCAACCTGCGCATCCTTCGCCTCCGCCGCCACCTTCCCGAACCCCGCGTGCTCATACGGCGCCCCCGTTTCAGGCCACGTCCGCAGTGTCAGCTCTTCGCCAGCTTCCTCATACTTTGGACATAACCCCTCGATGAAATTCCGTATCGCCTCAACCGGAACCCACTCATCCTTCTCCGAATGCAGCGCCAGCAGCGGAACCGCCCGCCGATCGTCCATGCGCTTCATCGGATCCAGCTCATCGATCAATTCCTGCGGGTACCGCCCCACATAACTCGGCATCTTTGAGAAATCACCCGCCGTCGATTCCACCGCCGCGCACGCAAACGGGTGCGCCTCACCAAGCCGGCGCAGCGTCGCCATCCCGCCCGCGCTCATCCCGCCGATTCCCATCCGTTCCGCATCGAACACGCCGCCAAACCCATCCCCGCTCAGCGCCGCAACAATCCCGTCGATCTCCCCCACCATCTGCTTCACCACATGCAGCGTGTTCTCCGGGCTGTGCATGTCCGCATCGAACCGCTCCCCGTGCCCCGGCAGATCAACCGCGCACGCCGCGATCCCCGCCCGAACCCAGCGCAGATACCGCCCCGGGTCCAGCTCCTTGTGCACCGTGCGCCCGTGCATCCACAGCACAACCGGCGCGGGAGTCTCCCAGTCCGGGTGCGCCAGGAGCGCCGGCACATCTCCAAACCGCACCGTCTTCGCCAGCTTCGCCAGCGACGACGGCAACCGCGCGAACCGGTCCGTCGGCGTCTTCATAGCGGGCGCACAAACGGGTTCGAGGCCTTCTCCCGCCCGACCGTTGTCGCCGCCCCGTGCCCCGGCAGCACCACCGTCTCGTCGGGCAACGCATAGAGCTTCTCGCGGATCGACGCGAAGAGCGCGCCCTCGTCGCTCGACGGAAAATCAAACCGCCCGATCGACCCGGCGAACAGCGTGTCCCCCGCGATCACCACGCCGAGCCCGGCGCAATACAGCGACACACCCCCCGGCGAGTGCCCGGGCGTGTGCAAGACCTCCCACTCCGTCTCACCCAACGAAAGTGCTTGCCCGTCTTCCAGAATCTCATCCGCCGCGCCGACCGTGATCGCCTCGCCCCCGAGCGCCGTGCTCAGGTTCTTCGTCGCGTCCGTCAGCCACTCCCGCTCCGCCCCGTGGATCGCCACGGGCAGATCGGGCATCGCCCCTTTCACCTCCGGCACCCCCGCGATGTGGTCCGGGTGCGCGTGCGTCAGCAGCAGCTTCTCCGGCCGCAACCCGAGTTCCTTCACTCGCTCCACCAGCGCCGCCGCCCCCCAGCTGGCGTCCACGAACCAGCAGGCGTCGCCCCCCGCCACCCGAACCACGTAACAGTTCGTCGCAAAGGGCCCCAGCGTGTACCCCTCGATCAACTCGCTCAACGAAGACGTTTGCGCAGATTCAGCCATGAATCCCATGCTAAACTACGATGCGATCCCCCGCGAAGGAGCGCTCCGATGGTTATCCGCAACATCGACGACGTGGAGATGACCCCCGTCGACATGGACGGCGCTGAGGGCGTCGCCATGCGCGTCATGGCCGGGCGCGACGACGGCGCCCCCACCTTCGCTACCCGCCAGTTCAAGGTCGCCCCGGGCGGCCACACCCCCCGCCACTCCCACGACTACGAGCACGAGGTCTTCATCCTGGACGGCTCAGGCGAGGCCCACCTCAGCGGCAGCGACCACCCCGTCAGGCCCGGAGACGTCCTCTACGTCCCCGCGGACGCCGAGCACCAGTTCCAGGCCGGGAGCCAGGGCCTCCGCTTCCTCTGCGTCGCCCCGGTCAGCCGCAATTGCGGAGAGCCCACCCCCGGCACATGATGGGGCAAGAACCTCCCCCAACCGCCACGACGGAGCAGGCGATGAACGACACCCTGGACCGACGCCAGACCACCCGCCCGACCAAGGGCGGCATCCAGCCCCCGGCTTGGGAGTTCCTCGTCTTCTACCTGCTCCTCGTCGCCGGCTGCCTCGTCGTCATGGTCATGCTCCCCCAGTTCCGGGGCGAAGCCTTCCTCGGCCTCATCGTCTCGCTCGCCCTCGCCCCCATCGGCCTGCGAACCTCCGATGGGAACGACGGCTCCATGGTCGACCTCGCCGACCAGGTCCACGAGATGAGCGAGGCCATCCACGAGATGGTCAACGAGGGCGGCCTCTCCGAAGCCGCCAAGCGCGTCATCCACCGCAAGCAGGAACGCGACCTCCTCTGCAAGGCCATCGAGCAGGACATCATCGACCACGACTGGGAAGCCGCGATGATCCTCGTCAAGGAACTCGCCGAGCGCTTCGGCTACCGCCAGGAAGCCGAAGAGTTCCGCGTCCGCATCGACCGCGGGCGCGCCGAGACCTACGAAGAAGGCGTCTCCAAAGCCCTCTCCATCCTCGAATCCAAGATCGAATCCAAGGAGTGGGTCGCCGCCACCGAGGAAGCCGCCCGCATCCAGCGCCTCTTCCCCGACTCACCCCGCACCGAGAACCTGCGCCAGAAAGTCGATCAGGCCCACAACCGCTACAAGCTCGATCTCGAGCGCCGCTTCCTCCACGCCGCCCAGCGCGAAGACACCGAGCAGGCCATGACCCTCCTCAAGGAACTCGACCACTACCTGGACGAGGACGAGGCCGCCCAGTTCCAGGAGGTCGCCCGCGGCGTCATCGGAAAGGCCCGCGACAACCTCGGCGTCCGCTTCAAGCTCCTCGTGCAGGACAAATCCTGGGGCGAAGCGCTCCAGGTCGGCGAGCAGATCATCGACGCCTTCCCCAACTCGCGGATGGCCACCGAGGTCCGAGACATGCTCGACACCCTCAGGGAACGCATCCGCTCTCAGGCCGACGCCTCTGCAGCGGGCTGACCTCCGCCGTTCTTCTCCCCGCCCCACGCCCGCACCAACAAAATACCGATCCCAATCAAAAGCCACGCGTCGGCCACGTTGCTCACCCACGGCCACACCTCAGTCTCCCCGCCGGGCCACGTGATCCCGAAGGGCAACTGAACATTCGGCAGCGGGTGCAGAAAATCCCGCACGCACCCGTGCACCAGCCGGTCGTACAGGTTCCCCAAGCCGCCCGCCAGAACCAGCCCCAGCGCCGCGTGCGACCACCGATCCTTCGCCGTCGTCCACTTCGCGAACATCCACAGCGCCGCGCACACCGCCAGCAGCGTGAACCCCACAAAGAACCACCGCTTCCCTGGGCCAACCCCGAACACGGCGCCCGGGTTCAGCACCAACCGAAACTCGAGCACATACGGGATCACCATCACCGGCTCATGCGCCGGGATCAGCGCCGCGTTCAGCTGCTCGGGCGGGTGCGCCAGCACCGCCTCCCGCGACACCAGCACCGGCGCGTCCGCGATCCTCGCAAACGCGAGCGACTTACTGAACAGATCAATCAGCGCGCCGAAGAGCGTCACCCCGAGCAGCGTGGCCCACGCGCCCGCGCTCCGCGCCGGGGACGGTCCCGCCGCCGTCTCGCTCACGGGGTCAGCCCGCGGTCCGCCATCTGCGCGCCCTCGAGGCTGTACCGACACCACGGCGTCGCCTCCAGCCGCGCCTTCGCGATCGCCCGCCCCGTCATCTCGCAGATCCCATAGACCCCGTTATCAATCCGGTCGAGCGCCGCCTCAATCTCAATCAGCAGCTTCCGCTGCGTCGCCGCGATCCCGAGCGACAGCGTCTGCTCGAACTCGTCCGACCCCTGATCCGCCATGTGCTGCGGCAGCGACGAAAGCGACCCCGAGCGCGACGGGTTCAGCGCCTCGCCCTCGATCGCCGAAACGTCCCCCGCCACCTCGCGCCGCTTCTCAAGCAGCAGCTCGCGGAACTTCTCCAGCGCCGCCGCCGTGAGAGGCGATTTCGTTAAACGACGCTTCTTCTTCTCCGCCGCAGGCTCGGCCATCTGGTTCGACTGCACGGAAGGCAGCCCCGCCAGCGCCGCCAACCGTGACGCCGCAGCCCGTGCCTCTTTCAGCTTCGCGTCATCAGCCTTCTTGGACGACGCGCCGCCCTTCTTCGCCGGCGCCTTCTTCCCAGCAGCACTGGTCTTCTTGGCAGGTGATTTCTTGCTGGTCGTTTTCTTCGAACTCGGCTTCTTCGCGCTCTTCTTGGTAGTCGTACGCTTCGTCGTCGAAGCCTTCTTCTTCGAAGCTGCCTTCTTCTTCGCAGGCGCTTTCTTGGAAGCAGCCTTTTTCCGGCTCGTCGATTTCTTCGCGCCGGTCTTCTTGCTCGCGACCTTCTTGGTCGCGACCTTCTTGGTCGTCTTCTTCTTGGACGCGCTCTTCTTCCGCGCAGGCGCCTTTTTGCCTGCGGGCTTTTTCGCCGTCTTCTTCTTCGAAGTGGTCTTGCGCTTGGCCACGAACGGCCTCCAAGGCCTTGCCACAGCACGAAATACGCCCAATCACGACACACGCGCCGGGCGGCAAGGGCCGAGAACTGTACTCCCACCCAGCCCCGCCCGCAAGCCCGAAACGCTTACTCCGAAGGCGCTTCCGCGTACGAGCCCAACCCCCGGAACCGCTTGTAACGCCGCTCCGGCAGCGTCTCCCGCTTCGTCCGCTGCAGCCGGCGCACCCGATCCACCAGCCACTTCTCCAGATTCTCCGCCGCCGCCTTGTGATCCGTGTGCGCCCCGCCCTCGGGCTCCTCAATCACATCATCGACAATCCCGTGCTTCAGGTTGTCCTCGGCCCGCAGGTTCAGCGCCGTCGCCGCCGCGGTGTTCGTTTCCTCGTTCGCCACTTTCCAAAGGATCGCCGCGCACCCCTCAGGCGAGATCACCGAGTACCACGAGTTCTCCATCATCGCCACGCGATCCGCCACCGCGATCCCCAGCGCCCCACCCGAGCCCCCCTCCCCGATCACCACACTCACGATCGGCGTCTTCAAGCGCGACATCTCACGCAGGTTCACCGCGATCGCCTCCGCCTGCCCCCGCTGCTCCGCGCCCAGCCCCGGGTACGCGCCGGGTGTATCCACCAGCGTCACGATCGGCACGCCGTACTTCTCCGCCAGACGCATCTTCGCCAGCGCCTTGCGATACCCCTCCGGGTGCGCGCACCCGAAGTTGCACGCGATCCGCTCCTTCGTGTCGCGCCCCTTGTGCTGGCCGATCAGCATCACCTTCATCGAACGAAGCCGCGCAAACCCGCACACGATCGCGTGATCGTCGCCGAACCGACGGTCCCCGTGCAGCTCGCAAAAATCACGGAAGATCAGGTCGATGTAGTCTCTCGTCTGCGGCCGCTCCGGGTGCCGCGCGATCTTCACCACCTCCCACGGATCGCGCGAAACCGGGGCGCTTTCCGCCGTCTCTTCGATCTCTGCCGCTGCGCCGTCGGTCACTGGAGCCTTTCATGAGCAACGCCGAAACGCCAGCGAAGCTCGCCGTCCTCGCCGCCGGGAACATGGCACAAGCCATCCTCCTCGCCGCCATCCGCGCCGGGGCGATCGAGAGCCAAAACATCGTCGTCGCCGACCCCGACGAGGTCAAGCGAACCGTCTTCACAAAAGCCGGCGTCCACACCGCCCCCAGCTTCACCGACCTCGCCTCTCACATCAGCGAAAACACCCAGATCCTCCTCGCCGTCAAACCCCAGATCCTCCCCGAAGCCGCGCCCGACGTCGCCCGCACCGCGGGCGAATCCTCACGCGTCGTCATTAGCATCCTCGCCGGCGCCACAGGGGCACGCGTCCGCAGCCTCCTCGGCGACTGGGCCCGCGTCGTCCGCGTCATGCCCAACACCCCCGCCCAGATCGGCAAGGGAATCAGCGCCATCACCCAGAGCGCCGGCGCGCAACCAGGCGACGACGCCCTCGCCCGCGCCCTCATGACTTCCGTCAGCGACGTGATCGACATCGACGAATCACTCTTCGACGCCTTCACCGCCGTCGCCGGCTCCGGCCCCGCCTACCTCTTCTACCTCGCCGAGGCCATGACCAAAGCCGCTATCGAAGTCGGCATCGACCCCAACGACGCCGACCGAACCGTCCGCGCCGTCATCACCGGCGCCGCCGCCCTCCTTGAGAACCAGCGCGAGACAGCGCCCGCCGACCTCCGCTCCGCCGTCACCAGCAAGGGCGGCACAACAGCCGCCGCGACCAACACCCTCGACGACCACAACGTCATGCAGGCCGTGATCAACGCCATCACCGCCGCCCGCAACCGAGGCCGAGAACTGGGCGCCTAGTTAGAAATCCCGCCGCCGGAACCGCCACACCGCGATCCCCAGAACCCCAACCTCAAACAGCAGCGATGTCCCGAGAATCCACCACGCCGAGCGCGAGCGCAGGCGGTTTTCGGTTTCCAGCGCCGTAAGCGTGTCCTGCGCATCGACCAGCTCGTCATCAAGTTCCCCCTCGTCCGTCAGACGCGGGGAGAGAGTGCGCGGATCAGACTCGTCGCCGGCGAACCTCACACCATCCATGTCCGACATCGAGATCAGCCGGTACTCCAACATGTCGAGCGTCTCGCTGGTCTTCGGCAGCAACGTCTTGACGCCGAACGCGATGCGGTGATACAGCGCAAAGCCCTCGGCGTCCGCCTGCGCCGACTCCAGGTTCGCCCTCGCGTTGCGCAGTCGCAGTTCCGCAACCGTCTCGTCGCGGTAATTCTGCACGCGCTCAAGCGAACTCGCTGACTCATCAAGCGGCCGCGACTGACGACGCTCGAGCGACGCGATGCTCGTCTGGTAGCTGTGCACACGCACATCGTTAGACGTGCGGAAATACAGAAGCGTGGTCTCCGCAGATCCGATTACGAACACCACAAACCAGAAAACGCCTGTGGCGATCAACGACGTGATCGCCGAGCGCGTCAGGACGCCAAAGAGCGCGCACACACAAAACAGGTAGCTGTAGAAAATCGTCACCAGCGGGACCGAGTAGAAGATCGCGGGCTCCCACGCGCTCCCGCGGATGCCGATCACGAGAAACGCCATCACGCTGAACACACCCACCTGCAGCGCAACAAAGAGCAGCGAAGCGACGTACTTGGTCAAGAACAGACGCGCACGCCCGATGGGCTTCGAAAGCGTGAGATCGATCGACCCGCTGGAAAGAAACTCAGGAAACACGCCCGCCGTCGAAGCAAGCGCCAGGATCGTCGCGCCCCACGCGAGCCAGATCCGGAAACCCAGGGTGCTGAAGACGGTCTTGTAAAACACATCGCGCTCGATGAAATCGCCCAGCGGGAGCGACGTCTCAAACCACAGCACCGTCAGGTTGCCCTCGTCCGAGATCCCCACCGCCGCGATCACCAGCACGATCAACCCCGAGATCGCCATCGAGATCCAGAAAATCTTCTTCGCGCTCAGCTCCCGATACGAATCAATAAAGAGCGCCATCGTCTGTGTCAGCATCACCGGCGCTCCTTTTCATCCGCTACATCCGTCGCGTTCGATTCCTCCACCGCCGCCACGAACAGATCCTCAAGCGAGGGTCGCGCGTAGTTCAGCGATCGCACCACCACCCCCCTCGTCCGCAGCGCGTCCACCACCGGCTGCACCACGTTCGCGTCCCGCGTCTCCACATTGATCCGCCCGTCAGAAACATCCACCCGCTCGCCCCCTGCCGCCATCCGCAGCCCCGACTCCGTCTCTTTCACCAACCCGCCCATCAGCTCCGCGCTCGAAAGCGTGGCGTGCGCCTCGAACTCTGCCGTGTACCCGATCTGCCCCGCGGCCAGATCATCAATCGCACCGAACCTGCGCACCAACCCGTTCACCAGAATCGCCACCCGGTCCGTCACCAGCTCCACCTCGCCTAAAAGATGCGAGTTCACCACCACCGTCTTCCCCTTATCCCGCATCTGGATGAGCATCTCGCGGATGTGCCGCCGCCCCATCGGGTCCACGCCGTCCGTAGGCTCGTCGAGAAACACCAACTCCGGATCACCGATTAACGCCTGGGCGATCCCCAGCCGCTGCTTCATCCCCTTCGAGTACCCCCCCACACGCGAGTTCGCACGCTTCTCCAACCCGACATGCTCCAGCAACTCGTCCGCCCGCTTCTTCCGCTCACCCCTCGGCATGTTCAGCAGCCGCCCGATGTAGTGCAGCGCCTGCGTCCCCGTCAGATGCTCCGGGAAGCGCACGTGCTCAGGCAAATACCCCACCCGCGCCAGTGTCGCCTTGTGCCCCACCGCCTCGCCAAGCATCGTCCCATGGCAGTTCGTCGGGCGCACGATCCCCAGCAGGATCTTCACCAGCGTCGACTTCCCCGCCCCGTTCGGCCCGAGCAACCCGAAGATCTGCCCCGGCTCAACGCTCAGCGACACCCCGCGCAGCGCCCGCACCTTCCGCCCGTACGTCTTCTCGACACGATCAAGATCAAGCACTGCGTTCACAGACGCGCTCCCGTCAAGCGTTCTACCATCGAAACCAATGTACCCCTCGCTCCGTGAGTTCGTCAGCGCCCTCGACTCAGCGGGCCAGCTCGAGCGCGTGCCCGAGCGCGTCAGCCCCCTCCTCGAGATCGCCGCCCGCGCCGACGCCGAGTCCAAACGCAAAGCGCCCGGCGAACCATCCGCCTCCTCCTTCCGAAACGACCCCCGCCGCTGTCGCCTGGGCGGCAAGGCCCTCCTCTTCGAAAACGTCGCCGGCTCCGACATCCCTGTCCTCATCAACGCCCTCGGCAGCTACACGCGCCTGGAAATGGCCATCGGCGCGACCAACGGTCTGGACGCCCTCGCCGACCGCATCGCCGAACTCACCAAACCAGAACCCCCGCGCTCCCTCCGCGAACTCTGGGCCGCGTTTAAGAAGTTCGCCCCCCTCTTCCGCATCCCGCCGCGCACGGTTTCCCGCGCCCCCTGCCAGGAAACCGTCACCCTCGCCGAGAACGTCGATCTCACCCAGCTCCCCATCATCAAGTGCTGGCCCCTCGACGGCGACCTCGCCGCCGTCGGCTACCCCGCCGACATTAACCACGGCATCCCAGAGCTCGATCTCATCAACGACGCCAACTACCAAGGCCGCTACATCACCTTCGCCGGCATCCACACCATCCACGCCGACGACACGGGAGTAAAAAAACCCGCGTCCCACAACATCGGCATGTACCGCGTCCAGCTCCTCGGGCGCCGCCGCCTCGCCATGCACTGGCACATGCATCACGACGGCGCCCGCCACTGGCGCTCATGGAGAAAGCTCGGCAAGAAGATGCCCGTCGCCATCGCCCTGGGCGGCGAAAGCGTCCTCCCCTTCAGCGCCATCGCCCCGCTCCCGCCGGGAATCTCCGAACTCCTCTTCGCCGGCTTCCTAAACGGCAAGGGCATCCCAATGGTCCCCTGCACAACCGTCCCCCTCAGCGCGCCGGCCAACGCCGAGATCATCATCGAGGGCTACGTCAGCAACGAAGCCGGCCCCCCCGGCTACGACCCCCGCGCGCACAACGCTGTCCCGCTCGGCCCCGGCGGAGTCTTCGAGGGCCCCTTCGGCGATCACACCGGGTTCTACTCCCTGCCGGACCGGTACCCGATCCTTGAAGTGACGGCCGTCACTATGCGCAAGGATCCGATCTTCCCCGCGACCGTCGTCGGCCTGCCGCCGCAGGAGGATTACTGGATGGGCAAGGGTGTGGAGCGTTTGTTCCTGCCGCTGCTACGCACGATCACCCCCGACGTGCGCGACTACGACCTCCCCATGTTCGGCGCCTTCCACAACTGCGCGGTCATGCAGATTGAGAAGGAATACCCGCTGCAGGCGCGGCGCATGATGGCCAGCGTCTGGGGCGCCGGGCAGATGGCCTGGACCAAGTGCGTCTTCGTCGTTGATCACGACGTCGATGTTCACGACGAGTTCGCCGTCCTCCGCGCGGCCAGCGAGCACTGCGACCCCGACCGCGACATCGAACTCGTGAAGGGCCCGCTCGACATCCTCGACCACGCCGCCCCCGCGCTCGGCGCCGGGACCAAGATCGGCTTCGACGCCACCCGCCCGTGGCCCGAAGAAGCCGACGCCCTCGGCGGAGAGAACGCTGACATCGAGCGCCCCACACGCGCGACGGCGCCACAGCTCCTCGATCAGATCCGCGCCCTCCCCGGCGTGCGCGACGCCGCGCTGCCTGAAGAACTCGGTTTCGGCTGGCTCTTCGTCTCGTCCGAGAACAACGACAGCGCCGTCATCGAGCGACTGCTCGAGCACGACGCCCCCGCGCCCAGGTTCACGATCCTCGTCGGCGAAGAGGTGGATGTTCACGACGCCGACAGCGCTCTCTTTCACTGGACCGCCAACTGCGACCCCGGACGCGATCTCCACAAACGCCCGGGACGCCTTGCTTTCGACGCGACGCCGAAAACGAAAGGCGACACGCGCAAAGGCATGCCCGTCCGCGACTGGCCCCCAATCATCGCCCCCGCCTGACGCCGGTGAATCGGATTTTCTTCGCCGGATCAGCCCCCCGCGCGGTATCCTCGCGTCATGGACCGCTCGTCGTTTATCGCCACCATGTTCATGAGCTACGCCGCGATGGCCGGCGGTGACTGCGACCCCACCTGGGAAACCGGCGTCGCCGACCCCGGCGCCTCCGCCGAAGTGCTCGCGCTCACCACCGCCGACCTCGGCTCGGGCGACGTGCTCGTCGCCGTCGGCGTCTTCACCTCCATCGCCGGAGCGCCCGCCTCGCGCGTCGCGCAGTGGGACGGCGCCGCGTGGTCCTCGCTCGCCGCCGACGTCAACGCCCGCGTCATCGACACGGTCTTCTTCGACGGCTCGCTCTGGATCGCCGGCGCCTTCACGCAGATCGGCTCCGAACTCCCTTCGATGGTCGCACGCCGGCTCGGCGGGTCGTGGGGGCCCGCCGGCGCCGGCTTTAACCGCCCCGCCAACGCCCTCCTCGTTCTCGACAACACCCTCTACGCCGGCGGGGGCTTCTGGCTCACCGGCGGCGACAGCGCCCGCGCCGTCGCGAGCTGGGACGGCGCCGCATGGAACCAGGTCGGCCAGGGCCTCATCGGTGAGGTCTTCGATCTCGCCGTCGATCCCACAGGCGCCCTCGTCGCCGCGGGAGATCTCGACTTCGCCGTCGGTGGCGACAAGCTCCAGAACATTGCCCGCTTCGACGCCGGCAGCTGGAACGACATCGCCGGCGGCTTCGACGCCCCGGTGCGCTCCGTGCTGACCGCGGACCTCGGCGCCGGCCCCGCGCTCTACGCCGCGGGCGAATTCACTTCCAACGTCGCCGTCAACTCCGGCGCCGGCTGGCAAACCCTCGCCAGCGGACCCGGCGGCCCCGTCTACAACCTCTTTATCGCCGACCTCGGCTCAGGCGACACCCTCCTCGCCGCCGGCGACTTCGGCCCAAGCGAAGCCGGCGCGATCGCCGCCTGGGACGGCGCCGCGTGGACCATCCTCGCCGGCGGCCTCTCCCTCGACGGCGGCGCCCCCGAGGCACGAGCCATCGCCATCGACCCCGCCACCAGCGCCCTCGCCGTTGCCGGGCGCTTCGACAAAGCCAGCGGCACCCCCTCGCAGAACGTCGCCCTCCTCAACCTCTGCGACGCCTCCGACCCCGCCGACTTCGACGGCGACGGATCCGTCGGCGCGGGCGACCTCGCCGTCCTCCTCGCCGCGTGGGGAACACCCGCGGCCGATCTCAACGGCGACACCATCACCGACGCGGGCGATCTCGCCATACTGCTGGCCGCCTGGGGCTGATCCCACAACAGCCGGCTGACCTGTCGTATCTGATACTTTTTGGACACGCCCCACGCGACACCGCGAGGCGCGTCGTCCCTACAAACGGGACCGGCGTCTTCCCGCGCCGTCACGAAAGGAAGCAGAAGTCATGGCCTCTACCGCCCTCCTCGTCCTCGGCCTCTTCGCCGCCATCGCCATCCTGACCACCCTCCCGAAGGTGAAGGGCGCCGGCCTGCGCGCCCTGGTCGGCGTCGGCGCTCTCGCTGTGCTCTTTGTCTTCTTCGCGCTCAGCTCCATCCGCTTCGTGGGCGAGAACGAGGTCGGCGTCGTCATCAAGAACGCCATGGGCTCAAAGCTCGCCGAGGGCAAGATCATCGCCACCGAGGGCGAGATGGGCCCGCAGGCCAGCACTCTGCCTCCCGGCTGGCACTTCTGGCTCTGGCCCGTGATCTTCGACGTCGAGATCCACAAGCTCGTTGAGATCGGCGAGAACGAAGTCGGCCTCCTCACCGCCGCGGACGGACGCCCGCTGCCCACCGGGCACGTCTTCGCGCCGGAGTGGGACGAGAGCGAGTTCGGCATGATGCTCGACGCCCAGCACTTCCTGACGAGCGGCGGAGGCTTCAAGGGTCCTCAGACCTCTGTGCTCAAGCCGGGCAAGCACCGCCTCAACCCGAAGCTCTTCAAAGTCGAGAAAGTTTCGCTGACGAATGTCGAGAAGACGACCGTCGCGGTGATCAAGTCCAACGTCGGGGCGCTCCCGCCGGACACGGGCACAGGCGAATTGGTCGATCGCGGGGAGCGAGGCATCTGGAGCACGCCCTATATGCCCGACAAGTACTACCTCAACACCTCGGCCTACGAGGTCACGATCATCTCGACAGCGCAGCGCACTGTGCGCTACACCGAAAGCTCGCGGTCTGGCTCGGCGTCCCTGAACTCAAACTCCGATCAGCGCGAGATCGAAGTGCGCTCGAGCGACGGCTTTACTTTCCCCGTCGATGTGCGCGTGGAGTATGAGATCCGCCCGAGCGACGCCCCGCTGGTCGTCGCCAACTTCGGCACCGACGGAGCCCCCCTCACGGAACGCCTCACCTCCGTCGTCCGATCCGTCTTCCGCAACAACGCCGAGAGCGTCAAAGCCCTCGACTACGTACAGCAGCGCTCGCAGCAGGAAACACAATCGCTCGCCATGGTTGTCCAGCAGATGCGCCCCTTCGGCGTCAGCGTCACCGCCGTTCGCATCGGCGACGTCGGCAACGAGGCCACCCTCGGCGAGCTCCTTAAAACACAGACCGACCGCGAGATCGCCACTCAGGAGCAGATCACCTTCCAAGAGCAGCAGCGCGCCGCCGAGCAGCGCAAGGCGCTGACCCGCACCCAGCAGGAAGCCGAAGAAGAAAAGCGCCTCGCCACCGCCCAGTACCAGGTCCAGATCGCCGAACGCGACAAGGAGCGACGCATCATCGACGCCCAGGCCCAGGCCGAGCGCATCCGCGTCGAGGCCGAAGCCCAGGCCGAAGCCTTCCGCGTGATCGCCGAGCAGATCGGGCGCGGGAACGCCGCGATGATCGAACTGCTCAAGATCGTCGGCGAGAAGGGCGTGCAGATCACGCCGCGGGTGATGGTCACAGGAGAGAACGGCGGCGATGCGGAGACCACCGCGCTCATCGGCACGATGCTCGATCAGATGATGCGCTCCGCCGAAGCCTCGGAGCAATAACCCCGCCTACGCCTCGGTCGCCACCTCGGCCGTCACCGCGCTCTCGCGCCGTCGGTGCGCGTGGCGCGGGTGGCGGTTCGACGCGCACTCCTCGGCCGAGTAGCGCTTCACCTCGAGCACCTGCGCGATGTACAGCTCGTAGTCCGCCTCGAAATCAACGTGGCGGATCACCTCGCAGTCGAACACCCGCCCCTCGCGCATGATGCAAGGCGAGCCCGTGCGCAGCGTCTCGTACGGCAGTGACTCCAGGATGTCGTCGTCGTGCTCGCACGCGCGCCGGATCATGCGGTCGAGCGTGAGGTCGCTCTCGGCGATCTCGCACAGCGCGAACGCGTGGCTGTCCCGGATGATGGGCTCGATCGGACGCCCCTTGCGCACGGCGACGCACACCATCGGCGGCGACATCGCGCACTGCTGCAACCACTCCACAAGGATCGCCGAGCGGTCGTTCTCAAACGCCGAGGTCATCACAAACGGACGCACGGACGAGATCCCGAGCTCAAGGCCCGCGAGCGGATCGTCAACGCTCATGCTCTCTCTCCTCACCACGAACCCCGCGTACCGGGGATTCGCGCTCTCTCGTTTCCAGACTAGCGATTTGCGACAGGAATGCATCCCCTTACCCACACGCGTGATGAGAACGAAAACGCTTCATGTCGATAACTCGTGGACAATTTTCGCGTGCTCTAAATAATTATCGAATCATCATTTGGGAGAAAAAACCGCCAAGATGTGGCCGCAAGAATGAATTGTGTTGCACTGTGGGGGAGAGTGGGTTAGTTTCCCATCACCGTCACGAACGGGGGGCTTGGGGACGCATGAGTGCTTTTCACGGGCAGCTACGAGCACACGATCGACTCCAAGAACCGTCTCGCGGTCCCGGCCGACATCCGCTCGCGCTGGAGCCCGGAGGTCGACGGGAACGCCTGGTACGCGGTGCCCTGGACGGGCGGCTCGCTGCGTCTCTACACGGAGACGTTCTTCACGGAACGCTCGCGGATGTACTCCTCGACGCTGACGCCCGACCCGGATCAGGCGGAGTTGTTGACGACGCTCTTCGGGCTCGCGCGGCGCGTGGAGATGGACTCCGCGGGGCGGGTGCGTCTGCCGGAGGACATCCTCGAGCTGGTCGGCCTTCCGACGGAAGTGGCCTTGGTGGGCGCGGGCGACTGGCTGGAGATTCGGGACCGCGCCGCCTGGCGCAGCAGCATGCGGGAACGCCTGGAAGCGCTCCCGAGCCTCACCGCGAAGCTCGAGCGCAAACGCTCGCAGCAGAACGACTCACGCGCGTAACGCCCTAGCGGGCGCACGCGGGATTCTCGGGAAGCCCCCGAACGTCGGCACGGCGGCCGACCGGAGGGGAACGGATGCGTGCCGCGGAGAACGAAGGGAATCGGTCGGCTAGTCCACGGACGGCGCTGGCCAGGGCGCAGGGACGCGCCCGCGACCTTCCCGTCGCTCGCGACGGATCGGTCGCTCCGCCGCATCGAAGGGCGCTTACGCGCCGCACGCCGAACCGTTCGGCCGGGTGAGCAGCCCCGCCGAACACTTGGGACGACCGGGAGGCGCTCCGCCCCCGCGAGTCCCGCAGGCTCGCCCTCCCTTTTCGGAGCCGGGCGGGCGATCAAGCCCCGGCGGTCCCCCACCGACGCCGGGACGACCACCGCCCCGCCCGCTCCCACCGGGCGGGGCTTTTTTTCACCCCCAATCCCGGCTCGCAAAGCCAGTGCGGTATACTGCTCGGCTCGATTTCACCCCCTCCCGGAGCCCGCCATGCCCTCCGAACGCACGCCCTTCGTGGGCGGCAACTGGAAGATGAACCTCACGCGCCAGAGCGCGGGGGACGTGGCGTGCGAACTCAACGAGGCCCCCGGGGTCGATCTCGCCGTCTTCCCCGCCTTCGTCCACCTCGAGACCGTCGCCCGCGAGCTCGCCGGCGCCGCCGCCCTGGGCGCTCAGGATCTCTACCACGAGCCCGACGGCGCCTTCACCGGCGAGGTTTCCGCCGCCATGCTCCGCGACCTCGGCGTTGCCTGCGTCCTCACGGGTCACTCCGAGCGCCGCCACGTCATCGGCGAGAGCGACGAACTCGTCGCGAAGAAGACCTGCGCCGCCATCGAAGCCGGGCTCATCGCCGTCCTCTGCGTCGGCGAAACCCTCGACCAGCGCGAAGCCGGCGAAACCAATGCGGTCAACGAACGCCAGCTCCGCGCCGGGCTCCGCAACACCCTCCAGTCCAGCGAAACAGACCTCCACGACAAGCTCGTCATCGCCTACGAACCCGTCTGGGCCATCGGCACCGGTAAGACCGCCACGCCCGACGACGCCCAGGCCGCGCACGCACGCATCCGCGAGGTCCTCGCCGACATGCTCGGCGCTGAAAGCGCCGCCAAGACCCGCATCATCTACGGCGGCTCCATGAAACCCGCCAACGCCGCCGAACTCATGAGCCAGCCCGACATCGACGGCGGCCTCGTGGGCGGCGCCTCGCTCAACGCCAAAGACTTCCTCGCCATCGCCCGGGCCGCCCAATCGCAGGCCCAGACCGCAAGCTGACCCAGAAGGAACCGACCCGTGGACTACGACCGCATCGGCATCGCGCTTCTCGTGGTGCTCTTCCTCGTCATCTCTCTCGCGATGATCCTCGTCGTGCTCATCCAGCGCCCGCAGGGCGGCGGCCTCTCCGGCGCCTTCGGCGCGGGCAGCGGGGGCTCCGGCCAATCCGCCTTCGGCGCCCGCACCGGCGACGCCCTCACCATCTCCACCATCGTTGTCTTCGTCGTCTTCCTGGGCATCGCCATCGGCCTGAACTTCGCCCTCCGCCCGCCCGAGGCCACCCCACTCCCGGCCGCCGGCCCTGCTCAGACCACGGAAGAACCCGCCGGCGCCGGCGTTCCGGTTGAGGACGCCCCAGTCACCTCCCCCGCCGACTCAACCCCGACCCTCGAAGGCGACACCACGCCCGAGCCCACTTCCGAAGAGCCCACCGCAGAGGACGATCCCCAGTGACCTCGCCCGTGGGGGAGCGAGCATGATCCGCAGCATGACCGGCTTCGGCGAGGCCTCAGGCGTCGAGGATGGCGCCCAGTTCTTCGTCGAACTCCGCAGCCTCAACGCCAAGTACTTCAAGAGCGTCCTGCGCCTGCCCGACGACCTCCAGGGCCTCGAGGCAGAGCTCGAATCCAACCTGCGCAAACGCCTCACCCGCGGCACCGTCACCCTCAGCGTCAAGTGCTCCGACACCACCGGCGACGCCGCCCAGGCCATCAACCACGAGGCCCTCGAGCGCTACATCGAGCAGGCCCGCTCCGCCCCCAGCCTCTCCAACGGCAGCGTCTCCTTCGACCTCGGCTCCCTGCTGGGTCTCCCCGGCGTCCTCCAGCCCGCGACCAACGACGAGCAGCGCCTCGCCCGCGCCCGCCGCGCCATCGACCGCCTCCTTGACACCGCCAGCGAACAGCTCATCGAGCGCCGGCGCAAGGAAGGCGCGATCCTCCTCAGCGAACTCGAGCAGCTCGCCGACGTGATCGCCGAGCGCTTGGGCCGCATCAGCGAGCGCGCCCCAGTCGTCGTCGAGGCCTACGCCCAGCGCCTCAGCACCCGCCTCGAACAGATGCTCGAAGAGGCCCAGCTCGCCGTCGAACCCGCCGACCTCGTACGCGAAGTCGCCGTCTTCGCCGAACGCTCCGACATCGCCGAAGAACTCCAGCGTCTCAGCGGGCACATCGCCCAGTTCCGTGAGCTCATCGGCTCCCCCGACGACGCGCCGGTTGGGCGCACCCTCGACTTCCTCGCCCAGGAGATGCTCCGCGAGGCCAACACCATCGGCAGCAAGTGCAACGACGCCGACATCTCCCGCGAGATCGTCGAGATCAAGGGCGCCATCGACCGCATCAAAGAGCAGGTCCAGAACGTGGAGTGATGAGCGAGCACGCCGCCGACAACGCGCCCGCCGCCTTCGACCCCGCCGAACTCGCGATCGCCCTCTCCCACTACGACACCGGCGTCATCTCAGAGATCCGCCCCGTCAAACGCGGCTCGGGCGACGCCCCCAAAGTTCTCCTCCGCACCACCAAAGGCGTCCTCCTCTTCAAACGCCGCGGCAAGGCCCGCAGCAACCCGGCCCGCGTCGCTTTCTCACACCAACTGCAATTGCACCTCGCCTCGCGCGGCTACCCCCTGCCCCGCCTCCTCGGCACGCGCGACGACAACAACTCCATCCTCCAGCTGAGCGACCGCCTCTACGAACTCTTCGAGTACGTCGCCGGCGATCCCTACTCCGCGACCGAGGGCGAAACCCGCGCCGCCGGGCGCGCTCTCGCCATCCTCCACCGCCTCACCGCCGACTTCCGACCCGACGCGGAGGCGCCCGCCCGCGGCTTCCACGCCGCCGACGGCGTCGTGCGTCGCCTCCAGCGCATCAGCAAACGCCCCGAAGACCAGGGCGCCGTCGGCGCAGCGCTGCTCGACCTCTACCGCAGCGCCATCGAGCGCGTCGAGGCCGCCGGCTACGCCGCCTGGCCCCGCCAGGTCGTCCACGGCGACTGGCACCCCGGGAACGTTGTCTTCAAGAACGGCGACGTCGCCGCCGCACTCGACTACGACGCCGCCCACACCGACGCACGCTGCGCCGACGTCGCCTCCGGCGCCCTTCAATTCAGCCTTATCAGAGGCGGCGACGACCTCGACGCCTGGGCCGACGATCCTGATTTAAGGCGCCTCTCCTGGTTCCTCTCCGGGTATGATGGCGTGGAGGGGTGCCGACTCAGCGACTCGGAACTCAAAGTCGCCCCCTGGCTGATGGCCGAATCCCTCATCGCCGAGGCCGCCGGCCCCATCGCCGAGACAGGCTCCTTCGGTCGCCACGACGCGACCGATTTCCTGAGGATGATCGAGAGAAAGGCCGCATGGCTCACGGAGCACTCCGAACTTGTGCGAAGCTCGCTGGAGCCCTCGTCCTCCTGAGCGCCGCGAGCGCCTTCGCTCAGACTGAGAGCGACGCCCCAACGCTGAGCGACATCATCGCCCAGCTCGACGCGCCGCAACTCATCGAACGCGAGCGCGCCACCGTCGAACTCATCCAACGCGCCGAAGAACTCGCCGCCGCCTTCGAGAAAGACATCGACGCCAGCGCCCTCACCCCCGAGCAGCGCTCCCGCCTCAGCGAGGCCCTCCGCCAGCGCTTCCTGCTCTCGCCCCGCGCCGGGCTAGGCGTGCAGTTCGGCAACCCGCCCGCCGCGGCCCCCGTTCCGGGTGTCGTCATCGAAGCCACCGTCCCCGGCTTCCCCGCCGACGACATCCTCGAAGCGGGCGACCTCGCCGTCGAAGCCCAGGGCGTCACCCTCGCCGGGCTCCCCCGCGCCGGGAGCGTCAGCACGCTCCGCCATGTCATCCTCTCGCTCGACCCGGGCGAGACACTCAACATCACCGTCCTGCGCCGCGGTCAGCGCCTCGAACTCGAGGTCCCGACCCGCTCCTTCGCCGACCTGCGCAACGTCGGCGCCCAGCCCGATGCCCGCTGGCTCGAGGGTGCCTGGCTCGTCCGCGCCCGACGCATCGGCCTCGCCGAGCCCGCCGCCCTCACCCTCTCGCAAGCCGACGCCAACGCGTGGACCGCCAACTTCCGCAAACGCACCGACGCCCCCGCCATGCCGCCCGCCGGGCGACCTCAGGCCCTCAGCGACGCCCAGCGCAGCGTCTCCGCCCTCGCCCGCCTCGACGCGGGCAAAGACGCCCTCACCCGCATCCGCCGCGCCGATCTCGCCCGCGTCCAGCAGCTCCGCAAGCTCATCCCCGACCTGCGCACTCAGCTCGGCGCCCTCCGCACCTCGCTCGCCGCCGAAGACCCCGGCTCCCGCGCCTTCCAGCGCATCCAGAGCGATATCAAACGCATCGAGTTCCAACTCGAAGCCGCCGAGCGCGACTACAAACAAACCCAGGGCCGCTTGGGCAACGCCCAACGCTAAGCCGCATCCTCAGCTCACGATGATGTTCACCAACCGCCCGGGCACCGCGATCACCTTGCGCACCGTCTTGCCCTCGAGCAAACCCGCCACGTCTTCGTGAGCGAGCGTGAACGCTTCGAGCGCCTTGGCGTCCGCGTCCGCCGGCGCCTGAATCCGCGCCTTCACCTTCCCCGCCAGCTGCACCGCGATCTCCACGGTGTCCGCCACCAGCAGCGACTCATCCGCTTCCGGGAAGGGCGCGCGCGTCAGCCCGCCTTCGTGACCAAGCCGCTCCCACAGCTCCTCCGCCACATGCGGCGCCAGCGGGGCCAGCATCAGCGCCAGCGCCTCGGCGATCTCCCGCGGGCACGAACCGATCTTCGCCACCAGCTTCGTGAGCGCGTTGTTCAGTTCGATCAGCTTGGCGATCGCCGTGTTGAAGCGCAGCACAGCCATATCCTCGCGCACACCCGCGATCGTTTTATGCAGCGTGCGCCGTGATTCCTCATCCGCCGCCTCGTCCGTCACACGCAGCGCGCCCGTCTGCTCGTCAACGAGATTCCGCCACAGCCGCTGCAGGAACCGGTGCACGCCGATGATGTCGTCCGTGTTCCACGGCTTCGACTGGTCCAGCGGCCCGAGGTACATCTCGTACAGCCGCAGCGTGTCGGCGCCGTAACTCTCGCAGATCTCGTCCGGCGCCACGGCGTTCTTCAGGCTCTTACCCATCTTGCCGTACTCACGCGACACCTCGCGCCCCTCAAAGAAGTACGGCCCCTCGGCGCCAGGGTCGTGCCCGACGCGCTTGCCGTCGGCGTCGACAACTTCTTCCGCCTCGACATACACCCCGCGCTCGTCCGTGTACGCGAACGCCTGGATGTACCCCTGGTTGTACAGCCGCTGGAAAGGCTCGACGGTTGATACGTGGTTGAGGTCGAATAGCACCTTGTGCCAGAACCGGGCGTAGAGCAGGTGCAGCACCGCGTGCTCCACACCGCCGACGTACAGATCAACGCCCCCCGCGCGATCACCCATCCAATACCGCTCGACCGCCGGATCAACAAACGCGCCCTCGTTCTTCGGATCCAGGTACCGCAGGTAATACCAGCACGACCCCGCCCACTGCGGCATCGTGTTCAGCTCGCGCGTGTACCTCTTCACCCCGTCGCCGAGATCGAGCTCAACCGTCGCCCACTCCTTCGCCCGCCCCAGCGGCGGGCGCGGCGGCGCGTCCGGGTCATCCGATGATTCGGGCTGGAAGTTCTCCAGCTCGGGCAGCTCAACAGGCAGCTCCGACTCCGGCACGGCGTGCGGCGAACCCTCCGCGTCGTACACGATCGGGAACGGCTCGCCCCAGTACCGCTGACGCGAGAACAGCCAGTCCCGCAGCTTGAACGTCACCGCGTGCGTCCCGCTCAGATCGTTCTCCAGCTGCGCAACGATGGCCTTCTTCGCCTCCGCCGTGCCCATCCCATCAAACCGCCCGGAGTTCACCACCGCGCCCTCACCCGAGAAGCACGCCTCGCCCGCGGCGACCTTCGCGCGGAACGCGTCCAGGTCTTTCCCGTCCGGCGCGCTCGCCGGCTCATACACCGGGATCACGGACAGCTCGAACTGCTTCGCGAACGCGAAGTCACGTTCGTCGTGCGCCGGCACCGCCATGATCGCCCCCGTGCCGTACCCCATCAGCACGTAGTCCGCGATAAACACCGGCACGCGCTCCCCGTTCACCGGGTTCACCGCGAACGCCCCGGTAAACACCCCCGTCTTGTCCTTCTCCTCTGCCTGGCGCTGCACATCCGTCCGCGACGCCGCGAAGCTCCGATACGCCTCCACTGCTTGCTTGGGCGCGAGCGCCCCCGCGCCCGGGAACCGCCCCTTCCACGCCGCCTGTGTGCTGGCGGGCCAGTCCTTCGCCACGATGCGATCCACCAGCGGGTGCTCCGGCGCCAGCACCATGTACGTCGCCCCGAACAGCGTGTCCGGGCGCGTCGTGAAGACGCGGATCATCTCCGCCTCGCCGGCCGAAGTCGTCACTCCGAAATCAACCAGCGCCCCCTCGCTCCGCCCGATCCAGTTCCGCTGCATCAGCTTCACCGCCTCGGGCCAGTCCACCTGCGCCAGATCATCCAAAAGCCGCTGCGCGTACGACGTAATCCGCATCATCCACTGCTTGAGCGGACGCTTGTACACCGGGAAGTTCCCGCGCTCGCTCCGCCCGTCCGCCGTGACCTCCTCGTTCGCCAGCACCGTCCCCAGCTGCGGGCACCAGTTCACCGCCGCCTCTTCCAGGTACGCCAGGCGGTAGCTGTCCACCACGCGCCGACGGTCGCGGTCGCTCAGGGAATCCCACGACGCGTCGTGCGGGTTCGCCTCGCTCACCGGCGCGCGATCACCGCTCTCGAACTCCGCAACAAGCTCCGAGATCGGCCGTGCACGGTTCGCCTCCGCATCGAACCACGCGTTGTACACCTGCAAAAAGATCCACTGCGTCCAGCGATAAAAATCAACGTCCGTCGTGCTCACCGACCGCCGCGCGTCGTGCCCGAGCCCGAGCCGCCGCAACTGGCGGCGCATGTTCGCGATGTTCTCCTCCGTGCGCACCCGCGGGTGCGTCCCCGTCTGCACCGCGTACTGCTCCGCCGGCAACCCGAACGCGTCGTACCCCATCGCGTGCAGCACGTTCTTCCCGTCCATGCGGTGGAACCGCGCGTAAATATCCGTCGCGATGTACCCCAGCGGGTGCCCGACGTGCAGACCGACCCCGGAGGGGTACGGGAACATATCCAGCACGTACAGCTTCGCACCGCTCTCGACCTCGCCGAAGCCCTCAGCCAGATCGCCCGACGGGTTCGGCGCCTCGAACGCACCCGTCTCTTGCCAGCGCTCTTGCCACTTGCGCTCGATCTCGTTCGCGAGGGCCGCGGAGTACCGGCGCGCCGCCCGCTCGTCGCGCGAAGAACCAACCGACGCCGATCCAGATGCCGTCTCAGCCATAGCCCCGGAGTGTACCCAACCGCCTCAGCCGTCCGCGCTCAGCCCGCCGCGACCCGCAAAAAATGCTTCTTCGCCTCGCCCGCCAGAACGAAGCTCCCCGTCACGCAGATCAGATCCTCGCGGCCCACCGCGTGCTCCGCCGTCTCCACCGCCTCCGCGATCGAGTCCGCCGTCTGGCTCATCCGCCCCGACACCTCAGCGAACCGTTTCGCCAGCTCCGTGGGATCACAGGCCCGCTGGTTCCCCTTCGCCCGCGTGAAGACCACCTTGTCCGCGCCCAGCGAGATCTCCCGCAAAAGCCCGTCCACGTCCTTGTCCTCAGCGCACCCGAAGATCACCACCATCGAGTCGTACGGCACGTGCGCCCCGATCGAACGCATCAGCGCCTTCAAGCTGTCGGGGTTGTGGGCGCCATCGATCAGCACCCGCGGCGCCGTCGACACCTGCTCCATCCGCCCGGGCAGATCCACCCCCTCTAGGCTCTCGATCATCGGCGTCTCTTTCAGCTCGAACCCGCGCTCGCGCAGCAGGTCCAAAGCCGCCAGCGCCAGCCCGCAGTTGAGCGCCTGATGCTCGCCGGGCAGCGGCACCGATACGTGCTCGAACGAGCTCCGCTCCGTCGTCAGACACACGCAGGTGTGCGGCCCCAGCTTGGGCGACGCCTCAAAGCGATAACTGAAATCGATGTCTTTCCCCAGCACCCGCAGCTCGGCGCCAACTTCCTCAGCGACCTCCGCCAGCGCCGCCGCCACACCCTCGGACTGATCGATCGTGATGGTCGGCACACCCTTTTTCATGATGCCGGCTTTCTCCCGCGCGATCTCCTCCACCGTCTCGCCCAGAAGCTGCGTGTGATCCAACCCGATCGCCGTGATGATCGATACCTCCGGCGTGATCACGTTCGTCGAGTCCAGGCGACCGCCCAGCCCCGTCTCGATCACCGCAAGGTCCACCGCCTGCTCCGCGAAACGCAGGAACGCCATCGCCGTAAGTGCCTCGAAGTACGAGGGCGCCCCCATCCGCGCCGGCAGCTTCACTGCCGCATCGACCACCTGCCGCAACAGATCCGTGAACGCCGCGTGCGACACCATCTGCCCATCGATCTGGATCCGCTCCCGCACATCCATCAGGTGTGGGCTGGTGAACGAGCCCACCGTGTACCGGCACGACCGCAGCGCCGTCTCCAGCATCACGCACGTCGAGCCCTTCCCCTTCGTCCCCGCGACGTGCACGCTCTTGAACTCGTCCTGCGGGTTCCCCAGCTTCTTGAGCAGCGCCCGCATCCGGTCCAGCGTCAGCATCTCCGACGACAAACGGCGCGCCCGCGTCGTCTCCACGTTCGTCAGCGACTTCAGGTACCGCAGCGCTTCGGTGTAATTTTCAAAGGAGGAAAGCGACTTGGACGACCCCCCAGAGCGTCGGCTCCGGCGTCGTGAAACGGTCTTGGCGGCTGCGTTGCTCATAGTCCAGCAAGTGTAGCAAGAACCAACCTTCAAGCCAAACTCACACAACCTAAACATCCAATAAATATCTTTATATCAATAGCTTACGACCGTATGACTAATAAACAAAATCCAAACATTACATGCCGGCGTCAATCAGCAGCGCGCAACCACTCAATACCCAATCAGATCCCGCATCTCCCGAACCGCACACCGCAACCCTGTATACACCGCCCGCGACACCACGGCGTGCCCGATGTGCAGCTCTTCCACCCCCTCCAGCCCCGCGATGGGGCGCACGTTGTGATAGTTCAGCGCGTGCCCCGCGTTGAAGCGCATCCCCGCCGCCCGGATCCGCTCCCCCGCCTCGCGCACGCGCCCCAGCTCATCCGCCAGCGCCGCCTGCCGCAGATCCCCGCCGCACTCCCGGTGCCGCGCCGCGTACGGCCCCGTGTGCACCTCGCAGATATCAAAGCCTAGCTCCCCCGCCGTCTCAACCTGCGCGGCTTCCGCATCGATAAAAGCCGACACAAACGAGCCCGTCCCCCGGAACCGCTCGACCACCTCACGCAACCATTCCCGCTGCCCCACAACATCCAGCCCGCCCTCGGTCGTCACCTCCCGCCGCCCCTCCGGCACCAGCATCACCGAGTGCGGCTTCACCTCCAGCGCGATCGCCATCATCTCATCCGTCGCCGCCATCTCCAGGTTGAACCGCACGTTCACGGCGTCCCGAAGGCGGCGCACGTCCTCGTCGCGGATGTGCCGCCGGTCCTCGCGCAGGTGCACCGTCACACCGTCCGCGCCGCCAAGCTCCACCTCGTGCGCCGCACGCAGCGGGTCTGGCTCGTGACCCATCCGCGCGTTCCGCAGCGTCGCCACATGATCGATGTTCACCGAGAGCTCAGGCATCCCATGAGCGTACGCCAACATCAAAGAAAAATGCAGCCAGACACCGTTTTTCGCGTAGATTGAAGGCAGAGTCGCCGGCGCTCCCTATCGGACGCGCCCCATCGTGGAGGACCAGACATGACGACCCGCACCGCCGCCGCACTTGTCGCTGCGCTCGCAGCTGCCCCCGCTCTCGCTGACGACTCCTTCGTCTGTTCCAGCGGCTGCTCGCCCGATCTCGCCGAGTTCATCCACGACCACTTCCAGGGCAATGAGCTCACCCGTGTCGGGGCAAACCCCGCCCGCGGCGCCGGTCTTGACATCCAGTACAACCTCGACCCCGACGTCGCCGCCGACGCCGAGTTCGTCGCCGCCCTCCAGCTCGCCGCCGACGTCTGGGAATCACAGATCAGCGACGACGTCACCATCTTCATCGACGTCGGCTTCGTCTCGGACGCGGGCTTCATCGGCGCCGCGTCCAGCAACCGCATCGACGTCCCCTACGCCGACTTCCGCGCCGCCGCCGTCGCCGACGCCGGCGCCGCCGAGAGTACATTGATCAACGCCCTCCCCAACCCGGACCTCGACGCCGAGACCAACGACGGCTTCGTCTCAACCTCCGACGCCTCCTTCGACGGCATCGAACTCACCACCGCCTGCGCCCGCGCCCTCGGCTTCCCCGTCGACACCTCCGACCCCGACTTCGCCGACGCCTCCATCGTCTTCAACACCGACTTCGATTTCGACAACGACCCCTCCGATGGCCTCACCGAAGGCTTCATCGACACCGTCTACGTCATGGTCCACGAGATCGGCCACATGCTCGGCTTCATCAGCTCCACCGACGGCTTCTCAGGCGACAGCATCACCGCCCTCGACGTCTTCCGCGTCGGGACCGGCGGCGTCGCCAACGACCCCGCCACCCTCGCCGATTACGCAACCGTCGCCCGCGAAACCCGCCAGGATGTCGAGGCCGCCCTCGATCAGGTCAACGCCGTCGTCACCGCGCCCCTCGATGTCACCTACCGCTTCTCCACCGGCCGCTTCGGCGACGGTCGCCAGGCCAGCCACTGGAAGGACGACGTACTCCTCGAGATCACACCCAACATCGGCGTCATGGACCCGACCACGTCCTCCCCCAACGGCCCGGGCCAAGGCGCCAACCCCGGCTACACCACCTACGCCGACCTCCTCGCCTTCTCCCTCATCGGCTGGGACATCAACCTCGACCCCCCACCATGCGCGGGCGACCTCGACGGCAACAACACCGTCGACGCCGCCGACCTCGCCGTGCTCTTAGCGAGCTGGGGAACCGCCGGCCCCGCCGACCTCAACAGCGACGGCGACACCAACGCCGCCGACCTCGCCATCCTCATCGCCACCTGGGGCCCCTGCTCCTAACCAGTGCATCCTCTGCCTTCCTCTCCCCCAAACCCAAAGCAGCCGAGAGGGCCGGGGTGAGGGGCTACCCCTTCTCCTGAAGCTCTTTCCACACATCCTTCACCACCCAACTCATCGCCTCTTTCGCCCGCGCCGTCGCCGCGCCCACGTGCGCCGTCAGCGTCGCGTTCTTCAAGCCCAACAATGGATTCTCTTGCGCGATCGGCTCTACTTCATGCACATCCAAAACCGCCCATGCCCCGCTGTTCGCCCGCAGGAACTCAGCCAGCGCGTGCGAATCAACCACCATCCCCCGGGCTGCGTTCACCAGCACGGCGTCCTTCTTCATCTGCGCCAGCGCCGCCGCATCAACCAGCCCTCGGTTCGCTTCCCGCCCGTCAACATGAAGAGTCAGCACATCAGCGCGTTCGAGTAATTCATCCACCGCAACAGGCGTCGCCCCGCACCGATCGGCTTCAGGAATCTCAAGCAGATCGTTGTACACAACCCCCCGCGCCAACGGCCCAAACGCCCCCGCCACCGCTTTCCCGATCCGCCCCATCCCCCAGATCCCAACCACACACTCCGACAATTCCTTCGCAGCGATCGCCGACTCCCGCTCACGCGCCCACTCCTCTGCGCTCATCGCCCCCACACTCTCGATCGCCCGCAGCGCCGACAGCACCGCCGAAAGCACATACTCAACCACCGCCCCCGTGTTCGCCTCGGGCGTATGCACCACCCGCACACACCGCGCCGCGCACGCCTCCACATCAACATTGTCTAGCCCCACCCCCGCGCGACCAACCACCCGCAGGCCCGGCGCTTTCTCAAGCCGCGCCGAATCAACCCGCGTGTACGTCCGCACGATCAGCCCATCGGCTCCGCGCAGCGCCTCGTCTGATGCACCCTCGACAACCTCCGCCCGCTCCCGCAGCCACGCCAGCGCCGCCGGGTGCAGCGGCTCAGCAACGACCACCCGCGCCCGCGTCACTCACCCCTCGCCGTCATCCGAATCACACTCCGCCGGCTCCAGCACCACCCGCATCGGCCCCGTCGAGGACGACACCAACAAGTCGCGCCCGAACCCGATCACCTGCTCCCGCTTCAATTCCGCCAGCTCCCGGTGCGTCGTCTTCAACACCGCCCGCCCCTCGCTGTCCACCGTCTGGGCGATCTGGAACGCCCGCTCAAGAGGGTGCGCGAAAAGCTCCTGCGCCAGCGTGATCACATACTCATACGAGTGCTCGTCATCATCGAGAAGCACCACGTTCCACAGCCACGGCTGCTCGGTCTTCTCTTCGGTCGCGGGCATCGGCAGGAGTGAGGTGTCGCTCATGCCCCGATCATACCCGCGCCAGGGTGCGTTTCACACCGAAAACGCCCGCTCCGCCAGCTCCACCGCCCGCGCCAAGGCCGCCGCCTTGTTCACCGTCTCCTCAAACTCCGGACCGGCCTGCGAGTCCGCCACAATCCCCCCCGCCGCCTGGATGTGATACACCCACTCCCCCCCCTCGCGCATCGCCGTCGGGACCACGATCGTCCGCAGCGTCAGCGCGATGTCCATGTCACCCTCCAGCGACGCGTACCCCACACCCCCGCCGTACGGCCCGCGCCGCACCGGCTCCAACTCGTCGATGATCTGCATCGCTCGGATCTTCGGCGCCCCCGAGATCGTCCCCACAGGCAGCGCCGCCCGCAGCGCGTCCCACATATCCAGACCCTCCCGCAACGCCCCCGTCACCGTCGAGCTGATGTGCATCACGTGGCTGTACCGCTCGATCTCCATGAGCGCCGGCGTCGCCACACTCCCCGCCCGTGCCACCTTGCCCACATCATTGCGCCCAAGATCAACCAGCATCGCGTGCTCAGCTCGTTCCTTCGGATCAGCCAGAAGCTCAACCTCAAGCGCCGCGTCCTCACTGGCGTCCGACCCGCGCCGACGCGTCCCCGCCAGCGGACGGTTCGTCACCACCGCGCCGTTCTCCCCGCTGCGCACTCGGCACAAAATCTCCGGGCTCGACGCCGCCAGAATGCACCCCCGCGCCTGCAGATACACCATGTACGGGCTCGGGTTCACCGCTCGTAATGCTCTGTACGTCTCAAACGGATCCACCGCGCTCCGCTTCTCAAACCGCTGCCCGAGCACCACCTGGAAGATGTCCCCCGCCCGGATGTACTCCTGCGCCCGCGCCACCATCTCGGCGTGCGCCCCGCGCGTCAGGTTCGATGCCATCTCCGCCGGGTACTCCGCCGCGCTCCCGACACGCCCGCTGGGCAAGGGCGCGCCGGGCGCTTCCAGCTCCGCCGCCAGCGACTCCGCCCGGCGCGCCGCGTCATCAAAAGCAGTCCCAGCGTCCCCGCCGGGCTCGACCGTCGCCACCACCACCGCGTACACGACTTTCTCAACGTGATCGAACACCGCCACCCGGTCGTACAGCGCAAAGTGCAGATCAGGCAGCTCGCGGTCATCCACCGGTGCGCTCGCGAAGGGCAGCTTCCCACCCTCCGCGTACCGCACCGTGTCGTACGCCGCGTAGCCGAACCACCCCCCGAGCGGCGCCGCCGGCAGCCGCGACCCCTCGGGCCTCAAAAACCGCACCCCCGCCGTCAGACCACGCACCACCCCGAGCGGGTCGTCCACATCCCGCGTCTCGCGCTCCCCCGTGCGGTGGTTCTCGACGCTCACGCGCCGCTCCTTCGCCACCACCTCCACCGCCGGCCGCGCACCAAGAATCGAATGCCGCCCCTGCGTCTCCCCCCCCTCGACCGACTCCAGCAAAAACGACGGCGCCGTCCGCTCGTCCGCCGCCACCAGCCGCCGGTAGGCCAGCACAGGCGTCAGCTGATCGCTCAAAAGCCGCACGCACACCGGGATCGCCGCCCGCTCCCCGGACGCCGACCGGGCCAGCTCCACAAACTCATCACGCGTGATCGTCAGCACGAGCGCGATCCTACCGCCGCCCTCGTCTATCGTGTGCCCATGCCCGCCGGAAGACGACTCGTGGACGACGACCCGGGCGAGCCCCGCCTCGAGATCATGCCCCTCATCGACGTCGTCTTCCTCCTCCTCACCTTCTTCATCTTCTCCGTCGCCCTCATGGTCCGCGCCGACGCCCTCGACATCACCCTCCCCTCCGTGAGCGCGGGCGAGCCCGCCAGCCGCGCCGAGGTCGTCGCCGTCACCGTCCTCGCCGACGGCTCCGTCCGCGTCAACTCAGAGCCCGTCAGCGAAGCCGAACTCCCCGACCGCGTCCTCGAACTCGCCCAGGGCGACAAGCGCGTCCTCGTCGCCGCCGACTCCGAGGCCCCCAGCGCCGCGCTGCTCCAAGTCCTCGACGCCCTCGCCGGCGCGGGCGTGAAAGACGTCGGCGTCATCGGACGCCCCGAAGACTGAACCCGCGCATGAAAAAAGCCCAGCCATTGCAATGGCCGGGCTCTGATGTCGCATTTGCGTGCGTATCAGTTCGTCGCGTGTGACTTGTACTCGTCAAGCGCCGCCTCGAGCTGCTTCACCGCCTCGGGCTCGTTCTCAGCGGTCGCGATCGAGATCGCCTTCATCTGCACCTCGATCGCCTTGTCGTACGCGCCCTGCGCGTGGTACACGCTGCCCAGCGCCGCGTACGGGAAGAACTCACCCTCGCCGGCGTTCTTCACGCCCTGCTTTGCGGCCTTGTACGCAAAGTCCAAGTCGCGCGAACCCTCGGCGATCGGACCCTCAGCGACGAACTGCGCCATGTACGAGAAGATCATCTCGTCATCTGAGAAACGAGTCATCAGGTCGCGTCCGTACGCGTACGCCGCCTCGGGGTTGTTCCCCTGGCCTTCCTGCGCCTGCACCTGGAACGCCACCATGCCGTAGTACGCCGCCTGGTTGTAGCCATCGATCGCCGCCACGCTCTTGAGCTTGCTGACCGCGCCGTCCCAGTCGCCCGCGCCGGCGCTCTTCTGCGCATCCATCAGGAACCCGTCCGCCTGCTTCTCAAGTTCCTGCGCCCGGATCGCGTCCTGAATATCAAACGTCCCATCGACCACGCTCTCGAGCGCCTCGTCGAAGCCCATCATCGGGTGGCCCTTCCAGACCAGCTGCCCTTCACGGTTCACGATCATGATCGTCGGGATGCCGTTGGAGTTGGTCGCGCTCATGTAGCGCTCGGCCAGCTTGCCGTCGATGTCCTCGGCGATCAGGTACCCCATGTCCTCGCCCTTCTCCTCGACAAAGTCGCCCGTGGGCGTCATGCCGGGGCGGGGCCAGATGGCCATGCCGATCACGTTCACGCCCTCGTCGGCGTACTCCTTCGACAGCTCGTTGATGTGCGGGATGCTGCTGATGCAGGGACCGCACCACGTCGCCCAGAAGTCGATCACATACACCTGCCCGGGCTCCCAGTCCGTCACCGGGCTGCCCTGCAGCCACACGGCGTCCTCGCCGATCGCGGGCATGTCGTCGCCCAGCGAGAGCGTCTGGCCAAAGGCGGCCGCGCTCATCGAGATCACAGCGGCGGCGGGAAGAATCGTGTTGAACATGTGGGAGGGTCCTTTCGGGTGGTCGCGCGGCGTCCGCGCGGTCGTTTCGTCTCGTCCGTCTACAGCATCAACGGGTCCGTGCTGCGGTTTGTTCCACCCAAGCCTATCATCCGGACATGCCGGACCCCGACCGCGAGCACGGTTTCGAGGCCAGAATCGCCGTTGCAGCCGCGCTAAGCGTGATTCTCCACGCTCTGGCAGTCGGCGCTATCGCTTGGGAAAACACCACCTCAGCCGCCGCCATCCCCCCGCCACCCGCCGACCGCACCCCCCTCGGCATCCGCGACTCCGCCGCCCCCACCATCACCTGGATCGGCTTCCGGGAACCCGTCGAACAGCAGGCCCGCCAGTCCACCCTCGAGCAGGCCGCCCAGCAAACCGGCGGTGGCAGCCCCGCCACCCGCGCCGCCTTCGAACAGCTCACCCGCCGCGCCGAAGCCGCCAGCCAAACCGCCGCCACCGCGCTTAGCGCCGCCCTCCGCGCCCTCCAGCAAATTGACCTCACCACCAGCGACGTCCCCGCCGAAGAGCCCCAGCCCGAACCACAACCCCAACCAACCGAAACCGCCGCCGCCCAACCCGCCCCCGAGCCCGCGCCCAACCCCGGCAACGCCGAGCGCGAGTCCGACGCCTTCTCCATCGAAGAGCCCATCAAAATCCAGTGGGGCAAACCCATCGCCGCCGAAGGCCTCGAAATCCTCACCACCCGCAAGGGCCCCGACTTCAGCGCCTACACCGCCGTCACCGCACGACCCAAACCCCTCTTCGTCGAGATCGCTTTCAACCCCGACGGGGGCGTTCACGCTGTCAAACGACTGGCTTCCTCCGGCAACCCCGACATCGACCGCCCCTACCTCGACGTCATCTACCGCTGGCGCGCCCGCGGCCAGCGCATCGACGCCCTCGCCCCGAACGAAACCGTCAAGGTCCGCCTGCGCATCATCGTCCACCTCTAACCTGCCGATACTCATGCCATGCGCTTCACCGCACTCATCCTGACCGCCCTCGCCGCAAGCGCATCACTCGCGCAAAGCGACCCCGCCCTCGAGCGCATCGAACAGGGCTACGAAGACGTCTCCCCCCTCGCCACCTCCCTCGAGCAGTACAACCACGAACTCCGCCAGCCCGCCGCCTTCGACACCGTCTACCGCGTCCCCGGAACAGAAGGCGTCCTCATGCGCCGCAACGGCGCCCTCCACGCTCTCTTCGAGCGCTCCGAGTACATCCCCACCCGCTTCGGCGACCTCGCCGTCCCCCCCGCCGGAACCATCTACTCCATCGGCCCCCCGTCCGACTCCCTCCTCGCCACCTTCAACCGCGGCCCGCGCTCTCTCATGAGCGCCGCCGGCGCGCCCGCGCCCCACACCTCATCGCTCCGCGTCAGCAACCGCATCGAAGCCCAAGCCCCCGCCGAACCACCCGCCCCGCGCTCCCTCACCAGCGCCGCCCCCAACGCCTGGCGCCACGAGGCCGAACGCCTCCGCCGCCTCGACCACCTCTTCGCCCAGCTCCAGCAAGATTCCAGCAACGCCGACGCCCCAACCGACGATTGACCACGGGCGTGTTGCGCGCCCGCCGGAGATCGTCACGATGCGCCACGCCTACAAAATCACCGCCTGCACACTCACGCTCGCCATCGCCGGCGCGACGCTCACCGCCTGCAAATCCTCCAACAACCGACGCTTCGGCTTCCTCCCCCCCGACGCCCGACTCGTCGGCCAGAAAACCATCGACCGCATCAAGCCCGGCGAAACCACCGCCGACTGGCTCGAAGCCGTCCTCGGCCCCGCCACCGACGTCGAACCCCTCGACGACCCCCTCCAGGAAGTCTGGAAGTACCGCTACCAGATGGTCGGCGGCTCCTACCGCCTCCACGCACGCAACAACTCCAACGGCACCGTCCGCACCCTCTACGTCCAGATGGCCAGCGCCACCGTCACCGACGTCTGGATGGACTAAAAAAGCAAGCGAACCCACAAGGGTGCCACTGGCAGCTCGCTGTCAGTGTCCGCCTCCCCACCTACCCCATCTACTCCCCAAACATCCCTCCCCCACCCGATACAATCCAACACCATGGCCACCGAACGCATCATCAGCGCCGCCGCCGTCTCCGAGACCGACGAACGCGTCAACTGGTCCCTCCGCCCCGAGCGCTTCGACGACTTCGTGGGCCAGGCCGAGCTCCTCGAGCGCCTCTCCATCGCCGCCGAGGCCGCCCGCGCCCGCACCGAACCCATGGAGCACACCCTCCTCCACGGGCCCCCCGGCCTCGGCAAGACCACACTCGCCCACGTCCTCGCCGCCGAGATGGGCTCCCGCGCCCACGTCACCAGCGGCCCCGCCCTCACCCGCGGCGCCGACCTCGTCGGCGCCCTCACACGCCTCGAAAACGCCGACCTCCTCTTCATCGATGAGATCCACCGCATGCCCCCCGCCGTCGAAGAGTTCATCTACCCCGCCATGGAAGACCACCGCATCGACATCACCGTCGACTCAGGCATGCACGGGCGCACCGTCTCCATCGAGCTCAAACCCTTCACCGTCATCGGCGCCACCACCCGCGCGGGCATGGTCTCCGCCCCCCTCCGCTCCCGCTTCGGCGTCTCCCACAACCTCGCCTTCTACTCACCCGAAGAACTCCTCACCATCGTCACCCGCTCCGCCCGCCTCCTCGACATGACCATCGACGACGACGCGGCCCTCGACCTCATCGCCGCCCGCTCCCGCGGCACCCCCCGCATCGCCAACCGCCTCCTAAGGCGCGTCCGCGACTACGCCCAGGTACGCATGGACGGCCGCGTCACCACCGCCTGCGTCGAAGAAGCCCTCGCCTTAGAAGGCGTCGACCCCCTCGGCCTCGACGAACTCGACCGCAAGTACCTCAAAGCCATCGCCACCGTCTACGACGGCGGCCCCGTCGGCCTCGAAGCCATCGCCGCCACCATGGGCGAAGACTCCGGCACACTGGAAGACGTGGTGGAACCGTTTTTGTTGCAAATTGGGTTCCTGGCGCGGACGCGGCGTGGGCGGCAGTTGACGGAGGCCGGCGCAAGCTGCAATATTTAGCCATGCCTACATCAACACCCCCTCACTCTATCTATGACGTCTTTACACCAGGAACAAATGCAAAAGTTAATTTTGTCGAACGACCAGATTTAGAAAATGATATTACCAATGCACTACAAACCCCAGGAAAACAATTGATAGTATACGGACAGTCGGGATCCGGCAAATCTTCGCTCATTTACCACAAGCTTCACCAACTGTACCCTAACCATGTGACTGTTCGCTGCACACAAGACACTACATATGAACAGGTATTACTTGAAGCTTTTGATCAGCTAAATTTATATTATACAACATCAGCAACAGCATCAAATAGCCAAGGTAAATCAGCTTCAGTACAAGCCAGCTATGCTTTTATCCGTGCGACTATCGACAGCAGAATAAGTAGCGGCAACTCAGAAACAGCCGAAAGACTCGTACCACCACAACTTACTGCACAGCGCCTAGCACAGATGCTCGGTGAACAGGATTTGTGCCTAGTACTTGAAGATTTTCACAAAGTATCTGGAGGTGCCAAAGGAAAACTAGCGCAAGCGCTAAAAGTATTTGTTGACGAAAGCAGCGCTTATCCAACAGTAAAAGTAATCGCCATTGGAGCAACTGATTCCCCGCGAGAAATCCTTGATTATGACCCAGAACTTGCCAATAGAGTTAGTGAGGTGCATGTTCCCCTTATGGACGATGAAGAACTCGGCCAAATACTAACTCAAGGTCAGAAAATCCTCAATATCATTTTGCCCAGCAAAGTTATTTCAGGAATCATAGATTACTCTTCAGGCCTAGGCGCTGTGTGCCACCAGATTGCTCTCAACGTATGCAGGGCCGCAGAAATCACTCACGCTGCGCACGATACAGTCACCGTCTCAGAAGATTCCCTTAGCGAGGCCGTCAGAGAATACGTAAGAGAATCATCAGATTCACTCAAAAAACGATACGATAAAGCTATACGCCGATATCGAGAAGTAAAATATGATAACGGACGCTTAATTCTTACAGCACTTTCTTCGATGCCAGATGAAGGCGCAACACATGCCCAACTAATTGAGCTTATACACAAAGATTCGCCAGAGTATCCTGCAAGCAACCTCAGCAATTATTTGAATGAACTTCAAACAAGCAAACGAGGTACATTTGTTCGCTTTGACCCTGCTAGCGGACGCTACTCATTTTCAGATCCACTACTAGCTGTCTATACAAGAATGCAGCTAAAACCGGAAAAAAATACTCAGGCAGTGGATGACTCTATCGAAGCCGATGAAATCGTGGAACGCGTGCAATATTATTTAAACCTCTACGCTGCAAAGACTACTAAATAATTTTAACTGTCGCCTTGCGTTTTAGCTTGTGGTTCGAATCGCTTTTGCAAATGGTTCCTACTGAAGCATTTCTGATGCATTTCTCGCTATCCTCCCCCCATGATCACCTCCGTCCGCTGGCTCAACAAGCACCTCGACCCCGCCGACTGCTCGCCCGACGAGGCCGAGCAGGTTCTCACCCACGCCGGTTTCCCCATCGAGGAACGCGTGGAACTCCCCTCCGGCGACACCCAGCTCGACGTCGAGGTCACCTCCAACCGCGGCGACGCCCTCTCCCACATCGGCCTCGCCCGCGAGATCGCCGCCGCCACCGGGCGCACGCTCGTCATCCCCCAGGCCCCCGCCGCCAGCGGCAAAGCCGTCGAGCAGGAAACCGCCGTGTCGGTGCTCGTTGACGACGCCCTCTGCCCCCGCTTCACCGCCCGCGTCATCAAGGGCGTGCAGGTCGCCCCGAGCCCGAAGTGGCTCGCCGAGGCCCTCGAAGCCATCGGCCTCCGCCCCATCAACAACGTCGTCGATGTCACCAACTACGCCCTCATGGAACTGGGCCAACCCTCGCACGTCTTCGATCTGAACACGCTCGCGGAGAAGCGCCTCGTCATCCGCGCCGCCGAGAAGGGCGAGAAACTCACCACCCTCGACGAGCACGACCTCAAGCTCGATCCCGCCGACGTCGTTGTCGCTGATGCCGAGCGCGCCCGCTCCCTCGCCGGCGTCATCGGCGGCCTCGACTCCGGCGTCACCAACGCCACCACCGACGTCCTCCTCGAAGCCGCCACCTGGGACCCCGCGACCGTCCGCGAGACGGCCCGCCGCCACACCCTCCGCACCGACGCCTCCCACCGCTTCGAGCGCACCGTCGACCCCGCCCAGATCGACGCCGCCGCGGACCGCATCGCCCAGCTCATCGTCGAGGTCGCCGGCGGCACGCTCGTCGAAGGCGCCATCGCCGTCGGCCCGCCGCTCGCGGGCGCGCCGACCATCACACTCCGCGCCGCCCGCTGCAACGCCATCCTCGGCATCGAACTCACCCCCGAGCGCATGGGCGAACTCCTCACCCGTCTCGGCTTCGAAACACAGATCACCGAGGGCGCGCTCACCTGCGCCGTGCCCCCCCACCGCCGTCACGACGTGACCCGCGAGATCGACCTCATCGAAGAGGTCGCCCGCGCCGAGGGCTTCGCCGCCATCCCCGTCCACGAGAAGATGCCCGCCCGCACCGCGCCGCCGCAAACCAGCGAGTCCGCGCTCAAGGCCCTGGGCCACGCCCTCACCGGCATGGGCTTCTTCGAGACCGTCACCTTCAGCTTCGCGACGCGCGACGACGCCGCTCTCTTCATGCCGCCGGGCCTGCGCGCCCTGGCCGTCGACGAGAACCGGCGCAAGGAAGCCCCCGCGCTCCGCCCCTCCGCCGTGCCCAGCCTGCTCGATTGCCGCCTCGTCAACCAGAACGCCGGCGTCGAGCCCGGCGCCGTCCGCCTCTTCGAGACCGCCGCCGTCTTCGCCGAAACCGAGTCGGGCGAAACGATGGAGCACCGCAACGTCACGCTCCTCATCGACGCCCCCGACGAACAGGCCGGCGCCCGCACCCTCCGCGGCGCCATCGACACCCTCGTCCAAACCCTGGGCGGCGAAGGCCACAACCTCACCGCCGAACCCCACGCCCCCTACTGCACCGCCTACCGCGAAGACGCCTTCGCGCGCCTCACACTCGACGGAAACGTCCTCGGCTGCTTCGGCCTGCTCGACAAAAAAGCCTGCAAAAAATGGCCCATCGAGGTCCCCCTCGCCGCCGCCGAGCTGAACTTGGACGCCCTGCTCAACCTCTACCCGCCCGCGAGCAAAGCCGAGCACCTCCCCGCCTTCCCCGCGATCGAACGCGACCTCAGCGTCGTCGTGAAAGAAGCCACCGCCTGGGGCGAGATCGAACACCTCACCCGCAGCGCCGACCCCGCGCTCCTCGAGCACATCGACTTCGTCGGCGTCTACCGCGGCAAGCCCCTCGACAAGGGTCAGAAGTCCGTGACGTTCCGAATGAAGTTCCGCGACCCGAACCGCACCCTCCGCCACGAAGAAGTCGACCCCCAGGTCGAAAGCGTCGTCAGCGCGCTGAAAGAAGGCGTCGGCGCCGAGCTGCGGGCCTAGCGCTCAGCCCGGGCACGCGCCCCACGCCGCGAGCAGCGCCGCCAGATCCGCCGCGTCTGTCTCGCCGCTCGAATCCAGATCGCCCGTGCCGCCCTGACCCCACGAGGCCAGCAGCGCCGCGAGATCGCCCGCGCCGACCGACCCGTCGCCGTCGAGGTCCGCCGGGCAACTCACCGCCCCCGCGGGCCAGACCGCCACACCCTCGCGGTCGCTGATCCCCTCCGAACTATCAAGCCGGAACCAGAACGCCACCTCACCGTTGTCGTTGAGCCCCGAGCGCACACCATCAACCCTGACGCCGACATCCGCCCCGCTGAACTCCAGAAATTCGATCACGCCGCCGAGAATCACATCACCCTCGCGCACGATCTCGCGCAACCCCTCATCGTCGTCGTAGAAGAAAACAGCGCGCGGCGTCGACCCGTCCGGCATATCAACCGTCGCCTCAAAAGCGATCTGCCCCGAAGCGTTCAGCGCGTAATCTGAAATCGTGCGCAGCGTCCCGCCGCCTGGCGCCGGGTCGCGCTCGAGCGCCACCGTGAGCATCGCGCCCCCCGCACCGTCGGCGCGGAACACCCCGTTCACCGTATCCAGCGCGCCGTCCGGGTTCAGATTGACCTGCCCCTTGAACGCGACCTGGCCGGCATCATTGATCGCGTACGTCCGCCCGCTCACCAAACGAAACAGCGCGCCCTCGACCCCGGGGACCGAATCGCCAGAAATCACCAACCGCGTGTGAGCCCCGCTCGCCGGGGCATACACAAGCGATACCCGCATCCCGTCGACGCCCAGGTCAACACGCGCCCAGTACGCCGTCGCGCCGCCCGCGTTCAGGCTCGGCGTCGTGAAACCCAGATCCGTGATCACCAACCCGAACGGGTCGAGCGCGCCCTCGCGCGTCACCTCTTCGAGCGTCCCGCCGACCTCCCGATACACGGCCCACGGAAACACGAACGCCCCCGCGGCGCCCTGCAGCTCCGCCGCGAACGCGATCGTCCCCGCGTCGTTGATCGCCGGCGGGAAGAAGTCGTCAAAAGCGCCCGAGCCGTCCGCCGCGTCCCCCTCTTTCGCCACCACCCGCAGCGAGCCGGGTGAACCGTCACCACTGACGATCGCCTCGAGCTGCTCGTCGAACCCCAGCTCAACAAACGCCGCGGCCAGCCCGGCGCCGTTGATCGAGAACGTGTCATTACCCGTCTGCACATCCACCTCGAGCGTGTCGTTCACCGGGATATCGCCGCGGCGCATCACCTCAACGCGCGCCCCCGTGAGCGCATCATGAATCAGCAACGCCGCGGGACGGAAAAAATCCGGCGCGTTCTCAATACGGGCGATCGCCCCAACCAGCCCCGAGTCCGTCGTAAGAGGCGCCTCCGGATCAAGCGAGTGGATGTACTCACCCACCGGATCCATCCCGCCCATCTCACCCTCACGCGTGCGCATCGCGATCTCGAACGGCGCGATCCCGTCTCCAAAGACAACCGCCTGACGCGAGCCCGACATGCCCGGGAACACCAGCGTCGCCTGGCACGACGCCCCGGACAGCCCCAGCACTGGTCCGCCGTACGCCGTGTGGTCCGTCACCACCAGCCCGGGCTCCGGCGTCGGCGTTTCATCGAGGCTGACGATCCGGAACTCTTCCGCCGTCGCAGCGCTCGCGCACACCATCGCGGACACCACAGCACACATCACGTCTCGTCGCATTGCCTCTCTCCCGAATGCTGCACGGAAGCCTACCGCTTCCCCCCGTCCTTCCGCTCCTGCCGGTAATCCTTCTTCCGCCGGTCGCGGCTCTTCGAGCGCTGGTCGCGCCGCTGCTTGCCGGTCTTCCCGCTGAAGCCCGCGCCCTCCGCGTGCCCCAGCCCGCCGCCCTCGGAGCCGAGCTTCAGCGCCTTGCCCACGCCCGCCCGCTTCGACGCCTCGCCCTCCGGGATCAGCAGCTCCATCTGCTTCGCCGCCAGGTTCACCTGCGACACCGTCACCTGCACCTGATCGCCGAGCCTGAACGACCGCTTCGTTCGCTCTTCCACAAGCGCCCCCGTGCGATCGTCCAGACGCCATCGCCCGGGCCCGGGCTGGTCGGCGCCCGTCGGCAGATCCTCCGACTTCACCAAACCCTCGACGAGGTACTTGTCGATCCGCACGAAGACGCCCGCCTTTGTCACGCCCGTGCACACGCCGCGGAACACCTCGCCGATCTTCTCCGACAGCAGCTGCATCACCAAGAAGTTCCGCAGCTCACGCTCCGCGCCCGACGCCTGCTCCTCCGTGCGGTTGCACCGCGCCCCGATCTCCGACAGCGCCTGCTCGTCCGGCATCACCCCCGACTTGTTCATCCGGTCGCCGAGCTTTGACAGCGCCTCATGATTGTTCGGTACGTCCGACCCGTTGTCCGTCAGGCGCAGGAATTCCGCGAGCTGGCGGTGGATCGTCAGATCGCAATACCGCCGGATCGGGCTGGTGAAGTGCGAGTACGCCTCCGACGCCAGCGCGAAGTGCCCGATCATCGCGGGTGAGTACGCCGCCTTGGTCAGCGTGCGCAGCACCGCAAAGTGCACCGCCGGCGCCTCGGGGCGCCCCTTCGTCGAGTCCAGCAGCGACTGCAGCTCATGCCGCGTCGGCTCCTTCGAGATCGAATACCCCGCCGCCTTCAGAAACTTCTGCAGGTTCTCGTACGACCCGACCTCCGGGTCCGGGTGCGTGCGCCGCATCGCCGGCACGCCCAGCCGCTCGAACAACACCGCCACCGCCTCGTTCGCCTCCACCATGCACATCTCGATCAGCGTGTGCGTCCAGGCGTCGTCCTCCGGCTCGGCGTCAACCACCCGCCCCTCGTCGTCGTAGATCAGTTCAACCTCGGGCAGATCCAGATGGATCATCCCCGCCTTGCGCCGGCGCGTATGAATCGCCTTCGCCAGCGCGTTCAGATCCTTCAGGTTCTTGATGATCTCCGGCGTCGGCTCCGTATCCGTCCGCGCGTGCTTCTTTGCTTCCTCAAGATCACCATCGATGATCGCCTGCGCCTCGAGATACGTCATCCGCTTCGCCGAGTGGATCACCGTCGAGGCGTACGCCCGCGCCTGCACCTCGCCCTTCTGGTTGTAATCAATGAACGCGCTCTTGGCGTACCGCGGCTCCCGCTCCCGCAACGAGCACACGCCGTTCGAGAGCAGCTCCGGCAGCATCGGGATCACCTTGCGCGGCAGGTACACCGAGTTCCCCCGCTTCATCGCCTCCTCATCCAGCGGTGAATCCACCGGGATGAAGTGCGACACGTCCGCGATGTGCACGCCTAGTCGATACCCCGGCTGCCCGTTCTTCAGCGTGATCTTCTCAAGCGACAGCGCGTCGTCAAAGTCTTTCGCGTCCGGCGGGTCGATCGTCAGAATCAGTGTGCCGCGCAAGTCCTCGCGCCCCTCGAAACCGCCGGATTTCTCGGCCCGATCGACATCCTCATCAAACCCCTTCGCCGCCTCCCGCGCCTGCTGCACGCACTCCTCCGGGAACTCACCGGGAAGGTTGTACGCCGCGATGACCGCCTGCGTCTCCACGTCCGGCGCCCCGGCCTCGCCCAGCACCTCGACGATCACGCCCTCCCCCAGGTGGTGCCCCTCGGGGTAGCTCAGGATCTCGAAGACCACCTTGTCGCCGGCCCGCGCGTTCTTGATCGTCGGGTCGCCGATGTTGATCGGCGCCGTCAGCGACTTCCCGTCCGGGTAGACCAGCCACGTCCCGCCCTGCTTCTGCAGCTCGCCCGTGAAGTGCGACTGCTTGCGCTCCAGGATCTCAACGATCACGCCCGTGTGGTCGATCTCGCCGCGACGCTTCTTCGTCACGACCTTCGCCCGCACCCGATCACCCGTCAGCGCATCGCTGGTGGCGTCCGGCGGAACGAACACATCCCCGTGCGCCAGCGGCTGGTCCGGCACGATGAACCCGAACCCCCGCGGGTTCTTGCGGAACTCCCCGACGATCTCATCGCCCAAAGGCGGCAGCGCCACCCAGTCCTCCTCGGTGGCGATCAGGTGCCCTTCCTCGATGAGCTGCTCGATCGCCTCGCGCAGGACTGGCAGGTCCTCGCGCGGGACGCCCAGCTCGCGGGAAAGAGTCGAAACGTCGGCCTCACCGTCCTCGTACTGCTGGAGGACCTTGAGGATTCTGGCGGTGTAGCGGAGGGGCATGGGTACTTTCTGCGGTTGGAGTTGAAGTCTGAAGTCAGGATAGAGGTTCGCGCGCCGGTGTCTATCACGATTGAAAAAGCCCAGCCATCGCAATGACTGGGCTTCGGGTCAGGTGAAGTTGGCCAGGGGAATTACTCCGCGCTCTCCTCCTGAGCGTGGTCCATGTAGGACTCGAGCTTGCGCCGGCGCACCGGGTGCTGGAGCTTGCGGATGGCCTTGGCCTCGACCTGGCGGACGCGTTCGCGGGTGACCTTGAAGATGCGCCCGACCTCTTCCAGCGTGTAGGTGTAGCCGTCGCCGATGCCGTAGCGGAGCTTGATGATCTCGCGCTCGCGGTAGGTGAGGGTCTTGAGGACGTCTTCCATGGCGCGCTTGAGCATCTCGGAGGAGGCCGAGTTGTCGGGGGCGTCCTGGCGTTCGTCCTCGATGAAGTCGCCGAAGTAGGAGTCCTCGGACTCGCCCACGGGGCGGTCGAGGGAGATGGGGTGGCGCCCGATCTTCATGACGCGCTGCACCTCGGCGACGGCCATGTCGGCCTGGGCCGCGAGCTCCTCGATGGTGGGCTCGACGCCGTGCTTCTGGAGCATCTGCTTCTGGATCGAGCGGAGCTTGCTCATGGTCTCGATCATGTGGACGGGGATGCGGATGGTGCGGGCGTGGTCGGCGATGGCGCGGGTGATGGCCTGACGGATCCACCAGGTGGCGTAGGTCGAGAACTTGTAGCCGCGCTTGTACTCGTACTTGTCGACGGCGCGCATCAGGCCCGTGTTGCCTTCCTGGATGATGTCGAGGAAGGAGAGGCCGCGGTTGCGGTACTTCTTGGCGATGGAGACGACGAGGCGGAGGTTGCCGGCGGAGAGGTCGCGCTTGCCCTGCTCGTACTCCCAGAAGACGTTGTCGAGGCGGCGCACGCGGTCGGCGAGCTCTTCGGGCTCTTCGAGCACGAGCGAGCGCAGGCCGTCGAGCTCCTCGTCCATGACCATGAGATCCTCGGGGTCGTAGCGGTCGGGGAACTTCTCGGCCTTGTCGAGGTCGCGGATGATGGATTCCATCTTGTTGGAGATGGAACGCATCTTCTTGAGGATGGGCACGATGCGGCTGGTACGCAGGGAGCACTCCTCGGTGAGGACGGCCATGCGCCGGCGGCGCGAGTAGATGCGCTCCGAGATGCTGATGGCGAGTTCTTCCTCGCCGGCGTCGAGGGCCTCGTGCATCGTCTCCCAGTCGGCGCGGTTGAGCTCGAGCATCTTCTTGAGCGTGGCGACGTTCACCGGGATGCGAGAAGCGATCTTCTCCTTGGCGTTGTCCTCGGCGGTGCTGATCCGCATGGTGCGGTCGAAGGGCAGCTCGGAGTTGTGCACCTGGGTGAGGATCTCGACGGCCTGGCTCACGGCGTAGTCGGACTCGAGGCAGCGCCGGCGGAAGAACATGCGGCTGGTCTCGATCTTCTTGGCCAGGCGGATCTCCTCGTCGCGGGTGAGCAGCGGGATGGCGCCCATCTGCGTGAGGTACATGCGGACGGGGTCGTCGATGCGCTTGCCGGCGTCCGCGCTCTCGAGGTCTTCGATGACGGTTTCGGAGGACGAATCGGAATCGTCGTCGGAGCTTCCGGCGGCGGCCTTCTTCTGAGCGGCGGCGTTGAGCTCGTCAACGGCGGCCTTGGCGACGGCCTCGGCGTTGATCTGCGCGACGTCCTCGGATTCGGCATCGCCCGCGGGGAGGAGTTCGCGGGGGATGGTGCGGGCGACGGAGCGCTGCTGGTTCTCGTAGAGCGCGTCGGCGGAATCGAAGTGGATATCGTGCTTGCGGCGGAAGACCTGGAAATCTCGCAGGTCGAGGAGGTCGACGCCGATGGAGTCGATCTCGACGATGAGGCGGTCGATGTAGGAGGGATCGACCATCTCGTCGGGCAGGATGTCGTTGATCTCCTCGTAGCCGATCCAGCCGCGCTGGGAACCGAGGGTGAGGAGGGCGTGCATCGCGGGGTGCATATGGAGCTTCACGGTGTTCTCCGGAGTGAGCGCTGTCGTGGGAACGAGAGGTGAGAAACGTGCCGAGCGCCGGTGGGCGCTGGGCGCGGGGGTTAGTCGTTGATACCGGGGGCGGCGAGCGCGGTTGGGTTGCCGCCCAAGGTGCGGAGTGCGTTGATGCGTTCGAGGGTGCCGGCGTCTTGATCGGTGTCGGCGTCGGTTGATTTCTGTGCGGGCGGGGACGATAGGCGGGCGAGAGCGGCGAGGCAGTCCTCGGCGATTTTTTTGAGTCGGGCGGGGTCGCCCTCTGAGAGGCGTTCGGCGGCGCGGGTCCAGGCGACGGCGGCGGCGCGGTGGTCGGGGTTGTCGAGGTCTCTGAGCGCACGGTCGGGGTCGGTGGAGAGGGCAGCTTCAACGATGGCGCGCGCCCGCGCGTCCGATGCGGCCGCGGCGAGGAGGCGGGATGTGTCGGCCTCGAGGAGGGTGGTGCGCAGCGGCGGGTGAGCGAGGAGGGCGGCGGCGAGGTGCTCAGCGGGGCCGGCGGGCTCGGTGCGTTCGTGGGCGGCGGACTCGTCAGTGGTGCGGCGTTGGGGGGGGAGGGACTGGAAGGCGCGGCTGACGGCGCCCTCGTCGACGCCGGCGAGCTGGGCGAGGCGGCGGACGACGTGCTTGCGGCGGATGGGGGAGAGCTTGGCGAGGCCGAGGTCGCGGAGGGCGGCGATGTCTTCTTCGACAGCGCGGAGGCGGGCGGTGGGCGTCATGGCGGCGAGGCGGGCGGCCATGCGGGTGAAGCGGAAGTCGAGGGCGTCTGCGGCGGACTCGATGGCGTCGCGCCATTTCTCGGCGCCGTCTTCCTGCGAAACGAGGTCGGCGGGGTCGGCGCCTCCCGGGAGGACGGCGATGCGGACGTCGATGGGCTCGGCGAAGAAGATTTCGAGGGCGCGGTCCGCGGCGCGCTGGCCGGCGTCGTCCCCGTCGAAGACGAGGACGACCTCGTCGCAGAGGCGGCGGAGGATGCGGGCGTGCTTGGGGGTGAGGGCGGTGCCGAGGGTGGCGACGACGTTGCGCTCGCCGGCCTGGTGGCAGGCGATGACGTCGGTGTAGCCCTCGACGACGACGGCGCGGCGGGACTCGCGGATGGCGCTGGTGGCCTGGGGGAGTCCGTAGCACGTCGAGGACTTGTCGAAGATTGGGGTTTCGGACGAGTTGAGGTATTTGGGTTCGTCCTCTTCGCGGAGCTTGCGCCCGCCGAAGGCGACGACACGTCCGACCTGATCGCGGATGGGGAAGACCCAGCGGTGGCGGAAGGCGTCGTAGAGGCCGCCGGATTCGCGGGTTTTGAGGAGGCCGGCGGCGGTGAAGGGGGCGGGATCGAGGCCTTTTTTCTCGATGGTTTTGAGAAGGCCGTCCCAGCGGTCGGGGCTGGCGCCGAGTTCGAAGGCGTCGGCGGTTTCCTGAGAGAAACCGCGGCGCTGGATGGCGTCGCGGGTTTCGGCGCCGTGGGTTTCGTGGTTCAGGATGGCGCGGAAGAAGTCGAGTGCGGTGGCGCCGGCGGCGGCGATGTCCTGCTTAGCGACGCCGGGGGTTGCGGTCTGGTTTTCGCGCGAGCCTTTGAAGGGCGTGAGGGTGACGCCTGCGCGGTCGGCGAGGAGCTGGAGGGCTTCGCGGAAGCCGAGCTGGTGGAACTTCATGACGAAGTCGATGGCGTTGCCGCCGGCGCCGCAGACGAAGCAGTGGAAGATTTGTTTGTGAGGGACGACGTAGCAGGAGGGGTTGCGGTCGTCGTGGAAGGGGCAGAGGCAGACGTGCTCGCGTCCCTTTGGTTTGAGTGAGACGTGCTCGGCGACGAGGCGCACGATGTCTGTGGCGTCGAGGACGCGCTGGCGGTCGTCGGATTGATGGGTTGCGTGTGCTGGCACGTAGGGAGACGGGAACAGTCCAGCGCGGGGCAAGCGGGCGTTCATCGCGGGCGCGGTCTGGTCACGGGCAGGACCGGGCCATGGGATGTCGGCCGGGGCTTGGGGAGCGCCGGTGCGTGGAGAGTGAGTGTTCTGACCGCGATTGCGTCGGGGGCGCTGGGGTCTTTGATCTGGCCAGCCCGGGAGGATGCCGCGGCCATGATCCGGTATTACGCGCGCCTCGAACCTTGAAAGCATAGTCCGTCTGGGGCGTGAGGCAACCGCAAGGTTTGCCTCTTTTTTCACCCTTCTCGTCCGTATAACCCGATCTTGCGGACAGATGAAGGACCGCGTCGTTACCATCTCGCCCATGCGATTCGAGCTGACCTTCCATGGACGGGTGCAGGGCGTTGGTTTTCGTGCGGTGGCGCACGAACTGGCGAACGAGCACGGGGTGACGGGCTGGATCCGCAATGAGGCGGACGGGACGGTTCATCTGGTCGCCGAGGGCGAGCGGGGGACGGTTGAGGCCTATCTGGAGGCGTTACGGGGGCGTATGGGTCAGAACATCCAGCAGGAGAAGCTGGAGACCTCTGACGAAACGCGGGGGTACGCGGGGTTCGAGATTCGCTGAGCACGGGGAGAGGGTCGGGCGGAGCCCGGCTGAGATCATCCAGAGCCGACCAGGGAGACGGGAGGCCGGGTGCTGGTGTTGCTTGATATTGACGGGACGCTTTTGCGTGGCGATGGCGTCGGGATGCGGGCGCTGACGCGGGCCGGCGGCGATCTCTTTGGTGATGGGTTTTCGGGTGAGGGCGTGTCGTACGCGGGGCGGTTGGATCCGCTGATCGTTGGGGATCTGCTTGATACGAATGGGGTTGCGCAGACGGCTGAGAACCGTAAGGCGCTGCGGGAGGCGTACGCGGCGGGCCTGGGGGAATCGCTCGGTGAGACGGGGATGGCGGCGTTGCCCGGGGCGCTGGAATTGGCTCAGGCGCTGCGGGACACGGATGGGGTGACGGTTGGGTTGTTGACGGGGAACTTCCCGGAGACGGGGGAGATGAAGCTGCGGTCGGCGGGGTTTGCGATGGGGTGGTTTGAGGTGCGGGTGTGGGGGGACGCGTCGGAGAAGGAGACGCCGCATCGGAATGATCTGCCGGCGATCGCGCGGGCGGCTTATGCGGGGCTGCGGGGGCGGGAAATCGGCGGGAGCGATGTCGTTGTTATCGGTGACACTCCGGGAGATGTGGAGTGCGCGCGGTTCGGGGGGCACCGGAGCGTAGGGGTGACGACGGGGCGGTTCGGGGCTGACGCGTTGGAAGCGGCGGGGGCGGATCTGGTCGTTGACGGGCTGGTGGATACAGCCGGGTTGACAGGTTGGGTGATGGGGCGCACGGGAGCTTTGGGGGGGATGGAGCGATAATGCGCGGGGTATTCGTCACAGGTTGCGGGGCCCGCGCGAACTGTTGTTGCTCGTCCTGCGCAGGGTGTTCCGGAGCATCGACACGGGGTGGGGCGGGGCGTACACTCGGCCTTGCGGGAAGGGGAATGGTTCACTGATGGCAACCAGCTACGCGGCACTCTGCAACGACTTTTATGTCAACACCAAGCTGTCCCTGAAGATGGATCTGCCATCCGGGCGGGAGCCGGTGCTTGATCTCTTTGAGCGTGTGCGGCGGCAGCGGCCGGGGATGAGCAACTTCAAGCGGTTCCGGGGGGAGCTGGCGCTGGAGTCGGGGGACCGGAGCGGGTCGTACGAGTGGATGGCGCTGCGGCGGAACAGCCTGCGGTGCGGGACGGTGAACCCGGAGACGATGGACGGGGCGGGCGGGCTGCACCGGCTGGCGCTGGAGACGGCGCCCTTTTACCTGAGCATCAACCCGCTGGATATTGAGTACCTCGAGGTGCTGATGGGGTTTGATTTGGAAGCGGCGGGGAATCACAGCGCGATTGTGTTTGACGCGCTGTACCGGGACACGCCGGCGGCGAAGCTGGTGCGGCCTGATGAGACGACGCCGATGGACGTGCAGCCCTTCTTCGGGGTGTCGCTGAGCGAGTCGCACGACGAGCAGGCGTACTTTGAGGTGAAGGCGCGGACGAGCGCGGCGGAGGCTGCTGCTGCGAGTGGGTCCGAGGACGCGCCGGGTGAGCCGATCAGCGTGTATGTGACGGTACGCTCGACGCGGGCTGTGCAGGATGTGAAGGAGTTGCCTGCGCGGTTTGATCATCTGCTGGCTGAGGCGGAGCATCTGGTGCAGGAGCGGGCGGCGGGGAACTTGCTGACGCCTTTGCGGGATGCGATTGCGGCGAGCCGGTTTTAATTTTGGATAGGGAGCCCAGGGATGTAATTCTTGGGCTTTGGTTTGCGCTGCGCATTGTTTGCCTGCGTGCCCCATTCCATAAGTGAAAACGGCGGCTGTGAACAGCCGCCCTACAAAAGAGGCGGCTCGCTGCGCTCGCGGTTTTTAGCCCCCTCACCCGGCCTCTCCCCAGGGGGAGAGGAGGGGATTAGTTGGCGTTGAGCGCCTTCGGACCCAATGTGCAGGTGGTGAGTTTGCCGAGGTCTCGGCGGGCGAGGTAGGCGTTCAGTTTTTCGATGGTGACGGCTTCGATGGCGTCGGCGGCTTCGGTGAGGGAGCGGGGGCGGTCGAGTCTTGCGACGTCGGCGGCGAGGGCGCTGGCGCGGGCGCTGGTGGATTCGCCGCTCATGACGAGTTTGGATTTGAGGCCGATTTTGGCGCGGTCGAGTTCGTCCTGGGTGACGGCGCCATCCGGGGTATTGATGCGGCGGAGTTCTGCGGTGAGGACGTCGAGGGTGTCCTGGGCGCGCTCGGGTGTGGTTCCTGAGTAGGCGACGACACGGGCGTATTCCTTTGAAGAGGCGTAGCCGGCGGAGACGGCGTAGCAGAGGCCGCGTTTCTCGCGGACTTCGGTGAAGAGGCGGCCTGACATTCCGCCTGAGAGGACGCTGATGGCGACGCGTTCGAGGGCGGCGTCTTCGTGCGCTTCGGGGGGGGCGTCGTGGATGACGGCGATGTGGGTTTGTTCGCTGGGGGAGTCGAGGTGGATGCAACCGCGGGGGCCGGGGCCGGCGTAGGCGGGTGGGGTGGCGGCGCCTTGCCAGCCATCGAGGAGCGCGTTCAGGGTGTCGGCGGCGGCGCTGGGGTCGATGGCGCCGGCGAGGGCGATGATTGAGCCTTCGGGGGCGGCGCGGGTGTCCCAGTGGGATTGGATGTCTTGGCGGGTGGTTGCGGTGAGGCCTTCGGCTGTGCCCATGCCGGAGCGGTCGAAGGGGGCGGCGGCGTGGGCGGCGCGGGCGGCGAGCATGACTTTGGTTTGTGGTTCGTCGTCGAGGCCTTTGAGTGACTGGAGGGCGAGCTGGCGGGCGGGGTCGATGGCGTCTTCCGCGAAGGCGGGGCGGAGGATGGAGTCGGCGACGAGCTCGGCGGTTTCGTTGAAGCGGGCACCGAGGAAGGTGGCGCTGAATTGCATGTGGAGGGTTTGGGCGCTGGTGGCGCGGGAGGCGCCGATGAGATCGAAGGCGTCGGCTTGCTGTTTGGAGGATTTGGATGTGGTTCCTCTGAGCAGGAGCTCTTCGATGATGGCGGCGGCGCCCTGGCGGTTGTCGGGGTCGGAGGCGGCGCCGGCGGGGGTGAGCCAGGCGAGGGCGGCGGATTTGGCGGAGGGGATGGTTTCGACGGCGAGGAGGGCGCCGGAGTCGAGGCGGTGGAGGGTTGGTTCGATAATGGTTTGCTGGGTCACGCTGGCGGCCTCCCTGGGTCGGTCGAGTGTAGCTGTGAGGCGTATCGGTCGTGGTTTGGAGCGGATGAGCGGCGCAGGCGTTGCAGGGGTGCGCGCGGGGCGCGTTGCGGGGGTTCGGCCCGGCCTGGGGCGGCGTTGTATTCGATGATGACCTTTGACGGGAGAGTGAGCCGTGCGTCTCATCATCTACAGCCTGGCGGTTCTGGCCGCGTCGCTCGTGGCGGGATTGATCGTCGCGCATCGGGCGACGGCGTCGAGCGAGGATGCGCGGGCGCTGGAGACGCGTGCGAGCGTGGAGCGTTTGAAGCAGGAGATCCACGTTCGTCGGGCGCTCGAGACGGCTGAGCTGAACGAGATGAACTGGCCGAAACGTCCTGACCCGGCGTGGTTTGGCGAGACGGTACCCTCGAACGAGCTTCTTGATCGGAACCGCCCGTGGCTGGAGGTGGCGTCTGCGTCGCAGGCGGCGCTGCTGCACCCGCCTGATCGCGTGGCGGGGGATGAGTCAACGGCGGCGTTCTGGTACAACCCGTACGCGGGTGTGGTGCGGGCGCGAGCGCCGCAGCGGATGACGGATCGTCACTCGCTGGAGCTGTACAACGAGATCAATTCAACGTCTGTGGCGTCGCTGCTCGATATTGAGTGGATGGCTCTGGATGAGTTGCGTCGTGACGGCGTGCGTCGTGCGACGGCGCTGGCGGCGACGAACCAGGAGGGTCCGACGGACGATGTGTACGGCGCGGAAGAGGAGAATTCTGCGGTGAGCGATGCGGGTGTTGATCCTGATTGAGGCCTGTGGTTGCGCGCGTAAGTTGAATGAAATTGCTGAAGTGCTTGCGTAGAGGTTCCCGATAACGGTACAAATGGTGTCGGTGTCTCTGCGCCGTGCGGCGCCACCACACGCAGTCCTCAGCTCCGAGCTTGTCTTGAGGAGGCACACACATGGCGAAGAAAAAAGCCACGCGTAAAAAGGCCACGCGCAAAAAGGCCGCTCGAAAAACGTCCGGTCGCAAGAAAGCGACCACGCGTAAGAAGGCCACTCGCAAGAAAGCGACTCGCAAGAAGACGACGCGCCGGAAGAGCACCGCCAAGAAGGCGACTCGCAAGAAGGCCACTCGTAAGAAGGCGACCCGCAAGAAGGCCACGCGGAAGAAGGCCACTCGCAAGAAGGCGACGCGTAAGAAGGCCACCCGCAAGAAGGCGACTCGCAAGAAGGCCGCCAAGAAGACGACGCGCAAGAAGGCCACTCGTAAGAAGGCGACGCGCAAGAAGGCCACGCGGAAGAAGACGACGCGTCGCAAGCCCGCTGCGAAGAAGAGCACGCGGAAGAAGGCGACCCGCAAGAAGACGACGCGTAAGAAGGCGACTCGCAAGAAGCCGGCCGCTCGTCGGAAGACGACGACCCGGAAGAAGGCGACTCGTAAGAAGCCCGCCGCGCGTCGTAAGACCGCGACGCGGCGCAAGACGACGCGCCGCAGGTAAGGCTGGGTTTCAGCCTGTGAACATCATGGGCGGGGTCGGCGAGAAGCCGGCCCCGCTTTTTCTTTTGGGGTTGTCAGGGGGCGGGGAGAGCGTAGGATTTCATCCGCATCTGTTCGCGCGAGAGGAGCCGCTTGTGACGCACATCATCGCTGAGCCGTGCATCGGGACGAAGGACACTTCCTGCGTGGACGTGTGCCCGGTGGATTGCATCCATCCGACGAAGGACGACGAGGATTTCGCGGAGGCGGAGCAGCTCTTTATTGATCCGGACACGTGCATTGATTGTGGGCTGTGCGTTGACGAGTGCCCGGTGAAGGCGATCTTCCCGGAGGAGGATCTGCCGAGCGAGTGGTCGGACTACGTGCAGCTGAATGTCGATTACTTCGAGGGGAAGGGCTGAGCGCGGGGCGCTGGCTATTACGCGGCCTCGTTCTGCGCCGAGCGGGTGCGGACGTTCGCGGGGGCGTCGGGCTTTTCGGTCCAGTCTTCGCAGCCTGAGAGGCTGATCTCCCTGGGGAGCGTTTTGCGGTAGCCGAGGAGGCGGACGACCTCGAGGACCTCGGTCCACTGGGGGTAGGTCTTGCCGTTGGCGCGTTTGTAGGCGTCGATGGCGGCGACGAAGTGGAACTGCTCGGCGGTGAGCTCGCCTTCCTCGGCGGCTCTGGCGAAGTCTGAGAGACGGCGGCCTGGGCCTCTGCGGCGTTCGAGGCCGGTGGGGCTGGCGCCCTTGTTTACGCGGCGGTCCGGGCCCTTGCCTTTTTCGTTGTTGTCTTCGGCGCGGCGGGTGGGGTCGTCGCGGTTGGGCTTGGCGGGCATGGCGCGTCTCCGGGGCGCGCCGGCGTGGATGCCCGCGCGTCAGTCGTCTTCGTCGTCGAGGGGGAAGAAATCGTCGTCTTCCTCGTCGTCCTCGTCGTCTTCGAAGAGGTCATCGTCGTCTTCGTCGTCGTAGAACTCGTCGTCCTCGTCGTCCTCGTCGAGGTCGTCGAAGTATTCATCGTCATCGTCGTCATAATCGTCATCATCGTCACGGGCGGCGCTGGGGCGCGCGTCGGTTACGGAGAGCGGTGCGTCCGGGGGAGAGTCGGGGGTGCGGCCTGGCGTGGGGTCTTCGAGGAGTGAGGGGCTGGTCTCTGTCTCGTGCTCGAGGGTGATCGTCATGCCTTGTCTCTCGTCGGGTGCGTGGGGCGTCTGACCGCCGACGCGGAGTACACTACTCTGGACCGGTAGCGTGTCAACGGTCTTTCGGGGCGTCCCGTGTCGTTGCGATCGGACCTCAGAGCGGCCCGTTGGGGACGCGTGGAGCAGGCGTGAACGAACGTCCGAGCGAATCACTGCAGGTGGGGGCCGGGCTCCTGAGCGTTGTGCTGCCCGGGCTTGGGCATGCGGCGCTGGGGGATGTGCGTCGGGGTGTGCTGATTGGGGTTGGGGTGCTGGGGTTGTTCTTTTCAGGGCTGCTGATCGGGGGTATTGATTCGGTTGACTCGAAGAACGACAAGTGGTGGTTCGTTGGACAGGCGCTGGTGGGGCCGGTGGTGTTCGTTGCTGATTGGGCGGGGCGTTCTCTAAGCGCGAATGATCCGGGCGAGACGGCGGGCGAGGGGTGGCGGGACGCGCGGCCGCCTTCACGGGAGAAATCGATCGCGCACTCGAACGAGATGGGGATGCTGTTTATTACGATCGCGGGGATGCTGAACCTGATCGCGATTGTTGATGCGTTCTGGAACGCGCCGGCGCCTCAGAGAGATCGGCGTGGCGTGGTGGGTGATCTCGAGGGCGGGCGTCGATGATTTCGCATTTTCTGGCGTATCGTCCGTTTCTTGATCCGTTGCCGTTGCCTCCGGGGGCGTGGTGGCTGACACTCGTGCCGATGGCGTTCTTTATCGCGGTGGCGTACAAGGCGGTGCGGCGGCGGTCGCTCGTCGGGTTTTGGAAGAGTTCACTTTTGATGGCGGGGCAGATTGTCTTCTTTATTGCTCTGGCGGGGCTTGGGGTGCATGTGGTTGTGGAGTGGATTGCTCCTGCGTTGGGTGGGTAGTTTTTCGAGATGAAGACACTGGCAGCTAGCTGCCAGTGGCACCCGCATTTGTGGCACCCTGAAGAGATGAGCTAGGCGTAGCGGGCGGCGCGGGTGGTGTAGGCGCGGTCGAGTGAGACGATGAGGTAGCGGAGGGCGTCGCAGGCGTGGTCGGGGCCGTCCTTGAGGGGAGTTTCTGATGCTGGGTCGTCGTGGGGGTAGCTGTAGGCGGCAAGCGCCTCGGTCAGGGTTGTGCAGGTTGGTTCGATGGTGAGCGAGGGGGTTCCGGTTGCGGGTCTCAGACGGGCGCGTACGGCGGCGAGGCCTTCCTGGAAACCGCGGCGCTGGTCGCGGACGGCGAAGCCCGCGCGGCGGATGAGGGCGGCGTTGGAGAATCCGGTTTGTTCTGAGCGTTGGCGGCCGGCGGGGTCGATGGCGATGAAGCGCGGGCGCGGGGGGTCGGCGAGACGGTCGAGGTGATCGGCGAGGAGTGATTCGCGTTTGGACCACTCGCGGTAGACGTGGAGGTGGCCGCCCGGGAGGAGGGCGGCGATGAGGACAACGGTTGGGGCGCGGAAGCCGAAGTCCATGCCGGCGCACCAGAGGATGTCGGGTTGGGCGGGGTCGAAGGCGGCGGGGGCGACGTGGAGCTGCGGGTTGAACTCGGGGTAGACGAGGTCGTCGCGGGAGGGGCGGAGGCAGAGCATTTCTGACTCCCACACGCTGGCTGAGACGCGGGATTTGAGGGTGATGGCGTCGTCGATGGGGATGTGTCCCTGGTTGTTTTTGGCGGCGCCTGCGCAGTCGGGTTCGAGGGGGCAGGTTTTGCAGGGACGCTTCGGCGGGCAGCGCTCGAGGGCGTCGATGGTTCCCCAGCGGAAGAGGGTGCGGGTTGGGATTGGCCCTGTTGTTTCCTCGACGATTTTGGCCATGAGGCCGGCGGGGCGGTGCATGGTGCTGAAGGCTTCGACGGCGCCTTTGACTGTGCGGCCTGCGCAGGTGCGGCTGCGGGTAACGAGCTGGGCGGCTTGCCAGAGTTCTGGTTTGAAGAGTTCGGCTTCGTCGCAGCGGAGGATCTGGGGGCGGAGGCCGCGGACGGAGGCGTGAGAGGCGGAGAGGAGGCGGCAGCGGGAGCCGTTGCGGAGTTCGAGGGATTTTTCGGTTGGGGGCGCGGCGAGGAGTGGCGCGAGGGAGCCTGCGGCGAAGAGGTTGCGGAGGTGGTCGTACATGCGTGCGGCCTGTTCACGGGAGCCGGCGAGGATTGCGACCTCGACTCCGGGTTTGTAGATGAGGTCGAGGGCGGTGGCGATGGCGCCGAGGAGTGTTTTGCCGCTGCCGCGGGAGGCCCAGACGACACAATCGCGCGGGGCGTTTGGCGCAGGGGCGAGGAAGGAATGGGTGAGGTAGTCGAAGGGGGCGGCGGCGCCCGGGGTGGTTGTGGTGCGGGCGACTTTGAGGTTGAGATGGAGCTGGAGCCATTGGTCGAGCTCGTTTGGCGTGAAGGGTTCGGCGAAGGGGGAGAGGGGGAGGTTCATGCGTCGGGGTGGTCCTCGGCGGGTTGATCCGTGTCGGGGTCGGTGGTTTGGGCGAGGAGGCGGCGGGTGTGGGCGATGGCGGCGGGGTGGTCGAGGGCGGCGGTTTCTGATTCGGTGAAGCGCTCGAGGAGGGTCATGGCGGCGCGGCGGGCGGCCTCGGCGTTGTTGGATTGGGAGGCGGCGGTGATGAGGGAACGGAGGGCGACGGCGCGGCAGCAGGCGGAGAGGAGCGGCTTGGCGTCCGGCGCGTCGAGAGAAGCAACGATGGCGGTGAGTTGGTCGGTGGTGACGGAGGCGTTTGCGGCGAAGAGGGGAGTGAGGGCTTCGATGATTTCGCGGTCGGGTTCGGGTGTGGTCATGGTTTTTCTTCTGGGTTTTTGGCGACGTTCAGGAGAATGAGGAGGGCGCGGGCTCGGTTTTTGTGGATGCGGGCGAGGGCGCCGAGAGCGCGTTTGCGCTCGGCGGCGGTGAGGAAGAAGGTGAGGGGGTGGGGCGACGTGCCTGCGGATGGCGCGGGCATTGGTTGTGGTGGTTTGGACGGCACGGGGTGCTCCGCTCTCCTCGGCGTGCGGTGCGGGTGTGCGTTTGGTTTCAGTCTTTGGTGTGGGCGTAGGCGGTGCGTTCTGTGGTGAGGCGGGCGTGGGCGAGGGAGAGGAGTTGGTTGAGCGATTGGTTTGCGCTGCGGGAGGTGGCGCGGGAGGCGTGGGCCCAGGTGCGGAGTTCGCGTTCGATGAAGGCGCGGCGCGGTTTGTTGCGCAGGCGGTGTTTGATTCGGGCGCGGTCGGTGAGGTCTTCGCGGCTGATATCGATGTGAGCGAAGGCGTCGAGGAGGCGGGCGGAGCGTTGCGGGGGCGGGAGGGTGTAGGGGGTCATGCCGGCGCGGGCGAAGAAGGGGCAGAGGGCGCCCATGGCGGCGATGGCTTCGGTGCAGGGTGTGCGGGGGTTTTTGAGGTAGTGCGTCACGAGGCGGCGGGCGACGCCCTGGCCGCGGAAGCGGGGGTCGACGATGACGCGGGAGAGACAGCGGAGTTCGCGGTTGAGTCTGTGGGCGTCGGCGGATTTGTTGTGTGTGGTGTAGCGGTCTGACCAGGCGAGGGCGCGGTGGGCGGCGTTGAGGGTGGGGCGTGAGGCGACGAGGACGGCGGCGAGTTCGCGGCCTGCGCGGGCGGTGAGGACGTGGTCGATGGTGGCGGGGTGACCCGGGAGGTAGTGGAGCGGGGCGAGGGTGAGGTAGTCGGCTTTGGTTCCCTCGGTGATGCGGAGGCGGATGGGGTTTGGGCGCGGGCGCGGTGATGTTGTGTGTGAGGCGCCGGTGAGGGTGAAGCGGGTGTGGGTGTTGGGGACGAGGGCGGTGGTCAGGTCTTCGCGTGAAGTCGCGGCGGCGATGGCGAGCTTGTGGGTTGTTGCGGCTTTGCGGAGGAGGCGGGCGACGGCGGTTGCGGTGCGTGGGTCCAGCGTGGCGGCGAACTCGTCGGCGATGAGGAGGGCGTTTTGTGGGAGGCGGTGGAGCGCGACGGCGAGGCGGAGGCGCCAGCGCTGGCCTTCTGAGAGTTGGCTTGGTGTGCGGAGGAAGGCGCGGGCGTCGGCGAGGCCGGCGGAGGCGAGGGCGCGCATGGCGGCGTACGGGGTGAGCTTCGGGAAGTGATCGACGGCGGGGATGTCGCGGAGGCGGGTGCGCTGGAGGTGGCGGACGGGGCGCGGGGCGGCGGCTTTCGCGATAGCGGCGAGGGTGGTGGATTTGCCGCTGCCGCTAGGGCCGGTGAGGAGGGTGATTTCGCCGGGGTGTGGTGGGGTGATGCGCGGCGGGGTTGGGGGCGTGGCGCTCTCGGTGAGGGAGAGTGCGAAGCGTGCGGCGGCGGCGCGGGCGTGGGATGTCGAATTCACGCGCGGAGGGCCTCGTGCTGGGCGGCGACGGCGTCCATATGGCGGCGGACGGTGTGGAGGCTGACTTTGAGGTGTTGGGCAGCGCCGCGGAGGGTTCGTCCCTGGAGGACGCAGGCGACAGCGACGCGGGCACGGGTGGGGCTCCAGGCGTCACGTCGGCGGGCGACGAACTCGTAGCGCGGCGAGAGGAGGCGCTGGACGAGCACGCGCACGCGGCGGCGCACGGTGCGGGGCGAGACGGATTGCAAAGAGGCGATCTCGGAAGCGGTGAGGTTGTCGCGGTAGACGGCGTTGATGAGAGCGCGGTCCTCATCGAGGAGGTGCTCGGCGCGGGCGACGAGGAGGTCGGCGAGGTCGCGCGGGGCGCGGCGGCGGAGATCGGTCGCTGCTTGGATATCGTACGGGTGGTGTTGATGGTGGGCGTGCGATGAGGAAGAGGACATAAAACACTCTCCTGTGTTTGTTATCGCGTATAAAACACAGATCTGTGTTTTATCAACGATGAACTTTGCACGAAATGTTTTATATCAGGAATACTCTAATGCAAGGTATTTGTCTGGTATAACACCGAACCAGCGCACAGAGGGAGACGATGCGGTCGTTAGGGCAGCACATCCGCGCACGCAGGCAGTTGATGGGGCTGACGCTCGAGGCGTTGTGTGCGCGCGTTGGTTGCACGAAGGGGTATCTGTCTGCGATTGAGACGGGGCGTCGGGGGCGTCCGCCTTCGGAAGCGTTGCTTGTTCGATTGGAGCGATCGCTTGAAATGGAGGAGGGGGAACTGGTGCGCGGGGCGCGGATGGCGCGCACGCCGGACGCCGTGCGGGCGGAGCTCGAGCGGTTGCGGCGGCGTGACTGGGTGGCGCAGCGGTTTGCGCGTTTGGCGCTGGATGAGGCGGGGCTGCAGGGAGGGCTTGAGCGGATGGCGCGTGACGTGGCGGACGGATCCGCGGGGGCTCGGGTGACGCCGATGGTGGAGGGCGATGGCGGGTGGGGGGCGGCGTTTTCGGCGCCGGTGGAGCTGCCTGCTGATGCGCGGGCGGTACGGGTGGAGGATGAGGCGATGCGGCCGGCGTATGCGAAGGGGGACATCGCGGTGCTGGCGCCATCGGCAGCGGCGGCGCCTGGGCTGGACTGTCTGGCCGAGCTGGTTTCGGGGGAGTCGCTGTTTCGTCGGGTGTATTTCGACAGCGCGGAGACGGTGCGGTTGCAGCCCCTTGATGTGGCGGAGGCGGCGCGGGTGGTGGGGCGGGAGGAGATTGTGTCTTTGGATGTGGCGGTGTTCGTGTTTCGGCGGGTGGAGGGGGCGGCGTAGGGTCTGGTCCGAGCTTGTATAGGAGCAGCGGTCGTGCTAGCGTTCTCTCCCTTCATTCCTGCAGATACGGGCGTTTCGAGAGCGCCGGGAGCGTTGCGTCATGGGCAAGATGTTCTACACCCTGGAAGAGGCCGCGGAGAAGCTTGGGAAGAGCGCTGACGAGGTTCGCGAGATGGCGGGCTCGGGGCAGATTCAGGAGTTCCGTGATCGCGACAAGCTGATGTTCAAGGTGGAGCAGATTGACCTGCTCGCGGGTGATGACGGGGATGATGATCTTGGGCTGGCGATTGATGAGGGGGAGTCGGTCGGTCTGGATGTTGGTGGTTCGGGCATCGGGGATTCTTCTGCTGAGACGGGCGGGGCGAGCGGGATTGGGCTTGAGCCGCTGGATGGGTCCGGCGATGGGAGCGGGCTTGGGTCCGGGTTGGGGTCGGGGCTGGCGCTGGAGCCTTCGCTGAGTGACGACGGGGATTCGGGCATTGGTGATGGGATCGGTTCCGGGATTGGATCGGGGCTGGGCTCCGGGTTGCTTGGTTCGAGCGGCGGGAGCTCGGTTGGACTTGATGCGATCTCGGATTCGGCGGAGCGTTCGGGGATTTCGATCTTCGAGGCGGATGAGATCGATGCGGCGGACCCGGCGGCGATGACGCAGATGACGGACGACGGGATGGGCGACTTGTCGCTTGATTCCGTCGGTTCGGGGTCGGGGCTGATGGACCTGACGCGCGAGAGCGATGACACGTCTCTTGGCGCGGAGTTCCTTGACGAGGTGTACCCCGGCGAGGATGACGGCGGTGATGGCGGCGGGCTGTTTGAGGGCGAGGGCGGCGACGCGGCGCCTGCGGCGGCGGGCGTCGGCGCAGCGATGGTCGCGGCTGAGCCTTACGACGGGAGCGGGTCCGGCCTTGTCGGCGGGCTCGCGCTCGGGATGGTGGTGGCGCTGGCGGCTTCGATCGCGGTGGTTGGGACAGCGCTGGTCGGGGCGACGTCTGCGAACCCGGTGGCCGGGATCGGGGACATGTTTGCTGACCAGCTCATGATTGTTGCGGGGGGGCTGGCGGGGTTCGCGCTCTTGGCTGGGATCATTGGGTTTGTTTTGGGGAAGCGCGGGGAGTGAGTTGAAGAATCCCATGGATAGGAATCCATGGGCTTTAGATGAGAACGTCGAGTATTCCCAGCGCGCCGAGCGTGAGGGCTATGAATCCGTTGAGGGTGAAGAAGGCCATGGGTAGCCCGGCGAGGCCTCGGCGGGTGAGCACCAGGTGTTCAGCGATGAGGGCGGCGGCGACGATGGCGGCGGCGGTGTAGATGATCGGGCCCAAGCGGGGTTCGGCAGCGATGGCGGCGAGTAGAGCCAGGAAGGCGAGGGCGTGGAGAGCGCGGGAGGTCCAGGCGGCGGCGCAGGGGCCCAGGGCGGCGGGGATTGACTTGAGGTTGGCGGCGCGGTCGAAGTCGAGATCCTGGAGGGCGTAGAGGATGTCGAAGGCGGCGACCCAGAGGGCGACGAAGGCGGCGAGGTAAAGAGTGGCGCGACCCGAGGGGGCGAGGGGTTCTGCTTCGAGGGCGAGGGTCGCGGGCTGGATGGCGATGGCGGCGGCGATCGGCGAGGCGGCGAGGGCGAGGCCCAGGAAGAGGTGGGCGAGCGGGGTGAAGCGCTTGGTGAAGGAGTAGAAGGCGACCAAGGCGAGGGTCGGGCCTGCGAGGGCGAGGGGCCAAGCGTTGCCAAGAGCGAGGAAGCCAGCGCAGGCGAAGATGAAGGTGATCGCGGCGGCGGCGGCGTAGGCGGTGGCGGTTTTGGTTGGGAGGGCGCCGGTGGCGACGGCGCGGCCGGCGGTGCGGGGATTGGCGGCGTCGAAGCGGCGGTCGGCGAGGCGGTTGATGAGCATGGCGAAGGTGCGGGCGGCGACCATGCAGATGAGGATGAGGGCGAACTGGGCGGCGATGCGGGCTGGCGGGGCGGCCTGGGGCACGGCAAGGGCGGCGGCGAGGAGGGCGAAGGGGAGGGCAAAGACGGAGTGGGCGATTTTGATGTCGCGGAGGGCGAGGGGGAGGTGGGAAAGGGCGAGGGTTCTCTGCATATGCGGATCATAGTGCGAATTTGAGGCCATATTTTCGTTGTATCTGTGAGATATGCATGATTTGGTATGCATATTCACCGTATAATACGAAAATGAGGCCATATTTTCGCACTATTAGAGAGGTCGTCACGCCATGAAACGGTCGTTATTTGGACCGAATACACCTGGGGAGTTCGTCTCGGTTGAGAACGGCGAGGCGGCTTTTGTGCCCAAGATGTTTGTTGATCTGGCGACCTATGAGCTGACCGGCGAGCAGTGGCGGGTGTTGCTTGATGCGAAGCAGGCGGTTGGTGAGCTCACGAGCCTGCTGCGGGCAGAGGTATCGCCTGTGGACGCGTCGCTGCTGCTCAGTCAGCTTCGACGGGAGGAGTCGCTGCGGAGTTCGAGCATCGAAGGGACGTACGCGACGCCTGAGGAGTTGCTGCTGTATGAGCAGCACCCGTCAGAGGAGCTGTCGTCTGATGCGACGGAGGTTGACAACTACAACGCGGCGCTGGCGATGGGGATGCCGCAGTATCGCGAGCAGGGGCTCACGCATGCGCTGATCCGTGCGCTGCACCAGAGGCTGATGAGCGGGGCTCGCGGCGAGGACAAATCACCCGGGGCGTATCGCGATGGGCAGGTGTTCATCGGGACGGATCATCGGTTTACGCCGCCGCCCGGGCATCTAGTCAGTGAGTTGCTCGACGACATGATTGAGTACGCGCGAGCGCCCTCGGACGACCTACCCGCGTCGGTGCGGGCGTGCCTGTTGCATTATCAGTTCGAGACGATTCACCCGTTTCGCGACGGGAACGGGCGTGTCGGGCGGTTGCTCTTGTCACTGATGCTGTCGGACGCGAGCGATCTTGATGAGGCGTGGTTTTTTCTCAGTCCGTACTTCGATGAGCATCGTCGGGAGTACATCGAACGCCTCTTTACGGTTAGTACTGACAATGACTGGGAAAGCTGGGTGTCGTTTTGTCTGCGGGCAATGCTGGCGCAGGCGCGGCGGACTCAGGCGCAGGTGATGGGGCTGATTCGGCTGTACCGCGCATGGCGTGATGGCCTGCGAGAGACAAATGCACCGGGCGGGATGTACCGGATTGTTGAGCATCTCTTTGGTTCGCCGGTGATCAACACTGAAACGGCAATGGAGTTGCTTAGCGTGACGACGCTTGACACGGCGCGGAAGCGTTTGGCGGAGTTGATGAAACTCGGCGCGCTGATGCGGATCAAGTCGGGGCGTGAGGTGTGGTATCTAGCGACGCCGATTTTGCGGATCGTACACTCGGGGTACAAAGATTAAGGCTAGAACGACGTAGATCGATCAGACGACCAGCGTTTGCTGAGGGTGTGTTCGATGTCGAGGAGGTCGAGGGCTTTGGCGACGACGAAGTCGATGAGGTCGTCGATTGATTTGGGGTGGAGGTAGAAGCCGGGGTTGGTGGGCATGACGACGGCGCCGGCGAGGGTGAGGGCTTCCATGGCTCGGATGTCTATCAGCGTGAGGGGGGATTCGCGGTGGCAGATAATGAGTTTGCGGCGTTCCTTGAGGGCGACGGCGGCGGCGCGGCAGAGGAGGTTGTCGCCTATTCCTGAGGCGATGGCGTTGAGCGTGTGGGCGGAGGCGGGCATGACGACCATGCCGTCGTGGAGGAAGGAGCCGGAGGCGATGCTGGCGCCGATGTCTTTGATGGGGTGGAGGTAGAGGTTGTGGGCGGGGAGTTCGGCGGTTGGGACGGACTCGTGGAGGCCGGCGAGTTGGGCGGCGTCTGCGGGGAACTTCAGGTTGAGTTCGTCGAGAACGAGGCGCTTGCCGGCGTCGGTGATGGTGAGGTGGACCTCGTGGCCCAGCTCAAGGAGTGTGGAGAGGAGGCGCTGGGTGTAGAGGGCGCCTGAGGCGCCGGAGATGCCGAGGACGATTCGCTTTGGTTCCTGCTGCATGGCTGTGAGGTAAGCGTATGCGGGCGCGATGTTCTAGGCTGCGTTGATGGCGAGCGGATCTGAGAAGGCGTTGGTGTTGGTGACGCGGCCTGTTCCCGGGATGACCGATATCCCGGGGGCGGAGGTGCGGGTGGGGCCGCGCGAGGGTTTTCGGGAGGCTGAGGCGCTGCGGGCGTGGGTGCGCGGGCAGGGGTCGCCCGCGGTGATTGTGACAATGTTTCACGATGTGGTGGATGAGGCGTTACTTGATTCGGCGGGAGATGGGCTGAAGGGCGTGGTGAACTTTGCGGTGGGGTATGACAACATTGATGTCGGAGCGTGCAAGGAACGCGGGGTCGTTGTTTGTAATACGCCGGACGCGGTGACGGAGGGGACGGCGGACCTGGCGTGGGCGCTCTTGCTTTCGTGCGCACGGCGGCTGACGGAGACGGGGCGGTTCGTGCGGTCGGGCGGGTTCGCGGAGGCGGGGCCCTTGGGGATGTCGGATTTTCTGGGGCTGGATATCGCGGGGCGGACGCTTCTGATTGTGGGGGCGGGGCGGATCGGGAAGGCGGTGGCGTTGCGGTCGTTGGGTTGGGGGATGGAGGTTTTGTATGTGGCGCGGTCGCGGCACTTTGAATTTGAGTTTGCGCCGCTGAACGGGCGGCGGGTGGAGCTCGAGGAGGGGTTACGGGAGGCGGACTTTGTTTCGATACACACGCCGCTGACGGCGGAGACACGGCATCTGATCAACGCGGAGCGGCTGAAGTTGATGAAGGAGCGGGCAGTGCTCGTTAACACGTCACGGGGGCCCACGGTTGATGAGGCGGCGCTGGTGGAGGCGCTGCGGGAGGGGCGGATCTTTGCGGCGGGGCTGGACGTGTATGAGCGGGAGCCGGAGCTGGCGGCGGGGTTGGCGGAGCTGGACAACGCGGTTTTGACGCCGCATATCGGGTCGGGGGCGGGGCGGTATCGGGAGCTGATGACGGAGATTGTGTGCGGGAATGTGTTGGCGGTTTTGGAGGGGCGTGAAACTGCGAATGTTGTGGGGTAGGTGGGGAGCCCAGGGATTGGAATCCCTGGGCCTTGGGATTGAGGAGGCTCGCTGCGCTCGCGGTTTTTCAGACCCCTCACCCCAGCCCTCTCCCGGCGGGAGAGGGGGATCAGACAGAGATGGTTTAGGCTGTGGAGATGAGTGATTCGAACGTGATTGCGGCGCGGGGGTTTCTTTTGGGGCACAAGGCGGGGACGCTGGAGTTTGATGAGAACTATGTGCCGTGGAAGTTTGTGGTTGATCCGGCGGACGGTCGGTTGTGCGGGCCGGTGATGGTGGCGGCGTTGCTCGCGTCGCAGCATGTTTTGCATCTGCCCGAGGAGACTGACGATCCGAGCGCGATGCGGGTGTTGCTATCGCCTGAGCAGCTCGACGACGACCCCCCTATCGCGGATCGGTGGTCGATCTACCACGGGGAGCCCGAGGACGTGCGGTGGGCGGCGTTCTGGATCGACTTTGCGAAGTGGGATGGGTATGTGACGGATGGGGACGCGCTGATGGGGGCGCATCCGTTTGCGGGGGAGGAGGCGGGGCTGGTGCGGGAGCTCAACGGGGATGTGGAGCGCCTGCGGCGTTTGTGTGAGAGCGTTGGCGGGGTGCGGGATGTGGCGGAGCCTTTGGCGGTTGGGGTTGATTCGCTGGGGGTTGATGTGCGGGCGCGGTTTGACATTGTGCGGCTGGCTTTTGATGAGGCGGCGGGGACGGCGGAGGAGGCGCGGGCGCGGATCGTGGGGCTTGGGGAATGAACCTGGAGACGCCCAGGGGCGGGTGGCGGGACGCGCATCTGCACCTGGGCGGGTATGGGGAGTTTCTGGAGTGCGTTGATGTGAGCGGGTGCGCGAGCGCGGAGGGGGCGCTTCGGCTGATCGCGGCGCGGGCGGAAGAAAACTGTGACGAGACAGGGGAGGACGACTGGATCGTGGCGGCGGGGGCGCGGGTTGAGGGGTGGGTTGATCGGCGGTGGCCGACGCACGCGGAGCTGCACGAGGCGGCGGGCGGGCGGCCCGCGATCGTGCGGAATATTGATATTCATTCTGGGGCGGCGTCGACGCGGGTGCTGGGGATTGCGGGGATTGATCGAGAGACGCCAGATCCGGATGGTGGACGGATCGACCGGGATGAGCTAGGTGAACCTACGGGGCTTTTGATTGAGTCGGCGTGGCGGCTTTTGGATGCGCATCTTCCACGTCTGACGCAGGAGCGGCTGGTGGAGCGGGTCAAGCTGGCGGTTGATGATCTTGTTGCGCGGGGGTTCAGCGAGGTTCACGACATGTGGACGGATGTGGCGCTGGCGCGGGCGGTGCGGGAGTTGGAAGCGCGAGGGGAGCTCGGGCTGCGGGTGAAGCTCGCGCCTTTGCACAAGGATCATCGGGAGCTTTTGCGCGATGAGGCGTTTGCGCCTTCGGAACAGGTTTCTGTGGCGGGGGTGAAGATCTTTACGGATGGGGCGCTGAACTCGCGGACGGCTTCGATGCTGGCGCCCTATGCGGAGCCTGATCCGGCGCATCCGCGGGGGATTGCGCTGATGTCGGTGGATGAGATCGCGGGGGCGGTGCGGGACGCGGATGAGGCGGGGTTGCCGATCATCGCGCACGCGATCGGCGACGCTGCGGTGCGGGCGTGTCTGGACGCGATCGAGCGGGCGGCGCCGAGGGCGGGCGGGCAGCGGATCGAGCATGCGCAGTTTGTTGATGAGGCGGATGTGGGGCGGTTCGGGAAACTCGGGGTAATCGCGAGCGTGCAGCCCTGTCATCTGCTGGTGGACGCGGCGGTGATTGAGCGCGTGGCGCCGGAGCGGGCGGGGCGGGCGTTCCCGTTGCGTGAACTGGTTGACGGCGCGGAGTCGGCGGGGCGGGGGGCGCGGGAGATGATCTGGTTCGGGTCTGACGCGCCGGTGGTCCCGCCTGACCCGACGGACAATGTTCGGGGGGCGGTGGAGCGGGGGGTGGCGCCTGAGCAGGCGCTGAGCGTTGAGGAATGTGCCTTGTTTATGCGGGCGGGGGAATAGGGCGCCTCCCTCTCCCCTAGCCCCTCTCCCTCGGGGAGAGGGGGACAGAGGGGCGCGTCGGTACACTTCCGGCATGACGAGCGAACGCCAGCGGTTTTATGTCACGACGCCCATTTACTACGTGAACGATGCGCCGCACATCGGGCATTGCTATACGACGCTCCTGGCCGACACGATGGCGCGGTTTTATGCGCTCGCTGGGCGGGATGCGTTCTTTTTGACGGGGACGGATGAGCATGCTGAGAAGGTGGTGACGAGTGCGGCGGAGCGGGGGCTTTCTGCCCAGGAGTGGGCGGACCGGAACGCGGCGGCGTTTCGGGGGGCGTTCGATGAGATGAACCTGGGGTACGACGACTTCATCCGCACGACGGAGGATCGGCACACCTCGAAGGTGCGGGAGTACATCCAGCGGCTGATGGATCAGGGGGATGTCACGCTGGGGGATTACGAGGGGTGGTGGGACGCGTCGCAGGAGGAGTATGTGACGGAGAGCGTGGCGCGGGAGCACGAGTTCAAGTCACCCGTGACGGGGCGGGAGCTGGTGAAGCGGATGGAGCAGAATTACTTCTTTGATTTGGGGAAGTACGAGTCGCGGCTGCTGGAGCACATCGAGGCGAACCCGGGGTTCATTCGCCCTGAGGCGCGGCGGAACGAGGTGCTGGGGCGCATTCGGCAGGGGTTGCAGCGGGTTCCTGTGTCGCGGGCGGTTGATCCTGCCGACGCGGCGACGGCGTGGGGGATTCTGATGCCCGGAGATGAGGGGCATCGGGTGTATGTGTGGATCGATGCGCTGTTCAACTACCTGTCTGTGGTGGATGCGGAGGGGCGGGAGGAGTATTGGCCGGCGGATATTCACTTCATCGCGAAGGATATCTTGTGGTTCCACGCGGTGATCTGGCCCTGCCTGCTCATGGCGCTCGGGAAGGAGTTGCCGGGGTGTGTGTACACGCACTCGTACTGGATCCGCGAGGGGCGGAAGATGAGCAAGTCGCTGGGGAACTTCATCGACCTGCCGACGCTGCGGGGGTATTGCGGGGCGTACTCGACGGACGCGGTGCGGTGGTACCTGCTGACGCAGGGGCCCCTGGGCGCGACGGACGCTGATTTTTCGTACAGGAAGTTCGTGGAGGTGTACAACGCGGATCTGGCGAACGGGATCGGGAACGCGGCGTCACGGGTGAGCAACATGATCGGGAAGTATTTCGGCGGGGAGTGCCCGGCGGCGGAGAGCGCGGTGTACGCGGATCATGATTGGGAGGCGATCACGCGGGAGCAGGTGGAGCGGGCGTTCGGGGCGATGGGCGAGTGCGACCTGAGCGCGGCGCTGGAGGCGGGGCTGGCGATCACGCGGCGGGTGGATGGGTATGTGAACGCGACGGAGCCCTTCAAGATGGCGAAGGACGAGTCGCGGATGGGCGAGGTGGGGACGGTGCTGTACCACTGCGCTGAGGCGCTGCGGATCGCGGCGACGCTTTTGCTTCCGGCGATGCCGGGGAAGATGGGTGATCTTCTGCGGCGGCTGGGGGATGATCCGGGGGATGGGCGGGATTTGGCTGCGCGGTGCGCGTGGGGCGGGCTGAAACCGGGGACGGGGATCGAGAAGGGGGAGGCGCTGTTCCCGCGGGCGGATGCGGGGGATCCTGAGCCGGAGGCCATCGCTGAGGCTGGGGTGTAGGGAATCGGTACACTCCCGGCATGACGATTTCGGCTGAGCAGATTGAGGTCGGGAAGCGGGTGCGGGTGACGCAGCAGATCCCGCATGGGACGGGGACGTTCACGTCGAGCGTGGAGGGCGTCGTTGTTTCCCAGGGGAAGGGGAAGACGGGGTCGTGGTTTGCGCACACGGCGGATGGGCGGGTGTGGCTGGATCGGTTGGAGCTTCGGAAAGATGATGGTGAGATGGTGGTGTGCAATCTGGATCGGTACAGCCGGGTGGAGGCTCTTGAGGATGCGGCGGGCGCGCACGGCTGAGGCTGGGCGGGCCGGCTTTTCTGATTTTTGCTGAAATTTTTTTCGTTCGGTGAGTCGTGGTGTTTTTGGGCGATGCGGTTTTGGAGGTGTGGTTGTGGTGCGCGCTGGGGTGGTCGCGGGAGCAAGGGTGGAGGCGTGTGCGGGTTGCGGCGTGAGTCGCGGCGGGCGTCCTTGGCCTTGTGACGGAGCGGTCTTCGCGTGGGATACGAACTCGGGGCGTTTGGTGAGATCGGTCTGGACGAGGCGGCGCTGGCGGGGCTGCTGGAGCGGCACGCGGCGGAGACGTTGCCGCGGCTTGAGCATCTGTGGTCGTACTACCGGAACGAGTGCCCGGGCGGGGCGGTGTCGCGGGTGCGGCTGGCGCAGGCGGCGGGGCTGCCTGAGCGGCTGCGCGGGCTCCGGCGGTTCGCGGACGCGGGGCGCGACGACCGCGAGGTGGTGATCGAGAACGACATCGCGTGGCGGGTGCAGACGGGCGTTGATTTTCTGGCTGGTGACGCGGTGCGGGTGGTGAGTTCGCTTGCTGATGACGCGCGGCGCGGAACGGTTGAGGCGGCGGCGGAGGGGGTGCTGGAGCGGTCGGGCGGGTTGGCGTTCATTCAGGACATGGCGCTTTTGGGGAGTGTGTACGGGCACGCGGATGTGGTGGTGCGCGGGAGCGGTGATGAGGTTCGGCTGGAGCTGGCTCCGGCGGTGCGGGTGATCCCGGTGCTTGATCCGGGGGACTACCGGTCGCTTTTGGCAGTGGTTCTGACGTGGGAGCAGGAGCGGGCGGACTCTGGCGAGGATGAGCCGGCGAAGGTGCGGGGCGTTGAAATTCTGAGCGCGTCAGCGCGGCAGGTGTACTTGGATGAGGAGTTGGTTCATGAGAGCGTGAACCGGCTGGGGCGGGTGCCTGTCGCGCACGCGCAGAACGCGAGCGAGCCCTTTGCGCATGCGGGTTTGAGCGATGTGGAGCCGTTGATCCCGTTGCAGGACGAACTCAACACGCGGCTGAGCGATCGGGCGCACCGCGTGACGCTGCAGAGCTTCCGGATGTATCTGGCGAAGGGGATCGAGGGTTTTGCGGAGGGCGGGACGGCTGGGATCGGGCCCGGGCGGGTGTGGAGCACGGACAACCCGGACGCGTCGGTGGAGTCGTTCGGCGGGGACAGCGCGAGCCCGAGCGAGGAGCGGCATGTGCAGGAGATCCGCGAGGCGATGGACAAGACGTCGGGGGTGACGCCGGTGGCGGCGGGGGTGCTGAGCGGGAAGATCGGACAGCTTTCGAGCGCGAACGCGCTGCGGGTGGCGCTGATTGGCCTTCTGGCGAAGACGGCGCGGAAGCGGGCGGCGTATGGGCGGGCGATCGGTGAGGCGCTGGAGATGGCGCTGTCGCTGATGCACATCGACGGGGCGCTTGAGACCGCGCCTGCGGAGCGGCGTGTGCGGGTCGAGTGGCCGGACGCGCTGCCTGGTGACTTGGCGTCGCGGCTTTCTGAGGCGGAGGTCAAGCAGAGGCTGGGCGTGCCGACGGGCGAGGTGCTGGAGGAGCTGGGGTACGCGGGGACGGAGTGAGACGGACAACGAACAGGTTTCCGCGCGGTGAGTGCGCGCGGGCTTCAAGGAGATGACTGATGGATGAGACGACTGTGACGAAAGACGACGGGCATGACGCGGAAGCGTTTGAGGATGAGCACGCGATGGAGGAGGCGGCGGATCTGGAGGCGCGGCTGGCGACGCTGGCCGGGCGGGTGGTTGAGCTTGAGAGCGAGCTGACGACCGCGAAGGAGACGCTGGAGGCGAACGAGAAACGGGCGGCGCTGGACGCGGCGATCGGCGCTGCGGGCGCGGTTGATCCGGAGACGGTGCGGGTGCTTGTTGAGCGGGCGGGGCAGGAGCAACCCGGCGCGAGCGCGGCGGAGCTGGTCGCGGCACTCAAGGACAAGAAGCCGGTGCTGTTTCGGGAGAAGAGCGTTGCGGGGTCGGCGATGGCGGCGGCGCCGGTGAAGAGGTCGAACGCGGGGCTCGCTGCGGCGCGGAAGGCGGCGGCGGAGGGGGACCGGGCTTCGCTGTTGCGGTATTTGCGGTTGCGGCGAGAGGAGGGTGCTTGAGAACTGAGGCGGGGAGGAGAGGTAGCCCTCTCCCCCGACCCCTCTCCCCGAGGGAGAGGGGGGAGGGAAGGACACAACGCGCCGCTATGCGGCGGGTCGTGGCGCCCGGAGGGGAGTGGCGCGGAACGCACTGCTGCGCCGCGTGGCAGCGAGTAGTGGCACCCGGAGGAGGGCGAGTGAGCGACGATGAAAGGAAGCGAGACGATGGCATTTAGCGGTAAAGCGACGTATTCGGCGGGGGCTTCGCTCCCTGAGATCGCGGAGGATGTGAGCGACATCATCGGGCTGATCAGTCCGCATGAGACGCCGCTGCTTGATCACCTTGGTGATCCGAGGCGGGAGGCGCGGAGCACGATTCATGAGTGGCTGGAGGACACGCTCCTGCCGAACACGGACACGATTGATGAGGCGTCGTTCAGCCCGAACGCGACTTCGGCAACGACGTTCGGGGTGACGAACGGGTCATACTTCCTGGCGGGTGATCAGGTGAGGCCCGATGGGTCGAGCGAGATTCTGCTGGTGGAGTCGGTGTCGGGGGATGACCTGACGGTCGTGCGCGGGTATGGCGGGACGACGGCGGTGGCGCTGGCGGATGGTCAGAAGCTGCACATCCTGGGCAACGCGGCGCTGGAGGGGGCGGAATCGCCGGCGGTGCGGTTTACGAACCGTGTGCGCAAGCAGAACTATGCGCAGATCTTCACGTCGGCGGTTGAGGTCAGCGGTTCGCAGCTTGCCGCGACGACGATCGGTGTGGAGGACGAGCTGCAGTACCAGATGCAGGAGCGGCTGCGTGAGCTATTGCGCGATCTTGAGAACTGTGTGATCAACGGCGTGGCGCCGGCGGCTGATCCGCAGGGATCGAGCACGGTGCGGCGCACGATGGACGGCGTGCTCGGTCAGCTTGTAAGCAATGTGAATGAACCGGGCGACGCGGTGCTGCCTCCCGGCGACGGTGGCGGGGCTGATCTGCTGAACGAGGCGGTTCTGAACACGATGATGCGCTCGATCTGGGAGCAGTCGAGCGCTTCGATCGACACGATCGTGTGTCACGGGGTTCAGAAGCGGCGGATCAACGAGATGATCGGGGATCGGCGCGGGTTCATGCCTTCGGACACGACGCTGAAGGATCTGGTGAGCGTGTACGAGAGCGACTTTGGCGTGGCGCGGGTCGTGGTGAGCCGGTGGGTGCCGAAGGACACGGTGATCCTGATGGACTCGACGCGGACGAGCGTAATGCCGCTGGCGGGGCGCAGCTTCCAGTTCAAGCGTCTGGCGTCGGGTGGCGACAGCGAGACGGGGCAGGTGATCGGGGAGTACACGCTGGAGCTTCGGAACGAGAACGCGCACGGCGCGATCACGGGTCTGGGCACGGCGGTGTGATCGGTCGGTTGGCTCTCTCCTCCCGTGCGCCCGTCGGCGGCTCGTCGCCGCCGGCGGGTTTTTCAGGGACGCCGGCGGTCGGCGTCCCCCCCCACTGCTGGTGTGATTGGAGGCTTGGATGGCGTTCGTGACGGATCGGGACCTGATGGTTTTGGAGCCGAACGTGTTCCGGGACATCGTGTTCGAGGCGCAGACGCTGGCGACGGCGAGCGACGGGGCGGTGAGCGGGACGACGCTGACGAGCGCGGGGTCAGACTTTGCTTCGGCTGGCGTGGAAACCGGCGCGGTGGCGGTGGTGGACGGCGTGGCGCTGGAAGTGGTCGAACGGTTGAGCGCGACGTCGCTGTCTGTGTCGCGGCTGCGGGCGGACGCGAGCGGGGCGCTCGTGCCGCCCACGGCGGGGACGGACCTGAGCGTGCGGGTTTCGACGTTTGGTCAGCAGATCGCGGAGTCGGAGGCGCGAGCGCTGCGGTCGCTGGGGCTGAGCGATGCGGTTGTTGAGGGGGAGACGGTGGCGGAGGCGCTGGTCGGCGCGGGGTTGGTGCGGCTGATCGCGCTGGGGGCGCTCGAGCTGGTGTACGCGGCGGCGTCGACACGGGCAGAGGCGAGCGACCCGAACTGGGCGCGGTCGGTGTGGTACGGGCAGCGGGCGGGCGCTGAACTGCGGCGCGTGGGAGCGCGGCTTGATTCGAACGCGGACGGGCTGGCGGACGCGGTGCGGCGCGTGCAGCCCGGTCGCCTGGTGCGGGAGTGAGCGGGCATGGTGTGGCTGCATCCGAAGAGTGTGACGCTGCTGGGCGAGGAACTGACCGGCGTGCGGGCGGTGACGGTGAGCGCGTCGGCGAAGAACGTGCTTGAAGAGTGGACGGACGGCGGGCCTTACGCGGCGTTTGTCGATGCGACGGGGGTGTCGGTGGAGATCGTGATCGAGCGGGACGCGGTGGAGGACAGCGCGGGGCTGGTGGGCGGGCCCGTGCCCGGGGAGCTTGGCACGCTGACGTTGGCCGCGGCGCCGTCGGGTGCGAGCGCGCATGTGGAGGACTTGACGGCGACGGTCGTCGTTACATCGGTGAAGCACACGCTGCACGGGGGGAGCGGTCCGACGCAGCGGATCGCGTGTCGTGCGGTGTCGAGCGACGGGATTGTGGCTCCGGTAACGCTCGCAGGAGGGAAATAGACCATGGGAAGCACGATCGCGGGACAGGCGCTCTTTGATTCCGGGCCGCAGCGTTTCGTGGTGCGCTCGGTGGGCAAGCTGTATGTGCCTCCGCTGACGCTGGACGACCTGCAGGATTCGACGGTGGTGCTTGCGGATCTTGAACTGCAGGTCATCCAGACGGGGCGGCTGGTGGGGACAGACGATGACGATCTGTGGGATCAGGTGGAGCTGATCCGGGATCGGGCGGAATCGGCGCTGAACGGGACGCTGGTGTTCCCGAGCGGGCGGTCGTGGACGGACATGACGCTGCTGCGGATGCGCCCCGAGGGGCCGGTGGAGCACGGTCGGACGGTGAGTCTGGCGTACCGGGCCGAGTACTTCAGGTTGGCGTAAGGAGCGGTATGGAATCTGAGATTCTGACAATCGCGGCGCAGTCGGGGGTGGCGGGGTTGATCGCGCTGATGTGGATGCTGGAGCGTCGGGCGTCGGCGGCGCGGGAGAAGCGGCTGGCGCAGGCGCACGAGCACATTTTGGAACAGCGCGTGCAGCTTGAGCAGCTTCTGAGCGTCGTCACGGAGAACACGCGGGCGATCGCATCGCTGGAGTCGGCGCAGCGGGCGCTGGCGATGATGATCTCGGGGAACGCGGACCCGGGCAGTGGTGGGATGAAGGCGTGAGGGGCTTACCAGTCTTCGACGACGCGGGCGACGAGGCGGGCGCCGAAGCCGGTGGCGCCTTTGACGGCGAAGGGGCCGGTTGGGGACTCGACGTCGGCGACGCCGGCGATGTCGATGTGGGCCCAGGGGATGCTGGGATCGACGAACTCCTGCAGGAAGGCGGCGCCCTGGATGGGGTGGGCCTTGCGGACGGGGGCGGAGTTGAGGATGTCTGCGGTGGTGGACTTCATGAGGTCGCTGTATTCGCGGTGGAGCGGGAGGCGCCAGACGCGCTCACCGGTGCGATCGGCGGCCTGATCGATGCGACCGCGGAGCTTGTCGTTGTCACACCAGAGGCCGGCGTAGGTGGAGCCCAGGGCGACGACGACGCCGCCTGTGAGGGTGGCCATGTCGATGATGCACTCGGGCTTTTCCTTGTCGCAGGTCCAGCAGAGGGCGTCGGCGAGGACGAGTCGGCCCTCGGCGTCGGTGTTGGTGATCTCGACGGTCTTGCCGTTGCGGTAGGTGAGGACGTCGTCAGGGCGGTAGGCCTCGTCGCTGATGCAGTTCTCGGCGGCGGCGAGGAAGGCGACGACGGGGCGTTTGGGTTTGACGACGGAGGCGATGATGTGCATGGCGCCGAGGGTGGAGCAGCCGCCACCTTTATCGTGCTTCATGCCGAGCATACCGCTGGTGGGTTTGATGGAGAGGCCGCCGGTGTCGTAGGTGATGGTCTTGCCGATGAGGACGATGGGCTTGGCGTTCTTGGCGGCTTTCTTGGGTGTGTAGGCGATGCGGATGAGACAGGGTGGGTTCTCAGAGGCTTTGCCGACGTTGATGTGGCCGACGAGGCGTTCCTTTTCGAGAGCGCTGCCCTCGATGACACGGACGGAGACGGTGTCGTGCTTCTTCGCGAGGGCGCGGGCCTGCTGGGCCATCCATTTGGGTGTGGCGATGTTGGGCGGCGTGTCGGAGCACTCGCGGGCGACGTTGGCGGCGGTCCCGATAGCAAGGCCGCGCTTGAGGGCGCGCTCGAAGGCGTTGTCGTCGGCGCGGAGGGCGAGCTTGGGTTTGTCGAGCTTCTTCTTCGCGGCGTCGCCCTTGAAGCGGTCGGCGTCGTAGGCGAGGAGCGAGGCGATCTCGCCGGCGGCGCGCCCGGCTTCGGCGGGGTCGAGCTGGGCGGCTTCGATGGCGCCAGTGAGCGCGAGCTCGGCGGCGTCGGCCTTTACGTTCGCCAGACGCTTGAGCGCCGGGACGAGGGCCTTGCGGAAGGATTCGAGTGTGAGTTCCTTCTTATCGCCCAGGCCGACGAGGATGGCGCGGATGGGGGAGCGTCCGTCGCTGTGAGTCTCGGCGATGGCGCCGACATCACCGGTGCACTCGGGGAGCTTGCGGGCGCGTTCGAAGGCGCCCGCGAGGTCGTGGGCCTTGGTGGCGCTGTCGAGGGGCAGCGGGCTGGATTTGCCCTTGAAGACGCCGGCGATGACGGCGTCGGCCTTGCCGCGGGATGAGACGGTGATGCTCTTGAACATATGTAGGCTCCTTCGGTGCGCTTCAGGGTCGGGGGCGTGAGTGTACACTCCGCGCGGGGCGCGACGTTCATGACGAAGCCGAGCGATGCGAATGATCTTTCTTCCGTGAGCGCGGACGCGATCCACGCGCCGTGGCGCGACGCGTACATGCGGGCGCTCGCTGCCGCGGAGAACCCGTGCGAACCGGAGGGCGCCGCGCACAGCGGGTGTTTTCTGAGCGACTATTGGGCGGCGCCGGAGAAGGACGAGGCGAACCATGTGATCGCGCGGGTGGGCTCGGGCGCGACGGGTGGGATGATTCTGCTGAATCGGTATCCCTACGCGAACGGGCATCTGCTTGTGGCCCTCGGTGAGGGGCGCGGCGCGCTGACGGAGTATGCAACCGAGCAGCAGGCGTCGTTCTGGTCGCTGGTGACGCTGGCGGTGGAGCTCGCGGAGCGCACACTGAAGCCGCAGGGTGTGAATGTGGGAGTGAATCAGGGCGGCGCGGCGGGAGCGGGCGTGCCGCAGCATCTGCACGCGCACGTTGTTCCGCGCTGGAACGGTGACGTGAACTTCATCACGGTGGTGGGTCGGGTGCGGGTGATCCCGTCGGCGCTTGAGCAGATGGCGGCGCGGTATCGGGAAGTATGGTCGCTTATGCGGCCTGACGCGCGGCGAGCGGACGCTGGAACATAAGGCCCAGGCGTCGGAGGGCGCCGCCGCAGTCGAGTGTGCTGATGACGACGGCGTGACGCCAGGTCTGAGCAGCGCCGCCGATGCGCACGTCGAGGATCTGCCCGATCTCGACCTCGACGCCGGTGGCGCAGGCCAGCCCTCCCTCGCTCTCGTCGATGAGTCGCACAGAGCCGAGCGTTTCACCAGAGGTGGCGCGGATCTCGCCGGGGCCCAGCGCCTCGTAACGCGGGGAGCGCCGTCGTTCGTTCTCCCGTGCGGTCATTCTCAGCGTGTCGTTGTGGGAGGTAAGGCTCATGCGGGGGCGGTCCTTTGCACCGTCTGCAACGGGGGCGTAATCGGACGCCTCGCAACGCGGCTTCAGCGCTTCGGATGATTTTGAGACCACTTCCCCGACGGGTCGTGTTATCGGCGTAGGCGTTTGGCGACGCGGAAGGCCATCTCGAGTGCCTGGGCGTAGTTCAGGCGCGGGTCGCAGAGGCTGGTGTAGCGGGAGGCGAGGTCGTCTTCGGTGACGCCCGCTCCGCCGCCCACACATTCGGTGACGTCTTCGCCTGTCAGCTCAAAGTGGACTCCCGCGAGCACCGTGCCCAGTCGGTCGTGGACGTCCATCACGGCTTCGAGCTCAGAGAGGATGTCTTCAAAACGCCGGGTCTTGACGCCGGACTCGGTCGAGCGGGTGTTGCCGTGCATGGGGTCGCAGAGCCAGAGCGCGGGCACACCGGAAGAAGCGACCGACGCGACGAGCTTGGGCAGGGCGTCTTCGGCATGCCCGGCGCCCATGCGCGAGATGAGGACCAGCTTGCCGCGCTCGGCGCGGGGGTTGAGGATGCGGGCAAGCTCGACGACCTCGTCGGGGTCGGCGGTCGGGCCGATCTTCACGCCCACGGGGTTATGGATGCCGCGGAAGAACTCGACGTGGGCGCCATCCAGGGCGCGGGTGCGCTCGCCGATCCACGGCATGTGCGTGGAGAGGTCGTACCACCCTTCGCGCCGCGGCACGGTGCGGGTCTGAGCGGACTCGTACTCGAGGTTCAGCCCCTCGTGGCTGGTGTAGAAGCCGACGCGGGTGATCTCATCGATGCCCTGCTCGCCGAGGGCTTCGAGGAACCGCAGCGCCTCGGAGAGACTGGCTGTTGTTTGCTTGTACTCGGCACGCAGTTCGGGCGGCAGATCGGCGTGCTCGAAGAAGGAAAGATCCCAGTGCTCGGGGTGGTGCAGGTCGGCGAAACCGTGGTCCACCAGCGAGCGGACGAAGTTGAGCGTGAGCGCGGCGTGCTTGTAGCCCTCGACGAGAAGCCACGGGTCGGGCTCACGGTCCTTCTTGGTGAACGCGGCGCGGTTGATGAGGTCGCCGAAGTAGCTGGCCAGTTCTTCGCCGTCGCGCGTTTCGGTGGGTTTGGAGCGGGGCTTGGCGTATTGCCCGGCGAAGCGCCCGACGCGCACCACGGGCTTGCGCCCGCCGTGGACCAGGACGAGCGACATCTGCAGGAGGATCTTCAGCTTGCTGGCGACGATTTCCGGACGGCACTCGTCGAGGGTTTCGGCGCAGTCACCGCCCTGAAGGACGAAACGCTCGCCGCGCTCGGCCTCGGCGAGTTCGTTCTTCAGACGTTCGATCTCATACGAAGTAACGAGCGGAGGGAGGGCCCGAAGGCGTTCAACGGCCGCACGGAGGGCGTTTTCATCGGCGTAAGGGGCGGATTGGGCGGTTGGGCGCTCGCGCCAGGAGTCGGGCGACCAGGCGGCGGTCGTGGATGCGGTTGGTCGCGTTGGTGTGCGGCTCACGGGCGGGGCCTCTCGGACGGTGACAGTGCGTGGCTTGAAAAACACACGCGGTTCGCGCTGGGCGTCGGCTTCGCGCTTCGTTGCGAGCAGGTCACTTTGACATTTTTTGCAAAATTATGCACGCCCAAACTTATGCCGCATGCAACCAGAAACCGATTCCCACCGCGTTCCGGCGTGCGAGATCCCTCTGAGAGGGGCGAAACGGCACGTCGCCATTGATTCTCAGACCGCGGCGCGACCGGCGGGACCAACACCAACCACACCGCGAACGCGTCGCCTCCACGGAGACCTCTCTCATGCCCGCGAAGAAAACCACACGACGAACGCCGACCCGGAAGACGACCGGGCGAAAAACCACCGCCCGCAAGGCTTCCGGTCGCAAGACCACGGCCCGTAAGCCTGCGGGTCGTAAGACCTCCGCCCGTAAGACCACCGGGCGTAAGACCACTGCCAAGCGCAAGACCACGGCGAAGCGGAAGACCACCCGCAAGCCCGCCGCCAAGAAGAGCACGGCCCGCAAGACGACCGGGCGCAAGACCACCGCTCGCAAGAGCACCGCCAAGAAGACCACCGCTCGCAAGCCGGCCCGTCGCAAGACCACGGCCCGGAAGACGACCGCTCGCAAGACCACGGCGCGGAAGACCACCGCGAAGCGTAAGACGACGGCCCGCAAGCCCGCGACGCGTCGCAAGACCACCGCACGGAAGACGACCCGCAAGCCCGCCGCTCGCAAGACGACGGCGCGCAAGGCCACTGGTCGTAAGACCTCCGCCCGTAAGACGACCGCCAAGCGCAAGACCACGGCGCGTCGCAAGACAACCGCTCGCAAGCCCGCCGCCAAGCGCTCGACCGCCCGCAAGGCGACGGGACGCAAGACCGCGGCTCGTAAGAGCACCCGTCGCAAGACGACGGCGCGGAAGGCCACCGGTCGCAAGACCGCGACCCGCAAGTCGACCGCGCGCAAGAGCACTGCTCGTAAGACCACGGGTCGCAAGACGACGGCCAAGCGCAAGACCACCGCGCGCAAGCCCGCCGCCAAGCGGACCACCGCCCGCAAGACGACGCGTCGCTCCGGGAACGCCAAGCTGCGTCTCGTCGGCTCGACCAAGCGCAACACTGCTCGCAAGAGCAACGTGCGCCGTCGTCGCGCGGCCTGAGCGGACCGCTACCTCATTCGTTGTTCAAGCCGCCTCGCGTGAAAGCGCGGGGCGGCTTTTTTCATTGGTGAGCGAGCGCGAGGGCCCGCAGAACCTCGGCGACGCTCCACGCTTGCGCCGGGCAGCCGCCCGGGCGCTGATCGCTGGCGTCACCATCAAACACCTCGGCGACCTGCCCCAGACAGCCGCGCGTGAGCGAATCGAGCAACGGCTCAAGCTCGCGCTGGGCCCTCTGCTTGGCGGCGTGCGAAAACCCGTCGGCCCGCAGCGACGCCTCGATGTACGCCCCGATCGGCCAGGGCCACACCGTCCCGTTGTGGTACGCGCTGTCGCGTTCCTCGGGCCCGCCGCGGTAGCGCCCGCGGTACCCCGGCTCACCAACCGCCAGCGTGCGCAGGCCCATCGGCGTCAGCAATTCACGGCGCACGACTTCTACTACGCTCGCCCGCTGTGACTCGGTGAGTGGGCCCAGCTCCAGGCTCGCCGCGAAAATCTGGTTCAAACGCACCGCCGGGTCCGCACGCCAGCCGGCGCTCTCACCCGGCGCCAGACAGTCGTGCAAACAGCCGCGCTCCGGGTTCCAGAACAGCTCGGCAAACGACGACGCCGCACGATCGGCGAGTGCCTTGAGTTCCTCCGCCCGTTCCGGCGCCAGCTCCGCCGTCGCCCGCAGCCCGTGCACCCACAGCGCGTTGATCTCGACGGCCTTCCCGTGCCGCGGCGTGTGCGCGACGTCGCCGGTCTTGGCGTCCATCCAGGTGAGCTGCGTGTGCGGCCCACCGGCGCGGATCATCGAATCGGACGCGTCCATGCCGATGCCGAAATCCGTGCCGTCGCGGTAGGAATCAACGATCGACACGCACGCCTGCGCGATCACACCAAGATCGGTGTCGCCGCTGGCGTTCGCGTACTCCCGCGCCGCGTGCAGGAACCACAGGGAAGCGTCAACGGTGTTGTAGTGGGGCTCGCCGCCGTAGTCGTCGAAGCGGTTGGGCACCAGGCCGCGGCGCTCGTGACGCGCGAAGGTCGTCAGCACTTCCTTCGCGTCCTCGAAACGCCCGGTAGTCAGCAACAAGCCGGGCAGGGCGATCATCGCGTCGCGCCCCCAGTCCGCGAACCACGGGTAGCCGGCGAGGATCGTCGTGGACCGCTCCCCCGCGATGCGCCGCTTCACCACGAAGGCGCCTGTCGCGCGCGTGAGAGCACTCACTCGCTCGTCACCCGCGAGCTGCGGGCAGCGCGACGCGACATGCTCGACCGCGCCTGCCAGCGGGTCGGTTGCGATCCTCGCCGGGTCATCGGGTTTGAGCGAGGCGACCAGCCGCGCTTCCCCCCCACCGGCGGGCAGCTCAACCACGAACCGCCCCGGCGTGAAGAGACACTCGGTCGCGTCAAAGCCGCGGGCGCGCTCCATCTGCAGATCGAAGTTGTCCCACCACTGCGCCGCATCCACGAATTCAGCGCCGGGCATCTCCAGGCGCAGCGCCAGCTCACCTGCGCGCACCAGCACATCATCGCCATCGCGCTCGACGTACAGCGGGCGGTCGCTCTCGTCGAAGAGCTCGTGGAAGCCGCGCAGCGCCGTCATCGGTTCGACTTCAAGTCGCACCGGTTCATCACAGTTCACGCGCCAGGTGATCTCGCAGCGGTTGTGTCCGGGCGTCAGCGTCAGCTCACGCGTCGCCGTGGCGCCGAAGCCCAAGTCGTACTCCCAGCGCGCGCTCGAGCCGGCGCTGAAGCGCGTCAACCGGTCGGCGCCCCCCGGGTGCGTCACCGCGCCCGTCTCGCTCGCGAAGCGGAACGACGCCAGATCAACCGCGCGCTCTCCAAGCATGACCCGATCGCGCACGCACGAGAGCGCGACGATGCGCTCCACCGGCGGGCGCAGCGTCCCGACCAGCAGCCCGTGGTAGCGCCGCGTGCTGGCGCCGCTCGCCGTCCCCATCGCGTAGGCTCCGTGACCGCTGGTCAGCAGCCACTCCGTCTCGCGCAGGGCGGCGGCGTCGCGGGCGCGGGCATCGATGCTCAGCGGGTGGTCCCGTGTCATGGCCGCATGTTATCGGTCGGGGCGCGTCATCTGCGCCCGCGGACCTTCCGGATCGGGCCAAAGTCGCGCCCCGCAGCGTCCGATGATCCCGCCGCATCACCATTGGGCGCTCAGCGCGAGCGTCCGAAAACTCCAGCCGCGGACGCGCCGAGGTCGATACCTCCAACACGTCAAAAGACGGCGGAGCGCTACACGAGGAGCCAGAGGATGGCGAGTCTCGGACACATCCGCGCAGAGAGGGCCCGGCAGGAAGCCGAGGCCATGTTCCGACGCACGCTCGCGGGCTGGGCCCACGACGTGCTGCGGCTCCGGGCCAGCGGGCTCGACCGCCCCTGCGCCCGCACGGGCGACGCCTCGACCTACGCCACCGGCCTCCGCCGCGCCGCGTAAACGCACACGACTTCGGCATAGGCAGGACGCCCGCCGAGCACACGCTCTGGCCCGCTGTTCGCAGGCATGAGCGAGGGAAGGGAGTCCGTCCGATGGGCACGATCCAGAGCAGCGTGGGCCTCGTCAGCGGCATCAACACCGCGCAGATCATCGACCAGCTCATCCAGATCGAGTCGCGCCCCCGCGCCTTCGCGCAGCAGCGCCTCATCCAGATTCAGAGCCAGCAGGCCGCCTTCCTCGACCTCAACACCGCCGTCAGCGGCCTCTCCACCGCCGCCCGCGCCTTCAACGCCAGTCGCCTCTTCCGCGGCGCCACCGCCAACACCAGCAACGAGAACGTCCTGACCGCCAGCGCCAGCGCCGGCGCCGCCGTCGGCAGCTACAGCTTCGTCGTGGATCGTCTCGTCTCCACCGATTCCAGCATCTCCGGCGGCTTCGCCGACCGCGACACCACCGGCCTGGGCCTCACCCAGCTTTCCTTCGAGGTCGGCGGCGGGCGCCTAGATTCCGACACCCGACTCGAATCGCTCAACGGCGGCGCTGGCGTCCAGCGCGGCGAGATCACCATCACCGACTCCGCCGGCGAGTCCGCCACTGTCGATCTCTCCCGCGCCGTCAGCATTTCCGACGTCCTCGACGCCATCAACTCCGCCGGCGGCATCGACGTCACCGCCTCCGTCACCGGCTACGGCCTGACGCTCACCGACAACGCCGGAGGCGGCGGCAACCTCCGCGTCGAGGACCAGCTCGGTTCCACCACCGCCGGTGACCTCGGCATCAGCGGGACGGGAACGCTCGGTGTTCTGAGCGGTGCGCAGGTGCTGCGCATCGGCGAGAACACTGCTCTCTCCACCCTCAACGACGGCAACGGCGTCTCCTTCGGCGCCGGCGGCGTCGCGCCCCCCGCCGACTTCACCATCGACGCCGGCCTCAACTCTTACGACATCGTCTTGGGCGAGATCGCCAGCACCCAGCCCGACCCGGACGATCCCGATTCGACCATCACCGTCGTCGAGGAGCCCGCCGCTCTTACGGTCGGCGACGTCATCGAGCGCATCGAATCCCAGACAGGCGGCGACGTCAGCGTCACGATTAACGCCGAAGGCACGGGCCTCGTCCTCACCAACAATCAGGGCTTCCCCTTCAACGACATCACCGTCAACACCGGGCCCACCGCCTCCACCGCCGCCATCGACCTGGGCTTCATCGACCGAGGCTCGACCACCAACACCGACACAGGCGCGATCGAGTCCCGCCGCCTGCTCGCGGGCCTCAACTCCCGTCTCGTCTCCAACCTCGCCGGCGGGCAGGGCGTCTCCAGCGGTGAGATCGCCTTCGTCCCCTCTACCGGCGCCCTCGACGCCTTCACCGTCACCCTCACCGGCGACGAGTCCATCAGCGACATCATCGCCGCCATCAACGCCAACTCCGGCGGCGACGTCACTGCCTCGCTCAACAGCGCCGGCAACGGGCTGCTCATCACCGACAACACCAACGGACCGAACCAGCTCGAGATCTCCGACGCCAGCGGGCAGGCCGCGAGCGATCTCAATATCGCCACCGCCGGCGCCGACGGCTCCGTCGATTCCGGCAACCTCCAGTCCCGCTACGTCTCCGACGCCACGCTCCTCGAAGATCTGCGCGGCGGGCAGGGCATCGGCACGGGCTCGTTCCGCATCACCGACTCCACCGGCACGTCCTCGACGATCTCCATCGGCTCCGGCGAGCGCACCGTCGCCGACCTGCTGCGCAAGATCAACTCCGCCGGCGTCGACGTCACCGGACGCATCAACGACAACGGCGACGGCATCACTATCGAAGACAGCGCCGGCGGCGCTGCAGCGCTCAACATCGAGGACGCCTCCGGCATCGTCGCCAAGAACCTCGGCATCGCCGGGACCGCCGACAACTCCGGCGGCCCCAACGAACTCGTCGGTTCCAACGAAGTTATCGTCGAGTTCGATCCGGGCGACACGCTCCAGGATGTCGTCAACGCCATCAACGACTCCCGCGCCGACGTCAACGCCTCCATCGTCTCCTCAGGGTCGGGCGCCACGCCCAACCGCCTCGTCATCACCTCCCGCGCCACCGGGGAGAGCGGGCGCGTCGTCATCGACACCTTCGGCGAAGATCTCGGCTTTAGCACCCTCACCCGCGGCGAAGACGCCCTCGCCTTCTTCGGCTCCACCGACCCGGCCAGCGGCTTCCTCATCACCGGCAACACCAACTCCCTCAGCGACGTTATCGAAGGCGTGACCATCGATCTCACCGGGACCTCCGAAGACGCGGTGACCGTCAACGTCTCCCGCGACGTCGAAGGCATAGAGACAGGTCTCAACGAGTTCGTCGACGCCTTCAACAACGTCCTCGACCGCATCGACTTTCACACCCGCTTCGATTCCGAGACCGAAGAACGTGGGGTGCTCCTGGGCGACGCCACCGCACTCGGCGTCAAGAACACGCTCACTCGCCTCGCGCTGAGCGCCCCTGAAGGTGTCAGCGGGCAGTTCACCAACCTCACCCAGATCGGCATCACCGTCGGTGAAGGCGGCCAGCTGAGCTTCGACTCCGCGAAGTTCCGCGAGGCCTACGACGCCGACCCCGAGGCCGTCGAAGACCTCGTCGCCGCCCTCGACGCCGAGGACCCCGAGGAAAACGTCCCCGTCTTCGACAGCGAGGGCAACATCCTCGAAGGCGTCACCACCCCCGGGAACGGCGAGCGCGAGTTCACCCGCGTGGGCGTCCTCGAAAGCCTCGCCCAGTACGCCGACTCGCTCACCGACTTCGCAGAGGGACGCTTCGCCAGGCGCGACCAAGCCTTCGACACCCAGATCCGCCTGCAGGAAGACCGCATCGACAACCTCACCGTGCAAATCGACGCCAAGCGCGCCCGCCTCGAACGCGAGTTCCTCGCCATGGAGCAGGCCATCGCCGCGCTCCAGGGTCAGCAGACCGCCCTCGGCGGCATCTCGGCGCCCCAGTCCCTGTTCTAAACCACGACCCATAACGCGATCCGTGCTCTTCCCATCAGGATCCCGCCCCCGATCGCCGATCCCTGAAGCGCCATGACGCCCGACGCCTCCACCGCCAACGCCTACCTCAAGACCAAGGTCATGAGCGCCAGCCCCGAGGAGCTGCGCCTCATGCTCCTCGACGGCGCCCTCCGCTTCGCCCGCATTGGGCGCGACGCCCTCGCCGAGAAGAACTACGAGATGTCCTTCGAGAACATCGTCAAGGCCAAAGACATCGTGCTTGAGCTCATCAACATCCTCCGCCCGGACGTTGACCCCCAGCTCTGCTCCCGCCTCTCTGCGCTCTACACCTATGTCTACCAGCGCCTCACCGACACCAACATGCAGCACGAGACGGGCCCCGCCGACGAGGCCATCCGCCTGCTCGAGTACGAACGCGAGACGTGGGTCATGCTCATGCAGCAGATCAAGCGCGAACGCGAAGAGGGCGGCGCTCCCGCGCAAGCCCCCGCTCACGCAGCGGGCGAGCCCGCACGCCTCAGCGTCGAGGGCTGACGCCCAACCGCTACGATGGCCCGCACAGGAGCCATCGCATGACCAAACCACTGCTCATCTTCCTCGCGCTCGGTCTCACAAGCTGCGCTTCCTACCAACGCGCTGAAAGCGACGCGAACGACCTCGCCCGTCTCACCGAAATGATGACCGGCACGTTCGACTCCAGCGCCCAGGCCGCCGCGGACGAAGACTTCTTCAACATCCGCCTCGTCATGCTCCCCGTCTGGGAAGAGCGGTCCGACGGCCCCTGGCTCTATGTCGAGCAGGCCGTCGCCGCCGCGGCCGACCGTCCCTACCGCCAGCGCGTTTACCGCCTCGTTGATCTCGGCGATGGCAACCTCCGCTCCGACGTCTACACCCTGCCGGGCGACGCCCTCGACTTCACCGCCGCCTGGCGCACCGGCGCCCTCGACGCCATCACCCCCGAACTGCTCGACGAACGTGAGGGCTGCTCCATCCATCTCACGCTCCAGCCAAACGGCTCGTTCACCGGCGCCACGAAAGAGAGCGACTGCGTCAGCTCCCTCCGCGGCGCCGCTTACGCCACCAGCGAGGTGACCATCACCAACAACCAACTGGTGAGTTGGGACCGCGGCTGGGACAGCAAAGACGAACAAGTCTGGGGCGCCGTCACCGCGGGCTACGTCTTCGTCAAGCAATCAGACGGCGCGCCCGACGAATAACTACTTCACCGCGCACAACTGCGCCGCCAGATTCTCCATCGCAAGCTGCAAATTCACGTTCCGCGCGACATGCACTTCGGCTTCGCCGATGAGTTCCAACTCGCGCACACGCCGCTCGAGCGCATCCCGGTTCGCAAGCGCATCCCCCGACGCCGCCCGCATCCGCGCCCGCACCCGCTCGCTGAGCAGTTCAAGTAGTGTGCGCACGCCCGCCTTGTTCGCCGCGTCCTTGCTCGCCCCCTCGTGCGAATCCACGTGCGCCTTCGCCCAATCATCAACCAGCGTCTTCATCGTCCCGCCGAGCTCCGCGGAGAACACCCCCCGCTCCGCCTCGCGCAGCATCGGCTCGAGTTCATCCAGCCAGCCGTCGAGCCCCGTCTCCTCCGCCCGCACCGCCAGCCCCGGGCGCCCGCCGGCCAGACGCATCGCTCGCTCATTGGTGAAACCCGACTCTCGCGCCCACGCGCTCATCTCGTCATCCGACAGCGGCCCGAACGCCACCCGCTGGCACCGGCTGCGGATCGTCGCCAGCAGGCGGTCCTCGCTCGACGTCACCAGCACCAACACTGTCCCCGCAGGCGGCTCTTCCAAGGTCTTGAGCAGCGCGTTCTGCCCCGCGTCGTTCATCAGCTCAGCCTCATCAACGATGAACACCTTGCTCGCCGGCGCCTCACTCCGAATGCGCGCCGAGCGCGCCGCCGGCTCGATCACCCGCTCGACCAGCACCTCCTTGGGAATGCTCGTCAGCTTCCGCGACCGCACCGACGCGTCCTCGCTGAACCGCGCCAGCTCCTTCGTCACCACGTGAAGATCAGGGTGCACGCCGCTCTCAGCCAGCCGGCGCGTGTCGCTCTGCGCATCACCGACAATCGCGTCGTCATCCACCCGCGTCGTCTCATCGAGCAGCGCCAGCCCGAACGCCTCCGCGACCGTGCGCTTCCCCACGCCCTCGGGCCCGTGGAACACCCACGCGTGGTGCACCCGCCCCGAGCGCACCGACGACGCCAGCACCGACAGCGCCCGGGCGTGCCCGTAGATCTCCGCAAGCGTCTTCACAAAACGAGTGTACTCAGCCGTCGATATCGATCACGCGACCGGCCTGCGCCGACGTGGCCGCCGCGTTCTGATCCGCCGGATGGCGGTAGAACTTCATCGAGGGGACGCTGGGCGTCGCCTCGGCCCCGGAGAAATCAATCCCCCCGGGCACCACCCCCGCCACCAGCTTCTTCACCGTCTCCCCCGAGGGACGCCCTTCGCTGGGCGTGATCGACTGCGGCGGGCGCACCGTCGAAGGCGGCGTGACGCCGTAGGCCTTCGCAACGTGATGCGGCATGGTCGGCGGTGTGATGCGCATGGCGACGCTCCTCATTCAGCATTTTACCGGCGCCGACAGATTCGCCAAGCAGAATATTCACGGACGTTCCCCGTCCACAGACGGTCCACGTCCGTTCGGGATATCGGGGAATGCGGGCGAGAGGACTCGAACCTCCACGTCCAATATGGACACGAGAACCTAAATCTCGCGCGTCTGCCAATTCCGCCACGCCCGCGCACACGCCGATGATACACCTGGCGGGCTCACGCGAAATCCAAACCCGCCATCCCCTACCATTAGGGGACGCCACCCCGCACACGGAGCTCCGCCATGCGCGCCATCGACCGCTTCGCCCTCTCCTTCACACCCATGCTCCTCCGCCTCGTGATCGGCGCCACCTTCCTGTGGTCCGGCGCCGGCAAGCTCTTCCACCACACCGAACTCTCCGACCCCGACCGCGCCATCATCACCCAGCTCGAAGGCGGCGCCCCCGCGCCCACAAACCAGGCGCCCCCCGCCGAGCCGCTCCCCGAACCAGACCCCGAAGCGGAAACAGGCGACGCGCCGGCAGAAGACAGCGAGGAAGAACCCGCCCGCCCTCGCCTCCGCTCTCTCACCGACCCGAACGCCAGCGCTCTCCCCAGCGGCTATTCCCTGACGCTGGCCCAGGACAGTGCGCCCGACCAAGGCCTCGACACCCTCAACCCTAACGCCGAGACCACCGAAGAAGCTGTCGGCGAAGCTCTCGACGCCATCACCGACGAGATCGAAGACGCCGCCGCCGAGTTCGTCGGCGCCAACCCCACCAGAGAACGCTTCCTCGTCAACGTCGCCTTGACCACTTACAAAGCCGCCAACCCCGAGAAGGGCTCCCCGCGCGTCCCCGCTTTCATGGGCGACAACGCCCTCGTCCTCGCCTGGGGCGTCGCCATCATCGAGTTCGTCGGCGGCGTCTGCCTCATCCTCGGCTTCCTCACCCGCTTCTGGGCGGTCATGATCACCGGCGTAATCGCCGGCGCCCTCTGGATCACCGAGCTCGGCCCCGCCATGCTCGGCGGTCTCGACCAGACCTTCCTCGGCTTCCTCCCCCCCGTCTGGCCCTTCAACCCCGCCGCCGCCATGCACTTCCTCTGGCTGCTCCTCCTCACGATCTCCGCCTTCTCACTCGTCTTCCTCGGCGCCGGCGCCCTCTCCATCGACCGCTTCCTCTTCGGCCACCCCCTCAACAAGGTCGAGGTCTACACGCCCCCCAAGGAAGACGACGACTAAACCCGCGCCGCGCTCTACACTCGGAGCATGATCGATCGAGAGCGGCTCTCGTCGCCCTGGCTCATCTCCGCCGCCGCCCACGCCCTCTTCATCGTTGCCTCGCTCTTCATCGTGTGGACGGTCTTCCCCTCGGACGCCCCGCCCGAAGAGCCCGTCGTGATCACCTTCGACGACCCAGCCCCCGCCGAGGCTCCCCCCGCGCGCACAGGCGACGCCTCCGCGGCCGTCGCCCCAGCCCTGCCCTCCCTAAGCGCCCCGCGGGTCACACCACCACCACCAACCGCCGCGCCGCCAACCGAATCCGTGCCCCCTCCCCCGCGCTACGAAACTACCTTCATCACCGCTGGCGCCTCAAACGCCCGCGAGGTCGTCTATGTCGTTGACGCCTCCGGCTCCGCCATCTCCTCCTTCCCGTACATCGCCGCCCGCCTCCGCGATTCCCTCACCGCACTCCACCCCTCCCAGCGTTTCCAGATCCTCCTCATCCGCGGCGAGAACTACGAGCACCTCCGCCTCGCGCCCGCCAGCGAAACGCCCGTCCTCATCGACGCCCTCCCCGAAAACATCAACGCCGCCCTCGTCTGGATCGACAGCGTCGTCCCGGGCGGCCCCAGCGACCTCGCCGCCGCGCTCACCGCCTCCATGCGCGTCCGCGCCGACGCGGTCTTCGTCCTCGCCCGCCTCTCCGACGCCGACCAGGCCATCAACGACGCCGCCCTCCAGCGCGAGCTCGACCGCCTCAACCCCGCCGCTTCCAACGGCGCCCGGCGCACCACTCTCCACGCCATGCAGATGCTCGACGCCGCTCCTTCAGACCTCCTCCGCTCTCTGGCCGAAACACACGACGGCGCGTACGACCTCCTCACCCTGGACGACCTCCGGAGCCCCACCCCACGATGAACCGCACGCTCACCGCGCTCGCCGTCTTCTGCCTCCCCGCCGCTGCCGCCCTCGCTCAGGACGACGGGCCACGCTCCGTCTCGCTCGCCGAGGCCTTCTTTCTCCAGCGCAACGGGCGTACCGGCGGCATCGAACTCTTCGGCACCCTCATCATCTGGGTGCTCATCGCCGCCTCCGCCGCGTCGATCGCCCTCCTCGTCATGCGCTTCAAGGAAAGCAAACGCGAGAACTTCCTCGCGCCCGCCGCCCGCGACGAGTGCGAGAACCTCCTGCGCGAGGGCGATCTCGACCGCGCCGCCCGCCGCGCATCGCAAAGCGACTCCGACCTCGGCGCCATGCTCAGCGCCTCCATCCCCGAACTGGGCGAAAGCCACGAGGCCGCCCTCCGCGCCCTCGACGTCGCCGCCGACTCCGCCTCCTCGGCGCGACTGCGGCGCATCGAACCCCTCAACATCATCGGCGGCGTCGCCCCCATGCTCGGGCTCTTCGGCACCGTCTACGGCATGATTCTCGCCTTCCGCGAGATCGTCGCCGCAGGCGGGACACCCGACCCCGTCGGACTCGCCGCCGGCATCGGCACCGCCCTCACCACCACCTTCTGGGGCCTCATCGTCGCCATCCCCGCCCTCATCGGCTTCGGCGTTCTCCGCAACACCATCGACTCCCACACCGCCGACGCCGAGAAAGCCGCCGAGGACGTCCTCTCCAGCTACACCCCCGCGGACGAAGCGTGAGCCGCGCCGCCCGCTCATCCCGCCGCGCCTTGCGCCCCTTCACCCCCGCCGACCTCACCCCCATGGTCGATGTGGTCTTCCTCCTCATCGTCTTCTTCATCCTCGTCTCCCAGCTCACACGCACCGAGCGCACCCCCATCGCCCTGCCCGAACTCCCGGGCGAACTCCTCTCCCCCTCACCCGCCCGCGAGCAGATCGTCGTCCACGTCGAAGAGAACGCCCTGCGCATCGGCGCGTCAAGCGTGCCGCACTCTCAGGACGCTCGGCGCGATCTCGCCGAACTCCTCCGCGGCGTCCTCACGAGCTACCCCGACGTCCCCGTCGTCCTCCGCGCCCCGCGCGAAGCGCCCTACGCCCGCGTCGCCTCGGCCCTCGCCGCCATCCGCGACGCCGGCGCCAGCGACGTGCGCCTCATCGCGAAGGAATCACTCCGATGAGCCGCACGCGCCGAAGACGACGCCACCGCGAGGGCCTCGCACTGCGTCTCACGCCCATGATCGACGTGGTCTTCCTGCTCCTCGCCTACTTCCTGCTCGCCGCCGAGTTCCGCGAGCCCGAGGGCGCCGTCGCCGCCAGCGCCGCCCCCGACGACGACGCCCCCCCCGCCGCCTTCCAGCTCCCCAAGCGCCCCATCCGCATCGAGGTCCGCACCGTCTCCGGCGGGCCCCTGGGTTACGTCCTCGACATCTCCTCGCCCGAGCTCGCCCACGCCACCACCGCCACTGCGCTCATGCGCACCGCCACCGCCGCCCGCGGCCCCGTCTTCGCCGACGACCAGCCCTTCATCATCGCCCCCGCCCCCGACACGCTCTGGGAGCACGCCCTCGCCGCCGCCGGCGCCATCGACGCCGCCGGCTACAAAGCCGTCCGCTTCGAGGAGCCGTCGCCGTGATAGCCCCGCTGTTCGTCATCGTCGCGATGCTCGCAGCGCCGAGTGACCAACTCGCGCAGATCGAGCGCGCCATCACCGACATCGAACCCCAGCGCGCCCTCTTCGAGACCCCCTCGGCGCCCGACCCCACCCACGCCATCAACGCGCTGCGCTCTCAACTGAATTCCATCGAACGCGACCTGCGTACACAGCTCACACGCATCGACGCGAGCGAGAACCTCCTCACCGATCCAAACGTCCGCGAGAAACGCAGCGCCATCGCCGTCGCCGACCTCCGCCTGCGCCTCCCGGCCGCCCGTGCCCGCCTCACCGCCTTGGACCCACACGCCACCGACGCCGATCTCGCCAGCGCCATCGCTGAGATGCAATCCATCGATTTCGCCTGGGGCGAACCCGCCCGCGCCCGCGCCGCCGCCCTCGGCGCCCTCCTTCTGCGCACGAACCGCGCCGCCGAAGCGCTCGATTACTTCATCGACGCCGACCCCGCCGACCCGCTCACACGCCTCGGGCGCACCGCCGGGCGCGCCGCGACCGAAACGCTCGACCGCATCCCAACGGAGCCACACCTCCTCGAAGCCGCCCTCCACGGCGCCGCCCAGAGCGCGCAGCGTATCACCGCCGCCGCCGACCTCGCCGAACGCGCGCTCACCGAAGCGCCCGAGCATGCGCTCCCCGAAGTCCGCGCCACCATCTACAACACGCTCCGCGTGCTGACCCGACGCCACGGCGCCCGCCCCCCGCTCGTCCGCGTCGCCCTCGCGCAGAAACCCGACGACCTCTTCCGCATCGTTGACCTGAACCCCCGCACGCGCAGCATCCTCACCCTCGCCGAGGCCCACTGGCGCCTCTGGGAAACCCAGCACGACCACGTCTCGCTCCTTGAATCCGCCCTCATCCACCCGAGCACCGCCGCCCGCAGCCTCTCCGCGACGCAGTACACCGCGTATCTCGAAGCCGCGCCGCGCACTGAGTACACGAACGCCAAAGCCCTCTACGACAGTCTTCCCGAACACCCCCTGCGCTCCCGCTGGCTGCTGATGTACGCCGAAGCCGCGCCCGTCTACGACGCCCTCGTCGCCCTCGACGCCAACACCGACCCCGCCATCAACAGCGCTGCCCTACTCCTCGCGGCCCGCCGCGCCCACGACGCCTTCACCGCAAGCCCCGCCGACCGCAACGCCCGCAACCGTCTCATCCACCGCGCCGGCGCCGCCCGCCGCTCGGGCGTCTCTCCTGAGTGGCACGCCTGGCTCCTCCGCGCCACCGCCGAGGCCAAGCTCGCCAAGCTCGGCCCCCTCGAAGCCAGCGCCTGGCTCCTGAAACAGCCGTCCGAGAACGCCGCCCAGGCCGCACGCTTCCTCAGCTCTGAAGCGCTCAACACCGCCCTCGCCGCCGAAGCCCGCGACAACCCCTCCACCCAACGCGCCGCAGCGGGTGTCGCCGACCAGCTCGCAATGATCGCCAGCGACCCGGTCGCCCGCGCCCGCGCCCTCACCCTCGCTGACGACCCCTCCGCCGCCCTCGACGCTATCCGCGATGCCCCCGCTTCCGCCGAGCGCGACCTCGCCCGCGCCGAGGCTCTCTTCCAACTCCAGCGCGACGACGAAGCCTTCCCTCTCTTCCGATCTATCGCCGAATCTCACGAAACCCACCGGCGCGACTCCGACGCCTACTGGCGCAGCTGGACCCGCCTGCTCCAGATCGTCGAGCGCAGCGCAGGCGAAAGCCGCGACGAAGAGATCGCCCGCGAGATCAACCGTCTTCGGTATCAGGACCAGCGACTCGGCGGCGACCCTCACCGTCGCCGTCTCGAGTCGCTGGAGTCGCGCGTCAGCGCGGCGCCGCCGCGACCCCGTTCGCGCTGAACTTGGGCTCCATCACCTGGCCCCCGCTCGCGCGACCATCGCCGCCCGCGCTGCGCCCTTCGCGCACCGCGTGCAGCAGCGCCGACAGCGACGCGATCGCCTCGCGCACCTCGCGCTCGTCCACCCGCGACACCTCACCATCAGAGATCGCCGCGATCGCCTCCGCGCACTCGCGCACCGCGTTCACCGACGCCGTATCAAGCGACGCCGGGTCGTCCTTCACGAACTGGCCGCCCGCTTCCTGGCAGATAAAGCTCAGCGCCTCGTCCCCGACGTCCGGCTCGCACGACTGCAGGCAGCGCACCAGCCGTTCCACCGGGTTCGGCTGCGCTCCTGAAAGCATGCGGTTGATCTGACGCGTCGAGAGCCCCATGCAAGCGCTGAAGCGCTTCACGCCCACGCTCTCCACCATCGAGCGGAACCGCCCGGAAGCCTCGGTCGTCAGCTCGTCAGTCGGAGGTCCGGCGGCGGTCAACAGAAAAGCCCCTTCGCGTGCGTGTTTCCCCGACACGCACCCCTCACAGGCACGCCGCGGCGTCACTCGTCAGACCCGGATCATAGAGAAATCCCGCCCCCGCTTGAAGCGCTCTCTCCATCTTTCTCGCATGTGGAAACCGCGGGGACTGCTCAGGCCGCGCCGGCGCCCGCCATCTCACGTGCAGGCTCGCCCGTCGTCTGCGAAGAGGACGCGGGAGCGACGACCCCGCCCTCCACCTCCGCGTACTCCTCGCCGTAGCGGATCAGCCGGAAGCTGTTTCCGATAACGAACAGGTTCCCAAGCATCTGATACAGCGCCGCCACCAGAATGCTCAGCGTCCCCGTCGCCGCGAGGCCCAGCCCGATCAGCGCCAGAATGATCGACGCGATGATGTTCTGCGTGATCACCGCCCGCGAACGCCGCGCCAGATCAATCAGGAACGGCACCCGCGACAGATCATCGCTCATCAGCGCCACGCCCGCCGAGTTCGTCGCGATATCAGACCCCGAGAGGCCCATCGCCACGCCGACGTCCGCCGCTGCGAGCGACGGGCCGTCGTTGATGCCGTCGCCCACCATCATCACCCGACGGTCGCTCGCTATAAGCTCCTTCACCTTCGCGTGCTTCTCGTCGGGCAGGCACTCCGCCTCGATGCGGTCCACACCCACCGCGGCGCCCACACGCTCGGCCACAGGCCCGCGGTCGCCCGTGAACATCGCGATCCGGTTCGCCCCAAGCTCGCGAAGCCGCGCCACCGCGCCCTTCGCCTCGGCCCGCGTCTTGTCCTCAAGCCCCACCGCGCCCAGATAACGCCCGCCGCGGGCCACGTGCACGCCCGTCAAGCCCGCCATCTTCGATTCAACGCCTTGTATCTCCTCCGCCGCGCTTGGGATCAACTCCGCGATCCACCCGCGACGACCCACCAGCACCTCGCCCAAATCCGTCTGGGCCCGCACGCCGCGACCGTGGATCTCCTCGAACCGCTCCGAGGGCGCCGGTTCGATCCGCGCCGTCCGCGCCGTCGTCATGATCGACCGCGCCAGCGGGTGGTTCGAGTGCACCTCCCCGTCCGCCGCCGCCTGCAGGAGCTGAGCGCCCTCGACATCACCCGCGGGCACCAGCCGGCTCACCGCGAACACGCCCGTCGTCAGCGTGCCTGTCTTATCCAGCACCACCGTGTCGATGTCCGCCGAACGTTCAAGGAAGCCCGCCTGCTTGATCATGATGCCGAGACGCGCCGCCGAAGCGAACGCCGCCACCATCGCCGTCGGGCTCGACAAGAGCAGCGCCGAAGGGCACAGCACCACAAGAATCGTGATCGCTGTCAGCGTCGCGTCGCCGCGCACCGCCGGGTCCGCGCTCTTGCTCATGAAGTACCACACCAGCCCCGCCACCGAGAGCGCCACAGGCACGAAGTACGCCGCCACCTGCTCGATCAACAGCTGCCGCGGCGTCCGGTCGTGCTCCGCCTCGCGGATGAGCTGGCTCACCTTCCCGATCGTCGTGTCCTCGCCCACGCTCGTTGCCCGCAGATCGATCTGACCCGTCAGGTTCGTCGTGCCCGCGAACACCTGCGAACCGGCCTGCGCCTCGATCGGCGCCGACTCACCCGTCAGGCTCGCCTGGTTCACCAGGGTCGCGCCCTGGATCACCTCGCCGTCCACCGGCAGGTTCTCACCGGGACGCACACGCACCGTGTCGCCCACGCGCACCTGGCGCAGCTTCACGTCCTGCTCGCGACCGTCGCGCACCACGCGCGCGTTATCAGGCGTCAATCGCACGAGCTGCTCGATCGCGTGCTGCGCCCCCCACGCCGTGCGCCGCACCACCTGCTCGGCGATCAGAAGAATGAACGCCAGCAACCCCGCGGTCACATACTCACCCAGCGCGATCGCCGCCAGAATCGCCAGCGCCGCCAGCGCGTTGTACGTCGCCTTGCCCTCGAAGAAGAGCTCCCGACCCGCGGCCCACATCAAGGGCGCCCCAAGCAGGATCGCTCCCAGCGCCGCCGGGATCGTCGCCACGTCCGCGGACACCCCACCCAGCGCCTTGGCGATCAGCGTTGTCAGCACCAGCACCAACCCGACCAGGTACAGCAGGATCCAGCGCTCGATCTGCGCCTGCTGGCGCCGGCTCTCGCTCTCGCCCCCCGCCGCGGCCGCCTCGCTCGGGTTTACCTCGGGGGCGTTCGTGGGATGGGTTCCGTTCGTAGTCGTCGCGGTGCTCATCGACTGGCGGCTTCCGTCCTGCAACGTGATGATGGCGGGGGCCGACTCCCGGCCCGCACTCGGTACGCTCCGTTCGCCCGAAGGTTCGGACAAAGGGTCGGACGCGCGATCACTCATACTACGCCAGAACCCACTCCCAAGCCGCCACGCCGGACCTCAACCATGACCACACAGCGCACCGCCATCCTGGGCGACGGTCAGATGGCTCTCGTCGCCGCCGACGCCCTCACCCATCACGGCTCCAGCGTCGTCCTCTGGTCCCATGACGCCGACGCCCTCGCCAACCTCGCGACAACCCGGCGCTCCCCCCGCCTCGAAGGCTTCACCCTCCCCGATTCCGTCGAAACCGAGCCCGACGCCAACGCAGCCATCGCCGACGCCGACCTCATCCTCTCTGCCGTCCCCACCCAGTTCCTCCGCCCCGTCTGGTCGCCTCTCGCCGGCGCCCTCCCCGCCGACACCTCCGTCGTCTCTGTCGCCAAGGGCGTCGAACTCAAGACCCTCCTTACCCCCACCCGCGTCATCGCAGACGCCCTGGGCGAACCCGAAGACGCCCGCCCCCTCTGCGCCCTCTCTGGCCCAACCATCGCCCCCGAACTCGCCCAACGCCTCCCCGCCACCATGATCGCCGCCTCCGCCCACGCCGACCTCGCCGAAGAAGTCCAATCTCTCTTCGACGCCCCCTGGCTCCGCGTCTACGCCTCCGACGACCCCCTCGGCGTCGAGATCGCCGGCGCCGTCAAAAACGTCATCGCCCTCGCCGCTGGGATCTGCGACGGCCTCGACCTCGGCTCGAACGCCAAGTCCGCCCTCCTCGCCCGCGGCCTCGCCGAGATCGCCCGCCTCGGCGCCAAGCTCGGCGCCAAACCCGAAACCTTCTTCGGCGTCGCCGGCGTCGGCGACCTCGCCACCACCTGCTTCAGCCCCCACGGCCGCAACCGCTCCTGCGGCGAAGCCCTCGGCAAAGGCCAATCCCTGGGCGACTACCTCGCCAGCTCCGACTCCGTCGTCGAGGGCGTCCCCACCACCAAAGCCGTCACCGCCTGGTCCATCCGCCTGGGCGTCGACATGCCCATCACCCACGCCGTCCACGCCGTTCTCTTCGAGGACGTGACGCCACACGACGCGATCGGGTTGCTGATGGACCGCCCTGTAGGCGAGGAGCGGCTGGTGTAATGCGCTTCACCTTCCTCGGCACCGGCACCTCCGCCGGCGTCCCTGTCATCGGCTGCGACTGCGCCGTCTGCACCTCCACAGACCCCCGCGACCGCCGCCTGCGCACAGCAGCCTCCGTCTCCTGGACCGACCCCGACGGGACCCCGCGCACCATCCTCCTCGACGCCGGCCCCGACCTCCGCGAACAGGCCCTCACCCACAACCTCACACGCTGTGACGGCGTCTTCCTCACCCACAACCATGTCGATCACGTCTGGGGCCTCGACGAACTCCGGCGTTTCAACGCCGTCATGAAGGCGCCTGTCGATCTCTACGCCGAGCCCCGCGTGATGAGCGAGCTCACCCGCGTCTACAAACACATCTTCGACCGCGCGAACAACGTCAACGATTCCTTCGTCGCCCACCTCATCCCCCAGCCCCTCGAGCCGGACAAGCCAATCAACGTCTTCGGCCTCCGCCTCACCCCTATCCGCTTCCTCCACGGCAAGCTCCCCATCCTCGGCTTCCGCCTGGACGCCGCCGACCCCGCCTGCGTCGCCCCGTGGCTGCCCCTCGCCTACTGCACCGACGTCTCGGGAGTCCCGCCCGAGTCCTGGCGCCGGCTCACCGGCCTCTCCACCCTCGTCATCGACGCCCTCCGCTACCGCCATCACCCGACGCACTTCACCATCGACCAGGCCGTCGCCGCGGCCGAACGGGTCGGCGCCGCGCGCACGTGGTTCATCCATATGTCCCACGACGTGGCGCACGAAAAAGCCGACCCCGCCCTACCGGACGGGATCGGCCTTGCGTACGACGGACTCACGCTGGACTAGCGCGCCGCCCGCGTTTCGGCTCGTTGCGGTTTAGATCAGAACAGAAGCTGGATCTGCGTGATGAAGCCGACCTGCCCGTCCTCGCCCGGCGCGTCGGTGACGAGCGCCACCGAGCTGGTGCCGCTGGGAACCTCGTCCAGGGCGTAGGTGAGCTGGTTCGTCCACTTCACAGAGTGGCCCTCGAAGTAGTGCGTCACGCCCACCGTCAGCAGGTTGAGCGAGTCGTCGCGCATCGCGCCGAGGGAATCATCAAAGTCCAAGTACTCCCAGCGACCGAAGAGCTCCCACTCGTCGGGCACAAGGTGCACGCCGCCCTGCAGGCCGAAGGCGTACTGGTCGCTGTCAGCGCCGGCGACGCCGCCCTCGTCCTGGATCGAGGTCCCGATGAACCACGCCTGCAGGCTCGCCCCGCCGAACTCGAACCAGGCGTCGACGGTGTAGGCCAGCGAGCTCTGCTCGTCCATGCCGCCAACCTCGGAGGCCATCTGGTAGTGCAGCGCGGCGCCGATGCGACCGGCGAAGGGCGCGTCGGAAGCCGAGGTCATGTCCTTGAACTGACCCCAACCCGCTTCTTCGCCCATCAGGAACTCGACGCGACCCGTGAGCGCCGCGTCGGTGTTCACCGTGCCGAGGTCGGTGTTGCTGAACTCGGCGTTGCGACCGGTCGAACGGATCGCGGCGCCGTCGGTGAACGCGGCGCTCCAGCGCCACTGCTCGCCCCCGCCGCTCACCATCACGCCCTGGTTACGACCGGTCGTGAACCATTCATTTGTGTACGAACGCTCCGCGCCAAGCAGACGCGTCGACGAGTTCTTCTCTTCAGCGAGGAAGGGCGCCTTGAATTGACCCAGCCTCAGCTCGACGTCGTCGGTGAGGTCGTTGGTGATGTAAGCGTCCTGGAGCCCGTACGCCCCCGAACTCCGGCTGTACCCGCCGTTGATCTTGTACCCCCACTCGTCGAACACGTGACCAGAGAAGATGATCTTCGTCCGGCGGTTCACGAAGTCGTGGTCGTAGTCGTCCGTCGAGCTGTCGTTCGAGTTCGCCACGAACTGGAACTGGAGCTGGCCCGACACCTTCAGCTTGAAGGAGCCGTCACCCGACTCGATGAAGAAGCCCCCGTCATAGCCAGCGTTCCCGCCGCCCTGCAGCAGGCTCGAGCGCGTCTCCGCGTCCGCGAGCATCTCGCTCACAAGCGCACGCACCTCATCAGCGTTCATCTCCGCGCCCGCCGCGCATGCCACACACGCCGCGGCAGAAACCGCAACAGCACCAGTTTTCATTTCCGGATCTCCGGTCGCTCGGTCCCGTTTCGCTCACGCTCACCCGCTCGGGACCCCGGCGGGCCAGCACGCGCGGACCAAAGTTAGTCCGTGCAAACGTATCGGCACAACCAAACTACGCACCCACGCAGACGCCACAACCCCTCCGGCGCTAAGGAATCGTGAATCCTGCCCCGGCCTCGCTTCCGCTCCGCCCCCGGGCTCGCTACACTTTCCGCCCCATGGCAGGCGCACGCGAAATCAAGGGGCGGATCAAAGCCGTCGCGAACATCAAGCGCATCACCAAGACGATGCAGATGATCGCCACGAGCAAGTTCGCCAAGGCCCAGCAGAAGGCCGTCGAGGCCAAACCCTTCGTCGAGGGCGTCTTCGAGCTCGTCCAGGAGGTCGCCCAGACCGCCGGCGACATCGAGCACCCCCTCATCAGCGGCCCCTCGAACATCTCCGCCGACGAACTCGCCAGGAAGCCTCACCTTGTCCTCGTCCTCACAAGCGACCGGGGCCTCTGCGGCCCGTACAACGGCTCCGTGATCCGCGCCGCCCTCACCAAGCTCCGCGCAAACACCGGCGCCGTCGCCGAGGTCGTGGGCAAGAAGGGCGCGGGCGTCCTCCGCTTCAACAAGATCGAGATCGCCGAGCACTACACCCACTTCACCGACGCCCCCCGGCGCGAGGACATCGACCGCCTCGCCGAGACCTACATGTCCCGATTCACCGCGGGTGAGATCTCGGGCGTCAGCGTCGTCTACATGCGCTTCGTCTCCGCGGGCAAGCAGACCCCCGAGACCCTCCAGCTCCTGCCCCTCAAGCCCCCAGCCACCGAAGACGCCGACAGCGGCACCGGCGCCCTTTACGAGTTCATGCCCGACGCCTCCGAGCTGCTGGGCGAGCTGCTCCCCGTCACCGTCCGGGCCACGCTCAACCAGTGTTTCTCGGACGCCATCGTCTCCGAGCACGTCGCCCGCATGATCGCCATGAAAGCCGCCACCGACAACGCCGGGCGCATGGGCAAGGACCTCAAGCGCGTCTACAACCGCGCCCGCCAGGCCCAGATCACCACCGAGCTCACCGAGATCATCTCCGGCGTCGCGGCGCTCAGCTAAGCAAACACCCGTCCCCACCCGGGTGGCACTGGCAGCAAGCTGCCAGTGCCACCCCCAGTCCTACCCCCGCGTAAACATCTCACCAATCCGCGTTTCTGTGGTTGATCTTGCCAGAGCAGTCGATACTGTTCCCGCGGGCGACGACCGCCCCGCGAAGGACCGCGCCATGACGCAGCGAATGTGTCATCTCAAACGAATTCGCCGCCGACTTACCCCGGCGGTCTTCGCGCGCGTCCACCTGCACGCAGGCCTCTGGCGACCTACGCCACAACGCGCCGCGTAAGACCGCCCCTCCCCACTCAAACAACTGTGCCCGATCCGTTCCCGTGACGCCCCATCGCGTCGCACGCCCAACCGCACCGCTGTGCCGGAGGTCGATCATGACCACCGCAATCGCCGTCCCGGACATCGCCGTCACCAACCCGACCGCCCCGGCGCCCAGCCCCCGCGAGCTCGGCCCGGCCCTCACCGAGCGCCCCCACCGCGCCGTCTTCCTCGCCATGCTCGCCGAGGCCCTCTCCTCCTACGGCATGGCCACCCACGAACTCGAAGAGCGCGTCGAGGCCTGCGCCGAGCGCCTCTCCATCCCCGCCCGCCTCTCCGCCACGCCCACCTCCATCGTCCTCATGATCGGGCCCGAGGACGACGAGCGCACCCGTCTCATCCTCCCAGAGAGCGCCGGTGTGAACATCGCCCGTCTCGCCGAGCTCGCTCGCGTCGCCCGCGAGGTCGAGTCCGGCGACCTCACCGCCCGCGAGGGCATCGAACAGATCCGCACCGCCCTGCGCGTGCGCCCGAGGCCCTCGCTCCTCGCCGAGACACTCGGCGCCGGCGCGCTCGCGGCAGGCGTTCTCGTCGTGCTCGGCGCTCAACCCGCGGACCTCGCCGCGGGCGGCGCCATCGGCGCACTCGTCGCTCTCACGCTCAGTGTGTGCGTCCGCGTCGGTCGTCTCACACGCGTCGCCGAGTTCGCCGCGGCGTGCTTCGCCGCCGTCGTCGCCACGCTCGCCGACCGCTTCGCCGGTCCGGTCGACATCTTCCCCGTCGTCCTCGCGGGCCTGCTCCCATTGCTGCCCGGGCTGAGCCTGACCATCGCCATCGCCGAGATCGCCGCGGGCTCGCTGGTCGCCGGCGCTTCCCGCCTCATCGGCGCGCTCACGGTCCTGCTCTCTCTCGGCTTCGGCGTAGCCGTCGGCTTCAAGCTCGCCGGAGCCGAAAGCCTCGCCATCGTCTCCAGCGCGCACGTCGCCTACCCCTGGTGGGCGCAAGCGCTCGCGCTGTTCGCCGCCGGCCTCGCGATGACCATCGCCTTCCGCGCCCGCTGGCGGGACGTGCCCGTCATCCTCGCGGCCGGCGCGCTCGCCACCATCTCCGCCCGCTACACCGCCGCCGAGTTCGCGCCGGAGTTCGCCGCGCTGGGCGGCGCCTTCGCTGTCGGCGTCGCTGCTCTCGCTTACGAACGCATACTCAAGGCGCCCGCGCAGATCGTCCTGCTGCCGGGCATCCTGCTGCTCGTCCCCGGCTCCGTCGGCTTTCGCAGCGTGCGCAGCTTCATGGACGCCGACGCCCTCGCCGGCATCGAAGGCGTCTTTACCATGTTCGTCATCGCCGTAGGCATCGTCACGGGCCTGCTGCTCGCCAGCGTGCTCACGCCGACGAGCCTCTCCCCGTCGTCAACCACTGACCTCGGAGATACACCCGACTGAACCCGGGGCCGCGGTGAATCAGCCCCCCCCGCGCCGACCGCCCCGACCGCCCCCACCCTTGAACATCTCCTGACGCAGCCCGCTCGACTGCGCGTCACCCGTCTCCCACGCGTCGTTCATCATGCCCGTGATGCGCTCGCGCATCGCCTCGCGACGCTGCTCCATCTGTTCGCGCTGCTCGTCGGTCATCTCGTCAGGGTTCGGCCGCTCGCCGCGGGGAGGGCGTCCCCAGTTAGGGCGTTCCATGCCGCCGCCGCGCGCCGCCCGGCGCGCCATCTCGTCGAACATGTCCCGCCCGGCCTCGCGCATCGCCTCGCGGAACTCCTGGTCATCGCGCAACGCCTCGCGCTCTTCCTCTGACATCTCGCGCAGCAAACGCCCCGCCTCCGCCGCGTACTGGCGCCGGCGCTGGTCGTCCATCTTCGCGTACGCGTCGGACTTCAGCCCGTCGATCGCCTCCTGCGCGCTGGTCGGCATCGCCAGAGGCGCCGTCCCCGAGCGCAGCCACAGCCCGCCCGCGATCGCCCCCGCGCTCACCACCACGCACACCGTCGCCACCACAGCCTTGTTCATCGCCACAGTCCCACGCTCCCGTCCGCGTACAGATAGCTCCGCTTCGAATGAAAGAAGTCGATCGGGATCATCGCCCCGGTCGCGTCCGGGTCGATCACCTCGCCCGCCTCGTCGTACCACGCCTCGAGCTCGAGCTCGTACGTCCCACCGTCGTAGTCGTGCAACACCGGCACCTCGTGCGGCTGCAGCCGCAACCGCCGCGAAAAGAAAGTGTCCTCGAAGGCCCGCCCAGAAAGCGACGTCGTGTAGGTGTACGACACGCCGCACTCCCGCTCGTTCCCGTTGTCGTCGGTGTACATCGCCGTATGCACGTCCAGGTCGCCCGGGCACGCCCACGCCTCGGAATCGAAGTCCATGAAATCAGCGAGCGCGATATTCAACGGCGGATCGTCGTCCGCAGAAAGCCACGGCCTCGGCATGTACCGAGCCCGCGGGAACTCCTCACGGTTCTTGTCCTGATAGTCCAGCACCGCCAGACCGACCTGGCGCAGGTTCGACTGGCACACCGTCGCCCGCGCCGAGTCACGCACCCGCGGGATCACCGGCAGGATGATCCCGATCAGCAGTGAGATGATCGTCAGCACGACCAGCAGCTCGATCAGCGTGAACCCGTGCTCCGTCTGTCTGGACCTCATGCGCTCTCCCAGCGGGGTGTGCGACGCACAACGCCCTCAAACACATCCTATTGCGTCGCCCCGCACGAGATTCACAAAAACCATGCCAGCCCCGCCCCGGCTACACTCAAAAAATGCCCACCGCCGCCCGCCCCAACGCCCCCGCCGAGCCCCTCCACACCCCCTCGGGCCCTGTCTACCGCCACGTCCTCGACATGATCGGGCGCACCCCGCTCCTCGAAGCCCGCACCCTCGACACCGGCCCCTGCCGCCTCTTCCTCAAAATGGAGCTCGCCAACCCCGCCGGCTCTGTCAAAGACCGCATCGGGCTGGAGATGATCTCCGCCGCCGAGCGCGACGGGCGCATCGACCCCGCCTTGGGCACCCCCCCCACACTCATCGAGGCCACCGCCGGCAACACCGGCATCGGGCTCGCTCTCGTCGCCGCCCAGCGCGGCTACACACTCATCGTCGTCGTCCCCGACAAAATGTCCCAGGGCAAAATCCGCCACCTCCGCGCCATGGGCGCCACCGTCCACCTCACCCGCTCCGACGTCGCCAAGGGCCACCCCGAGTACTACCAGGACGTCGCCCAGCGCCTCGCGGACGAAACCCCAAACAGCCTCTACATCAACCAGTTCGCCAACCACGACAACGCCGCCGCCCACGAGAAGACCACCGGCCCCGAGATCGACGAACAGATCCGCGCCGCCACCGGCGCGCCCCTCGGCGCCTTCGTCTGCGGCGTCGGCTCGGGCGGAACCCTCTCGGGCGTCGGGCGCGCCTTCAAGCAGCGCTCCCCCGAAACCAAGCTCATCCTCGCCGACCCCGACGGCTCCATCCTCGCACCTCTCGTCAACGAAGGGCGCGAAACCAAGCCCGGCTCCTGGCTCGTCGAGGGCATGGGCGAAGACTTCATCCCCGGCGTCTGCGAGCTCACACTCGCCGACGCCGCCTACGCCATCACCGACAAGGAATCCTTCGACGCCGCCCGCGAGCTGCTCCTCGCCGAGGGCATCCTCGCCGGCTCGAGCACGGGCTGCCTCGTCGCCGCCGCCCTGAAGTTCTGCCGCGAGCAAACCGAACCCATGAGCGTCGTCACCCTCGCCTGCGACCAGGGCGCGAAATACCTCGACAAGATTTTCTCCGAGCCCTACCTCCTCGACGAAGGCCTGTTGAACCGGCAAAAATCCGGCGACCTCCGCGACCTCATCGCCCTCCGCCACAGCGCGCGAGAAGACGTCGCCATCAAACCCACCGACTCCGCGGCCCAGGCTTTCAAAACGCTCCGCCTTCACAACGCGCCGGCGCTCCCCGTCATCGACCCCGCGCACCCCGACAAACTCCTGGGCGATTTCTCCGAGCGCGCCATGCTCGACGCCCTCGCCGCCGACAACGCAGCGTTCGATAAGCCCTGCGCCAAAGTCATGCGCACCAACCCGCCCACCCTTGAGCACAGCGCCACCCGCGCTCAGCTCGCCGTGCTCCTCGACGAGCACCCCCAGGTCTACATCACCGGCCCCGCCGGCGAATACCTCGGCCTCATCCCCCGTTCCACCCTGCTCAACCAACTCATGCGCGACCGCTAAGCGCTCCGCCCCGAAAGCTCCGCTCCATGTCCCACCTCGACCCCGCCGAGATGCGCCCCGCCACCCGCTGCGTTCACGCCAACCAGGCGCCCGAGCCCGTCACCGGCGCCGTCATGCCCCCCATCTTCACCAGCTCCACCTACGCCCAGGACTCCCCCGGCAAGCACAAGGGCTTCGAGTACACCCGCTCCCACAACCCCACCCGCTACGCCTTCGAGCGCCTCATCGCCGGCCTCGAAGGCGCGACCATCACCCAAGACCAGGACCCCGCCCAGGGCGGCTTCGCCTTCGCCTCCGGCATGGCCGCTATCGGAACCGCCCTCGAACTCCTCGACTCGGGCGCCCGCGTCGTCGCGATGGACGACCTCTACGGCGGAACCAACCGCCTCTTCTCCCGGGTCCGCGAGCGCACCCAGAACCTCAACTTCGCCTACACCGACCTCACCAACGACGACGCCCTCTGCGCTGCGCTTACCCCTGAAACCAAAATGGTCTGGGTCGAGACGCCCTCTAACCCCACGCTCAAAATCGTTGACCTCCAGCGCGTCGCCACCGTCGCCCGCGAGAAGTGCCCCGGCGCCCTCCTCTGCTGCGACAACACCTTCGCCACGCCGATCAATCAGCGCCCGCTCGAGCACGGCTTCGACATGGTGATGCACTCGATCACCAAGTACGTCGCCGGTCACTCCGACGTCGTCGGCGGCGCCCTCGTCGTCAACACCCCCGAGCTCTGCGAGCGCCTCCGCTTCCTCCAGAACTCCATCGGCTCCGTCCTCTCCCCCTTCGATTCCTACCTCGCCCTCCGCGGCGCCAAGACCCTCGCCATCCGCGTCCAGCGCCACAACGAGAGCGCCGCCCGCATCGCCGACCACCTCGCCAGCCACCCCAAAGTCGAGCGCGTCGTCTACCCCGGGCGCGCCGATCACCCGCAGCACGACGTCGCGAAGAAACAAATGACCGGCTTCGGCGGCATGATCACCGCGTTCCTCAAGGGCGGCCTCGACGAATCCCGCCGCTTCCTCGAGCGCGTCAAGCTCTTCGCCCTCGCCGAATCCCTCGGCGGCGTCGAGTCCCTCATCGAGCACCCCGCCATCATGACCCACGCCTCCGTCCCCGCCGACCAGCGCGAAACCCTCGGCATCTCCGACACCCTCGTCCGCTTCTCCGTCGGCATCGAAGACCCCGAAGACCTCATCGCCGACATCGATCAGGCATTGAGCTGATGCGCGACGTGGAGCGCATCCTCGACGCCGCGACCAACCGCGCCGCCGAAGCCCTGCGCGTCATGGAAGACGCCGCCCGCTTCCTCGCTGACAACCGCGCCCTCACCGAAGAACTCAAGCAGCTCCGCCACACCCTGCGCACCGCCGCACCGAACACACACACGCGCGACACAAAATCCGACGTCGGCACAGAGCTCAACACAGAAACCGAACTCACCCGCGCCACCGCCCGCGACGTCGTCACCGCCGCCAGCAAACGCCTCCAGGAAGCCCTGCGCTCCCTCGAAGAATGGACCAAACTCCGATCCCCCTCTCCCCGAGGGAGAGGGGTTAGGGGAGAGGGAGGAAACACCGACGCAACACAACACAGCGCCTCATCTCCCACCCTCTACAAATCCACCCGCTACAACGCTTACACCCTCGAACAAAAACTCCTCGCCCAACTCCCCCGCCCCTTTACCGGCTGGCGCCTCTGCCTCCTCCTCACAGAATCCCTCTGCACAAACCCCTGGCAAAGCGTCGCCCGCGCCGCCATCAAAGCCGGCGCCGACTGCATCCAACTCCGCGAAAAGACTCTCTCGGACCGCGACCTCCTCACCCGCGCCCGCGAACTCGTCGAACTCGCTGAAGGCCGCACCGACATCATCATCAACGACCGCCCCGACATCGCCCTCGCCGCCGGCGCCCAAGGCGTCCACCTCGGTCAAACCGATATGCCGCTGGAAGACGCCCGAGCCATCGCCACCGACCGCCTCCTCATCGGCGTCTCCACCTCCAACCTCGACGAAGCGCAGGCCGCACGCACCGCCGACTATTGCGGCCTCGGCCCCATGTTCCCCAGCGCCACGAAATCAAAACCAACCCTCGCCGGCCCCGACTATCTCCGTGCTTACCTCACCCACGAACCCCAACTCCCCCCCGCACTCGCCATCAGCGGCATCACGCCAAACAACATCCCCAAACTCACCAAAGCCGCAGCAAACCACCCCTTCGGTGTCGCCGTCTCATCCTACATCTGCGCCTCAAGCGACCCCGCCACAGCAACAAGAGAACTCCTCTCCACCCTCTCCCCCAGGGAGAGGGCCGGGGTGAGGGCATAAACAAAAACGCGAGCGCAGCGAGCATCCTCCTCTGTCCCCCTCTCCCCGAGGGAGAGGGGTTAGGGGAGAGGGAGGAAAACGCACACCACACACACTCCTCTACACTCCCCAACCAGGAGCCAACACATGCCCGTCGACTTCAAACAAACCACCCTCGACAACGGCCTCACCATCATCGCCGAGACCGACCCCGCCGCCCACTCCGCCGCCGGCGGCTTCTTCGTAAAAACCGGCGCCCGCGACGAAACCCCAGAGCTCATGGGCGTCAGCCACTTCCTCGAGCACATGATGTTCAAGGGCACCGACAAACGCTCCGCCGACGACATCAACCGCGAGTTCGACGAGATCGGCGCCCGCTACAACGCCTTCACCTCCTCCGAGATGACCGTCTTCCACGGGCAAACTCTTCCAGAACTCTTCCCCCGTTGCCTCGACCTGCTCTCTGACATGATGCGCCCCGCCCTCCGCGACGATGACTTCAACCAGGAGCGCAACGTCATCCTCGAAGAGATCGCCATGTACAAGGACAACCCCTTCTGGGTGCTCTACGACGATCTCTCCCCCCGCCGCTACCCCAATCACCCGCTGGGCCACCTCGTCCTCGGCACCGCCGACACCATCAAGGCCATGCAGCGCGACGCGATGCAGGACTACTTCGACCAGCGCTACAGCGCCGACAACACCGTCGTCGCTCTCGCCGGCGCCGTCGACTTCGACGCCGCCGTCGCCCAGATCAACGACCTCTGCGGCGCCTGGCAAAACACCGGCGCCAACCGCGACAACACCGAACCAACTGCGCCCGCCGACAACTTCACCATCACCAGCGAACGCGTCAACCGCGCCTACACGCTGACGATGGCCCCCGCGCCCGCCTACGACGACCCCCGCCGTCACGCCGCCGCGCTCCTGGGCCAGGCCCTCGGCGGTGGCGGCGGCAACTCCCGTCTCCACTGGGCCCTCATTGAGCCCGGCATCGCCGAGGAATGCGAAGCCTCCTACGACCCCCACGACGGCGGCGGCAACTGGTTCGCCTTCGCCGTCTGCGAGCCGCAGAACATCGAGCAGGTCGAGTCGGTCATGAACCGCGAGATCGACAACATCGTCGCCTCCCTCGAAGAAGACGACCTCGAACGCCTGCGCAACAAGGCGCTCACCGCCGCCACCCTCGCCGGCGAACGCCCGGGCGGACGCATGCAACGCCTCGGCCGCATGTGGACCTACCTCGAGCGCCGAGTCAGCCTCGAAGAAGACCTCGAACAAATCAACGCCGTCACCCTCGACGACCTCCGCGCTGTCTTCGAAGCCTTCCCCTTCCAACCAAGAGTCACCGGCCGCCTCACCCCAAGCAAATCGTAATCCGGGCGCCACTACTCGCCGCACAGCGGCGCAGTAGTGCTCGTCCCTAGGGTGCCACTGGCAGCTCGCTGCCAGTGTCTCTTTTTACGCCGTACCCCCCACCACAACCTCCCCCTCAACCCGCTTTGCAATCACCCCAATCTGCTCCCGAGCATGCACCACCGCCGCCGCTTCCGACTTCTTCCACATCCCCGGCGCCATCAACACCGTCGGCACGATCACCAAAGGCAAGTACCACGTCCACGTCGCCCACCACGACGCCGGCACAAGAATGTCCACGAACTCAATCCCCGGCCACACCGACAACACCACCGAAGCAATCAAAATCAGCGGCGCCTTCCTGAGCAGCCGCGGCGCAAACCGAATCACCGACTCCCCGGCGCTCTCTTCCACGCGCGCGACGAGTTCCCGATCAAACGGGCTCCCGAACACCGCCACCCGAAAGTCCCCGTCCCCATCCGTCTCGAAACCAGGCAGCCCGCCCCGCCGCGCCGCCTTATCAAGCCGCTCAACGATCTCCGCGCGCGACAGCCCCGTCCGCACCACAGGCAGCGACCACCCCCCCGGGTCCACCTCCGCAGGCGTGTCGATTTGCTCTTCCGGGCTCGTCTCGACCATCGTCAACGTCTCATAACTCCTGAAAGAGCCCACTTCTCCACGTCTTCACCACGCTATACGCCCTATCGGCTGATTCGGACTTGGGAAACGCCCAACCGGTGCTATATATGCCAGCGGTGGGACGATTGCACACGACCAACCCGGGCACCCTGCGCCTCGTCGGCACAGGTGACACGACGCCTCCCCCGCGCGCCGAGCGCCGACGCCGCGCCGTCGCGACCGAGAACCACGCCGCCGCGGCCCTCGACTCGGACGACGCCCGCATCGCCTTCGCCCTCCGCGTCGCCGACGCCTTGGAAGGCGGCCGCGCCGCCATCCTCACCCCGGAGTCCCGACGTCGCCTCCTCCGCGCCTCCGCCCGCCTGGGCCTCAAGCCCTTCGACGCCGGCCTCGTCATCGCCATCGTCCAGGACGCCGCCCGCCGCGGCGAAACCGCCGCCGACCCCATGACCACCGGCCGCCTCCGCCTCGTCAAACCCGTCAAACGTGCCCCCTTGGACGGCGTCCTCCTCCCCGCCGCCACCGCCATCCTCCTCGCCGCCATCGCCCTCATCTCAATGATGACTTGGCTCACCCAATAACAATCGAATAACCAACTCCGAGCGCAACGATCCGGGTGCCACTACTCGCTCCGAAGGAGCGCAGTAGTGCTCTCGTTCAGGGTGCCACGATCCGCCGCAAAGCGGCGCATCGTGCTCCGTCCCTCCTCTCCCCCGGGGAGACGGGCCGGGGGTGAGGGCTCCCCACCTATCTTTCCGGGCGCCACTGGCAGCTCGCTGCCAGTGCTTCCACGTCTACACTCCCGCTCCCACTCCCCAACCCGGAGCCCCCATGCCCCTCATCAACCCCGGCAAACGCGCCCCCGCATTCACCCTCCCCGACCAGACCGGCAAGAAACACAAACTCACCGACCACAAGGGCAAACCCGTCGTCCTCTTCTTCTACCCCAAGGACGACACCTCCGGCTGCACCAAGGAAGCCTGCGCCTTCCGCGACCTCTCCAAAGACTTCAAGAAAGCCGGCGCCGCCGTCTTCGGCATCTCCCCCCAGGGCGTCGAAAGCAAAGCCAAGTTCGCCAAGAAGAACAACCTCAAATACCCCATCCTCGCCGACGAGGGCGCCGAAGTCTGCGACAAATACGGCGTCTGGCAGGAAAAATCCATGTACGGCAACACCTACATGGGCGTCGCCCGCACCACCTACCTCATCCGCCCCTCGGGCGCAATCGAACAGCGCTGGGACAAAGTCAAAGTCCCCGGTCACGCCGAGGAAGTCCTCGAAGCCGTGCGCTCACTCACCTGACGCGCCCTCTTCCGGCGTGTTCACCATCCACGCACTGAACGAACTCAACCAGTTCCGAAACGCCGGAACATGCTCCGCCGGGAACCCCCACCGCCGCGGCGCCACCTCCAGCGTCTGCCCGAAACACCGCAGCCACTCCATCCGCGCCGAGTCCGTGATCGCAAACGGCTGATGCCGCGCCCGCATCATCGGCGCCCCATGCCGCTGGTGATACAAGGGCGGCCCGCCGAGCAAACCCACAAAGAACGCCCCGCTCTTCTTCGACGCCTCCATCAGCGCCCCGTGATCCCGCGGGAACAGGTGCGCGATCTCCGACGCCCCCAGCCGCGTATAGAAATCTTCGAGCATCGCAAAGACGCCGTCCTCCCCCATCGCCGCGAAGATCTCAGGCGAGGGCCGCTCCACCTTCGGCGGCCCGGGGATCAACGAGTACGACCCGCCCAGAGTCACGACGCCACCTCGTCCGCCCGGCGCATCCACTCAAACTCCAGCGGCTCCAGCTCCGCCGTCAGCTTCGAGCGCTCGCCCCCCAACTCCTCGCACTTCTTCGGGTTCGACCACACATCCGGATCGTTCATCGCCGCGTCGATCTCCCCGATCCGCCCCTCGATCCGCTCGATCTCCGATTCGAGCTTCTTCTGATTCATCCGCGACAGCGCGTTCGACGCCGGTTCCGTTTTCTTAGTGCGCTGCTTCTCCGCCTCCGCCGCCGCCCGCTTCTTCTTCTCCGCCGCGTCCCGCTGCGCCTTCTCACCCGCCAGCGCCTCCGCCGCAGCCGCCTCCTTCACATCCTGCGCCGCCCGCCACGCGCTGTACCCCCCATGAAACACTTCCGCCCCGCCCATCCCGTCCAGCACCACCAGATGGTCACACGCCGCATCAATCAGCGCGCGATCGTGCGAGATCAACACGAGCGTCCCGTCAAACCCACCGTCCGCCGCGAGCGCCTCCTCCAACCGCTCCGCCCCCGGGATATCCAAATGGTTCGTCGGCTCGTCCAGCACCAGCACGTTCTTCGCGCTCGCCAGCAGCGCAGCTAAGCGCACCCGCGCCCGCTCGCCCCCCGACAAAACCCCCATCGCCTTTTCCTGCTCATCCCCTGAGAACAGAAACGCCCCCGCCAGATCCCGCGTCCGCTGCTCCGAAAGCTCCAGCCCCGAGTCCTTCTTTACCAGCGAGTGCAAGCACCGCGTCAGCGTCTGCTCCTCATCGATCCCCGCCGCGTCCTGCCGGAAGTACCCGACCCTAACCGACTGCCCCAGCTTCACCGTCCCCTCGTCAACCTCAAGCTCGCCCAGAATGCACTTCACCAGCGTCGTCTTCCCCGCCCCGTTCGGCCCGATGATCCCCCACCGCTCCCCGCGCTGCACCTGCAGCGTCAGATCATCAAAGAGAACCTTCTCGCCCAGATCCTCCCCCTGCTCCCCTCGCGCGTGCGCGTACGCCTTGCTCGCCCCCCGCGCCAGCGCGATCACCTCGCTCGGGCGCTCCGCCTTGGGAAGCTCAAACCGGAACGTATCCAGCTCCAGCGGCTTCTCGAGCGCCTTGGTCTTCGCCCGATCCAGCTTCGACTGCCGTCCCCGCGCCTCCTTCGCCCGCTGCCCCGTCTTGTACTTGCGGATGTACTCCTCCTGCCGCCGGAAATCATCCTGCTGCTTCTTCCACGCATTGAGCTGCGTCAGCCGGCGCTCGCGCCGCAGCTCGCGGAACTTCGTGTAGCTCGCCGGGTAATCAATCAAACGTCCTTGCTCGAGCTCAAAGATCCGCGTCACCGTCTCGTCCAGCATCCGCCGGTCGTGCGTGATCATCAGCACCGCGCCCGCGAACTCGCTCGTCAAAAACTCTTCGAGCCACTCCCGCCCCGCGATGTCCAGATGGTTCGTCGGCTCGTCCAGCAGAATCAAATCCGGCGATTCGAGCAGCAACTTCACCAGCGCCAGCCGCGCCCGCTGCCCCCCCGAGAGCGCGTCGCACGTCAGATCAAACTGCGCATCCGTAAACCCCAGCCCGTGCAGCGCCGCCTCCACCTTGTGCTCAACCGCGTACCCGCCCAGCGCGTGCACCTTCTCTTCCGCCCGCTCCTGCTGGCGGTACAGCTTCGGCAGCTCTTCCTCGCTCGCCTCAGCCATCGCCTCGTACACCGCCTCCAACTCCCGGTGCGCCTCGCGCAGCGCCGCGAACGCCCCCTCCGCCGCGCTTTTCACCGTCTCCGCCGGATCAAGATCAGGATCCTGCCGCAGATGCCCCACCCGACGCCCCCGCGCCACCTGCACGTCCCCCGCGTCCGGCTTGAGCAGCCCCGCGATGATCTTCACCAGCGTCGATTTCCCCGCCCCGTTCCGCCCAACCAGCCCCACCCGCTCCCCTGGCTCCACCGACAGCGTCGCCCCATCGAGCACCACATCAGTCCCGTACGCGTGCTTCAGATTGACCGCTTGCAGCAAAGGCATAGGAGGAAGATCGTAGCGGGTGAACCCAAAGAAAAAGCCGCTGAAACAGCGGCTTAGAGTTCTTTCGTATCGCGAAACCGCCTCACTTAAACCGCGGCGCCGCCGAATCCCGCAGACATTCCTTGTACCGACCGTTCACGCCCATCATCGTCCGCTCGATGAAGTCGCACAAACGCATCACCGGCTCCGGCGCGTCCCCGTCACGAATATCGTCCATCGCCTTCTGCATCGGCTCGTCCATGTTGCGGTACAGCCGCTTGAACGCGTGACGCAGCCCCTCGACCTCCGCCGGCGAGAACCCGCGGCGCACCAGCGCCGTCGTGTTCACCTTCCGCGGCTCCGCCGGGTTGCCCTCAACCACGATGTACGGCGCCACGTCCTTCACGATCCGCGCCATCCCGCCAACAAAGGCGTACTGCCCCACCGTTGTGAAGTGGTGCACCCCCGCGCCGCCCGCGATCGTCGCCCCGAACTCCACCGAGCAGTGCCCGCCCAGCATCACGCCGTTGGCGATCACCACCGAATCTTCAATCACACAGTCGTGCGCCACGTGCGCGCCCACCATCAGCAGGCAGTCAGAGCCCAGCACGGTCTTCCCGCCGCCGACCTCCGTCCCGCGGTGCAGCGTCGCGTGCTCGCGGATGCGGTTGCGATCCCCGATGATCAGCTCCGTCGCGCTCCCGCGATATTTCAGATCCTGAGGCTCAGCCCCCAGCACCGCGTACGGGTACACGATGTTGTCCTCGCCGATCGTCGTCGGCCCATGAATCACCACGTGGTTGTGCAGCACGCTCCCCGCGCCGATCGACACCGGCCCGTCGATCACGCAGTACGGCCCGATCCGGGCGCTCGGGTGAATCTCAGCGTCCGGGTCGATCACCGCCGTCGGGTGAACGGAGGGAAGGCTGTGGTGGTCGATCTGGTTCATCGTTCTTCGTGCTCCGCGTCAACCATCATGAACTTGATGGCCGCTTCCGCAACCAGGTTCCCGGCGACAAACGCCCGAGCGGCGACCTCGCCAAACCGGTTCGTCGCCCGCATCCGTTCGGTTTCCATCACCAGCTGATCTCCAGGACGCACCGGGTGGCGCAGCTTCACCTTGTCGAGGCTCAGGAGCACCGCGATCTTGCCCGTACGCTCGAGCTTCCGGCTCAGCATCAGGCCGCCAAGCTGGCTCATCGCCTCCACGATCAGCACTCCAGGCATGATCGGCGATCCGGGGTAGTGTCCCTGGAAAAACGGTTCGTTGATCGAGACGTTCTTCACACCCACCGCACGCTGGTCGCTGTCCAGCTCCAGCACACGGTCCACCAGCACCATCGGGTACCGGTGCGGCAAAAGGCGCATGATCTGCCGAATGTCCATCGCCGGCGCCAGCGCGTGCTCCGCGTCCGCCGCCTGTTCCAATAACGCCCGCGCCATCCTCTGGTTCAGATGATGACCCGACCGGCTCGCCACGATCCGCCCGTGCAAAGGCCGCCCCACCAGCGCCAGATCCCCGATCAGGTCCAGCAGCTTGTGCCGCACCGGCTCATCCTCGAACCGGTACGCGTTGTCGATCGGCCCGCCCTCGCCGATCACCAGCATGTCCTTCGGCGTCAGATGCTCAAACATCCCCGCTTCGCGCAGCTTCTGGGCGTCAGACAAGGTCGAGAACGTCCGCGCCGGCGCGATCTTCTCCGTGTACGACCGCGACTCAAGCGTGAACGCGTGGATCTGACGCCCGATCACCGACGCCCCGCCGAAATCAAGGTCGTACAGCACATCCATCCCGGCCCCGCCGTTCGGGAAGGCCGCGATCATCGCGTCCCCCTCCCGCAGCGTCACCGGCTCGGTCACCACCAAGGGGTCCCGCGGCGCGTCCTGCTCGATCAGCCCCGCGTTCTCCACCGCCGCGACGAACGGCATTGCCGAGCCATCGCCAGCCGGGAGCTCCGGCCCGTCCACATCGATCACCGCGTTGTCCACGCCCAGACCGGCAAGCCCCGAAAGGCAGTGCTCCACGGTCTCAACGACCGCTTCCCCCACCTGCAGCGCCGTCCGCCGCGGGCGCGACACCACATGATCCACACTCGCCGGGATCGCATCGCTCCCCGGCAGATCAGAACGCTGGAACCGGATCCCCGTCCCCGCCTCCGCCGGGTGGATTGTCGCCGTCACGCTCGCGCCCGTAAACAGACCGCGCCCCGAGATCTTCGCGGCAGAGGCCAGGGTGCGTTGCTGTTCAGCGACCATCGTCACGTCCTATTGCGTTCCACTTGCTTGAGTCGTTTTCGGATATCTCGGAGCGTCTCGGCGAGTCCCATCGTCGCCAGCATGTCCCGCTGGGCCGTCGTCGCATCCCGAGCCGGGACGCCAAACCACGTCGCTCCCGCCGGCATATCACCGCCGACACCTGAACCCCCCGCGAGCGTCGCCCCGGAGCCGATCTTTACGTTGTCGCGGATCCTCACGCCTCCGCCGACGGTCACGCCATCACCGATCTCCACAGACCCGGCGACGCCGACCGCCCCGCAGATGATACACGACCGGCCGATCCGACAATTGTGACCGATCTGCACCTGGTTGTCGATCTTCGTCCCCGCCCCCACGATCGTAGGCCCGAACTTCCCCCGATCAACCGTCGTGCACGCCCCGATCTCCACCCCGTCCCCGATCTCCACCCACCCCGCGTGCGGGATCTTCACCACCGACCGCCCATCCTCAGAAGGCCGGTACCCGAACCCGTCCGCCCCAATCACCGAATTCGGATGAATGATCACCCCCCGCCCCACCACGCACCGATCCTCAACCACAACCCCGGCCCGTAACTCGCTGCCACCGCCAACCTTCGCCTGCGCTCCAATCCAAACCCCAGCGTGCAGGCTCACCCCATCCCCAACCTCAGCCCCGGCCCCCACCACCACATTGGGGCCAACCCGCACCCCGCTACCGATCGAAGCGCTCGCATCGATCACCGCTGAACCATGCACGCCCTCGGGCGGCAGCGACCGCTCCGGCGTCAACTGCTCCAAAAGCGCGATCATCGCCCGATCAGCATCCTCAACAAACAGCAGCGCCCCCGAACCGTCCGCCCGCGCCGCCACCTCGACGCCCCGCGTCGTCACCGCCGCCGCCGCCCGGCTCGTCGCCCACCCCGGCGCGTTCTTGCCATCCCGGATGAACGTCAGATCCTCGGGCCCCGCGTGCTCAAGCGCCTGCGCCCCGCGCACGCGCAGGTCCGCCGGCCCCACAAGCTCCGCGCCCAGCCGCTGCGCCAACTCACCGGTTGTCGTATCGATCGCGCTCACGAGCGCCGCCGAAGGCCCGCTCAGGGCCCCTGCCCCAGCTTCCACTGGTTGTTCATCATCTCGACCAGCTCGTCGGTGATGTCCACCGCACCGTCCGCGAACATCACGCGCCGGCCGTAGATCGTCGCCCGCGCCTGCTGCTCGCTCGGGTTGCTCGGGATGGGCGACGCCTGGTCGTCCGTCAGTACCAGCGTGTACCCACGCTGCCGCGCCATCTCCTCCACCGTCGCATCGATCTTCTCAAAGAGCCCCGCGAAGATCTCGCCCCGCCGGTTGTTGATCAGCGCGTCCGCCAGCTCCGACTCGAACCGGATCTGCATCCGCAGACGCTCCAGCTCCTCAGCCTTCGACTTCCGCTGCGCGCTCCCGCTCGCCATCAGATCAAACTCGCTCTTCGCGATCTCGAACTGCTTCTCCAGATCCTGAATCTTCGACGCACGACCATCGATGAACGTCTTCAGCTGGTTCTGCCGAGCGTTGATCTCGTCCAGACCGTTGATCACCTCAGCCACGTTAATAGTCGCCACCGTGGGCGTCGGGAGCGCGCGGTGCGCCGACGAAACCGCCTCAAGCGCCGCCAGACCCATCGCCGCGACCAGCGCGACCGCCACAATCACAGAAAACCGCTTCATCGCTGTTCCTCCTTGAAGGAACGCATGATACGCGATCCGCACCCGCCCGACCGCCCTTACCGCAAAGGCAGGTCCACCGAGAAGCTGAACACCTGCGTCTGGTCCCCATCCTCCTCGATCACCGGGATCGCGAAGTCAAACGCCAGGGGCACGCTCGTCAGCTGCGGCACCCGCAGACGCAGCCCCGTCCCCACGCTCACCCGGTACTCGTCAAACCCGAAATCCTGCTGCACTGTCCCCGTGTCCACAAAGAACACCGCAGACACCACCGGGTCCGTCAACCCCCGCGCCGTCGGCACCGTCCCAAAGAGCGGGTGCTCGTACTGCAACCCCAGGAAGAACGACCAGTCCCCGCCCACCGGGTCGCTCCCCAGCATCCCGTTGTCGTTCCGGATCCCCCGCGGCGACACACCCCGGAAATCAAACCCCCGGAACGAGCGACCGCCCAGATAGAACCGCTCATACACCGGAGAGCTGTCGTCCTGCGGGATATACCCCGCCGCCACCCGCGTCGACACCACCTGACGACGCCCGAGGAAGTCCTCCCCGATCGTCAAAAACGCGTTGTGCTCAAACGTCAGCCGCGTGAACTCAAAGTCCCCGAAGATCTGCTCGATCCCGAACTCCGTCCGCGACCCCTCCCCGGGCGACAACCGCTGCTCCGAAGGCACGCTCGTCCGCGTCAGCGTGAACCCCGCGCCCAAAAAGCTTCGTTCGTCCTCAACATCAAATACGTCCACCGGCGCATCAGCGTCGATGTCATCCAGCGAGATCGAGTTCAACCGCAGGCTCGCCGCCCCCGTCCAGCGCTCCCCGAAACGACGCCCGAGCGCCAGCCGCGCCGCCCGCGTCCCCTGGTCGTAATCCTCAAAGACCCGATCCACGATCGAACCCGCAACCGTCAACGATAAATCCCGCTCCAGCACATACGGATCCGTAAACGAGATCGTGTAGTTCTGAATCTCCGTGCCGGGTGAAGCACGCAGCACCAGCGTCTGCCCGCCCCCGCGGAAAGACCGACCGCTCGCCCAGTCCGCGTACGAGTCCGGCGGGTCACGCAGATCAAAGTTCCAGAACCGCGTCTCCACAAACCCCGCCACGCCGCTGTCAGAACTCACCGCGGCGCCGAAGTTGAACGAGCTCGTGTTCGTCTCCGTCACCTGAATGAGCACGTCACGAAACCCCGGGTCCGACGGATCTTCTGGCAATATCTCCGCCCGCACTCCCTGGTTCGGATCGTTTGGCGTCGGCCGCGCAAACAGCCGCGACCGCGACAACCGATCCTGCGTCTCTTCTACACCGACACGATCCAGCGGCTCCCCCGGAACCACCCGCGTCTCACGACGGATCACATCCGCCCGCGTGATCTCATTCCCCCGAACGATCACCTCGCCAGTCCGGAACCGCTCACCCTCAGCGATCACCAGACGCAGGTCCGCCACCGGCGCCTCGTTCGCAACGAGCAACTCGTAATACGCCGCCGCGTCCCCACCTTCCCAGTCCTCAGCAAAGCCAAGCTCGCCCGTCGCCCGCCGCGGGCTCGGCCGCAAGTCCGCGTCCACATACCCCATCCGCCAATACGCGTCCCGCACCGCCTCCGCCGTCGCGTCAAGCAGCGGACGCTCCAGCGCATCCCCAACCTTGATCGGCGCCAGCGCCGCGAGCTGCTCATCATCGAACACACCCAGCCCCGACCCGTCAGCCGACACGCCAACAACCGACCGCAGCGTGTACAGCGGACCCTCAACAATCAGATACTCAACGATCACCTCGCGACCGTTCGGGCTCGGAGTCGCCCGCCAGTCCGCCCGCGCATCCAGATACCCGCGATCCACGTAGTACCGAACGATCGAGCCCGCATCATCGCCAAGCTGCCGCGGGTCGTACGGCGCCGTCCGGAACCACGACGCCGGCTTCGTCCGCACAACCGGGCGCAGCTTCTTCGTCTCCACCCGCTCGTTCCCAACAAAATCAATCCGCGCCACCCGCGCCTGCTGCCCCTCCCGTACACGCAGCTCGACAACGCCCGTTTCCTCGAGCTGCTCCTTGTCGATCATCACCTCCGCCGCGAAGTACCCCTTCCGCTTGTACATCTCCTCCACCGCCCGCGCCGCCTGGTCCACACGGAAATCATCGATCGGTGTCCCCGCCGTCAGCTGCGCCCCCGCCGCCGCACGCGCGATGTCCTCGCTCGCCACCTCTTGGTTCCCCACCACCACGATGTCGCTCAGGATCGGCGCCTCAACAAACGAATAGATCACCGCCACCGACCCATCGCCAAAGAGTTCCGCCGCCGCCTCGATCTGACGAAACTCACCCAGCCGGTGCAGGTTCCGGATGTCCCGCCGCACCGTCTCCAGCGACACCGGCCGCCCCTCCAGTGTCCGCAGCGTGTTCCGCACCAGCTGCTCGCGCACACGCTCGAGCCCGACGAGCCGCACCTCACGGATCAGCCGCCCCTCGAACACCGCAAGCGGCGAAGCCACCCGAACCGCATCAATCTCATCAACAACCGCAGCCTCCTGCGCAAGCGCCCCGACCGACGCGCACAACCCCGCCGCAACAACCAAACCGACGCGCTTCGAAAACGAAAGACTCACAGCCGAGGAAAGGTACCCGATGTCAGCAACCGCCAACAACCATCTCATCCCGGTTCGTTCTGCCGTGGTACAGGCCACAGGCCTGTGCCATGACTTCACTACCACAAGAAAAAACAATCCCCCCACCTCCCGAGACACCTCACCAACCAAAACACCCTTGGCGCAAACAACACCTGTCACTACGTTCGCCGATTCCGATCAGGAAAACGCATGACGAAGAAAAGCCCCCAACCAACCCTCCGCCGCCGCACCCTCACCGCCCTCGTCGCGATCATCGCCCTCGCCACCGTCTGCGCCGCAGCAGCGGCCCTCTGGCTCTGGCTCGACCCCGCCCGCCTCGCCCAGGCCGGACCCGCCCGCCTCCTCGCCCTCCTCGGCCTCTTCATCCTCCCCGCCGCCACCGTCGTCTTCCAAACCCTCGACGACCGCGCCCAGGCCGAAACCACAACCGCGGACGAAGACCACAACGAAACCACGCTACCCCCGGCGCGACGCCACACACCCCGCGCCAAGCGCACGCCAAAAACGCACGCCCACCGCGTCGCACCAATCAAAAACCGCTAAACGTTCACATCGGCTCGACCAGCACCCGCACGCTGGACTCATCATCAGAGCCCGCCCACCACAGCGCCTCCTGCGCCCACACGCCAGGCCGACCCGTCGCCGGCGCCGCCGTCAAATCAAGCTCAGAAGCCTCAATCGCGCACACCCGCAGCGCACGCTCGAGCCGCCCGCTCGGCGCCCTCACCACCACCTCCGCCGGCGAACCAACACCATTCGCGTCCGCCACAAACCCAGTGTCCTCGAGCGTCGCCCGACGCCCCATCGCCCCCCGCAACCGATCGATATACGCATCGACATCACCCGTGCGCACCCGCACCACGAGCCGCCCCTCACCCGCCAAACGCCGCGCCCGCTCGCTCGACATCCCCCACGACTCCGGAAAAGCGTTCGGCAGCTCCCGCCGCCGCGCCGTCATCACATCCCCGCCGCCAAACCCAAGCCCCGCCAGCGCCCGCCCCGCAACCAAACCATTCGGATCCGCCGCCCAATCCCGACTCAGCGAAGCCATCGTCGCCTCAGGCGCCCGACGCGCCGGGAGCGAATCCGCCAAAGACCGGCTCTCCCGAACCTCATCGTTCAGAGCAAAATGAGGCGCCTCAGCTTCCATCGCGCCGACGCCCTGTTGCTCATCACCCGCCGCCACAGGCGCACCGCCGCCAGATCCCCCGCCTGGCCCAATCACCAAGGGCGCGATCGATCCCAAGCTCGCCACGATCAACACCGCCGCCGCGATCCCCACCCGCACCGGCGTCACCCGCAACCTGAACGGTCCGCGCTCCGGCTCCACCTCACGCTCGATCAGCAGCGCCCGCCGCTCCGATTCCGCAAGCGCCTCGCGCCACAACCCCGCCGGCGCCTCCCGCGCGTCCCGCGCCCCGAGCACCGAAAGCCGCTCGCGATCCCCACGCGCCCCGCGCGCCCACGCCTCAAGCTCCGGGTCCTGCGCGAGCCGCGCGCCGATATCCGCCAGCGCCGCCTCGTCAGCGTCCGCCTCGATCCACGCCAGCAGCTCGTCCTGTGACACGCCCCGAGCCGTCATCCGGAGTTCTCCATCTGCTCGATCCGCTCCCGCAGCGCCGCCCGCGCCCGGAACAGCCGGCTCTTCACCGTCCCCACCGGGACCTCCAGCGCCTCAGCGATGTGCGCGTATTCCATGCCCTGTACATCCCTCAAGGTCAGAATCGCCGCGTGCTCCGGGTCAATCGCACGCATCGCCCGGGCCACGCGCCGGGCGTCCTCATCAGATTCGACGCCCCCCTCCGCCCCCGGTTCCTTCCCTTGCTCCAAAGAAGAGCCCAAACTCCCCACCGTCCCAGAATCTCCCCGCCCCACCGGCGCCTCCAGGCTCGCGTGACGCCGCAGCTTCTGTTTCCGGAGGTAGCTGATGCAGTGGTTGATCGTGATCCGCGTCATCCACGTCGTGAACCGCGCCCGACCATCAAAGTCATTGATCTTCTCAATCAGCCGTACCAGAACGTCCTGCGTCAGGTCCCGCGCCACCTCAGGGTCGGTCACCATCCGCCGGCACGTCGCGTAAATCATCACCTCGCGCCGCTCGAGCAAGGGCCCCCACGCGCTGGCGTCACCGCTCTGCAGGCGCTCGACAAGCTCCGCGTCCTCCGCCGCTTCCCGCGCCCCGCGGTCCTGCTCGTCCTCCGTCCCTCGCGCCACGCCGCTCCCTCACCCCGCCTGCCGCGGGTACGATCGCATCGTCGTCCAAACCCGATCCTACCAACCACCCGCACGCACAACCGACCAACACACCGACCATGCCGATCGAAGACCTCGACGCCTACGCCTCACCCCTCGCCCTCCGCTTCGCCTCCCGCGAAATGCAGGCCCTCTGGTCCCCCCGCGCCCGCTTCACCCTCTGGCGCAAGCTCTGGCTCGCTCTCGCCACCGCCGAAAAAGACCTCGGCCTCGACATCACCGACGCCCAGCTCGACGCCATCCGCAACAACCTCGAACTCACCCCCGACCAGCTCGCCCGCGCCGCCACAATCGAACGCGAGCTCCGCCACGACGTCATGGCCCACGTCCACCTCCTGGGAGAGCTCGCGCCCGAAGCCAAACCCATCATCCACCTGGGCGCCACCTCCCAGTTCGTCAACTGCAACGCCGAAACACTCCTCCTCAAAGACGCCCTCCACCTCGTCTGCGTCAAAGCCGCCCGCGCCATCGACGTCCTCGCCGACCTCGCCGAAACCCACCGGGACCTCCCCACCCTCGCCTTTACCCACTACCAGCCCGCCCAGCCCACCACCGTCGGGCGCCGCTGCGCAGGCTGGGCCTACGACCTTACCCTCTGCCTCCAGCGCCTCGAACGCACCCATTCCGAACTCCGCCTCCGCGGCGCCAAGGGCGCCACCGGCACCCAGGCCTCCTTCCTCAACCTCTTCGAGGGCGACCGCGAAAAAGCCCGCGAGCTCGACCGCCGCGTCTGCGCCGCCCTCGGCTTCACCGAAGACCACCAACGTCACACCCTCACCAGCCAAACCTACCCCCGCGTCGCCGACGCCTTCGTCCTCTCCGATCTCGCCGCCCTCGCCGCCGTCATCCACAAAATCACCTCAGACATCCGCCTCCTCTCCAACCGCAAGGAAGCCGACGAACCCGTCGCAAACGCCCAGATCGGCTCCTCCGCCATGCCCTACAAGCAGAACCCCATGCGCTGCGAACGCGCCGCCGGGCTCTGCCGCTTCGTCATCAGCCTCGCCCCAAACGCCCTCCACACCGCCGCCGCCCAGTGGTTCGAGCGCACCCTCGACGACTCCTCCAACCGCCGCCTCTCACTCCCCGAGTCCTTCCTCGCCACCGACGGCGCGCTCGACCTCCTCCACAACGTCGGCGCCGGGCTCGTCATCCACGAGGGCCCCGTCCGCGCCGCCCTCCGCGCCGAGATGCCCTTCATGGCCTCTGAAAACGTCATGATGGAAGCCGTCAAACAAGGCCGCGACCGCCAGGACGTCCACGAAGCCATCCGCAAGCACGCCCGCGCCGCCGCCGCCGTCGTCAAGGACGAAGGCAAACCCAACGACCTCATGCAGCGCCTCGCCGCAGAACCCCTCCTCGAAGGCGTCGACCTCGAAGGCCTCCTCGACCCCGCCGCCTACACCGGCCTCGCCGCCAGCCAGGTCGACCGCTTCCTCGAAACAACCATCGCCCCCATCCGCACCCGCTACAAAGACCACCTCGCCCCCCCACCAGAACCCGCCGTCTAATCCCATAGGGTCCACCGCGGCAGACCCGCACCCACCATCCCCACCCTCTCCCACCGGGAGAGGGCCGGGGTGAGGGGCCTAAAAAACGCGGGCGCAGCCCGCATCCTCATTCTCCACCCTCTCCCCATTCCGATGGGGAGAGGGCCCGCTCAGGCGGGTGAGGGGCTACAACCCCTCCCCCCTCTCTCTCCGCCCCCCTCTCCCCCGGGGAGACGGCCGGGGTGAGGGCCTCACAATCTCCGCAACATCTCGGATACCACATGCCCACCTGGCTCCAACACCCCGCACTCCTCATCACAGGAATCATCCTCCTCCTCGCCGGGGGCGACGTCCTCGTCCGCGCCGCCGTCGCCATCTCCAAACGCCTCGCCATCTCCCCCCTCGTCGTCGGCCTCACCGTCGTCGCCTTCGGCACCAGCGCCCCCGAGCTCGCACTCAACGCCGCCGCCGCCCTGAACGGGAACACCGACCTCTCCTTCGGCAACATCGTCGGCTCCAACATCGCCAACATCGGCCTCATCCTCGGCGTCTCCGCCCTCATCAAACCCATGCGCGTCAACAGCGCCCTCCTCAAACGCGAAATCCCAATCATGCTCGCGGTCTCGGCCCTCGTCGCCGCCGCCGCCTACACCCCGCCCCACGCGGGAAGCACAAACGGCTTCGCCCGTCCCGAAGGCGTCGCCCTCCTCGTCGGCTTCGTTCTCTTCCTCGAAATGATGCGCCGCACCGCCAAGAAAGGCGGCGCTGATGAACTCACCGAAGACCTCCCCGACGCCCCTTCTATCCCACTCCCCTTCGCCACCGTCCTCTTCTTCATCGGCCTCGCCATGCTCGCCCTGGGCGGCGCCCTCGCTGAGAAAGGCGCCGTCGGCGTCGCCCAGGCCGTCGGACTCTCCGACGCCGCCATCGGGCTCACCGTTGTCGCCGTCGCCACCAGCCTCCCCGAGCTCGCCACCTCAGTCATGGCCGCCCGCCGAGGCCTCGTCGACATCGCCGTCGGCAACGTCGTCGGCTCCAACATCTTCAACCTCCTCCTCGTCCTCGCCGCCACCGCCACCATCGCCCCCACCGCCGTCCCCCCGGGAGGCGCCAGGTCGTTAGCAGCGATGATGCTCCTCGCCATCTTCCTCGTCCCCATGAGCAAAACCGACAACGGTTTCATCAGCCGCGTCGAAGGCGCCGTCCTCCTCGCCCTCTACGCCGCCGCCATCACGCTCGAACTCGTCTACGCATAAACCCGTAGAAAACCCGCATAAAAAAACCGCCCGCACCTCTGCCCAGGCGCGGGCGGCTACATATCTCCGGACGCAGTTGCGGTGCCAAGTGGGGTGCGTTCCCTCTTACTCGTCCGCACGCGGACTGAAAACGCCCCGGCAGCGACCGTCCGGAAGATTCCGCGTCACGTTCCGCCAGCGCAGAACGGGCAGCATAGGTGCGATAACCTTCGGCGTCACGCCCAGGAACCAGCGGCAGCACGCCAATCCCTCTCAACCAGCGAGCAAAGCAGCAACGCGCCAAAGCAAAAAATGCTCACGCGCATGCTCACAACGCCGGGCTGATCTCGGCTCTCTCACCTCGAATGTCGGGCCGGCTCGACACCTGTGCAGGGGGTCTCACCAAGACTCACCCGGAATGGTAGCGGAACGACCGCCCACCGCAACGCCGAAACGGAAAAACGCGCATTTTTCGCGCATTCGCGTTATTGGCCTCAAAACAACGCCTTAGCCGCCAGGCACACGCACCAGCGCGCTCGGCTGCGTCCGCTCCCCGCCGATCCGCCGCTCAATGATCGTCCGCCCGTTCAGCAGGTTGTGCGGGTACTGCCGCTGAAGCTCCAAAAGCCGCGACGAACGCCGATCCGTCCCCGGGTCGTAATCCCGATCCCCAAACAGCCCCACCGTCACCATGCTCCGCGTCGGCCCGTGGAAGTAGAACCCCTCGCGCCCCTCCTGCCGCAGCTGCGCCGCCGCCTGCTCCGCCGCCCGCTTCGCCTCACCCCGATCATCACTCTCATACACCGCGATCTGCAGCGTGTACTCCGCCCCCGCCCCGTGCCGCTCCCGCGCCGTCGCCAGATTCAGCTCCGGGATCCCCCCCTCATCAGGCCCACCCTGCGGCGACAAAAAAGCCCCTGTAAACGGCTTGAAACCATCCACCTCCAGATCCTTGATCCGCTCCAGATCCCGCTGCGCCGCCGGATCATCAGGCGAGTCATACCCCCCGTACACCACCACAGCCCCGTTCCCACGCTCCCGTACCCGCGCCGATTCCAGCCCCAGCGCGTCCCGCAGCCCCGACGCCGCCAGCTCCGCCCGCTCCATCGCCCGCCGCCCCGACACCGCCTGCACCACGATCGCCCACGCCGCCTCATTCTCCTCCGCGCCGGCCACGCCTCCCGAGCCAAACACCTCGCCGAACTCCTCCCGATACGCCCCCGCCCCCTCGGGTTCACTCGCGCACCCCGCCACGACGAACCCAACCACACCTACAAACAAAATATGAACGAATACGCGCATCAGTGCTCTCCCGACTGGTGAAAATGTCTGCCCCACGCCGATACAAATGTACCACTCATACCAAGCTCTCGAAGGACAGATCACTCATGAGCGAGATCAACCCCAACATCACAGCTACCCGGGCCGCGGGACGTGTGCCCGCCCCCTCAAAGACCCTCTCACGCCCCGCAGAGGGCGTTGAGGCCCCGCAGGCGCCCAGCAAACGCCTCGATCAGGTCGAGCTCTCAGACAAGGCTCGCCTCCTCAGCAAGCTCAGCGAATTACCCGAGGTCCGACAGACACTCGTCGATCGCGTCAGAGCCGACATCGAGTCCGGTGAGTACCTCACCTCCGATAAGCTCGACGCCGCGGCCGATAACCTCATCAACGACCTCGAAATCCTCGGCTAGATCCAAAACCACCAAACGTCTTTTCCCCCACCCTAGAGCGCCCCTCGCCTCCCCCAGGCGACGGGGCGTTTTTCATTCCAACTCGATCGACGACGTCAGCCGCCGACCGCCCGCCCCCGTAAACACCACCTCCAGCGTGGGTGAGCCCCCCAGCCGCACATTCGCAGGCAGAGCCAGCCGCACCCAGTACGTCCCCGTCGCCGGGTCGTACGCCCGCGAGCTCGCCCCCGGGTTGCTCAGATCAATCTCCCCCCACCGCACCGGCTCCGCCGCCGACCGCGAAGGATCCCCCGCACCCGCCGCCCCGCCAAGCTCAAACCGCAACGTCCCCAGCGCCTTCACCGTGTGACCCCACCGATCAAAGAACTCAACGTGCGCCTCTACCCGCGCCGGGATCCCGTTCTCACGCACCAGCCGCGTCAGCGGGTTCGCCCGCATCGACACCGCCACAAACGTGTTCTCCTCCCCGCCCTCCACATCATGCTGCACAACCCCATCAGAAGCGCACCCGCCAACACAAACCAGCGCCAGCAGCACCGCAAAAACCCTCACAGCGAGATCGCCAGAAGCAGCACGATCATCAGCACCACCACCCCCGGCACAACGAACGACCGCATCCCACCGCCCGCGCCCTGCTCCTCGCTCGCCAGCGCCGCCCGACCGCACCGCGGGCACATCGCCGCGTCCGCGTAGTACGTCTCCCCGCACCCCCGGCACACCGCCTCGTCCCCGCCAAACCGCGCCAGGTCCGACTCGCTCAGACCCTCCGCGTCGCAGTCATAATCCGCCGCCTGTCTCGGCCCGCAACAACCCATCTCAGCCTCCCTTCACCACCCGCTCTCAAGCCGCACCCGACGCACCGGCGCGCCGCTCGCCCGCTGAAGCTCCAGCAAGCCCCCCCCGCGCAGCCACCGGTCCACCCGGTACCGCACCGAAGCATCCCGCACCACCACGCTCAGCACACCCGAGCGCAGCCCCACCGGTCGCGTCACCTCAGCAAACTCGCCAGGGCAACACGCCGCCCACGCGGCCCCCGCCCCGCCCAGCTTCCGACGCAACGCCTTCAGCGACTCCTGCTCCCGCGCGAGCGCCTCATCAAGACGCACCCCAACCGGCCGCGCCCCCCGCCAACGACGCAACCCCTCGATCACCGCAGCGACCGAAGCATCCTCCGCCCCAGGCGTCGTAGCCATCTCGCTCACCCACAAAGTGTACCGCGACCGACCGCGCAATCACTCCAGCGGCGCATCCAGCGTGACCACCCCGCCCCCAGCGCCAATCAAAACCCGCCCATCAATCAAATCCACCGAATGCGGCCGCGCCGGGAGCTCCACCACCACCGACTGCAACAACCGCCCCGAATCCAGACCAACCACCCGCACCTCATACAGCCGCGGCTCAAACCCCCGCGGCTCCACCATCACTGCCACGTTCTCCCCAAAAGCCAAGGGCCCCGCCGTCGTCTGCGCCGAACGATGATCCACCCCCACAAGCTCGCCACGCCGGTTATAGATCGCCAACCCCTGCGGCAAAGCCAACACCGCCGAGTCCCCCGCCGCCGCCGCCTCGATGTTCGTCACGCCCCCGTCCAGACGCCCCCGCGTCTCGAGCGCCGTCTCGCGCAGCCCACCGCTCTCCACCTCAACCTGCCACAGTGTCCCACCGGCCTCAAGCGTGATCAAACGCCCCGGGAACGACCACGCCTCCACCGTCCGCCGGGCCGCCCCCTCCGTGTTCGCCCACAAAAGCTCACCCGTCGTCAGATCAAACGCGAAGATCCCCCGGTCGGCGCCCACAAGCGCCACACCGTCCCGCGTCGCCCGCACCCACCGCGCCCGCGCCTCACCGAGCTCCAACGATCCCACCTCGCGCCCCGACGCCAGATCAACAACAACACCCGCAGGCTTCAGGCTCAGCCGCGCCCCCGCCTCGTCGCGCTGGTTCGCGCCAACCACCACCAGCAGCCCCCCCGACTCCGCCGCGTCGTGCACCTGCTCCACGCCCACATCCCGCGCCCAAAGCAGCCGCCCCTCCGCCACGTCATACCCAGCCACCCGACCCGACCGCTCCACCAGCGCCGCCCAGTCATCCCGCACCGCCACCAGAACCTCGCCCCGAGGCCGCACACCACCCGCAGGCAACGCCACCGTCTCACCAGGGTCCGGCGCCGTCCCCTCAGGAAAAGCCGACACAAACGGCGCTGTCTCCCACACCGTCTCCCCCGTCCGACCGTTCAGCCGCGCCAGCCGCCGCTCCTCGTCGTACCCCAAACTCACCACCGCCCCCACACTGTCCAGCCGCAGCAGCGACATCGCCGGGTCAAACTCCGCGTTCCACCCCGCCCGCCGACGCAGCCCCCCCGCCGGGTCCGCCTCCCACGCCTCAACCTCATCCTCACCCGCCAGCAGGACCATCGAGTGATCGCTGTCCAGCGACGAGAACAACGGCCGCAGCGCCAACCGGTTCGAGATGCTCCCCAGCGCCCCGCTCGCCAGCTCACCCACCGCCGCCCGCCGCGGCAGCCGCGTCCGCGTCTCCGCGATCTCCGCCCGCAGCGCGATCAGATCAACCAGCGCCCCACGATTCGTCAGCGCCAGCAGCGGGCGCTCCTGCGCCGTCCGCGCCAGCACAGCGCTCGCCGCCGCCGCACGCCCCCCCTCAACCAGCCGCGTCGCCAAACGCCCGACAATCTCCCCCACAACCTCATCCCGCGCCCCCGGCACGCCGTCAGCCGCCGCCAGCGCCTCTTCCAGATACGCGATCGATCCCCGCAAACGCCCGCGCCCTAGCGCCGCATCAGACGCCGCCAGCCACGCGTCCAGCGCCGCCTCCGCAACCGGGTACCGCCGTGCGATCTCCGCGAACCGCTCCGGATCACCCGACCCCTGCGCGAGCTCCAGCGCCCGCCGCGCCTCGCCCTCGAACACGCCGTACAGCCCCGCCCCCTCGATCTCCACCAACCGCCGCAACCGCCGCGTGCTCTCTGTCCGCGCCCCCACCACCCGCGACCCAAGCTCCACGCTCACACGCCGCAGCGCCGCGTCGTCCAAAACACGCTGGTACGCCGCCACCGCCTCGCCCGCCCGCCCGCCTGACTCCGCAAACGCCCCCGCCCGAAGCTGATGTAGCGCCGATTCCTCCGCCGTCGAAGCCGCCTGACCAAGCCGCCCGATCAGCGCACCCAGCGTCACGTCGCCCAACTCAACGCCATCCCCGCCGCCGCTCGCATCGATCATCCCGTCGATCGCCTTGAACAAACGCCCCCGCGTCGCGCTCGCCCGCGCCGACCGCGCTTCAGTCCGCAGCGCCTCCAGCGCCGCGTCCACCGCCGGCACGATCGCTTGCTCACGCCCTGCCTTGTGCGCCAGCTCCGCCAGCGTCACCGCCGGCGCCGCGTCCGCGGGCGAAGACGCCATCCGCGACTCCAGCGCCTCCCGCGCCGCCTCCCACACCAGGTACGAACTCACCCCGGCGCCATCCAGCGCCGCCAGCTGCGCCCCCGAAACCACCGCGTTCCCCGTGTTCCCGAACCCGATCTCGCCAACCACCTCCCCAGGCCGCGCCGGATCAACCAGCGTGTACCCCGTCCCCGTCGCCGCCAGCACAAAATCACCCGTCGCGATCGCCCGCCCCTCAAACCACCCGCTCTCAGAAGTGAACACCGTCTCCGGCTCAACAGCCCCATCCGCAAACGACGCAAACCGAACCGCCCGCAGCTCCCGCTCGCTCGACGAAACCAGATGCTCCCCAACCGCCAACAGCGCGCCCGGCACGCCGAAATCATTCTCGTCCCGCTCCGCGATCAGCGCCCCCGTCCGCGCATCCAGCGCTAGCACCCGCGCCCCGTCCGGCTCGATCGCGTACACCACCCCGTCCCGTACCACCGGCCGTGTCGCCCAAAGCAAACGCGAAGGGGGCGTCGCCCGATCCACCGGTCGCGCCCGCCGCACCCACAAAAACCGACCCGTCGCCAGCTCCACCGCCGCGATCGCGCCCAGCGGTTCCGAGTAGTACACCACCCCATCCGCGATCACCGGCACCGCCCCGCCGCCCCCCTGCATCGCCTGCGGCAGCGACCCCGCGCTCGCCACCGTCCGCTTCCACACCAGCTCACCGTCGCTCAAACGAAGCGCAACCAGCACCGCGCTGTCCAGCCGCTGCTCGCGCACCCGGCGCGACGCCGCCACAACCGCAAGCCCCTCAGCCGCGACCACCGCCCCCGTCGGCTGCGTGCTCGAAAGCCCCGCGTCAAGACCGCTCAAAAGCGTCGCCCAACGCCGCTCGCCCGAGTCAATATCAATCGCATGCACCTGCCCGTCGCCAAGCGACTGCCGGTTCGCCGTCGCCGTCGTCGCCGCCACCGCCGTGCCGCCCCACACCCCCACCGTGTGCGGCCCCCCGCTCCCGGTCACACGAACCGGAACCTCGCGCCGCCCCGCCGCACCCGTCTCCAGCCGCCACCGCTCCTCCAGCGTGAACCGGTCCAGCGCCCGCACCGCCGCCCCGTCACAGATCAGAAGCAGATCGCCCGCCACCGCCGGAACCACCGTCCGCGCCGGGTCCACCTGCGTCCGCCCACCCCGCCGCGAACGCACGCTCACCGGCCCCGCGCCCAAAAGCCCAGAAGCCCCACGCGCGCCGTCGCCAAACGAACGCGAACGGATCGGCTCCTCGATCACCGCCCCGATATCCAGCGCCGGCGCCGGGTCATACCCCGACCGCGCCGTCACGATCACGGGCCCAGTCACCCGCGCGCCGTCGACGCCGCGCTCACCGCTCTCAACCGCCCACTTCTCCGCGAGCGCGCCCGCCGCGGGCAGATACCGCGCCAGCTGCGCCGCAACCCCGCCCGCCCCGTCACGCGCCCCGCGCTGATCCGGGTGCCCGTCAACCGCCTCAAGCAGCCGCAGCGCCGCGTGAAAGTGCGCGCTCTCCAGCCGCAGCTGCGCCAGCCGCAGCGCCGCCTCGCGACCCGCCGGCGTCAGGAAACGCTCGCGCTCCACCCGCTCGAGCGCCCCGATCTCAAGCAGCCGCTCCGCCTCCGCCGACTCGATCTGACGGTACCGCTCCAGCAGCGCCGCGTCCGAGCGCAACAACGCATGCACCCGGTCGCGCACCGGGACCATCAGCTCATCGCCCTCACCCGAAACCGTCAGCCGCTCCGCGTTCGACGTCAGCAGGCTCTGCGCCACCCGCGCCGCCGTGTCTAGGTTCCCCGACGCCGCCTGCCCCCGCGCCGACGCCAACGCCGCTGCGGCGCCCGGCGCGTCTTCCACAAAAACCGGGCTGAGCTGCGCAGCGCTTATCGAAGGAACCGCAGCGACAACACAGACGAATAGAAGCCGGCGAAGAGCGACGAGAGCGCACCGTCCCCGAGGCGTTATCGGGGAGCCGTTCTCGTGACGCCGCCGTTGCATCTCGCGTCTGACGATAGCCCGCACTCCAACCCTGCGACGCCGAATCGGACGCCGAATCCCAGACCGTCGGGTCGGCGCAACCGGAACAGCCAACCCGCGCCGAACACCACTGCATCGGCCTCACATGTCCCCGCGCTCACCCGCCGCCCGAGGATCGCCGATGTCGGCGACTGTCACGATGTCCGCACGCGCCCTCCATGCCGACCGCCGCCTCACCACAGAAGCCGTCAGGCCACGGCGCGTCGCCCTCCTCGCCCTCGCCATGATCCTTATGGGCCTCGCCGACCTCCAGCTCACACTCACCTACATGCGCTCCGCAGGCATGCTCGAACTCAACCCACTCGCACGCGCCATGGTCGATCTCGGCGGCGCCCCCCAGCTCATCCGCTTCAAGCTCTTCTCCATCGCCGCCAGCGCCGGCCTCCTCTACCTCATGCGCAGACACTCCCTCGCCGAACGCTGCGCATGGGTCAGCTGCGCCGCACTCCTCCTCCTCACCGCCCACTGGGTCCACTACAACAACAACGCGACCGCCATCGGCGTCGCCTCCGCCGACCTCGCCGATCACCGCTGGGTCGCGATCCGCGACTGAAGCGCCGCCGACCCCGCACGAACCGCCAGATCAATCGCCGCCAGAACGCTCGACGCGTCCGCGCGATCCCTACCAACAATGTCATACGCCGTCCCATGATCCGGGCTCGTCCGCAACACCGGCAAGCCCACCGTGCAGTTCACCGCGCGCTCCCACTCCAAGGTCTTCACCGCGATCAACCCCTGGTCGTGATACATCGCAACAACAACATCAAACTCGCCGTCGATCGCCCGCCGGAACACCGTGTCACCAGGGAAAGGCCCCCGCGCATCAATCCCGTTGTCATTCGCTAATCGAATCGCCGGCTCGATCAACCGGTTCTCCTCATCACCCAGAATCCCTCCTTCGCCCGCGTGCGGGTTCATGCCGCACACCGCCACCCGCGGCGCCTCCACCCCGAGCGCAATAGTTCCTTCCGCCGCCAGATCAATCGCGTCAAAAACCTTCCCGATCGTCAGCGCGTCACGAAGCTGCAAAAGCGGAATGTGCCCCGTCGCCAACGCCACCCGCAAACTGGGCGACACGAACATCATCGCGTGCCGCTTCGCCCCAAACCGCGTCGCCAGAAGCTCCGTGTGCCCCGGGTACTTCCCCCGCCCCGCCATCGCCCACGCCGCCTTCGAGATCGGCGCCGTCACAATCGCGTCCGCCCGCAGCGGGTCCCCCTCCTCCCGCTTCGCGTCCGCGATCGCATCCTCCACAAACCGAAACGACGCCTCCCCCCCCAGCTTCGTCGCCCCAGCCCGCTCCCGCGCCTCCCCCGCCGCCGAGTGCTCCGCGTTGTCGATCAGCAACACGCCCGCGCCAACGCCCGTCGAAGCCGCCGCAGAACCCCGCCGCGCCAATCTCCAGAACGGCTCCACCCCCACGCTCTCCGCCGCCCGCGCCATCGGCGCTTCCAAACCATGCACCACGAACCGCGCCCGCCGACGCACCGCCGCCGACGACAACGCCTTGACCAAAACCTCCGGTCCGATACCCAGCGGGTCCCCCATCGACACGCTCAGCGTGGGCGTCGGAACCGCCGCCGGACCGAACTCAAACTCGCCGCCGTCGCTCATACTGCAAAGTCTACGCCTGAAACCAACGCCCGCCCCTTCCCCATGAGAGAATCGAGAGGGGACCCGCCCCATGGACGCCGCCATGACCCAGGACAACAACTTCGCCGTCGACCAGCACGCCACCGACGACCAGCGAACCTACGCCACGCTCACCCACCTCAGCGGGCTCATCAGCGTCATGGACGGCATGGGGCTCATCAGCCTCCCCGTCGCCATCATCATGTGGCAGGTCAAAAAGAAGGAAAGCCCCTGGCTCGACGATCACCTCAAAGAGGCCGTCAACTTCCAGATCTCCATGCTCATCTGGAGCCTCATCGCCGGGCTCATCATCCTCATCACCTTCGGCATCGGCGTCATCTTCATGCTCCCCTTCCTCATCATCCTCCGCCTCGTCGGCTGCATCCGCGCCGCCGTCTACGCCACCAAGGGCCGCTACCACCGCTACCCCGCCTCCTGGCGCATCATCGCCTAACCAGCCCCCGCCCTCGGCTACACTCCGGGCGTGTCCTCTCTCCTCGTCGCAGAACGTCTCGTCAAACGCTACTCCGGGCGCGAAGTCGTCAGCGGCGTCTCCTATGAAGTCGCCAAGAGCGAGATCGTCGGCCTCCTGGGTCGCAACGGCGCCGGCAAAACCACCAGCTTCCGCATGACCATCGGCATGATCGAGCCCGACGCCGGCTCGGTCCGCTTCGCCGGACGCGACGTCACACGCCTCCCCATGTTCCGCCGCGCCCGCCGCGGCATGGGCTACCTCTCCCAGGAACCCTCCGTCTTCCAGCGCCTCAGCGTCGAAGACAACCTCCTCGCCATCCTCGAAACACGAAAACTCAAACGCGCCGAACGCAAACGCATCTGTTCCGAACTCCTCGAGCAGTACGGCCTCACCCACAAAGCCAAAGACCTCGCCCGCACCTGCTCCGGAGGCGAACGCCGCAAACTCGAGATCGCCCGCGCCCTCGTCACCAACCCCTCCCTCATCCTCCTCGACGAGCCCTTCTCCGGTGTCGACCCCCTCGCCATCGAAGACCTCCAGCGCGAGATCCAAAAACTCCGCGACGTCGGCATCGCCGTCCTCATCACCGACCACAACGTCCAGCAGACCCTCAAGATCTGCGACCGCGCCTACGTCATCGACTCCGGCAAAGTCCTCCGCGAGGGCACGCCCCACGACCTCATCAACGACGAGCTCGTCAAACGCACCTACCTCGGTTCCCTCTTTAAAGGCGACGAGTTCGCCGTCGCCGTCAAACCGCCCACCACCGCGACGCGCCAAACGGAATCCCACCCCACGATGGAATCCCGCCCATGACCCGCCCCATGACCCGGGCCGTTCTCCTCATCAGCGCGCTCCTCCTCGCCGGCTGCGCCGACCGCCGCATCCACATCACCTCAGACCCCCCCGGCGCCCTCGTCGCGCTCAATGACGTCGAAGTCGGACGCACCCCCCTCGAAGTGAACTTCACCTCCTTCGGCGTCTACGACGTCCGCCTCCAGCGTGCCGGCTACGCCACCCTCCACACCAGCGCCGAAGCCAAGCCCGAACTCCACGACCAACCCCTCTTCGACGCCATCAGCGTCGCCGCCCCGCGCCGCCCCCGCACCGACGTCTACTGGCACTTCGTCATGGACCCCCTCGACGCCAACCCCGACGCCCTCATCCAGCGCGCCCGCGAGCTGCGCGACCTGCCGACTGAGAATCCGAACGAGGATTGAACTCAAACGCAAGCACGCCCCGTCCCGCTAAACACGCAAGAATCCAAAAAAAGAACAGGGCGAGCGCACCGACCCGCCCCGTTCACTCTCTCTATCAGCAAAGCTCGCAACGACGCCGCGAACGAATCACACAGCAGCGCGATAGGCAACACGACGCAACAGCCTGACATTGCGCCCGCGCAACATCGCAGCGCCTCAATACGTCCGCAACACCCCGATCACCACACCCTGCACCTGACAATCCTTCACGATGATCGGCTCAAAGTCAGGGTTCGCAGGCTGCAGGCGGATGTGATCGCCCTCTTTATAGAAACGCTTCAGCGTGCTCGACCCGTCAGGCAGGAGCGCTACCACACGCTCCCCGTTCCGCGCCGTGTCTTTCCGTTCAACGATGATGTAATCCCCATCAAGGATCCCCTCGTCGCGCATCGATTCGCCCTCGACGCACAGCGCGAACGTCGGACCCACCTGGCCCACACGCGGCCCCATCATCCCCGCGATGTCCAACTCGTCCGTGTCCTCGAACTTCTCGATCGGGTGCCCTGCGGCGATGCGCCCCACCAGGGGGAACCGCAGCGGCGACTCCTCGTCAGGAACCGCGACCCCCTCAGCGATCGACAAAGAGCGAGCCTTGTTCGGCTCGCGCAAGAGCGCTCCCTTGCGGATAAGCGCCTCGACGTGCTCGAACACGGTGACCTTGCTGACGCCGAGCTCGTCGGCGATCTCCTGCATCGTCGGGGAATAGCCAAGCCGCACGCGATGGTCGCGGATCAGCTTGAGAATCCGTAGCTGCTTCGGTGTGAGATTCATCATGGCGTTGCTCCTGCGCCGTGCGCGGCGCTCCTCCCGTGGTGGTTCTCCGCCCAAACTCTTGATCTGTAGACCTGACCGCCGGCGCCCCAGCTGTCGGGACATCCGCGGAGACATCCGCGACGCCCGACGCGACCAGCGACGCCTCCAGGTCCGCAATCTGACCGCCGAGCGTCCGCTCCGCCGTCAGCCACGCCCCAAGACGCCGCGCCTCTTCAGACACATCCAGGCGATCCGTGCCCTCGGCGTATCCCTTCACAAGGGGAGAACTCCCCCCGTTCAACTCAACGGTATCTCGATCACGCACCCGCCGGCGAAAACCCCACCGACCCCCAGGCGCGTTCTGCTCCCCGCTCATCCCGCCCCGATCAGAGCGTGAAGCCGAGTCAGACGCGGCTAACCTCCCGCCGACCCCGCGCAGTTCACGCACGAAGTCGCCGCCAGGCCCGAGACGCACAAGAGCAGAAGTTGAAGTCAGCATCTGTCATCTCCATCCGACGACCCTCTCGAAGAGGTTCCGCCGAGGAGGCCGACGCGTCGCTCCGCAACGCCCCGGTCAAACCCTGCCCACCCCGCCCGCAACACTACGGAAAGGGGAGCAATCCATGCCGCTCCACGACATGTCGGGCTCTTACGCCCGAACTGTCCGATCGGCCCACCCGCGACGCACGCTGCATCATCAGATGACCCGATGTTTGGGAAATTATACCCAATCAGAACCAGACCGCAAGGCCAAATCAGGTTTTTTTTCGGCACTCAAACCTCAAATCTGTGTGTAATCAACACTTGCCGACACAAAAAAACACCCGACCAGGGGTGTCATCTCCAAGACGTTCGGATGTCCCCAAAATGTTATCGGCCTCAGCGCACCCGCAGCCGCGCGCCATCTCGGACCAACACCCGCCGCAGTTCCAGCATCGTCGTCTCCGACCGCAACAGCTCCGCCGCCAGCCCCGTCCCCCGCGCCAGCTCATCCAGCGTCTTCGCCTCCGCCAGCGCCTCGCAGATCACCCGCTGCGTCTCCGATAAATCCCCAGGCAGCCCCACTTCCTTCTTCACCTCAATCTCACGCACCGCTACGCGCCGCTCACCACCCCCCGCATACCGCGCCCCAAAGGTCGCCCCATGCGCATGCCGCGCCGGCCCCTCCAGCGCCTCCAAGACATCCCCAGGCCCCGCCGCCAGCCCCGCCCCCTGCCGCAACAACTCCAGGCACCCCTCGCTCGCCGCCGAATCCACCCGTCCCGGAACCGCCAACACCTCCCGCCCCTGCTCCTCCGCCGCCTGCCGCGCCGTGATCAGCGCCCCGCTCTTCCGACCAGCCTCCACCACCAGCACACCCAGGCTCATCCCGCTGATGATCCGGTTCCGCGCAGGGAAGTTCTTCGACTCCGGCGCCGCCCGCGCCGGAAGCTCAGACACCACCGCGCCCCCCGCGTCCACCACATCCTGAAAGAGCTCCCGGTTCTCCGGCGGATAGCAGTGCGCCAGCCCGCACCCCAGCACCACCACCGTCCGCGCCCCCGCCCGCAGCGCCGCCGCGTGCGCCTGCGTATCGATCCCCCTCGCCCCGCCCGACACCACCGTCAGCCCCGCGCTCCCCAGCCCCGCCGCGAACCGCGCCGCCTGCTCCGCCCCGTACGCCGTGCACTTCCGCGACCCCACGATCGCCACCGCGAACCGATCCTTCTCTGCGTCCAGCTCGCCCCGCACGCTCAGCGTCACCGGCGCCCCCGGAATCTCCCGCAAGAGCGCCGGGTACCCCTCATCACTCAAGCCAACCACCCGCGCCCCAAGCCCCTCCAGCGCCGCGACCTCCTCCTCCGCAGCCGCCCTCGTCCCGCCCATCGCCCCCGCGATCCGCCGCGCCGTCTCCGCCCCCACCCGCTCGATCCCCACGAGCGCCCGCGCCCCATCCTTCTCAATCGCCTCAACCGCAGCCGCCCCCGTGCCGAACCTCTCCAGCACCCGATCAATCAGTACCGCCCCCAGCCCCGGCGCCAGCTTCAGCCGCAAAAGGGCCACACTCTCCGCAGAAATGCGCATCAACCGAGCATATCAAACAAGAACCGTACAAGCGAGCGCCTACACTTGCCCCTCGTGACTTTTTTCTCCGACTGGCTCCAAGACTGGATGAGTGAGTTCTGGCTCATCCTCACCGAGAGCGGCCTCTGGCTCGTCGCCGGCTTCCTCCTCGCCGGTGTCGTCCACGTCCTCATGCCCCGCCGGCTCATCGCCCGCGCCCTGGGAGGCGCAGGCCTCGGCCCGATCACCCGCGCCGCCCTCGTCGGCGTGCCCCTCCCCCTCTGTTCCTGCTCCGTCATCCCCGTCGCCGCGGGCCTCCGCCGCGACGGCGCAAGCAAAGGCGCCAGCGCCGCCTTCGCCGTCAGCACCCCCGAGTCAGGCGTCGATTCCATCGCCTTCACCTGGGCCGTCCTCGGCCCAGTCATGGCCATCACCCGCCCCCTCGCCGCCCTCACCTCAGCCCTCACCGCCGGCGCCCTCGTCGCCGCCACCGACACCAAACCAACCAACGCCTCCAACACTGACCCCGATGCGCACCAACTCCCAATCTCCGAGCCTCCATGCTGCGCGCGCCCCGAAACCGACCCGCCCATAAAAACCGCCAACGCCATCGACGGCGTCGGGTCCCTCCGCCGCGGGGCCGCACCGGACATCGCCGAGCGCGCCATCAGTGCGCTCCACTACGGCTGGCTCGAACTCCCCCGCGACCTCGCCGGCTGGCTCCTCATCGGCCTCGCCCTCTCCGCGCTCATCGCCGTCCTCATGCCGGAAAACTGGCTCGCCGAGAACCTCGGCGCCGGCCTCGGCCCCATGCTCCTCATGCTCCTCGCCGGCATGCCCGTCTACGTCTGCGCCACCGCCAGCACACCCGTCGCCGCCGCCCTCGTCGCCAAAGGCCTCTCCCCCGGCGCCGCCCTCGTCTTCCTCCTCGCCGGACCCGCCACCAACATGGCCACCATGGCCTGGGTCGCCAAAGACCTCGGCTGGAAAGCCCTCGCCGCCTACCTCACAGCCATCGCCGCCTGCAGCGTCGCCTTCGGCCTCGCCCTCGACGCCCTCATCGCCCAGGGCGCCCTCGGCGGCCTGACCGAGAGCTTCGCGCAGCTCAGCGAATCCCACGACCACGGCGCAAACACAATCGAAATCGTGTTCGGCGCGCTGCTCGCGCTGATGCTCACAATCGGCACAGTGAGATCGATCAGCGGCATGACGCGTCATACGCATCGAGCGCAAGAGCATCACTAAGCCGTGCTTTCTACTTCGTCCATCCGCACCCGTGCCGTACCATGAAGCGAATGGTTCAGAAGGAGTTGAGGATGCAATGCACACGAATCCGTTGCGGCGTAGCAGTCTCGGCATTCACGCTCATCAGCGCGAGCGCACACGCTGAAACCGTGAACCCCGGCTTCGAGACCGTCAGCCGCGCTCTCGCCGGCGGCGAACAAACCAACGGCATCGGCGGCGATGACGTCCTCGTCGGCACTCGACTACCTTTCCCCTTCGGCAACGGCGTCGTCGACTGGTCCGACCCCGTCACCGTGCCCGGCTGGCGCACGATTACGGTTCCGTTCGGCTCACCCAATCAGCTACTCGCCGGCGTGCTGCGCCCTGCCGATATCGACGGCGCCCCCTTCGTCACAGGTATCGAGGGAAACAACGCACTCGCGATCCAGGCGGCGATCGCCGGTCAGGAAACCACCACGGTCCTCCAACCCGACACCACATACACCCTGAGTTTTCTCGGCGCCATCAGCCAGTTCGACTCGGACTACTTCTTCTCCGTTTCACTCACCGCGGTCGATGACACGGCCGACCTCCCGATAGAAAACCAGCCCGGCGTCACGCGCCTCGCCCTCGGCACGTTCTTCCCGCCAAACAACACACCCGACGGCGTCATGCGCCGCTACGAGTTCTCCTACACCACCCCAAAGACACTCCCCGCCGCCCTCGTCGGCGCCCGCGTCGGCATCAACATCTTCGGCAGCGACGGCATCCCCCGCGTGATTTACGACGACTTCGCGCTGACCGCCCTCGGCCCGACCATCCCGGCAGACCTCGACGCCGACGGCGAAGTCGGCGCCAGCGACCTCGCTATCCTCCTCGCCGCGTGGGGAACAAACCCCGGTTCGCCAGCAGATCTCAACGCCGACGGCGCCGTGAATTCAACCGATCTTGCCATTCTGCTCGCCGCGTGGGGTACATGAAACTCAAGAACATGTGAGTGTTCTTGTTCTTTTCTTGCGCTCTGAGTCACAAAGGCACACCTCCAAGAAACCCCTATTCAGGGGACGATATGTCATTCAAGATTGGCTATCTTTCTCGTCAAACTTAAAGCACGCGCGCGTGCTCGTTGTGAAGGAGTTCATTAAGGATGTCTACACACACACGCACTGCGTCATCGATTCTTTGCTGCATCTTTCTGGCAACACTCTCGGCGTGCGGCAACCAGTACAACCGAAGCGATCTTGACCCGTCGGGGTGGTACGCCGTCGATACAGTGTTCGTATCGACCGAGACTAACTCCGGCGGGCCGCAGCGCACAATACGCCACCACAAGTCATACCAGACACTCGACCCTCGCTGGTACAGCCCGCCCTACGAAACAAACGACTACGCCGCCGTGTATGCCCCGTACCGCAACTGGTCGTTCTATCAGATGGCGCTGTGGGCGAGCTGTGAGAACGAAAAGAAAGCTGCTCGCAATAACCTTCAGAACGCGATGATCGGCGTGTCAGATGACATCTTCGATGATCACATGTCATCGGTTTTCGCGACACAAGACGGCGCCAACCTGCTCCTCGGTTGGACAGCCATCGGCTTCACCGCAACCGGTGCCGCCGGCGCTTCTGCGGAGTTGATGAGCGCGCTGGCCACAGCGGTGCTGGGAGCCAAGGCTTCACTGAACGAAGAGGTATATGCAAAGCAGATCGCCGAAACGATTTCGAGAACGATCACCGAGGACCGCCAGCGGTACAAGCAGCTTCTCCGCGTGTGGCAAATGAGATCATCAACGTCCTACCCCATTGAGGCGGCCATCGCCGACGCGAAGGAATACCACCGTCGCGGCTCGTTCTTCCACGGCCTCGAGTTGATCCTTGAATCCGCACAGGACAAGGCGCGGGATGACAAGAAAGCCGCCGAGAAGCTAAGCGTGATCGCGGCGGAAGAAGACGACGACACACGCAACGCACAGCTCCGCGAGCTCTTCTCCGATGCCTCTGAAGACGGCCTGACCGCGAATCAACGCATTCTTTACCTCTTGCTTTCTGCTGCTCCCGATGAAGAAGCCAAGGAAAAAGCGTGGCAACAGTTGCTCAAGACGCTGCCCACCCCTGACACGGGCAACCCCGATCCCGGCGCGGGCGGGTAGGGAAGAGCCAGTGATTCGCTAGAGCCTCACAGCAGACCGTTACAACTCCGGGAAGACCGCCAGCTGTTGAGTTTCTTTGGCGGGATAACGCCCGCGGTGACGCTCTGAACAAAAACGATACGGGGCTTACTCTTCTTCACTGTGACTCGTGTACGCCGCAGGCTTGCCACTGATTCGTTCAACCAAAGGCGGCGCCGGCGTGCCTTCGTAAAGCCACTCACGCCAAATCCTGCGATAGCGTTTCCCGCGTCGCCTGCCCGCGTTCACGATAAGCGAAGTCCCCTCGCTGTTGACAAATACAAGTTGCATAGAGCCGTCGAACATACGTGTGACGAGCATAATGTGTGTGTCGCTCGCGGCCTCAACGCTCGATCTGATTTCGCAGCGGCCGAGACGCCCGGGGGCGATGCGCCAGTCAGCCAGGCTCCACACTTTCTGACCATGAAACGCTTGGGCCATGGTGAAACCTGCGACCAGCAACGAGCCCAACGCGATACCGAGCGCCCTGTTGCTCATCACGTCTATCCAGATAATCCATGCAACCGTAGAAAGCGCAAGCCAAGGCAGAAGCAACATGGGCCTGACGGCGGGCAAGCGTATCGACTCAGCTTCGTGGAATTCGGTCACCGCTGGATCTGTCAGCACGGCACGAACGTCATTCATGAACATCTTTGGGCGATTGACGCCACGCTTGGCGCACAACGCATCAAGAGTTTCGATATCGACAGTGATCGCGTCAGGCTTGACAGGCGAGGCGCCCAAACTCACCGTTGTGACAAACGCCGCCAGCGCATATTCAAAGATCTGTGCCGGCTCCAAGCTGGAAACATCTTCAAGTTCATCCAGAACACGCTGCGCCAGGAGCACGGACTTCTCGTGATGGGCGCGTTCGCTGCGCCAGTACAGCTTGGCCAGACACATTGTAAACAGACCCGAGAGATACAGTGCGCAAAGCGCAAAGATCATTGCGTACATCACCTCAGACAGCCCGTCGAAGAAAAATATTATCAACAGCCCGCACCCAACAGCACAGAGCGAACCGAGAGCACTCGCAACCCGAGGCCAAATGTGCCGCAAGCCCAGATGCTGGGCGAGGATGTATGAACCGTCCAGCGAGTACGCGTTGTAGATGTCAGGGCGCTTCTGTGACATGGTGTGTAGATGATCTGCTCGTTTTTCGCTCAGAGCCGGCACAAGGATCAAAATTTAGTACAACCAGATCACCCCATCCATCAGCTCGCCCCGATACACGGCGAGCACTCCGGGTTCGATCGACGCGAGCGTTCCGAAGCCGTGATCCTCGATCCGCTCCATCGCTTCCTTGAGGGTGAGTTCGAGCACAACGCCAGATCGTTCGCTATCCAAGACCAACACCTCGCGATCACGCTCTGCCTCGATGTCGAATGACGAGGGCGGCCCGTCGTGACAGCGCAACTCGATGAACCAGTCTTCGAGGCCGTGCGCGATGATGTCGTGTTTACGTAAACGCTTCGCGCTGCCGATCGTCAGCAGGAATCTCTCGCAACGCGTCGGCGGCATGAACGCGTTGCCAAACGCGAGAAATGGATCCGTGGGATTCACGAGGCACTCGAAAGGTGCGTTTACGCTTTACGGGAAAATCCCGCGCTGCCCGTACACCTTGCCGATGTGCTCCAGCGCCGCGATGTATGCCGCGGTGCGGAGGTCGCATTCGTAGCGGTGTTTGGCGAGTTGCGTGCGCCGGGCCGCGAGGACCATGTGGCGGTTGAGTTCTTCGTCCACACGTTCGAGATCCCACGGGTGGGCGGACTTGTTCTGCACCCACTCGAAGTACGACACCGTCACGCCGCCGGCGTTGCAGAGGATGGCGGGCAGGATCTCCACGCCGTTTGCGAGCAGGCGGCGTTCGCCCATCGGTGTCGTCGGGGCGTTGGCGCCCTCGGCGATCACCTTCGCGTCGATCCAGTCGGCGTTCTCCGCCGTGATCATCTGCTCGAGCGCCGCCGGGATGAAGAGATCAACCGGCGTCTTGTAGAAGTCTTCGGTGGTGATGGTCTCACCGCCGGCGGTTGTGTTGTTGCCGCTGCCGGTTGAGTTGCTCGCGCGGTTGAAGCCGGCGATGCCGCCGGTCTCGGCGACGTGCTCGGCCAGGCGGTCGCAGTCGATGCCCTCGTCGTTGCGCAGGGCGCCGGTGTGATCCATCACGGCGACCATCTTCGCGCCGCGTTCCTGCAGCAGACGCCCGGCCCAGCCGCCCACGTTGCCGAAGCCCAGCACGGAGAACTTCAGCCCGTCCAGCGGCATGCCCATGTTGGGCAGGATCTCGGCGACGACGTCGACGAGCCCCTGACCCGTGGCTTTTTCGCGTCCGAGCGAGCCGCCCATCTCGACGGGCTTTCCGGTGACGACGCGGGCCGCGTCGTGGCGGGCGGCGCCGCCGGCGATGTTCATGTAGGTGTCGGCGAACCACGCCATGATCTGCGCGTTGGTGCCGACGTCGGGCGCGGGGATGTCGTAGTCGGGCCCGATCTGCTGGCTGATCGCGGTGATGAAGCGGCGCGACACGCGCATCAGTTCGTCCTGAGCCAGCTCACGCGGGTTGACTTTCACGCCGCCCTTGCCGCCGCCGAAGGGCACGCGGACCAGCGAGCACTTCATGGTCATGAGCGCCGAGAGCGCCTTCACGTCGTCGAGGTGCACGTCGTGGTGGAAGCGGACGCCGCCCTTGTAGGGGCCCAGCACGTTGTTGTGCTGCACGCGGTAGCCCTTGATCAGGCGGTAGTTCCCGTCGTTCATCATGACGGGGAAGTGCACCATGATCTCGTTCTTGGGCTGCGCCAGAATGAGCTTGAGGTGGTGCGGCAGCTCGAGGATGTCGGCGGCCTGCAGGACGGCGTCGATGATCTGCAGGTAGAGATTGTTGGGGTCGCGCTCCATGCCCAACTCGTCGAAGACGCTGGACGATTGGAACTCCTGCTCGGTGGGCGCCGCGATGCTCGCCTTGGACATGGCTGTGCGTGCTCTCGTCTGCCGCGGGTGACGGCGGGTGAGGTGGTCCTCGAGTCGCCCGCGGACCCGCGGACGCAAACAGCCCACATCGGCGATCGGGGCCTTGCCCCTGAAACGCGAAGATGCGGATCGATGATGCTACCGGCCCCGCGTCGGCGGTTCACGCGCCGCGGGGGGCGAATCGGGGAAAATCAGCGGTGCGGGGCCCGTCCGGCTCCCTATCGCGGCAGGCGCTTGAGGTCCTTGTCGAAGCCGGCGATGACCAGGGTGTCGCTCTCGCGGAGGCGGCTGTCGGGCTGGGGGAGGATGACCTGGCGGTCGGGGGCGCCCGAGGCCTCCTCGCCGTCGATCAGGCGTTTGATGGCGACGATGGTGACGTTGTGGGTGTTGCGGACGTTGATCTCGGCGAGCGGGGTCTCGGTCCAGGGTTTGGGGGCCTTCATCTGGATGAGGCCGTAGCCCTCGCCGATCTCGATGTGCTCGACGATGAAGGGGGCGAGGAGGCGGTTGGACCAGCGGTCGGCGGACTCGTCCTCGGGCTGGACGATGCCGTCGGCGCCGATGGATTTGAGGATCTGGGCCTGCATGTGGTTGCCCGCGCGGCAGATGACGCGGGCGAGCCCCAGACGCTTGAGGATGACGGTGGAGAGAGCGGCGGCCTCGAAGTCGTGGCCGATGCCGACGACGGCGCAGTCCACCTGCTCGATGCCCTGGAGCTTGAGGGCACCCTCGTCGGTGGCGTCGAGGGCGATAGCGAGGGTGACGCGGTCGCGGAGGTCTTCGACGATGCGCCGGTCGCGGTCGATGGCGATGACCTCGGCGCCGCTGGAGGCGAGGTTGGAGGCGAGTTGGGTGCCGAAGCGTCCGAGCCCGATGACCGCGAAGCGTTCCATGCGTCTTCCTTCCGTCGGGTGGTGAAGGTAGCGGGCGTCAGTAGATGACGACGTCCTCGGTGGGGTACTCGTAGCGGGGGCGCGAGCCGCTGGCGAGGCTGAGGAGGCCCGCGAGCACGGCGAGCGGCCCGACGCGCCCGACGAACATGGCGACCATGAGCGCGATCTTGCCGGGGGTCGTGACTTCGTTGGTGATGCCGAGGGAGAGCCCGGTGGTGCCGAAGGCGCTGGTGGCTTCGAAGAGGAGTTCACCGAGGGAGTGCTCGGTCCCGACCTCGGTCCCGGCGAGCACGCCGGTGACCCCGATGAGCGTGGCGAGCGAGAGCGTGATGAGGGTGGCGCTCTTGCGGACGATAGCGTCGTGGATGGTGCGCCCGAAGATCTCGGTGTGCTTGCGCCCTCTGATGGTGGACCAGACGGTGAGGGCGAGGACGGCGAAGACCATCATCTTGATGCCGCCGGCGACCGATCCCGGGGAGCCGCCAATGAACATGAGCAGGATGAGGATGAGCTGAGAGAGGATGCCCATGTCGCCTGGGGCGATGGTGTCGAACCCGCTGGTGCGGTTGACTGTCATGAAGTGAGCGTCGAGGAGCGCGGTCCCGAGAGGGACGTGCGCCTGGGTGCGCTCGCCGATCAGGATGACCACGAAGCCCAACAGATAGATCGCGAGTGTGGCGGTGAGAACGACCTTGGTGTTGAGGTTGAGGCGGATGAGCTTGCCGTCGCGGATGCGGACGCCGCGGATGCGGGCGACGATGGTGGCGCGGATGTTGTCGAGGACGGGGAAGCCGATGCTGCCCAGGATGATGAGCGGGACGATGACGGCGTGGGGCGTCCAGTGCGTGCGGAGCCCCTGCATGCTGTTTTCGGTGGTGACGAACCCGGCGTTGCAGAAGGAGGAGACGCTGAAGAAGACGGCGTGGTAGAGGCGGTCGCCGGGGGTGCTCATGTCGGGGGCGCCGGGCCAGGTCTCGGGCCAGCCGAAGTAGAAGAGCGCGACGCCGATGGCCTCGAAGACATGGGTGACGATGACGGTGAAGACGACCAGCTTGGTGAGGGAGAGCTGGCCGGACCAGCCCTGCTCGGTGTCTTCGGCGATGGTCTTCTGGGCGCGGAGGCCGAAGGAGGAGCCGAAGAGGGTGGCGAGAAGAGCGCCGAATACGATGACGCCGAGGGCGCCGACCTGGATCCAGACGAGGATGATGATCTGCCCGAAGCGGGTGAAGTCGGCGCCGGTGTCGCGGACGACGAGGCCCGTCTGGCTGATAGCGGAGACGATGGTGAAGGAGGCTTCGAGAAGTGTGATGGGTGGTGAGTCAGGCGGCGTCGCGGCGGGCAGCATGAGTGCGCCGGTGCCAAGGACCGTCAGGAGCATGAAGGAGCCGACGAAGATGAAGCCGGGGGAGATGGAAGTCTGGACGAGATCGAGATAGAGGGTGAGGACGTAGTAGAGGATGAGGAGTGTGGTGAGCGCCGCCATGGCGGGCCACGAGATCACGCCGAAAGCAAAGGCGCAGACGGCGAGGGCGAGTTCGAGGCGGCGCCCCTCGGTCGCGGCGAACCGGCGTCCGGTGCGGGCCTTGATGATGGGGATGAACAGAAGGATGAGCAGGAGCGCGAGCGCAACGATCTGGATGTTCTTTTCGGTGGCAAGCGGGATGATCGGCTCGGTCCAGCCGGCGCGGAGGATGGTGGGGACGAACGCGATCAGGCTGAGCCCCGCGGCGACGTAGCGTTCGGAGCGCCGGTTGCGGGCGGGGATCTTGCGTGGGTCTTTCGAGAAACGGCCAACCATGTGGGTGGCAGCCTACCCCGCGAGCGCGCGGGCCGCGCGGTCGAGGCGGGCGGCGCGGGCGGTGGTGATATCGAGCGCCGCGGCGGCCTCGGCGCGGGTGAGGGGGCGCTCGCCGGTGAGTCCGGCGCGGGCGGCGATCCAGGCGCGGAGCGTGTGATCTTCTGCCGCGCCCGCGCGGAGCGCGGCGAAGGGGTCGTCCCAGCGGCTGGGGCGGGCGGTCCAGTCGTCGAGCTGGGCGGTGGGTGATTCGGCGCGGTTGGCGCTCCCGGCGAGGGCGCGCCGGGCGGCGGAGGTCTCGGGGGCACGGGCGAGGCGGCGGGTGAGGGCGAGGTTGATGGCGGCGGAGACGCTTCCCCCCGAGCGGGCGTCGTGGCGAGCGATCCCTTCAAAGGCGGCGCGCATGGCCTCGCGGTGCAGGGCGCGGATGAGGGGCGGGGCGAGCTGGAGGAGCGGGCCGCCTATGGCGGTTTCGATGGCGTCAAGGGTGAGGCGGGTGTGGAGGTCGGCGAGGCGCCTGCTGAGGATGCGGGCCCAGCGGAGGGAGGTTTCGGCGTCGTCGGCTTTGCCTTCTTCTTGCGCGAACGCGCGGGCGCGGAGAAGGAGGGCGGTGCGGGCGCGGTCGAGCGTGCGCAGGGCGGCGGGGTCGGCGGGCGGCGCGGTGCGGGCGCGTTCTACAAAGTCGCTGGCGCGGAGCGGCGGGGTGATGAGGAGGTTTGTTTGCGCGAGCGGTGTGTCGAGGGCGCTCTCGTCGATGGGCGGCTCCGCGGCGGGGAGCTCGAGGGCGAGGAGGTTTTCGCGGCGCTGGCGGTCGATCCAGCGCCGGGCGGTTTCGGGGGTGCGGGCGATGGCCTGGGCGATGTCTTTGGTGGGCTCGCCGCGGCGCCAACGCGCGTACGCGTCGCGGCGCTTGCGGGCGGTGGCTTTGGGGATGGGGCGGCCGAGTTCTTTGGTGAGGGCTCGGCGGATGGTGGTGTAGGCGCGGCCGCTGCGTTGGGCGAGGCGCTGGGCGGTTTCAGTGCGCGACCAGTGGAAGCGGCGCTGGGCGCGGCGGGCGAGGCGAGCGAGACGGGTGGTTTCTTCGGGCGTCAGATGTTGCGGGCGCTCGTTTGCTTTCTTGCGCAGGTTTCTGGCGCGCTCGAAGGCTTCGACGGCTTCCGGTGTGAAGCGGAGGGTGACGGCGTTGTCGCTCGAACGTACGCGCCAGGCGATGAGGCCTTCGCGCCGGTAGCGCGAGACGGTTTTGACGCTGAGGTTCCAGCGCTCGGCGACATCCTCGGCGGTGACTGAACCCGGGAGTTCGTCGGCGCTGATCTCGGCGGCGTCGGCGAGGCGTTCGCAGAGCGCGGAGAGGTCGGCGAGTAGCGCGTTCCCGGGGATAGACGCGGGGTCGTCAGCGTCGGGGCGGTAGCCGGTGAGGTCGCGGACGAGATCGCGCTCGTCGATGAGATCATCAGGGTCGAGGCGTGCGGCGATTTTCTCGGCGGCGCGGACCATTGAGATGATGCGCTGTCGGGGCGCGAAGCGCAGCTCGCTGGCGAGGCGCTCGAGCGCGCCGACGCGCAGGCGCGTCAGGCGGGGCATGGGGCGAGGTCGAGCCAGCGGAGCGGGCGGTCGGGCGCGGCGCCGATGGCGATGGCTTCGGTGCAGAAGCGTTCGATCGCTTCGCGCTGCGCTTCGCCCACGTCGTAGCGGAGGTGCGAACCCAGGTAGTCGCGGGCGAGGTCGGCGGGCCAGCGTTTTTCGGGGGCGCGGCGGGTGGTGATCCAGTCGAGGCGTGTGGCGTTGTAGCGGCGCTGGCGGTCGAGCAGGGCGATGGCGGCGCGCTCGCGTTCGGTTGCTTCTGTTCCGGCGCGGCGCATCCAGATTGCGTAGACGAAGGGGAGGCCCGTCTCTTCGCGCCACGCCTGGCCCAGGTCGAGCTGGTGGGGGTAGCGGACGGCGGGGGGCGAGTCGGTGATGGCCTTGTCGCCGATCATGAGCATGGTCTCGGGCCACTCGGCGGCGGCGCCGGTGGTCTCGACGCGCTCGCGGGCGTCGAACTCGACGAACTCGGGGCGGGCGTCGAAGCGCTGGGCGAGGAGCCAGCGTGCGAGCGTGACGGAGGTGTGCGAGTCGGCGTCGGCGTGGACGCGGGCGGCGTTCTCGAAGGGGACGGCGCTGTAGAGGCGGACGGAGAGGGTGGCGTCGTCGGAGCCGATGGCGCCGGCGGGGACGAGTTCGAGCGGCGTTTCGCTGCGCAGGGCGTCGATGACGGGGGCGAGGGCGAGGTCGGCGTCGCCCGATTCGAGCAGCGGCAGCAGGCGGCTGGGGGCGGCGAGGGTGAGCTCGACGTCGGCGTTGGCGTCCAGTCCCTCGATGAGGGGGAGGGTGTTGAGGTAGGAGACGGCGGCGAGACGGATGGGGGCGGCTGGTGCGTCCATGCCTGATGGTATTCGTCTGGACTCGGCGCGTGCGGCGCGGGACACTCGTGTTTTAGTTCTCCTGACACTCGGGGAGTCGAAGGGAGCGCGCGATGCGGACGCTGATCATCTTTGGCGGGGGCGGGCACGCGGCGGTGGTGGCGGAGGCGGCGCTGGCGTCGGGGATGCCGGTGGCTGGGTTTCTTGATGACGACCCGCAGGTCGCGTTGCGGGGGCTGGCGCCGCGGCTGGGGTCGCTGAACGCGGCGACGCACCCGGAGGTGTTCTGCGGGCACGCGGCGATCATCGGCGTGGGCGACGCGGGGCTGCGGGCGGAACTGGCGCTGCGGCACCGTGGGCTGGAGTTCGCGACGGTGGTGCATCCCTCGGCCGTGGTGAGCCCGACGGCGCGGGTGGCGGAGGGGGCGTTCATCGGGCCGGGCGCCGTTGTGCATACGGGCGCGGCGGTTGGGGCGCACGCGATTGTCAACAGCGTGGCAGTGCTGGAGCACGACGCGGAGCTCGGGGCGCGGTCGCACCTGGCGCCGCGGGCGGCGGTGGGTGGCGGCGTTTCGATCGGGGAGGGCGCGCTGGTTGGGATCGGGGCGTGCGCGATCCCGGGGGTGCGGATCGGTGACGGGGCGGTGGTGGGCGCCGGGTCGGTGGTGATCCGGGATGTGGAGGCGGACGAGGTGGTGGCGGGGTCGCCGGCGGTGGCGGTCGGGGAGGGTGTGTAACGAGCGGTCAGTCGTCGATGATGGTCGCGCTGGTGAGGCGGGCGCGGTTCACGGTGAGCTTGAGGGCGTCGGGGCGGGCGTAGTGGCCGGCGGGGTCGAAGTTCTGGCGTTCGCGGCGGACGAAGGCGGGGTCGGCGTCGAAGGTGAGGATTGTTTCCTGGTCGGCGACGGGTTCGATGATCCACTCGCCGTCGGGGCCTGCGACGGCGGAGCCGCCGTGGTAGAGCGCATCGGTGTCGGCAAACATTTGCTCTTTAGCGGGGAAGCCATCGGGGACGTCTTGCTTGCGCAAGAGCGCGCTGGCGGAGACGGCGTAGCTACGGCCTTCGCGGGCGACGAAGCGGGTGATGTCTTTGGTGTTGTGGGGGCTGCCGGGCCAGATCATGACGTGCATGTTCATGCCCTGGGCCTGCATGGCGGCGCGGGCGAGGGGCATCCAGTTTTCCCAGCAGTTGAGGGCGCCGACGGTGAAGCCGTGGAGCTTGTGGGTGCGGAGGCCGTGGGCATCGCCGGGGGCCCAGACGAGGCGTTCGTCGTAGGTGGGCTGGAGTTTGCGGTGGGCGGACTGGATGTCGCCGGCGGGATCGATGTAGAGGGCGGTGCAGTAGAGGGAGTGCGAGCCGCGGTCGCGGGGGCGCTCGACGACGCCGAGGACGACGGCGCAGCTGTTGGTTCGGGCGGCGTCGCGGATTGGGTCGAGGTGGTTGGTTTCGGTGTCGACGGCCTGGTCGAGGTAGAGGGCGTGGAGTTCTTTTTGGAAGCGGTCATCGAAGCGGGTGGCGTTGGTGTTTTCGAGCCAGGCGGGGTAGCCGGGGAGGAGGGCTTCGGCGAACGCGACGAGCTGGGCGCCTTGTTTGCAGGCGTCGTTGATGGCGCTGGCGATTTTTTCGGCGGTGCGGGCGCGGTCGAGGAAGACGGGGGCGATCTGGGCGATGGCGGTGCGCATGGGGTGAGGGTAGGGGAAAGGGTGGGGAATTTGGTTCGTTACGTCCAACGCACTACTGCGCCGCTTTGCGGCGAGTAGTGGCACCCGGAGGGAGAGTGAGGAGAAGTAGTAGGCCCTCACCCCGGCCCTCTCAGCTGCTTTGAGTTTGGGGGAGAGGGAGGGGAGTTAGTTTTTGCAGGGGCCCCAGTTGGCGAGCAGGAGCATGAGGTCGGTGGCGTCGATGGAGGCGTCGGCGTTGATGTCGGCGGGGCCGCCCGGGTTCTGGTCTTCCCATCGGACAAGGAGTTCAGCGAGGTCAGCGGCGTCGGTGGCGTTGTCGGCGTTGAAGTCGGTGGGGCAGGGGTGCGGGGTGAAGGTGATGTTGTCGATGGTGAGCGACGGCGCCGGGACTTCGGGGTTCAGAGGAGCTGGCGTGACGTTCCACGCGGCGAGGCGAGCGGTGCGGCCGGCGCGCCGGGGGCCGAGGAGGGCGGCGGTGAACTCGGGGCCTTCGTGGATGAGGGCGTTGTCCTGGTAGATGCAGACGAGGCCGCTCGGGGTGGTTTCGATGGCGAGGCGGAAGGTCTCGTTGGGGGTGAAGGTGGAGGCCGGTGCGTCGGGCGTGTCGAACCTGAACCATTCGGGTGTGTAGACGTTGATGGCGCCGGTACTGACGAGTTCGACGCGTGCGGTGAGGAAGCCGGTGAGGGGGTCTTCGGTGGTGATGTGGTGGGCGGATTCGTAGGACATGCTCAGCGTGTTGGCGACGGTGACGTCGAGGGCGAGGGTGCCGAAGGCGGTGGGGATGGGGGCGCTGACGAGCCCCCACTCGGCGCGGTATTCGCCCTCGCGGGCTTCGCTGTAGAGCTGTTCGTAGCTGGCGGCGCGGTTGAGCTCGTCGTCTTCGGTGATGATCGCGTCACCTTCGGCGGGTGAGGTCCAGCCCTGCTGCCCGTTGATGGGCGCGGGGGTGAAGGACTGGAAATCTTCGGTGTAGGTGGGGCTCGGCGCGGCGGCGAGGGCGGCGGTAGCGAGGAGCGCGAGGGTTGTGGTTGTGGTGTGCATGGGTTGGCTCCTCACCAGATGAACGTGTACCGGACGAATTGGTGGGGCGCGGGGGGACCATCGCCTTCGGCTTCGTAGACGGAACGGTAAGGCTCGGGGATGTTGTTGATAAGAAGACGGCTGCCTCGGGGGAACCAGAGGGCGGGGTCGCGGGCGTCGTGGATGTCCATGAGTTCGACGGATCCGTCGAATCGGAGGGTGTTGCCGCGGGGAGTGGTTTCGTCGCCGTGGCGGAAGCTGATGCGGGTGAGGTCCTGGCCGGATTGGTTGAAGCCTTCGGGCCAGGCATGGGAGGCGAAAACGCTCGCGGGGTCGGAGGCCCAGGCGCCGGTGTCGGCGAAGGCGCCGCCCCAGCCGGCGTCGGCGCGGACGTCGTGGTCGGGGGCGGTGATGTCGGGCGCCTGGTAGCGCGTTCCGTTGGCGAGGAAGATTTTCTGGCTGGGGTTGCCGACGCGGTTGGTGTAGGGGCGATAGGCGCGGGCGAAGGCGGTGGCGCTTTCCGTGTTGTCGAAGACTGATGACCCCGGCAGCCCGATCGACGAGTTTGAGCTTGCAGACAGGACGCGGCGTCCGCCGCTCGGCCAGAAGTCCTCACCGTTGGCCCATCGGGGGTTCACATTGCCTTGTCCCCACCAGAGGAACTCGCGGGCGGCGATGTAGCTGGTGGCGGTCTGGACGGCGAAGAAGGTGTCCTCGATGCCGGCCGGTTGGGGGCTGTCGTCGAACGGGATGGAGAGTTCGTTCTGGGCGGGGTCGGAGAGGACGCTGAGGGGGCCGGTGGGTGAGGTGTTGGCGACGGGGATTGTTTTGGCGCCGGGGGTGACGAAGACGGGTTCGACGCCGAGGGCGTAGGCGAGGCGCTGGTCGCGGCGGGCGGGGGCGAGGGCGTCGGTGAGGTATCCCCAGGCGAGGGGGCTGGCCCAGTCGAAGGGCTGGGTGGCGAGGCCGGCGGTGAAAAGGGTGTCTTCTGCGTTGCCTGTTGCCGTCGGGTCGTTCAGGAGTTCGCGTGCGCTGGCGCCCGGGGCGCCTGGGATGAGGTCGTGGTTGTCGGCGGACCAGGCGGCGGCCGCGGCGGCGATGGTCATGAGGTTGGCCTGGTCCTGAGCGGTGAGGCTGCCGCGGTCGGCCTCGGAGAGGGTGGCCGCGGCGAGAGCGGCGAGGGCGGCTGTTGAGGCGATGGCGATGAGCAGGTCGGCGAGGGTGAAGGCGCGGGGGGCGTGTGGGTTCATGCGTCCATCCGTTGAGTGTGGCCCTTCTGTAAGGGCGGGTATCCGGGTGGGCGGGCATCCTGGTTCCGGTGGAGGTGGTAAAACGTGGTGGTGTTTCACTCGAAAGGGTCTGCCATGCGACTGACGGTGTTTTTGTCTGTGCTTCTCGGGTTCTTTGGCGTCATGTGCGCAAGCGCTAGCGCTGACACGCTGGTGGTGCTGAACAAGTCTGACAACACGGCGTCGGTGATCGACGCGAACACCTTGAAGGTGGTGCGGACGGTGCGTGTCGGGAACGCGCCGCACGAGGCGGCGGTGTCGCCGGACGGAACGACTGTGGTGGTTGGCAATTACGGCGATCGTGAGGAGCGCGGGCAGACGCTGAGCGTGTTCCGGCTGGATAAGCTGGGCAAGGCGCGGACGATTGATTTGCTGGAGTACCACCGGCCGCACGGGATCATCTTCTTTGAGGACGGCGAGCGGGTTCTGGTGACGGCGGAGACGGAGAATGCGCTGCTGGTCGTGAACGTGGGCACTGGCGAGGTGGAGCGCGTGCTGGACACGAAGCAGCGCGTGTCGCACATGGCGGCGATGACGGCTGACGAGCGGTACGCGATCGCGGCGAACCTGGGCGACGGGACGGCGACGGTGATCGATCTCGCAGGTGAGCGGGAGAGCGCGGTGATCGAGACGGGCGCGGGCGCGGAGGGTGTGGCGGTGAGGCCCGGGACCAACGAGGTGTGGGTGACGAACCGGTCGGCGGACACCCTGAGCGTGATCGATCTGGAACGGATGAAGGTCGTCGCAGAGATGGATTGCGGGATTTTTCCGATCCGGATCGCGTTCACGCCTGATGGCGAGCGCGCGCTGGTGTCGTGCGCGGAGTCGGGGGCGGTGGCGGTTGTGGATGCGGGGGAACGGCGGATCGTGAAGCGGATCGGCATGAAGAGCCGTTCGGTGGATCAGCAGGAACGGGACAGGCGGCTGTTTGGCGATCGGTTCGGGCAGAGCCCGGTGCCGATCGGGATTCTGGTTGAGCCCGGAGGAAAGCGCGCGTATGTGGCGAACACGAACGCGGATGTGGTGACGGTTTTAGACCTGACGACATTTGAGATCGCAGGGCGGCTGGTGGCGGGGAGTGAGCCTGATGGGTTGGCGTGGTCGGGTGTTGTGGCGGCGCGGTGAGGACGATGCGGCTCGCTTCGCTCGCGTTTCTTTTGACCCCTCACCCCGGCCCTCTCCCCACCGGAATGGGGAGAGGGGGGAGACGCGAACGTGCTCTGCGCGATGTTGTGCAACGGGGTACGACTGCGTGTGTATGAGGGGGTTCGTCGAGGGTTCGGCGGGAGCGTGAGGGCGCGTGGCGAACTGGTTTGAGCGAGCGTCGGGGCTGCGCGGGGGCGAGGGGCGGCTGGCGTTCCTGGGGGCGCTGCAGTTCTTTCTTTTGATGTTCGGGTATTTCATGTTGCGGCCGTTGCGGGACGCGATGGGCTTGCAGGGCGGTGTTGATGAGCTGAGCACGCTTTTTCTGATCAACGTGGGCGTGATGGCGGCGCTGGCGCCGGCGTTCGGGTGGCTGGCGTCGCGGGTCGAGCGCCGGCGGCTGACGTTGGTGGTGTACCGCCTGGTGATCGGGTGCCTGGGCGTGTTCGCGCTCGTGTTGTGGCAGAGCGGCGGGGAGGCGTCGCTTGGGGTTGGGCGCGTGTTCTATGTGTGGCTGAGCGTGGTGAATGTGTTTTTGATTTCGCTGTTCTGGTCTTTGATGGCGGACTTGCAGGGGGTGGAGCAGAGCAAGCGGGTGTTTGGCGTGGTGGCGGTGGGTGGGACGCTGGGGGCGATCGCGGGGTCGACGTGGGTGTGGCAGCTTGCAGAAGACTTGGGCGCGTTTGGGTTGATGGTGTGCGCGGCGGTGTTGCTCGAGTGCGGGGCGCGGGTGACGCGCCTGCACCGGTTTGAAGCAGGACGGCACGCGGGGGTTGAGCGGATCGGCGGGTCGGCGCTGGCGGGGCTGACGGCGATGGCGCGGTCGCCTTATTTGCTGGCGATTGGTCTATACATCCTGATGCACACGACGGTGTCTACGTTTGTGTATTTCGAGAAGGCGGGGATCGTGGAGGCGGTGGAGGCTGAAACAGGCGCGCGGGCGGAGACGTTTGCGCAGATCACGCTGTGGGGGCAGGTGTTGACTGCTGGGTTGCAGCTTCTTTTGACGGGGCGAGCGCTGCGGTGGCTGGGGGTTGGTGTTTTGCTTTGCGTTGTGCCGTTGGTCTCGCTGGCGGGGTTTGCGGCGCTGGGGTTGGCGTCTTCGGTTTTGGTGATCACGCTGTTTGAGGGCGTGCGGAACGCGACGCATTACGCGTTCGGGCGGCCCGGGCGGGAGACGCTTTTTGCGGTGCTGTCGGTGGAGGACACGTACAAGGCGAAGTCGGCGCTGGATACGTTTGTGTATCGGGGCGGGGACGCGGCGAGCGCGTTGGTGTATCAGGCGGTGGCGCGGGCCGGCGGAGCGGCGCTGTGGGTGGTGGGGCCGGCGTGCGGCGTGGCTATGGGATTAGCATGGTGGCTGGATCGGCGTCAGAGAGCGCACGAGCGACGAGGCGCCACCTTTGGGGGAGACGCCGGTTTAGGTGAGGACGCGTCGGCGACGGCGTGATGGTTCAACTCGAGATTCGGCTCGGCATTCGAGGAGATGGCGATGATGCAGACGCGGCGCGAGTTCATGGTTCAGACGGCGGCGGCGGGTGCGGCGTTTTCGGCGCCGGGGTTGTTGCAGCGGGCGTTTGCGGATGAGGCTGAGAGGAAGCTGAAGATTCTGTTCCTGGGGGGGACGGGGTTTATTGGGCCGCACTTTGTGGAGCAGGCGATGGAGCGCGGGCACGAGGTGACGCTTTTGAACCGGGGGAACCGGGATGAGCTGTTTGCTGATCTTGAGCTGTTGGTGGCGAATCGGATTCCGGGTGAAGGACCGGGGTTGAGCGCCTTGGAAGCGGAGATCAAGAAGGGGCGGACGTGGGACGCGGTGATCGACACGGCGAACGTGCACCGGTGGGTGGATGACAGCGCGGGGATGTTGAAGGACGCGGCGGATCGTTATCTGTTTGTGTCGAGCTTGTCGGCGTACGCGGACGCGAGCGAGGGTCGTGTGGAAGGCGACCCGGTGGGCGAGATGCCGAACGAGGTGGCGGACGGGATTGATCGGTTGCCGTATGACATGACGTACTTCGGGCCGGTGAAGGCGCGGTGCGAGGCGGCGGCGGAGAAGCACTTCGGTGAGCGGGCGTTTGTTGTTCGCCCCGGGTTGATCGTTGGGCCGCGGGATTTTTCGCATCGGTTCACCTACTGGCCGATGCGGGTGCGGGACGGTGGAGAGGTTTTGGCGCCGGGGGCGGCGGATCATCCTGTGATGTACATCGATGCGCGGGATGTGACGGCGTTCATGCTGCGGGGCGTGGAGCGCGGGTTGGGCGGGCTCTTCAATGTGAACGGGCCGGTTGGTGGTGAGACGACGATCGGTGAGCTGCTCGCGACGTGCAAGAAGACGACGGGGTCTGACGCGGAGTTCACGTGGGTGGAGGCTGGTTTTCTTGCGGAGCGCGGGGTGAACCCGTGGCAGCAGATGCCGGTGTGGATCCCGCCCGTGGGCGGGTACGCGGGGTTCCACAAAACGAGCATCGCGAAGGCGACGGCGGCGGGGCTGACGACGCGGTCGACGGCGGAAACGGTGCGCGACACGCTGGCGTGGTTTGATGAGTGGGCGCCGGGGATGAAGGACGAGCGGGGGTGGGAGTATCAGCCGGGGGTGAACGCGCCGGGGGTCTCACGTGAGAAGGAAGACGAGGTTCTGGAGACGTGGCGCGAGCGGGAGGGGTGAGCGGCGGCCTCTCACGGGGCGCGGGCCGCGGCGGTATGATTCGAGCGTCGCGGGCGTAGCTCAATGGTAGAGCGTCAGCCTTCCAAGCTGAATGTTGAGGGTTCGAGTCCCTTCGCCCGCTTTGTTGAATCTGCCTGCAAGAGTTTGTGGCGTTTTCTTGACCCTGAGATGAGCTCTGGGTTTACCGCGCGTGATGCCGCAACGATTGAAGCTGCGGATGCTTAAAAGCGCACCGAACAACTTTTTGGCGAGCTCAAACTACCGGCTGAAACAGTAATTAAGATTGTGGCACCTTCGAGCATGGTCGATCGATAAAGGACGCGGAAGACTTGTCCTTGTGTATATCACTCAATTGATTCGTAACAATATCACTGCGCCTTGACTATGCTTACTTCGCTATTCGGAAACCTTTCCAGGACGCTTATGGCCCACTCGATAGCGCGACCACCCCATTGGTTCGACACCACATACGTACACCCGGCGCCTCGGATCAGGTCCTCGTCATTTAAGTGGAATCGGCGCGGATCAAAGCGATTTCCACGTTGCATGATCGCAGCCTCCAAGTGTGGAAGTACGTCAGCATGCGTCAGATGCTCACCCTCACAGCGAATCGCCCAGTTTGCCTTTCTGAACGGGACAACACGCGAAATCTCATCCGGATCGACCCCCTCCGCAACCAGCCCCTTGATGACCTGCAGCACTGCGTGTCGCTTCGGTAGATTATCGAAGCGAATGCCATTGCAGACTACGTCATAGCGAGAGTAATCCCGGGAAGACTTACGTGAAGAGCGCTCGCGCTGCGCTTTCTCACGGAGCTGTACTTGATACTCCTCGGCCTCCGGCAGCGGTATGATCTGCTGGACGTCGATGAACACCCGATGACCATCTTTATACGGTCGGTACCTCACGCACCGTATGTCGATGCCTCGCTCGTTCAGCCACATTACCGCTGTGGTTAATTCTCGGGAAAACTCTGCTGAAGCCAGAACGATCCGTACTTCCTGAGCGAAGGCGTCTTCGTCCGGATCCTCCCATTCAAGAAAATCCAAGATTTCGGCTTCCGCGTCGCGATCCTCAGCCCCCAGCGATGCTAGATGCGCTTCGTAGATGCCAACCGCCTGCCGGAACGTCATCGCGGAGATCATGGCTGCGTACCGGACAGCCTGTAGCTCCATGTGCCCGCCGGTCTCGGTGCGCTTCAGTTCAATGACGACGAGGTTGGCGTCCTGATCCAACGCAAGCAGGTCGATCCTCCGGCGCGAGTCTTCCCACTGCCCGAACTCCTCGGCCAGCAACATTGTCCCCGGCGAGATCACCTCCAGTCGCTCACGGATTACGCTCTGCAGATTCTCCCGTTCACGGACCGCAGCGTCAGCGAACGTAGTAGGCCTGAGGGGTCGGATCTCGTCATCTGTGAGTTCATAGAGGGCCAATTGTGCGTCTCCTACACCGCGTCGAACTGTTCGCTCCGGTCTCACACACCCACACTTGTTGCACTCTAGATACCATCAATCCTGCACCCCTTCGCGATGGAGATGAGCGCCATTTTCGAACAGACCTTCAAGAACATCGACGACGTGCTCTGGAAGGACGAAGGGTGTGACTCCGAGCTCGATTACGCCGAACAAACCGCCTGGATCCTCTTCCTCAAATACCTCGACGACCTTGAGACCGAGCGCGAGGCCCAGGCCCAGCTCGCCGGGAAGGCGTTCTCGCCGATCCTCGACCCCCGGTTCAGGTGGTCCAGCTGGGCCGCCCCCAGGAACTCCCAGGGTGACTTCGATCACGACGCCGCCAAGACCGGCGACGATCTCATCGACTTCGTCAACGACACCCTTTTTCCTTACCTCCAGTCCTTCAAGCAGACCGCTGAGGACCCGGACACCATTGAGTACAAGATCGGCGCTGTCTTCGCCGACGTGAAGCAGCGCATCAAGAGCGGCTACGTCCTCCGCGACGCCCTCGAGCGCGCTGACGAGCTCCGCTTCAACTCGCAGGCTGAGAAGCACGAGCTCTCTGATCTCTACGAGACCCGTATCAAAAGCATGGGCAACGCCGGGCGCACCGGCGGGCAGTACTACACGCCCCGCCCGCTGATCCGCGCCATGATCAAGGTCATCGATCCCAGGATCGGTGAAACGATCTACGATCCCGCCTGCGGCTCCGCGGGCTTCCTCTGCGAGTCCTTCGAGCACATGCGCCCCGGGGCCAAGAGCACCAAGGCCCTCGAGACGCTGCAGACCCGCACGTTCCACGGCAAGGAGAAGAAAAGCCTCGGCTATGTGCTGGGGATCATGAACTCGATCCTCCACGGGATCGACGTGCCGAACATCGTGCGCACGAACACCCTCGAGGAGAACCTCGCCGACGTCCAGCCCGCGGATCAGTTCGACATCATCCTCGCCAACCCGCCCTTCGGCGGGAAGGAGCGTAAGGAGGTCCAGCACAACTTCCCCATCCGCACCAGCGAGACGGCGTTCCTCTTCCTCCAGCACTTCATCAAGCGCCTGAGGCCCGGCGGGCGCGCCGCCATCGTCATCAAGAACACGTTCCTCTCGAACATGGACAACGCCGCCAGAGCGCTGCGCAAGGAACTCCTCGAGAGCTGCGACCTGCACACGGTTCTGGATTGCCCGGCCAAGACGTTCCTCGGAGCCGGCGTGAAGACCGTGGTGCTCTTCTTCGAGAAGGGCAAGCCCACGAAGAAAACGTGGTTCTACCAGCTCGACCCCGGGCGCAGCCTCGGCAAGACGGACCCGCTCAACGACGACGATCTGGCGGAGTTCGTCGAGCTGCAGAAGACGAAGCCGGACACGGAGCAGTCATGGTCGGTGGCGGCGAGCGAATTAGACGAGACTACGCTGGACCTATCGCCCAAGAACCCCAACCGTCCGGATGAGACCGACACGCGCACGCCGGCAGAGATCCTCGACGAGATCGAGGCGCTGGACGCGGAGGCGGTGGAGGCGCTCGCGTCGATTCGGGGGCTGCTGTGAGGGAGGGCTGGGAGCAGTTCAAGCTTGGTGATGTCATCACCCTGCACTACGGCAAAGGTCTTCCGAAAGAGGAACGTGATGCCGACGGGGTTTATCCCGCCTACGGAGCAAATGGCATCAAGTGTCGAACAAATCGGTCACTCTGGGACCGTGCGAGCATCATCGTCGGCCGCAAGGGATCGGCCGGAGAGGTCTCTCTCGTCGATGCTGGTTTTTGGGCTCTCGATGTGACGTACTACATCGATATTGATGAAAGCCGACACGATTTACGGTTTGTCTATCACCTCTTGTCTCACCTAAACCTCCCCTCGCTCGCTACGGGTGTGAAGCCGGGGATCAATCGTGACAAGGTGTACTCCATAGAGTCGTGGTTCCCCCCGCTCACCGAGCAGAAGCGGATCGTGGTGATCCTCGACGAGGCGTTTGAGGCGATTGAGCGGGCGGAGGTCAGTACACGCCGGGCTCAAGAACTGTCGACAACGCTCTTCAACTCGGCCGCACGATCAACCTTCGAGGCACTCATGGCAGAGCACGGGTGCTCCCCGCTTGGCGCAGTGTGTGAGAATCTAGATAGCCGTCGGGTGCCAATTACGCGTTCAAAGCGCGAGCCCGGAGGCATCCCGTACTACGGCGCGTCCGGCATTGTTGACTATGTTGCTGGCCATCTCTTCGACGAGGAGCTTCTGCTCATTTCAGAAGACGGGGCAAATTTACTCGCTCGCACCTACCCAATCGCATATTCAATCAGCGGTAAATCATGGGTCAACAACCACGCCCATGTTTTGCGATTCGGGGACCGTGCACAGCAATCCGTCGTGGAGTACTACCTGAACTCCATTGATGTCTCCGAATTCGTGAGCGGAATGGCACAGCCGAAGCTAAATCAACGGGCTCTAAACCGCATCCCGGTGCCATGGGTCGCTCCCTCGGTGGCGAGGACCGCTGTTGACCGGCTGGACCAGCTTTCAGAATCAGTGGACGCGCTCGTAGACCTGCGAGAGACTCGACTGGCCGCGATGAACGAGCTTCGTAGCTCTCTGCTTTCCGCGGCTTTCTGCGATGAACTTACCGTTGCTGCACCTGGCAGCGCCGCAAGGCACGTGGGGGTCTCCGCATGAGCGAGATCAAACTCTTCAACACCCGCTCCGGCGCCGCAACCGAGATTGGCGACCACTGGGGGACGGGGGATCTGGAGGTTTGGGTGCACGACGCCGTGTCGCTTGAAAAGGCAAGGCCGTTGATCGTGAAAAGCTACGATGGTTGAATAGCAGCAGTGTTCCGGCCGCGTGCTCACTCGTGAGAGCGTGGCGAAGACTGCCGGGGATGCGTGATGAACCACCACCAACCACGCCGCGGCTTCGCCGACTTTGTTGCGCTGGTGATCCTCAGCATCCTGCTGACTCTGATCGCTCTCTTTGTTATCAGCGTCGTGATGTGGTCTCACAAGCTCGGGCTCGTTACCTATGGTCTCCTGACTGCGGTCTGCATCGTGTCCAGCGCACGGGCCGCGCCGAGAGCGAGGAAGAGCAAGTCGCAGCGCGACGCGGTTTCGGCGGTGCTGTGGTTGGCGGCGACGATGATCCTTGTCTTCGCCGGTGTCTATTTCGCGATCTACAAGAACTCACCGAATCAGTACCAGTACAGCGAGGTCGCTGTTCAGCGCGATGCGATCGACGCCCCGCTCGACATTCGTGACCAGCTCGCGGAGGACGCCGACCTCGTGGTCAGCCTGGTGGCGCTGACGACGTTCCAGCCGAGCAACGACCCCGACCTGAGCCGGACGGAAATCGAGTTCCCTATCGCTGATGACATCACGTTCCGGCGGTACACCTACAAGATCATCACCCCCGAGCTCGACGAGATCGAGGCCACCGGGGTCGCCTTCGTGCTCGGCGAACAACCCATGAAGCTCGACACCGGGATGAGCTTCGGAACCGATCCGTACAGGGGTTTCAACGGCAAGATGAGGAGCGTCGAGAACCTTGAGGAACTGCGTGGCGTCGCCACTGAGTACCTCGATGTTGTCCTCGAAGCGCGCGAGAAGCGCCTGAGCGAACTCAGGGACCGCCTCTCCGGGACTGTGAAACTGAACATCTGGGACTTCATTTACTGCAGTGTCGCTGCTTTCACCACGCTCGGCACCGGCGACATCGTTCCCGCCAGCACGCTCACGCGCCTGGTCGTCGCGCTCGAAGCCCTGGTCGCGCTGCTCATCGGTGGGTTTGGGGTCGAGCTGTTCTTCGAGAACCTGAAGGCCCACACGCGTCACTCGGCCGGAGCGAGGAGCGGGGGGAACGCGTGAGAAACGAGGCCGACACCCGTGCCGAGCTGATCGAGCCGCTTCTCGCCGAAGCGGGCTGGGGCAAGGCCGCGGGCTCGCGTGTGCGCCGGGAGGTCATCGCTCCCGGCAGGCTCATCGGGGCCGGTCGTTGCGCTCAGCAGGACATCGCAGACATTGTTCTCATCCACAAGGACCGCAAGCTTGCGGTCATCGAGGCTAAGAAAGAAGCGCTGGGCGCGACCGAGGGCCTTGCTCAGGCCAAGCGCTACGCCGCGAAGCTCGGCGCGCGGTTCGCCTACTCAACGAACGGGCGCGAGATCTACCGCGCCGACATGGAAACCGGAGAGGAGGGGTACACCGACGCCTACCTCTCCCCCGCCGAGATGTGGGACGCCGTCTACCGGCAGACCAGCCGCTGGCGCGACGCCTTCGGCGCCGTCCCCTACGAAGACAAGGGCGGCCAGTGGCAGCCGCGCTACTACCAGCACAACGCCATCACCAGGGCGCTCGAGGCCATCGAACAGGGCAAGAGCCGTGTGCTCCTTACCCTGGCGACCGGCACGGGCAAGACAGCCATCGCCTTCCAGATCGCCTGGAAACTCTTCCAGAGCCGCTGGAATCTGACAGACTGGAAGTCCGGGCAGGGAGAGGGCACACGCCGCCCGCGTATCCTTTTTCTCGCCGACCGAAACATCCTCGCCAACCAGGCGTTTACTTCGTTCGGCGCTTTCCCCGACGACGCGATGGTGCGCATTGACCCTGAGGAGATCCGCAAGCAAGGCCGAGTGCCCAAGAACGGCAGCGTTTTCTTCACGATCTTCCAGACCTTCATGACCGGGCGCGACAAGGACGGCGAGCCTCAGCCGAGTTTCTACGGCTACCCGTCTGACTTCTTCGATCTGATCATCGTTGATGAGTGCCATCGCGGAGGCGCTCAGGACGAGAGCACGTGGCGTGGCATTCTTGAGTACTTCGAACCCGCGGTGCAGATCGGACTCACCGCCACTCCCAAGCGGAAGATCAACGCCGATACCTACGCCTATTTCGGCGAACCGGTCTACGTTTACTCCCTCAAAGAGGGCATCAACGACGGTTTCCTGACCCCCTTCAAAGTCAAACAGATCCAGACGACGCTGGACGAGTACGTCTACACGTCTGATGACGAAGTACTCGAGGGCGAGGTTGAAGAAGGGAAGCGGTACCGGGAAGAAGACTTCAACCGTGTGATCGAGATCCGCGAGCGTGAACGCGCTCGCGTAAAGATCTACATGGACAACGTTGATCAGTCAGAAAAGAGCATCGTCTTCTGCGCGACCCAAGAGCACGCCGCCGCCGTCCGCGACCTGATCAACCAGATGAAGTCCTCGAAAGACACGGACTACTGCGTGCGCGTAACCGCCTTCGATGGCGCCGTTGGCGAGCAGTTCCTCCGCACATTCCAGGACAACGAAAAAACAATCCCGGCCGTCCTGACAACCTCTCGCAAGCTCTCGACCGGTGTCGACGCGCGGAACGTGAGACATATTGTGCTGATGCGTCCCATCAAATCAATGATCGAGTTCAAGCAGATCATCGGCCGTGGCACGCGTCTCTACGACGGCAAAGACTTTTTCACGATCTGGGACTTCGTCAAAGCCTACGAGCACTTCAACGACCCAGAGTGGGACGGCGAACCCGAGGAACCCGTTTCTGTCGACACCGGCCCGGACGGTCCTCAGATCACACCCGGCACTGAACCAGGTCCACCGGTGGGACCCGGCCCGGGCCCCGTGCAGCGCACGCGGATTAGGCTTGCTGACGGGAAAGAACGCCTGATCGACCACATGGTGGCAACATCGTTCTGGGGGCCCGACGGCAAACCTCTCTCGCTCAGTGAGTTCATTGAACGGCTTTATGGTGACATCACCACACTCCTGGGTAGCGAGGAAGAACTCCGCGAACTGTGGCGCAGACCGGACACCCGGCGCGGCCTCATGGAGGGCCTGCTCGAGAAGGGCTACACGAAGGAACAGATCGCCGACGTGTCCAGGCTGATCAACGCTGACAAAAGCGACCTCTTCGATGTGCTCGCGTACATCGCCTACGCTACCCAACCGATCACACGCGAAACACGTGTCAGAGAACGTCGCCCCTTAATCTCATCGGGGTTCTCAGGAGTACAGCGAGATTTTGTGGACTTTGTTCTGGATAACTACGTCGCAAACGGCGTTGGCGAACTCGACGATCGGAAGCTTCCGCACCTTCTCACTCTGCGGTATCACTCCATCCAAGATGCCGTGACCGATCTAGGCCCCGTTGCTGACATCCGTAAGCTGTTCATCGGCTTTCAACACATGCTCTACTGAGCACAAACGCATCCGATGAGCTTTTTTATCACCAAACAAGCTATGATGGCAACTCAATCAGCGCCGATCTACGTGTCAATCACGAAGTTACTTAGATGCTGTATCCCACGGATATTTATGACAAAGTATTCGTCAGAATTAAGCATGGCATAGAGACACTGTGTATTAAGAGTTCAGTGTGTCTATATACGCCGAATCTTTGTTCCGCGACGAATTCACCAAGGTTGAGACCTCATAGGCTCGCAGCGCATCATCCGCCGTGGGGCGCCGTATCTCCGCGATGGTCTCGGCGTCATCGGCTTAGGGACAAGCCAGTCGCTCACGAGGTCTGCGGGCAGAATCACAGGCATTCGGTCATGGATTGGCTTCGTCGTCTCGTTGCGGGAGATCGTCACTCTCGATGGGCCCGACGCCTTCGGGGGATCACAGGACCGCAGCCCCGCGAACGCGAATACCTTGCTGTCAGTCGGGACGATATGCCGGGGTCGCTTCGTGCGCTCGGCCTCAACCCGTTGCCATTCGCAGAATCCACTCGCAGGCACCGCCGCTTTACCGTGAAGATACGCTCCAGAGGTATCGAAGCCCTGCTGCGACTGCGAGTAATACACTCAGCAGCCCTACGACCGCCTGACCTGGTGGAAGATCCCACTGGTGCGCAAACCAAAGGCCAACGAAGGCGCTTAGCGTCGCCGCAAGCGGGCTTACCACAAGCAGCGTTCGCACCTCGCTGCAGCCCTGCTTGGCGATCAGGACGGGTAGCGCGAGGCAGCCGAACGTGAACATCATCCCGGTTGACCGAACACTCAGGCCGATCACGATGCCGCACAGAATGGTGATAACAAGATTCCATATGCTGACGCGCATCCCGACCGCGGAAGCCATCACTGGGTCCGTCACGAAAAGAACGAGCGCTCTTCGTCGCCATACAAGCATCCCGACCAGCATTGCGAGCGCGATGCTGAAGACAGCCACATCCGTCCACCGCGCACCGACTACTGACGATGCTTGCAACTGTCGGGTAAGTTCCATCCCTGCTGGCGCGTGAGAGAGAATCAGCGTGGCGCTGACGCCTGCGGCGATGAAGACCCATGCGATGATCTCGTCGCTGTTGAGTCGCCCGCCGTGTCCGCCGCTGTCGCGACCGATCATCGTGATGAGGGCCGCGGCGATCGCGCAGACCAAGACCAACGCATCCTGTGCGAGGCTTCCATTTACACCGGCCGCGTGCGCTCCAAAGAACAGTGAAAAGAGCGCGAAGCCGAAGACCGCGGATTGCGACACCGCGGCCGCGATGAAGAGCTGCCGTCGCGCGACTGCGTACACCCCAAGCAGCGCCAGCACAGGTGCGGCTAGAAGTGTGAGACTGTAGGGGCGCGCGAACAGTTCCCACGAGGACATGAAATCGACAAGGCTCATGGTCGCGGCTCCCGTCGGGAGCCTGGCATCGTCACCGGTGTTACGAGTTCGAGTGAGGGTTGCGATACGTCGAGACGGTATCCGCCATCAACGCTTTGGCTTACCGACGCCGTTAATCCGAACGCGGCTTCCAACTGCTCGGGTGTCAGCAGATCCTTGATAGGGCCCGATGTGACTCGTCCCTGACGAAAGAATGCAACACAGGTGGCGAGCCTCGCGGCCATGTTCAGGTCGTGCGTCACGAGGACGACCGAGACTCCGAACTCGGTGTAGAGCTCCTTGAGGATTTGGACGACGGCGGCCGAGGAAGACGCGTCGAGACCTGTCGTGGGTTCATCAACGATGAGTAAGCTCGGATCGCGTATCAACGCTCGTGCCACTAGCACCCGCTGTCGCTGCCCGCCGGAGAGCGTCCAGATGCTCTGGCGCGCGGCCCTTGTGAGCCCGACCAAGTGCAGGATGTGATCGAGCCGTTTTCGAGAGATCTCATTATCGGCGCGGATCCCGGCGAGCCCGGTAAGCACGAACTCGCGGACCGTCATCGGCAGCACCGGGCTGAGTTCGAGCCTTTGTGGGACGTAGCTGACCTTGCCAGCACGGAACATCTCGCGTTGGCGGACGAGCTCGCCTCGGCGAGGGCGGAGCGCACCGAGAAGCGCCTTGACGAGCGTGGTCTTCCCCTCGCCGTTGGGCCCGAGGAAGCACCAGAACTCGCCCGCGGAGATGTCGAGCTCGACGTCACGGAGAACCTCGCGCCCGCTGTACCCGAGACTGACGTTCCGCAGCGAAATCAGCGGGCGGGCACCGGACGGATTTGTTGTTGGCATGAAATCTCTCGCCAGACTGGTTAGCGAGCGAGCTGATCGGAATCGCCAGACCGCTCCAACGCGCCAAGTAACTGGATCGCGTTGTACTCGACGAACTCAATATAAGTATCCGTCTCCGGTCGGCTGCCCGGCACCTCCGCCATCGGAACGACGACACCATTTGTTTCTTTCGCTACGAACCGTGCGTGACGTGGATCGAAATGCCCCGTCGTAAGAATCAGCGTCACGTTGCGCTCCTGCATTTCGACGACGAGAGACTGGAGGTGTTTCGTCGTGGGGGGCATGCCCGGCTCGGGTTCGAGGTAGCCGAGTACGCTCAAACCGTAACGACGAGCGAAGTACGGCCAGTAATTGTGGTCACCGACGATAGGTACGCCCGTGTGCCCGGAGAACCGCGCGAGTACCCCTGCCACCTTGGCGCGAACGCCCTGGCGACGCAGGAATTCATCGGCTTGATCGTTCTCGATCGCGATGGCGATCGCTTCGTAGTCTTGGGGCTCGAGCGCAGCGGCCAGGTCCGGGCCGACGAGCACGCTCATCACTTCTCGTGCGAACTTACGGTAGTTCTGCTCGAACAACGGCGCGTGCTCCGGGGAGAGCGTAGCGAGTCGTTTCGCGATGGACTCAGCGGCCTTGATCCCTTCGATCGGGTCGAGCAGGTAGTGCGGGTTGTCGCCTTCGTGGAAGGATCCGAGGCTTCCATTGTGCTCGCCTTTGACGACTGAGCGCATTGTCCTGGAGAGATCGAGATACCCGAGGTTGCTCGGGGCGATGCGGTCGTTGTTCGCTTGCGCGATCATTCGCGGCAACCACGCCTGTTCCAAGCCATGCCCGACGACAACAAGGAGATCCGCTTCGCTCAGCTCTTTGATCATCCTGCTGGAGGGACGGACCACGTGAGCGTCGTGCCCTGAGCGCACCAGGCCGGTGACGTTGATCGCTTCGCCGCCGACGGCTTCAACGATGACGCGAGCGTCGGAGGATGACGTACGTACTTCGATCTGGTCTGCGGCGATGCAGACGCCTGGAGCGATCGCCCATAGGAGTACGAGTGCGTACGTCAGTTGACTGGTCAACGACCGGCTGGAGCAGCGCGTCATCGGAACCTCCTCGTTTGGTTCGCAGGGATGTTGACAGCGTAGTCAATGCGATGCATAATGGCAATTGATTGTCAACAAACCCACCGGAGAATCAGCATGTCCGTTCCCTGCGCTCAGTGCCCCTCTCATGCTCTCGGCTCTGAAACCGCCTCTCTCTGCGTCGAATGTGGCGCTGCGTCGGTGGCGGGGGCGGGGTTCAGCGTCCCGGCTCTCATCTTCCTTGGGGTTATAACGGTTGGCATCGCGATTTCCGTGCGTGCGCTCCGCTCCAGGGCAGCAATGAAGCTGACGCGGGGCGTACTCGTCACCGGATGACCGCGCGGCGTGACACAGCCCAGCAGCGGGCGATCCGCGAGGCGTTGGAATCCGCTGGCCGTCCGCTTTCGATCGCGGAGATTTACTCGCTCGCGAGTGAGCATGTTGCATGTATCGGTCTCCGCACTGTGTACAGGGTCGTCAATCGTCTTCTCGACGATGGCGTGATCTCCCCCGTCCCGATCTTGGGAGACGTGGACCGCTACGAGATGGCTGCTGTCGCCGCGACCCACCACCATCATTTCAGGTGTGAATCCTGCGAGCGCGTGTTCGATGTCAGCGGGTGTGCTGGGCGTCTGGACCGTCTGCTTCCTGACGGGTTTACTCTGACTGGACACGAGCTTGTGCTTTGGGGTGCGTGTGCGGACTGCAGGGGCTAACTACCGACATCTACTTTTCCGGAGTTTATCAATCATCATTACTGCTTCAATGATCGGCCTTGAGTGAATCAACTATCGCAACCATTCTGGCTTGCACAAGCTCGGTAAGAGTTGTCCACGATTTGACTACGCGGCGGAGTTCTAACTCAGAACACGTGCTGCTGCTGTCACTAACGCAGCGCACCGGAACCCGCTCAAAGCAAATTCTTTCACAGGCTGCTCTTGACAACGTAGGCGGACAGCCTTCCAAGCTGAATGCTGCCGGTTCGAGTGCGGTCGCCCACTTTGGGTTTTTTTAGGGCGCGGGCGTGGTTGAGTTTGCATTTGAACTTGCGATCACCGCCATGTTGGGTGTCGGATGCGAGAAGGGTAGTGGCGGGGGTTCACGTACTATCTGGAATATGCCCTCAGTCACTCAGGAGTGAACGCTCTCGTCGTACAGTGGCGGGAGCGCCTGTGTGCATATGATCTGCGCGGATTACGCGGACGTGATCACTCTGCCGCCATCGATTGCGTCATCTTCTCCCGGGTCATCCCGAGCTGGTGAGATTGCGCTCGGTATTCTTTCCCTTGCATGAACCTCAACAAGACAAACCGTCTCGCTCACCGATGGGCCACTGTGTTCGTAACGCTCCCGCTTTTGATCATGCTGGCCACGGGCATGATGCTGCAGTGGAAGAAGCAGTCGCCCTGGATCCAGCCGCCCACCCAGCGCGGTGTGGGAACAGAGCCGACGATCGGTTTCGACGACGTTCTTTCTGCCGCCCGAACTGTTGAGGAAGCGGGCATCCTGACCTGGGATGACGTTGATCGTCTGGACGTGCGCCCCGGCAAGGGCGTTGTGAAGGTCAGGTCGAACTCACACTGGGAGGTGCAGATCGACGCCGAAACAGGCGCCGTGCTGCAATCAGCCTACCGGCGATCGGACATCATCGAGAGCCTGCACGACGGGAGCTTCTTCCACGAGGGCGTCAAGCTCTGGGTCTTCTTCCCCGCCGCGCTGGGCCTTGCCCTGATGCTGGGGACGGGCGTGTACATGTTCTTCCTGCCGTACATCTCCAGACAAAAGCGCCGAGTACGGACGCGCAACGCCGCTTCAGCCGGCGCGAGCAACTAAACCGCTTACGGCGCCGGGACGCGCCCGGGCGTCCACGGCGCGCCGAGGTTCTCCAGGTCGTCTTCCAGGGCCGAGAGGCGGTTGATCACGCTGCGGAGTTCGGTCCGCGCTGTTGCGAACGACTCGGCTGCGTAGGCGTACTGCTCGCGGTGCGTCCCGGTCGGCGGGCTCGTCACATGCAGCCCCCCCTCAACGACGGCGCTGATGCGCGAGCTGATCGACGGGTTCTGAGCACGGTTCCGCCGGCTCAGCGTCTGATCGCCGCGCAGATCAACGAGGATCGCGGCAAGATCGGTGCGGATTGACTCCAGACGCTCGACGTGCTGCGGCCCCGCGGCGGGCGTGTCGAGGATGGCCTGGCCGAGATGGCGGATCCTGTTCTCGGCCTCTCCCGCGGCGCGGATCGCACCGATGACCTCGCGTCGCAGCTCCGACGCTTCCTGAGCGAAGGCCAGCGTGTCCGCGGGATTGTTATCGCGGAGCGTCGCCAGATCGAGCGCGTAGACCTCAAAGGACTCGGGCCCCGCCAGTCTCTCGACATCGCCGTTGTGGTGGAGATCGAGGGTGACCGCGTACACACCCGGCGTCACGAGCGGGCCGGCAGGCTGCAGCGCCCAGTCCGGGATGTCCTGGTTCGAGAGCTGAACGGCTTGCTCAGAAGGGAACCGGAGGTCCCACGCCGTGCGGTGGAATCCTTTCTCGCGCGACCCCTTGACGCGTCGGATGACATCGCCGTCGTCATTGCGCACAGTCAGGATGACCTGCGGCTCGATCTCGAGATCCTCCGCGCGCAGCTCGTCGAGCGTGGGGTACTCCCAGTCTTCTTCTTTCTCGGCCTCGTGGCGTCGCTCTTCCAGCGACATGATCTTCTCGCTGAAGTGGTAGGTGAAGACGGCGCCGAAGGGCGGGTTGGGCGCCGCGTAGAACGACGCCCCCTGGTAGCCCTTGCCGTTGGTGTGCCCGAGACGGCTGCGCTCGACGTAGAGGGGCGCGTCCTTGACCCCGAAGAGCACGGGATCGCCCGTGAGCACGTCTTCGTTCACTGTGCGGAGCGGTGAGTAGTCATCGAGGACATAGAAACCGCGCCCGAACGTGCCGAGCACCACGTCGTTCTCGCGCCGCTGGATCTCGAGATCCTGCACCGCGATGGTGGGCACACCGCTCATCTTGATCCACGAATCGCCGCCGTCGACCGTGAAGTACGCCGCGAACTCGGTACCCAGGAAGAGCAAGTCGGGGTTGACATGGTCCTGACGGATGACGTAGCAGGTATCCCGCTCGGGCAGATCGCTGGCGATCGAGGTCCACGTCCGCCCCCGGTCGTCGGAGCGGTAAACGTACGGCGCAAAGTCGCCCATCTTGTGATTGTCGAACGTCGCGAAGACTACATCAGGATCAAGCACCGAAGCGTGCAGGCAGCTCACGTAGGTGAGATCGGGCACGCCCCGGACGTTCTCGATCGTACGCCAGTTCGCGCCGCCGTCCTCAGAAACATGGATCAGCCCGTCGTCCGTCCCGACGTAAAGGAGACCCTCGACGATCGGCGACTCGTCCAGCGCGACGGCGTTGCCGTAGATCGACGTCGATCTGTGCTTCGAGACCGCGTCGGGTTTCTGGATGACGTCCATGACCTCGAGCGTGTTGCGGTCGATGCCCCTCGTCAGGTTCGGGCTGACGATGCGCCAGTTGTCCCCACGGTCGTCGGAGCGGAACAGGAAGTTTCCGGCGAAGTAGAGGCGGTGGTTGTCGTGCGGGCTCATGATGAGCGGCGTGTCCCAGTTGAAGACGTAGGGCTCATCGCCGGGGCGCGCGATGGGGCGTATGTCGGCGATCTCGCCCGAACGCCGGTCGTGGCGCACCAGCCCGCCGTACTGCCACTGGCTGTACAGCATCATGGGGTCTTCGGGATCGACGACCGTCTCGTAGCCGTCGCCGCCCACGGTGATGAACCAATGCTCGTTCATGATGCCGGCGCGGTCTGTGGTGCGCGACGGCCCGCCCTGGGTGTTGTTGTCCTGCGTGCCGCCGTAGATGTTGTAGAAGGGGAGCGCTTGATCGACGTTCACCCGGTAGAACTGGGTGATGGGCAGGTTCGCCATGAAGCGCCAGTTCTTGCCCTCGTCGTGGGTGTCGTACAGCCCGCCGTCGGACCCGACCAGCATGTGGAGCGGGTCTTCCGGATCGATCCAGAGCGCGTGGTCGTCCACGTGGCGGTTCATGCGGGGCGCGATCGCGAAGGTCTTCCCGCCGTCGCGCGTGACGTGCAGATAAGTGTCGAGCGAGTACACGGTATCGACGTCGGTGGGGTGGCAAACAATCTCGTTGTAGTACTGGGGGCTCGCGGAGACGTGGTCGCTCATTTTCGACCAGGATTCGCCGCGGTCGTTTGAGCGGTAGAACCCGCTCTCACCCTTGGCCGCCTCGACGATGGCGTACACCACATCGGGATCAACTGGCGAGATGTCAAGACCGATGCGCCCCTTGTCAGCGCTGGGCAGGCCCGAGTTGATCTCCTTCCATGTGGCGCCGGCGTCCGTGGACTTCCAGAGCCCGCTCTCGGGACCGCCGTTGATGAGCGTCCACACATGACGACGGCGCTGGTAGGCCGAGGCGTACATGGTGTCCGGATCGCGCGGGTCGAGATGGATCTCGTTGATCCCGGTGTGGTCCGACACATGCAGGACGCGCTCCCACGTCTCGCCGCCGTCGGTCGTCTTGTAGAGCCCGCGGTCGCCGCCGGAACGCCAGAGTGGGCCCTGCGACGCCACGTAAACAGTGTTGGAATCACGCGGGTCGATCGCGATCATCCCGATGTGCTCGGACTCAGGCAGCCCGACGTTGGTCCAGCTCTGCCCGCCGTTGATGCTCTTGTAGACCCCATCGCCGAACGAGACCGACCGCTGCGAGTTGTTCTCCCCCGTGCCCACCCAGACGACGTCGGTGTCGTTCGGGTCGAGCGTGACGCACCCGATCGAGTACGACCCTTCACCGTCGAACACCGGCTCGAAGGTGATTCCGTCGTTGACGGTCTTCCACACATTGCCGCTGGCGACCGCGACGTAGTACTCGGCGTCGCGGTGGGGGTTGACGGCGAGATCGCCGATACGCCCCGACATGAGGGCGGGCCCGATCGAGCGGAACTTGAGCCCCGCGAAGGCGCCGGAGCTCATCACCGGCTCGTCGCCTTGCCCGTCGCCCAAGGACTGAGAAGCGGAGGCGCTGTTCCAGATGTCATCGCTCTGCTCGCTGCCATGAGTGGACATCGGCGCACAGCCAAACACGGCGAACCAGGTGAGAACCAACGCGGCACGGGGAGAAAACAGATCAGACACGGTGTACCTCCGGATCAAGGAAACCCGCGTGCAGCGTACTGCGACGCGGGGCTGTTCGCCTTCGGCGAAGTGTTCAGATCGTGCAACGACAGAGCCATCTGCACGGGTATCACCGCCCAGGAACCGGTCGCCCGGGAGTCCATGGCAGCCCGGCTCTGTCGAGCCGGCGCTCGAACTCCGGCAGCTCCGTTCGGACCAAGCGGTTCAGCTCTTCTTTCAGCTGCGTGAACTCTCGTCGGGCGGTCTCGTAGACCTCGCGGTGCATCGCAGTGGGACCGTGCAGCGAGGACTGCGTGCCCAGCTCCACAACGCTCATCCTCCGAGAGATCGAGACAGGGCCTTGATCGTTTGCGATCGCCCGCTTCGGATCGCCCAGAAGGTTCTGCTTCATTGACGCGACGCGTCGCTCGAACGACCTGATCTGATCGGCCAGTTCGACATCATCAATCGTCGAGCGATCAATGGTCTCTCGGATAGCGCTGATCCGCTGCTGGGCGTCATCGAGAACGCGTCTGGCGCCTGCGACACGGCGCTTCAGTTCAGCGAACTCACGGTTAAACGCCGTCATCTCGTTCGGGGAAGCGCCCGCGAGCGTGCCGCCGTCGCGCAACGGGAGCACCTCGAACGTCTGTGACTTCCCGCTGTCAACAAGGCGGCCGTCCACACGGGTCGCGAGATGAACGGTGTATGTGCCCGGCGCAGCGAGCACACCCGCGTCCCGGTCGCGAGCCGAGGCACTTTCTTCCTCGGCGCCAGCCCGCGGCCTCCACGCATCCGTAGACGGGTACGTCAGGCTCCAGGTCACACGGTGGATGCCGGCTCCGGTCGGGCCTGTGAGACGGCGCACTACATCACCGGCTTCGTCGCGCACCGTGAGCACCACGGCGGGGTCTTCTTCTAGTTCTTCTTCGCGGAGCGCTTCCCAGCTTGGCGTCGGCGTGTCGCCACCCTCTTCGATGATCTCGGCCTCGCGCTCCATCCGACGCATTGTGCGGGTCTTCAGCTCTTCCTTGAGGTAGTACGTGAACGTAGCGCCGAAGGGCGGGTTTGGCGCCACATAAAAAGCGTCACCCTGAGAGGCCTTCTGGCCGCCCCCCAGTGTCCGGCGGGGCACATACCACCACGCGTCCCGCACCGGGAAGAGCTCCATCTCCTGCTCGAGCGCGTCCTTGGTCACGCCGCGCAGGGGCGCGTAGTCATCAAGGATGTAGAACCCCCGACCGAACGTCGCGCCGACCAGATCGTTCTCGCGCGTCTGGATCACCAAGTCGCGGAACGGGATGTTCGGCGCCCCGCCGGAAAGCTTGATCCACGTCTCGCCGCGATCGACGCTGAAGAACACGCCGAACTCCGTGCCGACGAACAACAGCTCGGGGTCCACGTGGTCCTGCACCAGCCGCCAGACGAGATGCCGATCGGGCAGGTCGCCGCGGATCGAGGTCCAGGTCCGCCCGCGGTCCCTGCTCATGAGCACATACGGCGCAAAGTCACCGTCCTTGTGATTGCCCAGGCACACATACACCGTGTCCGCGTCGTGCAGATCAGCCTTCACATCGTTGACAAACGAGAACTCCGGCACGCCCGGGAGAGGGCTGATCTGGCGCCAGTTTCGCCCGCCGTCTTCGGTGACGTGGAGCCGCCCGTCATCCGTGCCCGCGTAGATCAACCCCTCCCGCTTCGGCGATTCCGACAGGGATGTGACCGTGCCGAATTTCGACATCGCGTAGAGGTCCCACATCGCGTCGGCGCCCCACACCCGCCCCATCATCGGCTGGGTCAGGCGGTCGATCCCGCGCGAGAGATCACCGCTGATCGCCGTCCACGAATCACCGCGGTTGTCGCTGCGCCACACGCGCTGGCTCGCGACGTACAGGCGCTTCGGATCGTGGGGGCTGATGAGAATCGGCGCGTCCCAGTTGAAACGATCGGTCTCCTCATCAGCCGCCGGCTGTGGCTGGATGTAGATGATCTCGCCCGTCTTGCGATCGTGGCGCACCAGGTTCCCCTGCTGCCACTGCGAATAAATGATGTCGGGGTTGGTGGGATCAATCGCCGGCTGGTGCCCGTCGCCGAAGACGGTGATCACCCAGTCGGAGTTGCGGATGCCGTGGACGTTGTCGGTGCGCGATGGGCCGTGCTGCGTTGCGTTGTCCTGCGTGCCGCCGATGACGTTATAGAACGGCTCGTCGTAATCCACTGCCACCTTGTAGAACTGCGTCACCGGGAGATTGGCGACGAACTTCCACGTCTCGCCGAGATCCCAGCTCTCGTACACACCGCCATCGCACCCGACGAGCAGGTAGTCCGGATCGTCTGGATTGAACGCCAAGGCGTGGTTATCGACGTGCTTGGTCGCGGGGGTGAGCGAGCGGAAGGTCGATCCGCCGTCCTCGGTCACGCGGATCCGCACGTCGAGTTGGTAGACACGGTCGAGCTGGTGCGGGCTGGCGAAGATCTCCTGGTAGTAGTGCGGACCGGTGCCAGGCGAGGTGTACTCGGAGCCTTTGGTCCACGACTCCCCACCGTTATCGCTGCGGTAGAACCCGCAGACGCGCTCAGGCATCTCGACCGTCGCGTACACGATGTCCGGGTTGATCGGGGAGATATCGAAACCGATCTTGCCTTTGTCTTCCGAGGGCAGGCCGTTGGTGAGCTCGCGCCATGTTTCCCCACCGTCGGTGGTTTTGTGGATTCCGCTCTCGGGGCCGCCGTTGATCAGCGCCGCCACGTTGCGGAAGCGCTGATGAGTGATCGCGTACATCACATCGGGGTCGCGCGGGTCTATGTGCACCTCGCTGACGCCGGTGTACTCGCCGCCACCAAGGATCTTCTCCCAGTTCTCACCCCCGTCGGTCGTCTTGTATAGACCGCGCTCTCCGCCGGGCGACCACAGTGGCCCCTGCGCCGCGATGAAGACGGTGTTGGAATCGCGCGGATCAACCGCGATCATCCCGATGTGCTCCGAATTGCCGAGCCCCAGGTTCTCCCATGTCTTGCCGCTGTCGCGGCTGCGGTACACGCCGTCGCCATAACCAACATGCCGCCCACTGACGTTCTCGCCCGTCCCGACCCACACGACCTCGGGGTTGCTCGGGTCCAGCGTGACGCACCCGATCGAGTACGACCCCTGGTCGTCGAAGATCGGCGTCCACGTCGTTCCGGAGTTCGTCGTCTTCCACAAGTTGCCGCTGCCGACCGCGACGTACCAGGTGCTCTGATCGTTCGGGTGTACCGCGAGATCAGACACACGGCCTGACATCAGCGCCGGCCCGATCGACCTGAACTCCAGACCCGCAAAGGTCGAGGCGCTCATCGGCCCGGCGTCCTCCCCCGAGCCATCGTCGGCCTGAGCGTGCACGCCCTGGCCCAAACACACAAAGATCAAGAACGCCAAGAGCGTGGTGATGCGCTGCGAAGTCATGCTCTCTCCCGTAATGAAACCGATCATCAAGCAATGGTCGGCATGGATCAGGCTGCTAGCATAATGCGAGCTAAGTGTCTGTGGACAGACATACTTCTAAGTAAACCGCGTCCCCCAGAGCCCGCTGCACGCGTCCATGAGTTCGAAGCCGATACACCCTGTTCGGATACGTCTTTCTGGCGATCCTCTATCAGCGCGGCGCGGCCGGCGAGCGTTCACCCTTATCGAACTCCTCGTGGTGATCGCGATCGTCGCGCTGCTGATCGGCCTCGTGCTCCCGAGCCTGGGCTCCGCCCGGGAATCCGCGCAGACGCTCCAGTGCGCGAACCAGCTCCGCCAGATCGCCGTGGGGTGGCAGATCTACGCCGACGAAAACAACGATATCTCCGTCCCCGCGCAGCCAGGGCGCTACGAAGAGGAGCACCGCAACCTTTATGAGGTCGGGAACGGGCTGCACTACCGTCCGCGCTGGTTCGCCACCATGGGCGCGGCCGCCGGCTTCTACGCCTACGACCAGCCAAGTACCGACCGAGCCGACGAGCACAGCTACCAAGTAACCAATGACATTTTCCTCTGCCCCGTCGCGAACACTTGGACAAGCACACGCAACGCCCCCTACGGCTACAACCACCAGTTCCTGGGAAACGCCAGATTCAAGAACGATGACGAAACTGGCGACTCAGGATTCATCAACTACCCGGTGCGCGCCAGCGCCATCCACGCCTCGAACACAGTCCTCGCCGCGGACAGCCTCGGCACCGCCGCCGGCAAGCCGCTGATCGACCGCACGCCAAACCGCGCCGACGGAACGCGCGACCCGGATGTCTCAGCAGAGGGAGGTCACGGCTACGCCCTCGACCCACCGCGTCTGACCGCGGGCGCAGACTTCGCCGACCGCCGCAACCGCTCCTTCGAGCACCGATCAGCCCCGCACGACCGCCACCACGGTAAAGCCAACATTGCCTTCTGCGATGGTCACGTAGACACGCTCGAACTCGCAGACCTCGGCTACGTCCTGGACGCAGAAGGGCGCGTGCTTGCCGACGACCCTAGCGCGAGCAACTCGAAATTCAGCGGCGATTCCACTGACTCGGATGCGCCAACTGTGTTCCGATGATCGCGTGGAGTTTTTTCTCAGCCGCGCTCTTGCTGCTGTGTTCGACCAGCAATTCTTCTACGAGTGGCTCTACGCGCTTCCTGGTAATCGTCGCGAGCCTCCGCCGGGAATGGGGGCCGTTACATTTGCGGCCTCCTGTACTGAATGCGACCCGTTCGAGTTTGGTCGTCCGCTTTGAATCGCCGTAACACTACCTTTTGTTGTTTTTCTTTGACGGCGCATTTTTGAGGACTATGGTTAGATGACAGCAGGTCCTCCCGGCGGGTGGCTGCGCGTTGTTCGTAGCCCTAGCCGCTGCTGCGGTGTGTGATCAGGCAGACGACTCGAAGGACGATGTGATGATGAAGATGGCGACGTTGTGCGGGGCCCTCGGGCTAGCGCTGGTTGGTTCAGTGCGCGCGGAGGAGATCCCGGCGCGGGCGATGGATCGGTCGGTGTCTTTATCGGAGGCGGAGATCGCAGCGCACCGCGTGACACTCCTCAAGAACGCGGAGGGGGGCGCGGAGCGACGGTCGCTGCTGGACTCGGCGGCGCGGGGCGATTTTCTGCTCTTTGACACGTTTGATAGCTACCCGTGCATTGATTCGTATCTCACAGGCTATGAGCCGCCTTTGATTGGCAATGCGTTTGAAACGCCGGACGGCGGGCAGTTAAGCGGCTGGGCGTTTCGTGGCGTTGTTGATAAGGACAGCGCGCTCTCGAACATGGATGGAGATCCGTCGAATGGGGAGTACCGCGGTCCTCCAGAGGGGCCTGATCCGACGTGCGAGCGCGGAAAGATTCTGCAGGTTCAGCGGGCGTCGGTGAACGATCCCCGCGTCGACGAAGGGTTTGGGCAACTCACGTATCGGTATGCGAGCCAGCTCTATGCGGGGGCGGCGGATCGACCGCTCTTTGTTGAGATTGATATCTACAAGCCGAACCACGAGACGTTTCAGTGGGTGCGGCCGGTGTCGTTTACCCAGGGTTCGATTGCCACGCAGATTCTGATGGGCGGGTATGTGAGCAACGGGTTGTTCCTGCCGCTCGCGCAGCGGTATGGCGATCCAGATCTTGTGGAAGGGGCGATTTTCTTGGCGAGCCAAGGGGTTGGCTCCGGCACCGGCGAGTTCGTTCTGAACCCGAAGGAGATTTCCGAGGGTGGGTGGTTCACACTGGGTGTGTTCATCGATTCAGCAGTAGGCTCGATGGCGGTGTTTGTGCGCGACGACGAGACGCTGGCGGACGCGGATATGGACGGCTCGCCTGACTGGAAGATGCCTGTGAATCAGGAGACCGGGCTGCGCATGTTCGAAGAGTTCGGGTACGGGCTCGAGGAAGGGTGGGCGTCGGTGTTGCCCGGCACGCTGGACGACCCGATGACAAGCGACATCGAGGGAGCGGGGTACGCGCTGAACGGCGCCGAGAGCGTGACGGCTCGGTTCTTTGCGAACGGGAACGACGTCGCGCCGGTGTTCGGGACGATCACGGTCGACGCGCTGGATATCTTCCGAGGGAGTGATCCGGCCCCGGCTGATCTGCCTGGGTACGAGATCCAGGATTGGTGGCTGGATGACTATCGGATTCGGGGGGTGGCGCTCCCCCCGGTCGAGGAGCTTCCGGAGTATGTGATCCCGTATGTGGATGATTTCGAGCTGTGGAACGTGGGGCCGCTGGGTTTGCAGGGGCGGCGTTGGTTTGTATCGCCGAACGCCGGGGCGCTGATCGTTGATGGGGTGAACTACACGCTGCACCCCGAGCGCGGCGCGGACGGCGTGCCCGATCAGGCGCTGCGGCTGCAGAACGCGGGGTTTGATCTTTCGTACGAGACGGCGGCGAGCACGAACCTGCCAACGACGCCGCGGGTGCGGGGAGAAGTTAGCGATCCAGCGATGGTAAGCGCCGCGGTGCGATACCAAACGATTGATCTTTCGTATGGGATCGATGCGTACCTGCAGGACAGCGCGGTTGAGATGTTCAGTCTCCCCGATCCGCTTGAGCATGACGCTGACAAATCGATGGGGCGGGTGTTTACGTCGGGTATCGATGAGAACGGGCTGGGGGACGGGCTGGTGTATGTGCGCCAGCGGAAGCCGGTGGGCACTGACATCGCGGGGGGTGAGTTTGATCCGACGCAGCCGCTGGCGTCGGTGGGCGCGGCGAACCGCACGCCTGGCGTTGAGGCGTCTTTGAACACTGAATACATCAACGTGTTAGCGGCGCCGGCGGGACAGGGGAGCTTTTCGCTCGGGACGAACCAGTGGCACGAGATCCGGATGAGCGCCGAGCCCGATCCGATGGGCGGGGCGGGCATCCTGCGCGTCGAGGTGAACACGGAGCGGGGCGGGTTTGTGGAGCTGTTCCCGGAGGGGGACGCTGCCAGCAGTTTCGTAGCGGGGACGCTGGCGCCGACGGACCTGCGGTTTACGACGAGCTCCTCGACACTGGGTGGGTTCGCGACGATGTGGATCGATGATGTGCGGCTTTCTGGGCCGACGGACGCGGACACGGTTGTGCCGCTGGGCGCGTCGTACGCGGATGATCCGGCGTGGCAGTTCCCGTTCTTGGACGGTTTCGATACATACGAGACGGGTCGTCCGGCGTCGGGGCAGGGGTTTGCGAATCATCGGCAGGAGTTCCTGCCGGTGGATGATCCTGATGGTTCGCCTCTTCCTAATGACTGGGATGAGATCTGGCTCGCTGACGGCGCTCCGGCGCTGCAGAACGGGGATCTCGTGCGGGTGTACGAGATTGTTTCGATCGATGGCGGATCGCCGGGGCTCACCGTCGGCGACATTCTCGCGGTGAGCGATGATCTGTTCCGTGAGTACGATCCTGACGAAGACATCTACGGCGTCATCAACGATGGTCTTAACGATCCTACGGAATGGCGAATTCTCGATGCGGTTGATGGTTCTGAGGTCGCACACGGCACGTGGTACCTCCTTACCACAAGCGGCCTCGCGGTCTTTGATGACCAGGTCATGGAGGACATTGGCGTGCGCTACGCGTATCGCCAGGACTTCCGCTTCGGCGGGACTGAGCGAGAAAACACCTTTGTGAATGCTGCGGAGGAGGGCGTGGACAGCGCGCGCGGGTCGTCGCGCGGGGATGTCGTGAAGCTGACGAACACGGGGAATGTCCGTGATTACAGGCCGGGCGGCGGGCTTCGCAATAACTCGATCGAGATGTTCAGTGCGTTTCTGCCACTCTTGCAGACAACTGCTGCTTCGGATGAGGCCAGGATGCGGTTCGATATGTATGTCGGGCAGGAGGAGTTTGCGACGGGGATGCACGCCCTGATTGAGGGTGGAACAGCCGATGGTGGATTGATCTCGGCGATCGGCTTCGGCGGCGAAGGGTTCCCTTCCGGCAACACCAGCACCGAAGGCGTGCTGCCCTTTGCACCAACGGGGAACTTCACGGTGCTCGAGCCGAACCCGGACCCGATGCTGGGCGAGCCTCAGAATGTGTGGGTGGACACCGGCGTCGCGGTTCCGACGGAGGCGTGGTTCACGGTTGAGGTGATTGTGAACGGCGACTCTGAGTACACCATCAGTGTGATCATGGATGACGGGCTCACTGAGATTGCGAGCGGGGCGGCGATTGACGCTTCCGAGCCGCAGTTAGATACGAACAGCCTGGACAAGCTGTCGTTCGTGCGGAACCAGTTTGGTGAGCGGGACGGGGAGATCACGCCGGGGATTGTGAAATGGTCGGCGCGAGCGTTTGATGCGCCGGCGCCGCTGACCGGTGGTGTGGGCGCGTATCACTTCTATGAGATCATGGGTGAGATCGTTGTTGAGGCGGGGCAGATGTTGCCTTCGATCTGGCCGGTTGACAGCGCTTCGGGCGCACCGGATGTGGACATGATGGGGACGCCTGTGACGCGGGCGCTCCAGTTCACGGACATCGTGGCGGTGGTCAATGTGGACCCGGCGACGGGGCAACCGCTTGATGATCCTTTCATCAGCGATCGGTTTGAGATCGCGGATGCGGGCGGGACAACGCTGGTGGCTTCGGGGCAGTGGGAGCCGCGGGGTGTGCCCGGGTATGGCGTCGGGACGGATGCTCCTGCGGGCGGGCTGGAGATGGGGGCGACGCCTGCGTACAACGCGGCGCAGCCATTCTTCGATATTGTGCTCGCAGATTATGTGGAGGTTGCGGCGAACACGGTGCTGCCTGCGGATGTGTGGTACGTGGACAATCTTCAGCTCGAGCCGGTGGCCGTTGAGTGTTTCGCGAATATCGACGGCCTCGGCGAAGCGGTTGACGCCGGGGATCTGGCGACCCTCCTCGCGGCGTGGGGATCGACGAACCCGGCGGCAAACCTGGACGGCATCGGCGTGGTTGACGCCGGGGATCTTGCGATTCTGCTGGCGTCGTGGGGGCCCTGCCCGTAGAGCTTCAGTCGCGGGCGGCGAAGACGGCGCTGAGGAGGCGGTGGGTGAGCTTGGCGGCGGTGAAGTCGCTGGCGTGTTCGCCTGCGCGCGGGCAGAGTTCGACGATATCGAAGCCGATGACGTTGCGCTTTCGCGCGACGCGGGAGAGGAGCGCGTTGGCCTGGGGCCAAGTGAGGCCGCCGGGTTCAGGGGTTCCCGTCGCGGGGAGGACGCTTGGGTCGAAGGCGTCGAGGTCGAAGGTGATGTAGATGTTTTCGGTGAGGAGATCGACGGTTTCGTTGATCCATGCGAAGTCGTTTGTGCGTTCGCGGGTATGGATGTCGTGGGCGTAAAACACTCTTGATTCGTCGAGTTTTTCAACCTCTTCGCGTTCAGCGCTGCGGATGCCGACCTGGAGGATTGGGCAGTGCTCGCGGGCGCGGGCCATGACGCAGGCGTGGTTGTGGGTGGAGCCCAGGTAGGTTTCGCGGGTGTCGGCGTGGGCGTCGATCTGGAGGATGGTGAGGTCTTTGAAGCGGTCGGCGGCGGTGGTGATGGCGCCGATGGAGATGGAGTGTTCGCCGCCAAGGAGGACGGGGAAGACGTTGCGGTCGAGGAGGCCCCCTACTGCTTCATTGACGCGCTCGGCGATGGTTTCGGGTGGGGTTGCGGTGTCGCACTCGATGGGGTCGAGGGTGGCGATGCCGCGGCGGTGGACTTCGGTTCTGGTTTCAAGATCGAACCATTCGACATGGGCGGAGGCGCGGAGGAGGGCTTCGGGGCCTTTGTCTGCGCCTTTGATCCAGCTGCTGGTGGCGTCGTAGGGAACGGGGAGGATGGCGATCTGGGCGGTTGCGGGATCAGAGAACTCTGGATCGATGTCGAGGAAGTTCGGGCGGTCATTCATTGTTCGTCTTCGAGGTAGGTGTAGCCGGCGAGGCCTTCGTCGTAGAAGCGGAGGAGTTCGCGGGATTGGGGGACGGTGAGGTCGCCGCGCTGGACGGCGTTCTCGCAGTCGCGCTGCATGTCGCGGGCGAGCTTTGCCGGGTCGTGCTGGGTGTAGGCGAGGACGTCGCGGACGGCGTCGCCTTTGACGAGGTCTTCGATGGCCCAGCGGTCGTCGGTGGTGCGGACGTGGACGGCGTGGGTGTCGCCGAAGAGGTTGTGGAGGTCGCCGAGGGTTTCCTGGTAGGCGCCGACGAGGAAGGCGGCGAGGTAGTAGGGCTCGCCTTTGCGGAGCGGGTGGACGGGGAGAGTGGTGCGGGGTTCGTCGTCATCGGGGAAGAGGGAGAGGGCGCCGTCGGAGTCGCAGGTGATGTCGGCGAGGACGGCGCGGGCGGTTGGTTCCTCGTTCAGTCGGTGGATGGGCATGACGGGGAAGAGCTGGTCGATGGCCCAGCAGTCGGGGAGGGACTGGAAGATGGAGAGGTTGCAGAAGTAGGTTTCGCAGAGGAGTTGTTCGAGCTGGTCGGCGTCGTCTGAGGGGAAGTCGGCGCCGGCGCGGAGGCGGTGGTTGATCGTGACGCAGGTGGCCCAGAAGAGGCGGTCGGCGAGGGCGCGGGCGCGGATGGGGAGGTAGCCCATGCTGTAGAGGTTGTGGACGGTGGCGCGGGCTTCGAGGGCGTCGTGGAAGCACTCGAGGAGTTCGGTGTCTTTGCCCGTCTGTGACGTTTCGTGAGTCATCAGCAGGTCGAGCATGGGTTGGGGCGGGTCGTCCTTGTTTTCTTCGATGAAGGTGCGGGCTTCGTCGGCGCTGGCGCGGGCGGCGATCTGGGTGGGGCCGCTGGCGCCGAGGACGTTGAAGACGAGGACGCTGGAGTAGGCGGTCATGGCGCGGCCGCACTCGGTGATGATGGTGGGGTGGGCGAGTTGTTCGGAATCGCAGACGGCGCCGACGCGGTAGACGACGTGGTTGGCGAACTCCTCGAGTGTGTAGTTCATGGATGAGGGGTCGCTGGTGCGTGCGCCGGTGTAATCAACGGCGAGGCCGCCTCCGACGTCGAGGTAGCGCATGGGGGCGCCGGCGCGGCAGAGCTCGGCGTAGACGTGGCTGATCTCGGTGATGATCTGCTTGAGGGCGCGGGCGTCCTGGAGCTGGCTGCCCGCGTGGCAGTGCAGGAGCTGGAGGGAGTCGAGGAGGCCCTTTGATCGGAGGGTTTCGATCATCTCGAGGAGCTCGTCGGCGGTGAGACCGAACTTGGAGCGGTCGCCGGCGGACTGGCGCCAGCGTCCGGAGCCGGCGCAGGCGAGCTTGACGCGGACGCCGACGACTGGTGTGACGTCGTGCTCTTCGGCGAGGCGGAGGAGGAGGTGGAGCTCGTCGAGTTTTTCGATGACGGGGATGATGTTGCGCCCGAGCTTGCGGGCGAGGACGACGGCTTTGAGGTAGCAGGCGTCTTTGAAGCCGTTGCAGATGATGAGCTGGTCGGGGTTGTCGGTCGTCATGGCGAGGACGGCGAGGAGCTCGGGCTTGGAGCCGACTTCGAGGCCGAAACCGAAGCGGCTTCCGGAGCGGGAGACTTCCTCGACGACCTGGTGCTGCTGGTTGACCTTGATGGGGTAGGCGGCGCAGAAGTCGCCTTTGTAGTTGTTGGACTCGATAGCGGAAGCGAAGGCGTCGTGGAGATGCTGGAGGCGCTGGTCGAGGATGTTGGCAAAGCGGAGGAGGACAGGGGCGGAGAGGCCGCGTTCTTCGAGGCCCTTGATGATGTCGAGGAGTTCGACGCCCGGGGACGTTTCGGTGGGGGCGACGGTGACGGCGCCGGCGTCGCTGACGGTGAAGTAGCCGTCGCTCCATTTGGAGACGCGGTAGAGGTCGGCGGAGTCCTGAGGAGACCAGGTGGGCGTGGCGGGTTGAGTCTGTTGCTTTTGTTGCACGGTCATGGGCGGTGGTCCTGTAGGAAGTGGGAGAGGATTCTATGCTGCGCGGCCCGGCGAACGAAGTGTTTCCAAAGGAGAAGGATGATGTCGAGCCCGGTCCGCGAGTTTATGGAGCGTCACTACCGGCATTTCAACGCGGCGGCGCTGGTGGACGCGGCGCGGGGGTATGAGGCGCATCTGGCGGGCGGGGGCTCGATGATGGTGACGCTGGCGGGGGCGATGAGCACGGCGGAGCTGGGGCGGTCGCTGGCGGAGATGATTCGGCGGGGGAAGGTGCAGGCGATCACCTGCACCGGGGCGAATCTGGAGGAGGATCTGTTCAGCCTGGTGGCGCACGATCATTACGTGCGGGTCCCCCACTACCGCGACCTGACGCCGGCGGATGAGACGGCGCTGCTCGAGCGTGGGCTCAACCGGGTGACGGACACGTGCATCCCTGAAGAGGAAGCGATGCGCCGGGTGGAGGGGGGGATTCTGGAGAAGTGGAAGGAGTGCGAAGCCGCGGGGGAGCGGAAGTTCCCGCATGAGTTTTTCTACGAACTGTTGCGCGAAGGGGTGTTCGCGGATCGGTATCAGGCGGACCCGGCGGACTCGTGGCTGCTGGCGGCGGCGGAGAAGAATCTTCCGCTGTTTGTTCCCGGGTGGGAGGACTCGACGCTGGGGAACATCATCGTGGGGCGAGTGATCGACGGGACGCTGCGCGATTCGTCCTTCGTGAAGAGCGGGCTTGAGTACATGCTCGAGCTGGCGGGGTGGTATCAGACCGCAAGCGCTGAGGGGAGCGTGGGGTTCTTTCAGATCGGGGGCGGGATCGCGGGGGATTTCCCGATCTGCGTGGTGCCGATGATTCGGCAGGACCTGCGGAAGGATGTGGCGTTGTGGGGGTATTTCTGTCAGATCTCGGATTCGACGACGAGCTTCGGGTCGTACAGCGGGGCGGTGCCGAACGAGAAGATCACGTGGGAGAAGCTGGCAGAGGGGACGCCGAAGTTCATTATTGAATCGGACGCGACAATCGTGGCGCCGTTGGTGTTTGGGTGGGTGCTTGGGTGGTGATCGGGCTGGGGATTTTCTTTGGTTTGGAGTGTGTGTTGGGATACTCTGATTCGTAGCACAGGGACCGCGCCTCGCTGCACACGGGGCGCTCCGAGAAGGAGTTTGAGATGAGACGAGCTATCACTGTAATTGTGGTCATCGGGCTAGCCTCGTACGCTTCAGCGCTCGACGCGCCAGTGCGTTGGAACATCGACGCGCGAATCGTTGATGTGAACGGCACGCCGCCCGAGGGGCCGCTGAGCCAGCTCGGCTTCGACTGGAACCTGAACTTCGTTGTGACCGTCGCGAACACCGAGCCTGCGCCTGACGGCATGATCCCGGGCGGCGAGCACCAGCAACGCCTTGTGCTCACAGATGGGTTCTCGATCGATTTCGACGCTCCTGACGACGCCGATGATTTTATGTTTGTAGACGTCGGCTCTGGTATCGATGGGACGTACATCCCGCGCAATCAGGACGATGGCGATTCCGCCGACTACATCTTCAGCGATCTCCCGCTCATGAATAGCCGCGGAGAATTGGTTGACACGTTCACCGTTCGGTTCGGTTTTTTCGGTGGCGACGAGCTTCTGGGCGACGACAATGAGTTCATCTCCATGCCGGATCTTTCGAGTGTCGACGGCACGGGCATCTTCGTTGAGTTTGAGAACGGCGCGTTCGCGTTTGGTGAGCTTGTCGAGTGGAACTCGGTTGTTATTCCCGCGCCTGGGCCGGCGGGGTTGATCGGGTTCGGCGCGGTCGCGGCGCTGCGCCGACGAGGGCACTGAAGGGGTTTACTCGTTCACGACAGTCGTTGCCGGATTGAAGGCGGACCACGAGTAATAGAAGGTCTGCGCGGTGCGGACGCCTTTGGGGGCGCTTTGCACGACGATGCCGGCCTCGCTGGTGGCCATCACGACGTCGCCGAGGTTGGTGGTGAGGGTGTAGGCGTCGCCGATCACGTCAGCGGGGACGAACCAGGCGTTCGTGTTTGTCGCGATGCCGACGCCGAGGGTTTTGGGCGGGAGTTCGTCGCCGAGGTTTTGGATGGGGACGAGGAGGCGTTCGGGGTCGTCGAAGAACCACTTGTAGGGGTCGGCGTTGGCGTAGTCACGCTCGTGGCCGGTGTCGACGGAGATGGTGCGGCCCTCGGGGTGTTCGAGTCGGAAAGCGCCCCAGGTGATGATTCTGGCGGGGAGGTGGGTGAGGGTCGTACCGGCAAGTGGGCCGGAGACGGCGTGCATGCCGAGCTGGCTCCAGAGGGCCATGCCCGTCTGGTCGTACATGAGGACGTTGGAGTTGTAGAGAGCGCCGGAGACGCCGAACTCAAGGACGCGCTGTTCGCCATCGGGCGTGGTGATGCGACGCGAGATGACGGTTGCGGAGTCGCAGAGGGGGCAGTAGGTGGCGGCGACGGGTTCGCCCGCGAGGGTGAGGTTGGCGACCTCGTGCCAGTTGAGGATGCGGAGGGGGGCGGCGATGGTTTCGCCGTTCACGCTGACGACGATGACGCGGTCGAGCGGTGTGAGCCAGTCGGCGCTCTCGGGGTCTTCGAGCTTTGGGTCGGTGAGGGCGGGGATGGCGTCGCGGGGGAGGAGGGTGTGGATCTCGTCTTCGGGGATCTGGAGATCGCTCATGTCGTAGGTTTGGTGGAGGTCGACGGAGCCGGGGCGGCGGACGGGGTCGGGCTTATCGTCGGTTGAGGCGGTTTCCTGCGCGATCGCGGGGGTCGCGGCGAGGATCGCGACAGCGAGGGCGGTCTTGAGGACAGCTTTGAGCATGGGGGAATACCTTGGTCTGCGCGCGGTGGCGGCGCGTGCGCTTGGGGGAAGCTGCACGCGCCGCCGGCGGGGTAAAGCTGGTTGATTGCTACATACTAGGCGAGCGCGGGGAAGGCGTCACGCATGTATTGAGGAGGAAGTGTGAAATCTTTGGAGAGGGTTCTGAAAGCTCAGGACACGGCTGAGAATCCGGGCCAGAAACAACGCCGTGGCGGTTTCCCAGCCCGCGGCGTTTGGGGTGGGCTTTGCGTGACCGCTTACTGGATGTCAGCCAAGAGCATTGCGAGATCTTGGGCGGTGACGATGCCGTCGTTATCGAGATCGAACTCGGCGTTGGTCTCACCGAAGGCACTGAGGAACTCCGCGATGGTCTCGCTGGAGGTTCGCGCCTGACCGCGGGTGGTGTTGCAGACCTCGACGGTGGAGAGGAACACGGCTTCGGACAACTCTTCTTCATCAGGTCCTGGGTTTTTGTTATACAACGTTGCTGCGTAAGCAACACTAAATGATTCACAGCTTCCGTCGATTTCGGTATCGGTGATGACACGTCGGCGCCCGTCTTCGCCGCCGGAACCGAGGCCTTCGAGCGTGCCAAGCGTATTCGTTCCTTCCTGGCCGTTGACGTGAGTAGCGTTGATCAGCGTTTCATCGCCTAACATTCGCAATCCGATGATGACCCGTTGATCGCTATCGCCCGTAAGATCTTCGACGGTGGCGCCGGTGATTGCGATGGTTTGTGGGGATTTGAGTGAAACGAAAATGGCTTCTTCTTCGATGGTGACGGTTCCGGGGACGTCGTCGAGGTTATCGACGAGTTCCTGCTCGGCGATATCGACCTCGGCGAATACGACAACGACATCTTTATCGTTGATCGAAGGATCGCCGAAAGACAGTATGTCCCCATCTATCGTTGTGATGCTGCTGCCCAACGGTGGGATCTTTGATTTCGTTGTGAACTGCGTGGCGATGCCGGCTGTGGTAGACAGAAAAACGCCGCTGCCATCGTCGGCGCCAGCGGTTGTTTTGATCTCGGCCATGAAAGCGATCTGAGAGTTCTTGTTGATTACAGGGTCGCCGCAGCGCCCGAACTCCTGCCCCGAGTTGATCGAATCACCCTCACGCACGATTTTCCTCAGAACGACGGCCTGTGGATCAGGCGGAGTCGGCATGGATGATTTGGCATCGTCGTACACCCAGATCCCGTTTTTCTCGTCACCACTGGAGTTCTCGATATCGGCACGGAATGCGATGTTGTTTGCGGTATTGATGACGGGAGCATAGTCCAGGTTTATAAATGTGTCGGTTGTTGCATCGCCTGCCGAGTCTGTTGCTGCATCACCCTCGAACGCTATGACGGCGGGGGATGGCGTCGATGCTCCCTGATCAGCGCAGATGATCATATTTTTGTAACCAGAAAGCGTACTCATTGTATCGCGATCGACATTACTCTCGACGCTGATCGCTGCAACCTGACCCTTGTTCATGCACATGCTGTTGAACAGATTATTGTCAGATGTTGAATCACCTCCTACCGTAACAGAGTTCATTGAATCGAACTTGCGATCGACAGGTTCACTCTGACGAACAATATCATCGGCTCCGAGTGTTATCATGTTCGCGCAAAACATACCCCCACGATCAGTATCGCCCATTCCTTGAATCTGTCGCAGCTTCGCGTACCAACCAAGTATCGGTGAGTCGAACACTTCTTCCCGTATGAGGCTTAAGCCACAGCCCATATTTAGATTTGTAAATGAGTCACTCAAACTGAAGTAGTAGTTGACCATATGAGGCTCGCTTGGCAATGCCAAAACTGAAGTATCCGAACGATCGATAAGCGTGGAGGTTACTGCGCTCATACTGATATCGGCTGAATCAGCGAAAAGTAAGCCATGCCCTCCAGCTCCGTTATCCGTGGTAGCAGCAATGTATGCAATACCCCAGTCGTTGGATACACCTGATTCGCCGTCTAGCAGAACAGGTTGACCAATGCTGTTTCCGCCGGTGACGATCCCGTCAGTTATTACATCAAAGCTAGAGCCTGTAGGGTCTTCACCTTCGAGAGCGATTTTGTATTCCTTTCGACCGGATGTCGTTTTGTCAGAGAACCAAAGGCCGTCGACTGGTGGCATGCCGTCTTCGGCGGCGGACGCGAGGAACGCTACGTCCTTGTGGTTGTTCAGAACCGGCGGCCCAAAGCCGGTGAACCCGGACATATCCGGCATGCCGTCGGGCTCAACTCCTGTTTCTTGCACAATCTCGGAGCTGAGCGTCGTCGTCGTACCGGCGTAGACAGACGATGACAGTGCAAGCCCTGCCGCGAGCATGACAGAATATGAACGGCGGATCGAATGAAGTGATGATGCAAACATCGCGCGTAGCCTCCTCGGCTCTCCCCACAAAGACCTGGAAATGAACCGGATTGAGCGCAAAACTCAGAACAACCCGGGCTTGCGCCGCTCTGCGCGCCGCAAACAACCGGTTTTCACCCTACTAGTGAGACCAATAATAGCAATTGATAACCGCCCGATTTGACACACCGGGCGTGTCTCGGGCTAGCGCAACCTACTCTTTCACATGCCCTTACGCCAACGCGGGGAAGGCGTCACGCACGACTCCGACCAGATCCTTCACATGGCTGACGGACTCGTCCATGAGCTTGGATTCCTCGGTGTTGAGGTCGACTTCGATGATCTTCTCTACGCCGTTCTTGCCCAGGACGCAGGGGACGCCGACGAAGTAGCCGCCGACGTTGTATTCGGTGTCGCAGTAGGCGGCGCAGGGGAGGATTCGCTTTTTGTCCTTGATGATGGCCTCGGCCATCTGGACGCTGGCGCTGGCGGGGGCGTAGTAGGCGCTGGTGCCCATGAGCTTGACGATCTCGCCGCCGCCGACCTTGGCCCGCTCGACGCAGGCGTTGATCTTGTCCTCGGAGAGGAGCTGGGAGACGGGGACGCCGTGGACGCTGGTGTAGCGGGGGAGGGGGACCATGTCGTCGCCGTGGCCGCCCAGGAGGAGGGCGGAGACGTCTTCGATGGAGCAACCGATCTCCCAGGCAATGAAGGTGCGGAAGCGGGCGACGTCAAGGCAGCCGGCCTGGCCGACGATGCGGGAGGTGGGGAAGCCGGTGGTCTTCCAGGCGGTGTAGACCATGGCGTCGAGGGGGTTGGAGACGAGGATGACCACGGAGTCGGGGGCGTGGGTCTTGATCTCTTCGGAGACGCTGTTGACGATCTTGACGTTGGTCTGGATGAGGTCGTCGCGGCTCATGCCGGGCTTGCGGGGGATGCCCGCGGTGACGATGACGACGTCGGAATCGGCGATGTCGGCGTAGTCGGCGGTGCCGACGAGGTTGGAATCGAAGCGTTCGATGGGGCCGCAGCAGGCGAGGTCGATGGCCTTGCCGCGGGCGACGCCGACCTTGTCGGGGATGTCGAGAAGGACGACGTCTCCGAGTTCTTTGGCGGCGGCCCAGTGGGCGCAGGTGGCGCCGACGTTGCCGGCTCCGATGACGCTGATCTTGGCGCGTTTCATAGTGGTTTTGCTCCTCGTCGGCTGGTGGATGGGGGAGCCATGCTAGCGAGACTTTGCGGGGTGTGCGGCGGGGATGAGTGGAAAAAACAGCCCCGACGGGCACTGACCCGTCGGGGCTGTGGGTGAGATCGTTGTGCGCCTGTCGCTCAGCGGCGGCGGCGGGCGGCGGCGAGGCCGCCGAGGCCGATCAGCGCCGCAGCGCCGGGGGCCGGGATTTCGGTGACGACGAAGACGCCGGCGAAGCTGGCGTTGTCGGTGTCGGTCAGGCCGAAGGAGTGGCGGATGCCGATGGTGTTGAGCACGCCTCCGCCGGGCTGACCGAGGAAGTTCTCGGGGCCGAAGGCGTCGGTGAGCGTGGTGGAGAGCGAGAAGGTGTCGTCGATGAGGGTCTGCACGCCGGAACCGTCAACGAGGGCGGTGTACAGGAAGTCGTTGGCGGGCGTGTAGAGCGTCGCCGATTCGAAAACCGGGTTGCCCGACAGGAGGGAACCGGAGATCGAGCCGGTCTGGGTGGTCGGGGAGGAGAGCGAGCCGACCGCAGCGTTGGCGATCACCTCGAAGAGCGCGTTGTCGTTGCCGGTGGTGTTCGTGAAGACGAAGGCGGTCGAGATGGACGCGCTGTCGAAACCGCCGCGGGTGTTTCCGGCCTGGTTGACCTCGAAGCTCCACTCCATGGTCCAGCCGTCGGTTTCGGTGAAGCCCTCGATGATGTACGTGCCGGACTTGTCAAAGCCGGCGGACGTGACGTCTTCGAGGTTGTTGGCAAGGACCCACGAGCTATCGCCGTTGGCGAGGACTTCGAGGTCCAAGATGCCCAGCCCGGCGATGCCGGCCGAAGCGGTGGACGCGACGAACACGCCACAAGTCGCAGCGAGTGCAGTGCGTGTGTGCATGGTTCTTCTCTCTCCGTTGGCCGCAGGCAGCGATGCCGGGGCGGCGCAGGTGTTTCTCACTCCACTATTCAGCATACCCGCATATCGGGGATCGCATCAAGACCGATATTTCATTTTTTTGTCGGTCGCGAGACAAGCAAGCATGGCCGCGCCGACCGGACGGGACGTGACGTGACGTGCGCGCGCACTGACAGCCCTCCTTGGAGAGGGCTGTCAGCGGCTACACATCGTTAACCGTGCTGAGGAATGAGTTTATCGACGGCGACGCACGCCGAAGGCGCCCGCGAGGCCGAAGAGGGCGGCGGCGCCCGGGGCGGGGATCTCGGTGACGACGAAGGCGCCTTGGAGGTTCACGTTGTCACCATCGGTCAGCCCGAAGGAATGACGGATGCTGAGCTCGTTGACCACGGAGGGGCCGTTCTCGCCCACGAAGCTGTGCGAGCCGAGGGACTCGGACAGGGTGGTGGACTTGGAGAACGAGTCGTCCAGGAGCGTGCGGGCGGTCGCGCCGTCGGCCATCGCGCTGTAGAGGAAATCACCGGCGGGGACGGTGAGCATGGCGGTCTCGTTGCCGGGGTCGCCGGAGTTCAGCGAGCCGGTGACCGAGCCGGTCATGGTCGTGGGCGCTGAGAGGGGCCCGACAACAGCGTCGGCGATGAGCACGAACTCGGCGTTGTCGTCGCCGGTGTTGTTCGTGAAGTTGAAGTTCGAGATCACGAAGCCGGAGTCGAATCCGCCGCGAGCCGCGGAGTCGGAGAACTGCCCGACCTCAAAGGTCCAGCCGGTGCTCCAGTCGCCGGCGTCCCAGGCGCCCTCGATGGTGTACGAGCCGTCCTCGTTGAGGACGAGGTCGGTGAAACCACCGGGCTCGAGATCAGAATCGAAGGCGAGCTGATCGCCCCAGAAAATCTGGATGTTGAGGAGATCGCCGGCGGTGACGCCGTCGACGTCCGCGAAGGCCGCGCCGGCGATACCGAACGCGCAGACCCCTGCGAGGGTGACGTGCTTCTTCATGTTTCTTCCTCTCTTTCCTTCTCAACCTCAGCCCGGACGTGACGGGCTACTGATTGCATCATCTGAGAGCGTCCCCCCCAACACAAGAGGCAGGTCCAGAAAAAATGGGGTGATCTGCAAATTTCGGACACCGGTTCGGGGGGTCCCCTCGGGGTGCTCAGGCGTTCTCCAACTCCTGAAAGGCGCCTTTCTGGGACTCAGCGTCGATGTACTCCTTGAATTTCGGCATCTGATAGGACACGAAGCAGAAGACGTGGTGGAGGGTGGCCCACTCGAGATCCGAGGGGTCTTCGTCGAGGTCCTTGCGGAGACGGTCGAGTTCGGCGAGCAGGCGTTCGGCTTTCATGACGCGGTCCTTGTGCGGTCAACGAATGTGGCGGCGATCCACCAGAGGGTGAGGGTAAGCGCGCTGGAGGCGCCCGGGGGCGCGTCGGTCTCGAAGGCGGCGATGAGACCGAGGAGGACGCCGGCGAGGGCGGCGATCGTGCTGACGACGAAGATCGTGGTGACGCGGAGGGGCAGACGCAGGGCGCCGGCGCCGGGGAGGACGAGGAGGGCGGTGGCGAGGACGACGCCGACGAGCTTCATGGCCACCACGACGCCCGCGCCGATGAGAGCGGCGAGAAGGAGGGCGGGAGCGAGCGAGTTGACGCCGGCGGCGCGGGCGGCGAGGGGGTCGAGGGTGGTGGCGAGGAGCGGGCGGCGGGCGAGCCAAAGGGTGGCGAGACCGATGGTTGCGACAGCGGCGGCCAGATAGGCGTCGGCGGGGCGGACGGTGAGGATGGAGCCGAAGAGGAGGGATTCCCAGGAGGGCGGGCGGGGCGCGCCGGGGATGGGGTGGTCGAGGCGGTAGTCGAGGAGGAGGGCGCCGAGGGCCATGGAGGCGACGAGGACGACGCCGACGGCGGTGTCGGCGGAGCTTTTCCCGCGGGCGGAGATGAGCGCGATGAGGAGGGCGGCGGCGAGGCAGGCGGCGGCGGTGACGGCGGAGTAGGACGCGCCGGTGGCGCCGATGAGGGCGGCGATTCCGGCGCCGCCCATCGCGGCGTGGCTGACGCCCTGGGTCATGAAGGCGAGGCGGCGGGAGGCGACGTAGACGCTGAGCGGGCCACACAAAAAGGCCGCGGCGATCCCGGCGAGAACGCCGGGCCAGAAGAGCGGGAGGAGCTCGAAGGTTTTCACGCGCCGCTCCCGTGGCGATGGTCGAGGGGGCAGTCCTCGGCGGGGTGGGCGTGGACGTGGACGTCGCCGAAGATGGCGGCGACGTCGTGCTGGAAGACCTCGGCGAGGACCTCGGGGGTGAGGCCCTCGGGGGCGGCGTGGAAGTGGAGGGTGCGGGCGAGGCAGGCGACGCGGTCGCAGCCGGCGGCGACCGCGCGGACGTCGTGGGTGACGATGACGAGGGTGACGCGGCGCTCTTCGCTGAGGCGCCGCATGAGTTCGGCGAAGCGGCGCTGACCGGCGGGGTCGACGCCGACGAGGGGCTCGTCGAGTAGGAGCGTTTGAGCGCCGGCGGCGAGGGCGCGGGCGATGCGGACGCGCTGGCGCTGGCCGCCCGAGAGGTCGCGGTAGGGCAGATCGGCGTAGTCGTTCGCGTCGACGAGTGTGATGGCCTCGTCGATGCGGTCGCGGCGGTCGGAGGTGAGGCGTTTCCAGGGAGCGAGGCGGGCGGCGGCGCCCATGCGCACGACCTCGCGGGCGGTGAAGGGGAGGGCGGCGGACTCGGCGTTGTGCTGGAGAAGGGCGGCGAGACGCCCTTGTTTTCTCGCGGCTTCTGGCGATTCGCCGGCGACGCGGATGGCGCCCGAGGTGGGCGCGAGGAGGCCGAGGGCGAGGTGGAGGAGGGTGGTTTTGCCGCCGCCGTTGGGGCCGAGGACGCCCAAGCGTTCGGCGGGCTGGACGGAGAGAGAGACATTCTCAAGAACCGATGCGTCGCGCTGGTAAGCGTAGGAGACGTTGGAGATTTCGAGCGCCGGCGCGTCCGTCATTCAAGGGATTCTAAAGCGGCTTCGACGGCTTCGTAGCGTTTCTTCATGTCGGCGGGCCAGTCGCGCGTGCCGACGGGGTCGAGGGTGACGACGGCGGCGGCGGCTTCCTCGGCGAGGTCTTCGAGCCAGGGGTCGGGGTGGCCTGGCTCGAGGACGACGAGGACTTGTTCGGCGGCGAGGGCGCGGGCGCGGATGTCGGCGAGATGCGTGGGGGAGGGTTCGTGGTGGTGGTGGTTGCGGAGGGGTTCGGTATCTGCGATGCCGATCCACCCGAAGAACTCGCCCCATGCATCGTGCGTTGTGAGAACAAGGACATCCGGGCCGGCGGGCGGCGGCAAGTAGCCCGGGAGCTGGGCGTACGCGGTTTCCCTCATCCCTTCGGCGTCGCCTTCCAGAACACCCCACGCGTCGAGGATCGTGCTGAAGGCGAGCATGTGTTCGGGGTCGAGCCAGGGGTGTTCGCTCCCGCAGTTCTCGGTGCGGCCGCAGAGTTCAAGAAGCACGATGTCGTCGTGCATGCTGAGGGCGGTGATATCGGTGGGCTCGTCGGCAGCTTGGAGTAGTTCTGAGAGGGTGTCCTCGTCTTGAGCGAGGAGCACGTCGGCACGGCTGATCGCGAGCGCATCGGAAGGGCTCAGCTCCCAGTGGTGAGGCGAGGCGTCTGCCGGGAGCAGGACCGTCACCTCAGCGCGGTCCCCCCAGAGTGCATTGGCGGGCCACGCCAGTGGCGGGACGGTGACAACGACCCGGATGGGGTCTTCAGCGCTCCCGGCCCGCGGCGCATCGGGCGACCTGGAGCATGCGGTAAGGGCGAGAGCAAAAAGGATGGCGAGGAGGGTTCGCATGGGGGCTACGCAGGCGGGGTGCGGGTAGGGCTGCAGAAGCGTATAGTCTTGAATCTTGCGGGGCGGTAGCTCAATTGGGAGAGCGCCTCGGTCGCATCGAGGAGGTTGAGGGTTCGACCCCCTTCCGCTCCACTTCCCCGTCAATCGACGCTCGGCCCGGTTCACGCCGGGCCGTGGTCGTTTTTGGGGCGGTATCCTGCGGGGGTGACGACGGCGACCACGACTGAGAAGAAGAAGGCCTCGCGGGACACGCCGGCGATGCGTCAGTACGACCGCTTCAAGCGGGAGCACCCGGGGTGCGTGCTGCTGTTTCGGATGGGGGATTTCTACGAGCTGTTCGACGAGGACGCGGTGGAGGTGTCGAAGGCGATCGGGCTGACCTTGACCGAGCGTTCGGCCGGGATCCCGATGGCCGGGGTGCCGCACCATTCGGCGGAGGGGTATCTGAAGAAGATGCTGGACGCGGGGTTCCGCGTGGCGATCGCGGAGCAGATCCAGGACCCGAAGGAGGCGAAGGGGGTTGTCGAGCGGGCGGTGACGCGGGTGCTGACCCCCGGCACGCTGGTGGACGAGGCGCTGCTGGCGGAGGACGCGACGGGGCTGATCGCGGCGGCGAGCGTGGAGGGGGGCGTGGCGCACCTGGCGACGATCGACGCTTCGACGGGGGCGTTTGCGCTGGCGCGTTTCCCGGTGGAGCGGTTGCGGGACGAGGTGGCGCGGCGGCCGATCGCGGAGCTTGTGATCGGGGAGGACCGGGACGGGAAGGTGGACCCGGCGCTTACAGGGTTGCCCGTCGAGACGACGGCGCGGGCTGGGTGGGCGTTCCGCTTGAAGGAAGCGCACGAGGCGCTGCGCGAGCAGTTCGGTGTGACGACGCTGGCGGGGTTCGGCGTCAATGACGACGACCCGGCGGTGGGGCCGGCGGGCGCGCTGGTGCGCCATCTGCGCGAGACGCAGGCGGGGGAAGGCGGGGCGGCGCTGGCGCATCTGTCGGCACCGGTGGCAGAGCGCGACGGCGGGCGGCTGCTGATCGACGCGACGAGTCTGCGGGCGCTGGAGGTTGAAGAAACGCTGCGGGCGGGGGCGGCGGATCACTCGCTGGTCGGCGCGGTGCTGGCCTCGGGCGGGAAGCGGACGGCGATGGGCAAGCGGCTGGTGCGGGAGTGGCTGCGCGAGCCCTTGGCGGATCTGGGGGCGATCGCGGCACGGCATTCGTGCGTGGCGACGCTCGTGGAAGACTCGCGCGCGGCGGAGGAGCTGGCGGGGGCGCTCGAGCCCGTGCAGGACGTGGCGCGGATCGCGGGGCGGCTGGGGACGGGGCGGGCGACGCCACGGGATGTGGCGGCGCTGGGGGCCTCGGTGGGTCGTCTGGATGATCTGCTCGCGGCACTGGAGAACGCGCCGGCGTTTGTGGGGCAGCGGGAGCGTTTGAGCGGGCTGAAGGAGACGCTGGCGCCGGTGGCGGCGGACATCGCGGCGCGGGTGGTGGAGCGCCCGCCGGCGCACACGCGCGAGGGGAATGTGTTTCGGGATGGGGTGGACGCGGAGCTTGACGAAGCGCGGTCGATCGGGACGGACGCGTCGGCGTGGCTGGCGAGCTATCAGGCGCAGTTGAGCGCGGCGCACGAGCTGCCGGGGATGAAGGTCGGGTTCAACAAGGTGTTCGGGTACTACATCGAGCTGCCGGCGGCGCAGGCGCGCCGGGCGCCTGTTGAGTTCACGCGCAAGCAGACGCTGAAGAACGCGGAGCGGTACATCACGCCGGAGCTGAAGGAGTTCGAGACGAAGGCGACAGGGGCGGAGGCGCGGGGGATCGCGCGTGAACAGAAGCTCTTTGACGAGTTGGTTGGGTCGCTGCGCGAGCGGGCGCGGGCGATCGCGGAGTTCGCGGCGGCGTGCGCGGAGCTGGACGCGCTGCTGTGCTTTGCGCAGGTGGCGCGGAACCGGGGGTGGGTGCGCCCGGAGATGGTGGAGGGGGCGTCGCTTGAGATCGTTGGCGGGCGGCACCCTGTTTTGGAGCGGACGCTGGCTTCGGAGCTTGTGCCGAACGATGTGGAGCTTGGGACGAAAGAGGAGTCGGCGCGGCTGGCGATCCTGACCGGGCCCAACATGGCTGGCAAGAGCACATACATCCGTCAGACGGCGCTGCTTGTTCTGCTGGCGCACGCGGGGGCGTTCACACCGGCGGAGCGGGCGGTGATCGGGGTGTGCGACCGCATCTGCACGCGGGTGGGCGCGGACGACGCGCTGCACGCGGGGCAGTCGACCTTCATGGTCGAGATGACGGAGACGGCGGCGATTCTGACGGGGGCGACGGAGCGCTCGCTGGTGATCCTGGATGAGATCGGGCGGGGGACGGGGACGCTGGACGGGCTGAGCCTGGCGTGGGCGATCGCGGAGCGGCTGGCGGGCGAGGGCGGGGAGGCGCCCAGGACTTTGTTCGCGACGCACTACCACGAGCTGACGGCGCTGGCGGAGACGATGGCGGGGCGGGTGCGCAACCTGCGGGTGAGCGTGCGTGAGTGGAACGAGGAGATCGTGTTTCTGCACCGCATCGAGGCGGGGACGGCGGGGCGGAGCTACGGCGTGCACGTGGCGCGGCTGGCGGGTGTGCCGGGGGCGGTGATCGAGCGGGCAAAGGAATTGCTAGGCGAGCTGAGCGTGACGCACGGGCCGGCGCCTGGATCGGCGCACGGGCCGGCGAAGGACGACGGGGAACAGATGGGGCTGTTCGCGGCGGCGGAGCACCCGGCGGTGAGCGAGCTGAAAGAGATGCAGATTGAAACACTGACGCCGCTGCAGGCGTTTGATGTGTTGCGCGGGCTGGTTGAGAAAGCAAAGGGCTGACGCGCCTACGCTGAGTTTCCAACTCCCGGAGGTTCCGCATGGCTCTTGATCAGTATGTCACGCTCGGTCGGTCCGGTTTGCGCGTTTCACCCTTGTGTCTGGGGGCGATGACGTTCGGCGAGGACTGGGGGTGGGGGTCGGACGTCGCGACGAGCGAGAAAGTCCTCGACACGTTCCGGGATCGGGGCGGGAACTTCATCGACACGGCGAACATGTACACCAAGGGGCATTCCGAGGCGATCATGGGGGAGTACTTCGCCAAGCGCAAGGGCGCGCGTGATCGGGCGGTGATTGCGACGAAGTTCATGAGCGCGATGCGCCTGGGCGACCCGAACTCGGGGGGCGCCGGGCGCAAGGCGATTCTGGCGGCGTGCGATGAATCGCTGCGGCGACTCAAGACGGATTACATCGATCTGTACTGGCAGCACTTCTGGGATCACCACACGCCGATCGAGGAGACGATGCGGGCGCTCGATGATCTGGTGCGCGCGGGGAAGGTGCGGTACGTGGGGTTCTCTGACACGCCCGCGTGGAAGTGCGCCGAGGCGCAGACGGTTACGCGGTTGCGGGGGTGGGAGCCGCTCATTGCGCTGCAGATCGAGTACTCGCTGGTCGAGCGCTCGGTGGAGGACGAGCTGATCCCGATGGCGCGCGAGCTGGGGATGGGTGTGACGCCCTGGAGCCCGCTGAAGGGCGGGATTCTGACGGGCAAGTACACGCGCGATTCGATCCCTGAAAAAGGCAACCGGCGGTACGACGAGGACTCGCGGTACCTGACCGAGCGGACGTTCACGATCGTGGACGCGCTGAAGGAGATCGCTGAGGAGCACGACCGCACGCCCGCGGAGATCGCGCTGGCGTGGTGCGTCGCGCGCCCCGGCGTTGATTCGGTGATCATCGGGGCGCGGACGATGGAGCAGCTTGAGGCGAACCTCAAGTGCGTGGAGTTCACGCTGACCGAGGCGCAGACCGAGAAGCTCGATGAGGCGAGCTCGCGGGAGTCGATCTTCCCGGTGTCGTTTTTGCCGAACGTGAAGGGGATCTTCGCGGGCGGGACAACGATCAACGGCGAGGCGAGCGAGGCGTGGGGCAACGCGCCGCAGTCGGATGAGGATCGGTACTAGAGTTTTACGGGATGCAACCGGCAGATAGAAGACACTGGCAGCGAGCTGCCAGTGGCACCCGGATAAAAGATTCGGAAAGAGATACCCATGCTGAGCACGCAGACGACGAACGAGTTTCTGGCGAGTGAGTTTGATTCTGCGCTGGAGTACGGCGCCTACCTCGACAGCGGGAAGGACCACGAGCGCGAGGCGTTCGGGAAGGTCTTTGAGCAGGCGCAACTGACGCCAGCGCAGCGCGAACTGCTGTCCTCGTTCAACCGCGAGATGCGGGTGATCGTGCTGTCTGGGATGTGGTGCGGGGATTGCGTGGCGCAGGTGCCGCTAATCGCGAGGATCGCGGAGGCGAACGCTTCGAAGATCCTGGTTCGCTACGCGGATCGGGACGAGCACGCGGAACTTTCGGCCGCGTTCAAGATCAACGAGGGCAACCGGGTGCCGACGGTGGTCTTCATGGCCGAGGATCACGCGTTCGTGCACGCGCTTGGCGACCGGACGCTGTCGCGCTACCGGGCGGTGGCGTCGCGCCAGCTCGGGGCGGCGTGTGAGATCCCGGGGGCGGGCGTCGCGGACGACGAAGTGGCCGCTTGTCTGCAGGACTGGGTGGATGAGTTCGAGCGGGTGCAGCTTTTGCTGCGGCTTTCGCCGCGGTTGCGGCAGAAGCATGGGGATTGAGGCGTGATGCGCCTTCGCACACTGATCACTGCATCTGCACTGTTGGTTGGCGGGTGCTCATCGGCGCCGCCGCCAGATGATTTGGTTTTAGAGCAGCTGCGCGAAACGCATGAGCGGCTTGAGATCGCCCACGCGCTGGCGAAGGCGGAAGGGTATGAGATCGATGGGTACACAATCAGGAGCGTCAAGGCGCGTCCGAATGTCACCAGCTTTGAATTCTGGCAACTTGACCCTGCTTTGGGTGTGCGAGGCGGTTTGACGCACTTTGAGGTGACGGTTGATGACGAAGGCGTAGCACGACTGTTCAAAGGACGGTGATCTGACAGATGAGTCATACATATGGTTTCGTCGCGCATCACGGCGCCGACAACGGCAGGAGCATGCAGATCGAGAGGATACGCACCTTCGTGCTGATCATTGCTTCGGCGCTGCTGCTTTGCGGGTGCTCGTCAGTTTCCAGATCGGAGGATTTGGTTTCGGCGCAATTGCTTGAGACGCAGGAGCGATTGGCGATTGCGCACGCACGCGCACGACAAGAAGACAGAGTCGAACTTGAGAAATACTCCCTTGGAACAATCGATGCGAGCCCAGAAAGCACAATATTTTTCTTTGTACGTTGGGATTTGCTGACTGATGGTTGGCCAGGGCACTTCTGGGTCACGGTTGATGAGAGTGGGGCAGCGCGGCTCAGCAAAGGACGGTGACCGGGAACGCGAAGGTGGCATACGTTGCTGGCATTCACCACAACGCCTGCTCTTCTACGTTCGATCGCTCGTTTTTACTGCGTGCGGGCGATCGCGCGGTAGTGGTCGCTTTCGTCGAGCTTGCTGAGGAAGCTGGCGATGAAGGCGTCTCGGCCCGGGACGTCGTCGCGCCAGGCGCTATGGAGGAAGGCCGTCGCGAGGTCGGGGTGGCCGGTGTACATGAGGTCGAGGGCGACGCCCCAGAGCTGGGCGGGGGGCGCGAACTCGCCGGGGCGGTCCCACTCTTCGCCTGACTTCACATAATCGCTCCACTCGGCGATCTGCTCGTGCGTGGGCGCGGGGGCCTGCATGAGGGCTGCGTCGGGGGCGTACCAGAGGCCGTCCCAGCGCAGGACGACCGGGGGCATGGGTGAGTCTTCGTCGCTGGCGTTCCAGCCCATGAACGTGGCGTCGCGGAGACGGACCTCGTAGGCGCCGTCGTTGTCGAAGTCCTCAAAGCGTCCGCCGGTGTGGGCGGCAACGCGCCCGAGCAGTTCCGGGCCTTCGTCCGCGAGCTCAAAGATGAGGTAATCGACGCAGCAGGTGGTCCCGCCGGTCCAGAGCTCGACGACGAGGTTGGGGGCGCCGTCGCCGGTGATGTCTTCGCCCAGGCCGACGCGTCCTTCGCTGGGGCCGGGGGCGCCGAGCTCGAAGCGCTCGCCGGTGTAGGCGGCGACGGTCTCGCCGTTACGGGCGAACTCGAGCTGGCCCTTGCCCTCGCCGTTGCCGTCCCACACGCTGACGTTGTAGCCGGCGGCGGTGATGGTCTGGTCGGGGTCGGCGGGCTGTTCGTTGGTGGCCGTGGTCTGGGGCTGGGCGGTTTCGCTGGCGGGGGCCTGCTGCGGGGCGGTGGCCTCGGGGGCCGACTCGGAGCCGCAGGCGGCGAGGGACGCGAGGAGGGCGGCGAGCGCGGCGCGGCGGACGGTTTCGATGGGCGTCGTCATGGGCGACAGCCTACCGCGCGGCGCTGGTGTTCATGGCCTCTGAAACGCCCAAAACCTCTGGGGGCGGGTCTTTTCCGTCGTGGTGGAGCGTCCAGTAGCCCACGTCGCGCCAGGCGCCCAGCTTGAAGCCGTTCTTCTCGAAGTGGGCGGCCTTTTTCATGCCGAATGACTCGTGCAGGCGCACGCTGGGCTCGTTGGGGAGAGCGACGCCAGCGATCAGCAGGCGGTAGCCCTGGGCCTTGAGAGTCGCGAAGAGCTTCGTGTAAAGCGCCCTCGCCAGGCCGCGACCCTGGCCTTCGGGCAAAATGTAGACGCTCACCTCAGCCGTCCACGCGTAGCCGGGCTTGTTCTTCCAGGGGGAGGACCACGCGGCGCCGAGAATCTCGCCCTCAGCCTCCGCGACGAAATACGGGAACAGCTCGCGCCGGCTGCGCCACGTCTCGCGGAGTTCGTCCGGGTTGATGCGGCGCGTTTCGAAGTTGGCCCAGCCCTCGTCGGCGGACCACTGCAGGATCGCAGCGAAAGCGGGGATGTCGCCTTCGGTCATAAGCCTGACCGCGGCGTGGTCGCTATCCTTTGTGGTCACGTTTTACCCCCCTACCGAATCGCTTTTCGCGGAAGGATGACGCACATGGGCGCCCCGATCACGATGACCGCCGACGGCCTGAACGTCCCGAACGACCCCATCATCCCCTTCATCGAGGGCGACGGCACGGGGCCGGACATCTGGGCGGCGTCGCAGCCGGTCTTCGACGCCGCGGTGGAGAAAGCCTACGGCGGCGCCAGGAAGATCGAGTGGATGGAGGTCCTCGCGGGCGGGAAGTCGCACGAGAAGACGGGCGAGTGGATGCCCGAGGCGACGCTCGACGCCTTCCGCCAGTACCTCGTGGGCATCAAGGGCCCGCTGACGACGCCGGTGGGCGGCGGCATCCGCTCGTTGAACGTGGCCCTGCGTCAGATTCTCGACCTCTACACCTGCCTGCGCCCGGTGCGTTGGTTCGACGGCGTGCCCACGCCCGTGAAGAACCCCGTGCTTACTGACATGGTGATCTTCCGCGAGAACTCCGAGGATATCTACGCCGGCATCGAGTTCGAGCACGGCACGGACGACGCCAAGAAGTTCAAGGACACCTTCAAGAGCGCCTTCCCCGAGCGTTACGAGAAGATCCGCTTCCCCGACACCGCGGGCGTCGGGCTCAAGCCCGTCTCGCAGGAAGGCACGGAGCGGATCGTCAAGGCGGCGATTCAGTACGCCATCGACAACGGGCGCACCTCGGTCACGCTCGTGCACAAGGGCAACATCATGAAGTTCACCGAGGGGTCCTTCATGGAGTGGGGCTACGAGGTCGCGGCCAAGCACTTCGGCGCCACGCCCTGGGACGGCGGCCCCTGGCACATCATGGACCGCCCCGCCGGCGCCCCCGAGGTCACGCACCGCCCTTCCAAGGAGGGCAAGGTCCGCGTTGATCCGTCCAAGATCGTCATCAAGGACGTGATCGCCGACGCCTTCCTGCAGCAGATCCTCACCCGACCGGCGGAGTACGACGTGGTCGCCACCATGAACCTCAACGGTGACTACATCTCCGACGCCCTCGCCGCGTGCGTGGGCGGCATCGGCATCGCCCCCGGCGCCAACATCAACTACGACACCGGCCACGCCATCTTCGAGGCCACCCACGGGACGGCCCCGAAGTATGCGGGTCAGGACAAGGTGAACCCCGGCTCGGTGATCCTGTCGGGCGAGATGATGTTCCGCCACCTGGGCTGGACGGAAGCCGCGGACCTGATCGTCGAGGGCGTGAGCAAGGCGATCAGCGCGAAGACGGTGACGTACGACTTCGAGCGCCAGATGGAGGGCGCGACGCTGGTGAAGTGCTCGGAGTTTGGGGAGGAGATTATTAAGCATATGGGGGCGCCTGTAACTGCTTGAGCACATCGCTCACTCAGCTGCAGAAGTTCTTACTCTGTAGCTGATGCGATCACTTGCCAATAGGCTCAAAGTCAACAATCTATACGTGCTAGGCGCGGGGGCTTCCTTCGCAGCCAGTACGTACGGCAACGGTACGTCTCGATCTGTAGCCCCTCTCGACAAGCATCTCACCAGCAGGCTGTTGTCGATCCCGTCGGGGCGCAATCGACAGGTTCGAGACGCAATTCAATCACTACGCGACTCTTGGCGCGGGGAAAGGACGTTCGAATCATATGGACTAGAAGCCGCAATCATCGAACAACTAGGTAGCCATACTTTTACTAGCGCCATCCATAAGCAACGACTACGGCGAGGAGAGTTACCTAACATAGATTTCTTGGACACTATAGGTCACTTGATTGCGTTCGTACTATATCGGGCTCGTGAAAACAACGATCGATTGATGAGAGAATTGTTCGACCACATTATTGAGCTAGACGGTTTTGCGGAAGATGATGGCCAAGAATCACGAGAACGAGTTATTACTTTTAATTATGATACTTTGCTAGACGAGCATTTTCTAGATCATTTCTCTCCTCAAGAATTGTACTTTGACAAAATAAGAAATTCGCCAGATGAATCTAGGCGCACCGCATTCTACCCTCATCCAAAAATACTCAAACTACACGGATCGCTGAATTGGGTATGTTCGTACGAAAATTTTAGATCCTTCTTTCTTTCTCAGAATCCTGATGATGACAATGAGAGCTACATTGATCCGATATGGTTCAACAGCGACCAACCACCTTCGCTCGATGATGACGATTCTCCGTGCATCATCCCACCAACACCCTACAAGCCTATCACACAAGTTAGTTTGTTTCGCTTCTTGTGGACCACAGCGTATGAGTATTGCACGCAAGCGAGAAGAATAATTATATGCGGATATTCTCTCCCTGATACAGACATTATGGCGAAGTTACTATTCAGAGAATTTACGAATCGTACTCTGCGTGAAGTTATTATTATTAATCCGGATGCCAGTAATTTTGTAAAATGGAAGCGCATTCTGTCCAGAAGCAACGCGCGGCCTGCCCGATGGAAGTACTTCGAGCATCTGAGTGACTATCTCAAGTCCGATATTGACTATTACTTTGATTAGCATTTTGATTAGTATATAAAGTTAAATTGATTCATGACCCTAAACACCCTCTTCCTCTGCACCGGCGCCTCGTGCCGCTCCCAAATGGGAACGGCTTGGGCGAATCATCTATTTGCGGATCGTGTGGTCGCCTACGCCGCGGGAGTGGCACCGAAGGGGGTGGACCCGCTGGCGGTGCGGGTGATGGCGGAGGTTGATGTGGACATCGCGGGGGCGGAGTCGGTGACGCCGGAGGCGCTGCACGCGCGGGGCGTGCGCTTCGGGCTGGTGGTGGCGGTGTGCGAGCACGCGGCATCGACCTGCCCGGTCTTCACGCCGCCCGTGGGGGAGGGTGAGGTGCGGGTGGTGCGCCGCCCCTTCGACGATCCGCCGAAGCTGGCGTCGGGTCTGGAGGGCGAGGCGGCGCTGGCCCCCTACCGGCGGGTACGGAACGAGATCCGGGCGTTTGTGGAGGGGGAGCTTCCCGCGTTGCTTGATGAGGTTGGCGCGGGCTAGGCGTTTTTCGTGGCACAGATCGAAGACGATCTGTACCACGGCACCGCTTAGGGATTGTGCTGTGAACGCCTGAGCAGCCCCGCGCCGCGGAGTTCATCTTCCATTTCGGTGATGCGGGCGAGGAGCGCGGCGCGTTCGCTGGCCGGGAGATCGTTGTGGGCGAGGTCGTATCGCACGCGCAGGTGGACGAGCTCGGCGAGGCGTTTGGCGTCGTCGCTGCTGAGCGAGGGTGGTGTGAGACGGGGGACCGCCGCGGGCGGCGGGGATGAGTGACGGCGCACGAACACAACCGGCATAACGCGCCTCCGGCGGGAGGGGGAACACTGATGGGCGCCGCACTCTGCCCCCGGCGCGCTCTCTACTCCGTTGTATTGGGAAGACGCGCGGGCGGTTCCGTTCCGTGCGCGAATCCGTGAAAACATTTCGGCGAACGCGGCGTTATGGGAGTCCGTACCCTCTCGGCGATGCCCGCCCGACGTTTGGCGCCGCGACTGGTTGAGCTGTTCGTCCTCTTCGGGCTGTTCCCGTGGTGGTGGGCGGGCGCGCCGATGCGCGAATGGCGGCTGGGGATCTGGCCGCCGATCTTCTTCGGGTTCCTGGGGTGTCTGATCTATCTGCTGCGCGACCCGGGGTTCGACCGGAAACAGCTTTGGAACGCGAAAGGCGCGCGCCTGGGCATGCGCTGGATGCTGCTGCGGTTTGTGGTCGGCGCGGCGCTGCTGACGAGCGCGACGTACCTCTTCGAGCGCGAGCGGTTCTTCCAGTTCCCGCTGCAGGCGCCAAAGGTATGGATCATCGTGATGTGCTTCTACCCCATCCTGAGCGTGTACCCGCAGGAGATCATCTTCCGAGCGTTCTTCGTGCGCCGCTACGGCGAGGCCCTGCGCTCGCTGGGCGGCGCCGTGACGCTGGTCGCGGTCGGGGCGCTGGCGTTCGGGTGGGCGCACGTTTTGTTCGGCGCCAACGCGCGGGCGACGGCGATCGCCGTGGGGCTTTCGACGATCGGCGGTGTGCTCTTTCTGACGACGTACCTGCGCACGCGTTCGACGCTGGCCGCGAGTGTGGAGCACGCGCTGTACGGCGACCTGCTGTTTACCGTCGGGCTGGGGTGGTACTTCTACTCGGGCAACATCGATGGCTAACGGGACGGCTACTCGTCAAGCCGCAGGACGTCGATGACGCTCCAGTCACCCGCGTCGTGTTCGAGCGCGACGGCCTGACCGGTGCGCACCCAGTCGCCCTCGATGATCCCCGAGCCGGCGAGGGCGCTCACCACCTGCGAGAGCTCGGGGTTGTGGCCGACGAGCGCGGCCGACGCATCGGCGCCGAGCTCTTCGATGAGCGTGAGTACGCCCATCGGGCCGCGCCCGCTTTCGAGGGCGGTGTGGGTCAGCACGTCCTGTAGCGTGACGTCGGCGATGCCGTGCGCGGTTTCCTGCGCGCGGACGAAGGGGCTGGAGATGAGACGCTCGGGCGCGTCGTCGCGGGAGGCGAACTCGGCGCCGAGGTAGGCGGCCTGACGGTGGCCGCGGGGTTTGAGAGCGCGGTCGGCGTCGAGGCCGGTGGATGAGTCGCGCTGGGCCTTGCCGTGACGGATGATCCAGAGAGTCATGGGGTGAGTGTCGCGGTTCGGCGCACGCGCCGTCAAACCGTAGACTGCGACTGCACACCTGAAAGAAGGGGATCGCCATCGACGCCGACGCCATCTGGAAGATCATCGCGGTCGCGCTCTACGGGAGCATCCTGCTGCTGATCGGGGCGATCGCCTCGCGGCGGACGAAGGACATCCGGGATTACTACGCGGGCGGGAAGAAGCTGGGCTTCATCAACGTGGCGTTCAGCGCGCGGGCGACGGGCGAGTCGGCGTGGCTCTTGCTCGGCCTCACGGGCCTCGGCTTCGCGACCGGGGCGATGGGCTTCTGGGTGGTGCTGGGCGAGATGCTGGGCGTGGGCGGGGCGTGGCTGCTGATGTCGCGCCGCTTCAAGCGTCTGTCGGACCGGTACGACTCGATCACGGTGCCGGACTATCTGGAGTCGCGCTTCCGCGACACGGGGCACTGGCTGCGCCTGATCGCGGCGGGCTCGCTGATGATCTTCGTGCCGATCTACGCGGGGTCACAGGTCTTCGCGACTGGCAAGGCGTTCAACGCGTTCCTTGATTGGAACCATTATCTGGGCGCGACGATCGGGTTCCTCGTCGTGCTGTTCTATATCACCAAGGGCGGGTTCATCGCGGTGGTGTGGTCGGACGTGTTCCAGGGAACACTGATGTTTTTGGGGCTGGTTGGCCTGCCGATCGTCGGCCTGCTCGAACTCGGCGGCGTGACGAACATGATGGATGCGCTGCGCGAGGTCAGCCCGGAGCACCTGTCGATGACGGGCGGCGCCGGGTGGACGGCGGTGACGATCAGCGCGGTGATCGGGTACGCGGCCATCGGGCTGGGTTTCTACGGCTCGCCGCAGGTGTTCGTACGCTTCATCTCACTGCGGAGTGAGAAGGAGATCAAGAAGGGCGCCGGGGTCGCGCTCACGTGGACGCTGCTGGCTGATTCGGGGGCGGTGCTCGTTGGAATGGCGGGCCGCGCGCTGTACGACATCGACGTGATCGGCGGCGACAAGGACAACATTCTTCCCTTTATGTCGCAGACGCTGCTGCCCTCGTTCTTCGCGGGGATCTTCATCGCGATGGTGCTCTCGGCGATCATGTCGACGATCGACTCGCTGCTGGTCGTGGCGTCGAGCGCCGGCGTGCGTGACTACTGGCAGAAGACGAAGAACCCCGGGATGGGCGACGTGTCGCTGGTGAAGCTGTCGCAGATCGTGACGTTCGTGCTGGCGATCATCGCGTTCGCGCTGGGGATGGGCATCCTCGCCTACGACACCGAGAAGGGCGTGTTCTGGATCATCATCTTCGGGTGGTCAGGGATCGCCGCGACGTTCTGCCCGGTGATGATTCTGAGCCTGTTCTGGTCGGGGTTGACCGCGAAAGGCGCGCGGTGCGCGATGGTCGCGGGCTTCCTCGGTGTGCCTTTCTTCAAGTTCGTGGCGCCGATGATATTTGCGAACGCCGGGCTCGATGAACTCAACACGCACCTGACCAACCTAGACGTGATCGCCCCGTCGTTCGTGGTGTCGTTCGCCGTAGCTTTCTTGGTAAGCGCGATGGATTCGCGCGGGCGTGCGGACCTCGCCGGCGTGAAGGACGACCTGCGCTACGCCGCGGGGCGGGATCAGACGCCGGAGTAGCGGGCGATCAGTAGGCCCTCGCGGATGGGCACGCAGGCCGCGTCGAAGCGGGGGTCAGCGGCGAGCTGGCGGTTGAAGGCGTCCACGGCGTCGAGGCTGTCGGACGTCCCGGCGGGCTCGTCGATCCACCAGCCGCCACCGCCCAGGGCGTTGTCGGCAAGGACGAGCGCGCCCTCACGCAGCATGGGGAGCGCGGCCTCGAGGTAGCCCGGGTACTCGGTCTTGATCGCGTCGAGGAAGAGAACATCCACGGACGCGGGGCCGAGGCGCTCGGCGAGCTGTGGAAGCTCTTCAAGCCCGGCGCCGCGGATGACCTCGACGCGCTCGTCGAGCCCGGCCGTCTTGAATTCCTGCCTGGCGAAGTCGGCGTGCTTTTCCTCGTACTCGATGGTGTAGAGACGCCCGTTCTCAGCGAGGCCGCGGGCGAGCCAAACGCCCGAGTACCCCCCCAGCGTGCCGACCTCGACGGCGGTCTTCGCGTTGATGCTTTTCAGCAGCACCGTGAGCAGACGCCCGACCGACGCGTCGACGGCGATGTCGGGCAGCCCGGCGTCGACGGCTCGCAGCATCAGAGTGCGGAGCTGGTCATCGGGGGCGCCGAAGACGTCGGTGAGGTACGCCGTGGTGGCGTCCCAGCGTTCGGTGGTCATGTCCATGCGGTGAGCGTGACCGCTCGGCGCCACCGTGGCAAGCGGCGCGGCTTCTCAGCGTTGGAGTTCGAGCAGCGGCAGCACGCTCGGCTCGTCGTTCGCCGAGATCTCCCACGCGGTAACTGACCCAAAAGGCTTGCGGTGGGCGCGGAGAGTGTCGCCCTCGGTGAGCGTCGGGTCTGGCGACTGGGTCTGCTGGAAAATGACGACGATGGGCTCGTCGCGCTCGCCGCGAGCGAGCAGGAGCCTGTCCCGCGTGGGTTCGTCGGCGCCATCGATTTTGCGCCAACCGATGAGTGTGACGGGCGTATCGAAGTTCGCGCCGATGGACTCACCCAGGTACACCCGCGTGTAGTGGATGAATTTCTCATTGGTGTCGCAGACCACGCTCGGCGTGGGGTCGCTGATGAACCCCGCGTGAGCCGACGAGGCGTTCACCCCCGTGATCGCGGGCCGCCAGGGCTTCACGTATACGAGCGCCGCGGCGGAAAGGACGAGGATGGCGATAAGAGCCGCGCGCAGCACCGGCGGCACGGTGCGGCGAACGCAAGGCAGCGGGCGCGGCGACGCCGGCGGATGCGCCGCGCGCACACGGGCGTCAACGTCTTGGAGGCGCTCAATCGCTTCACGCAACTCAGCCTCCTCGTTCAGGCGACGCTCGAAGGCGTCGCGCTCCGAATCATCGAGTTCCCCGTCGAGGTAGCGCACGATGAGTTTCAGCGTGTCGTCGTCGATCGGTTTCATCGTGCGTCGTCCTTGTGCGGGAGCGTGTCGAGCAGAGTGCGCCGGGCGCGGAAGACATGGCTCCGCGCGGTGGCCTCAGAGATGCCGGTCGCCTCGGCGATCTCTTTGTATGAGTGTGAGAGCGCGGCCTTGAGCGTGAGGCACAACCGCTGCTCGTTGGGCAGGCGCTCGAGCGCACGCAGAACCTCATCATCCGCGGTGAGCTTGGTTGTGTCGCCATCCGGTCGCGGCCTGACCAGGGCGAGACGGCGCACCCGGTCCCTGCGACGGCGCTCGCCCCGGCGCGTGTTGGACGCCACGCCGCGGACGATGCTCGCCATCCACGCGGTGAAGTTGGTGCCGGGGGTGAACTGATCGAGTTTCTTCATGGCGATGATGACGGCTTCCTGCACGGCGTCCTCGGCGTCGTTGCGCCCGCACTCAACAGCGGCGATGACATGGAGGGTCGGGTACGCGCGCGTGTACTCCCGCTCGAACTCCTCACGGCTCAACGAACACTCACGGCCCGCCATCACCCTCCCCACCGCCGCTCCTGCCGGGGACCGTGCGTGCGCGGCGGGCCATCCCCGGGGATACAGGTCCGCCCGACGCGCGTCTGTTGCAGAAAAATCATCATCAGCAAGTCATTCTCAGTGAGTCCGGTATGGCGTGCAACGTCGGCAGAGTCGGCGGACCTCTGCTCACAACGAGTCGCCTCGTGGGGCCTCGCGCCGGGAGGTACGCCCCAGCGAGCTGACGTGCTCTCGCGAACGCGCGAGGAACCCGACGGGCGTGATCACCCCACGCGTCCGTCGGTTTTTTCACACGCCCATTCCGGCGGTATCGTGTCGCCAGACACACCCCGGAGGATGACCGCGATGATGCCCGACCCGACCCCCGAGCACGAGTGGCTCAAGCAGCTCGTCGGCGAGTGGACTTACGAGAACACCTGCACCATGGGGCCCGACCCGGAAACGATGACCACGACCGGGCGCGAGTCCATCAGCATGCTGGGCGAGCTATGGACCATCGGCGAGATGGAAGGTGACATGCCCGGCGCCGGGACCATGAAGGCCATCATGACCCTCGGCTTCGACCCCGCGAAGGGCAAGTTCATCGGCACGTGGATCGGCTCACCGATGACATTCATGTTCATCTACGAGGGCTCGCTCGACGAGGCGCGCCGCACCCTGACGCTCGACACCCGCGGCCCCGGCTTCGACGATCCCAACAAGATGGTCGACTACCAGGACATCGTCGAACTCCCCGGTGACGGCACACGCCTGCTGCGCTCGCAGTACAAGGGGGACGATGGGCAGTGGCATCGGTTCATGCGTACTGTGTTCACACGGGCATAGCGCGTATGCGATCCAACAGCTCAGGTGGATACCCGAGCCGTTGGATCGCGTTAATCAACTGGAGAGAGGATCAGCCGGAGACCTTGCCCCAGTGACGCTGCGCCTTGCGGACCAGCTCACGCTGATCGCCTTGGCGCCACAGCTCGAAGGCGTTGATCTCATCGTTGTTCAGGAAGAGGTAGAGCTTTCCTTCGACGATCGAGAACTTGGTGGGATCGACCGGGAACTTGTCCTCGACGCTCATGCCGAAGGCGCACCAGCCGCCGCATTGGGGTTCGTACTTCGACGGGTTGCGCTTGAAGAGCTCGACTTGCCTGGCGGAGGTGAGGTGGTAAACCGCACCGTTATGTTCGACCGCAAAGCGAGGATCGCCCTTCTGCGGTCGTCCTTCGGTGAAGTACGAGACCGGGCTGTAGCCCTCGAGCGCCAGGCCGCTGGCGGGGATGTTGCGCCCGCCCGCGTAGGCTCTGCTTTCGGACCGTGAGCCCCAGAATGCGTCCGCCTTGGCTCGCACTTCGTCCGGGTCAGCGGACTTCCAGATCGCTCGGGCGTCGACCTCGCTGTTTTTCAGGAACAGATGCGTGCGCCCGTCGATGATCTCGAAGCTCGTTGGGTCAGGCACGAACGTCGAGTCGACCGAGCACCCGAAGGCGCAGTAGCCCCCGTAGGCCGGCAGGTACTTCTGAGGGTTCGCGAGGAACGTTCTGCGCTGACGCTCGCTCGTGAAAAAGTAGGTGGCGCCGTTGTGCTCCGCGGTGTAGCGGGGTGATCCGGGCTCCGCACGCCGGTTCTCGATGTACGACACTGGGCTGTAGCCCGAAAGCGCCACGTCGAGAGTCAAGGGCGAGTTTGCGGATTCGGATACTTGAGTCAGCTCGGCGTGATCGCACGACGCGCCGCATCGGTGAGGCTCGAAGGCGTGAGCAGAGTGAACAGCTGAGATCGCGAGAAGCGCGGCGGGAACGATAGAGAACATGCGTTGCATGATGAACTCCTGTGGAGTTGATGGTGAATGGGTGATCGCACACGCGGCAGCGTCGCGCAGAGCGACAGCGTGACACGCGGCGAGCCTGGGTGTGATGTGTGATGGATGCAAGCGTTGGGCGGCGATGGCCGCGCGGCCCCTAGAAGGGGGTCAGGCCCATGCCGTTGAGCGTCGCCTGCAGCGGGTCGCGGCGGTCACAACGGGTAGAGTGCGAGGTATCCTGAGGGCTCTGCATGGCGGATTAACCCGTTTGCAGAATCACATATTCGCGGAGCCATAAAAAAAATGCGCTGTTCGTTGCGTATCATCCTGCGATGACAGGCGACACCGCGCCTTCCCTGTTCATGTGCCGCCTGCGTCGACTGATGCTCAAGATTCTCCTCCTGTTCCTGATCCTGTACGCCGCCGGGCTCGCGGTCGCGTACTTCGCGCAGGACGGGATGATCTTCCCGGTGCGCTTCGCCGGGCCGTCGCTGCCCGAGCCGCCCGCGGGCGTCGACTTACTGTCGGTCGAGACCGAAAAGGGCGAACGCGTCGAGGCGTGGTTCATACCCGGCGCCGGACGCAGCGATGATTCGCCTGGCCCCGCTGTGATCTTCTTCCACGGCAACGCCGAGCTGATCGACGGGAACGCGGCCCGCATGCGCCCGTACATGGACGCCGGGATCAGCGTGCTGCTCGTCGAGTACCGCGGCTACGGGCGCAGCGCCGGGCGTCCCTCGCAGACGGGCATCGTCGCCGACAGCGTGCGCTTCCGTGAGCTGCTGATCGCGCGCCCGGAAGTGGACACCTCGAAGCTCATCTACCACGGGCGCTCTCTCGGCGGCGGCATCGCGGTGCAGCTCGCCGCTCGCCACGAGCCCGCGGCGCTCGTGCTCGAATCAACCTTCACCAGCATCCCCGCGATGGTGAAGCGGTTCCCGCTGGCCGGGCTCGTCGTCCGCCACCCCTTCCGCAGCGATCGGGTGATGCCGGCGCTCGCCTGCCCGGTCCTGCTGCTGCACGGCGAGCAGGACACGCTGATCCCGAAATCGCACAGCGAACGCTTGGAAGCGCTGGCGAGCGACGCCCGCCTGGTGCTGCTGGAAGGCGGGCACAACGATTTCCCGCGCGATGAACAGGCGTTCTGGGACACGGTGATCCCCTTCGTGCAAAGCGCGGTCTCTCAGTAAGCCTCGCGCCCAAGCGCCTGCGCACGTGGAAAGCTACGCTGTTGACAACGAACGGAGAGACGGCCTCATGCTCATGCTGTTGGTGTATCTGTTCTTCGCGATCGCGATCTCGTTCCTCTGCTCGATGCTCGAGGCTGTCCTGCTGAGCGTGCCGAAGTCGCACATCGCGGCGCTGGTCGAGCGTGGCGACCCGACCGGCGAGCGCCTGCGCCGCATGAAGAACGACATCGACCAGCCGCTGGCGGCCATCCTCACGCTCAACACCTTCGCCCACACGCTCGGCGCCGCGGGCGTCGGCGCTCAGGCGGCCTTCATCTGGGGCGACGCCTGGGTCGGCGTCGTCAGCTTCGTGGTCACCCTGCTGATCCTCATCTTCTCCGAGATCATCCCGAAGACCCTCGGCGCCGTGCACGCCAAACGCCTCGCGCCCTTCGTGGCGTGGACGACCGGCTGGCTCATGATCGTGCTCAAGCCTGTCGTCGTCGTGTGCAACAAAATCTCCTTGCTCATTTCCGGGCGGGCGCAGGTCAAAGCCGGTCAGCTCAGCCGCGAGGAGATGATCGGCCTCGCAGGGCTCGCGCTCGAAGAGGGCGCCCTCGACCACACCGAGGCCGAGGTCCTGCGCAACCTGGTCACGATGAACGAGATGAAGGTCGAGCACATCATGACCCCGCGCACGGTCGTCTACTCCCTGCCGGCGGACATGAGCGTCCGCGAGGTCTCGCAGCTGACCCCGCCGCAGTTCTCCCGCATCCCGGTCGTCCGCGGCTCGCTCGACGACCCGGCAGGCATCGTCCACCGGCGCGAGATCTACCGCGCCCTCGCCGAGGGCCAGGGCGAGAAGACCCTCGGCGACCTCACGCGCCCGCTGCACATCATCCCGGAGGCCGCGCCGCTCCCCCGCGTGCTTCGGACGTTCATCAAACGCCAGGAACACCTGTTCCTCGTCGTCGACGAGTACGGCTCCAGCGTCGGCATCGTCACGCTCGAAGACGTGCTCGAATCCCTGCTCGGCGTGGAGATCATCGACGAAACGGATAGCGTTGCGGATATGCAACAGCTCGCGCGGGAGCGGGTGAGCGAGCGCGGGACGGGCGAGACCGGAGACTGACCCGATGAACGAACCGCAACGCCTGGCCCGCGTGTGGATCGAGACGTGGCAGACCGGCGACCCGCTCACGCTGCCGCTGACGGAAGATTTCACCCACGAGAGCCCCTTCGGCGTGATCACAAGGCGTGAGAAGTACCTCGAGACCGTGATCCCGATGGCGAAGAAGAACGTCGCGCGGCTCCGCGTGGAGGACGCGATCGGCGAGGGCGACCGCGCGTGTGTGCTCTTCACCATGGAGACGCCGAGCGGGCCAGTCGCGTGTTGCGACTGGCTCACGCTGCGCGACGGGAAGATCGCGGCCGTGCGATCGCATTACGACCCGCGTGGGCTCGAAATAGATCCGGAATCATGAGTGCAGCCGGCGTTTTTCGTGCTCGGAATATGCAATAAGAGGTACAACAGCCGCAGAAAGAAACCGGCTGCATGAGAACGCGGTATGAAGCTCGTCCAGCCAAGCCTTCAGCGACGGAGACATCGAATGACGATCCCGAGCGTGACGCTGACCGTAATCATGATGACCATGGCCGGCGCCGATCCCCCGCGCGAAGACCGATGCGTGCGCTACACCGCGAACCTCAGCGACAGCTCGGTAGCGGCGCACGATTGCGTCAGCGGCGAGTTTCTCGGTCAGTTTGTCGAACCCGGAGCCAACGGTCTTCATGGCGCCACCGGCCTCGCCGTTTCAAGCGCCGGCGACGTCTTCGTTGCGAGCAGTCAAACTCACGCTGTTCTGCGATACAACGCCGACGGCGAGTTTCTCGGAGAATTCGCCAGGACGCCGGAACTCGTCGGTCCGTTCTCTCTGATCTTCGGGCCGGACAATGACCTGTATGTAAGTTCGAGCCAGACTAAGAACGTGCTGCGCTTCGACGGTGAGACCGGAAAGCTACACGGCGTCGCGGCCGAAGGGGGCGGCCTCGAGATGCCCATCGGCCTCGCCTTCGACGCCGAGGGCTTGCTCTACGTCGCGAACGCGCGCGGGAACAACGTGCTCCGCTTCAACCCGGAGGACGGATCCTGCCTCGGCGTCGCCGCGGAGCACAAAGACCTCAGATTCCCCTCCGACGTCGTCTTCGACGCCGAAGGACGGATGTTCGTCTCAAGCCCGTTCAACGGCCGCGTGTTCTCCTTCGATCCGAAAACCGGGCGCTCAGAAGGCGTCGTCTGCCAGCTGCCGGAAGGCAGCGTCCCGATGGGCCTCGGGTTCGACTCGAACGGAGCCCTGCTCGTCGGAGACTTCGGCGCCGGACGCCTCTACCGCGCAAAGGCCGGTGAAGAACCCAAACTGATCACAGAAGAAGGTTTCGACGGGCCGGAAAACTTCGGTTGCCGCCAGCACAACGGCGTTCAAACCCCGCCTGCTTCGATGAAACCAAACCCACAAACGCCAAAGCTCCCCGAGTAGGACTTGAACCTACAACCTAGCGGTTAATCCGCCGACGGCGGACTCGCTCTACCACCAACCGCAGCATCGAGCCACTCCCGTCCAACGCCAGACTTGAGCCAGCGTTCACGTTTCATCGCTTCAGCCCGCGTCGCGAATTCCTCAGAGTGGATCAGAGCCCACGGGCCGGTGTGCTTTGAGGTGAACTTACACGGGTTGTGGGCGGGATCGTTGTGCTCAGCGACGCGCCGGACGGCATCGCTCGTTTGCCCGACGTACCTCAGGCCAGCGGGGTTCATCAGCACATATACAGTGAACGCCAAAGCTCCCCGAGTAGGACTTGAACCTACAACCTAGCGGTTAACAGCCGCTCGCTCTACCATTGAGCTATCGGGGACACGCCAAGCCGCCCACGCGACCCGGAACCAAGACTGTACCCCCTTCTGGCCCCCGGTCAACCACCGCCGCAGGGGGGCTCTTGGCGACCGCCCCCCCCGCCGCTACACTGCTCGGCTCGTCGCCCGGTGGGGGCTGGCGAGTTCAGAGCCACGCACCAGAACCGTCCCGAACCGGTCCCAGTACGGCGGACGCCGCCGCCCGGAGCACGCCATGAAGCCCGACACGCACCCCAAGTACTACCCCAACGCGAAGGTCTTCTACAACGGCGAGGTGGTCATGGAGGTCGGCGCGACCGTCCCCGAGATCCACGCCGACGTCTGGTCCGGCTCCCACCCCTTCTTCACCGGCAAGCAGTCCTTCGTGGACGCCGCGGGCCGCGTCGAGAAGTTCCAGAAGAAGTTCAGCGGCTCCTACTTCGACAAGAAGAAGAAGCCCCAGAAGGTCGCCAAACGCGACGACGACTGAGGCTTCTTCCCCGCTACCGAAATATAATCCTGCTGACTACTCGCAGTCGCCCCACGCGCTGAGGAGAGTGGCGAGATCGTCCGCGCCGATCGAACCGTCACCGGTTAGATCGTATATGCCGTAAATCTCAACGCTCTGTCCCCAGAACGACACCACCCGCGCGAGGTCCGCCGGCCCGACACGTCCGTCGCCGTTGAAATCACCGGCGCACGACGCCTTGGGCCCATCGGTGCGATTGTAGAGGACGCCGCTCGCCAGAACGCTGGAGGAGAGGACTCCGCTCGTTGTGACGCTCCCGCCCAGAAGAACGTCCATATCACCGTCAAGATCAACATCAGCGATATCAATGGACTCGTCCATCAAATCGACAGCGTCCTCGTTCAGAACGAGCCCGTTCGCCCGCCCGAAGCGACCGTCGCCGAGACCCTCGTACCAGACATACCCGCTGCCGGGGCCAACGAGAAAATACGCTACGACGAGATCATCCACCGCGTCGCCGTTGAGATCCAAAACCAAAACCCCACTGGGATTCGCCGATCGCGCGACCCCTTTCTCGCCCGGCCCGACGATGCTCTGGACAGTGACAAAGCCGCCCCCGACCTGCTGGATTTCCAGCCGCAGGGACCGGTCAGGCGCAGGGGTTCCCCGACCCGGCGCGTCGGGTTCGATCTCCTGTGCAACCACGCGGTCGGCGAGACCATCGCCGTTGAGATCGACAAGAGCCTCCTCGAACCCCGGCTTCGGCCCGGTCTGGGCGTACGGAACGCTATCCGGCGTGAAGGCGCCCGCCCCGTCGTTGAGCCATACGAACAGATCAACAGCGTCCGCACCAACTTCGTTGATACCCCAGCGGAGATCACCGAGACCGTCCCCATTGAAATCGCTCATCCGGAACGGAACGACGTTCGGCAAATCAAACGAAGCGTGAATCTCTGCGAACGCTCCCCCGGCGGCGTAGCTCAGCACAATGGCTTCGTAAGGAGTCGGGTCTTCAGCGTCGATCGGACGCTGCGCAATGAGGATCGACTCGCCGCCGCCCGGAACGACCGGAGGCCCGTTCCTGAAATCAAGGATGTACCGTGCGCCCTGCTCGGAAAGCTCGTAGGCAGGCTGCTGGGTGTACATCCCCTGTTCGTTGATGTACGCCGTCAGAACGCCATCGATAAAAGTGAACTGGTCATCATCGCCGTCGCCGTCGAGATCAATAAAGCGACCGTCGCCCACGGCGCCGAAATCTCCGATATCGCCCGGCGCCGATTCAAAGTCGAACCGCCCTTGCTCGTTGAAGTACACATCATCCCGGCTGATCACATCGACAAACCCGTCTGCGTTCAGATCGACGAACCTGGCATTGAACAGCGCGGAAGACGTGCTGTTTTCACCCGGCGCCACGTTCCCGAACTCGCCGGCGCCCTGACCGAGCGCCACCGTCACGGCGCCGTTGAAGCGTATCGCGTTGACCACCGCGATATCAGGACGACCATCACCGTTGAAGTCCGCGATCGCGGCGTCTGCCGGCGCGCTGCCGAGACGGGGAGCGTCCTGAGTAAGCGCAGGAAACCCAAACTCGCCAGACACGTTCTGAACGAAAGCGGAAAAGTGCAAAGAGTCCGCACCAGACCCACCGCCTCCTCCACCGCCTCCTGAAAATTCATCTACCGCGTCCAGCAAGAGCGCATCATCAAGGCCGTCGCCATTCCCGTCGAACAAATACAGTTCACGCCCGAGCAGTTCGTTCGCCAGCGCGATGACGCCGTGCGGCGTGCCCGCAAGCACATCTCCGACCACCGCATAGTCAAGGAAGACCCCCACCCTCCCATGAAACCCGGCGAGTAGATCCACTCCGGTAGCGCCGTCGATCTCACCGACGCCCAGCACGTCGATCGGCTTCTCAAACTCCAGCGCCGCCAGCTCTACCTGCACGCCGTCCTCGCAGGACCAGACACGCACCGATTCGTCGTACGCGGCGATGATCTCCTCGGAACCGTCACCGTCGAGGTCTTGCGCGATCACAGCGGACAGCGATCCGCTCACCCCCTCGGGCAGCACCATCAGCGCCTGATCGAAGCCGCCGGGAAAACCAAAGTACAGATCAAGTGTTTGCTCATCTTGGATCACGATCGCAACGTCATCACGCCCATCACCGTTGAAGTCGCCCGCGAGCGCACGAGGACCCGAGAAGACGCCGCGAACGTCCGGCGCGAGCGGCTCGGTGCGCCACACGACAAGCTCACCCTCAGCGTTGAGCCCGTACACGGCGTAGAGGTTGTCGTCAGGGCCCGGATCGGGAGCCGGCGCGACGAGCTCGTCGATCCCATCCCCGTCGAAGTCGCCCACGAGAACATACAACGCACGCGCACCGATCGAGATTGAAACGCGCGGCTCGAACGTCCCGTCACCACGCCCCAGATGTATCGAATAACCGGCGAGCTCATCAGGAAACCCGGTGGTTGACTGCATAGTCGCCAGATCGACGATGCCGTCGCCGTTGAAATCCCCAGCCTCGATCTCGGTGGGACCCGACCCCGCTTCCAAAAACATCGTCCCAAACGGAGGCGTCTCCGCTTGAGCCGCTGCGAAAACAGAAAGGGCGAAACCGCCCACAAGAGTGCGCGAAAACAAAGTGGTCATAGCTGTTCTGCTTTCTGCCCCAGATAACGACGGCCGAAGCCGGGTGATGAGAACGACACTACAAGCTTCGACGAAAACCCCGAAGGTGTTCCTCACGTTTTCGTAAAGCCCGCCCGCTCTACCCCGCCCCGCTACCCTTCCCCCATGCCCTCACTCGACGCCGACATCCCGCCCCACGTGCTCGCCAAGCTGGACGAGCTCACCGGGCGCGTCGAGGCCCTCGACCAGGAACTCGCCAACCCCGACGTCCTCGCCGACCACGAGAAAGTCCGCGAGCTCTCGACTCAACGGGCCGCGATCCAGCCCGTCGCGGCCCTCTACAACGAGTTCAAGAACGCGTGGAACGAAGCGGCGGAACTCGAAACCGCTCTCGAAGGCGACGACGCCGAACTCGCCGAGATGGCTCGCGAGGAACTGCCCAAGCTCCACGAAAAAGCCTCCGCCCTTATCGAGACGATCCTCGCCGACCTGGTCACCACAGACGACCGCGCCGTTGCCTCGGTGATCCTCGAAGTCCGCGCCGGCGTCGGTGGCGACGAAGCCGCCCTCTGGGCCGGCGAGCTCTTCGCCATGTACCAGCGCTACGCGGCTTCCCGCGCTTGGACCTTCGAGGCGATGGACTTCGCCGAGAGCGAGGTCGGCGGCGCCAAGCACGCCAGCGCCACCATCACCGGTGAAGGCGCCTGGGCGGAGCTCGCCCACGAAGCCGGCGTCCACTGCGTCAAACGCGTGCCCGCGACCGAAGCCCAGGGACGCGTCCACACCTCCACCGCCACCGTCGCCGCGCTGCCCGAACCCTCCGCCGTGCAGCTCGACATCAACCCCGCCGATGTTGACGAACACATCACCACCAGCCAAGGTCCGGGCGGGCAGAACGTCAACAAGGTCGCGACCGCCGTCCACCTCATCCACAAGCCCACCGGCGTCGAGGTCCGCATGCAGGAGACCAAGAGCCAGCGCCAGAACCGCGAAAAAGCCTGGCGCCTGCTCCGTGCTCGCCTCTACGAACTCGAACTCGAGAAGCAGCGCCAGGAGCGCGCCGAGCAACGCTCCAGCCAGATCGGCGCCGGCGACCGCTCCGAGCGCATCCGCACCTACCGCTTCAAAGACGGCTTCGCGGTCGATCACCGCCTGGGTGAGAACTTCAACCTCGACAAGCTCCTCAGCGGCGCCCTCGACGACCTCGTCGCCGCGCTCACGCGCCGCGAGATCGAGCGACGCTTGGCGGAGCTATAAAGAGGTATGGCCGCGAACCGCACACTCATCTGCGCCCCGATCCTCGTCGACGAGCTCGACCGCGCGCTGCAGGACGCCGAGCAGGCCCGCCTCGCCGGCGCCGACCTCATCGAGTGGCGCGTCGATGGCGTCTTCCGCGGCGCCAGCGACAACGAAGGCGCTGCCGCTGTCGAGATGCTCGTCAAACGCGCCCCCCTGCCCTGCATCGTCACCTGCCGCATCAAAGAAGAAGGCGGCGACTACGAGAGCGAAAGCAGCGACCGCGCCGAACTCTTCGAGCGCCTCGCCGCGCTCGACGCCCCGCCGCGCTACATCGATGTCGAAGTGGCCGCGCTCGAAGCCGACAGCGCGTTCCGCGAGCGCGTCGAAGCCATCGCCGGACGCAACGCTGCGTCAGAGAACGCGCCAGGCCTCATCGTCTCGATGCACGACTTCGAGGGTCGCCCCGACAACCTCAGCCGACGCCTCGCCGACCTCCGCGCCATCGACGCCGCCAGCGTCCTCAAGGTCGCCTTCCGCGCCCGCAGCCTGCGCGACAATCTCGAAATCTTCGACCTCCTCAGCGAGCGCGACCGCCCCACCATCGCCCTCGCCATGGGCGAGTTCGGCCTCATGTCCCGCGTGCTCGCCGCCAAGTTCGGCGCCCTCCTCACCTTTGCCAGCGTGCGCGACGAGTCCGCCACCGCCCCGGGCCAGCCCACCATCGCCGACCTGCTCAACCTCTACCGCTTCCGCGACATCGGCGGGCGCACCAAGGTCTACGGCGTCATCGGTCACCCCGTCGCCCACTCGCTCTCGCCGCTCGTGCACAACGCCGGGTTCGAGGCCGTCGATCACGACGGCGCCTACCTCCCGCTGCCCGTCGCGCCGGGGTGGGAGCCCTTCAAAGCAACTGTGCTCGCGCTCGCCGAGCACCGCGAACTGGAGTTCGCCGGCGCCAGCGTCACGCTGCCGCACAAGGAGCACGCCGCCCGCCTCGCCCGCGAAGAGGGCTGGCGCCTCGACGCCGACGCCCGCGACCTGGGCGCCGCCAACACCATCTTGGACGAGCAGGTCATCAACACCGACACCAACGCCATCGCCTCGTGCGTGCGCGAGACCTGCGACGGTGCGACGACGGCGCTCGTCCTCGGCGCGGGCGGCGCCGCCCGCGCCGCCGCGTGGACGCTCCAGGAAGCCGGCTGGTCCGTCGTGATCTGGAACCGAACCGCCGAGCGCGGGCAAGCCCTCGCCAACGAGCTCGGCGTCGCGTACGTCGACAACCTCTTCGGCGCCCTCGTCGACGCCTTCCTCATCGTCAACGCCACCCCTATCGGCATGGCCGGTGGCCCGGCGCCCGACGATTCCGCGGTCCCCAAGGATATCCTGAGCAAGGTCGAACCCGACACCGTGATCTTCGACACTGTTTACACGCCGATCGAAACACCGCTCCTGCGCAACGCACGCGACCTAGGCCTCAAAACCATCACCGGCGTCGAGATGTTCGTGCAACAAGCCGCGCTGCAGTTCGAAGCCTGGACCGGCCACGCCGCGCCCGAAGAACTCTTCGAACGTGTCGTACGCGAACGCCTGGAAAACTAAAAGAAATATCGATGGCGTCACCCGAGTGGCTCCGCCTCTGGGTGCCACTGGCAGCTCGTCTGCCAGTGGTTGTGCGTACATCTAACAAGACACTGGCAGCGAGCTGCCAGTGGCACCCGAGAACTACATCGCCAACGAATCGAATGACGTGAGACCCATCGGCTCCTTCGTATAGAACGCCTCCGCCGCCGCGGTGCCAATGCGTGAACCGAAGTAGTCAGCGCTCGAACGCACCCACTCCACCACCCGCCGGTTCTTCTCTGGCAGCACGAACTGTGTGTGGTACGCCTCGATCGATTCGATCTTGCGGTCCACATACCCGGTCACGTCGACACAGAAACTCGGGTCGGCCACCCAGCGCAGGTGCGTGGCGTAGTAGTAGAACAACCAGCGCGGGTAGATCGGCTCGCCGGGCAGGTCTGTCTTGGTGAGCTTGGCGTCGAAGCGGGCGTCCTCGACGATGCGCGTCCCCGCGCGGTGGTCCGGGTGCGCGTCCTCGAAGTACGGCGTGAACACGATCTCGGCCTGATGCTCGCGGATCACGCCCGCGACCTTGTGCCGCGCTTCGAGCGTGTGCTGCACCTCGCGGTTGGGCAAGTCGAGCAACACGCGCTTCACGCCCAGGATCTCCGCGGCCTTCGCGGCTTCCTTCGCGCGTGTTTCAGGATCGCCGTAGGGCGTCGGTTCGCCGTTGGTCAGATCGAGCAAGAGCACGTTGTGCCCCTGATCGACCAGCTTGGCGATCGTCGCCCCCATGCCGAGTTCCTGATCATCCGGGTGCGGCCCCGCCACAAGGATCTTCGCCATGCCCTGTCCCTATCTCTTTCTGGGTGCCACTGGCAGCTTGTCTGCCAGTGTTTGGTTGGATGTACACAAACTCACTGGCAGCAAGCTGCCAGTGGCACCCGATCGAGCTACTAGCGTAGGCAGGGAGCATCGTCGCCGGGCGAGCGGACCAGCTCGCCACCGATCTCATGCTCCATCCATTCCAGGCGCAGGCCCTCAGGCGGCAGCGTCGGCCCGGCGAGGCGGCGGTCGCCGGTCTCGAGCGCCTCGCGCACGCGCTCGGCGGTGAGCTTGCCGCGCCCGGCCTCGACCAGCGTGCCGGCGATGATGCGGACCATGTTGTAGAGGAAGCCGTCGCCGGTGATGTCGATGGCGATCACGCCGTTTGTTTCGGCGACGTCGCACGAGAGCACGGTGCGCACGGTTGTTTCGCGTTCGGCACCGGCGTTGGAGAAGGCTGCGAAATCTTGCGTTCCGACGAGGGCGGACGCGGCGGTGCGCATGGCGGCGACGCCGAGCGGTGTGACGACGTGGTGCGCATAACGGCGGCCCCAGAGGGGCGCGGGCTTGCCGGCGGCGATGGTGTAGCGGTAGCCCTTGCGGACGCAGTTCGCGATCGGCTCGAAGCCTTCGGGGACGCGGGCGCACTCGGTGATGACCACGTCGTCCGGTAAGCCGGCGTTGATCGCTTCGATCAGGCGCGCGTCGCTCGGGCCGGTGTCGGCGTGTTCGCGGGTAAACGCGGCAACCTGGGCAAGCGCGTGAACACCGGAGTCGGTGCGGCTTGATCCCTGGAGTTGCACCTCTTCGCGGCACACGCGGCGCAGGCGCTGTTCAACGACGGCCTGCACGGTGCGGAGCTGTTTTCGGCCTTGTTCGTCGGGGTCTTTGCTCAGCAGGCGTCCGGCGAAGCCTGTATCAGCGAGTTGATCGGGCGTGGCGAACTGCTTCTGCCAGCCGTGGAAGTCTGTGCCGTCGTAGGCGATGGTGAGCTTATATCGCGTCACAAGGGGCTTTCGGAGGATTGAGCAAAAACCGCATGGGTTCTACATGAAACCTTCGGCGGGTTCGTGCGAACTATACCGGTGAGAACATCAAGGCCGGCGTCGCTTGCTTCCGGACGCCCGCTGGGTTCGCGGCGAACTGCCCCACTGCTCCTCGGAGCGGACGCGTCGCGGGCTTTGGCGGGCAGGGCTCCCGAGGCGACACGAACGCCGGCCGGTTCTCGCGGCGCCCTTTTCGTGGGAACGCGGCCGTGTCCGCCCGCCCCCTCTCTCTCCGCGGGTCTCAGCCGTCGAAGAGGTGCGTCTTGACCGTCATGCCCGCCGACTCGAAGTGCGCCAGCGCCTCGTCGGTGGACGAGAAGATCTTGGTCGCCGTCTCGGTAATGAAGGGCGACGGGTTCTTCTTGGGCTTCCACACCACATACACGTCCTTTGTGTGCTCCCACGCGTGCTGCAGCTCGCGCTCGACGCCCGAGGACAGCCCCGGCACGCCGCCCGGCAGTTCGGGGACATAGCTCACAATCATGTCGGACTGGTCGATCAGCTTGAAATCACGGCTGTAGATCTGCCCGTCGATGTCGCCGGCGATATCCAGGATCTCACGGCAGGACACCTTGATCGTCTCGCGCCCGGAGAGTTCCGGGTCGCCCGGCATCTTGCCAAAGGAGGCGGCGGGGTCGGTTGGATCAAGATCGATGAAATCGTGGCCTTCCTTGGTGGCCATGATCGCGTGATCGAGCATGAGCTTTTCGTCGACGTCGCCCGGGTCGAAGGCGATGAAGCGTTCGGCGAGGGCGGCGCGGAACTGGTCGATCTCGGCGAGGATGTCGGGCATGCCCACGACGTGGCTCATGGGGAAGCTGGGGTAGACGGTCATCATGTCGGGGCGGCAGAGCAGGCGGAAGACGGTGCGGGTGTTCTGGGCCGCGCGCCCGCGCCCGACGATGAAGAACTTGCCGCCGAAGGCCTGGGCCATGAGCTCGGTGGCGAGGATCTCTTCTTCGCGCCAGACCATGCAGTCCTTGAGCGTCGCGTCGATGTCGTGCTCGTTGTGGAGGCGGTGGTGGACCATCTCGACGTTGTCGACCATGCAGATAAAGACGTCGGCGCCGAACTCGCGGAGCTGGTCGAAGTCAAAGGCGGGGAAGAGCCCGTGGCGCCAGCGGAAGGTGGCGTGGGTGTTGACCATCGAGTGCTCATGACGCGGCGCCTGGTTGATGATGTCCTTGAAGACGGCGCGACGGAGCGAGTGGAGGCGCGAGAGGGGCAGCCCGAGGATGCGCCCGGGGCGAACGTCGGGCGCCTCGGAGTACATCATCTTGCCGACGTTGAAGAGCTCGATGGACTCGCCGCTGGACCGGGCGAGTTTCTGAACCTCTTCGAGGTAGGGCGTCTTGTCGAGCCCGATCTGACCGGTGACGATTGCCTTCACGGCTGCTGCTCCGCTTTGAATGAAACGCTTCAGACCGGCCCACCACCAGTCACTGTTCGGATTCATATGCTAGCGGTTGGAGTTCCGTATGGCTAAGAAACCAGGATTACTTGGCAAGCTCTTCGGCGGGGGCTACACCCCGGAAGATGCGGTTCGTGACGCTGAGAAGGCTCGCGAGTTGTTGACTGCTCAGCCCGAGAAGACCTCACGCGATATTGATGAAGCAATCGAGCTTCTTCGGCGCGCCGCGGACACGCTCGATCCGGCACAACACCGAGACGAATGGATCAAAGCGAAGGGCAATCTGGCAGGGGCGTTACGGGAACAAGAGACCGGCGACCGGAGCAACAACCTGCGCGAGTCGATTCTGCTGTATCGCGACATGCTTGGCGTGCTGGATGAGACAAAAGACCGTTCCGCGTGGGTCGCTACCCAGGTCAACGTAGGGACTGCGTTTCTCGATTACGCCAATGAGTTCGAGTATGCGTCTGACATGACGCCAAACGCGATCGAAGCGTTCGAGACCGCGCTGAAGCATGCGCCGGACCTGGTTCAAGTGAAGTATCGCCTTGCGTCTGCGCTGCTTGGCTGGCAAAGCACAGAGAAAGCCTCAGATTTGGCTCGGAGCGCCGAGCTTTTTCTCGATGTTGCGAAGCATCATCTTGACGAAGGACCACCGGACGCCGCCGCGATTGCGTTTCGGGGGCGGGGGTGGGCGCTCATGTTCCTTGCGGCAGAAGCCGACTCGTGCGAAGCGTTCCACGATGCTGTGGCGTGCATGAAGCGGTATGTCGAGATCATGAAGTCGGATAGCCCCGAGGATGTCGCTGAGGCTCAAGACGATCTTGCCGAACTTCGTGAGAACTACGAGGGCTCGCGTTGTGCCGAACACACGCCCTTCGACGATATTCCACCAGCCGAATAGCTCCCTTTGAGACCCCACCCTTGGCGCCCTATCCTCCTTCAACCAACCCTTTCACCGCCCGCCGGAGCGATTCATGTCCATCATCGTTGACGCCCAGACCAAGGTCATCTGCCAGGGGATCACCGGCTCGTACGGGGCCCTGCACACGAAGGGGTGCCTGAACTACGGCACGAAGGTCGTGGGGGGCGTGACTCCCGGCAAGGGCGGGCAGAGCGACGACAACGGGCTGCCGATCTTCAACACGGTGGCGGACGCGCGGGAGGCGACGGGGGCGGAGGCCACGATGATCTTCGTGCCGCCGCCCTTTGCGGGGGACGCGATCCTGGAGGCGATCGACGCGGGCGTGCGGGTGATCTGCGCGATCACCGAGGGCGTGCCCGTAGCTGACATGGTGAAGGTGCGGGCGGTGCTGGACGCGGAGAACGCCGGGCGGGCGGCGGCGGACCGGATCATTCTGGTCGGGCCGAACTGCCCGGGGGTGATCACGCCCGGGGCGCACACGGGGAGCGGGGACTCGAAGGACGACCCGTACACGGACGCCGGGTGCAAGATCGGGATCATGCCGGGGTACATCAACACGCACGTTTCGGAAGCAGCCACGGGCAAGGCGGTGGGGATCGTCTCGCGCTCGGGCACGCTGACCTACGAGGCGGTGTGGCAGACCTCGAACCGCGGGCTGGGGCAGAGCACGTGCGTAGGCATCGGGGGCGACCCGGTGCGCGGGTTCGGCTTCATCGATTGCCTGGAGCTCTTCGAGCAGGATTCGGAGACGGCGGGCGTTTTGATGATCGGGGAGATCGGCGGGACGGACGAGGAGGCCGCGGCGGAGTGGGCCAAGGCGAACATGAGCAAGCCGCTGGCGGCGTTCATCGCGGGTCGCACGGCGCCCCCCGGGAAGCGGATGGGGCACGCGGGGGCGATTATTTCGGGCGGCGAGGGCGGCGCCGAGAGCAAGATCGAGGCGCTGGAGGCGGCGGGGTTCGCGATCGCGGAGACGCCGGCGAGCATGGGCGACGCGATGTGCAAGGCGATGGGGCTGACGCCGGCGACGGTGTGAGCCGGAACTTTGCGTGAACAATCTGGTTGAAGCGTGAGGGGGTCGGGCGTGCGCGACGCGTATGTCACATGGATCGGCATGAAAAAAGCCGACGCTCCCCTGTCAGGAAGCGCCGGCTATCTGAGATCCGTCCCGCACTGGCAAGCCAGGGAGCGGGCGGAGGGTCGCGTGGCGCGTCGGCCGGGGGCAGTCCGGCTTGACGCGGCGTGGCCCGTTGCAGGCGGCACGCCATTGCGACGCCAATTTGTAAACGTCTCGGATCGACGTTCTCTTCACATTCTTACGCGAGAAAACTGCGACGCAACCGCAGAATGCGAGTAAAAACCCGCGTTTTTGATGCGTATAGCCACTTTAGACCACCTGATTCGGGGCGGGTGCCCGCTTGGATCGGGGGGAAAAGATGGCCGTTTCATGGACGGTCGGCTCATCTTTCCGCACGCGCACGGGGCCGGCCTTGATGCGCTGGAAGGCGCTTTTGGCGTTGTCTTTGCTGAACTCGACACCGATGGAACGACGCCCGAGCTCGCGCGCGATCAGCCCCGTGGTGCCCGAGCCCAGGAAGGGATCGAGCACAAGATCGCCCTCGTTCGAGCACGCTCGGATGACGCGCTCGAGATACACCTCGGGGATCTGGTTGTCGTGCTGGGGGCGTCGTTCTTTGTTGTTGCCCTGGATGCGCCCCCAGAACTTGCCGTACCAGACATCCATCGGAACGCGCAGCCCGTTCTTGCCGGTCTTCTTGTTGTGCGTGCGGGGGTCGAAGTAGGTGGTAGCGCGGTCGGAGGGTTCGAGGATGTCGTCCACGTTCCAGACGCGTGATTCGCGGTCTTTTGCGAAGTAGAGGGCGTGGACCTTGGAGTTGATGAAGGAGCCCATGCGGTTCTGGCCGAAGCGGTAGTGCCAGACGCACCAGTTGATCATCTCGAGACCGCGGCTCTTGAGGTGCATGACGATCTCGGCGCAGGTGTCGTCGGGGATGTTGACCCAGATGGCGCCGTGGGGCGCGAGGGCGTTCACGCAGGCGTCGAGCCATTGCTCGGTGAACTGGAGGTAATCCTCGCGGGGGAGCTTGTCGTCCCAGACGTCGTAGGCGCGGTTCCAGTTGAAGGGCGGGTCGGCGAAGACGAGATCAACCGCGCCCGCCGTGGCCTCGGGGATGGCGGGGACGACCTCGCGGCAGTCGCCGACGTAGACGCGGGTCTCCGGGTCACTCAGGGTGTGCACGGGTTTCGGTGCGGGCATGGCCCCTGCGATCATACCGCGGCGCTTAGCCGTCGCCGTCGAGGGCGTCCTGGCCTGCTTCACCGGCGTTTTCGATGTCGCGCCCAACACCCTTGACCGTCTCGCACCCGGTCAGTGCAAGAGGCAGCAGGAACATGGCGAAGGCGGCGGCGATGGTGGTAAGCACGCGGGGCAGGCTGGTGCGGCGCATAGTGATCTCCTTTGGTGACGAAAGAATACGCGTCTACAACTCTTCGGTCCCGTAGAGGCGGTCGCCCGCGTCGCCCAGGCCCGGGCGGATAAAGCCGCGTTCGTCGAGCTCGCGGTCGAGGGCGGCGCTGAAGATGGGCACGTCAGGGTGACGATCGAGCATCATGCGGGCGCCCTCGGAGGAAGCGACGAGGCAGAGCATTCGGAGGTCGATGGCGCCGGCCTCGCGGAGGAGCGTCGCCGCCTCGGCCGCGCTCCCGCCGGTGGCGAGCATTGGGTCGAGCAGCAGCACGGGCCCGGCGCCGACGTCGTGCGGGATCTTCTCCATGTACACCTCGGGCTCGAGGGTGTCTTCGTCACGGCGCAGGCCCAGGTGGGCGACGCGGGCGGTGGGGAGCATCTCAAGCACGCCGCCTGACATACCCAGCCCGGCGCGCAGCACCGGCGCCACCGTCGGCGCGCCGACCAGCCGCGCGCCCGTCATCCGTTCGAGCGGCGTGTCGACCTCGACGGGCTCGGTGCGGAAGGTACGCGTCGCCTCGTAGACCATCAGCCCGGCGATCTGCCACGCGAGGGCTCGGAACGTGCGCCGTCCCTGCTCGCGGTCGCGCAGGTGCGTCATCTTGTGGTTGATCAGCGGGTGATCGACGACGAAGAGGTTTGGGTGATCGGGGTGGGCGTCGAGCATGTCGGTGCGTCTTAGTTGATCAGCACGAGAACCACAAGGTCGTAGATCGCGTGCGTCGCCACCACGATCCCAAAACCGCGCAGAATGAATACCCCGCCGAAGAACACGCCCGCGGCGGTGTAGAACACGAAGTTGGACGGGTCGTCGTGGTAGACCGCGAAGGCCACCGCGGCGCCGATGACGGACAGCACGTCCGCCGCGCGTGCCGGGATGCCGATCACGTCCGCCAGCAGCAGGTGCAGCAGCGCGATGCCCACCAGGCGGAACAGCAGTTCCTCGTAGAGCCCGGCGCCGATGGAGACGGTCGCCCGCGCCATCAGCGGCAGGTCCTTGAGCGACGCCCCCTCCGCGAGCGCCACCGCCGCCTCCTGCCAGCCCGCGACGAGCTGGGCCAGCACCAGCAACGGCACCGTCCACACCGCCGACTCGAGCAGCATCCCCCCCAGTGTGCTCGGGCGCACGCGCCACGCCCGGTGCGAGATCACCTGCCACACCAGCAGCACGACGACAATCAGAATGCCGGGCAGGTAAAAGCCTCCCGCGCCGAAGGCGGCGAAGACGTCGGCCATGAGTCGGTGGGCGCGGATGTCCTCGGCGACGCCGCCCGTCTGCCCGGCGAGGAAGAGCGCGGCGCCGATCTCGTACGCGACGATGAGCGGCAGCAGGAAGACGAGGATGTGCAGCGGCTCGCGGGAGCGGGTGAAGTAGTCGTCACGCGTCTGGCTGCGCTGCTCGCCCATCGCGCGTCAGCCTACCCGCGCGGCTCGCTCCGCGCACGACAACGCCCCGCCGAGTTCGACGGGGCGCTGGGACTACGTTCCGGTTTCGGCGTCGGCGTCGGCGTCGGCTTAGCCGGTCTTCTTGGCCTTGACGCGGGCCGAGAGGCGGCTCTTCATCCGGGCGGCGGTGTTGCGGTGGATGACGCCGTTGGCCGCGGTGCGGTCGATGATCTTCTGCGTGTCGCGGTAGGCCGTCTCGGTCTCTTCGACCGACCCGTGCAGGAGCTTCTCGCGGAGGTCCTTCACCGCCTCGCGCAGCACGCGCTTGCGCCAGCGGTTGCGACCGCGGCGGGTGATGTTCTGACGGACGCGCTTCTTGGCCGAGAGAGTGTTGGGCATACGGATCCCGTGGCAAGCGGTGCGAGGCCCCGGGCAAGGCCGGGGCAGGGTTCATCGACGATCGCCACCGGGCCCCACGCCCGGCAGCGAGCCGGACAGTATGGCAGGTCCGGGGGAAAGTTCAACCCCGGATGGGCCCGCTGGCTTGCCGGGGGTGAGGGAGGCGGGTAGTCTCTCCCTCCGCTTGCGGGCGTAGCTCAACTGGATAGAGCACCTGACTACGGATCAGGAGGTTAGGGGTTCGAATCCCTTCGCCCGTGTTTCTGACGTCTTAGGACGCCCCCTCAACATCTGACGCCTCGGGAACCAGCACAGCGGTGAGGCTGTACGTCTCCACCTTCGCCTGCGGCGGGTGTTCGTGTACGAGTTCCTCGGCGAAGAGGCGCTCAATGGCTCTGAGGTGCTTCATCACCTCGTTCTTCGCGCTGACTGAGAGCCGTGCCCGCAGCCTGCCGGCGAACACATCCGGGGAATCCAGCCGGTTCGGGGCGGACTCTGCGAGAGCGGTGTAGTCGCGCCGAGCGAGGCGGAGCACCGCCGCCACCGCCCTGACCTCGTGGCTCCCCTCGCCGCTGTGTTCGGGGTCGATCTCTATCTCGTACCGGTCGGCGACCGCGTCGTAGAGCGAACTGGGGCGCGCCCCGGCTCGCTCCTCCCCCACCTGTGTGATGAGCCCGGCGTCGAGCAGCTTTCTGACGTGGTAGTGGATGGTGTGAGGCGAGCGGCCCACACGCTCGGCGAGTTCTCGGACCGACGCGGGGCCTATCACAACGAGGTGTTCGAGCAGCTCGACACGGATCGGCGACTCGAGCGCGTCGAGCTGCGACGGGTCCGCCACCGAGAAAGTTTTCTTTCTTTTTGATCGCATCGATGGAGTATAGTAAAATTTCTTTGATTATTTTACTATATATCTATGGCTCGTCTCTCTTATCTGGACACCGACATGATCGACCCAACCCTGCTTGACCACATTCTGGTCGCCCTGCTCGCCGCTTTTGCTCTGTCCGCGCTCGTGCGCGATCACGACAAGATGCGCGACACCGAGTTTGACACCCCCGCCAAGCTCTCCCTGTACTGGAGCAACGCGGTCCTGCTTGCCATCGGCGCGAGCGTCGTCGCGTTCGTATGGTTCAGGAACGATCGGTCGTGGAGCGCGCTCGGGCTCACGCTCGATCACGACCCGCCTGGCGTTGGATCGGTGATCGCGGCGCTCGTTTTTCTCTGGCTGTTCGTGGAAACGTGGCGCGAGTGCTCGACCGCGGGGCGTCGCTCCGCGCTGCTCGCCAAGCTCCGACGCCAGGCGTCGTTTCTCCCTGAGACTCGGCGCGAAACGACGCATTTTTCCGTGCTCGGCGTCACGGCGGGGATCACCGAGGAGATCATCTTCCGCGGTTTTCTGATTTCCTACCTCATGGCATTCACGGGAGGCTCACCGCTTAGTCTCGTCATCGCTGTCGCGCTCCCCGGGGCTGTGTTCATGCTCGGGCACCTCTACGAAGGCTGGAGCGCCGCTTTCCGTGTGTTCATGCTCGCGATCGCCTTCGGTGGGATCTATGTGGACACAGGCTCGTTGCTGGTTCCGATTGTCGTTCACGCCGTGATTGACGTGGCGATGGGGATCCTCGCGTGGCGCCTGGCTCATGAAGAGGCCAAAGGCCGGAGCACGGACACAGACGAGGAAACCTAGCCCTCCAGCGCCGCCGCCAGCTTCTCGAAGCTGTCCTGCCAGCCCTGGCCGACGATGCCCTGCATCGGGCCCTCGGGGAGGCCGGTGACGGTGAGAGTGACCTCGGTCGTGCCGCCCAGCTCGCGGAAGGTGGCCCGGGTGGTGGTCTCGGGCATGGTCATCGTCTGGCCGTCGGGTGAGTCGGTGACGCTGCCCGGGATGGTGTAGGCGAGGGCGTTGGGCGGATCGATCTCGGTGAAGGTGGCGACCATGGGGTACTCGCCACAGCCTTCGATGCGCATGACCTGACGGAACTCGCCGCCGACGCGAAGATCGACCGCGACATCGACGATGGTCGCTGCGGCGCAGCCCGACCAGCGCTTAAGCGCTTCGGGCTCGGTCCACGCCTTGAAGACGGCCTCGATCGGAGCGTTGAAGGTGCGGGTGAGGGTGAGCGTGTCGCCGTCGCGCTGGACTGCCGTGGTCATGAGTGTGCCTTTCTATGAAGGGGTGTTGTTCTGATCGCCCGCCTCGCGCAGGTAGGCGTCGAGCTGGTCGAACTGGTGCGACCACGCCTCGGCGTACACGCCCATCCACTCGCGGGCGTCGTGCAGTGGTTTGGCGTTGAGCGTGCATATCTGCGTGCGCCCGCGCCGCGTGCGCGACACCAGCCCGGCTTCTGCGAGCACGCCGAGGTGCTTGGACACCCCCTGCAGCGTCATGCGGAAGGACGAGGCGATGTTCCCCACTGTCCGCGCCCCGCCCTCGGCGAGCAGCTCGACGATGCGCTGGCGCGTCGGGTCGCCCAGAGCTCGGAAAACGAGCGCGAGTTCGACGGAACGATCAACCATACAGTTGAATATATCGACACCGCCCTAATAGTCAACCAGAAAGTTGAATAAAAAAACCCCCGCTTCCTGGCCTGCTATCCCCCATCCACCCCAGTCGTCTCACTCGGCGGGCTGAAGATGTCCAGCACCACCGTTTTCTCGATTGCGTGAGCCGAGTGGGGCGTGTTTGCAGGCAGCAGCAGGGCCTCGCCGGTGACGAGTTGCATCTCTTCGACCGCCCCCTCCTCGCCCACGCCGAAGCGGATGCGCCCGCTGAGGACGACGGCGATCTGCTCGTTGTCGTGGCGGTGGCTGGGCACGCGGAAGCCGGCCTCGAGCGTCACCTGGGAGAGCATGACGTTCTCCCCGATGATGCGCCGGCGTTCGATCTTCTCCATCGGACGGTCGGCGGGGAGGTCGTCCCAGCGGAAGCGTTCGGCGTTCATCGCGACTGCTCCTTCTTCATTTTTCCAGGCGTCGTACAAACCGCAGCCCCGACCACACCGTCGAGATCGCGCACACTTTGTTGTCGACCAACCCTGTGGCGAGGCCCATCTCGCGGACCACGCCGTCGCTGAGTTCCGTCTCAACCCCCGACGCCTTCTTGGGCCACGCGATCCACAGCCCGCCGCGCTCGGCGAGCTTCTCGATGGCCTTTGCCATGCGGTTCTTGAGCGGTGTGCGCTTCGTCACAAAGAGAACGATCACGTCCAGATCGCACCTGCCGCGCAGATCGTGACCAAGCCAGACGTCGTCCGGCAGACCATCGAGGGTGTCCTTGAAGCCTTCCGGCGCCAGCAGCAGCGCCACGCGGTGCCCCTCCTTGATGCCGAGCTTCTTCGCCAGGGGCGTGCCGGAGTAACCGCCGGTTCGGTCAGCCGCCCCCTCCACCCGTGCTGTCGCCTTCTTGGCCATCGCCAGAGGGTACCGCGGGGAAGATCTCCCGCAGAACCTCGCTCCGGTAGGCGAATATCTTCTCCACATCCTTCTTCACCAGCCACGAGTGGACGAGGAAGTCGCCGAAGTAGGCATACTCAACGCGGTCGCGGCAGAGCGTCCCGCCGTCCTTCTCCTCGAAGGTGTGCGTGTGGCGCCATTTGCGGTACGGCCCGCGGAGCTGCTCGTCAACGAACCGTTCCTCGGGTTCCCACACGCTGATGCGCGTCCGCCAGCGCAGCGGGAGACCGCGGACTTTCAGCCTGTAGTCGATCAGCGCCCCCTCTTTCATCTCGATCGGGCCCGGCGTGATGACCTGAAAGTCCAGCATGTCGGGCGTGATCCGCTCCAGGTTCCGCGCATCGGCGAAAAACGGGAAGACTTCTGAGCGCGGTCGCGGCAGCCACAGCTCCGACTCGTGAACGTGCGTTTTCATGCGAGCGCTATCGGTGCAGGGCCTGCGCCGGATGCACCGGCGCGTAAAAAAAAGGCGACCCCGCGGGGCCGCCTTCGCGCGAGCTGTCGGTTTACTTCCGCCGGTTGTAGGTCAGCTCCATGACCTTCGTGTTGGGCTCGCCGATGTGCAGGTCGTGGATCTCGAAGACGTGCGTGTCCTCGTCGACGGCGCGCAGGACGTACTTCACGGTCTTGCCGCGCATGTTCATCATCGGTTCGTCCATCTCGCCGTAGGCCTCGATCGCGCCGCCATCGGCGGTCGGGAAGCCCGACGACATGTACGACGCGGTGCTCATCGAGTCGGCCCAGTAGAAGTTGTAGCGCCCGTTGTACTTGTCGTAGCTGGTGATGCCCATGCCCTCGTAGGGCTGGCCCATGAATTCGCCCTTGAGCGTCTCCCTGATGTGCTTGCCGTCGAGCACCCACTCGGTGGTCGCCTTCATCTGGGAAACCATGGGTTGCCCGCCCGGCGCCATCCACAGCTTCTGGGTCACGTCCCACTCCCCGACGAGCTGATCGAGCATCTTGTGCTCTTTGCCCGTCTGGGTGGTCTCCATCCAGCGCTCCATGCTGATAACGGAGCTATCGAACGCCGGCGCGAGCTGGTGCTCCGCGGGCTTGATCTCGGGCATCTGCCCGAACTCCATGCCGTCCTGCGACACGGCCACCGCGCCCAGGCCCATCGCCACGACGCACACACCCGTCAGTTTCGTTCCGGTTTTCATGAGTCTCCTCGCTTTCGGTTAGTCGTTCCGGTCCAGGTGAACATCCATCTGCGGGAAGGGGATACCGATGCCCGCCTCGTCGAGGTGCATCTTCACGGCGCGGACGCCGCGTTCCTTGACGGCCCAGAAGTCGTCCCTGGTGGTCCAGATTCGGACCACCCAGTCCACCGACGAACCGCCCAGGCTCTTGAGATACACCTGCACGTCCTTGCTCGTGTCGCGCCCCTCGACGCTCTCGCCAGCCCGTTGCAGCACCGCCCGCGTCTCGTCGATGTCCGCCGAGTAATCGCACCCCACCTCGACATCCGCGCGGCGCTCGTTGTGGTGCGACACGTTCTCGATCGTCGACCCGAAGATCTCGCTGTTGGGCACGATGATCCGGCGCTTGTCGGGCGTGTCGAGCGTTGTTGCGATCAGCCCGATCTCCTCGACCGTTCCCGATTCGCCCCCGGCCTTGATGAAATCACCGACGTTGAAGGGGCGGAAGAGCAGGAGCATCACGCCCGAGGCCAGGCTGCCCAGCGCGCCCTGAAAGGAGAGCGCGATCGCCAGCCCCGCGGCGCCGATGATCGCCACGAAGCTCGTCGTCTTGACCCCGAACATCCCGAGCGCCGCGACGAACGCCATGATGACGATGCCCCAGCGCACGATCGTGCCCAGAAACTTCGCCAGCGTTTCGTCGGTCTTCGCCCGGCGCAGCGTGCCCGTTGTCGCACGGCGGGCCCAACCGGCGACGATGAACGCGATGAACAGAAAAACGATCGCCCCGACCGCGCTCGTCGCGTAGGGGATGATCATGTCACGGTTGTTCTCCCAGAACGCCTGGATGCCCTCGGGTGATAAGTCGAGCCCCCCGCCGGCTTCGCCCGCGGGCTCTGCGGCGTCGGTCGCGTTCTCGGTGGTTTGCGTCTCGTCCATGCGGCGCGGCTCCTTCTTCCTCTGGCGCGTGAGGCCATTCTCGTTCGTGTGAATCGGGGAACCAGCATACCGTCACACGCCTCCGTCCTCGCCCGCGATGACCCGTCGCCCGACCGAACGCCATGCCAAGAAAAACTCTTGAGTCGTGCGCACCGAGTTGAGACCATGCCCTCGGGCGTCTCATCCCGTGGGTCGGCGGTCACCGCCGAGGGACGACGCCCGGAGGAGGAGAAACTATGTCACGCACGCTGTGCGGCGCGATCATTGTCGCCGCGGCGGGGGCGAGTACCGCCCCTGCGCTCGCCGAGGGGGTGGTGGTCGACCTGTCGCTCGAAGACATCGGCAGTTGGGACGAGCTGGGCGAAGCGCCCAACACCGTGCTCACCGTCGATGTCGCCGACCTCGCCGGCTTCGGCTCGGGGCAGAGCCTCTTCCTCACCGGCCTCGGCTACGACCTGACGCTCGAGACCTTCGGCTTCAGTTGGCTGAGCGAGGCGGAGATCCTCTTCGAGGACGCCGACGCGCCGGGCAGCGGCTTTCTCATCAACCCCGCCGCGGGCGACGACTTCGCCGGGACCGACACATACACACAATCACTCACCAAGTTCGTGCCGCAGAACCAGTTTTTCTTGACGAACGGCGTCCTGCGCATCGAGTTCTACGAGAGCTTCGACGACATCCCGAACACGCTCGATGCGCAGTGGAACGGCACGCTCACGCTGCAGGTCGATATCCCGTCGCCGGGCGCTGCGCCGCTGTTGCTCGCCGCCTTCGTGGGGGCGGCGCGCCGCCGGCGTTCATAAGCGTGTGCCACTGGCAGCTCGCTGCCAGTGTTCCGCAGTGGCGTTCTACGCAAAGCGCATCTTGACGATCGAGAAGTCGTCGCCGAACGTCCCGCCGGCTTTCGCGCGGAGCGACGCGACGATCGGGTCGAGCGACCAGCTCTCGCCGGTCTCGATCAGCTCCGCCAGCCCCTCGGGCATGAGCAAGCCGTCGCCGTCGTCACGCGGAATCTCGAAGGCGCCGTCGCTGAAGAAATAGAGCCGGCTGCCCGCGTTCACCTTCACGCTCCGCGCCGGCTCGCTCTCGCCGAGACCGATGCCTACGACCGAACCGGTCGCCGGGAGTTCGACGCGCGCTGCGCCGTCCGCGAAGAGAAACGCCGGCGGGTGCCCCGCGTTCGCGTAGCGCAGCTCGCCCGTCGCCGGGTCGTACACACCGTAAAAACAGGTGAAAAACTTGTTGTCGTTGCCCGACATCGGGAACGCAGCGTCCAGCGCCGCGATCACCGATGATGGCTCGCCGAAGTCCGCGTTGGCCAGCGTCTGACGCGCCAGAGCCGCGTGGATCGACGAGCTGAGCAACGCCGCGCCGACACCGTGGCCCGATACGTCCAGCAGGTACACCGCCAAACGCCCGTCATCCAGCCAGTGGTAGCCGAAGGCGTCGCCACCCACCTGCGAGCTGGCCTCGTAGCGCCAGTCGATGCGCACGGGCCCATCGCGCAAGGGCGACGGGAGCTGTGACCGAACATAGCGCGCCGCCTCTTCCAACTCGCCGTTCAGGCGCTCCTGCGTGCGCACCAGCTCCGTCTGCGTCTCGATCAAGCGCGCCTGAGACTCGATCACGTCCACCATCCGCAGTTCGCGCTCCGCCATCTCCGCGAGGCCCATCAGGATGCCCAGATCGTGCGAGCTGAACTCCCGCGGCTTGGTGTCCGCCAGGCACAGCGTCGCCACGTTGAAGCCGTTCGGCCCCTTCAGCGGCACACCCGCGTAGAAACGCACGTGCGGGTCGCCCGTCACCATCGGGTTGTCGGAGAACCGTTCGTCCAGCAGCGCGTCTGGCACCACCAGCGGCTCGTCCTGATTGACCGTGTGCCCGCAGAACGAGGTCTCGCGGTCCGTCTCCACCCGGCACAGGCCTTGCTTGGCCTTGAACCACTGGCGCTCCTGATCGATCAGCGCGATGTAGGCGATGGGCGTGTCGAAGACGCCCGCCGCGATCTTCACGATGCGGTCGAACCGCTGCTCGGGCGGCGTGTCCAGCACGCGCAGCGAGCGGAGATCGGCGAGACGTTCGGCTTCCTGAGCGGGGATGGGTGCGGCGATCATGTCGTCCCAACAGTAGGCGCGCTGTCGGGGACCCCGCCGCCCTCGCACGCCGCCTTCAGTTCGTCCAGTTCCTTGTTGATCGACTTCTTCACCATCCCGGAGAACACCAGCCCCATCACCGGCGACATCACCTTCGCGACAAGCGTCCGCGGCTTGGACCACATCTCCATCCGCACCCGCGTCGCGTCGCCCGCGGGCTCGAAGAAGTACCGCGACGTCCACAGGGCGCCGCAGGAATCACACTCCATCGTGTACGACGTCCCGGGATCGACCTGCGCAACCTCGAGCGTCTCAGTGTGCGCCTTGCCCATCATCTGACGCGTGCAGGTGAACGTCATGCCGGGCTCAAAGCCCTTGTCGTTCGTCTTCGTGATCTCGATGACCTCGCTCGAGTGCTCCTGCACCTTGTCGAGGTCGGAGAAGAGATCGAAACACGCCTGCGGCGAAGCGTTGATCGTCCGCTCAAAGTCATACCGCTGCATGAGAATCTCCTTACTTCAACCTCATGTTATGCGCTGGCAGCCGCCACATACCGATCAAACTGCTCCAGGTGCCACAGGTCATGCCCCGCCAGCAGCGGCACGAGCCGCCCCAGCGGCTCCTCCCCCCGCTCCTCGTGACGCCCGAACCGCGCGCAGTCCGCCTCCGTCAGCCGCCCCCAGAACCGCAGGTTGATCCGGCGCAGCGCCGTGAACTCTTCCAACAGCGCCGCCGGCTCGGCCTCATTGTGCCCCAGCCGATCGACCCACTTCTCCTGATCCATCCCCACGATCACCGGCGTGTCGTCGCAGAAGATCGTCCGCCCCCGGTACCCGTACACGAACTCCGCGTCCGTCAGATGCCCGAACACCTCCAGCGGCGTCCACTTCCCCGCAAAGGGCCGAGCCCGCAGCGTCTCCACAGGAACCGACGCCAGCCGCTCCCCAAACACCCCCGGCGTCTCAGCAAGAACCTCAAGCGGATCCCGCTCCCCCACCTTCGCGATAATCGCGGCGATGTAGGCGTCGGGGTTGGTGAGTTCGGGGCGGTTGGTGGTGGGCATGGGGTGCTCCAAAGAGCCAGAGCATACATACGGCGTTGCTAAGCTGGAACATCGCACTTTCTTCTCTGGATGCAAGATTGCCAAGGGCTGTAGATCACGCGCGTGATACGTTGTAAAAAGGCAAGATATGGCCTACTCACTAAAACAAACACATAGTCTTGCAGGCCTCTGTGCCCATCCAGATGATTCGTCTGATACTGATATTCGAATACACTACAGCCCAGACGATGGCATCACATTTGATTGGATACGCCCATTTGAATCCATGAAAGATGTAGCAGATTTACTTAATAATCTCGAAATACCCCATATATCTTGCTTACAGGGCACGCTAACGAATGGCCAGAAATTCAAGCTAATTGATTGCCGGCGGCAGCCTGGAGGCGGAGGCGCGTTGGGGCATTATAAAACTGAGCACTGGAAAGCCAGGGTACTAGCGATATCCAAAAGTGAAAGAAAAATAAATAACAAAGTTCAAGAGGTATCTATTAAAATTGATGGCGCAGAAGAAGCGACCGACTCGATTAGAATTATAAAATACCCTACCTTTGATACAACAGAACCACTATCTTATGCAATGATGCGCCCCAGGCATTTCGGCTCGAGCGACTGCGAAACGAGAGAGACGCTTGAATGCCCGATTCGCGTACGCACTGATAGTAAAATTGCAAATAAATTTTCAGTGACATATGAACGCATATCTACCTTACGCTTCAACACTCCTTTTGAACTAGATCTTGCCATTAGGCGGGCAAGAGATTTGCGCCGATTCCATTCACTAATTGCGGGGACATCGCTATCGATATGCTTTCTTACAACAAAGGACGAGCACGGGCACACCATTGATATTTTATACCAACCAGGGTTCCAGTCAAAACCATCGGATTACGCCATAAGGCAACTAAGTATGTACAATTGCACAACCGACTACTCGACACTGTATTGGAAGTGGAGAAAAAATTGCAAAGAACTCTCAGCACTAGCCGCTGCATGGGAATACTACGATGCCAACAATGAAATTATTGAATCGTCTTTATCAGCTATACTCTTTGCGATTGAAGGCGCTTCACGTAAAGCTGGAACTCTCAAGAAGAGCGCAACACCCAAGAGAAAATATCCGTCTTTTTCTGAGCGAGCAAAACATATCATATCTATGTCTCCTGGATTTTCAGAGCACATACTGCGAGGGCATGAATCAGAATTTATTATCAATATGAAGCGTGCAAGAAATTCCTTTGCTCACGATCTTAATGATGGCCCGACTGCGTCCTTAGAAAATATGATGCGTGCAGGACGTCTTCAGCTTGCCCTGCAAGCCCTAGCTCGTCATTACATACTAGCCAGATCCGGAGTGCCTCTCGAAAGTTTAATCGAACTCGCTAGGAGTCAGCACTTTCTGAAGAAGAACCTCGATGCCGACTACATTTAAGTAGTTCTTTGCACCTCCCGCGCCTCCTCCGCCTCCACATAATCCGAATGACACGCCGCCTTCACTCCCTCTTCCGCCCCCACCGCCTTCTTCGTCTTGCTCGCCAGCTTGTGGATCTCCTCCGGGCTCAGCACGCCGCGGGTTTCCAGGATCTGCTTCTGCTCCACCGTCAGCGCCGCCGACTGCACGGGCTTGCCCCGCTCGAACCCCTCGGCCTTGCCCGACGCGAACTCCTGGATCTCCTTGCTGATCCGCACCGAGCACCAGTCGTGCCCGCACATCGCGCAGAAGTCCGTATCAACATCTAAATCCTCGTCGTGGTACGCGCGGGCCGTGTCCTCGTCGAAGCTGAGCTCGAAGTGACGCTGCCAGTTCAGAGCCGCGCGGGCCTTGGTCAGCTCGTCGTCCCAGTCGCGCGAGCCGGGGATGCCCAGGGCCACATCCGCCGAGTGAGCGGCGATCTTGTACGCCACGCACCCCTGCTTGACGTCCTCCTTCTTCGGCAGGCCCAGGTGCTCCTTAGGCGTCACGTAGCACAGCATCGCGGCCCCGTGGTACGCCGCGGCCGTCGCCCCGATGCAGCTCGTGATGTGGTCGTAGCCGGGGAAAACGTCCGTCACCAGCGGCCCCAGCACATAGAAGGGCGCCCCGTGGCACAGGCGGCGCTGCAGCTTCATGTTGAACTCGATCTGATCAAACGGCACATGCCCAGGCCCCTCGACCATCACCTGCACGCCGCGCCGCCACGCGCGCTCCGTCAGTTCACCGATGGTTTCGAGCTCAGCGAGCTGCGCGTCGTCGGTCGCGTCGGCGAGCCCGCCGGGGCGCAGCCCGTCGCCGATCGAGAACGACACGTCCCGCTCGCGCATCAGGTCGCAGATGTCGTCCCACATGTCGTACATCAGGTTCTCGCGGTCTTCGTCGAGCATCCACTTGGCCAGCAGCGACCCGCCGCGGGAGACGATGCCGATCAGCCGCTTCTTCACCAGCGGCAGGTGCGCCTTGCGCACGCCAGCGTGGATCGTGAAGTAATCCACGCCCTGATCCGCCTGATGACGCAGCGTGTCGAGCACCACCTGCTCGTCGAGGTCGCTCAGCTTCCGCCCGATGATCATCGAGTAGATCGGCACCGTCCCGATGGGCACGGTCGAGTTGCGGATGATCGCCTCCCGGCACGCGTCGAGATCGCCGCCGGTGGAAAGATCCATCACCGTGTCCGCGCCCCAGCGCTCGGCGTGACGCAGCTTCTCGACTTCTTCTTCCGTACCGGAAGACACCGGCGACGCCCCCATGTTGGCGTTCACCTTGGTCTTCGACGCCCGCCCGATGCACATCGGGTCGAGGTTGTGCTTCAAGTGATGGATGTTCGCGGGGATGATCATCCGCCCCGCCGCCACCTCGTCGCGCACCTGCTCCGCGGAAAGATGCGCCTCGCGCTCCGCCACCCGCGCCATCTCGGGCGTGACAATCCCCAACCGCGCCGACTCGAGCTGCGTCACCGGACGAAAATCACTCGGCAGCGTCACCCGTCGCGCGCTCCCGCGCGCATCGCGGAAGATCACCTCATCTGAGCCGGGGCGGTACTCGCGCAACGCCCCGTTCACGCACGCGCTCATCTCAAGCGTCTCGGTCGCCCAGCCCTCGGGCAGGAAGTCCCACGCCGTCTTGTCCGACGCCGCCGGCATCCCCGGCGTGTCGGGCGACGCGAACATGAGCGGACCGCCGACATCCGCCGCGCGAGCGAACGATCCAGGCGACGTCCCCTCGCGGTTGGTCGCGGGGTTGGCGGCGCCGTGCAACGGCGCGCCGTAGCGCCCGTCCAGCGTCGGCTCCCCGGCTTCGCCGGCCTCGTTCATCAGCTGCGCCTTGGATACAGGCGAACGATCGTTCAGATGCTCGGGGCGTGACTTCGGGTAGATGTTCTGCGTGTGCTCGGACATGGGCGGATCCCTCTCGGCGAAGGCCACAGAGGATTCACCCGGCGAATCAGGACGGCGCGGACGCCCGCGCCTTCGCGTTCCCTCCGCCGGTGCGAACCGGATCAGGTTCCACGGGTGCGTCTCAGCGCCGCCTCGTCGGTACGAATGGGCGCGCCCCGCGCGAATCACCCTCATACTACCCGCCCGAATCAAAAGGCACCAAAACGACAAGGAGACCGCCCATGCTCCGCACCCTCACCGCACTCGCCGCACTGACGCTGCTCACCCCGCTCGCGCACGCCGACGCTCACGCCGAAGCCGCCGCCAAAGAAGCCACGCTCAACGAAAACACCACCATCCGCTACGACGACTTCGGCGCCCCCGCCAACGCAGACGCCCCGCCCGTCGTCTTCATCCACGGCTGGGCCAGCGGGCGCGAGTTCTGGCACAAACAGACCGAGCCGCTCTCGAAATCACGGCGCGTCATCGCCATCGACCTCCCCGGTCACGGCGAGAGCGACCAGCCCGAGGCCGAGCACTCCATGGACCTCTACGCAGACGCCATCGCCGCCGTCCTCGACGACGCCGGCGTCAAGAAAGCCGTGCTCGTGGGCCACAGCAACGGCACGCCCACCGTCCGCCAGTTCGAGCGCCGCTACCCCAAACGCACCGCCGGCCTCGTCGCTGTTGACGGCGCACTCAAGAGCGTCTTCCCCGCCGAGATGGCCGCCCCGATGCTCGCGCAGATCAAAGGCGAGAACTACGAACAGTTCGTCGCGCAGATGTTCACCCCGATGTCAGCCATGCTCGCGCACCCCGAAGACGCCGAGATGATCATGCAACGCATGCAGGCCACGCCGCAGCGCACCCTGGTCGGCGGCATGGAAGCGAGTCTCGACGACGCCATCTGGACCGACGACCCCGTCAGCGTCCCGCTCCTCGTCGTCAACGCGCCCAACCCAATGTTCTGGACGACCGACTATGAAGCGCATGTAAAAACCCTCTCGGACGACGTGGAATACACCGTCCTCAAGGGCGTCTCACATTTCCTGATGATGGACGATCCGGAAACGTTCAACACGATGCTCACCGACTGGCTCGACCGCCACGGCTGGTGAGCGTCAGGCCGTCATCCCGCCGTCCACCGCGTACGACTCGCCGGTGATGTACGACGATGAATCCGAAGCCAGGAACACGACAAGCCCAGCGATCTCTTCAGACGTACCGAAGCGTTTCATCGGAACCATCTGCCTGAACTCATCCGCTTGATCACCCGCGATGCGGTCGATCATGTCCGTCTGGATCGGCCCCGGCGCCACACAGTTCACGCGCACACCGGCCTCGGCCATCTCCACCGCGACCGACTTGCTGAGCCCCTCCACCGCGTGCTTGCTCGCCACATACGTCGACAAGCCGGCGTACCCCGCGCGCCCGGCAATCGACGAGTTGTTGATGATCACCCCGCCTCCGCTCTCAGCCATCGCCTTTGCTTCAGCCTGCATCGAACGCCACAGGCCCTTGACGTTGATGCCGAAGACGAAATCAAAGTTCTCTTCTGTCTCTTCCACCATCGGCCCGAGCGTGCCTTCGACCCCCGCGTTGTTGAACGCGATGTCCAGCCCGCCGAACTCACCAACCGCTTTCTGAATCAGCGCATCAACATCGCTTTGGTTTGTCACGTCGGTCTTCACAAAGACAGCCGTCCCGCCGGCTTCCTCGATCATCCGCACCGTCTCCTCACCCTCCGCGGCGCGCCTGTTGCCGAGAACAACCTTCGCCCCGGCTTTCGCCAGCGCGACCGCTGTCTCGCGACCGATCCCGCTGCTCGCCCCTGTCACCACCGCGACCTTGCCATCCAGCGTGCTCATATCTCTGCTCCCTGATTGAGGTTTGTGTGACAGTGGAGATAAAAAGAGCGCGGGCGGCTGTCGCTGCCCGCGCCCCGACGGAGACTAGTGCGACCCATCCGGTCGCAGGAGCAAGTTGTTCGCGGCCTGTCTCACGGGCCGCACAAGACGAACCCGCGTTCCCAACCAATCATTCCGATATCTCAAAGTTTTCCGATCGATGGATCAAAATCCGCTCTCACGCCCTCAGAGCATTGATCTGCAGCCGCACCATCTCAGACACCGGTCCCCCGGCGCCCGCCGCCAGGCCTGCGTGAAACGCATACAGCCCCCACGCCGCGGCCGCGGGGTCGACCCCTGCGCGCACCTCGCCGGACGCTCGCCCACGTTCCAAGATCCGCTCGAAACAGCCCCGCACCCGCTCCTTCGCGGCGCTGACCCGTGCCGCGGCCTCCTCATCATCGGGCGCCATCTCGATCGCGCAGCGCAGCATCATGCAACACCGCGCGCCTTCCTCTTCACACGGCTCCGCAGCGTGAATCAGCCAACGTTCCAGATCTTCCAGCGTCGCCTCGGGGGAAGCGATTGCCCCCAGCACCTCGCCCATCACGCCCTCGACATAGCGATCCAGAGCAGCCAAAAAAAGCGATCGTTTGTCACCGAAGGTGTCGTACAGGCTGAAGCGGTTGATGCCCATCCGCGTCGTCAGGTCCTGCACGCTCGCCGACTCGTACCCTTTCTCCCAGAACACGCCCATCGCGCGGTCCAGGGCGACATCGGGATCGAACGACTTCGGGCGAGGCATGGCGTACCGGTTCCAACACCGGGAACGCCGAACCTATTCACCTGCGGTTTATCACCCCTGCGACACCCGCGCCAGATCCTCCAGCGTCGCCCGCGCCGCCCCGCTCGCTACGGCCGCACGGGCCATCTCAAGACCCGCGCCGAACTCCTCTGCGGCGCCCCCCATGACCAGCGCCCCCGCCGCGTTCCAGAGGGTGATGTCCAGCTTGGGGCCCTCCTCACCATCAAGAACCGCCCGGATCACCCGCGCCGCGTCCTCCAGGTCCGTCGCCTGCAGGTCGCTCAGCTGCGCCCGCGCCAGCCCGAACTCCGCCGCATCGATCTCCCGCTCAGTCACCACCCCGTCGCGCACTTCGCACGCGTAGGTCGCCGCCGTCGTCGTCATCTCGTCCAGCCCATCCGCCCCGTGCACGACCATCGCCCGCTCCGCCCCCAGCGCCGCCAGCGCCTCGCCCATCGGGCGCACGAAACGCTTGGCGTACACCCCAAGCAGCTGCCGCCCCGTGTCCGCCGGGTTGGTCAGCGGGCCGAGCAGGTTGAAAATCGTCGGAAAACCCAGCGATTTCCGCGCCGTCGCCGCGTAGCGGGCCGCCGGGTGATGACGAATCGCGAAACAGAAACACACGCCCGCTTCCTCAAGACACCGCGCCTGCGTCTCCGCGCCGGCCTCGATGTTCACGCCCAGCGTCTGCAGGATCTCCGCCGAGCCGCGCCCGGTGCGCGAGCGGTTCCCATGCTTGGCGACGCGCAGGCCGCGCTCGCGCCCCGCCGCCGCGGTGATAAGCGCCGCCGCCGTCGAGATGTTGAACGCTTTGGGCGCCCCGCCCGTGCCGCAGGTATCCAGCAGGCGCTCGCCTTCGCCCGGCGTGTACGGGATGCGTTCGACGTGCCGGCGCATCACCCGCGCCGCCCCCGTCAACTCCGCCGCCGTCGCCCCCCGCGTCTGGATAAGCGCCAGCACCGCCCCGATCCGGGCGTCGTCCAGCTCCCCGCCTAGAAGACGCTCAAAGAGCCCCTCCGCCGCCTGCTCGGAAAGCGCCTGACCGTCAAGAAGCGTCTGAAAGTGCTCATCCACGCTGAAAACCCCGTTCCTGGAACCCGAAGAAGAGTACCGGCCCGCACCGATCGATGATCGGTGCGTCTGTCCCGTGGCGGGCGCCCCTGTCCGCCTATCGGACGCTCGCAACGCTCCCTACGATGCGTTGCCCAACTTTGGAACCCATGCCCGGGGCGTTCTCCCCGTGGCGCTCATCGGAGACCACACATGCCCCGCAAGACCCTTTCCGCCCTCGCCGTCGCGGCCCTCGCCGGGTCCGCGTCCGCCGAGCTCCCCGCCGTCATGGACATGATCCCCGCCGACTCACTCGGCGGCATCGTCGCGCCCAGCCTCGCCTCACTCGACCGCGCGACCATGAACATGTTCACCTCCGTCGGCATGCCCGTCCTCACCACCCCCAGCCAGATGGTCGCCGAGGCCGGCTTCGTCGGGGTCGACCCCAACCGCCCCATCGCCGTCGCCTTTGTCGACGGCCCCCTCGACGAGGACGAGCCCCCGCTCGCCATCTTCCTGCCTTCGAACAACCACAACGCCCTCATGGATCACTTCAACGCCAAGACAGAAGACGGCGTGCAGACCTTCCGTCTCAACGGCGAGCAGATGTACGCCAAGAGCATCGGCGATGGCTACACCATCGTCGGCCCCGTCCACGAGGCCATCTCCGGCTACGTCAAAGTTAAGGGCCAGTCCGCCGCGCACGCCAAGATGCTCGGCGTCAACGGCATGAAGGCCGCCGAGTCCTCCGTCGCCTGGGGCTTCGTCAACATGCCCGCGCTCGAGCCCCTGCTCGCCGACAACTGGGACGACATCCGCGAGGAGATGTCCGAAGGCATGGCCGAGGGCATGGCCCAGAACCCCATGGGCGGGGGCATGGACATCGAGGCCGCCGAGAAGGCTGTCAACGAGATGATCGACCTCGCCCAGGGCATGGTCGAGGACGGCGCCTATGGCGTCTTCGGCTTCCAGGTCGGCTCGATGGGCATCGGCGCCCAGCTCGCTATGGACTTCGAGCCGGGCAGCGAATCCGCCCTCATGTTCAAGACCCGCGGGAACTCCGGGAAGCTCCTGAAGGCTCTTCCCGACCAGCCCTTCATCTTCGCGTCGGCCTACGACCTCGAGAACACCGCCGCTGAGAAGCTCATGGATCTCGCCAAGCAGATGCAGGCCTTTTCCGGCATGGGCGACGCCGGCATGCAGGGCATAAGCGGTCTCATCGACGGCTCCACCGGCGGCGCCGGGGCGCTCTACCCCACCCCCGCCGGCCTCATGGGCGGCGTCTTCACCGGCATGGTCAACTACACCCGCTCCGACAACCCCTCCAAGTACATCAAGCACATGCAGAAGGCCACCGAGGACGGCGGCCCCATGAACATGAGCCTCACGGCCAACGAGCAACAACTGAACGGCAACCCGGTCCACGGCTGGACCATGAGCTTCCCCGTCGATCACAACAACCCCGCCGCCATGCAGATGATGCAGATGTCGCAGATGCTCTTCGGCGGCCAGCAGATGAGCGGCTACCTCGTCGAGACCGAGTCCGGCGTCTACCAGACCATGAGCCGCAACCTCACGCTCGTTGAGGACGCCGTGAACGGCAAGGACACCCTCGCCTCCAGCGACACCATCGCCCAGGTCCGCGAGCACCTGCCCTCGCCGGCGGTCGCCGAGGGCTACTTCGGCTTCGCCGCCCTCTACCAGATGCTCTCCCCCATGGCCGGCATGATGGGCATCCAGCTCCAGACCCCCGTCCCCGCCGACCTGCCACCGATCGGTTCCTCGATCGCCACGGGCGAGGGCGGCTTCCAGGCCGGCTTCTTCGCCCCGGCGCCCGTCCTCCGCGTCGGCGTCGGGCTCGGCATGGAGTTCCAAGCCATGCAGGGCGGCGGTGGCGGCTGGGAAGAAGATGAAGGCGAAGCCCCCTTCTAAACGACCCAACACCTCTACCATCCCGGCGTGACCACACACCGCGCCGACAGAGACCCAACCAACGGACCGCCTCTTTCCGAGGCGGTCCGTTTTCGTTGGCGCCTTGCGCCGAGCCACGTCCTCGAAAGCGACCGCCCAGTCCTCCTCGCCATCATGAACCTCACCCCCGACAGCTTCTCCGACGGTGGCGAGCTGCCTACCCGCGAGGCCATCGTCGCCCGCGCCCAACAGCTCGCCGACGACGGCGCCGACGCGTTCGACCTCGGCGGCGAGTCCACCCGCCCCGGCGCCCAACCCGTCAGCGAAGACGAACAAATCAAACGCACCACCCCCTCCATCGAAGCCATCCGCGCCGCCGGCGTCGAACTCCCCATCACCATCGACACCACCCGCGCCAACGTCGCCCGCGCCGCCCTCGACGCGGGCGCGGACGCCATCAACGATGTCTCCGCCGCCACCGACGACCCCGCCATGCTCTCCCTCGCCGCCGAGCGCCAGTGCGGCCTCATCCTGATGCACCGCCTCACCCGCCCCGAGCGCGACGTCTACTCCACCGAGTACGAGCACGACCCGGACTACACCGGCGGCGTCGTCCACGCCGTGCGAGCGGCGCTGAGCGAGAAGGTCAACCGCGCCGTCAGCGCAAGCGTCGAGCGCGACGCGATCCTCGTCGACCCCGGCCTCGGCTTCGGAAAGAGCGTCGCCCAGAACGCTGAACTCCTCTGCGCCGCGGGCCCCTTGAGCGACCTCGGCGCGGGCGTCCTCATCGGCGCCAGTCGCAAAAGCTTCCTCGCCGCCGAGAGCGGTCTTCCGCCCGCCAAGCGCGATGAAGAGAGCGTCGCCGCCACGATCGTCGCTCTAAGTCACGGCGCCCGCTGTTTCCGCGTCCACAACGTCCAAACGCACCGCCGAGCCCTGGACGCCGCCGATCACATCCTCGGGAATAATCGTCCCCCTCCCCGCGGTTGATACCCCCCACGAACCCCCTACCATTCCTCCTGCTCGCAACGAACGAACCGCGCTCAGCGCACCGCTCAGGGAGGCCCGACATGGCCAGCGACAACGTCTCCACCTTCACCGACGACAACTTCGAGTCCGAGGTCGTCTCCTCCGACGTCCCCGTCCTCGTGGACTTCTGGGCCGAGTGGTGCCAGCCCTGCAAGATGCTCGCCCCCACCATCGACGAGATCGCCGACGACTTCGCCGGCAAGGCCAAGGTCGGCAAGGTCGACATCGACGACAACCGCGGCGTCAGCGCCAAGTACGGCATCCGCGCCATCCCCACCGTCCTGCTCTTTAAGGGTGGTGAGCCCGTCAAACAGTTCGTCGGGCTCACTCAGAAAGCCGAGATCGCCGCGGCACTCGAAGAAGCCAACGCCTAAGCCGCGGCTTTATCCTTCGTCCGTGTGACGCGCCACAGCAGTGCGCCGCCCGCGACAAGCATCGCCACGCTGAGCCACCGCCCCCGGCTCATGCCGAACGGCTCCGGCGTCGCCAGATGATCGTCGGGTAAACGCCACTGTTCCGTCGCGACCCGCAGCACGCCGTAGATCAACAGGAACCACGCGCTCACCACACCGATGCGCGTGGTTTTTTTCGCGATGAACCAGAGCGCCACACCGAGAACGATCCCTTCCGCAGCAGCCTGATACAGCTGCGACGGGTGCCGCGCAGAAAGCAGCGCCTCCAGCCGCGGCGCCGCATCACCGACACCCCGCCGCGCCGCATCAATCACCGCGCTGAGCTGCGCTTGCCACGTCGCCGCCTCCGGCGCGACGTCGAACGCCAACTGCTGGAGTTCACCAACCTGCTCAGGTGTCAGCTCCGGCGCATGATCCGTGAGCAACTCCTGCGGGTACCGCACCGCCCACCACGGCGCCGATGCCCCCGGCGCCGCCACGATCTTCCCCAGCAGCTCCCCGTTCACGAAGTTCGCGAGGCGCCCGAAGAACAGCCCCGCCGGCGTCGCGAGCGCCAGCAGATCCGTCGCGTGCAGCCAGGGAACCTTCTCCCGCCGAGCAAATATGACGCACGCGAGAATGACTCCTATCATCCCACCGTGACTCGCCATCCCGCCCTCGTGCAGCGCCAGAACACCCCACCACGGCGGTGAACCCTCAAACCGCGTCAGCAGCGACGGCTGATACAAAAGCACATACCCAAGCCGCCCGCCGATCACAGCCCCGATCGCGGCGCCGAACACCAGATCACCCGCTTTTTCGGTTCCGCTCAGCCGCGTACGCTCGCGCTTGATCAGCGTCCGCACAATCAACCACGCCGCCGCGAACCCCAGCACATACGACAGCCCGTACCACTGCACCAGGCAGCGCCCGAAGGCATGAACCGCGCAGGAATCAAGGTCGTGCATCCACGCGCCGAGCAGCGTCATGCGCGCAGATTATCAGCGGGCGGCGAACCTGTCAGTCCGCTTTCTTCTTCGCCGGCTTCTTGTCGCTCTTCTTCGCGGGCTCCGCAGAAGACGCACACTCATTCTTTGTCTTCTTGCCGCAGGCGCACGAGCCGCCCCCATCACTGGCCTTCTTCTCCGCCTCGGCGCCCTTCTTGTACGACTCCGAGCGGTAGTCCGTCTCGTAGAACCCGCCGCCCTTGAAGATCACCCCCGCGCCCAGGCCGATCAGCCGCTCCAGCGCGTTCTTCCCGCACTCCGGGCACTTCTTCTTGGGGCGGTCCTTCATCGACTGGAACAGCTCGAACTCAACCTCGCACGCGTTGCAGCGGTAGTCGTACGTCGGCATCTCAGCCCCCCTCCGGCGCCACGAACACCTGCGCCGGACGCAGCACGCGCTCGCCGATCGCGTACCCCGCCTTCACCACGATCGAGATCGCGCCGGCTTCCACACCCTCCGCCGGCTGATGCCCGATCGCCTCGTGGCGCCCCGGCTCCAGCTCATCGCCCGGCGCCGGCTCGATCACGCTCACACCGTGCTCGCTCAGCCCCCGCAGCATCTCACCCTTGATGAGCTCAACGCCGTTGAGAATCGCCTCGGCCGAAGCCTTCTCCGGGTTCTGCGACAGCGCCACATCGAAGTGATCAAGCACTGTCACCATCGATTTCAATACGCCGGCCGCGCCCCACTCCCGCGCTTCGCGCTCGTTCACAAGCGCCCGGCGCTGGTAGTTCTGGAAGTCCGCGCGAGCACGCAGCGTCTCCTCCTCCGCCGCGGCCAGCTTCTCTTCAAGCTCGGCGAGCGTCTCGTCCACCGTCGGCTCAGCGACCGCTTCGTTGGCTTCGTTCTCGTTCATCTGCTTCTTCTTTTTCTTCGCCATGTGTGTGATCCGGCTACGCGCCCAGCGCGTCCTTGATGCGCTTCCAGATGCCGCCGCTCTCGGTCGAGACGCTCACGTCCTCGATCTCCGCGTACTCGCGCAGCAGTTTCTCCTGCTTCTCGCTCAGCTTCTTGGGCACGTCGATCCGCGTCACCACCGCCAGGTCGCCGCGCCGCCCAGAACGCAGGTTCGGCAAGCCCTCGCCGCTCAGCTTCAGCACCGCGCCGTGCTGCGTCCCCTTCGGGATCTTCAGCGTGCCCTTGCCGTCCAGCGTCGGGATCTCAAGCTCCCCGCCCAGCGCCGCCTGCGAGAACCCGATCGGCAGCTCCAACACCAGATGATCCCCCTCGCGCTGGAAAATCTTGTGCGGCTTCACCCGCACCACCACGTGCAGATCCCCGCGCTCCCCCTCGCCCGCGGGCGAATCCTCAGGACGTGGCGGCTCGCCCTCACCGCGCACCCGCACCGCCTGCCCGTCGTGCACGCCCGCCGGGATCTTCACACTCAGCGAACGCTTCTTCGCCGTCCGCCCCTTCCCGCGACACTCCGCGCACGGGTCGGAAATGATCGTTCCCCGCCCGCCGCAGGTCGGGCACTGCGTGGCGATGCGGAACATCCCTCCCAGCCCCGCCTGCATCACGCGCCCCTGCCCGGCGCAGGTGTCGCACTCCGTCGGCGACGATCCCGGCTTGCACCCATCACCATCGCACATCGCGCACACATCCATCCGCGTGAACTGCACCTCGCGCTCGACGCCAGCGAGCAGATCTTCGAGTTCAACGACGACATCCGTCTCGAGGTCATACCCCCGCGCCGGCCCGCGCCGCTGCCCCCGCGCGCGTCCGCCGCCGCCGCCAAACCCACCGCCGAACACCTCCTCGAACATCGAGAAGATGTCCTCGACGTTCATCCGCGAGAAGTCGTGCGTCGCGCCGCCAGCGCTCGCCCCGCGCACGCCCTCGTGTCCGAACCGGTCGTACTGCGCCCGCTTCTGCTGATCCGACAGCACCTCGTACGCCTCGGCCGCCTCCTTGAAAGCCGCCTCCGCCTCCGCGTCCCCCGGGTTGCGGTCCGGGTGGTGCTTCATCGCCAACCGCCGGTACGCGCGCTTGATGTCGTCCGCGTCCGCGTCTTTCTCGACGCCCAGAATCTCGTAATAATCGCGCGTCGTTGGCATCAGCGTCCCTGCACACAGTTCTCAGAAAAAACCCCGCGCGCGGTTCCCCGCACGCGGAGCGTGAATCTCCATCAGTCTCAGGCGACCGTCTCCTGTGTCGCCTTCTCAGCGTCATCCTTCAGCTCGCTGACGAGCACGTTCGTCGTCAGCATCAGCCCCGCGACGCTCGCCGCGTTCGTGAGCGCCGTCTTCGCCACCAGCGCCGGGTCGATGATGCCCACCTTCACCAGGTCGGTGTACGAGCCCGTCGCCGCGTCGAAGCCCTGCTTCTGCGGGAGCTCCCGCACCTTCTCGACGACCAGGTCGCCCGAAGCGCCCGCGTTGATCGCGATCTGCTTCAACGGCGCCTCCACAGCCTCAGCGATGATGTCAAAGCCGACCTTCTCGTCGCCCTTGCCCTTCTTGCGGGCGTCCATCACCGCCTGCTGAGCACGAAGCAGCGCCACGCCCCCGCCGGGGACGTACCCCTCCTTCGCCGCGGCCCGTGTCGCGTGCAGCGCGTCGTCCACGCGGTCCTTCTTCTCCTTGACGACCGTCTCCGTCGCGCCGCCCACCTTGATCAGAGCAACGCCGCCGGTCAGCTTCGCCAGGCGCTCCTGCAGCTTTTCCTTGTCGTAATCAGAAGTGCTGCGCTCGATGGCCGCCTCGATCTGCCCGGCCCGCTGCGTGATGTCCTTCTTCTTGCCCGCGCCCTCGATCACCGTGGTGTCGTCCTTGGTGATCACCAGACGCTTCGCCGAGCCAAGCTCATTGAGCTCGATCGACTCCAGCGAGCGACCCAGATCCTCCGCGAAGAACGTGCCGCCCGTCAGCGTCGCGATGTCGCCCAGCATCTGCTTGCGACGATCGCCAAAGCCCGGCGCCTTCACCGCGCACACCTTGAGCACCCCGCGAAGACGGTTCACGACCAGCGCCGCCAGGGCCTCGTTCTCCACTTCCTCAGCGATGATCAGCAGCGCCTTCCCGCTCGACGCCACCTTGTTCAGCAGGGGCAGCAGGTCGTTCAGGTTCGCGATCTTCTTCTCGTGGATCAGCACCATCGCGTCTTCAAGCACGCACTCGGCCCGCTTCGGGTCGGTCATGAAGTACGGCGACAAATACCCCTTGTCGAACTGCATGCCCTCGACGTATTCAAGCTCGGTTTCGAGAGTCTTGCCCTCTTCGACCTCAACCACGCCGTCAGCGCCCACACGGTCGATCGCCTCCGCGATCACCTCGCCGATCTCGGCGTCATGGTTCGCGGCGACCGACGCGATCTTCAGGTAGTCCGCCTTGCCCTTGCACTTGACGCTCATCCCGTCGATCGCCTCGCACGCGACCTCCGCGGCCTTGTTGATGCCGCGCTGCACGTGCACCGGGTTCACGCCCGCCTGCACATGCTTGAGCCCGCCCGAAAAGATCGCCTCAGCGAGCACCGTCGCGCACGTCGTCCCGTCGCCGGCCTTGTCGCCCGTCTTCTTCGCGACCTCGTTCACCATCTTGGCGCCCATGTTCGCGAAGGGCTCTTCCAGGGTGATCTCCTTGGCGACGCTCACGCCGTCCTTGGTGATCGCCGGCCCGCCGTAGGACTTCTCCATCACAACGTTCCGACCCGTCGGCCCCATCGTCACCTTCACCGCTCGCGCCAAACGCTCCACGCCGTCTTTCATCTCGAGGAGCGCGGCGTGGTCAAAGATCATCTGCTTCGTGGACATGTGTTGGTTTCCTTGCTGTCTCTATCGATCGAACGCGCCGCGCGGCGCGGTGTTGGTTTGTCTAACTGTCTAGGCGCCACTCAAATCCGGGTGCCACTACTCGCTCCGAAGGAGCGCAGTAGTGCGTTGAGCTCAACACACTGCTGCGCCGCTCCGCGTCGAGCAGTGCCACCCAACGCTCTCACCCCTCAAGCACACCCAGCAACTCACTCTCACGCATGATGAGATGCTCGGTCCCCTTGATCTCCACCTCGGTGCCCGCGTAGCGCGAGTACACCACCGTGTCGCCCTTCTTCACGTTCATCTTGGCCCGATCGCCCGAGTCCAGCTTCTTGCCCGGACCCACCGCGACCACCTTCCCCTGCACCGGCTTCTCCTTCGCCGACTCGGGCAGGTACAGCCCCGAAGCCGTCTGCGTCTCCGCTTCAACAGGCTTCACGACAACGCGATCATCGAGAGGTTTGACGTTCATGGTTGCTCCGTTTCTGATTGCTCATCCAGGGAACATGCCCGGGAAGTGTTGACGAATTTGCTCAAGGAGAACTGCGGCAGCCGCAGCGTCCAAGATGGACATAACTTTGATGAGGGCAGCCGAGATTAAGTTCGGCATAGGCTTACGAGCTCTCGCTTGAGCTTCGGCTGTATCGAGCTGCGCCTCTATATCTCTGCGATCATCAGTTGATAAATCATGTTCGCTCAAATGGTCGCGAATAAAATCGACCACTCGCATTGCCTCTTCGATATCTCCTTGCTTCACAATCACATCCGACGATGCCTGCACAATTGAAGAACCGACCATGCTGCTGACCACGATTATGTTCTGATTAGGTATTGCAGAATCTATTTTTTTTGTCGGCAAAATAATATTTTCTGCTACTTCCACACCACGTACGGATAGCCCAAAGCCCGTAAAACCCCATCCTCCGCGCATATTGGCTACCGTTTCCACTAGCTCGCAGTCACATAAATAGATAACTGCTTGAGCGACAGCGTCTGGCTCGGCCTGCAGCGACTGGGCCACATTTTCGACTTCCCAAATCTTGTTGGGATATGTTTGACTTTCACCGTCCTCATAGCACCACCTGAGCACTTCGTCGCGTAGCAAACGACGCGCCTTTACAGCCTCCGCACTAGCAATTTGATCTGTTTGCATACTCATCTTTTTAACCTTCAGATCACACTCGAAAACAGCGTCAGCTCTTCTTCTTCCTGAAGCTGAGGACGCTCCTCGCGCTTCGCGAACGCCGCGAAGCCGAACGGCACCTCCTCGTCGGACGCCGCCTCGTCCGGCGTCGCCTGACCGGGGTGCCCCTGCACCAGCACGCACTCCACGCTGGCGATCTCGTCCGGCGGCACCGTCAGCACCACCGGGCGCCCGTCGTGCGCCGTGCCCACCAGCGAGTACCCCGTGATCACGTCGCACACGTCGCCGGGCGTCGTCGCCGCGTTCGGCTCGCTCCAGTGCCCGCCCGCCGCGCACTTGCCCCGCGCGATGTGCGTCTTCACGCTGAACACCGCGTAGGGGCGACCGTCGCGCAGCGTCACGCGGAACGCCCGCGCCATCGCCGGCATGATCCCCTGCTCCACGAACACGTCCATCCCCGCGCTGGCGCGGTTGAACCACTCCGCCCACGGCACCCGGGCCTCCTCCCGACCGAGATCAACCAAGCGGCGCTCGCGCTGACGCGCGGGCACGCTGGTGCTCGTCGGGACAGGCCCCGGCTTGGGCGAGGGCGTGATGCTCGTGCTGGTGTCGGGGTCCATGAGAATCAGCTTCCTTAGAAGCCCATCCCGCCCATGCCCGGCATGCCGCCGCCCATGCCGCCCATACCCGGCATACCACCACCCATGCCGCCCATCCCGTCCATGCCGCCGGCGTCGCCGCCATCGTCATCATCAGAGGGCTTCTCGGTGACCAGGCAATCCGCGGCCAGCAGCACCGTCGCGACCGAAGCCGCAGCCTGCAGCGCGCTCTTGTCCACACGGGCCGGGGTGATCACGCCGTCCTTCAGAAGGTCGCCGTACTCGAGCGTCAAGGCGTTGAAGCCGAAAGCGCCCGTGCCCTCCGCGACCTTCTCGACAACCACCTCGCCCTTGGCGCCGGCGTTGTCCGCGATCGTCTCCAGCGGAACGCTCAGCGCCCGGCGCACGATCTCGAGCCCGGCCGCCTCGTCCCACACCGCCTGACCAACATCATCAAGCGTCACGTCGTTCTTCTTGCCGTAGACGGCCTTCCAAGCCTTGTTCTTCTCGATGTCCGCGCGGGCCCGCACGAACGAGACGCCGCCGCCGGGCACGATGCCCTCGGCGACCGCCGCCCGCGTCGCGTGCAGCGCGTCCTCGACGCGCGCCTTCTTCTCCTTGAGCTCCGCCTCAGAGGCAGCGCCCACGTTGATCTGTGCCACGCCGCCCGTCAGCTTCGCCAGGCGCTCCTGCAGCTTCTCGCGGTCGTAGTCGCTGGTGGACGCCTCGATGTCCATGCGGATCTGATCCACCCGCGCCTTGATGTCCTTCGTCGAGCCGGCGCCCTCGAGAATCGTCGTGTGATCCGAGGTGATCTCCACCTTCTTCGCCAGGCCCATCTGCTTGATGGTCACGTCCGCGAGGTTCGTGCCCAGGTCCTTCATCACCGGCTCCGCGCCCGTCAGCGCCGCGATGTCGCCCAGCATCGCCTTGCGACGATCGCCGTAGCCCGGCGCCTTCACCGCCGCCACCTGCAACGTGCCGCGCAGTTTGTTGATCACCAGCGTCGAAAGCGCCTCGCCCGTGATATCCTCGGCGATAATGAGCAGCGGCTTCTTCGCCGCCATCACCCGCTCGAGAACGGGAACGAGGTTCTGCACCGAGTCGATCTTGTCCTCGTGGATCAGGACCAGGCACTTCTCGAGATCGACCGTCATCTCGTCGGCGTCAGTCACAAAGTTCGGCGAGAGGTACCCGCGGTCGAACTGCATGCCCTCGACGACGTCAACATCGGTCTCGCGGCTCTTGCCCTCCTCAACCGTGATCACGCCGTCCTTGCCCACCTTCTCGAAGGCGTCGGCCATGATCTTCCCGATCTCGGGGTCGTTGTTCGCCGAGATCGTCGCGACCGACCGGATGTCAGCCTTGCCGCCAACCGGTTTGGAAAGTTTGTCGATCGAGGTCGCCACGAGATCGACGCCCGTGCGCATGCCGCGCACCAGAGCGTTCGCGTCAGCGCCGGCCGCGATCTGACGCAGCCCTTCCTTGAAGAGCGCCTCGGCCAGAACCGTGCTCGTGGTCGTGCCGTCGCCCGCGTCGTCCGAGGTCTTGCTGGCCGCTTCCTTCACGAGCAGGGCGCCCATGTTCTCGAACTTGTTCCGCAGCTCGATCTCCTCGGCCACGGTCACGCCGTCCTTGGTCACGGTCGGGCCGCCCCAGCTCTTGTCGATCACCGCGTTGCGCCCGCGCGGGCCGAGCGTGCTCTTCACCGCATCGGCGAGCTTCTCCACCCCGCTGAGCAGGGACTGACGGGCGTCGTGGTCAAAGGCGAGTTCCTTCACAGCCATGGGCGGGCTCCAGCCTGGATCAATAAGGTTCGGGTCCATCGCGAGACGCCGATCGCGCCGCGCTGAACCCCATCAAGAACAACCGTGGCGCCACCCCCGCGAAGCCGCTTCACCGGGCTAATCCGCCAAAAATCGCCTTTGAAAGCTGACGCGACGCCCCCGCGCCCCCGCCCCGCCTGTCACTCTGGCAGACTCACGCCCCCGAGCGCCGCAGCGCCTGCGCCGGAGACGGGCTGGGGGCCAGGATCGAGTGCGCGATCCGCCACGCGTCGATCGCCGCCCCCCCGATCGCCATCGTCACCAGCACCGAACCCACCAGCACCACCACCCCACCCACCCAGTCCAGCCACTGCTCGGGCCCCAGCCCCTGCGCCCCCGCCAGCCGCAGCGCGTCCCCCAGCGCCGTCACCACCAGCGCCCCCACCGTCGCGTAGATCGTCTGCCGATCCACCCGCTTCGTCCGCAGCACCAGCGACCGCGCCACCAGCTCCCGCGCGTTCGGACGAATCAAAAGCAGCATCCCCACCACCGCCGCCGCGCACACCAGCCGCCACACGATCCGCTCCGCCGAGGGATCACCGCCGAAGTACGGCGCCCGCGCCCCCTCCGCATCAGCCACCCGCAGCACCGAGTACGCGATCAGCGGGTACAGCGCCACCCCGAGCCCCGCCATCACCGACAACCGCACCCCCGCCCCCACCACCGGGCGCACCATCCCGATAAGTCCCGACCCCGACGCCAGCACCAGCGCGAACGCCAGCGGGGTCGCCCACTCAACCTCAATGTGCACCCGCCCCACCGACACCTCATCAAGCAGATCCGACGCCCGCGGCGCCCACAGCGCCAGCGCCGCCAGAAAACCCGCCCCAGCCCACACCAGAATCCCCAGGCTCGTCACCCACGGCGTGGGCATCGGGCGCAGCGCCTCAGCCCCCGGGTCCACACGGTGCAGCACCGTCGCCCGCACCGCAAGCCCGCATTCTGGGCACTGGCCCAGAACCGATTGCCCCCGGATGTCGTATCCACACCCGATACAGGGCAGGTCGCCCGTGAGGAGCATCGCCAGACCGCGTGTGTCAGGCGAGGGCGCCCGCCCCCGGTCGTTCTCCGCCGGCGTTGAGGGATCGCCGCTCATAACCAAGGAGTGTGAACGTGATCCGTCAGGCAGGCAACCCCATGCCCAACGCCCCATATACTCGCCAACCCATGCTCGACGCCCTCCAACGCCTCCGCGACAACATCGCAAGCGTCTATCTGGGCGACGCCGCCGCCATCGACCACGTCCTCTGCTGCCTCCTCGCCCGAGGCCACGTCCTCATCGAAGACGTCCCGGGCGTCGGCAAGACGCTCCTCGCCAGCGCCCTCGCCCGCTCCCTCGACTGCGATTTCTCCCGCATCCAGCTCACCCCCGACCTCCTCCCCGCGGACGTCGTCGGCGCCTCCATCTTCGACTCCGCCAAACGCGAGTTCGTCTTCAAGCCCGGCCCAGTCTTCGCCAACATCGTCCTCGCCGACGAGATCAACCGCGCCAGCCCCCGCACCCAGTCCGCCCTCCTCGAAGCCATGGGCGAGGCCACCGTCTCCGTCGACGGCGCCGTCCGCGCCCTCGAACCGCCCTTCATGGTCATCGCCACCCAGAACCCCATCGAGTTCGAGGGAACCTTCGCCCTCCCCGAAAACCAGCTCGACCGTTTCCTCATGCGACTCTCGCTGGGCTACCCCACCGCGCAGGCCGAGTCCGACATGCTCGATCTCCGCCCCGCCGCCACCGCACTCCCCGACCTCCAGCCTGTCCTCAGCAAGCAGGACGTCCTCGCCCTCCAAGAGCGCGTCGACGCCGTCAAGCTCGACCCCGCCATCCGCGAGTACATCGTCGCCATCGCCGAAGCCTCACGCGACGAGCCCGAGCTCCGCGTCGGCGTCAGCCCCCGCGGATCCCTCGCCCTCGCCCAGGCCGCACGCGCCTCCGCCGTCCTCGACGACCGCGACTACGGCGTCCCCGAAGACGTCCACGACCTCGTCCCCTTCGTCTGCGCCCACCGCGTCGTTCTCGCCAGCGCCGCCGAGGGCGTCCACAACATCGCTGCTGCCAGCGCCGTCCTCGCCGACGTCGTCCAGCGCGTCCCCGCCCCAGTGTGATACCCGTCTAAAGCCACTCCCGGAGCCCGCCATGCCCAGACTCGTCCGCTTCGAAGCCGACGGACCCATCCGCATCGACCCACAGGACAAACCCGTCTTCGTCTGCGGCTGCGGCCTCTCCCAGTCCATGCCCTTCTGCGACGGTGCCCACAAAAACTGCAAATCAGAAGAAGAAGGCAAGCTCTACATCTACGACGCCGAGCGCAAAGCGGTCGTTGAAACCAAACCAGACGACGCGAACTAACTCACCCAATCCCATACCTCTCCACCGCCTCTCGCGCCGTCTCCGCCACCGCCTGCGCATCCCCCACCCGCGGCCACACCAACACCCCCTGCTCACTCCGAAACACCACGTCCCCCGCGCGCCCCGCCGCCGCGTTCGTTTCCACGCGCTTCACCGCAGGCAGCGCCACCCAGCGCACATCCCGCCCGTGCCGAACGATCACCCGCCGGTCCGTCAGCACATACCGCCGCGCCCAATGACGGATCAGCGCCGCGATCATCGGCGTCACCGCCAGCGCCAGAAGCACACCGCTCAGCGAGGAAGGCAACGCCGTCGCCCGCTGCCCGCTCAGCACGGCCAAAAACCCCAGCAAAACCAGCGTCGGCCCCCCACCGAGCGTCGCCGGAACGCTCCAGTGCTGACGCACCGCCAGAATCACGATCTCCCCATCATCAAACCGAACCCCGCTCACCCGCGGCCCGGGCAGCGCGCTCTCCACCATCGCCTCCGCTGTCGGGCTCACGACGCCCCGCCCGCGTCCAGCACCCGCACGTCCGGCAGGTTCCGGTGCATCCCGTCGTAATCAAGCCCGTACCCGATCACGAACTCCGCCGGGATCTCAAACCCCGAATACTCCACCCGCGCCTCCGCCAAACGCTCCACCTGCTTGCTCAAAAGCACACACGTCCGCAGCGACGCCGGCGCCTGCTCCATCACCATCCCCTGCAGCGCCGCCAGCGTCCGCCCCGTGTCATAGATGTCATCCACCAGCACTACGTGCGTCCCCGCCAGGTCATCCGGGAAATCGCCCCGCAGCGTCACTCCCTGCGACGTCGTCGCCTTCCCCGGGTAGCTGCTCACCGACACCGCCCGGATCTGCATCGCCAAAGGCATCGCCCGGATCAGATCCGCCGCGAACACCATCGCGCCCGTCAACACCGGCAAAAGCACCACCCGCTGCGCCGACTCCGAACCGTGCCCCTCCGCCTGCAGGTCTTCCAGAAGATCAGCCGTCAGCCGCGCGCCCAGCTCACGCGTCCGCGCCGCGATCCGCTCCCGGTCAATCAACACCCGTCCCAGCGGCTGGCTCATGCGCTCATCCTACCCGCCCTGCGATCCCCGCGACCCCCCGCTACCGTGCGCCCATGATCACACTCGACTACGCCAACTGCACCACCGAGCGCGTCGGCGCGCACGGCATCGACCCCGCCACCATCGCCCCGGGCTCGCCCTCCTACGCCCGCGCCGCCGAGATCACCCGTGATCTCGAAACCACCCGTGACACCGGCTGGGAACGCTGGCGCGGTCTCGCTACCGGATCAGCGCGCGAAGAGCATGTCAAAGCCGTCCGCGCTCTCTGCGATGAATGCCACGGCTCGTTCGACAACCTCCTCGTCCTCGGCATCGGCGGTTCCGCCCTCGGCAACCTCGCCATGCAAGCCGCGCTCAACCCGCCCACCTACAACCTCCTCCCCAGCGATCAGCGCCCCGGCCCCCGCCTCTTCATCCTCGACAACGTCGACCCGACCCACGTCGCCGCCACACTCGACTACCTGCAACAACACGCCGGCGGCCTCGAGCGCACCCTCGTCAATGTCATCAGCAAGTCAGGCGAAACCGCCGAGACCGCCGCCCAGTTCCTCACCCTCCGCGCCATGCTCATTAACGCCCTCGGCAAGGAGCGCCACGCCGAGCACGTCGTCGCCATCACCGACCCCGCCCGGGGAACCATGCGCTCCATCTGCGACGACGCCGGTTACCGCACCCTCCCCGTCCCCGAAGGCGTCGGCGGGCGCTTCTCCGTCCTCTCCCCCGTCGGTCTCTTCTCCGCCGCCATGTGCGGCGTCGACATCGACGCCCTCCTGGACGGCGCCGCCCGCATGGACAAGCGCTGTTCTTCGGAAAAACTCGATAAAAACCCCGCCGCCATGCTCGCCACCCTTCTCGTCCGCCTCGGGCTCGAGAAGAACAAAACCAACCACGTCCTCATGCCCTACTCCAGCGCCATGAGCCTCTTCGCCGACTGGTACCGCCAGCTCTGGGCCGAGTCCCTCGGCAAGCGCACCGACATCGAAGGGAACGAAGTCTTCACCGGCTTCACTCCCGTCAAAGCCCTCGGCGCCACAGACCAGCACTCCCAGATCCAGCTCTACCGTGAAGGGCCTAACGACAAAGCGATCGGTTTCGTCGAGATCGAAAAGCACGCCGCCGACGTCGCCATCCCCAAAGGCGCAGAAGTCGAATCACTCCAGTACCTCGAAGGCGCCTCTCTCGGCGCGCTCCTCGCCGCCGAGAAACGCGCCACCGAATACGCCCTCGTCGAGTCAGAGCGCCCCAACTACACCATCACCATACCCACCCTCGACGCCGAGCATGTGGGCGAGTTCATCCAGCTCTGGATGGTCGCCACCGCCTACGCCGGGCGCCTGCTCCGCGTCGATGCCTACGACCAGCCCGCCGTCGAGACCGGCAAGAAAGCCACCTTCGCCCTCATGGGCCGCGCCGGCTACGACGACTTCCGCGCAAACGTAGACGCCGCCCTCGCACCCACCGATCACACCGTCTAACTGAAAAAGCCCCGGCCTTGGGGGCCGGGGCTCGAGACGAACCCGAACCAACGAGGATCAGGTTGGAACGGTTCGATCAGCCGATCAGCCGAGTAGCTGCAGTACCGACTGAGGCTGGGTGTTCGCGATCGCCAGCGTCGACGTCGACGCCGACACCAGGATCTGGTTGCGCGTCAGACGCGCCGATTCCTCCGCAAAGTCCGTATCGCGGATCGCCGACTCCGCCGCCGTCGTGTTCTCCAGCGACACGCCCAGCGAGCGGATCGTCGCCCCGATCGTGTTCTGCTGGAACGAGCCCAGACGACCACGCAGCTGCGACACCTCCTTGATCCCCCGACGGATCACTTTCTGCGCCGTCACCAAATCGCCGTCTTCCAGGTTCAGATCCTTGCCGGCGCCCAGATCCGCCAGGAAAAACACGTTCCCCGCATCGTCCGTCTCCCGACCAACGCTCCGCGCCGCCACGTTCTGAATCCCGATGCCGACCTTGCCCGCGATGTCCACGTTCGGCGCCAGCTGGAAGTCAGCCCCGCCCCCCTCGATCGTGTACGCCGCGACCGTCCCGAGCGTCTGCCCGTTCCCGCCCGCGCCCGCGGCGCCCGAGGTCAGCAGCACCTCCGTCGCCAGGAAGTCCGTGTTGATGCTCGCCCGCAGACCCTTCCCGACCGCCACGATCCCGTTGATCGTCGCCGTCACGTCCTGCCCATCGTCACGCAGCGCGTTGTTCGCGTTCGCGAACGTCGTCACTGTCGTCGAGTGAACGTTTGTGTCGTTCGCGGAAAGCAGGTAGATCCCGTTGCCCGCCGCGATGGCGCCGTCGTCCACCACCTTCACCGACACGAACTCGTCCGAGCCGAACCCGTCCGACTTCAGATCAAGACGGCCCGTCCCGTCAGACGACGCCGTCACGCCCGTCACATCAGTAAACGTGTTGATCGAGTCCGCGATCGTATCCACACTCGTGCCCGACGAGAAACTCAGCTCCCGCGAACCGATCGAACCCGCGATCTCGATCACAAACGTGTCGTCCGCAGCGCCGAGATCGATATTCGCCCCGCCGAACGACAGGATGAAACCACCGACCTGCGCCGACTGCGTGACCAGCACCTCAACATCCAGCGTGTCGCCGTCAGAGAGCTTCGCCCCCTGCACCGTGAAGTCCTGCACCTCAGCGCTCACGTTCGTCGTCGAGTAATCCAGGTTCCCGTTCAGCAGCCGCTGACCCTGAAAACTCGTCGCCCCGGCCACCCGGTCGATCGTCTGCAGGATCGAATCAACCTGCTGCTGGTTCGCGGCCCGCTCCTCATCAGAAAGACCTGCCTCGTTCGCCGCCTGCGTCACCAGACCCTCGAGCTGTGTCAGCAGCGAAGAGATCTCCTGCAACCCCCCCTCGGCGATGTTCACCACCTGCTCGGCCCGCTCCGCGTTCGAGATCGCCGCCCCGATCGCGGCTTTCTCAGCCCGCAGATTCTCCGACGCAATAAGCCCCGCCGGGTCGTCGGCGCCGCGGTTGATACGCAGCCCCGTGCTCAAACGCTCAAGCGACGTCGAGAGGTCGCGGTTGTTCTGACCAAGCACCCGCTGAGCGATCAGCGACTGCACGTTCGTGTTGATCCGAGTCATGGGTGATCCTCCGTGATCAGGTGACGGACCGAAGCCCGGCGTCTCGTGCAACGAGCGGGGTGTCTCACGCCCCTCCCGAAGCCCGCCGGCTGACGTGCCCGCGGCAAGGCCAGTCGTCGGCCCAAGACCGAAAACCAATCGAGCCCGCCAACATCACCAACGCTTATAGGACGCCCACACCCCCCGCGCGCACGAAAAAACCCCCGCGGGAAGCCCGCGGGGGCGAGATATCGGTCCTAGCTGTCAGACCCTACCGAGGGTCAGATCGGGATTACCCGAGCAGCGAAAGCACGTTCTGCGGCTGCGTGTTCGCGATCGAGAGCGCCGACGTCGAAGCCGACACCAGGATCTGCGAACGCGTCAGCTCAGCCGACTCCTGCGCAAAGTCCGTGTCGCGGATCGCCGACTCGGCCGCCGTCGTGTTCTCAAGAGAAACACCCAGCGAGCGGATCGTCGCGCCGATCGTGTTCTGCTGGAACGAGCCCAGACGACCACGCAGCGTCGAAACTTCCTTGATCGCCGAACGGATCGCCTTCTGAGCAGTATCCAGATCGCCATCCTCGAGGTTCAGCGTCTTGCCGGCGCCCAGGTCAGCGAGGTTGAACACATCACCCGAGGTGTTGGTCGTGCGACCGATCGAACGAGCCGCCACGTTCCCAACGCCCAGGCTCACGCGACCCGCGATGTCCACAAAGCCGGCGAGCTGGAAGTCGGCGCCGCCGCCCGTGATCGTGAACGCCGAGATGGCGCCAAGGTTCTGAGCGTTCGGGTTGGCCCCGCCGGTCGTCAGATCAACCTCCACAGACAGGAAGTCTGTGTTGATCGAAGCGGTGGCGCCGTTCGTCACAGCCGCGATGCCGTTGATCGTCGCGCCGACATCCTGACCGTTGTCCTGAATCGGGTTCGTCGCCGCAGCAAAAGTCGAGTTCACCGTGGTGTTCACCGCGGCAGTGTCGGTCGTGCTCAGGTTGTAAACGCCAGTCGTGGCGTCGATCGCGGTCAGACCGCCATCGTCGAGCACCTTCACCGAAACGAACTCGTCGGCGCCGACCTCATCGCTGAGCAGGTAAAGGCCGCCGCCGTTCGTCGAGGCCTCAACACCCGTCACGTCCGTGAACGTGTTGATGGCGTCTCGGATCGAGTTGACAGTCGTGCCCGAGGCGAAGCTCAGCTCGCGGGTGCCCTTGGCGCCGCCGATCTCGATCACAAACGAAGCCGTCGCAGCGCTCAGATCAAGAGCACCGCCGAACGACAGGAAGTAACCGCCGACCTGCGCCGACTGCGTCACCAGAACCTCAACGTCCCGCGTCCCGCCGAACGTCAGCTTGGCGCCGTTCACCTGGAAGTTCGAGACCTCGCCGTCCACGCTCGTCACGCTGTAATCGAGGTTACCGTTCAGGAGACGGTCGCCCTGGAAGCTCGTGGCGCCCGCAACACGGTCGATCGTCTGCAGGATCGAGTCCACCTGAAGCTGGTTCGCCGCCTTCTCTTCCTCAGAGAGGCCGGCGTCGTTCGCGGTCGTCGTCACGAGACCTTCGAGGTCGTTCAGCAGCGAGGAAATCTCCTGCAGGCCGCCCTCGGCGATGTTCACGACCTGCTCGGCGCGCTCCGTGTTGGCGATCGCGGCGCTCAGGGCCGTCTTCTCGGCCCGCAGGTTCTCAGATGCGATCAGACCCGCCGGGTCGTCCCCGCCGCGGTTAATCCGAAGACCAGTGCTGAGACGCTCAAGGCTCGTGGAGAGCGCAACGTTGTTCCGCCCGAGGTTCCGCTGAGCGATCAGCGACGAAACGTTGGTGTTAATCCGAGTCACAGTAAAACCCTCCGTGTGCTGCTGTCCCGCGGCCGAATGGCCCGCGTTGCTGTCCGTGTTCCGGGCGGGGCGCTCCGTCGCGCTCGCCCTTGCGTGGTTCCCCGACGCCAGACAGCGGCGGGCCGCCGACACGCCTTCCCCCGCTCGCAAGCGCGGAGCGTGTCGAACACGCGGTTGATCGTCGCGCAGGACTGGTCAGTTAAGCTGGGCGGCTCGACTCGGACGTTTTTTTGCCCCAGAACCCCTCGCGCATGAAAAATCCCCCGATCCGAGGGGACCGGGGGAAGGCCGATAAACTCGGTTCAAGAGGGTGAAATCAGCCCAGAAGCTGCAGCACCGTCTGCGCCTGCGCGTTCGCCGTCGCCAGCACCGTCGTGCTCGAACTCGTCAAAATCTGCGCCCGCGTTAGCTCCGAGGTCTCTTTCGCGAAGTCCGCATCACGGATCACCGACTCCGCCGCCGTCAGATTCTCAAGACCCGCCTGCAGGGACCGCGCGTTCGTCTGCAGCGTGTTCCGCTCGAAGGCGCCCAGGCGCCCCCGCAGCGTCGCCACCTCGTCGATCGCCGTGTCCAGAATCCGGCTTGCCCCGATAAAGCTCTGACGCGACGCGCTCGCGTTCAGCGAGTTGAACTCACCCGAACGCAGGCTCTGCAGGAACTGAACCTCCTGCGCCCCGAGCTCGTTCGCCAGCAGCGTCCCGCCAATACGGCTCGCCGCCACCGACTGGATCCCGATGTTGATCTCCGTCGAAGGCTCCACGTTCGGGCCCACCTGATAGAGCGCGCCCCCGCCGGTGATGTTGAACGAGTCCGCGTTCGCCGGGTTCACCGTCTGTGCGAACGTCGCGTCCAGCAGGAACTCGATATCCAGATCACTCGACCGCAGCGTCAGCTCCAGCCCACGACCCGTCGCCAGCGACCCGTTCACGAGCGCTACCACGTCAGTGCCCGCGTCCGTGTCCGCCGCCTGGAACGTCGCCGCGTTGGCCCAATCGAGCGTCTCGATCGGCGCGTCGTTGGGCAGCTGGAACGTGTTCCACCACCCATTCCCGTCCGCGCCCAGGCGCGACACCGAGATCAACCCGTCCGCGTCCGACCCGAACGTCGTCGTGAAGAAACGCAGACCCGAGCTGATGTCCGTCGCGCTCACACGCGCCGCCTGGATGCCCGTCTTCGCCGTCCGCGTGTTCACCGCCGTGATGATGTCATCAAGGTCCTGACCACTCTGGAACGTCAGCACCTCAACGCCCGCCGGCCCGGCGAACTCCAGCGTCACGCCCGTGGGCAGCTCGCCGTCCACCGCAGCCGCCGGGACCGCCGCCGTGGTGTCGCCGCGGATGAAGAGCTGCCCCTGCTGCGCCGAACCCACAACCTCGACATCAACCGGGATGTCCGAACGCTGCAGGAAGTTCGCCGTGTTGATCTGCGTCTTCAGGATCTTCGTGTCGTCCACGCCCGAGAGCCGGTACCCCAGCTCCCCGTTCAGCAGGTTCAGCCCCGCGAACGTCGCCGTGTTCGAGATCCGCGTGATCGAGTCCAGCGCTGAATCGATCGAGCGCTGGTTCGCCTCGATCTCGTCCGGACTGAAAGCGCCCGTGTTCGACGCCTCCACCACCAGCGACTTGATCGAATTCAGAAGCTGCGACACCTCCGAGAGCGCGCCCTCCGTGGTCGCGATCACGTTGCTCGCCCGCTCCGTGTTCCTGATGCCCTGCTCGATCCCGCTGATCTCGGAACGCAGCCGCTCCGAGATGATCAGCCCCGCCGGGTCGTCCGCACCCTTGTTGATGCGCAGCCCCGTGCTCAGCCGCTCCAGGCGGATGTTCAGGTTCGAGTTCGCCTTCTGCAGGTTCGACTGCGCGATCAGGCTCGGGATGTTGCTGTTGATCCGTGTCATGGCAATCCTCCGTGATTGCGTCCCGCGCGCTCAGCGCGCCGCCCGCGCCCGCGCCGGCGCACCAGCGCCGACGGACGAAGTTGACTGTCGATCCCCCACGCCGGACGCCGCGTCGCGCAAACGCATCGCAGCCCCCCGACCACCCTCGATCCGCAGCCCCAGGCCCTCGCCCAGTGACTCCAGATCGCCATCAGCGAGCGACGACGCCCGCCGGTTCTCCTGCTTGATCGCGTCGTACACCTCTTTACGGTGCACCGCGATCGATGTCGGCGCGTTGATCCCCAGGCGGACCTTGTCCCCCCGGATGTCGACCACCGTGATCTCGACGTCCTCGCCGATCATGATGGTCTCGTCACGCAGCCGTGAAAGCACAAGCATGTGTACCGGCTCCTTCCTCACAGCCCGGGCGCAGCCCGAGCGTCGGCGCCATAGCGCCGGGCCGCGTCGTCCCTGACGCGCGCCCCGCCCCGGTGTACAACCCGGGGCGAACCTCACACGTGAACGCGACTCAGGCCGTCGCCTTCGCCCGCGAGCCAACCTGCACCAGCGCGTGACGCGTCGTCCACCGCTTCTCAGAGAGCACAAACTGCTCCCCGACCCGGCTCGCCGCGCTCACCACCAAGGGACCCTGCAGGTTCCCGGTCAGCGTCTCGCCCACCTTGTTCACGATCACGAAAACCTGCGCGTCATCCAGCGAACGCATCCCCAGCGCTTCCATCTGATCAGCCCGGATCGGAACCGAGTAATCAGACACGAACAGCGCAGGGTCCGTCACCACGAACGCCAGCCCCTCGTCATCCACCGACTGCAGCCACAGGAAGCACGCCTCCTCGTTCGGCTGCAGCAGGCAAAAACGGGTCCGATCACCGAACCCAAGCAAACCCTTCGGGAACGTAAGAACGCGGTCCTCCGCGATCTCAACCTCGCCGAAACGTGTCGTGCGCACCTGCATGGGTGAGCTCCGCTTCTACCGGCCGACTCTCCATGGTCCCCGCGGATCCGCCGCGGCCGACGTCCTGTCGAAACACCGCCGAGGCCGGAGCCGGCGGTGCGAATGCCCAGCTCCCCCGCTAGAGGAAGCTCAAGAGCGAAAGACCCTGCGTCTGGGCCGTCGCGGCGTACGCCGCATTCTGCGCGAGCTGCAGGAAGCTGTACCGCGTCGCCGCCTCCGTGAAATCAAGATCCTCCAGACCGCTCCGGATCGTCTCGTCCACCAACGCCCGATCCTCCACACGCGCCCGCGCGTCCTCGACACGCTGCGCCCGACCGCCCGCCACCGCACGCGCGGTGATCAGACGACCCTCATCCGATTCCAGCCGCCCAGCAGCAACCACGATGCCGCGCTCATCATCCGTGTCCAGCGCCTCACGAAGGTCGATCAGGTCGCTAAAAACGCTCTCCACGCGCACCGTCGCGCGGTCCCCCCCGGCAAGAACTGCCGGAGCCCCCGCAGCAAACGACGCATCCAAAAGACCAAGGTCCTCCGCCGCGTACCCGTTCAAACTCTCCACGCTCGTGTTCTGAGTGACAGGCCCCGACGAATCCTCAAACACAATCCCGTTCGCCCCATCAACCAGCGTCGCCTGGAACACGGCCCCAAACCCGGCCCCCGCCGCCGCCCCGTTGATCGCCGCCAGAATCCCCTGCACATCCGTCAAGTCCGCCGTCGTCAGATCAACATCAAAGCTCGACCCGTCCTGCAGGTGCACCCGGAAGTCCACGTTCCGGTTCGCGTCGGGCAAGCCCGTGATCGGGTTGATCTCCCCGTCCGCGATCTCCACCCCGCGCCCATGATTCAAATCACTCACCAGCGTCGTCCCGCTGAACGTCCGCAACCCCAAGCCAGTCGCCAGCAGCGACCCGCCCCCATCCTCACTCACCGAAAGCTCAAACCCCGAAACCTCGTTCACCAGGTTCAGCCCCTCCCCGCCCTCGTTGATCTCCAGCCGCACGCCCAGATTCAGCGCCTCGATCTGGCGCGCCAGATCACCCACCGTGTCCGCCGCCGTCACGCTCACGCTGCCAGTGCGCCCGCCATTCGTAATCGTGAACCCCCCAGGCAGCGTCAGCGCCGCCGCCGGATCGAGATCACCCAGCGCCGTGTGCTCGCTCAACCGCGCCCGCACCCCGCCCGCCGCGTTGAAGGGCGCCCCGTTCGTAAAACTGTACCCGCTCAGCCCCAGATCCTGCGCCGTCGTCCCGGCTCCGGGATTCGCAAACGTAATCGTGTACCCCGCCGCCACCGGAAGTGACAGCGCATCCGCCCCCGCATCAATCCCAGCGCCAGGGAACGCCCCGCCCAGCGCCGCAGGGTCTTCCGCCCGGATCGCCGCCTCGATCGCGTCCAGCGCGTCCCCCACCGTCTCCGCCTGCGTCAGATCAACCGTCACCGTCGCCGAGGGCCCGTTCGTGATCGTCACCGCGATCGACCCCGGCGCCACCCCCTCGCCCCGCGCCCCATCCAGATCAGCCAGCCGCGTCGCCCGCGTCGCGTCAGGCGCCAGATCAACATCCCCCCGAACCCGCGCGGATAACGCCCCGAACGCCTCCTCCCCGCCGATCGTGATCGGAAAATCAGCCCGCGACCCCAAATCAGTCCGCAGCCCGTCCCCCTCGCCGACGTATCTCACACCGCCAAAGAAATCCTCAAAGGGATCAACCCCCGTGCGCCCGCCCGCGAAGTAGCGCACATCCGCGTACTCCTGATTCGCGATCGCAAAGAGCGCGTCGCTGATCGAATCGATCACCACCGCCTCCGCCGCCCTGGTCTCCGCGTCCGACCCCACGCCGATCTGCGACGCCGCGATGCTCGACGCCTCCAGCGTCAGATCCGTCGCCTCCCCCAGCGCCTGATCCAGCGAAGACAAAACACTCGACGCGTGCGACAGGTTCCGCGACCGCTGCTCGCTCGCCGCCAGCCGGTCCCGCAGCACGCTCGCCAAGGACGACGAGATGGGATCATCGCTGGGCCGGTTAATCCGCCGCCCCGTGTACAGCTGCTCCTGCACCTCAAAGAGCGCCGAGTTCGAGTTCACCAGCGCCCGCTGCGCGTTCGTGTACGTCAGCAGGTTCGGGATCCGCACCGCGCCAGTAGGAATCGTGCTCATCGCTACACCAGCCCGATCAGAATCTGGGTCAGCTCGTCCACCGTCGAAATCAACCGCGCCGCCGCCTGGTACTGCTGCTGGTACGCGATCAGGTTGATCGTCTCTTCATCAATGCTCACGCCGCTCACCGTCGCCCGCTGCGCCTCCAGGCTCGCCCGCACCTGCTCCGCCGCCTGCGAGTCCGTCCGCGCCGCCGCCGTCGCCACCGAAACCCCGTCTGTCGTCTGCCGCCACCGCTCCAGAAGCGACACGCCGCCCAGCGCCCCGATCCCCTGCTCCCGCAACTCCGCGATCGCCAGCGCCGCCTCGTTCGAACCCTCGCTCAACCCAGCCACCAGCAGCGAAGGCTGCGCCTCAAGCTCCGCCCGCACCCCGATATCCGACGCGTCCTCACCACTAAAGAACGTATTGATCCCCAGCGTCGCCAGCACCCCCGACGTATCGCTCTGGAACCCAAACTCAAACCCCGCGTCGCTCGTCAGCCGCAGCTCCCCCGCCCCCGTGATCGTCGCACTCACGTTCGCCACCGACGCGTTCACCCAGTCCACGACGTCCTGCAGGCTCGTGTCGTCCCCGAACCCCGCGGCGCCCGCCGCATCGATCCCGTCCAGATCAACCTCGAACCGGCTCGTCTGCGTCAGCCCCGTCGCGCTGTCCGTCACCACGATCTCAAACGCCCCGTTCACGGGCCCGAAGGGCAGCGCCGCCAGCCGCGTGTTCGCCGGATCGTTGAACGCCCGCGTGTGATCCGCCGGGTCGTTCAGCCGCAGCGTCCCCGTCGTGTCCGTCAGCCCCGGGAAACTCCGCCCCGCGCTGTGCAGCCGGTTCACCTCGAAAATCAAACTGCTCGCCAGCGCATCAAGCTCCGAGATCGTCGAAGCCACCCGACCGTTCCGCTGCGCCAAGAGCCCGCCCAGCGTCCCGCCCGTCGGAAAGATCTTCTGCTGCTCCTCCGCGTTCAAGGTCACCAGCGTCAGCGCCGGCTCCCCCCCGTCCCCCGTCGCGAAGTGCTCGATCCCCAACCCCAGCGACCGCCCCTGCAGAATCACCGGCGTCGACCCCACATACAGATCCAGCACCCCGCTGTCCCGCTCGATCGCCGACACATCAAGCAACCCACTCAGCTCCTCCACCCGCGCGTCCCGCTGATCCCGCAGCGCCGCGTTCTCGCCCCGCCCAAGCTCGCTCGTCGCGATCGCCCGGTTCAGCTCGCCGATCTCCGTCAGCAAGCCGTTCACGCGCTCCACGCCCGTCTCGATCTGCGTGTCAATCTGCCCCCGCAGCGTGTTCAGATCACTCCGCAACCCTTGCACATACCCCGAGATCGAACCACCCTGCTGCACAATCAGCGTCCGCGTCTCCGCCGAAGCCGGGCTGTTCGCCAGCTCGCTGAACGAATCAAAGAGTTCCCCCAGCCGCGTCGAGAGCCCGCCATCACCCAGCGGCGACAACACCGTCTCGATCTGCGACAGCGCGTCATACGCCGCCCGCGACGCCGCTTCCTCACTGATGGACCCACGCAGCCGCCGAAGAATCGCCGGATCAATCGCCCGGCTGATCCGCTCCACCAGCACCCCGTTCCCGTTGTACTCCTGCGGCCCTTCATAAGGCCCTGCGCTCGGCGCCAGCGACAGCACCCGCCGCGAATACCCGGGCGTCGCGGCGTTGGCGATGTTGTCGCCAGCCACCTGAATGCCCGTCTGCGCCGCGGCCAGCCCCGACCGCCCAATCAAAAGTGAACTGGTCAGGCTCATGACGTCACATCAATCCCCACAGGCGCCGCCGTCGCCGCCCGACGCTCACCACGCGCCCCGTAGCCCGCGGAAGACCCCAGCCGCTCGCTCGCCGTCTCGATCAAACCGCGCATATGCCGGGCCAAACGCTCCGCCGAAAGGCGGTCCGTCGCCGCCCGCCGCGCCACCCGCTCGATCCGCTCGCGCAAGCCCAGCGCCGCGTTCTCGATCCGCTGCTTCTCCCGCGCCATCGACGCCGGGAGCCGCGACGCGATCCACGTCGCCCGCGGCCGCTGCCCAGAGGGCAACCCCAGCCGCGAAGCGAACCACTCCGCCTGCTCCGCCCGCGCCGCGTCCAGCCCCGCGATCGCTCTGATTTCTTCGGTTTCCTCGCGCAGCGCCTCAGCAAGCGCCAAAGGCTTCGCCGCCCGTACCGCTTCTTCACGCTTCGACGCGCACTCCAGAAGTTTGTCCTGACCCGCCGCGAGCTGGTCCAGCGCCGCCGCCAGCCGCTCCGCCCGCGCCCTGGCCTCCGCCATATCAATCAGCTCAGGCGAACCGTTCGACCCCGCGTGCTCCGTCGCGACCTGCGTCATCGTTCGCGCCCTCCGTGGCGACCGAGGCCGAAACCCCGGCGCTCGCCTGACGCTCACGCATCTGGCGTGCCAACGCGTCCACCAGCGGGAACGAACGGCTCTTCACCATCCGACGCGCAATCTCTGCGTCATACAGCGCACCAAAGCGCTTCTCGCCATCCGACGGCGCAAAGGGCTCGGCGCCCATCTCAGACTCCCGCAGCTTCGCCAAAACCGGCTGAATCAGCGTGATCGCCACCAGCTCCTCCGCCGCCTCCCGCGGATCCCGCTCCGCCCGGTTCTCACCACCCCCAAGCGCCGTCGCCAGCGACTTCGAAAAGTCACCGCCGCCGCCAGCGCTCTTCCCAATCCCAAACGCCCGCGGATCACCCGCCCCTGTGAACGAAACCTCCATCAGTCCAGCACCAGCTCGGCGTGTAACGCCCCGGCCCGATGAATCTGATGCACGATCGCGATCTGCTCCGCGATCGGCATGTTCAGCTGCCGCATCGCCGCCAGCAGATCCTCCACCCGCCCCGTCACCCCATCGCTGTCCGCCGCCGGCACGTCCGCGCTCGCGTTCGCGCTCCCCGCCGCCCGCTCACCACCGAGCGTCGAGATCATGATCCCCGGCACCGAGATCGCCGCCGGCGAAAACCGCGCGTCCCCCGTCGCCACGATCACCCCCTCACGCTCGTTCACCACCACCTTCGCCGGCAGATCCAGAAGCGACGGATCAAACCGGATGCTCATGATGTCCGCCAGGAAGTTCACCGGGTTCGCCCGCTCCTCTTCAGGAACCCGCACCACCACCGTCCGATCGTCCACCGCCCGCGCGATCTCAATCGCCACGTCCGTGAACCCCACCCGGTGCTGGTTCACCGTGTTCGCCACCAGCTGCGCCGTAGGCCACCCCGCAAAAGAGGGCCGCACCACCAGCCGCACCGTCCCGTCGTCACGCAAACGCCACCTCGGAGTCGAACGAATCAGCTTCGCCCCCTCACGCACCCGCATCCGCGCCGCATTCGCCCCCTCCGTCTCAAGCGCCCCCTCCGCGATCGCGTACACCCCCTGCCCGGGCAACGGCCCGCGCAACGGAGTCAAAAAGAGCTGCCCGCCCTCCAGACTCCCCGCGTTGTTCACCGCGCTCACCGTCACATCAAAGCGATCATTCACCCGCGCCCCCGACTCCGGAATCGTGCACGTCACCACCACCAGCGCCACCGAGTTCGACTCCGACAGCTCCTCAAGCGACCCCGGCGCGTTCCCCATGGCCTCAAGCATCGCAAAGAGCGGCCGCGCGACGATCAGATCCTCCGCGCTGTCCCCCGTCCCAGGCAGGCCAACAACAAGCCCCAGCCCCTGCAACACCGAAACGCCCTGCTCCTCCAAACGCGCAATCTGCTGCACGCTCGTCGCAAAAACGCTCGCCGGCCACAGCACCGCAGCCAAAACCACCCACACAAGAACCTTCACGCGCACAGCTCCGCCCTCCGCGTCTTCAGAAGTTGAACAGCGTCTCGAACACCCGCGGGATCAAACCCTTCTTCGTCGCCTTCCGCATCTCGCCCTCGTGCTGCACGTTCAGCGACAGGTCGTACAGCTCGCTCGACTGCACCGTGTTCGTCGCGCTCACGTCCTCAGCCCGGCAGTACCCCGACAGCGTGATCGTCTGCACCTCTTCGTCGGTCCGCACCGTCGTCCGCGCCTCCAGAAGCAAAAGCCCATTCGGCTTCACCTCCAGCACCCGCGCCGTCACCCGCGCCGTCACGTCATCGTTCCGCTCGTATTCACCCTCACCCTCAAACTCACCCGTCAGATCAAAGATCGGCTGCCCCGCGATCGTCTCCTTCGTCGGATCCCCCCGCAGCTCGATGAACTGCTGAATCGCCTGCAGCGTGATCACCTCCGCCTGAAGCGAATTCGTCTTCTCCGTCTCCAGCGTCTGGTCCCGCTCCACCCGAGTGCTCTCACGCACGATGATCGTGATCAAATCCTGCGGCAAGAACTCCCGCACCTCCGGCGGCCGCACCACATGCAGGCTGTACCCATACAGCGACTCCGCCGGGTCCGCCTCCACACCAGCGACCGCCACCACATCGCTCTCCGCCTGAAACAGCGACTGAGCGCCAGCGACGCCCGCAACACTCACACCCGCAACCAGCGCCAAAGCCTTCATGACCCATCCTCCTCACTCACCGCCACCGCAATCCCGGCGCCGACCACCCGCGCACGAAACGCTTCCCCCCGCTTGGTCTTCTTGAACTCGATCACATCCCCCTCGCGCCCGTCCGATTCCGCCCGCGCCCGCACCCGCACCGAAACCGACCCATTCAAGCACCGCACCGTCGCCAGCTCGTTCCGCTTGATCAGCACCGGCTTCTCCAGATGCGCCTCGCGCAAAACCGTCCCGGCCCCCAGACGCGTCCGTGCCAGCTGCCCGATCGCCCCCCCCATCCCATCCACCAGCGCCGATCCCCCAGGCGCCACCCACCGCGTCCCCGCATTCAGATGCTCGCTCCCCAGCCGATCCCCCCGCTCCACATTCATCTTCAGCGTCACCACACCACGCCGCACCCGCACATCCGCCCGCACCGTCCGCGACTCAGCGATACGCTCACCGTCAAACACAACCACCCGCACCGGCGCCCGCTCCGCGTTCGCCGTCGATTCCACCCGAACCTCATACACCGCCCCACTCCCGATCCCATCCAAAAACGCCGCGTCCCCCGAATCAAACCGCACCCGCAAATCATCGTTCTCAACCCCATACACCCCGCACAATACCCGCGCCACCCGCGCCCGCGCGGTCTCTTCACCCTCCAGGTCAATAACCCCAAACCCCGCTTCACCCTCCCCATCACTCACAACCGCCGCCGCCATCCGCACCACGCCTTTCCGCAACACACACTCCCCACCCCGCAGCGCCACCCGCCCCCAGTTCACCCCAACCTCATCCAGCGCCGCCCGCACATCCTCAAGCCGAACGATCCCCTCCCCGGGGCTCTCCTCAAACACCACAACCTCGCCAAGCCGCTCGCGCTCATCCCCCGTCACCTCCGCCACATCGCCCAACCGCACCGCGCCGTCAACCACCGCCGACTCGCGCAACACCACCGATGTCGCCCCCAGCGCCTCACACACGAACACCAACGCCAGCAGCAGTGAGAAAATCCTCATCGCTCACCGACCAAGCTGCGCCACTTGGCGCATCACTTCATCCGCCGCCCGGATTGTTTGGCTGTTCATCTCGTACGCCCTCTGTGTCCGGATCAGCCCGATCAGCTCCAGCGTCGGATCAACGTTCGACCCCTCGATCACCCCCTGCGTGATCGTCCCCAGCCCCGTCTCACCAGGATTCCCGGTAATCGGCGGCCCAGACGCCGCCGTCTCCGCGTACAGGTTCTCGCCGATGCTCTGCAAGCCCACCCGGTTTACAAAGCCCGCCAGCTCGATCTGCCCGATGTTCTGCGGGTTCCCCTCGCCATCAAACACCGCAAACACCTGACCATCGCTCGTAATCTCAATGGCGGTTGCGCCCTCCGGCACATCCAGCGGCGGCTCCAACCGCCGCCCCTGATCGTTCGCCAGCACGATCTCGCCATTCTCGTTCAGCACAAAGTTCCCCGAGCGCGTGTACGCCACGCCCCCCTCCGCCGTATCAGGCTCCACGCTCACCTGAAAGAACCCGCGCCCATCAATCGTCACGTCCAGATCGTTGTTCGTAACGATCGGCGACCCCTGCTCGAAGTTCAGCTGCGTCCCCGACGCCTTCACGCCCAAGCCCACATACAAACCCGTCGGCCGCTGATCCCCGTTCGCGTTCTCAACGCCCGGGTGCGCCCGCTCCTGATACAGCAGATCCTGAAAATTCACCCGGCTCGCCTTGAACCCGTCCGTGTTCATGTTCGCCAGGTTGTTGGCGATCACGTCCATCCGCGTGCCCAGAGCGCTCAGCGCGCTCGCTCCAGAGTTCAGCGCAATCACAGCCATGACTCGTCTCCCGTTAGCTCACTCGTCCAAGACGCGCGATCACCATCTGCATCGCGTCGTTGTGTATGTCGATCATCCGCGCGTTACGCGACGCCATCGATTCAGCCTTCCGCACCCCGTTCACCGCCATGATCGGGTCCGCCCCGCTCCGCTCGATCGCCCCCCCAATCACCCGCGGCGCCTCCACCGTCGTCATCCGCGCCATCAGCTCCTGCGGCCCCCGAAAAAGCCCGTCCCCCGTCTTCACAAGCCCGCGTGTGTCAGGCACATTCGCCACACGCAGCTGCGCAACCGCAACCCCATCCTCAACCACCTCGCCAGAACCGCTGAGCGTCACCTTGGCGCCGGGCGTCACCTGCACCGGCCGATCATTCACATCCAGCACAGGCCGCCCGTGATCGTGCGTCACCAGCCGACCAGACCCATCAATGGCAAACCGCCCGTCCCGTGTCAGCCGCAGCCGATCCCCCGCGGGCGCCGAGCCATCGCGCACCACGAAGAACCCCTCGCCGCGGATCGCCGCGTCAAGCTCACGCCCCGTCGTCTCGATCACGCCCTCTTTGAAGTCGATCTGCGCAGGCCAGGGCGTTACACCCCCGCCCAAACGCTCCAGCATCGCGTTCGAGGGCATGTGAAACAGCCCGTCCTCGATCCGCGCCGCCTCCCGCGCCCGCACCATCGATACATCAACCTTGAACCCCGCCGTCTCCACGTTTGCCAAGTTGTTTGCAGCCACATCAAGCGCATGACTCCCCGTCAGCAAACCCGACGTCGACATATAAAACCCATAGTTCACGACGCGCCCTCCCCACCCCATCGCGGGGCGGTGTCTGCGGCGTCATCCGTGACAACCTGAACTCTCTTCGCCATATGCAGCGCCGCGGCCGCGCTCGCCCGAGCATGCACCCGACGCCCCAGCAACCCGATCCCGGAATCACACCCCGCGGGCGTCCCGGGTCCGCTCACCCGAGCCGCCACGCGGGAAAGATCTGTCGCCAGCGCCGTCACGCTCCGCATCGCTCGCCTCGCTTCCTGCGATCCATGGACACATCCTGCGTCCACCCGCCCCACCACAAACCGCGCGCCACCCCCCACACCTCCAAATCAACGCCCCCGCGCACGATCCGCGCCCAAACGCGCACGAACTGACCGCGCACGCCCCTCCTGCCCGATCCTTCTCCTGTGCGCACCTTCAACGCCGCCAAACGACGCTTCCTCACCTACCTCCGCATCGAGTGCGGCCTCGCCCCCGCCACCCTCGCCGCCTACGCCGCCGACCTCCGCGACCTCGCCGAAGACCTGGGCGACCCAACGCCCGCCACCCTCACCGCCCGCGACCTCTCCACCCACCTCGCCAACCTCAAGCGGGAAAAGGAGATGGCCGCATCAAGCGTCGCCCGCCACCTCGCCACCATCAAAGTCTTCTGCCGCTGGCTCACCGCCGAGGGCGTCTTCGAAGACAACCCCGCCGACCTCCTCGACCAACCCACCCGCTGGAAACGCCTCCCCGGCACCCTCTCCCCCAACCAGGTCAAACGCCTGATCAACGCCATCGAAGAGGCCCCCACCGGGCCCCCCCTCCACCTCCGCGACCGCGCCCTCATCGAGCTCATGTACGCCTGCGGCCTCCGCGCCTCAGAAGCCGCCGACCTCGACGCCGACGCCCTCCACCCCGCCCTCCGCGTCCTCAAAGTGACCGGCAAAGGCCAGCGCCAACGCCTCGTCCCCATGGGCGCCCCCGCCGAGGCCGCCCTCGACGACTACCTCGACCACTGCCGCCCCCTCCTCATCCGCTCACCCCCGCTCGACAAACACCGCCTCCTCCTCTCCCGCACAGGCCGCCCCCTCGAACGCAGCATGGTCTGGCGCCTCGTCAAAAAAGCAGCCGCCGCCGCCGAACTCCCCAAAACCGTCACCCCCCACACCCTCCGCCACAGCTTCGCCACCCACCTCCTCATGGGCGGCGCCGACCTCCGCGCCGTCCAGGAAATGCTCGGCCACGCCGACATCGCCACCACCCAGATCTACACCCACGTAGACAAAGCCCGCCTCAAAGACGTCCACCAACGGTTCCACCCACGTCCCTAGCAGATGATCGGCGCCGTGCTCACGCCGAAGGCGTGTGCCACGATCCCACAATCAAGATCCAGCACTGCCGGGGTACAGATCGCAACGCGATCTGTGCCACGACTCAAACCAACCTCAAAAACTCAAATCACCCGACCCGGCGCCACCCCAGGCGAAGCGCTCGAAATCGGCCGCTGCAAAGGCTCAGGCCGCGCAGGCGCCGCTGGATGCGAAGCCGCCTGCGACCCCTCCTCATGCAGCGTCACCGAAAGCGCCCCCTGCGCCCGACCCTGCGTCCCGCTCGCCTTCCGCGAACGCTCCATCTCTTCCATCAGCCGCAGCTCCGCCTCGCTTGCCGTCGTCGAAAGCACCCCCTGCTCGATCCCGCTCGTGAACCGCACCGCCACAAACACCGTCATCCCCAAACACGCCGCCGGCAAAAGGAACCGCTGCACGATCACCCCAAGCTGCCCCGGCGCCCCTTCCGCTTCGCTCTTGATCGCCTCCGAAACATCAGCCATCGCCCCGTACGAACCAAACACCCCGTCCGTCGGGAACGACGCGATCACCCCCTGAACCGGCAAACACAAAAGCGTCAGTGCGATCGCCCACGACCCCGCCGTCACCGCCTTCTCGATCCCCGGCACGCTCGCCCCTCCGCCGATCACCACACCCTGCAGCGTCAAAAAGAGAAGCCCGATCACCGCCACCGAACCAACCCAACCGCTCAAACGCCACGTGTCCCGTAGCGTCACTTCCGTCGCGCTCGGCACCCGCACCGTCTCCTCCACCGTCGCCGTCCGCGCCACCACTTCCTTCCCCGTCCGGCTCACCGCGCCCCCTTCAACCACCCGCGGCGGGGGCGCCGTCTCCACCATCTCCGTCTTCTCCGTCCACCGCGCATCCGTAAAGTGCGCCACCGCCCACACGCCGACGTTCGCCGCCAGCGCCAAACCCAATACAAGCGCGCACGCCTGCACGCCAAATCGCAGGTGCGCAAGCGCCTGACTCACATGCGGCTTCGGATCAAACACGCCGGGCCTCCCTCGCGCTCACGCGCCGCATCGCTTATCGGGTGACTCCACAACCAAATCCAGACCCAATCCAACACACCAAACCCCGCATGCCGCCCAAAGCCAATAGTGCCGGTCGTGCATATCATGCCGACCCTGACGGAGCCGCCATGCCCCCCATCTACACCCCGCCAAAGACCGCGCCAGGCCACAAGGCCACCGACCCGGCCCTCCTCGAGGGCGTCGCCGCCGGCGCCCTCCGCCTCACCCCGGAGCAGGGCCTCGAGTTATTGGAAGCAGCCCCGCTCTGGACCCTCGCCCGCGCCGCCGACGCACGCTGCCGCGCCCTCCACGGCGATTCCCTCCGCACCTACATCATCGACCGCAACATCAACTACACCAACGTCTGCACCGCCAAGTGCACCTTCTGCGCCTTCCGCCGCGACGCCGAAGACCACGACGCCTATACCCTCGAACACGACCAGATCCACGAAAAAATCGCCGAGCTCTCTGCCATCGGCGGCACCCAGATCCTCATGCAGGGCGGCATGAACCCCGCCCTCCCCCTCCAGTGGTACGAGGACCTCCTCCGCTCCATCAAAGACCGCTTCCCCCACATCAACATCCACGCCTTCTCCCCCCCCGAACTCATCGAGTTCGTCAACTTCTTCTCACCCCCGGGCGACAGCCTCTTTGACCAATGCCGCTGGGTCCTCGCCCGCCTCCAAGCCGCCGGCCTCGACTCACTCCCCGGCGGCGGCGGCGAGATCTTCGCCCACCCTGTCCGCCGCAAAATCGGCCTCGGCAAGTGCACCGCCGACGCTTGGCTCACCGTCATGCACGCCGCCCAGTCCCTCGGCATGGTCACAAGCTGCACCATGATGTTCGGCCACATCGAAGGCCGCGCCGACCGCGTCCACCACATGGCCCTCGCCCGCGACTGGCAGGACCGCGCGCTACACGAGTTCGCCGAAGGCGTCACCCACCCCCTCACCGGCGATCACATCGCCGGCGGGCGCTGCCTCGCCTTCATCTCTTGGCCCTTCCAGCGCGAGAACACCCCCCTCGGCCGCGTCAAAGACTGGGGCCGCAACGAAGCTGAACTCGCAGAACCCTTCCCAGGCGACGTCGTCGCCACCCTCCGAGGCGATGGTGATCCGAAAGCCCACCCCGAGTTCGGCCGCCGCGTCCGCATGGCCGGCTCCGTCGAGTACCTCCGCACCCAGGCCGTCTCCCGCCTCATGCTCGACAACATCTACTCAATAGGCTCGAGCTGGGTCACCATGGGCCCCCACGTCGGCCAGACCGCCCTTTTCTTCGGCGCCTCCGACATGGGCTCCGTTATGATGGAAGAGAACGTCGTCTCCAGCGCCGGCACGACCTACTGCCTCGACGAAGCCGTCCTCTGCCGCCTCATCCGCGACGCCGGCTTCCTCCCCGCCCAACGCGACAGCCACTACAACATCATCCGCACCCACACCGCCGAAAACGCCCCCGACCGCCAGGTCAAAGACTGGTCAACCCACCGCGCCACCAGCCTCCACGCCCAGAACGCGCCCCAAGCCGACGCCGAACTCACGGTCAGCGCCCCGTCCGACCGCCCCTAGCCGACCACCGCGCGTACGCCGTCGCCACGCCAAGCAGCAACAACCCAAGCAGCAGGAACGACGCCACCCGCCACCCCGGCGCGATGTCGGCCAGATCAAACACCACCGCTTTCACAGTGGCAACGCTCAAGAGCGCCAGCCCCGCGTACCGCGCCCCGCTGAGCGACCGCGCCGCCCCAAGCGCGAGCAACCCAACCCCGTACACCCCCCACCACACCGACACCAGCGCCCGCCGCGCCGTCTGATCCTCCGTCACCAGATCAGCCAGCCGCGCCACATCAAACGACGTCGCCGTCAGCACGAGCGCGCCCGCACCCCCAAAGCCAACAATCGCAAAATAGCGCCGCGCCGATTCATCGCCGCTCCCCCTCCACACCACACGCGAAGCCGCCACAACCAGCGCGCCCAGCGCCAGCGCAAACAGCACACCCTCGTGAACGCTCCACACCCCTGCGCCCAACGCCAGATCCGTATCCCACCCGTTCCACAAATACGCAACGCCCCACATCAGGCACGACGCCATCAACCCGCCCAAACCAACAGCCCCCATCCGCAGCCGCGCGTCAACCCGTCGCCCAACCACAAACGCCGCCGCCAGCGCCGCCCACACCCCGCACACCCACCGCAGATCAACCCCGACATCCAGCGCCGCCACAAACAGCACGCCCAGACTCACCCACCCGAACGCCGCACCTTCCTGCGCCCGCCGCACAAACGCGGCGACCAACCACGCAACGCCAGCCAACCCCACCACCGCCGACCACCGCGTCAACTCCAAACCGCTCGTTGAAAGCAGCGCCCCCTCTCCGAGCGGGACAGAAAACATCGCTCTCACCGTCCCCAGCGCCAGAACACACACCCCATACACCGCGATCCAATCGGCCTTCGCCCGCATCCCCACCGCCACACTCGAAACGCCTAGCGCAATCAGCAGCACCGGCTCAAGCCACCCGCCATACGCCAGCATCGCCGCGACCACCCCGAGCGCGCCGCCCGTGAGCGCGAGCGCCACACCCAAACCCTCACGCGCCTCACCAGGGGCCCGCAGCAGCCCGCGCACCCCAGGCGCCGCAACCAGCGCCAGCGCAACGTTCGCAGCGCCCAGCGCAGCCGCCACCGTCCACAGCTCCCACCCGAGCGCCTCAGCAGCCGCCAGCCCAAGCACCGCCGCCCACAGCGTTGTGCTCACACAACCACCAACCGTCCGCCCCAGAAGCCGCGCAGGCCACTCCTCCGCGCTGCGCGTGCTCACGCGCCACGCCTCAAGGTGCGCCAGCAACCACACGCCGCACACGAACACCGCACCCCAGTCAGCGCGCCCGTCCGTGATCTGCCAGAACGCCCACCCCCCTCCGATCACCACGCTCCCCCACCACGCCACTGCGCGAGCAGGCGCAAACGCCGCCCCCCGCCACGCCGTCAGCGCGTGCGCCATCCCGCTCAGCGCCAGCCAGTACACCGCAAGCGTCCCCACCGACCCCTCGGGTCGACCAAGCAAGAGCGGCACGCCAAACCCGCCCAACACACTCACCGCCGCCGTCACCGCGAGCCCTCCTCTCGCCGCGACCACGAAACCCAAAACCGCAACGCCAAGAAGCGCGCCAACCCCGCTCTCCCAACCAAGCAACTCAAACCGCGCCGTCATCGCGTACACCGTCGCAAAGAGCACGCCCAGCCCCGCCGCGCACAACCCCTCGCCAGCCGCCCGCCCGTACCGCCGCCGCGCAACCTCGCCCGCCGCGATCAGCGCCGCCCCAAACGCCCCCATCCCCGCGCTCTTCCACTCGTCCGACAGAACCCGGAACCACCCAAGGTCCCACACCAGCTTCAGCCCAAGCCCCGCTCCCGCAATCACCACCAGCGCCCCCGCCACCGCAAAAACACCACCACCAATCAACCGCTCCAGCCCGCCCCCCTCAGTCTCGTACGCCGCGCCGCCGTCCCCCTCCCGCAACCCGGACCCGCCCCGCTGCACCCACTCGTCGTCACCCCCGCCGCCGACGATCGCTTCAGGGACGCCATGACTCGCCCCCCCGTCGTCGCCAAAGGCGCCTCCACCGCCCACACCCTCCCCAACATCATCCAACGCCAAGCCTTCAACCCCAACCTCAACCCCCGTCCCAACCCGAGCCTCCAACCCAACCGCGCTCTCAGGCCCGCCCTCGCCCGCAAGCCCCAGAGCCTCCTCGATCCGCGCCACGCGCCCCGCCAGACCATCAACCCGCGCCGCCAGTGAAGCAAAGCCGCTCATGCCAACCTCCGAAGCTAGTGTCGACTAACTATTGTTAGTATTCACTATCTATGGGACCCGGTCAAGCTGGTTTTCACAATCACGTCAAACCACAAAAAAACCCCGCCAGGCAGCGCCCAGGCGGGGTTCTCTCTCTCAGAAAACTGAGACCGTCAGATCGCTTAGCCGCGACGACGACGCGAGGCCGTCAGACCCGCGAGGCCGAACAGAGCCGCGGCGCCGGGGGACGGGATCAGCGAAGCCTGGATGAACAGGTTGTCGAAACGGTTGTTGCCGTTCGTCGAGGTGTCCGAGCCGCCGTTGAGCGTGAAACGGATGCGCGCGTCGGTCACGCCGTCAAGAAGGGTGGTCGTGTAACCCTCGGTCGCGAACGAGCCGCTCCAGATCTGATCAAGCGCGATGTCGCCGAGCAGCGTGCCGCCGTCGTACGCTTGAATATCAACGTCGTCGAAGCCCGTCGAGGTGCGACGCGCGTCGAACGACAGGATGATGTCCATGTAGTTCGTGGCATCGAACTGAAGCTCGAACCACTCACCGTTGTTCTGACCACTAGGCCCGTTCTGGATCGCGATCGAACCGCCGGAACCCTCGCCGAACTGCGCGTTGCCGGTCGAGCCGCCGAACGACTGAACCGTGTTGTACTCGCCCGTGCCGCCATCGAAGTCAGCGTTGAGCGCGGTGCTCAGGCTGAGAACCGCCGAACCGGCCTGCAGACCAAAGTCAGCAGCCTGCGGGAAATCGCCGTTCTCAAAGCCGAAGTCGCCGTCGGTCTGAACATTGTTGTTCTGAGCCCAGTACGCGAGGTCATCAACGCCCGCAAGCGCCGAGCCCGCGAACGCGACAACAGCCGCGGCGCAAATCATGCTCTTCATGTTTCTATCTCCTGATGAAACGTGTCTCTCTTCTCCAACGCGAACGGATCGACCGCCCACGCGCCCTCCCCCGAGGGCTCGCAGAGCGTACAGGACCGACGCAAACGTTGCCTGCGCGCCGCGCTAAGGTTGTATGAGCGCAGACCCGAACCCGTACCCAATACCCGCAAATCCTGTGAAAATAGGTAACTACCGCCGGGCTTCCACCAGTTCGTCGTACACCGCCTCCATCGCCCGCTGACGCAGCCGCTCGAAGCCCATCCCCTCGAACATCGTCAGGCGCACCCGCCCCGCCGCCACCCGCGGCCCCCTGGCGTCCACGATCTCCCCGATCGCCGCACGCACCGCCTTGAAGTACGCGATCTGCCCCTCGATAGCAGCCATTCCGCCCACCTCGCCGTGCCCGGGCACCACCACCGTCTCCGCGTCGCACTTCTCAAGCATCGCCTCGCACGCCGCGATCCACCCCAGCGTGTCGGCCCCAGCCGGGCGATCGATGAACGGGTGCATCCGGTGAAACACCAGGTCCCCCGTGTGCAGCACGTTCTGCTCCGGGAAGTACACAAAGAGATCGTTGTCCGTGTGCCCCGCGCCCGTGTGGCGCAGCTCGGCCTTCACGCCCGCGACATCAAGCGTCGTCTCTGGCCCGGCTTCCTTCGTCGGCAAAAACGGCTCCGGGTCATCCCCCCGCGCCGCCACCTGGGTCCGAACTCTATCGCCGCACGCGGCGTGCGCGTACACCGGCGCGTCCCCCGTAAACGCCGGGTTGCCACCGGTGTGATCGCCGTGATGGTGCGTGTTGATCACCGCCGCCACCGCCGCCCCCGCGCTCTCGGCCATCTCCCGCAAGGGCTTCCCGATCGTCGCCACCTTCGTATCGATCAGCAGCGACCCCCCGTCCCCCTGCGCCACCAGCGTGTTCCCGCCGCGCCCCGTGATCACGCTCATCCCCGCCGCCACCGCCTCGATCGCCAGCTCATCCCCACCCTGAGCCAGCGCCAGCGAGCTCAACCCCCGCGGCGTCAGCAAGAGCCCCGCCCCCGCCGCCAGACCACCCGCGAACGCCCGCCGCGAAATCCTGTACTGCCCCACACCAGCCCGCTCAGAACCAGCCATTTTTCCCGCTCCTCCCGGCGAACCAACCCCGCCGGTGCTATGGTTTTCGTCCACCGCCACGATAGAACCATCACCCCTGCGAGTACACACCCGTGCGAGCCAACGACCTCAAGCCCGGCGTCGCCGTCAAGATGGACGGCCGACTCTTCGTCTGCGTCAACACCGACCACGTCAAGCCCGGCAAAGGCCCCGCCTACGTCCAGGCCAAGCTCCGCGACGTCTCCTCCGGCTCCTACACCGAAAAACGCTTCGGCTCCTCCGACACCCTCGACGGCACCAACCTCGACCGCCGCGACATGGAATACCTCTACAAGGACGCCGACGGCTTCGTCTTCATGGACAACGAAACCTTCGACCAAACCACCCTCTCCGAAGACCTCGCCGGCGACTCGATGAAGTTCCTCCGCCCCAACACCTCCTGCACCGTGCTGGTCCACGAGGGCACCCCGCTCAGCATCGAACTCCCCTCCTCCGTCGAACTCGAGATCACCGACACGCCCCCGGGCGTCAAGAGCGCCACCGTCACCAACGTCTTCAAGGAAGCCACCTGCGAGACCGGCCTCCTCACCAAGGTGCCCAACTTCATCAACACGGGCGACACCATCCGCGTCTCCACCGCGGACGGGTCGTACCAGGCGCGCGTGTAATCGCCGCTGCGCGGGAGGGAACGTCCATGGCCGAGATCGTCATCGACCGTCTGGACCCCACGGACCTCAACCTCCTCACCCACCTGAACAACCAGGTGTTCCGCCCCGAGCGCGCCGTCGATTTCTTCGAGCGCCGCTTCCGCAACCGCATGAACACCCTCGTCCTCGGCGCCCGCATCGGGGACGACGCCGTCGGCTTCCTCGCCGGCATGGAGCTCAAGCCCTCCGTCTTCTTCTCCTGGCTCGTCGGCGTCCTCCCCGACGCCCGGCGCATGGGCGTCGCGTCACAGCTCATGAACGCCGCCGAGGAATGGGCCCGCGAGCGCGGCTACCGCGCCATCCGCTTCGAGAGTGGCAACCGCCACCGCGCCATGCTCCACTTCGGCGTCGCCGCCGGCTACGACATCATCGGCATCCGCTGGGACGTCGACCGCAGCGAGAATCTCGTCATCTTCGAGAAAGCCATCGGCGACGCGATCTGACACGACGAAACGACATTGACTTCCCGGGCGCCACCGGCAGCTCGCTGCCAGTGTCTTCTGCGCATTCCCACGCAAAACCACTGGCTGACAAGCAGCCAGTGGCGCCCAGATAGATCGACGTCTTACGCGAACCCGGGCCCCGTGATCGAACCGCCCAGCGGCATCGACTGCGCCGGCTTGCGCTGCTGGGGCGACGCCTGACGCGGGGGGGCGCCGCCCGCGGCCCGCTGCGGCGCCATCCGCACCTTCAGCAACAGGTCCGTCACGCGGTCGCGCACCGACTCCTGCATCCGCTCGAACTCCTTCGTGCCCTCGCGCTTGTACTCGATGCGCGGGTCGAGCTGGCTGTAGGAGCGGAAGCCGATCGTCGCGCGGATCTGGTCCATCGAGTACAAGTGATCACGCCACGCGTTGTCCAGCACGTCGAGCAGAATCGCCCGCTCGAACTGCACCATCTCGCCGCGGGTCAGCGCCTCGACCCGCGCCCGCACCGCGGCTTTGAACTCATCGCCCTTGAGGCGCTGCGCCCACGCCGGCATGGGCGGGGCATTGAAGCGATCGGCGAAGAACTTATCCAGTTCGTCGCGATCCTCGATGGCCTGTGCCTCCTCGGTGACCTCATCAACGAGGCCGCTGTCAACGAAGCGCTCGGAGGCCGCGCGCAGCTCGTCGCGCACCTGCTCGGGAGTGCGGCTTGTGATCGCGTCGTCCTCCCAGCCCAGGTCGTAGCGCGTGTTGGCCCAGCGGGCGAGCCCCTGCCCGGCCTGCTCGGTCGCGCCCTGGCTCATGAGCTGCATGGTCATGCCCATCGCGAACTCGACGGGCGTGTCCACCTCGCGCTCCCGGTAGAGGTCACGCACCTTGTTCACGATCTGATCGATCGCGAGCTGTCGCGCGTCCGCGGGCTCTTCCGCGGCCTTGATCTCCGCGGTCTCGAGTTCGACGCCGTAGCGATCGCGGCACCAGCTCACCAGACGCCCAAGCCCGTAGTCGGGCACGAGGTACTGCTGGATCAGGCCGAGATCGGCCTCGTCGATGCGGGCCTCCGCCGCGTCGAGCAGCGCGGTCTCGATGTCGCGCTTGGACATCGCCCGCAGCTCCGCGGGCGCGCGCTCGACGCCGAACTCGCGCTGCGCCCACTCCGCGAGGTGCGCGTAGTCGGTGTCGTCCTCCGAGGGCGGGGCGTCGGCGTCGGGGAGGTACTCGCCGATGGTCACGGCGATCATCGCCTTGGCCTCGTCCTTGGCGTCCAGGCGGATGCGGCGCTCGACCTCGTCGCTCTCGCGCCCGCGCAGGCGCTCTGGCGCGATCGAGATGTCGTGCTCCATCCGCAAAGCCTCGGCGATGCACTCGGCGGGGTAGTCCGGATCAAGGAAGCGCTCCGACGCGTCGCGGGCCGAGTCCTCAATGTAGGTAAAGAGCAGCTCGCGCAGGCGCCGCCCTTCGAGCGTGCGCTGGCGCAGCCCATAGAAGGAACGGCGCTGGTGCTCCATCACCTCGTCGTACTCGAGCAGCGTCTTGCGCCCGTGGAAGTTGCGTTCCTCGACCTTGCGCTGGGCCCGCTCGACGCTTTTGGAGAGCATCGGGTGCTCGATGGAGTCGCCCTCCTTCATGCCCAGGCGCGAGAGGATCTTCATGGTTGTCTCGCCGGCGAACATCTTCATCAGGTCGTCGCCCAGCGAGATGAAGAAGCGCGACGAACCCTTGTCGCCCTGACGACCGGAGCGCCCGCGGAGCTGGTTGTCGATGCGCCGTGATTCGTGGCGCTCGGTGCCCACGACGTGCAGGCCGCCGAGCTCCTGCGCGTTCTCGACCCACTCGAGGCGGTGCAGCAGGAAGCGCCCGCCGGCGTCGAGTTCTTCGCGCAGCGTCTCGGCTTCGAGACGGGCGATGCGCTTCTCGTCAACAAAGGTTGACTGACTGGCCCAGTGACGCAGGAGCGACAGCTCGAGCTCGTCGAAGGGCATCGACTTCGCCTCGTCCTTAGAAATGCCGATAGTCTTGGGCGCGACCTTGCGGAAGACCTTCTCGCGCAGCTCTTCGTTTGATGCGTCGGTCGTCAGGTCGGCGGGGGCGATGCCGCGGCGCTTCCAGTGGTCGAGCAGCTCGTCGCGGGTAAACCTCTGGAGCTTGATGTCGGTGCCTCGGCCGGCCATGTTCGTGGCGATCATCACGGCGCCGAGGGCGCCGGCGTTCTCGACGATGTGCGCCTCGCGCTCGTGCTGCTTGGCGTTGAGCACCTCGTGCTTGACGTTGTGCGTCTTCTGCAGCATGGCCGAGAGCTTCTCGGAGTTCTCGACGCTGGTGGTGCCGACGAGGACGGGGCGCCCGACGTCGTTGAAGGCCTTGATCTCCTCGACGATGGCGTCCCACTTGTCGTTCTCGGTGAGGAAGATCACGTCGTTGTGGTCGGCGCGGATCATCGGGCGGTTGGTGGGGATGACCACGACATCGAGCTTGTAGATGTCGTGGAACTCCTGGGCCTCGGTGTCGGCGGTGCCGGTCATGCCCGCGAGGCGGTCGTAGAGCTTGAAGAAGTTCTGGATGGTGATGGAGGCGACGGTCTGCGTCTCTTTCTTGATAGGGACGCCTTCCTTGCACTCGATGGCCTGGTGCAGGCCCTCGGACCACTGGCGCCCGATCTGGAGGCGACCGGTGAAGGGGTCGACGATGACGACCGAGGGCTCCTTGCGCCCGGTCTGCGGGTCGTCGGTGGGCATGACGACGTAGTCCTTGTCGCGCTGGTAGACGGCGTGAGCGCGGACGGCCTGCTGCAGCAGGTGGGGCATGTCCACGTCGTCGCCGACGTAGAAGGAGCCGACGCCCGCGGCCTTCTGCGCCTCCTGCGTGCCCAGGTGAGTGACGTGGGCGCTCTTGCGGTCGAGTTCGACCTCGTAGTACTGCGGGTGCATGTCGCGCTCGGCTTCGAGCGTCGGAAGAGACTTCTTGAGCTCTTCCATCTCCTGCTGCATGGGCGCGATAGCGGCCTTGTCGCGGGCGTTGCGGATGTCGCCTTCGAGGCCCTTGATGCGGCGCTCGGCGTCCTTCACTTTCTGATCGGCGGCGTTCCAGTCGTCCTGTTTCTCGACGAGCTGCTTGGCGAGGGTGTTGGCGAGCTCGTAACGGGGCTCGTCCTCGTGCGCAGGACCAGAAATGATGAGAGGAGTTCGGGCCTCGTCGATGAGGATGGAGTCGACCTCGTCAACCACGGCGAACTCGCGGGTGCGCTGCACCTGCTGATCGACGGAGCGCTTCATGTTGTCGCGGAGGTAGTCGAAGCCGAACTCGCTGGTGGTGCCGTAGACGACGTCGCACTCGTACATGCGGCGTTTGGCGTCCTCGGGCTGCATGTGCTGGGGGTGGATAGCGCCGACGGTGAGGCCGAGGGCGTGGAAGAAGGGGAAGACCCAGTCGCGGTCGCGCTGGACGAGGTAATCGTTGACGGTGACGACGTGGCTCTGCATGCCCTCGAGGGCGGCGAGATAGCAGGCGAGCGGGGCGACGATGGTCTTGCCCTCGCCGGTCTTCATCTCGGCGATCTTGCCCTGGAAGAGGACCATGCCGCCGATGAGCTGGACCTCGAAGGGCTGGGCGCGGAATGGCGGGCGGCTCTCGGGGTAGAGGTCGCGGACGGCCTCGTAGAACGCCGGCGGGATGTCGACGCGGCGCCAGGCGGGCACGGGCTCGGCGCAGCCGAGGAACTCGCCCTCGGGGGCCGCGGGCTCCATGGTTTCGATCCGGGCGTTGATGTCGTCGTAGGTTTTGCGCGCTTCGGCGTCGAGGCGGTCGGGGTCGAAGGAGTCGGCGTGCTCGGGGTTGAAGACGTTGCGGATGCCGACGGCGCGGTCCATGGCCTCGCGGGCGACGGCGAAGGCCTCGACGAGGAGCGAGCCGGCGGACTCGCCGTTGGCGAAACGCCCGCGGAACTCTTCGGTTTTGGCTTTGAGTTCGGCGTCGGTGAGCGCGGCGATGTCAGGGGCCATGGCTCCGATGGCCTCGGCGCGGGAGGTGTAGCGTTTGACGAAGCGCTCGTTGCGGGCGCCGAAGAGGGTGCGGACGAGGGGGCCGATGACGGGGATGTCGGCGGTCTTGTTGGTGGACATGACAATCTCACAAGCGCCCGGAACGCGGGCGGGTTGACGGGGGTGGTTTGGATGACGGCGAGAAAAGAGTGATGGACGGCGGCTTAGGCGGCCGCGGGGGGTGGGAGGTCCATCAGGCGCTCGTCGAGCAGCGTGGTGCGCACCAAGTTGGTGGTGCGAGTTGTAACACTGGTCGTTGTGCGCGCGGGCGCGTCCGATGCGGCCCCGGCGGCGGGGGCGGCGGACTCGCTGGCGTTGTGCGCGGGGGCGGTGACGACGAGCATGCCGGCGAGGGTCCCGGGTGGGATGGCGCCGGCGGAGGCCGCGGAGACGGTGGCCGCGAGGGTGAGGAGCGCGAGGATGGCGCTGCTCACTCGGAGCGTCATGTCTGGGGCGGCGTGTCGTCGGGGCGTGCTCACGTGAGGGTAGTATCGGCGCGGGTTGGTAGAGAGGCAAGGCGCGGGGGTGAAAGAGGCGCATGAACGAGGGTGGCGTGATCCCGGTGGTTCGTTTGAGAGTCGTGGATTCGACGAATCTGGAGGCTCGGCGGCGGATTGAAGGCGCCGCGAGGGCGTTTTGGGTTGTTGCGGAGACACAGACGGCGGGGCGGGGGCAGCGGGGGCGGGGGTGGAGCAGCCCGGCGGGCGGGCTCTGGGCGACGCTGGCGTGGCCATCGGCGGCGAGTCCTGGCGGGGTTCTGGATGGGCTTGGGGGGCGGATTGGGGTGGCGCTACGGGATGCGGTGGGGACGTTTTGCGCGGCGGCGGAGGTGAAGGCGCCGAACGATGTTTTGATTGAGGGTCGGAAGGTGGCGGGGGTTTTGACTGAGGTGGTTGACGGGTGGGTGCTGGTTGGGTGCGGGGTGAATGTGCGCAATGAGGCGCCGGAGTTGGAAGCGCCGGCGATCGCGACGTCTTTGCGGGAGTGGGTTGATCCGGCGCCGGGGCTTGATGCGGTGTTGCGGGAGTTGGATGTGCGGTTGCGCGGGGCGCTGCTGTCGAGCGGCGGTAGTGTGAGCGGATGAACATTGCGCTTTGGGTGATTGGGTGTGGGTGGGCGCTGTATAGCGCGGCGGTGGTGTTTTCGTTTATGTTTGTGCCGCGGCTGAGGAAGCGGAAGGTTGAAGGCGCGCCGCGGGTGACGGCGGTGGTGGCGGCGCGGGATGAGGCGGGGCGGATTGAGCAGACGGTGGAGCGGTTGCTCGCGCAGGAGGGTGTTGATCTGCGCGTTGTTGTCGGTGATGACCGCAGCGTTGATGAGACACCGGAGATTCTGCACGGGCTGGCGGAGAAGCACGAGCGTTTAGACGTTGAACGGGTTGATGAGCTTCCCGAGGGGTGGCTGGGGAAGTGTCATGCGTTGCATCGCGGAGCGGTGAGGGCGACGGCGCATGAGGCGGAGTGGCTGCTGTTTGTTGACGCGGATGTTTGGCTGAGCGCGGACGCGACGGCGCGGGCGGTGGCCGTGGGGGAGGATGGCGGGTTCGGGCATGTGACGCTCTTGCCGCGGTTTGCGCGGAGCGCGGGGTTGGGGCGGCCGGCGGCGCTGGCGGGTCTCGCGACGTTCATGGTGCGGTCGGCGCTGTGCAACTTTCGGGTTCCCGGGCAGCAGGTGGGGATCGGGGGGTTCAATCTGATTCGGCGGGAGGCGTATGAACTACTCGGCGGGCACGAGGCGCTGCGGCTGGAGATTGTGGATGACTTGTATCTGGCGGTTCTGGCGAACCGGGCGGGGGCGCGGACGCGGGTGTTGCGGGCGTTTGAGGATGTGGAGATCGAGTACGCGACGTCGCTGGCGAATCTGCTGGCGGTGACGCGGAAGAACAACTTTGCGATTTTTCGGTACCGGACGGTGGTGGCGAGTGTTTCGATCGCAGCGTTTCTGGTTGTGTGGCTGGGGGCGCTGGTAGGGCCGCTCATTGCGCGACCCGGGGGTTGGGTGGCGCTGGGCGGTGTGGCGAGCACGGCGGTGGCGAATGGGGTGATCGCGCGGCGGCTGGGGTGGGGTGTGTGGCCTGCGCTTCCGGCGGCGATGGCACAGGGCGCGCTCCCGCTGATGTTGGTGAACTCGATGGTGGCGACGCTGCGCGAGGGGGGCGTGCGGTGGCGGGAGACGTTTTATCCGCTGGCGCTCTTGCGGCGCGAGCGGGTGCGGTGAGCGGCGGAGTCTTTCTTCATGATGAAGAGGTAGTTGAAGCCGCGGAGGAAGAAGTTGTTTTCTTCGGCGGCCTTGCGCCATGAGCCGCGCTGGAGCTTCTGGTTGCCGCGGGCGACGGCGATGATGTCGATGGGGACGAAGTGTTCGCGGAGCATCGCGAAGAGCTCGAAGCCGATGGGCATGAAGCGGGATTCGGGGGGATTGGATTTCTTGTAGGAGTCGGAAACGTAGAGGGCCATGTAACGCTTGTCTTTGAGGACACGTGAGAGTTCGGCGATGACCTGGGACATGGCGTCGTAGTAGCTGTTTTCATGGGAGGCATCGGCGGCGTCGAGTTTGCCGATGCAACGGGGGTCGTCTGAGTAGTTGATGTGGGTGGAGTAGGGCGGGTCGATGAAGGCGAAGTCGCAGGCGGCGTCTTTGAGCGGGAGCTCGCGGGCGTCGTTTTGGATGATGTCTTTGCGGGCGGGGGCGAGGTCGTAGGCGACGGCGCGGCGGCTCAGGTCTTTGGCGACGTCGACGGTGGTGCCGGAGCCGCACATGGGGTCGAGGACGAGGTCGTTCTCGCGGGTGTAGCGTTTGAGGAGTTGCCAGATGACCCAGGAGGGCGTGGCGCCGACATAGTTCTGGTCTCCCTGGTTTCCGGCGGCGTACTGCTGGGAGGGGTATTCCCAGAGGGTGGTGGTCTGGAGGCGAAGTGGCGGGCGCTTGTGGGGGTTTTTGCGGCGCTCGCGTTTGGGTCGGGGGCGGAAGGGTTCGGGGGACATTACGAATCGAGTCTTTTACGGAGTTCTTTGAGGACGGCTTTTTTGGCGTCTTCGAGTGAGCCCTGGAAGCGGGCGCCGGCGGCCTGGGTGTGGCCGCCGCCGCCGAGAGATTGGGCGGCGGCGTTGACGTCGACGAGGTGGTGTGGGCCGTCGGCGGATTTGCTGCGCATGCTGATGCGGATTTCGCCGGCGACTTCGGTGAGGGCGGCGGAGGCGCGGACGGTGGCGATGGACATGGGGATTTCGGCGAAGCCGCCGGTGTCGCCCTGGGTTCCGCCGGTTTGTTCGAAGTCGCTGCGCGAGATAGCGGTGATGGCGATGCGGTCCTGTTCGTGGAGCTGGAGGGAGGAGAGGGCGCGGGCGATGAGCTTGAGGCGTTCGGCGCGGTCGCCCTGTTCGATGCGTTGGTAGAGGGCGGGGTGATCGACGCCCGCGGCGAGGAGGTCGGCGGCGAGGCGGAGGGTGGTGGGCGTGGTGTTGGCGTGGCGGAACCAGCCGGTGTCGGAGGCGATGCCCAGGTAAAGAGGTTCGGCGATGTTCTTGGGGAGGCTCGCAGGGGAGTCGAGGTTGAGCAGCGCGGCGCAGATGGGGGCGGCGATCTCGGCGGCGGCGGCGGCTTCTGGATTGATGAAGCGTTTGGGGGCGAGGTCGGGGTCGCCGGCGCGGTGGTGATCGAGGATGGCGGCTTTGTCGTAGCGGGCGCGGAGCCAGGGTTCTGTTTCGCGGAGTTGGGTTCGGCTGCCGGTGTCGACGATGAGGACGGCGTCGGGCTCGGGGAGGCGCGGGTCGCTGCCAGTGATTTGTGATTCGAGGTGGATGGGTTGGGTGGGCTGGACGACGCGGTCGAAGCGGGCGGGCCAGGGGCCGGCGTAGACGATTTCGGCTTCGCGGCCCGCGCGTTCGATGGCGCGGGCGAGGGCGAGGGAGGTTCCGACGGCGTCGCCGTCGGGTTTGGAGTGGGTGGTGATGAGGACGCGGCGGGCTTTTTTGAGCCAGGCGGTGAGTTCTTGTTGTGTGGTGTTGGAGGTGTAGTCGCTCACGCGGTGAGTTCCCGGGTTTGGGCGCAGATAGCGCGGACGGCTTCAACATCGCGCTCGATCTGGGTGATGAGGGGGGTGGGTGTGGAGTAGACGCGTTGTTCGCGGATCCACTCGTGGAGGTCGAGTGCGAGGGTGTAGCCGTAGTCGGGGGCGCTTGCGCCGTCCCAGTCGAGGATGTGGGCTTCGACGCTGAGGGGGGCGCCATCAGTGGTGAAGGTTGGGTTGGTGCCGACGCTGAGAGCGGCGGGGCGGTGGTCGCCGCTCGGGAGGATCGCGGTGGCGGCGTAGACGCCTTCGGCGGGCGCGAGGTTGTGGGTTGCGAGGTTGGCGGTGCGGAAGCCGAGGTCGCGGCCGCGTTTGGCGCCGGGCTGGACTGTGCCGAGGAGGCGGTAGGGGCGGGCGAGGACGCGGCGGGCTTCTTGCACGCGGCCGTTGGCGATGAGCCAGCGGGCGATAGTGCTGGAGGCGCGGACGAGGGATTGGTCGGCGAGTTCGACTTCGACGTCGGGGAGGATGACGGGTTGGTAGTTGTGTTTGGCGGCGAGGTCTTTGAGGGTTTGGGGGGAGCCGGCGCGTTTGGCGCCGAAGTGGAAGTCGGCGCCTTCGACGATGAAATTGGGGGCGTGGTCTTCGGCGACTTTGGCGATGAAGTCCTGGGGGGAGAGGGTGAGGAGATCGGGTTCGGGGGCAAGGATGACGACTTCGTCGGCGCCGGCGGCGCCGGCGAGGCGGGTTTTTTCATCGAGGGGGGTGAGGATTTCGGGGGCGCGGTGCGGGGCGAGTTTGGTGAGGGGGTGGGGGTAGAAGGCGAGGGCCTTGACGGTTCCCTCGGGGGTGGCGAGCTGGCGGGCGCGGTGGATGAGCGCGGCGTGGCCGGCGTGGAGGCCGTCGAAGTTTCCGATGGTGATGGCGGTTTGGCCCGGCATAGTTGCGACTGTAGGCGAAGGGGTGTTGAGGGGGTAGTTTGGGGGGATGAGCGGGTTGCTTGAGGGCGTTGTCGGCGGGCGGGCGCTGCTGGTGGTTGCGGCGGCGGTGGAGGCGCGCGCGGTGCTTCGCTCGCTTGGCGTTGATGAAGCGCGGGCGGAACGGGAGTGGGAGATTGTCGAGTGCGGTGAGCGGTTTGATGTGGTGGTGTCGGGGGTGGGGAAATCGGCGGCGGCTGGAGCGACGGCGCGGTTTTTGGATACGGAGCGGCACGGGACGGTGGTGTCTGTTGGTGTAGCGGGAGCGCTGCCAGGGTCTGGGCTTGAACTGCTTGATGTTGTGGTGGCGACGCGGGCGGTGTTTGCGGATGAGGGGTTTTTGACGCCCGCGGGGTTTACGGATGTGGCGAGCGCGGGGTTTCCGCCGGGGCCTGAGGGGGGGATGGGTGTTGCGTGTGATGCGGGGATCGTTGCGGCGCTGCGCGGGCTTGGGCACGCGGGGGCGGTGGCGACGGTTTCGACGTGTTCGGGGACGGATGATTTAGCGCGGGAGATTGCGCGGCGCACGGGGGCTATAGCTGAGGCGATGGAGGGTGGGGCTGTTGGGGTGACGGCGCAGCGTGTGAGCAGAGTTGCGTTTGGGGAGGTTCGGGTGGTTTCGAATACGACTGGGGATCGGGGGGGGCAGGTGTGGGATTTGAGGGGGGCGGTGGCGCGGTTGGGCGAGGTTGTTGAGGCGCTATAGAAAAGGATGCGAGCTGTGCTCGCGTTTTTTGGCCCCTCACCTCGACGCTCTCCCGGGTGGGAGATGGTGGGGAGTGTGCTCGTGGGGCTCAGCGCACTACTGCGCCGCCAGGCGGCGAGTCGTGGCGCCAGACACGGGGCATTGAATCGCTGTGTCAAACGCTCCCTCTCCCATACCCCCTCTCCCTCGGGGAGAGGGGGACAGAGGTGGATGCTCGCTGCGCTCGCTCCTTATTAGACCCCTCACCCTGCCCTCTCCCGATGGGAGAGGGTGGGATAGCGGCACTCGATCAGTTTGTTTTCGGACGGGGGTGTGGTTGTGTGGGGGTATTTGCGGGGTTGCGCGGGTGGGGTTGGTGTGAGAAGCGGGGCCGGGGTGGATCGGGGGTTTGTGGGGACCGATGAGCGGGTGTCCGCGCGGCTTGCGCACTCAGAAGGGGGCGTCGATGGCGTTTGGCATGCTGAATTCGACCACGCCGGCGATCGGGGTGGACTTCGGGGCCATGACGATGAAGGTGCTGCAGGTCTCGGGGGGCGAGAACCCCTCGCTGATCGCGGCGTCGTGCGTCGAGACCCCGGGGGAGCTCTTGAGCGATCCGCTCAAGCGGCTCGAGTTCCAGCTTGAGGCGCTGCCGGGCGTGATCAAGAAGGGCAAGTACAAAGGCAAGCGGTTGATCGTCTCAGCGCCTTCGAGCCAGACGTGGGTGCAGCACCTGCAGGTGCAGCGGGCGGAGGGGACGAATCTTGGTCAGCTGGTGGCGACGCAGCTGCAGACGCAGACGGGGCATGACCCTTCGAGCCTGGTGATCCGCCACTACGAGGTGTGCGAGACACAGCGCGGGGCGTCGATGCGCACGGAGACGATCTGCGTGGCGACGCGGCGCGGGCTGGTTCTGCGGATGCTTGAGAATATGCGTTCGCACAAGCTCGAGGTTGTCGGGATTCATAGCGAGCACATCGCGCTGGCGAACGCGCTGCCGCTGATCGCGGGCGAGAGCGCCGGCGAGGGTGCGACGCTGGTGCTGGACCTGGGGTACAGCACGACGAAGCTGATCATCACGCACGGGTCGAAGCCTGTATTCGCGAAGACGATCGAGATCGCGGGGCGGACGATGGACGAGCTGGCGAGCGAGCAGCTCGGGTGCGGCCTGACCGCGGCGCGGACGCGTCGGAACCGGGCGGAGCGGTTGACTCCTGAGCGAGTAGAGGCGGCGGCGACCGGTGTGCCCGCGCTTGATGCGGCGACGGCGGTGGCGACGAAGCCGGCGACGCGGGAGAACGAGCTTGACCTGAGCGACCAGCTCGAGGCGCTCACGGACGAGGTTTCGATGTGCGTGCGGTACCACAACGCTTTGTTCCCGGACGCGCCGGTGGCGCGGGCGGTGTTCGTCGGCGGCGAGGCGCGGAGCGAGGCGCTGGGTCGTGAGCTGGCGCGGGCGCTGCGGCTGTCTTCGCATGTGGCGGAGCCGATGGCCGCCGTGGACGGCGTGGGCGGCAAGGGCAAGGAAGTGAACATCGATCTGAGCGAGGCGCAGCCCGGCTGGGCGCTCCCGCTTGGTTTGTGCGTGAGCCCGGCGGACGTGTGAACCGTTACGGGCGCGAGTGAGTCACGAAGGAGCGGACGCTGATGCGCAACATATTCACGAGCGAGAACGAAGGCTCGTCGTTCCTGCCTGAGGACTACGTGAGCCGTCAGCATGACCGGCGCACGAACGTCATCGGCCTGACGCTGTTCTTCGTGGTGATCACCGGCGTGCTGGGGGCGTTCTTTGTGACGAACCAGCGGTGGTCTGACGTGCAGGATCAGCAGGAAGCGATCAACACGCAGTACCAGCAAGCTGCAAAAGAGATCGAGCAGCTGAAGCGGCTTGAAGAGCAGAAGGCGGAGATGCTGGCTCGGGCGACGCTGACGGCGTCGCTGAAGGAGCGGGCGCCGCGGTCGATCGTGCTGGCGGAGCTTCTGAACCGGATGCCTGAGCAGGTCGCCCTGACCGAGGTTGAGCTGACGGCGAAGAAGGTGAAGGCGCGTCGCGCACCTGCGCCGGCCGCTGGGACGGCGCAGGCCCGGACGCGCTCGCTGGCCGGTGGCGGGAACGCCGGCCAGCCGGCGGAGGCGAAGCCGCAGCCGCCTTCGTATCAGACGGAGCTCTCGATCAGCGGCGTTGCTGAGACGCACAACAGCGTGGCGGCGTATGTGTCGTCGCTGCAGTCGTGCCCGCTGCTGAGCGGCGTGGAGTTGCGGTTCAGCGAGCTGGTGATGAAGGACGATCGGGATGTGAACAAGTTCCGAATCGAGGCGCGGCTTGACGCCTCGACGGACGCGCGTGAGATCGAGCCTTTGACCCTGAGCCAGGCGCGTCGTCTGGGCATCGGGCTGAACGTTGAAGAAACGCGGAAAGCGCAGATGCGCGCGGTGGCGGACGTCACTGAGGAGGAGAACTGAGATGAAGTTCGGCCCACGCGATGTGCTGTTCCTGATTGTGCTTCTGGCGTTCCCGATCGCGTCGTGGTGGACGTTGTTCCGCCCGCAGAACACGGAGATCGCCGAGGCGATGCAGGAGATCGAGTTCAAGAACCAGACGCTGCAGAAGGTTGCGGAGGCGACGTCTCGGACAAAGGACCTTGAGGCCGAGAACGAGGCGATCCGCGAGGGCATCGATCTGATGCACGAGCGGTTGCCGACCGGCAAAGAGGTTGAGTCGGTGCTTGACGATGTGGCGAGCATCGCGCGGGGCCACAACCTTGAGATCCCGAAGTTCGTGACGAAGAAGCCGGTGGACGCGGCGGGGTTCGGTGAGCAGCCGCTGGAGATCCGCGTGCTGGGGGCGTGGGAGTCGTTTTATGTGTTCCTGCAGGACGTGGAGCGTCTGGAGCGGATCACGAAGATCTCGGAACTGAAGATCTCGCGTGCGACGAAGGAGAAGTCGAAGGTGGAAGCGGTGATGACGCTGAACATCTACTTCTCGTCGTCTCAGGATCGGGAGGGCGCGTGATGGAGATGACAGAGAACACGACGAACGAAGCGCAGTCGTCCGGGGGCTCGGGTTCGGCGGGTGCTGATCCGCTGAGCTCGCCAGCGGGCGGCGGCGGTTCCGAGGGTTTTGACGCTGTTGAGACGGCGGCGTCTTCGAAGGTGCCGCAGGGGGCGGCGGTGCTGCTTCTGGTGGCGCTGATCGGTGGGGGCGCGATCTTCACGATGCGTCAGTTCGGGCTCGGCTCCGGGTTCCGGTACGACGACATCACGATCGATTACCCGATCGACGCGAAGCCTGTGAGCGACTCTGATGATTACGCGGAGGTGATCAGCGATCTGACGGATCACTCGCTGCCGCATGTGGCGCTGGCTGAGCTTCGTCCGAAGCCGTTTGAGCTCGAGAGCGGGCCTGCGGCGGAGGAAGAGTTCGCGAGTGTGAGCGGCGAGAGCGAGGAGGCCCGGTTGGCGCGCGAGCGTGCGGAGCGGGACGCGATGCTGCAGCGCGAGTTCGCGCGTTTGACTCTGAACAGCGTAATCGGCGGTTCGCGCCCGATCGCGCGGGTGTCGGGGCAAGCGGTGCGGCCTGGGGACATTATCGACGGGATCTTCTACGTGACGCAGATCAGCGGTCGGGCGGTGCACCTTGAGGCCGAGGGGCGTCGGTACACGCTGACGATGGCGGGGAACTGAGACTCGCGCGGGCGAGGGGTGAGGCGTCGTGGCGAAAGCGAACCTAGACAAGCTGTTGAGTGATCTTGAGCGGATCGCTCCGCGTCCGGGCGAGACGCCGGAGGATGCGGCGGCACCTGAGGGGGGCGAGCGCCCGGGTGAGGATTCCGGGGAGGGGCGTCCGCGCGCTGAGGCGCTGCGGACGATTTATGAGGCGGAGGAGAGCGGGGGCTCGTCGGGCTCCGGGGGGAATGAGCTTGCGGAGCTGTTGATCGCACGGGAGGCAATCACGGCGGAGCAGCTTTCGAGCGCGCAGACGGTGATCAAGCAGAGCCCTGGCGCGAGCCTGGCTGATGTGTTGATCGAGATGGAGGCGGATCAGATCGCGGTGCAGCGGGGCGTCGCGGAGCTGCACCGGTTGACGTTCCACCAGCTTGATCTGGAGGAGCCTGATGACGCGGTGGACGGGGCGCTGATTCAGCGGTTGACGCCTGCGTTCTGCAAGAAGAATCGTCTGTTGCCGATCGCCAAGAACGGCGGGCGGCTGGTGCTGGGCGTGGTGCGCCCGGATGACATCTTTCTTCTTGATGATGTGCGGCGGCGGATGGGTGCTTCGTCGACGAAGCTGCTGATCATTACGCCTGCAGATCTTTCGGCGATTCTTGAGCATTACGGGGAGACCGAGAGCGAGGATCTGAACCTCGAAGAGATTCTCGGGGACATCGAGGACATTCAGGAAGACGACGTGCAGGTGTCGTCGTCTTCGATCGACTCGGTTGATCTGGAAAAGGAAGCCGGCGAGTCGCCGGTTATCCGGTATGTGAACTACATCCTTCAGACGGCAGTCAAGGAGGGTGCGAGTGATATCCATATTGAGCCGGGCGAGGACAAGCTGAAGGTTCGGTTCCGTATTGACGGTGTGCTCTTTGAGATGATGAATCCGCCACGGTCGATGGCGGCAGCGATTACGTCGCGACTGAAGATCATGGGTAATCTGGATATCTCGGAGCGGCGCTTGCCGCAGGACGGGCGTATCCGTTGTGTGGTGCAGGGGCGGAAGCTGGATTTGCGTGTTTCGACGCTGCCCTGCGCAGCGGGCGAGAAGACGGTGATGCGTATTCTGGATACGCGCAGCATCAATGTGACGCTGGATCAGCTCGGTTTTGATGAGCAGACGCTGACGATCTGGAAGCACCAGATCGCGGAGCCGAACGGGATTGTTCTGGTGACGGGGCCGACGGGTTCGGGCAAGACGACGACGCTGTACTCGTCGCTACGTTCGCTTGATAAGCAGAAGCTGAACATTTCGACTGTTGAGGATCCGATCGAGTATCACCTCGACGGGATCACGCAGACGCAGACGCACGAGAAGATCGGGATGACGTTTGGCTCGGCGCTGCGCGCTTTGCTGCGTCAGGATCCTGATGTCATTCTTCTTGGTGAGATCCGCGACCATGAGACGGCGCATATTGCGGTTCAGGCGTCGCTGACGGGCCACCTTGTGCTTTCGACGTTGCACACGAACGATGCGCCGGGGTCGGTGACGCGTCTGGTCAACATCGGACTGGAGCCGTTTCTGGTGGGCGCCGCGGTGAACGGCGTGCTGGCGCAGCGGTTGGTTCGCCGTGTGTGTCAGAACTGCAAGAAGGAAGCGGAATCGACCGAGGAGATGACTGAGTTCCTGGAAATGAACGGGATGCCGGGGATGACGCAGTGGGCGGGCGAGGGGTGTGACAAGTGCCGGAACACGGGGTACGCGGGGCGTGTGGGCATTTACGAGCTTCTGGTGGTTGATGACACGATCCGCGATGTGATCGCGCGGAACCCGAACGTGAGTGAGTTCCGGCGAATGTGCATCGAGCGCGGGATGACGCCGTTGCGCAATGACGGCCTGAACAAGGCCGCTGAGGGTTTGACGACGGTGCAGGAAGTGCTGCGCGTGACGGAATCGCACTGATATGAGCGCTCCGTAGCGCCCTTTTGGGCGCACACTCGCTTTGTCGCGCTCGCGCCGGGCAGAGCCCGGCGGGCTTTGGGGAGTTTGTTTTGAGCGCTCCGTAGCGCCCTTCGGGCGCACACTCGCTTTGTCGCGCTCGCGCCGGGCAGAGCCCGGCGGGCTTTGGGGCGCGGGTTTGGCGCGCTCGCAGGTAAAGAGATTGGAGAGATTGGTAAGCCCTCACCCCGGCCCTCTCCCCGAGGGAGAGGGAGGAAGGCTTACTGGTCGTCTTCGTTGTTGTTGTTCTGGCGGCGTTTTTGGGTGTCGGCGACCATGGAGCGGAGGAGTTCGGCTAAGGCTGGGGGCATTTCGGGGGAGCCGCCGGTGGTGGTTGGGGCGGCGGGTTGCGCGTCGGCTGGCGTGGTTGGGGTTGTGGCGACACGCGGTGTGGCTTCGGGTTCTTTTTGGGATGGGGGCGGGAGTTCGCCGTCGCGCTGGAGGGTGGCGAGGAGATCGAAGACCTGGGCGACTTCGTTTGGATCGACGCCGGCGTCGAGGAGGTTTTGACGGGCTTGATCCGTGGTGACTTCGGCAATGTTGGGGGCGGGCTCGGCGGCGGCGACGGGTTCGGGGGTGACGGTTGGGATCTCGGCGGCGTACATGCTGAGCGCGAGGATGTCGCCCTGGCCCAGGTGTTCGAGGATGACGCGGTCGTGTTCGGGGACGACGCGGAGGAGGCGCCAGGTGTCGCCGTAGAAGATGTCGTCTTCGTGGTAGAGCTCGGTGTCTTTGCGGCGGTCGGGCTCGCCGCCCTTGATCATGGCGGCGCGGACGTCGCCTGAGACGTAGACGCCCATGAGCTGGAGGGCGTCGCGCGATTTGCGCGAGGCGGAGGAGGGGCGCTCGGTGAGGGTGATGGTTTCGGGGAGTGGCGGGGTGTCGGTCTGAGCGAGCTCGGTTTGCGGTTCCGGGGTGGTTGTTTCTTCGGGGGTTGGTTCGGGGTCGGCACCGGCGGTTTCGCTTGGCCAGGGGGTGCGGTCTTTGGCGAAGATGTTGGCGGGCTTGGCGAGCTGAGCGAGGCGAGTTTCGCGGGTGGTGATTGATTCGGGTTCGGGGAGAGGGGATGGGGTCGCGGCGAGTTCGGGCGTGAGCGCCGCGGGTGGGGTGGGGAGCGGGCGGAGCGCGGCGACGACGACGGCGAGGAGCACGATGGCGCACACGGCGAGTGCGGCGCGGGTGATGCGCTTGGCGTTTGTTGCGCGCTTGGCGCCGGCGGTGGGGGTTCGGAGCGGTTGGTCAGCCACGGGATGCTCCGGTGAGGTGGGCGACGGCGCGGACGCGGAGGGTGGCCTGGATGGCGTTTGCGCCGCCCATGCGGCCCGGGCCGCGGAGGGCGACGGACTCGACGTTGGCTTTGGCGTCGGGGAGATTCTCGATGCGGTCGATGACGCGGTAGATGGGGGCGGCGTCGCGGGCCTCGAAGCTGAGGGCGATGCCGACGACGGCGATCTCGCTTTCGGCGGTGCGCGTCGCGGGGAGGGTTTCCGAGGTGGTGATGGCGAGGCCTTCGTCTGCGAGGAGTTGCTGGACGAGTGAGCGGAGACGGGCGGCGGCGATCTCGGCGCTGGGGGCGGCGATGGCGCTGGCGCGGCGTTCCTGCCAAGCGTTTTGCGCGTTCTGTGCGGCGGCGGCCCAGTCTTCTTTGGACTCGGCGACGGCGCGGGTGTCGGCGAGGAGGGCGGCTTCGGCGAGGTAGGCGTCGCTGGTTGCTGGGACGGCGGTTTCGTCAGCTGCATCGCTGGCGGCGACGCGGTCGAGGATCACGAGAACGGCGACGACCGCGAGGAGGCTGAGCAGGATGAGGGTTCGTTTGGAGTCGGCGGTCATTGCTGCTGGCTCTGCTCGTGGCTTTGGGCTGCGAAGGTGAAGACGCGGTAGTCGGGGTCGGTGGGCGAGGGGGTCATGGGGGCGGTTGATTTGGCGGCGGTGAGTGATGGGGCGGCTTCGAGGCGTTCGAGGATGGCGCCTGGGTCTTTGGCTTCGCCGGTGAGGCGGACGCCGTTGTCGTCTGTGGTGAGGCGGTAGAGGTAGGCGCCATCTTCCAACGCGATGGCGGTGTCGCGGAGCGTTGGCAGTGCGCTGCGCCAGTTGGAGGTGGCGCTGTCGAAGGCAGCGGCGAGGGCGGTGTGGCGCTGGGCGGCGGTGCGGTGTGATTGGGCGGCGTCGAAGTCGGCGCGGAGGGCGAGGCGCTGGGTTTCAGCGTTTTCGGCGGCGGCTTCGAGGCGGGTGTTCCAGATGACGGGGATGGCGGCGAGGAGGAGGATGGCCGCGGCGGTGAGGGCGGCGGGGATGGCGAAACGGGTGCGATGGTGAGCGCGCTTGCCTTTGAGGGGGGCGAAGGCGTGGGGGGCGGCACGGCGGGCGAGAGCGCCGGCGGCGGCGAGTTTGGAAAGAGGCGTGTCTTCGGTGATGCGGAGGGAGGCGGCGCCTGGCTGGGGCGGGGCGTCGAGGGCGGTTGGCAGCGCGTGGCGGAGTGTTGTTGCGGTGTCACCGAGGGCGCTGGGTTCGACGACGCGGGCGAGGGGTTCGCGGTCGATGGGGAGGCCCGTTGCGGCCATGGGCGCGGCGATGACGGTTTCTCTCGCGCTCGAGGCGGCGGCGCGGAGGGCATCGAGGATTGGTTCGAGTTGGGAGGCGCGGGCGGCGATGACGGCGCCTTTGGTGCAGCGTTCGTCTTCGTCGAAGAGGCCGATGAGGCCGACGAGGGCGTCGTCTGCCGGGACGGGGACGAGGTCTTCGAGGGATTCAAGGACGCCTGCGCGGGCGGCGGGCCAGTCTTTGGGGGTGAGGCCGATGTCGCGGGCGGCGCACCAGGCGCTGGGGGCGACGAGGAGGAGCTCGTCGATCGCGCGCTTGCCGGCGAGGCGGGAGGCTGCGGCGGTGAGGAGCTCGGGGGCGTAAGAGTCGAGCGTTTCCTCGGCGAGGAGGCGGGCTGCGCGCGGGGAGAGCTGGACGAGGGCGAGGCCCAGGGCGTCTTCGAGGGGAGCGGCGGCGAGGATGGTGGTGGTGAAGAGGGGCATGGGATTAGTCGGTTTGGAAGGCGCTCCATCGTAGGCCTTCGTCGGTAACGGCTACGAGCGCGGTGAATGTTGGGCCGGGGGAGAGGGGTTCGACGCGGACGCGGAGGACGGGCGAGGGGCGGAAGCGGAACTGGGAGGCGGCGTCCTGGGCGAAGAGGGAGAGGGCGTCCTGTAAGGAATCCGCGTCGAGCGAGCCTGATTCGCGCAGGGCGGCGATGGCGCGGGCGCCGGATTCGCCGACGCCGGGGATGGCGGCCATGGCGGCTTCGGGCGCCGAGGGGGCGTGGAGTTTTCCGTCGCCGGCGGTGGTGACGAGGGGTTCGACGGCGCGGAAGAGAGCGGGGGTCATGTCGGGGAGGTAGAGGAGTTCGCGGGGGGATTCGAGGGGGGCGTTGCTGATGGTGAAGCCGCGGCGGAGATAGTCGCGGGCTTCGGCGCCGCGGGGGGTGGTGAAGTCGTCTTCGTCACGGTAGTCGATGAGCTGGGCGGCGAGGGCGGAGGCGATGATGGGTTCGGCGCCGGCGATGGTGAAGAGGTTTTCGAGTATTTCGGCATCGGCCTTGTTGAGGTTGATGAGGCCGAGGGCGTCGGTGATGGAGACGTTGAATTGTGCGCCGTCTACTTCGACGCGGACGGCGGTGGGCGGGAGGCCTCGTGCTTTGAGGTGAGCGCTCGCGCGCTCGGTGGAGCGGGCGGAGCGGGATTCGTTTTGCGGGGCGCCTTCGGTGTTTTCTTCTTCCGGCTCTTCGTCGAGCATGCCCTCGAGGAACTCGCGGAGGAACTCGGGCATTTCGGGGAGGTCGTCGGTGTCGACGGTGGGGCCGTCGGGGGAGGACGGATCGTCGGGGGCGACGTCGCCTGAGGCGGTGATGGATTCGCCGACGACGCCGGCGACGGCGCGGGCGGCGGCGGTGCGGGCGCGGAGTTCTGATTCGAGGGCGCGGGAGAGGGCGCCGGACTCGATGACGGCGGCGCGGGAGAGTGCGGCGAGTGTGAGGGCGGCGGCGAAGACGGCGGAGGCGGTGACAAGGGCGGTGATCAGAGCGAAGGCGCTGCGACGGCGGTCCATGCGACCTCCTCTCTGCGCGACTGGGCGCGGAACTCTGTGAAGAGGAGGTCGACGTTTTCGGCGCTTGCTTCTTCGGGGGTGTCGATCCAGAGGTCCTGCTGAGTGCGCTCGGAGTCTTCTTCAATGATGACGCGAGCGCGGTAGCGGAAGGCGGCGCTTTGCACGGTGTCGAGGAGGATGAGGGTTTCGAGTTCGGCTTCGCTGGCGACGGTGTCCTGGTTGGGGCCGAGGCGTTTTTCGGTGTAGACGAGTTGGGCGGGGCGGTCGGGTGTGGCGGGTTGGATGGTGTAGGTCGCTTCGACGACGGGCCAGTGGGCGTGGAGCGCTGGGTGGGCGGTGAGGAAGGAGAACTGGGTGGCGCTCCCGCGGGGGCGGCCGGGGGCTTGTTCTTCGCCGGCGTTTGCGCGGGCGTTCCACTGGTTTTGCATGAGGAGGTGGACGCGGTGGGGGCGGAGGGCGCGCTGGGCGAGTTCTGTATCACCCCCCCACCCTCGGAGCTGGGTCCACATGAGGGAGGCCATGACGGCGAGCATGCCCAGGAGGGCGATGGCGACAAGGAGTTCGATGAGCGTCATCGCGCGGCGGGATGTGGGGCGCGTTTTGCTCATTGGGTGTGTTCGAGGGTGAAGGTTTGGCCTTTGAGTTCGAGGGTGTAGCGGTAGAGGGCGACGCGTTGGGGGAAGTTGGAGGGTTTGTCTTCGGGGGTTGCGCGGTGGGCGGCGGTGATTGGGTTCTGGAGTTCGATGGGCTCGCGGGTGAGGCGGTATTCGGCGCCGTCGCGCTCGCCGGTCCAGACGAGGGGGCTTTCGGTGTCTTCCGGGTCGGCGCGGACGGGGGCGGGGAGGAGGCCGGCGAAGGCGAGATCGAAGAGGGTGTGTGCGAGGCGGGCGGTGTCCTGCCTGCCGGCGAGGGAGCTGGTGTGGTTGAGGGCGTTTGCGCGGAGTTCGAGGCAGGCGGCGGCGACCATCGCGAGGATGGTGAGCGCGACGAGGGACTCGAGCAGTGTGAAGGCGCTGCTTGAGATGGCTGGGCGCACGAACACCGATCAGCCTCCGGCGGCGGCTTCGTTTTGGGCGGCGCGGACGGGCTCGACGAGGGCGTCGGGGACGGCGGGGGCCCAGCGTTCGAAGATGTCTTCGATGGAGCGGACGGAGCGCATGAAGTCGGTGGTGTAGATGGCCGCGGCGGTGGGGTCGTCGATGATGGTGGGGGTGATGGTGATGATGAGTTCGGTGCGGTCGACCATGTCGCGGTTCATGCTAAAGAGCGGGCCGACGACGGGGAGTTCGCCCAAGACGGGGATGCGGTCAACGCGGACGGTTTCCTGGGTGTCGATGATGCCGCCCAGGAGGACGGTGGCGCCGTGGGGGGCGACGACTTCTGTTTCGATGAGGCGTGTGGTGAACTCGGGGGAGTCGATACCGCTGGTGGTGTTGGCGACGGCGTCATTGACTTCCTGGACGATCTTCATCGTAACGTAGCCGCTCTCGTTGATGTGCGGCTGGACCGTGAGCTTGATGCCGGTGTCGCGGAAGACGATCTCGTTGCGGAGGTCGGTGTTGCCGCCGGTCTGACCGCCGGAGTCGATGACTGACTGGAGGACGGGGGTTTCGCCGCCGACCTGGATGGTGGCTTCGATGGAGTCGCGGACGGTGACGGTGGGCGTGCTGAGGACTCTGACGTCAGACTCGCGGTCGAGGGCTTCGATGAGAGCGAAGCCGTCGGTGGCGACGAAGAAGGCAGAGCCGGTGGAGGCGGGGAGTGAGAGGGCGTCGCCGATGAGTTCGAGGGTTCCCTCGCCGGTCTGGAGGGAGAGGAAGTACTCGACGCCGTACTCGAGGGCGTCTGAGAGTGTGACCTCGGCGATGACGGCCTGGAGCTGGACCTGCTGGGGCGGGCGGTCGAGGACGCGGAGGAGTGACGCGATCTCGGTGTACTGGTTCGGGGTGGCGTCGATGATGATCTGGCGGGCTTCGGGCGCGAAGACGAAGCGCATGAGAGAATCGTCGGGCTGGGCGTTGCCGACGGTGGCTTTGCCGGCGTAGGTCTGTTGGAGGACGGTCTGGAGTTCCTGGGGGTCGTAGTGCTGGATGTTGTAGAGGTAGCGCTGGCGGGCCTGGTCAGCTGGGCTGCGGTCGAGCTGTGAGATCCAGCGGCGGACCTGGGGCTGGATGGTGGGGTCCTTGCTGATGACCATCATGCGGTTGGTTTCGTTGAGGGCGACGAAGGAGGCGGTTTCCTGAGCGACGCCGGCGGAGGTTCCGATGGTGCGGAGGGCCTCGATCATGTCCTGCGGTTTGGAGTGGGCGAGCTCGTAGGTCCAGAGCTCGGCGCCGTCGAAGACGGGGGCGTCGAGGGCGTCGAAGAGTTCGGCGTAGCGCTTGAGCTGTTCGGTGCGCTCGGCGAGGACGAGGTAGGGGCCGACGGGGACGGCTTTGGCGATGGCTTTGTTTGAGAGATCTTGAACGACCGCGCGGGCGTCGGTGGAGGCGAGGTAGTCGAAGTGGAAGACGCGGAGGGCGGGGGCGTCGCTCGGGAAGGTGGCGTCGCCTTCGAGCATGGGGGCTTCGGGGGCCTGGGCGACGCCTTCGGCTCCGGAGAAGACGAGGACGCCTTCGCGGTCCTGGATGGTCCAACCGAAGGCGGAGGCGAGGGCGCCGACGAAGCGTTCGATCTCGCCGGTGGTCATGGTGGTGTCGAGGTCGAAGGTGATCTCTCCGGCGACACCCGGGGCGAGGACGTAGGGTCGTTCGAGGAGTTCACCCACGAGGACGCGGAGGACATCGGCGGCGGGGGCTTCGCGGACGGAGTAGCGGACTTCGCGGAGGTCGCCCGGGGCGGCGTCGATGGCGGCTTCGCCGCTCTCTCCGATGCGCGAGGGGCGGGAGGCGGTGAGTCGCTGTGTGGTGACGAGGGTGGCTGCGGCGTCGCGCGGGGCGCCGATGGCGCCGATGGTTTCGGAGACGGGTCGGGCGCCGGTGCGTTCGATGACGCGGCGGCCTTCGGGGGCGGGTGGGCGCGCGGCGGTGTCGTCGTCCTTGGGCGCTGAGGAGCAGCCGAAGGGGAGGCCGACGAGGGCGGTGAGGGTGAGCGCGGTGAGTGTGTGGTGAGCGCGCGTCATGCGGCGCCTCCTTTCGCCCCATATCGCAGAGGTCGCGTGAAGCATCAGAGGGCTCCCGCGTCGTTGATGGCCAGCATACCGGCGAGGAGGCTGTAGAACAGCCATCCGACGACGGCGCCCATGAGGAGCATGACGGCGGGGTTGATGAGTGTGGTGAGCCGAGCGGCGACGAGATCGCGCTGCTCGGCGCAGGAGTCGGCGGCGGAGGTGAGGCCCGCGGCGAGGTCGCCCGCGCGGGCGGCGATCTGGAGGACGGCGGCGGGCTCGGGGGGGAAGACGTTTTCTTCGGCGAGGGCGGCGCCGGGGTCGGCGCCTTCGCGGATGCGGGCGCGGGCGCTTGCGATGCGGTCTTGCATTACAGGATCGGCGGCGGCGTCTTTGGCGAGGTCGAGGCCTTCTAAAAGGTCACCGCCGCCTTCCAAGAGGGTGGCGATGGTTTCGGCGGCGACGGCGGCGCGGGCGTTCCAGAGGAGGTCGCGGCAGAGGGGGACGCGCCAAAGGAGGCGGGCGGCGCGGGTTTTGTGTTCGGGGGGGATGACGCCGCGGCGCCAGGCGACGACGACGCCAGCGGAGAGAAGGACGAGGATGGGGCCGAGCCAGACGAAGATTCGCGTACCGGTGAGGGTGATCTGGGTGGGACCGGGGAGGGCGGCGTCCATGGCTTCGAGCTGTTCGGCGATGCGGGGGACGACGAGGGCGGCGAGGATCCAGACGCAGACGAAGGCGGCGACGAGGACGACGGCGGGGTAGATGAGCTGGCCGACGATGTGCTTCTTGAGCTTGGCGGCGTTTTCGAGGGAATCGGCGACGAGGGCGACGGCGCGGGGGAGGCGGCCGGAGGCGTGACCCACGCGGAGAATCGCGGCGTGGCGGGGGACGACGAGGCCCGGCGCGGCGGCGCAGGCGTCGGCGAGGGAGTCGCCCTGGCGGAGGCGTTCGAGGACGCGCTTGGCTGCATCTTTGCGCGCGTCTGAGCGGGCGAGGTCCTGGGCGGCGGCGACGCCTTCTTCGAGGGGGGCGCCGCGGGTGAGGAAGCGTTCGAGGGTGCGGAAGAACCAGGCGCGGTCGGGGGCGCGAAGAGAAGATTTGGACGCGAAGCCGGCGCGGAGGCGTTCGGCGGCGGCGACGGGTTTGATCTCGAGTGGGACAAGGCCGCGGTCGCGGAGGGCGCGGCGGGCGGCGGCGAGGTCTGGCGCGTCGATGCGGCCGCGTTCGGGCGCGCTGGCGGAGGCCGCTCTGTAGGCGAACTCGGTCATTCGGCGTGCTCGATGGCGGCGGCGCCGAGGACGCGTTCGATCTCGGCGGTGTCCGTGACGCCCTGGCGCTCGAGGCGCTTGGCGTGGGCGCGCATGGGTTCGTAGGCGTCGTGCTGTATGAGAAGCTCAGCGATTTCGCGTTCGCCGGCGCTTTGGGCGACGGCGCGTTTGACGGCGGAGGGGAGGGCGCAGCGTTCCATGACGGCGACGCGTCCCTTGTAGCCGAGGGCGTTGCAGGCTTTGCACTCTTCGCGCTGGGCGGGGTCGTTCTTGCAGGTTGGGCAAACGCGGCGGATGAGGCGCTGGGCGGTGACGCCTTCGACGGCGGCGCTGACGAGGTAGGGCTCGACGCCCATGTCGACGAGGCGGGTGATGGCGCTGGGGGCGTCGTTGGTGTGGAGGGTGGAGAGGACCATGTGGCCGGTGAGCGCGGCTTGGAAGGCCATCTGTGCGGTTTCGGCGTCACGGATCTCGCCGACGAGGATGACGTCGGGATCGTGGCGGAGGATGTTGCGGAGGGTGTTTGAGAAGGTGAGGCCGATGGCGGTGTTCACCTGGATCTGGTTGATGCCTTCCATCGCGTATTCGACGGGGTCTTCGACGGTGATGATCTTGCGTTCGGCGCTCGCGAGGCGGCGGAGGATGGCGTAGAGCGTGGTGGTTTTGCCGGAGCCGGTGGGGCCGGTGATGAGGAGGATGCCGTGGCTTTTGCGGGCGGTGTTGTCGAGCCAATCGACGTGCTGGTCTTCGAAGCCCATTGAGGTGAGGTCGATCTCGCCGAGCTTTTGGCGGTCTTGCAAGCGGATGGCGGCGTCTTGACCGTGCATGGTGGGGACGAGGCTGACGCGGAGATCGACCATGCGGCCTCGGAGGCGCATGCGGATGCGGCCGTCCTGGGCGAGGCGGCGTTCGGCGATGTCGAGGCCGGCCATGATTTTGATGCGGCAGAGGAGGGGCTCGTACATGGCGGGAGGCGGCGGGGTTTGCTCGGTGAGCATGCCGTCGACGCGCATGCGGAGGGCGGGGCGGCGGTCGAAGCGTTCGAGGTGAATATCGGAAGCGCCGAGTTCCATGGCGCGCTCGACGGTCTGGTTGAAGAAGCGGATGACGGGGGCTTCTGAGGCGAGGTCGCGGAGCTGGCCCAGCTCGACGCTGACGTCGAGGGAATCGGCGTCGGCTGCTTCTTCCTCGGCTTCTGATTCGAGGGCTTCGAGGCGCTGGCGGATGTCTTTGTGGGAGGCGATCTGGACGGCGGCGTCCTGGGGGAGTTGCTGGAGAAGGGGGCGGAGGGCGGCGCGGTCGGCGGGGTCGGAGACGATGAGGCGGACGCGGGGGGCGTCTGTTTCGTCTTCGGGCGGGTCTTCCAAAGCAAGAACGCCGGCGGCGCGGAGGAAGCGGGCGGGGGCGAGGTCTGAGAGCGGGGCGTCGTCGCCATCTGGGGACCAGCGGGGGAGCTCGGTCCACTGGGCGAGGGCGTCGGCGAGGGCGGGGTCGGCGATGAGGCCCAGGTCAAGGGCGGCGCGGATGAAGGTGTGTGAGTTCTGGCGGGCGACTTCTTCGGCGACCTGGCGTTCGTGGGCGGCGAGGCGGTCGGTGTCGACGAGCCACGCGGCGAAAGCGCTCGCGTCGAAGCGGAGGAGTTCGGCGGCGGGCGCTTGGGAGAGCATTCAGGTGTCGCTCGATATGTCGGCGTTGACGCCTTCACCGCCGACGACGCCGTCGGCGCCGAAGGATCGGATGATGTACTGGCCGGCGTTGATCTCGTAGATGAAGGCGCGGTTCCAGCCGTCGGTGGGGAGCGTTTTCTTGTTGATGTAGGGGCCGTCCCAGTTGGCGTCGGCCATGGTGGCGGGGCGGGTGAGGAGGGCGTCGAGGCCTTCGTCGGCGGTGGGGTAGCGCCCGGCGTCTACGTTGAGACGTTCGAGGGATTGGACGAGGGTGGCGATCTGGACCTTGGTGGTGCTGACCTGGGCATCGCGGACTTTGTTGCCGAGGCGGGGCACGACCATGGCGGCGAGGAGGCCGAGGATGGCGAGGACGATGAGGAGTTCGATGAGTGTGAAGGCGGTGCGGGCGGTTCGTGATTCAATCATCGCGGCGTTCCTTGGCTGCTGACTTCGGGGGCGGGTTTGCCGACGGCGCCGGAGACGGGGTCGAAGGGGATGGCCCAGATGGTTGGCGCGGCGTCGTCTGAGGATGGGGCTGAAAACTGTAGTTTTCTTCGGTCAGCGAGGCCCATGGGGTCGAATCGGACGCTTTGCGGGGCTGTTTGTTCGGCAGTATCGGGAAGCCAGGCGGCGCGGATGGCGCGGGACTTGTCCTGGTAGGTGACGCTGAGGGCGTCTTTTTCGAGGGTGACGGTGGCCTGGACGGGTTCGCCGGCCTTGAGGGCGGCGGCGCGGGCGAGGGCGAGGTTGGCGCGGAGGTCGGTGAGGGTGCTGCGGGGGGTGGCGCCGGCCATGGCGCGGGCGGCGGCGGGGACGGCGAGGCCTGCGAGGAGCGCGGCGATAGCGAGGACGATGATGAGTTCGAGGAGGGTGAAGGCGCGCGGGTTATTGCGCGCGGAGGACGGCGATAGCGTCATCGGTGCTTACCGTTCCGTCGCCGTTGACGTCCGCGCGGGCGACTGTGGCCTGATCGAGGGTGCGGGCGCCGCCGGTGACGACGCGGAGGACCATGGCGGCGTCTTCACGGGTGACGCGTCCGTCGGCGTTGACGTCGGGGTTGCCTGTTGGCGTTTCCCCCCCACCGCCGCCGTTGTCCCCACCGCCGTTGTCGCCTGAGCCGGCGCCGATTCGGAGATCAACCATCGCGCTCTCAAAGAGCACCTCGGGCGGGAGGGGGAGGCCCGGGATGTTGAGGACCTCTCCGCCTTGCCACTGGAGATTGACGGGTTCGCCGTTGGCGTTGAGCGCGCGGGCGTCTGCGATGATGGTGTTGGTGGAGGCGTCGAAGTACTGGAAGGTGATGACTTGGTTGAGGGCGGGGCCTTCGGTGTCGGGGGTGTTGGGGTTGTCGCCGAAGACGAAGAGGCCGGAGTAGGTCTGGTTCGAGGCCTGGGTCTGGTTGAGCGCGACGAAGCCGACGAGTTGGCCCTCGAAGAAGACGCCGATCTCGTCGCCGGCTTCGATGGGCGGCGCGCTGTCGGTGCGGGTGAGTTCACCGCCCAGGAGCCACGCGAAGCCGGTGTCGCTGACTGGTGAGTTCGAGAATTGCGCGAGGGCGCTCGAGCTCAGGGCGAGGGTTATGGTTGTAGCGGTGAGTGCGCGGATCATGGGTGTTTCCCTTGTTTGATACGCGTGAAACGGGGGGTTTCGGCGCAGAGAGTGTATCCGAGCGGGGAATGAAAAACGCGGGGGCCCTGGAGGGGCCCCCGCGTGAAGAGCATCAAACTGAGACGAAACTCACCCTGTCAGGTGTTTCCTTCGCTGCTTACTCGAAGCTGACGAAGTAGGCCTGACCGGCGTTGATCTCGACGACATCGTTGATGTTGTCGGTCTCGTTGCCATGGGTGTTGACGTCGACGGTGCCGTTATCGATTCGGTTGAACTCGATAACGAAGTCGGCCTCGTTGGTTCCGAGGAAGGCGTCGGGGTCCGAGTCGTCCGCCGGGGCGGTGACCAACGCCCAGCCCAGGGTGCTGGAGCTGGAGAAGGTCCCCGAGAAGATCTCGGAGGCCGAGCCGGGGGCGCCGAACTGGAAGACGCCGTAGACGTCATCGTCGCCGTTGAAGAAGCCGGCGGCGTAGCCACCGATGAAGGCGTTGATGTTGGAGCCGACGTTCACGCCGCGGTTGGTCATGACAAACCGCATGTGATCGATGCAATCGACGTCGATGAACATGGAGTCGAAGAAGTCGCCGTCGTCGTTGGAGGTCCACTCGCCGTTGCTGTCGTTGTCTTCGAAGTAGACGAACTGGTTGAAGGCGCGGGTGAAGGGGAGAGTGTTGTTGACCACGACGTTGGAGTTGTCAGAGCCCTGGATCGACGGGAGCGTGGGGATGTTCCCCGCGGTGCTGGCGAAACCGGAGACGCTGTTGAAGGGCAGGAGGTTCCAGCCCTCGTAGACCATCTGATGGGTCACGTTGTCGAGGTTGATGTCGAAGACGACGTTGGAACCCTCGGAACGATCGTTGTCATCGTTGGGGTCCGTGTCGCGCTGGAGGGGGTTGAAGAAGAGGGTGCCGTCGTTGTCGGTCGCGTTGTGGATCGACGTGGCGGGGTAACGGGCGCCGGTGGCCTCTTCGACGACCATGATCACGGGCCAGCCGGCGGCGCCGAAGGAGCCGTAGAACTGAGTGATGGGGGCCGAGAGGTGCATGTCGTAGGAACCGTCGGCGTCTTCGACGACCGCGCGGGACGCGATGGCGTCGCCGTCGATGTCGAAGCCGGAGTCCTTGAGGGACTCGATGGTGCCGCCCGAGGAGCGGAGGACGTCCCAGCCGAAGGTGACGCGACCGTTGGTGAGGTTGAGGTTGCGCTCGGGCTGAGAGTCGCCGGCGGTGTAGGAGCGGCCGCGGCCGGTGAAGGTGACGTTGGTGAGGTTGCCGGCGTTGACGGAGATGTCGTAGATCTCGTAGTTGTCGTTCTCGTTGAAGCCACCGCCGCGGAAATCGCCGCCGTCGGCGAAGTTGCTGAAGAAGACGTCGCCCTCGAAGTCGTAGGCGTAGAGGTGATCCTCGAAGCCGAAGATGAAGTCCCAGAAGGCTTCGAGGCTGGAGTTGTCGCTGACCCAGAAGGTGATGTTGCTGGTGGTGAAGGTGATCATCTTGGGGACGGGGACGGCGATGAAGCCGAGGACCTTGGCGCCGACGCCGATGGGGGCGCCGTCCATGGTGATGGCGCCGCGGAGGTCCATGACCGCGAGATCGTCGGTGTCGACGTCGGGGGTCGGGAACTGCGTGGCGTTGATGTTGGAGGTGATGCCGGGGAAGACGGAGTTGCCGTCGGTGCCGGAGATGATCTGAGAATCGGCATCGTCGTTGTTGGCCGGCGCGGTGTAGGCGACGTTGATGTCGTTGGAGATGGGGAGGTTGGCGTCGGAGGGGAAGGTCAGCGTGATCTGCTGGCCGGCGGGGTTGATGTCGAGGGTGTCGAAGTCGTCACCGTTGAAGGTGAAGTCACCGATCTGCACGGTGGCGGGGTCGACGGGGGCGCCGGTGAAGAGGCGGACCTCGTCGGCGAAGCCGTCGGCGGGCTCGGTGGTGTCGAAGAGGAAGGCGCTCAGGACGTCGTTGCCGTTGATGTCGGTCTGGAGAGCGACGAAGGGCGGCGTGGCGTCCGGGGCGTCGAAGGAACCGAGGATCTGGTTGTCGTCGTTGTCACCGATACCAACGCCATCGGCGAAGGTGACGGTGTCGCCGGGAGCAAAGCCGCGGGCGAAGCTGTCCTCGATGACGAGGATGTTGCCATCGACACCTTCGAAGTCGAAGTCGTTGCCGTTGGCGAAACGATCGTTGGCGCCGGCGCCCCAGGAGATGCGGGAGAGGTCTTCGGGACCGCCGCGAGCGGCGAAGGTGTCGAGAGCCTCGGAGAAGATGGCGTAGAAGACGTTGTTGTCGTCGTCGTCGCCGGTGTTGCCGTCGGTCTCGACGAAGGTGTCCTGGTTGTTGCCGTTGAAGTTGTCGCCGGAGCGGTAGGAGCTGCTGATGGCGACGGGGGCGGCGGCGTCGTTGTCGGAGTCGACATCGATGTCGTCGGTGTCGTCGGCGTCCTCGTCGGTGTCGATGCTGACGCCGTTGGCGTCGGCGATGTCGGAGTCGTCGGCGTCAACCGTGACGTTGACGGCGCCGTCGTCACCGGTGCCGGGGCCGTCGTCGGTCCCGGCGGTGGTGTCGGCGTCGAGGTCCCAGCCGCCGTCCGCGACTTCGAAGTCCTGGGTCGGATCGAAGGCGATGCAGAGGGCGTTGTTGGTTTCGAGGTCGCCGATCATGCCGTCGTCATCGGAATCGAAGGAATCGATGGTGATGCCGGTGACGTCGATCTCGTCGTCGTCGGCGTCGGCGCTGGCGACGGTGTCGTAGCTCTCGAGCTCGCCGGTGATCGGGTCGATCAGGCCGACGGGGTTGAGGGTGACGCCGGCGTTGCGGGTCAGCACGATGCCGAGGTCGGCGGCGGAGGCGCCGTCGAGGGAGGAATCGAGGGACTCGGTGAAGACGAGCAGGACAGCGTCCTGGACGCCGTCGCCGTCGGTGTCCTTGTAGTAGGCATCGTCGAAGAGGACCGGCGCGATGGCGTCGGTGAGTTCGATGCTCTGATCGGACTCGTAGTCGTCGGCGGTGAAGATGGATGACGGGACGTCACCGGCGCCGGTGTCGGTGTCGAGGGTGAGGGCCTCGCCGTCGGCCCCGTTGAGGGCGTTGGTGAGGATGGAGTCCGTGGCGCCCGCGTTGAGCGAGAGGAGCACGGCGTTGGAGTTGTCGGGGTCGGCGGTGATGCCGGTGATGTTGAGGGTGGAGTCACCGCCGCCGTCAACCTGGAGGAAGTCGCCGTAGAAGGCGTCATCGCCGAGGTCGCCGGCATCGAGCGGGAGGTTGTAGGTGACGCGGATGACGTCGGCGTTGGCGCCTGAGAAGGTGTCGACGGAAGCGAGGGCCTCGACGGACACGATCGTGAGGGCGTCCTGGCCTTGAGCCTGGACCGCGGTGCTGTCGGCGGTGTACCCGATGATCGAGAAGATGTCGTGCTGGGCCACGGGGGGCATCGCGTTGTCGAAGTTAGGACGGATCCAGTCGTTGATGTCGAGATCCGTCGTCATCTCGTTACGGTCGAAGCGGATAAAGGTGTTGTTGGTGCCCAGGAAAGCCGGGTTGGACAGGCCGACCGGGCTGCCTTCGGTGCCGTCGAAGTTGTTCGACGTGTCGATCTGGAAGTCGGTGCCGTCGATGGCGGCGAGGACGGTCTGGTTGTCGTCGTTGCCGGCGGCGCCGGTGTTGAGCGACTCGTCAAACTCGAGGAAGACGTTCATGCCGTCGGTGCTGACAAAGACGTTGATGAGGGAAGGCGTCGCGCTGGTAGGCGATGACTCGAGAACCTCATCGTTGGCTTCGTTGCCGGCGTCACGGAAGGCGGAAAGGAAATCACCGTTACCACCAGCAGTACGGACGCGGAGCTGGATGCCGACAACACCCGTGGCGTTGATCGCGCCGTTGGTGATGTCGAGGTCAACCTGGATGCCGGGGTTACCAACGGCGTCCACATAGTTGATAGGACCGCCAACCACGTTCGCGTCGCCGTCAAAGAGTTCAACGCCGTCGGCGTTGATAAGGCTTGCTTCGAACACGAGCGCGTCGCCGTCGAGCATCTCGGCCCCAGCGAGGCCCGCAGCGACGTCGAGAGTGACGCGAGTCGTCTGACCGGCGAACTCTTCGTCACCGATCGTCGGATGCTGAATAGTGATGGGATCGACGCCAGCGTAAGCCGTGCCGGCCGCGAGCGTGAGGGCGGAGATCAGTCCCGCCGTAGTGAAACGCCTCATAGTCATGGTTCCTTTCGTCTCTTCCACTTGATGCTTCGGGCTTTGGCGGAAGGCCTGGGCCCGTTCTTCGGGTCTGTCTTGTCGTGCCGACGCCTTTTGAAGGGCGGGGCTGATGCTCCGTCGGTGAGTGGCGGTGAGCGGTCCCGCCTTGTTATCGCTCGCACACGCGGGCGATGCCCGAACAGCCCTCACAGCGATGCCGTGCGGACCTCCGGTTGATGGACTCATCGGCTGGGGAGCTTATGAGTGTTTACAAACTTCCGCGAGCATTATGCTGGCTTTTTCGCCGATTTCATCATCGAAAGTGATGATTTATCGGCGGGAAGCTGTTTGCTCAGGCTGATCGTTTGGAACTCAAAGCGTTGTTTGACAACGCGTTGTCCCTCTCGACCAGCTTCGGGTCGCGGGTCCGATAGGCCTCCACCAGGCGTGCCGAGACGAAGCGGACGATGTCCGATTTATTTTCGGCGCCGATCTTTTGGTGGATGCGCATCAGGTGCGTTCTGAGGGTTGGGACCGCGATGCAGAGCTCTGCGGCCACGTGTTCGTGGTCGCCTCCTGCGCAGACCGCGAACGTGACGTCGCGTTCTCGCGGGGTCAATCCCTCCAGCGAAGGTTCAAGGACGCGCCGTTCCGCTTCTGTGAGGCAGAAGCGGCATCTGGCGTGTTCCGTCGGCTCCGCCGAGCGCCCTGTGCGTTGCGTTTCCTCCTTCGGAGAGGATGCAACGTCCCCCGAGCAGTTCTCGTGTGACACGGTATGACTGACCTTGATGCGGCCCCCGCTGCAAACGAAGCGCGGGGGCGTTGACTCCGCTTCCACGGGCAGCGGCGGTAGCCCGGAAGCTCTGTGAACGTAGCGGATGATCGGCGGTTCCGCAACCCTAACAGACCGTACAGAACGACTTTTCGTCGTGAGGGGGGGTCCTGAGAGGAGCGGAGGATGTGCATCGGGGTGATGCGTGCGGGGCGTCGGGTCGATAGGTCGCCATCGGAGCGTCCGCGGGTGGAGTGAGCCCTGCGGCCCGGCCGGCGAGCCTTTTGGGGGAGCCCAGACGTCATGACGATTGATCAGATCCTTCGGGCCGCGGACGAGCACGACGCCTCCGACATCCATGTGGTGGCGGGTCACCCGCCGATGATGCGCATCCATACGGTGATGCAGCCCATGGACTTCCCTGTGGTGACGCCTGAGAAGGCGGAAGAGATGTTCAAGTCGATGGCGGTGCAGGGGGTGCAGGACATCTTCAACCGCCAGCTGGACGCGGACTTTTCGTACGGGATCAAGGAGCTTGGTCGGTACCGCGTGAACGCGCACATGCAGCGTGGTTCGATCGCGCTGTCGATGCGTGCGATCAAGACGAGCGTGCCTGAGCTGGCGGCGCTGAACCTTCCCGAGGTGATCACGCGTCTGACGTACCTGCCGCGCGGGCTTGTTCTGGTGACGGGGGACACGGGCTCGGGCAAGTCAACGACGCTGGCGGCGATGATCCAGGCGATGAACGAGCGGTACCGCAAGCACATCATCACGCTTGAGGATCCGGTGGAGTACACCTTTGAGTCGAACCAGTCGCTGATCCAGCAGCGTGAGCTCGGGCAGGACATGCCGAGCTTCGCGTCGGGCCTGAAGCACGCCTTGCGTCAGGACCCGGACATTGTGCTGGTGGGTGAGATGCGTGATCTGGAGACGACGGCGCTGGCGATCACGGCGGCGGAGACGGGGCACCTGGTTCTGTCGACGCTGCACACGGTGAACGCGTCGCAGACGGTTGAGAGAATCATCGACATGTACCCGGCGGATCAGCAGAACCAGATCCGCGCGATGCTATCGAACACGCTGCAGGCGGTGGTTTCGCAGACGCTGTTCTCGCGGATCGACAAGCCGGGGATGTGCCCGGCGGTTGAGATCCTGCTGTGCACGCCGGCGGTTCGGAACATCATCCGTGAGGCGCGGAGCTTTGAGATCCCGAACGTGATCGAGACGAACCGTGCGATGGGGATGCAGAGCCTGGACGCGTCGATCGGCGAGCTGTACTTCAACGGCATGGTGAGTCGCGAGGACGCGATCGCGCAGGCGGCGTACCCCGAGAAGCTCGAGCGTCAGCTCGCGGCGTGAGTTTGTAAGACCCGTTCCCCGGAAGGAGCGCCCCGCTCATGCCCGCTTACCGCTATCAGGTGCGAACGTCCGCTGGTCAGGTGACCGTTGGCGTTCTGAGCGCGCAGACGCTGGAGGCCGCGGCGAACATGCTGCGCGGGCAGGGTGCGCACGTGATGGACATCCGCCCGGTGGGCGGTCGCTCGGCGGGGAGCACGCTGCAGAAGCTGGCGAACCTGGGCGCGTCGAAGCCGACGACGAAGCATGTTCTGGACTTCACGACGCAGCTGGCGGTGATGATCCGCGCGGGCATCAGCCTGCGGGCGGCGCTTGAAGGGATTGCGGAGCAGACGCAGCACCCTGGGTTCCGGAAGATCATCACGGGGCTGAAGTCGGACGTGGAGTCGGGGCGTCAGTTCTCTGACGCGTTGGCGAAGCACCCGAAGCTGTTCTCGCCGCTGTACATCAACATGGTGCGGGCGTCTGAGGTTTCGGGCTCATTCGGCAAGATGCTGGACCGTATCGCGGCGAACCTGGCGCAGTCGATCGAGACGCGGAAGATGGTGGTCGGGGCGATGATCTACCCGGGCATCATCGGCACGCTGGCGGTTGGCGTGACGGTGTTCCTGCTGACGTTCGTTCTTCCGAAGTTCGCGGGCGTCTTCAAGGGCAAGGAGCACGCGCTGCCGCCGCAGACGAAGTTCCTGCTGGCGTTGTCCGACTTCATGGTGGATCAGTGGATGGCGATCCTCGGCGTGACGGCCGCGGTTGGGATCGGGCTGTTCTTCTTCATCAAGACCGAGGTGGGCGGGTACTGGTTCGACCGGCTGAAGCTGGGCGTTCCTGTGGTCAAGACGATGTTCCGGTCGCTGTACATCAGCCGTTCGCTGAACACGATGGGCGAGCTGATCAACGCGGGCGTTCCGATGCTGGACACGATCGCGATCACGGGTGATATTTCGGGGAACCGTCTGTACAAGAAGTTGTGGCTGACGGTGTTTGGCGCCGTGAAAGAAGGTAAGAAGATCGCGCAGCCGCTGGGGCAGACAAAGCTCTTGCCGCGGGCGGTGGTGCAGATGATCGGCGCTGGCGAGGAGTCCGGTAAGCTCGGCGAGGTTCTGATGGAGATCTCCGAGTACTACGCGGCGCAGCTTCGTTCGGCGGTGAAGGCGGTTACCGGAATGATCGAGCCCATCATGATCATTGTGATGGGTTCAATCGTCGGGTTCATCGCGATGGCGATCATTCTTCCGATCTTCAAGATGAGCCAGGTCGTGGGATAACCGACGCTCTCTGTGTGTGAGCGCCCGAGATGGGCGCTTACCACGGAGGAGTCATGGCGATCCGCACGCGAACTCAACGACGACGAATCCGGCGCCAGAGGGAACGCGGTTTCACTCTGATCGAGGTGTCGCTCTCGCTGATCATTCTGGCGGTGGGCGTGCTGGCGATGATCGACGCGATCACGGCGTTTCGTCTGAAGAACGCGTGGTCGACGCACACGGCGTCGGCGATGTTCATGGCGTCGGAGATCCGCGAGCTGACGGCGACGATGCCCAAGCACGACCCGCTGACCGGCGGGCTGTATTTCGATCCGGGTTCGGGCGACCTGCAGGGGTGGAGCTTTGAGCTGGATGAGTTCGACGGCGACGGCGACGGGAACGGCGACCCGGATGACTACCTGCGGTTCGACGACGTTGATGACTTCGACGGGATCCTGTTCGGCGATGCGCCGAACCCCCCCGGGGTGGTGACGCGGCAGTTCGCGGGGCCTATTGACGCGTTCGGCGATGTGATCCCTGCGCAGGCGTGGGACGACGCTGCGGCGCCGCTGGCGGGGTGGTCGCAGTACGTGGCGGTCGAGAAGATCGACCCGAACGATTACTCGGTGGTGTACGCGAACAACTACGAGGGCGCCGGCGTTTCGGCGGGCTTCGTGGCGGTGGATGACTTTCCGCTTCGAGTGACGGTGACGGTCCTGTACCAGGGCCTTGACGACCTCGAGGCGACCGAGATCACTGAAGTGAGCTGGATCGTCCCTCGCTGAGGGACGCTGTTGCGGGCGCTTGCGCTCGCTGTTTGGGAGGATGCCCAATGACGCTTTCGACGACGACACTTTCCACAACGACGCGGCGCGCTCGTCGCGCGAAGATGGCGACGCGCCGGCGCGGTCGCGGCGGCTTGCCCAGCGGGCGTCGGCGTCGTCCGGGAACGGGGCGTCGTCGGGGCGTGACGAGCGTTCTGGCGATGATGTTCATGGTGCTGTTCGGTTCGCTGGCGGCCGCGATGGCGGTGTCGAGCCAGGGGAACCTGCGGACGGCGCACACGCACATCGTGGTGACGCGGGCGCTGGGCGCGGCGGACACGGGTCTGAGCGTCGCGGGGACGCGGATGCAGCAGGCGGCGCGCTCGGTGCGGATCAGCCGCGGCGAGGTGTCACCGGCGTACGCGATGGAGCTGTGGGACGGGAGCTTCAGCCCGGGCGACGGGCAGGTGCTGCTGGCGGATGATTCGGTGCCGGCGGGCGGCCTGCGCGACGTGCTGTGGGATATGCACGCGGTGGACGCGGCGCACGCGGCGCTTGAGCCTCTGGAAGCGCCGGCGGACAACCCGGCGGAGTGGCTGGACACACTGCCCTTCTCAGTACAGACGAATGACGCGGGGACGATCACACAGGCGGCGCAGGTGACGTACGTGCCGAACCCGAACGCCGGGGCGATCCGCGCGGTGGTGACGGGGTACGCGTGGGACCCGGTGATGAACCGCTGGGTGTCGCGGACGGTGCAGCAGGATTTCCGGCTGTTCAAGCGCGTCGACCAGGCGATCGTGGCGAACACAAAGGTGATGCTCGGTAAGAACGTGCTGGTGAACGGGCCGCTGGCGGCGCTGTTTGATCGTGTTGACGCCGCGGGTGGTCATCCGGTGGTGTCGCGGAGCGACTTCTACGGGCTGGATCCGATTCTTGATCAGAAACTGGACGATTTCTACGCCGCGGTGCGCGGGGATGGGTACGCCGGGTTTGATACGAACGGCGATAACCGTCTGGCGATCGCGAACACGCTGGAGCGGCGCGGGCTCGGGGCGCTGAATCAGGAGGACTACGACGGCGACGGTGAGTACGACCGCGCTTTCGGTGAGCAGACCGGCGACGGGTACATCGATGAGTTCGACATCTTCCTGTCGCACTACGACGACAACGGCGACCGGACGCTGGTGTACGCCGAGGAGTTGACGGTCGGCACCGGGTACGAGGGGCTGAGCGAGGACTTCTCGGGCGTCGATGATGATCTGGCGTACCTGATCGATATCGCGAACCCTGATCGCAACGGCGACGGCGTGGTGGATACCTACGACCGGACGCTGGGGTATCTGGACGGCGTGGTGGATTACCGCGACCGGTTCGCGAAGATCCGCGGCACGACGTACATCGGCGTTCAGCAGAGCACGTGGAACGACGAGGGCGTGAACGTCGACGGGTCGACGGTGAACGATTATCGCTATCAGTACCAGGGCGCCGCGCGGTCGGAGCCCGGGGAATCGCCGCTGGTGTTCGGCGCTGACGAGAGCGACGTGTCGCAGATCGACCCGTCAACCTTCGAGGAAGCGTCGTCGCAGATGGGCGCGCGTGCTGACGGCGCCCCCTTCGCGAGCCAGGCGGGCTTTGGCTGGGTGGCTCAGAACGAGATCAACGGCGACGATGTGGTGATCGGGCAGACGATCAACCCGGACATCGAGACGGTCGTCGAGGGCGTGCCCTTCGGGGCGCTCGCCCCGGCGGATTACTACGAACGTCCTGTGTTTCGCGATATCGACTTCAAGAACGTGACGATCCCGATGGGGACGAACGCGCTCTTCATCGATTGCACGTTCGCTGGCGTGACGCGGGTGCAGACGTACCAGACCAACGGGCATGTGTCGTGGCAGTTCTATGGCGTGCAGGAGGCGGATCTTTCGCTGAAGTACCCGCCGCCGATGCCCGCCCCGGAGTTCGTGCTGGATAACGATTATCTGGTCGCCGGTGTAAACGAGGCGCCGACGGAAGACTTCGACGTGCCTCGTCTCACGGTGAACGGGACGCCGTACGTGAACACGAAGCCGCTGTCGAACAACCTGCGGTTCCACGATTGTCTGTTCGTGGGGTCGATCGTGTCGGACCGCCCGGCGGTGTTTACGCATGTGCGGAACAAGATTCAGTTCACCGGCGCGACCCGGTTCCATCAGGAGCACCCTGATGAGCCGGACAACGCGAACCTGAACCCTGACGAGGACGACGCGGCGGAGATCGAGAAGAGCTCGATGCTGCTCCCCTCGTACTCGGTGGATATCGGGACGAACAACGCATCGCCCGATCAGGACGTGAACCTGACTGGTCTGGTGATCGCGGGCGTGCTCGACGTGCGCGGCAACGCGGTGATCGACGGCGCGCTGATGACGGACTTTGACCCGTACGACGGGAACCCCGCCTTCCAGCACTTCGGTGAGAACGTGGGCAACCCGGCGCACTTCAACATGACGCTGGGCTACTTCTCCGCCGAGGACGGCGACGAGGAGGGCATGAACATCTTCGAGCACAACGGCGTGCAGATCGTTGGCTTTGACCTCAACGGCGACGGGATCGCGGACACCGAGGATCCGGACGCCGGTGGGGAACCGGTGCCCTTCAACGGGTTCGGGCGGATCATCGTGAACTGGAACCCGAACCTGATCATGCCCGACGGGCTGCTGGCGCCGATGCAGACCGAGGCGGTCGCGGACTCGTACACCGAGGGTCGGATCATCGACATCGCCGGCGATGACGAGGAAGGCGGCCAGTGATGAAGTTGTTTCGTCGAACGGCGCGGGGAGCGCGGCGTCGGGCGTTCAGCCTGATCGACATGCTGCTGGCGCTGGCCATCTCGGGGATGGCGCTGGCCGCGACGTTCCAGGCGCTGAACGTGTCGTTCATGAACTACCAGACGATCACGGACTCGGCGTCGAGCCACGTGGTATCGCGGATCATGATGCACCGGATCCTCGCGCTGATCAGGACGGGGACAGACTTCGGCCCCTTCCCAGCGGATGTGCTGGTGGATTCGGAAATCGAGGCGGACTTCATCGAGTTCGTGTCACAGCGGGACGACAACGGTCGCCCTACGCAGGTGATGCGCATCGAGTTCCGCCAGGCCGATGGCGAGCCGCTGGGCCAGGTGTGGCTGGTGCTGATCGACCCGACGGGCGCCGATGCGGATCAGGAGCAGCTGATGCTTGACTCGGTCGAGGCGGCGCAGTTCCGGATGCGCTACGACGTTGGGCCGCGGCTGCTGCGCTGCACCGTTGATCTTTCGATCCTGCCTAACGACACGATCGAGCAGGGCGTCGATTCCGATGACGACGGCGACATCGACGAGAACGATGTGAACGAGGACACCGACATCTACGGCGAGGCCGGCGCGCAGCGCCGGATCCGTCTGGTGGCCTCGGCGTCGCCGCGGCAGGATCAGTAAGGGTCAGGGCGTCGGGGCGCCGAAGCGGCGTTCGTCGGTTTCAGCTGTCCCGCCGGCGTTGATCGTTACAACGTAGAGGCGGTCGTAGATGTGTTCCGGCAGGTCGGGGAAGGCGGCGCCCCCGAGGGCGGCGACGACTTTGTTGACCGTGTTGCTGTGACCGACGACGAGGACGGTTTGGCCCGTGTGTGATTTACGGATGTGATCGGCGAGGGCGGCTTCGTCGCGGGGCCCGAACGAGGCGTCGACCTCGACACCGGCGCGCTCGGCGCTGGGGCGGGCGGTTGCGATGGTTCGCTTGTACGGGGTCGAGTAGACGGCGGAGAGGTTCGCCGCGGTAGTGATGTCGGCGAGAAGCGCAGCGCGTTCGCGTCCGGCGGGGGTCAGGGCGGGGTTTGAGCCGGGTTGTTTTTCGGCGTGACGTACGACGTAGACGAGAGTTGCGGGATCGGGCGCTCGGGTGGCGGTCGAATGCGCGCAGCCCATCGTCAGGACAACAGCCGCCACAAGCATCATGAACTGCGCAAACGCCCGGAGACGGTGTGCCATGATGGTGTTGTACCGCACAGGCGTCGTCGGGTTCATCTGCGCGATCATTGATTTTTTCTTGCTGCGGGTGAGCGTCGGCGTCATGCTGGTGCAGACCATCACGCGTACCCTGCCATCAAGGAGAGAGTCATGCAGATCCGTTCCGCGTTGTTCGTTGCTTCCGTCCTTGTGATCCCAGCTGTTGCGGGCGGCGGGGCGTGCGCACCCGAGTGGGTGTACCCGGTCGGGACGCCCGGGCTGAGCGGGTACTCGGCGGATTTCGTGGCGTGGGACGACGGGACGGGCGAGGCGCTGTATGCGGCGGGTTCGTTCGGCACGGCCGGCGGCGCGTCGGCCTCGAACGTCGCGCGGTGGGACGGGAGCGCGTGGAGCGCGCTTGACGCGAGCGTGGTGAGCAGCTTCTGCAACGCGCTGGCGGTGTACGACGGGGCGCTGTACATGGGCGGGGCGTTCGGGAGCGTCGGCGGGATCGCCGGCACCTCGACGATCGCGGCGTGGGACGGGACGGCGTGGTCGAGCGTTGGCGGCGGCATCACCTCGGCGATTCCCTCGGTGTGGTCGATGGTGGTGTATGACGGTCGGCTGATCGTGGGCGGGAACTACACGGCGTTCGGCGGCGTGGCGGACACGAACTATGTGGCGGCGTGGGACGGGACGAGCTGGTCGGCGATCGGCGGCGGGCTGGGGGGGCAGCCCGGGCTGGCGAACGCGCTGGCGATGACGGTGTACGACGGCGATCTGTACGTCGCGGGGCGGTTTGACAGCGCGGGCGGGGTTCCGGTGAGCCAGATCGCCCGCTGGGACGGGACGAGCTGGGACGACGTGGGCGGCGGCATCACGGGCACGCAGGTGCTGGGGCTGGCGGTGCACGAGGGCGCCTTGTACGCGGTGGGGAACTTCACGAGCGCGGGCGGCGTGGCGGCGCGCAGCGTGGCACGCTGGGATGGGACGAGCTGGTCGGCGGTGGGATCGGGCTTTGCCGCGAACGTGAACGACGTGTTCAGCTTCGATGATGGATCAGGCCCGGCGCTTTATGTGGTCGGGACGTTCTCGCAGAGCGTGGCGGGGACGGCGATCGGACGGCTCGCGCGGTTCAACGGGGCGTCCTGGGAGCAGGTCGGCGGCGGCCTCTCGGGTGGGAACGCTTTCGGTCTCGGCGTGTGGGATGACGGGAACGGGAACTCGCTGTACGCGGGCGGCTCTTTTGATTTCGCCGACGGAGTCGACAGCATGGGCGTGGCGCAGTGGCGCGGCTGCCCGGTGGTACTCCCGTGCCCGGCGGACTTCGACGGCTCGGGTGAGGTTGATTCTGTGGACCTCGCGGTGCTGCTGGCGGCGTGGGGCGGGAGCACGATCGATCTGGACGGCGACGGCGTGACCGGCTCGGGCGATCTGGCCGTTCTGCTCGCGGCGTGGGGGCCCTGCCCCGAATAAGTGAAGTTCACTGACAGCCTTCGGTGCGGGGCGTGTACTATCAGCGCGCCTGTAAGGCGTGATGGGGCGGTAGCTCAATTGGGAGAGCACTGGCTTTGCAAGCCAGGGGTTGCCGGTTCGATCCCGGTCCGCTCCATTTCGGATTGATCGAAGGGTATTGGTTGTTCATTCATTGCGGTTGAAGCGGAAGACGGTGTTGTTGAACTCGAGCTCGATGGCTGATGGAGTTTCCTTCTCGACGATGAATCGTGCGACGATGGCGTCGCCGTCGCTTTCGAGGAGAAGGGCGTCGGGGGAGGGGTCCACGTTGTCGGCGCGGGCGGCGTAGCGCATGTTGCCGATACGGACGGCGAGCTCGCCTCGCTCAAAAACGACGTCGAGACGCCCGAGGTCTTCGGCGTGGTAGGCGCCGAGGTAGCTCCTGGCGGGGAGGGAGAGGCGATCAGAGGTGAGGCGGTCGCGGATCGTCGGCTCTTGGCTTCGGTACTCAGAGATGTTGTTGATGTACCAGGGGAGCGGATCCGTGCGTTCCGTGACGCTGAGCATGTGGTCGTAGTAGTCGATGGAGATCACGTCGCACATGGCGCGGCCTTCGGGGGTGTGGTTAGCGAGGACGACGACGCCGAGCCCTTCGTCGGGCATGAACGAGAAGAGCGCGGCGGTCCCGGTGTAGCCGCCTGCGTGCTGGTAGTAGCGGGCGTCGCCCCGGCGCCAGACGCCGGCCTGCCAGGCGGCGGTGTAACCGTGGAGCGTGCGGATGCCGCCGCGGGGTTCGTCGAAGTGGGATTGGTAGGTAAGGATTTCTTCCATTGCTTCGGGTGAGAAAGCGCGGCTCTCTCCAACGGCGCCTTCGTTGAGGTGAAGCAAAACCCATTGAGCGGCGTCAAGGACGGAGGCGCCGATGCCGCCGGCGGCGTGCATGACGGCGTCGGTCTTGACGGTCTCGGCACGCTGAAGGGAATGCGGCCCGGTCTCGGCGGGGAAGGCGGCGTTGGGGTCGGTGTACATCTCGCTGGCGTAGGCGGTGGTGCGGTTCATGGCGGCGGGGGTGAAGACCTCGACGTCGAGGTACTCGCGCCAGTCTTTGCCGGTGACGCGTTCGATGACGCGCCCGAGGAGGGTGTAGTGGATGTTGGTGTAGACGATCTCGCCGGCGGGGGTTTCACGGCTGAGCCAGCGGAAGTAAAGCTCGTCGGTGATGGTTCCGGTGTAGGCGTCGAGGTAGACGGCCATGGGGCTGTTGAGGCCCGGGGTGTGACCAAGCAGGTCGCGGAGGGTGATCGACGACGCGGCGTCGGCGTCGGCGAGTGTGAACTCGGGGAGATATCGCTGGACGGGGGCGTCGAGGTCGATCGCGCCCTGGTCGGCGAGCTTCACGATCGCGGCTGCGATGTACGTTTTGGTGCAGGACGCGACGTAGAAGATGGTGTCGGCGTCGACGGGCTGGCTGGTTAGTGGGTCGCGGACGCCGAAGCCCTGGGCTGCGATCAGTTTGTTGTCGCGGATGAGGGCGACGGCGTACCCGGCGACACCGAGTTCTTCGGCGAGGCCTTCCCAGCGTTCCGTGAGGTGATTGAGGTCCTGGATGTCAGCGAGAGCCGGTGCGGGCCGGGCTATCGTAATCTGCGCGAAGAAAAGAGTGGCCAGCAGAGCCGCGCGTTTCAGAGCGATGACATTCATTTGATAACACCCAACACGTGACGCTCTTTAGCTTCCGCCCGCTTCCAGCACGTCCACGCGTTCGGGTTCGATCATGCGGACGCGGATGGTGCGGTCGCGTCGGGCTTCGCCGAGGACACCCACGACGCCGCCGAGCTTGGAGGCGAGGTCGAGTTCTTCTGTGGGGAGGATGTAGGCGATGGTGCGTCCGCCGGGGCCGTCGAGGCTTTGGAGGCGGTACATGAGGGGGAGGCGGTTGCCGTCGTAGAGGGTGCTGGCCATGAGGCGGCCGACGACGGTGTAGGTGGGGCGGGCGCGCCATTCTGAGATGAGGCGGTCCACGGTTTCGCGTTCGCCGGCGGCGCGCTCGGCGGCGTCGGTGACGGCCTGGAGGTCGCGCTGGACGTCGCGGCGGAGTTCGAGCAGGTCGAGTCGGGCCTGGAGGCGGGCGGCGTTGGGGGCGTCGGCGTCCAGGTTGGTGAGGGCCCAGCGGTACTCGCCGATGAGGGGCTCGATCTCGGCGCTCTCGAGGGGCTCACGGATGATGGCGTCGTAGGCGTCGAAGAGCTGGGAGGGTGTAGGACCGGCTTCGGCTTCGGTTTCGCTTGCTTGTTCGGCGTCGGGCTCGGCCATGGGGGTGACGACGTTCACACCCTCGCTGGAGTTGTTCTCGTCGGCGGGCATGTTCTCGAAGGGGTCGGGGAGTTGGTCGCTGGACGCCTCTGCGGTTTCGGGTTGGGCGTCGGGCGTTGGCTCGGGTTGCGTTGTCGCGCCCGCCTCGGTTGCTTCGACATCGCTCGAGCGGACGTAGCCGCGGGTGCGGTCGGGGGCTTCGACGAGGACCATGACGGTCTCGCCCTGGTTCTGGACGGTCTGGACGACCTCGAAGGCGGTCCCGGCGGGGAAGGGCTCGCCGGTCATCTTCATCCAGCTGCCGCTGGCGGGGCTCTGGCGGTTGCGGTGGATGGGGCGGGCGGCGGCGGTGAGGATGGCGGTCCCGGCGGCCTCGTCGAGTTCGACATCGGAGACGCGGAGGAGGACGCCGAAGTTGAGCCCCTCGGGGTAGCGGACGCGGAGCCAGTCGCCCTCGCGGCCGTCGGCGGTGAGGGTGGTCCCACGGGGGGCGCGGCCGACAGAGTACCAGGCGTCGGAGCCCCAGCCGCAGCGGACCTCGGCGTTGTCGACGGTGACGCGGACGGGGTAGGGCTGCTCGTCGACCATCTGCGCGAGCGCGGGGATGGCGGCGACGAGGACGGCGGCGAGGAACGCGAGGGGTGTGTAGCGGTTCATGGCGAGCTCCGCGGACGCGCGGCGAGCGTCGCCGGCGTCTTGATCTGAGGTGCTTTCCTTACGATACCTTTGGCGGGTCGCGCTCGCTTTGACCGGGGGTTTGGCGCGGGATACCGTCCGTTCTTATGAGATCATCCACGCTTGTTGACGCGTCGCGTACGGTTCTGGTTCCGGGCGTTCTCGTGGCGCTTGCGGGGTGTTCGACGCTGCCCCCGGCGCCGGAGTCTGAGGCGCTGCGGGCGAGCGTGATCGAGTCGATCCGGCGGGATCTGGACGCGGATGCTCAGGCGGTGACGCCCGGGGCGACGCGGGGCCCGGATGAGGAAGAGAACCTCGGCCTGAGCGCGGAGCGGCTGGAGGAGCTCGCGGAGATCAGCGGGGCCGAGTCGTATGAGGGGCTCGAGGCGCCGCTGGGGCCCGATCTTTCGGGCGGAACATCATCGGAGTCGGGGATCACGCTGGTGGAGGCGCTGGAGCTGGCGCTTCAGGGCGATGACGACGCGCGGGCCGCACGGCTCTCCCCCCCTATCACCCGAGCGCAGCTGATTCAGGCCGAGGCGACGTTTGACTGGGTGCTCTTTGCGAACCTTGAGCGGGGCGTGACGGATCAGGAGCAGCCGGTGCCGATCGTGGGCATGACGCCCGTGGGAACTGGGCTGAGCCGGTCTGACACGTTCGGCGCTGATACGGGGCTGCGCCGGAGGTTCACGACAAACGGGACGCTTGAGTTGAGCGCGGGGCTGGACGTCTTCAACAACGCGACGGCGGGGTTCTCGCGGACGCCGGACCCGGCGCGGACGGCGACGCTGGACGTGGTATTCAACCAGCCCCTGCTGCGCGGGTTCGGTCCTGATGTGGCGCTCGCCGAGGTGCGTCTTGCTGAGAACGCGGATCAGGACGCGCTCGAGCAGACGCGCGACGCGCTCTTCACCACGCTGACGGATGTTCAGCGGGCGTACTGGACGCTGCGCCAGGCGCGGGACAACCTGCTGATTCAGCAGCGTCTTCTGGAGCGGGGGATCGAGACGCGGGAGGCGCTGCGGGGGCGGTACGGGTTTGATGTCACGGACGCCGAGCTGGCGGACGCGGCAGCGCGTGTCGAGACGCGACGCGGGGACCTGATCCGGGCGCAGCGGACCGTCCGGAACGCATCGGACGCGCTGAAGCGGCTGATCAGCGACCCGGATCGGCCCTTGATCAGCGAGGAAGTGCTGGTGGCGAGCGAGGCGCCGCTGAGCGTGGCGACGGTTTACAACATGCGGGAGGCGGTGGCTGGCGCTCTTGAGCGTCGCCCGGATGTGCGCCGGGCGCTGATCCGGGTGCAGGACGCGGCGGTGCGCGAGGGGGTGGCGCGGGACGCGGTGCTGCCGCAGCTTGATCTGACGGCGCGATTGACGGCGTATGGGCTGGAAGACGACACGGGGGAGGCGTTTGAGGAAGCAGTGGACACGGACTTTGTGGACGCCGCGCTGGGGCTGGCGTTTGAGCTGCCGATTGGGAACCGGGACGCGCTGGCGGGGCGTCGGGCGGCGCGGCTGCGGAGCGCGCAGAGCGTGATCGAGTACCGGGGCGTCGCGCGCCGGGCGGTGGAGGACGTGAAGGGGGCGCTGCGCGACTTGGCGACGAACTACCGGCTGATCGAGCAGACGCGGCTGGCGCGGCTGGCGGCGGCGGAGAACCTGCGGGCGCTGCTGGTGGAAGAAGAGACGGTGCGGGGACTGACGCCGGATTTTTTGAACCTGAAGCTCAACCGTCAGGAGGCGCTGGCGCAGGCGGAGATCGAAGAATCGCGAGCGCGGGCGGATTATGCGGTGGCGCTGGCGGAGGCGGCGCGGGCGCTTGGGCTGACGCTTGAGCAGGCAGGGGTGACGGTGGACCCGGGGGCGCTGGACTCGCGCGCGGATGACGTGCTGACCGAGCCTGCGCTGCGGGCCGCGACGCGGCGATGAGCGCGGTCACAGAGGTCGCGCGGGCGCTGCATGAGGGGCGACCCGCGCTGATCCCTACAGACACGGTGTACGGGCTGGCAGCGGACGCGCGGAACGCCGCGGCGGTGCGCCGGCTGTTCGAGCTTAAGGGGCGGCCTGACGACAAGCCGATCCCGCTGCTGGCCGGCTCTGTTGACGAAGCGCGGGCGTGCGCCTCGGCGTGGCCAGAAGCCGCGGAGCGGCTGGCTGCGGCGTTTTGGCCCGGGGCTCTGACGATCGTGGTGGATGCGGCGGGGTGGGTTCCTGAGGAGGTGACGCGGGGCACGGGGGCGGTGGGGGTGCGCGTACCGGGGCACGAGTTGGCTTTCGAACTGCTGCGGGAGTTCGGCGGGGCGCTGGCGTGTACGAGCGCGAACCGGAGTGGGGAAGCGCCGATCGCGGACCTGCGGCGGGCGCCGGCGGAGTTTTTCGCCGCTGACGTGTCCCGGCTTGATGGAGGGCTGCTTGAGCCTCGGGCGGCCTCGACGGTTGTGCGAGTGGCCGATAAGAAGCCCCTGGAAGTACTCCGAGAGGGTCCTATCGGGGTTGAGGCGCTTCGGACGGCGGTTGGCGCTTCCCCTGAGACGGGGGTTTGAATTGTCCGAGAACAGCCCTCACGGGCGTTGCAAAGGGTTCATGTTGAGGGATTCGCCAAGAATTCCTTGCATCAGGGTTTAGATTGGATTATTCATAATGTCGGACAACGCTGCGAGATGGTGTCTGAATCGGCTTCGTCACCGATTCAAGGGAAGAAACCGTCACCCAGCGAACATCTGATCTTTCTGATCCGCGAGGGCGGGTTGGAGTGTTTTCCGTGGGAGTTCCCACGGAGGAGTTCCGCGCACCGCGTGGTGCGCAAGCACGTCTCGTTCGTACGAACTATGGAGAGATAGAAACATGAACAAGCTCGCTTTCATCGCTGCCGCCGGCCTCGCTTCGGCCGCCATGGCTGACAACTTCGGCCCCGGCACCACCGGCGCCTTCGCTGACAACGACCCGGTCGGTCAGAGCTTCACGATCAACGTGGCCGGCTCCGGCACCATCGTGTCCTTCGATTCGCTGAACCTTGACATCTCGCACACGTGGGTTGGCGACCTCTTCGTCACTCTCGAGCACAACGGCACCACCGTGACGATCCTCGATCGCCCCGGCTTCCCCGAGTCCGCCTTCGGCAACAACGTTGACCTCGTCGGCGAGTACAACTTCATGGACGGCGGCGCCGCCCTCCCGACCGCGGGCACGGCTGCTCCCGGCGCCTACGGCCTCGACAACATCGACGGCTCGTCCCTCGCTGACTTCGTCGGCCAGGACGTCAACGGCACCTGGACCCTGTTCGTCTCCGACAACGCCGGCGGCGACCTTGGCCAGCTCAACGCCTGGTCCTTCGACGCGACCATCCCGGCTCCCGGTGCTGCGGCCCTCTTCGGCCTCGGCGGCCTCGCCGCGGCTCGTCGTCGCCGCTAATCGGACGGCCTGATTATCAGGCCCTGTTCCGATCAATCTCCTGATTGAAAACAGCCCCGGCCGAAAGGTCGGGGTTGTTTGTTTCCGATAGCGCGTATCCGGGCGTGCCCCACATCAACGGGGCGGCTAGGCTTTTTCCCGCGCCGCCGCGGCGCCCAACGCCGAGAGGGAGCCCCATGTCTTCGACACCTGAGTATGACTATGACGTGCTGATCATCGGGGGTGGGCCCGCAGGCTCGACGCTGGGGTCGCTGCTGCTGAAGTACGCGCCGGACATGCGGGTGTTGATCGTTGAGAAAGAGAAATTCCCGCGCGAGCACGTTGGGGAGTCGCAGCTCCCGCCGATCAGCGCCGTGCTCCAAGAGATGGGGTGCTGGGACAAGGTGGAGGCGGCAGGGTTCCCGATCAAGATCGGGGCGACGTACACGTGGGGCTCGACGACGGAACCGTGGGACTTTGAGTTCCTGGACCTCGCGGCGGTTAAGGAAGATGAAGAGCGTCCGGCGACGTACAGCGGGTGGCGCAAGGACACGGCGTTTCAGGTCGAGCGGTCCATCTACGACGAAATACTCCTCGATCACGCGCAGGAGCTCGGTTGCGAGGTGCGCGAGGAGACGCGGGCTGAGACGTTTGAGACCGACGGTGACCGGGTGGTCTCGACGACGCTCTCTGACGGGCAGACGGTGACCGCGAAGCACTATGTGGACGCGAGCGGCGCGTGGGCGACGTTGCGGAAGGTGATGGGCGTCGAGGTATCGGCGCCGACGCTGCTGCGGAACGTGGCGTTCTGGAACTACTGGAACAACGCGGAGTGGGCGGAGGAGATCGGGGTGGGTGCGACGCGCGTGCATATCCGCTCGCTGCCCTACGGCTGGATCTGGTTCATCCCCCTGGCGCCGACACGCACGAGCATCGGCGTGGTCGTGCCCGCGAGCTATTACAAGGATGTCAAGAAAACCCCGGCGGAGCTGTACAACGAAGCCGTGCGCGAGGAGCCCTTTGTTTCAGCTCTTATCGAGAACGCGACGCCGGACGGCGAGGTGCAGTCAACCAAGGATTGGTCGTTCGCGGTCGATCGCACGTTCGGTGAGAACTGGTTCCTTGTCGGTGAAACCGCGGGGTTCGCGGACCCGATCCTCGCGGCCGGGCTCACGCTGACGCAGACCGGCGCGAAGGAGTTGGCGTACACGATTCTGGAACTCGAGCGCGGCGAGCTTGAGCGGGACTGGTTGCTGACGCGCTACGACGAACTGCAACGCAACCGGGTGCGCCAGCATCACCGGTTCGCCGAGTACTGGTACACCGCCAACGGGTACTTCGACCGCATCCGCGAGCACTGCACGGAGATCGCGGAGGAAGCCGGGCTGTCGCTTGATCCCGAAGAGGCGTTCCGCTGGCTCTCGACGGGTGGGTTCGGTGATGACGTGCCCGGGCAAGTCGGGATTGGCGGGTTGGATATCACCGGCGTGAAACAAATCATGCAGCGCTTCAGCGGGAAAAAGGCGACGTGGACGATCTCGGGGAAGAACATCTTCAAGCTCAACCTGAACGGGGCGCAGAAAGAAAAAATCGGCCAGTTGCATGACGGTCGCATCACGCCCGCGGTCTGCTACACCCGCGGCGCCCGCAAGCTCCCGCTGCTCGGGATCCAGGGGCTGCTCGTCGATACGCTCAAGAAGCACTCACAGGCCGACAAGCTCCTTGATGCCCTGCGAACAAGAATCGCTCAGGACTACCCGCCGATGCACGTGGAGCTGATCATTAAGCACGCGATGCAGACGCTTGAGGTGATGGCGAACGACCACTGGGTGCAGTGCTCGACACGCAAGGGCAAGCCGACGCTCAACCTTGATACGCCCGATGAGGGCCAGATCATCAAGACGCACCAGGATGAGAGCACCGTCGGGCGCAGCCAGGCCTCCGCGTACGCCGGCACCGAAGCCGAAGAGTAAAAAAACAACCGCCCGGCGAGCGGGCGGTGTCGTCTCTGCGTTCAGTTGTGCGAAGCGTTTATGCGAAGTGGGCGAAGGCCTTGTTGGCCTCGGCCATGCGGATGGTCTGCTCGCGGACCTGCATGGCCTTGCCCTCGTTCTTCGCGGCGGCGTAGAGCTCGTCGGCGATGCGGTTGGCCATCGGGCGGCCCTTTTCCTTGCGGGCGGCGTCGATGATCCAGCGGAACGAAAGCGACTGCTGGCGGCGCTTGGGGACCTGCATGGGCACCTGGTAGTTGGCGCCGCCGATGCGCTTCGAGCGGACCTCGACGTAGGGCTTCACGTTCTCGATGGCGAGGTGGAAGACTTCGAGGGGGCCCTCGGGCTTGTTGGGGTCGTCTTCTTTCTTGAGCTTCTCGTCGATGAGGTCCATCGCGTCGTACATCACGCGGGTGGCGGCGGTCTTCTTGCCGTCGGCCATGACGCAGTTGATGAACTTCGAGAGGCGGAGATCGCTGAACCGCGCGTCGGGGCGGAGCTGATCTTCGGATTTGGTGATGCGACCGGCCATGGTGCTGTTCTCCTGGCTCGTCCGGCGGCCTGAACCGCCCGTTCGTTCACCCGCGCGGGCGTTGGCGCCCGGTGCGGATTACTTGCCTGTGAAATGAAAACGCCCCGCACATGCGGGGCGGGATGGACTTACTTGCTGCGCTTGACGCCGTACTTGGAGCGGCCCTTCTTGCGACCGTCGACGCCGAGGCTGTCGAGGGTGCCGCGGACGACGTGGTAGCGGACGCCGGGGAGGTCGCGGACGCGCCCGCCGCGCACGAGCACGATGGAGTGCTCCTGGAGGTTGTGGCCCTCGCCGCCGATGTAGGCGGTGACTTCCTTGCCGTTGCTGAGGCGCACGCGGGCGACCTTGCGGAGGGCGGAGTTGGGCTTCTTGGGCGTGACCGTTTTCACCTGAAGACAGACGCCGCGGCGCTGCGGGCACTGGTCGAGGTCGCGCACCTTGCTCTTGGCGACCTGCACCTTGCGAGGCTTGCGGATGAGCTGGTTGATCGTCGGCATGTGGTCCCCACCACGGGTCAGGAAGCTGTCTGAGTAGACACAGACGCCCCGCGGCCACGCGGCCGGAGGCGAGCCGAAGAGTGTACCAGAGGACGGGCGGGCCGCAAGCCGCAGCGCAGTGACCGATCAGAATACAAACACATGGCCCTTGTGTAGACTCAAATAAGAGTGCCCGATAACACTACAGCTTGCTGTACACTGTGTAATAGAGTTGTACGTTTGCGTTCGTTCTCGATCACCGTCTCGTCATCGGGGAGCGCCGGAAAGGCCAGCTCCATGATATTTCGCGCTGCTCTCGTCGCACTGACATTCACTGTCGCGGCCCCGCTAGCTGCCCAGCCCACAGTGACTTCGTTCTTTGACGGGGATCTTCCAGGCGCGCCGACTTGGGATATCTCCACGGTGACGTTCGGTAACGGCGGAACTGCGACCTCGACGCTTCTCCCGGCTGATGGCAACCCGGATGCCTGCCGCCAGATTGATATAGACATCAACAATGCTCCCATCAACATGCGATCAGGGGTGCTGTCTGTTCACGTCAACACGTCGGCGACCTACGACCCGGCCGTAGATGGCCAGATCGATCTTGTGTGCTACAGCGTGTGGGGAAACGAAGGTGAAAAGGGCGTTGTTGCCCGTATGCGAGTGTCGCCTGTAGTTCGCCAGAACGGAGCGTTGTACATCACTCGTTTAGGCGCATTTGTAGGGGATTCAGCTATCGATGGCTGGACATTCTTTTCCGATGTGAACACGCAGGATCAGTTTGTTGAAGTAGATCCTTCCGATTCACTCGACGGGCTCGATCTTGATTCACACCCGGATTTTTCATCTGACGGATCGTCAATAGAGTTCGGTTTCGCTGCCCGCAACAACACCGGGATATCCGGCGGAGGAGCCATGCGCAGCGTGCGCATCGACAACTGGCAACTCACGCTGATTTCCGGCGTGTGCGACGATCCCTGCCCGGGCGATCTCAACGGAGACGGCGTCGTCGGTAGCGAAGATCTCGCGATCCTGCTCGCAGCGTGGGGGACGAACTGCCTGTAGTCCAATACGACTCGGCCACACTCTTCAAACGCCCGGGCGCCGGGCGTTTTTATGTGCGCTGAAGAAGGCACCACCCGACCCACACCGCGGCCAGCCCCAGAGCGTTGCTGGCGAGCAGGTAGGCGGCGGCGCGGGCGGTCTTGCCGCTCGAGATCATGTCGAAGGCTTCCCAGGCGTAGGTGGAGAACGTGGTGAAGGCGCCGAGGAAGCCGACGAGGACGGCGGCGCGGAGGGCGGGGGAGGCGTCCCAGCGCGGGGCGCCCTCGGGGGTGGTCAGCAGTGCGATAGCTACGCCCACGAGGAGGCAGCCCAGCAGGTTGACGCCAAAGGTGCCCCAGGCCCAGCTCTCGCCCAGGCGCTCGGCGGCGAGGGAGACGAGGTAGCGGGCGAGGGCGCCGGCGGCCCCGCCGAGGGCGACGCCGAATAGGACGGCCGCGTTCATAGGCGAAGGCTACTCGGGGGTTGGCTTGGGCGTCTTCTTTCGTGTGAACCACCACGCCAGCAGCGACGCGGCGAACGCCAGTCCGCCGACGCTGGCGACGCTCAGCACCTCGCGCCCGGGGCCCGAGGGGAGGAGGCCGAAGCGGAAGTCGTTGTCGATGGCTTCGAGCTCGCCGAGGTCGTCGTTGAGACCGGCGTCGGCGAAGAGGTCGTCGAGGCCGCCTTCGTCGTCCTGCTGAACTTGTTGGATGTTCTCGCTGGGGTAGCGCGTCCAGACGCGGGCGCCGGTGGCGACCCAGACGCCCACGGCGGCCAGCACCGCGAGCACGCACACCCCGCACACGGCTTTCCGCAACGTCTTCATGCCTTCACGGTAGCCCCTCAAGTACCCAGAAGGAGCCGATCGATGAAACGCTCTCTGTTCCTCGCCGTGTTCAGCCTCACAACTTGCCTTGCTCTCCCGGCCTGCGCCCAGTCGCTGCCGGCGTGCGAATGGTGCGGCGCCGACGAGGCCCCGGCGGAACTCGACGCGGTGATGCGCATCGGCGACGCCGATGAACCGGGCGAGCGCCTGCGCCTCACGGGGCGGCTGGTCACGACCGCCGGCGAGCCCATGCCCGGCGTCACGCTGTACGCGTACCACACCGACGCCACGGGTATCTACCGCAAGGACGGGGGCGAAACCGGCAACGGGCAACGCCACGGCGCGCTCCGCGGCTGGCTGCGCACCGGGGACGACGGGCGCTTCGAGATCCGCACCATCAAGCCGGAGGCCTACCCGAGCCGTCGCGAGGCCGCGCACATCCATGTGACCATCAAGGCGCCGGGCGCGCCTGAGATCCCGCTGTACTCGATCCTGTTCGAGGGCGACCCGCTGATCTCGGACGCCGACCGGCGCGACCGCGCCGACCGCCTGCCCGCAGACGCGTCGCATATCGCGGAACTCGATGAGGACGCGTCGGGAGTGTTGCGCGCTGAGGTCACGCTGGTGGCGGTCAACGAGCTAGGTGGTTAACCACGCTGTTCTGCGTTCCGCCGGAAAAGAAGCGGGTTAGTCTTCCTGCTGCGCTTCGGTGTGCTCGCGGATGAGGGCGGCGTAGTCGGGCGGTTCGCTTAGTCCTCGATATAGAAATTCACTCCCGTAACCACACCATCGCGTACATAAACATCCATTGATTCAGAAATCATCCAGTCGGTACGTGCTGTAAACCAATAAATTGTCTTGCCATCACTTTGGCTGACATGACGCTCCTTCTTACCGATGATCCTCCGAGCTTCTTCGATAGACAGGCCTACGAGCTGACCGCTCTCGGCGAGAGCCTCGAACGCTGGTTCTTCATAACCAGATAAGAGCGCACTCAACGATAAGTAGTACACGAACCAGAAAAGACAGCCGAGGATCACGAAGCCGACAAGCGCGCCGACGGTGCCGCGTCGTATTCGCGCCCAATCGGCCACGTCACTCCACCGTCACACTCTTCGCCAGGTTCCGCGGCTTATCCACATCATGCCCGCGCAGGACCGCCGCGTGGTAGGCAAGGAGCTGGAGCGGCACGACCGTCACCAGGGGCGACAGCGCGTCGCTGACCTTCGGCACGTAGAAGACGTCGTCGGAGTAGGCCCTGATGTTCTCGTCGCCCTCGGTGGCGACGGCGATGACCTTGCCGCCGCGGCTTTTCACCTGCTCGATGTTGTTGATGACCTTGTCGTACTGCGGGCCCTGGTTGGCGATGACGACGACGGGCATGCCCTCGTTGATGAGGGCGATGGGGCCGTGCTTGATCTCGGCGGCGGGCATGCCCTCGGCGTGGATGTAGCTGATCTCCTTGAGCTTCAGCGCGCCCTCGATGGCGACGGGGTAGTTGTAGCCGCGCCCGAGGAAGAGCCAGTTCTCGCGGTCCACGTGCTTCTCGACGCTGCGCTTGATGCGCTCGGAGTCTTCGAGGGCGCGTTCCATGTGCGCCGGAATCGCGGCGAGCTCCGAGATAAGGCGCGAGCAGGCCTCCTGGCTCATGTAGCGCCGGCGCCCCATGAGGATGCTGAGCATGGTGAGCACCATCACCTGCCCGGTGAAGGCTTTGGTGGAAGCGACGCCGATCTCGGGTCCGACGCGCAGGTAGACGCCGGCGTCCGTGTCGCGGGCGATCGATGAACCGACGACGTTGACCACGCCGAGCGTTGTGGCGCCGCGGTCCTGGGCCTCGCGCATCGCGGCGAGAGTGTCGGCCGTCTCGCCCGACTGGCTGACGGCGACGACGGCCGTGCCCTCTTCGATGATGGGGTTGCGGTAACGGAACTCGGAGGCGTACTCGACCTCGGTGGGGATCTTGGCGAACTCCTCGAAGAGGTACTCGCCGATCATGGCGGCGTGCAGCGCGGTGCCCTGCCCGAGCAGCACGAGGCGTTTGGTCTTGACGAGATCGCGCATCAGCTCGCCCACGCCGCCCAGGATGACGCGCCCGTTGGTCTGGTCGAGGCGCCCGCGCATGGTGTTGCGCAGCGCGGACGGCTGCTCGAAGATCTCCTTCTGCATGAAGTGGGAGAAGCCGCCGAGCTCGATCTGTTCGAGCTCGAGCTCGAGCTCCTGCACCTTCGGGGAGACGGGCGTGTTGTCGATGGTGGTCGTGGTGAAGCTGTCGCGGGTGAGCTTGCAGACCTGCTCGTCCTCGAGGGCGACGGCCTGGCTGGTGTGGGCGACGATGGCCGAGGCGTCGGACGCCACGACATACTCGCTCGCGCCCACGCCCACCATCAGCGGCGAGCCCTTGCGGGCGCAGACGAGGACGCCGGGCTCGCTCTCGCAGATCACGGCGATGGCGTAGGCGCCAGTCACCTCGCGCAGCGCCGCCTGCACCGCGGCCATCAGGTCGCCGTCGTACAGCTCCCCGATGAGCATGGTGAGGACTTCGGTGTCGGTCTCGGTGTGGAAGGCGTGGCCCTTCTCTTCGAGGTACTTGCGCAGGACGGCGTAATTCTCGATGATGCCGTTGTGGACGAGGGCGACGCCGTGGGTGTCGTCGGTGTGGGGGTGGGTGTTGTGGTCGCAGACGGCGCCATGGGTGGCCCAGCGGGTGTGGGCGATGCCGAGGGTGCCGGTGAGTTCCCCCGCGGCTTCGACCTTCGCCTCCAGATCAGCGACGCGCCCGACGGAGCGGACGAGGTTGAGCTTCCCGTTCAGGAGGGCCACGCCCGCGGAGTCGTAGCCGCGGTATTCCAGGCGCTTGAGCCCCTCTAAAAGGATGGGCTTGGCCTGACGGTCCCCGATGTAGCCGACGATCCCACACATGGCGTGCTCCTTCTCTTGGGCAGTGCTACGCCCGGCGAGCCCTCTTGGATCGGTCATTGTGCCGGGCGAGTCGCACGCTGTGAACCTGACGGTCCGAAAAGGCTTCCTGACAGAATCCGAACCAGCTATCATAGAGCGATGAGCGAGCGCACGAGCGACCTGTGGGCGCCCAAGCGCGAGGCCGCCGCCGCGAGCGTGGCCCCGCTGGCGGTGCGCATGCGCCCACGCACGCTCGACGAGATCGCCGGGCAGGAGCACTTCCTGGGCGAGGGCAAGCTGCTCCGGCGCATGCTGGCGGCGGACTCGCTGACCTCCCTGCTCTTCCACGGCCCGCCGGGCACGGGCAAGACGACCCTCGCCGAGGTGCTGGCGAACCATTCCAAGGCCCGCTTCGAGCAGGAGAACGCCGCGATGGTCGGCGTGAAGCGGGTGCGCGAGATCCTCGACGACGCCAAGCGCCGACTGGGTGAGAATGGCGCTCGCACGATCCTCTTCCTCGACGAGATCCACCGTTTCTCACGCTCGCAGCAGGACGTGCTGCTGGGAGACGTCGAGAAGGGCATCGTCATCCTCATCGGGGCGACGACGGAGAACCCGCTGTTCGCGGTGAACTCGGCGCTGGTCAGCCGCAGCACGCTCTTCCGTTTCGAGCCGCTCTCGGAAGACGACATCGTGAAGCTGCTGCACCGCGCGGCGAGCGACAGCGAGCGCGGCCTCGGCGCCATGAACGTCGCCCTCGACGACGACGCGGCGGGACTCCTCGCGGCGCTCTGCGACGGCGACGCCCGCCGGGCGCTCACGGCCCTTGAGATCGCGGCCAAGTCAACGCCCGCGAAAGACGGTCGCGTTCACATCACCAAGGACGCCGCCGCCGAGAGCATCCAGCGCAAGGCCGCGGCCTACGACCCCACAGGCGACGAGCACTACGACGCCATCAGCGCCATGATCAAGTCCGTCCGCGGCTGCGACCCCGACGCCGCGGTGTACTGGATCGCGCGGATGCTCGAATCGGGCGAAGACCCGCGCTACATCGCTCGGCGTCTGGCCATCCTCGCCAGCGAAGACATCGGCAACGCCGACCCCCGCGGCGTCATGGTCGCCGAGGCGTGCTGGAGCTTGGTCGAACGCATCGGCCTGCCCGAGGCCCGCATCACCCTCAGCCAGTGCGCGACGTACCTGGCCCTCGCGCCCAAGTCCAACGCCGCCTACCGCGCGATCGACGCGGCCATCGCCGACGTGCGCGAGGGGCGCACGCTGCCCGTGCCGATGTCGCTGCGCAGCAAGCACAAAGCGCCGAGCGCCGGCTCGGCGCAAGGCGGGAAGGGCTACCAGTACTCGCACGACTCGGACGTGGTCACGAGCATCGGCGGGGTGACGGGGGAGGCGTATCTGGGGGTGGAGAAGGAGTATTACGCGCCGAAAAGGATTGGATTCGAAGCGAAAATGTGCGATATTCTTGAGGAAGTAAAGGCGGCGAGGAAGCGAGGCGGTGATGATTCAAGTGACCGCTAATCGAATCAAGCGAATGCTGGAGTTTGCAAACGAACACTGGCTTTTGACTTTCGTTGTCGTAGGCATACTTATCAGCATGCTGGGTCAGCAGGACAGCTTCACTCGCGCGATGAGCAGTTCGTGCCTCGCGCCGGACCACAGCGACTGGTTCCCAACGCCTGGAGCCTTCATTCGTCCGTTCGATAGCTTCAACGGCTATATCCTCACAACGACCGCCCTCAGCATCTACGCCTTCTGCAAACTCCGCGGCGCCCGCCCGAACCCGCCAGCGTTACGGCTTCACGCGGACCCGTTGCAGGAGGCGATGGATGGGGCGCATCGGATTTACATCCACGAGTAGGGCGTCGTGGCTAAGCCGCCGAGTAACCCATATCACCCGACGATCATCATCCTCAGCGTGCTAACGCTGCTGCTGTTTGTTGTGGTTTTGCTTACGGCGAGGTGGTTCACATTGATTGACTGGGGCGGTGCTGCGGTCGACGAGTCTGATCGCAGGTCGCCGCGGGGCTACGCGGAGTCGTTCGTAGCGGTGCTAAAACTCACCCCGATCGTGCTGCTCGTCGCGTCGCCCGTGTGGGCGATCGTGCTGATCGTGCAGGCGGGGATGCTCAAGAAGCGGCGGGCGGACCCGAAGCTCTGAGCTTCATGGCGTACGTCGCGCCGCACTCGGAACAGGCGAGCGTGTCGCCGGCGAACTCGGTCGCGGCTGCTTTGACGTCATACCCGCAGACGATGCAGCGGCGTTCGCGCATGCGCCGTTTGAGCGTGCGTTTGTAACGGCTGACTACGACAGTCACAGGAGCAAGCGGCAGCACCACATACAAAGACATACTCCCTGCAAGCAGCACGAGTCTGCCTACGATCTCACCCAGCGCTTTCTCGGCAAGAGCGCCCGCCCACTGAATCGGTGCGCCCAGACCGTTGGCGCCGGCCCAATAGACCAAGAGCAGTACGCATACGGTTGGCAGTGTCCACAATAACTCCAGTCTGTTCACGCGCCGCTTGATATATGCCCGCATGTCCTGCGTCGTGTCGAAATGTGGTGGTGAGTTTTTCATGACGCCATGCGACCTCATACCGAGGATAATCGGCGCATGCCCTCTCCACTAACCCCTCTCTCTCGGGGAGAGGGGGATCGGAGCGTCAAAACCCTGCTCCGCGTACCATCACGGGATGACCCAAGCACCACCCGCGGAGCGTCGCGTGAGCACGCGTGTCTACATCCGGGAGTTTCGCCCCAACGAGCGCTTCGGCGGGGCCTTCTCCATCCAGAACGCCCAGCTCGGGACCACCCGCAACGGCAAGCCCTACCTGCGCGGCCTGCTCGGCGACAAGACCGGCACGCTGCCCCTGCGCATGTGGAGCGTGCCCGAGGGGATGCTCGACAACCTGCCCTCCGATGGCTTCGTGCTCGCCGAGGGGGAGACGCAGCCCTTCCAGGGCGAACTCCAGCTCATCGTGCAGCGTCTGGAACCGCTGGAGAACCCCAGCGACGCGCAGCTCCGCGAGCTGTTGCCCGCGACCGAGCGCGAGCCCGACGAGATGTTCGCCGAGCTCGTTGAGATCCTGAACAGCCTCACGCACCCGGCGATGGCGGCGCTCGCCAAGACGTACCTCGACGACGAGATGCTGATGGATCAGTTCCGGCGCGCCCCCGCGGCCAAGGCGCTGCACCACGCCCGCCTGGGCGGGCTGCTCGAGCACACGCTGCAGCTCGTGAAGCTCGCGAACGTCGTGTGCCCGCTCTACCCGAAGATCTCGCGCGACCTGGTGGTCGTCGGGCTCTTCCTGCACGACCTGGGCAAGACGCGCGAACTCTCCTACGACCGCGGCTTCGACTACACCGACCGCGGCGAGCTGATCGGGCACATCGTCGAGGGCGCCATCATGCTGCACGACAAGGCCCAGCAGATGATGGCCAGCACAGGGCAGCGCCTGCCCCAGGGCGCGCTCACCTGCCTGCAGCACATCATCCTGAGCCACCACGGGGAGCCCGACTTCGGCGCCGCCAAGGTTCCCGCGACGCCCGAGGCCATCCTCGTCTCGATGCTCGACAACCTCGACGCCAAGACCATCATCGCCCTCGAGGCCGCCCGCCCCGACATGGCGGCGGTGCACAACCTGGGCGGGAACTTCACCGAGCGCCAGTGGGCGCTCAAGAACGTCAAGCTGTACAAGCCCGACCCGCTCGAGGGCTGAGCCCCCCTACCGTGTGTTATGGACGACGGGTCCGCATTCCGCGTTGATTTCTCGAAGGCGATGCCGCTGTTCCCGCTCAGCGGCGTGACGCTGCTGCCCCAGGCCGTGGCGCCCTTTCACATCTTCGAGCCGCGCTATGTGCAGATGACCACCCGCGCCCTCGACGGCCCGGGCGTGATCGTCATGAGCGTGCTCGACCACTCGCGGCAAGACCCCGATTCCGTCGGCGACCCGCCCGTGCGCCCCGCGGTGTGCGTCGGGCGCATCGCCCAGCATCACCTGCTGGAAGACGGACGCTACAACCTGCTTTTGCAAGGCGTGTGCCGGGCGCGGATCGCCGAGCACCTGCCGGCGGACTCCGACACGCTCTACCGGCGCACCGTGCTCGAACCCATCGAGCGCGACGACGAGCACCCCAACCTCGAGCCCGTGCGCACCGAGCTGATCGACCTCTTCAGCGCCGAGCCCCTGCGCGATCTCGTCGCAGCCGAGAGCGTCACCGGCGCCCTCGGCAGCGAAGACGCCCCCACCCGCGCTTTGCTGGAACTCATCACGATGAGCGTGCTGTCCGACGAGGGCGTGAAGTACCGCCTGCTGGAAGAACCCGACGCCGAGCAGCGCGCGGGCGTGCTGCTGGCGGAACTGCGCCGGTTGCGCGAGGTGCTGGCGCGAGCGCGGGGGCAGCGGGAGATGCATGTGGATCAGCCGCGGGGGGTGTGGTTGAATTAGCACAACACACTCAGACAGTTCAGAGATATGACCCAATGACATTTATCCACTTTTGCAAGATCGGCAACAGCACAATGCTTATGGGAGATTTGCTGATCTCATTTCATGATGGCGAGAATGAACCACCGCCAGATCGCAGATCGCCGCGAATGCCTTGCCAGTATATCGGGCAACAGATCGTAACGAATCCGAGTGTTGTAGGCCTGAAGCAAAAAGCAGTCATACTTAATGATAACGCTGCTCTTGCATGGTGCGGCGCTGTTCCAACAGCAGATCATTTCCAAGAGATGCGAGAACGATTTCAGCCTCCTTATCACGACTTAGATTTTATCGCTGCAATGTCATCTGTATCATTTCCCGAAGACACTTCTTATATTCTCTGGTGCAGAGACCCAAACGACGCCAATGGAGCACAGGAATATGTCTACAAGAACGATGTTAATGACTCTATGTTCATCGAAAAGGGACAAGATTTTTGTCATATTTCGGCCGGCAGTGGACGCGATCATTTTTTTCTCAACCCATGTGCTCGCTAGCCGGCACATCACGGTACGCTGCCGAAACGATCGCTCGCGGCGCAAGATGTCTTGCCGATGAAATTTTTTCGAGTGATCTAGATTATTCTGCGCTTTACGGCGGATGGTTTGAATACATTGAATGGCATACACATCTTAACAAATTTAAGAAAACTCCTTACTATGTTCAGGCATGGCGATATGACGGCGAAAAAATTACATCTGTTCTTCCTTTAATTTTATCTTTTTATGATGATGATGGAGATTTACTACTATTCACAATGACGCACGAACAGGGCGTAGTCCGACCTTCTGGATATATAGTCGCAAATGTATTCAGTGATAATAACAGTAAAAACTATTTTATAGACGCAAACACAGAAAATCATGGCGGCGCCCACCTAATCCAAGGACCTACTCGGACCGATGAGGCGCCAGTATTATCAGTATTGCGACCAAGTACCGCGGCGGTAGATGGCCCACCAAACTTGCATCGTCTTACAATCACGCCGACAGATCGCAATTTAAACATTTCGTATAGCGACGAGTTCAAAGCCTATTTGGCAGAAAGAGCGACGACTTTCTTCAAATATCGTCCTGACTGAAAGTTGCGCGATCATCCTAACGCCTTAGCGACTTCGCAATCGACTTCTCGTGCACCGCTACGCTCGCCTCGTCCAGCGCTTGCTTTGCGGCGCTCAGCGCCTCGGCGTCGGCCTGTTTCCAGTCGCGCTCGGCGGTTTTCAGTAGGTGTTCCAGTTCATTCTGCTTCGCGCGCACTTTGGCGAGCTCGTCTGCGCTCAGTTCGTCCTCCACCCGCGCGATCGCCTCGTTGATCCACTTCAGGTCAAGCTTGGCGTTGGTCACCAGGTCGGCGACGCGGTGGCGGGTCATGTCGTCGCGGGCGTTGGCGTAGGCGTCGGTTTCCATGCGCTCGACCTCGCCGCGCGAGAGGCCGTGGTTGGGGACGACCTGCACCGCCGCCCGCTTGCCGGAGCGCCGCTCATGCGCTCGCACGCTCAGCACGCCCGACTCATCGACGAGGAACTCCACCTCCACCTGCGGCACGCCCGCGGGCATCGGCGGCAGGCCCGCGAGGTGGAACTCCGCCAGCTTGCGGCAGTCGGCGGCCATCTCCCGCTCGCCCTGGTACACCGCCAGCTTGATCGACACCTGCCCGTCCACGCTGGTCGAGAACATCTCCGTCGCGCGGGCCGGGACCATCTGGTTGCGCACGATGAGCTTGGCCACGCCGCCGCCCACGGTCTCGATGCCCAGCGACAGCGGCAGCACATCGAGGAGCAGGCGCGAGCGGTCGGCGCCCGACACAATCGACGCCTGCACCGCGGCGCCCAGCGCCACCACCGTGTCCGGATCGAGAGCGGTGTAGGGCTCGGCGTCGAAGAACTCAGCGACCTTCGTCCGCACCAGCGGCACGCGCGTCGAGCCCCCCACCATCACCACGCGGTCGATGTCGCTTGCGCTCAGCTTCGCGTCGCGCAGCGCCTGTGTGCAGCGCTCGATGGTGCGCTCCACCCACGGCGTGATCATCGTGTCGAACTCCAGACGCGTCAGCGTGTGTTCAAGCACGCGACCTTCACCCAGATCAAGGCGCAGCGGCGCGGCGTCTTCCTGCGAAAGGCGGATCTTCGCGGCCTCGGCGAAGTCGCGCAGCGCCTGGCGCACCTGCGGGGCGAGCTGTGATGTGTCGCTCGGGATGTCGGCGCCGAACTTGGCTTTCGCGCGCTCGAGCAGCAGGTTGATGATGAGGCGGTCCACGTCGTCCCCGCCGAGGCGGGTGTCGCCGGCGGTGGCGACGACCTCGAAGAAGTCGGCGCCCGTGTCGCCTTCCTTCGGCGTGAGGCGCAGGATCGACACGTCGAACGTCCCGCCGCCGAGGTCGTAGACGGCGATGATCTGCTCGTTCGTGTTCTGCGTGCCGACGCCGTAAGCAAGCGCCGCGGCGGTCGGTTCGTTGACGACGCGCAGCACGTCGAGCCCGGCGAGCCGCCCGGCGTCGCGCGTGGCCTGACGCTGGGCGTCGTCGAAGTACGCCGGCACGGTGACCACGGCTCGGCTCACTGCTTCACCCAACGCCTTCTCGGCGATCGACTTCAGTTCGCGCAGAATCTCCGCCGAGACCTCCTGCGGGCTGACGACGCGCTGACCCACACGCACGCGGGCCGTGTCCCCCTCGCCCGCGACAACCTCGAAGGGCAGGAAGGGTGCGTCCGGCGCGGCGTCTTCGAGCGAGCGCCCCATCAGACGCTTCACGCTGGCGAGCGTGCGTTCGGGGTGCGCGACCGCGGATGCCTTCGCCTCGGCGCCGACCGCTTCGACTTTGCCCCCGTCTGGCGCGTAACGCACAACGCTGGGCACGATCGGCCCGCGCCCGCCCGCGCTCAGCACCCGCGGCCCGCGCTCGTCGCACACTGCGACCAGCGAGTTGGTGGTGCCGAGGTCGATGCCGATGACAGGTGTGTTCTTCGCTTCGCTCATGGACCTCTACCCTAGGCATCTCAATCACCGCGGTACCATGCCCGCCCACCCGGAGGACCGAACGTGAGCGACCCCGACCGCCCGCTGATCTGGCTCGACGGCGAGCTGCTGCCCAAGAGCCAGGCCCGCGTCAGCGTCTACGACCACTGCCTGCTTTACGGCGACGGCGTCTTCGAGGGCATCCGCGTCTACAACCGGCGTGTCTTCAAGATGGGCGCCCACCTCGATCGCCTCTTCGCCTCCGCCCAGAGCGTGCGCCTCGCCATCCCGCAGTCGAAGGACGAGCTTGTCGCGATCATCCGCGAAACGGTCGAGGCCAACGGGCTGGTCGATGGGTACATCCGCCTGGTCGTCACCCGCGGCGCCGGCACGCTGGGGCTGAACCCCATGCTGTGCCCCAAGCCGACGGTCTTCTGCATCGCAGACACCATCACCATGTACCCCGAGCAGATGTACCGCGAGGGCATGAAGATCATCATCGCCACGCGCCCGCGCATCCCCGCGCGCTGCCTCGACCCGGCCATCAAGAGCTGCAACTACCTGAATAACATTCTCGCCAAGCTGGAGGCGATCGACGCCGGCCTGCTCGAGGCCGTCATGCTCAACGAGAACGACGAGGTCGCCGAGTGCACCGGCGACAACATCTTCATCGTGAAGAACAACCGTGTGCTCACACCCCCCGCGAGCGCCGGCATCCTCAAGGGCGTGACCCGCGGCTTCGTGATGAAGCTTTGCGATGACCTCGACATCGAGTGCGAAGAGAAAACCCTCTTCGTCCCCGACGTGCTGACCGCAGACGAGGTGTTCCTCACCGGCACCGCCGCCGAGGTCATCGGCGTCTCGGCGATCGACGACTCCAGGATCGGCGAAGGAACCGAGGGCCCGATCACCCGCCGCCTGCGCGAGGCGTTCTATGATGCGGTGCGGGAGAACGCGCCGGAGGATTAGACGATGGAAAAGGAAACGGATCGAGTTGAAGCTGAGATTGGTGGAAAAGTCGGCGGTATTGCTTACGTATGTATAGTTATTCCTCTACTAGCCGGGGGATTACTTGCTTGGATCAATTGGCCGGAAACAAGTTCGAACTGGTCTGAAGCCGGTACAAAGGGTGACTTTTGGGGCGGGCACCTTGGCCCGCCGATGGCACTCGCAGGAGCCGCGCTTTTCTTCTTGGCTATATTACTTCAGCTTAAACAGCTCTTTGTGCAGCGCGAAGAATTACGGCTTACTCGTGAAGAGCTTGCTAGCGCAAGAAAAGTCTACGAGGCCCAGCGGGCGATGCTTGAAAGACAAGCCGCTGCTGCTGAACAACAACTCGTACTAAATCAAGCATTCTCGCTCTGCCACATTCAAACAGCAGTTACTAAATTGAAATGTGATATGCTTGGCAAAGATTATGTGATTCAACATGGAGAATATCCAGACGAAGAAACCATCAAGTATTTACTCTTTGACCTGTCTAAAAATTCTGTACTTACACAGCGCCAAAAGGATGTAATTACATCGCTAAACTGGGACGTCAAAAATGAAGAACACCTTTGACTAGAACTTCTTATGCGTCTCCCGCTCCCGCGGCGGCTTGAACCCCAGAATCGCCCGCGCGATCGCCAGATCCTTCGGCAGTGTCAGCTTGATGTTGTGCGGGTCGCCCTCCACCACCGTCACCGTCTCGCCCAGTCGCTCCACCAGCGCCGCGTCGTCGGTGCTCGCGAGATCGTCCTGCGCGTACGCCCGGCGCAGCACGTCGGCCGCAAACACCTGCGGCGTCTGCACCGCCACTAATCCAGCGCGATCAAGCGTCTCCGTCACCACCCGCGCTGGTGGCGCACTCTCACCGCCCAGCCCCAGCGCCGCGTCCAGCGGGTCTATCTCTGCGGCGTTCGCATCTGATTCCGACGTGCGTTTGATCGTGTCCGCCACCGGGAGCGCCGGCACGACCGCCGGGTGCTTCGCCCCCGCCGCGAACACGCGGTCGATCAGCCCCGGGTGTGCGCAGGGGCGGGCCGCGTCGTGTACCGCCACATGCGTCGCGTTCTCGCTTACATGCTCGAGCGCCGCCTGCACCGTCTCGTAGCGGTACGTCTTGCCGCCTCGGCACAGCGTCGCGCCGAGCAGTGACAATCGATCCGCGTGCTTCAGCGAGAACTCCGCGAACGCCTCGTCCTCATGCGGCCCAGCCACGATCACCTGCGACACCTCGTCGCGCGTGTTGAAGAGCTCCACCGTCCGGTGCAGCACCGGGCGCCCGCCCAGGTCCTCGTCCAGCTTCGACCGCACGCCCCCCCACCGGCTGCTGAACCCCGCGGCGGCCACGATCACGGCGATACGCGCTTCACTGCTCATACCGGTCAGCCTACACTCTGCGATGCAACAGGCCGATGGGCCTAACGCTCTTTGAAAACTGGGGCCGATCTGGCAATCGACCGGACAGGGAAGGCTGTGGGTGGCGCGTCGCGGCGAACGTGGACCGCGTTACCAAGCGTTCAACACTTTCTAACTGCCAACACGCAGTTTGCTCTCGCGGCTTAATACAAGCTCGCGCGTCCCGCCTGCGACGCCCGATAGCGGGCGGGATGATGATTTCGGGCTGGCCGCTGCGTGACGCCTTCAGGCGCAGCGGTAAGACAACACTGACGGCTGAGCCCCCTCACGCCCTGCCATTGGGGCACGCTGGGGCCGAGAATTCAATCAATGGACACACGCGTAGAGGCTCGCGGCTGACTGTTCCGACACGGGGGTTCGATTCCCCCCGGCTCCACTTCTGCACAACCGGCGCGCCCGCGGTTCCCCGCGAGCGCGTCGTTTTCTATTCGCTCACTCGCTCTCGCGCACGAATTCGATCAGCTCACGCAGGTGGGCGTCCATCTGCGTCTCGCTAAGCGAGTCCAGCCACGCCGTGTACGACTCGACCGAACTGAACCCGAAGTGCTCCAGCACCGGGTTGCTCACGCTCGCCACCGCCTGACGCGTCTCCCCGCCCATCGCGGCGTCCGCGGAGGTGCCGCCGAAGGAGGAACCCGCGGGCCCGGCCATCGCGGCGGAAGGGGGCGGGTCGCCACAGGGCCCCCACGCGGCCAGCATGAGGGCGAGGTCGCCGGAATCAACGACGCCATCCTCATTGATATCCGAGCGTGATTGTCCGGTGCTTCCCCACGCCGCAAGCAGCACCGCAAGATCAACGTTGTCAGTCACCAGCCCGCTGCTCTCTACTGCGAAACCAGAGATGTTCGTCGGGCAGTCGAAGGCGATGGTGAACGAGTGCGGCGTCGGGGGCGGCTCGTTGAGCGTACCGGCGCTCTTCATGCCAGTGCCGGGCGTGATCAGGTACTCGTAGCCCCAGGCAAAGCCCGGCCCGCTGGTGGCGGTGTACTCAAAGATCCGATCGCCGCCCTGCGCCGTGATGTTGAATGAGCCGGGAACGTCCTCAAAATCAAAGTCTTCGGCGTTATCCAGTGCAGTGTTTGTCGTAATGTACTTACGCTTTACTGTGAACAGCTCACCCGCGCCGGGATCAAGCTCAACCGGCGCGTAGTACGCAGTCGTGACCTCCGAGAACGCCGGCGCGTTCTGCTCGCCGTCGAGATCAGCGAAACCGGAGACCGGCTGAGACTGCTGATCAAAGATCAACCACGGCGCCACGGCCAGCGTGCCGCCGCCGAAGTCCGAGGCGAAACGCTCGTAATCCGCCATGTCGATCTCGACCGAACTCCCCATGGGCCCGAAGTTGATCGCGGAGTTAAAGAATCCTTCATTGGCCCCGGAAGCCGCCCCAGTGTTGTTCCGCAGAATGATTTCACCCTGCAACCCGTCCGCCGGCAGGTTGATGGTCGAGAGGGTCATAAACCCACCAACACGAATCTCCGCGCCGGCTGCGATCGGGTCGGCAATATCCAGAGTGGCGTTCTGGAGATTGCCGGAAACCACAATCTCATCTAAGACGGCCTTGGTCATCAGTGTCCCAACGTAGCTCGAAGTTGTCTCAGCACCGATGATAAGACGGGTGATTCCTACTTCAGGAAGCGGGAACGCGCCGTTCGGGTTGAACCCTGTAAGCACATCGCCCTCGAACCTCCCATCAATTTCTACATTATTGATCTCTTCACGTGCCTTGAGATCTCCATCGGTCATGTTGCCGCCGATGAACACACCGCGCATAATGCCCTGTCCATCAAGCTCGGGGACCTGCTGGAACAGGTTGCCGATCGCGATGATGTCTCCGGTCACATTCCCTTCAATAATAAGATCGTCGATGTTGCCCCCGCGGAATCGGCCGAGCGGTGTAGCGTCTGAGGCATCGGTGACGCTCATCCCGCCGAAGTCGCCTCCGATGATCACGGTCTCCAGATCGTGTATCTCGATAAATTCTCCGACATCTCCAGCCACTAGAATGTTGTCGAGCCAAAGCTCTCGCCCAGGTCCCGGATTCGTATTCTGTATACGCCCGATAGACTGAACCAGGTCGTTTCCCTGAGCATCGGTGCCGACGACAGAGAGTTCAACCACTGCGTCTCCGTCATTCCCACCTCCGATCTCGATGTACTCGATGTCGATCGGAGCGAGGGCACGGATGACCAGATCAATCAGCTGCTGCGGCCCTGAACTACTTTGTGGATAATCAACTTCAATCTGATACCTCCCGTTTACTTTTTCACATCGAGTAATAATCACATCAACGCTGCCGGGATTCGAGATGATCTCAAGCTCTCCCAGCGTAAGATCCGCCTGACTACCTCCGACAAGAACACTCGATATCGCGATGGTGGCTGCGGTGGTGAACATGACGTGTTCTCCTTCTCAATGTGAACATGAACGCCAAGGGCGCCAACGCGCTTGGCGATGGAACAGCTGATGCGAGGCGGAGAGAGAGGGGCGAGTTCTCAAGCTGGAAGAAGATCCAGCCCAGACGCTCACTCTCAATGTCAGCGAAGCCAATTCCAGTACTCAGGAACAAGTACCGACTGGTTCCTGAAAGACGCTCGCCCGCTTCTTTTCCTCCACCCGAGTAATCCAGCAGACCCCACGGCGTCTGCGTCTCCGGGTACGAACCAACATCGAGCGGGAAATCGCCAAAGCCGGCGTTGGTTTCCCCACCTTCGTCTGGGAAACCAGGTACCGATGGCGTGTCCGAGCTATTCGGGTACAGCCAGTAGCCGCCCTCACTCTCACCGAAGCGGTTGGGATCCCAGTAGCCGCCCTTGATCCACTCGTCGATCGAGGGGATCCAGAAGCGGGCGCCCTCGCTGCGTGTCACCTGGTCAGTCAGATCGCCATTCTCATCACGTCCGAAGGTCGAGGTGTCATAGGCGCCGATGTTGAACGCGTCGCGCGTCAGCGCCTTGTCGTTGTGCAACCAGTTGGCGTAGCGCATCCAGAGGCGGGGAGACATCTGGCCAGGGTGATTCTCTGAGCCCTCATCAAGCCTCCAAGTGGCACTACCGCCCGAAAAGCCTGTAAAGCTGATGTCGCCCCATGGACGTATCGGATTACCATCTTCCGCGTAATGGGGCGCATAGGCGTTGAGAAACTCGAGCTGTTGCGTGTAGGTGAGCTCGGTGCGCGTCAGGCGGTACTCATAGTCCACCGCCCCGAACGGAAGTTGAATGAGCGGGTGCTGCTGCTCAGTCGGGATATCCGGGTTCCCCGGATCACCGATCGTCACAAAGTCCAGCCCATAATCATTCATCCCCAATGCTGGGGAAACACCCAGGGCCAGCGTGATGGCCGTGAAAACCGCGCCGTGTGTGCGTCGTGTGCGTCTCATCTTCAACTTCTCCTGCCTATCCGTTCGGGGGGGGGGTTGGGTCCGAGAAAATGCGGACTTTCTTCGGCGCACCAGCGTTCTCACACGCCGGCGCGACATAACAAGCCTTCTGAGTTGTGGTTCCGCGCCACCTGTGCGGGTGGGCGATCTTCTGTCAAGAATACCCCACCACCCGCCGCGGCCCAATAGAAATCAGCGACGACGACGACCGCACAAACCCCCCGGAAGTGCATCCGCGCGCCCCCTCTGACCGAAGGCACCCATACACATCACGCGGCCGGACCGCGCCGAGCCCCCAGTTACGGGGACGCCGCGCGGCCGCAGAAGGAGACTTCCCATGAAAGCTCTCGACGCCATCACCGCGATTCTTCTGATCGTCGGCGGCCTCAACTGGGGCGTCGTCGCCGCCACCGGCAGCCAGGACCTCGTCACCATGCTCTTCGGCGAAGGCCTCGGCGCCCCGAGCATGCTCGCCCGCGTCGTCTACGCCCTGGTGGGCCTCTCCGCGCTGTACCAGATCGGGATGCTCAAGCGCTTCGGCGGTGGTTCGAGCGCCCCTAGCGCCTGACCCGCTCTCCGATCGGCGAGGGCGCGCGCCGCTCGTTGAGCTGATTCGTCAGACAGTGCGGCCCGCCCCCCGACAAAATAAATTCCCGCAGATCCACGACGACCGCGTCGTACCCCCTGCGTTTGAGCTCGCCCTTGAGCTCATCCGACGCGTAGGGCAGCACGACGCGGTCGTCGCGCGCCACAACGTTGCACGCGTACCGTTCGGCATCGGCGCGCGAGACGCGGATGAGGTGTTCCTCCTCGCTCAGCCCAAACGGCGCGAACGCACGCTCACGCAGCGTTTCAAACGCGCGTTCACTCAGCCCATCCGGGCAGCACATGATGTGCCCCCGCGGCAGGATGGCGACCGCCGTATCGATATGAAAGAACGGCTTGCGCACCAGCAGACTGACAACCTCAACGCCGGTCACCGCGGCGAGCTGATCGTGCGCGCGCTGGTCCGACCGCCCCGCCCCCGCGTCGGCCCGCGTCGGCGCCTCCGTGCAGCCCGACCAGTACACATCGCGCACCGGGTCGTACACGTTGTCGCCGCAGCCCTCGATGTTCCGCTCCGCGTGCGCGAGCACTCTTCCGGGCGCATAGCTACGCAAGACCTCCGCGTGCGCCGCGACTTCCGCCTGACGTTCCTCATAAGTAAACCGGCTCAGCAGACCGACGCCGGCGTCATCATCGGCGACCAATGAAATAGACGCATCCGCCGCGAAGACCTGATCCTTGAGACCGGCGCGCGGCGCGACTTCAACAATCTCCGCGCCCAGCTCTCGCACCAAAGTGTCGCGGAACACCTCCCACTTGCGCATCGCCGTGCGCCGAAAACCCGCCGGATCGCGCCGATAGACTCGCTCACCCTCGACCGCCATCTCGTTGGCGTGCCCGCTCACCGGGTGCGGCGCGATCGCGTAGTGCTCGGGCGGGCACATCAAAAACACGGGCGCGTTGTCACCGCGAAGCGCCATCTCAACCTTCCCCGAGAATCTTCGCCGGCTTAGGCGCCCCGTCGCGCAGGCCGAACTCATCCATCGTGATCGCCCGGATGCGCTGCGCTGCTTCGTGCGGATCATCGGTGAGAATCATCCGATCCACGTCTTCGCTATCGATTGTTCCGGCGGGGACCATGGTTTCTTTCATGAACTCGATGAGCGGCGCCCAATAGTCAAGGCCCATCAGCACCACCGGAAAGCCTTTGATTTTTCCGGTCTGGATGAGCGTGGCGGTCTCGAAAATCTCGTCCATCGTGCCAAAACCGCCCGGCAGCGCGACAAACGCGTATGAGTATTTTACCAGCATTACCTTGCGAACAAAGAAATATCTGAACTCGACCACGCGGTCGAGATACGGGTTCGCGCTCTGCTCATGCGGCAGCTCGATGTTGCACCCGATGCTCTTGCCGCCCGCTTCCTTCGCGCCGCGGTTCGCCGCCTCCATCACACCGGGCCCGCCGCCCGTCATCACCGTGAACCCCGCTCTAGCAAGCTCGGCGCCGGCTTCCTGCGCCAGCTTGTAGTGCGGGTGATCTTCCTGAAACCGCGCCGAGCCAAACACCGTCACGCACGGCCCGACAAAGTGCAGCGCCCGGAACCCTTTCATGCACTCCAGAAAGATGCGAACCGCACGGCCAAACTCAAAGCCGCGCCCCTGCGGCCCGCGCAGGAACTTGCGGATCTCACGATCCCGCTCCGGAGGACCGAAGTGCTCCATCGCGTCGGCGGTCCGCGGCGCGTTGCGATCGACGTGCTCGCTCATCGCGCCGGCGCTGTCCCGCCGCCAAGCGCCGCTCGGATCGCGCCCGGCAACGACTTCAGCTCCGCACGATCCTGCTCGCCTGTCGCGAGCGACTTGATCTGCGCCTGCGTCTCCGACTCAATAATCACCGCCACCGCGGCGCCCGCCTTATCCGCTTCTTTGAGCAGCTTGCCCACGTTGCGTGTCGCCTTGTACGAGTGCCGCGCCCGGAAACCAAACCGGCGCAGCCCCGCAACGACCGGACGCAGCAAACGCTCCGGCGCCTCATCCCCGTTCGAGATCACGAACACCTCGCACGTCGCTCCCACCTTCTCGCGCAGCGCCTTCTCATCCGGCGTCAGACCGTGATCGTCAAGCACAAGCTGCAACACCACGTCGCCCATTGCGAAACCCACCGCCGGCGTGGGTGGGCCGTCGAAGAGCTCAACCAGCCCGTCGTAGCGCCCGCCACCGGCGATCGCCCGCTCCGCGCCCGTGATCTCGTGCACCTCGAACACCATCCCCGAGTAGTACGCCAGCCCGCGCACCAGCGTGAAGTCGATCGTGCACCACTCCGTCAGGTTCATCGCCACCAGCGAGTACACCAGCTCACGCAGCCGCGCGAAGTCCACCCGCCGCTCCGTCACCCGCACATCAAGCGTCTCATCATCGGGGTTCCGCAGGTGCGCCTCGTGCTTGAACTTCGCCGACGCGGCGCCCGTGGTGAAGTACTCCCGCATCTTCGCCGCCTGCTCGTCGTACACCGCGAGATCAAGATCAATCTCCCGCGCCCGGCGCCCGAGCTCTTCCGGCTCAAGCCGTTCGCGCTTGTCGAGCAGATCGAGCGCCTTTACCACGTTCCCTCGCGCCACACCCGCCACCTCAAGAAGCTGCGTGACCACCGAACGATCGCTGATGCGCAGCCGCACGTGTTTCGGCGTCAGCCCGCACGCGGCGAGGTTATCCACACAGCACGCGATGAGCTCCGCCTCCGCGAACACGGAATCATCCCCGATGATGTCCACGTTCCACTGCAAAAACTCGCGCAGCCGCCCGCGCTGCGGACGCTCGGCCCGGAAGTACGGCCCTACCGAGAACCACTTCGTCGGCCTCGCCAGCGAGTTCGCCCGCGCCGCCACCATCCGCGCCAGCGTGGGTGTGAACTCAGGACGCAGCGCCAGCGCCGTCTCCGACCCTTCCCGAGAAAAGCTAAACAGCTCCGAGACGATTTCATCACCGCTTTTGACGGTGTACAGATCGAGGTGCTCGAAGCGCGGCCCGTCGATCTCATCAAACCCATGGCGGTTCGAGACCTCCCGCCATAGGTTCTCGGTCCACCGCCGGCGCAGCATCTCCTCGGGGTAAAAATCCCGCGTGCCCCGCGGTGACTGAAAACGTGATTGCCCGCCCGTCGTCATGCGGGCTAGCCTACCGGGTCAGGAGAGAGCAGGAGCGTGAAACGCGATCTCGTTAACACCGCCTGCGCGATCGGCGCGACCGTCTTCGTGGTCACGCTGTGCTATGAGGTCATCCTGAATCCGAGCGAATCCGATGGGCCGTCCGACATCATCTCGATGAACGACGCCGGGCAGGATCTGCCGCCGGTCGAAAACGCTGTCAGGCTCATCGAGGACGCCGTCGAAACTCAGCGCGCCGACGCCGGCCTGTGGCAGGACGTCTCCCAACGCCTGCTGCGCACCGACGATCCTCTCAGCGCACTCGACGAATTCGACGCCTCTCTGGGCGACGAGCCCCAACGCGCCATCGCCGCCACTGGCTACACCGCCTACTACCTCGGCTACCACCTCATGATGAACGACGAAAACATCGCCGCCCGCGCCAGCTGGGAGCGCGGCCTCGAAAGCTTCCGAGCCTGGGAACACGTCCAGCGTCCCCGTCTCGCCCGCAACGACACCGTCTACCTCGCACGCACCCTTATGCGCCTCGGGCGGGACAGTGAAGCGTACGAGGCCATACGTGATGTACCGGGCGTCGAGAACGACGCAACCCCGAGCTACAACGAAGCGGTGCTCCTCGCCCGCACCCTCGGGGAGATCGGTCGCGAACAGCGCGCACGCGCGATCCTTGATCAAACGCTCGACGCCTACCCCGACAACCACCGGCTGCTCAACGAACTCGTCCACGACAGCCCGCGCTGGGCACGCAGCAACGAACGCGACGCGGCCCGCGTCGCCCAACAGGCCGCCGCGACAGCCCTGATCCGATCCTTCAAAACACCACAATCGCAAGCCATCGAGAACTACCGCCTCGCCCGCGACAACGCCCTGTCGCTCCAATCGCTCGGCGACCCCGAAACGGCGACCACTGTGCTCTCCGCGGCAGCCGCGGCAGCCGACAAAGCGGCGCCCCACCACGAGCGAGCACAGATCTACTTCTGGGCCGCCCGCCTGCACGCGCTCGCCGGCGACGCCGCGGCCGCCGCCGCCTCGATCGCAGCCGCCCCTCGCTTCAGCCTCTCCTCCGACGAGCTCGTCGAGAACCCCGACCTCGCGCCCCTCATGCGTCTTCAGGAGATCCGGGACGCCGTGCGGGTTCACGGCGAGCCCGATGGATGGACCGTCACAGAACCCGATTCGCCCTGACGCCTCACCCACCATCGTCTACGATGCCTACTCAGCGAGCGAGCGGCTCGCGAGAGAAAGATCAGCAGGCCAGAGGAGCGCGGGCGCGATGCCATCCATCACCATCGACGGGACCGTCTGCGAGTTCACCCCCGGGCAGACCATCCTCCAGGTCGCCAACGACCACGACCTCAAGATCCCCCAGTACTGCTACCACGACGCCATGAGCATCGTGGCCTCCTGCCGCATCTGCCTCGCCGAGGTCTGGGCCCCCAACCCCCGCAACGAGGGCAAGCTCGAGCCCATCCCCAAGCTCGTCCCCACCTGCCAGTCCACCGCCTCCGACGGGCAGGTCGTCTACACCGACTCCCCCAAGGCCGTCGCCAACCAGAAGGCGGTCATGGAATACCTGCTCATCAACCACCCGCTCGACTGCCCCGTCTGCGATCAGGCCGGCGAGTGCGATCTGCAGGATTACTCCTACCAGTACGGCCGCGGCGTCTCCCGCTTCGAAGAAACCAAAGTCAAGCAGCCCAAGAAGGACGTCGGCCCCAACGTCCTCCTCTACTCCGACCGCTGCATCATGTGCACCCGCTGCGTCCGCTTCACCCGCGAGGTCTCGGGGACCGGCGAACTCATCGTCGAAGGCCGCGGCAACCAGGAGCAGATCGACACCTTCCCCGGCAAGGCCCTCGACAACCCCCTCGCCTCCAACGTCATCGATCTCTGCCCCGTCGGCGCCCTCCTCGACAAGGACTTTCTCTTCGAGAAGCGCGTCTGGGACCTCACCCCCGTCCCCTCCATCGACCCCATCACCGCCAGCGGCGACAACCTCTACGTCGACGTCGCCGACGACCGCATCTACCGCCTCCGCCCTCGTGAGAACATGGAAGTCAACAAGTGGTGGATCACCGACGAGGTCCGCTACGGCTGGAAGTACGTCCACGACGACAACCGCCTCACCGAACCCATGCGCAAGCGCGGCGCCGAGCTCGTCACCACCGACTGGCCCCGCGCCCTCTCCCAGGCCGCCGAGGCCGCCCGCAACGCCGTCGCCGCCGGCGGCCGCCTCGCCCTCATGGTCTCACCCATGCTCTCTTGCGAGGACGCCGGCGCGCTCGCACTCGCCGCCCTCGAGATCGACCCCAACGCCCTCTTCGCCGTCGGCCCCGTCCCCTTCGACGGTGAAGACCGCGTCTACCCCCCCGGCGTCGCCGACGACGACCCCAAACGATTCGTCATCCGCGCCGAAAAAGCCCCCAACGCCCGCGGCGTCAAGCGCGTCCTCGACGCCCTCGCGCCAAACGATGTCCTCGACTCCAACGCCTTCGTCAAGCACGCATCAAGCGACGCCACCGGCGCCGTCATCGTCGCCGGCGGCTACCCCAGCGAGTGGCACACCCCCGAACTCGCCAGCGCCCTCGCCCGCGAGAGCCTCGCCGTCATCCTCATCGACACCCTGATGAGCCCCCTCGTCAAGCACGCCGACGCCGTCCTCCCCGGCGCCACCTTCGCCGAAAAGGCCGGCGTCTTCGAGAACGCCAACCACAAACTCCAAGCCTTCGAGCAGGCCATCCGCCCCGTCGGTGAGAACCGCAGCGAGGCCCAGATCGCGCACGATCTCATCGCCGAACTCACCGGCGCCGAGCGCACGCTCTTCAACGCCGCGTCCTTCCGTGCGACGCTCGCTGAGAAACACCCCGCGCTTGCTCCGCTCGTGAACGACGTCTCAACGCCATCACGCCCAGAGCTGCGCGACCCCGATATGGAAATGGTCGCGCTCTAAAGAAAGACAGCGGGCCGCATTTTCACGCAACCCGCTGTCGAGTCGCCGTCGCTTACGCCGCCACTCCGGTCTTTTCCGAATCAACAAGATCAGCAAGCGCATCGCGGATCGTCTGCGTCGCCGCGCCCGTGGTCTGACGCAGACGCTCACCCGCCGCCCCGCGCACCTCGCGCAGCGCCTCGAAAAACGCCTCCGGCGCCTCGATCGCTTCCAGCGCTCGCGCCGCGCGGAAACCGATGCGGTTCAGCCCGCCCCGCGCCGTCCCCGCGATCTCGCGCACCTGCCCCACCCCAAGCAGCGCGACCCGCTGCAACGCCTCGTCCGAAGCGCCGTCAGCATCAAGCGCTTCAAGCCGGCTCAGCGTTGCCTGAACCACCGCCCGCTGCGCTTCCCTCGCCGCGCTTGTCACGCCGCCCATCGCCTGAGCCGCGACCCCGACGATCTCCCCAGGGCTCGGTGCCTCCTGCGCTGACGCAACGCCCGAAAACATGAACGCGACGCCCGAGACGAGCGCGCACGACAACCGCTGAAACCTTCGCATAGTGCAACTCCTTCAGATGTATCGGGAGGCGCCGGGCGTCACGCGCGCCGCGGCGCCCGCCAAACGCACGAACCCCCGCCGTATTGCCGCTACCCTGTCGCCATGGCCCACGAACTACTCAAAAAGCTCGGCATCGCGAACGACCCCCGCCTCTCCGGCAAAGGCCCCGGCGGCTCTGTTGAAACCACCAACCCCGCCACCGGCGAGGTCATCGCCAGCGTCGGCCTCGACGACGCCGACGTCTACGAAAAAACCGTCGCCCGCGCCCAGGACGCCTTCCTGAAGTGGCGCGTCACCCCCGCGCCCGCCCGCGGCGAGATCATCCGCAAGATCGGCCTCGCCTTCCGCGAGAACCTCGACGATCTCGGCGCTCTCGTCGCCCTCGAGATGGGCAAGATCCACGCCGAGGGCGTCGGCGAGGTCGTCGAAGCCATCGACATCGCCGACTTCTCCGTCGGCCTCTCCCGCCAGCTCCACGGCCTCACCATCGCCTCCGAGCGCCCCGAGCACCGCATGATGGAGCAGTGGCACCCCCTCGGCCCCGTGGGCTGCATCACCGCCTTCAACTTCCCCGTCGCCGTCTGGGCCTGGAACGCCATGGTCGCCGCCGTCTGCGGCGACCCCGTCGTCTGGAAGCCCAGCCTCATCACCCCCCTCGTCACCATGGCGACGCACAAGATCGCGAACGACGTCATGGAAGACGCCGGCTTCCCCCACGTCTTCCAGGTCGTCATGGGCTCTGATCAAGAAATCGGCGAGCGCATGATCGCCGACCGCCGCTTCCCCCTCATCAGCGCCACCGGCTCCTGCCGCATGGGCAAGCGCGTGGGCGAAGTCGTGGGCGGGCGCCTCGGGCGCTGCCTGCTCGAACTCGGCGGCAACAACGCCCTAATCGTTACCCAGGACGCCGACATGGACCTCGCCACCCGCGGCATCGTCTTCGGCTCCATCGGCACCTGCGGCCAGCGCTGCACCAGCACCCGGCGCGTCATCGCCCACAAGTCCATCGTCGATCCCCTCGTCGACAAGCTCAAGGCCGCCTATGCCACCGCCACCATCGGCGACCCGCTCGATCCCAAAACCCTCGTCGGCCCCCTCATCAACGAAGCCTCGGTGGACGCCATGATGAACGCCATCGACCAGGCCAAAAAGCAGGGCGGCGAGCTCCTCGTCGGGGGCGACCGCATCGACCGCCCCGGGAACTTCGTCAACCCCGCCATCATCCGCGCTCCCAGGGGCGACTTCCCCGTCGCGATGGAAGAGACCTTCGCCCCCGTCCTCTACGTCTTCGACTACGACAACTTCGACGAGGCGATGGCCATGCACAACCAGGTCGATCAGGGCCTCTCGAGCGCGATCTTCACCTCCGACGCCCGCACCGCCGAGCGCTTCCTCTCCCCCGCCGGCTCCGACTGCGGCATCGCCAACGTCAACCTCGGGACAAGCGGCGCCGAGATCGGCGGCGCCTTCGGCGGCGAGAAAGACACCGGCGGAGGACGCGAATCAGGCTCCGACGCCTGGAAGGCCTACATGCGCCGTCAGACCAACACCATCAACTACGGGACCGACCTCCCCCTCGCTCAGGGCATCGTCTTCGGCTAAAACCAAGTTATGCCCGACGCGGACCCCGTGATCTCGGTGCGGAAGCTCGTCAAACGCTTCGGCGGACGCGCCGTCCTCAAAGGCGTTGACCTCGACGTCTACCCGGGCGAGGTCATGGTCATCATGGGCGGCTCGGGCTCCGGCAAGTCCACCCTCCTCCGCACCATGATCCGCAGCATCATCCCCGAGGAAGGCGAGATCCGCCTCTTCGGGCAGGAGATCTGCGACCTCGACGAAGAGAACATGAACGACGTGCGCCGCAAGTTCGGCGTCCTCTTCCAATCCGGCGCCCTCTTCAACTCCATGAGCGTCGCCGAGAACGTCGCCCTCCCCCTCCGCGAACACACCACCCTCGCCCCCGAGGTCATCGACATCCAGGTGAAGATCAAGCTCGAACTCGTCGGCCTCCGCGACGCCGCCGACCGCTTCCCCTCCGAGATCTCGGGCGGCATGAAGAAACGCGCCGGCCTCGCCCGCGCCCTCGCCCTCGATCCCAAGATCATGTTCTACGACGAGCCCTCCGCCGGTCTCGACCCCATCACCAGCGCCGAGATCGACAAGCTCATGCTCGATCTCACCAAGAAGCTCGGCATCACCAGCGTCGTCGTCACCCACGAGATGGACTCCGCCTTCACCATCGCCGACCGCATGGCCATGCTCCGCTTCGGCACGATGATGACCGTCCAGGACCGCGCCTGGTTCGAGCGCCTCAAGGACGCCCCCGCCGAAGACGCGTCTTCGCTCACGGAAGACGAACTGATGATCCGACAGTTCCTCCGCGGAGAGCCAGAGGGCGCCGGCCGCTGGGCCGAGCACAGCGGCTACGCCACCGACCTGCTGGGCGTCACCCGCCCGCCCCGAGCAACGGAGTAACCACCAATGGCCTCACAAAGCTCCGCCAACGCCGTCCGCGCCGGGCTCTTCGTGATTATCTCGATCGCTATCGCCGTCGCCGTCATCGTCGCCCTCTCGGGCGTCCTCGCCAAGCTCGAACCGACAAACCCCTACACCGTGCGCTTCGAACTCGCCAACGGCGCCGCGGGACTTGAAACCGACTCCCCCGTCCGCGTCGGCGGGCGTGACGTCGGGCGCGTCAGCCGCATCATGTTTGAGCGCGACGACAGCGGCGAGCTCTCAGGCGTCCTCGTTCAGATCGCTATCGACGACGACCTCGTCGTCCACGAGGGCGCCACCGCCTATCTCGAACGCCCTCTCCTCGGCTCGGGCGCCGCGCTCAACTTCGAATCCCTTGGCGATCACACCCGCGGCGACATCCCCCCGGGCGGGATGATCCCCGGCGCCACCCAGGTCCCGCAGTTCATGGCCCAGGCCGGATACGGCGCCACCCAGCGCGAACAGCTCCAGAGCACCCTCGCCCGCGCCCACGACTTCACCGAGGAGTTCACCGCCGAGCTCGACGCCATCATCAAAGACGTCCGCGCTATGACCGCCGACGCACGCGAGCGCTCCGGCGGCTGGTTCGACCGCACCGACGAGATCATCGAAGAGATCCGCTCCGCCTCCGCCGAGATCCGCCAGGGCGTCGAAGAAGGCCGCGCTCTCGTCGCCAGCCTCCAGGACGGCGTCGACGACAACCGCGAGAACATCGACCGCGTCATCGCCAATATCGAGAGCGCCTCCGCCCGCGCCGACGAACTCATGCTCCGCGTCAACGAAGAGACCATCGCCATGGTCGAAGCCCTGCTCCAGGACGGTCGCGACGGCGTCGCCGACGCACGCGCCGCCATCAACCGCGTCGACGGGCTGGTCGCCGAGCAGACCCCCGCGGTGCGCAAATCCCTCGCCAACGCCCGCCTCGCCTCCGATCAGCTCCGCCTCACAATGGGCGAGGTCCGCCGCGCCCCGTGGCGCCTCCTCCACCGCCCCGCCGAGCGCGAGCTCGAGTTCGAACTCCTCTACGACGCCGCCCGCGCCTACGCCAGCGCCGTCAGCGATCTCCGCGACGCCAGCGAATCACTCGACCGCCTGAGCGCCGAGTCACAGGACATCACCCCCTATGCCCAATCCCTCAGCGAAGCCTTCGAGCGCTACCAGAGCGCCGAAGAACGCTTCCTCACACTGCTCACCAGCAACGCGCCCTGAGGTTCAACCCCGCGTGTGACGACGCATCGCCCGCGTCCACAGCGCAAAGTCGCGCAGCGCTTTCGACTTCTGCGATCGGCTCAGCTTCCGCGCCCCGCCGAACGCCGTCTCCTTCCGCCATTTCCAGTACCGCGACCCCGGCTTGTACCCGCCGCTCAGCGCCAACCGAGCCATCTCCCACCACGCGAGCAGCCGCCTCACGGCGCGCTCGCAAACGCCGCCGCCAGAATCTCATCGGGCGTCGCCTTGTCCGGCAGTCGCTCCACCGCCTTGCCCACCGCCTTCTCCGCCTCAGGCCGCGGCTGCCCCAACCGCACCAACGCCTCCACCGCCTGCTCCCCCGCGGCGTCCAGCCCGCCAATCGTTTTCACCTCAGCCAGCGACGCCGAATCATCCCCAAGAAACTCATCCACCTTCCCGTGAAGCTCCGCGATCACCGTCTCCGCCAAACGCTTCCCGATCTCCGGCATCCCCCGCAGAAACGCCGCGTCGTTCTCTTCGATCGCCCGCGCCAGCCGCGACGCCGGCGCCGCCATCGCCCGCAGCGCCCGACGCCCGCCCACGCCCTTCACCGTCGTGAACAGCTCATAGAACCGACGATCACTCTCGCTCAGAAAACCAATCAACCGCGGGCGCAGCGCGCTGCCACCCCCCACCGGCTCAAACAGCTGCACTGTCTGGAACGTCGCCTCGCGCCCCTCGCTCGCCGCGAGCTCCGTCGCCAACGCCGCCGGGATCAGCACCTCGTACGCCAGCCCGCCGCCCGTCGCGACAACCGCCGACTGCGCCCCCACCCGCTCCAACGTGCCTGTAATGCGTGTGATCATGTCTTCGCCTCAGCATACGCAGCCGACCGCCCAGCCGCGGGCCACCCCGTCCACCCCAAGTACCGCTTCTGCAGATCCTCAGCGATCTCCGCCGGAGACAGCTCCCGCCCATACCGGATCGGCTCATGAAACGTCAGCCGCGCCCGGCTCGGCGTGAACAAACTCCCCCACGCCGAACGCACCCGCGTGGGCGTCCCCTCGATCACCACCGGAAGCACCGCCGCCCCCGTCGGCCGAACAAACGCCCCCACCCCAGCATGAAAAGGCAACAACGTCCGCGCCGGTCGCTCAATATGCCCTTCCGGAAACAGCCCCAGCACGCCGCCAGCGCGCAAGTGCGTCATCGCCATCCGCACCGGCGATGTCGAGGGGTTCTCCCGATCCACGAAGATCACGCCCCCCCACTCCCAGAACGCCTCCAGCCAGGGCAGCCGCATGTCCTCCGCCATGATCCAGCGCACCTCAAACCGGCACGCCGCCTGAATCAGCAGCGGATCCACCCCCGCCGTGTGGTTCGACACCACCACCAGCGGCCCCGCCTCCACCGCGTCGGGCACGTGCTCCAACCCCTCCACGCGCATCCGATGAACAACCCTCGCGTAAAACCGTAAAAAGAGCAGCGTGATCCCCGTCAGCACATCCCCGCGCGTAGACAGCGCCACGGCCCGGTTCGCCACAAGCGCGAACACCAGCCACAACGCCCCCAGAACCAGCGCGTAGGTCAGCACGCTCCGATGTTAGCGTTGACTTGCCTCAGACGAAGCCCGTCGCCCATTGCCCTCCGCGCCGATCACGCGTACCGTTCCCGAAGCGCACGAGAACGACGCCGATGCCCAAAAGAACCGACCTCACCTCCATCTTGGTCATCGGCTCCGGGCCCATCGTCATCGGCCAGGGCTGCGAGTTCGACTATTCAGGCGCCCAGGCCTGCAAGGCCCTCCGCGACGAGGGCTACCGCGTCGTCCTCGTCAACTCCAACCCCGCCACCATCATGACCGACCCCGGGCTCGCCGACCGCACCTACGTCGAGCCCGTCACCCCCGAGGCCATCCGTAAGGTCATCCGGCGCGAGGCCGAGCTCGGTCACCCCGTCACCGCCCTCCTCCCCACCCTCGGCGGGCAGACCGCCCTCAACTGCGCCTGCGCCCTCTGGGACGACGGCTCCCTCGATGAGCTCGGCGTCGAGATGATCGGCGCCAGCCGCGAGGCCATCCGCCGCGCCGAAGACCGCCAAGCCTTCAAGGACGTCTGCGAACGCATCGGCCTCCAGACCCCCGCCTCCCGCGTCGTCCACACCCTCGACGAGGGCCTCGGCTTCCTCGACGAGATCGGCCTCCCCGCCATCATCCGCCCTGCCTTCACCCTGGGCGGCTCGGGCGGCGGCGTCGCCTACAACCGCGAAGAGTTCGAAGACCTCGTCCGCTCCGGCCTCCGCGAATCCATGATCACCCAGGTGCAGATCGACGCCTCCGTCCTGGGCTGGAAGGAGTACGAACTCGAGGTCGTCCGCGACCACGCCGACAACTGCGTCATCGTCTGCTCCATCGAGAACATCGACCCCATGGGCGTCCACACCGGCGACTCCATCACCATCGCCCCCGCCCTCACCCTCACCGACCGCGAGTACCAACACCTCCGCGACGCCGCCATCGCCATCATCCGCGAGGTCGGCGTCGACACCGGCGGCTCAAACGTCCAGTTCGCGATCAACCCCGTCAACGGCGAGATGCTCGTCGTCGAGATGAACCCCCGCGTCTCGCGCAGCTCCGCGCTCGCCTCCAAAGCCACCGGCTTCCCCATCGCCAAAATCGCCGCCCGCCTCGCCGTGGGCTACACGCTCGACGAACTCCGCAACGACATCACCGGAACCACCAGCGCCTGCTTCGAGCCCGCCATCGACTACATCGTCACCAAGATGCCCCGCTGGACCTTCGAGAAATTCCCCGAGGCCGACGAGACCCTCACCACCCAGATGAAATCCGTCGGCGAGGGCATGGCCATCGGGCGCACCTTCAAGGAGAGCTTCCAGAAGGCCATCCGCTCGATGGAGGTCAAACGCTTCGGCTACGGCCTCGACCGCAACGACAAGTGGCTCGCCCACAAGCGCAAGCTCGAAGCCGGCTTCAATGTGGACGACGAGCCATGGCCCGTCAGCGAAGAAAAACTCGTCCGCAAACTCGCCGTTCCCTCGCAGGGGCGCCCCTACTACATCCGCTACGCCTTCAAGCAGGGCTGGTCGCTCGATCGCATCCACGACCTCACCCGCATCGACCCCTTCTTCCTCGACGAGCTCAAACAACTCGTCGAGTTTGAGGACGAGCTCTGCGAGTACACGTCGCTCGAAGAGGTCCCGCGCGAAACGCTCGTGAAAGCCAAGCGCCTGGGCTACTCCGACCCCCAACTTGCGAACCTGTATCTCGAAGAGATCACCACCGAATCCATCCTCGCCGTGCGCCAGCGCCGCAAAGAGTTGGGCATCGCCCCCGTCTACAAGCTCGTCGACACCTGCGCCGCCGAGTTCGAGGCCATCACCCCCTACTACTACTCCACCTACGAAACCGCGTTCACCGAACCAGACGGCTCCCCCCGCATCGACGACGAGGCCCGAGTCACCGACACGCCCAAGGTCGTCATCCTCGGCGGCGGCCCCAACCGCGTGGGCCAAGGCATCGAGTTCGATTACTGCTGCGTCCACGCCGCCTTCGCCGCCCGTGACGCCGGCCTCGAGTCGGTGATGATCAACTCCAACCCCGAGACCGTCTCCACCGACTACGACACCTCCGACCTCCTCTTCTTCGAGCCCCTCACCCTCGAAGACTCGCTGAACGTGGTTGAAGCACTCTCAGGCGACAACGACGATCTCGTCCGCGGCCTCATCATCCAGTTCGGCGGCCAGACACCCCTCAACCTCGCCCACGGCCTCGTCGCCGCCGGCGCGCCCATCATCGGCACGCCCCTCGAAGCCATCGACCGCGCCGAAGACCGCGAGCACTTCAAGGCCCTCCTCGACCGCCTGAACCTCAACCAGCCGCCCAGCGGCATCGCCCACTCCGTCGACGAAGCCCTCGAGATCGCGGAGCGCCTGGGCTACCCCGTCATCGTCCGCCCCAGCTACGTCCTCGGCGGTCGCGGCATGGAAATCTGCTCGGGCGAGCGTTCCATGCGCCGCTACATGAACGCCGCCGTCGGCGCCTCCGACCTCACCGACGCCCCCGTCCTCGTCGACAAGTTCCTCGACGGCGCTACCGAGATCGACGTCGATGTCGTCGCTGACTTCGACGCCAGCGGGAACGGTCAGGCCATCGTCTGCGGCGTCATGGAGCACATCGAACAAGCCGGTGTTCACTCGGGCGATTCCTCCTGCGTCATCCCGCCGTGGAGCATCCCCGGCGCCACCGTCGATCGCATCAAGGAGATCGCCCGCGCGCTCGCGAAGGAACTCCGCGTCTGCGGCCTCATGAACGTCCAGCTCGCGCTCCGCAATGGCGAGATCTCCATCATCGAGGTCAACCCCCGCGCCTCGCGCACCGCGCCCTTTGTCGGCAAGGCCAACGGCGTGCCGTGGCCCCGCGTCGCGGCGCTCGCCATGATGGGACGCTCCCTCGATGAACAAGGCATCAAACCGCCCAGCGACGTGAATACCTACGCCGTCAAAGCGCCCGTCTTCCCCTTCAAGAAGTTCTCCCGCACCGACTTCGTCCTCGGCCCCGAGATGCGTTCCACCGGCGAGGTCATGGGGCGCGACCCCTCGCTCCCCATCGCGCTCGCCAAGGCGCTGCTCGGCGCCGGCACGGAACTCCCCCTCACCGGCTCGATCTTCCTCAGCGTACGCAACGAAGACAAAGACGGCGCCGTTGACATCGCCCGTCGCCTCGGCGCCATGGGCTTCGCCATCTACTCCACCGGCGGCACCGCCGAAGCGCTCGCCGCCCAGTCCGTCGCCGTACACACCCTCAAGAAGATCGTCGAGGGCGTGCGCCCCAACGTGCTCGATCTGATGACCTCGGGCGACATCCAGCTCGTCATCAACACACCAACGCGCACCGGCTACGCCACCGACGAGGGCAAGATCCGCGCCGCCGCCGTGCGCATGGGCGTCCCCATGATCACCACCCTCACCGGCGCCAAGGCGCTGGTCTCCGCCATAGAAGCGCTCAAGGCCGGCGACTGGTCCGTCGCCGCCCTGCAGGACGCCCCCACCATCACGGTTTCCACTTCGGGTTCAGCCCCCGCGCACGTATAATCGCTCCGCCGCCATCACGCGGCGTGGAGAAATCATCGTGACGTGGCTGGCGCGAACCGTTGCTGTTCTTCTTGTTCTGATCCTCACCGCCGCCGCGAGCGCCGACACCATCCGCCTGCGCGACGGGCGCGTGCTCGAAGGCACGATCGTCTCCGAGACGCGCTCCAAGGTCGTCTTCGACGCCATGATCTCCAACATCACCACCCGCATGACCTTCCGGCGCAGCGAAATCGAATCCATCGAAAAGGGCGAAGCCCCCACCGCCAAACCAACCCGGGAACGCAATGAACCGCGCCACGAAACCCGCGCGATCCCCAGCACCACCGAGCCACGCGAGCGCTACCTCGTGGTGCCCATCCACGGTGTCTTCGGTGAAAAAGTAGGGCCCGAGGGCGTGCGCAACGCCCTGTCCCATGCGGCACGCCGTGGCATCAACCACGTCGTCTTCCACATTGATTCGCCCGGAGGGCAGGTCTGGGCGGCTGATGAGATCAGCGGCGTGATGAGCGACCGGGACCCGTCCGTGCGCTGCTACGCGGTCATCGACGACGCCATCAGCGCGGCGATCTGGGTCGCGCTCGGGTGCGAGCGGATCTTCATCCGCGAGGACGGGACCATCGGCGGGGCCGTCGCCTACCGCCAGGACACCTCCACCGGCGCCGTCGAGGTGGACGCCAAGATGAACTCCATCCTCGCGGCCAAGCTCGAAGGCATCTGCGCCCGCAACGGGCACCCCGAGGCCATCGCCCGCGCCATGGTGGTGTACGAGGAATCGCTCTACGTCTCGGAAGACGGCGAGGGAGGCTTCCGTTTCTCGAACGACCGCTCCGACGACGCCGAGGAGCTCGACTCCCCCACCAGCGTGCTGACGCTCACCGGCAAGGGGGTCGAAGAATTCGGCCTCGGTGAGATCTTCGACGAAGACATCGACGAACTCGGTGAGCGTTTAGGTTTGGAGGGCTGGGAACTCGCCAGCGAGTACGGCGCCGCCGCCATGCGTCGCGGCGAGCGCGGTCTGGAGCAGCGCGCCGAGGTCTTCGAGGACCGCGCCAAGCTCTACGCAGAGTTCTCGTTCTGGGTCGAGCGCATCAGCGACACCGACCCGGGCAACGCGACCTATCAGGTGCATGAGGGTGGCGCCATGACCGCCACCTCCATCAACACATGGCGCAACCGCACCGACGCATGCCTGAACGCCTGCTACGAACTCCGCAGCGTCATCAAGGAACTCGACGCCACCGAGCGCAAGGCCAAGCGCCTGGGTATCGATGAGTTCGTCGATCGCGAAGACATCAAGGAATGGCGGCGCGACCTCGACAACTATATCGGCAACCTGCGCCGCAACCGCGACCGTTCCAGCCTCTGACGCGTCAGTCGCCCAGGTGCGTGCCGACGCGGCGCGCCGCCTGCACCAATTCCGAATCCGGCTCCACCAACCGCTGCTTGTGCGCCGAGTTCAGCAGATCGACGTCCGTGACCTTGCCGTCCTGCATCACGACCAGCCGTCCCTGCGCCCCGCTCACCAGCAGCTCGACCGCGCGTGAACCGAGCACCGTCGCCAACACACGGTCAGCGCCGTTGGGCGTTCCGCCGCGCAGCACATGGCCCAGCACCACCGCGCGAGTGGTGATGCCGGTCTCGCGCTCGATGTCGTCGGCCAGCACCTCGCCAACGCCGCCCAGACGGATCGGGTCGGGATTGTCGGGATCGACTTCCTTCACCACACGCTTGCCGCCCTTCGCCTTGGCGCCCTCGGAGCAGCAGATGAGGCTGAAGCGCTTGCCGCGCTGGCTGCGGTCGCGCACGAAGTCGCAGATGGACTCAAGGTCGTATTCGATCTCAGGCAGCACGATCACGTCCGAGCCCGACGCCACGCCCGCGTGCAGCGCGATCCAGCCGGCGTTGCGCCCCATCACCTCGGTGACGATCACGCGGTGGTGGCTCATCGCGGTGGTGTGCAGGCGGTCGAGCGCTTCGGTCGCCACCTCGATCGCGGTGGCAAAGCCGATGGTGACGTCGGAGCCGACCAGGTCGTTGTCGATGGTCTTGGGCACACCGATGCAGTTGACACCCAGCTTCACGAAGCCGGAGGCGACGCTCATGGTGCCGTCGCCGCCGATGACGACCAGCGCATCAATGCCGCGCTTGGCGAGGCTGGCGGCGCACTCTTCGCGGATGTCCTCGAAGATCGTCTCGCCCTTGGAGTTCGTGCCCACTGGCATGCGCCCCGGATCGCACGACGCCGACGAGCCCAGGAACGTGCCGCCGTGGGTGAGGATGCCGGAGACGTCGCGGGCGCCGAGGGGACGCATGCGGTGCTCGACCACGCCCTGGAAGGCGTCCTCGATGCCGATCACCTCGATGCCGTGCTCGTAGATGGCGGTCTTGGCGACGGCGCGGATGGCCGCGTTGAGGCCGGGGCAGTCGCCGCCTCCGGTCAGCACACCGATCTTCTTCACGGCGCTCGCCATGCCCGCCCGCCTTTCCTGCCGCGCAGCGATCGCCCGTGCGACCCGCGGCCCCGTTCTATCGGCACAACGTCCGATCAAGTCCAACCGCTGCGCGACCGATAGCCCCAGCGGAGACCCCGATGCGCGCTCTTCGCTTCCTCATCCCGCTCGCCCTCGCCCTGCCCTTGGCGGCCTGCGCCGAGGACCCCAACGCCGGGCTCACGCCGCGGGAGATCAAGGAGCGCTACGCCCGCATCCTGCTCGACGGCTCGGCCCACGGCATGAGCGTGGTCACCGCCGACCGCGTGGACCCTTCGACGCTGGAGCTGTTCGACGTCCGCCTCGAGGACGGCCAGCGCTACCTGCACGCCGACCGGGCCGAGATCCTGGTCTCGACCGAGCTGGGCACCGTCTCATTGCGGCTGTACGGGGTAGTGACGGCGAGCGAAGAATCCGGCACGCTGACCGAGATCCCCGGGTTCACGACGAACCCGGTGAAGATCGCGTCGCTGAGCGAGTGATCCTCCCTCCGGGCGCCGCTACTCGCCGAAGGCGCAGTAGTGTCTTGCTGTGCGCAGGGTCTAATGCACTACTGCGCCGCTTCGCGGCGAGTAGTGGCACCCGGAGGGACTCTCTGCCCCTACCATCGTGAACCGATCCGCCGCGTTCCCGATGGAGTTCCCGCCCCGATGCCGCTTTCCAAAGAAGACGTTCTCGCCGCCCTCCGCACTGTCAAGGATCCCGAACTCCAGCGCGACCTCGTCTCGCTGGACGCCGTGAAGCGGTGCGCCGTCTGCGACAACGCCGTGGGTGTGACGATCGCGCTGCCCTCGAAGGGCGCCGAGGCCCGGGAGCGGGTTCGGGCCGAGGCCACACGGGCTATCGAAAAACTCTCCCGCGACACCGGCGAGAAACTCGCTGCGCTCGATGTTGATTTCGCGGTCTCGCTCGGCGAATCGTCATCACCCAAAGGCGACACGCCGCAGGCGCAGGCGCCCAAGCGGGATGACATCGCCCACATCATCGCCGTCGGAGCCGGCAAGGGCGGCGTTGGGAAATCCACCGTTTCGGTGAACCTCGCGGTGGGTCTGGCCCGCGCCGGCCACTCCGTCGGCATCCTCGACGGCGACATCTACGGCCCCTCCTGCCCCACGCTGCTCGGACTCAAGTCGCACGAGCCTAAGACGATGGGCAAGGAGATCATCCCCTTCACCGCCCACGGCGTGCGCTCGATGACCATCGGCAAGCTCGTCGATCCTGAGAAACCGCTGATCTGGCGCGGACCGATGGCCCACGGCGCCTTCAACCAGCTCGCCAACCAGACGCGCTGGGGCGAGCTTGATTACCTGATCATCGACCTGCCCCCCGGCACGGGCGACGTGCCGCTGACCATGGCCCAGACCATGCAGCTCGACGGCGCCGTGATCGTGTGCACGCCACAGAAGGTGGCGCAGGACGACGCCGTCCGCGCCGTCCGCATGTTCCAGTCGCTGGGCGTCGGCATCCTGGGCGTGGTGGAGAACATGTCGTACTTCATCGGGGACGACGGCAAGGAATACGACCTCTTCGGTCGCGGCGGAGCCCAGACGATGGCCCAGCGGATGGGCCTGCCCTTCCTGGGCGGCCTGCCCATCCACACCGAGCTGCGCGAGAACTCCGACTCCGGCGACGCCTCGGCCAACTTCACCGGGAACCCCGCGCTCAAGAGCGAGCTGGAGAAGCTGGTGGATCAGCTCGAGAAGCAGGTGACCATCGCCAGCGGGCGGCGGGCGTCGAGCGCGCCCACCCTGACCGTGACATAACATCGCCCCAGGTTCTCGATTCATAAACATAATGTCATCAATAGTTTATATAGATTTAGCGCGTTTTTTCTGCGCCTGATGCACCTGCGATGCGCGTATCACGCCAGACCGGCAGGAACGCCAACACACGCGGGCGACACACGCCCGCCAGAGCCGGTCGGAAGGAGTCTTCACATGAAAACTCGCACCATCGCGTCAGGTCTCGCGTCCTTCGGGCTGATCGTCGGCAGCGCCGCGATCGCAACGAACGGCGCTCACTACGCAGCGCCTGTCAGTCAGAGCGAAGCCGAGCAGAAGACGATGAGCGGCATTATCGAATCCGTGTCCGCCGAGGACAGCTCGTTCGTGCTGATCGTCGACGATTCTCCGGAATCCGATAGCACCCGTGTCACCGTCAAGGTTGACGAAGACACGGCCTACACCCTCAACGGCAAGTCTTCGACGATGAAGGAAGCGCTCAAGGCCGAACGCAAGGCGACGGCCCGCACCGAGGACGGCGTCGCGAGCCAGGTCAACGTGACCACCCGCGACACTATCAGCCACTGAATACGCTTTTCTCGCGGGGCGATTGAAAGGTCGCCCCGCGTTTTTCTCCCGACCTGTCGGTCAACGCCAGCACCGCTACTCCCGGGATGGCGTCGATGATCTATGAAGCTACCGCCCAGACCGCCGACACATTTTTGCGCGAACACGCGCTCATCGGACGGCCGGATCTGAGGGACGCGTAACGATCGTTCGTGGGCATCGAGCTAGATGACTCGCTGACGTTTCGCGCTCTCGATCGAAGCACCGATTTAGTCAGCGGGAGTGCCCCACAAGGCAAGGAGGCTGGCGAGTTCCGCGCTTGTGGTAACGCCATCACAATCAGCGTCCGCCGTGGAAGTCCCCCACGCTGCCAAGATCTCTGCGAGGTCTCCAGAGCCGTGTAGTCCGTCGCCATCAAAGTCCAGAGTCAGCAGATCGGGGTCGTGAAGGTAGATCTCATACGCCACGACTTCATCGTTCTCTTCAACCCAGCCCATCACGTACACACCTTGGGGCGTGGACCACACGTCGCGCCCCATCCTCGCAACTGATGGGGGATACATGGAAATCGTGGCGATGCGCCGTCCGTCATTGAGCCCAAAGTACTCGATGACCCCGCGCTGAGCGTTCCCCCCGCCCGCCAATCCGCCGGGCGTCGTCACCGCGGCGACGTCTTCGTGAATCGCAACACGCCACCCGAATAGAGCAGCGCCCCCGGAAGCGGCTGTCTCGAGCTTCGTGATTTGCTCACCGCTGCTCAGGTCGAATAAGTAGCCTGCGCCCGCATTGGGGTTCCCGGGACCCCCGGCGCTCGGCGCGCCGACCAATGCGACGCCGTTATCTAAAGCAAGGGTCTGTCCGAATCGGTCTTCAAACCCTGGATCATCCGGTGTCAGCTTGTGCAATAGATCTCCAGTGCTGAGGTCGTAAAGATACGCCGCCCCTGCCTGGAACTGCATCGACTCGTTTCGCAAGTGCGCTCCGATCAGCGCTTTTCCGCCATCTCCGATCGCAAGATGGTTGCCGTACCCGCTAAATTGAACTTGTCCATCCGGGCTGATAAACGTCCGGACGTGCTCGTATGTCCCTAAGTCATACGCCAATACCGCTCGCGGACTCTCCGGGTCATCTTCGTATGACTGGGCGGTCGCCAGCAAGTACCCGTCGCCCAGAGCGACTTGCTTTGGGAACACTTCCTCGCCGTTCCACTCCGGCCTGCTGATCGTCTGCAGGAGCTCCCCTGTCGAGAGATCAAAGAGTTGTATCGCGCCGGACTCAAAGGGTTCCCCGAGGACATACGACAAGGTCGAGATAGCTCCTATACCGTCCGCGGCAGCGATCCAGCGATCTACGGAACCATCGAATCCATCCGCCTCCAGTGGGAATTTGATCCCGCGCTGCTCCCCGCTCACAAGATCGATCACAACGATCTGAGGAACGAGCACCCGCGGGTCAGAACCCACCGTCGCTTCGGAGTAATACAACGCGTACCTGCCGTCACTCGCCACCTTCGTGCTTTGTATCCCATCGGGATGATTCAATATGATTTCGTGCTCGAGGGAGAGATCGCATGGCGACGCCGCAAGCGCCGTGGACAAGGCCGCGTGAGTCATGCTGATAACGAGCGCACACAGAACGGATGAGCGGGACATAGGCTGGCTCCCATAAAGCACTTCCTGCCTGAATGATGGTACCCCAAGGTCGGCTCAAAGCCATCCCAAATAGCCCGCGTTGGATACACTCACCCCGTGTCAACTCTTACCCCCGAAGCCGCCGCTCAAGCCGCCGACGAGTTTCGTCGTGATTACGCCGCCGTGCGTGAGCAGATCGGGCGCGTGGTTGTCGGACAAAAGGATGTCGTTGACGCCGTGCTGGTGTGCCTGTTCTGCGACGGGCACGCGCTGCTCGAGGGCGTGCCGGGGCTGGGGAAGACGCTGCTGATCCGCACGCTCTCGCGGGCGCTCTCGCTGGATTTCGGGCGCGTTCAGTTCACGCCCGACCTGATGCCCGCGGACGTGACGGGGACGACGGTGGTCGTTGACAGCGAGCACGGCAAGGAGTTCCGCTTCCAGCAGGGGCCGGTGTTCAACCAGATTCTGCTGGCCGACGAGATCAACCGAGCGACGCCCAAGACGCAGTCGGCGCTGCTCGAGGCGATGCAGGAGCGAAGCGTGACAGCCGACGGAGTATCGCACCAACTCCCGCGGCCCTTCCTGGTGATGGCGACACAGAACCCGATCGAGCAGGAGGGCACGTACCCGCTGCCCGAGGCGCAGCTCGATCGTTTCATGTTCAAGCTGAACGTGGGGTACGCGTCGCGGGATGAATTGTCGGAGATCCTGAGCCGCACAACGGGGGCGGCGCCTGACGAGGTGGACGCGGTGCTCGACGCGGAAAAAATCATCGCGCACCAGAAGCTGGTGCGGATGGTGGCGATCGCGGATCACGTGCGCGATTACGCCGTGCGCCTGACGCTGGCGACGCACCCGGGGGGTGAGTTCGCGACGCCGAACGCGACGCGGTTCGTGCGCATCGGGGCGTCGCCTCGCGGAGCGCAGGCGCTGGTGTTGGCGGCGAAGTGCCGGGCGCTGCTGGAGAACCGCAACGCGGTAAGCACGGACGATCTGAAAGCCGTGGCGCCGCACGCGCTGCGCCACCGCATGCTCATCAACTTCGAGGGACAGGCCGAGGGCGTGACGCCGGACGACCTGGTCGAACAGATCACGGCGACGCTCCCGGTGCAAGCGGCGGGGGCGGCGTGATCGGGCGCCACTGGGTGCTTGTCAGCCAGTGGTTCGACGTACTCAAAACAAGACACTGGCACCAAGCTGCCAGTGGCGCCCTCAGTCTTTCGCCAAACGGATTTCGACGCCAAGCACCGCGCTCATCGGTTGCAGGCACGCGCGCTGGTCGCAGGCCTGGTAGGTGACGACCAGTCTCGGTGTGCCGGTGATGGGTTCGCCGTTAGGGCGCACGAGCGCATCGACGCGCACGGTTCCTTCGTGAGCGAAGAGGGTTTCGCCCTTCGGTACAAAAGAACCCTCGAGTGGTTTGCCTGTGGGGTAATCGGCGACCACCTCGAAGCCCATGCCGCCGTCGATGGCGATGTCGAGGCCTATCAGCCCTTCGACACCGGCGTCGTGGGCGTTGATGTGGTAGCCCTCGACGATGCGCAGTTCGAGAGAAATCTCGGCGCCTGTATCACCAACTTCGAGTTCGGTGGCGCTGGCGAATATCTCGACAGGGGATTCGTTGGGCGTGCTTGATGGCGTTGCGGCGTCTTCGCCCATGCCGAAGCGGTCGAGAAAAGCGTCGTCGATCTCGAAAAGAAGGCGCGTCGAGTTGACTATCGAGAGCGGGTTCTCGGCGATAGCGACGGAGGTCGCCGCGAGGGCACGGCCGAGTTCTTCCTCGAAACCATGTTCGCGCAGCGTGAGGAGGTTGCTGAGCATCACCGACGTCGCGCTGGGGACGGCGCCGTCGCTCAGGCTGACGAGGCGCACGATGAGGTCGGCGCGATCCGCGGGCGCGTCGTACCAACCGCCGGGTTCAGCGGCGAAGAGTTCTTCCGCACGGCGAGCGAGTGTTATGGCTTCGTCGCGCCACCCTGTTTCGTTCGTTGCCTTGTGCAACGCGAAAAGGCCGTGAATCAGGAACGCGTAGTCCTCGAAGACAGCGGGTGTCTCGGCCTTGCCGTCGCGCCAGACGCGGAGCAAATCACCGGTCTCATCACACATCTCGTTGAGCACGAAGCGCGATGCTGCTGCAGCCGCGTCGATGAACTCGTGTTCGTCGAGCGCGCTGCCTGTTTCCGCGAGGCCGGCGATCATCAGGCCGTTCCAGCCGGCGAGGATCTTGTCGTCGGTCCCGGGCTGCTCGCGCTCGGCGCGGGTGTCGTAGAGCACCGCGTTGATGCGGTCGATGCGCTCCCAAAGCGCTTCAACACTCACACCGTGCTGCTCGGCGAGTTGGTCGGGGTGCGCCGCGAGTTGCAGCACGTTGCGCGGTGGTTCGCTGGAATGGTGTGGGTCCTGGAAGTTCGGGCCGCTGTCGACGCCGTAGACGCTCGCGACGAAGGCCGCGTCGTCTTCGCTGAGAACCTCGCTGTACTCGTCGAGCGTCCAGAGGTAGTTGAGTCCCTCGCGGGCGTTCACCTCGGCGTCTTGGGCGCTGAAGAAACCACCCTGCTCGTGGCGCATCTCATTCAGCACGTACTCGCACGTGCGCCGCGCGGTGCGGGCGTAGAACGCATCGTCGAAGCGCTCGGAAGCCCGCGCGTACACGCTCGCGAGCTGGCCCTGGTCGTAGAGCATTTTCTCAAAGTGCGGCACGGTCCATGTCGCGTCGACGCTGTAGCGGTGGAAGCCGCCGCCAGCCTGATCGTTCATCCCCCCCATCGCCATGCGGTCGAGCGTGAGGCGCAGCATCTTCTCAGCACGCTCACGATCCTCGCCCTCCCGCTTCGCGTGCGCGTCGAGCAGGAACTCAAGGAAGACCGGCTGCGGGAACTTCGGCGCCCCGTGAAAGCCACCGTTGGTGTGGTCGAAGCCGGTCCACAGCACCTCGAAGGCGCGCGTGGTCGCTTCATCGGTCAGGCGCACCGGCTCGCGCTCGCTGGTGAGGTGCGCCCGGATCGCCGTGCTGAGCGACTCGGCCTGCTCGAGCACATCACCCTTCTGGTTCGCATAGGCATGACTCATCGCATCGAGCACCTGCGGGAAGCTGGGCATGCCGGTGCGGGGCGTGGGCGGGAAATAGGTGCCGCCCCAGTAGGGTTCCAGGCCGGGGTCGCTCTCGGCGCGAGCGCCGGGCGGTGTGAGGAAGACGGACATGGGCCAGCCGCCGCGACCGGTGAGGATCTGCACCGCCGTCATGTAGACGTTGTCGATATCGGGGAGCTGCTCGCGGTCCACCTTCACGCAGACGAACTTTTCATTCATCTGCCTGGCGATGACCTCGTCCTCAAAGCATTCCCGCTCCATAACGTGGCACCAGTAGCACGTCGAGTAGCCCACGGAGAGGAAAATCGGGACGCCCCGTTCGCGAGCGGCGGCGAAGGCTTCCGGCCCCCAAGGGAACCAATCCACGGGGTTATGAGCGTGCTGGAGCAGGTACGGGCTGGTCTCGCCCGCGAGGCGGTTGGCTGGGTGGGTGTCGGCGGGCATGGGGTCTCCGGCGAGGATCAGACGGCGTTGCTGGACCATAGCTCTTGGAGCTTGCCGCTCGCCGATCTCTCGCTACAATCTTCGATTCTCGCCCGCGGTGGGGACCTCCGGGCGCGTTCACTCTCACGACTCGGAGCCCGATCATGCCCCGCGAATGCTTCTTTACCGGCAAGCGAACCTCCTTCGGCAAGAAGCGCACGTACCGTGGTCAGAAGATCACCAAGGGCGGCTTCGGCCTCAAGCCCACGGGCATCACCCGGCGCACCTTCAAGCCCAACCTGCAGACCGTCAACGCCCTTGTGGACGGCAAGCCGATGCGTGTCAAAGCCTCGGCCAAGGCCATCCGCACCGGGCTGGTCGTCAAGCCCCTCAAGCGCAAGTACGGCTACACCCGCCAGCAGAAGCAGGACGACTAACGCTCGTCATTCCATATGAACTACATGACGCCCGCTTCACCGCGGGCGTTTTTTATTGCGTCGAGCGCAGGAACCCCAGGTGCATCGCCGAGTGGTTCAGATGCATCTTCTTCCAGCGTTCGTGCCCGAGGTGGCCGAAGAGCGGGCTGGGGGCGTCCATGCGGTCGCCGCGGTCCATGCGGGCGATCTGCTCGCGGAGATCAGCGAGCTCGGCGTCGAACTCGGCGGTGTCGTCGGGCATGATCGCCGCCGCCGCGGGCGGCATCTGAAAACCGGGTCTCATCTTCATCTTGAAGACAAAGGGCTTCATCGCCCGCCCGAAGCCGGCCACGAACCACGGCGCCTTGAAGGGGAAGCCGTCGTAGCTGGCCCGCATGGTGCGGGCCAGGTGCTGAAACACCTGGGCGGCGGACCAGTTGCCGCACGACGCGAGAGAGCCCGCGCGGCGGGCCTGCTCCAGATGATCCAGTTCGGCAGCGAACTCATCGTAGGAGGAGAACGAGAGTTCGCGGAACTCGTCCGGCGGCCCCTTCTTCTTGCTCACGCCCGGTCCTCCTTCAGCCGCTCTTCGATGCGGAGCAGCGCGTCGCGGATCTCAACGAGCACCGGCCCGTCAGACTGAGACGACGGCGGCGCTGATGAATCTTCGCGCCGGTTCTCCGTGACGATATCCCGCTGGGTCAGCACGGCGTCGCGGAACGCGCGGGCGTCCTTGACGCCCACGAGCGACACCAGCGAGCCGCCCGGGCCGCTGCTCTGCCCGGCGGTTTCGAGCTTGAGCCCTTCAATACCCATCATCCGCATGATGGGCCCTTGGTAGTGGGCGAGGTCGGTGATTTTGTCGAGGGGCACCGACTTCTCGATGCGGTTGAGCAGGCCCTTCTTTACCCGCAGCGAGCGGTCGGTGAGTTCGCATTCCATCGCGTCGAGGTACTTCCCGGTGAAGAAGAGCCCGAGCACGAGAAAGACAGGGATGAACGGGATGCCGACAACGGTGACGATGCAGAGCAGCGTGCCGGAGAGCAGCCAGTAGTTCTTGACGCGTGAGTCGAACTTGGCGACTTCGAGAATCTTCCCTTCGCGTGGCGCTTCGCTCATCTCACCCCTTCACCGCGGCAACCACCTTCTGCGCCGCGTCACCGAGATCTGTCGCCGCCTGCATGGTCGGGATGTCTGCCTTCGCCTCTTCGAGGATCGCGCGGCCTTCTTCCACGTTCGTCCCTTCGAGGCGCACGACCAGCGGCACCTTGAAGCCGACTTCCTTGGCCGCCGCGACGATGGCGCTCGCGATCACGTCGCAGCGCATGATGCCGCCGAAGATGTTGACCATCACGCCCTTCACCGCGTCGTCCGAGAGGATGATGCGGAAGGCCTCGGTGACGGCTTCCTTGCTGGCCGAGCCGCCGACGTCGAGGAAGTTGGCCGGCTCGCCGCCATAATGCTTGATGATGTCCATGGTGGACATCGCCAGCCCCGCGCCGTTGACCAAGCAGCCGATGTCGCCGTCGAGCGCGATGTACGAAAGATCGTGCTCCTTGGCCCGCAGCTCGGCGGGGTCTTCCTCGGCGGGGTCGAACATCCCGGCGACCTGCTTCTGACGGAACAGCGCGTTGTCGTCGAAGTTGAACTTGGCGTCGATCGCCAGCACCTGCCCGTCGGGGTGGTCGTCCGTCGGCGGGGTGACGATGAGCGGGTTGATCTCAGCAAGGGTGCAATCGCGGGCGTGGTAGCTGTTCGAGAGGGCCATCATCACCTTGACGGCCTGCCCGACCTGCTTCCCGGTGAAGCCCAGTTTGAAAGCCAGACGCCGGGCCTGGTGGGGCTGGAGGCCCATGTGCGGGTGGATGGGCTCCTTGAGGATGGCGTCCGGGTTGTCCTTGGCGACCTGCTCGATCTCTACGCCGCCCTCGGCGGAGGCGATCATGGTGTTCCGCCGGGTGGCGCGGTCGGTGGTGATGGCCAAGTAGTACTCCTTGGCGATGTCCACGCCCGCCGCGACGAGCAGCTTGGTGACGTCGAGCCCCTCGGGCCCGGTCTGGTAGCTGACCATCTTGTTGGAGAGCATGAACTCGGCGGCCTCGGTGGCCTCCTTCGCGGAATTCACCAGCTTGACGAAACCGGCCTTGCCGCGACCGCCGGCGTGGACCTGGGCCTTGACCACGGCGAGGCCGCCATCGCCCAGCCCGGCGCCCGTGACGGCGTCGGTGTACGCCCGGGCGGCGTCGGAGGCGGATTCGATGACCTCGCCCGGGGGGACCGGCGCGCCGGCGTCCGCGAGGATCTGACGGGCCTGGTACTCGTGAACTTTCATGCCGATCGCCCTTTCGTTTCGCTGGGAAGGCGGAGCATACCCCAAATCAACAGCACTCAAGAACGGGTCCAAAAACGAACACCGCCCGCGGTTGGCGGGCGGCAGGAACTGCTCAGATTAGATGCTGGCTTACTTGTCGGCGACGTTCAGCGAACGACCGACGCGGCGCTTGCGGTTCATCATCTTGCGACCGTTCTTGGTGCTCATCCGGGCGCGGAACCCGATCGACCGCTTCCGCTTCACTCGGCTGACTCGCTTGGGGTAATGCACGCCTCGCTCCTACGTCGGATGCCTCGGCCCGGACGCCCACCGCCCTGACCGTTGAGCCGAGCACTATACCGAGAGACCGCCGGCCTGTCACCCCCTAACGGGCGATGGGCGGGTCTGTCGGCGGGTTCTGCTTATGGACCCCCGAGCAGGGGACGATATTCTGTGACAGACCGCCGACGCTGCGGCCCGCCGACCCTCCTCTCCCGGCTCTCGGGACGGTCGCCGAGCCCTCGCGTCGGTCTTGCGAACGCCCCCCCACTGCTGACCCCCAGCCTTGGGGACTCGGGCCCGCGGAGACCGAGCCCCGATGGACCCTTCCCAGATCGCCCGCGCCGAAGAGATCCTCGGCCACCGCTTCAGCGACCCGAACCTGCTGCGCGAGTCGCTCACCCACGCCTCGAGCGCCGCCGAGCGGGTCAGCTCGAACGAACGCCTCGAGTTCCTGGGCGACGCCGTGCTTGGCATGGTGGTCTGCGAGCAGCTCTTCCGCGACTACCCGGCGCTGCTCGAAGGGGACATGACGAAGATCAAGTCGGTCGCCGTCTCGCGCCGCACCTGCGCCAAGGTCGCGCTGCAGATCGGGCTGGACGAGCTGCTGAAGCTCGGCTCGGGCATGCCCGCCAATGCCGACATGCCGGCGTCGCTCTCGGCGGCGGTGCTTGAATCCGTCATCGGCGCCCTCTACATCGACGCGGGGCTCGAGGCCGCGCGCCGGTTCATCGAGCCGCTCTTCGCGGAAGTGATCGAGCGAGCCGCGATCAGCGGGCACCAGCAGAACTTCAAGTCAGTGCTGCAGCAATACGCGCAGGAAGCGCTGGCGGCAACGCCCACCTATTCACTGCTCGACGAAAAGGGCCCGGATCACGCCAAGGCGTTCGAGGTCAGCGTGCAGATCGGGGCGGTGCATTATGAATCGAGCTGGGGCGCCTCGAAAAAGCAGGCCGAGCAGCAGGCGGCGCTCAACGCGCTCATGGCGCTCGGCGTCGCGGTGATCAACGACGCGGGCGAGGTCGTCATTGCGCCCACAGGAAGCCCCGCGACGAATCCGAGCGACTAACCCTGATCGTTTAGCCGCCGCCCACCACGAACTCGCCGCGCTCGCCGAACCGTGCGCTACCGGTGCGAACCCGAGCGTTGAAGAGCGCTTCGCCGAGCGCCCCAGGCGGCACGTACTCCACCACACCCCGAACCGCGTACTCCGCGCTCCCGCTGGCGGGGATCAGCCCGGCGTCAACCACCGCGGGCAGCTCGAACCGAACGCTCCCCCCCACCGGCGCCGTGGCCTGGGCATCCCACTCACCGCGGTACGCCGTCTGGCCGGCGATCGAGAGCTCGTACACCGCGGTGCTGAGCGGGAGAGCCTCGTCTTCGCTGTTGCTCGCTTCGATGACCAGCGTGACCACGGCCTTCTCCGGGCCGGTCTCGCTGAGGCGCAGCTCGGCAACGCGCATCGTCGGTGGAGTGTGGAAGCCGCAGCCGCCGAGGACCGCAGCGAAGATCAACAGGAGCGCGTATCGCATCCAGAAAGATTACCCGATCGGCGCGCGCCGTTACGCTCTCTCCATGGCGACCTTCCGCTCCGACAACAACGCCGGTATCTGCTCCGAGGCTCTCGAAGCCATCAACGAAGCCGCGACGGGCAGCGCCGTGGGCTACGGCGACGACGAGCCCACCGCCCGCGCCGTCGCAGCGTTCCGCACCATCTTCGGCGAGAACACCCACGTCTTCTTCGTGGCTACCGGCACAGCCGCCAACGGGCTCGCCATCGCCTCCCTCGCCCGCCCGTGGCAACGCCTGCTCTGCTACGAGCAGTCACACCTGAACGAAGATGAGTCCACGGCGCCCGAGCGCTTCACCTCCTGCCGCCTCACAACCGTCACGCCAGCGCAGGAATGGTCCAGCAAGCTCACACCCAGCGACCTGCGCCGCGCCGGTGTCGCCGCCCGCGGCGACGTCCACCAGCCGCACCCGGGCGTGTTTTCGTTCTCAAACGCCACCGAGTTCGGCGAGGTGTACACCGAGGACGAAGCTAAAGCGCTCTGCGACGCCGCTCACGAGCTGGGCTACCGCGTCCACGTCGACGGCGCCCGCTTCGCCAACGCGGTCGCCGCACGGGCGCACGCGACGGGTCGCTCGCCCGAAGAGATCGCCCGAGCGCTGACCGTTGACGCCGGCGTTGACGCCCTCTCTTTCGGCGGCACAAAGAACGGGCTGGCCTTGGGTGAAGCGGTGCTCTTCTTCCCGCGCGAGGGCGGCGCGATCGCCAACGCCGCCGCGCACGACTTCCCCTTCCACCGCAAAGCAACGGGACACCTGCTCTCGAAGCACCGGTACATCTCGGCGCCCTTCGCGCGCACGCTCGAAACCGGCGCGTGGGTCACTCACGCCGCGCACGCCAACGCGATGAACCGGCGTCTCGCGCAGGGCGCGCAGGAACTCGGCTACGAACTCGCGTTCCCCGCCGACGCCAACACCATCTTCATCCGCATGACGCCCGAGCAGCACGAAGCGCTGCAGGCCCGCGGCCACGGCTACTACCCCTTCGGACCGGCGTCGTGGAACATCTACCGTCTTATGTGCGCGTTCGACACACGCACCGAGGATGTCGACGCGCTGATCAGCGACCTTCGCGAGATCGGTTGACCCTCACTGCCACGCCTGCAGGAAGCGCACGAGATCGAGAACATCGACCATACCGTCGCCGTTGAAGTCGGCGATCCCGCCCTCACTCCCGAACTCGCCGAGAAAGAGCGCGTAATCGAGCACATCGATGCCCCCATCATGGTTCAGATCCTCAGGGATCGAAGATCGCCGCAACACCAGGCGACCTGCGTTCGCATCCTGGGTGAACGCGCGGACATCAAAGACAGACTCTGAATCGTCCTCCCAGCGAACCCGCAGGCCGCGCAGCTCACGAACGCCGTCATCGGCGTCGTGGAAACGCGCGTCGTCCGCATCGAGAACGATCTCTTCGCTCTCGTCAAAATCGAGCTCCACCTTGCGGGTCGTCGGATCGCCGTCATGGTCGTAGAACGCGAGACGGACATCCAGCACCGCTTCGCCGCCAACGCCCGAGAAATCCACGCTGAGTGTTTCACCGATGACGCCGCCGGTGATGTGGACCCGTGCACCGCTGCGCACCTCCACGCTGTTCTGTGCCTCGCCGCCATGCATGATGAGTGCCTGCGTAGAGTCCGCAACGACACGCCCAACCACACCACCAAGCATCTCAACGCGCGCGTCGCCCTCGGCACGAAGACCGCTGAGAACGACACCATCGTAGAACTCGATGTACGACGACTCGTGTGCGCGCAGATCACCGCGGATCTCGCCCCCAGTGACGATCGCCTCGCTCGAATCACGAGCACTGAGGTCGCCGACCGTCACGCCGGTGCGGTACAGAATCCGGCTCTGACCGAAAGCGCCTATCTCGCCGAACGCACGCTCTCCGCCCTGAACCGTCAGCGTCGATGACTCGTGTGCGTAGGCCCCGAGTGCTCCGGCGCCTGGACCGAACCACAGGTCGCTCCCGCCGATGCTCATCACGCTCGTGAAATCTCCCGCGTCGATGACGACCCGCGCGGTATCGGTTGAGATCACGCCAGCGAGCGCCTCGGCGTGCCCGTACGCCGAGCCCGCGGCGTGCTCGGGTGACAACGCCTCCAGAGTGAAGCCCGTCACCGTCCCGCCGGAAAAAAGCAGTCGGGCCGCTCCCCTCGCCACGGCGTGCGTGTACGACTCACCGTCCTTGACCGTGTGGACGCCCTCACTGACGTCCACCGCTGACTCGGTGGCGCCAAAGGAAACCGAAAGCGCAGCCGACCAGACACACGCGCCTGCGCAGGCGGCGATCATCACATCTCTCATCGCTCAGACTCCTCACCGGCCGGATCTGCCCCCGGCCGCTCCCCATCACCACCGCTACCATCCCCCACCGCACACCCCCCCGTCAACGCAAAAACACGGTTTTTCCCACCCCGCCGCCCCCTGCTACTCTCACCGCCCCATGAGCGTCGCCATCCGCATCAAACAGCTCGTCAAGCGTTTCGGCGAGACCACCGCCGTGGACGCCCTCGACCTGGCCATCGAGCCCGGAGAGCTGTTCTTCCTCCTCGGCCCCTCGGGCTGCGGCAAGACAACCCTCCTCCGCATGCTCGCCGGGCTCGAGCCCCCCACCGACGGGCGCATCTTCTTCGGCGACCGCGACGTCACCACCCTCCCAGCCAACAAACGCAATATCGGCATGATGTTCCAGAGCTACGCGCTCTGGCCGCACATGACGGTGGCAGAGAACGTCGCCTTTGGCCTGAAAGTGCGCAAAACGCCGAGCGAAAAGCGTGATGTTCTCGTACGCGAGGCGCTCGAGAGCGTGCGCATGGAGGCTTACGCGGAGCGCCGCCCGGGGCAGCTTTCGGGCGGGCAACAGCAGCGCGTGGCCCTCGCCCGCGCCGTGGTCATCAAACCCGACGTGCTGCTGCTGGACGAACCACTGTCCAACCTGGACGCCGCCCTGCGTATTGAGATGCGCCGCGAGATCCGCCGCCTCTGCCGCGAGACCGGCATCACCAGCGTCTACGTCACCCACGACCAGGAAGAGGCCCTGAGCATGGCCGATCGCATGGCCGTGCTACGAGCGGGGCGCCTCGAGCAGCTGGGCACGCCCCGCGAGCTGTACAGCGAACCAGGCTCTCGCTTCGTCGCAGGGTTCCTTGGCGAAACGAACTTCATCCCGGGCGTCGTGGAGTCGGTCAGCGACGCCGGCGTGCGTATCACCACCGAGGCCGGCCCTCTGATGTCGAGCAGATCAAATACCGAACATAGTAAGCCCGGAGCCGAGGTCGTCTGCTCGATCCGCCCAGAAGCGGTAGATCTGGACCAGCACGATCAGTCGCATAACATATTCGAAGCAAAGATTTTAGATTCAATGTACCTCGGTGGCTCAGCCCAGAGGCGCCTTGAGATCGCTGGCGGCGTCGCGCTCAAGGCTGTCGAGTCCAACCCGGACGCTCACCCGCACAACGATACGCTGCGGGTCAGCATCGATCCTGCGCAAGTCGTCGTGTTGCCTCGTTGATCAGCCCTGTGCGGCAGGGGCCTCAGGCAGTTCGATCGTAAAGACCGACCCCTCCCCCACCCGGCTCTCAACACTAATCGTCCCGCCCGCGTCTTCGAGCAGGCGACGGCAGATCGCCAACCCAAGACCCGTGCTCTCAGCCCGCGCGCCCGCGGAGACGAAGGGCTCGAAGATGCGCCCAAGCTCGTCGCTAGCGATCCCCCTACCGGTGTCGCTCACACTGATCTGGAGCGTCGACTCACCAGTGTTCCACGTGGAACGTTCCGCTGAGATTCTGAGCTCGCCACCCTGCGGCATCGCCTCGCGGGCGTTCAGGATCAGGTTCAAGAGAACCTGCGTCAGCATCACCGCTGGCGCGGCAACGCAGGCCCCACCCCCGACCTGGGTTTCAAGCGACACGCCATCTTTGGCGAGCTCACGCGGCATGCAACGCAACGCCTGCTCAACACACGCGGCGACATCCGCCGACGCGTCACCGCCCTCTTCACGGGCAAAGCCCAGGATCGACTCGGCCATCGCGTGACAGGCACGCACGCTGTGGACGGCGTTCTCGTGCGCCTTGCGCCCGAGACGACTGTCCGCCGGGGCATCCAACGCGAGCTTGGCGTAGTTCAGCACCGGCGTGAGCAGGTTGTTCATCTCATGGGCGAGCATGCACGCCAGCGTGCCCAGCGTCGCCATCCGGGTGAGATCGAACGGCTCGCCCTGATCCGAAGAGGTTGCCTTCGAAACGCTGCGAGATTCGGGCTTGGTCGCTGCCGGCGCTGGCATGGATCACCGTCAGCACTATCGGGCGGCAGAGCAGGGGGGTTCAGCCGGATTCGTCGATCGACAACCAATCCACCCCACTGCTCACGCCAGCATCGCCCCTCGACACCAGCCAACGGGCACACTCCGCCGGAACTACCCCAACCTCCTCAGTCTGTACCGGATCGATCCACTCGAACGCGATATGCGATTCACGACTGGTGACATTCTCGGGCCACTCTTCGCCGTCCAACCGTTCCACGTGGAACACCACACAGAACTCATGCTTGCGACGCCCCTTTTGGTCAAAGCGCATCTCCCAGCAGAGCAGGGGGGCGCCGGCCCTGCCGCTCAGACCGCACTCCTCATCCAGCTCACGCAGCGCCGCCTCGCTCGCAGACTCGCCGAACTCCACATGCCCACCGGGCAAGTAGGCGTGACCATGCTCAAGATCACGACACACCAGGATCCGTCCGCCACGCTCGACCAACACCCTCGCCAGGTACTCGATCTCCGCCATCGCACGCCTCCTTGCGGCACACAGCACACTCGAGACGATATCATCAAGACGCTCCGCGTGAGCGCACGCCAACGGAGGGCGAATCATGACCAAGAAGGACACCGCCAAACGCCTCGGCAGGGGGCTTTCGAGCCTTATCTCAGAACCCGTCGCGGTTGAATCGCCGACACAAAGAGCTGTTGATAAAAAACTTACATCATCTCAACCCAAGGAGAGTGGGGGGGTTGAGACTATCGCCATCAGCGATATATTACCTAACAAATACCAACCCCGCAAATCCTTCTCCGATGAATCACTCCAACGTCTCACCGACTCCATCCGCGTCTCGGGCGTGATTCAGCCCGTTATCGTCCGCCCGCTGCACGAGCGCGACGCCGCCCACGAGGGCGCCCGCTGGGAACTCATCGCCGGCGAACGCCGCTGGCGGGCCGCCCGTCTGGCCGGGCTCGAAACGCTGCCCGCGGTCGTACGCGACATCACCGACCGCACCGCCGCCGAGTGGGCGCTGGTCGAAAACCTTCAGCGCGAAGACCTCAACCCGGTCGAGCGCGCCGAGGCCCTCAAGGAACTCCGCGATGAGTTCGGCCTGACGCAATCCCAAGTCGCCGAACAGGTTGGGCTCGATCGCGCCACCGTCGCCAACCTCATCCGCATCACAGAACTCGAGCCCGAAATCCTCGATCTGCTCCGCGACGGAGCGCTGAGCACGGGCCACGCCAAGGCGCTGCTGGCGACCGCCCCCGGTCGCGGCCGAATCACGCTCGCGAAAAAAGCCCTGAAAGAGGCCTGGAGCGTCCGACGAACCGAGCAGGCCTCATCTCAGCCCCCCCCGACCACCGGCTCATCATCTCCAGAGACGACCCGAAGCGCTCACCTCAAAGCGCTCGAGAAAGACCTCGGCGACTATCTCGGCGCAAAGTTAGATATCAAACAAAGCGCAAACAAGAAATCCGGAACGATCATTATCCGTTATTTCGATCTCGATCACTTCGAGAGCGTGCTCGAACGCGTCGGGTTCCGCGCGGCAAGCCCCGCCTCCACAGAAACTGAGTAGAACACCCCACGACTATTTCGTATGATATTGCAACGGTTTGCGGCATTGTAAACCTTGCGTTAGTTTGCGCGACTCACAAGTTTCTGTACCGGCCCGGCGACAACGCTGCGACGCCGCGACGTCAATATCGAAGGAACCACATCATGGCGAAACGAACCATCAACAAGGTGAGCACCGATGAACTCCAAGCCGAGCTCGCCCGACGCGAAAAGGCCGCGCAGCGTCTCGCGACGAAGCGCGAAAAACTGATCTCGCAGATCGCAGACATCGACGCGGAACTCGCGTCGTGGGGCTACGAGGCCGTCGGAGGCCCATCGCCGAGCTCGGGCGGACGCCGACGCGGCAGCGGGCGCAAGCGCCCGCGCAACGACATGAATCTTGTCGATACCTTGGCCAAGGCGCTCAAGGGCAAGACCATGTCGGTGACCGAGGCCGCCGACGCGGCGCGCAAGCTTGGTTACAAGAGCTCCTCCGACAACTTCCGCAACATCGTCAACCAGACGCTTCTCAAGCACAAGGACGCGTTTAAGAAAGTCGAGCGCGGCCAGTACACCGCCAAGTAAACGCGCTCCGTCGTTCCTCTGAACTAATCACGAATCTAAGACCCCGCGTCGCGCGCCGCGCGGGGTCCGCTCTTTCGCATGCGCACGAACATCATCGCGCCCACGGCGCCGAGCACAGCGCACAGCACGAACGTCCACCCGCCAAGGATTTTCTCGTACAGCCATACCCCGAGTAGGGGGGCCGCCGCCCCGCGCAGCCCGGTCAGCAACACATGCACACCCATATAGGTGTTCGACTGCGCCCGCGGCGCGAAGTCGTGGTGCCCGAGCGCCCACGCCAGGTTCCCGCCCGCCATGCCGGCGCCCACCAGCCCACGAGCCACCAAAAGCAGGGGGGCGTTGAGCGTCAGCACCGCTACCCCTACCAGCCCGTTCCCGATCACGAACGACCACGAGTGAACCGCGCGGAAGTCCACGATGTGCAACCGCTCCAGCAGCCGCGACCACAGCGGGATCGCAGCGATCAAACACACCTTGGGCACGAGCATCGTCGTCGCGAGCGCCATCGTGTACGACATATCGAAGAGCTTGGTCGCGACAAGCACCACCGGCGCCTGCGCGGCCAGGTTCCCCATCCCCATCACCATCTGCGCGCTCATGTACCGCCGGTAGTCCCGATCGTCGCGCAGCACCCGCCACATCGCCCCAAGCCCGGGGCGCTCACGACGCGGGAGTTCGCGCTCAACCCGCAGCGTCGCCCGACGCCAGCGCCAGCGGATCCGTGAATAGTTCCACGCACCGAAGCACGCGATCAACGCCGCCGCGATGTAAAACACCCGGTACGCCGTCAGAGCGTTGTCATCACCCGCCGCGTCGAGCGTTGCCCCGAGCGCGAGCGCCCCGGCGACCAGCCCGATCGTCATCACGATGGTGAAGACGCCCGTCGCCCGCGTCCGCGCGTCGCGCGGGTAGTTGCTCCGCCACACCTCCGTCCGCCCCGTCACCATCCCGATGTAGCAGCACCGCGCGATCAGCACGAGCGCCACCAGCGCCGCCAAACCAACCGCGTTCTTCGGCGCCAGCGCCGCCAGCGCCACGCACCCGATCAGCCCCAGCTGCGTTCCCGTCACGAAGCGCACCCGCTCGCGCCCGTGCATCAACCCCGCCCAAAAAATGCTCGAAACCGCCGCCGCGGGCGGCGCCGCCTCGAGCAGCGCCACAACCGACGCCGGCGCGTCAAACGCCTTGATCGCCACGACCCCCGTCACACCCATGTCCACGCAGGCGACCGCGAAGGGCAGGCAGGCCATCGCCAGAAGCTCGCGCCGGTAGTTCGGCCTGCTCAGCGCCGGCATCGACTCCCCGCGCAGCACACGCGACCTGCCCAACGCTCGCACCGCGCCCTCGACCACACACACCTCCGCCACTCGCGTTCAAAAGAGAACGCCACTGTAGGCGCGCACGAACACAACCGCCCAACACATGAGCGGGGCAGCTCTTCAGAATGTCAGAGCGGGAATCAGTACGGCATGCGCGGACGCATCAACAGCGACGGGCGGTCCACCAGCATGAACCGCGCCGCGTCTTCCCACATCGCCGAGAAGTTGGTGTCGAACGTGATCGTCGTGCGGTTCGCCACCTCGTCGTTCGTGTTCGACAGCGTGGCCATCTCCGGCGTCGGGTTCGCGCGGTAGCCACTTGCGCACCCGCCGACAAGCAGCGCTCCGCCGAGCGCGACACACACAGCCGCAGCGCGGCGGGACGAAAACGAAGCGGTCCGGTTCGACATCTGAACTCTCCTGCGGGAGGAACTGTGGATCATGATCTTCGCGGGCAAGGCCATACTCGTCAAGACGACCGCCTACAGACCACGAACTCGTAGAAAATTACGACTCTGCCACGCCCGCGGTTCCACCCCGGGGTATCTTGTCTTCCATAAAGAAGGCGTCGCTCATCCAGCGGCGCGGGCCGAGCGTCATGTTCGAACCTTTGGACGCACGAAGGGAGCCCGCCCCAGTCCGCGCAACGGCCAAGCCTCCACGAGTGGAAGGCCCGGTCGCGGCGGCGAGGCGCCCACCTGGTTAGGAGGGTTCGAACACCCCCCTCATAGCGCCCGTGTCGCGTGCGGAACGCGCGCCTTCTTTTTTCTATGCGCCCACGCCTACCATGCCGACGCTACCCACCGGACCGCGCATGACCCCTCACACCAACCCCGATCTCGACGCCCTCGCCCAGCGCCTCGCCGCCCAGGACGCCGCCGTCGCTCGCCTGAACCGACCCGCCCTCCCCGCCGCCGACGATCTCGCCAATCTCATCGACTCCCTCCGCCGTCTCGTCTTCCCCGGCTTCTTCGACCGCCCCGCCGTCGATGAAGCCGAGCTCGCCACCCGTCTCGCCGGAGAACTCCGCCGCGCCCGCGGCCTCGCCGAGCGCGCCCTCGCCGCCGCCTACCGCTGCTGCGACGAATCAGACTGCGCCCGCTGCGGCGACGAGGCCGCCGCCGTCCTCTTCGCCGCTCTCCCCGACCTCCGCGAGCGCCTCGCCCTCGACGTCCGCGCCGCCTACGAGGGCGACCCCGCCGCCCAGAGCATCGACGAGATCGTCGCCTGCTACCCAGGCGTCGACGCCGTCTTCGCCTACCGCGTCGCCCGTGTCCTCTACGAGCACGCCGTCCCCCTCGCCCCCCGCATGATCTGCGAGCAGGCCCACGCCCGCACCGGGATCGACATCCACCCCGGGGCCCGCATCGGACGGCGCTTCTTCATCGATCACGGCGCCGGCGTCGTCATCGGCGAGACCTGCGAGATCGGCTCCGACGTCAAGCTCTACCAGGGCGTCACCCTCGGCGCCAAGAGCTTCCCCACCGACGCCGACGGCAAGCTCATCCGCGGCGCCAAGCGCCACCCCACCCTCGGCGACCGCGTCACCGTCTACGCCGGCGCCGTCGTCCTGGGCGGCGACACCACCATCGGCGACGACTGCGTCATCTCGGGCGGCGTCTGCGTCACCGAGTCCGTCCCCCCCGGGCGCCTCGTGCGACAGAAGCACCCCGAGCTGATCCTCCGCGAGGCCCGCCAGGACGCTTCCCGGACGTAAAACAGAGCCGCCCGCGCCGGTCGTCCGGACCGAGAACCACCAAACCCGCCAAATCGTGTGTCGCAGCGCCCCCGCCGGCGCTCCATGTATTCGATCCGTTTGCCTGACAAACCATCCGCAGCAGGCCGTTTCCGGGCCGGGCGTGTCGCCCGGGGGAACACGGGGCTCGGAGAACGCAGAATGAACGCCCGACCCGCACACCCCAAGCGCCCGCGCGCCTTCACCCTCCTCGAAGCGGTGATCGCCAGCGCGGTCCTTGCGCTCACCGTCCTCGCCATCGGCGCCGCCATCAGCGCCGCCCAAATGCAGGCCCTCGAAGGACGCAAGTCCGTCCTCGCCGCCATGGCCTCCTCCGACTACATGTCCGAGCTGATGACCCTGCCCTACGCGGACATCGAAGCCCGCAGCGGCGAGATCACCCCCGTCGGACAGCTCGACACCCTCGACGGCGTCGCCTACCCCGAGCCCTACTGGGCCCTCGGGCGCTCCATGACCGCCGAGGAAGAACTCATGGAGGTCCCGGGCCTCGCCGTCATGGTCCGCGGCCTCTCCATCGAGGTCCAGGTCTTCGACGACAACCGCGTCGTCGCCACCGCCGAGGCCTTCCTGCCGGAGCCGATCGAATGAACACCCAGCACCCCACAACCCGGCGCGCCCTCACCGTCGTCGAGCTGACGCTGGCGCTCGCGATCACCCTCGTCATCGGCGCCGCCCTCGCCGCCGTGCTCACCACCATCTCCCAGGTCACCACCCACGACCGCGACGCCCGCACCGCCTCCCTCCGCGCCCACGCCGTGCAGATCCGCCTGCAGGCCTACAGCGAGAGCGCCCTCTGCGTGCTCCAGTCCAACGAAGACGGCGACTTCGTCGTCTGGCTGGAAGACGAAGACGCCGCCGGCTCCGTCAACCCCACCGAGATCCGCGTCTTCCGCACCGACGAGGGCGGCAACCTCATCTGCGAGCGCTACACGCCCCCCGACACCCTCACCCCCGAGGAACTCGACACCGCCAACGCCCCCGTCCCCGCCGCCACCGACTTCTTCACCCTCATGGACGCCTACCGCGCGGCGGACCAGACCATGCAGGCCATCCTCGCCGACGGGCTCTCCGAGAACGCCCTCGCCTTCGACACCCTCGCGCCGGCGGACTCAAGCCGCCTGCGCTACACCTTCCGCCAGTCCTTCGCCAGCGGCACCACCTCCGACAACCTCGTCGCCCTCGCCCTCACCAACCACACCGCCCCGGAGTTCTAAGCCATGACCACGACACAACGCCGACGCACCCGCACCGAACGCCGCGCCGTCGCGCTCCTGCTCGTCGTCGTCACCTTGACGACCGCGACGGTGCTCACCATTTCCTATCTGGTCAGCCGCGAGAACGCCCCCGAGATCGGCCAGGCCGCCCAGGACCGCGTCACCGGCGAGTGGGCCGCGCGCAGCGCCGCGTCGCTGGTCGAGGCCGCTATGGAAACTTCTGCCGAGTGGCGCTCCGTCGCCACCGCCGCCGACGGCATGCTGCTTAACGACCTCAAGATCATGGGCTCGGACGTCAACGTCGCCGTCACCAACCTGGAAGGCGAGCCGGTCACCGACGACGACCGCCAGGTGCTGGTCACCGTGGGCGCGAACGCCGGCGGCATCGAAACCATCATCCAGCGCGTCGTCAGCGAGACCGATCCGGGCGACTACGACGGCGCCCTCGATCCCTACCTGCGCGAGTTCGGTGTCTTCGCCGCGGACAACCTGACGATCGAAAGCGGTTCGCGTTTCACGCCGTGGCCGCTGAGCCCTGATGCCCGCGCGGGAGGACGCGTCAAGCTGGGTGTGGGTTTCACATCGATGTCCGGCTTGAACGGCGCAGGCAACGCAGTTCATGAGAGCGTCGCGGCGTTCCTTCCCCCGGGCGCCAGCGCCGGCATGCAAAGCGCGTTCAATGCGCAGGGCGTGCGAACCACCGACTTGCCTATCACTCCCTGGACGACCACCGCCGAGATCCCCGCGGCCGTCAGCGCCGTGACCAACGCCACCGCACTGCCCACGCCCGTCGTGATCATCAGCGATCAGGCGCTGACAGGCGGGCGCTACCGCGGCGCGGTGTCGATTTCCTCAGGCGCCGAGGTCACGCTGACCGAGGCCGAGAGCCCCTACGCCTTCACCGCGAACAACGCGCTGGGCGACGGGCTGAGCGTGAACGGCGCCACGCTGAACATCAGCGGCAACGTCGTCATCGCCGTCAGCGACACGATCGGTTTCAACAGCGCGGCGATCACCTTCGACGACGACGCCTCGCTGACGATCTTTCACGCGTCCGATCTGACAATTGCAGATAGCGTGATGAACGCCGACCCGGGCCTGCTGGGCGACGCCGCCCGCTCGCACCGCCATCTCGACGAATGGACCAACCCGCGCCGCCTGCGCATCGTCCAGCTCAACGACAACGTCGCCATGGGCGCGGTGAACGTGACCATCGACGGGCGCTCCATCGTCGTCGGGAACGTCCACGCGCCGATGGCCCAGGTGACCATCGACGGGCAGTCCGCGCTCGCGGGACGCGTCAGCGCCGGGCGCCTGGAACTGCGCGATAATTCCTACGTCCTCGCTGACCCCGTCTTCGACAACTACCTGGGGCTGACCGAACCCGATCTGAGCCCGCTGTACGACGCCGCGAGCGATCCCATCGCCGGGCTCAAGGCGGCGATGGAATCCACGACCGGTGGAGAGGGCGCCGAGGCCGCCAAATCCCGCGTCATGGCGACGCTCCCCGCCCAACCCGCGCTCGACGACGCCCCCGATAACGGCGCGACCAAGCGCCACGCCGGCGTCGTGAAACGCCTGCGCGAGTGGCCCGTGCGCGTCCGCCTGCTCGAGGGCGACGGCGACGTCCTCTTCGACGCCCCGCGCAACGAGACCGTCGCCGACGGCGTGGGCCAGCTCGTGGGCCAGCACCGCGACGACCTCGTGCTCGCACCCGACGCCGGCATGCTCGGCGACGTCGTTGACTCCGTTCTGGACATCCTCGGCCTCTGACGCGCCAACGCCAGGAGGAGAACCCATCGTGCCCCGCCGCCGCGCCTTCACGCTCATCAACCTGATGGTCTCCATCGCCGTCATCGCGGCGGTGGGGGGGGTGGCCGTCGTCACCCTCGCCCCCGACGACCGCGCCCGCGCCATCGGCGCCGCCTCCGTCCTCTCCTCCGACATCGAGCACGCCCAGATGCTCTCACTCCTCACCCCCGACGACCCCGTCGTCGTCCGCTTCGACCCCGACAACGAGGGCTACTGGCTCGAGCGCAGCTCGGCGCCCAACGAGGCCATCCTGCGCTCCGACGGCTCCCCCTACGCCGTCGCCTTCGGTGTGGGCGACGCCGCCACACTCGCCGGGGTCGACCTCACCGTCGCCTCAGAAGACCCCTTCATCAAATTCGACGCCTTCGGGCGCCTGACCACCACCGACAACGCCGTCTTCCAGCTCGCGATGGGCGACGAGAGCGTCTGGCTCGTCGCAAGCTCCAGCACAGGCTTCGTCAGCACCTCGCTCGAACAGCCGATGCTTCCCGATCCTGAGGAAGAAAACGGCGGCGAACTCGAAGGCGGCGGCGGCCTCGGCGGAGACGCGGGCGGAGGCGGGGGGCTTGGGGGCCTGCTCGGCGGTCTCCTCGGCCGCTGAAACTCGGCCTCTGTCAGGGTTCGCTATCATCCCCCTTATGCCCCGTCGCAGCCACTACGAGCGCGCCTTCGAGGCCTACCTCGCCAGCCGCGCCGCCCCCTTCCTCTACCTCAACGACGCCAAGCGCGTCGTCGCCACCGAACACGCCCGCCTCGCCCCGCCCGCCCTCACCCCCGCCGAGCGCGACGCCCTGAGCGCGAAACACGCGGAGCCCCCCGCCTCCCGCACCCTCAAGAGCTTCGACCTCCTCCTCTACACCAGTCACACCCACGCCATCGTGGACGTCAAAGGACGCAAAGTCAGCGCCAAAGTGGACACCGCCCGCGCCCCCCGCCTCGAAAACTGGGTCACCGCCGACGACGTGGACTCCCTCCTCGTCTGGGAAACCCTCTTCGGCCCGGGCTACGAGGCCGCCTTCGTCTTTGTCTACTGGTGCCCGGCCCGCCCGCCGGCCCGCCTCTTCGACGATCGCTTCGAGCACCACGGGCGCTGGTACGGCCTGCGGGCCGCGTCCCTCGCCGACTACCGCGCCGCCATGAAGACCCGCAGCCCCCGCTGGCGCACCGTCCATTTGGGCCAGGCCGACTTCGAGCGCGTCAGCCGCCCCGTCTTCCCCGACGCCCCCCGGGCCCCCCTCCCCCGCGAGACCTCAACCCTTTACTCCGCCGTCGCCGCCTCGTAAGGTTCCGGCATGAAGAAGACGCTCCGCCGCATCCCCGCCGCGTTCCTGACGCTCGCCGCTTCAAGCGCCGCGCTCGCGCAGAACGCCCCGCCCCCGCTGGGTGACCTCGAGAAGCCGCCCACCTTCCTCTACTACCTCGTCGCCTTCGTCCTCCTCGCGGCCGTCATCTTCCTCAGCATCATGCCCGCGAAGCGCCGCGAGCAGAACTAACCCCCGTCCTCCCGGTCGGAGGCCCCATGCCCTCAAAGCCCACCACACGACGCGCCGCCTGGGCCGCCCTCGGCCTCGCCGCCGGCCTCGCCGTCGTCTCCGTCCCCCCCAGCGCCACCGCCCAGCGCGGCGCCCGCGCCGAGTACACCATGGTCGCCGGCAGCGTCCAGGGCTCCAACGAAGACGTCCTCTACATCGTCGACGGCGCCAACCTCGAGGTCGCCGCCTTCCGCTGGAACGCCGGACGCGATTCACTCGAACCCGTCGGCCACCGCGACGTCCGCGAAGACGCCGCCCGCGGCGTGGGAGGCGGACGATGAACCCCACCAGCCGAACCACCCGACGCATCCCCGAAGGCCCCCTCTGGGCCCTCGCCGCCGCGCTCACCGTCGTCGCCCTCGCCCGACTGCTCCCCAGCGAGCCGCCCGCGCCCCGGGCCGCCCTCGCGGGCGTGGTCTCTCAGGTCGCCGACTCCACCGCCATCACCCTCTCGGCCGGCAACGACGAGGACCTGCTCGTCCTGCTCGACCAGCGCACGGGCTCCGTGCTCATCTACCGCTCCACCCCCCGGCGCACGCTCGAGCTCCTCCAGGTCGCCACCGTCGAAGACCTCTACGAGCAGGCCCGCGCCGCCGGACCCTCCAACCGCCGCTGAGCGCGGTATCCTCACTCTCTGACACGCGTTCACAGACCCCGCCCGCCGTCGGGCCGCGCGGGGCGTCTTCCATCGCCCGACGCCAGCCCGACCCCCGCCTCCAGCGCCGGGTGTCGCTGACGAGATCGCACGCGTGTCCATCTTCCCCCTCCCTCAGTTCGAGGCCGACCTCAAAGAGTACGAAGAGGCCAAGCGCGCCGAGAAGGCCGCCAAGCCCGACACCCTCGTCCTCCGCTACGGGCGCATGCGCCACATCGGCGAGTACCCCTACACCGGCGACCTCCGCCCCGGCTGTGGCTCCAAAATGGTCGTCCGCACCCACCGCGGCGTCGAGCTCGCCGAGCTCCTCACCAGCACCTGCCCCAACGCCGGCTGCGGCAAGAGCGTCACACGCAAGGAAATGCTCGAGTACATCGAGAACTCCGGCGGGCGCGACTACCCCTTCCGCGAAGACGGGCGCGTCCTCCGCCTCGCCACCCAGGACGATATGAAACTGCAGCAGGAGCTCGAGGCGACCATCCCCGACCTCGTCCGCTCCACGCGCCAGATCGTCAAGGAACTCGAACTCGACATGAAGATCGTCGACGCCGACCCCATCCTGGGCGGCGAACGCCTGACCTTCTATTTCATGGCCGAGGACCGCGTCGACTTCCGCGACCTCGTCGCCCGCCTCGCTGACGAACACCGCACCCGCATCGAGATGCGCCAGATCGGCGCTCGCGACGAGGCCCGCCTCACCGCCGATTACGAACGCTGCGGCCAGCACTGCTGCTGCAAGCAGTTCCTCAAGGTGCTCAAGCCCGTCTCCATCAAGTCCGCCAAGCAGCAGAAGGCCACGCTCGATCCCCTCAAGATCAGCGGACGCTGCGGCCGCCTCATGTGCTGCCTCCGCTACGAGGACGAGACCTACAAGGACCTCAAAAAGCGTTTGCCCCACCGCAAGTCCCATGTCGGCACGCCCGAAGGCCCCGGCATCGTCGTCGATACGCAGATCCTCACCCAGCTCGCCCTCGTCGAACTCGACCACAACCGCCAGCGCATCGCCGTGCCGGTCGAGGAACTGATCGATCCTGACGAAGCTCCCGTCCCGAAGAAGCCAGAGCCGGCGCCCGAAAAGAAAGACCGCCCCAAGCGCTCGCGCCGCCCAAAGAAACGTTCTGCCGAACCGAAAGACGAACTCGGTCCCAAAGAAGAACCAAAGTCAGACGACAGCGCCCCCAAGAAAAAACGCCGGCGCGGGCGTCGTCGCGGCAAGCGACGCGGACGCCCCGGCGGAGACGCCGGACCCAGCGAGAGCTAAGGTACGACTGTGAGCCAGACCGCCGCCAAAGCCACCGACAAGCCCCAGGAATCCGTCAAGGAGACGATCATCTCCGTGGTCATCTCCTTCGCGATGGCCTTCGTCTTCCGCTCCTACGTCGTTGAGCCCTTCCGCATCCCCACCGGTTCCATGGCCCCCACCCTCCTCGGCGCGCACATGCGCTTCCAGAGCCCTACCGGCGGCTACGACTGGACCGTCAACCCCCGCGACCCCGGCGGCAACGCCGCCCCCTGGCCCGTCCAAGGCTCCGCCAAGCTCGACCGCGACCCCATCCTCGTCCAGGACCCCATGACCGGCGCCGCCATCCAGCGCGCCGAGGTCCCCCTCCGCGCGGGCGACCGCATCCTCGTCCTCAAATACCTCTACCTCCTCCGCGAGCCCAAGCGCTACGAGGTCGTCGTCTTCAAGGACCCCTCCGAGCCCAAGCAGAACCTCATCAAGCGCCTTGTCGGGCTCCCGGGCGAGGACGTCCTCATCGTCGACGGAGACATCTTCACCCGCCCCGCAGGAACGCAGGAACCCTACCGCGTCACCCGCAAGCCCGACCGCACCCAGCGCGAGGTCTGGGCCCCGCTCTTCACCACCGACCACGCCCCGCCGGATGGCGCCTTCCCCGAGTGGCGCGGGCCCTGGACCGCCAGCGGGGGGGATGAAGACTGGGACCTCGCCACCCGCGAGTACCGCTGGACCGGCGCCGAGCCCGGAACGCTGCGCTGGGATTCAACGTGGCGCCCCATCAACGACAGCGCCCCATACAACGCCACCCTGAACCGCGCCGTCACCGGCCCGCCCTTCCCGATCAGCGATCTCCGCCTCCGCGCCCGCGTGAACCCGGACTCAGACGGCGCACAGGCCGCCTTCGCGATCGACGCGCGCAAACACACCTTCTCCGCGACCATCACCGCGGACTCCGCGACCATGACCGCGATCTCCGACACCGGTGAAACCCTGCTCACCGAAACAATCAGCCGCGACATCCTGCGCGCCGGCAGCTTCACAGACGTCGAGTTCTGGCACGCCGACCAGCGCCTCAGCCTCTGGATCGATGGCGAAAAAATCTTGGAGAGCGAGTACGACTGGACCTCCAGCGAGCGCTTCGCCAGCGTCGCCGCGCCCGGACGCGAGCGTATCGAACCCGCCGACCCCAACACCATCGCTGCGCCGGAAGTCTCCATGACCTTCTCAGGCTCGCCCGTCACCCTCACCGGCGTCGCCCTGGACCGCGATCTCTACTACCGCCCCATGCGCCGCAACGGGCGCTACTTCCGCGCCTCCCACCCCACCTACCCCGCCACGATGAGTAGCGACGAGTTCTTCATGCTCGGCGACAACAGCGCCGCCAGCCACGACGGGCGCGGCTGGCGCGATATCGACATCGACCCCTGGATCGGCGACCGCTTCGGCTACAAGGCCGGCGTCGTCCCCCGCGAGCTCATCCTCGGCAAGGCCTTCATGGTCTACTGGCCCGCGCCCTACAAAGCCCGCGCCGCCGGGCTGCGCCTCCCCGTCCCCGACGCCGGTCGCGTCCGCTTCATCCGCTAACGGCGCACCGCACCGCTGCGCACCTCCCCATCGCGCGCAATCTCAACCCACGCCGCGCCCGCCTCCGCCGTCATCAGCCACTCCCGCCCGAGCTTCGCGCCGTCCCAGCGCTCGTCCCCCAGCCGCGAACGCCCGCTCGACTGCAACACCACCGCCGGATCGACCGTCTCCACAAACCCTTCGCCGGCCAGCCGCGCGCTGCCATGATGCGGCAGCTCGAGCACACCGGCACGCAACCCCGGGTGCGCCGCCAGAAGCGTCCGCGCCGCCTCCGGTTCGATATCCCCCGTCAGCAACACCGCACGCACACCCCCATCCGTCTCAACACTCACACGCACAACCAGCGACAAATTGTTCACCGCTTCAAACGCGCTCCCCTCAAACGGCCACAGAACTTCGACCCGCGCATCGCCCAACACAAACGAATCACCCGCTCTTGTTTCCTCAACCACCACCCCGTCTGATCCAAGCTCTTCAACCAACAACCCCGCCGCGGTTCCTGTCGCGTTCGCTTCCTCGATAAACGCCCCTGTCGTCCGCACCCGGCGCAGCCCGATCCGCTCCGCCACGTCCGGCAGCGCCGAAAAATGATCCAGGTTCGCGTGCGTGACCAGCGCCTCCCGCGCCCGCCACACACCAAGCTCCCGCAGCGACGCCGGCGCCTCCCGCCGCCCGAACGCGAGCGACTGCGCCCCCGCGTCCCACAACATCGCCTCCCCGCCGGAGCGCACAACCACGAACGTCCCATCGCCGACATCCAGCATGTCCACCCGCAGCGCAACCTCGCCGTCTAACCCCTCCGTCCGATCCGCCACCCACAACCACCCGCCAACACAAACGCCGAGCGCACAAAAAACGCCTGCAACAACCCGTCGCTGACGCTCCGCCCACATCCACCACACCGCCGCACCCAGCGCCGTTACTACCAACCACACCGGCGCCGCCGGCGTGTACACCACCATCCCCGGGAGCGACTCCGCGAACAGCACGCCCGCCAGGAACCACTCGGACATCCACAACGCGACCTCGCCCACGACAGCGCCCAACGCGGGCCAGATCAAAGAAAACGCCGACGCAACAAACCCAAGGCCCAGCACCACACAAAACACTGGCGTCGCCAGAATCACCACCAGCACGCCCAGCGGGTTCACCATCCCGAAGTGATGCGCCGTGATCGGCGTCGCCACCAGCCACGCCACCACCGCCGCGGCCACACCGGACTTCGCGTTGCGCACAAACCAGTTCTCTCGCCCCGCACTCAGCAGGCGCTCGCCGAACAGCCGCTCTTTCACCGGCCCCGCGAACATCACCAGCGCCAGCACACACCCGTAGCTCAGCTGAAACCCCGGCGAGAAGAGCTCCATCGGTCTCCACAGCACCGTCAGCGTCGCCGCCCACGCCAAAAGCGCCTCGCGCCGCCAGCGCGTGCCCGCCGCCTCGCCGATCATCAGCGCGACGGTCAGCATCGCCGCCCGCACGATCGGCGCCCGCGCGGGCGTCAGCGCCAGATACACCAGCGCGAGCCCCGCCCCGATCAGCGGCTCCAGCCGCCCCGGGTCGCGCACCATGCGCGCGCCGCGCACGCCGATCGTTACCAGGAACGCCAAATGCAGCCCGCTGATCGCCAGCAGGTGCGCCGCGCCCACCCTTCGCACCGCAACATCTGCCTCGTGCAGCGCTTCGACCCGCTCACCGGTAAGCGCCGCCAGCAGCAGCGCCGCCCGCGCGTCATCGTCATCACGAGCCGGTTCCAACCAGCGCGTCGCCCGCGCTTTTACGCGGGCTCTCGCGCTGCGCCACCACGAAGTGCTACCGAGTCGTTCAATCGAAGCAGCGGAGGGCGCGTGAAGGAACGCCACCGCACCGCTCTCGAGCGCCCGAAGGCGGTAGGGGGGATCGCCCGGGTTGCGCCGCGTCCCTGCCGCAGACAAGCGCCCCCACACCCGCACGCGCTCCCCCGCCCGCAGCGCGTCCGTCTCCTCCGCCACACTCACCCACACCGACCCGCGCAGGCGTCCTTCCTCGTCGCCAACAAAGCGCACGCCGTCCAGCCGCGCGTGCGTCGTCACGCCCTCCCGCGCGAACTCCGCGAAGACGCCCCGCCCGATCGGACGCGTCCGCCCGTCCGCACGCACCACACCCTCCACCGCCACGATCGAACGACGCTCGAGCGCCTCCGCCGCCTCGAGCAGCCCGCGCGCTGAATTGTTCTCGATCCGCACCGACCACCACGCCGCGCTCATCAGCACCGCGCCGAGCGCCAGCAACACGCCACGCCCAGTTCTCCCAAGCGGCGCGCACGCTACCGCGGCGCACAGCGCCCCGACCAGCGCGCTCCACCCAGGCGCCGGCGTCACCCAGCGTCCAACGCACAACCCAACCGCCACGCACACGAACACCGCCGCGGGGCGCCACAGCCGCCGGTCGCCCACGGGCGTTCCACTCATGAACTTCACAATGACCGAACAGCGGGGCCCCGTCCACTCAACGCAGCAGCGTGAACAGCCACACGCACGCCGCCAGGAAGAGCGCGTTCAGCGCGATCCACCCCAGCGTGTCCCGCGCCCGCGGGCTGAGACGCTCCAGCGGCTTGCTCATCAGCCGCCCAACGGCAGTAAGCACCGCGAGCAACCGTGCGCCGAACGAAGTAGACGCCTCACCCTCGTCCGCCGTCTCGTTCTCCGCCTCGACAACGCCGGACGCGCTCTCAGCCTCCGCCTCGTCGCTCACCTCTTCCACCACCGTCGGTGCCGACTCAGCCTCCGCCTCGATCGCGTCCCGCGTCTCGAGCGCTTCTTCCAAGTCAACCGTCTCGATCTCGCCCGCCACCTCGTGCGAGATCGCGTCGTCCGCCTCCGCGGCGAGCGCGTCGTCGAGTGATGCGCCGTCCCCATCCGTATCAGCTTCGTCGTCGGTCGGATCAACAACCTCGCCCGCCATGCGCAGCGGTTCCTCGTTGGAGGGAGAGCCGTCGCCGCCGCTGCCCGCATCAGCCGCCTTCAGCCGCGTCCCGCCGCCCTCGCCCTCGCCGGACGTCACGGAATCGATCAGCGCCCCGATCTCTTCGTCTTCTTCCGTGGGCCCGCGTTCTGCGCGATCGCCCCCGCCCACCGCTTCCTCGCTCAGACGCTCGGCCTTCTCGATCAGCGCCTCAACGTCCTGGTCCAGATCACCCTCGGGGTCGTCGGGCGTCGCGCGCGCGCTGTCCGCCGGCGCGTCGTCAACGTCATCTCCCAGCTCGCTGAGAATCTCCTGCGCCGCCGCGTCGCTGTCGTCCTCGCCGCCGAGGCGCGACTCGACAGCCTCGGCCTTGCGGTCGATCTCATCGAGCAGCTCGGCCACCTGGGCCTCGAGCGCTTCGGTCTGCACGCTATCGTCAGTCTGGTCCGACATTCTCGGTCGCGGGCCTCCGCAACGCCGATCATCGACGCCCCGCCCCGCGAACTCAAGCCGGGCCCGCCGATCGGCGCCCCCGCCGCCTGAGTTATGGGAGCTCCCGTGAGCGATACCCCCAAACACCGCGTCTACGTCGCTTCGATCGATATCGCTGACGGGCGCCTCGTCCTCACGGGCGACGAGGCCCGCCACGCCCTCCGCGTCAAACGCGTCCGAGAGGGCCAGCGCGTCGCCGTACACGATGGTCAGGGGCGTGTCCTCCTCACCGAGGTCGCCGAAGCGAAAAAACAGCTCGTCCTCACCATCCTCGAAGACGCCACCCACCCCCGCCTCACGCCCCGCATCGAGGTTTACGCCGCCACCCCCAAGGGCCCCCGCGCCGCCACGCTCGTCGATCTCCTCAGCCAGACCGGGGCCGATTCCTGGACACCTCTCGAAACCGCCTTCGGCACAGAAACCGTCAACGACGCCCGCCACGAACGCCTCGAACGCGTGGCCGTCGAGGCCCTCAAGCAGTGCGCCCGCGCTCATCTCCTCGACATCACCGCCCCCGCCGCGCTCGCCGAGGCTCTCGACATCCCCGAATCAACCGAGCTCGTCATCGCCGACGCTTCGGGCGAGTCATACACCCCCAAGCCCAACACCGACACCACCCGCGTCCTCGTCGGCCCGGAAGGGGGGTGGCGCGAGGACGAGCTCCGCGCCGCGATCGACGCCCGCGCGAGCCCCTGCCGCTTCGGCCACCACACCATGCGCATCGAAACCGCCGCCCCCGTCGCCTGCGCCATCATCCGAGACGCACGGAACCGCGCCTGATCCCCGCCGTCTACCCTTCAAGCAACACGTCCACACCGGGAGAGCCTCCACATGCGCGCCATCCTCACCGCCACCATCACCATCTTCACCCTCGCGCCCAGCGCGCTCGCCATCGACGAGGCCCGACGCCAGAAGGCCGAGACGATGATCGAAAACGCCATCGCCTACCTGCGCACCACTCAGCACGAGAGCGGCGGCTGGGGCGTGCGCGAGGGCGCCCCCGTCTTCCCCGCCATCACCGGGCTCGTCGTCAAGGGCATGCTCATGCAGCCCGACATCGACGCCACAGACAAAGACGTTTCCAAGGGCGTCGACTTCATGATCTCCTACGCCCAGCCCGACGGCGGCATCTACGACCGCGCCCTCGCCAGCTACAACACCTCCATCTGTCTCTCCGCCCTCGCGCGCGTCGAAGACGACCGTGCCGCCGCCCTCATCGGACCGGCCCAGGACTTCCTTCGCTCCATCCAGTGGTCCGCCGACTCACTCGATCACCCCGAGACCGGCTCCGTCGATGAATCCCACCCCTTCTACGGAGGCGTCGGCTACGGCGGCTCCTCCCGCCCCGACCTGTCCAACCTCAACATGATGCTCCAGGGCCTCCGCGATTCCGGGCTGTCGTCCGACGACCGCGCCTTCCAGCGCGCCGTCACCTTCCTCGAACGCGTGCAGATGCACGATTCCATCAACACCATGCCCTACGCCGCAGACTCGAAGCAGGGCGGCTTCATCTACGCCACCAGCCCCAGCGGTGAAGAGCCCGGCGCCGGCGAATCCAAAGCAGGAACGACAACCGAAACACTGGCGGATGGCTCAACCATCACCCGTCTCCGCGCCTACGGCTCCGCCACCTACATGGGCTTCAAGAGCTACATCTACGCCGACCTCGACCGCGACGACCCCCGCGTCCAGCTCGCCTACGACTGGATCAGGAACCACTACACACTCGAAGAAAACCCCGGCGTCGCCATGCAGGGCTATTACTACTACCTGCTCACCTTCAGCCGAGCGCTCGACGCCTGGGGCTTGCCCACCATCGAGATCACGACCGCCGACGGCTCAACCGAAACCCGCGATTGGGCCAACGACCTCATCGACCAGTGCGCCAAGCAGCAGAACCCCGACGGCTCCTTCAAGGTCGAGCACCCCCGCTGGATGGAATCCGACCCCACCCTCATCACCGCCTACACCCTGCTCGCGCTGCAGGAGGCGATCAGGTAGCCGCCCGCCACTGCGCCGCGGTGATGTCGTACAGCGTCACCTCCTGGTCGTAGTAATGCCCGATCCCCCTGTGCGTCATGCCGATGCGCTCCATGACGCGCATCGACCTGGTGTTCGTGTGACGCGTCACCGCGATCAGCCGTTCGAGGTCCGTGCGCGTAAAGAAGAACTCGAGGATCGCCCGCGCCGCCTCCGTCGCGTACCCCTTACCCCAGTGATCCGGCGCAAGCCGCCAGCCGATCTCCGTCTCAGGCCCCTTGAGCGCAACCGGCATCCCGCCGCAATCGCCTATCAGCTCTCCCGTGTCGCGTGTGCGCACGAGCATCATGCAGTACCCAAGCCGCTCAAAGACCGCCGCCTGGCGCTGCGCCCGCTCGAGAATCTTCTCCGCGGACTCCGGCTCGCTCCGCCCAAGCCACTCCATCACGCGGAGATCGCCGAAGATCGCCACCATCTCCGGCGCATCGCCCCCGGTCGGCGGGCGCAGCACCAACCGTTCGGTCACGATCTCTAGGGGCTCGCGCGTCACGCTGTTCTCCGCAACAGGGCCAGAGCCTGAAGGTACACTCTGCTGCTCAGAACCCCTGAAAAAACCGAGGATCACCGCCATGCCGACCGCCACCGCCAGCGCCTACGACCAGCTCACGCAGCGCCTCCGCGAAACCGCGCTCTTCAGCTCCATCGGCACCCTCCTCTCCTGGGACCAGGAGACCAAGATGCCCCCCAAGGCCGCGCCCTACCGCGCCGAGCAGCTCGCCGTCATGAGCAAGCTCGCCCACGAGCGCGCCACCGACCCCGCCCTCGCCGACCTCCTGAGCGCCTGCGCCGAAGACCCCGACGTCTCCGCCGACCCCGTCAAGGCCGCCAACGTCCGCGAGGCCCGGCGCGACTACGACCGCGCCACCAAACTCCCCACCGACCTCGTTGTCGAGATGACCAAAACCCAGTCGCTCGCCATGGACGCCTGGAAAGAAGCCCGCAAGAAGAGCGACTTCTCCCTCTTCCAGCCCTGGCTTGAAAAACAGGTCGAGCTCAACCGCAAGAAGGCCAACTGCTACGGCGTCCCCGAGGGCGGCGAGCTCTACGACGCCCTCCTCGAAGACTACGAAAGCGGCATGCGCGCCGCCCAGGTCGATTCGCTCTTTGCGCCGCTGAGAGCGCGCCTCACCCCGCTTATCGCCGCGGTTGCCGACAAGCCCGAGGTCCAGAACGCCGCCGAGGGGCGCCACTGCCCCATCCCCACGCAGCGCGAGTTCCTCACCGAGATCGCCGCGGCGTTGGGCTATGACACCAACGCCGGGCGCATCGATCCAACGACCCACCCCTTCTGCGAAACCATGGGCCCCGCCGACGTCCGCATCACCACCCGCTACGACGAGAACAACTTCCTCGACGCCCTCCAGACCACCCTTCACGAGGCCGGCCACGCGATGTACGAGCAGGGCCTCGAAACCGATCACTACTTCGGCGAGCCCCGCGCCGACGCCGCCAGCCTCGGCATCCACGAGAGCCAGTCCCGCATGTGGGAAAACCAAGTCGGGCGCAGCAAGGCCTTCTGGGCGTGGGCGCTGCCGCTTGCCCAGAAGCGATTCGGGAGCGCGCTCGACGGCCTCACCATCGAAGACCTCCACCGCTCGAACAACATCGTCAAGCCCCACTTCATCCGCGTCGAGTCAGACGAGGCCACCTACAACCTGCACATCATGCTCCGCTTCGACATCGAGCGCCTCATGCTCTCGGGCGACCTCGCCATCGCCGACGTCCCCGCCTGGTGGAACGACCGCATGAAGCAGGACCTCGGCCTTACCGTCGAGAAGGACAGCCAGGGCTGCCTGCAGGACGTCCACTGGTCCCTCGGCGCCATCGGCTACTTCCCCACCTACACCCTCGGCAACCTCTACTGCGCCCAGCTCTGGAACGCCGCCAACAGCGACCTCCCCAACCTCGACGCTTCGTTCGAGAAAGGCGACTTCGCCCCGCTTCTGAACTGGCTGCGCGAAAAGGTCCACCAGCCCGGTCGCACCTACGCCCCGCAGGAACTCTGCAAACGCGTCACCGGCGAAGCAATTTCGCACGAACCCCTCTGCGATTACCTCGAAACCAAGCTCACCAACATCTACAACCTCTAATCCGATCCCCCTCTCCCCGAGGGAGAGGGGTTGGGGGAGAGGGAGGCCCCTTCTCCACCCTCTCCCTAGGGGAGAGGGCCGGGGTGAGGGGACTAAAAAACGCGAGCGCAGCGAGCATCCGTTCTCCCGCAGGGCCCGCGGGCTCGCAGCCGCCTTAACTCAGCGCCACCACCAACACTGACATCAACGCCCCATTGTGCAGCGCGTGCGCCACCACCGGCGCCACGATCGACCCCCGCCACTCACGCAGCAGCGCAAACGTCACCGCCAGGCTCATCAGCGCCGGCACCGCGATGATCCCCTGCGGGTGGATCACCGCGAACACGAACGCCACGCCCAATCCCGCAACAAGCGGGTGCAGGCGGTAGCGCATATGGTGGTACAGCGCGCCGCGGAAGATCGATTCTTCCACGATGGGCGCCCACACCGCGGCCACCATGTACAGACCGAGCACCGACCACACGCTGGTGACGTCCACCTCATCGATAATCGGGTGCGAGGGCGCCCCGCCCTCACCACCGCCGCTGAAGAGACCAACGATCAACATCATGAGGAACGTGAGCGCAATGCCGGCGAGGAAGATCGGCAGACACGCGACATAGCCGATGACCCCGGCGGCGGTTTCGCGGAAGAGTCCCTTGCCGAAGTGCCAGCCCATCGCCTGCCGAAAATCGCTGGCTCGCGCCCCACGGATCAGCGCCCAGAACGGGACCAGCAGAAGCAGCCAGATCAGAAAACGCGAGTAATCCTGCCCGGGCGTTTGCGCTCCGCTTGTCGCGTTGTAGATCGCCTCGCTCGCGTACTTCACTCCCAGGAACCCGACGATGAAGAGCATGAAGATTTCGAGATAGACCGTCCCGCCCGGCGCGTGCGGCCTGTACGCCGAGCGCAGCTTGCGTGTCGCGACAAGCACGACGGCGACGATCCCGAGAACGAAGCCGATCACACACAGCACGACAAAGGCCAGCACGCCAACGATGGCGGTGATCGCGGTGCGCTCGGCTTTGGCGAGAACGGGCGCCTTGGCGGGGGCGTCGTCGCCCAGGCCCTGAGCCAGGGCGAGGTCGCCGAACCAGCCGTGCCGCTCACGAAACGCGTCCGCGTCCGCCGGCGCCACCGGGCTCTCGCCGAGCAAGCCGCGCACGCTCTCGATGTCGGTGCGGAGTTGTTCGTCGTACGCGAGGGGCTCATCCCGCTCATCAAGGTCCGCTTCGAGCTCATCGATCGCGGCTCGCGCCGCCTCGGCGCCTTCGAGCTCGGCCCGAACGATTGCCGCCCGCAGACGGTCTTCCGGGAAGGCGGCGAAGTCTTCGACCTGCCCGGCGAGTTGCCCGACCATCTCGCTGACCTGTTCTTCCTCAGCACTGGACGCGGCGAGACTCGTCGTCAGCGACTCCGCCCCCACCGCGTACCGCCCGGCGATCCGCAGCAGCCCGCCGGGGGGCGCCATCTCGGTCTGCGCAACCGGCGTCGGCGCCGGCCCCACCATCGGCGCCAGCCACTGGCTCCAGACCGTGAAGCCCACCGCCACCAGGAGAGTCACCCACGCCAGGAACCGCATCCCGCCCGATCCTGGGTCTCGCGGGCGGCGCTCGCCCGGCTCCTCGTCCCCGTCCAGGTGCATGTGATGGGCCACGGCGGAGACCAGCGGGTTCGGTGCGTCGGCCCTGTGTTTCGGGTCGTGATCAGGCATGGGCGCTCCATCGGCTCGTCCGCCCCCTGGGCTCTCGCCGGCTTGACAGATTCCGCACACAGCCTATGCTCCGCGACTCGGCGTTGCGTCCCCGGTGGGGGGTTCCGCACGCCGAACCATCCCCATCGCGTCGCCCGCAAGTCATCCGCGGGCCGCGGCCGTCCGCAGGCCCCACGCCTCGGAAGGGTTCAGAGCCCCGGGTTGGCCTCTTGCGGAAGAACGCAAGGAAGCCAACAGCGGGGCGGATCGTCTTTTCGCCCGCACCCGTGGGCCGGAGCAGCGCCGATGCGACAGACCACCTTCCTCAAGACCGGCGAACCCCAGCACGCCTGGCGCCACGTCGACGCCGACGGCCAGATCCTCGGACGCATGGCCTCCGACATCGCCGTCGTCCTCATGGGCAAGCACCGCCCCGACTACACCCCCCACGTCGACACCGGCGACTTCGTCGTCGTCACCAACGCCGAGAAGATCCGCCTCACCGGGCGCAAGGGTGAGCAGCGGATGCGCAAGCACTACACCGGCTTCCCGGGCGGCCTCAAGACCGAATCGTTCGATTCCGTCCGCGACCGCCGCCCCGAGGTCCTCATCGAGGACGCCGTGCGGCGCATGCTCCCCAAGAACCGCCTCGGGCGACAGATGCTCAAGAAGCTCAAGGTCTACCGCGGCGCCGACCACCCCCATCAGGCCCAGCAGCCCGCCCCCCTCAACGCCTAAACGCCACGCATAGAGCCGACCAGCCCACGCAAGCCACAAGCGAGAACGCATGAGCGAGCACACCGACACCCCGACCACGACCCCTGACGCTCCGACCACGACCGCGGGCGAAGGCCTCAACCTGGGCGGCCCCATCGCCGACCCCGCCGCGCCCATCGCGGACCCGGTGGCTGAGCCCGTCGTCCGCCAGCCCGACCCCGCCAAGAACGGCTGGTGGTGGGGCACCGGGCGGCGCAAGTCCGCCGTGGCCCGCGTCCGCATCAAGCCCGGCTCGGGCGACATCAAGATCCAGGTCGCCGGTAAGAAGTTCAAGACCGTCGACGAGTACTTCACCGAAGCCCGCGACCGCGCCGACGTCGTCGCCCCCCTCAAGGCCACCAACACCAACGGCAAGATGGACGTCGTCGTCCGCCTCGAAGGCGGCGGCTACATGGGCCAGGCCGGCGCCATGGTCCTCGGCGTCGCCCGCGCTCTCCTGAGCTACGACCCCAACACCATGGACGCCCTCCGCGAGGGCGGCTACCTCACCCGCGACCCCCGCGAGGTGGAACGCAAGAAGTACGGCCTCGCCGGCGCCCGCCGCAGCTACCAGTTCTCCAAGCGCTAAACCGCGCCGCACGATTCACTCATCTCTCTCGAACCGCCCTCGGGCGGTTTTTTCATGGGATGGCCATATGACCGCAAGCGCCGACATCGCCGTCCTCTACGAGAACCCCCGCCTCGTCGCCATCAACAAGCCCCCCGCCCTCCTCTCCACCCCCGGCATCGGGCCGGACAAACAGGACTGCGCCGCCGCACGCGTCCGCGCGCTGTTCCCGGGCGCCACCGGCCCCCTCCTCGTCCACCGCCTCGACATGGAAACCTCCGGCGTCATGGTCTTCGCGCTCGACCCCGACACCCACCGCGCCCTCTCCCGCCAGTTCGAGCAGCGCGAGACTGAAAAACGCTACACCGCCGTCCTCGCGGGCGACCTCCCCGAAGATCTCGGCGAAACCCGCCTCTTCCAGCGCCCCGACATCGACAACCGCCCCCACCAGATGCTCGACACTATCCACGGCAAGGAAGCCGTCACAAAGTGGCGCGTCCTCGACCGTGCCGACGGGCGCATCCGCGTCGCCTTCACCCCCATCACCGGGCGCTCCCACCAACTCCGCATCGCCGCCGCCACCCCGCGCGACCAGGGCGGCCTCGGCGCGCCCATCGTCGGCGACACCCTCTACGGCGCCGGCCGCAACGAACACCCCCGCATGCTCCTGCACGCCGAGCTGCTGAGCGTCACAGACCCTGAAACAAACGAGCGCTTCACCTTCGAGAGCCCGGCGCCGTTTTAGTGCGACGCGAGAAGCTCCCGAATCCGCGCCGCGTGCGAATCATCGTGCTCCGCGATGAACACGCACAGATCAATCAGCCGCATGTGAATCCCCAACCGCTCGTGAAACGCCGAGTGCCCGAAACGCTCCGCCGGCGTCGCGTCCAGAAGCGACACCACCTCCGCTCGCGTCCGCTCGAACTCCGCCAGCACCTCGCCGAGCGCTCGCTCGTTGTGCCCCGCCGACCACGTTGTCGCGTTCGACGTATCCGCCGGCTCCAACACCTCCGCCCCGGCCGCGAACTGGTTGATCCGCGGGATGAAAAGAATCCGATCCAGGTCCGCCAGGTGCCCGATGTTCTCCTGCGCCGACCACGTCTCGCCCTCGCGCCGCGTCAGCGCTTCGGCGCTCACACCGTCAGCCAGCGCCGCCATCCGCGCCGGCGCTCCGGCGACGCGCGCAATCGTTTCTGGGAACAGCCGCGCATCCGTGTGCGTCGGGAACGTCCGCTCAAACCACGCGATCTGGCGTTTCATCAGGGCCTCCTTACAAGCTCAGGAAAACAACTTGCTCGCAAGCGATCGTAACGCCGCCCCCCGATGGCTCCGCGCGTTCTTCTCCTCAGCGCTGAGCTCCGCGCTCGTCCGCCCGTCCGCAAGCACCAAAAGCGGGTCGTACCCGAACCCATTCGTCCCCCGAGGCGCATGCCCGATCATCCCTTCAAACGTCCCGCGCGACGTCGCGATCACATTCCCATCCGCGTCCGCCACGCACATCGCGCACACGAACCGCGCCCCCCGTTCCGCGTCAGGAACATCTCTCAACGCGTCCAACAGCTTCGCGTTGTTCGCCGCGTCCCGCTCTTCGCGCGAACCCTCAACCCCCGCGTACCGCGCCGAGTACACCCCAGGCGCCCCGCCCAGCGCATCAACTTCTAATCCCGAATCATCCGCCAGACACACACGCCCCGTCGCCTTCGCGTACGCAAACGCCTTGATCGCCGCGTTCCCCGCGAACGTCTCCGCGTCCTCAACCGGTTCGGGCATATCCCCCGCGCCGACATCGCTCAGCGACAGCACCTCAACGCCGAGCGGTGCAAGCACCGCCCGGATCTCTTCAACCTTGTGCGGGTTCGACGACGCGACGAGCAAGTCGCCGAGGGCGCTCACGCTTACGCGTCCTCATCCGCCTTGGCGATCTGCCACTCCTCGAGCTCGATCGGCGCCTGACGACCGAAGATCGTCACCAGCACGCGAACCAGGCCCTTCTCAGGCAGCAGCTCGTCCACCTCGCCCTCATACCCCTCGAACGGGCCTTCCTTGATGGTGACGGCCTCGCCCTTCTCGAAGGACAGGCGGATGACAGGCTCGTCCTCCGGCTTCTTCGAGTCCAGCAGCATCTTCTCGACCTCGTGCTGGGCCATCGGCACCGGGCGCCCGGCCGTCCCCACGAAGTCGCCAACGCCGGTCGTCTCCTTCACCAGGAAGAACACGTCCTGCGGGATGCGCCCGTCCTCCTCGAGACGCATCTCGACGAAGACGTAGCCGGGGTACAGCTTGGTCTCGGTGACCTTCTGCTTCCCGCCCTTGATCACCTTCGTCTTCTCGGTGGGAACCAGGATGCGCCCGATCAGGTGCTGCATCCCCTCGATCTCCACCTTGCGAAGCAACGTCTCGCGGACCGAGCTCTCCTTGTTCGACGCCACCCGCAGCACGAACCAGTCCATGCCCTCCTGCGTCGCCATCTCACCGTCGCTGAGCACGTCCACCTTCTCGTCGGGGCGACCGTCGAAGGCGTCGGCGCTGGTCTCGACGGGCGCTGTGGGCTCGGGGGCGCCGGCGTCATCTGTCTGCGCGGGGGTCGCGTCGATCGGCGCGGAGCCGCCGTCGGTTTCGGTTCCCGTGGAGGAGCTGTTCTGCTGGCTGGTCTCTTCGAACATGACGGCTCCTTCGGGAGCAAGGTGAGAGGAGAAGGGAGAGGGCATAGAAAACAATCAGGCCCCGGGTCAGACAGGGCGGGTCTCAGGCAGGCCGGATCAGGTCTGGATGATGCCCGCGAGACGGGAGAAGTACGCGAAGATCAGATCGGTGACGAACAGGATCATCGCGATGATGAAGCTCACCCCGATCACCACCCACGTCTGGCCCACGATCTCGCGCCGCGTGGACCAGTTCACCTTCTTCATCTCGCTGTCGGTGGCGATCAGGAACTCGCACGACGACCGCTTCCGACCCACCAGCCAGTACACCACCAGCCCGATGATCAGGATCGTCACGCCCGCACCCGCCGCCTGCGCGTAGATCGGGTCGAACGAGTAGTTGAACACGCCCAGCTTCTGCCACACCCAGGCGCCGGTCGCCACCGCCAGGACGCCCGCGGCCACCGCGCTCATCGTGCGCGTCCAGTACCCCTGCGACGGTTTGTAGACAACGGCCATGGCGGAACTCCTGAAAAACCTCGTTCAAGGGTAGCGCCCGCAGCCCACGCGGGGCGGCGGGCAACACGCCGGGAGTGACTCGAACACTCAACCTGCGGATTTGGAATCCGCTGCTCTACCAATTGAGCTACCGGCGTACGCGGACCGTGCGGATCACTTCCGCTTGATCTTGTGCACCGTGTGCTTCCGCAGGCGGGGGCTGTACTTCTTCAGCCCCTCCTTGAGCTTCTCGGGCAGACCGCCCTTGACGTTCACGGAGGTGCGGTAGTTCAGGTCCTTGCTCTCCGTGCACTGGAGCCAGACGTACTCGCGGGCGTCGCCCTTTTTCTTCGCCATGACCGGCGCTCCCAGCCCGCCCAGCAGGGCGGCGTGTGCTCACTGACGCGGGCCGCTCGCCCGCTCGAAAAACGCGGCGGCCCCGGTTCCCCGGAGCCGCCCGCATATCCGTCACGAGTGAATCACGCTCACTCGAGAATCTTCGTCACGACGCCCGAGCCCACCGTGCGACCGCCCTCGCGGACGGCGAAGCGGAGGCCCTCCTCCATGGCGATCGGCTTGGTGTCCAGGTCAACCTCGACCTTGACGTTGTCGCCGGGCATGCACATCTCGGCCCCGCCGAGAAGGCTCACCGCGCCGGTCACGTCCGTCGTGCGGAAGTAGAACTGCGGCTTGTAGCCAGCGAAGAACGGCGTGTGGCGACCGCCCTCTTCCTTCGTCAGCACGTAGATCTCCGCCTCGAACTTCTTGTGAGGCGTGATCGAGCCGGGCTTGGCGAGCACCTGCCCGCGCTCGACATCGTCCTTCTCGACACCGCGGACGAGCACGCCCACGTTGTCGCCGGCGATGCCTTGGTCCAGCGTCTTCTGGAACATCTCGACGCCCGTCACCGTGGTCTTGCGGGGCTGCTCGGTGAGACCGACGATCTCAACCTCGTCGCCAACCTTCACGAGACCGCGGTCGATACGACCCGTCACCACCGTGCCGCGGCCCTTGATCGAGAAGACATCCTCGATCGACATCAGGAACGCCTTGTCGGCTTCGCGCTCAGGCTCGGGGATGTAGCTGTCGAGCTGCTCGAACAGCTCGTCAACGCCCACGCACGACGCGTCGTCGGTGGGGTTCTCGACGCACGCCTTCGACGAACCGCGGACGATCGGGATGTCGTCGCCCGGGAAGTCGTACTTGTTCAGCAGCTCACGAACCTCAAGCTCAACGAGCTCGAGCAGCTCCTCGTCGTCCACGAGGTCCACCTTGTTCAGGAAGACCACGATGTACGGCACGTTCACCTGACGGGCGAGCAGCACGTGCTCGCGCGTCTGGGGCATCGGGCCGTCGGCGGCCGACACCACCAGGATCGCGCCGTCCATCTGGGCGGCGCCGGTGATCATGTTCTTCACGAAGTCGGCGTGGCCCGGGCAGTCGACGTGCGCGTAGTGGCGCTGATCCGTCTCGTACTCGATGTGCGACGCCGCGATCGTCACCGTCTTGGACGAGTCACGAACCGTGCCGCCCTTGGTGATCTCGGAGTAATCCTTCGCCGTGCCGCCGTACTTCGCGGCAGAACGAGCGGAGAGCGCCGCCGTCAGCGTGCTCTTCCCGTGGTCGATGTGACCGATCGTGCCCACGTTGACGTGGGGCTTGGTCCTCTCAAAGACTTCCTTGGCCATGGCGCCCTACAACCTCCATCGGCCTGCACGAACGCCCCTTCGGGCCGCAGGCCAAACGAGTTCTCCGACGGCGTCGGGGCGCCGCCCGTGAAAGGTCCGCCCCACGCCAAACAAGAGGCGAGGAGCGCAGACACGCGACCGTCGCGCGCCTGCAGTATCGACAGTACACCGCGCCGCCCACCGCGACGCGACACAGCCCGTGCGCCGCCCCGCGGCGCGGACCGGGCCGCCAGAGCCACCGATGGGACTTGAACCCATGACCTCACCCTTACCAAGGGTGTGCTCTACCACTGAGCTACGGTGGCGACGCCCAACCATGCTGCGAAGCAACAGGGCCGCACAATCTACACACCAGCCCCGGCTTTCACAACCTCATCGACCCTCTGGGCCGCCCTCAGTCGCCACGACCCGCATCCGCGGCCAGCGGCGGGGGAACCCGCAGCTCGCGTTCCCGACCGGCGTTGTTGATCACGAACTTCTCGCCGCCACGCAGGAACACCACCCCGTTGTACGCCGCCTGCTCACGGGACGCCATGAAGTTGCAGTCCACGTGCACCACGCGGTGACGGATCAGACTCTCCCCGAACCGCGCCGGCGAGTGCCCCACAACCATCAGGCGGTACCCAAGATCAGCTAACATTTTATTAACATCAATACCATCGTGCGCCAGCTTCGGGAACGAAAGACCCCTCCACACGTACGGCCCCGTGTTGATGTCCGCCATCACCGGCACAAACACCGCGTCCTTGTTCGCCTCATTGCGGTGGTACGCGTTCAGGCGATCAAACGGCACCTCCGCGTAATAGGGGTGCATCCCACCGGCGACATACAGGATGTCATTGATCGAGATGACCGTGTTCATGCTCCGGAACCAGTCACCAAGCTCCGTCCCCGGCGCGTACTGGTCCATGAACTCCATCGCCCCCGGCACGTGGGCGATGTTGAAAAACCGTTCATAATTCCGCCGAAGCTGCTTCCGCAGGTCCTCTTCCCGGTCGCTGTTGAACTCCCACAGCTCCTCCAGCATCCGCCCCAGCCGCTCGTCCAACCGGGCCTGGCTGTCCTCGGTCGCCATGTGGTCGTACGAGCTCGATGGCATTGTTGAGAGCATGTACCGCAGGTTCACGAAGTCCGTGCTGCCCATCAGCATGTGGACCATCCCGCCCGCGGACTCCGCCTGCTTCGAGAGCTTGTGCATCAACCGCAGGCTCTCCAGGTTGGAGGGCCCGTACCCCATCAGGTTGCCCAGATGCACCAGGTGCGTGTCGCCCGCGATCCAGTCCGCGTTCTGGTCCACCACCTCGAGCTGTTGCAGCAACTTGATCAGCCGGTCCGTCCACCCCTGCGTCATCCCCACGCACACCACGTCGCCGTTGGTCTCGAATTCCCACGGGATCCCGTCTGGCTCCGTCGCCAGCGCCTCCTCCACCTGCACAGGCGCGTCAGGGTGCACCTCAACCTCTGTGTGAGCGTCAGCCCACACACCGGAAGGACCAGCCGTAAACACGGCGAGAGCAGCAAGCAACGGAAGCGACGTCAGACGCATGGCGGGGAGTCTCCGAGAAATGATCGCTGGCGGGCCCGCACCGAGCCCAGCCCATCCAGACGCACGAGGCCCGGCGGCGTTCCGATCCTACCGCCCGCCCGCGCCTGAGCCAGCTTCTTCGTCGTCCCGGTCCTGCGGGTTGACCTGTCTGAGCGAGATCTCCCGCTCCGCCGCCTCCGCCGCGTCCACCCCCGCCAGCCGGCGCAGCACCTCCGCCCGCTGGCTCTGCTCGAAGCTCTCCAGCCGCCCGGCCCCCCGCAGCCACACCCGGCGCGAGCGCTCCCGGTACGTCTCCGGGTCCGCCTCCCCGCCCGTGTGCAGCACGCCCTCGTTCTCGATCACCACCCGCTCCGCCCCCGCCTCCGCCACGCTCCACGAGCTCACCAGCACGTGCTCGTCCCCCTCAAAGGGCGGCCCCGGCGGCGTCGATGTCTCCCACCCATCACGCTCAATCTCAGACCGATCACCCAGCGGGCGGTACACGCTCTCGATCGCCCCGCGGAACCACTCCTCCGAAAGGTGTACCCGCGCCGCCCGCGGCACACTCTCCAGATCCGCCGGCGTCAGGTTCGCGGCCATCGTCACCACCGTCCCCCCGGGCGCCACCCGCACCCGCGCCACCAACCCCGCCAGCAGCCGGCGCGCCTGTATCTGCCCCGAATCATCGTCCCCTGGATCAGCGGAATCGAAGCGGAACACCGTCACCCCGTTATCCACCACCTCTGAGTAGATCCGCAGCATCGTCAGCCGCAGCACCGCCCCGCCCGCCTCGTCGACCTCTTCGGTCTCCAGACGGAACCGACGCGTCTCCGTGATCACCCGGTTCACCCCGTGCAGCGGCGAGACCTGCGCCTGACGCGACACCTCGTGATGCTCGTACACCGCCGACTCGCCCGCCTCAAACCGCGGCGTAAGCGTGATCGTCTCCGCAGCTTCTTCCGCGACGGCCACAGGCGCCTCGGTGTTCTCACCGCCGCACGCGCTCAGCGCAAGCAAAAAGCACGCAAGGGTTGCAACGCGCCTCATCGTTCGCCGTGGCGCGCGGTGATCGTCGAGCGGATCCCGCCGCGCCCTTTCCACTCCGTCACGATCTCCAGCCACGCCGGATCGAGCAGCCTCGCCAGCTCATCACGGATCACGTTCGTCACCGTCTCGTAGAACGCGCCCTCGTTGCGGAAGGACTGGTAGTAGAGCTTCAAGCTCTTCAATTCCACGCACACCCCTCCGGCGCTCTCCGCCCGCGGCTGGTAGCGCAGCGTCACCACGCCAAAGTCCGGGTGCCCTGTCATCGGGCACACCGAGGTAAACTCCTCAGCGACGTGGGCGATCTCAAAGGGTGTGTCGCCGGGCGTCGGGAATGTTTCGAGCAGGGATGCGTCGGGCATACCGCCACGATAGCCGAGGCGCCGCGCCCGGGCTTATTGGTAGCGGCTCAGAAGCTGCACCACCCGCGGCTGATCCTGACGCAAACGCAGGCTCGCCCGCAGCGCCTCCCGCGCCCCGGCGAGGGCGTCGCGGTCGGCACGGTCGCTCCGCAGGAAGCGGTTCAGCAGGCACACCGCCACGCCGTTGTGCGCCGGGTAGTGCGATGGGTCCACGTCGAGCGCGTCGCCGAACGAGGCCAGCGCCGCGTCGTAATCGCCCAGACGGAAATACGCCGAGCCGATGCGCTCGTGCGCCTGCGCGCTCGCCTCGATACGGTTGGCGGCGCCCAGCGTGTTGATCATCTCGTCGTAGCGCCCGGTCTTGCCCAGCGACTCCGCGAGATTCAAGAGCAACGGGACGGTCGGCTCCATCCGTTCAGCCGCCGCCTCATAGGCCCGCACCGCGTCGGTGTGACGCCCCAGCGCCGCCAGGATCGCCCCGAGATTGACATGCGTCGCCCCGTTGCCCGCGTCGTAGCGCACCGAGCGCTGCGCGAAGGGGAGCGCCTGCGCCGGCTCGCCCAGCTGCAGGTACGCCGTCGCCAGATTCAGATTCGCCTTCGGGTCCGCCGGCTCCACCGCCAGCGCCCGCAGGTAGGCCCGCACGGCCTCGGCGAGACGGTTGAGCAGCTGCAGCGCCAGCCCGTGGTTGAACTGGGCCGAGAAGTTCGCCGGCTCCAGGCGCGCGGCCTCGCCGAAGCTCTCCTCGGCCTCCGCGTAGTCGCCCAGTTCCGAGTAGATCTCGCCCATCGAGAGGTGCGCCGCGGTGAGCGCCGGGTTCTCGGCGATCGCCGCTTCCAGTTCCAGGAGCGCCGCCTCGTAGTTCCCGCCGGCCCGCAACGCCTCGGCTTCCGTGACGCGGTCCACGCCGCGATCGGACGACGCCGACGAACCACCGCCGCTGGACGCACAGCCCCCCGTCGCGAGCGCGACGGCGAAGATCAACAGGATGACGGCGCTGCGGTTCATGTGAGAAGTCCCCCTGTGCAGGGCAAGATGCAGGGCGTTATCGGTTCCGCGACCCGCCCGCGCTCAGGCGGACCCCGCGGTTTTCGCTTCGATCAACCCCTTCAGACGGGCGAGGTTCGTCTCATCAAAGGGGACGCCGTTCTCGTCCTCGCCCTTCGGCGTTTCCATGATTTTCGGCACACTCGCGAGTTCAGGGCGGTTCACCACCGCCGCGAACCCCTCAAGGCCTACCTCGCCTTCCCCGATGTGCTCGTGACGGTCCACCCGGCTGTCCAGGGCGCCCTTCGAATCGTTCAGATGCAGCACGCGTACGTTTTCGAGGCCGCACACGCGGTCGAGCTCGTCGAGCACACCCTCGGCGGACGCGCGCGTGGTTACGTCGTAACCGCCGGCCAGAGCGTGGCAGGTGTCGATGCAGAACCCGACACGCTCCGCGGGCACGCCGCGATCGAGGATCATCGCTCGCAGGTCGGCGAGTTCTTCAAAGGTGCGCCCGATGGTCGAGCCGCCGCCGGCGGTGTTCTCGAGACACAGCACGAGATCGGAATCATCGGTGTCGCTGAAGATGGCTTTGTACGCGTCGGCGATGCGCTCCAGCCCGGCGTCCAGGCCGCTGCCGGTGTGAGCGCCGGGGTGACTCACCAGGAAGCTCACACCCAGCGCCGTCGCGCGGTTGAACTCCTCGGTCATCATCGAGATGGACTTTTTGTAGAGATCGTCTTTCGGCGAAGCGAGATTGATCAGATAGGAATCGTGGGCCACCGTGCGCCCGTTCCAGCCGAGCTCGTCCTGCTTGGCGAGCCATTCTTCGCGGGCGTCGTCCGCCAGCGGCTTCACCGCCCACTGGCGCTGGTTCTTGGTGAAGATCTGAACGGTGTCGAGGGCAAGGTCTTCGGCGGCGGTCAGCGCGTTGACCAAGCCGCCGGCGATGGAGAGGTGCGATCCGAACATGCCGCCATGCTACGGCGAGCAGGCTTCAGGAGTTCGCCACCGGCTTGAAGTCGTTGCGCAGCGAGGCGATCAGCTTCTCGGCCTTCGCGGGAGAAATGGTCCCAGCGGCGACGGCGCTGGCGATCTCGGCCTCGGAGTCGGAGTTGGCGTTGATGATCGTCGCGGCGTCCTGCGGCGAGATCGAGCCCTCGGCCACGTATGCGGCGATCTCACGCTTGGTCTTCTCCGCGTCCCGTTTCACGCTCACTTCGCGGATGTTCCTCAGGAAGACCCAGACCGTCGCGAGGATCAGGCCACCCCCGACAGCGATGACCTTGAGGATGAACTCCTGCTCGGACTCCATCGCTGAGTCGGCGAGAAACGATGCCTGAGGCGCGAGAGCGGCGAGCATGGGGATGCCCTTTCGGTAGAGAGACCGGGTCCAGCATCTCCTGATTCCGGGGAAGGTCAAGAGAGTTTCACCGCTAGGTAGACTCGGGGCATGCTGGCGGCCCTGGGAGAGCGGATTTCGGCGGGATTCCGGGCCACGGCGCCCGATCCCTTCGTGCTGGCGGTGCTGCTGACCGCGGCGACCTTTTTATTGGTCCTGGGCCTGACCGACAGCGGGGCGTCGGACATCGTGGGCTACTGGTCGGACCCGAACGCCGGCGTCTGGCGGTTCCTCGGGTTTTCGATGCAGATGTGCCTGATCCTGGTGACGGGGCACGCGCTGGCGGCGAGCCCGCCGGTGCGGCGTGTGCTGGCAGCGGCGAGCGGGCTGCCGAAGTCGCCCGCGCAGGGCGCCGCTCTGGTGGCGTTCGTCGCCGCGGCGCTGGGCGTGCTGAACTGGGGGCTGGGCCTGGTTGGCGGGGCGCTGCTGGCACGGGATGTGGGGCGGTCGCTGGAGGCGCGCGGGGTGCGGGCGCACTACCCGTTGCTTGCGGCGTCGGGGTACGTCGGGCTGCTGGTGTGGCACGGCGGGTTCTCGGGGACGGCGCCGCTGAAGGTGACGAACGACGCGGAGATCGCCGACATCCTGCCGGCGGGTCTGAACCTGGCGCCGATCGATCTGACGCAGACGGTGCTGTCGCCGATGAATCTCGTCGCGACGGGCGGGCTGCTGATCATCGCGCCGCTGGTGATGGCGCTGATGACGCCGAAGTCGGAAGACGCGCGGGAGCCGGCGAGCGCCTTCGGCGTGAACGACGAGGAGCCGGTGCGCGAGAGCGGCGGGAAGGCGGCCCTGCCGCGCCTGCTCGAGGACACGCCGATCGTCACGGTGATTCTGGTGGCGCTGATCGGCGCGTGGGCGCTGGGGTATTACTTCCCGGGTGGTGATGAGCCGAGCGGGGCGCGCTCGCTGACGCCCAACACGGTGAACCTGACGATGCTGATGCTGGGGTTGATCCTGCACGGCACGCCGGCGCGGTACGCGCGGGCGGTGGAGGACGCCGCGCGGGGGTGCGCGGGGATCATGCTGCAGTTCCCGCTGTACGCGGGGATCATGGGGATGATGCACGAGAGCGGGCTGACGGCGCGACTGGCGCAAGCGCTCTCTGAAGGCGCGAGCGAAACAACGCTGCCGCTGTACACGTTCGTCTCGGCGGGGATCGTCAATCTGTTCATCCCGTCGGGCGGCGGGCAGTGGGGCGTGCAGGGGCCGATCGCGGTGGAGGCGGCGCTGGCGTCGGGGGTTCCCGTGCCGAAGATGGTGATGGCGGTGGCCTACGGCGATCAGCTGACGAACATGCTGCAACCGTTTTGGGCGCTCCCGCTGCTGGCGATCACCGGGGCGCGGGCGCGGGACATCGTGGGGTACACGGCGGTGCTGATGGTGATCGCGGGGGCGTGGCTGGCGGGGTGTCTGCTGATTTTCTGATGGGCGCTTGTTTGTGCGGCGTCAGCGATTGATACTGAACGCATGCTGCTCTCGCGCATGATCCTGGCGGCGCTTCTGGTGCTGCACCCGTTCGGCGGCATCGCGCCGGCGTCGGCGGTTACCGACGAGTGCGCGCCGTGCGGCGGCGTGTGCTGCTGCGGGCCGGCGGCGTCGTGCGGGTGCGCGGCGGAGGAGACGCCGGACGCGCCCGAGCGTGAGCCGGCGGCGCCTTCTGTGCGCACGGAGATGTCCGATGCGGCCGCGGCGGGGGCGCCGACCCCGGCCTGGAGCGTCAGAACGCGGATCGCGCCACGGTGGGCATGTGACACGGTCGCGCGGCGGGTGAATGGTTTGGAAGCGGTGCGTCTGCTGTGTGTGTGGCGGACGTAGGGAAATTGTTTTGCGCCGGGAGTGTGCGCTGACAGTTTCTTGTTCGTGTTCTGCCAACTCACAAACACAGACTACGCCGCGCTTGTGTGCGCGGGGGAGATTTCTCATGCGAATTGACTGCGTGTTCTGGGCCTGCGCGCTCGCGCTGGGCGGTTGCGCTTCGACGACTGTTTCTGAACGTCCCGAAACTCGTCCTGAAACTGCGGCGCGTGCGCCCGCGGGTTCGAGCGGGGCGACGCTGGTGGTGAAGGGGATGAGCTGTCCGAACTGTGCGACGAACGTCGACAAGCAGCTTCTGGCGCTGCGGGGCGTGTCGAGCGCCGAGGTGAACCTGGGGACGGGCGAGGTGGTCGTCGGGTTCAGCGCGTTTGAGGAGGCGCCGAGTGATGCGGCGCTGCGCGGAGCGATCGTGGACAGCGGGTACACGCTGGGTTCGATCCGGCGCTATTGAAGGGGCAGGCGATGCGACTGACAGGTGCTTTTGCATGCGCGGTTGCCGCGCACTTTGTAAATGTCGCGCTGGGGCAGCAAGGGCCCTTCGGGGACTCGGCGATTCAGCCCTCGAAAGGGGTGGTCGGCCTGCGGCAGACGGCGACGTTCACGCGGTACGGCGGCGATCCCGCGGGTGTGCGGGAGGATCTGTCCGACCTGCGGCTGGAGACGACGGCGACGTACGGGTTGACGGGCGACCTCGCGCTGCAGGCGGTCGCGCCGGTGGTGTATCGGTCGTGGGACGAGGGGGGCGGTGACGAGGACGACCTCGGCGTTGGCGATCCGTCGCTTGCGCTGCGCTGGCGGTTCTGGCAGCGGGACTCGGTGGGGGCGGACACGCGGCGGGCGGCGCTCATCATCGGCGCGGAGCTGCCCTTTGGGGATTCGGAGTATTCGAGCCGGTCGGTGGATCCCTTTGTTGGCGTGGCGTACAGCGCGATCGAGGGGCGGTGGGCGTGGAACGGGAGCGCGCGGCTGAAGCTGAACACGTCGGGCGCGAGCCGGGTGACACCCGGCGACTTCGCGGAAGAGGCGCTCTTTCTTGACGGGTCGGTGCTGTATCGGCTGTCGCCGAAGGAGTGGGGGGCTGACACAGACGTTTCGACGTATCTGATTCTGGAAGTAAACGCGCTCTTTGAAACGGGGGGCGACGCGGAGGTGTTGGTGGCGCCGGGGTTTTTGTGGGAGTCGCGGGAGGTGGTGTGGGAGGTTGGGGTGCAGGTTCCGGTGGTTCGGGATGTGGAGGATCGGTTTGGGCGGGAGTGGGGTTTGCGGGTTGGGGGGCGGGTTTTGTTTTAGCGGGTGGTTGTTGTTTCAGTGAGGCTTAGGAAGGAAAGTAGGCCCTCACCCCGGCCCTCTCGCCGGGGGAGAGGGAGGGGAGTGTCACGCTCGACGTTTGGTTTATTGGGTGACGAGGATGTCGGCGCGGTGGGCGTCGTCCCGGGTTGGCGGGGCGTCGAGGGTGGTGAGGGTGAGGATGGTTGCGGTGGGGGATTTTTGTTGGATGCGTTCGACGAGGCCGCCTTTGAAATCGGAGTGGAAGCGTCCGACGGTGATGAAGATGGGCTGGGCGCCGTCTCTGAGCGCTTCGGCGGCGGTGCGGGCCATGGTTTCGTCCCAGACGTTCTGGGCGCGGAAGAAGGAGACGGCCATCTCGGAGGGGCCGTCGGTTTGGGTCTCGGCGTGCCCGCCCATGCTGCCCATGAGGGCGTAGAACTCGTCGGCGTAACGGCCGGTGGTGAGTGAGCTGGGGACGGCGACGAGGCGGCGCTGCTCGGGGGTCATTTCCTCGTAGGCGGACCAACCCCGTGTGCGGGCGAGGCGGGCGTAGCGGCGGGGGGCGTTGAGGGCGTAGACGGGGAGGCTCGCGGCTTTGGCGGTTTCGATGAGGTCGCGGTGGCTGTCTTTCTCTGCGGGTTTGTTCACGGCGGCGCGGAAGGCGGCTTCGTCGGTGATGCCGGCGAGGTAGTCGTCGAGGTGGGCCTGGTGATCGCGTTCGTAGAACTCAAGGCCGAGAGCGGCGGCGTTGGGGCGGCGTTTGACGATCTCGGCGAAGAGCTCGCGGGCGGCGGCGAGGGCGAGGGGGTTCCCGTGGAGTTCGCCGAAGATGACGGCGTCGGCTTGGGCGGCGCGGTCGGCGAGGGCGCTCAGGGAGATGGGGGCGTTGGTTGCGCCTTCGAGGTAGACAGGGGTGGGAATCGCGGTGGGCGCTGCTTGTGGTTCGGTGCGTTGGGTTGAGGCGCAGGCGGTGAGGACGAGGGTGGAGAGGATCGCGAGCGCGGCGTGGGTTGCGGCTTTGTTCATAGGGTCAGGCTCGCGGCGGGTCGCGGGGGCGTCAAGCGGGTATTCTGCGGAGGACAGGAGCGTAAGCGATGGCGTCAGTGGTGTTTTACTTTCAGGTTCACCAGCCGTTCCGGCTGCGGAAGTACTCGGTCTTTGACGAGGAGCCGTTGTATTTCGCGGATGATGAGAACAAGAAGATCCTGCTGAAGGTGGCGGATAAGTGCTATCGCCCGGCGACGGCGCTGATCCGTGATCTCGTGAAGATGCACGAGGGCCGGTTCAAGGTTTCGTACGCGATCACGGGGGTGGCGCTGGAGCAGTTGCAGGCGTGGGCGCCGGACGTGATCGATTTGTTCAAGGAGTTGTCGGACACGGGGTGCTGTGAGTTTCTGGGGGAGACGTTTTATCACTCGCTGAGCTTCCTTTATTCGCGAGAAGAGTTCCGTCGGCAGGTGGATGAGCACGAACAGATCGTGCGGGATCTCTTCGGGCAGACGCCGCGGGTGTTCCGGAACACGGAATTGATCTTCAACAACGATCTGGCGCGCGAGGTTGGGGCGATGCGTCGGGATGATGGGTCGGCGCGGTATTTGGGGATGTGCTGCGAGGGTGTGGACTGGCTGTTGAACGGGCGGTCGCCTTCGTATGTGTATTCGACGCCGGGTGGGGTGGTTGGTCGCGAAGAACCATTCGGGCTGCTGTTGAAGAATCATCGGCTGAGCGACGACATCGCGTTTCGGTTTGGGAACAAGGGGTGGCCGGAGTGGCCACTCTCGGCGGAGAAGTTCGCGCGGTGGGTGAACGACATCAACGGGGACGGGTATCTGTGCAACCTCTTTATGGATTACGAGACGCTGGGCGAGCACCAGTGGGCTGACACGGGGATCTTTGAATTTCTGCGGGCGCTGCCGGGGGCGGTGTTCGATGTGAACCCGGGGGAGAATCATTTCAATACGCCGACGGAGGCGCTGGAGCGGTTCTCGTCTGTGGGTGAGTACGACGCGCCGCACTTTACGAGCTGGGCGGATACGGAACGGGATCTCTCGGCGTGGCTGGGGAACGCGATGCAGTCGAGCGCGTTGCACGAGATCTTCAAGCTGGAGAGCGCGGTGAAGGAGAAGTCGGCCGAGCTGCGGGAGAGCAAGGAGAAGGCGGCGCTCGAGCGGGCGGCGCATATTGAGGGGGATTGGCGGAAGCTGACGACGAGCGATCACTTCTACTACATGTGCACGAAGTATTTCGCTGATGGGGATGTGCACAAGTATTTCAACCCGTATGACTCGCCGTACGACTCGTACATCAATTTCATGAACGTGCTGGACAACATTCGGGAGCGGGTGGAGGCGTGAGTTTGGACGGGTTGAAAGAAGCGACGGCGCGGGCGGTGGAGTTGCGGCACTCGATTCATCGGCGGCCTGAGTTGCGGTATGAGGAGCATGAGACATCGGCGCTGGTTCAGAAGGAATTGGCGGCGCTGGGGATTGAGCATGTTGGGGGATTGGCGGGTGGGACGGGGGTGTTGGCGCACTTGCCGGGTGGGGATGGGAAGGCTGTGGCGCTGCGGGCGGATATGGACGCGCTGCCGATCGAGGAGCGGACGGGGGTGGAGTACGCGTCGGAGAAGCCCGGGGTGATGCACGCGTGCGGGCATGACGGGCACACGGCGATGCTGTTGGGCGCGGCGCGGGTTTTGAAGGGGATGGATTTACCGCGGCCGGTGACGTTGGTGTTTCAGCCGGCGGAGGAGGGCGGCGCGGGCGGGAAGCGGATGGTCGAGGATGGGGCGCTGGATGGGTCGGTGCTTGGCGGGACTGTTGAGGAGATCTTTGGGCTGCACGGGTGGCCTGATGCGCCGCTTGGGGTGGTTGGTTCGATCCCGGGGGCGATGCTGGCGTCGACGGATGAGTTGCGGATCAGCGTGACGGGGTCGCAGGCGCACGGGGCGATGCCGCACCAGGGGGCGGACCCGGTGCTGGCGGCGGCGCAGGTGGTGACGGCGCTGCAGGGGGTTGTGTCGCGGAATGTGGATCCGCTGGAGGCGGCGGTGGTGACGATCGGGACGTTTCATGGGGGGACGGCGGTGAACGTGATCCCGGAGCGGGTGGAGCTTTCGGGAACGATCCGCACGCTGACGGCGGAGAACCGCGAGATGGTGAAGCGGCGGGTCATCGAGACGGCGGAGCGGGTGGCGGCGGGGATGGGGTGCGCGGCGGAGGTTGAGATCATCGGGGGGTACCCGGTGACGGTGAACGACGCGGGGCTTGTGGAACGGGTGCATTCGATCGCGCGCGATGCGCTGGGCGCGGAGCGCGTTGTTCCGATGCGGCTGCCGGTGATGGGGGGCGAGGATTTTTCGTTCTACGGCGCGCACGCGCGGGCGTGCTTCTTCACGCTGGGGCTGTGCCCGGCGGGCGGGACGTACCCGCGGCTGCACACGCCGGGGTTTGATTTCAATGATGCGGCGGTGGGGACGGGGGTTGAGATGTTGGTGCGGTGTGCTGTGGAGGGTGGGTAGGAGTTGTAGGCCCTCACCCCGGCCCTCTCCCCGAGGGAGAGGGAGGGGAGTCGGGTGCGGTGAGCGTTTCAGAAATCGGGGGTGGGTTCCTGCGGCTCGAAGGGCTCGCGGGGTTCGGTGAAGTCAAAGAACTTGATCATTTCTTCCCACGGGGTTTCGGGGGCGTGCAGGGTGTAGGCGCGGTTGTGTTCGTCGTTGGGGGTGCGGGTGTAGACGAAGGGGTCGCCGGTGAGGGGGCACTCGTTGAGTTCGGCGAGCTCGGGGTGGTCGCCCAGGGCGTCGGGCCACTGGCCGGTTTCGGCGTGGATGGCTTCGAGGCGCAGCATGAGGCGGGTGGCGCGAACTTCGCGTTCGATGAAACGGGTCGAGCGGGTAAAACTTGCAAAGGCAGGCTGGGCTGTTTCGGCGAGGCTCGGCCTGTTCTTCTGCTGGCTCATACGTTCGTAGAACGCTGCGAACTCAGAACCAGGCAGGTTGAATGATTCCGTCACCTCACGCGCCATCGCATGGTATTCAGCTTTCATGTCCTCCAAGCTTGGTCCGAAGGCTGATGTCACTCTGATCGAAGTCTCTATGGAACCGTAGGCGTAGAGGGTTTCGAGCTCCATTGCCAACTCGACCCAGCGGATCAGATCAGCGTGCTCGTCAAAGATCGCGTCGATGCGGCGCGCTTCGTTGGCGGGGATATCGAATTCGATCAGAGCGTAACGTGTTGTATCGAGTGATCTGCTCAGCATTGATACGCCGCCAAGAAGGTCGACCATCAGGCCTGCCGCCGAATGCTCCGCCAGCACGATCTGTGTGCGCATGGCGTCGGCGAATTCCTCCCAAGAACCCTTCTCGCTCAGCGCATGCAGGCGAAGGCTATGTATCCGGCTTAATCGGCCCAGACTTTGAAAGACTGGGGTTGGGATTGTTGGCAACGACGGGCCCTGTTCTGGGCGCGGATCACCCGTGAGCGCTGATCCTTCCCGCACGAAAGGTTTACCCATTCGTGGACGCTCCGCCGCAAGGTCAAGCTTGCGGAACACTTCGGTCGCCATTGGCTCCAGTTCGCGGTACGGCGCCAAGCGAGGATCAGACCACAACGCGTCGTTTGGCCACGGGATGTCCGGGTCGTCGCTGATATCCATAAATCGTTGCAACAGGGGCGATGCGTTTGCATAGTCAAGCCCGCTGAAGGTCGATCCGTCGTAGCGTATGCCGAGGTCGTTTCTGAGAATGTCACGGTAGATCGGCCACGCCGGCTCACCCTCAGGCTCGAGTTCGCTCAGGCGTGCGTTGATTGTTTGCGTCCAATCTTGCGTCAAGCCGGGGTGACGCGTGACGGTCGCCAGGGCGATCCCGGCGAGAATTAGCGCGATAACAATCAATCCGACAACCCAACGAATGAGACGGTTTTTCTTTGTGGCGTTCGGGCTTTCCATGAGAAGAGTGTAGGGCGGTGCTATCTCGATCCTCGCGGAATACCATTCTTTCGTGGCTACTCATGACCCTGATCCCGGCGACACCCTGCCGCCTGAGCGCGTTGATGTCGAAGCGCCGGCGTGGGGATTGGAGTCGCGGGAGGAGCGGTTGGGGCGGTTGTTGCGTAAGGCTCGGGCGTTGGTGAAGTCGCCGGGGGTGTATCTGCTGAAGGACGGCGCGGGAGTGGTGGTGTACATCGGGAAGGCGGTGCGGCTGGCGGATCGGGTGGCGTCGTACTTTCAGCCTTCGGCGGATCTGGGGCCCAAGAAGGTCGGGCTGCTGGATGTGGTGCATGACTTCGATGTTCTGGAGTGTGAGTCGGAGGTCGAGGCGCTGCTGGCTGAGGCGCGGCTGATCAAGGACGTGAAGCCGCGGTTCAACGCGCGGCTGACGGATGACAAGACGTTCCCGTACCTGGTGGTGACGTTGCAGGACGAGTTCCCGGGTGTGTATGTGACGCGCACGCCGGCGGAGCACAAGGGGGCGAAGGTGTACGGTCCTTTCGGGAACGCGGGGGCGTTGCGCGAGGCGCTGGAGTTGATGCAGCGGATCTTCAAGTTCCGCACATGTCGGCTGGACATCGTGGAGGGCGATCCGAAGAACCGGTTCTTTCGGCCCTGCATTCTGCACGCGATCGGGCAGTGCACGGCGCCGTGCGCGGATCGGATTTCGCGGGCGGCGTATCGGGAGGACGTGGGGCGGTTGACGCGGTTTATGGAATCGAAGCGGAGCGTTGTTTTGCGGGAGCTGCGGGAGGAGATGGAGAGCGCGGCGGAGGAGCTGGCGTACGAGAAGGCGGGGGCGATACGGGATCAGATCAGCGCGATCATGAAGCTGGACGAGCGGGCGAAAGTGGGAGACGGGTGGCAGCCGGAGACGGAGATCGCGTACATCGACCCGGAGAAGGGGGTGCGGAGTCTGCAGCGGGCGCTGGGGGTGGAGCGCGAGGTGCGGGTGGTGGAGGGGATCGACATCGCGCACCTGCAGGGCGGGGAGACGGTGGGGTCGAAGGTGTGCTTTGTTGACGGGCGACCCTTCAAGGAGGGGTACCGCAGGTTCAAGATCAAGACGGTGTCGAATGATGATTACGCGGCGATCCGGGAGGTGGTGAGCCGGCGGTACCGCGAGGCGGGGGCGGGGCAGGAGCTGTACCCGGACGTGGTGCTGATCGACGGCGGGCTGGGGCAGTTGCACGCGGCGCTGGAGGCGTTCGAAGGGCTGGATGTGAAGCCGCCGATGGTGATTTCGCTCGCGAAGAAGGAAGAGCTGATTTACGTGCAGGAGAAGAGCGAACCGCTGCGGCTGGGGCGGGAGAACCCGGGGCTGCGGCTGTGTCAGGCGGTGCGGGACGAGGCGCATCGGTTTGCGCAGGCGTATCACCATGTGCTGCGGCGCAAGAAGACGACTGGGCGATAAGTAGGTGCGATAACCGGTTGAGTGTTCGCGATGGTTTGGCTGATCGGCGCAAACGCGCGCGGGCGGTTGGTCGATAACGCCGGTTGCGGGGGTGTGTCCCTGCGGGAGGCGCGATGCTGAAAGTCCCGCTGAGTCAGGCGGCGCCGGGGATGACGCTGGCGATGGCGTTGCACCACCCTGAGACGCCGGGGCGGGTGTTGTTGCAAGCGGGGTACGAGGTGGACGGGTCGGATATCGAGCGGCTTCGTGAGATCGAGGTGCGCGAGATGTGGGTGAGCTACCCGAGCCTGGAGTTCATCGGGGAGTACATCAACCCGGCGGCGCTGGAGTTGCAACGGGGTCTCGCGGCGGGGCTGGACGGGGCGTTCTCGGGTGTGGCGAACGACGGGGACGCGGAGCTTGATTACGAGCAGTTCCGCGAGACGATCGGGCTGATCATTGATCTTTTCGCGACGAACCCGCGGGCGGCGCTGTACATCGATGAGGTGTGCCCCGGGGGGAAGACGCACCTGGCGCACGCGGCGAACGTGTGCTCGCTGAGCTTGTTGATGGGGTTGCGCCTGCAGGACTATGTGGCGCAGCAGCGGTCACGGCTGCACCCGCGTTACGCGACGAATGTGGTGAACCTGGGCGTGGGGGCGATGCTGCACGACATCGGGATGCTGCAGCTAGACCCGGAGACGCTGGATCGGTGGGCGCGGACGCAGGATGAGAATGATCCGGTGTGGCGTCAGCATGTGCGGCGTGGGTACGAACTTGTGCGCGAAGAGGTTGGGCCCAGCGCGGCGTCGGTGGTGTTGAATCATCACCAGCGGTTTGACGGGTCGGGCTTCCCGGAGCGCAAGGAGCAGGACGGGGTGACGCGTTCGCTGGATGGCGAGCAGATCCCGGTGTTTGCGCGGATCGTGGCGGTGGCGGATGTCTTTGATCGGTTGCGGAACCCGCCGGATGGGACACGGCCGCTCGCGGGGGTGGAGGCGCAGAAGGCGCTGCTTGAGGAGCCGTGGCTGGGTCGGCTGGATCCGATGTGTGTGAAGGGGTTGATCACGGTGGCGCCGCCCTACGGACCCGGGTCGGTGGTGACGCTGAGCGATGGTCGTGACGGGGTGGTGACGGGGTGGTCAACGACGAACCCGTGCCGCCCGACGGTGATGATCGTGGAGGGGGCACTGGAGGAGTTGAAAGAGGGCGAGGCGGAGGTGGTGGACCTGCTCGAGGAGCCCGGGCTGAGCGTGGTGTTTGCTGAGGGTCGGGACGTGAGCCGGAGCAACTTCTACGCGGCGCGGGCGGATGACTTTGATGTGGATGAGGCGCAGTCGCTGATGTGGAAGCGGCTGGTGGATGCGGATGGGGTTTTGTTCTGAGCGAGTGGCCTTTGTCGCGTTAGAATGAGGAGGCCTGCGGGGCGTTGGTGTTTTCGCCGGCGGCGAGGGTTTCTTCTTCCTGCGCGTTCTTGCGGAGGAGCTCGCCGGGGGCGGGCTCGCGGAGGAGGACGCGGTCGCCGGGTTCGACGCCGCTCAGGATTTCGGCGAAGAGGGAGGAGCGGCGTCCGACCTTAACGGGAGTTCGCTCGTAGCGGCGATCGCCCTGCTGGGTGTGGACGAAGCTGATGCGCCCTTCGCGGAAGACAGCCTGGGCGGGGACAGCGATAGCGTCTTCGACCTGGTCGACGATGATCTCGGCTTCGCAGCGCATGGAGGGCTTGAGAGCCTGGACCGCGGCGGCGTCTTCGATGAGGAGCTTGACGGTGTACTCGCGGAGGTTGGGGTCGCGCCAGCCGCCCGACTCGGCGAGGACGCCGATCTCCATGACCTCGGCGGTGAAGGCGAGATCGCGGATGGCGTCGACGCGGAGTGTGGCGCGCTGACCGGGCTTGATGCGACCGGCGTTGGCCTCGTGGACGCGGACGGAGGCGACCATCTGCTGGGTGTTGGGGAGAACGATAAGCAGCTCGTTGGGGCGGACGGTGCGACCGATCTGGAGGGGGCCGTCTGAACTCCAGCCGCGGCGGGACTGCTGGGCGGTTGAGCCGTAGACGACGAGGCCCTCGGTGGGAGCGCGGACGACGGAGCACTCGAGCTGCTCGTTGAGCTTGGCGAGGCGCTCTTCACGGATCTGGAGCTGGCGACGCTTGTTGGTGCGGTCGGCTTCCTTGTTGGCGAGGCGGCTGGCGTTCTGGCGGAGGACGCGGTCGACCTCGGCCTCGGCTTCTTCGACATCGCTGGTGAGCTTTTTGCGCTGCTTGTCCATCTCGAAGGTCTCGTAGACCCACTTGTTGGACTTGGCGGTTTTGAGAGCCGCCTGGGAATCGATGTAGGCGATCTCGTCGTTCTTGAGCTGGTCGCTGGCGAGGAAGCCGCGATCGAAGAGGCGCTGGGACTGTTCGTAGGCCTCCTTGCGCTGTTCGAGGCGGCGCTCGGCCTGATCGATGGCGAGATCGAGGTCTTCGAGTTTCTTGACGAGGTCGCCCTCTTCCCACTTGCGGAGTTCGATCTGGGCGAGGTCGAGCTTGAGCTCGGCCTTGCGGAGCGAGGCGTCGTTCTCGTTGACTTGGATCTCGTAGCCGTTCTCGGCGGCGACGAGGTCGCTGCGGGCGGTCTCGACCTTGAGGAGTTCGTCCTCGATGGAGGTCTTGATGGATTCGGCGTTGAGTTCGACGAGGATGTCACCCTCGCTGACTCGGGTGCCTTCTTCGATGAGTTGGGTAATACTCACCGAACTTTCAAGCTCGCTACGGAGCTCGGTTTGCTCGAGGGCTTCGAGTTCGCCGGTGGCGACGATCTTGATCTCGAAAGTTTGTTCGCTGACGCGGTGGAGGTCGATGGCGGTGGTTGCGGCGCCGCTGCCCGAGGTCATAGAGACGGCGCCCACACCCGCTGCGACGACAGCGATCCCGGCGACGAGCATGAGGAGCAGGGTGCGGGCGGAACCACGGCGCATGGGCTTGATAGCGCGGCGGTTGGACGTCTTGGGCGTCACCACGGGATGCCTCCGGAGGGCTGAGCGGGGATTTGTGAACGCTCTACTTTAGAAGTGAACCATCGACGGGCCGGGAAGTTTCCATGAATTGGGGAGAAAAGGCGTCGTGATGGGGTGATAACCGGCGTACGGACGGCGATCAGCCGCCTTCGTCGAGACCTTGTTGCTGATCCTGGGTTGGCGCCTGGGTGGGATCGCCCATGCCCGGGAGGGGGGCGAAGCGGCCGGTGGTGGAGATGCGGAGCTGGCCGGTGGCGAGGAGGTACTCGAGGACGGCGGTGCGGAGCTGCTGTCGGGCGAGCGAGAGGTTGTTCTCGGCTTCGAGGAGCTGGTCTTCGGACTGGGTGAGGTCGAAGGGGTCGGTGTCGTCGCGGAGCTTCTGCTCTTCGATCTGGAGGCGGATGTTTTCCACGCGCTGCTCGTTGAGGAGAAGCGAGAAGCGGAGCTGGTCGATGTTGCGCCGCGAGGCCCGGGCGCTCAGGATGATGTTGTCGCGGAACTGTTCGTAGTCGCGGAGATCTCGCTGGAGGTTGATGACGGAGGCGCGGACGGCAAGGCGTTCGATCTCGCGGTCGAGGGGCAGGCCGAAAGTGACGGAGGCGGAGTACTCGGGACGGTCCCAGACGAAGTCGGCGCCGCCGATGCGATCGGCGTCGTCGGTGGCGACGGCGAGTGACCCGGCGAGGTCGAGGTCGGGGAGGAGGTTGTTGCGGGCGTTGGCGACATCGCGCCGGGAGTCGTCGATCTGGTCGCGGGCGTTCTGCAGATCGAGGCGGAAACGCACGGCGGCGAGGGAGGACTCGACGGGGGTGGCGGCGGGTTCGGGGAGTTCGAGGTCGGAGCGTCCGATGGTGATGGACTCGGTGACGGGGATACCGAGGCGGATCTTGAAGCGGTCGAGCGAGCGCAGGTAGGACTCGCGGAGGCCGATGAGGGCGTCCTGGGCGGAGAGGAGGTTCTGCTGCTGCTGGCGGATTTCGAGGGCGCGGCGCTTGCCGGCGTCGACCTCGGCGCGGGTGCGTTCGACGGATTGCTGGCGGCTGTCGATGGAGCGGATCTGGTTGCGGATGCGGTCGAGCTGGTTGAGGAGGTTGAAGTAGTCGCTGGCGATGTCGACGAGGAGTTCGCGTCGGCGGCGCTCGAAGTCGCGGGCGGCGTAGACGAGGTTGCGTTCGCTCTGGATGAGTGATTCGCGGGCGACACTGCCGGCGCCGCGGAGGAGAGGGAGGTCGCCTGAAAGGACGAGCTGGGTGGCCTGGGTGTAGTCCTCGGTGGCGGTGGTGCGGAGCTGCTCGGTGGCGTCCCAGAGGAGGCTGGCCTCGACGTTGCCGCCGTAGGGGAGGCGCTGGGTGGCGCGGAGCTCGTTGATGACGCGGAGGGGGATGTCGACGTTGGGGTCGCCCGCGGTGCTGAAGACGGAGGCGGTGGTGTCGTTGAAGAAACGCGGGCCCCAGAGGTGGCGTTCCTGGAGGAGGCGGATGGCGGCGAGGGTGTAGTCCTCGCGGGCGGAGATGTACTCGCGCCCGGTGACCTGGAAAGCGTTGAGCGCTTTTTCGAGGTCGTAGGCAGGGGCGTCTTCTGGGATCTGGGCGTAGGACTCGAGGGCGGCGGCGACGTCGCGGTCGGCGGCGGCCTGGTCATAACGCAGTTCGGCGGCGGCGGGGTTGACCGCGGTTGGGTTGGTGTCGGTCTGATCGGGGCTGCGCTCGAGGTCTTCGGGGAGTCGCTGGATGGGGGGGGCGATGGCGCCGCCGGCGAGGCGGTTCGACTCGCGGAGCATGAGCTGTTCGGTCTTGCGGTCGATGGCGTCGAGGGAGGTGCAGGCGGAGGCGGCGAGCGCGCTTGCGAGACACGTCAGGCGCAGGGCGGCGGCGGTCGTCTCGCGGAGGGGCATGGAGAGGAGTCTACCGGGGCGCCCGGCGGGCGTTGCGTGCGTGAACACGTTGCCAGTGAACGAGTGCGCGCATACTGTTCTCTTCCTTGTTTCGGGCCCTGTTTCAGGGTCATGGCGCGCGTGAAAGGGGTTGTGATCACATGGCGAACGTCACGATGGATCGTCGGGGGCTGAGCGTGGGGGGTGAGCGCCGCTGGATCGTGAGCGGGACGATCGACCCGGCGATGACGGCGCGTGAGGAATGGGGGGCGCGGCTGGACGCGGCGGCGGGCGCTGGGCTGAACTGCGTGCTGGTCCCGGCGGTATGGTCGGCGCACGAGCCGCGGGAGGGGGCGTTTGATTTCGAAGGCGATCGGGATCTCGCTGAGTTCATCCGGATGGCGAGCGAACGCGGGTTGATGGTGGCGCTGCGCCCCGGGCCTTTTCAGGGTGGCGGGCGGGATCGGGGGGGCATCCCTGCGTGGGTTGATCCGGGGAAGGACGATGACGGGCGGGCGCTGGGGTTGCGGTCGTCTTCGGCGGCGTTTTTGAGCGCGTGCTCGTCGTGGCTGCGGGCCCTGGCGCGGGAGTTGAAGGGTTTGCAGGCGACGGAGGGCGGGCCGATTGTGCTGGTGCAGAACGAGCACCGGTGGTTCTGCGCGGACACGCAGGAAGGATCGGCGTACCTGGGTGAGCTGGGGCGTTTTCTGCGCGAAGCGGGGTTCAGCGTGCCGGTGGTGAGCGCGAACAACCTGCACGCGGCGGGCGAGGGCGAAACCGAGGGGTGGAACGGGCACGCGGACCTGCTGGCGACGTTCCGGCAGCTGCGGGCGGTGCGTCCGGGGCAGGCGTGTCTGGCGTGGGACTTTGAGCTGGGGCGTTCGGGGGTGTGGGGCGATGGTGGAACAGCGCCTGATCCTGAACGAGCGCTGCACGAGCTGGCGCAGGCGATGGCGGCGGGGGCGCAGGTGAACCTCGGGCCGTTTGCGAGCGGCTCACGGTTCGGTTTCGACGGCGGGCGGCTGGCGTTCGAGCGCGACGGGTTCGTGACACAGGCGGGGGAACGCGGAGCGGCGCTGGATGAGAGCGGGCGCGGCACGGATGCGCTTGATGCGCTGCGGGCGCTGTTGATCTTTTCGTCTTCGTTCGAGCGGGTGCTGGCGGGGGTTGAATGGGATGCGGCGGGTGGGGTGATGGCGCCGCAGGTCGGCGCTGAGACGGTTGTTCATGGCGGCGGTGAGAACGGTTCCGTTGTGTTCGCGCTGCGCGACCCTGACGCGAAGACATCGCGGGGGATGAAGCGGGAGTTGCTGCTTCCTGATGGTCGGACGCTGGAGGTTGATCTGAAGGATCGGGGCGCGGTGTGGTGCGTGGTGGATGCGCCGATCGGGACTAGCCATCGGCTGGAGTACTCGAACGCGTCGGCGGTGTGGCGGGGGTCGCGGGCGCTGGCGCTGACGGCGCCGGCGGGATCAGAGATCGTCTTCTCGATCAATGGGTCGGAGGGGCGGGCGACGCCCTCACGCGGGAAGACGGCGACGATTGTTGAGCACGAGGGGGTGATGGTCGCGGCGCTGAGCACGGAGCAGGCGTCGGCGTGCTGCGTGGTTGAGGATGGTTTGCTGATCGGCGCGGAGCGCGCGGGCGTGGCGCGGGATGGTTGGAAGAAGTGGACGCTGCTGCGCGAGGGTGGTGAGGTTGAGCGCGGGGAGTGGGAGGGTGAGACGAAGAAGTCTTCGCGGCGCACGCTGTCGGGGTGGTCGCGGGCTTCGGCGGAGGAGTTCGTTTCGGGCCAGAGCCAGCGGTTCGCGGTGATCGACGGGCCGGCGACGCTTGATGAACTCGGCGCGAGCGAAGGGTATGGGTGGTTGCGCTGGAGCATGACCACAGGAGCCGCGAAGAAGGTGAAGGCGCTGCTGCCCGAATCGAACGATCGCATGCATGTGCGTGCGAAGGGGGAGTTGGTTGAGATCGCGGGGCTTGGGCCCGGGGCGAGTGAGGAGGTGTTCTCGCTGGCTTTGGCGAAGGGCAAGCAGACGCTGACGGCGCTGGTTGACAACCTTGGCCGCCCCAGCGGCGGGTGGAGCGATGCGCAGAAGAAGGGTGTGTGGGGGCCGCTGCAAGAAGTGAAGGCGTTCAAGGCCGGGAAGGCGACGCTGGAGGCGAGCGAGCCGTTGCGACCGCTGGCATTCCGCACGCCGTTGACACGGTTGCACGCGGACGAGGTGACGCGGGCGCGGCGGGTGACGTGGTCGTTCATGCACCGGCGGAAGTCGGCGCTGGTGTTCCGTCTCGGCGCGCTGCCCGAAGGGTTGAGCGGGCTGCTGGTGGTGAATGATGATGTCGTTGCGGCGTTCGACGAAGGATCGCGCGGGGACATCGTGCTGCGTCAGGACGCCGAATTGCGCGGCGGTAAGAACGTGGTGCAGTTCGCCACGCTGGGCGACGCGGACGAGGCGCTGAAGGCGTTATCGAAATCGGTGTCGTTCCTTGAGTGTGTGAGCGAGGTGACGGAGAAGGCGGAGTGGGCGTTCGCGCGGTGGGAGACGCCGGCGGACCGGCTGTTCGCGGAGTGGGACGGTGAGGATGTTTCGGGGGCGCCGTGCTGGTGGCGGGGGACGTTCCCGGCGCAGAGCGGGGACGCGGCGCTGGCGTTTGAGGCGAAGGGGTTGACGAAGGGGCAGCTGTATTTGAATGGGCGGAACGTTGGGCGGTACTTCAACGCGACGCGCGGCGGGAAAGCGGTGAGCGGGCAGAAGGGGGTGTATCTGCCGGGCGGATGGTTGAAAGAAGATGCGCCGAACACGCTCACGGTGTTTGATGAGCACGGGGCTTCGCCTGAGAAGTGTCGGGTGGTTTTGTATGAGAAGGTGCGGGGGTGATGGAGACAGCAGGTGCGAGCACCCGCCCTACGGGATGAGGATGCTCGCTGCGCTCGCGGTTTTTTTTAGACCCCTCACCATGCCCTCTCCCGGTGGGAGAGGGTGGGATTTTGGTTTGTTGCGCTCAATGCACGACGCGCCGCTTTGCGGCGGGTCGTGGCAAGGGGAATTATTTTTTGAGGCGTTTTCGGGCCGCGAGGCGGAGGGCGCGGTCGCGGGTTTTTGGGGTTAGCGCTGAGAGGGTGAAGAGGATGCGGGCGGTGTGGCTGGTCCAGACTTCGGGTTTGGGGCGGCGGAGGGCGCGGACGATGGCATTGGCGACGCGCTCGGGGGGTTGCATGAAGGGGCCGTCGGTGCTGCTCAGGAAACGTGTGGTTTCGCTGCGCTTGGCGGCCTCGTCGAAAAATTCCGTTTTCGTGCCGACAGGGTGGACGGTGGAGACGTGGATGTTGCGCGGGCGGAGTTCGAAGCGCATGGCGCTGGCGAGGTGATGCTGGGCGGATTTGGTGGCGGAGTAGGCGCCGTAGTAGGGCGTCGGGAGCGCGGAAAGACAGCTTGAGCAGACGAGGATGTGGCCGCTTCCTTTATCGAGGAGGTGAGGAAGGGCGGCGTCGATGGCGTTAAGCGTGCCGAAGACGTTGGTTTCGAAGATGTCGCGGACTTGCTCCGGGGTTGAGTCGTGGTGGGCGGCTTCGTAGCCGTAGCCGGCGTTGGCGTAGACGGCGTAAATGGAGCCGAACGAATCGAGGCATTTCTCGACCATCGCGGCGCAGTCGTCGTCGTTGGTTACGTCGGTGGCAACGGCCTCGGCGCGACCGCCGGCGGTGCGGATCTCGTCTACGAGTGTGTTCAGTTTGTCTTCGCGCCGGGCGGCGGCGACGACGGGCATGCCGGCGTTTGCGCAGGCGAGGGCGGTGGCGCGGCCGATGCCGGAGCTGGCGCCGGTGATGCAGATGGGCTTGTCTGCGAGGTCGACCTTGGGCATGGGTCAGGCGAGCAGCGACTCGCCGGTCATCTCGGGGGGTTGGGGGAGGTTCATCATGTGGAGCATGGTGGGGATGACGTCGGCGAGGCGCCCGTTTTCGCGGAGCGTTGCGTTCCTGAAGGGCGCGCCGACGACGTGGAGGGGGACGTCGAAGGTGGTGTGGGCGGTGTGGGGGGCGTTTGTTTCGGGATCGCGCATCATCTCGGCGTTGCCGTGGTCGGCGGTGACGATGAGACTCCCGGCGACGGCGAGCGTCTGTTCGACGATGGCGGCGACGCACTGGTCGACGAACTCGCAGGCCTTGATCGCAGCGTCGAGGTTGCCGGTGTGGCCGACCATGTCTGGGTTGGCGAAGTTGACGACGATGAAGGGTTCGGGGTTGTCAGAGCGGAGGCGTTCGAGCACGGCGTCACGGACGCCAGCGGCGCTCATCTCGGGCTGGAGGTCGTAGGTGGCGACCCTGGGCGACTGGATGATGGCGCGCTCTTCGCCCGGGAATGGGTCGTCGCGGTAGTCGTTGAAGAAGAAGGTGACGTGGGGGTATTTCTCGGTCTCGGCGCAGCGGAACTGGGGGAGCCCGAGTTCGGCGATGGCTTCGCCGGCGATGTTCTTCATCTTCGGTGGGCGCGGGAAGGCGACGGCGAAGTAGGGGAGCAGATCCTCGGCGTAGGCGGTCATGGCGACGAAGCGGAGGTCGAGCCTGTCGCCGCGGTCGAAGCCTTTCGCGCCGGTGTCGGGGGAGGGGGGGACGCGGTTGTGGAAGTTGGGGAGGAGGAGGGCGCGGCAGATCTCGCGGGGGCGGTCGCCGCGGTAGTTGTAGAAAACGACGGCGTCGCCATCGGCGATGCGGGGAGCGTCATTGATGATGGTGGGGGGGATGAACTCGTCGCCGGCGAGGTTGGGGGCGTCGGGGGCGTCGTAGTAGCGCTGGACGGCTTCGGCGGAGGACGCGGCGCGGCGGACGTTCTGGGTTTCGGCGTCGCGCCCGGTGAGGCAAGCGTGGGCGCGGTGGACGCGTTCCCAGCGGTTGTCGCGGTCCATGGCGTAGTAGCGCCCGATGACTGAGGCCACGCACCCGACACCGAGTTTGGCGCACTTGCTTTCGATCTGCGCGATGTAGCCGGCGCCGGTGAAGGGGCCGGTGTCGCGCCCGTCGGTGAAGAGGTGAAGGTAGACGTCTGCGGCGCCGAGGCGTTTGCAGAGTTCGAGGCAGGCGTAGAGGTGATCGAGCCGCCCGTGCACGCCGGCGTCGGAGGCGATGCCCATGAGGTGGATCGCGCCGCCGGAACTCGTTGCGCTCGCGACGGCGTTCGTCAGCGCTTCGTTGGTGAAGAAGTCGCCCGTGCGGATGGACTTGGTGATGCGGACGGCGTCCTGATCGACGACGCGCCCGGCGCCGAGGTTCTGGTGGCCGACCTCGGAGTTGCCCATCGTGGCGTCAGTGAGGCCGACGTCCTCGCCGCTGGTTTTGATGAGGGTGGTGGGCCAGTCACGCTCGAGCGCGTCGGCGGCGGGGGTGTTGGCGAGCTTGACGGCGTTGAAGGCGTCGTGCTCGGGGTGGGGGTTGCGCCCCCAACCGTCGCGGATGAGGAGCACGCAGGGGGTGTTCGCGGGTTGGGTTGGCATCAGGCGAGGGCGGTGAGGAGTTCGTCGAGGTCGAAGGCGTTGCCTGGTTCGCGGGACTGGGCCCACTTGATGTTTCCGTCGGAACCGATGACGACGGTGCCTCGGGAGGCGACGTTGAGGTCGGGCCAGTAGAGGCCGTAGGCCTTGCAGACCTCGCGGTGCATATCGGCGAGGAGGGTGTGGGAGAGTTCGAGTTTTTCGCGGAAGGCGGCGTGGGCGGCGAAGCTGTCGCAAGAAACGCCGACGATCTCGGAGCCTGCGCCGGTGAAACGCGACAGCTCGGAGGTGAGGCAGGCCATCTCGTCGGAGCAGACGGAGGTGAAATCGAGGGGGTAGAAGGCGAGGACGACGTCGCCCTTGCCGAGGTGATCGTCGAGGGACCACTCGTTGCGGTCGTGGTCGAGGAGGGTGAAGCGGGGGGCGGGGTCGCCCGGGGAGAGGGGCGTGTCGCGGGGGGTGAGGTGGTCGTTGCGCATGGGTCTTCCCAGAGGGGTTTGGCTTCGCTGCGAAGAGAGATTGTACGGGGCGGGGCGCTTGCTGATAGGCGGGGCGGGCGTATGCTGGGGAGTCGCACCCGGAAAGGAAATGTGGCTTTGCAGGACGCAACGACGACCCAGCCCGAGACGCTGCGCGAGCGTTACCAGCTCACGATGGAGCGGGTGGCGCGTGCGGCGGAGGCGAGCGGTCGCAAGGCGTCGGATATTCTTGTGGTGGCGGTGAGCAAGTACGCGGATCTTGATGATGTTCGCGAACTGATCGAGCTGGGGCACCGGGACTTCGGGGAGAGCCGGGCGCAGCAGCTCTCGCAGCGGGCGGCGATGATCGCGGAGTGGCTGGGGCGGCGGGGGCGGTTCAGCGAGACAGCCAACCTGCCGCCTGTGGACCCGGCGGCGGGGGCCTCGCCCGACGAGGTGCGCTGGCACCTGGTGGGGCGCCTGCAGCGGAACAAGGTGAAGAAGCTGCTGCCTGACGTGCGGCTGATCCACAGCGTGGACTCGATGCGTCTTGCGGAAGAGGTTCAAATGTGCGCGCTGAAGCGCGAGGTGGTGACCGACGCGCTGCTGCAGGTGAACGTGGCGGGCGAGGCGCAGAAGGCTGGGCTGGCGCCCCCGGCGGCGCCGCACGTGGCGGAGCAAGTCGATTCGATGACGTACCTGCGTGCGCGGGGGCTGATGACGATGGCGCCGATCGTTGAGGATCCGGAACACGCGCGCCCGGTCTTCGAGCAGACGCGGGCGCTCTTTGAGGACATCGCCAAGCTGGGGATCAGCGAGGGGCGGTTCAATATTTTGTCGATGGGGATGTCGGGCGACTTCGAGACGGCGATCGCGTGCGGGGCGAACTGTGTTCGTCTGGGGTCGGTGATCTTCGGCGAGCGCGGCGCGCCGGACGGCGACGATCAGGACGACTGACGCGCCGGCTTTTTCCAATCAAATTCTGGGTCTTTGTCGAGCGTGGTTGCGGACTGTTTGACGCAGCGGAGGCAGGCGACGGCTTCGTCGCGGATCAGGCTGCGCCAGGCGGGCTGGTTGCGCTCTTCGAGGCAGAGGGTGCAGGTCCAGGCGCCGGGCGGTTCGCCTGCGTCGTTGATCGCGAGTTCGGTATAGGCGGCAGTGAGGCACTTGGCGCAGATGAGGCTGCCCTGGTGGCCTTCGACCATGGGGCGGTCGTCGGACCAGGGGGAGGCGCAGAAGTCGCACTTGAAGAAGGCCGGGCCCTCGGCGGACGGGTCGTGCATGCGCTCAGGGTAGTGGTCAGCCGAAGGAGCGTTGGTTGGTGAGCATCGCGAGGCGACCGGCGGGGCGGCGGGCGCTGGTCATGTGGGCCTGGAGGGAGCGCCCGGGGCAGGCGGTTGGGGCGAACTCCTGGTGCGTGTGAACGCGGGCGACGGGGATGCGGTGGGCGTTCATCTGGGCGGCGACGAAGCGGTCGAGGGCGTCGAGCTGGGCGCTGGTGGGGCGCTGCTTCTGGAAGTTGCCGAGGACCATGACGCCCAGGTTGCCTTTGTTCTGAGCGGCGACGTGGGCGCCCTGCCAGGAAAGAGGGCGGCCTTCCCAGACCTGGCCGAAGGGATCGACGACGTAGTGGTAGCCGATGTCGCCCCAGCCGTTGCGCTGGTGAGCGCGGCGGATGAGATCGATGCGTGTGGCGACGTCGCTTGCGTTGCGGAGCTGGACGGGGGGCATGCCGTCGTGGTGGACGGTGAGGCGACGGACGGGCTGCATGCGGTCCATGCGCCGAGGGATAGCCGCGACGGTGGCCCACTCGGCGCGGCGCTTCACGCCCGAGGGGGCGCTTGGGACCGAGGGGCGGGTGATGACGGCGGAGCGGTTGCGGGGGGTGTACTGATCGATGGGGAGGTCGGGCCAGCGGGGACCGGGAGCCGAGGATGTGGGCGCGTAGCGCCGGGTGCGGGAGGAGGAAGAGCAGCCGATGGCGGGGGCGAGAGCCGCGACCGCGAGGAAGGCGAGGGCGGTACGGCGGTTGGGGGCGTCGGGCTTGGTCATGGTTCTCCCCTGGGCTCTCGTCGCGGCGGACGGTGCGTAGCACTGGCAGGCTATCAAGCATCGGCCCGGCGGCGTGTGGACCTTCGATAGCAGAAATAGTCCGAAAAAAACACCCCCCGGACACGAGGGTCCGGAGGGTGAGGAGGAGAGAGAGAGTCTGTGACCCACCCGATCAGGTGGTCGGGGTGGGGAGGGTGTCTGAGATAGGGTCGTCAGCTGAACTCAAGCAAGCTGTCATACGGAAGGCGTTCATCGTGAAGCCCTTCCAGATTGGCGTCGGCTTGGTGGAGAATCCTGTCTCTCGCCGACGGCTGATTATCGGTTCAAGGACTTCTCCTTGTCAAGAAATCCTCAGGGACGCTATTCAGTACGCAGCGTGAGGGGGCGGGTTCTCGGAACTTGCGTGGAATCGGACGGTTCCGTGGCGTGTGAAGGATGCGTGAAATCGTCCGTGGGGTGTCGCCGGGAGGTCGCTCGGGCGATGATACTGCTGCTCACTGCCCGGAGAGCCCCTGTCGTGACCCAGACCAGCGTGCTGATCGTCGAGGACGAGCCGGAGATCGCGGACCTGATCCGTTTCCACGCGGAGCGTGACGGTTTCGAGGCGCGGGTGGCTCGGTCGGGGAGCGAAGCGCTCGAGGCGGTGGAGAAACGGGTTCCTGACGTGGTGTCGTTGGACATCATGCTCCCTGACCTCGACGGGCTCGAGGTGTGTCGTCGTTTGAAGCGGAACCCGTCTACGTCGGGGCTGCCGATCGTGATTGTCTCGGCCAAGGGTGAAGAGGCGGAGGTGGTCGCGGGGCTCGAGCTCGGCGCTGATGACTACGTGACCAAGCCGTTCAGCCCGCGTGTGCTGATGGCGCGGCTGAAGGCCGTCCTGCGGCGTCGCGAAGACGGCGCAGAGAGCGACGAGGACGTGCGATCGCGGCTGTTGAGCGCCGCCGGGCTTGATATCGACACCGAACGCCACACCGTTCGTGTTCGCGGCGACAAGATCGATCTGACGATCACCGAGTTTCGCCTGCTCGACTACCTCGCGCAGCGTCCTGGGTTCGTGCGCACACGGGACCAGATCGTTTCGGCGATCCGCGGCGAGGGGACGGTGTTGTCGAGCCGGGCGATCGACGTGCACGTGGCGTCGCTGCGTCGGAAGCTGGGGGAGTCCGGCGGGATGATCGAGACGGTGCGCGGGGTTGGGTACCGCGTCGCGGCGGGGGCGGACAGCGACGCGTAATCTGTTTGTGTGAAGAGCAACGCGGGACCATCTACGGGGCGAGGCGGGCTGTTTCGAGGTCTGCGTACGGGCGTGCTGATAGCTGCCGTCGGCGGGGGCGCGGCGGTGGGGGTCGCGGCGGCGGTCGGGGGCGACGGGACGATGTCGGCGCTACGTCTCGGCGCGCTCGGGGGTGGGGTGTTTGCGATCGGCGGGCTGTGGGCGACAGGGAGCGCGCGCCGGCGTCTGCGGTCTACGGCGGGAAAACTCGGCGCCGCGGTATCGCGCGCAGGGAAAACCGAACGGATGCGCGACCTGCCACGAAGCGGGGCGTCTGAGCTGGAGCGGCTTGAACGGGCGCTCGAAACAGCGCTGGGTTCGCTGACGGATCGTGTGTCACTTCTTTCGGCGCAGCGGTCTGAGGCCAAAGCGATTCTGCGGTCGATGCCCGGCGCGGTGATCGCGCTTGATCTTGATCAGCGCGTGATGAACACGAACCGCGTGGCGGAGCGGCTGCTGCATCTGGACCCGGACGCGGTGCGGGGACGGTTGCTTGCCGAGGCGGTGCGCCAGCCGGCGCTGCTGGAGTTCGCGAACGCGTCGGCGGGATCCGCGGATCTGCGCAGCGACGAGTTCGCGCTGCGCGGGACGCCCGAGCGGTTGGTTTCGGCCTCGAGCCGCCCGCTGCTCGACGCGGAAGGGGCGCTGGCCGGGCTGGTGATCGTGCTGCAGGACGTGACGCGTTTGCGGAAGCTCGAGCGCCTGCGTCGTGACTTCGCGGCGAACGCGTCGCACGAGCTGCGCACACCAGTGACAAACATCCTGGGGTATGTGGAGACGCTGGACGAGTGCGCCGAGGCGGACGCTGAGGAGCGGGCACGGTTCATCGGGATTATCCGTCGGAACGCGGAGCGGCTGGCGGCGATTATCGAGGACATGCTTGAGCTTGCTCGGCTGGAAACGCCCGGGGCGGGAGCGCACCTGCGGCTGGAGGAAACCGCGGGTCGCGAAGTGCTCGAGGACGTGCGCGCGACGTTCGGCCCGGACCTGGAGCGGAAACGGATCGGGCTTGTGATCGAGTGCGAGGACGACGTTGGTGGGGAAATCAATCGCAGCCTCATGGTGCAGGCGCTCGGGAACCTGACGGCGAACGCGATCCGCTACAGCCCGGACAAGACGACGATCCGGCTGACCGCGACGCACGACGAGAACCGCTCGCAGATCGAGTTCGCTGTGGAAGACGAGGGGCCCGGGATCGCGGAGGAGCATCTCTCCCGGCTGTTCGAGCGGTTCTATCGGGTGGACCCGGCCCGGAGCCGGGAGATGGGGGGCACCGGCCTGGGGTTGGCGATCGCGAAGCACGTCGCGATTCTGCACGGGGGCGAGATCGGGGTGACCAGCGAGGTGGGGCGGGGGAGCCGGTTCTGGGTGCGGGTTCCGACGAGAGCGGGCGGGCGTGAAGCGCGAACCTAATGGAGCACTAACTCTGCTTTCATGTTTAGTCGATTCTTAACACTTACGGGCGGTGTTGAGGGATGGCGCTGGGGTAGCCTTTCGCTCGTCGCGTGGAGATCGCGACCGACCTTTACCAGGAGACCGCCATGTTTCGACGCTCCGCTCTGATCGCTGCTGCCGCGACGACCGTTGTTCTGCCCGCCGCCTTCGCCGCATCCGCGCTGCGCGGGCCGGTGACCGTTGACGGCTCATCGACGGTGTACCCCATCACCGAGGCGGTCGCGGAAGAGTTTTACAGCGAGCACCCGAAGGTGCGGGTCAGCGTCGGGTTCTCGGGGACCGGCGGTGGCTTCAAGAAGTTCGCGTCGGGCGAGACACACATCTCGGACGCGTCGCGCCCGATCAAGGCGAGCGAGCGCTCGGCGCTGGACAGCGCGGGCATTGACTTCATCGAGCTCCCCGTGGCTTATGACGGCCTGTGCGTGGTGGTGAACCCGCAGAACACCTGGGTCGATTCGCTGAGCGTGGATGATCTCAAAAAGATCTTCCTTGATGGTTCGACCGTCGATAGCTGGAACGACATCCGCCCGAACTGGCCGGACACCCCCATTGACATCTTCGCGCCGGGCACCGACTCGGGGACGTTCGATTACTTCAAGGAAGTGGTCGCGGGCAAGACAGGCTCGATCCGCAGCGACATGCAGGTGTCCGAGGACGACAACATCCTGGTGCGCGGCGTGTCGGGCAGCAAGGGCGCGATCGGCTTCTTCGGGTACGCGTACTACATCGAGAACCAGAACAAGTTGCGCTCGGTTCCGATCGACGGCGGCGACGGCCCGGTGCGCCCCACGGCGAAGACCGTTGAGAACGGGACGTACGCGCCCTTCAGCCGCCCGCTGTTCATCTACGTCTCGGCGCAGGCCGCCGAGCGCGAGCCCCAGGTTGCGGCGTTCGTTGATTTCTACCTGGACAACGCGGTGACGCTGGCGTCCGAGGTCGGGTATGTGGGCCTGCCCAGGAACATCTCGATGCGTGTTCGTCGCGTCTGGGACAACCGCGAGACGGGCACGCGCTTCCTGACCGCTTCGGGCGAGAAGGTCCACAAGCCGCTGACCGAGCTCTACAAGTAAACGGATCGGATGACGACCGGTCCCGCTGAGACTTCCGCGCCGGTTTCGGCGTCGCGGGGGACTCCCCGCTCGCGCAGCGTGTTGCGAGCGAAGGAGTCCCTTGTCGCGTTGTGCCTGGTCGGCTGCGCGGTGTTCAGCGTGGCCGTGACGGTCTCGATCGTCGTGCTCCTGGCGAAGGAGGCCTCGGCGTTCTTCGCCCGTGACGAGGTGGGGCTGTGGGCGTTCCTGACCGGGACGGAGTGGACGCCGCTCCTGGGCGCGGATCACAAGTACGGCGTGCTGCCGCTGGTGGGCGGGACGCTCCTGGTGACGGGCATCGCGGCGCTCACGGCGCTCCCGCTCGGGCTGGTGTCGGCGATCTACCTGAGCGAGTACGCCCACCCGCGGGTGCGGGCGGTGGTGAAACCGGTGCTGGAGATCCTGGCGGGCGTGCCGACGGTCGTCTACGGGTATTTCGCGCTGGTGGTGATCACGCCGGCGATCAACGGGGTGTGGTCGGTGGTTGGTCCGGCGCTCGGGTTCGAGGACAGCTTCGGGACCTACAACGCGCTGAGCGCGGGGCTTGCTGTGGGGATCATGTGCATCCCGACGGTGAGCTCGCTCTCGGAAGACGCGCTGCGGGCGGTGCCGCGGTCGCTGCGTCACGGGGCGTACGCGGCCGGGGCGACGCGGTTCGATGTGTCGCTGCGTGTGGTCGTGCCCGCGGCGCTGTCGGGGATCATCGCGGCGTTCCTGCTGGCGATCGCGCGGGCGATCGGGGAGACGATGATCGTTACGCTGGCGGCGGGTCAATCGGCGGTGCTGACGCTCGACCCGCGCGACAGCATCCAGACGCTGACGGCGTACATCGTGCAGATTTCGAGCGGCGACGTGCCCGCGGGCGGGCTGGAGTACCAGTCGATCTACGCGGTGGCGGCGACGCTCTTTGTGATGACGTTCGTGGTCACCCTGATCGGGGCGCGGATCCGCGCGAAGTTCCGTGAGGAGTACGCGTGAGCGTCGGCGAACCCATCAAGATCCGTTCGAACCGCTCGCGCCGGCGCGTGGATCTGGTGTTCAAGTGGTCGTGCGCCTTTGTCACGTTCCTGGGCGTCGCGGTCCTGCTGGTGTTGATCGGCGCCGTCCTCAAGGACGGGCTCAAGCACCTCGACTGGGATTTCCTTTCGAGCGGCCCGTCGCGCCGCCCGGGCAAGGCCGGGTTCAAGATCGCGATCTTCGGCTCGCTGTGGCTGATGGTGCTCACGGCGCTCTTCTCGTTGCCGCTGGGCGTGGGGACGGCTGTGTTCCTCGAGGAATACGGCGGCAAGAACAAACTGACGCGCTTCATCCAGCTCAACATCTCGAACCTCGCGGGCGTGCCCTCGATCGTCTACGGCATGGTGGCGCTCACGGCTTTCGGGCGGTTCTGGGGGTTGATGTCGACGCAGGACCCCGTCACCTTCGGCGACGAGGAGGGCTTCTGGTTTATCCGCCTGCCCTTCGGGAACGCGGTGCTGACCGGGGCGCTGGCGCTCACGCTGGTGGTGCTGCCGGTGGTGATCATCGCGTCGCAGGAGGCGCTGCGGGCGGTGCCGAAGAGTCTGCGCCAGAGTTCGCGGGCGCTGGGGGCGACGCGCTGGCAGACCACGCGCCGGGTCATTCTGCCCGCGGCGCTGCCCGGTATCATGACGGGGGCGATCCTGTCGATGAGCCGGGCGATCGGTGAGGCGGCGCCGCTGCTGGCGGTGGGCGCGAGCCTGTTTATGCTCTTTACGCCCGAGAACCTGATGAGCACCTACACCGCGATGCCGCTGCAGATCTTCAACTGGGCGGGTCGTCCTCAGGAAGAGTTCCACAAGGTGGCGGCTTCCGGCATTATCGTGTTGCTGGTGATCCTGCTGACGTTCAACGCCGCGGCGGTGCTGATCCGCGCGAAGTTCCAGAGGCCGTTGCAATGACCCAGAGCGCCCACACGCACCGCGAGACCGCGAACCCCGTGACGCAGCCCGTGCGCGTTGAGGCGTCGGACGCAGCGCCAGCGCCGGTGCAGATCACGATCAAGGACTTCTGCGCCTGGTACGGCGATTTCCAGGCTTTGCACAATCTGAGCTTCGAGATCCCGTCGAAACAGGTGACGGCGCTCATTGGGCCCTCGGGCTGCGGCAAGAGCACGTTCCTGTGGTGGATCAACCGGATGAACGATCTGGTTGATACGGCGCGCTGCTCGGGGACGATGCGGATGCGCGACGTTGATCTGCTCGACACGAAGCTCGACGTGGTGGACCTGCGCCGGCGGGTCGGCATGGTGTTCCAGAAGCCAAACCCGTTCCCGAAGTCGATCTACGACAACATCGCTTTCGGGCCGCGTCTGCACGCGAAGTGGCGGCGCTCTGATCTTGATGAACTTGTAGAGCGTTCGCTGCGCCAGGCGGCGCTGTGGGACGAGGTGAAGGACCGGCTCGGGAAGTCGGCGCTCGGGCTCTCGGGCGGTCAGCAGCAGCGTCTGTGCATCGCGCGGGCGCTGGCGGTCGAGCCGGACGTGCTGCTGATGGACGAACCCGCGTCGGCGCTGGACCCCAAGAGCACGGCGCGCATCGAGGAGCTGATCGGGGAGCTGCGGGAGAACTACACGATCGTGATCGTGACGCACAACATGCAGCAGGCGTCGCGCATCAGCGATCAGACGGTGTTCTTCTACGAGGGGCGTCTGGTGGAGTGGGGGGCGACGAAAGACCTCTTCACCAACCCTCAAGAGCGCCAGACCGAGGATTACGTCACCGGGCGCTTCGGCTAAGGATGCCGCTGCGTTTCTTAGAATTGTGGTAAACTACGGGATTGGCGTTTGAATGACGCCAGGGAGGACCCGTGACGGCGCATGATTTACAGAGTTCGCTGACGTCGATCCGGCGTTCCATCCTCACCATGGGGGCGGCGGTGGAAGCGCATGTCGAGGAGTGCCTGGGCATCTTTCTCAAGGGCGACGCCGAGGCGGCGCGGAAGGCGATCTCACGGGACCGGATCATCGATCAGATGGACCTGCGGGTGGAAGCCGAGTGCGTCGAGACGCTGGCGCTTTACGCCCCGGTCGCTCGCGATCTCCGCTTCGTGCTGGCGACGCTGCGGATCGAGAACGATCTGGAACGGATCTCAGATCTCGCGAAGGGTGTCGCGAAACGGACGCTGCACGGCGAGATCGCCCCTGACTTCGACAGGCCGGCGGCCCTGAGCCTCATGATCGACAGCACCTTGCGGATGCTCTCTGAAGCGCTGAAGGCGCTCGCCGACAACGACGCCGAGCTGGCGCGTCATGTACGGGCCAGCGACCAGATCGTGGATGACCTGCAGCGCCGCATCTACGAGTGGGCGACCAACGAGATCCCCGAGCACGTGGAGTGGACCGAGAGCGCCATCAACGTGCTTTCGGTGACTCGGGCCGTCGAGCGGATCGCGGACTTGAGCACGAACATCGGCGAAGACGTGGTCTTCATGACCGAGGGCGCTGTGGTGCGCCACTCCAAAGTCGAGGACTAGCTCAGGACGCGAGACGACGGACCAGGCGGTTGCGCCCGGTCTCTTTCGCGCGGTAGAGAGCTTCGTCGGCGGCGGCCACAAGCGCTTCGGCGCTGGGCGCGGTCGGATCTGGAGAGGCGAGGCCGAACGAGGCCGTCACCCGACGCTCGGGGTGGCTGGGCCAAACGATCTTCGAGAGCCGTTCACGGATGCGCTCGAGAACGCCCGCAGCGTCAGCCTCTGAGGTGTTCGAGAAAATGACGGCGAACTCCTCCCCGCCGTACCGGCACGCGACGTCGTGCTGACGCAGCTCGGTGGTCAGGAGCCTGGCGAAGCCTTCGAGGACGGCGTCGCCCGCGGGGTGACCGTAGCGGTCGTTGACTTCCTTGAAGCGGTCGAGGTCGCAGAGGGCGAGAGCGAGCGGCGCCCCTGTGCGAGACGCCTCGCTCAGCTCGTTGTCGAGACGCGTGTCGAAGTACGAGCGGTTCCAGAGCCCGGTGAGGCCGTCGATCTGAGCGCGCTGGGCGAGCATGCCGAGGAGCTTGTGGATCCGCAACGCGGAGCGGACGCGCGCGCGCAGCTCGGCGAAGTCGAATGGTTTGGTGACGAAATCGACAGCGCCGAGTTCAAGCCCCATGATCAGGTCCTGCGTGTCGTCGCTGCCAGAGAGCAGGATGATCGGCGCGTGCATGGTGGTCTCGTCATCCTTGAACTCGCGGAGCACCTCGAAGCCGTCGATCTCGGGCATGGTGAGATCGAGGAGGATGAGGCTCGGCGCGCAGCGCCGGGCGAGGCTGAGCCCCTCGGAGCCCTCGAAGGCCGAGAGCACCTCATAGCCCTCGCTTGAGAGCTTCTTCTCGAGCAGACGATGGATGTCTTCCGCGTCGTCGATGACGAGGATGCGCGTGGGCGTGCTGGGGTCGGTGATCTCGCCCATGGGCTCGGGCGCCCCTTAGGCCGCGGTGCGGTTGCAGATGTTGACGAGGTGATCGACGCCGCGACGAATCGCGTCGAGATCGGCGCCGTCGGCCTGCTCTTCGAGGCGTCGCGCTGACTCGGTGATCTGGGGGAAACCGTAGCTGCCCCCGGCGCCTTTGAGCTGGTGGGCGATGGAGCGCAGCTCGTCGAGCAGCCCCGCCTCGAGCGACTGCTCAAGCGCGCGCACACGGTCGGGCATCTGGTCAACGAAGAACTCGACGAGTTCCTTCATGTCCGGGTCGCCCGCGAACTCGCTGGTGATGGGAATATCTTCTTTAGACGTGCTCATGGCGTGCTCCGATCGGCGTGGCCGCCTTGATCATCGGGCGGTTGGGGTCGGGGGTTCAGGGGGTCTCGCGGGGTTGGGAGAGGCGGCATAGGCTTGGACGGGTCCGAGAACACCAAGCATGAGACGGGGGCTCGCGTGAGCGACGAGAAAATGTTGATTGAGGGCGAGTGGGTCGAGGCGGAGGGCGGGCGGCGGATCGGGGTGACCGACCCGGCGACGGACGAGGCGTTCGCCAGCGTGCCCGACGGCGGAGGGGTGGAGGCCAACCAAGCGATCGATGCCGCTGCCAGGGCTGGTGAGGGGTGGCGTGGACGCCCCGCCGGGGAACGGTGCGACGCCGTCGCCCGCCTCGGCGAGCTGATGATGCGCGATCAGGATCGCCTCGGCGCGCTGATGACGCGGGAGCAGGGCAAGCCGCTGCGTGAGGCTCGTGGCGAGATCGTTTACGCCGCGTCGTTCCTGAAGTGGGCGGCGGGCGAGGGCGTTCGCCTGACGGGGGAGATCGTGCCAGGTGGTTCCGTGGAGAAACGCGTACTGACGCTCCGCCAACCCGTCGGCGTGTGCGGCATCATCACCCCTTGGAATTTCCCCTCGGCGATGATCACCCGCAAGCTGGGGCCCGCGCTGGCGTGCGGGTGCAGCGTGGTGGTGAAGCCCGCGGAACTCACGCCGCTCTCGGCGCTGGCGATCGGAGAGCTGTGCGACGAAGCGGATATCCCCGCGGGGGTCGTGAACATCGTGACGGGTGACGCCGCGTCGATCGGGAAGGCCATGTTCGCTCACGATGCGGTGCGCAAGGTGTCGTTCACCGGATCGACGGCGGTCGGATCGAAGCTGATCGAACAGTCGGCGGAGCGCGTGGTCAACCTTTCGCTGGAGCTGGGCGGGCACGCGCCGCTGCTGGTCTTCGACGACGCGGATCTCGATCTGGCCGTTGAGCAGGCTGTCGCGGCGAAGTTCCGCAACGGCGGGCAGACGTGCATCGCGCCGAACCGGATTTATGTGCAGAGCGGTGTGTACAGCGAGTTCCGCGACGCGTTCGTTGAAAAGGTGAGGTCGCTGCGTGTGGGTATAGGGACAGACGAGAGCGTCGATGTGGGCCCGATGATCAACGACGCGGCGATCGAGAAGATCGAGACGCACGTCAGCGACGCGAAATCGAAGGGCGCCGAGCTTCTCTGTGGCGGAGAGCGTGTGAGTGTGGAAGGGTGTGCGGATCAGTTCTACGCACCGACGGTTTTGGACGGATTTACAAGCGAAATGACGCTTTCCTGCGAAGAGACCTTCGGCCCGGTGGCGCCGCTGGCGCGGTTCGAGAAAGAAGAGGAAGGGATCGCGCTCGCGAACCACAGCGTGTACGGGCTTGCGGCGTACTTTTTCACGCAGAACGCCTCACGGCTCACGCGTGCGGCTGAAGCGCTCGAGTACGGGATCGTTGGCGCCAACGACGGGCTGCCCTCGGCGGCGCAGGCGCCCTTCGGAGGGTTCAAACGCTCGGGCCTCGGTCGCGAGGGCGGGCGTTGGGTGATGGACGAGTACACCGAGACCAAGTACGTCTCGCTGCGGGTTTCAGACTAAGAGCATCGTACTCATGTCGGACGAGCCCAGTGAGGTGGCGCCTAGGCCTCAACGAGTTTGCGTTTGCGGATCCGCTCGTTGCCGAGCTGACCGCAGGCGGCCATCGAGTCTCGTCCTTTGGTGCGCCGGCGCTTGCAGAATTGACCGTTGGCCTCGAGGCGGTCGAGAAAACGCTGGACGCCCCGTTCGTCGGGAGCGGGCCACGGAGAGTTCCGTCGTGGGTTGTAGGGGATCACGTTGACACAGCAACGGACGTTCCTGACAAGCTCGGTCAGCTCGTCCGCGTGCTTGTCCGCGTCGTTGACGCCGGGGATCAGCACGTATTCGGCGCAGATGCCCGTTGAGCTCCGCAGTGGCCAGCTTTCAAGAACGTCGATGAGCTCGGCGAGCGGCGCCGCCCGGTTGAATGGCATGATCTGGTTGCGGATCTCATCGTTCGGGGCGTTGATGGAGACGGCGAGATTGAGGCGCTTCCAGCCGTGGGTGCGCACGCGCTCGCTGAGCAGGCGCATCTCCTTCACGCGCCCGACCGTCGAGACGGTGATGTTGCTCATGGGGACGCTGGGGCCGGAGTGATCAGTCAGGATCTCTATAGCGCGGAGCACGGCGTCGAGGTTGTCGAGCGGCTCGCCCATGCCCATGAAAACGATGTTCTTGATGCGCTGCTTCAGGTGATGCGTCGCCGCCCACCACTGGGCGACGATCTCGGCGGCGGTCAGCGAGCGGATCAGGCCCATCTGCGCGGTCTCGCAGAACTCACAGCCCATCGCGCAGCCGACCTGGGATGAGACGCAGAGGGTGTGGGTGGTGTCGCCGCGGCGGGTCGCCATCGGGATGACGACGGATTCGGTTTCGAGCGCGTCCTGACCCAGCACCGGCAGCGCGTTCGAGCCCGTCCGGGCCGGGGCGGGCGGGACGCGCAGGAGAAACTTGCGGACGAGACCCTCGGGGCTCTCTGATTCGAGCGCATGGTGAGGAATCGGCACGAGGCCGGTGTCGTCGCGCCCATCGCGGTGGAAGGCGCGGTACCGCAGGCGGGCGCGATCGGGGCGATCGTGCGCCTGCGCGTACGCCTCGCAGGTCAGGGCGAGGGGCGTGATGGCGTCCGCGTCGTTCACTGTGCACAGAGTGTATCCGCGCACTGAAAAGGGGCCCGCCCCGTGGATCGGAGCGGGCCCCCGCAAGGATCGTGATCTGGAGGATGGGGCGTCTCAGTCGGCCATGCCGGCGACCGTCGGGAGCGCGGCGGGGCGCAGCTCGAGGGTCGTCTCGATGCGGAAGTTCGACTGCGTGCGGTGACGCTCGGCGAAGAAGAAGCTCAGCGAGTAGACCTCGCCGTCTTCCAGCCAGTCGAGACGGTCGAGATCGACGGTTTGGGTTGTGCGCCCGTGCACGCCGCCGATGTCGATCACGCAACGCCCGTCAACGAAGACCCACACGTCATCGTCGCCGTTGAAGGTAAAGACCTGACCTGAGTTTTCGTCGTAGACAAACTCGGTCTGAAGCTCGTAGGTGAAGTGGAAGTTCTTGTTGTTGCCGGCGCTGTTGCCGAAGAGCTTGTCGTTGAGCGGGAAGAAGCCGCCACGGTCTTTGTAGTAATCATCCTGGCGGTCGTCGAACACGTAGACGTTGCTATCGCCGTCACGGACAAGAGTTACATCCACCGGCATGGAGGCGTTGACGCCGGGCACATCGCGGAACCACTGCGAGAAGCTGCGCTCGGAGTCGATACCGCCGCTGTCGTCAGAGCCCCATGCGCCGGCAGAGTCGCCGAGCGATGAATCAAACAACGAGGGGTGAATGGCTCGCCCGGCGCTGTCTTTCCACTGACGGCTGACCTTGGCGCCCTCGCCAGTGAAAACCGGCTTCATATCGTCGTCGAGTTTCATCGCGACGTTGCCCATGTAGTGGCCGAAGCCGCTGCCGGGACGGCGCTCGAAATCAGGGTGACCGTTGGCGTCGTTGCGCTCGCGGAAGTCGCGGGCGATGCCAGTGAGGGTAATGGTGGCGGGGCGGTTGTCCCCACCGCCGCCAGGGCCCTCATCACCGGCGTCGATGCCGGCGCCGCCGACTTCACCGAAGCCCTGGGCCGCGGCGTTCGGGCTCAGAAGCGCGAATCCGGTAATCGCCAACGCGGCTCCGGCAGCAGTCAGAATGCTCATCGTGGTTCGCGGGTTGCTGTTCATTGGTGTCCTCCTCCCGCGGGTGCGGGTCTCAATCCTGCGGGCGATCGGGGGAATCCCGATACGCCGTATGAACGCTTGAATTCAGCAGGACGTATCGCAAGCCGGTACGAACCAAAGACGCAGATCCGTGCCGATCTGTGCCGGTTGGGGAAGAACACGGCTGATAACGACAACGCGGAGAGCGTTTTCAACTCCCCGCGTCGCGTCGTGATCAGATGGCGGTCGAGGCCGCTCAATGACCCCACGGGGATTCGAACCCCGGTTTCCAGGATGAGAACCTGGCGTCCTGGACCAGACTAGACGATGGGGCCCGAGAACACGCGCCCGGGTGTCTGCCGAGCGATCAAACACTGTAGCTGGGCCCGCGGGGGGGTCAAGCGAAGCGGTAGGCTGGGGCCATGACGAAGCTCAAGATCGGAATCGCCGCTGTCGTGGGCATCCTGCTGCTGGTGGTGATCCTTCAGAACACCGAGACGGTGGCCACCAGACTGCTCTTTGTAACCGTCGAGATGCCGCGGGCGGCGCTCCTGCTGCTCACGCTGCTTATCGGGTTCGTGCTGGGGTTGATCGCGGCGCTCAGCGTGTCACGCAGGAAAAAGCCCGGCGGCTAGAGGCGTTCGGCGGCGAGGCTGGCGAGTTCACTGCGCTCGGACTTCCGCAGCGTGACGTGCCCGACGATGCCGGCTTCCTTCAACCGCTCGATGGCGTAGGAGAGCCCGTTGGAGGCCGAGTCGAGATAGGGGTTGTCGATCTGTTCGATATCGCCTGTGAGGATGAGCTTGGCGCCCTCGCCCGCCCGGCTGATGATCGTCTTCACCTCGTGGGGCGTCAGGTTCTGCGCTTCGTCCACGATCATGAACTGGTTGGGGATCGAACGCCCGCGGATGTACGTGAGCGCTTCGAGCATCAGCTTGCCGTCGGCGAGCAGGCGCTCGAGGCGCTGCTCGCTGCTGATCGACTCGGTCGACTGGAACGCGCTGCCCCGCGTTGAGAGCAGGTATTCCAGGTTGTCGAAGATCGGCTGCATCCACGCCGAGAGTTTCTCGTCCTTCTCGCCCGGTAGGTACCCGATGTCCTTGCCCATCGGAACGATCGGGCGGGCCACGAGCAGCTTGTCGTAGCGCTCCTCTTGGAACACCTTGCTCATCCCTGCGGCGAGCGCCAGCAGCGTCTTGCCCGTGCCCGCGCCGCCGGTGAGCGTGACGAAGCGCACGTCGTCGTCGAGCAAGAGATCCATCGCCAGCGTCTGCTCGGTGTTGCGCGACATGACCCCAAACACCGGCTTGCGCGGCGTCGAGACCGGGATCAGATGATCCGTATCGGCGAGACGGCGCGCCAGCCCCGAGTGCGAGTCATCCGCCGCGTTCTTCAGAATGACGAACTCGTTCGGCGAGAGCTCGTGTTCGTAGGTGGAGCCGTCGGCCTCGCTGTACTTGAGGTGGTCGGCGATGAGATCCAGCGACAGCATCCGCTGCTCGTAGAGCTCGTCGATCACGTCGCCCGTGGTGTCGAGCTCGAAGTAACCCGTAAACAGCCGGTCCGCGTCTACCTTGCGGTGCTCGAAGTCCTGAGCCGTGATGCCGAGCGCGTCGGCCTTGATCCGCGCGTTGATGTCCTTGGAGACAAAGATCGCCCGCTCGCCGGATTCCTGCAGCTTGTGCGCGACGCCGATGATGCGGTTGTCGGGCGACTCTTTCGCGATGGCCTGCGGGCGCTGCTGCTCGCCCACGGCGATCCGCACGCGACCGGTCGTGCCGTTGTCCCCCCACGGCACCCCTTCGGTGATCTTGCCGAGCCCCCGCAGACGGTCGAGATGACGGATGCAGCGCCGAGCGTTGCGGGCCAGATCCTCGTTGCCGCGCTTGAAATCGTCGAGCTCCTCGACCACGGCAAAGGGGATGACGACGTCGTTCTCCTCGAAGACGAAGAGCGCGTCGGGGTTGTAGAGCAGGACGTTGGTGTCGAGAACGAAGGTCTTGACGCCTCCGCCGGGGTTGGAACGCGATTCGGTCATGCGGCCAGTGTAGTGCCGAGCGGGGCGGCGTCGCGTAGGGTGTGACGCGGAGGCCCGCCATGCGTGTTGAGGATCTGGTGAAGGCGATGGAGTCGATCGCGGACCCTTCGCTCGCGGAAGAATGGGACAACGTCGGCCTCATCGTGGGCGACACAACCCGCGAGCTGAGCGGCCCGGTGCTCGCGACCATCGACTGCACCCCCGCGGTCGTTGACGAGGCGGTGGACGCCGAAGCCGGAGCGATCGTTTCCTACCACCCGCCCATCTTCCACCCAATCAAAAAAATCACTGGGCCTGACGTGAAGACCCTCGCTCTCCTGCGGGCAATCGAGGCCGGTATCGCCGTCTACACACCCCACACCGCGCTCGACGCCGCCGAGGAAGGCCTCACCGACTGGCTCTGCGCCGCTCTCGCTCCGGAAGGAGAAAGCCCGGGGTCCAGCTTCGGCGACGTCCGCGCTCTTGCCCCGCACTGCTGTCACGGCAAGGAAGCCGACCACAAGATCGTGACCTTCGTACCGCGCGAGGATGTCGAGAAGGTGCGCGACGCGTTGGCGTCTATCGGCGCCGGTCGCATCGGTCTCTACGAGCGCTGCTCGTTCGAGCTTGACGGTGTCGGGACCTTCCTGGGAGGCGAGGGCGCCGAGCCCGCGGTCGGACAGGCGGGCGCCCTCGAGCGGGTTGACGAGGTACGCCTCGAGATGGTCTGTCCCGGGCGGGCGCTGGGGCTCGCGCGGGAGATGCTGGAGCGCTTCCACCCGTACGAGGAACCCGCCTGGGATGTCTACGAACTCACCCCGAAGCCGCGCCGGCGCGTCGGCGCGGGGCGACGCCTGACGCTCGACCAGCCCGCTCGTCCTTCCGAGCTCGCCGAACGCATCAAGACAAACCTCGGCGTGCCCGTGGTCAAGACGGCGCTCGCGGACGACGAACCGGTCACGCGCGTTGGGGTGTGCGCCGGCTCGGGCGGCTCGCTCCTTGACGCCGCCATCGAAGACGGCTGCACGCTCTTCTTCACCGGCGAGATGAGTCATCACGAAGGACTCAGCGCGGTTCATCGTCGCTGCGGCGTGCTCCTCGCCGGCCACACCAACACCGAGCGCGGCTACATGCCCACGCTGGCGTCTCGCCTCGCGCACGCCCTCGAAGGTCACGAGGTGCGCGTCAGCCGGGCCGACACACCACTCTTCCGTTCGGTGTGAGGTTCAGCGCTCAACGCTGAGCAGCGGCGCGATAAGGAGAACCTCGTCGCTGACGGCGCCGTGAGCCCCGGCGTTGATCTCGATCTCAAGCTCCCGCGAAACAACCGGGACGTTGATCTCCGCGCGCGGGTTGTCCTGATTCACCCGGAACCGCCCCGCTTCGGCGCCCCCGTTGCGCACGATGATCTCGCAGTCGCCCCAGGGGAACGCGCTCGCGGGAATCGTCGCCGTGGTTGCGAAGCGGGTCGCGCCGGGCGGCAGCGTCCAGCGCAGCGTCATGGGCCCCGGGACATGGATGTCTGCGGCGAAGAGCAGCGGGGTCTCGATCGCGTTCGGCGCCGGATCAGACCGCGCATCGGGCGACCATCGTCTGCTGTACGGCAGGGAGATACGCGGCTCGAAGTCCGAGAGCGGAACGACCCGCTCGGCGTCCCGCGTCATGGCGAGCACCTGAGCCAACGGCATCACCGCGGTCTCGCCCGAGCGCAGCTCGACCTGTACGCGCTGATCGCCGAGATCGTGCAACGCCGCCGCTGAAACAACGGAGCCGTCTGTGAGCCAGATGTAGAGCCCGGCTCGCGCCTGCGCGGGGTTGGCGAGGCGGGCCAGCGCGACCAGATCCGCAGGAGCGGTCGCGTAGGCGCCCGTGTTGTCCTCCATGACAAACTCGGCGCCCGCGCTCACGAGGTAGCCGCTCAGGGTGTCCCCGTTGGTGAGGCTGATGACGTCGCGGAGTTCGGAACCGTCGCCGATCGACGGCGCGCCGCCGTTGGGCGCGATGCGAGAGACGTTCTCAAGAGGAATCCAAAGGATGCCGAAGTCGCGCTGCTCCCACCCGATCGCCTCGTCGTCGCTGGCCAACTCGGCGAGCCGACCGCTGTAGCGCTGTCCATCGGTCAACTCGATCCAGCCCGAGCTCGAAGTCGGACGCGTCGTGCGGTCTTCCGTTTGTGTCAGCGCGATCAGGTCGCCCGCTTCAAGCAGACGGATCGAACCTGAGCCATCCTCGATCTCCGCCCGCTCCTCGGAGAGCGCAAGGAGCTTGGCGATCGGACGCACCCGCAGATCAGGTGAAACGACACCTCGCTGCGCAGTCGCAAGCGACGCGAGGGCGAGACACACCATCAGGATGAGCGTCGCGCGGGTCATTTCTGGAAGATCGGCAGATAACGCTTGGGCATTTGCAGAACAATAAGCGCCATCGCCGCGCCGTACGCGCCCCCGGCGTGACGATCGGCCCACGAGCCGTCATCGAGCTGACGCCCGATAAGCTCCTCGCGGGCCTCAGGCCACCATTCGTTCCAGTACTCGCCCCCCGCGAGGTACATCGCCTGCGCCGAGTAGTACTGCCCGTAGAAGTAGTGCGCCTCTGAGCGGTTGGGGCGACCGGGCCCCCCGGCGCGGGCGAGGTAGTCGAGGCCGGCGTCAAGCGCCGCGTCTTCGTACACGCCCGCGTAATACAAGCTCGCGAGCCCCGCCGCCGAGCGCGGCCACGCCGAGCCACCGCCCTGAAGCTGGTAGCGGAAGCCGCCGTCGTTGTTCTGACACTTGCGCACGTACTCGACGGCGCGATCGATTGTTTCTTTGGGCACCTCGATGCCCGCGTTGCGCGCCGAACGCAACGCCATGATCTGGCAGATTGTCACTGAGATGTCCGCGTCGTACGGCACCGGGTTATAGCGCCACCCGCCCTCGGCGTTCTGCGTCTGGACGATAAGACGCACCGAACGCACAAGGGCATCGTGAACCCGCTCGGCCCGGGCGGTGTCGGCGCCGCCCCGCGTCATGCCGTAGATCTCACCCAGGAAGAGCGCGGCGAAGCCATGGCCGTACATCGGGCCGTGCGATGTGTCAGCCGCGAGCAGGCCGGTCTCGGCCTGGTTGTCAAGGACGAAATCAAGCCCGCGTTGAACGATCTCGCCGTAAGGCCCGCGCCCGGGCAGGTGACCATCAGACATGAACGCGATGCACGCGAGCGAGGTGATGCCGACGTGCTTGTTGTAGCGTCCGCCACCGAAAGAGCCGTCGTCCTGCTGGCTCGATGCGAGGTACTCGAACCCGCGGGCGATCGCGGCGTCGAGCGCCGGCGTCATCTCCTGCTGGAGCGGTGCGTTCTGCGCTGTAGGACGCGCGTCAGGCGCCACATGGTCCGAGGGCTGCGCGAGCGCGACGCCGGCGACCGTCGATATGAGCAGCACCGTGCGGGTCATTCGGGCGCTGACTCCTCGGCGAGGCGGCGGAAGTACGACTCGGTCAATGATTCGTAGAGCGAGCTGAAGCGGTCGCTCGACCCCTGCATCAGCGCGTCGCGCACACGCTGAGGCAGCGCGCCCCACGCCGCGGCGGAGCCCTGCACAAGCTCATTCAGCGCGCCGTCCTGACGCCCCGGCGGCAGCATCTCGCTGCGGTTGTCTCCCTGCGAAGCGGTGGACTGTTGCTGTTGCTGGGCACGCTGCTGGTTGCGGGTGGGGGACTGTTGTGAAGACGATGAGGATGAAGAGGACGATTGCTGCTGCTGCTGTTGGCGCGCCTGTTCGATGAGCTGGTCGAGCTTGAGCAGGATGTCCTGCTGCAAGCGTTGGGCGCGGGCGCCGGCGTTCTGGTTGTCGAGCAGGTCGGCGACGTCGCGCATCTCGGTGACCGCCTGACGGAACACGTCCGAGACCTGCTCGTCGCTCAAGGCCCGCTCGAGCGCAGACTTGTGAGGCAGATCCTCGTCTACGTCGTCCGGGCGTTCTACCTCTTCGATGCCCAAAAGATCGTCAAGCGAAGGCAACGGCTCGAACGCGGGCTGGTCCTCGTTCGTGCTCTGTGCAAACGAAGCGCCGCTGAAAAGCAGCGACAGAAGCGCGATCGATGCTGTGTTCTTCACGACCCGGCTCCTTCCTGCGCGTCGCCCGAGGGCTCGAGCTGTATCGGCGGTTGCTGTTGCTGGGTGAGCTCGTCGATCAGGGTCTGCCCGATCTCGGAAAGCTCACGCTGCTCGGCGCCGACTGATGGTAGGTCGCTCCCCGGCCGCGAGCCCTCGTCGATCGCTCGCGTGCGATCGAGCAGATCGCTCTGGATCGCGCGGAGCAGCTTGAGCTGGGCGCCCCCCGGGATCAGCTCGGGCGGCGCGCCCTGCTGACCACCACCACCGCCGCCGCCACCACCGTCGTCGAACTGCTCCTCGTCCGGCTGCTCTTCTTCGAGCGCGTCGATCAGACTGCGCAGCAGAACGATCGCGCGGGACTGGGCGTCGAGCGCCTGGGTTGCCTCGGCTGCGCGGAGATTCTCAGACGCGCGAGCGAGCGCGTCATCCAGTTTCTCGTGCGCGAACTTGAACACCACCGCGTCGCTGAGTTCCTGCGTCTTCGTGTAGAGATCAGCGACCACGCCGGCGAGGTCGCTCTGCTCAGCGGCGATCCGGCGGAGCTCGGCGCGTGCGCGCCGGTCGGGCTCGCCGCCGGCCGGGTCGGACGCGCGTGTGCGCTCGCGGAGGGCGGTCTGGGCTTCGAGGGCCTGGCGGTACGCCTCCTTGATCTCGTCGCGCTCGCGATCGAGGGCTTCTTCTTCGATCTCCTGCTGAAGACGTTGCGCTTCTTCCAGAGCTTCTTCGAGGCGGGCGAGGCTTTCGGCCTCGGCGTCGCGGGCGTTGCCCGCCTCGGCGGGCTGAGCACGGAGGGCGCTGACGGCCTGGAGCTGGGCGTCTGCGGCGTCTTCGAGCGGACGCGCCGCGGGGCGTAGCTCGCGTTCGGTGGCGGCCATCTCGGCGGCGGCGATGGTGCGGGTGTGCAGGGCGATCATGGCGCGGTCCAGCGCGGGCTCGTTGCGCTCCAGCCGAGCGAGTTCGTCTTGCTGTGACGCGATCAAACCCTCGATCGTTTCAACGAGGCTGCGGGCCAGACGACGGAGCTGTTCGTCGCGGGCTCGCTCGGCGTCGTCGAGTTCGGCGAGAGCTTCTTCAAGCTGTTCGACGGCTTCTTCCTGAAGGGCTGCGGAACGTGACGTGCGGTTCTGCTGGGCCTGCTGCGCGGCTTCCTCCATGCGCCGCGAAACGTCGGAACGCTCGAGGCTCTGCGCGGCCTGCTCGAGCGCGGCGGAGGTGGACGGGTCGCTCTCTTCGAGGGCCTCCTGCGTCTCGCGCAGCGCTTGCTGGGCCGCGCGCGATTGCTCGGCCAATTCCGCCTGTCGATCGCTGATGCGCTCGAGGTTCTCGCGCTGTTCCTCTGTAAGTTCTTCGGGGGCAAGGCCAGCGGTCTCGCGTCCCTGCTCGCGGGTGGCGTCAAGGTTTTCGCGCTGCTCGTTCAGGAGTCGTTCGAGGTTTCGCCGCGCGGTCCAGGCGTCCTCGCCGCTGTCCAGGAGAGCTATAAGCTCGCCGAGGTCGTCGAGCGTGCGTTCCTGCGCTCGCTGAGTCGCTTCGCGCTCCTGCTCGCCCTGCGATTGATCCTGCTCTGCGCCCTGCTGACGCTGGGCGGCTTCGGCGGCGTTTTCAGAGGATTCCGCGGCGCTCTCGGCGAGGCGCTGGGCGTCCTCCGTGAGCGCGTCGAGGGCGTCGTCGTCGAGGTTGTTGCTGCTGATGCGCTCGCGCAGCTCAGCAAGGCGTTCGCTCTGGCGCTCGATATCGCGGGTGAGCGCTTCCTGCTGACGGCGGGTGTCCGAAGCGTCGGACTCCGCGCGTGAAGCGCGCGATGTCAGTTCACGCTGACCCTCAAAAAGGCGGATAGCCTCGCGGCGCACACCGGAGAGGGCGCCGCGGACGTCTTCAATGAACTCTTCTTCGCTGACGATGAAGAGGCGGCGAACGCTCGAACGCACGGGCTCGCGGGCGCCGGTCTCGAAGGCGTAGACGTCGGCGGCGGTGGCCCAGAGGTGGACCTCGTCGCCGGGCTGGGCCTCAAGCTCAGCTAGAGAGAGACGGCTGGACACCTCGGCGCGGAGCTCGCCCGCGCTGACACTGGCGCGCTGGAGCACTCGCTCGTCGCCGGCCGGTTCGACGGCCCCACCGCGGCCACTGGGTTGATCGCCCGCGGGCGCGAAGCGCTGGGCGCTCGACCACAGCGCCGCGAGGGCCACGTCGTCGGTAGCGCTCGCGGCGAGATCGACGATCGCCTGCGGGAGCACGGTGTCGTCGTAGGCGGGGTTTGTCACGACCACCGAGGGCGGTTGGTCGCGCTGAGCAGGGAAGCGGAAGACAGCGGGCTCGGCGGACTCGATGTCGTTCTCGTCGCGGAGCCCGACGCGGAAGACACGTGGCTCGTCGAGCGGGAAAGCGATGGTCCAGGCGGCGGCGGCGGCGTTCAGCGTGACACTGCCTGCGTGCGAGCCGAGCGTTTTGCTGAGCCACTCGCTGTCCGACGGATGAGGCGTGACTGGTTTGTTGAGCGTGAGAGTAAACTCGACCGTTGAGCCGGCGAGCGACGCGGGCGCGACGGCGCGTTCGTCGGAACCGGGGCCGAGGTCGACGCGCACGGACTCGGGTTCGTCTTCGGGCGCTGAGGCGATGAGATACGCGGGGCGGCGGATCCGGGCGGAGGCCGCGATGACCGTGGGGCGTTCGACCAGACGAATCGTGGTCCAGGGCGTGGCGTCATCGAGCGTCTCGAAGCGGTATTCGAGCTCGTCGGCGTCGGCGTCGGCGAGGGCCTCAAAGAGCTGGCCGCTCTGGGACAGCCCGGCCCCGATCTCGCGCTGCTGCCAGCTGGCGAGCAGGCGGGAACGACGTACGACGACGCCCTCTTCGAGGTAGCGGAGGCGCACGGCGACGTCGGTCTCATCCGGCGGGCGATGACTGCGGGTGAGCGCGGCGCGCAGCGGTACGGGTTCGTCCCTGGGGTGAAGATCGAGGGCGGTGATGTCACGGACCTCAGCCCGCTTGGGCCAGGCGACGCCGGACCAGGGAGCCGCGGTGCGCACGGCGGCGGTGGAGGCTGTCGAAGGTTCCAGGAACGCGGCGAGCGCTCCGGCGCCCACGATGGCGAGGACCGCGACGAGCGTGCGCGTCATCGTCCTGCGATCGAGCAGGCCATCGAGCAGGCCGCCGGTGGGGGGGATCGAACGCGCCGCGGCGATCCCGGCCAGCTCGCGCTCGACGCCGGTGGTCGTCTTTGCAAGCGACTCGAGTTCGATCGCGCTTGCGAGTCGTCCGCGCACGTCAGGACGCTCGCGCTCGATCTGCAGCGCTACATCGGAGAGCGACGGGCGGAAACCGAGCGCGGGCAGAACGGTCTTGCGGAAGGCCCACACGATCGCGCCGAGGCCGATAAGGAGATTCACCCAGCGGATCCAAGGCGGGAGGCGCAGGAGGTAATCGAGCAGCGCAAGAAGAATGAAGAGGCCGAAGACCCAGCCCGCGAGGCGCAGCGACGCGACGGTCGCGAGCCAGCGGCGCAGACGACGACGGGCGGCGCGGAGGCGGGAGGTCAGGCTGGGAGTGCTTGTGTGTTGGGTCATCACATCACCTTCATGATCCGTCTGCCGATCCATTCGGTTGCGGCGAAGAAGATGATCAACGCGAGAGCGAGAGGGGTGTCCCACAATGTTTCACGCTCGACGGACACACGGCGCACCCGACGCGAGGGGAACACACCAGGATCAGCAACGCTGGCGAGCTCGGCGGGCGTCATCGCGCGGCCGCCGGTGCGTTCCGAAAGCGAACGAAGGAAATCGTGATCCGGGCGTGGGTCGGCGAGCTCGCCGCCGGGCAAAGTGGCGGTGACCACAGCGCCGGGCAAGTCTCCCTCGCTGGTGCGCAGTATCGGGTCGGCGGCGACGATGGACCAGTTCCCCGCCGAGGGCGGCGTCCAGACGGCGCTGTAGCGCCCGGGCTCGCCCGGGACGGGCTCGAGGCGGATCTCGGTCTGCGCTGGGGCGCCGAGGGAGGGATCGTCGGTCTCGGCGCGGAGGCGGAGCGTGTCCGGCGCCGCTTCGAGTATGGACTGGTCGACGATCTCAAGCGTGATGGGGACAGGCTCACCTACGGAGACCGATTCGCCCGCGACGCGCAGGCGGTAGGCGCCCTCGCCCTGAACCAATCGCTCGCGACCGAGCAATCGCACGAGCTGCACCCAGAAGCGCTCGTACAGGATCTCGCCGCGACCGTAGCGCCAGCGCCAGATCTCATCGGTCGCGACGTAGATAACACGCCCGGCGCCGTAGCGCATGGTGACGACGAGCGGCGAGACAGGATCGCCGTTGATCGGCCGCGCGTTCGCGAGCACCGCGGCGGAGGGTTTGAGCGATGCGGGCGGGATGTCCTGCGCCCAGTGCAACGCGGACCAGGCGACCGATGGGTCGGACAGATCGGCGGGCCATGCGGTTTCTGTGTTGTCGGTGAGACGCATCACGCCCAAACGATCGGCCTCGGGCGTCGGGACAACCTGCGCTGGCGCGGGCAACGCACCGAGCGTTGAGTTCGACGGCGCAAAGGGCAGAAGTGCGCCGAGCGCCGTCGGCCACCATGAACGCGGGGTGTCGGACTCGCCGCCAATCCACACAAGTCCACCGCCCTCGTCCGCGACAAAGAGGCGTATCTGCTCGATCTGGGCGGGCGTGAGGACGCCGGGGTCGAGATCGCCCAGCACGACCACGTCGTACTCGGCCCATTCCTCGGGCGAGGCGGGCAGGGCGCTGATCTCGACGTCGCCCTCCTGCAGATAACGACGCCCCGCGGCGAGCATGAGGTTGGCGGATTCGACCGTCGCCTCGCGGATGAGCAGGTTGCGCAGGTAGCGCTGCTCCCATCGCGGGTAGCCGTCAAGGTAGAGGACGCGCACCGGGCGATCGACAATCTCGAGCGCGAGGGCGGCGCTGTTGTTGTCGCTCACGAGGTCGGGGGAATCAGGAACGAACTCGACGCGCCAGCGCTGCTCGCCGGGGGTCCGCGGTCGGTGAGAGAGCGTTTGCTCGCTGGCGCCCGCGGGGAGCTCGACAGCGCGGGACTCAAGCGTCTCGCCGGTGCTCTCGTCGATGAGGTTGAGGCGTCCGCTGATGATGTCGGCTTCGCCGAGGGCGACGATCTCGACGCGAACGGGGGCCGGGTCGTTCTGGTAGGCAACTCGCGGGGCCGCGGCGCGCCGGACAGCGACGTCGGTCGAAGCGCCGTCGGCGCCGAGGAGGACGGTGTGCAGCGGCGCGCCCGAGCCGGCGAAAGCACGGAGGCGGGCGCGGTCGGCGTCATCGAGGGAGCGCCCGTCGCTCAGCAGGAGCATGCCCGCGAGGGGGCGTGCCGCGGCGCGTTGCAATGCGTCGCCGACAGCGCGCCCGAGGCGTGTGCGCCGTGCGTCCGGGTCATCGAGTATCGGGAAACCGGATTCGTCGGTGGCGAGCTCGTAGGCGCCCTCGCCGGCGCCGAACCAGCGCAGCTCGCGTCCTTCGGCGAGGGTGTCGAGCGCGGGGCGGGCGTCTTCGAGGGCATTGCGCAGTTGCTGATCTCGCGTGAGGCCATCGCCCGCGTCGGCGACCTGCATCGAGCGGCTGCGGTCGAGCAGGACGAGTACCCAGTCGGGCTCGGCGGTCTCGGTGCGCCGTTCGAGCGATGGGCCTGCAAGAAGAACGGCTAGCAAGAGGAGGAGCGCAGTGCGGCAGGCGGCGAGCGTCCAGCGCAGCGGCGCGCTCCCGCCCTGCTTGCGGTACGCGAAGAACCCGACGGCGACGCAGACCGCGGCGACGCCCACCCACGCGTAGAGCGGGAGCGGGCGCTCGAAGGCGAAGCGCACCCCCTCGGCGCTCGCCGACAGGCGGTCGAGATCGAGCAGGCGGTCGAGAGCGCTCATGAGCGCGTTCCCGCCGGGCTGAAGCGCCGGGCCATGAAGGTTTCGAGGAGGGCGAGGGCGAGGGCGATCAGGAGAATGGTTGCGCTGACGCCCAGACCGGCGGAGGCGCGGGCGCCTTGGGTTTCCTCGGCGCCTTCGTTCTGCGATGCGTCCTCGACGCGCAGGCCTGCGGCGGTGAGCCAGGCAGTGATTTCTTCCTGCGGGGTTGCGCGGGTGTCGCCGGCGTGTTCGGCGGGCACGACGCTGACGGCGCCGAGGCGTTCGGCCCGGGCGCCGAGAGCGCGGTAGACGCCGGTGTCATAAAGCGGCGCCCATTCGTCCTGTGAAGCTGCAAGGACGGCGTCGCCACCGTCTAGCGGCTGGATCTCGGCGACGCTCGGCGGAAGCTGGGGACGCTCACCAGCGACAACAACGCGCCGGCGCACGCTCGCGCCGGCGCTCTCGCGCACGAGTTCCTGCACGAGCGGGACCATCAGCGGCGTGGCGGGGAGCGTGCTGGCTTCGAGCGAGAGAGCGCTCGCGAAGAGTACGACCTCACCGGACTCACCAGCGCGGGCGCGGGCGCACCAGGGCGATCCATCGCTGAGCGTCAGAAGCGCTTGCGCCCATCCGGTTTCGAGCGTCATCGGCAGAGCGCGGAACACTCGCACGGGTTCGAGGAGCGCGTCGAGTTCGCTGCGCAGCATGCGAAGAAAGGGCTGATCGGTCGGCGGGGCGGAAAGCGCGAGCGCTGGGTCGTGTTCACGCGACTCAGGAACGATCGCCAACCCAAGGTCGAGGCGCTCGATCGCCGTCTCGGTCCAAGGGTGGGCATCGAGCGCGGGAGGCGGGAAAATCGTCAGGGCGCGACCAGCAGCCACGAACTCCGCCAGCGCGTCCCACCCGGCGGGCGTCACCAGATCAGGTCGCAACAGAAACGCGCTGTCGATCCCAGCGAGAGAGGTGCGATCGAGATCGATGGGATCCAGCGCAGCCGGCTCAAGACGCGACGAGCGGTCGGGCTGGAGCGCGAGTTCGAGCCAGCGCGCGGGCGTGAGCGGGTCGCGGGTCGCGCCGGCGAGCCGCGGACGGTCGATGACGCCAACTCGGGCGCTCTCAGCGACCGCGAGCGGCGCTGATCGAGTGTTGTCACCCGGGAGTCGGTCACGATCGATCGTCACGAGCAGCGCACCGGCGCCGCCAGCGTCACGCGGGGCCTGCACGCTGACGAAGACATCCTGTTCGCTCTGCCCGGGCGCCCACTGTGCGGAAGCGCGGCCCGCATCCACAGGGGAAAGATCATCATCTGTCCCGGCGTGGGTGATGCGCACCACGCTTGTCGCGGGCTGATCGATCGCGGGGCCGAAGCGGCGCAGGCGCACACGCACCGTCTCGCGCTCGCCCGCGCCGAGCAGGAGCGAACGCTGCGGCTCGACGTCGGCGATCTGAACATTGGCGGCGTCGCTTCCGGCGTGGCCACGGATTTCAGCATCTACAGATGCGTCTTGCGCGAAAATCCTCGCTGGTTGCTCCGCGCCACGAAGCAGACCGCGACGGAACTCGCTGAAGACCACAACGCGCGGGCGGGCGCCCTGCTCGGCGTCGATAGCGTCACGCACACGTTCGAGCGCGCCTTCGAGATCAGCGGGCGCGTCGGACGCCTTGAGCTGCGACACCAGGGATTCGACGCCGGCGATATCCGCGCTCGGAGGCAAGACGCCCCGATCCGGCGGTCCCGCGAGAGGAACAAGCGCCGCGCGATCGCTGGCGCCGAGCGACGCGAGCAACGCCTCGGCGCTCTCGATGTGGCGATCGAGGGCGCGCCGGTCGGAGTTGTCGCGCAGCTGTGATGTCAGGCTGTTGTCGATGAGCAGGTAGACGTCGCGCGGCGCGCCGGACGCCGCGGCGTCACCGGCGAGCGGGCGAGCGATCGCCACCCCTGCGGCGAGCAGAAGCAGACAGCGGGCCGCCAGAAGCAGGAGTTGTTGCAAGCGCAGTTTTCGGCGCTGCTTCTCGTACGCCTCGATGAGGAAGCGCATCGCCGCCCACGGGACCGGGCGGCGTCGGAAGCGCAGCAGCAGATGGATCAGGATGGGGATCGCGACCGAGAGCGCAGCGGCCAGCGCGATGAGCGGGTGGGCGAAGCTCACGACGCGCCCCGCTTGAGCTGCCCGTTGCGCCGGGCCATGAAGGCCGCCAGCGACGGGCCCAGCCAGTTGTGCGTGCTGATGGTGGTGAAGTCGAAGCCGAAGGAGCGGGCGGTGCGCTCGACGGTCTCCTGGTGAGCGTTCATCGACGCGAGGTAGGCCTCGCGAACGGCGCGGGGGTCGAGCTTGAGACGTCCCTCGCCCTCGAGTCCCTCGAAGGGCGCGGACTGGTCGAAATCAAACTCGATCTCGCGCTTGTCCAGCGTCTGGAACATGATCACATCGTGGCGACGGTGCTTCAGACGCGCGAGCGCGGCACGGAGACGGTCCGGCTCCTCGAAGAAATCGCTGATCAGCACGACGAGAGCACGGTTGTTGAGGTTGGCGAGGAGCTGATCCACCATGCGCCCGGTGTCAGACGGCGCTTCGACCGGTTGCGACGAGAGGGCGCCGACGATCTGGCGCCACTGGCCCTGCGCGCTCGAACGCCTGAGCAGCGCGCGGATCGCGTCGGCGTATACGACCAAACCCGCTCGGTCTCCCTGGCGGAGCGAGATGTAGGACATCGCCGCGGCCAGCGCCGTCGCGTGGTCGTACTTGCTCCAGAACGTGTTGCCCGCTGGCGAAACCTGGCTGCTCTTCCCCGACGCTCCCTCGAAGGAGCGCGTGCCGAAGTTCATCGAGCCCGACCCATCGACGCAGATCATCACGTCAAGGTTGGTTTCCTGCTGGTACTGCTTGAGGTGCAGCTTGTCGGTACGGGCGAAGACCTTCCAGTCGAGGTGGCGCAGATCATCTCCCGGCGCGTAGGCGCGGTGCTCGGCGAACTCGACACTGAACCCGTGGTAGGGCGAGCGGTGCGCGCCCGTCATCACGCCCTCGACGATGTGCTTGGCCCGCAGCTCGAAGCTCTTGAGGCGGGCGAGCGTCTTGGGGTGCAGGTACAGCGTGGCGTCGTGCGCGCCCTGCGCCATCGGGTTGGCCGGCGTCTGCGCCATCTTGCTCCGGGTCAGTTGAGTGCGGCGCCGAACTGGCGGCGCTCGAGCTCGGTCGCGCCGTCCTCGGGCACCTGCTCGAGCAGCTTGTCGATCACGTCGTCGGTGCTCACGGCGTCGGCCTCGGCGTTGAAGTTCGTCACGATGCGGTGACGCAGCACGGGACGAGCAACACGGCGCACGTCTTCAAGGCTCGCGTGCAGACGACCGGCGAGGATCGCCGAGGCTTTCGCCCCCAGCACGAGGTTCTGGCTCGCGCGGGGGCCGGCGCCCCAGCTCAGGTAGTCGCGCACGATTTCCGGCTTCGGATCCTCCGGGCTGTGATCACGCACTCGCGTCGCGCGGACGAGGCGCAGCGCGTAGGCCATCACATGATCGGGCATCGGCGTCTGGCGCACGATCTCCTGAATGCGCTGCACGTCCTCGGCTTCCATCACCGAGTCGAGCGTCTCCTTGGCGCCCGCGGTGGTGCGCCGGACGATCTCCATCTCCTCGGCTTCTGTCGGGTAGCCGATGGTGATGTTGAACATGAAGCGGTCGAGCTGCGCCTCGGGCAGCGGGTAGGTGCCTTCCTGTTCGATGGGGTTCTGCGTCGCGAGAACGAAGAAGGGCGTGGGCAACTCGTGGCGCACGCCGCCGGCCGTCACCTGCTGCTCCTGCATCGCTTCCAGCAACGCCGCCTGCGTCTTGGGCGGCGTGCGGTTGATCTCGTCGGCGAGGATCACGTTCGCAAACACCGGCCCCTTCACGAACCGCAGCGCCCGCTCACCCGTCGAACGGTCTTCCTCGATCACCTCGGTGCCTGTGATGTCGCTCGGCATCAGGTCCGGCGTGAACTGGATGCGGCTGAACTTCAGGTTCAGCGTCTCGGCGAGCGTCGAGATCAGCAGCGTCTTCGCCAGCCCCGGCACGCCCACAATCAGCGCGTGCCCGCGGCAGAACATGCTCATCAGGAGCTGCTCGACCACCTCGTCCTGCCCGACCACGGTGCGGTGCACTTCTTTAACCAGCCGCGCGTACGCCTCCTGCACTTGGGCGATGGCTCGCTCGGCCTCGCCCTGGGAGATCTCGCCCTGAGCCGTATCGGGGATCGTCGGTTCGTCGTGGCTCATGAGTCGCTCCTTGTGCGGGGCTCTTTGATCGGTGTATGATCGGTGCTGTTCGCGCAGCGCGCTCTGGTTCTACCGTCACGGTACGCCGGGGACGCGCCGGCTGTTTGTATCGACCGCCCTTCGCGTGTCTCAACACGCGGAAGGGGGGACTTTCATCCCTTCAGACGCCCGCTTCGAGGAGGCGTTCGTGCCCGAACTGCCGGAAGTTGAGACGATCCGACGAGAACTGACGCCGCGTCTGGCGGGCAACCGCTTCGCCAGCGCCCGGGCGATCCGCCCGGAGGTCGTCCACGGCGGTTCCAGCAAAGCGGCGCTGCTGGCCGGGCGTTGTGTTGTTGAGATCGCCCGCAAGGGCAAGCAACTCGCTGTCATTTCTGAAGTTGGAGCCTGCTTCAGCGTCCACTTGGGCATGTCCGGACGCCTGGAGTTCGGCGAGAGCCCGCGGCAGCGACCGCCGCACACACACGTGGTGTGGGGGATCGATGGCGGCGGCGAGCTGAGGTTCGTCGACCCGCGCCGCTTCGGCGGCGTCTGGACCCACGCGAGCCGTGAGGATCTGGAGCGGACCCGCTGGGACGCCCTGGGCCCTGATGCGGCTTCGATCACCGCTGCCCGCCTGCGGAGCGTGTGCTGCGGCAAGCGGGCCATCAAGGCAGTACTGCTCGATCAGCGGGCGTTGGCTGGTGTAGGGAACATTTACGCTGACGAGGCTCTGTTCGCCTCGGGCATCGATCCGCAACGCCCCGCGGAACGGGTTACGCCGGCGGAAGCCAAGACATTGGCAGGGAACATCAGGCGTGTGCTGAAACGGGCCGTGGAAGCTCGTGGATCGACGCTTCGGGACTACCGCAGGCCCAACGGTGAGAACGGCGGCTACGCCCTCTCGCACGCGGTGTACGGGCGGGGCGGGCAGGGATGCCTGACGTGCGGGGCGACGTTGGAATCGCTCCAGGTTGGTGGACGCACCACGGTGCGTTGCCTGACCTGCCAGCGTTGAGCTGGCGGCTCTTTATCGATGAAGTATGAGAGATAGACAATCGTCTTGATAGGGCTGGCGCACTGGGGATAACCCGGTCGCGCGAGCCATAAACACATACAGATAATCATCTTGAAAAAGGCATCGCGGTGTGTATGGGGTGTTGCAAGCCGTGTTGCGAGGCGCTTGGAAAACTTCTGTTTCGGTGCGCTTGGACGCTGAGGGATCCACCCGGGTTTTCATTCCATCGGTTGGGGGCGCCGATTGCGCCAGGTTTCTCACAGGGCGTCCCGGTCGCTGGCGTCAGGGGCAGACGAGGTCCGATTCCAGCTTCCGAATGGCCTTGTCGATGCCCTCGTCGTCCTGGCGGTGTTTCTCGACGACCCGCACGGCGTGCAGCACCGTAGTGTGGTCGCGCCCGCCGAAGTAGCCGCCGATCTCCTCGAGCGAGTAGCGGGTGTGGTGGCGGGCCAGGTACATGCAGATCTGACGGGGCAGGGCGATTGAGCGCTGGCGTTTCTTGGACTGCAGGCTGGTGAGCGACACGTCGTAGTAGCCGGTGACGACCTCGACAACTGATTCGATGGTGATAGGGGTTGGGGTGTCGTCGACAGGATCAGCGCCCAGAGCCGTGCGGGCGGTGTTGAGGTCGATGTCACGCTCGTCGATGCGGGCCTGCATCTGCACCTTGGTGAGGGCGCCCTCAAGCTCGCGGATGTTGGAGTCGAAGCGGGCTGCGATGAAGCCGGCGACGTCCTCGGTGATCTCCTCGCCCCGCACACGGGCCTTGTTCTTGATGATCTCGACACGTGTCTCGTACGCGGGCAGCTCGATCGGCGCGACCACGCCCCACTGGAAACGGCTGACCAGGCGGTCTTCGAGATCGGGGATCTGGTCCGGCGGCGCGTCTGACGAGAGCACGATCTGGCGCTGACGCTGGTACAGGCTGTTGAAGGTGTGGAAGAACTCGTCCTGCGTGCGGTCGCGCTTGGCGAGGAAGTGAACGTCGTCGATCACCAGCAGGTCCACGTCGCGGAACTGGTGGCGGAAGTCGTCCATCCGCCCGCCCTGCACGCACTCGATGAAGCGTGTGATGAACCCCTCGCACGAGATGTAGAGCAAACGCGAGCCCGGCTGGTTGTGCTCGATCGCCTGGCAGATGGCCTGCAACAGGTGCGTTTTGCCCAGCCCGACGCCGCCGTGGATGAACAGCGGGTTGTACGCCCGCCCGGGCGAGTTGGTGATCGCCTCCGCCGCGGCGTGCGCGAAGCGGTTGTTGGGACCGACAACGAAGCTGTCGAACGTGTAGTCGGGGCTGACGGTCAGCTCGTCGAGCGGGCGCGCGTTCCCGTTCGGTGTGCCGTTGGAGTGCGTGTGCGTCTGCTTGATCTCAGTGGGCTCGGTTACGAAACGCACCGCGAGCAGGCGACCGGCGGCGTCGAGCGCGGCGTCGGTGAAGGGCCGCGTGCACTCGCGGCGCAGGTACTCGAGCTGCGCCCGCGATTCGACCAGCACCTCGATCACGCCGTTGTGGATGCTGGCAAGGGTGAGATCAGTGAACCAATGACGGCAGACGGCGGGGTGTTCTTTCTGAACGATCTCGAGAATCGCACGCCACAGAGCACGGTCCGCCTCGGGCATCGGCCTCTCCTGAAACGCGTGGTTGCGTGCGTCACGCGCCCCCACCAGGCGCGCGGTATTCCGCGGAAAGTAGAAACACCCAGCGCGCGTGTCAACGCGTCACGCCGTGTTCGCCTGTTCCGCTTCCTCAAGCTGCTTTTCGTAACGCGCGCGGTTTGCCCGATGGTCCATCAGGAACACCACGCGCTCGGCTTCTTCTTCGCCAGCAAGCTCAATCAAGCGCTTGCGCGCCACCGCGAGGTTTGATCGACGGGAAACGTGGATCAGAACCAATCGCTCGCACTCCAAGACACGCAACCACTCCACGATGTCGCTGATGTGCAGGTGCTTGCCGATTTTGGCGCGTGAGCGGTGTTCGTCCTCTACAAACGTGCACTCGCTGATCACGATCTGCGCCGTTCGCACGTCGGTGCGCACCAAAGGGGGCCCTGGTTCGGTGTCCCCCATGTAGGCGACCAGCGGCGCCTCCAGCTTGCGCGTGATCTCGACACCCTGTTCCTTGAGCTCGCGCAGCTTCTCTTGAGGGAAGCCGACATACTCCTGCTTGAGCTTCGTGCGGCGCTCGAACACTACATAGCCGAAGGCGGGTGCCGTGTGCTCCACCTGGAACCCGCGCAGCGCGATGTTGTTCTTGATCTCGTACTCGCCCTCGGGCTCGATCGGGATCAGCTCAAACGGGGTGCGTTGGTTTTCGAGGTCGTGGAAGCCTTCGAGCATCCGGCGCACGGCCCGCTCGATGCGGGCGTCGCACACGATCGTGCCCACGCCCATCCCCTGGAAGTGGCGTTGCGAGCAGTAATAGGCCAGCCCGCCGATGTGGTCCATGTGCCCGTGGGAGACAGCGACAACCTTGCTGGCGAGGGCCGCGCGGGGGCACACGCCCATGTCGAAGCAGATATCGAGTTCAGGAACCTGCACGCACGTCGCCTCGCCGGCAACCGAGACCCCCTGCACGCGGAAGGGGGGGACGTATACAAAGCCGAGAGACCCCTCGCGGGGCGGCGGTTTGGGGAGCATGGTGAAGCCTCCGACGGGGCTTTCGCCCCGCACGCCCGATGGCGTCTGCGGTTGCGGTGAACAAATCATGCTACGGGCAAACCCGCGCGGGTCAATCATTGATTTGGCTGAGCAGGCGGTAGAGTGATCCGCATGAGCGATGACCCGACGCCCACCAAGCAGACCGACGAGCCCAGCCTGTTCAAGGACCTGGGCTCTGCGGGGCCGCTTGCGCTGATCAGCGCGACGATGCCCGCGCTGGGCGGCTTCCTGCTGCTCGGCACCCTCAACGTCGTGGGGCCGTGGCTCCAGGAGCAGGGTGCCGCTGGGGTGGCGATCTACATCACCGGTTTCACCGTGTTTGCCGGGCTCGCTCTGCTGCCAACTTACGCGCAGGCGATTCTTGGCGGCTGGGCTTTCGGTTTCGCGATCGGAACGCCCGCCGCCATCACCGGCTTCGTCGGCGCCGCCCTGCTCGCGTACGTTCTCGCGAAACGCATCGCCAGCGAGGATGTCGAGCGCACCCTCGACAAACGCCCCGAGTGGCGGGCCGTCCGCGACGAGATCGTGGGCGGCGGCTTCTGGAAGACGCTCGGCATGGTTACCCTGCTGCGCTTACCTCTGAACTCCCCCTTCGCGCTCACCAACCTCGTCCTCTCCGCCTCACGCACGCCCTTCGCTCCCTACGCGCTCGGCACCGCCATCGGCATGACGCCCCGCACCGCCGGTGCCGTCTGGTTGGCGACGCAGATCCAGGGCGAGCTCACCAAGGACGCCATGAAGGAAGCCCGCCCAGCGTGGTTCCTGCCTGTCGCCATCGGCTCCGTCGTCATCGTGTTCCTCATCATCACCCACCTCGGCAACAAGGCCATCAAACGCGTCGCCGCCCGCGAAGGGGGTACGATCGAATCATGAGCGACGCCCCCGAACCGCTGACCCCAGACGACGTGCGCAAGGTCGCGCTGCTGTCGCGCCTCGAACTCTCGGACGATCAGCTCCGCGAACAGCAGGGCCGCCTCACCGCGGTGCTCGACTACGTCGAGCGCCTGCGCAGGCTCGACCTCGAAGGCGTCGAACCTATGGCCAACCCCGCGGGCGAGACCAACCGTCTCGACGACGATGAGCCCGTCAAGGGCCTCCCGACGGATGCGCTCATGCGCTTGGCCCCCGCGACCACGCCGCCCTTCGTCACAACGCCTAAGACCACCGCGGACGGTGGCGGCGCTTAAAATACACTCTCACTCAATATTTGATCAGGAAATGAACATGTCCTCCAGCGACGACACACGCAAAAACGCCCGCGCTCTCGCCGACATGATCCTCGAGGGCAAGATCCTGGAAGCCGTCGATCGCTTCTACGCCGCCGACGCGCAGATGCAGGAGAATCTCAACGATCCCACCGTCGGCAAGGACGCCATCGTCGAGCACGAAAAGAAGTTCCTTTCCACCGTGAAAGAATGGAAAAACACCGAGTTCATGGCCATCGCCGCCGAGGGTGACGTCGCCTTCCTCGAATACGCCTTCGATTTCGTCAACACCGACGGCAAGGACGTTCATTACGAGCAGGTCTCCGCCCAGCGCTGGAAGGACGGCAAGATCGTCCACGAGCGCTTCTACTACGACGCGAGCTGAGCGAGAGAGCGTCATGATCACGCTGCGCAAATCAGACGAACGTGGTCACATCGACCACGGCTGGCTCTACGCCCGCCACACCTTCTCCTTCGGGCGCTACGTTGACCGCGATCACACGGGCTTCGGCCCGCTCCGCGTCATCAACGAGGACCGCGTCGCCCCCGGCGCCGGCTTCGCCACGCACCCCCACGAGAACATGGAGATCATCACCTACGTTCTTGAGGGCGCGCTGCGCCACGATGACTCCACCGGGGGCGGCGGCGAGCTCCGCTACCACGATGTGCAGGCGATGACCGCCGGCAGCGGCGTCACGCACTCTGAGAAGAACGCGTCGAGCAGCGATCCGCTGCGACTCATCCAGATCTGGATCGAGCCGCGCGAGGAGGGTCTCCCCCCCGCGTACAGCGACAAGCGCTTCGACCCCGCGGGCGCCCGCAACCGGTTGCAAATCCTCGCGTCACCCGATGGGCGCGACGGCTCGCTCACGATCAACCAGGACGCGACGCTCTCGCGCGTGTTGCTCGACCCCGGTGAGCGCATCGAACTCAGTATCGAAGACGGGCATCGCCTGTGGGTGCAGGTCGTTGCGGGCGAAGGCACGCTCAATGATGCGCCGCTCGCCACCGGAGATGGCGCCAGCAGCGAAGCGCCGGGTGAATACACGCTCCAAGCGGGCGACGTGGCTCTCGAAGTCCTCGTCTTCGACCTGCCCTAACTGCTGGTACGATCGCACCGTGAACACCAGCGACCTCACTCTGACGGAACTCAAAGCCGCGATCGCCTCCAGCGAGGCCACCGCCTCGGGCGCCGTGGCTGACGCGTTCGCTCGCATCGACGCTCAAAACGCCGAGCTCAACGCCTTCACCCAGACCTTCCGCGAAGAAGCGCTCGTACGGGCGAAGGAGATCGACGCCCAGATCGCCAAAGAGGGCGCCGGCAGCGTCGGCCCTCTCGCGGGCGTGCCCGTTGCCATCAAGGACAACATCTGCACCACGCTCGGGCGCACCACCTGCGCCTCGAAGTTCCTCGAAGAATACGAATCGCCCTTCGACGCCACCGTCGTCGCCCGCCTGCTCGAGGCCGGCGCGATCATCGTCGGCAAGACCAACCTCGACGAGTTCGCGATGGGCTCCTCCACCGAGCACTCCGCCTTCGGCCCGACCGGCAACCCCTGGGACGCCGCCCGCACGCCGGGTGGCTCCTCGGGCGGTTCGGCGAGCGCCGTCGCGGCCCGCATGGTCCCGCTCGCGCTGGGGTCCGACACCGGCGGTTCCATCCGCCAGCCCGCCGCCCTCTGCGGCGTCGTGGGCTACAAGCCGACCTACGGGCTCGTCTCCCGTTACGGGTTGGTGGCGTTCGCGTCGAGCCTCGATCAGATCGGTCCCATCACCCGCAGCGTCGACGACGCGGCTCTCGCGTCCCGCGTCATGTTCGGGCACGACCCGCTCGATTCCACCTCTGCGAGCAAGGCTTCGCCCGATCTCTCTTCGATAGACAGCGGCACGCTCGACGGCGCCCGCCTCGGCGTTCCCAAACAGGTGCGCGAACTGCTGAACGACCCCGACGTGTCGTCCGCTTTCGACGCCGCGCTCGGTGCGGTCAGTAACGCCGGCGCCGAGATCGTCGATGTCGACATTCCCTCCATCGAGTTCGGCATCGCCGCCTACTACATCGTCGCGCCCGCCGAGGCGTCGTCCAACCTCGCCCGCTTCGACGGCGTGCGCTACGGTCGGCGCGCGGAACAGATGGATGGCGACGACCTCGTTGCGCTGTACTCGCGCAGCCGCGCTGAGGGCTTCGGTCATGAGGTGCAGCGTCGCATCATGCTGGGCACCCACGTGCTTTCCAGCGGCTATTACGACGCCTACTACAACACCGCACTCAAGGCCCGGCGCGTCATCAAGAACGATTTCGACCGCGTGTTCGAGTCCGTCGACGCCGTGCTCACGCCCTCGACCCCCGAGCCCGCCTTCCGTCTCGGTGAAAAAACCGGCGATCCGCTCGCGCTGTATTTGCAGGACATCTTCACCGTGAGTGCGAATCTCACCGGTTTCCCGGCGGTATCAGTCCCGTCGGGCGTCTGCGAGCGTGAAAAAACAACGCTTCCGATCGGAATGCAGTTCATGGGACCGGCCTTCGCTGACGCTTCCCTGCTGGGTGTGGCGCGCGCCGCCGAGCGCGTCTTCGCCTTCGACGCCCAGCCCGCCGGAACGCCCTGACACACGCGTCCATTGTTGTGGAGGAGAGATCATGCCCCGAACGCGATTCGCCGCTTCCGTCCTCACCATCTCACTGCTCGGCGCGCCAGCGCACGTACTCGTCGCACAGAACGCGCCGACCGCCGAGGCGTCCGCAACCGAATCATGGATCGGCTCCGCAACACTGCCCAACGGCGCCGAGCTTGATTTTGCGCTGCACCTCACGCGAGGTAGCGACCCCTCCGCCACCATCGACATCCCGTCGCAGGGCGCGATCGGCTTGCCGCTCGAAGTCATCGAACTCGAGGGGAACACCGTCTCGCTCCGTCTCGGCGCCCCGGCTAACGCCGACATCGTGGGCGAGATCACGGGCGACGAACTCACCGGCGCCCTCAAACAGGCTGGCATGGAGTTCCCCATCGAGATGTCGCGCTCGACGGGCGAACCCACGCTCAACCGCCCGCAGCACCCCGAGCCGCCTTTCCCCTATGACGTGCAGGACGTCACGTTTGACAGCGTTGAAGGCGTGACGCTCGCCGGCACGCTCACGCTCCCGAAGCGCGACGGGATGTTCCCCGCCGCGGTGCTCGTCACCGGCTCCGGCCCGCAGGACCGCGACGAAACGCTCGTTGGGCACAAGCCATTCCTCGTCATCGCCGACCATCTCACCCGCGCGGGTATCGCCGTGCTGCGCTACGACGACCGCGGCGTCGCCGAATCCACCGGGAATCACGCCGCCGCTACCAGCGACGACTTCACCGACGACGCCCTCGCTGCCGTGCGCTTCCTGCAGGAACACCCGCGCATCGCGCCGGGTAAGGTCGGAATCGTCGGTCACTCCGAGGGCGGGCTCGTGGCGCCGATGGCCGCGGCTCGCGACACGTCCGTCGCCTACATCATCATGCTCGCTGGGCTCGGCGCAGACGGCGGCGAGATCCTTGTTTCCCAGCAGGGCGCCATCACCCGCGCCGGCGGCGGCACGCCCGCCATGGTCCAGACCGTCGAGACCAACATGACCGAGCTTGTCGAAGCCATGCGCGCGGGCGGCGACCCCGAAGCTGTCGCCGCGCCTTTGCGCCGCGTGCTCGCCGCGCAGATGGTCGGCGCCACCGAAGAACAGATCGATCAGACCCTTCAGCAGCAAGTCCCCATCTTCACCTCGCCCTGGATGATGAGCTTCGCCAAGTCCGACCCGACGCAGCACCTCTCCCGTGTCATCCAGCCCGTGCTCGCTCTCTTCGGCGAACTCGACCTTCAGGTGCTCCCCGACGTGAACGCCGAACCCATGCGCGCCGCCCTTGAGAACGCACCCACCGACGACGTCACCATCGTCACCCTGCCGGGTCACAACCACCTCTTCCAGAACGCGCAGACCGGCTCGCCAGCGGAGTACGCCTCCATTGAAGAGACATTCAGCCCGAACGCCCTTGAAATCGTCACCTCCTGGATCACCCAGCGCTTCGCCAACTGACTTCTTATGACAGACGACGAGAAAAAACCCGAACCCCAGAACAGCGGCGAGATCGAACTCGAGCCGTCGGAGAAAATGCCTCCGCCGCCCAAGCCGGCGATCTCCGAGCCCCCGCTCACTGAGGGCATGAGCGAGGACGAGATGGAATCCATCGAGCGCGACGAGCCCGCGCCGAAGAAAACCAAGCGAGCGCTCCCGCCCGACGACGAAATCCCCGAGGGCGCGCTCGGCGCACCGGGGCGTCTGGGTTGGCGCTTCCCGCTCATCGCCGGCGGCGCGGCCATCCTCGCGGCGGTCATTATCGCCGGCATCTACCCGCCCGCGGACGCCCCCGCATGGCGGGCCGCGCTCCGACAACTTATCGATGCCCCGCTCTACGCCTGGATCGGCGTCGGCGCCGTCCTCGCCACCGCCCAGCTCACCGAGCGCCCTTTCGGCGGCGTCTACTTCGTCCTCGCCCGCATGACCTTCGCCGTCGGCGTCTTCGCGCTGCTGTGGCAACTCTCCGCGGCGATCGTCAGCGAGCAGGCCTGGCACAACGCCGTTCGCTGGCCCATGGCGGCGGGCGCCGGCGCGATCTTCTACGCCCTCTGGTGCCTCTTCTGCTTCCGACTCAACCGCTCCGAGGTCGGCCTCCTCGGCGGGCTGCACCTGCTCGCGTGGCTCGTGCTCTGGGCCTTCCGTCAGGTGAGCGCGTGAGCGGCGCCGTCTGGCTCAACGGTTCTTTCGTCGAGCGTTCCGAAGCCCGCCTCGGCGCCTTCGACGCCGGTCTGCAGCACGGCGTGGGTCTCTTCGAAACCATGCTCGCCCGAGGCAACCACGTCATCGATCTCGGTCTTCATCTCGATCGACTGCGCGATTCGGCCAAGGCCCTCCGCCTGAGCGATGACCTCCGCACCCCCGCTCTCGCCGAAGCTGTGAACGCCGTCGTTCAGCGCGCCGCGCTCGAAACAACGCGCATCCGCCTCACCCTCACCGGCGGCGATCTCAACCTCCTCACCGGCGCCGAGGGTCCAACCGACCCCACCATCCTCATCGACGCCCGCCCCGCCACCGACTACCCCGAGGGCATGTACGAACAGGGCGTCGCCGTGACCATCGCCGATCGCCGCGACAACCCCCTCGACCCCACCGCGGGCCACAAAACCCTGAACTACTGGGGACGCCTCTCCGAACTCCAAATAGCATCCGCCAAGAACGCCGCCGAGGCCGTCACCCTCCAGGTCAGCAACCACCTCTCGGGCGGCTGCGTCAGCAACCTCTTCATCGTGAAGGGCGCCGAGTTGCTCACCCCCCTCGCCCGCGGTGAAGAAGAGCCCGGCGCCATCCCCAGCCCCGTCCTCCCGGGGATCACCCGCCGGCGCGTCCTCGACCGCGCCGAAGAACTCGATCTCGTCGCGCGAACAAAGCTCCTCGATATCAACGACTTTCTCGACGCCGACGAAGCCTTCCTCACCAACTCGAGCTGGGGCGTGCTCCCGGTCGTACGCGTCGAGAACTCAATCATCGGTGAGGGTTCACCGGGTCGCGTCGCGAAGGCCATGCTCGAGCGCTGGCGTCAGACCCCCGTCGAGTGATCGCCCCGCGTCATGACCCTCACGTTTTCGCGCGAACTCTTCTCGCGCGGTGCAAAGAGCCCCCGCACCCGCGCGATTACCCAGAACACCACGAAGAACGCCACGAACAAAAGCAGTAGCGGGATCAGCAAGAGCAGAAACACCAAAAACAAAACGGTCGCGCCGGCGAGCGTCGCCGCGCGGACCGCTGGGTTGCGTGATGAGGCCGGGCGTCGGAACCCGCGACCGGCCTCGAAGACGTATGAAAAGGGTGTCTGCTGCACGCCCTCATTCTAGGGCGTACGCATCATCTGCTTTCAGCGACGCTTGCGAGCGCCCGCTACGCCGAGCAGACCGGCAAACGCAAGGGCCCCGGGCGCCGGCAGCGGGACCATCGGCGTCCCCACGAGCTGGTCCTGCTTCCCGTTGTTTGTGACCGCGAAGAGGCCGAAATCACCGCGCTCCTCGAACGAGCCCACCGCGGCGAACAGGTCCGCGAGATGGTCTCGGATCGCGGTCGAAAGCCGCGACCCGTTCCGCTTGTAGGACTCGAACGCCCCGCTCTCGACGTCGAGCGACGAACGCCCTTCGTCGCTGTCAAAGTCGTACACGATCTCCCATACCGCGAGCTGGAACGCCGCGGCGAAATCCCGATCAACCCCGCGTGCAAGCTGCGCGCCGTCAGCGAAGGTGTAGATATCCCGCAGAGCGTCGGCCCGCGCCGCGCCCATCGCCGGGTTCGGCGCAAACTGCGGATCAACCACGTCGAACGTACCCGTCTCCTGCGACACGTGCTCCATCAGGTCGGTGCAGTAGGTCAGAAGGTCGCCTTCGAAGCGAGCGCCAACACCCGTCCCGTTGCTGAAGCGGTGCTCGAGCTGGCCGGCGAACACGTTGTGACGCTTCCCGTTGAGGTCGAACTTGATAACCCGCCCCTGGCCGGCGCCGAGGAACTTCACGTCAACCGTGTCGGCGAGTGTGATGCTTCCAGCGCTGAGTGCGGCGATAGCAGCGATAGCGAATCGGGTGGTCATCTCTCTTCTCCCGTGCGTGTGGCGGACCCGGTGCGAGGGCCCGTACCACAAAGAGAGCACACGCCGAGGCAGCGTCCACCACGACGCCCCGCATCCGCGGAGATCGAAACAGTTTCTGCGAGTTATGCGGGCTAGGCGTCCGATCGGCGCTGAAACGCCCCACGCTATCGGTCGCGCCCGCGGTATCCTGTGCCCTCACGCACGCATGTCAGGAGGACGACGTGAGCAGAGAGAGCGCCGATAACGCCCGGTCGGATCACCAAAAAGGATTCGTCCACCTCCACCTCCACTCCGAGTACTCCCTCCTCGACGGCGGCAACCGCCTCGACAAGCTGGTCAACCGTGTCAAAGAACTCGGCATGGACTCCGTCGCCGTCACCGATCACGGCAACCTCTTCGGCGCCCTCTCTTTTTACGAAACCGCGAAGAAGGCTGGCGTCAAACCCATTCTCGGCTGCGAGGCTTACGTCGCCCCGCGCTCCCGCCACGACCGCACCCACACCGGCGTCGTGGACGGCGGCTATCACCTCGTCCTCCTCGCCGAGAACGAAGCCGGCTGGCGCAACCTCATGCGCCTCGGCTCGCGCGCCTACCTCGAAGGCTTCTACTACAAGCCGCGCATGGACCGCGAGCTGCTCGAGCAGTGGTCCGAGGGCCTCATCGCCATCAACGGTCACCTCGGCTCCGAGCTCGCCTTCCATCTCGTCGAGTACGAGAAAAGCAAGGACGAGTCACACTGGGAGAACGCGCTCGAGGTCGCGCGTTGGCATCAGAAGGTCTTCGCGCCGACCGATGCCGGCCCGCGCTTCTACGTCGAGCTCCAGCACCACATCGACGAACAGAACGTCATCAACCCCCACCTCATCCGTCTTGCCGAGGAACTCGATCTTCCCCTCGTCGCCACGAACGACGCCCACTACCTCACCGCCAGCGATCATGACGCGCACGACACCCTCATCTGCATCGCCACCGGGCGCGTCAAGACCGACACCCAGCGCATGCGCTACCCCGAGCAGATCTACGTCAAGAGCCCGGAAGAGATGCGCGAGGCCTTCGCCGCCTACGGCGACACCGGCGCCACCGCCTGCGACAACACCCTCGCTATCGCCGAGCGCTGCAACCTCGACCTCTCCTTCGGCAACCACGCCCCCGTCGTCAAGGTCGTCGCGCCCAAGAAACCCCGCCCCTACAAAGGCGAGGCTGACCTCACCGCGTGGTTCAAGGCCTTCTGTACCGACTACGCCGTCGAGCCTTTTGATGAAGACAACGAAGCCCTTTCTGCCGAAGATCTGAAAGAACAATGCGACGTCGCCTTGCGCACACTCTGCGAAGCGGGCCTCATCTGGCGCTACGGCGCCATGTTCGCCCCGGGCGCCCCCGAACCCGACACCGACGAAGAGAAGCAACGCAAGGCCGACATCCTCGCCCGCCTCGACCGCGAGCTCGGCATCCTCGCCGACAAGCTCATCAGCGCGTACTTCCTCATCGTCTGGGACTTCGTGAACTGGGGGCGTCAGCGCGCCATCCCCGCCAGCGCCCGCGGCTCGGGCGTCGGCACCATGGTCGGCTACCTCCTCGGCCTCTCCAACGCCTGCCCAGTCGAGTACGGCCTCCTCTTCGAGCGATTCACCGACCCCGACCGCGCCGAGTACCCCGACATCGATATTGATCTCTGCCAGGACGGGCGCGCCGATGTCATCAACTACGTGCGCGAAAAATACGGCCACGTCGCCCAGATCATCACCTTCGGCACGCTCAAGGCGAAGGCCGCCGTCCGCGACGTCGGACGCGTTCTCGAGATGCCCCTCCCCGAGGTCGATCGCATCGCCAAACTCATCCCCGAGCACCCCAAGATGACGCTCGACCGCGCCCTCAAGGAAGAGCCCGACCTCAAGAAGCTCTACGAGAGCGACGCCTCCGTCGCCCGCGTCATCGACACCGGCAAGCGTCTTGAAGGTCAGGCCCGCCACGCCTCGGTCCACGCCGCCGGCGTCATCGTCGCCACCCAGCCCCTTGAGAACCTCGTCCCCCTCTACAAGCAATCGACTTCGGAGGACATCGTCACCCAGTGGGACGGCCCCACCTGCGAGCGCATCGGCCTGCTCAAGATGGACTTCCTGGGCCTCCGCACCCTTAGCGTCATCGAGCGCGCCAAAGCGCTCGTGCGCGAGTCGATGGACGAAACCACCATCAAGCGCGCCGTCGGCTGGGACGAAGCCCTCGCGGGCGACCCCCTCGACCTCGACCGCCTCACCTTCGATGATCAGCGCGTCTTCGACGTCTTCCGCCGCGGCGACACCACCGGCGTGTTCCAGTTCGAGTCCGGCGGCATGCGCCGTCTCCTCACCGAGATGAAGCCCGACCGCCTCGCCGACCTCATCGCCGCCAACGCCCTCTTCCGTCCCGGGCCCATGGACCTCATCCCCGACTACAACAAGCGCAAGCACGGCATGGTGCCCGTCCCCACGGTCCACCCCATCGTCGACAAGTTCACCGCCGAGACTTACGGCGTCATGGTCTACCAGGAACAGGTGATGCAGATCGTCCACGAGCTGGGCGGCATCCCCCTCCGCGCCGCCTACTCGCTCATCAAGGCGATCAGCAAGAAAAAAGAAAGCGTCATCAACGCCAACCGCCCCAAGTTCATCGAGGGCGCCGGTTCGCAGGGCCTCGCCAAGAAGAACGCCGAGGAACTCTTCGAGCTCATCCTCAAGTTCGCGGGCTACGGCTTCAACAAGTCCCACTCCACCGGCTACGCCATCGTCGCCTACCAGACCGCGTTCCTGAAAACCTACTTCCCCAAGCAGTACATGGCCGCCTTCCTCACCTTCGAGAGCCAGGCCCAGAAAGTCGCCGACTGGATCCCCTACCTCGACGACTGCCGCAAGACGCGCCTGCCGGGCGGTGACATCGGCGTCGAGGTCCGCCCGCCCGACGTGAACCTCTCCGAGTCCGACTTCTCCGTCGTCTTCGACGAGGGCGAAGCGCGCGAGCCCGACAACGGCCACATCCGCTTCGGCCTCCGCGCGATCAAAGGAACCGGCGCCAAAGCCATCGACGCCATCGTGAGCGAGCGCCGCGAGCACGGGGCGTACGCCTCCCTCCACGGCTTCTGCGAACGCATGCCCCCCGGCTGCGTCAACAAGGCCGCCATCGACGCCCTCATCAAGTGCGGCGCTATGGACTCCCTCCACGGGCGCGAATGCCGCGCCGCCATGTCCGCCTCCATCGAAGACGCCGTCCGCGCCGCCCAAAGCGTTGCCAAGGACAAAGCCGCCGGCCAGTCCGCCCTCTTCGGCGGCGCGGGCGCGCCGGTCGAAACCGAAGCCCCAACCCCCGCCCTCGCCCGCGCCGACGAGTGGGACGAACAGGAAGCGCTGAAAAACGAAAAAGACACCCTCGGCTTCTACGTCTCCAGCCACCCTCTTGAGCAGCACCGCGAGACCGTCGAGCGCTTCGCCACCACCGACACCGCCCGCGTCCACGAAGCGGCCGAGAACAGCCGCGTCTGCATGGGCGGCCTCGTCCAGTCCGTCCGCCCCATTGTCACCCGAAACGGCAAGAACCCCGGCCAGAAGATGGCCATCGTCACCCTCGAAGACCGCCTCGGCGTTATCGAGTGCGTGCTCTTCTCCGAGGCCTACGCCGAGTTCGGCCACCTCGTGCGCACCGACGAGGTCGTCCTCCTCATCGGCACGGTCGACCGCAAACGCGGCGGAACCCAGCTCATCGCCGACCGCGTCGCACCCGTCGCCCAAGCCATGTCTCTCGCCGCGTCCCTCGTCGTCGAGCTCAACGCCGAACGCCTCAACGGCAGCGGCACGCAAACGCTTGAGTTCCTCCGCGGCGTCCTCGCCACGCACTCAGGCGGCGCCGATGCGCAGACGCCGGTGGAGATCAAGGTGCGCACAGGCGATGCGCGTGTGGTACTGCGTGCCGCATCGGACACCCGCGTGCGCCCCACGCCGGAACTCCTGGCCCGTCTGGTTTCGAGCGGCGACACCGACGCCTACGTGGAGGGCGTACGCCTCGACGCCCCGCCGCGCAAGCGCCCGGCCTACGCCGGCTGAATTTATTTACCCGTATCGAGATCCTGCCCGCGCAGGTGGCGGGTCATATCGCGCATGAAGAGCGTGACACGGGCCCGCTGGTTGGGGCTCGAGTCCTCGCTCTCGTTCTGCGCCCAGCGCATGAACCCCGCGGCTTCGCCGCCGCTGAGACGTTCCCGGTTGGCCGCGGCCCGTTCCTGCTCGCGGGCGGCGTCGCGGCGAGCGCGCTCGACGCCTTCATCGACACCGTCCTCGTCTGCTTCCATGCCGAACAGCTCGCGCTGCAGCGTCACCATGTCGCGCAGGCTCTCGTCCAGCATCTTTTCGCGGTCCTTCGCGTCGGCGCCCGCGTAGCGCTGCGCGTGCATGTCCATGAAGTCGATCATCAGCGTGCGGGCGTTCTTTTCGAGCTGCTGGCGAGCCTCGTTCTTGATACCCGCCGCGAACGCCGCCAGCATCGCCGAGGAGCCCGAGTCCATCGAGCGCATCCTGTCCAGCAGCTCGCGGATGATGTCCAGACGCTCTTCGACAGGCAGGCGGTTGAATTCATCCTCGAAGACCACAGAGCTGAGCGAGCCGCCGAAGGGGTCCGGACGGTTCGCGTCGTAGACCACCGGCGCCGGACGGCTCGCGGCGATCGCCACGCCCGCCGCCAGCCCGAGGGCCGCGATCACGCCGCCCCGCGCGAGATCCGTGCGCGAGCGCTTGCGCTCGGCTCGGCGCGACTCGCGCACCGCGGATGACTTCGCCTCGTCGCGCTCCACGGCGTCCAGCAGCGGTTCCATCGGTGCAGCCTTTTCGTCGTTCATCGGGTCGTCCTCGGTTGGGGTGGTTGCGGCAGATCGTTCTGCGCTTCTTCTCTCGGGTCGATCACCATCTCATCGCCGCGCCAGTCGCCGAAGTACAGCGCGTTCTTGTCGAACTCCCCGGTATTGGGGTGACGCCCGATCGAATCCGCCATCACAGGAAAAGTTGGCTCGACCTCGTAGAACTTTGTCACCGATTTCTCGGGGGCCGGGTCGTCCGCGAAGACCTCGCGGGCCAGCATCAATGAGCCGGCCCAGTACTCGTAGCTCGAATGGCGTCCGATCGGCCCTCGCGGGAGATCGTAGAGCGCCTGCGGGATCATCTCATCGCTCGGGCAGATGAAAATCTCCGCCGAGCCCGACCCGGCGAGCGGGGCGATGATCTCGATGATCGAATCGGAACTGAACGACTCCGGCGGATTCGGATCCTCGAAGATCGAGCTGTCGTCCAGCGGCAGGGCTCTGGGTAGCACGCCGTCGTGGTTGTTCAAATAGACCTGAATCCCCAGCCCGATCGAGCGCAGGTTGGCCCGGCACACGGTCCGCTTGGAGGCCTCGCGCACCATCCCCATCGCCGGGAAGAGCAGCCCGATCAGCACCGAGATGATCGAGATCACCACCAGGAGCTCGATGAGCGTGAACGCCGCCCGCCCGTGCGCCCGCCGAGTTGGAATGATCGCCCGATCCCGCATGACCTGCCCTCTCGCATGCTCAGGTAAGTTTGCCCGAGCCCCGCGAACAGGCGATACTAGGCGTGTGAGCAACGAGCTATCCGATTCTGCGCGGCGCACGAAGACCATCCTCTTCGTCTGCACCGGGAACACCTGCCGCAGCCCCATGGCCGAGGGCATCGCGCGCCATCTCGCGCCGTCGATCGAGCCCGAGGGGTCCGAGACGCTCATCCGCTCGGCGGGCGTCGCCGCGGGGCAGGGCGCCCCGGCCACGCCGGAGGCCGCGATGGCCGTCAGTCCCATGGGCATCGAGCTCACCGACCATTCCTCCACACCGCTCACACGGGAGCTGATCCGCGAGGCCGACCACATCTACGGGCTCACCCAGAGCCACGTGCGGGCGGTACTCCAGCTTGACCCTACCGCCGAGGGCAAGGTCGAGTTGCTCGATCCGGGGCGACAGGACATCCCCGACCCCATCGGCGGGGACCAGGTGATCTACAACGAGACGGCCGAGATCCTCACGAAAGTCATCGAGATGCGTCTGCGGGAGATCTTCGCGTGATCATCGCTCTGGGCGCCGACCACCGCGGTTGCGAGGCCACGACCAAGCTCGCCGAGTGGCTCCGAAAACAAGGCCACGAGATGATTGTCCCGCGCGAGATGAGCGAGGAATCCAGCGATTACCCCGACTACGCCGCGGCGGTCGGACGCGAGGTCGCGAGCGGTCGCGCTGAGCGCGGCATCCTCGTCTGCGGTTCCGGCATCGGCATGTCCATCGCCGCCAACAAGATCGACGGCGTCCGCGCCGCCCTCGTCAGTGACGAGCTCTCCGCCCGCATGAGCCGGGCCCACAACGACGCCAACGTGCTCTGCATCTCAGCCGACCTGCTCAGCGCGTCCGATATCGAGGACATCGCCGAGGTCTGGCTGAGCGAAGCCTTCGAGGGCGGGCGCCACCAGCGCCGGGTGGACAAGATCATGGCGCTCGAGGCTGAGTCGCCCACCGCGGCCTCCTGAGCCGCATTCACGACATTTCCTGCTGACGTTCGCCAGGGCGTCTTTACACTCAGGGTCTTCCTGCGCGTTTCTAGAGGAGATCCGCTATGCCCGACCAGCCCTTCGACCCCGCCCGCTCCATGGCCCAGGCCAAACACGAGTTCGGCGAGCACGGCGGCGTGAACATGTCCGTCGAAGCCTCGACCACCTTCACCGTCATGGCCGCCGACACCATGCCCGACATCTTCGCGGGTGAGAAGGGGCCGGTGCAGGGGGGCTGCTACCTCTACGGGCGCCACTTCAACCCGACTGTCTTCGCCCTCGGGCGCTCGCTCGCCGCGATGGAGAACACCGGCGCGGGCTACGCCGTCGCTTCGGGCCTGGCCGCGATCAGCGCCGCCGTGCTCCAGCTCTGCGACGCGGGCGACCACTGTGTCGTCTCCGACACCATCTACGGCGGGACGTACGCCCTCTTCCACGACTACCTGCCGCTCAAAACGGGCATCACCTGCACGTTCGTTGACACCAACGACGCCGAAGCCGTGCGGGCCGCGATGACATCCAAGACCAAGCTCGTCTACACCGAGACGATGGCGAATCCGACCTTGAAGGTCCCCGACCTCGCGGCGCTCGCCGACATCGCTCACTCCGCTGGCGCCAAGCTCGTCGTCGACAACACCTTCTGTCCCATGATGGTCACGCCTGCGAACCTCGGCGCCGACGTGGTCGTCCACTCGCTCACCAAGTTCGTCAACGGCGCCTCGGACATCATCGCCGGCGCGGTCTGCGCATCCGAAGAGTTCATCCTCCAGCTCATGGACCTGCACACCGGCTCGCTGATGATCCTGGGCCCGACGATGGACCCGGGCGTCGCCTTCAACATCGCGCTGCGCCTGCCGCACCTGCAGGTGCGCATGCAGGAACACAGCACACGGGCGCAGCTCTTCGCCGAGCGCCTCAGCGAGCAGGGCGTAACAGTGCACTACCCGGGCCTGCCCAGCCACCCCGACCACGAACGCCTGCGCGCCATGCTCAACCCCGGCTACGGCTTCGGCGGTCTGTTGGCGCTCGACCTCGGCTCAGAACCCCGCGCCCAGGAGTTCATGGAGCGCCTGCAGAACAAGCACGCCTTCGGCTTCATGGCCGTGAGCCTGGGCTACTTCGACACCCTCATGTCCTGCTCGGGCAGCTCGACCTCGAGCGAGATGACCGAGGAAGACAAGGAAAAAGCGGGCATCTCCCCTGGGCTGGTGCGGATGTCGGTGGGGCTGACGGGGAACGTCGAAGACCGGTGGGAGCAGCTCGCTGAGACGCTTGAAACACTGAATATGATCGGCGCCAAAGCCGTCTGATCCCTCTCTCTTACGCCGGGAGAGGGAGCAGATTCACTCTGCCGCCGTAACGGTCCCCCGGCATTCCCCAAACCCGATCCGCCGGTACCCCTCGCGCTCACAGAACCCTTTCATAATCACCTCGTCGCCGTCGGCGAGGAACTTGCGCTCTTCGCCCGTCGGCAGCGTGATGGGTGTGCGCTGCGAGCCGGGCGCCTTGACTGGCGGCTCGGCGAAAGGGTCGCCGTCCCAGGTGAGTTCGAGCAGCGAGCCGCGGCTGTCGCGCGTGGGGCCCGAGACGGTGCCGCTGGCGAAGAGGTCGCCGGTCTGCATGTTGCAGCCGTTGCTGGCGTGGTGGGCGAGCATCTGGGCGGGCGTCCAGTAGAGGTTCCTGAAGGCGCCGCGCGAGAGCTTGATGGGTTCCATGCCCTTGTCGCGCATCTGCTTGCTGGAGAGGTACACCTCCACCTGCATGTCGATGCCGCCTTGTGTTCGGTTGCGCTCGCTGTCGAGATGGGGCAGCGGCTGCGGGTCGGCGGAATCGCGCTCGAAAGCGCCGGTGCGGAAGGGGGCGAGCGCCTCCATCGTCACGACGTAGGGCGACAGCGTCGTCGCGAAGCTCTTGGCGAGGAAAGGCCCCAGCGGCTGGTACTCCCACTTCTGCATGTCGCGTGCCGACCAGTCGTTCACGAGGCACACGCCGAAGAGACGGTCCTCGGCTTCGTCCACGCTCATCGAAGCGCCCAGGTCGTTCCCGCGACCGACGAAGAAACCGACCTCCATCTCGTAATCGAGCAGCTTGCAGGGCCCGAGCGCGGGCGGGCCGTCGTCGATGGTGGCGCCGGGGAGGAGCTGACCCGTCGGGCGGCGCACTTCACCGCCGGAGACGATCAGACTGCTCGCCCGCCCGTGGTAGCCGATGGGGATCCACTTGTAGTTGGGCAGCAGCGGGTTGTCGGGGCGAAACATGCTGCCGACGTTGGTGGCGTGGTGCAGGGAGGCGTAGAAATCGGTGTAGTCGCCCGTGACGAAGGGCAGAATGAACTCGGCGCCCTCCGCCGGGCGCAGGAACTCATCGCGATCCTTGTGATCGCGCAGCGCCGCGTTGTCTTTGAGCAGCAAATCAACCAGCGTGCGCCGCAGGCGTACCCGCGAGCCGTCCTCAGCGATGTTGTCCAGCGTGAAGAACGACCAGTCGTCCTCGTCGAGATCAAAGTCGCCGGATGCGCTCAGCGCGTTGAGGTCGAGCAGCATGTCGCCGACGCGAGCAACGACGCCGACGTACGCCTCGTCGCCCTCGCGCTCGATCGCCATAGCCAGCGGCAGGTTCTGAATCGGGAAATCACTGTTCGTATCGTTCGCCGAGTCCACCCAGCTCTCGAGGTTCGGGTCGTGCGTCTGGTCGGTGTCGAAGTGCGTTGAAGCCATGCGTTGAGTGTTCCTTAGAGAAGTCCAAGATTACGGAGGTCCTCGCGCGGTTCATCAAACGAGCACGAGCCGATCGAGATGAAAAGCTGCTCGCGGCACGCGGCGATCTGCTCCAGCGACAGCTCGCGCCCCAGCGCGACTACGCCCGTCTCGCCGAAGCCAAAGGCGCTCGCGTCCGTCGCTTTGAGGATTGGCATCAGATCATTCGGCGTCATCGACTCGTCATGCATCGCGCACGCCGCGGCTAAAAGCACATTGAGGAAGCCGTGCATCACGCCCCGCGGCGGGTTGCTTTCATACGTCAAGTTCTGCTCGCCCCGCAGCGGGTGATGCAACCCGGCGGTCGCCTTGAAGGGCGTGCGCGAGGCGGCGCAGGCGTGGATGAAACGAGCGACTTCATCAGCCGGTGGGATCAGATCACTGGTGACGCCGCCGCAGCGGATCTTGGCGCTCACCTCGGCGCCCTTGACCGCGGCGATCAGCCCCCGCGGGTCGCCCGCGTGCGGCAGCTCGACGAACGCGCGGATCTCATCCGGGATCGCCCGCGCGCTGGCCTCGATCGCCCCAGGGTCGTCGCTCTTGAGCTCGACCGAATCCACCACCGCCAACCCGCTGCCGGCGTCGCTGTGATCGGCGTTGAAGACGATCAGCGACTCCACCGCGTCGTCCAGCGCCGGATCGCCCGCGGGCGGCAAGAGCGCGCTCAGCCGCCACGGCTCCTCGCCGGCGCTCTTGGGCAGTAGATCCCGCGCGGCGTCCTCGAACTCATCCAGGCGCGAGGCTGGCACAACCAGACGCGCCAGCATCCACACATCATCCGATGCGCGGTACTCCGCGAAGGAGCGCATGACATCTTCCATCGGCGCTCCGGTGGGGGGGAACAGCCCTGCGTAGTCGATCAGCCCGGTCGTCAGCGTGCGCACACTCTGCATAGTTTGCACTGTAGCCACCGCCCCGTGAACTTTCAGTCGAACGCGGCCGCGGTGAAGCTCGGGCCCGTCTCCTTCGGCGCCCACGTCCACGCCGGCCCGCGCCGCTTTTCGTACGCCGCCCACACCTCGAACCAGTAGCTGCGGAACTTCTGGTCGCCGAAGCGCGCGTAGTGCTTCTCGATGCGTTTCGTGAGGGCCGCGTCGGTCTCCTTGAAGCCCAGCACTTCCCGCGCGTGGCGGTGCGTCTCGGTGTCGATCGCCAGGCGCGAGTAGCGCCCGAGAAGCTGCATGATGTTTCCCGCGGCGTACGGCCCCACACCCGGCAGCGCTACCAGCGCCTCAAAGACGTCATCGTCATCGCTCGCGGGGTCTTCCAGACGATCTTCGTCGATCTCGCCGCGGGCGAAGAGCTTGGCGAGATCGACGAGCCGGGCGTCGCGGTAGCCCACGCCGCAGCGGGCCCGGAGCGTCTGCGGTTTCTTCCGAGCGAGCGCCGCGGCGGACGGGAACCCGGCGCCTACGACAGCGCACAGCTTCGCGTTCATCTTGATCGTGCTTGGCCACGCCACGTTGCAGCTCGTGACGGTCTTGACCACATCCTCGAAGAGGGTCGGGCTGCGGAAGAGCCGGCCGCGACCGCTCGCTTCCCAACGCGGATCAGCCGCGTGGAACCGCGCGAGGTCATCGGGTGTCTCATCAAGGCGGAGCATGCGCGACAGGCGTTCGACGAGCACCGTCCGCTCCGAACGACCGACGTGCCGGTCGCTGTCGATCCGAAGTTCGCCGCCGGGCTGCCCCGAAGGCTGAGTGATGATCAGCTCTGTGATGCCGCCCGTGAGTTCCAGCGTGCGCGTCAGCGAGCGCTCGATCGGGTCCCACACGTTCGGCGCCAGCAGGAAATACCCGTACGAACATACGTCGCGCGCGAAGAAGAAATCCTCAGGCGTGCGCAGCGTCAGGCGGGAGCCCATCGCCTCAACCGCCGCGGGCGCCTACGGGCTTGGCGGCGGGGAAGACATGGGCTGCGAGGTTCTCGCAGATGCGATCGCTCAGGCGAGCGAACGTCAGATAGTGCTCGTCGAGCTGTGCCTGCAGGTCGGCGTCGCTCAGATCGCTCTCGCCACTCTCGGCGTTGATCGCAAGCGCGATAGCTTCATCCGCTTCCAGGTGATGCTGAAAGGCATAAGTGCGCAGTCCCGCCCTGAAGGCTTGCACCTTGCAGTTGTCGTTCGTGGCGAGCAGCAGCGCGTCGTCGGGCAGCTCGCTGACTTCGTACGCATGATGGCAGAACGCTCGTCGTGTCCAGGCCACACCCGACAAGGCGGTGTCGACGTGGCCGGGGACCGTCAGCGTGATGTCGTGGAACCCAACCTCGGGCGTCTCCATCCGCGAGACCTCTCCACCGAGCGCCTTCCCGATGAGCTGCGCGCCCAGACAAATTCCCAGCACCGGCAGGCGTCGCTCGTGCGCATCGTGCAGGAATGCGATCTCGTCATCCATCCAGCTGAGCCCATCACCCACGTTCTGTGGGCCGCCCAGCGCGACCACGCCGCTGACGTTGTCGAAGTCCGTCGGCACGGGGTCGCCCTCATCAAGGCGTCGGATATCGAGGTGATGGGCGTGATCCCGGAGCGTTACGCCCACACGCCCGGGGCGGTTCGATTCGCTGTGCTGGAAGACGATGATGGCCATGCGCAGAGCTTACCAGCGGGCCGCTTGCTCAGGCGTCGAGCTTGACCATCGCGATCGTCGCGTCGTGCCCGCCCAGGTAGTCGTGGCGGAACCACACCCCAGGCGTCCGTTCCAGCGCCCAGGCCACCAGCCCCGCGGTGTCGAAGCGGTGCGCCGGCTCGGTGGGCTTGGCGAGCAGTTCCTCGGGCGCCCGATCGCTCAGAAAATTGAAGACCAGCGACCGCCCCGTCGCCGCCCACGCCCGCTCCAGCACCTCCAACGCAAGCGTCTGCTCCAGCGTGTTGAGCGAGCCCGAGAAGACAATCGAGTCAACATCCCCCCAGCGCGAGAAGCCATCCGAGCAATTATCTCCCGCGAAATCGCAAACGTGCGCCTCGACGCCGTTCATGCCCCGCTTGCGGATCGCCTCCACCATCTCGGGCATGGCGTCCAACGCGATCATCCGCCCCGCCGCCTCGCCCCGCGCGATCAGGTACGACGCGAAGTCCGCCCGACCGGCGCCCGCGTCGATCACCGTCGCCCCCGAAAAGTCCTCCATCTCCGCCATGACGCGGAAACGCTCTTCCTGGAACTCACGCGATCGCCACCCCGTCGCCTCGAAGACGGCTCCCACGCGGTCGATCAGCTCGCGGTAGTGCGCGAGATAGGGCGCCGTGCCTTCGCTCACGACGCCCGCCCGTTCGTGTGCGGGAGCGCGATCTGCTCGACGATCTCCAGGTCAAACGCGTCCAGCCCAGGCAAACTCTTCGGGTTGCTCGTCAGCAGGCGCAGACGCGACAAGCCAAGATCACGAAGAATCTGCCCCCCCACGCCGAACTGGCGCATCGTCGTCGGGATCTTCGGCGCGTCGGGGTCGGTTTCTTCCGTGGGCGGGTTCACGAGCGCGGCGCCGTCGCCGCCATCGCCGTCAGGGCGCAGATAGACAACCGCCCCGCGCCCCGCCTCACGGATCGCCCGCAGCGAGGCGTTCAGCGCCCCCGCCGAGCCGCCGGCGCCGAACACATCGCCCATGATGTCCCGACGGTGCATGCGCACGAGCGTCGGCTCCTCGCTGTGCGACCCCGGCGCCCCAACGCCCCCGCAGGCCAGCGCCAGGTGCGGCAGCCGGTCCACCACGCTCTCGAAGCGGTACAGCGTGAACTCCCCCTCGGGCGTCGTGATCGGCGTGCCTTCGATGGGATCCAGACGGCGCACCAGCGGCTGCTCGCCCAATCGGTGCTCGATGATCTGCGCCACCGAGCCGATCTTGAGGTTGTGCTTCTCGGCGAGGGTCTCGAGATCGGGCAGCCGCGCCATCTCCCCGTCGTCGCGCATGATCTCGATGATCACCGCCGCCGGCGTCAGCCCGGCCAGCCGGCATAGATCGATCGAGCCTTCCGTCTGCCCCGTCCGCACCAACACACCCCCGTCGCGCGAGCGCAGCGGGTTGATGTGCCCCGGGCGGACGAAATCGTCCGGCTTCGACGAAGGATCGATCGCCATCTGGATCGACCGCGCCCGCTCCGGCGCCGACACCCCCGTCGTGAACCCGTGCTTCGGGTGCCCGTCGATCGAGACGGTCATGGGCGTCCCGCGCACGCTGGTGTTCACCGCCGCCTGCGGGTGCAGGTCGAGGCGGTCGCAGTCGGTTTCCGTCAGGGACAGGCACATATACCCCCGCGCGACCGACAGCATGAAGGTGATCGCCTCGGGCGTGGCGAACTGCGCGGGCAGCACCAGATCCCCCTCGTTCTCGCGGTCCTCGTCGTCCACGAGGATCACCATCCGCCCCTGGCGGAGATCGTCGAGCAGTTCTGGAACCGGGCTCAGCATAGATCGGATGGTACCCCCGTCGGTACGCTTGGGGCATGAAGACGATCCTCGCCGCCGCCTTCGCGCTCCTGCTCACCGCCGTCCCGGCCAGCGCCGACTGGAACAGCGACGTCACCCGCCTGCTCGACCGTCTCTACGAGGCTGATCGAAAATCCGACCCGCTCGGGGCCTCGCTCGACGGCGACCGGCGCTACGACCACCTCTGGTCTGACGTCTCTGAAGAAGGCCGCGCCGAACTGCTCCGCGAATACAAAACCCTCTTCAACCGTGCCCGGCGCCTGCGCGACGCCATGCCCGACGATCCCGACCCCGACCGCCTGATTGATCTCGAGATCGCCGAGTTTGCCCTCGAGCGGGTCATGACCAACGCGATTCAGAAATCCGAGCAGCTCGCGCTCACCCAGCAGTCCGGCCCGCTCGTCTCCTACCCGCAGCTCCCCGGCCGCCTCAGCTTCCAGACCGACAAGCATTACAGGGACTACATCCAGCGCCTACGCGCACTGCCCGCGCACCTCGAAGACCTCGAAGCCAACCTCCGCGCCGGACTCGAGGCCGGGCGCACGCCGCCGCGCGTCGTCCTGCGCGATGTGCCCAAGCAGACCCAGGCCGTCGCCGGCGACCGCTTCCTTGATTTTCCGCGCGAGCACCCCATGTACGCGCCGTTTCTTGATCCGGCTTCTCCGCCCCACATGCGGATCAGCGCACTCAGGGTGATGCGCGAGAGCGTCATCCCAGCGTGGCGCGACTTCGCCGACTTCATTACCGAGGAGTACGTCCCGGACGCCCGCGAATCTCTCGCCTCGACTGATCTTCCCGGTGGCGAGGCCTACTACACCGCCCAGATCGCCTTCTACACCACCACCGAGATGACGCCGAAGCAGATCCACGAACTCGGCCTCAAGGAAGTCGCCCGCATCCGCGCCGAGATGTTCGAGATCATCGACGAGACCGGCTTCGCGGACGAGCATTCCAGCCTCAAAGGTGAAGAGCTCTTCGACGCCTTCGCCGACTTCCTGCGCACCGACGATCGGTTCTACTTCGAGACGCCCGACCAGCTCCTCACCCACTACCGCGATATCTGCAAGCGCATGGATGCCGAACTGCCCAAGCTTTTCACCCGCCTCCCCCGCCTGCCCTACGGCGTCAAGGCACTGCCCGACTTCGTCGCCCCCAGCGCCCCGACCGCTTTCTACTACCCGGGCTCGATCGAGAACGGCGTGCCCGGGAACTTCATGGCCAACACCCACAACCTCCGCCAGCGCCCGCGCTACGAGGGCGTCGCTCTCGCCCTGCACGAGGCCGTTCCGGGGCACCACCTCCAGAACGCTCTCGCGCAGGAACTGGAAGAACTCGGCCAGCACAAGTGGCGCGCGACGCTCTATTTCACCGCCTTCGGCGAGGGCTGGGGCCTCTACTCAGAACGCCTCGGCCTTGAGGTCGGCTCCGATCACCCCCGCGGCCTCTACGCCGATCCCTACGACGAGTTCGGGCGACTGTCCTACGAGATGTGGCGCGCCATGCGCCTGGTCGTCGACACCGGCATCCACGCGATGGGCTGGACGCGTCAGCGGGCCATCGACTACATGCTCGCCAACTCGGCTCTGACCGAATCCAACATCATCTCAGAGGTCGACCGCTACATCGCCTGGCCCGGGCAGGCGCTCGGCTACAAGATCGGCGAGATCTACATCCGCGAGCTGCGCGAGCACGCGAGCACCGAACTCGACAGCGCCTTCGATCTCCGCCTCTTCCACGATCATGTGCTCGCCGCCGGCGCCACGACGCTGCCGATCCTGAAGCGCCGCGTCGACGCCTGGATCGAAAGCCGACGCGACCTCATCCCCGATCCCGACGATGATATGTGAGTCTTAAAGCGAAGGCCCGTACACCACCGTGTTCATCAAGAGCCGCACCACCCCGCGCTGGAACCCGCGGATAGTCACGCTCTCATCAAACAGCACCACATGCCCGCGCCCCATCGCGTGGTGCGCCACCATGGGCGTCCCCGCGATCTCCGCCCGGTTCTCTTCCGAGAGATGTCCGCTCACAAGCGGACGATCGTCGTACCGCGCCAGCACGAACACATCCTCTGAAAGCATCAGCGTGTCTGCGCTGCGCTTCACGGCGCCGATCCACTCGGGCGACCCCGCCGCCAGCGGGTGCGACGTATCAACCGCCGCCGCCAGCATCGACCCCGGCACACGCCGATCCACACCGCGGTCCTCACGATCCTCCCACGTCAGCTCATGAGTCTCCGGCTCGTTCTCCTCACCGGCATCGTCATCCTTCTCCTCATCATCTTCCAGCTTGAGCACGTCACGCTCAGCCCACCCGCTCGCCGAGCCCATCGCCACCAGCGTCCCGCCCGACCGCACCCAGTCGCGCAGACGCTCTGCGCCTCTCTCGCCGAGCTCCGACGACATCGAACCCCACAGGCTGGGCACGATCAGCACGTTGTACTCATCGAGATCGATCCGCCCCAGACGATCCGCGTTGATCGTCGTGTGCGGCATCCCAAACTCGCGGTCCAGCAACCACCACAGCTCGCCGTGGCTGTACGGGTTCGTCGGCTCGTCACGCACCAGCGCCACGCTCGGAACCTCCGCGATGCCGTTCTCGTTCGTCCCCAGCACCGGCCCGCTCTGGGTCATGCCCGACGCGACCTGATGCGCATCAACGCCCATCTCGACCAGATCATCAAGGAACGCTTCGACAGTCTCATCGTCGTTGCGGATGCGGTGCACGATCATCGAGCCCGTACCGAACTCGCGCCCGTCGATCGTGAGCGCGTCGCCCGTGTAGCGCCAGAACAGCTCGTGCTCGATCGCCGCGCCCACGGCGCTCGGGAACCGGCTCGTCGATGAATCAACCAGCACCGCGTACCCGCCGTCGCCTGTCACGCTGCCCCTGCTAAAGGGCTCACTCACACCGTCGCGGTCGGCGTCGATCTTGCGATCGCTCTGCCACGCCGTCAGCCCGAACGACACCGGCAGCGACCACCCCGTGATGTCGTAGGTGTCGTTGTTCGAGAGCTCGCTGGTGCGCTCAAAGAGCGCCCGCACCAGCCGCCCCATCGGCTGATCAGCGCGGATCACCCACGACCCCGCCGGCGCCGTCGCCCGCTCAACATTCTCACCGGTGCGGTAGTCGATCACGCCGCGCAGACGAGTGTCATCATCAAGTGAACCGATCTCGATCCCGTGCGCATCGCACAAACGCTTCACTTCGCTGAGCAGCGCAGGGTCGTTGTCGCTGCTCAGCACGAATGACATCGGACCCTCGTCAGGATCTACCGAGTTCGTATGAAAATCCCAGAACCGCCGGAGCTGCCCCTCGCGGTTCGCCGCCGTCGTCTCGACGTTATTCATGCTGATGAGAAAATGATTGTTCGCCCGCTCGCGCAGCGTCAGCGTGTAGTCGCCGTGAACATGAACCGCCAGCCCCGCGAACCCGTGCCCGGCCTGCTCCGTGAGCATGCCCACGGCCCCGTGATACACCGGCATCACCTTGCCGTAGCCCGGGTAGTGGTAGTCGAAACGTTCCTTGGTGGCGTACACCAGCCCCCGCGCCTCGAACACCTTCGCGTTCGCCAGCCCGTACAGCTCGACCCACGCCCGCGTCTGCTCGGGGATATTCGTGTTGTACGGGTCATCGCCCGCCCCGAAGAAGAAGGGCGAGCGGTACCCCTGCTCGTGCCCATCGATGTGAAGCTGCGGCTTGTATCGCGTGTAGTGCGCCAGCCGCGATTCCGATTCAGGCTGCGTCAGCCACAGCCAGTCGCGGTTGAGATCAAAGAGGTAATGGTTCGTGCGCCCGCTGGGCCAGGGCTCGTCATGCTCCGCAGCGTCGCGCGACGAGTTCGCCCCGCCAGTCCCCACCGCGTTCTCGAACCAGCTCACATAGCGCATCCGCCCATCCGGGTTCAGACACGGGTCGATCACCACCACCGTGTTGTCACGGATGAACCGCGCCTCGTCGTTCTGCGCCGCGGCCAGCGTGTACGCCGTGCGCAACGCGGCTTCAGACGTTGACGCTTCGTTGCCGTGCACGCTGAAGCTCAGCCACACGATCGCCGGGTTGTTCTCGATGATCTGATTCGCCCGCGCCGCGCTCGTCCCGCGCGGGTCGGTCAGCTCGAGGTTCGCTTCCAGAATCTCATCCAGCCGCGCCAGGTTCTCGCGCGAGCTGATCGTCAGCGTCATCAGCGGGCGCCCCTGATGCGAGCGACCGTACTCCTGCGCGATCACCCGATCGCTCGATGCATCAAGCGCCCGCGCGTAGTCAGCAATCTGATGATGACGCGTGAACCGCTCGCCAATCTCGTGCCCGATCACTGGCTCCGGCGCGGGGATGCCCGCATCGAACCGCAGCCCGCCGAAGTACTCAAACGCCCCGGCGCCCGCGTGGTCGTCCAGCGCCTGCTCGGGCGCGATCGCCTCGATCGTTGATAAGCGGTCCTGCGCGAGCGCCACGCCGGCCACCGCCAGCGCACCCGCCCCGAGCGTAAAGAGCACAGTCTTCGCGAGATTCATCGGTCGAACCCTCCCGGTCCATCATCGGCTGTCAGCGGGTGTACCTTAGCCGCATGCCCGCCGCCCAGCCCTCGAAAAAAGCCGCCGAAACACTCCTCGCCCTCGCGGGTATCCCCACCGTCGCGGGCAAGGAACGGCGCGTCATCCGCTTCATCGAAGCCTGGCTGCGCGAGCGCCCTCATCTCACATGCGTTACCGACGCCGCCGGCAACCTCCTCATCAAACACACCGACGCAGACGCCCCCTCTGTCCTCTACACCGCACACCTCGACCACCCCGGCTTCGTCATCGACGAGATCACCGACGAACGCACCGCCGTCCTCTCCTTCCTCGGCGGCGTCCACCCGCACTACTTCGACGACGCCCGCGTCACCCTCTACCCCGCCGACCCCGATTCCACCACCGCGCCCGTCGGCGCCACCATCACCTCACGCGAAGAACCCGACTCGCCTGCGCGCATCCACCGCGCCTGCACGATCGAAGCCGACGCCCCGCTCGACGCCTTCGCCCCCGGCGATCTCGCCGTATGGGAACTCCCCGAACCCGAGATCGACGACGAAGGCATCTTCCGTGCCCGCGCCTGCGACGACCTCGCCGCCCTCAGCGCCGCCCTCGACGCGCTCGATGAACTGATAGACACCGAAGCCGCACAACGCGCCGCCCTCCTCTGCACCCGCGCCGAAGAAATCGGTTTCATCGGCGCCATCGCCGCCTGCAAGCTCGGAACGATCCCACAGCGCGCCCGCGTTCTCGCCCTCGAAAACTCACGCTCCTTCCCGAACGACTCCCCCATCGGCGCCGGTCCCATCGTTCGCGTCGGCGACCGCCTCTCCACCTTCAGCCCCGCCCTCAACGCCGCCGTCGCCCGCTGCGCCCAGAACCTCGCCGGCGCCAGAGACCCCGACGTCGGCCGCCCCAGGATCACCGCCGACACCGACTTCCAATGGCAACGCAAGCTCATGCCGGGCGGCGCCTGCGAGGCCACCGTCTTCAGCGCTTATGGCCACGAGGCCACCTGCCTCTGTCTCCCCTTAGGCAACTACCACAACATGGCCAATCTCTCCGAGTACGAAAACGCCATCAAACAAGACCAAAAACCCACCGCGAACATCGAACGCGAGTTCATATCCCTCGATGATTACCACGGCCTCGTCCGCCTGCTCGTCGCTTGCGCTCAAGACCTCGAATCAAGCGAACCCGTCCTCACCCGTCTCGAAAGACTCTACGACGAACGCAAAGCCGTTCTGGACTGACCCATGACCACCACCCACGAACTCCAGGGCCGCAGCGCCATCGTCACCGGCGCCTCCGCCGGCATCGGCGAAGCCGTCGCGCTCGATCTCGCCGCCAAGGGCGCCGCCGTCGTCGTCAACGCCCGACGCGAAGACAAACTGCAATCCCTCGTCCAGCGCATCGAAGCCGCCGGCGGGCGCGCCGCTCCCGTTGTTGGCGACGCCGCTGAGCAATCAACCATCGACGCCATGCTGAGCGCCGCGCAATCACTCGCCGCCCCCGCCGACCTCATCGTCGCCAACGCCGGTCGCGGCCTCGGCGGCTCCGCGATGACTTCCGACGAATCCCAGTGGGAAGAGATGCTCCGCATCAACCTCGTCGGCCTCGCCCGCCTCATCCGCACCGCCGGCCCGCGTCTCACACAGCAACGCGGCCCGCGCGACATCGTCGTTCTCGGCTCAACCGTCGGGCGCCACGTCTCGCCCTTCAGCTCCATGTACGGCGCCACCAAGTTCGGCGCCAACTCACTCGCCGAAGCCACCCGGCGCGAGCTCGGCCCCGAGGGCGTGCGCGTCAGCCTCATCGAGCCCGGCATCGTCGTGAGCGAATTCCAATCCGTCGCCGGCTACACCGACGAGCTCGTCCAGAGCTTCCACGACAAATTCGGCCCGCTCCTCGAGCCCGAAGACGTCGCCCGCACCATCTCCTTCATCTGCGCTCAGCCCGAGCATGTCCACATCAACGACGTGGTCATCCGCGCGACGAAACAGGACTACCCGTAAAGCGTTCGCCGAACGCCCGCACCGCCCCAAGACACGACGTGCGGTTCGATACATCACTCCACAGATCGTTGTGCCCGCCGCTCTCGATCTCGACGATCGCGCCGTCCGTCGCCGCCTGCGCGATCTCCCGCCCGTCAGCGATCGGGCACACGCCGTCATCCGTCCCGTGAATCACCAGCACGCGAGATGCGCACCGCGCCGCGTGTTCAGCACGATCAAACCCCCGCCATCCCGGTCCAACGCCCAGCCGCACACCGATCCCCGACAGCGCCAGCGGCAGATTCACCCGGTACGGCAACCCCGCCCCGTGCAGCACATTCCGCGCGGGCGTCGGCGCCACCCGGTACGGCGCCTCCGCGATCACACCAACCACCCCGGGCCCGGTACCTGCCGCCACCGACGCGCCGCCCCCCAGCGACCAGCCGTACAGAACGATCTTTTGCTCTCCGCCGTAGCGCTCGCACAGCTCGCGGATCAACGCCGGCTCCGTCACGCCCATGCCGCAACGCCCGGGCGACTCCCCCGACCCCGGCGGGTCCCACGCGACCACCAGCGACGCCCACCCGCGCAGTCCTTCAAGCCGCGGCAAAAGCCCCAGCTTCGAGTCACCCCACCCCGGTGTCGCAATCACCACCGGCCCCTCCGACGTTTCTCCTTCGATTTCCCACAGCGATACCTCTGACGTGCCGAGCGTCATCTGCTTCTCAGTGAACGCAGCGGGCGCATCAAGCTCACCCGGATCGCTCGCGACTCCGCGCGCCGCCGCCCACGCCGCCGTCCGCCGCGGCGGGTTCCGCAGGCGGTGCGCCGTCAGCACCGCGCCGACCAGCACCACGAGCGCCAGCCCCAGCCCCAGCAGCGCCGCGAATCCCAGCGCGCCCGTCACAGCAAACGCGTCAGATCGTTGAAGGTCACGAGCAGGAACACCGAGCCCAGCAGCGCCAGCCCGACCAGCGCCGCCGCGTTCTGCACCGCCGGCGACACCGGTTTCCCTGTAATCGCCTCGAGAATCAGAAACACCATCATTCCGCCGTCAGCGATCGGGATCGGCAGGAAGTTCAGCACCGCCAGGTTCGCGCTGATCACCGCAAAGAAGAAGAGCAGCTCGGGCAAACTGCGCTGCGCCACCTGCGTCCCGATGTGCGCAATCCCCACCGGCCCGCGCAGCTGGTTGACTTCAACCGTTCCCTCAACCAGCCGAACCAGCGTCAGGTACGTCCGCAGGATCATCTGGTTGGTGTCGTTCACGCCCATCACGATCGCCTCGATCGGGTTCGAGGCTTTCAGCGTGATCTCAGCAGGCTTAAAGAACTGCCCGAACGCCGTCGGTGCCGACCACCCCAGCCCGCGAAGCTCGTTGATCTCACCCTGCGTCAGCGTGAGCGACGCGGTTGTCCGCGCCTCCTCACCGAGCGGCAAACGCACACCCAGCTCGATCGGCGTATCCGCCGTGGCAGACGCCATCGCGTCCCGCAGCTCCGCGTATCCGCTGATCACAGAACCATTCACCGTCTCGATCACCGTCCCCGGCGCCAGATCCACCCGCTCCGCGGGCGAGCCAGCAAGCGGCCGTGTCACCACGCACTCGTCCAGCGCTTGCGTCGTGTAGAACCCGATCGAGCCTTCCGATGTCACGCTCGCCGTGAGCCGCACGCGCTCGCCTTCGCGCAGAACAACGATCTCAAGGTCAGTCCCCGCCGCCTCGGTGATCGCCTTGATCCCCGCCGCCGGCCCGGGCCACTCCACACGCCCGATCCGCGTAAACACGTCGCCCGGACGCAGCCCGAACTCGGCGCCGCGCGTCACCGTGCTCGTCGCCAGCGGCGGAACGAAACCCGCCGCGTGACGCACGCCCACCGGGCGTTCACCAAGCCGAACAGTTGTTTCCTGAAGCTCCGGCACGCCCCGCAATGTTCCGCTGCGGACCTCGCCATCAACCTCGTAGGTATACGGAATGTCCCTCCCATCAAAGACGCCGCTCAGCTCGGGCAGAATCGAAACATCCTGACCGTTGATCGAAAGCACCCGCTCGGCGTCAGGGTCAACCCCCGCCCGCTCCAGCGCGTCCGCGAAGCTCACGCGGTCCGCCTCGCTCTTCCCGGGTTTGGCCAGTCGTGTCGAACGCGCGGGGAAGACACCGACGCCGCGGAACTCCGCGCCTTCAATCCGCTCTGTTTCCATGCGGAACTGCAACGGCTCGCTCACGCCGGCGCGGCGCACCGTCATGCTCACGCCCTCGTCCCCACTCGCGAGGGCGCCCTCCAGCCACACATCCGCGAACTCCCGCGGCTCGTTCCCGTTGATCAGCAGCACCTCGTCGCCGTTGCGCAGCCCGGGCTCGCTCACCCCCGCGCTCTCGACGTTGATCGCCACCGCCTGCGCCGCCGGGCTGTCGGCGCGAACCCCGCCGATCACCGCGGGCGACGCCGGCTTGCCCATCGTGTACACCGCGATGTACAGCACCAGCGCGAGGATGACGTTCATCACCACACCCGCGCTGATCACCACCATCCGCTTCCACACCGGCTTGTCCACGAAGCTGTCGCCGACGCCCCGGTCCGCCTCACCCTTCGACGGGCTCACGTCGTCCTGCCCTCGCATCTGCACATAACCGCCCAAAGGCAGCCAGTTCAGGCGGTACTCGGTCTTGCCCAGCCCATCCGGCCACACATGGTCCGCGCGGTCCAGCGCCTCTGGCTGCTTCCCCTCGCCCGCGTGCTCGCGCAGACGGCGCAGCGTCTCGCCATTCGTCGATCCGCGCTTTAGACCGATCCCCTTCCGCCACGCCAGCGCCGCCGGCCCGAAGCCCACGGCGAACGCGTACACCCGAATGCCAGCCCACCGCGCCGCGACGAAGTGCCCCAGCTCGTGGATGAAGATGATCGCCCCGAAGCCGACCACCGCCAGCAGCAGCCCCCACACGTTGCCCAGACTCTCAAGCACTGCAAAGTCTCCTGCGCATCATCATCATCGTGCCGCGCCCCGCTCCGCATGCAGCGCATTCCCCAAACGCTCACGTACGAACTCTCGCGCCGCCGCGTCCATCTCTAGCACGCGATCAAAGCTCGACGCCTCGCCGCCCGTATCCAGTTCATCCAAAGCAGCCTCCGCCAACTCGACCACTCTCCCCAGCGTGATCGCCCCGTCAAGAAACGCCGTCACCGCCTCTTCATTCGCAGCCGTCAGCACGGCGCCCGAAAGCCCGCCTTCATCAATCACCCGCCGCGCCAGCCGCAGCGCAGGGTGACGCGTCTCATCCGGCTCGGCGAACGTCAGCGAACCCAGCTTCGCGAGGTCCAGCCGCTCTGCCGGTGCGGGGCCCCGCTCGGGCCACGTCAGCGCGCCCTGGATCGCCGTGCGCATGTCAGTCGATCCCAGCTGCGCCAGCACCGAGCCGTCGACCATCTCCACCAGCGCGTGCACGACCGATTGCGGGTGCATCAGCACGCCCAGCCGGTCGTTCATCACGCCAAAGAGCCACCGCGCCTCGATCAGCTCGAGCGCCTTGTTCATCAGCGTCGCGCAGTCCACCGTCACCTTGGCGCCCATGTCCCACGTCGGGTGCGCCAGCGCCTCCTCTGGCGTGGCTTTGTCGTATTCCTCATCACTCGCGTCGCGCAACGCGCCGCCCGAGGCCGTCAGCGTCACACGCTGCACGTCGTCCCCCGCAACAAGCGGTGGCGCAGGCCAGCCCCTCAAGCACTGCCACACCCCAGAATGCTCGCTGTCCACCGGCAGAATCCGCGAGCCCGACCGTCGCGCCGTCTCCACCGCGAGGGCCCCCGCCGCCACCAGCGTCTCCTTGTTCGCGAGCGCCACATCGCGTCCAAGCTCCAGCGCCGCCAGCGTCGACGCCAGCCCCGCCGAGCCCACGATCGCCGCCACCACGATGTCCGCCTCCACCGTGCGCACAAGCTCTTCCGCCGCGGCACGCCCACGCCGTATCCGGACGTCGGCGTCGCACTCGGCGGATTCGTCGGCGAGCGCGAGATTCTTCACACCGAAACGCTGCGCCTGTTCGGCGAGCTCCGCGCCGCGACTGCCGGCGGCGAGGCCGACAACCTCGATGCGATCGCCCAGGCGCGAGAGCACGTCCAGCGTCTGGCGACCAATCGAGCCGGTCGACCCCAGCACCAGCACCCGGCGCGGCCTGTCGTTCACGCGAAGCCCTCCCGTGGCGCGATTACTCGGCGTCCTCATTCAGCGCCCTCACTCAGCGCTGGACGCCTTGCTGACGCGCTTCCTGGTGGTCTTCTTGGTCGTGCGCGACGCCGCTTTCTTGGTGGTCTTCTTCTTCGACGCTGTTTTCTTGCTCGCGGCCTTCTTGGTCGTCTTCTTGGACGACGACTTCGAGGTCTTCTTGCGCGTGGTCTTTTTCTTGAGCACCTCGTCGCTGGATGCCGAACTCGACGAGCGGCGCGTCCGCTTGGGCGGCGCCTTCGCCTCAGCGTTCTCCTTCTTGGGCGAAGTAGCGACGCCGAAGCCCCACGCCTTGCGCACGATCCCACCGCCACCACTGTCGCTGGCCGGGGGAGTACTGACGGACGGTGCTGGTTCGGGTGCTTTCTTCACACTCTCATCGGAGCGTCGGCGCCGACGCCCGCGCGAGGGTTTGTCGTCATCGTCGCGCGACGAGCGATCGGGCTTGTCGCTTGTTTTCTGCGGGGCGTCATCGCTCGCAGCGGTTTCTTTGTCCTTGCGTCCGCCGCGTCCGCGTCCGCCTCGACGCCGCCGACGGCGCTTCTTGCCGTCGCCGTCCTCGTCGTCGTTGTCGTCGCGTGAGCGGTCTTCATTCTTGGGCTCGCGGGCCTTCTCGCTGTCACTCTCGTCACGTGAACCGCGTCCACGCCCGCGTCCGCCGCGTCGGCGGCGACGACGTCGTTTCCCGTCGCTCTCTTCTTCCGCGTCTTCCTCGAAACCCTCGTCTTGGCTGATGAGGTCGCCGATGAGTTCTTCCTCTTCCTCGAAGAGTTCGGCCTCGGCTTCTTCGAGCTGCGCCGCCTCTTCCTGGGGGTCGAGGGCCCAGTCGCCGTCCTTGCCTGCGGCTTTCGCGTCCCATTTCTTGAGGTCGCTCGGCGGCGTGGGCGTGGGCAGCTTGTCGATGGCGATGTCCGCCCCGCGCTCGTCGTAGGCGTAGTACGTCACGCGATCGACGGGGATGGTCTCGCTCACACGGATCTCGACGGTCTTGCCCGTGCTGCGTTCCAGACGCCCGATCGCCCGGCGCTTGCCGGTAAGATATTCCGTCGCCACCCGCGGCGAAACGACCATCTCAACCTTCTGCACCCGCTCGTGGTGGATGATCGAGGCCAGCTCGCGCATGCCGTCGGCCGAGACGAAGCTGGGGCGCTGCACCTTGCCGAAGCCGGAGCACGTCGGGCAGTCGGCATACTGGGTGTTGAGCACGCTGCCGCGCATGCGCTGACGGGTCAGCTCCATCAGCCCGAGCTGGCTGATCGCGAGCACCTTGGTCCGCGCCCGGTCGCGCTTGAAGTTGTCCTTGAACCGCGCCTCGACCTTGGTGCGGTTCGAGCGGTGGCGCATGTCGATGAGATCGAGCACCACCAGCCCGCCCAGGTCGCGCAGCTTGAGCTGGCGGCAGATCTCGTCGGCGGCTTCCAGGTTGGTCCGCACCGCGTTGGTCTCGGCGTCGCCTGCCGAGCGCGATTTCCCGCTGTTGACGTCGATCGCCACCAGCGCCTCGGTCTCGTCGATCACCAGGCGCCCGCCGCTCTTGAGCGGGACGTCCCGCGCGTGCATCAGCTCGATCTGCTCTTCGATGCCGAAGGCGTGGAAGATCGGCGCCTCGCGGTCGTAGTTCAGCAGCTTGGCGCTCGCGCGTGGAGAGACGATCTTCACGAAGTTGGCGGCACGCTTGAGCGCCGACGGGTGATCGATCACCACCTCGTCGATATCGCTCGAAAGCACGTCGCGCAGCGTCCGCACCAAGAGATCGCTCTCGGCGTAGAGCAGGCGCGGCGCCCGCCCCTGCTTCCGCCGCGCTTCCATGTCGCGCCACAGGCGCTGCAGGTACGCGAGGTCGCGCTTCAGGTCGGTCTTGGTCCGCCCCATGCCCGCCGTGCGGAGGATGAAGCCGAAGCCCTCGGGCAGGTCGAGCTGGTCGAGCACCTTGCGCATCTCGCGGCGTTGGTCGTCGTCTTCGACCTTGCGCGAGACGCCCACCTTATCCATGTCGGGCATCATCACCAGAAAACGCCCGGGGATGGAGAGGTACGAAGAGAGCGTCGGGCCCTTGGTCCCGATGCCCTCCTTGATGACCTGCACCACGACCTCCTGGCCCTTCTTCAGGGCTTTCTGGATCGGCGGGCGCTCGCGGCGCGGCGTCTTCTTGCCGACGCGCTCCGTCGCCTCGTCGTCCTCGCCCGGGAAGTAGCGCGGGTGCAGGTCGGTGATGTGCAGGAAGCCGTTTTGTTCGTGCCCGAAGTCGATGAACGCGGCTTGGATCGCGGACTCGACGTTGGTGACGCGCCCGACGGCGATGTTGCCCACGGCGCTGGCGTTGTTCATGCGCTCCGCGAAGAACTCTTCGAGGCGCCCGTCACGCACGATCGCCACCCGGCATTCATCGCCGGGGGCGTAGTTGATCAGCATCTGGCTCTTGGCCACGGTTGGTCTTTCTCTGGGGGCGCCGGCGAGGATCGTGCCTCGTCCCGACCGCCGGGCTGGTCGCCCGACTCCCCGCGTGTGGCCCGCGGCGTCTGTGCTCCCCGCGCCCGCTTGGGGGATCCGCCTCCTCCGTCCCTGTGTCAGCGGGAGAGGGGGGATCGACCCCGGCGAGATCGCCGGTCGCTCTGTCGCCGACACCGGCGCCCTGGGGCGCCGAAGGCCGGAGGTCTGTCGCCGGAAGTGTTTGTGAAACCCTGATTTGCAAGCAGCGATACGGCTGATTGGCGGGTTCAGTTATTCAGCGGGACGCCCGCCGAACACTTCCGGAATGATCGCCCGCGTCTGGTCCCGCAGAAAAGCGGACACCTGACGCTCGGAATCGAAGGAGCCGACCTTCCGGGCGACCCGCTCGCACATCGTCACATCGACGCTCCGGACCACACGCTTGACCGTGGGGATGAGACTGGGCGTCACGGAAAGGCTACGCAGACCCAGCCCGATGAGCAACATGGTGTACTCGATGTCCCCGGCGGCCTCGCCGCAGACCGAGACGGGCACGTCCCGACGGTTGGCCGCCCGGACCGTCTCCTTGATGAGGCGGATGACCGAGGGGTGGCTCGCCGAGTAGAGGCTGGCGACGTGCTCGTTGGTGCGGTCCACCGCTAGGGTGTACTGCACGAGGTCGTTGGTGCCGATCGAGAAGAAATCGACTTCCTTGGCGAAGGTCGTCGCCATGAGAGCCGCCGCCGGGGTCTCCATCATCATGCCGATGGGCATGTCGTCATCGAAGGCGACGCCTTCCTCGGCGAGGTCTTCCTTCACATCCTCAACGATCATCCTGGCCTGGCGCTGCTCGAGGACGTTGGTGACGAGGGGGAACATGATGCGCATCGGCCCGAGGGCCGAGGCCCGGAGCGCGGCGCGGAGCTGGAGGCGGAACGCGGCGATCTCCTGCAGCGACTGACGGATGCTGCGTCGCCCGAGCGCGGGGTTGCGCTCCGCCGGGGCGCCGTGGGCCTGCTTGTCGGAGCCGAGGTCGAGCGTGCGCACGGTGAGGGGGCGCCCGTCAAGAGCTTCGACGGCTTCGCGATACGCCTCGAAGTGCTCGTCCTCGGTGGGCTGACGCCCGGCGCGGAGGTGGAGGAACTCCGAGCGGAAGAGGCCCACGCCGTCGCCGCCCAGCTCGACGACCTTCGCCGCCTCGTCGGGGAACTCGATATTGCCCGAGACGCTGATCCGCACGCCATCGGTGGTCTCGGCGGGGAGTTCGATGTTGGCGTCGAGCGTGCGCCGGAAGGCTAGCATCCGCTCGGCGTAGGCCTCATATTGCGCGACGGTTTCCTCGTCGGGGTGGAGGATGACGACGCCGCGGTCGCCGTCGACGATGATCGGATCGCCGTCGGCGGCCTTGGCGGAGACGCGCTCGAGGCCGACGACGGCGGGGATGCCGAGGGCGCGGGCGAGGATGGCGGTGTGGCTGGTGCGCCCGCCGGTGTCGGTGGCGAAGGCCCGGACCTTCTCGCGGTCGAAGGCGGCGGTCTGGCTCGGGGTGAGTTCCGGCGCGATGACCACGCCGGCTTCTTTGAGGGTGTCGAGGCGCTCGCGGTGCTCGCCAATGAGACGGCGGAGCAGGCGACGGTCGAGGTCCCAAACATCGTCAACCTTGGTGGCGAAGGCGGCGTCGCCCATGTTCTCGAAGCGCTCGGCGAGTTCCTGGAACTGCTGAGCCACGGCGTACTCGGCGGTGACGCGCTCGTCGGTGATGCGGGCCCGGATAGGCTCGATCAGGTTGGGGTCCGAGAGCATGCCCAGGTGGAAGGCGAAGATCTTGGCGGCCTCCCCGCCCAGCTCTTTCTGCGTGCGCTCGCGCTGGGACGTGAGTTCGCTGATAGAGGTGGCAAGGGCGTCCTCGAAACGTGAGAGCTCGCGCTGGGACTGCTTGACGCTGACGCGGCGCTTAGGGATGCGCCGTCGGACGTCGTCCAGGGCGAAAACCTTGCCGAAGGCCACGCCGGGAGAGACTGGGATGCCGCGAAGGGTCTCCACGCCCAGCCGCTCCAGACGCCCAAAGGGCGATCGACTCAAACAAAGACCGTCCAGCCCGACGCCGGAAGGGGATCGATGATAGCCCATCTTCGCGCACGGAAGTGGTCGTGCGGCACGGCGGCGGGGGTGGTCCGAGAAACCCGCCCGATGCGGGGAGAAAAAGCGTTTCGCGTGTGGCGCTTGACATTGGGGCCGACCGATGCTGGGATGGTTCAAGCGTTCTCGCCATCGCACGATGATCTTGAAGGCGTCGCGAACCTGTCCGCGACCCCCGCGAGCCCGCTCCACATCCAAGCGATCGACCGGACCCGATGACCACAGTCACAGGCATCCTCGAATGGCCCGCGCGCTCCGAAGGACGCGTCCGCCAGTTCCAAGACGGCTTCCTCGAAAGCCCCGACGACCCCTTTGTTCCTGTCGCCCTGGGCGACTCGTACCCGCTGCGCCACGGGCAGAGCGTGACCGTGGAGGTCGTGCAGCGCAAGCCGCGGCGTCGGCGCGGGGGCTCGAAGCCGCCCCGCCCGGTGGTGGACCGGATTCTCGAGATCGAGGGGCTGGAGCCGGACGACCTGGCGGCGCGGAAGGCGTTCGAGGATCTGACGGTCATCGACCCGCAGCCGATGCTCGAGCTGGAGCACAAGGGGTGCCCGCCCTCGTGCCGGCTGATCGATCTGTTCTGCCCGCTGGGCAAGGGACAGCGCGGGCTGATCGTCTCGCCCCCCAAGGTGGGCAAGACGACGCTGCTGAAGGACATCGCCAACGCGCTGAAGCAGAACCACCCCGACGTCGAGGTGTTCGCGCTCTTGGTGGATGAGCGTCCCGAGGAAGTGACGGACTTCCGGCGGTCGGTTCCGTGCGAGGTGATCGCGTCCTCCAACGACCACGACATCACGCGCCACATCGCGGTGGCGACGGCGATGCTCGAGCGCTCGAAGCGGATGGTCGAGGCGGGCAAGGACGTGGTGATTCTGCTCGATTCGCTGACGCGCATCGGGCGGGCGTTCAACTCGTCGGCGAAGCACGCCAACACGGGGCGCACGCTGACGGGCGGCATTGATTCCGGGGCACTGCAGATCCCGCGCCAGATCTTCGGCGCCGCGCGGAACGCGGAGGAGGGCGGCTCGTTGACGGTCATCGCGACGTGTCTGGTGGACACGGGCTCGCGCGGGGATCAGGTGATCTTCGAGGAGTTCAAGGGCTCGGGGAACATGGAGCTGATCCTCGATCGGAAGATCGCGGAGCGCCGCCTGTTCCCGGCGATCAACCTCGCGCAGTCGGGCACGCGCAAGGAAGAGCTGCTGATGGATCCGATGGCGGTGAAGGCGACGACGGCGCTGCGCCGGCGGCTCCTCAACATGCCGCCGCCCGAGCAGGTGGAGCGGTTGCTGGCGGCGCTGCAGCGGTTTGAGACGAATCAAGAGTTGGTGACGGCGACGGCGGGGGGGTAGTCATTTCTTTCCTGCGGAAAGAAGTGAGAAGGTTGCTCGCTTCGCTCGCGAGTTGATTTGACCCCTCACCCCGGCCCTCTCCCGCTGGGAGAGGGAGGGGATCTAGCTTTCCAAGAAGTCGCGGAGGATCGCCGCCGCGGCGAGCGCATCGCGTTTGTTTTTCTTTTGGCCCCGCGTCATGCCGGTGCGGGCCATGGACCAGTTGGCTTCGGCGCTGGTGAGGCGTTCATCCTGGAACTCGATGGGGAGGCCGGTGCGATCGCCGACGCGCTCCGCGAAGTCGCGGACGAGTTTGGCGCGGGGGCCTTCGCTGTCGTCCATGTTGAGCGGGAGGCCGAAGACAAGGGCGTCCGGCGCGAACTCGTCGATGGCGCTGTCGATCGCGGCGAGGAGTTCTTCACCCGGCCTGATTGGTTTTTCGATCATGCCAGAGGGTGAGACGAGACCGGTGACGTCGTCGCCGACGGCGAGGCCGGTGCGTTTGTCGCCGAGATCGATGGCGAGGTAGCGCATGCGTGCGAGCAAGCGGGGCGAGTCAGACGTTGACGACGCGCTCTTCGACCTCGTGGTCGCGGAGGTCGGGGGCCATCTCGTCGAGGGCGGTGGGGTGCGCGGGGGCGGTCATCAGCGGGTCGCGGGCGCCGCGGCTGTAGCGCGAGCCGGTGAGCTGGGCCTTGTAGTTGACGGGCGTCCTGGGCAGCAGCGGCTGGATGACGAGGAGCACGAGCGTGAGGCCGGCGTGCAGGGCCAGCGTTTCCCACCAGGCCGTCCAGCCCATGTAGACCATGACGCTGGTCGCGATGAGCATGACGATGCCCAGCGGGATCAGCGCGTTCCAGGCGAGCTTCATCACCTGGTCCCAGCGGATGCGGGGGAGCGTCCAGCGGACGAGGATGCCGAAGAGGGCGATGAAGGTGGTCTTCCCGGCGAAGACGCCGAACTTGGTGAACATCGCGAGCAGGCCCGTGGCCTCGGGGTCGGTGAGCGGCAGGAAGGGGACGTGGTAGCCGCCCAGGAAGAGGAGCACGAAGAAGGCGGCGCCCGTGATCATGTGGGCGTACTCGGCGAGCAGGAAGAGAGCGAAGCGCATCGAGGAGTACTCGGTGTGGTAGCCGCCCACGAGTTCCTGCTCGGCCTCGGCGTTGTCGAAGGGAGCACGATTCGATTCGGCGAGGGAGCAGACGTAGAAGAGCAGCGCGGCGATGGGGGCGCTCAGGATGAACCAGCCGTTCTCGACCTGGAAGGCGACAAGGCGCTCGGGGTGGACGGTGCCTGCGACCAGCAGCACGACCAGGATGGCGAGACCCATGGGGATCTCGTAGCTGATCATGCCGGCGGAGCAGCGGAGGCCGCCCAGGAAGGAGTATTTGTTGTTGCTGGCCCAGCCGCCCAGGGTGACGCCGTAGACGCCCAGCGAGGCGACGGCGAGGAGGTAGACGACGCCGATGTTGATGTCGGCGGCGGCGACCAGGGCGCGACCGCCCTCGACGGTGATGGGCAGCAGCGGAGGCTTGAAGCTGGGGATGTCGACGTAGCCGCCCCAGGGGATCACGGCCCAGCCGATGAGAGCGGGGATGATGATGAGGGCGGGGCCGAGGGAGAAGAGGATCTTGTCAACGCGGGCGGGGGCGTAGTCCTCTTTCAGGAACAGCTTGATGCCGTCGGCGATGGGCTGAAGAAGCCCGACGGGCCCGACGCGGTTGGGGCCCAGGCGGTCTTGGGCGTACGCGGAGATCTTGCGCTCGGCGTAGATGAGGTAGGCGACGCCGCCCAGGATCGCGTGGAGCACGATCATGATGACGTGGAAGCTGACGAACTGTTGGGCGGTGACGGTGAGCATGCGGCACGCATGGTAGGGGGAGGGTGGGGGAACGGGAAGGGCGCTCTTCCTCAGGCGATTGTGGCGTCCGGCGGCTCCAGCGGGAGCATGCGGGCCTTTTCGGTGAAGGCTTCCCAGTTCTGGACGAACTCGAGCAGGGTGTCCCCGCCGAATTTCTCGCAGGCGGCGCGGGCGATCTCGAAGGCCACGACGTTTTCGACGACGACGGAGGCGGCGGAAACGGCGCAGACGTCCGAGCGTTCGTACTGGCTGTCGGATTCCTCCTTGGAGTTGAGATCGACGCTGGGCATGCCGCGAAGGAGGGTGGAGATGGGTTTCATGGCGGCGCGGACGACGAGGGGCTGGCCGTTGGTCATGCCGCCCTCAAGGCCGCCGGCGTGGTTGCGGTCGCGGGTGAAGCCCAAGGTGCTGTGCTCGCGCTTGGCGGGGTCGAAACGGATGGGGTCGTGGACCTCGGAGCCGAAGAGGGAGGCGACCTCTTTGCCCAGACCGATCTCGACAGACTTCATGGCCTGAACGCCCATGACGGCGCCGGCGAGTCGGCTGTCGAGCTTGTCGCGCCAGTCCATGCTGGAGCCGAGGCCGATGGGCAGGCCAAAGACGTGGGTCTCGACGAGGCCGCCGACGGTGTCTTTTTCTTCTTTCGCTTTGCGGATGGCGGCGCGCATCTGTTGCGAGACGTCGGGGTCGGGGCAGTAGACGTCGGACTCGTCGCGCTGTTTGCGGCGGTCGCGCCAGTTGTCTGGGGTGACGTCGGGGGTCCACTCGGCGGCGTGGATGCTGCGGACGAAGCCGAAGACCTCGACGCCGATGTGCGTGAGGAGGCAGCGGGCGACGGCGCCGGCGGCGGTGCGGGCGGCGGTCTCGCGGGCGCTGGCGCGTTCGAGCGTTTCGCGGCAGTCGGTGGTGAGCCATTTCACGCTGCCGGCGAGGTCGGCGTGGCCCGGGCGGGGGCGGTGGACGGGCGGGGTGCGCTCGAGGTCGTCGAGGCGGGAGTCCTTGTTGGCGATGCGGATGGTGAGGGGAGCGCCGATGGTCTTGCCGAGGCGGACACCGGAGAGATACTCGGCGCGGTCGGTCTCGATGCGCTGGCGCCCGCCGCGGCCGTAGCCGCCCTGCCTGCGCGCCAGTTCGGTGTTGATGAGGTCGTCGTCCAGCGGGACACCGGCGGGCAGGCCCTGGATGAGCGTGATGAGGGCGGGCCCGTGAGACTCGCCCGCGGTGTGGTAGGTGAGCTGCGGCATGACGCCAGCATACGCCTAGACTGCGCCCATGGAGCCCGACGACCACGTGTGCCTCTGCTTCCACGTTCCTCTGCGGAAGCTGCGGACGTACCTGAAGAACGAATGCCCGCAGAAGGCCTCGCAGCTCAGCGAGTGCCTGGGCGCGGGGACAGGGTGCGGGTGGTGCGTGCCGTTTTTGGAGGAGCTGCACCGGCGCTACGAGGCGGGGGAGGCGCTGGAGCTTGGCGAGGCGCCGGAGGTGTATGCGCGGCGGCGTCAGGATTATTTTCAGACGGGGCGGTGGGATTGACAGAGAGACGGTGTTTCCGCGTCTTTTAGAAGCAGAGGGCGCAGCCCCTCAACGGGCTTGTACTCGAACGCCGATGATCTTCGCATGGTTCGACTGCTTACCACTGCTGCGTTGGTTGTCATCAGCGGGGTCGCCGCGGCGTTTGGGTATCGGTTGCTGCGGGCGGACGCGGTGGAGGACATCTACCGCGAACGTCTGCGAGAGCTGGCGGATTCTCACGCGGACCTCGCCAAGCGCTACAACAGCGCGGTGCGCCAGACGGCGGTGACGGAGTTGCTGGTTTCTGACGACGGCGAACTCGCTGTGCGCGTCAAGAACAGCGACGGCGCCCTGCGCACCATCCCGACGCCCTTTGACCCGACCAGTGAGATCTACGTGGACTACGCGGTGAAGGACGGGCGGCTGTGGATACGGCGGGTGTTCGACCAGAACACGCCCCCGGCCTTCGCGGTACAGGTGAACCCCGCGATCGCGGACCTCGACTGGAGCGACGAGAGCCTGCGCTTCGGCAAGGCCGTCTACCGCGGCGGGCTGACCCCCGGCGTGTGGACGGTGAGCGTGACGGGCTCGGGGGCGCTGGGGCTGGCGAAGTCGGAGGACTCGACGGACCTCGCGGAGGCGCCGGCGGTGGCGGACTTTGAAGAGGTGGAGGTCGAGCTCGAGCGGGAGATTGATGGGGTTGGGTTTGGGGAGGTGTGGGGGCGGATGTTCAGTCGTTGATTGAAGCGGCTTCGGCGAGGCGGCGACGGAGTTCCGTTGCTTCCGGGCTGTCGATCCTGGTGAGCAGGTCTCCGTGTTCCGGCGTCGCAACGCCGGCGTCCAATACGCGGTCAACAATCGTGATCCTCCCCATATCGTCGAAGCGTTCGATGAGCATCGCGCGGATTGTGGCGGCGTCCTCGTCCTGACCCGCGGCGACGCACGCGGCGTACAGATCGGCGAGGGAGCTGCACGTCTCCTCGCGTATGAACTCGACGAAGTCTCCGTCTTCGTCTTCGCCGGCGATCATGATCTGAAACATGCCCAACTCGCGGTTGGCTTGGGCGATCGGGTTCGGGTAGAGCAGCGCCATGTCCGCCCAGCGGTCGTTCTCCTTCAGAAGCTCGCTCAGCTCGTAGCTGAACCAATCGAACGCTCCGGCCGCGTTCTCCCTGTCTTTTACTCGGTCGAACCACTCCAGCGTGGCGTTCTTGTCGCACAGGGCCTCGTTGAGGGACATCCAGTCTTCCAGCACGTCGTAGCCGGCGCCTTCGCGCAGCTGGTTAGCCAGCGCCTCGCGCATTTCGAGAAACGCCTCGCGCGCGGGTTCGTACTCGTGAGCGAGATCGTGCATATCGCTCGCCAGGTAGGCGCCTCGCATGCCTTCGTACTCATCGTCGACCAGGGCCATGTTGTCCCACAGCCACAGGTAGTGCTTGAGCGCCTCGGCGTTCTTGCCCGCGCTGGCGAACTCGTAGGCGAGATCCATCCGCTTCTCGACGTCAACGCCCTCGCCGTCATCGACTTCAGCGGCAATCTTGTCGAGCCACGTTGTGCCATCGTCCCACATCCTCATCCGCTCGCTTAGCGTCTCGGCGTCGAGGAAGCCGACGCTGCGGTCGAACACCTCCCCCTCCCGGTAGATCACGAGCGTGGGCATCGCCTGGATGTTCAGGCGCTCCGCCTCCGCTTCGCGCTCATCCACATCGACTTGGATGGCGATCGCGTTCTCTTCGATCCACGAGACGACCCCGGGGTCAACCCACGTCGTCGCGTCCATCTGCTTGCAGGGGCCGCACCACTCGGCGGTGGCGTCGACGATCAGCAGGCGATCGGCTTCGACGCTCTTTTCGATGGCTTCATCAAGCGTGAGGTCCTGGAAGACCGGCGGCGTGGCGAGCGCGGGGCTTGTGAGCAGCAGGGTGCAGAAACCAATGAACGCGGCGAAACGGCTTCGCATGGGTCGTACTCCTCAATTCAACTCACATTCTACGAGACGCGGCGAGCCCACCAAGAAAAAACGCTCAATCCAGCTTCAACACCGCCTTCACCGTCTCCCCCGCGCGCATCATGTCCACGGCGTTCTGGAACTCCGCCAGCGGCATGGTGTGGGTAACGATGGGTTCGAGCATGCGGGGGGCCTGCTCGAAGAAGTCGTCCATCTGCAGCCACGTTTCGAACATCCGCCTGCCGTTGATGCCCAGGACGGTGGCGCCCTTGAAGATGACGTGCTCGTTCCAGTCGAAGGGGTAGTCGTCGCCCGGCAGGCCCAGCAGCGCCGCGCGCCCGCCGCGAGCTAGGGCGTGGAAGCCGGCGTTGATCAGCGCCTCGGCGCCGGACATCTCGAGGAGCACCTGGGCGCCTTCGTTCTTGGTCGCGCCGATGACGCGCTGGGCCCAGTCGTCATCGACCGAGGTGTCGAAGGCCTCGTCGGCGCCGAGCTCGATGGCGAGGTTGAGGCGGTTCTTGTCACGGTCGACGACGAAGATCTTGGTGGCGCCGGCCATGCGGGCGGCCTGCACGCTCATCAGGCCGATGGGGCCGACGCCGGTGACGAGCACGCTCTTGCGGCTGACGTTCGCCTCCATGACGGTGTGCACGGCGTTGCCGAAGGCGTCCATGATGGCGGCGTGATCGTCGGAGACGACCTTGGGGAGCATCCAGAGGTTGCCCGCGGGCATGAGGATGAAGTCGGCGAAGCAGCCGGCGCGGTCGATGCCGATGATCTCCATCATGCGGGCGGTGTGGGCCATGCCCGAGAGACTGGCGTGGTCGCGCCCGGTGACGATGTGCCCCTCGCCCGAGACGCGCCGCCCGACCGTCACATGATCGGGCACGCCCGGGCCGACGGCCTCGACGACGCCGGCGAACTCGTGGCCCACGACGACGGGGGGCTTCATGCGTTTGGCGAAGAAGGGTTTCCAGGCGTCGATGCCGAGGTCGGTGCCGCAGACGCCCGCGCGCCGGACGCGCACGAGGGCCTGGCCCGGGCCCGGCGCCGGGGGGAGGGGCTGATCGTCGCGGAGGGCGAGGCCGGGGGCGGGGGAGGGCTTGACGATCGCGCGCATCGTTCCTGTCACCTGTAGCGCCTCCCGGTTCGTCGCGGCCTGCGTCATGGGGCGGGATCCTTCGCGCGGGCGTCGCGCGGCGGTCCATCGTAGCGGGGTCAGGCACTACGATGCGGGGATGAGCAGCGACACGACCACGACGACGGACAACGCCGCGAAGTCCATGGACGACATCATGGCCCTGTGCAAGCGCCGGGGGTTCATCTACCCGGCGTCTGAGATCTACGGGGGCATCAACGGGTTCTGGGACTACGGCCCGCTGGGGGCGCAGCTGAAGAAGAACCTGCGCGACGCGTGGTGGCAGGACGTGGTGATGGCGCCGGCGCCCGGGCCGGGCGGGGAGCCGGTGAAAATCGTGCCGTTGGATAGCTGCATTATCCAGAACCCGAAGGTGTGGGAGGCGAGCGGGCATGTGGGGGGGTTCAATGATCCGATGGTGGACGACACCGAAACGAAGCAGCGATTTCGGGCGGATCATCTTGCTGGCATTTGGATCGGTCCTACTGCGAAACGTGAGGCAATGACCCCAGAAGAGAGTTTTGATCGTCCTGATGCGACGATCGTTGCATCGAGTCCAGAAGAGGCTGCAAGGCTTCTTACAGAAGATGGAAAACTTCAGAAGTTCTACGGTGTCGAACTTTTTGAAGGTTTCGAACAAGATCCGCGTCCAGAGATCGATGCTCTCGTTGCGAAAGCACGAAATAAGAGCGGCGAAGGCTTTATACGAATCGAAATGATCTCCATCGACGAGTTGAAAGGCGATCCAGCTGAATTTCCATCGCCTTATACAAAGAAGAAAGGCACCCTCACCGAGCCTCGTCAGTTCAACTTGATGTTTCATTCCTACGCGGGCGCGATCTTCAACGAAGAGAACAAGGTCTACCTCCGCCCCGAAACCGCGCAGGGCATCTTCATCAACTTCAAGAACGTGATGGACACCACGCGGGTGGAACCGCCGTTCGGCATCGCGCAGACGGGGAAAGCCTTTCGGAATGAAGTGACGCCGCGGAACTTCACGTTCCGCTCGCGCGAGTTCGAGCAGATGGAGATCGAGTTCTTCTGCGCGCCCGAAGACGCCGACAAGTGGTACGCCTACTGGCGCGACGCGCGGCTGGCGTGGTGGAAGTCGGTGGGGCTCACGGGCGACAACCTGCAGATGCGCGAGCACGATTCGGATGAGTTGGCGCACTACGCGAAGGAAGGCGCCGGGACAGCCGACATCGAGTACCGCTTCCCCTTCACGGCGCCGGGGTTCGGCGAGCTCGAGGGTGTCGCGGACCGCTCGACGTACGACCTGACGCAGCACGAGAAGCATTCGCGGGCGAAGATGCAGTACCTCGACCGCACCAAGGGTGAGATCGCCAAGAACGGGCAGCCCAAGGGCGAGTGGGTGACGCCGAACGTGATCGAGCCCTCGGCGGGCCTCGACCGCGGCGTGCTGGCGATCCTCTGCGAGGCGTACACGCCGGACCCGGACCGGGCGTCGGGCGTGGTGATGAAGCTGCACCCGCGGGTGGCGCCGATCAAGGCGGCGGTCTTCCCGCTGGTGAAGAAGGACGGGATGCCGGAGAAGGCGCAGGAGCTGTACAACGAGTTGCGAGCGCGCTTCGGGCGCATCGGCTTCATCGAGTTCGACGAGAAGCAATCGATCGGCAAGCGCTACGCCCGGATGGACGAGGCCGGATGCCCGTACTGCTTCACCATCGACGGCGAGACGATGGAAGACAACACCGTGACGGTGCGCGATCGCGACACGCTGGAGCAGTCGCGGATGGCGATGAGCGACGTCGCAGAGTTTCTAGCGGAGAAGCTGGGCGTTTAGCGCCGGCGCTGATCCTCGGCGCGGATGGTGGAGAAGAAGAGGGCCTGGTCGAGGGTGACGGTTTCGGCGACCTTGCCGCCGCCCCCGCCATTAACACCGAAGTCGCTGAGGGTGATGTCGTACTCGCAGCGGAGGGCCATGAGGTCGCCGCGGGCGCGGGAGCGGGTGCGCTCGGACTCGTCCATGAAGGTGAGGCGGGCGGGGACTTCGATCTCGCGGGTGACGCCCTTGATGGTCATGTCGCCGACGAGGGTGACGGTGTAGGTGTTGAAGCCGTCGCCGCTCTTGGCGAGCTCGTCGTCTTTGGTGTCGGTGATGGAGAAGTGGATGTCGGGGTAGCTGGCGGCGTTCAGCCAGCGTTCGCCCTGGAGGTGTTCGTCGCGGAGGGGGATGCCGGTGTCGAGGGAGGCGATGGGCAGGAGGAACTCGCCATGGGCGAGGGCGGCGGGGCGGCCCTCTGGGCCGGCGACGGCGTAGCCGACGACCTGGTTGCTGACGCCCTTGATGTGCTCGAGGGGGGCGTCGGAGGTGAAGGTGACCTGGGCGTCCTTGCCGGGCTGGACGTGGTAGACGGTCCCGGCCTCGGCGTGGTCGGCGGGGACGACGAGGGAGGCGCCGGAATCAGCGCGATCGGCGGCGTGAGCGAAGGCGGCGAGGGCGAAGGCGGAAGCGACGGCGAGTCGGGCGAGCATGGGCGTGTCCTCGGTGAGGGTGGTCGATGGGTGTGGGGTGATCCTATTTTCTAACGATAGGCTCGGAAGGGTTCTTCCCTCGTTTGGAACCCTGCACGAGCCCCTCGCGTCGAACCGATGGTGAAACATTCGCGCGGGAACGCGGTTGGCGCTGTCTGGAGGCCCCGATGAAGAAGCTGAGAGTCGCACTGGTGTTCGGGATCCTCTCGGCGTCTGTTCCGCCGGCGTCGCTGGCGAGCGAGCCGCTGGACCCGATCGCGGCGCCGGGGGAGATCCGCACGGCCCAGCAGCTCCTGCTGGCGCTTGAGCGCGTGGACGACAAGGTGGACACGCTGCAGGCGGATATCCAGTACGACCGGCGCTTCCGCCTGCAGGGCGATCAGCACGTCCGCCGCGGCAAGCTGTACTACAACGCGAACCGCGCCGGTGATCCGGGCGACGGCGCCCGGGTGAACCCCGAGAGAGCGTTCGCCATCGACTTCGAGACGCTGTGGCTGGTGACTGCGGGGCGCAAAGAGCAGGACCGGCAGATCTGGGTGTTCGACGGGCGCTGGCTGATCGAGAAGCGCCCCGACAAGAAGCAGTACGTTGCGCGGGAGATCGCCGAGCCGGGCGAGGACTTCGACCCGCTGTCGATCAAAGAGGGGATCATGCCGATCCCGATCGGGCAGCGGGCGGCGGACGTGCTCGAGCGCTTTGATGCGGAACTCGTCGAGCATCACCGCGGGCTCGAGGGCGAGCTACCGACGCTGGTCGCGTTCGCGGGGGATTGCTATCAACTGAAGCTGACGCCGAAGCCGGGGTTCACGGAGGAATCGAAGTTCCGCGAGGTGCGCCTGTGGTACGAGAAGGAAGCGCTGATGCCGAAGATGTCGCGAGCGGTGGACCGCAAGGGCGATGTCTCGTTCGTGCAGCTTCTTCGGGTGAAGCGCAACGAGCGGTTGCCCCGCGGCGTGATGACGGTGCAGCCCCCGCCCGAGAACGCGGGGTGGGACGTGCAGATCGAGCGCCGGCGTGACGCGGCCGCGGACGCCGGGCGATGAAGAACGCGCTGTACACACTGACGGCGCTCGCGGGCCTGGCGCTCGGCGCGATCGTGCACGCGCAGCCGGCGTCGAGCGATGAGATCACGCTGGCGCCGCTGGCTCAGCGGGCGATCGACGCGCCCTACCTCACCGACGCGGAGCGTGTTGAGAAACGCGTCTTCCATGGGGTGTGGGAAGAGGGTGATCTCGGTGAGACGCGGAACGCGGCACGAGCGGCGTTGATCGCTGGGGTGTGGGATCACCCGGCGTTTGAGGATGAGAACGTGTCGGCCGAAGATCGCGCGGAAGCGATGGCGCGCCGGGGAGAGCTGCGCCGGGCGATCGGGATGCTGAGCGCGGGTGAGCGCACGCTGCGCGGGCAGCGGGTGCTCGCGGAGGCGTATGAGACGCTGGGGATGACGCGCCAGGCGGATGACGCGGTGGCGCCGGTGGTTGATGCGCTCGGCAGCGGGGGGGTCACGGATCCGGGCGATCTGGTCGAGGCGGTGCGGGCGCTGCGGGTTCGTTCGCGGGTGCGCGGGCTGCCCGCGCAGGATTTCCAGCGGATGATGGGCCTGCTCGCCAAGGCGCGGGAGTTCGACCCGCTGTATTGGCCCGCGGCGCTCGAAGAGGCGCGGCTGCTGCACGCGAAGGACAACTTTCAGGAGGCTCGTGCCGCCGCGGCGGAGGCGCTCGGGCTGTGCCCGCAGGCGAGCGACGCGATGGCGCTGCTGGCACAGATGAGCGTGCAGAGCTTCAACTTCGATCAGACCGACGCGATCTCTGCGGCGATGGACGACGCCGCGGCGAGCGTGATCTCCGCTGATGATCTGGCGTGGTCACCGGTAGCGCGGCTCTGGAAGGCGCACGCGATGCTGCGCCAGAACGATCCTGACCTGGCGGAAGAACTCCTGGCGCCGGCGCTCGAGCGCATGCCGCGGGAGCGGATGTTCGTGGCGACGGCGTGCGCGATTCAAGCGGTGCGTTACGACCTTGATGAGACGGAGGCGGCGCTGGAGGCGTTCGATGAGCTGTCGCCGGGCTCGCCGCTGGCGCTCTTCGTGAGCGGGAAGGCGATGTCGGAGAACCGCCAGTACGGGTACTCGGCGGAGCTCTTGGAGCGAGCCGTGGAGCGTCAGCCCAACTGGCCCCCGCCGATCGTGGCGCTCGGGCTGCTGCACGTGCAGGCGGCGAACAATGATCTGGCGGAGAAATGGCTGGGACGGGCGGTTGATCTCGACCCGTTCCAACGCCGGGCGCGCAACAGTCTTGAGATGATCGAGGGACTCGCGGAGTTCGGGACGCTGGAGAGCGAGCATTTCATCGTGCGCTATCAGCCGGGTGTGGACCGGGTGATGGCGGAGGAGATGCTGCCGGTGCTCGAGCGCATCCACGAGCGGGTGGCGGGTGAGTTCGATCACGAGCCGGACCGCAAGACGCTGATCGAGCTGATGCCGGATCACGAGTGGTTCGCGGTGCGGATCACGGGGATGCCGGCGCTGCACACGATCGCGGCGGCGACGGGCCCGCTCATCGCGATGGAGGCGCCGAAGATCGGGCCCAACCACAGCGGCGTGTACGACTGGCCGCGGGTGGTGCAGCACGAGTACGCGCACACGATCACGCTGTCGCGGACGAACAACCGCATCCCGCACTGGTTCACAGAGGCCGCGGCGGTGAACGTGGAGGACGCGCCGCGCGACTACGGCACGTGGCGGCTGCTGACCGGCGCGCTCGTGAATGATGAACTGTTCGACATGCGCGAGATCAACATCGCGTTCGTGCGCCCGAAGAAGCCGACGGACCGCGGGCAGGCGTACGCGCAGGGCGCGTGGATGTACGAGTTTATGAAGATCACGTTCGGCGAGCGGGCGCCGCTGGAACTGATGGATCTGTACGCGGAGGGCCTGCGCGAAGAGCAGGCGATGGCGCAGGCGTTGGGTGTTTCGCGGGATGAGTTCTACGAGTCGTTCGTGGAGTGGGCTCGTGAGGATTTGAAGAAGCAAGGGTTGCTGCCGAAGCCGACGGTCGCGGCGCTACAGGAAGAGCTTGGCGTTGACGAGTTCGAGGTTGAGCAAGTCCGCGATCTGTTGGAGCATCACCCGCATCATCCGGACCTGCTGCTGGCGATGGCGAACGCGGAGCTGCACGCGGCGGACGGCGTGGTGACCGATGAGGTCGCGGCCCTCTTCGAGCGGTACGCGGAGGCGCGCCCGGTCGATCCGGAGCCGCATCGCATTCTGGCGCGGCACTACCTCGGGCAGGAGGGTGATGGAGCGTCGGAACGGGCGGTGCGTCATCTGGCGTACCTGGACGCGCGGGAGCAGAAGACGCCGGTGTTCGCGGTGGAGCGGTCGAAGCGGCTGGCGGCGCTCGGGCGTCTCGAGGACGCGAGCGTCGCGGCGGAGCGCGCTGTCCGTTTGGCGCCCTTTGACGCGGACCACCGCGAGCTGGCGGCGACGGCGGCGCTGCGTCGGGGCGACTGGGCGGACGCCGAGCGTCACATCGCGGCGCTGGTGGAGATCGAACCCGACCGGGACATCCATCGGCTGCGACTGCGTAAGGTGCGCGAGCGCCGTGAAGCCGCCGGCGGCTGAGTACGTACACTGCGCGGGTGAGCACGGGCCCGCTGACGCTGATTATCGAAACGAGCAACCCCAACTCAAGCGGGGGCGCTGGCGGCGCCGGAGAGGTGGGGATCGCGCACGGGGACGAGCTGGCGCGGGCGCGGGCGCTGAGCCCCGAGGGGCGCCACGACGACGCGCTGATGCCGGCGATCGACGCGCTGATGAAAGAAACGAACGCAGCGCCCGCGGATCTGGGGCGGATCGCGGTGTCGGTCGGTCCCGGGGGGTACAGCGCGGTGCGGATCGCGGTGGCGACAGCGGCCATGCTGGGGGTGACGACCGGCGCAGCGTGCGTGCCAGTGCCCTCGTGCCGGGTGGCGGCGTGCGGCGCCGGGATCGAGGGCGATGTGCTGGTGGCGATGGGGGGGAAGCGAGATTCGGCGTGGGCGCGCGTGTACCGCGCTGGCGACGGCGCGCCGGAGGCGCTCACGGCGGGCGAATCACTTGATGTGGACAGACTGGCAGCGCTGCGCAAGCGCGCTGCGTTTGACGCGCTGATCGCTGACGATCACCTGCCCGAGGCGATGCGAGCCTGGGCGGCGGAGCAGGGGATAACGCTGGCGTCGCCCGCGTTCACAGCGACCTCGTGTCTCGCGGCAAGCGCGGGGATCAGGCCGGTGTCACCGGCTCGGCTGGCGCCGGTGTACCCGCGCGAGCCGGAAGCGGTGCGAAAATGGCGGGAGCGGGCGTAGATCAGCCCGCTTTTTAGCCGAGCATCGTTACTGACTTCATCTGCGGCGGGGATTCGGGCGAGCCCTGCGAGGGGTTCGAGAGCGGGGTGGCGGCGATCTTCTCGATGACCTCCATGCCCTCGGTCACCTTGCCGAAGGCAGTGTACGCCCCGTCGAGGTGTTTGCAGTTCTCACGGGTGAGGCAGACGAAGAACTGCGAGCCAGCGGAGTCGGGATCGCTGGAGCGTGCCATGGAGAGAACGCCCGGGTGATGCTCGCGGTCGTTGAACTCGGCCTTGACGTTCCAGCCGGGGCCGCCCGTGCCGTCGCCGTTGGGGCAGCCGCCCTGGATGACGAAGCCCGGGATAACGCGGTGGAAGTTGAGCCCGTCGTAGAAGCCCTTCTCGGCGAGCTTCTTGAAGTTCTCGGCGTGCTTGGGGGCGACGTCCTCCCAGAGCTCGACGGTGAATGTCCCTTCGGTCGTCTCGACGCGGGCCTGCATGGTGTCGGGCATGGTCATTGTCCTCTCGGTGTCTTGCGTGTTCAGCGTGTTTGAGCGTTGAGCGGCTCGGGGCGGGTGACGCGCTTGGGCCACTGACCGATGGGCGGCGCGTAAAACGCGCGGGCCGAGGTCACCACCGGCTTCGGGTCCGCGGGGACGCCGCGTGCAGGGTCTTCGAGCTCGGCGGTTTCGATGGCGATGAGCGTGTCGGCGCCGTCGATCACTTCCGCGAACGAGGTGTAGTTGTCGTCGAGGTGGGATGTGGCGGCCCGGCTGAGGCAGACGAAGACCTGCGAGCCGTTGGAGTTCTGATCTCCCGGCGAGCGAGCCATCGAGACGACGCCGAACGCGTGCGAGAGCTCGCTCGGTTCCAGATCGACGAAGTAGCCGGGACCGCCCGTGCCGAATCCTCGAGGGTCGCCGAACTGGATGACGAAGGGGTCGCCGTTCGCGTTGGTCGGGATGATGCGGTGCACCACGATGTCGGTGTAGAAGCCGCCCTCGACGAGGCTCTGGATGTGCATCGCGGTTTGCGGCGCCTGATCGGGGCGCAGCTTCACGGTGAAATCGCCAAGGGAGGTCGAGAACTCGATGAGCTTGGCGGGGTACGTACGCAGCCCGGTGTAGACGCGGCGCTTGTCGCGCTCCCACACCACCTTGTTCGAGCGCGGGTCGAGCCTGCTCGTGCGCGGTGTGCGAAGCGGCTCGAGGAAGACCGGTGGTCCGAGCTGCTCGCCATCAACCACAGCCTGGAGGTAGAAGGGTTGAGGCTGGGTGCGGTTCCACAGGATCGGGAAGACCTCGAACAGATCAACGGCGCCCGGCTCGACGCTGGCGCGGGTGACGATCTGGTTCCCGGAACCGTCGTAGAGGTGCAGCTCAACACTCTCGGCACTCCCAGGCGCCTCGACGGTGAACGGGATGGGGCGGTTGATGCCGTGGTAGAGGCGGTCCGGCGTCGCCTGGGCGAACGCCCCGCTCGCGAAAGCGAGCGCGAGAATCACCGCAAAGCGGCTGAGAACGGTGCGCATCGAACAGATCCTCCTGTCGCAACCCGGTTGGGGTCGTCAACGGAGTGTACGTGCTGACAGCCGACACGTTCCGTAGCGCGTGGAGCGAAACGGGCTTTAGTAGAAGAGGTTCAGGAGGAACTGGGCGCCGGAAACACCTTCGGTGGTCCGGTCGGTGGGAGTAACGTTGCGGTCGAGGATCGACCACGCCTCGTCAGAGGAAACGCCCTCGCCATAGTTGGAGAGCATGTTCTGAATGTTCCCGCCCTCGTCGCTGAGCCACGAAACGCTCATGCTCTTGGTGAGGGTGTTGAACCCGCTCGCGTGGTTGAGGTCCGCGGCGGAAGTGAAGGCGTCGGACACCAGCACGTTCTGGGTCGATTGAGCGCTGGCCTGAGCAGACGGCATCGGCGAGGTCGGTGACGAGAAGGGGGAGCCGGAATCAGTGCCCGGAGCATGCCCGAGCGGATGATCCAGCGAGGGGCGGGCGAGCTCGCCGCGGTAGGCGTAGTTCGTCCGGATCTCGCGATCGAGCCTCAGCCACGCGTCGGAGTATGCCTCTTGGGTCTGTGTGCCTTCGTGCGAGGGGCAGTAGAAGATCTGCGGGGTGTTGATGTACCCCTCGGCCACGAGCCAGCCCAAGCTGGACCAGGCAGTGGGGTGCTCACCGGTGTGGGCGATCTGCGGGTCCGGCGCCTCGTCGGACGAGCGCGTGGCGGCGCGACGTTCCTGCGGCAGCAACGAATCGTGATCGTCGCGGTACATGGTGAGGCAGAGGCCGACCTGGCGCAGGTTGGAAGCGCAGACCACCTTGTTGGCTGCGCTGCGCACGTGGCTGAGCGTCGGGCTGATCAGGCTGATGAGCACGGCGATGACCGCGATCGACACGAGCAGGTCGATCATGCTGAAACCGCGCACACGCACGCCGGTTGTCGCCTGATTCGCATTGCCGAGATGGTTCACGCTGGGTCCCCCCCGCAAACACTCTACGTCTCTCTCAATGATAACCTCTCAAGGCCTGTCTTCCTAGCGAACAAATCGACGAATTTATTGCCCAAACTTTACACAAACAGAAGGTTATGGAATCTTCGTGACTTTTCCGGGGGCGCGCATATACTTATGGATGGCCTGCGTGGGCAGGCCGCCGGAGCGCGCGATGGACCCGCGGAAGCTGGAAGACAGCGATCTGATGCGCCGCGTGGCGGAAGACGATGAAGCCGCCATCGACGAGCTGTACACCCGGTTCGGGGCCCTTGTGTACCGGATGGCGTATCAGATGTTGCCCTCCTCGGGCGAGGTCGAGGACGCGGTGCAGGAAGTTTTCGTACGCCTGTGGCGGACGGCGGCCCGATATGACGCCTCCAGGGCCGCTCTCTCGACGTGGGTGGTGCTGATCACACGCCGATATCTGGTGGATCGCCTCCGCCGGATCCGGGCCCGGGTGAAATCGAACGTGACTCTGGAGGAAAAATGGGCGCCGGAAGACGGATCCGAGCGCGCCCATGAGGGTATCCAGAGAGACGAACGTTTTGCGGAGTTGATGAAGAAGATGGAACGCCTGCCGGAGTTGCAACGTACTGTGCTGACGAGGGCCTACCTCGGCGGGCAGACGCTCCGACAGATCGGGGAAGAACTGGACCGTCCGATAGGAACGATCAAATCAACACTGAGTCGGGCGGTGGCCCGACTCCGGGAAATGAGCGTGGGCGAGGAGCCGACGGCATGACGACGCGAGAACTACTGGAACTGGCATCCCTCGACGCGATGGGCCTGCTCGACGACAGCGAGCACGAGGTCTTCGAGAGCGCATTCCGCGCGGCCGCCCCGGCCGTTCAGCGCCAGGTGCGTCGCGAGCAGGAGCGTCTTACCGGGGATACTTCAACGCTGCCCCAGGTCGATCCGCCCGCGGAACTCCGCGAGCGGGTGCTCGGTCGGGTCCGCGGCGCTATGACCGCCGCCCGCGCCGACGTGGTCGGGCGCATCGTCCCCGAGGAGTTCTCGATCCGCGCCAACGTCAGCCCGCTCTGGCGGGCCGCCTGCATCGGGTTCGCCACGGCGACCCTGGTTCTCTTCGGTGTCGGCTACTCCATGCAGAGCCAGTACAACGAGGCGCTGCGCGTCGGGCAGTCGGGCGAGATCGCCGCGATCGCCCAGGAGCTCGGCCCCCGTTTCGAGCAGGTCCTCCTCAGCCCCACCGCCGAGCGCGTCGCGTTCGCCAGCACGGTGAGCAATACGCCCGCTGACGCCCCGCAGCTGCGGGCCACGATCTTCGTCGATCACGAAACGCAGACGGCCTTCCTTGTCTGCCGCAACCTCCCCGAGTTTGACGGCGTGGCCGACTACCGCTTGGTGGTGGTTGACGCCCAGGGCGACGAGCAGGCTCAGCTGGCCCGCTTCCCCTACACGGGCGGGCTCGTGGGCGAGTCGATCCCCGTGGACATCCGCCTGACGAACGGTCGTCTGGGTCTGGTTCCTGCCGCGGGCGGCGAGCCGGTGATGCTCAGCATCTGAGCCAACGCGTCACACTGATCTCGAACTGAACGCCCCGCGATGCGGGGCTTTTTCATGCGCCGGTGCGCTATCGCTCAGTCCTGGCCGGGGATGCCCCAGCCGATGCCCGAACCGTCACGGGCTGACTGCAGCATGGCCTCCTCGCCGCGGATGCGCTCACGGGCCTTGGTCATGGCGATCGCGACGAAGCTGAGGAAGAGCAGGACCACAAGCGATGAACCGGCCCACACCCCACCGGCGGCGATCGCCTGCTCGGAGATGTTCACGGGCGTGGTTGCGTTCGGCGCGTCGGTGACGACGACCGTCGTGTTGTCCATACGGGCCGAGGCACGGTCGTTCGCGGCCGAGACCAGGGCCGCGATATAGGTCTCAAGCGCCCGCTGGGTAAGCAGGGGGCCCTTGTCGGTGTAGGCGATATCGACTCCGCCCGGGCGCGGGTGGCTGACGTCGAGGCGTGCCTTGAGCGCGGTAGCCAATGCGGCGGGCTGCTTGTAGGCCTCGATGCCGCGGCGCGACATGCGCGTGGCGGTCTGCTCGACGACCTTGGGGTCGGTGGCGAGTTCGTCGATCGACGCACGGAAGGCCTGGAGGCGGTTGTCGGGCAGCGGCTGACCGCTGCGCGAAGCGAGTTCGATGCTGGCGGTGGCGAGGTGGTCGGCGGGCGAGAACATACCCGCGACCTTCCAGCTCACCGGGGCGAGCAGGAGGATGGCGATGGCGGCGCAGACCGCGGCGACCCCGGCGCCGGCCTTGGCGTTGTGCTTGCCGACGTCGGCCTTCTCACGCTTCAGCGCTTCACGCTGCGCGGCGAGATCGGAGCGGAGCTTGAGCACCTGCTCCATCTCCTCCTGGCGCTGATCGATCATCTCCTTCGCCTGCGACAGGCGCCCGGCCTTGTCGCGGAGCGAGTTGCGGATGGCCTTGAGGCGGTCGCGCCGTACAAGGTCGGCCTGCGATGACTTCGGGGCGCTGCCCGCGGGCTTGGCGGCGACCGCCGCGGCGCGCTTCTCTTCCGATTCGCGCAGCTGCGCCGTGAGCGACTCGATCACCTTGTCGCGCTTGGCCACCTGCTCGCTGACGGGTTCGTCAGAAGTCGGCGGCGCGTTGCGCAGCTCGTCAAGCTCGCTGGTCGCCGCGGCTAGGCGGGCGCGGAGTTCTTCGGCTTCGGCATCAGCGCCGTCGTTGTTTTCAAGCTGCGACTGCACGTCGACGAGGCGTTTGCTGAGTTCAGCGATCTCCTGATCGCGCGTGTCGAGCTGCGCGCGCAGCTCGTTGGCCACGCCGGCGGAAGTCTGCCCTTCTTCCAGCTGCGCCTGCGCGGTCTTGAGGCGCTCGGTCAGCTTCTCCACCTGGGCGTCGCGGGCGCCAAGAGAGGCGCGCAGTTCGTTCAGCGCCTTGTTCGCCGCCTCGGCGCCGGCGCCGGCGGCCTCGGCCGCGGCGAGTTCACCGCGCAGACGCGAGTTGTCGGCGTCCAAGACCTCGCGGGCCTCTTCGAGTTCGTCTTTCTCTTTTGTGAGCGCTTCAGCGCGCTGCTTCGCGCTGTTGGCCTGCTCTTCCAGCTCCGCGCGAGCTTTCTCGAAGGCCTCGGATTCCTGCTGCAGTTCCGCGGCCTTCTCCTGAACCTCACCGAGCCGCGCCTCGAAGGCGCTCTTCTGCTCCGCTGCTTCTGTCTCACGCTTCTGCGCTTCGTCGAGCTGCGCCTCGACAGCCTGCTTGTCCTCGGCGAGCGCCGTCTCACGCTGGTTCAACGCTTCGGCCTGCTGATCCAGCTCCGCCGCCCGCTCGTTGTTGCAGGCCTGGTCCGCCTCGATCTTCGCCGACTGCTCCTTGAACCGCTCCACCTCTTCCGCCAGCGCCTTCCGCTGGTTCTCGATCTCAAGCTGCTGGTCGATCAGCAGCTCGACCGCCTTGAGCTGCTCGGCGCCGGCGTCCTGCGCCAGCTTCAGCCGCGATTCCAGCCCGCGGATCAGCTCCAGCGAGTCCTCGCCGTGAGGGGACTTGGGCGGAGCGGGGTTCTGCTGGTTGTTCTCGTCTGACATGCGCGGTCTCTCCGTCTCGCGTGAAGCGCGGGCGGCGCTCCGACCTCGCTATCGGCCCGTCGCCCTCCCGCCTGAACCGACCGCGCGGGGTGCATAAACTCTTGTGACGCCTGCAAGGAGAGCCCGTGACCACCCTCGCCCCTTCTCGGACCATCGCTACCGACGACGCCCTCGCCAAGGTCCGCGAAAAAGTCGACCGCGCCGAGCGCCTCACCATCGAAGACGGCGAGCTCCTCTACGCCACCCCCGATGTCTGGAGCGTCTTCGAGATGGCCGAGTCCGTCCGCCGACGCCTCCACGGGGACACCACCTACTACAACATCAACAAGCACCTCAACTACTCGAACGTCTGCGCCCTCTCCTGCAAGTTCTGCGAGTTCGCCCGCAAACGCGGGGGCGACGGCGCCTACGAGTTCACCCTCGATGACATCGCCGCCGAAGCGCGCAAAGCAGTCGAGGCCGGCGCCACCGAGATCCACATCGTCGGCGGCCTCCACCCCTACCACCCCTTCGAGTTCTACACCGACATGATGCGCACGCTGAAACAGGCCACCCCCGGCCTGCACGTCAAAGCGTTCACCGCCGTCGAGATCGTCCACCTCGCCAAAATCGCCAAGCAGCACTCCCGCAAAGACCCCGCCGCCGGCATCCGCTGGGTGCTGCAAAAGCTCAAGGACGCCGGGCTCGATTCCATGCCCGGCGGCGGCGCCGAAGTCTTCGACGACCGCGTCCACGACGAGGCCTACAAGGGCAAAATCCGCTCCGACGTCTGGCTCACCGTCCACCGCGTCGCCCACGAGCTGGGCCTCAACACCAACGCCACCATCCTCTACGGTCACCTCGAAGGGCGGCGCGAGCGTCTGGTCCACATGGACATGCTCCGCACCGCCCAGGACGAAGCCCTGCAGCGCCTGGGCTACGAAGCCGACGTCACCGGCGCCATCACCCTTACCCGCGAAGACGTCGAGCAGCCCACGCCGGATATGAACAACCGCGGCGGCTACTTCCAGACCATCATCCCGCTGCCCTTCTTCCCCGACGGCTCAGAGCTCGAGCACCTGCCCGGCCCCACGGGCCTCGAGAACCTGCGCACGCTGGCCATCGCCCGCCTGATGCTCGACAACTTCCCCCACGTCAAAGCGTTCTGGATCATGCAGACGCTGGCGATGGCCCAGCTCGAGCTGCGCGCCGGCGCCGACGACATCGACGGCACCGTGGTGTGGTACGACATCACCAAGCTCACCGGCGCCGGCACCCACCAGGAAACCAGCGTCTTCGACCTCACCCGCGCGATCCGCGAGGCGGGGTTCGAGCCGGTGGAGCGGGACACGCTGTATCGGCGCGTGGAGCGGGAGGGGAAAGAGTGGCGATCATGCCCAGCCAACTCTTTCTAGCAACTGGGTTCTGTGCCAATCAAGCCTACGACTTTTGAACACCGGTACTTTGTTCATCGCGGCTTTAAATGGCTGTGCAATACCTTGTTCTTCAGTAGAAGAAATAGAGTATAAGAGAGTCAGTTGGAGATGAAAGGTTCTCGGATTCTTGTCACCCCGGTTAAAGAATTTGATTTCCTTTTGGGCATATTCTATATCTTTCTGTAGTCGACGTAGCCAGATACCTACGCGACCGATAGACGTGTCTGCGTGAGAGATCAGCGCAATAGATTTAGCTCTGGCTTCGGTAGCAGTACGGCGAACCACCAAAGAAGCCGCTGCGCGTCTCACTATAGGATGGTTTGAGGTTAGAAATTGCTCAGTCATTTTGTCATAGTATCTGGGTGTATAGGAAAGATTCCCTATACTTTCCAGTGCTTTAGTGTGCACGAGCCAATGATTCTTTTTTCGAAGATTGCCGCCGAGCGCATACTTTCTGATGCGAGACGCTGCCGTCGCTAAATGGTCTTCAGGATGTAGTTGTCCTATGGCCTCGATTACGCTCGCAATCTGAAACGGAAACAGAAGATCATTATTTTCCAAAAGAGCAAAAAGGCGCTCAGCGATGTCGTCATGCTTGGAGTACGGCAAGCTACACAGGTAGCGTATCGTAGATCTAAGAACTCGCAGGTCTGGCATTTCTTTTATTGCGGCTAGTGCTGCCTCGGGAAGATTCTTCCGTGTTCTGCCCGCTCTACTATAAAGCCCTAGTAGACGACGAAAGTGGCGACTGTTATCTCCGCTCAGTCCTCTAACAGCCTCTGGCAGACCTTGCGTGTACGCCTTGCAGAGAGGAGACACTTGTTGCAGCGCGGCGGTGATGGCTTTGGTGTCTGTCTTCTTAAGTGCTTTGTCGAGATGCTCTTGTGCGACCGTAATGCGATTATCAATGGTCTTGTCGTGTTCACGAACAAAAGCGTCTCCGGTGAGTATTCGGGTCTTGCTTCCCTGCAGGTTTAGGTGCAGCTCTCGTAGGGCATCATTTATCCAGAAAACTGCGGCACGGGCATCCTTCTCGTTCTTGGTATACACCTTGACATCATCAACATACCGGAACCATTTAGCGTCATTTTTTTTGCAAAATGTGTCCAGTGCTCTATCAAGTGGTATTAAATATAGGTTTCCGAGAAATGAGCTTATTTCATTACCCTGAGGTATCCCGCGGTCGATCGGAAGTCCTGCTGCCGTAGTCCGTCTCCATCCTTCAAGAACTCGAAATACAAGCTGAAGTATTTTAACCTCTTTGTCAGGCAATATTGATCGAAGGAGGTCGTGAAGTTGTCGAAGATCAATGTTTTCAAAATAGGATGAAATATCCGTTTTGGTAAGATGCGTGAATCCTTCTCCTGTAGCAGCCTTGAATGAGGCTTCCTCAAATTCAGGCCAAGCGCTATACCATGCTTCAAACTGTGTAAATTGAGCCACTGTGGCTCGCCTAAGGAACGGGAATTCAATATCTCCTTCTTTGAACATGGAGCGGCCTTTCGCAGCCTTCTTCTTCCAGTTCTTGTGCAGGCGATAGGAATAGACTTGGTTAGATAGCTTTTTGTCTAGCGCAGGGGCTAATGCATATATCGCTGCATGTAACAGCGAGGATTCTTCAATCGGTAACACATTTCCAGGTCGCACTGCTAACCCAGATTTTGGTATGTCAATTTCAAGTAGATGCTTTGGTCGATAGCGATTGTGAATGACTTGTTCGATGATATGATTTAGACGTTCGGTAAGTGATGAAGCGTAGTCGGCATGGCTAATGTAGTCGCGGACGAAATCATCATGGCTGTCTTGTTTGGCGAGGTGCCAACCTATGGCCATGATTTCGGGTTTGCATACTTCAGCAAAGTATTTGTCGTGTGCCATATGTGTGATTATACAAGTTTGTTCATCAACATCTCCCGCACCGCTTTCGCATCCGCCGCTCCCCCCGACAGCTTCATCACCCCGCCCAGCAACCGCCCGATCGCGGCCATCTTCCCGCTGCGCACGTCCTCGACCACCTTCGCGTTGGCCGGGTCGGCGATCACGGCGTCGCACCACGCTTCGAGCTGCCCCTCGTCGCGCACCTGCAGCAGGTTGAGCGTCTCGGCGGCGGTCGGGGCGTCATCGTCGGAATCGACGAAGTGGTCGAGCAGCGGGTCGATGGCGGCCGAGCCCACGGAGTCGTCCGAACGCAGCTTGATGATGCCGGCGATCTGCGCGGGGGTGACGCCCAGCTCGCTGGCGAGGGCGCCCGCTTCGTTGGCCTTCTTGGCGAGGTTCTGCAGGATGATGTTGGCGGCCTGCTTGCCGGCCGAGCCGAGGGTGATCCCCTCAGCGACCACCGCCTCGACGGTCTCGTCGAAGTAGTCGGCAACCGGGCGCTCCTCGACCAGCGCGAGCGCGTCGGCCACAGGCAAGGCGTGTTCGGTCAGGTAGCGATTGAGTTTTTGGTGGGGCAGCTCGGGCAGACGGGCGCGGACTTCCTCGCGCCACTCGTCCGAGACGGTCACGGGGATCAGGTCGGGGTCGGGGAAGTAGCGGTAGTCGTGGGCGTCTTCCTTCTCGCGCTGCACATAGGTGCGGTTCTCCCCGTCGTTCCAGCCGCGGGTGGTCTTGGCGCCGGGGCCCATGATCTTGCCGTCGTCGAGGAAGCGCTGCGGCTGGCTGGCCTGCTCGTACTCGATCGCTCCCTTGAGCGCTCGGAACGAGTTGAGGTTCTTGATCTCAACGATGGGCGTCTTGATCTCGCGCCCGTCGTCAAGCTCGAGCACCATGTTGATGTTGGGCTCGAAGCGCATGTGCCCGCGCTGCATGATGCCGATGGAGACGCCGCAGTACCGGCAGATGTTCCGCAGCAGCTTGGCGAAATCGACGACCTCGTCCGCGCTGCGGAAATCGGGGGCGGTCACGACTTCGAGCAGGGGGGTGCCGGCGCGGTTGAAATCAACGAGGGCGTCGGGCGAGGGGGCGCCGCCGGGCAACTCGTTGGAGAGCTTGCCGGCGTCCTCTTCCAGATGGGCCCGGATGATGCCGACGCGCTTGGCGGGGATGTCGTCCTTGGTCGCCCGCTCGGGCAGGGGCATATCGACGCTGCCGTCAAAGCACAGGGGCAGGTCGTACTGCGAGATCTGATAGCCCTTGGGCAGGTCGGGGTAGTAGTAGGACTTGCGGTCCCACTTGGTGAACTCGGCGATGGAGCAGTTGAGCGCGAGCCCGACGAGCATGGACATCTCGACCGCGGCCTTGTTCATCACCGGGAGGGCGCCGGGCAGGGCGAGGGTGACGGGGTCGATCAGCGTGTTGGGCTCGGACTGGTCGAACTCCGCGCACGCGGGCGAGCCCACGCGGGTGAACATCTTGGAGCGGGTGGCGAGTTCAACGTGGACCTCCAGCCCCACGACGAGGCGGGCGGCTTTCACGCCGGCGGGCAAAGCGGGTTCGACCGTAGCGGTGCTCATGCGATGAGTGTACCGGCGCGCCCCGCCCGCTTGGCTGCGGCTACGATGGGCTCCTCATGGCGAGAGAAACGGTCATCACGGGTCTCGGCGCGGTCACGGGCCTGGGCGTCGGCGTCGGAGCGCTCTGGGACGGACTGTGCGAAGGTCGCAGCGCGATCGCGCCCATCGAATCGTTCGACGCCTCGGGGCTGGGCTGTGAGCTGGGCGCCGAGGTGCACGACTTCAAGGCCCGTGATTACGTCCCCAAGAGCTACCGCAAAGCGGTGAAGGTGATGGCCCGCGACATTGAGCTGGCCGTGGGGGCCGCGAAGTGCGCGGTGGAGGACGCCGGCATCGTCACCCGCGGCACGGGCGACGACCCGACCTACGAAGACGACCGCATCGGCTGCCAGATCGGCGCGGGCTTCATCGCCTGCGAGGCCGAGGAGCTGGCGATGGCCCAGGCCAGCGCCGCCACGCCCGAGGGCGAGCTCGATCTCAAGGTGTGGGGCGAGAGCGGCATGAACAACCTCTCGCCGCTGTGGCTGCTGAAGTACCTGCCCAACATGCTGGCGTGCCACGTGACGATCATCCACAACGCCAAGGGCCCGTCGAACACCATCACCTGCTGCGAGGCCAGCGGGCTGCTCTCGATCGGCGAGTCGCGCCGCGTCATCGAACGCGGCGACAGCGATATCTGCTTCTCGGGCGGCGGGGAATCCAAGCTCAACCCGATGGGCCTGCTGCGGATGCGCTACTCGGGTCGCCTCGCGACCTGCACGCGCGACGATGTAGTTTTCGACATCTCGCGCCCGTACGACGAAACCTCGACGGGCTCGATCATCGGCGAGGGCTCGGGCATCGTGCTGATCGAGTCAGCGGAGACGGCGAGGGCCCGCGGCGCGCGCATCCACGCGCAGGTCGCCGGCTTCGGCGCCGCCCAGTCCATCGACGACGACCCCGCCGGCACTGGGCTGGCGATGGCGGTCGAGGCCGCGCTCGCCGACGCCGGGATGGACGCGAGCGAGATCGACCTGATCGTCCCCCACGCCTCCGGCGCGCCCGAGTGCGACGCCAACGAAGCGGCGGGCCTCGCCCGCGTCTTCGGCGAGCGCCTGAGCGCCATCGAAACCATCACGCTGACGCCCCATATCGGGGACGCCCTGGCGGGCGCCGGGGGCATCGCCGTCTGCGCTGCGGCCTCGGCCCTCCGCGAACAACGCCTGCCGGCGCGTCTGGCGGGCGGAACGACCAACGGCGTGCGCGCCGGCGCGTCCGATGCGGCCGCGGCCAAAGTCCGAGCGGCGTTGGTGTGTACAAACGCCCTGGGCGGCCAGAACGCGGCGTTGATCCTGCGGGCGCCATAGGCGGGCCGGGCTGGTACCATCACGATTCGTACCGATTTTCTCAACGAACGCTAGGACGCCTGGCAAGGAGAGCGACATGACGACGACGCACCGGCGCACGACCCGCACCGAGGATCTGGACCCGGAACTGACTGAGGTGAGCCGCAAGGTGATCGGCGCGGCGATCGACGTGCACCGCGCGATCGGGCCGGGGTTCGAGCCCAGCGTCTACGCCGGCGCGCTCACGGCGGAGCTTGATGAGCTGGACGTCCCGTACACGCGCGACCAGAGCTTCGACGTGACGTACAAGGACAAAGTGGTCGGGCAGGGCAACTTTGATCTTTATGTGAACGATCGGTTCGTGGTTGATCTGCGGGCGGAGCACCGGGAGATCGACGGGACGGACCGCACGGCGCTGCGGGCGCAGCTGCGGGCGGCCGATCTGGAGCTGGGGCTGATCATCAACTTCGGCGAGCGCCGGTTGAAGGACGGGCTGGTGCGCGTGCTGAACCCCGACAAGCTGAACGAGGGGCACGACGACCACGATCACGACGGCCACGATGAGGACGGGGACGACGAGTGAGAACCGCCTCGGGCCAGCACCGGGTGGTCATCACCGGGATGGGGATGGTGACCCCGCTGGGCGCGGGCGTGGAGACCGTGTGGTCGCGCCTGATGAAGGGCGACGCGGCGGCGGGTCGGATCACGCGGTTCGAGTCCGAGACGTTCACGACGAACTTCGCAGCGCAGTCGGAAGACCCTGATCTTTCCACGCGGTTTGCGGAGCACGAGCGCCACGCGGGCGCCGGGCTGCACACGCGGTTTGCGCTGGCGGCGGCGGCGGAAGCGTGGAAGCAGGCCGGGCTGGGCGACGCGTCGCGCGGGGGCGCTCGAGCGGAGTGGATGGAGGCGCTAAAAAACTCGCGTGCCGGCGTGTATTTCGCGGCGGGGGAGGGCGTGCCGGACTTTGCGCCGTTCGCGGCGGCGAATCTCGCGGGGTGGGATGCGGACAATCGCTCGTTCGACGCCGCGGCGTGGGCGCGGACGGCGATGGCGCGGATGAACGCGACCGACGAGGTGGAGCAGGAGCCCAACAAGCCGATGCAGCACCTGGCGAACGCGTTTGGCTTGCGCGGGCCGGCGTTCAACAGCTTGACGGCGTGCGCGGCCTCGACGCAGGCGATTGGCGAGGCGACGGAGATTCTGCGGCGCGGTGACGCCGACCTGATGGTGTCGGGCGGGACGCACTCGATGATCCACCCGCTGGGGATCACAGGGTTCATCCGGCTGACGGCGCTCTCGTCGCGGCGCGACGACCCGGCGGGCGCCAGCCGACCGTTCTCTTCGGATCGTGACGGCTTCGTGATGGGCGACGGCGCTGGAGTCGTGATTCTGGAAACTATGGAGCACGCGACGGCGCGGGGGGCGACGCCGCTCGCTGAGGTCGTGGGTTTTGGTTCGTCGGCGGACGCGTACCGGATCACGGATATCGAGCCGGACGGGAAGGGGGCGCTGGCGTCGATGATGGAGGCGCTGGCGGACGCGGACTTGGCGCCGCACACGGTGGGCGAGGACGGTCGCCCGCACATCCATTACATCTCGGCGCACGGCACCGGGACTAAAGAGAACGACTCGATCGAGACGCGGGGGCTCAAGGCGGTGTTCGGCGACAACGCGCCGAAGATCCCGGTGAGTTCGGTGAAGTCGATGATGGGGCACCTGATCGCGGCGGCGGGCGCGGTCGAGCTAATTACTTGTGTGAAGGCGATCGAAACGGGGGTGCTGCCGCCGACGATCAACCTGGACACGCCTGACGCGGTTTGTGATCTGGATTATGTGCCGAACGAAGCGCGAGACGTGAGCGGCGCGGGGGGCGTGACGACGGCGCTCTCGAACGGGTTTGGGTTCGGGGGGCAGAACGACACGCTGATCGTGCGGGCGGTTGGGGGCTGAGGGGGTGCGCGGGGCGGCGCACTCGGCGGTGTGGGTCGGGGCGCGGTCGCTGGCGATGTCGCCGCAGGTTGTTGGTCGCTTTGTAGTGATCGGGCTTCTGGTGGTGATCGGTCTGGGCACGCTGACGGCGCTCGGGATGTACCAGCTTTCGTTCTCGGCGCCGGAGTGGTGGCGGACGGTTGACCCGGAGGACCCGGCGACGGTGGCGCTGGCGGAGCGGACCGAGCAGGCGATGACCTCGGCGGTGCACAAGCGCCGGGAGCTGGGCGAGGCGTGGACGGTGGCGGTGTCGGCGCGGGAGGCGAACGCGTGGATGAACGTGATGCTGCCGCGGTGGATGGAGAATCAGGAGGTGGAGCGTCCGGCGTGGGCGGACGAGGTGCAGCTTCACTTTGATACGGGCTGGGTTGGCGCCGGGGTGATGGTGGAGGACAGCCTGGGGCGCGAGCGGTATGTGACGCTGCGGGCGACACCGATCGTTGATGAGGAGGGCGCGTTGTGGTTGCGCCCGCTGAGCGCGTCGGTGGGGCGGTTGTCGGCGCCGTTGCGTTGGACGTTCGAGGAGTTGGAACGGCGCGTCGGCGCGGGTGAGGATGAGAAGCGATTGGCCGAGGCGATCATGGGGAAGCGCCCGGTGGCGGAGTCGGCGGAACTGAGCCTGGCGGACGGGCGGACAGTGCGGGTGCGGGGGGTGCGGATGGAGGGCGGGAAGCTCTTGGTCACGTGCGAGACGGTGCGCTGAGGGCATCGAACACGGCGGAGAGCGCGATGCCGGCGGCGGTCGCGAGGTTAAGGGAATCGACATCGGGCGCCATGGGGATGCGGACGCGTGTGGTGGCGGAACGCTGGGCGGCGACGGAGAGGCCCGGGCCTTCGGCGCCGACGAGGACGCAGGCGCGGTCGTCTGGCGTGATCTCGGCACATGCTTCGCGCAGTGGGATGGCGTCGGGCGCGGGGGTGAGCGCGAGGATTTTGTAGGCGGCGCTCGCGAGGGCTTCGTTGAGCTTGCGGCTGGTCTCGGCGCGGGCGAAGGGGAGGCGCAGGGCATGGCCCATCGAGACGCGGATGGACTTTCGGTAGAGGGGATCGCAGGAGCGGGGGTCGAGGAGGACGGCGCCCGCGCCGAAGGCCGCGGCGTTGCGGAAGGCGGCGCCCATGTTGTCATGGTTGTTAACGCCTTCGAGGGCGAGGAGGAGACGGTGGTTCTTGGCGATGAGATTGCTGGGGTTGGCGGGTTCGCCGGCGTCGCCCGCGGCGAGGACGCCGCGGTGGAAGTCGAAGCCGAGGACGTCGCGCATGAGTTCGTCGGGCAGGGCGTAGGCGGGGGCGCCCTCCGCGTGTGCGATGAGCTGAGCGTGGGTTTCGAGTTTGCTTTCGGCGATGAGGAGGGAGCGCGTGCGGTAGAGGGAGGAGTTCAGGAGGAGTTCGACGACGGTGCGCCCCTCGGCGATGAAGGCGTTGTGGCGGCGGAGGGCGACGCCGTCGCGGGCGAGCGTGTAGAGCTCGAGTCGGGGGTCGTCGGGACGGTCGATGCGGGGGGGGTTCATGCGTTGGGTCGCCTGGGCGTACCATGAGCGGATGAAGCGGACACAATTCAACGTAGCGGGCTTCAACGTAGTGGGCACGGCGCTGATTGGCGGCGTGATCGGGCTTGGCGGGTGCGGCGAGAGCGAGGATCCGGCGGCGGAGATCCGCGGGCTTCAGGAGAGCCCGGGCGGAGCGCCGGCGCCGAGCGGGGCGCCGGTGGTGGTCGCGTCGCTGGCGTGGGACGTGCCGGGGGCGTGGGAGTCGCGTGAGCCCGAGGGCAACGTGCGCAAGGCGCAGTTTGCGGTTGGCGGCGACGCGGCGGAGGTGGTGTTCTTCCACTTCGGGCCCGGGCAGGGGGGCGATGTGGAGTCGAACCTGGCGCGGTGGGCGCGGTCGGTCCTTGATGAGAACGGCGAGGCGGTCGTGCCGGAGATCGAGGTGATCGAGTCGGGGGCGATCCGGACGGTGACGGCGGAGTACGCGGGGACGTACATGGCGGGGCCGCCGATGGGGGAGAAGACGGCGATGGAAGGCTGGGTGTTGCTGGGCGCGGTGGTGGAGGGTGGCGCGGAGGGGAGCGTGTTTATTCGGATGACGGGACCCGAGGCGGCGGTGCAGGGGGAGATGGACGCGTGGCGGGGGATGCTGTCGAGCGTGCGCGGCGCGGGGCTGTAAGGCGGATGGTTGACGCGCGGCTGCGGTATGAGCTGTACGAGCGGGCGGCGCAGAGCCCGGGGCGGCAGGCGCGGTTCGTGCAGGCGCTGGCGGGTGAGCGGGCGCGGGCGCTCGGTGAGGATTTCTGTGGGACGGGGGCGCTGAGCGCTGCGTGGGCGCAGTTGAGCGGGGAGCATCGGGCGGTGGCGGTGGATTGGGATGGGGAGCCGCTGGGGATTCTGCGAGAGAAGTTGCGTGCGGAGGCGGTGGGCGATCGGGTTGAGGTTGTGCAGAGCGATGTGAATGAGGTGGACGCGGCGGCGGACGTGATCGCGGTGTTGAACTTTTCGATGGGGTACTTCCATGAGCGCGCGGGGCTGATCGCGTATCTCAAGCGTGCGCGGGGGCGGCTCAATGAGGGTGGTGTGTTCGTGTGCGATATCTATGGGGGTGTGGATCAGTTTGCGGTGGGGGAGTCGGAATTGGAATTGCGCGGTGGCGTGCGCTATGTGTGGGAGCAGCGCGAGGTGGACCCGCTGACGGCGCGGGTGGTGAACGCGATGCACTTTGAGCTGGAGAACGGCGAGCGGGTGCGCGACGCGTTTGTGTACGACTGGCGGTTGTGGTCAGCGGTGGAGCTGCGGGATGGGCTTCGGGAGTGCGGGTTTGGGACGGTGGAGTTTTATGATCGGTTGGGAGACGGGGAACTGGATGATGGGGCGTTGCTCGTGACGCCGGCGCGGGGGGATGAACTGGACGAGAACTTTGTGGTGTATGTGGTGGGGCGGGCGTGACGTTTCTGGCGCCGGCGACGGGGCTTGCGGCGCTCGCGGCGGGGGTTGCGCTGACGCTGCTGTGGTATTTCCTGAAGCTGCGGCGGCGGCCGGTGCGGGTGAGCTCGACGCTTTTGTGGGCGCGGGCGGCGCGGGATTTGGAAGTGAACGCGCCGCTGCGGTGGATTCGGCCTTCGTGGTTGCTTTTTTTGCAGCTTCTGGCGGTGGCGCTCTTGGCGGGAGCCGTGGGGCGGCCGGCGGTGAGTGGGGGTGAGCGTGCGGCGGAGCGGTGGGTCTTGGTGATTGATCGGTCGGCGTCGATGAGCGCGACGGATGGGGAGAGCGGGACGCGGCTGGAGGAGGCGCTGGCGCGGGCGGAGACGGTGGTGCGGCGGATGGGTTCCGGGGAGCGGGCGATGGTGGCGTCGTTCGCGGGGTCGGCGCGGCTGGAGGCGGCGATGACGGCGGACCGGGGGGTGTTGCTGGCGTCGCTGGAGGGGATCACGGCGACGGATCAGCCGGCGGACTTTGGAGCGGCGCTGGAGTTGGTGGCGGCGCAGCTGGGGGAGGATCCGGGCGGGGTGCTGGTGGTGGTGTTGAGTGGTGGGGGGTTCGTGACGCCGGAGGGTGGGGCAGCGCTGGGTGAGGCGGAGGTGCGGTTCATGCGGGTGGGGGCGGCGGAGCCTGCGGAGAACACGGGGATCGTGGCGATGAGCGCGCGTCGGGACGCGAGTGATCCGGCGACATTGCGCTGCTTTGTGCGGGTCGCGCATGCTGGCGCGAGCGCCCGGGATGCGACGGTGTCGCTCTTCTTTGACGGCGAGCGGGTGGATGGGGAGACGCTGGCGGTGGAGCCCGGCGGGCAGGCGTCGGCGGTGTTTGAGACGCGGGCGACGGTTGGCGGCGTGCTGCGGGCGGAGATCGCGGGGCGGGACGCGCTGGCGAGTGATGATGAGGCGTGGGTGGTGGTACCGGCGGCGGTGGGGGCGGCGGCGGTGCTGGTGCATCCGGATGAGGTTGGGGCTGATCCGTTCCTTGAGCGGGCCCTGGGGGTGGCGACGGGGCGGGAGCCGGTTGCGCTCTCGGTGAGTGAGTGGGACGAGAGCGGGGGTCCAGCGGCGTCGTTTGTGGTGTTCGATCGGTGCGAGCCTGGGCGTGCGTCGGAGGGGTCGTCGCTGCATGTGGGCGCGGGGGCGCCCGGGTCCGGCGTTCGGCTCGTGCGCTACGAGGCGGGGTCGGCGCGGCGGGTGCTGGCGTGGGAGCGGGCGCATCCGGCGCTTCGGTTCCTGTCGCTGGATGGTGTGGTGATTAGCGGGGCGCCGGCGCTCGAGTGGGACGAAGGCGTGCGGGCGCAGACCATCATGCTGGGCGAGGACGGGGCGCTGGCGGCGGCGATCGACGAAGGGGCGGTACGGAGGCTGGTGCTGGCGTTCGGGCCGGACGGGTCGAACTGGGAGACGGACCCGAGCTTCCCGCTGTTCATGCAGCTCGCGAGCGAGTGGCTGGCGCCGCGGGCGACGGGTGAGGGCGTGTCGCGGACGACGGGGATGGGTGCGGCGGTGAGGGCGGTCGCGCCTGAGGTGATCGCGCGGGGGCCGGTCGAGGCGACGGCGCTGGCGCGCGATGACGGGCTGGCTCGCTTCGGCGCCTTCGAGCGCGTCGGGCTGTACACGCTGGAGGGCGCGGAGGAGGCGCTTCTTGCGGTGAACCTCTTTGATGAGCGGGAGACGTCGCTGGCGACGCGGGACGCGCTGACGCTGGGCGGGCGGAGCGTGGGCGGGTCGGGGGTGGACGCGGTGACGGTGCGGGAGCTCTGGCGCTGGTTTGTTCTGGGCGGTTTGCTGCTGGCGTGCATCGAGTGGCTGATCTACGCGAAGAAGATGCGGGTATAACGCGGGCATGGAGCAGACGACGATGCGACGACTGATGACGGCAGGGATGGCGCTCGCTCTCGCGGGCGGCGCGATGGGGCAGGACGAAACACGCGAACGCGCGGCGCGGCTGACGCTGGAACCGGCGGGCTCGTACACGTTCGAGGCCGATCTGGACGGCGCGGGCGAGTTCAGCGTGGCCCGCTTCGGCGCCGAGCTGACGTACGACGTGCCGGTCTGGGACCGCTCGTTGCTGGGTTTTACGTTCGGCGTGGAGCGGTCGGAGTATGACTTCGAGGGCGCGACAGGGCTGGCGCCGGGCGGGGATCCGATCGGCGGGGCGACGGTGTACGGGCTGAGCGCCCGGCTGGTGCATCCCCTGGATGAGACGTTCACGTTTATTGGGGGCGGCGGCGTGGAGTGGTCGGCGGAGGATGGCGCCGACTTCGGCGAGTCGGCGACGCTGGGCGGCTTCGCGGCGGTGGCGTGGAGGATGTCGGACGATCTGACGCTGACGCTGGGCGCGGGGGTGAGCGATCGGCTGGAAGATGATGTGCGCGTGATCCCGTTCGTCGGCGTTGAGTGGCAGTTCGCGGAGAACATGCGGTTGTCCTCGACAGAGATCGGGCGGGCGCTGGGGAGCGGGCAGGGCGCGGGCCTTGGCGTGGTGTACGAGTCGAACGACGAGCTGTCGCTGGTGGTCGGCGCGGCGTTCAGCGGGCGTCAGTTCCGGCTGGACGAAGACGGCCCGTTGCCCGACGGCGTGCTGCAGGACGATCGGATCGTCGCCGGTCTAGGCGTGGTCTGGGAGCCGGACGCGAGGATGCTGGTGCGTGGTGGCGTCGGCGCCGCGGTGTGGTCGAACATCGAGACGTTGGATTCGAGCGGGGTGACTGTGGGTGAAGAGGATGGGGACCCGGCGCCCTTCATCACAGCCAGCGTCCGGATCCTGTTCTGAGGCCCCGGAATCAGTGATCGGACGTGTGTTTCCCGGCGTGGAGTTGGGTTCTGCTTGAATCCGCCTAGGGGCGTCGTACACTCACCAGAGAACAAGGACCGACGCGGGAGCGGGCGCGCAAGCCTGCCCGGGCGTCGCGAGGGCTCCGCAGTCGATGAACGCCAGCCAGACCACGCCGCGGCTTGAAGAAGCCGACGACGAGCCCGACCAACCTCCCAGTCCGAGCTGCGATGTCAGCGATGAGACCCACGAGTTGTCAGTGGGTGATCTTGCGCGCCTGCGCGAGTCGGTCGCGCGCGTCGTGGCGCTCGCGGCGGGTGACGCGCGAGAGCACTCGGTGCGGGTGGCGATCGTGGGCGACGAACGGATGAGCGCCGTGCACCGAGTGCATTCTGATATCGATTCGACAACCGATGTGCTGACGTTTGATCTGCGCTACGACAAGGTTGACCCGTTGGATACAGACGTGGTGGTGTGTCTTGATGAAGCGCGGCGGGCGTCGGATGAGCGCGGGCACGACGCGGTGGATGAATTGACGCTGTACGTGCTTCATGGCGTGCTGCACTGTATGGGGTACGACGATCACGACGAGGCGTCGTACGAGGCGATGCACCGGCGCGAGGATGAGATCCTTCGCGAGGCGGGGATCGGCGCCCGGTTCTTTGGAGAGCGATCGTGACGGGTGGCGTGTGGATCGGGTTGCTGGCGTTCGCGCTGGGCGGGTTCTTCGCGTCGCTGCAGATGTCGCTGCGCACGGCGTCGCGGGCGAAGGCGCGGCGGATCGCGGCGGCGCGGCAGATCGAGACGCGTGTGGACGCTGTTTTCGATCAGCGTCACGAGCACGCGCTGGCGGTGTCGGCGGTGCGGATTGTGTGCATGCTGGCTGGTGTGGCGTCGCTCTTCGCGTGGGCGGTGGGCCCGCAGGGCTCTCTGGCTGAGTGGTGGCCTCGGGCGCTGGCGGCGGCGGGGATCGGGGCGGCGCTGCTGTACCTGCTGAGCTCGGCGGTGCCGATGAGCGTGGCCGAGCACGCGGGGGAGTCGCTGATATTGCGCTCGACGCCGCTGTTGCGGGTGTTGCGGGTGTTGCTGGCGCCGTTGGTGGCGATCGCGTCGTTCGTTGATGAGGTCGTGCGCCGGTTATCTGGCGTACCCGAGCTTTCTGATGAGGAAGAGCTTGAAGAAGAGATCCGTTCCGTCGTTTCTGAAAAGCGCGAGGAAGGATCGCTGGACGATTCCGGGCGGGACATGATCGAGGCGGTCGTGGATTTCCGCACGAGCACGGTCGAGGAGATCATGACGCCGCGAACGGAGATCGAGGGCATCCAGCTCACGGATGATCTGGGCGCGGTGCGGGACTTCATCGAGAACGCCGGGCACAGCCGCATCCCGGTGTACGAGGAAAATCTCGATCAGATCGTGGGGTTGCTCTACGCGAAGGATCTGCTGCGCTACCTGGGTGGGGATACGACGGGGTTTGATCTGCGCTCGACGCTGCGCGAGGCGCGGTTTGTTCCCGAGACGAAGCGGCTTGATGAGCTTCTGACTGAGTTCCAGCGTGAGAAGGTGCATATTGCGATCGTGCTGGATGAGTACGGCGGGACGGCGGGGCTGGTGACGATCGAGGACGTGATCGAGGAGATCGTCGGGGAGATCTACGATGAGTACGAGCCGGACACGGACATACCGCCGGAGATCCGTGTGCTGGCGGAGGAGCGGGCGGCGGTGATCGACGCGCGGGCGTACATCGATGATGTGAACGATCGGCTCGAGTCGCTGGGCGCTGAGCTTCCTGAGCACGAGGATTACGACACGGTGGGCGGGTATGTGACGACGAGCCTGGGACACATCCCGGTGGCGGGGGAGAGTTTTCGCCACAACGGGTTCCTGGTGACGGTGCTGGAGGCGGAGCCGACGCGGGTGTCGCAGGTGCGGATCGAGATCGTCGAGGACGACGCGGAGCACGATCGGCCCGTTCCGGTGGAGACCGCAGGTGAAGATGCGCCGGACGGCGAGAGCGCGGCGGGCTGAGGCGGTAGTCTGGCGGGATGGGGCTGCGTCTCTACAACACGCTGACGAAGAAGGTTGAAGCGTTTGCGCCGGTGGATGCGTCGCGGGTGACGTTCTATTCGTGCGGGCCGACGGTGTACGACTACGCGCACATCGGGAATTTTCGGTCGTTTCTGGTGGCGGACCTGGCGCGGCGGTGGATGGGGTCGGCGTTGTGCGAGATCGGCGGGCAGGCAGGACCGCGGGAGGTTGTGCAGGTGATGAACATCACCGACGTGGGGCATATGACCGACGACGCGCAGGCTGACGGCGGGGGCGAGGACAAGATGGACGCGGCGGCGCAGCGGTTGCGCGAGGCGAAGAAGTCGGGTGCGTTGCCCGAGGGGGCGACGGGGGTTGATCCGTCGGATCCGCGGGCGATCGCGGATTTTTATACGAGCGCGTTTCTTGAGGACGCGCGGGTGCTTGGGTTGCGGGTGGCGGAGGAGTTTGAGAGTGACGCGCGGATGATGCCGCGGGCGAGTGAGCATGTGCGGGCGATGCTTGAGGTGGTGGTTGATCTGATGGGGAAGGGGGCGGCGTATCAGGCGGGGAGCGCGGTGTATTTTCGCACGTCGGCGTTCCCGGAGTACGGGGCGCTCTCGGGGAACACGCTGGAGAAGCTGCGGTCGGGGGCCGGTGGGCGAGTGGATGATGCGAATCAGGCGAGCAAGGAGCACCCGGCGGATTTCCTGCTGTGGAAGGCCGACGCGGCGCACAAGATGAAGTGGGACCCGGATGAGCTGTTCGGGCGCGAGACGGGGCTGGGGGAGGGGTACCCGGGGTGGCACATCGAGTGCAGCGCGATGAGTCTGGAAGCGTTTCGGGCGATTCTTGGGGATACGAGCATCGACACGATTGATCTGCACTCGGGGGGTGAGGACAACATTTTTCCGCATCACGAGTGCGAGATCGCGCAGTCGCGGGCGCACACGGGGGCTGAGGTCTTCGCGCGGTCGTGGTTGCACACGCGCCACCTGATGGTGGAGGGCGCGAAGATGTCCAAGAGCGCGGGAAACTTCTTTACGATCCGGGATCTGCTGAGCAAGGGCTTTGAGCCGGCGGCGATTCGGCTGGAGCTGCTCAAGACGCACTACCGCAGCAACGCGAACTTCACGGAGCAGGGGCTGAAGGACTCGCAGCGGATGGTGGGGCGGTTTCGTGATTTTGTTGAGCGGGCCGAGGCGTCGGGGGACGCGGGGGAGACGGACACGGAAGCACGGGATGGTTTCGTGCGGGCGATGGATGATGATCTGAATACGGCGGGTGCGCTCGGGGCGATTAGCGCGTGGATCAACCGGACGGCGGAGCCGACGCGGGCGGACGCGGAATTGATGCGGGAGTTTGATGTGGCGCTGGGGTTGCTTGATCTTGAATCGCCCGGCGCTGCGGCGAGCGGCGACGACGCGGCGATCGAGGCGCTTGTGAAGCAGCGCGATGAAGCACGGCAGAACAAGGACTGGGCGGAGTCGGACCGGATTCGGGATGAGCTGGCGGGGATGGGGGTTGAGGTGAAGGACGGGCCCGGCGGGGCGACGTGGGAGCGGGCGGCGCGGCTTTAGGGCTTAGTTGACAGGCATGCTCGGTTTGTACGTCGCCGGCTGGCCGAGTTTTTCGAGCAGCCTCGAGGCCATGCGCTCGTCCATCGGTTCGCGCTTCCGCACGACGTTGTGGCCGGGGTACGAACCCCACGCGGCGTCGAGGTCGACAAGGCCCCAGATTTCTACGAATCGTTGGCGGTCGTCCGGCAGCCGCAGCTCGAACGTGTTTTCTTCCGGCAGCGGCGTGTAGAGGTACGAACCGCCGTGGTAGGGGCAGATCGTTTGCTCGGGAGTCATGGCGTCAGTGAGTTGGTCAGGCCAGTGCCCGTGCTCGGCGCGGTAAGCACAGACGCGCAGTGCGGCAGCAGTAGCATGGGCAGTCATGTCGGAGAACATCGCGAGCTTGCGTGTACTCGCGCGGCTATGACGGATATCTTCAATCGTGGGACTGAGTAAATCTCTGTACTGCTGCGCTACAGGATCGTTTGGCACCGGGTCGCCGAGAGGCGTCGTCCAATCTTTGTCAAGTATCTCGTGAAATGATCTGAGTTCTTTGATGGCTCCAGCGTTAGTAAGAATGCGATCGCGCCAGCGAGGTTTGCGTCCCGATCCCCAGCTTGGCGCGACGAAGAGCGATTCAATGATTTGATGCCAGCTAGCTTCGGACGTGCGCTTTGCAACGTCGCGGATAACAACTTCTTCGTAGAGCCGCCAACGGCGGGCGTGCGCCGGCCAATCGTGCCATGGGAGTGGATCTTCTAGTAGATCGGCGAGCGCGAGCATGGTGGGTGCGTCGAGATAACCTTCAGCGGCGAGATAAAGGCACTCTGAAATCACCCAGTCGCGTCGATTCATTGCAAAAGTTCCTACTAATCCGGTTGGGGCAGCCACTTGTTGCCGTGAGTTTTCGATCCAAGCGATGGTGATCGAGAGCACACGATCAAAGTCATTTTCCACAGCAGCGACTCGGAGATCCGCGATTGACCAGTATGTCCATGAACCGCTTCCCCAGCCGCTGTATGTCAGCACGTTTGTGTCCACAGTTCGAAATACCAGCGTTTCGCTGACATGCTGTGCTGAGACATTCTCAACGTCGATGTGTTGATACTTGATCGGCGCTGTGGCCTCATCGAGCAACGGCCTCAGAGCATGGACGAGGCGTACGCCGTATGCGTGGGACGGATGTCCCCACTCTCCCTCGCGAAGGCGATCGAGCGCTGTGTGTGCGAGGCTGATGCGCTCGTGTTCTTCGCATTCAGCGGTTTCAGGAAGAAGCGTTTCCACGAGCACGCGATCGGCGCGTTCGTTCAGATCGGACAGTACATCCTTCAGGAGTGGCGTCTGGCTCCAGTCGCGGCCGGGGTACGCCTCATCGACGATCGCTTTCCAGCGCTCGAAATACGGCTCGGCGGGGAGGATGGGTTTGGGGCGCAGTACGACGTAGCCCGTCAGCAGCACGCCCGCGACGAGAATCAGGAGCGCGAGCGCGATGCGCTTGATCCAAACCCAGGGGATCCACACCAGCATGCAGGGAGTGTACGCGGCGGGCTTACGCCCCGATCGACACCGTCACCGGCACATACGTCGCCTTGAGTCGGCTTTCGAACTCGTCGCGGTACTTGTTGATGATGGTGCGGACGGCCCAGTTGTTGCCGTCGGCGAGGCCGCAGATGGTGGTGCCGGGCATGGCGCCCATGCTGGTGGCGATCTCGAGGGCGAGGTCGAGGTCCCTGGTGTAGGCGTCGCCTTTCTCGATGCGGGTCATGAGCTGGAGGAGCCAGCCGGAGCCCTCGCGGCAGGGGGTGCACTGGCCGCAGGACTCGTGCTTGTAGAAGCGCGCGAGGTTGCGGGCGACGCTGACCATGTCGGTGTCTTCGTCGAAGACGGTGGGGCAGGCGGTGCCGAGGCCGAGGATGTTGTATTTGCGTCCGATGTCGAAATCCATCTCGGCGTCGAACTGGTCGGGGCCGAGGATGCCGGTGGAGGAGCCGCCGGCGATGGCGCCCTTGTACTTCTTGCCGTGGCGCATGCCGCCGCAGTGTTCCTCGACGATGGTGCGGAGGGGGATGCCGAGCTCGAACTCGAAGACGCCCGGCTGGTTCACGTGCCCGGAGACGCCCATGAGCTTGGTGCCGAAGGAGGGGGGACCGCCGATGGTTGACTCGACGCCCTGGTTGCAGAACCACTCGGCGCCGTTCTCGATGATGGAGGGGACGTGAGCGAGGGTTTCGACGTTGTTGATGATGGTGGGCTTGCCGAAGGCGCCGGCCACGGCGGGGAAGGGTGGCTTGTTGCGGGGCCAGCCGCGCTTGCCCTCGATGGATTCAAGGAGCGCGGTCTCTTCGCCGCAGATGTAGGCGCCTGCGCCGCGGACGAGGTGGCAATCGACTTTCCAGGGCGCGCCGGTCTGGGTGTCGGAGCCGTTGAGCAAGCCCTTGCCGCCGAAGATCCCGTTCTCGTAGGCCTCTTTCAGCGCTTTCTCGAAGACGCGGGCCTGGTGGTAGTACTCGCCGCGGATGTAGAAGTAGGCGGTTTTGAGTCGGCAGGCGTAGCAGGCGATGGCGATGCCTTCGAGGACGAGGTGGGGGTCGTAGTCGATGAGCAGGCGGTCTTTGAAGGTGCCGGGCTCGGACTCGTCGGAGTTGATGGCGAGGTAGCGGGGGCCGGGGTTGTTGAGGTCGTCGGCCTTGGGGAGGAAGGACCACTTCATGCCGGCGGGGAAGCCGGCGCCGCCGCGCCCGCGGAGGGAGGAATCCTTGACGGCGGTGACGATCTCGTCGGGTGACATGGTGAGGGCCTTGCGGAGTCCCTCGTAGCCGCCGGTCTTGGTGTAGGCGTCGTACCAGACGGTGCGCCGGTCTTTGGGGTCGCCGAAGGGGGGGGTGGGGATGCGCTTGCAGAGGACGTGCTCGGCGGTCCCGTTGTAGGTTGCTTTGGGCATGGTGTGGCGTCGCCTTCCGAGGCGTGGTTCGTGGATCGGGCGGGTCTTGGATTCTAGCGGGAGAGCGGGGGTTCGCGGAATCCGGGCGGCTCGGAAACGAAGGAAGCGGTGGAGGTTGGGATGGGCGTGAGCGAGAGGGCGAGTTCCGAGAATCGCAGGTGCTGGGGCGGACGCCGCTGGGGGTGGTGCTCGCGTTGACGACCGCGCTGGCGATGGTCCCGGCGTTCGTGGTGATGGCGAAGCGCGGGGCCTCGCAGTCGGACTGGCTGGTGCTGGGCGGGATCTTCCTTGTGGTCGTCGCGCTGCCGTGGACGATGCGGACCTCGGTGCGGGTGGTTGACGGCGTGGTCCACCTGCGGTTCTGGTTCCTGCCCGCGGCGAAGATCGACGCCGCGAGCGTGGAGGGGCTGGAAGTGGTGACTTTCCACCCGCTGAGTGACTTCGGCGGGTGGGGGTACAAGATCACGCGCAAGCATGGGCGGGTGTACGCGATGTGGGGGGAGACGGGCGTGCGGTTCCGCAGCGGGAAGAGGCGGTATGTGGTGTCGTCGAGCGACCCGGGCGGGCTGGCGATCGCGATAGCCGAGGCGGGCGCTGAGGCGCCGGAGACGCTGGAGCCTGTCTCGGTGCGGGAGCCGGCGCGTTATCTGGCGAGTTCGAAGGTGAGCGAGGCCCAGACGCTCTCGTAGTCCACGTCGTCGAGTTCGGGTGTTTCGCGCATGTGCGTGCCTTCGACGAGCCAGGGCCCGGCGTTGTCGAGTTGGAAGACGACGTTGCCGTTCTCATCCGAACGCTGTGATTGAATAGCGTCGTCTTGTTTGCTCTGGGCGGTGAGGCGGATGCCTTCGGCTGGCTTGCCGAGGTAGAGGATTTGGAAGGATGCTTCTGTCGAATCGTTGGACGCGTAGGGGTTGAAGCCGGCGACGATCTCGAGCGGCATGCCTACTGGGCGGTCTGTTTCGTTCTCGCTCATTCCCACAGACAGAAGCGTCTTAACGCAGCGGGAGTAAATCTCGATGGCGGTCGCGGACGTCTCGCCATCCGCGGCGCGCTGGTCGAGGATCGCGTCGAGGCCTTTTTCCTTGAGGTAGGACGTGAACTTGGCGCCGCTGAGTTCGATGTGGGCGTGGTTGCTGTCGTAGACGACGGTGTGCAGGCCGGAGGTCGCGGGGCTGAAGGCGCCAGCGGGTTCGTCGCCGGCGTTACCGGAGATATTTGTATCGCGCCCGTCGTGCATGGCGGTGAAGCGTTCGATGCGATCGGGGGAACGCTCGATCGATCTTCCCTCGAAGTGTTCGCCGACGATCACGCTGATCTCGACGCGTTCACCGGCGGCCGGTTGGTACGACGAGGGTTCGAGCCAGAACTCGTGAGCGAGCGCCGGCGTGGCGATCGCGGCGATCGAGAGCAGGGTGAGTCGGCGCAGGCTCGGAATAACGCGAGTTTTCATTCTCAATCTCTCCTCGGTGGTGTCTACGCAACGCGGTGGGCGTCGGATGATGCGGGGGCAAAATTATGTGTTCTTTTGAGACGAATCGGGCTCGTACTCGATCTCTTCCACCGTCGTGCGCCGGAGGGTGACCTTGCCGCCGGGGGCGGGTTCGCTGCGCTCTTCGACGTCGTGGCGCAGGGTTTCTTTCTGCGAGGAGGCGTCGCGCTTGACGCCGCCGTGCCAGATGTGGCCGAAGAACTCGCCGAGGGAGCGGGCGAGCGACTTGTCGCGCCCGTCGCTCATTCAGTGACCGTTCTGCTGGGGCAGGCTGAGGTCGCTGGTGGTTTGTTCGACCTTCGGGCGTCCGCCGGCCTTGGCCTCGCGGATGATCGCCCGCATGCGTTCGGGGGTGACGAACTCGTGGAGGTCTTCGTCGTAGAGGGCGACGGGGGCGGAACCGCAGGAGCCGAGGCACTCGAGCTCGACCAGCGTGAACTTGCCGTCGGGGGTCGTTTCGTGAAGACCGATGCCGAGTTCCTCTTCGCACACCTTCGTGACGGCGTCGGAGTCACAGAACTCGCAGGCCATCGAGCGGCACACGGCGACGATGTGTTCGCCGCGGGGCTCGGTCCAGAACTCCTCGTAAAAGCTGGCGGTGTCGAGGACGGTCCCGGGGTCGAGGTCGAGGAACGAGGCGATCTCTTCGATGGCCTGCGGCGGGATCCAGTTGTACGCGTGCTGGATGAGGTGCAACGCGGGGATCGTCGCGGCCTGCTTGGTTTCAAAGCGCGGGAGGATGTCGCTGGTGAGGTGCGACTTCATCTCCTCGCTGAGGTAGGGCTCGGCGCGGCGCTCGAAGGTCGCGGTTCCGGAGGGCTTGGCGGTCCAGGACATGGCGGTTCCTCAGTCGTCGTTCTCTGGCGGCGTCGGGCCGATGGGCGCCTCAACATCGTTGTCGGTGAATGGGGCGCCGGTGATTTCCGTGGGGATCTCGCCCGGGCTGAAGCGCCGCCCGTCGATGTCGATGTGCGGCAGCATGGCGTTCCACGGGCCGAGACGCTGGTAGCTGAACGCGACGTCGCCCTCCAGGCGCTGGCGGCGCAGGGCGTTTTCGGGCAGGGGGCCCCGCGGGTCGCCCCACTCGATCAGCTCGATCACGGCGCCGTCGGGGTCGCGGAGCACACAGACATCACCGGTGTCGGTGAACGCGCGGGTGCTGGTGATGTTCTTGGCTGAGTAGACGTACGCGCCGCCGAAGTTCTCGTTCGGCGCGGTGGCCAGGGTGCGTCGGTCGCCGTAGGGCCCGGGCATCTCGACGGTCTGGCGGAACCCGTTGAAGACGACGAGACGCTCGCCGGGTTCGAGACGGGCGCCTTCAGGGATCACAAACCCAAGGGTGTAGCGAGCGTCGGGGTGTGTGTCGCTGATCGAGTACCCGCCTATGTCGATCGCGCGATCGTGCGGGTTGACCAGCTCGACGAACTCCTCGCCCAGGCTGGTCCAGGCGCCGTCCAAGTTCGCGTCGCCCCCGAGCACCTCGGATGGTGTGTCGAACAGGATCTCGGTGATCACCGGGTGCGGGTAGGGGATGGGCGGCTCGTCCGCGAGCGCGGCACCGCTTATCGCCAGGATCGCACACGTCGCAGCTCTCACCGGTCCAGCTCCGCGGCGACGATGTTCAACGACCCAAGCACCGCCGGGATATCGCTCAGCAGGTGGCCTTCGGTGAGGCGGGCCATGACCGAGTAGTTGATGAAGCTGGGCGGGCGGGTCTTCACGCGCCAGGGGCGCGGGCCGCCGTCGGCGACGATGTAGTACCCCAGCTCGCCGTTGGCTGTTTCATGGGCGTCGTAGACCTCGGCGACGGGCGCTTCCCAGCCGCGGTTGGTCATGATGAGCTCGAAGTGCTGGATGAGCCCCTCGATCGAGCCGTACACCTCGCTCTTGGGCGGCTTGACCATCTTGGAATCGGTGTCGGCGTTGGTCGGGCCCGCGGGGATGGCGTCGATGAGCTGGTTGATGATCTTGATCGACTCGCGGATCTCGGCGAGACGCACGACGAAGCGGGCGTAGCAGTCGCCCGACTCGGCGATGGGCACCTGGAACTTCACCGCCTCGGCGCCCTGCCCGTCCCAGTTGTCCTCGTAGCAGAGGTAGGGCTCGTCCTTGCGCAGGTCGCGGCGGACGCCCGAGCCGCGGGCGATAGGCCCGGCCAGCGAACAGGCGATGGCTTCGTCGTGCGAGAGCACGCCCACGCCCACGGTGCGGTCCATAAAGATGCGGTTGCGCAGGACGAGTTTTTCCAGATCGCCGATGGCCTTGGGCAGCGTCTCGCGGACGAACTTCTTGACCATCCGCTTGAAGACCTCTTCGTCGGGGATCTCCTTCATGATGCCGCCGACGCGGGTCCAGTCGGGGTGGTAGCGCTGGCCCGAGATGTAATCGACGATGTCGTAGATGTCCTCGCGCGGGTTGAAGGCGTAGAGGAAGCCGGTGAAGGCGCCGAGGTCGAGGCCAGCGGCGCCCACGCACAGCAGGTGGTCCTGGATGCGGGCGAGCTCGGCCATGATGGTCCGCAGCACCTTGCAGCGCGGGGTGAGGCCGATGCCGAACAGGCGTTCCACCGCCCCGTGCCACGCGATGTCATTGGCGATGGGCGAGAGGTAGTTCATCCGGCTGACGATGGTGACGTACTGGTTGTAGTCGAGGGCCTCGGCCAGCTTCTCGAAGCCCGAGTGCAGGTAGCCGATGTGCGGCGTGCAGCGCACGATGCGTTCGCCGTCGAGTTCGAGGACGAGGCGCAGGGTGGTGTGCGTGGCCGGGTGCTGGGGCCCGAAGTTGAGCACCCAGCGGTCGCCGGCGTCCACGCGCCGGTCGAGGTACTCGGTGGTGTCGGCGTCAACGTCGAGCGCGGGCTTGAGGGTGTAGGGCATCGCTCCCCCGGAAGCGTGTTCGGTGCGGGTACGGATCGCGGGAGAGGCCCGCGAGAGACGCGTCAGTATAGAGACGCGTGGGGGTTAGGAGGGGTTCGGGGGCGGTTCGACGGCGACCGTCGGTTTCCACACCCCGCACTCAGGGCAGCGTGGTGAATCCAGCCCGCGCCAGTCGTAGCCGCAGGCCCAGCATTGAGCGGCGATCTTTGCCTTTTTGCAACGTGGACAGCGATCGCCGGGCCTGGCGTTCACCAAACGCCGACATCGTGTGCAAAGTTGGCGCGTGGGTTCTTTGCACTCTGGGCATTGGGCAAGACGACCGACTTTGTCTTGGCCGCATGGAACACAGCTCCCGCGCCGAAACCGAGTGAGTTTCCAAGACTGGATCGCGGCGCTGACGTAGAGAGCCGCGACCGGCACCGCAAACCAAAAGAACACCAAGAACGGGGCTGGGCCGAACCACGGCCAGCGTTGGATGGTTGGGATGGTATTCAGGCTGCCAACGATCAACCCGGCGAGGGCTGTCAGCTTGACGATGTGTGGGAGCTGGGCGCCGAGTCGCGCCACAAGGCCGCACAACGCGCCGAACGCCGTTTGCGTGAGCACAGCCAGCACCACGAATTCGTAGCGGATCGGAGGGGGTGGTGAGTCCGAGTAGTACGGAACGATGGCTTGGCTCAGGCTTGCCCCGGCGAGTACGGATCCGAGCGACCATGTCGCAGCAAGAAGGATCGATACCCAAAGTCCCAGACCAGCTTTTCGAGGAGGTGGAGCAGCCATTCGGAACGCGGGGAAGATCACGAGATACAGAAGAACACCACCGAACAGCCCCGCGAGCGCGATCTGCACGAGCGCAAAGAAGATGAACGGGATCCATGTCATTTACTCGTCGATCCCCAGATCCGATTTCGTAAAGAGCGCGTGGAAGGCCGTGCCGGCGCTCTCCACGTTCCCGCGAGCGCCCTCCTCGCGGTCGATCGTCGCGATCACCGCCAGCGCCTCGGCGCCCAGGGCCCGCAGCGTGTTCACCGCTTCCACCGCCTGCCCGCCGCTGGTGGCGACGTCTTCCAGCAGGACGACCTTGTCGCCGCGGTTGATCTCGCCCTCGGTCTGCTTGGCGGTGCCGTAGTCCTTTTTGGCGTTGCGCACGAAGACGCAGGGGAGGTCGGTGGCGAGCGCGGCGACCGTCACCAGCGGGATGCCGCCCAGCTCGGCGCCCGCCAGGCGGTCGGGCGGGGCGGGCAGCTCACCGATCACCTCGGCGAACATCGCGCCGAGCTGTTTCAGCACGTGCGGGCGGGTGGTGAAGAGGTACTTGTCGAGGTAGTAGCTGCTGGTGCGTCCGGAGCGCAGGGTGAAGGTGCCGCGTAGCAGGGCGGCCTCGGCGATCAGCTTCGCGAGTTCGGCTTTGGGTGTGTCGGTGGTCATGGCGGTATCTTCGCGGAAATGACGACGCCCGCCATCCTCTTCGGGATCGATCTGACCAGCGGCGACGCCCTGACCGCCCTCCCCGACTCGGGCGACTACTGGGTTCACCTGAACCGCACCGACGAGAGCGTCAAGCAGTGGACAATGCAGTCGGCGGGCATCCCCGAGGCCGCGGCCCGGGCGCTGCTGGCCGAGGAGACCCGCCCGCGCGTCGAGACCATCCTCCACGGCACGCTCCTGAACCTCCGCGGCGCCAACCTGAACGACGACGCCGGCGAAGACACCGTGGTGCTCCGCGTGTGGCTGGAGCCGGGGCGCGTCGTCACCTACGAGCGCCGCCCCATCCGCGCCGTGCGCGACATCGCCGAGCGTCTGCACGAACGCTCGGCGCCGCACGCGCCGGGGGGCGTGGTCAGCCGCGTCGTGGTGCGCCTGATCGAGCGCCTGGAGCCGATGCTTGATGAGCTGGATGAGACGCTCTACGAGCTCGAAGACCGGGCGATCGACCCCGACGACCGGGTGAACCGTGTCGAGCTGGCGACGGTTCAGCGCAAGCTCATCTCCCTGCGGCGCTACCTCGCGCCGCAGCGCGAGGCGATGCTCAAGCTCGCCGCGGGCGAGAGCCTGCCCTTCGATCCCAACGACCTCGTGCGCCTGCGCGAGGCGTCCAACCACCTCGCGCGTCTTTTGGAAGACCTCATCGCCGCCAACGAGCGCGTCGTCATGGCCCAGACCGAGCAGGCGGCGCAGATCAGCGAGATCCAGAACAAACGCCTCTACGCCTTCACGCTGGTGACGATCGTCTTCCTGCCGCTGTCGTTCCTGACGGGCGTCTTCGGCATGAACGTGGGCGGCCTGCCGTGGACGGAAACGGCACAGGGCTTCGTGTACGCGAGCGTGCTGATGATGGTGTTGGCGGTTGTGGCGGTGGTTTGGATGGTTTGGAGGCGGTGGGTTTAGCTATCGCGTTTCCGCGCGAACGGAAAGAGACTGCGGAACCGCATCCACCACGTTGGCGGGTCTGACGGGCGCCATTCATAGAATGTCGCTTCTGCTTGAATGCCGAGGTCGGCAAGAAGCCGCATCAGATCAGGTGGAAACGCAACTGTGCGACAGCGCATGACCGCTTCTCCCCAATCCTCAGAAGTCCACAGCGCGGTATCGAAAGTGAAGCTGCATCCGTGATCGTCTGGCATTGCGGCGGTGATTTCCGGCCATCGTTGGGCCAGAAACTCACGAGTTGCGTTTTCGTGTGCTTCAAGGTCCCAGTGCTTGAGTACATCTGCTGTAAGCGTGCTGCGTACGATTTTTCGACGGCGCTGAGGCGTGTTTTCTTTCGGCGGATCGAACAGCCCGGGCAAGCGTTCTTCGAGTCGCTGCCAGATGGTGTTCATATGCTCGAAGTCGTATCGATCAAGCGCGATTGAAAAGAGGGTGCGAACCGTGTCTTCAATAGGTGGAATCTCGCTCACTCTTCAAGGCGCCGCATAAACGGGAACAAAATCACATCCCTGATAGATGGCTGATTCGTCAGCAGCATCGTCAGGCGGTCGATGCCCAGGCCCAGGCCGCCAGCGGGGGGCATGCCGACCTTGAGGGCTTCGATGAAGTCGGCGTCGAAGGTGCGGAAGGTGGATTCCTCGTCGTCGGCGCCCGCGAGCTGCTCGCGGAATTTCTCGGCCTGGATGTCCGGGTCGTTCAACTCGGTGTACGCCGGCCCGATCTCCATGCCCGCGATGAAGAGGTCCCAGCGCCCGGCGAGCTGCGGGTTGTCCGCCAGCGGGCGCGTCAGCGGGGAGAGGGCGGCGGGGTAGTCGAGCACGAAGGTCGGCTTGGCCGGGTCGATGGTGGGCTCGGCGATCTCTTCGAACAGCTCGTTAACCACGAAGACGTCGGCCATCGCGTCGAGCTTGCCCGCAATCTTGGGCAGGCGCTTCTTCGCCTCTTCGCGGGCGCGGGCGGTGTCGCTCATGGGGAAGCCGAGGACCTTCTCGAAGAGCTCGGCGTAGGTGATCTGCGCGAAGGGGGCGCCGTAGTCGATGGTGAGTTCGCCGAAGGGGAGCTTCACGTCCGCGGGCGCAGTTCCTTCGGGCGCGCAGGAGTGGGCGAGATCGCGGATGAGGTCCTCGGTCAGGCGCAGCATGTCGCTGTAGTCGGCGTAGGCCCAGTACACCTCGAGCGAGGTGAACTCCGGGTTGTGCGAGCGGTCCACGCCCTCGTTGCGGAAGTTGCGGTTGATCTCGTACACCCTGGGCATGCCGCCCACGAGCAGGCGCTTGAGGTACAGCTCCGGCGCGATGCGCATGGAAACGGTCATGTCCAGCGCGTTGAGCTTTGTGACGAAGGGGCGGGCCGCGGCGCCGCCGGCCTGCGGCTGGATCATCGGTGTCTCGACCTCGATGAAGCCGCGCTCGTCGAGGAACCGCCGGATGCGCGAGTTGATCCGCGAGCGCGTCAGGAAGGTCTGCATCGACTCCGGGTTGGCGTAGAGATCGACGTAGCGCTTGCGGTAGCGCGTCTCCTTGTCCTGCAGTCCCGCCCACTTCTCGGGCGGGGGCGCGAGGCTCTTGGCGCCTTGGCGCAACGACGACGCCCAGATGGTCGTCTCCCCCTTGCGCGTCTTCATGATTGGGCCGCTGGCGATGAGCAGATCGCCCAGGTCCGCGGCCTTCGCGAGGTTGAAACCGAGTTCGTCGCAATCTTTCTTGGAGACGGCGATCTGCAGATCGCCCGAGTGATCGCGCAGGTTGATCCAGACCAGCTTGCCGTTGTCGCGGTGCAGCATGACGCGCCCGGCGACGGTCGCGACGGGGCGGCGGTCGGTGTAGCCGTCCTCTTTGCCCTTTTCCTGATGCTCGGTATCGGCGTCCTCGTCGTAGCGGGCGCGGGCAGCGGCGATTGGCTCGACGCCCTCGGTGCGCACGCCATAGGGGTTGACGCCGAGGGCGGCGACCGTGTCGCGGTTGGCGCGGCGTTGGAGTTCCAGGTCGTGCAGGCTCTCGCCTTGCTCGGGTGCGGGGGTTTCAGGTGTCGTTTCGGGCATACGGGCATCGTAGCGGGGGCGGGGTACACTTTGGCTCGCAGAAAGGGAGAGAAACGCATGAGCAGCGTGTCGGACAAGGTGGTGGTGGTGACGGGGGCGTCCAGCGGCATCGGGCACGCGACGGCGCTCGAGCTGGGCAAGCGCAACGCGAAGGTCGCCTGTCTCGCGCGGCGCGAAGACCGCCTGGCCGACCTCTCGAGAGAGATCAAAGACGCCGGCGGGCGGGCGATCGCCATCGAGTGCGACGTCACGGATCAGAGCACTGTGAAAGACGCGATCGAACGCACGGTGGACACCTTCGGCCCGGTGGACGTGCTGGTGAACAACGCCGGCGTGATGCCGCTCTCCTACATGGATTCCTGCGACGTCACCGGCTGGGACACGATGATTGACGTGAACATCAAGGGCGTGCTCTACGGCGTCGCCGCGGTGCTGCCCTCGATGCTCGAACGCGAGAGCGGGCACATCATCAACGTGTCGTCGGTGGCGGGGCGTCGCGTGATGCCCGGCGCCGCGGTGTACTGCGCCACCAAGCACGCCGTGCACGCGCTTTCCGAGGGTCTGCGCTCCGAGGTGGCGACGAAGAACATCCGCGTGAGCGTCATCGCCCCGGGCTTCGTGACGACCGAACTCCAGAGCCATGTGAAGGACGAGCGCATCCTGAAGCGCTGGGAAGAGCGCTCGGCGGCGACCTCCATCGAGCCGCTGACGAGCGAGGACATCGCCGACTCCATCGTGCGCACCATCGAGACGCCCGCGCACGTGAGCGTGAACGAAGTGCTCATCCGCCCGACGCGTCAGGAGGTCTGAGGGCTCGCGTGTGAACCGTCTCGACCGCTACATCGCGCGTCTCTATCTGGCCAACATCGCGGCGCTGGCTGTCGCGCTCGCCGCCTTTATGGTCGGCGTGGACGTCATCCTCAATATGAAGCGCTTTGTCGAGGCGGCCCGCGTGGTTGTCACCGAGGGCGGCACGCAGGAAGCATCGGCGCTGGCGATCGCCGCGGCGACGGCGCTGGGCGTCATCGACATCTGGGGCCCGCGCCTGCTGCAACTGATGATGTATCTCTCGAGCCTCGTGCTCGTCGCGGGCATGGGGTTTACCTGCGCGAATCTGATGCGCCGGCGCGAGCTGGTCGCCGCGCTCGCCAGCGGAGTCAGCCTGCACCGCTTGGCGTGGCCCTTTGTGGTCGTCGCGGCGGGCGTGCTGCTGCTGGCGGCGGGCGTGCAGGAGTTCGCACTACCCAAGGTCGCGCACCTGCTGACGCGCAGCGCCCGTGAGGCCGGGCAGCGCACGCTGGATTCCGTGCGCGTGCCGCTGCTGAGCGACGGCGGCGGGCGTCTGTGGTACGCCGCGGAATACGACCCGGCGAGCGAATCCATGCGCGAGGTCTCGGTGTGGGAGCGCGACGAGGCCGGTGTGGTGCTCAGGCGGCTGGCTGCTGAACGTGCTGAGTGGGACGGGCGCGCCTGGGCGCTCGAGGGCGCGGCGGTTGAGAGCGTCGATCGCCCGACGCCCACGCCGCTGCCCGCCGGCCACACCATCCAGACTGACCTTGACCCGACTTCAGTGCTGGTCCGGCGCGTGCGCGGCTACGGCCAGAACCTCTCGTGGCGCACCATCGCCCGCACGCTCGACCTGGGCGGCGTCAGCATCGACGACAACGAACGCCGGCGCCTGCAAACGATCCAATGGGGCCGCCCCGCGCTGCTCGCCGCGAACATCCTGGGATTGATCATCGCGCTTCCGTTCTTCCTGCGGCGCACGCCCGGCAACGTGGCGGCGCAGGCGCTGAAGTGTGCGCCGGTGGTGGCGGCGTCGATGGTGGGGGGAGCGCTCGGCGCTGCGGCGCCGTTGCAGGGGGTGCCCGTGCCGATCGGCGTCTTCCTGCCGACGCTGGTGCTCTTGCCGGTGGCCGTCGCAGCGGTGTCGCTGGTCAGGACGTAGGGGGTTCTGACTCGACAGGGTCTGGTGTTGGGAAGTTGTCCGCGGGATCGGGGAGTTCCGGTTCAGAAGATTCCGGCTCCGCGTCCTCGCGCGGGAGGACCTCCCCGTCGCTGATCTGATCGGCGGCGGACGACGCCGGACCTGCTGTGCGGAGCGCGATCACATCTTCATTCGAAAGAATGATCGCCACGTCCACGATCTTCGGTCCTGTTGAACCGTCGCCGTACACGCTGTCGTGATCGAACACGATGATGATGAACGCGTTTTCGCCGCTCGCCAGCAGCAGCATCGGCACGGGCATGTCCCCGTTGTTCGGCTGGACGGTCACTGTGTTGCCGGAGCGGGATTGCTGCTGGTTGTTTCCCAGGCTTCGCATCGCGCGGGTCATCGCGTCGGTAGTGGTGGCGACGCCTTCGACCTCTCCAAGGCGATCTTCGACCTGCGTCAGGAACGCGGCGAGTTGGTCGTTCGTGATCTGCCCCGAGGTGTCCTGATCGAGTTCGTTCCGCGCGCCGTCGAAGTCGTCAACCACCAGCGCCCGGAAGAACCGATCGCCCGTCGGGATCATCTGTTTGGAGTAGTACGTCCAGGCCTGCAGAACGCCGATCATCAGCGCGCCCCACAGCACCGTCGTGATCAGCCCCAGGATGATCCCGCTGATCGCCGCTCCACGCCCCTCGAGCTTGCCCTGCGAGCGACCGATCGCCATCAGCGCGGCCGTGCCCAGCAGAATCGCCAACAGCCCCGTCGGCGGCAGGCACAGGATCGCGAAGACCACCGCCAGCACCGCCATCACGCTCGTTCGCGCGGCGGGGGACATCTCGTAGCCTCCGGGGCTCATCGTTCCGGCGTAGGGGCTCTGGCTCATCGCGGCACGGTACTCCCGAGCGCACGACAACGCGAGCGCTCTACCTCTCATTTGGTTTCGCCCTATTCAGGCTTTCAGAAACCGCGTTTGCAGCCGCCGAACAGGGCTCCCGGTACGATAACCCAGGTACCCACACACTTGAGGAGAGACTCCACATGCTCCGCCGAGCCCACCTGTTCGCATCCATAGCCCTGGCCGCCTTTGCGACGCCCACCCTCGCCGACACGCCCGCTGCGCTCTTCGAGCAGCGCCTCGAACACCGCGACGACGTGCTCATGGGCGAGCTCGACAACGGCCTGCGCTACATCATCAAGCAGCACCAGAACCCGCCCAACCGCCTCAACATGATCCTCCACATCTCCTCGGGTTCCCTCAACGAGACGGAGCCCCAGCGCGGCATGGCTCACTTCCTCGAGCACCTCGCCTTCAACGGCTCGGAGAACTTCGGCCCGGGTGAGACCATCAAGCTCTTCGAGAAGCTGGGCCTCACCTTCGGGCGCGACCAGAACGCCTTCACCAGCTTCGACCAGACCGCCTACACCCTGCAGATCCCCGACACCACGCCCGACCTCATCGAGCCGGGCATGCTCTTCCTGTCTGACGTTCTCGATCGCCTGCTCCTGCTGCCCGAAGAAGTCGAGAAGGAGCGCGAGGTTGTTCTTGAGGAGTACCGGCGCGGTCAGGGCCCCGACCGGCGCGTCTTCGACAAGCTCATCGAGCGCATCACCCCCGGCTCACGTCTCTCCCAGCGTCTGCCCATCGGCACGCCCAAGCACATCCGAACCTTCGGCGCCCAAGATGCTCGCGACTACTGGGAACGCTGGTACACCACCGGCAACGCCACCCTCATCATCGCCGGCGACATGGACCCCGAGAGCGTCGTGCCCTACATCCAGCAGGCTTTCGGCTCCATCCCCCAAGGCGCCCGCCCGCTCGACCGCGACCCCGCCGTCGAGCCTTACAACGAGTCCTTCGCCGTGGTCATCACTGATCCCGAGCTGACAGAAACTGAGTTCGGCCTCTACTCCATCGCCGAACCGGGCGACCCGGCCACCACCATGGGCCACGTCCGCGACGAGCTCGTCACGCAGATCGCCGGCTTCGCCTTCAACCGTCGCCTGCAGGAGCGCGTCGCCGCGGGGGAAGTCGCCTTCCGCTCCGGCAACGCCGGCTCGCAGGATCTCTTCAACGCCATGAAGTTCAGCTCCGCCGGCGTTACGGGTGAGCTCGACGACTGGCGCCCGATGCTCGCTGACCTCATGACCGAACTCAAAGGCGCCCGCGAGCACGGCTTCACCGCCCGCGAGATCGAGGACGCCCGCAAGGCCATCCTCGCTCAGACCAACCAGTTCGCCCGCATGGAATCCACGCTGCCCGGGCGCTTCGCCGTCCAGCTCATGCTCCAGGCCGTGAACGAGGAAGAGCCGGTCCTCTCGGCCCAGCAGGTCGCGGGCTTCATGGAAGAGCTGCTACCGACAATTACTCCTGAAGAAGTGTCGAAGCGCTTCCGCGCGCTGCATACCCCCGAGTCCGCGGCCTTCGTGCTCACTGCGCCTGAGAGCGCGGGCGTCCCCAGCGAGAGCGACCTGCTCGACGCCGCCCTCGAAGCGCTCACGAAAGACGTCGAGGCCCGCGCGGACGAAGAGCGCCCCGAAGAGCTGATGGCCCAGCTCCCCGAGCCCGGCGCTGTCGCGCAGATGCAGATTCACCCCGAGAGCGCCGTCTTCAACGCTTGGTTCGACAACGGCGTCCGCTTCCACCACCGCTTCATGGACTACCGCGAGAACGCCGCGACGGTCGTCATCAGCGTCGCCGGCGGGCGCATCGAGGAGACCGCCGAAACCCGGGGCCTCTCCGCCGCCGCCTCGACCGCGCTACGCACGCCCGCGACCAGCGAGCTCACCAGCGTGGACATCCGCAACCTGCTCACCGGGCTCAACGTCAGCGTCTCTGGCAATGCGGGGACCGACAGCGTGAACATCGTTGTCTCCGGCGCTCCCGAAGACCTCGAAGCGGGCATGCAAGTCGCGCACCTGCTGCTGACCGACGCTGTGCTCGAACGCCCGGCCTTCGACCAGTGGAAGCAGGGCGAGGCGCAGGCGATCGACGGGCGCAAGACCCAGCCCTCGCGCCTCTTCGGCGAAATCCTCCAGCGCGAGTGGTTCCCGAAGGGCGATCCGCGCCACGCCCTGCTCGAACAGAGCGATCTTGACTCCATCAGCTACGAGAACGCGCAGGGCTGGCTGAACACCATGCTCGACGGGCCTATCGAAGTATCGATCGTGGGCGACATCGAGCGCGAGCGGGCCGCCGAGCTCGCTTCCCGCTACCTGGGCTCGCTCTCTCCGCGCGACCGTATCTCCCCCTCGACGCTCGCCGCGAAGCGTGACATCGAGCGCCGCAGCGGTCCTGTCTCTGTTGATCTGACGATCGAATCGCTCGCGCCCACCGCTTTCGTCTTCGGCGGCTTCTACGGCGCTGACGACGCCGACACCGACGCGGTTCTCAAGATGCAGATCGCTTCCCAGATCCTGCGCTCGCGGATGATCCAGGTGCTCCGCGAGGAGCGCGGGCTGGTCTACTCCATCGGCGCTGTCAGCGTGCCCGCTCAGGCCTACCCCGGCTTCGGGCGGTTCTTCGCGGCCTCGCCCGCCGAGCCCGACAAGGCCGACGCCCTCTCCGAAGCGATCCACGAGATGTTCGCGGAATTCGCCCAAAGCGGCCCGACCGCCGAGGAACTCGAAACCGCCAAGCTCCAGCTCGCCAACCTCGCCGACGAGACCATGAAGGAACCCTCCTTCTGGACGCAGCGCCTCCAGGACCTCACCTACCGCGGTCGCTCGCTCACCGACGTGGTGGAAGCGCCGCAGCGTCTCCAGACCTACTCCGCCGGCGAGGTCCGCGACGCCTTCGCCGCCGCCTACCAACCCCAGAACCGCTTCACCATCGTGGTTCGCCCGCAGGCGCCCGCGGGCGAGTGACGCCTGATCGAGATCGATGATCCCAGCCCGTCCCGGAGCGATCCGGGACGGGTTTTTCGTTGCCGCGCATCAACTAGGGACGTGCGCGCCGGAGGTACACTGCCCCCATGACGACTTTCAGCATCATCCTCACCGGCCTGACCCTGGCTCTGCTCGTGTGCGTCGGCTGGCTCCTCATGGACCGCTCGTGGCTCGTCGGCGCCAAGACTACGGCGACGTCCCGCGCCGAGGAACTCGAGCGCGCGCTCGAAGAGGCCAGGCGCGAGAAAGCCGAAGCCGCCGAGTGCGTGCGCACGCTTGAGATCGACGCGGCCACGCTCACCGAGAAAGCCGCCGCCTCCGAGCGCGCCAGGGAAGAGGACGCCTCCAAGCTCAAGCAGCTCCGCGAGGCGTTTGACGCGATGGCCGGGGAGGCGCTGGACAAGTCCACCAAGCGCTTCCTGGAACTCGCCGGCCAGTCCTTCGAGAAGCACCGCGAAACCGCCAAGAGCGAGCACGAGGCGCGGGCCAAGGAGGTCGCCAAGCTCGTCGAGCCCATCGGCGAGTCGCTCAAGAAGACCGACGAGCAGCTCAAGAAGATCGAGGCCGAGCGACTCAAGTCCACCGCCCAGCTGCATGAGAAGTTCGAGCAGGAAGAGCGCCAGCGACTCGCGCTGGTCAGCGAGACCCGCCGTCTCTCGGACGCGTTGCGCAAGCCGGAGGTCCGCGGTCGTTACGGCGAGATCCAGCTCCAGCGCGTCGCCGAGGTCGCCGGCATGACCGCCTACTGCGACTTCGATTCTCAGCGCAGCGTGCGCGACTCCGCCGGCAAGGCACGGCGCCCCGACATGGTTGTCCGCTTGCCCAACGACCGCGTTGTCGTCGTCGACGCCAAGGCCAACATCGAGCCCTACATGCGGGCCCTCGAAGCAGAGAACGCCGACGAGCAGGAATCACTGCTCGAACGCTTCGCCGACGGTGTGAGCAAGCAGGCCAAAGACCTCGCGAAGAAAGAGTACTGGGCGCAGTTCAAAGACTCGCCCGAGTTCGTGGTGATGTTCGTGCCGGGGGACCAGTTCGTGGACGCGGCCCTCGCCCGCCGCCCGAACCTGCTCGAAGACATCGCGTCACAGGGCGTCATCCTCGCGAGCCCGTCAACGCTCATCGGTCTGCTCCGCGCGGTGCATGTCGGCTGGAAAGAGAAGGCCGTCTCCGAGAGCGCCCGCGAGCTGCTCTCACTCGGTCACGAGCTGCACGAGCGCAGCGCGGTGCTCATCGATCATGTTTCAAGCGTCGGCAAGGGCCTGACCACAGCGCTCAACTCGTACAACAAGCTCGTGGGTTCTGTTGACCAGCGTCTCATGCCTACGCTGCGCAAGTTCGAGGAAGCAGGCGCCAAGTCTGCGAAGTCGCTCGAAGAGCCCGAGGGCGTCGAGGTCACCACCCGCCCCCTCCGCGCCGGCGCTAGCGAGAAAGCCGGTACCAGTCGGTAAGCACGATCTCCGCCCGCCCCGCCGCCTCTTCCCAGGGCAAGAGCGCTACGGGCCACGCCCAGCGCCGGCGCGTGTCGCCCGCGCCGCGCTCGCGCGTCAGGCCGATCAGCAGCGTCCCGTCCGGCGCGATCGCGCTCGCTGGGATGGCGATCGACGCCGACCACCGGTCCTCGCTGACATGGTGTGCGATCAGCGCGGCGTTGGTCGGATCACGATCCGATGAGAACGTTCCTGCGCTATCAATGCTGATCGTCTCCACCGGCGCGTCGCGCGGGCCGAGCCACACACGCAGCACATCGCGCTCAGAACGATCGGGCGCCTTGCACTCGACGTAAAGCTCCCACTCGTTCGCGTGAGCTCGCTTCTGCAGCAGCGCCGCCGCGGCGAGCGCCGCCGAAGGCTCACGCGGTTCAGCGGCGAGCCATTCATCGAGCCCGAGATCGGGCAGCAGCGGCCCCAGCCGAGCACCGGGCGGCTCGGCAACGATCAACCGCGTGGGCACGGCGACACTGGCCGATCGCGCGCCTGCGCTGGCGATAAGCAGGCCGTCATCATCGTTCCGCACCGGAGCCGGCAGCAGCGCGCTCCGCCACGCGCGCAGAAGCGCCTTAGCGCCGTCGCGCCGACCCGTGCTGACAAACGCCTCGGCGCTGCGCCCGGAGAGATCCGTGAGCTGCACCGCCGCCGCGCCCGCGCTCGCCGGGTCACGCACACGCGCGATCATCACCGGCTGACTGCTCAGCCACGCGCGTGCGCGATCAGCGATCGCCCGTTCGCTCAGCGATGTATCCAGTAACTCGCGGCGCAACCGCTCATCGGCGTCCGAGTCAGCGCTCCACGCCGGCGCCCGCACGCCCGAGATCTCCACGCTGCGCGTGAGCGCCAGCATCACCCGCCCCGCCAGCCAGCGGTCGGCTTTCTCAAGACGCGCCAGCGCCGAGCGCCACTGCCCCGCCAGCGCCAGCGCCGCGGCCCGCTCCGCCGGGTGACGATCGGTCAGCCCGCCAACCCCAAAGCCCGCGAGCGACAGCCGCCAGTGATCCGTCGCGCCGCTCTCAGCGAGGTAATACAGCGCCTCATCGCCCGCCAGCGCCGGCGTCGCGGCCGGGCGAGCCGTCGCTTCCACCCGCAACGCTCGCTGAACGCCGGCAACATTCAACTCACCCGAACGCGCCCCGGCGGGAACAGCAACATGTACAAACGTCAGCCCGCTCGTCGAATCCGCTCCGCGCCACTCCACCGGGAGCGCCCGCCAGCGATCGCCATCCGCCGCTTGCGTGCGCAGCGTCACCCGATCCACCCACGCCGGCATACGTTCACCGTTCAGCGTTGCTTCGATCAATCCCGACAGCGCCGGGTCCAGATCCGACGCCGCGAAGACAAGCGGTTCTCCCGCGATCGCGAGCAGCGCATCGGGAGCGCTAGTTGGCGTCGGCGCCGGCGCACGCTGCGCCGCTGGCTGCGAAGCGCAGCCCGCCAGCGCCGCAAGCAAGATGAGAACGGTCCGTTTCACCCGCGCAGCATACGTCAGGGCGCCGGGTTCGCGTCCTGCACGCGGTACCGGCGCTTCAGCAGATACGCCTCGTTGATCCCGCCCGGGATCACCTCGACCACCTCCCATCCCTGGCTGCCCACTCGGGTGAGATGGCGGATCCGCGGCGACTGGCGCACCCGCAGCCGGTCGTTGTCCAGCTTGATGAACTCCCGCGCTTCCCGGTCGCTCAGCCCTTCCAGGAACTGGGCGTCGCCGCGGGTGATGATCACCGCGTCGTTGCGCTCGATGCGCAGCTCCGCGTACTCCCACGCTTCGCGTTCGATCGAGGTCTTCAGTTCCCGCTGGGCCGGCGCCCGACTCGCCGCGAGCGCAAGTACTCCGAGCACGCCAACCGCCGCTCCGACCGCCCACATCTGTCGCTTCATCGCAACCTCCTTCACTTGAGGTATACGGCGGCGCCGCCGGACCGATCCATGAAAAAACCCCGCGTCGCATGGACGCGGGGCAAATGGAGCTTAGTTGCCAGACTGGCTTAGCCCTCGGCCATCTTCTTGGCCTTGGCCCGGGCGTCGTCGAGCGTGCCGACGTACATGAAGGCGCCCTCGGGCAGGTCGTCCGCCTCGCCCGCGACGAGACGCTCGAACGAGTCGATCGTCTCCTCCAGCGAGGTGTAGATGCCCGGGAAGCCCGTGAACTGCTCGGCCACGAAGAAAGGCTGAGAGAGGAAGCGCTCGATCTTGCGGGCGCGACCCACGATCTGCTTGTCGTCCTCGGAGAGCTCGTCCACACCCAGAATCGCGATGATGTCCTGCAGCGCCTTGTAGCGCTGGAGGATCGACTGCACGTCGCGGGCCACCTTGTAGTGGCGGTCGCCCAGCACGTTGGGGTCGAGGATGCGCGAGGTCGATTCCAGCGGGTCCACCGCGGGGTAGATGCCCTTCTCGGCGATGCCGCGCGAGAGCACGACGAAGGCGTCGAGGTGAGCGAAGGTCGTCGCCGGGGCGGGGTCGGTCAGGTCGTCGGCGGGCACGTACACAGCCTGCACCGAGGTGATGGCGCCGCGCTCGGTCGAGGTGATCCGCTCCTGCATCTCGCCCATCTCGGTCGAAAGCGTCGGCTGGTAGCCCACCGCCGAGGGCATACGCCCCAGCAGCGCGGACACCTCGGAGCCGGCCTGCGTGAAGCGGAAGACGTTGTCCACAAAGATCAGCGTTTCCTTACCGGAGGCGTCGCGAAACTCCTCGGCCATCGTCAGCGCCGAGAGAGCCACGCGGAGGCGGGCGCCGGGGGGCTCGTTCATCTGCCCGAAGACCATCGCCACCTTGTCCAGCACGTTCGCCGTGTTGCCCTCGGCGTCGGTGTACTCGGCTTCCTGCATCTCAAGCCACAGGTCGTTGCCCTCGCGGGTGCGCTCGCCCACGCCCGCAAACACGGAGTAGCCACCGAACTCACGGGCCACACGCGCGATCATCTCCTGGATGATGACGGTCTTGCCCACGCCGGCGCCGCCGAACAGGCCGATCTTGCCGCCGCGAACAAACGGGCACAGCAGGTCGACGACCTTGATGCCCGTCTCGAGGATCTCGGTCTTGGGGTTCAGGTTGCTGATGTCCGGCGCCGGGCGGTGGATGGGCAGACGCTTGCCGGTGTCCACGGGGCCGCGCTTGTCCACCGGCTCGCCCAGCAGGTTGAAGACGCGTCCCAGCACGCCCTCGCCCACCGGAACGTCCACCGGCTGCCCGTTGTCGCGGCAGTTCATCCCGCGGACCACGCCGTCGGTCGAGCCCAGCGCGACGGCGCGAACGCGCCCGCCCCCCAGGTGCTGCTGCACCTCGCCGACCAGGTCGATCGTGCCCGCCTTGGACTCGCCCTCGACGAAGACCGCGTTGTAGATGTCCGGGAGCTGCTCCTCCGGGAACTGGGCGTCGAACGTCGAGCCGATCACCTGCGTCACCACACCTGTCGCGGCCATGTCGGAAGTCCTCTCTGAATCAGACCTTATGAGCCCCGGCCCGGCCGCCCCGAAACGCCCCACCGGCGCGACGAGAAAGCCCCGGAACTCCGAGGGGCAAGAAGGATAGCGAAAGTGACCGACGCGGGCCAGCGGGCGGGAAATCGCCTGAAACCACCTCAGAGGGCGCTCAGAATCTCCACAACCACGTCAATCGCCAGCGGCTCCCCAGTCATGGGGGTCGTCAGCAGCATGCCCCGGTGGTTGCCGCGGATCTCGATGATCTCGTCCGCGCCCTCCAGCGTCGCCGACGCCACGCTCACCACGCCGTCACCAAGATCATCGCCGCCGACCGCCCCGCTCCAGTCCGGCGCCCACCGCCCGACGACGCACACCAGTCGCACGCCCGGCGCGTGCGGGCGCTCGCTCAGCTCGCTGAGAAACGCCGACCCCGGCGTCAGATCGCGCCCCGCCTCGCCCGTGCCGTCAGACGCAAAGTCCAGCGACTCGGACAGCGTCGAATCCCCCTGCGAATACCGCTGCAAACGATCACGCAGCTCGGCAACCCCGCGCAGCGGCGCCAGCGCCGACCCCGCGTGCGGCGTGCCCACCATCACCAGCGTCCCGACCTCAGGCCACGTCTCCCTCTCAACACCCGTACGCGTCAGCGCGTCACGCGACACCAACCCGCCCATCGAGTGCCCCACGATGTCAATGCGTTCCGCGCCTGCGTCACCAAGCGCGCTGAGCGCCGACATCAACTCCTCCGCCGAGCGCGCGATCGCCTGGTCGTTCGGGTAATCGAACCGCGCCACCAGATGCCCCGCCTCGTCGAGCGCCGGCGCCAGGTCGTCCCAGATATCCCCCGGCTCGTCCAGCCCATGGATCAAAAGAACAAAGCGATCTTCAACCTGAGAAAGACGCTCCATCGACACCCAGCCGCCGCCCGCGCTGGATGTATAAAACCGCACGCCGTCAACATGAGTTGCGACATGAGATTCTCTGTCCGCCAAACGCTCGACAACGCTCAAGCCCGCAAGCCCCAGCCCAAGGACCAACGCCACCAGCAGCGCCAGCACGAACAGCCGCCGTCCCCACCGGATCAGCCGGGATGTCGTGGAATGTTCGTTCACGCCCTTTTCTTCGGCGCCCTCACGCCGGCTGTTTCGCGTCCGAGAGCATCCGGCGTAGCACCGTGTGCAGGATCCCGCCGTTGCGGGCGTACTCGGCCTCAACAGGTGTATCGATCCGGCACGTCACACTGAATTCCGTCGTCTTCCCGCCGGGGTGCGTGGCCTTCACCGGAACATCACAGCCCGGCTCGATGGGCGTCGGCAGGTCGAAGTCGAACGTCTCCGTCCCATCCAGCCCCAGCGAATCCCGGCTCTCGCCTTCTTTGAACTGCAAGGGCAGCACACCCATCCCGATCAGGTTCGAGCGGTGAATCCGCTCGTAGCTCTGCGCGATCACCGCCCGCACGCCGAGCAGCAGCGTGCCCTTCGCCGCCCAGTCGCGCGACGAGCCCATGCCGTAGTCGATCCCGCCGAGCACGATCAGCGGCGTGCCCGCCTTCTTGTAGTTCAGCGACGCTTCGTAGATCGACTTCACCTCGCCGTCGGTGAAGTCCGTCGTCCAGCCGCCCTCGGTCCCCGGCGCCAGCATGTTCTTCACGCGCACGTTGGCGAAGGTGCCGCGGGTCATCACGCGGTCGTTCCCGCGCCGCGAGCCGTAGCTGTTGAACTGGCTCTTCGGCACGCCCTTCTCTTTGAGGAACTTGCCAGCGGGAGAATCCTCCGCGATCGAACCCGCCGGCGAGATGTGATCCGTCGTCACCGAATCGCCCAGGCTCGCCAGGCAGCGCGCGCCGGTGATCGCGGAAACGCCCGGGGGCTCCTCCGTCATGTCGTCAAAGAATGGCGGGTTCTGGATGTACGTGCTGTCGTCGCTCCACGCGTACAGATCCCCGCCCGACACCGCCACCTCGTTCCACGTCTCGTTGCCCGTGTACACGGCGCCGTACTCGCGCTCGAACTGCTCGCGGCTGATCGCTCCGTCGCGAGTGCTGATGACCTCCTCGTGCGAGGGCCAGATGTCCTTCAGGTACACCTCCTTGCCGTCGTCGGTCTTGGCGATCGGGTCGTTCGCCAGGTCGATGTCCACCGTGCCAGCGATCGCGTACGCCACCACCAGCGGCGGGCTAGCCAGATAGTTCGCCTTGATGTGCGGGCTGATGCGCCCCTCGAAGTTGCGGTTGCCGGACAGAACCGAGCACGCCACCAGATCGCCCGCGTTGATGCCTTTCTCGATCGGCTCCGGCAGCGGCCCCGAGTTCCCGATACACGTCGTGCAGCCATACCCAACGGTGTGGAAGCCCAGCGCCTCGAGATCGTCCGTCAGCCCGGCTTTCTCGTAGTACTCCGTCACCACCTTCGACCCCGGCGCCAGCGAGGTCTTCACCCACGGCTTGGCCTTCAGCCCCAGCTTGTTCGCGTTCCGCGCGAGCAGGCCCGCCGCGATCATCACGTCCGGGTTGCTCGTGTTCGTGCAGCTCGTGAGCGCCGCGATCACCACGTCTCCGTCGCGCAGCAGGAACGTGCGGTCGTTGTAGTTGACCAGCACGCCCTCGTCGGTGCTTTCGTTCTCTTGAGTCGCACCGTTCGGCGCGGGCTGTCCGCCCTCGCCCACCCAGCGGTCGGTGCGTACTTCCTTGCTCGACGCCTGCTTGCCGAAGGTGTCCACCAGATCCTTCCGCCACTGCGATTTCATGCAGTCGAGCGTGATGCGGTCCTGCGGGCGCTTCGGCCCCGCCAGCGAGGGCTGCACCGTGCCCATGTCCAGCTCGAGCACGTCCGTGAACTCCGGCTCCGCCTCCGGCGTCCACCACAGGTGGTTCGCCTTGCAGTACTTCTCAACCAGATCGATCTGCTCTTCGCTGCGGTTGGTCAGACGCATGTAGTCCAGCGTTTTGTCGTCGATGCCGAAAAAGCCCATCGTCGCCCCGTACTCGGGCGCCATGTTCGCGATCGTCGCCCGGTCCGGCACGCTCATGCTCGCGACACCCGGCCCGAAGAACTCCACGAACTTCCCGACCACGCCGTGAGCGCGAAGCATTTGCGTGACGGTCAGCACCAGGTCTGTCGCCGTCGCCCCCTCGGGCAGCTTGCCCGTCAGCTTGAAGCCCACCACCTCGGGCGTGAGCATGTAGATCGGCTGCCCCAGCATGCACGCCTCGGCCTCGATGCCGCCCACGCCCCAGCCCACGACGCCCAGCCCGTTGATCATCGTCGTGTGCGAGTCGGTGCCCACCAGCGAGTCCGGGTACGCCACCTTCTCACCGCCGTCGGTCTCAAGCTCCAGCACCGCGCCCGCCAGGAACTCCAGGTTCACTTGGTGCACGATGCCCGTCGCCGGCGGCACCACGCTGAAGTTGTCGAACGCCTGCTGCCCCCACTTCAGGAACTCGTAGCGCTCGCGGTTGCGGTCAAACTCCTTCTCCGCGTTGATCGTGAGCGCCACCGCCGAGGCGAACGCGTCCACCTGCACCGAGTGATCGATCACCAGATCGCAGCGCACCAGCGGGTTGACGAGGTTCGGGTCGCCCCCCATGCGGTCCATCGCCGAACGCATCGCCGCCAGGTCCACCACCGCCGGCACGCCCGTGAAGTCCTGGAGAACCACCCGCCCCGGCATGAACGGCACCTCGCCCTTGGTCTTGCCCGTCGCGTCCCACGCGGCCAGCCCCGCCACATCGTCGTTGGTCACCACAAACCCATCCACGTTCCGCAGCAGGGCCTCCAGCAGCACCCGGATCGAGAAAGGCAACCGCGAGATCGACCCCAACCCCTGCTCCTCAAGAGCGCCAAGGTCAAAGTAGGTGTACGTGCCCCTCTTGGTCTCGATGGTTTTTCGGCTGTTGAACGGGTTGGCGCTGGTGGTGGTCATGGCTGGCTCCGGGTCTGCAATGGGCGGATTCAGGGCGAAAAGGAAGTGTAGACCGCACACCAAAACTGAGCCAGAGCAGCCTGTCGCGCGCATCACCGGTACACCCCGCCATGCGAACCCTCTGCTTCGTCCTGCTTTCCCTCACCCTCGCCGCCTGCGCCCGCACTTACCCCCACGCCACAACTCACTCCGCCCTCGCGGACAACCCCTACGCCGCGACCACCGAGCGCCTCTGGGCCGAGTGGACGCCCCTCGCCCGTTTTTCGGCTGACGCCGATTACGAGGCCAGCCTCGCCCTCGCCCGCGGCGCCATCCGCGCCTGGGACGACCCGTTCCGCGATCCCGAAGAACTCCTCACACCCGAACTCCGCGCCGCTCTCTTGGAGCGCCTCGCCCAGCACGCCGCCGTCCGCACACAGCGCACGCCCGACGCCTACCTCGCCCTCGCCGAGCGCGAGCCGCCAAGCGTCTGGCTCGACATCGACAAGTCCTGCCTTCACGGCTCGTGGCAAGCCGCCTTCAACGAACCCCCGCCCGAAGGCTCATCGCGCCCGCACCTGAAGCGCGTGTGGGAAGAAGCGATGAACCGCCGCGGCGGGCGCTTCACCGCCATCGGCGCCGGCGTGTGGTCCGCCGACATCGCCGTCCGGCGCTCGACTGACGGGCAACACTGGGCCGACTGGATGGCCGAGCACGAATCGCCCTACGAAACCATTTTCTGGCGCGGGCAATACGCGCTCTCGTGCTTCGCCGAGTTCCGCGCCCCACGGCGAACCATCCACGACGTCATCAAAGACCACGGCGCCGCCATCGCCGTCGAGTGCCTTGTGCGCGTCCAGACCAAGAACGGCGTCCACGCCCTCTGGAACAGCCAGTGGCACTACAACCCTGATATCAACAAATGGGTCTGCGACGGCATGTTCTCGCACTCCGTCAGCCGCACACCGATCTTCAACTGACACGCTTCACACCGCCTCAAACGTCGCGAACATCTCGCCGCACTCCGCCAGCGACCCGAGCTTCACATACTCGCTGCACGCCTCGAACCGCTCCCACAGCGCCAGCACCTCGGGTGTTTCGTGGGCTTTCTCGATCGCCTCCGCGCTCGCCCACTCCGACACCTCGACGATCACCCCCTCGCGCGAACGCATCGTGATCGACGCCCGCTCCGTCGCCAGCCCAAGCCGGCGCAACAGAGGCAACCGCTCACGCAGGAGCGCGATCACCTCTCCTTCCATCCCCGCTTTCGGCTTGAACGCCGCCACGCTGATCAGGCCCATCGTGGATCCCTCCGTCAGAGGGATCATCGTACACCGCCTCCGGTTCCCATCCGCACTCGGGGCAGAGCAGTGCCGGCAACCCATCCAGGTCATAGCGACACCGCGCGCAGTGCCGCCCGTCGAACCGGCGCCGCGCCCGCGCCTTCCCGCCCAGCCAGCACAGGCTGCACAGCAGCGCGTAGATCAGCGTGATGATGACCAACACCGGCGTCAACACCTGAGCGCCGTACTTGTTGGTGATCGCCAGGCTGCCGAACCCGAGCAGCGAGCCCCCCGCGCTCGGGAGCAAAACAAAGAACATGTACAGCAGGTAGCCCACGCGATGCCGCCCCGCGCTCCACGACAAGGGCGCCAGAACGATGAGCGTCAGCACACACAAAAACAACATTCCTACGAGCAGCCCGCTTGATCGGCATCTGCAGCCGTAGAACTCCACCCCCCACGTCGGAAGAATCGGCACGAACGCGACGTACGCCGCCGGCACGCACCACCAACACCGTTTCGCCCCCCACGAATCAAGAAGGGCGAGCATCGTTCACCTCGTTTCCGAGGTCTATTCGCAGCAACCGAGCCCGGTGTTCTGATTACTTCGCTTCGATGATCGCCCCCAAAACATCAAACGCCCCCTCCCGCAGCTCCATCCGAGGGTACCGCACCCCGCCGTCGTAGCGCAGCGTGCGCCCCTCTACGCGGTCATCAAAGCGCGCCACCAGATCGATCTTTCCACTCCTCGGCGTCTGCTCCAGCGAGTCCCGCAGAATCCCCGGCGTGAACGCCCACCCGTCCACACCCAGAATCGTCATGCCGTAGCTGACCTGCGCCCGGTCCGCCGGCGTGTCCGCCAGCACCGTCGTCACCTCGCCATCCCGGTTCGTCGAGAATCCGAGCGTCCGCTCGAACAGCTCCTCGAACGGCGCCGACTCGCCGCTCGCCTGCTCCTCGGAGGGTTCATCGCTGTACACCCACTCCCGGTTCAGAAGCCCGACCACCGGGTGCTCCAGCGTCTTCACCGGCCTCTCGATGTACTCCCGGATCATCCCGTCCCAATCCGCCTCCGCGTACACCCCGTTCAGCGCCGTCACGACATCCGCGCGCGTGTACGTCGAAGGCGTGCCCGCCGCGACCGGTTCGACATCAAAGAACGCCCGCGAGAAATCATCCAGCGACCGCGCGTTGCCCGTCCCGCTGCGGATCACCGCGTCCGCCGCCATCCAGAAGAGCGCCCCCTCGCGGTAGTAATCCTGCCGCCGGCGCAGCTCCTCCCACGACGGGCTCGACGCCCGCAGGTGACGCATCCCGCTCGCCGTGTCCTCGACCGAGCGCCACAACCGCCCCGCCTGCTGCTGGTACCGCTCGATCGTCGCTGTCATCTGATCTTCGTATTCCTCGCGTGTGTACATCCCGCTCCGCGCCATGATCACATCGTCGTAATAGCTCGTCAGCCCCTCGTACACCCACAAAAGCTCCGTCCGCGCCGGCGTGTGGTAGTTCCGGTGCAACATCCCCTCCGGCGCCCGCAGCTTCCCGTTCCACACGTGGATGTACTCGTGCGGGAACGTCCCCAGCGCCGACGCGTCGTCATCCACAAACCGATCATCCGGGTACGAGATGTACGTGCACTCCGTGTGCTCCAACCCCGCGCCGGGAATATCACTGTCCAGCACCGTCAAGAAGTGATACCGAGAGTACGGGAACGCCCCAAAGACCTTCTGCGTCTGCGCCAGCATCTCATCGAGCGTTGAGCCGAGCGTCTCCGTCATCTCCAGCTTGCTCGGCGCCCCCGCCACCGCGTCCGTGTAGTGCGGCTTGCCCCCCGGCGCATTCATCTCCCACGTGCCCAGGTACTCCCCGAAGATCGCCGGCGAATCCACCAGATAGGCAAAGCTCACCGGCTCGAAGTCGTAATACCCGCCCCGCGCCAGCCGCTGCGGGATCGGCGACGCCAGCAGCCACGCCGGAGGCAGCGCGATCGACGCGTCCACCATCAGCTCGTCCTTGTCCGCCCCGCCCGGCTCAAAGAGCGCCGTGTTCCAGTTGATCACACCCAGACTGCGCAAGCCGTAGCTGTCCGTCGAGCGCGAGATCACGCTCGGCTGGTTCAGGATGTAGCTGTACGACAGCGTCACGCCGGAAGCCCCGTCGGGAACAATAAAGCTCTTCCGCACCACGTCTGTCGGGTCGCGCTTCCACTCCAGCTCGTTCCCGCGATCGTCCGTCACGCGGAAGTTCACCACGTTCTGGATCGGCCCGGACGGGTTGTGGTTCCCCGGCGTCCACTCGACGTAGTACACGTCCATCGGGCCGGGCGTCGCGGGCATCTCAAGCTCCGCGTGCAGCAACCGCCGCGGCGCCTCCGTCGCGTCCACGCGCAGCGTCAGCTGCGCGACGGCTCCCTGAACCAGCGAAAAAAACAGAGCTAGAACGAAAACGGTGCGGTGCGTCGCCATGAACGATCCTTTCGCGGGACCAGAGCATAGTGGCGACGCGGGCGCGGGCGGCGGAACCCGCGCAAAGAAAGAGGGCGACGGCCGGTGCGTGAAGCCGCCGCCCCGGATGGGGGCTGAGGAGATGCTCCCTGAGTGGTTCTACCGAAGGCGGGGACGCCAGTTTCGCGCCCCGCTTAGAAGCGCATCGTTAGTTGTGAATCCCGCCGCGACGACGGTCCTTCTCAAGCTTCTCAACGAGTTGCTCGATCACCTCTTCGAGTTCTTCGATGCGCTGCTCCAGCCGGTCGATGTGACGCTCGGCGGCCGCCTCGCTTCTCTCACGCTGTGATTCGGCGCGGCGCTCGTGCTGCTCCAGCCGGCGTGCAAGCCCTTCAGCGCGCTGGCGCTGACCGGCGGCCCGCTCGTGAAGCCTCTTCTCGAGCACCGCGGCTCGCTGATGATGATCATCGTCGAGTTCAATGAACTTGATCTGCGGGAAATCCTCCGCGTCGAAGTTGAACTCGAAGTCGAAATCGAAGTCGTTCTCGGCGAGCGCCTCGTGCAGCTCAGCCATAGCCTCTTCGAAATCGGCACGGGCCTCGCCGTCGAAACGCAGCGCCAGCTTCTGGCCCATGCCCTCGAGCTGGAGGGCCTGCTCCTCGATCTGCCTGGTCCAGCGGGCGGCGTTCTCCTGGGCCTGAGCGCTGTACTTCTCGGCGAGCTTCATGGCCTTCTCGATCTGCTCCTGCTGAGCGTTATCGAGCTTGTTGCCGAAGAAACGCATCTTGGGCTCGCTCGGCGGCGTCGGCGCCGTGGCGAACACGTTGCCTTTCTCACCGAAGATAACCTCGAATTCCTGGTCGTCACCGTCGCGCAGCACGATCACCTCGACCTCGTCGCCCGGGCTCTGCTTCGCGATGAGCTTGCGCAGCTTGGCGACGTTCAGGTCATCCTCACCGTCGAACTCGATGAGCACGTCCTTCGCCTTGAGACCGCTCTTGGCCGCGGGCGTCCCCTCGAGTACGCGCTCGATCACGATCACCTCGTCGGCGTCAACGTGCAGTTTTTCGGCATATGCGTCATCGATCTCGGTCAGCACCACGCCGAGCTGCATGGGCTTCTGAGCGATAGCCGCTTTGGGGGCTTTCGGCGCCTCGGGCTTCGGGGCCGCACGCCACACCGTCTTGCCGCGTGGCGCCGCGGGCGTCGAAGCGATGCCGCGTACGGAGATATTCGCCTGAGCCTTCTCCTTCGCCTTGTTGAAGGTCCTCTCATCGACCTCCTTGCCGTTCACCCAGTAGCGGACCTCGCCGTCCTCGACAACGACCTTGAGCGTCATCGATTCGCTCTTCTTCTTGGACCGGTGGTCATCGCTGTCGTGACCGACGCTGACGGCGGCCGGCGCCGTCGAGAGCGTGAGCTGTTTGGTTTCTTTGGCTTCGCTCTTCTCGCAGCCGCAGGCGAGCGCGCTGCCCGCGACGCCCAGGGCGGCGACGGTCGTGAGTGCGGTGAGGGTCTTCATGGGTTGCTCCTGTCCTTTGTGATCGGTTCGTCTTCGTTGTGTTTCCAGGTCGGTTCGTTTGGGTCGGTTCGTTCGGATCAGCCCGATCGTGTGACCCGGGTCGTATCAGAGCGCGTCGTTAGCTCGGCTCGCCGTAAGGTCCGCCTTGTTCAACGTGGGGCGCCCGTAAACATCGACGCCCGGCTCGTACACATCCGTCACCATCCGGCGCTCGAGCACGCGCCGCAGGTAGGTAATCTCCGCCTGCCCGTTCTCGAGACGCTCGAGCTGGATCATCACCTTGGGCAGTTCGCCCAGCACGCGCCCCTCGGCGAGACCGAGCATCTGGTACTGCTCGTACGCCTCATCCGTGGTGGGGGGCGTCCAGCCCGCGACGTTCGACGCCGGGGTGTCCGAGCGCAGCACGCCGCCCGCGGTCAGCCACGCCAGCGCCACCGCCGCCGCCGCCGCCCACCCCGTCCACGCCTGCAGACGCGTGCGGAACTTATAGACCGTCGCGGTGTGCTCGATAGGGAGCTCGATGTCTTCGGCGTCAGCGAGCGCCGCGCCGAACGCGTCGCGCAGGTCGCCCTCGCGCCGCTGAGCCTCGGCGAGACGCCGCAGCGCCTCGGGTTCGCTCTCGGCGATCTCCTGCAGCTCCGCCCAGTCCGCCGGCTCCGCCGAGCCGTCCACGATCCGGCTGATCAGGATGTCCTCGCGGGTAAGCGTCATGTCCGACTCCTCGGCTTCGCGATCGTCAGATCCTCTAGGTCGTTCTCGAAAGCCATCTCTTCGCGAAGCATCTTTCTCGCGCGGGCAAGCCGCGTCTCCACTGTTGTCTCGGGCACGTCGAGCGTGCTCGCGATCATCCGTTGACTCATCCCGTGCAGGGAACGAAGGAGCAAAGGCTCCCGGTAATCAGGGTGCAGCCTCATCGCGAGGTCCAACACCCGTTTGGCCTGCGCCCGCGCGCCGTCGCGGTGGCGTTTCTTCTCGTCGTGCGCGTCCGCGTCCGTGGCCCCGGGGGCCAGCTCCCGCATCGCGCGACGACGCACGCTCTGTCTCCGCCCGGCCGTCCGCGCGGTGTTGATCGCCACCGATCTCAGCCACGCCCGCAGCCGTTCCGGCTTACGGACCTCCGAGATCCGCTCGACCACGACCGTCGCCACGTCCTGCAGCAGGTCGTCGAGCTCCGCCTCGGCGGGCATGTGCGACATGATGATCGCCGCCGCCCACCGCCGGTGGCTCCGCCAGAAGTCGCGCAGCGCCTCGGGGTCCCCCTCGATCGCTGCTCGGGCCGTGGCCTTGTCGAGCGCTGTGGTCATCCACCCTCCAGTGACGCGCAAGGAGGCGTCTTCCGTCGTCTTCCGGGTCTTCGTCCCACATTTTCAACCGCCTCGCCCACCGAGCGATGCCCTCCCAGACCATACACTCGCCCCTCACCCGACCTTCCCGGACCCTCTCGCCCGTGAAACCCCTCGATTCCAGCATGAGCTTCGGCGAGCACCTGGAAGAGCTGCGCAAACGCCTCGTCCTCGCCCTGCTGGTCCCCATCCCAATTTTCATCGTGGCTCTCGTCTTCGGCGGGCCACTGCTGGCCTTCCTCATCGAACCCGCCGAGGCCGCCCTCCGCGACGCCGGCTTGCCCGCCAAGCTCCTCGCCACCAGCCCCGCCGAGCCGTTTATTGCCTATCTCAAGGTCGGCGCCATCGCCGCGGTTTCTCTCTCGGCCCCTTGGATCTTCTACCAGGCCTGGCTCTTCATCGCCCCGGGGCTCTACCAGCACGAACGCCGCTTCGCCCACCTGCTCTTCCCGCTCTCGGGCGTGCTCACCATCGCCGCGCTTTCATTCCTTTACACCGTCCTTCTGCCGGTGACGCTGCGGTTCTTCATCGCCTTTGGCTCGGCGATCGCCGCCAGCGACATCGCCACCGCGCCATTGCCCGATGGTGTCGATCTCCCTAGCGTGCCGACCCTCTCCGCCGACCCGCCGGCGCCGCAGCCCGGGCAGATGTGGCTGAACGAAACCACCAAGGAACTCCGCCTCGCTCTTGCCCCGCGCAACGCCGATACGCCGCCGGCGATCATGGCGATTCCCCTCAACGCCGGCGACTCCGCCATCGCCCCGCAGTACCGCGTCAGCGAGTACGTCTCGCTCTGCTTCAACCTCGGCATCGTTTTCACCATCGCGTTCCAGCTCCCGGTGGTCATGCTCCTCGGCGGCTGGACGGGCCTGCTCGAACCCAAGATGCTCGGCCGGTGGCGACGCCACGTGCTCTTCGCCTGCGCCGTCGCCGCCGCCGTCGCCACCCCCGCCGACCCGATGTCCATGCTCCTGCTGATGTTCCCGCTGTACGCGCTCTTCGAGCTGGGGCTGATCCTGATGCGCTTCACCACGCCGCCCGTCGCGACCGACGGCGATCAGGGCGAATGACGTGCTGCGCTGGTTCGGCAGGAAAAAGAAGCCGCAGAACGCCATCGCGACGCCGGAAGACGAGACGTTCATGCGCCGTGCGCTCCAGCGTGCTCGTGCGGCCGCGGCGGCGGGGGAGACGCCGGTGGGCGCACTTGTTGTGCGCACCGAAACCGGCGAAGTCCTCAGCGAGGCGCACAACCTCCGCGAGTCTGCGCACGACCCGGCCGGGCACGCCGAGCTGATCGCTATCCGCGAGGCCGCGCAGAAACAGAGCGACTGGCGCCTCAACGACTGCACGCTCTACGTCACGCTCGAGCCCTGCCCGATGTGCGCCGGCTTGATCGTGCAGGCCCGGGTGGGTCGCCTGGTCTACGGCGCCCGCGACCCGAAGGCCGGCGCCGTCGATTCGCTCTACCAACTGTGCAGCGACCCGCGCCTCAACCACCGCATCGAGCCGGTGGGGGGGGTGCTAGCGGAGGAGTCGTCGGCGCTGCTCAAATCGTTCTTCAAGGGGCTGCGCGCGAAGCGCGGGTGAGGTTCACATCGCCGCGGCGCGGGCCACCGCGCGGGCGATGAAGGCGTCGGAGACCAGCGGCTCGGGGGTCGGGGCGTCGAGGCCCGAGTGCTCGCGCCGGCGCTGCACGGCCTCCTCGTGGGCGTTCCAGAAGAACTCGTACATCGCGTCGATGGTGCGCGGCTCGACCCGCGCGCGGGCGGCCTTCGCCATGCTCGCGCGGAGCTGCTCGTCGTCGATCAGCGTGACCGCCGCGTCCACCCACTGTCCGGGGTCGGTGGCGGGCAGGGCGTAGCCGCTGACGGAGTGCTCGATGATCTCCCGCGGCCCGCCCGCGGTGCTCACCAGCGCGGGCAGCCCCGAGGTCTGGGCTTCGAGAACGACCTGCCCGAGTGTGTCGGTGACCGAGGGGAAGAGGAAGAAGTCGGCGGAGGCGTAGAGCGTGGCCAGCTCCTCGCCGTGGCGGTAGCCCAGGAAGCGGGCGCCGAAGGAGGAGAGCGATTTTTCGAGGCGAGCCCGGTCGGGCCCGTCGCCCACGACGATGAGCTCGGCCTCGAGGCCGCGGTCCTCGCAGCGCCTGCGGACGATCTTCCACACCTGTTCAAGAAGCTGCGTGTTCTTCTCCACGCTCACGCGCCCGGCGTACAGCGCCTTGATCGAATCGACGCGGGCCAGCCCGTTCCACACCGTGAGGTCGCGGCGCTGCGGGGTGAAGGTGTCGCTGTCCACGCCGGCGGGGATGGTGGCGATGCGCTTCTCGTCTACGCGCAGGCGGCGCACGGAGGGCAGGTAGCTCTCGCTGCGGGTCATGACGCGCTCGCAGCGGCTGTAGAGCTGACGCAGCGAGCGCTCGCAGAGCTTGACCATCGACATATCGCCCAAGAGGCGCTGCACGTAAGCCGGGAAATCGGTGTGGTGCGTCGCCAGCATCGGCGCCCGCACCATGTCAGAGACGATGGCGCCGGTGATCCCCATCGGCCCGGGCGTCGAGACGTGGATCGCGTCGGGCTGCAGCTCGTTCACTTGGCGCAGCACCGAGAGCAGCGGCGGCAGGTGCAGGCGCAGCTCTTCGTAGCCCGGGGTCGGGGCGCTGAAGACGGGCTCGATGCGGTGGATGTTCGGCGCGTCGGGCAGGCCCGGGTGATCGAAGGCGAAAACGTGCAGGTCGTTTCCGGTGCGCTCCGCCCACTGCGAGAACTGGCGGATGTAGCGGCTCACGCCGTTGATGTCGCCGAGGGTGTCGGTGAAGAGCGCGAGGCGCATCGGGCGCTCGTCGCCTTCGCGGTCGTCAAGCTCGTGCTCGATGCGCCGCACGGCCCAGCGGTCCTTGTTGTGCAGGAAGAGGCTGATGAGGTAGGGCGCCTGGGCGAAGCCGATCGCGCCGGCGTCGCGGGCGAGCGTCTTGAGACGAGCCCAGTCGCGCTCCTGCCACGCCGCGAGCGCGGCTTCGGCGACGTCCTTCGTGAGCGCCGTGAGCAACTCGTCGCTGAACGCGCCCATACGCTCGTGAACGCTGAGGGCCGGGCCGTCGGCGCGGCCTTCGGGCGTGAGGCGCTCGGCGAGATCGGCGTACTGCGCGAGCGCGGCGCCGAAGCGCTCGGGCAGCGCAGCGAGCAGCGCCGACTCGCTCTTGTTCCTGCGGCGGTATTTCCCGCGGGCCGCGTCGAGCAGCAGCGCCGGTTTGTTCGGCTTCTTGAGATCGACACCCGCGAACGCGGCGATCTTGCGGGCCACGACGCGCCGCGTCGGGCGCAGGCGCTCGGCGATGGGTCGCGCGTAGCGGTTCATGCCGACGGACATGAACTGGTGGGCCAGCAGCTCTGGCGAACCCGCCTGCCCGCCCAGTGCCGCTTCGCCGTCCATGACGCGTTCGATAAAGCGGTCGGCGGTGATCGTCTCATCAGCGCCTGTCGCGACGCCGGCCCATGTGCGCCCCAAGTTGAGCAAGCCGTGGTCGTCCCCGCCCGCGGTGACCGCCCGTGGCGCCTCCGTGGACCAGAGCGGGTGGAGGCGATGGCGCTTGCCGATGTTGACCAGACGCTCTGGCGTGAGCGTTCGAACCCAGCGATCGACGATATCGAAGTGCCCGCCCGCGTGGGCGCCGTTGAGCAGCTCGAAGCCGCGGAAGAGCAGGGCCATGCGTTCGAGGCGCCACACGGCGCGGGTGTCGCCGATGCCGTCGAGGGGGTGGGCGACGGCGTGGGCGAGGTCGCGCTCGCGCAGCCACTCGGCGAAGCTGTAGATATCGTCGCGCAGGCGCAGGGCGCCGAGCTGCTCGTGCTCGGCCGGGCTCAGGCCCCAGACGAGGCAGTGGATCGAGCGCCCGTCTTCGGGGAAGCGCACGGTGACTTCTTCGCCGACGATGAAGTTCTCGAAGCCGCGCTCGACGAGTTCGAGAGCGCCGCTGATGGTGTCGTGATCGGTGATCGTCACGAAATCCATACCGCGCGACTTCGCTTGGTCGTAGACGGCCTCGGGGGGCGAGCAGCACTCGGGGCAGTCGATGAGCCCGAGGGCGGCGATGGCCGGCCCACTGCTGGCCCACGAGTGGGCGTGCATGTCCATCCGCGCGAGGGCGGCGCCGGTGGGGTGCGGCGCGGACGCGGGGCGGAAGATGTCTGTGGTCTGCTGGCGGATCACGGGGCCTCCTCGCCGAGTCCGTGGCGTTCGTCTGCCCGTCGGGGTCAACCCTTTATTGGGGTCTATCGATTATGATGCCGCGTCGCGAGCAAATCGCAGCGGAAAAAGTGTTAACGTCAGGATAAGACTGCACTAAGAGCCGTTCGCCGACCGGAGGCCCAGGCGTGCCCACGCCCTCACAACCCGCCAGCGCCGCCCGCCTCGCGGTCTACCCGGGCTCGTTCGACCCGATCACGCTGGGGCATTTGGACGTCATCCGACGCGGGCGACGTCTCTTTGACCGCCTGGTCGTTGCGGTGGGACGCAACCCGGGCAAAGACCAGCTTTTCTCCGCGGAAGAACGCGTCGAGATGGCGCGGACGCTCGCGGCGGAGATCATGCGCGAGGAGCCCGACGCGGCGCCGACCGAGGTCGAGGCGTTCCACGCCCTGACCGTTGATTTCGCCCGACGCACCGGCGCGACGGCGATCCTGAAGGGCATCCGCAACCTCTCGGATCTGCAGTACGAGATACAGCAGGCCGTGACCAACCGCGAGGTGGCGGGGCTGGAGACGGTGTTCATCGTTGCGGGGCAGAGCTTCGCGTACACCTCGTCGAGCCTGATCAAGCAGATCACGGCGATGGGCGAGGACCTCTCGGCGCTCTCCACGATGTGCCCGGAGTTGGTCATCGAGCGTCTGCGCGAGAAGAAGGCGCAGGGCGCGCCGCTGCTTCGCGCGATCGCCGACGCCGACCGCAACGGGGCGGAGGATTAGCGTGCCCGATCTCGACGTGCGCGTCATCAGCATCGGCGCTCTCGCCGCTCACCCCTTGTGGGACGAGCGGGCCCCGGTGCGCACGGGTCATGCGACGACGACGCTGATCCGCACGGGCGACGCGGCGATTCTTGTTGATCCGGGGCTGCCGCCGCAGGCGCTGGGCGCTCGGCTGCGCGAGCGGGCCGGCGTTGGGCCGGAGCAGGTGACGCATGTGTTCCTGACATCGTTCCAGCCCGACACGACGCGCGGGCTCGCGGCGTTCGAGCACGCGCCGTGGCTGGTGTCGGAGACCGAGCGCGAGAGCGTGGGCGTGCCCATCGCGGCCCAGCTGCGCAAGCTCGCGGAAGAAGACGCCGACGAAGAAGTGATCGAGCTGCTGCGCCGCGAGGTAGCGCTTTTGCAGCGCTGTCAGGCGGCGACAGACACGCTCGCGCCGGGGGTGGACCTCTTCCCGCTGCCGGGAGTGACGCCGGGGATGACCGGGTTGCTCATCAGCGAGCCCTCGCGCACGACGCTCATCGCGGGCGACGCGGCGCCGACGGTTGAGCATCTCGAGCAGGGCAAGGTGCTGCCGACGTCGGTCGATGTGGAGACGGCGAAGGAATCGTTCCAGGAGGCGGTGGAGATCGCCGACTGGTTGATCCTGGGGCGCGACAACCTCGCGGTGAACCCGCTGCGCCGCCCGTTCTGATCTCGGAGGGAGCGCCAGTGCGTTTGTGCTCGTTGGTCGTGTTGTTTTTCGTTTCGCTTGCGTTCGGGCAGGGCGTTGACGTTCCCGCGGAGGTGAAGCTGGGAGCGCGGGTCGAGCTGCTGCGGCGGAACTGGCCGGTGGCGCTGATGGTGGTGATCGCGGATTCACCCTCGGCGTATGCGCAGGCGATCGGGGAATGGTCGCCCGAGCGCCGGTTCCCGGTGCTGCTCGATGACGGCTCGGACGCAGCGCGGGAGGATATCGCTCGGTTCGTGCGGGCGTTCGGGGCGGAGCGCGTGCGGTTGTATTCGGGAACGGACGACGATGGCGTCTCGCGCGAGCTGATCGAACGGAGCGCGGCGAACGCGTGGGGCGCTGAAAACACTAATGTGCTGCGGACGCTGTGGGATGAGGTGAACTTCACGCCGCCGGGGGTGGTGGTCGCGGATGAGACCAACAGCGCGTGGCCCGCGGCGCTGGCGCTTGCGGCGGGGCGCGGGCAGCCGATCGTGTGGGCCGTGGCGCCCAGAGGGCGGATCGGTTCGCGTCTCACACCGCGCGAGCAGCAGGGTCTGGGCGACGCGATCGAAGCGCAGCTGCGCGGGTGGGGGTGGTCATGGGACGCGTCAGGTGATGAGATCGATGCGGTGACAATTTGCCTGCACGCGCCGACGAAGGCCACTGGCGGTGAAGACGAAACGCTGGCGCTTACCGACGTGATCGGGCGCTCATCCACCGGGGGGCGCTGGGCGTGGGCGGGGATGGTCGTGGGATCGGAGAGCGAGTCGGCGTACCGGGCGATGTCGGCGCTTTTTCTGCAGCCCGAATCGGCCTGGCTCTTCAACGGCTACAACCGCGGCGGCGCCTTCGCGGCCTACGACATGGACCCTGCGGCGGAGATTCTCCAGCAGGCTGGGATGAACCTGCTGCGCAGCGGGCGCCCGGCGGGCGGGCGAGCCGACTGGTCGATCGAGGGCGTCGCGGGTGTTGACGCCGGGTTGATCTTCGTCAACAGCTCCGGAACGCGCCGGCGCTTCGATCTGGCGCCGGGGCGTTCGCTGGGTGTGGATATCCCGCTGCTGCACGTCCCGAGCGCGGTTCATTTTATTCACTCGTTTTCGGCGCAGAACCTGAACGATCGCGCGTCGATCGCCCGCGCGTGGCTCGATCAGGGGGCGTTCGTCTACGTGGGGTCGGTGGACGAGCCGTACCTCACGGCGTTCGTCACGCCGGGCCTGCTCGCGCGCCGGTTGCTGGCGCCGGCGCCCATTGGCGCCGCGGCGCGTGTGACCAGCCCGCCCTGGAAAGTCAACGTTCTCGGCGACCCGCTTTATACGGCCGGTCCACCCGCCCCGCTCTTTGAGGGCGGCGTTGATTTCGAGGGACTGCGCTCGGCGGAGGACACACTGAGCGGTTTTCTTGCTGACAAGGATTTCGATGGTGCGGGTCGTCTGCTCGCGCTGCTCGGGCGTGACGACGATCTCATTGCGCTGGCGCAAGCCGTGCTCGCTGACGATGTCGCCGATGTCGGGTCGGAGCTGGCCGCGGCCGCGTTGCTCGCGGCGGTGCGCGCCCGCGACGCGGGTCTTGTTGGTCGACTCTGGACCTCGCTCACCCCGGCCCAACGCCAGGGCCCGCGTCTGATCAACCCGGTGTGGCATCTCATCGAGCCGGTGCTGGGCGCGACCGATGACGGGCTGGTGGTCGGCGTCGCGGCCTCGGGCGTGCGTCACGCCCGCTACGCGCAGGACGCGAAGCTCGCCGCGCGGGCGACGGCTCGCTTGTTCGGCGATCAGGCCGCGGCAGATCTGATCCAGGGGCTGATGGAGTCGGCGCCCAACGAGAAGATCAAGCGGGAGCTCGCTAAGGAGTTCGCCCGCTACTGAACCGTCAGTTGCCTCGCCGTCGCCAGGCGGTTTCGAGCGAGGGGTCGAAGATCGACACCGACGCTTCGTTGAGCAAACGCCTGGCGAGGGCCGTCATCAGCACACGCTCCTGCTCGGCGCGGGCGTCTTCCAAAAGCATCGATTCGCCGCCCGCCGGCGTGCGCGCGGGGATGATCTCTTCGAGCTTCAGCAGCGCATAGCCGCCCTCGATCGCCACGGCCGGGCTGACCTCGCCAACCTGCAGATCCCTCGCGGCTTCGCGCACGCTCGCGGGGTACGACGGATCGGCGAGGCTCATCGGTTCGATCAGCCCGCCCCGCGCGGCGCTGGCGTCGGTCGAGAGGCGCACGGCGGCTTCGGCGAAGGGCTCGCCGCGACGGATCGCCCGCAACGCTGTCTCGGCCTCGACGAGCGTGGGAGATGTGATGATGCGCGCGCGGCGTTTCTCGCCGAAGCGAACGTCGTGGGCCAGGTCGAGCGTCTGCTGGGTGATGTTGACGTCGGGGGCGACGATCGCGCGCATGATCGCGGTGCGCCGCAGGAGCGCCTGGTAGCGCTCGGGCCCGAGCCCGCGCTGGCGGCGGAGCCGCTCGAGCAGAGCCGTTTCGGAACCGGAGCTCCCGACGCCCGCGAGCGAATCGAGCAGCGCCCGTTCCTCGCGCTCCATATCAACCCGCTCGACGCGCACGCCCAGGCGCCGGGCTTCCTCGCTCAGCAGGCGGTCGAGCACGATTTCCTCAAGCACCACACCCCCGGCGCCCTCGACCAGCGCCGTGTGCATCGCGTCCCAGGTGATGGGCGTTCCGTTGACCGCCGCGGGGGGCGAGACGCTGACGCCCCGGCTCGGCGCCGTGGTGTTTGTCGGGGTTTGGGTGAGCACGCGCCGGGCGCGGTTGGTCTCGCGTTCGTCAGAGCGATCGGGCGCAGGCTGGCTCGCACAGCCGATCAGCAGCGCGGCGATCACGAGAAAAACAGGTAGACGCATCAGCAACTCCAGAAACGCAGGAACCCACGATGGCTCGGTGCGGATCAAACCGTGCCTGGAGGTATAGTTTAGAAGATGGGGACCGGCGAAGACGCAACAACGCGCGAGACGACCACACAGCCCGACGCCGGCGCGAACGGCGCGTGGTTCCCCTGCCCCTACTGCGGCGAAGCCCAGCGGGCGGGCGCCGCGGAGTGCGCGTCGTGCGCCGGCCTCTTCGAGCCGCTGTCGCGCCAGGCCACGCAGAACCACATGGGCCCGTGGCAGGTGCGCGACCCGCGGGCGCCCTTCATGCCCGGTCGGTCGTACGCGACGATCCGACGCATGGCCCAGCGCGGGAAGCTGGCGCCGACGGATGTGCTGCGCGGGCCCACGACGCGCCAGTTCTGGATGGCCGCCGCGGAGATCCCCGGCGTCGCCCATCTGCTCGGGCGCTGCCACTCGTGCAAGCGCGAGGTGAAGGACGACGCGTTCTCGTGCGATCACTGCGGCGCTGTCTTCCCGACCCCGGAGGATCGCCAGGGCCTCGGGCTTGCTCCGGTGCGTCTGCTGCCGGGTCAGGCGCCTGCGACGATGGTGGCCCGCTCCGCCGCCCCGGTCGGCGCCCAACCCGCGGCGTCGCCTGCGCAGGGTCCGACCGCGTTTGCGGCGCTGGCGAAATCATCGGCGAGCGCCGCCTCCGCGCCGCGCCCGAGCGAGCCCGCGCGGCTGGCGCCCGCGGCGAGCGCTGCGATCCCGACGGTCGCGCTCGAACGTCACACGGCGACAAGTCCCCCTGATTACTCCCGCGCCCTGCGCGCCTCCAACAAGCGCGTCTCTGCGCTCAGGGGTGTGGTCATCGCGCTTGTGGTGGTGAACGTCGTGCTGCTGGCGGTCGCGATGGCGGTGCTCTTGAGCGGCGGCTCTAGCGGGTCCGGCGAGCAAGTTGCTCCAGACGCCGGCGCAGCGTCTGAATGATCGCTCGCTCTTTTGTTTCATTTCCGCGCACGCCGTAGGCGACGCTGATGTTGAAATCGGTGGGGGCGTAGCGGTCGGTCTCGGGCGCCTCGGCGCGGATCACCACACGCTCGTCGAGGATGGTGAGCAGGACGTACTCACGCACACCGGGCCCGGGCTCGCGCTGCTCCAGGACAGCCATCTCGTGCTCGCGCTGGGTGGTGGAAAGGGCGGCGTTGAAGTCGTCCCAGCGCCCGGGGACGTCTTCGCTGGTGGCGCGGGTGAGGTTGAGCGGGCCGGCGCCGCCCCCGGAACAGGCCCCGATAAGAGCAGGGGTGGTGAGGGCCGTGAGCATGAAAAGCGCCCGGATCGTCATCTTCGCAGCTCCGCGGGACGCCCCACGCGTAGAATGACCGATGGGCTGAGGTGCGATGCCCGCACAGGAAGGCGCCCGGCGCATGACGGAACTGGTCATCACACTCCCTCCCGGCTCGCGCCGTCTGGAGGCGCTCGGTCCCGCCGAGCGCAACCTCAAGATGGTGCGCGAGGCTCTCGGCGTCAACGTCTCCGCCCGCGACGACGTGGTGCGGGTGTCCGGCGAGGAGCGCGCGGCGCTGGCCGCCAAACGGGTGATCGAGCGGTTGGTGACGACTTCCAACACCGGCGGGATGCTCTCCAAACGCGATGTGCTCGACGCGATCAGCGAGGGCGTGGACGAGGCCGACGGGCACGCCGGGCTGCTGGGCGAGTCGGCCGACCTCGAGCGCATGAGCGTGTACGTCGCCGGTCGGCGCATCGAGCCCAAGAGCGAGAACCAGAAGGCGTACATCGACGCGATCCGCACGAGCGATCTGACCTTCGGCGTCGGGCCGGCGGGTACGGGCAAGACGTACCTGGCGGTGGCCGCGGCGGTGCATCTGCTGAAGGCGGGCGCTGTGCGGCGCGTGGTGCTGGCCCGCCCGGCGGTCGAGGCGGGTGAGAAGCTGGGCTTCCTGCCGGGGGATCTTGAGGCGAAGGTGAACCCGTACCTGCGTCCGCTGCTCGACGCGCTGCAGGACATGGTGGATTACCAGACGCTCAAGCGTTTCATGGCGAGCGATGTGGTGGAGGTCTCGCCGCTGGCCTTCATGCGCGGGCGCACGCTCAACGACGCGGTGGTGATCCTTGATGAGGCGCAGAACACCACGCGCGGGCAGATGAAGATGATCCTGACGCGCATGGGGCAGCGCTCGAAGATGATCATCACCGGCGACACCACGCAGATCGACCTGCCGGAGCCGCGGGAGAGCGGGCTGATCGACGCGATCCGGCGTCTGCGGCGTGTGCGCGGGGTGTCGGTGGTGTCGCTGACGGGGGCCGACATCGTGCGTCATGATTTAGTGCAGCGGATCGTCGAGGCCTACGGCGAGGACGACCGGGAGCGGGCGGGCGCCACCTATACTGACACGCCGGGATCCGATGGCTGAGAAACAGACCAGTTCGAGCACGACCGCGCGCCGTCGCGGCATTCGCAAGAGCCTGGGTCGCCAGACGGCGCCCTGGCGCGAGCTGTGGCGTCGCCCGCGTTTCGGGTGGGCGCTGCTGATCCTTCTTGGTTACACGCTCGGGGCGGCGTTCTTTGTCGCGCTCACGCGCGAGTTGCCGACCGAAACGGTGGGGCGGATCGCGAGCGAGACGCGCTTGGCCCGCGTGGACTTTGAGCTGCAGGACCTGCCCGCGACCGAGCAGGAGCGCGAGCTGCTCCGGCGTTCGACCCCGCGTTCGTACACGGCCGACCGCGCGGCGCTCGACGCGGTGCAGCGTTCGCTTGAAGGGTTGCCCACGGCGCTGGCCGACGCCGAGTCGATCGATCAGGTGGCCGAGGGCATCCGCGAGGAATTCCGGCTGGACGAGGAGCGCCTGGCCGCGATTCGTCGTCAGGCCGAAGAAGGCGAGGCGAGCGCCCGCTGGCGCGAGCGCGTGCGTGAGCTGGTGGCGGAGCTTCGGGTGACGCCGCTTGTCAGCCGCGACGAGTTCCAGTTCGAGATGCAGGAGGCGAACGCGCAGGTCGAGCTGGAGTATTGGGACTCTGAGGCTTCGACGCTGATCTCAAAGACGGATCTGGTGAACATCGCCGGCGCCCAGCTGGCGCCCGAGCTCAACCGCATCGCTCAGCGGGTCGGCTTCTTCGGCCCCGCGCGCGAGATGGTGGTTGACTGGCTCACCAGGAACGCCAAGCCGACCTTCGCGTTCAACGAATCAAAGACAAACATGCGCAAGGAAGCACGGGCTGACGCGGTGCCCGTGCAGACCACGCGCCGCAGCGCCGGTGATGCGCTCTACCGACGCGGCGATCGCCTCTCGCCCGAGCAACTCGAAGCCGTGACGAAGGAGCGCACGGCCTACGCAGCATCGCTTTCTCAGACCGAACGCTGGGCGCCGCGACTGGCGATCGTCGGGATTGTTCTGCTCGCGGCGTTCGCGGTGGCGGTTTACGTCTCGGCGTATTGCCAGAAGCTCGCGAAGAATACAACCCGGGCTTTCGTGCTGGCGTGCCTGTCGCTCGCTCTGCTGGGGCTGGCGGCGTTGGGCGTGGCGGGGGCGCCTGGGATGGCGACGCTGTGGGCGATCGCCGCGACGGCGTTCTTCGCCATGATCCTCTCGATCGCCTACGACCAGCGCGTGGCTTTGGCGCTCGCGCTGACGCACGCGCTGCTCACCGCGATCGCGCTGCGCGTCTCGGCAGGGGACTTTGCCGTCATGCTGGTGACAGCCGGCGCTGCGGTGTGGCGCCTGCGTGAGATCCGTCAGCGCAACGCGCTCGTCCGCGCGGGCGTACTGACCGGCTTTGTCGCCAGCGCGACGAGCGCTCTTGTCGGCTTTGCTTCTCGTCTCCCCGGGCCGGGCGTGATCGAGGACATCCTGCTCATCTCATTGCAGGCGGGCGTTGGCGCCGTGGGCGCCACGGTTGTGCTCATGGCCTTGCTGCCCACGATCGAGAAGGTGTTCAACGTCACCACCGGCATGACGCTGATCGAGCTGCGCGATCCCAAGCACCCGCTGTTGCGTGAACTTCAGCAGCGGGCGCCGGGCACATACAGCCACTCGATGACCGTCGCGACCCTCGCCGAATCCGCCGCCGACGCGGTGGGGGGGGACGGGCTCGAGCTCTATGTCGGCGCTCTCTACCACGACGTCGGCAAGATGAACAAACCCGACTACTTCGTCGAGAACCAGCCGCCGGGCTTCAACCGTCACGAGAAGCTCAGCCCGACCATGTCGCTGCTGGTCATCCTCGGGCATGTGAAAGACGGTGTGGAACTCGCGAAGGAATACGCTCTGCCGCGCTCGCTCCTGCACTACATCGAGAGCCATCACGGCACTACGCTCGTCGAGTACTTCTACCGCCAGGCCCAGCAGCTCGCGGATATCCAGGACGAGGACCGGCCCGCGGAAACCGAGTACCGCTACCCTGGCCCCAAGCCGCGCACAAAAGAGGCCGCGATCCTCATGCTCTGCGACGCGGTGGAGTCCGCGACCCGCGCTCTTACGGATCCGACACCCAGCCGCATCGAGTCGCTGGTGCACGAGCTGGCGATGAAGCGAATGACCGACGGGCAGTTCGACGAGAGCGGGCTGACCTTCCGCGAGCTGCGCCGCGTCGAGCAGCGCGTCGCCAAGACGCTCTCCTCGATCTACCACGGGCGCATCGCGTACCCGTCGGGTGATAAAGGCCCTGAAAAAAGCGCAAAGCCCGACGCCGAGAAGAGCGATGCGGTGCAGGATGCGCCCGCTACGACAACGAACTGAGGCGGCGTTTCTCACGCTCCGCGTTGAGCTTCGCGAGCGCCGCCGGGTGCTCGCGCGCGAGTTTCAGTAGCTGGCTCATCGTCACACCCAAGCGCAGTGCCGCTTTTTTTGGTTTCCACCCCGAGTCGGCGATTACGTCCAGCGCCTCGGCGAGCAGTGTCGGAAAATCTCGATGTCTCGGATTGCAGACAATCTTGTTCCCCTGACGGCGCTCCCGCCACAGCGGTGACGCGATCTCGTCCAGCCCTTTGGGCACAGGCACGGTCGCACGATGCTCCGTCGCGAGCACGAGGCGCAGGCGCTTGAGCGCCACGCGCCGGTTCTCGTTCTGGCTGCGCCGCTCGGTCGCCTGGGCGCTCAGCCCCGTCGGCTCGTGCAGCAGCGTGGCGCCCGTCTCGACCTTGTTGCGCCGCTGCCCGCCGGGCCCGGAGCCACGGGTGCGTGTCCACACACACTGTTTCAGCAGTTCGTCCTCGCCCAGCGCCGTCGGGTGCGTCATCGCGCGCCCGTCGTGGGTGTGGCCCGCAGGTCAAGCGCGTCGCGCTCGCCACGGGCCAAACGCTGGAACGCCAGCCCGGCGATCATTGCCGCGTTGTCGAGGCAGTAGCGCAGCGCGGGCACGCGGAGCTGCAAGTCTTCGTCGGCCGCGAGCGAGGCGAGTTCGGCGCGCAAGCGCTGATTCGCGCTCACGCCGCCGCCGACTAGGAGCGTGCGGTAGGGGGTGGGCGCCGCCTGCGCCGCGCGCTGAACTTTTACCACGAGCGCCCGGCACGCCGCCCGCTGGAACGACGCCGCGATATCAGCCCGCTGCGCGTCGTCCAGATCCTCGAAGGCCCGGTCGAACACCGGCCCGTCCGGCGTGCGCTCGGGTACACCGCGGATGGCGTACAGCACCGCCGTCTTCAGCCCGCTGAAGGAGAAATCCAGCGATCCCTGCGAAAGCCGGCTCACCGGGAAGTCATGCGCACGCTCATCCCCGGTCTGCGCCAGCCGATCGACCCGCGGCCCGCCCGGGTAGTCGAGACCGAGCATCGCCCCGACCTTGTCGTACGCCTCGCCCACCGCATCGTCGATCGTCGAACCGAGCAGCGATACATCCAGCGCGGACTCACAGCGGTACAGCGCTGTGTGCCCGCCCGAAACGACCAGCCCCAGCGCCGGGAACTGGATCGGTTCTGCGTCCAATGCCCCCGCGTACAGATGCGCCTTGACGTGATCGACGCCAACGAGCGGCAGATCCAGCGACCACGCCAGCGCCTTCGCCGCCGCGACGCCCACCAGCAGCGAGCCGATGAGCCCGGGTCGGTTCGCCACAGCGATCGCGCTCAGGTCGCTCGTATCGCATTTCGCTTCGGCAAGCGCCCGCTCGACCACCGGCACGAGCCGCTCGGCGTGCGCCCGGCTGGCGATCTCGGGAACGACCCCGCCGTACTCGCGGTGCAGGTCGTCCTGGCTGGCGATGATGTTGGACAGCACGCGAACACCGTCTTCAACGACGCTCGCCGCGGTTTCATCGCAGGTGCTCTCGATCCCGAGAATAAGCACGTCAGTTGGCGTTACCCGCGCCGGCGGGCTCGAGCGGCGCGTCCACCAGCCAGCGCTCCAGCCCGTCGCCCACGATGCTGAGCGTGCGCACCAGGTTGCCATCAGCGTCACGGATCTCGATCACGCCGCCTTCGAGCTCGATGTCGTCGGGCAGCAGCGAGAGCTCGTCGGCTTCTTCCTCACTGGCGACGGTCGCGAGCGCCGCGATGCGCTCGTTCGCCCGCTCCAGCTCGCGCAGCAGGTAGTCCCGCGCCCGCACGGCGTAGAGCAGCTCCTGACGCGCCGGAGCCTCGGTGTCGCTCGCGTCGGAGACGGGCGACCACTCGCCGGTGCTGAGGCGCGTGCGCACGGCTTCGATGGCCCGCGCCAGCGGCTCGTCGCCGTAGCGCTCGCGGATCCATTCTTCGGGCGCCTGTCCGATCGCCGGACGCGGCGCCGAGCCCTCGCCCGGGCGGATCACGCTGTCTTCGGCACGTGTGCGCAACGCGTTCGCGGTCTCGCGGTTGGTCAGCGTGACGAAGAAACCATCGTCCGGATCAACGCCCCAGTCCGCGGAGTCGTCCTCGCGCTGGATGAGTTTGTCCGACGGGCCGTAGTACCGCTGCTCGGTGATCTTGAGCTGCCCCGCGCCGGAGGGGAGCTGCCTCACATCCTGCACCAGCCCCTTGCCGAAGCTGCGCTCGCCCAGAATCACCGCCCGCTCGTTGTCCGCGAGTGCGCCGGACAGCACCTCGCTCGCCGAGGCGCTGCGCCGGTTAAGGATGATCACCAGCGGCATGTCGGGCGCCAGCGTCTGGGCCGTGGCGTAGTACGTCTGGTCCTCGTACGCCCGCCCGCGCGTGGTGACAATGGCGCCCTCGCTCAGGAACAGGTCGGCGATCTCCACCGCCGCCCGCAGCAGCCCGCCGGTGTTGTCGCGCAGGTCGAGGATCAGGCCGCGGGCGCCTTCTTCTTGCAAACCGACGATCGCCTCGCGCACCTCATCGGTGGCTGTGGCGCCGAAGCTGACGAGGCGGATGTAGCCGATGCCGTTCTCGGGGTCGGCCATGAAGTCCCACTCGGCGCCGTCGCGGGCGAAACCGGCCACCGAGCGCGTTACGATCGGCTGGCGGTCGATGGGGTAGACCAGGCGGGCGCCTTCGCGCTCGATGGTCAGCGTGACGGTCGTGCCCCGCTCGCCGACAATGCGGTCGATCGTCTCGTCGAGCTCCTCGCCCATCGTGGTCTGCCCGTCCACCTCGACGATGCGGTCGCCCGGCAGCAGGCCCGCCGCGAGCGCGGGCGAATCGTCGAGCGGGCTGACGATGGTCGCCCAGCCGTCGGTCATGTTGACCGAAGCGCCGATGCCGACGTACTCGCCGCGCAGCGCCTTGTCGAACTCGCCCAGCGATTCCTCGGGGATGAAGACGGTGTAGCGGTCGTCCAGCGCTTCGAGCATGCCGCTGATGGCGCCGAGCTGCATCGCCCGCAGGTCGGGCTCGGTGACGAACCGCCCGGCCACCAGTCGCTGCACGTCGATGATCGGGTCGAACCACGCGTAGGGGTCCGATGCCCAGTCGCCGCTCGGGGACGAGTCGTCCTGCGCGACGGCGGGTGTGGAGGCGAACAGCAGGGCAAGGGCGGCGATGGCGGGCGTGCGCATGAGAAATCTCCTGAGAGTTCGAGCATTCTAGTGGGCTGGGGCGGGGCCCTCCCGCCTATACTCAACGCCACGCGGCTGCCGCGGTTTCATGATGCCAACGAATATCGACCAAAGAACCGATCTGAAAGTCGCCCGCGAGAAGGCCGTTCTCGCCGCGGTGCACCTGCCCGAGAGCCGCTTCGACCCGGCGGACCCGCTCGGGGAACTCCGCGCGCTGGCCGAGTCCGCCGGCGCCACCGTCGTCGCCGAGCTGACGCAGAACAAAGACCGCCCCGAGGCCGGCACCTACATGGGCGCCGGCAAGGTCGAGGAGCTCAAGCGCCTCTGCGAGCTGCAGGGCGCGGGGATGGTCATCTTCGACCACGACCTCAGCCCCTCGCAGATCGGCAACGTCGAGAAGATCCTCGAACGCAAGGTCATCGACCGCTCCGAGCTGATCCTCGACATCTTCGCCAACCGCGCGACGACCAAGCAGGCCCGCCTGCAGGTTGAGCTCGCCCAGCTCGAGTACACCTACCCGCGCCTCCGCGCCATGTGGTCCCACCTCGAGCGCATCGTGGGCTCGGGGGGCATCGGCGGCATCGGCACGCGCGGGCCGGGCGAGCAGCAGATCGAGATCGACCGACGCCTCGTGCAGAAGCGGCGCAACCAGCTCCAGCGCGAACTCGAGGACATCCAGACCCGCAAGCGCCGCGAGGTCGCCGCCCGCAAGCGCGATCACTTCACCGTCGGCCTCGTCGGCTATACCAACGCCGGCAAGAGCACGCTCTTTAACCGTCTCACCGAGGGCGGCGCCTACGCCGACGACCGTCTCTTCGCCACGCTGACCACGCGCACCCGCGCGTGGGACCTGGGCGGGGGCGAGACGGCGCTCCTCTCCGACACCGTCGGGTTCGTGCGCGACCTCCCCGCCCACCTTGTCGCGTCCTTCAAGGCCACGCTCGACGAGACGGTCCACGCCGACCTGCTGCTGATCGTGCTCGACGCCGCCGATCCCGCCGCGCGTCTGCACTACGAGACGGTGATGGAAACGCTCGATGATCTCTTCGAGAAGGAACGCGAAGCCGCGGAGAAGGCTGGCGACGAGTGGGCCGAGCCGCAGCGAGCGCTCATTCTCAACAAGGTGGACAAGCTGCGCGACAACGCCGAGACGCTGCTCTGGCGGGCCGAGGTGGAGGACGCGGTGGAGGTCTCCGCCGCCGCCCTCACCGAAACCCAGGAAGAGAACCTCACCGAACTCGTCCGGCGCGCGATGCTGGGCGAGGTCCGCGAGCGATTGCTCACGCTGCCGATGTCCGAGTCCCGCGCCGTGTCGTCCATCGAGCGCCGGGCCGAGGTGCTCGACCGCGCCTATGACAACGGCTCGGTCACCTTGCGCGTCCGCATCGGCGACCGCCAAGTCGACCGCCTCCTCGCCAGCGGCGCCAGCGTCGAGGTCGCCCTGCCGTAAGGGTGTAGACAGCCCGCCCCGCCCCGCGGTATTCTCCGCGTCCCGCCACCTTAGCTCAGTTGGTAGAGCGAAGCTTTCGTAAAGCTTAGGTCGCCGGTTCAAGTCCGGCAGGTGGCTCTTCCCGCACCCGGCGTCCCCGCGCCGGGTGTTTTTTGTGCGCTCACTCGCACGCTCCCCATGCCGCGATAAGTGTGGCGAGGTCCGAGGCGCTCACGCCCCCGCCGTCGAAGTCAGCGACCACACCGCTCTGCCCCCACGCCGCTAAGAGCACCGCGAGGTCCGACGCGCCGACCATGCTATCGCCGTCCAGATCCGCGGGGCACTCGGGCGCGCCCACGAACACCAGCGTCACGCTGTCGGCGTTGTACTGAACGTCGAACTCGTCGCCGCCCGACACATCCGCGAACGTGCCCGTCAACGAGCCCGCGGAGACGATCTCGAACATGTCGCCCTTGGTGAAGGGGACCAGCGGCGAGCTGATCACGACCAGCTCGCCGTCAACCGTGGTCGGCCCGCCGGTGATAATCTTGTCGAACAGCCCCGAACTCGGGCTGGTGAGCTCGATGACCGTCGTCGAGAGCGGGCCCATCGTGATGGGCCCGGTGATGATCGAGCCGACGGGCGCGCCGGGCTCGATCGAACCGCCGGCGGTCATGTCGATGGGACCCTGGATAATGCCGCCGCCCGCGATCGTCGCCGTTTCTTCGACAAGGACGGGCCCCGGCCCCGTCGACGAGCCAAAGAGGCTGGCAACGACGAGCGTGCCCATGCGCACCGTTGTGCCTCCGGTGTACTCGTTGTCGCCCTGCAGCACGACCGTGCCGGTCCAGTCGGGGAACCCGCTCGACATCGCAGCGGTCCCGGCCGGCGCGTTGATCGTCAAACGACGCCCTATCCCCATGATCGCCTGCGGGTAGACCGCCACCGTGTTCTCGTGCGCCCGCAGCCCGGCGTCATCGGACATCGCGATCGGGCGATCGATGGTCGCATCGAAACGCGTGGCCAGCGCCGGCGGGCCATCGGAGAACCCGACAGTGTCGAAGGTGATGCCTGTCCCCGCGCCCCCGAGCGAGCCGTCGCCGAAGACGGCCAGCACGCCCGAGCGCACAATCGTGCCGCCCGTATAAGTGTTCGCCGGGTTGGAGAGGAACAGGATCGACTCCGCTGTCGGATCGCTCGTGACGTTGCTCTGCGCCGAGGATTTGACGAACTGATCACCCGACACCACGCCCGCGATTGCGGCGGTCGAGTTGTCGAACCACGTCGTCATTCCGCCCGAGCCGTCGATCACGATGTCGGACGTGATGGTGGCCGGGCGGAGCCACAGGCGCCCGCCGTTCTCCAGCGTCAGTGATTCAAGCTCCGCGGGGCCGGTGGCGTCGTAGATCAGCGAGGATGTCGGGCCGACGATGAACGTCCCCGCGGCGTCCGAACCCAGCGCGTCCGGCGTCGTGATGCGCAGCCGCCCGTTGAGAACACGGGTCTCACCCGTGTACGTGTTCGTGCCGCGGAGTTCGAGAATCGCCTCGAAGGGCGGGTTATGCGTGATCCCGAAGCCGCCAGAGACAACACCCGTGATGCGCCCGTTGGAGGCGGTCCAGCCCGACACGAGCTGTCCCCGCAACTCGATATCCGAGCCGATCTCGAGCGCCAGGATGCCCGAAGCATCAAGGAACACATCGCTCCCACCGCCGTTATCGAAGATCAGCGGGGAACCCTGGAAGAATAGCCCTGGGCCCGCGGTCGCGCGGTTGATCGCCAGCGACCCCAGCGTGACCGGTTGCGTGAGATTGAAGTTCCCGCCGCTGGTCAGCGACCCGCCGCTTGCCACGTCGCCGATCGACGCGCTCGCGCCGACCGAGTTTGGCACGACGCTGCCAGCCCAGTTCGCAGGATCGAACCAATCGCCGGGCGTCGGAGCCAACCAGGCCTGAGCAAGAGCGGGAGCGCCAGCGAACAGGGTGGCTGTTGCAGCGAAGAAAGACAAGCGCCGGAGCGAACGGTCGAACATCAAGAGACACCTCGGCAGAGAGAGTTTGGTCAGGACGTATGGATCATCAGGCACGATCGGTTGCTCACCTTATCTGAGTGCATGACGCCAAGCTCGTACAAACTTGAAGTCGTCTGGTTTACTCTCAGCGTGCGGCAAGTTGTGGAGCTTGGAGTGTTGTCAGAACACGCCGTGCATAAAAAAACCTCGCCGGGAATGACGAGGCCTTTGTGATCGTGGAGAAGAGAGCTGAATCAGCGACGCCGACGCGCGGCGCTCAGGCCGGTGAGACCGAAGAGAGCCGCAGCGCCCGGTGCGGGAACGGCGTAGGAGAAGTTGTCAGCGCTCCAGAGTTCCTGGAACGACTCCGTGGCGGGGTTTCCGACGATGCTGATGGAATCAAAGCTATCGGTGGAGACCACGCCTACAAAGCCGGAATCGAAACCGCTGATCGAATCAAGCAGGATGAGCTGCCCGAGAACCTCGATGCCGATGCCGTCGCCCGAGAACGGGCTGAACCAGTCCGCGCCGAAGGCGAACACGTCCTGTCCGTTGAAGGCGACCTTGACCCGCTCGTGAGGTTCCCCACCGGTTTCGCCGGAGAGGAACGTCGTGCCGTCAAGGTTTCCGAAGTTGCCTCCGGGTTCAATTTCGAGCAGGCCGTCACCCCCGTTAGGACTGCCATCACGGGTGATCTGCACGAGCCCGGTGTCAATCGTGTCGCCGTCGGCGATGATCTGCGGGGAGAGGGCGTTGAAATCTTCGGTGATAGCGATCGCACCGCCGAGCGCGCCCTCCCAGCTTGCGCGGTCGGTAAAAACCATGATGCCGGCGTGAGCGCTCGCAGCGGCCCCTGTGATCGCGCACAGGATAGCCGCCCCACAACTGAGGTTTCTGGAAGACATATTGACGTGCTCCTTACTTTTTCAATTTTCCGGGCGAATCAATGACAAGACGACTTGTGTATCGCCCGGTGTCGAAGCATTTCGCTAAGACGTAGTGTGCTCTTCCGAAGAACGATTCTATCAGACAAGGATATGAAACACGAATAAAAAATAGCACTTTGCTTCGGGCGGCCTGTTTGCGATGTGTTTGCAAGAAAGCTGCGTATGCCGAAACTCAGGCGTTCCTCGCGTTGAACGCCCGAGAATTGTTCACGGTTCATAAACATCGCAGACAAAACCAATGGCGTGATGACGGTGGCGTTGTTGCTTTAAGGACAGGGTCCCCACGCCGCCAGGAGCGCTGCGAGTTCTGCGCCATTGCCTTCTTCCCACGAAGAAAGCAAGAGCGCCAGATCAAGCGCGCCCACGTTCCCATCGCCGTCGAGATCACCCGGGCACGCCGAGACCACCGCGCCCGTCAGCCGCAGCGTTAGCGGCATGCCTTCTTCAAACCCGGGGATGTCTCGATCGTCGAACACACGGTAGACGAACTCTGCGCTGAAGGAGCCCGCAACATCATCGAGCATCGCCACGTTGATCGTCGTACTCTCGCCGGCGATCGCGGTCACGCTCGGCGTGATTACGAACCGATCATCGTCTCCCGAAACGGAATCAAGCTCGGCTTCAATGTCCGCCACCACCGCGCCGGCGCCCAGGTTGTAGACAACAACGCTCGATACCTCGGGCCCGCCGTCCTGCGCGATCGAACCAAGATCGACCTCGATGAAGTCAAGATCGATCGCCGAATCCCACGACGCCTCGCCTCGCTCGTGCACCAGCAAATCGACGAGCACGATGTCGTCCGCGTCGTTCCCGCCGCGTCCAACCCCGCCGCCCGTGGTCACATCAAGATTATCGATCATCACCGCTGCGGTGATGAGCCCGGACGCGTTCGTCGCGCCGGTGTCGAACCCGACCTGAATCACCGAGCTGTCGCTGCCGTTGATCGCGAACGCGTTGTGACGCCCCGCCTGCGGGCTGAACGTTCCCTCGTCAGGCGTCACCTCAAAGTACACCCCGTCCGCCCCTTCGCGGTGAATCTCCACATCCACCAACGGTGTCGCACCAACAAAAGCGGCGCCCCCATCGACGACAAGCGACGAAGCACTGTTCGCGTCCGGCGCCTCCCCGACGAACAGACGCGAATCATTCGCCTGATCCACATACACCGACCACACAAACCCGGGTCGATCAACGAACGCGTTGCGGTTATTCGTGAAATACAGCGGGTTCTCGATGTCGCTCCAGATGGTGTGGTTGCGACGACGCTCAAAGACGTCGGGCGGATCGAGATAGTGCCACGCCACCAGCGATTCCAGATCACCCATCTGGTTCCCTGACGGGAAGCCGTTCACCAGCTCGAGCCCGCGCTCGGGCCCGTAGCGCGTCTCGGAATACATCAGGCTCCGCGCGATGTCGCCGCGATCCGCATCACCCACGAAGTAGTACGTCCCCAAGCTTCGGAACGAGCCGATCGTGTCGGGCAGGCCGAACGGCTTGTTCCCCCGAGCGCTGTTGATCGACGGGTTCATCGGGCGCAGCGCGTGCGGGTCGCCCAGATTCCCCCGCGAGCTGTTCGATGCGCTCCCCGGCTGACGCGACTGCGGCCACACGTGCTCGCGGTTCCACGTCGCCCCGGAGTCCCACGAGGCATCAACCGATGCCCGGTTGTACCCCAGCAGAATGCGCCCCGGAACATCCGGGTCCGCGTCGTGAATCGCCGCAGAATCGCGGAACTCTCCGTACGTCCGCTGTACATGACCCGTGCGCATGATGTCGTAGAGCTGCGACTGCAACGCGGCGCCGACCCCTGTGGCGGAGTCGTAGAACCCCGCCGGCGCACTCCACTCGCTCGCGGGAGCTGCAGGCGACAGTGAAAGAACAACAGCAGCGACGACAGAGCGCCGAACGATCTGAATCATGGTCGTGTCCCCGACCGCGCTGCCCGGGCGACTCGCTCGACAACGCGGTCCGGCACTCTACGCGGAGCCGACGTCGGTTCCTCACTCAAACGTCACAAAACGCTCTATCTACTATGAAATACCTACGCCTCGCACTTCTTGTTAGGCTGATGTGAGTAAAGCAGCGGCCACAGCCGTACGCCACGACCACGCGACCGTTCGGATCCAGTTCGTCCGCACCAGCCGCCGCGCGACCCCTTCATCGAACCCCCGCTCCAAACGCCGGTGACACGACGCCTGCACGAACGCCGTCGAGAGCCACACCACGCCCAGCAGCGCCGCCCCGGTCAGCGAGAGCGCTGTCGTTGATCTGGTCACGATCCACAACGCCGTCGCCGCTTCGATCAGCATCGTCGGCCCCACCACCAGCGTCGTCAGCGTCGTGTGCTTCCGCTCGTACGCGACAAACGCTTCACGCCCGACCGAAGCAAACAGCGGGTAATGCACCACCTGCACGAACCAGATCAGCCCCGTCATGAATGCTGTGGCGACGAGATGAACGATGAGCAACGCCTGTTCGTTCATCCACTCACCCCCGCCCGCCGCGCGCGCAGCAGGATCAGCCCGAACGGGACCCACCACACCAGATCATTCGTCAGCAGCGTCACCCCGAACGCCCACGGGAGCTCACCTGAGCCGGCCGCGAACACAAACCCGATCGGCCCGAAGACCTTGCCCAGAAACCCGACCAGCACAATCGGCCAGTGGCGCAGCGGGTCCCGCGCCGCCGCGAGATAGCCCACGCCGTACACCCCCACGATCATGCCCACGCACCGCCACACCGACGGGTACCGCATCGGTTCGAGCCCGGCAAACTCAAAGAGCGCATCCGGGAACAGCACGACCACCACGCCCCACAATAGGTTGTAGACGCCCGCCGCGATCAGCCAGCCCCACATCCATCGCGGAGCAGCGGGGGGTGTGTCCATACGACTCTCCTTCGGCAGCGACGCGCCTGTGCCCTGAGTACTATCGCGTCTCACCCGAATCGGAGTCATACATGGCCGCATCTGCTTCCCAAACTCCCAAAGTCCTCGCCTTCGCTGGCAGTTCTCGCGAAGACTCGCTCAACAAGAAACTCGCCCGCGCCGCCGCGACCGTCGCCGAGAACGCCGGCGCCGAGGTCACGTTCGCCGACCTCGCCGACTATCCCATGCCCATCTACGACGGTGATGACGAAGACCAGCACGGCCTCCCCGAGAACGTAAAGAAGTTCCGCGCCCTCATGAAGTCTCACGACGCCTTCCTGATCGCCTGCCCCGAGTACAACGCCTCACTCCCGGGGCTTCTCAAGAACGTCATCGACTGGGCCTCGCGCCCTACCGAGGGCGAGCAACCCCTCGAATGCTTCGAAGACAAGACCTGCGCCATCCTCTCCGCCTCGCCCGGGCGCCTGGGCGGTGTGCGCGGTCTGCCCATCCTGCGCGTCATCCTCAGCGGCATCCGCACCAACGTCCTCGCGAGAGACTTCTGCCTCCCGAGCGCCGCCGAAGCTTTCGCAGATGACGGCTCGCTCAAGAACGAACCGCAGCGCGCCCACCTCGAAAGCGTCGTCCACAACCTCGTGAACGTGACCGCCCGCCTGATCGACTAACGATCCGTTCGCACCAGGCGCGGGTCGATGTACCGCCCGACGAGACGCTCGGCCTCGAAGAGATCAGCCAGCTCAGCCCGTGGACGGCGCAGCACGCCATTCAGCGCCGGCTCTACGATCGAACGCATCTTCGACTGCTGCTCCGAGATCGGCAGTGTCGCGTCGATCGTCGTGAGCCCGAACTCATCGGTCATGTGCTCGTACTCATCCAGGATCCGCCCCTGGAAGATCTCGAAGCTCTTGTACGGGTCGTCAGACAGCCCAAGGTCCATCCCCGCCTCGTACCACTTCAGCTCCGGACGCCCGGTCAGGATGCGCCGCAACGCTTCTTTCAGAGGCACGCGGAAGTAGAACGCCGCCGTCGGCTTCACCGCCATGCGGTACATCCGCCGCACGTAGTCCCGGTCAATCCCTCGCGCCGCGTCCCGCGCGAATGCCGTGTAGATGTATCGGTCCGCCAGCACCACCGCCCCGGCCCGCAGCGGCGGGATGATCGTCCGCTCCAAACGGTCCGCGAAGTCCGCCGCGTGAATCAGGCTGAACGTCATCGGGCTCAGCAGCCGTCGGCGTTTACCGAGCCGCGTCGTTTCACGAACCAGGGGCGACGAGTTCCACTCGCTGAACGAGACCGTGTACCCCTCGCTCTCGAGGTACTTGCGCAACAGGTCGAGCTGCGTGCTCTTCCCCGAGCCGTCGATCCCCTCCACGATGAAGAGCTTCCCCGGCAGGTCTTCAGGCTCGGCGTACTGCTGATACTCGCTCATGCGTTCCCATCCCTCGGTTGCGTAGCCCCCGGCGTCGGCGGGGCCCACTCGAACGAAACATCCAACCCGAAGTGCTGCTCAAACAGGTCCGACTTCCGCGATGCGCCCCACAGCTCGACATGCGGGTCGTCCGGCGCCTCCGCCGCGAACCGCGCCCGCTCCCCGTCCACCACCACCCGCACCGAGCTCACCCGCTGCACGTGCGCCCGATCCAGACCGCCCGCCACACGCAGAATGCTCGACAGCGTCCGCACCGTGTCGCGATGCACAGCGTCCAGCCGCGCGAACGATTCGTGCTTCAGCTTGGGCAGCGCCCGCCGGTGATACCGCGCCACGTTTGCGATCATCCGCGTCTGCCGCGGCGTGAACCCAAGCAGATCCGCGTGCAGAATCAGATGGTGGCTGTGCTTGTGATGGCGCGTGTAGTTGATGTGGTAGCCCACGTCCTGCAGCAGTGCCGCCGCCTCCAGAATCGTCCGCGACTCGTCCGTCAGCGAAGACGCGATCGACTCCGACAGCTTCGACGACTGATCCCGGAGCTGGTCGAAAATCTGCAGCGCCAGCCCCGCCGTGTGCTCACAGTGCGTGTGGTCGTACCGGCACGCCCGCGCGAACCGCTGCACCGATCGCATCGGGTCGCTCGGCGCCGCCGCGGGCGCCTCCCCCCGCGCCCGCTCCGCCATCTCCAGCAACAGCCCGTCGCGGATGCCCCGATCGTGCACCCGCAGTTCGTTCACGCCCAGCCGCTTCATCAGCAGGTCCGCGATCGCCACACCCGCGACGATGATGTCCGCCCGCTCGCTTGGCAGCCCCGGCACCCGCGCCCGCTCCGCCACGCTCATCTTGCGCAGGCGTTCCAGCATGTGGCGGAAGTCCGACCGCTGCATCACGTGCCCGCGCACGCTCGACGAGTCCCCCTGCGCCCACAAGGGCCCGCGTTGCTGGTGCAGCGTCATGCCCGCGAGCGTCGTCAGCGTCCCGCCCGTGCCGATCATCACCTGTGGCGTGAACGACGGCTTCCCAACGACTTTCTTGAGCTCCGCTCGGATCGCGTCGCGCATCTCGCCCCAGCGCGGCCCACAGCTCGCCTCGGGCCCGCCGAACATCTCGGTCAACCGCACCGCGCCCATCGGGATGGGGTACACCGCCTCGATCAGACCCCGCGCGCACAACACCACCTCCGTGCTGCCGCCGCCGATGTCCACGATCGCCGCCGTGGTTTCATCTAGATCAAACGCCGCCGCCACGCTGCGGTACGCCAGCTGCGCCTCGCGCTCCGGGCTGATGATCTCAAGCTCGATCCCCGCCGTGCGCAGGATTGCGCTCCGCAGTTCTTCAGCGTTGTCAGCGTCTCGCGCCACCGCCGTCCCCACGGCGCACACCGAACCCACCTTGAACCCGTCCGCGATGTTCCGCATCCGCGCGATCGCTTCGACAGAACGACCGATCGCCTCCGCGCTCATCCGCCCCGTCTGCGCCAGACCGGCGCCAAGCCGCGTGATCTCCTTCTCGTCGTCGAGCACGCGGTACGAGCCCTCGCCGTCAAGCTCCGCGATGATCAGCCGGATACTGTTGGTGCCCACGTCGATCGCCGCCAGACGGTTCGGGTCCGCCCCGGCGCGCACGCGCAGCGCCCCCGCGGCTGGCGTCAGCGTGCCGACCGTCCCGCCCGACTCACCCAGCGTCTCCCCAGCCCGCTCGATCAGCGCCGTCCCCTCGGCCCCGCCCCACGTCTCCCGCGCCGTCGCGCACAGCGCGTGCAGATCATCCTCAAAGCGCCCCAGCAGCGAGCGCAGCCCTCGCTCCGCCGCCGCATCGTCCCGCAACCCGCGCTCGAGGTCCCCGTGGTACCGACGCAGCCGATCGATGATCGAAGACTGATCGTTCAGCGCCCCCAGCACGTCCTGCATACCTCGCAGTTCGCCAATCAAGCCGCTGACCGCCTCGTCCTCGCCCAGCATCTCCAGCGTGTAACGCAACCCCTTCGCCCGCTTGCGCACGTCGTGCAGGTTCTCGATGTCGTCAAGGTCCGCACGCGCCGCGTCCTCGAGCGCGGCCAGCGACGCCCGCGCCGCGTCGGCGTCAACAGCGATCTCGCTCAGATCACCCGGCAGTTCTCGTATAGCCCGCCGTGCTTTCTTCAGCGCTGCGCTGATCCCCGAATCGTGCGCCTCGCGCAGCGACGCCTGCGCCGCCCGCCGGTCTTCTCCGATGCGGTCAAGCACATGCCGCACCGCGATCCGCTCGTCCTCGCTCGCCGGCTCGGGCAACGCCTCGAACGCCAGCGCGTGCACGTCCGCGTCCCGCGCGTCCCCCGCCGCCCGGCGCACCTCGCGCAGCAGCGACTTCGTTTTCTTCCGCAGCTTCGCGGGCAGCTCGCGCCGGCGCAGATCAAGCGCCGCCTGCGCCCGCCGCGTCGCCACCCGCAGCTTGTGCACGTGCTCGATGTCTTCCTCAGAGCGCAATGCCGCCGGCTCGATCAGATCCTCCACCCGGCGCAGCCGCTTCAGCAGCGTGCGCTCAGGGGAAACGCTCGTCGTCGGTGAACCGCTCATGCCCCGCTGGCGGCGCCCGCCGGCTCAACCACCCGCATCACCGCGTCGCGCAGGTCCGTGAACACGCTCGACACGTCCCGCGACGCGTCCACCGTGGTGAAATCATGCAGCGCCGAAAGCTGCTCGAACGCGTCCAGCATCGATTCCTGATACCGCACGAACGAGCCGTACACATCCGTTTCCTCCTGGAAATCAAGCCCCGATTCCCAGTAATCAAACCCGCCCTTGGTCAGCACCCGCGCCGGCAGGTCCTCCACGCCGATCTTCAGATACAGCACCGCGTGCGGCGTCGGCGCAAAGCGGTACACGTCCTCGATCCACTCCAGATCACCGCCCCGCACAATCGACCGCGCCATCAGCGAGTACACATACCGATCGGTCAGCACCACGAACCCCGCCCGCAGCGCCGGCACGATCTGGTTCTCCAGCCGGTCCGCGAAGTCCGTCGCATAGAACAGGTCCATCGTCGTGCGCAGAAGCGTGTGCCCCTCCTTCGCAGAGCGCAGACCCTCCGAAACCAGCCGGCTCCGCGTCAGCCCCGTGTGGGCCACGCCGTAGCCGCGTGTCTCCAGCCACTCCCGCAAGAGCGCGATGTGCGTGCTCCGCCCGGCGCCGTCCGTGCCCTCGAGCACGATCAGCTTCCCGGGCAGCCCGCTCACGTCAACGGCCTGCGAGCCGTCAACCAGCACCGTCGGATCATGGCTCGACCGCCCCGGCGTGTGCGCCGTCGCGGGCAGGTCTTCACTCTCGATCGAGGCCAGCGGCTCTTTCATGGACATAAAAGAAGTATAGCCCCGGTGCTGCCCGCTCTACGGGCCTCAATCGCCATCGGGACGATGATCGTTATAGCGGACGAACGATTTCACAGCATCTTCACCCGGCGCGCTCGCCTCCCACGCCGCCCGGTACATCGCCCCCAGCATCGCCGCCCCGGCCGCCAGCCGCTCTTCGAGAAACGCTTTCCCCGCGTCGTCCTCGAGCGCCCCCGACTTCTCCATCGCGTACAGCGGCTCAACAAGCCGGAACGTCTCACCCAGGTACCCCAGCACGCCTTCCCACGGGTCTTCCGCGTCCACCCGAACCGCCGGAGTCTCGATCAGGCGCACGCCCGCAAGTCCGATCCCGTGGCGATCAATCGCCCCGCCGTCGATATCACGATGAAACGCATCGTCCGTCGTGTACCCCGACGGGTTCTCGCCCACCCAGCCGTTGAAGTGCTCCGTCAGATGCAGCGGCTGCGCCCCGTCCGCAACAAAGTGCGACAGCACCCCCATGTGGTACACCGCGTTCGCCCGCGCCTGTTCCAATTGCGCCGACCGCGACGGATCATCCAGCGCCTCGATGATCCGCACGGTCTTGAAGCTCGAGCGCAGCTTGTCGTAGTGCTCCATGATCTCATGCGGCAAAAACCCCGGGTACTCATACGCCCGATCATCATCCTTTGCGGGGTCATACGTCGTGGGTGTCGCCGCAGGATTCTCCGCCCGCACCAGCGTCATTTGCTTCAGATAGTCCCGCCTCAGCCGCGGCAACTCTTCCAGCGTCATGTCCATCAGCCACAGGTGCTCAACATCGATGAAATGATCCGGCTTGTTCTCATGGCTGAGCGCAGGAGTCCGCGTCGAACGCCAGCGGTCGCACTCGTTCGACTGATACGCCACCCGCGCCCGCACCTCCGGCGTCAGCAACCAACCCGGCGCGTCCTCCTCAAAGTGCTCGAGCGCCAGCAACGTCACCACCCGATGCCCATGCGCGCTCCACGCAAACGCAGAAGAAGCCACGAACAAAGCAGCAAGCACAGAAACACATCGAAGCATAACAAAGCCCTCCTCATCCGGGCGCCACGACCCGCCGAAGGCGCGTCGTGTCCCTGTGAGACTAGAACCCCACCACAACCCAATTCAACTCGTTGTTTTCGTTTCCGCCGCCGGCAACACCCCAACCAAAACACACACCGCCCCCAGCACAATCAAAAGCGACCGCGAAGGCCGCCCCGTCGCCAGCCGCGCCAAGAGTGACCGCTCATCCCCCGCCGCCTCCCCCGTCTCGCTCACCGTCACCGCGTGTGGCGTGTGCACGCCCCGCGGTGCCGGCAGATCGATCGCCCGGCTCCCCGCCGGCGCCAGATTCAGGTGCGTCTGGGCCAGCGCCGTCAGCAGCGCCTCGCTCGGCGCCGCCAGCGCCGCCAGTCGCTCGCCCGCCTCCTCGCGCATCACCCGCCGGCGCTCCACCCCCGCCTCCGCCTTCGCCTGAATAGTCCGCGCCCGATCCAGCTCCTCGTGCGCCGGGATCACCGCCACCGACCCCAGAATCACCACCCCCGCCAGCAGGTACAGCCAACCGCTGAGCCCAGAGAGAGCCATCCCGCACCACGCTCGCCAGCCGCTGTCGCGCATCGCACAACCATCGGCGAGCTACACTCACCCCACGCAAAAACGACGAGACCCGCGGGAGACACCCATGCCCCCAGTCACCGCCAACCCTTTCCACGCCCGCGCCAGCGAACTGCTCTCAGGCCTCGATTCCAGCGGCCAGATGAAGCATCTGCAGATGATCGAAGGCCCCATGGGCCCCACCATCACCCTCCGCGACCACGGCGAGGTCCTCTGCTTTTGTTCCAATAACTACCTCGGCCTCGCCAACCACCCCGAGGTCGTCGAGGCCGGCATCAAGGGTCTGAAGGACTTCGGCGCCGGCACCGCCTCCGTCCGCTTCATCTGCGGCACCTTCTCCCCCCACGAAACCCTCGAACAGCGCATCAGCGAGTTCATGGGGACCGAGGCCAGCTACACCTTCGTCTCCTGCTGGAACGCCAACGAGGCCATCTTCCCCACCCTCTGCGAGCCCGGCGACCTCATCCTCTCCGACGAACTCAACCACGCCTCCATCATCGACGGCGTCCGCCTCGCCGCCACCATCAAGAAGGGCCTGCACAAGGGCGTCTACAAACACAACGACCACGCCAGCCTTCGCGAAAAGCTCCTGGCCGCCAGAAACAACCCCGACGTCACCGGAGCCATCTGGGTCGTCACCGACGGCGTCTTCTCCATGGAAGGCGACATCGCCGACCTCCCCGGGCTCCGCGCGATCTGCGACGAGTTCGGCGCCCTCCTCGTCGTCGACGACTCCCACGGCGCCGGAGTCATGGGCACAACCGGGCGCGGCGTCCACGAACACCAGGGCATGACCGGCGCCCAGATCGACTTCTTCACCGGCACCCTCGGCAAGGCCCTGGGCGGGGGCGCCGGCGGCTTCATCGCCGGCCCCAAGGACGGCATCGATCTCGTCGTCCAGCGCGGGCGCCCCACGCTCTTCTCGAACGCCCTCCCCGTCACCGTCGCCTGCTCCGCGACCAAGGCCATCGAGATCATCATGCGCGAGCCCGAGCGCGTGCAGAAGCTCCGCGACAACACTGCCTACGCCCGCAAAGGAATCCGCGACGCCGGCTTCGAGGTTCTCGAATCGCCCACCGCCATCTGCCCCATCATCATCGGCGACACCGCCGAGGCCATCGCCAAGAGCAAACGCCTCATGGAGCTCGGCGTCTTCGTCATCGGCTTCGGCTACCCCGTCGTCCCCGAAGGCGAAGCCCGCCTCCGCGTCCAGATCTCCGCCGCCCACGAAAAAGAGCACCTCGATGCTCTCATCGACGCCCTGAAGAAGCTCTAGGACCTTCCACGTTCCGCCGATAGCACGCGGGAATAGACGAACTCATCGGCGCGTTTACGCCGGAGAGATCGCCGCAGCATCACGGAGCCCGCCCATGAGAACTATCACCACCCGCGACACCGGCTCCTGGATCTTCATCATCGCCATCGTCGCCGTCGCGGCCTTCATCTTCCTGCGCCCCACGCCCCAGGCGCCGAAGCCCGCCCTCTTCACCAGCGGCGCCTCCTCTCTCGACGCCGCCATCGACCGCGCCGAAGACACCGGCAAGGTCGTCTTTGCCTTCGCCACCGCCGACTGGTGCGGCCCCTGCCAAACCTTCAAGAAGGGTGCCCTCGCCGACCCCCGCGTCGCCGAGTGGGTCGAACAGAACGCCGAGCCCGTCTACATCGACGTCGACGCCTCACCCAGCGACGCCCAGCGCCTCGGCGTCCGCGGCATCCCCGCCAGTTACGTTTTAAAGGATGGCGAGATCGTCAACGCCACCTCCGGCGTGCAAGGCGCCGGCGCGTTCCTCGACTGGCTCGAACAGAGCAAGGCCGCGGCCCTCGCTCAGCGCTGATCCCTCGTCGCGTCGGTACGATGGCCGCGTGACCGCATTGGAGACAGATCCCGAGCGATCAACGGTGCGCGCAAAGCACGGCTCCCTGCTGGATCTGCGCACCGCGAGTGTCGAACGCCTCGTCAGTCTCCTGCGCGCCGCCCACCGGTGTGAAGCCGCAGCCACCCCGCTGGCTCCCACCGGCAAACTGATCGCGAACCTCTTCTTCGAGGACTCCACCCGCACGCGCGTGAGTTTCTCAATCGCCGCCCAGCGCATCGGGGCGACCGCGATCGACCTCGACATGAACAGCTCCAGCCGCAGCAAGGGCGAGACGCTGGACGACACCGCCCGCACGGTGCGGGCCATGGGCGTGCACGCGATGGTGGTGCGCAGCAACGAGCCCGGCGGGCCGGCGATCGTCGATCGCGCGGTCGATCGCCCGGTGATCAGCGCCGGCGACGGGCGCCACGAGCACCCCACGCAGGGCTTGCTCGACGCGTACACCATCGCCGAAGCGCACGGGCGCCTGGACGGGTTCGATCTCTCGGGGCTGCGCGTAGCCGTGGTCGGCGACGCGGCGCACTCGCGCGTGGTCCGCTCGGACGCCGCGGCCCTCACGAAGCTGGGCGCAGAGGTGGTGATCGTCGGGCCGCCATCGCTGGCGCCGCCCTCGCTTGAGGCGCTTGAGTGCGACGTGACAGATGATCTGGACGCGGTGACCGGTGAGATCGACGCCGTGCAGATGCTGCGGGTACAGCGCGAGCGCGGAGCGGGTACGGGTTCGCTGCGGTCGTATATCACGGGGTATCAACTCACCCCCGAACGCGCCGGGCGTATGAAAGACGGGGCGATCGTGATGCACCCGGGGCCGATGAACCGGGGCGTCGAGATTCACCCGGACGTCGCCGATGGGGAGCGCAGCCGCATCGAACGCCAGGTGGCGATCGGCGTGCTGGTGCGGATGGCGGTGCTGCAGGAAGCGTTGAGCGCGACGGGCGACGAAGGGGGAAAAGCGTGATGGGCGGAGAGTTGGGCAACGGCTTACTGGTAGTGGTCTCAGGCCCGAGCGGCGTGGGCAAAACGACGATCACGCGCCGCCTGCGCGAGCGGTTCCCCGACGCGGCTTTCAGCGTGTCCGCGACCACGCGCCCGCGCACGGAGAACGAGACAGACGGCGCCGACTACCACTTCCTGACCGAGGAAGAGTTCGTCCAGCGCATTCACGACGGCGCCTTCCTCGAGCACGTGGAGTACGCGGGCAAGCGCTACGGCACGCTGCGGGCGCCGGTGGAAGAGATCGTGCGCGAAGGACGGCTGATGGTGCTGGATGTCGATGTGCGCGGCGGGGAGTCCGTGAAGGCGCACATGCCCGAGGCGCTGGCGATGTTCATTCTGCCGCCCAGCGAAGAAGAACTGCTGCGCCGCCTGCGAGACCGCAAGCGCGAGAGCGAGGCGCAGATCCAGAAGCGGTTCAGCGCGGCGAAGGAGGAGATCGCACGGGCGAAGGCGTCGGGGGCGTATGACGCGATGATCGTGAATGATGATCTTGAAGAGGCGGTGCGGGCGGCGATCGGACTGGTGGAGCGGGCGCGGGGGGCGCGGGCTTCGGCGTGATCGAGTCTGCTGGGGTGGCGGGCGGCTGCCGGAATGGCGGGGTTGGGCGGTGATAACCGTTGTTTTTAGGTGTTTTCTTGTGGCGCCGGGGTTGTTTGTATGGGGTCGTAAGGAGTCTGTATGCGACTTGATCGGTTGACGACGTTGGCACAGAAGGCTTTGTCCGAGGCGCAGAGTTCGGCGGCGCGGGCGGGGCGGCCGCAGGTGGGGGCTGAAGAGTTGTTGCGCGCTTTGGTGGATGATCCGAAGGGAGCGGCGGCTTCGATCGTGCAACGGGCGGGGGCGGACCCTGGCGCGCTGGCTCGTCTCGTCGAGGCGGAGCTTTCGAGCCAGCCGAACGTAGAAGGGGGCGGGGCGCCGCAGGCGAGCCGGGCGCTGACGGATGTCCTCGCCCGCGCCGAGCGGGATGCCTCGGAGATGGGCGACGCATACCTGTCAAGCGAGCATCTGCTTTTGGCGCTGGCGAGCGTGAAGAGCGGGGCGCAGAGCACGATGGAGGCGGTGGGGCTGAACCGAGCGAAGATCGCAGCGGCGGTGAAGGAGATCCGCGCGGCGAGCGGCGTTGAGCATGTGAACGACGCCGAAGCGGAGAGCTCGTACGAGGCGCTGAAGAAGTACGCGATCGATCTGACAGAGAAGGCCCAGCAGGGGAAGATCGACCCGGTGATCGGGCGCGATAGCGAGATCCGGCGCTGCGTGCAGGTGCTCTCGCGCCGCACGAAGAACAACCCCGTGCTGATCGGTGAGCCCGGCGTGGGCAAGACCGCGATCGCGGAGGGGCTGGCGCTGCGCGTGGTGGCAGGAGATTGCCCGGCGTCGATGCGCGACGCGCGGATCATGGCTTTGGATGTGGGCGCGCTGCTTGCGGGCGCCAAGTATCGGGGTGAGTTTGAGGAGCGACTCAAGTCTGTATTGCGCGAAGTAGGCGCGTCGGACGGGCGGGTGATCCTGTTCATCGACGAGCTGCACACGATCGTGGGCGCCGGGCAGAGCGAAGGGGCGGTAAGCGCGGGGAACCTGCTGAAGCCGGCGCTGGCGCGCGGGGAGCTGCGCTGTATCGGGGCGACGACGCTGGATGAGTACCGCAAGCACATCGAGAAAGACGCTGCGTTTGAGCGGCGTTTCCAGACGGTTTTTGTCGCAGAGCCGAGCGTCGAAGACGCGATCACGATCCTGCGAGGGATCAAGGAGCGCTACGAGGCGCACCATGGCGTGCGCATCCTGGACGCGGCGGTCGTCGCGGCCGCAAAGCTGTCGCACCGGTATGTAACGGAGCGCCAGCTCCCTGACAAGGCGATCGATCTGATCGACGAGGCGGCGTCGCGCCTTCGGATTGAGATTGATTCGATGCCGCGCGAGCTTGATGAGCTGCGCCGCCGGATCATGCAGCTGGAGATCGAGAAGGCCGGGCTCTCGATGGAGGGCGATGAGGCGGCGAAGAGGTCTCTGGAGAATGTCGAGCAGGAGCTAGCCGAACTGCGCGAGCGCGACGGCGCCCTGACGGCGCGCTGGGATCAGGAAAAGGCCGATCTGGACGCCGTGCAGACGATCAAACGCGAGATCGACGCGAAGAAGACGGAGCTGGAGCAGGCCCAGCGGCGCGGGGATCTGGAAGCGGCGGCGCGGATCCAGTACGGCGAGCTGCGCGAGCTTGATCAGCGGCTGGAAGACGCCGGGGAGCGGCTGCGCCAGCGCGCCGAGCGCATGGTGAAGGAAGAGGTCGACGCCGAGCAGGTGGCGGCGGTAGTCGCGGCGTGGACGGGCATCCCCGTGGACCGCCTCGTCGAGAGCGAGCGGGAGAAGCTTTTGCGCATGGAAGACGCGCTGCGCGAGCGCGTGGTCGGGCAGGACGACGCGGTGCGCGTCGTTTCCGAAGCCGTGCGCCGCAGCCGGGCGGGGCTGGGCGACCCTTCACGCCCGATCGGGTCGTTCCTCTTCCTGGGGCCGACGGGTGTCGGCAAGACCGAGCTCTGCAAGGCGCTGGCGTCGTTCCTTTTCAACACCGAGGAGGCGATGACGCGCATCGACATGAGCGAGTACATGGAGCGGCACGCGGTGGCGCGATTGATCGGGGCGCCCCCCGGCTATGTGGGGTACGAGGAGGGCGGGCGGCTGACGGAAGCCGTGCGGCGGCGGCCTTACGGTGTGATCCTGCTCGATGAGATCGAGAAGGCGCACCCGGATGTGTACAACATCCTGCTGCAGGTGCTCGACGACGGGCGGCTGACCGACGGGCAGGGGCGGACGGTTGATTTCCGCAACACGATTGTCGTGATGACGAGCAACATCGGCTCGGGCAAGCTGCTGGAACTCGCCAACTCGGGGGCCCAGGACTGGGAGATCGAGGCGGCGGTGAACGAGGAGCTCAAGCAGACCCTGCGGCCCGAGCTGCTCAACCGCATCGACGAGGTGTCGGTCTTCCATCAGCTGAAGCGGTCACAGATCGCGGCGATCGTGGAGATCCAGCTTGCCGACCTGCGCAAGCGCCTGGCGGAGCAGGAGATCGAGATCGAGGTCTCCGAGGAGGCCCTGGCGAAACTGGCCGAGGAAGGCTGGGACCCGGCCTTCGGCGCCCGCCCGCTGAAGCGGGTGATCCAGCGTCGGCTGGAGAATCCGCTGGCGGCGGAGCTGCTGGCCGGTTCTATCGGACCAGAAAATGTGATCGAAATCGGAGTCGAGGGCGAACAGTTCGTTTTCGAGCCTCGTATCAAGGGTGGAGCCCAGCCTGAAGAGCGCCCCGAGCGGGCGCCGGATGGGGCCTCACCTCTCTCCTGAGGCGCTCCCACACGAACGATTGCTCTCCTCCGTGTCCCTCTCCAAGCACCGAGGCCGGCCCTGACGGGGCCGGCCTTGTTGTTTTTGTTAGGATCAGGTTCTGTAAGCGGGAGGCATTACTGATGACAAGCGAGCAGTCGCCTGACCAAACCCCGGAGCTTGAATCGGCGAATCAGCTACTTGAACAAGCAAAGTTCGTTTTAGACGACGGAGTTCGATACGCGGGCACGTTGAAGGCAACTAGGAACACCCTCGGTGCAGTTTTGTTTGCAGTGATCGGGCTAGGGCTTTTCCGTATACATTTCGGCGAACCGCCCGAGAGCGTGAGCGCATTTCCAAAATGGGCAGTCTGGACACTAAAGATTGGTTTTACGTTTGTTGCTGGGTGCCTCATCATTGGCTCTTACTATTTGTATACTGACAAACCCTGGAAAATCAGGAAGAAAAAAGGTCAAAATGAACCGCCATCCACATCCTCACGGAGTGATCACCAAAGAGACCCCCAAAGCGGATCCGCAATAGCAACACTAGATCTCAATGACGATATCCGAATGAAGCTGGAATTAGCTGATCCCGCAGATGTCGCAAGAGTTAGGGCGAGAATGTATAGCCTTGCTTACGAAAAAATTACCCACGCAAATCGCCGGGTGCGGAATCGTATTGAGGTCGGGAAGTTTTGTATTTTGTTAGGTTTCTGGGTTTTCATCCTTCTCGCTATAGCCTATGCTTGGCTGCTGTCGATTGATTCAAACGATAAGGAGGTCGGCGATGTCGCAAGCACCACACAATACACCGCCTCTGAGCGAAGATGTACGGCAGGCCATTCGGGAACTGATCCAATCATTGGACCGCCTCAAGAATGAAGAGCGCCAGAACTCCATGAATGATCGAGAGGCTGTAAAAAAACGACGCTCTCGCAACCTTGTTGGACGGCTACTTGACGCGATAGCTGCATAGAGCTTACTCAGTTTGAGCGTTTTCTAGTTCCTCCTCTAGTTTCTCGGGCGTCCACTGCACGCTCACGTTCACCCCAAACATCGACAGTAAGGACTCGAGCTGCCGCTCGATCGAGTGCATGGCCTCGGCTTCGTAGCGTTCGTCGGCCTGTTCGTAGAGGGTCGCGGCCTGCTCCTGGGCTCGGGCCATCAGTTCTTTCTGAGTAGCGGCGCCGACGGGGAGCACGTCAAGGAGACCCAGAACCTTGCCGGCCTGAATGTCGTAGGGGGAAACGTCGAGGAGGCGGAGGCGTCCCTCGGGTTTCGGGAGAGTGATGGTGTAGCTCCCGCCGCCCAGGTCTTCGACGGAGTTTTTGTCGAGGCGGCCCAGATCGACGGAGTACTGCTTCTCGAAGCGGAAGATCATCGCGACGCGCGCCTGAGAGAGAATCAACGGCGGCAGCCACCCGAGGCCGCGCGTGCTGGTGGCGATCTCCTTGGCGCTCACTTCGAGGCCGACGAGGCGCCCCACGGCGCGGACGCGCTGGATGACGAAATCGGCGTGGATCTCGAGCGGTTTCTTGTTCTTGTTGCGTCGGAACGGCTTGGTCAGGAACCAGACGGCGATGGCGCCGACGAGAATCCCGAGCACGACCGAGACGGCGGCGAAAATCAATGAGTCCATAGCGCGGCTCCCTTCCGAGTCCCCCACAGCCAGTTGGTGGGAAGCGCCGTGTGCGCGTTTCGCACTGGAATACTAGGGGCGCTACGGGGCCTGGGCGGGCGTGTTCTCGGACGCGTGCTCCGCGGCGTCCACGCCGATCTCAAACGCGCGGATGACGCAGTGGGCGGCGATCGAGACGAAGACAATCGCCGCCAGCCCGCCCATCAGCGCGGCAACCTGAAACGCGGCCTCAGGCAACGCGTCCTGAGCCCGAGCGATCAGCCCGAGCCGCCAGGCGATAACGAGAGCCGCGACCGGGGCAAACGCGACCCCGCCCAAAACCAGACGCTTGATGGACGCCCCCGGCTTCCGCGAAAGAATCATCAGAGCGCCCGTAGCCCCGATGAGCGCCGCAAGAGCAAAACGCCCGAGCGCCGCGGCGGTATCGACGCGGTCGGCGTTCGCGTTGAACCGCCGGAAGTCGGTAATGACAAGAGTCTCAGAGGCGCCGATGTACGCCCCCGTGAAGACGGCGCCCCCCACACACGCCGCCGCGAGAGCCGGCCCCGCCGAGAACCGCCCCAGCCCGGCGAGGATGCCGAAAACGCCGGCGACAAGAATCAGCCCCTCGCCCGCGAGGGTGAAGTAATGCTGCCCCTGAAAAGCGACGAACGCGAACGCGACGGCGCTCAGAGCGGCGAGGGCAGAGAGAACAAGCTCAGCCCGGAGCAGGATGGTCGGTGCTTTGACCATGGATCAACTGTATCGGCGGGGCAGGGCGGTGGTTCGATGGATTTTGGGGGAATGCGTCCGAGCAGATTCAGGCCTGGGCCGGAGCGCCTTCGAGAATGGCCGCGGTGGAAGAGCAGCCCAGACGGTCGGCCCCGGCGTCGATCATGGCGACGGCGTCCTCATACGTGCGGATGCCGCCCGAAGCCTTGACCTTGAGGTCGCCGGCGTGCTTCTTCATCAGGGCGACGGCCTCCGTGGCGGCGCCGCCCGCGGAGTTGAAGCCGGTGCTGGTCTTCACGAAGTCACAGCCTGACTGGGCGGCGGCTTTGCAGGCGCAGGCGATCATGGCTTCGAACTCATCGTCAGAACCGGCGCGGCCGCGCAGCAGGGCGCTTTCGATGATGACCTTCACGCAGATCGCGCTCGAGACGGCGCGAACCGCGCGGGTGGTTTCGAGCAGATCGTCGCGCAGGCCCTCGCTGTCGAGGCGGAGGAGACGGGGGAGGTAGGCGACGACGTCGATCTCCTGCGCGCCCATCTTGGCCAGCTGGACGGCCTCGATCGCCCGCGTCATGGGTAGCGTCGCGCCCAGGGGGAAGCCGGCGACGACGCAGAGCTTGACCGAGTGATCAGAACCGGTCGCGTCGAGGCGCTCGCGCACACGCGGGGCGTAGACACCGTTGACGCAGACGGAGGCGCAGCCAAAGCGCAGGGCTTCATCGGTGATGGCGTCGATCTCTTCGGGGAGGGCGTCGGCCTTGAGAATGGTGTGGTCGATACGGGCGGCGATATCGTGCGCGTTCATCGGTTGAGGCTCTCGGTGGTGAGAAGGGGGGCGGGCCCGCGCTGCGCGGCGGCGCGGTTGAAGACGCGCGTTACGTCGCGCTTGAGCTTGGCGGCGTCGTCATCACGGACGTACATCATGTGCCCCGCGCGGTAGTAATCGAACATCACGTTGTCGCGCAGCTCCTTGGGCAAAAGCATCTGATCAACGGTGTACTCGACGGCAAAGAAGGGCGTGGCGAGGTCGTAGTAGCCCGCGGTAATATGCACGAGCATGTGCGGGTTGCGCGTCATCGAGTCGCGCAGCGTCTCAGCCACGTTCACGAAGCTGTTGGAACCGCCCTCGTAGTTCCACTGCCAGGGGCCGATATTTCGGTTGAGGATGCGGTAACGCTCGTCGCGAACAACGCCAAGCTCGCCGCGGAAATACCCCTGCAGGGCGGCGGTGTACGGCCCCAGAATCGCGGAGAAGCTGGGGTCGCGGTCGTAGTTCTCGCCGCCGGCGTCACGATCAACACCCGTGTACCGACTGTCGAGACGCCCCACGGTGCGCCGCTCGTCACGGCGCAATTCCTTGACGAAGCGGCTGATCGGCACGCGCAGGTGGTTCTCAAGGCAGAACTCGGGGCTGAGGCCCGTGTAGTACGCGAGCTTCTCCGCGTACTCGTCCTTCTCAGCACGGCTGAGACGTGAACCCTTGGTCAACACCGGGAGGTAGTCGGTCAGCGCCCAGTCACGCGCCTCCTGCAAAACATCTTGCAGATCGCGCCGCTGCAGACCCTCGTCAAGCTGCTGGTGGAACCAGGCGGTGGCGGTGTAGGTAGGAAGAAAAAGCGCATAGGGAAGGTTGTTGCCGGGCGTGAAACGGGCGGTGGAGAAATCCATAATCGCAGAGACCAGGAAAACCCCGTTGAGCGCGATGTTGTGCTCGTCGAGCAAGACGCCCGTCAGCGCCGCGGCCCGCGTCGTTCCGTACGACTCGCCCGCAAGAAACTTCGGCGAAAGCCAGCGGTTGTTCCGTGTGAGATACAAACGGATGAACTCGCCGACCGACTGCGCGTCCTCACGCACGCCGGAGAAGTCTTTCTGCTCCGCGTCGTCCGCCGGGCGCGAGAAGCCCGTGCCGACGGGGTCAATAAAGACAAGGTCCGTAAGATCAAGCCAGGAATCAGGGTTGTCCTGCACAGCGCCGGGCGGAGGCAGAGCCTCCCCCTCGTCGCTCATCACCACCCGACGCGGCCCGAGCCCGCCCATGTGCAGCCAGACCGAAGAGGACCCCGGCCCGCCGTTGAAAACGAAAGTGATCGGGCGCTCGCCGGGGTCGTCAACGCCATCAAGTGTGTACGCGGTCGAGAAGATCTCACCGCGGGGCTCGCCCTCGTCATCGCTGATGACCGTGGTGGAGACGGTGGCCGTATAGCGGATGGTCTGCCCGCCAATACGGGCGGAATGCGACGTGACGACGGGTGGGGGGGGGGCGCTCGGCGCGGCCTTTTCGGAGTCGTCGTGGGCGATAGCGGCGGCAGGGAACGCCATGAACATCAGCAGAGCGGTGATTCGGAGACGCATCGTGATTCTTCTCCTTCGAGAGCGAGGGCAGTGTAGCGGGACGGGTGTATGATTCCCGGCCCGTAACTCCCAGAAAGGTCTGCTATGCACGCTGTTTCCGCCGTTGTCGTTGCCGCCGCCGCGAGCGTAGCCCTCGCGCAGAGCGGCGAATCATGGGAACGGGCCGAGAGCGCGGCGCTGCGGAACCACGTCGCGCTCACGAGCTCCGCGGACTTCACAAAGGCCGGCGAGGCGTACTTCAGCCCGGACGCCTCGTGGGTGATCTTCCAGGCGGTGCCCGCCGGGCAGCCGAAAGACTCGCACTACGCGATGTACGTCGCCAAGCTCGAGCGCGATGGCGCCGGCCGCGTCACCGCCGCAGAGCGCCCGATCCTCGTCAGCGAGCCCGGCTCGGCCAACACCTGCGGGTGGTTCCACCCGCTGGCCCCGCAGTCGGTGATCTTCGGCTCGACGAGCGAGCCCTTCACAACAGAGGAATCAGCCGGCTACCAGCGCGATTCCTCAGAATACGAATGGCTTTTCCCGCGCACGATGGAGGTCGTGACGAGAACCGTGCCCGCGATCTTCTTCGACCGCCTGCCCGAAGGAGCCGAGCGCCCCGTCGCGGTGTGGGGCGAAGAAGCGAAGCGCGGTGTGGCGCTGTGGGAACGCGACGGCTACGACGCCGAGTGCGCGTACTCCCCAGACGGGCGCTACATCGTGCACACACAGGTGGACCCCGGCACCGGCGACGGGGACATCTACATCTTCGACACGCGCACCGGAACCCACCACGCCATCATCGAGGAGCCGGGCTACGACGGCGGGCCCTTCTTCTCTCCCGACGGCCGGCGCATCTGCTACCGCTCCGACCGCCGCGGCAACGACGAACTCCAGCTCTTCGTCGCCGACCTCGCCTTCGACGACGCCGGCGCTCCGAGCTTGGCCCGCGAACGCCAGATCACCGACAACATCCACGTGAACTGGGCGCCCTACTGGGACCCGACCGGCTCGTTCCTCGTCTACACAACGAGCGAGGAAGGGCACCGCAACTACGAGGTGTTCTCCATCGAAGTCCCCGCAGCAGACGCCGGAGAAGTACCCGTGGAATCGCTGCGTTCACGCCGCATCACCACCGCCCGCGGCTTCGACGGCATGCCGGTGATCTCAAACGACGGCTCGCTGATGATGTGGACCAGCCAGCGCACGCCCGACGCCTCGAGCCAGGTCTGGCTGGCCGAGGTGGTTGATCTCGCGCCCTGACCCCCGCTACCGCACCGGCGTCGGCCCAACCAGCGCCTCGTCCGCAACAACCAAAACCGGCAACACCGTCTCGCACGTCTCCCGCGTCGCCTCGTCCCGCAGCGTCACCTTGAGCTGATACCGCCCCACGCTCAAGGTCGCCGGCAGATCGATCATCTGCACCACGAAGAAGTCCCGCCGCCGGTTCCGCGAGATATCCACCACGTCCTGCGCCGGCATCCGCCACGCCAGCAAGCCATCCGCGTCGTGATAGAGCTGCAGCTCCTGCGTCAGCCGCACCTCATGCTGCTCCTCGCCCGCGGGCGAACGCCGCAGCCGTGTCGCGAAGTGATCCACCTCCGCGTACACGATCGTCCGCTGCGCCCGCCCCGCCAGCCACGTCGCGCTCATCGGCGTGTAGTTCCCGAATCCTTCCACCCGCGAGCACAGCGACGCCGTCGTGATCTCCAGCGGCTCCAGACTCTCCGCCGCCTCCGCAGCGTCGCGCACCGCCCGTGCCAGCGCCCGCGCATCGCCAGGCGACGAATCAAGCCCATCGCTCGCCCCGCGCATCAGGTCCGCCCACGCTTCCAAAACCCGCGCGTCCGCAGGCGTCAATCCCTCGATCGCCGAAGGATTCACCATCACCCCCGGCGCCACCATGTCCAGCGCCGCCAGCGCCGCGTACGCCCGCACCGGGTCCACATCACCCCGACGCAGCGCCGCCGCCAGCGCCCGCGCCGTCTCCGCGATCGTGGGCGAGGCGCCGATCGTCGAAGTGGACGACGCCTCGCGAATGTTCATCTGTTCGTTGATCTCAGGCGCCGCGGCTGTCACTTCAACAACCTCATCAGCATCCCGCCCCGCGCTCGCCGGCAAAGGCCGCCCGCTCGGCATCACCTCGCTCGCCGTGCCGCTCTCATCCGCAACGCCCTCCTGCAGCGCCCGCAGATCAGCCGCCGTCTGCTCGATCTGCGCCATCAGATCGCCAGACGCCTCAACAGGACGCTCAGGCGATCCCACCACCGCCGAACCCGAGCTCGCCGTATCCGAATCGCTCGCGCACCCAGCAATCGCCACCAACGCCACAACCATCCACTGCTTGCGCATACCCGCCTCCTGCGTCGCGCCGCCGGGCTCCGCCCAGCGTGATCGTTTTATGTCTCGTTTATCGGGCCAGCAGCCGCACGAACTCCATCGCCGCCAACTCCGGCGCGATCTCGGGCCGCACCACCCCCGACTTCGCGTCCCGGTCCAGCCCGATCACCCGCCGCAGCGCCCCAGCCGCCGCCTCGGGCGACACCGCCCGCGCCGCACCCATCACCGCCCGCTGCGAATCACCCCAAAGCCGCAGCGACTTGCTGATCTGCTGCGGCGAAACCCCCTGCGCCCCCAGCCGCGCCGCCCCGTGAATCTTCCGCAAGAGATCCACACACGCGTACATCACCATCACCGGCGGCTGCCGCCACACCCCGATCGCGTCCCGCACCGCCCCCAGCGCCTCCTCGGGCCCAGCCAGAAGCCGCGACTGAATCGCCCACACCTCTTCCTCCCTCGTCCGCCCGACAAGCTCGCTAACCAGCTCCGCCGAAATCGTCTCCGACCCCTCCGCCGCCGCGGCCGCCGCCAGCTTCGCCACCTCAGAATCAATCCGCCCCAGGTCACACCCCAGCCGCTCCACCAGCGCCCCCGCCGCCCGCGGTTCGAGCCCCGTCCCGTGCCGCTTCTTCGCCCGCGCCACCGCCCACTGCGCCGCCTCACCAGGCCCCAGCGGGTCGCACTTCACCACCGCCCCCACCTTCTTGATCAGCTTGTCCAGGTTCCCCGCCCGCCACGCGCCCGAGCGCAACACCAGCGTCGCGCTCTCGGGAGGCGCCTCCGCGTACCGCTCAAAGAGCGCCCGCGACCCTTCCTTCACCACCTTCTCCGCCTCGTCAACGACCACCACCTTGGGCCGCATCATCAAATCAAAGCTCCGGCACTCATCCAGAATGTCCGCCGGCAGATCGCTCGCACCATCAAACCGGATCGTGTCGATCTCCCCGTGCGCCTCCCGCAACAACCCCACCAGCCGCTCCGTATGAATCGCCCGCAGGTACTCGTCCTTCCCATGAAAGACGACCACCTTCGCCGAAGCGTCAGGCAGCGCCGCCGGCGCTTTCTTCGACGAGCTTTTCCGCGCAGCGGCCACGCGCCAAGCCTACCGCGCGTAGAGTGCGCGCGGCATGCCCGCGATCCCCGACTTCAACCGCGCCGGTTACGGCCCCCTCGCCCTCCGCGACCTCCTCCGCGCACGCCGCGAACCCAACGAACGCCTCGTCGCCTGGGGCGTCGCCGAAATCAAACCCGCCCGCGACCCAGGCCAACTCCTGGGCCTCCTCGGTCCTCTCGGCTGGATCGCCGGCTCCATGACCGCCCCCGCCGCCCGCCGCGTCGTCATCCTCACCGACCAGCGCCTCCTCCTCCTCCGCACCGGCCCCCTCGGCCCAACCCCACAGGGCCTCGGCGTCATCGCCGACGCCCCCCTCGGCTCCCTCCTCATCGCCACCGAAGACGACCACTTCGAGCTCCTCTCCGCCGAGCTCGGCAAGCGCGTCAAACTCGCTGTCAAAGAGCCCCGCTCGCGCGACGGCGCCCGCCTCATCGAGGCCCTCGCCGCCCTTGCCACTGATTCTCCTTCGTGAAACCTTCACAGCCCCGCCGCGTCTCTCCTAGAATGCCGGTTCGGGCAGAGTGAGCACGCGCGACCCCCGCGAGTGGGCGGGAACGACGCCGCTCACAACCCGCGCCGGAGACACAGCCGCCATGAACGACTACACCACCGAACAAATTCGCAACATCGCCCTCGTCGGTCACGGCGGATCCGGAAAGACCACGCTCGCCGAGCAGATCCTCTTCAAGGCCGGTCTCATCAGCCGCGCCGGGACCGTCGAAGACGGCTCCACCGTCTGCGACTACGAGCCCGAAGAAAAGAAACACGCCCACAGTCTGAACGCCGCCCTCGTCCACTTCGACCACGAGGGCAACCACGTCAACCTCATCGACACCCCCGGCTACCCCGACTTCCTGGGCCAGTCTCTCCCCGTCCTCCCCGCCGTCGAAACCGTCTTCGTCGTCATCGACGCCGCCAAGGGCATCCAGACCGTCGACCGCCGCATGATGAAGGTCGCCGAAGAGCGCAAGCTCCCCCGCGCCATCGTCATCAACAAAATCGATCACGAGAACATCGACCTCGAAGAACTCCTCGAGCACGTCCGCGAAACCTTCGGCGACGTCTGCCTCCCCATCAACCTCCCCGCCAAGGGCGCCACCGAGGTCCGCGAGGTCTTCGAGCACGAAGAAGGCGACGGCGCGTGCGACTTCTCCACCGTCGCCGAGGCCCATACCAAAATCGTTGACCAGACCGTCGAGGTCGACGAAGACCTCATGGCCGTCTACCTCGAAAAAGGCAGCGTCAACCCCGACCAGCTCGTCCCCGCTTTCAAGAAGTCGATGCGCGAGGCCCACCTCGTCCCCGTCATCTTCTGCTCCGCCCGCACGGGGGTCGGCGTCGACGAGCTCATGCACATGATGTCCCGCCTCTGCCCCAGCCCCGCCGAGGGCAACCCCCGCCCCTTCGAGACCATCGACGACTCGGGCGAAACCACCGAGTGGCACGCCGACCCCTCCAAGCCCGGCCCCACCGTCGCCCACGTCTTCCACGTCGCCACCGACCCCTTCGTCGGCAAGCTCACCATGTTCAAGGTCCACCAGGGCGTCGTGAAGGCCGGCACCTCCATCCACCGCAACGACGAAAAGAAGCCCATCCGCGTCGGCCACGTCTTCCGCCTCCACGGCAAGGAACACGTTGACATCGACGAGGCTATCGCCGGCGACATCGCCGCCATCGCCAAGGTCGAAGAAGTCCGCTACGACGACGTCCTCCACGAAGCCGGCCACTTCGAGCACCTTCATCTCAAACCCCTCACCCTCCCCAAGCCCATGTACGGCCTCGCCATCGAAGCCAAGAGCCGCGCCGACGAGGGCAAACTCTCCACCGCCATCCACAAGCTCGAAGAAGAAGACCCCACCTTCAAGGTCGAACGCGTCGCCGCGACCAAGCAGACCGTCGCCCGCGGCCTCGGCGAACTCCACCTCCGCATACTCCTCGAAAAAATGAAAGAGCGCCACCACGCCGAGGTCATCACCTCGCCCCCCAAGGTCGCCTACAAGGAGACCATCGCGGGCAAGGCCGAAGGCCACCACCGCCACAAGAAACAGACCGGCGGCGCCGGCCAGTTCGGCGAGGTCTACCTCCGCATCGAGCCCCTCCCCAAGGATCACGAGAACGGCTTCGAGTTTGTCAACGAAACCGTCGGCGGCTCCATCCCCCGTCAGTTCATGCCCGCCATCGAAAAAGGCGTCCACCAGGTCCTCGAGCAGGGCGCCATCGCCGGTTACCCCCTCTCGGGTGTCCGCGTCGCCGTCTACGATGGCAAGCACCACCCCGTTGACTCCAAAGAGGTCGCCTTCATCGCCGCCGGCAAAAAAGCCTTCATCGACGCCGTCGCCAAAGCCCGCCCCGTCCTCCTCGAGCCCTTCGTCTCGATGGAAGTGACGGCCCCCGCCTCCCACATGGGCGACCTCACCGCAGACATCTCCGGCAAGCGCGGGCGCGTCTCCGCCACCGACGTCCTCCCGGGCGACATGTGCCTCGTCAAGGCCGAGGCCCCCCTCTCCGAAGTCATGAACTTCACCAGCGAACTCAAGAGCATCACAGGCGGCGCCGGCAGCTTCACCATGGAGTACAGCCACGACGAGCAGGCGCCCCCCAACGTCCAGGCCGACGTCGTGGCTTCCTTCCAGCCCCACGAGGACGACGACGACTAATGACCCAACGCGCCGCATCCATCCTTCTCACGGTTCTCTTCCTCATCGCGTTGCCCGCCGCCCGCGCCGACGACCATACGAGTGTCGAGATCCCCGACACCCCCGCCGGTGGTCTCCTCGAGTGGTGGCTCGGTTTCATGGAAGCTCCCACCGAGGAGAGCGCCGCCGAGCGCCTCGCCGACACCCTCAACGACAGCCCAGCGCCCGCCGCCGAACGCCTCGCCTCCGACATGCGCCGCGTCTCGAGCAACACCGGCGGCGGTTTCGTTCCTATCAAAGTTCTCGAGATCGACCCGCTCGAACTCGACGTCCTCCTCCGCGCCAAAGACAATAAGAGCTGGTGGATCGCCAGCATCGGGACCAACCCCACGCCTCCGCACCAGCTCACCACCTATCGAATGAAGCCCCTCATCGAACCGCCGCAGGCCGGTGGTCAGGACTGGGGCGACCTCAACTGGGCCCTCTCCAACTTCAGGCTCCCCCCGGGCGTTTCAATCCGCGTCGAGCGCACAGAAAACGGACAGACCAAGAAACCCTACCTCAGGCTCCACGAAGACGACCGCGTCGCCATCGGCCCCGCCGCCAAGCTCTTCCCCTTCGCCCTGATCGCCGAACGCGCCGTCGAGGACCTCCGCTTTTTCGATCGCCTCGTCCCGCTCAAAGGCGACGTCGAAAGCCTCATCAGCCCCAACTTCCCACGCGTAACCGATGGCGAAACCTACGCCGCGAGCGAACTCCTCTCCTTCGCGCTCCGCGACGACCTCACCGCCCTCGACCAGCTCATCGCCTGGCTCGGGCGCACCGCGGTCGAGGCCTTCGTCGCCAAGATCCAGGGCCCCGACTCACCCAACTTCCCCTTCCTCACCACCGGCGAGTTTTACAAGCTCAAGCTCCTCGAAGGCGACCTCTACGAGTCCTACGTCAACGCCGAGACTGAGGACGAGCGCCGCATCCTCCTGGGCGAGCTCGCCCTCCGGCGCCTCCCATCAGAAGAAGACGCCGCCGCCATCGTCACCCCCACCCGCGTCCGCGAGATCGAATGGCGCGCCTCCGCCGATGAGCTCTGCGCCGCCCTCGCCCGCATCGAAAAAGCCATGGACGCCGATGAAACCGGACGCGTCCGCGAAGCCTTCAACGAGATCAGCGAGCGCAACCGTCAGATGGGAATCTGGACCTTTGTCTTCCAGGTCTCGGGCGGTGAGCCCGGCGTCTTCGCCGAGGCCTTCCTCTTGGAACGCCTCGACGGCGCCCGCTTCCGCTTCGCCCTCGCCTTCGAAGACCCCGACGAGGAAATCGACTACGAACGCTTCGCCCGTCTTTCCTCCAGCATCATCACACTCCTCGCCCTGGAACCTTGAAAACCCCAGCGACAAGGATGTCGCCCATGACCGCACAGCCAGCCATCGACGCCGAACCCCACACTCATCGCGACTGGCTGCCCGCCCTCCGCGGCAAGTTCATCGTCTTCGACGGCCCCGACGGCTCCGGCAAGTCCACTCAGTTCGCCCGCTTCCTCAAGCTCTGCGAAGAAGCGGACCTCCCCGTCTGCGACGTCCGCGAGCCCGGCGGCACCGCCATCGGCGAGAACATCCGCCGCATCCTCCTCGACCAGTCCTCCGGCGACATGTCCACCCGCTGCGAGATGCTCCTCTACATGGCCTCCCGCGCCCAGCTCGTCGAAGAGCGCATACGCCCCGCCCTCGAACGCAACGAGCTCGTCCTCGCCGACCGCTTCGTCTCCAGCACCCTCGCCTACCAGGGCGCCGGTGGCGGTCTCTCCCGCGAAGACATCGAAGCCGTCGCCCGCGCCGCCTGCCAAGGCCTCCAGCCCGACCTGACTGTCATCTTCGACGCCGACGAAGCCACAGCCTCCTCCCGCGTCAGCGCCGAGCGCGACCGCATCGAGTCCCGCGACGCCTCCTACCGCCAGCGCGTCCGCGCCGGCTACCTCGATCAGGCCAAACGCGACCCCGAACGCTGCGTCGTCATCGACGCCGCCCCCCCCCAAGACGAAGTCGCCGCCACCCTCCTCCAAACCCTCCGCGCCCGCTTCGCCTGAAGCATGCTTCAGGCGCGCTCCCCCTGGGCCGATAAACGTGGTGTGAACACCCGCGCCGCCATCCTTGCTCTCGCTCTCGCTCTCGCCGCCTGCGAGCGCCGCATCGAGATCTCAGGCCACCACGAGTTCGAGATCACCGACCTCAAAACCGGCGCCGGCGTCCCCGCAACAATGGGCGACCAGATCACCGCCCAGTACACCGTCAAACTCCCCGACGGCTCCCGCCTCGTCGATATCACCGGCGACAAAAGCCACACCTGGACTCTCGGCGACGAGACCGTCATCGCCGGTGTGGACGAGGCCATCCTCGGCATGCGCCCAGGCGGCGTCCGCCGCGTCGTCATCCCCCCCGATCTTCACTATGGCGAAGATGGTTACGCCGACGGCGTCGTCCCTCCCAAAACCCCGCTCACCATGCGCATCGAACTCGTCGCCATCCGCTAGAGCTACGATGCCCCGATGCCCATCGTCGGCCACGGCATCGATCTCACCCCCGTCGCCCGCATCGCCGCCCTCCGCGAGCGCCACGCCGAGCGCTTCCTTGAGCGTGTCTTCACCCGGGCCGAGCGCGACTACTGCGCCCTGCGCCCCCGCCGCACCGACGAACACCTCGCCGCCCGCTTCGCCGCCAAGGAAGCCACCCTCAAAGCCCTCGGCACGGGCCTCACCGCCGGAATCCGCTGGATTGATATCTCCGTCGAGCGCGAGGACACCGCCCCGCCCACGCTCCGCCTCACCGGGGCCGCCGCCCAGGCCGCAGAACGCCTCGCCGCCAACCGCTGGCACGTCTCCCTCTCCCACGCCGGGGGCATGGCTATCGCCTCCGTCATCGCCGAAACCGAGCTCAACTCCACCCTTGCCCCGCAGGCGTAAACCGCGGACAATCCCCGTATGTCGTCCCGACGCACAGGGCCCGTCCTGCTGGAACTCGTCCGCGATTCGCCGCGCCCCCAAAGCAGCGCCTCATCCAGCGCGCCCACCCAAGACGAACCAACCCCCGGCTCCGGCATGCTCAACTGGGCCGGACGCACCGTCCGCGTCCCCGCCGGCTACCTCTTCGTCGTCATCGCCGTTATCGCCGCGGTCGGCCTCCTGGGCTACACCATCGGCTACGGCCGCGCCAGCCAGATCGCCGAACAGCAGCGCGCCCGAGAGCTCGGCGCCGTCGTCAACGACCCCCTCGACTCCGGCCCCCCCGACCTCAACCTCGCCCCACGCCCCGAAGAACCACCCGTCCAATCCACCCTCGCCACCTCCGAAGGCGCCGAGCAGCAACCCGCCGACGCCCCCGCGCAGCCGCCCGCCCAGAGCGAGCAGTCAACCTCAGGCGACCCCCGCACCGAGGGCCTCAACTACTACGTCCTCGTCCGCGACCTCCCCGCCGAGGGAGACCGCCTCGTCGCCTGGCTCGACTCCCGCGGCGTCCCCGCCATGACCGAGCCCGTCTCGGGCGGCCTCGTCAAGGTCATCGTCCTCGACGGCTTCGAACGCGGCCAGGCCTCCTCCGCCCGCGCCCTCTCCTTCAAACAACACCTCCGCGAGCTCGGCGCCCGCTGGAAACGCGACCACCGCGGCAGCTCCGATTTCTCCGACCTCTACCTCGAGAAACACCGCGGCTAACCCCGCCCCTCGACTTCCACCAAATCCCTGATACACTCGTTGGCCCGACTGCGAGCGGCAGCGGGCGTCCTATCCCGATCGGAGCACCCCCATGAGCCTGCACTCCAGCCTCAAAGTCACCACCGGCGCCCTCAACACCAAGCGCAGCGTCCTCAAGCGCCACGAGCGCATCGCCAAGCTCCAGGACAACTCCAGCTACGACCCCAAGAAGAAGCCCGTCCTCGGCCTCCGCAAGACCAAGTCCGAGTAATCCAATCCGTTATACGCTGAGCGAATGAACGCTCAGTCACTCCTCTCCGCGCGCTCCACCAACATCGACGGCTCCGGCATCCGCCGCGTCTTCGAGCTCGGCGCCAAACTCAAAGACCCTATCAACCTCTCCATCGGGCAGCCCGACTTCCCCGTGCCCGAGATTATGCGCCGCGCCGCCGCAGAAGCAGCCGAAGCCGGCGCCAACGGCTACACCCTCTCCCAGGGAACCGCCGAACTCCGCAACGCAACCGCCAAACACCTCAAGCACGACCTCGGCTGGGACGTTCACCCCGACCTCCCACCCGCGGATGATCCCGAGCGTACATCCCTGATGATCACATCAGGAACCTCCGGCGCCCTCATGCTCGCCGCCATGGCCCTCCTCGACCCAGGCGACGAACTCATCATCCCCGACCCCTACTTCGTCGTGTACCCCAACATCGCCAGGATGATCGGCGCGAGCGCCGTTCTCTGCGACACCTACCCCGACTTCCGCATGACCGCCGAGCGCGTCGAACCCCTCATCACCGACCGCACCAAGTACGTCCTCTTCAACTCACCCAGCAACCCCAGCGGCGTCGTCCCCACGAACGCCGAATGCCGCGACCTCCTCGAACTCTGCAGGTCCCGCGGCGTCATCCTCCTCTCCGACGAAATCTACGACGAGTTCGTCTTCTCAGACGCCACCGAACCCTCCCCCCGCGGCGCCCCCGGCGAGCGCTGCCCCTCCCCCGCCCGCTTCGAGGGCGCCGAAGACACCGTCCTCCTCGTTCGCGGCTTCGGCAAAACCTACGGCTGCACCGGCTGGCGCATGGGCTACGCCGCCGGCCCGGGCCCGATCCTCAAAGAGATGGGCAAGCTCCAGCAGTACTCCTTCGTCTGCGCCCCCTCCATCGCCCAGGCCGGCTGCGTCGCCGCCTTCGACGCCGACATCACCCACCACGTCGCCGACTACCAAAAGCGCCGCGACATGGTCCTCGACATCCTCTCCCCCGTCACCGACATCGCCACCCCCGGCGGCGCCTTCTACCTCTTCCCCAAAGTCCCCGAACGCCTCGCCATGACAGCCACGCAGCTCGTCGAAAAAGCAATCGAACAACAAGTCCTCTGCATCCCCGGCGGCGTCTTCTCCACCAAAGACACCCACCTACGCCTCAGCCTCTCCGCTCCCGACGAAAAACTACGCAAGGGCGCCGAGATTCTCGCCAACCTCATGCGCTAACCCCCCCAACGCCGGGTGCCCCGACCCGCCGCAAAGCGGCGCGTCGGGTGTTCAACGCAGCGAGCCTCCCCTTCTGATCCCCCTCTCCCCGAGGGAGAGGGGTTAGGGGAGAGGGAGCATTCACCCCCCAGGCTTCCCAACATGCTGATCAAACATGATCTGGTTCCCGTCCGGATCCTGCAGCACGATGTGCCCGATCCCCTCCCCCTCAGGGTCCGTCTCCATCAACAACGAGACACCGGCTTCTTTCAGGCGCGCCTGAATCTCCCGCACATCCTGAAACTCCCCAAGCTCATTGCCAAGGTTCGACCACCCCGGGTTGAACGTCAGAATGTTCTTCTCGAACATCCCCTGAAACAGCCCGATGTTCGTCGTCCCGTTGCGCATGATGAGCCAGTTCTGCCCATCGCCGCCTACACCGCTGAAGCCAAGCGTCTCGTAAAACGACCGCGAAGCCGCAAGATCCTTCACCGCGAGACTCACCGAAAACCCGCCGAGTTCCATACGCGTCCGCTCCTTCTCTGCCGCCGCTCGCACGCCCGCCGCGGCCCCAAGGCCGACCAGCGAAAGCGCAGCGCACGCAACGATCAGTGCCTTCGTGTTCATCTATGGTCTCTCCATCATCAGCGCCGCCAACCACAGGCGACGACCACCGGCGCACTACACATTCCCACAGCCAGCCCCCCGGAGCTTGCCAAATCTTGCGAAACCCGGAAAGCGAATCTCACCCCAACGACTACATCGCCGGCGTCAACCGCGCCATCGACCACATCCTCGCCAACCTCGCGGGTTCCCTCCGCCTCGATGATCTCGCGCCTGTCGCCGGCTTCTCACCCTTCCACTTCCACCGCATCTTCGCAGGCGTCGTCGGCGAAACACCCGCCCAGTTCGTCAAGCGTATCCGCCTCGAGCGAGCCCTCTCCATCATGGCCCGCGACCCCAAACGCCCGCTCACAAGCGTCGCCCTCGACTGCGGCTTCTCCTCCTCCGCCGACTTCTCCCGCAGCTTCAAGCAGCGCTACGACGCCCCGCCCAGCGCCTTCGACATCGACACCTGGCGCGAAAACAAACGCACCGAACTCGACGCGCTTGTTGAAACAGGCGCTGCCGACCTCCACGTCAAACGCCTCCCCGCCGGCGAAAACCCCGACGGCTTCGAGGCCGAACTCCGCGACCTGCCCGCCCGCACCGTCGCCTATCTCCGCGTCCTCGATCCCTACCGCCCCGACGCCGTCTCCGGCGCCGCCCGCCGCCTCGTCGAGTGGGCCGAGCGCCGCGCCCTCGCAGACAACCAGTGGTACGGCTACATGTGGGATGACCCCGACGTCGTCGAACTCAAGGACTGCCGCTACGACGTCGCCGTCGAAGCGGACGACTTCACACCCGCAGGCGAGATCGGCCGCTACGAGTTCCCGCCCATGCGCGTCGCCCAGATCACCATCCGCGGCGCCATCGACCTCGAGATGCGCGCCCTCGACTGGCTCTACCGCACCTGGCTCCCCACCAGCGGCTACGTCCCGGACGACCAACCCTGCTTCGAAGCCTGGCTGGGCCGCCCCTTCCAGCACGGCCTGGAACACTTCGAACTCATGATCCACCTCCCGGTCCGCCGGAGATAGCCCGCCACACCCAACCCGGCTACCCTTCCTCTCCCCCTCAACCAGAGGGATCACACCGCAAGAGAAGGAGCGTGCGCTATGGCGATTCGTGTGGGCATCAACGGGTTTGGTCGCATCGGGCGCCTCGTCTACCGCGCCATGGTCGAGCAGGGCGGCTTCGACATCGTGGGCGTCAACGACCTTGTCGACAACGACGCGCTCGCCTACCTCCTCTCCCGCGACACCGTTCACGGCCGCTTCGAGGGCGTCGGCATCGAGGGCGACTTCATCACCTGCCGAGGCCAGAAGTCCAAGGGCCTCGCCGACAAAGACCCAGCCAACCTCCCCTGGAAAGACCTCGGCGCCGACTACGTCCTCGAGTCCACCGGCTTCTTCACCACCCACGAAGGCTCAAGCAAGCACCTCGCCGCCGGCGCCAAGCGCGTCCTCATCTCCGCGCCCACCAAGGATCCGGACAAGATCAAAACCCTCGCCTACAAGGTTAACCACGAGCAGTACGACCCCGCGAGCGACACCATCGTCTCCAACGCCTCCTGCACCACCAACTGCCTTGCCCCCATCACCAAGGTCATCAACGACGAGTTCGGCTTGGACGAAGGCCTCATGACCACCGTCCACGCCGTCACCGCCACCCAGCCCACCCAGGACGGCCCCAGCAAGAAAGACTGGCGCGGCGGGCGCAACGCCTACCAGAACATCATCCCCGCCAGCACCGGCGCCGCCAAAGCCGTCGCCCTCTGCATCCCCGACGTCAAGGGCAAGCTCACCGGCATGGCCTTCCGCGTCCCCACCGCCGACGTCTCCGTCGTCGACCTCACCTTCCGCACCGAAAAATCAACTAGCCTCAAAGACATCAACGCCGCCATGAAGGCCTCGAGCGAGGGCGCCATGAAGGGCGTCCTCGGCTACACCGAAGAGGCCGTCGTCTCCAGCGACTTCATCGGCGACCCCCACAGCAGCATCTACGACGCCACCGCCTGCATCGAACTGAACGACCGCTTCTTCAAGGTCGTGAGCTGGTACGACAACGAAGCCGGCTACGCCAACCGCTGCGTCGACATGCTCCGCATGATGGCGGAAAAAGACGGCGCGGCGTAACAGCAGTTGGGGGTATTCCCCTCGCCCTAAACGGTTCCCTTCACCGGGATCCGTCGGTCAACCCCGACTACGTCCTCTGGGACGTCATGGGGCGAGGGGCTTTTTTGCCTACACTCAACGAGAATTCAAGAGGAGGCGATGTCATGCGCGGTGTGTTCGCAGCGGTACTCGGAATCGTGTTGTTCGCAACCGCTGCGCAGGCCGAGCCGCCGGTGCGGGATAGTGAGGTTGGGTGGTGGGACGCCGAGCTCCGTATTGAGAGTGCATCGCAGCAGATCACATTTGAGCTTTGGTTGCCCCCTCAAGGCGATGAGCGCAGCGCCTACATCCGCAACGGTGAAGAATTCATCTCGGTGCAACACACCAAAGACCAAGACAGCCTCACGCTCGATTTTCCACACTATGACTCACAGATTATCGCTTCGCGAGCAACGGATGCACGTTTCGAGGGAATCTGGACAAAGACAAGAGGCGAAGCGAAAGCAACGATGTCGTTCGGGGCGCGCCGCAGGCCGCACGTCTCTGATTTCATGGAAGAATCAGTTGACGAGCTTGAGGAAGTGCTGCGTGAGCCTGAAGTGCTAGGTGAGTACCAATACGCGATGAGCTTTGAAAAGAGCGGTGAAGCAAAGGGCACATTCCAGATAATCAAAGAGTTCTGGTCGCCAAGAATACGGGGTACTATTGAAACGTCGACAGGCGATTACCGATACTTGTCAGGCTTTCGGCGCAGCGCAAACAACGGAAACCGGCTCTATTGGAACGTATCCGTCTTCGACGGCGCCCACGCCTTCCTCTTCACCGCCGATGTCGATCCTGAATCAGGCAACCTCACCAACGGCCACTTCTACTCCGGCAACCACTGGCACGAAACCTTCACCGCCCGCCGTCTCAAAGACGGTGAAACCTACGAACTCCCCGACCCCTTCGCCGAGGTTTCACTCAAATCCGGCGTCACCCGCCTGGGCCTGCCCAAGCTCAGCGAGCCGCCCTACGCCGGCCAGCCCACCATCGTCCAGATCTTCGGCACCTGGTGCCCCAACTGCCACGACGAAGCGCCCGTGCTCGTCGATCTCTACGATAAACACCACGACGACGGCCTCCAGATCCTCAGCCTCGCTTACGAGTACACCGACGACGCCGAGCGCAGCCGCCGCCAGATCGAGCGCTTCAAGGAGCGCCACGGCGCGACCTGGGAGTTCGTCGCCGCGGGCGTCAGCGATAAAAAGAAAACCGCCGCGACCCTCCCCGCGCTCAGCACCATCAAAAGCTACCCAACCACCATCTGGATCAACCCCGACGGCACGGTCCACGCCATCCACTCCGGCTTCTCCGGCCCCGCGACGGGTGAGGCCCACGAAGAATCCCTCAAAGAGTTTAAGCGCCTGACGAAAGAAATCGTCGAAGCGCAGTAATCGGGTGCCACTGGCAGCTCGCTGCCAGTGTCTTGTTGGACGAACCCCCAACCACTGGCAGACAAGCTACCAGTGGCGCCCATGCAAATAAAAAACCCCGCACGAAGCAGGGCTTTGAAGAATTCAGTTGCCGCCGCGCCTTACGCGCTAAAGCTCGACCCGCACCCACACGTCGCCGAGGCGTTCGGGTTGTTGAAGACGAACCCGCGTCCCATCAGCTCGTCCTTGAAGTCGATCGTCACGCCGCCCAAGTAGAGCAGCGACTTCGGGTCGCAGATGATCTGGATGCCGTGCTGCTCGGTCAGCTCGTCGGTGTCCTTCTGGTTCTCGGTGAGATCGAGGATGTATGAGAACCCCGAGCAGCCGCCGCCCTTGACGCCCACGCGCAGGCGCACGTTCGCCGTGTCGAGCTCCTGCTGCTCGATGATGCTCTTGATCTCGCCGGCGGCTTTTTCAGTAAGGGTCAGTTCCATCGCGTCGGTCCTCCGAGAAGTCGCCCCGCCCGATCGCGGGCCAGGGGATGAACACTCTAGGCGGTGTCTTTATTCGGGTCGATGACCCGCTGTCCTGAGCTGTCGTTAGTGGGCGTGGTCGTGCTCCGGCGCCTCAAGCCCGTTCTTCTCCCGGTAATCCCGGATCGCGGCCTTGATCGAGTCCTCCGCCAGCACCGAGCAGTGGATCTTCACCGGGGGCAGGCTCAGCTCCTCGACCAGCTCCGTGTTCCGCAGGGCCTCGGCCTCTTCCAGCGTGCGCCCCTTGATCCACTCGGTCGCGAGGGAACTGGAGGCGATCGCCGAGCCGCAGCCGAAGCACTTGAACTTCGCGTCGGAGATCTTGCCGGTGGCTTTGTCCACCTGGATCTGCAGCTGCATCACGTCGCCGCACTCGGGGGCGCCGACCATGCCGACGCCGACGTCCTCGCGGGCCTTCACCTCGTCGCCCGTGCCGAAGTTGCCCACGTTCCGCGGGTTCGAGTAGTGATCGATGACTTTTTCGCTGTACGCCATTGGTGTTCTCCCTTCGGAGAGTTGAGTGCATGATTCGTTTCGTTTAGTGGTCGGCCCACTGGATCTGGGAAATGTCGATGCCCTCGTTGTGCATGTCGTAGAGCGGGCTCAGCGAGCGCAGGTGCAGCACCGCCTTGCGCAGCTCGCCGATCGCGTATTCGACTTCCTCTTCGGTGTTGAAGCGCCCGAGGGACAGGCGCAGCGAGGAGTGCGCCAGCTCGTCGCCGACGCCGAGGCTCTTGAGCACGTAGCTGGGCTCGAGGCTCGCGCTCGTGCACGCCGAGCCCGACGAGCACGCGATGTTGCTGATCGCCATCATCAGCCCCTCGCCCTCGACGAAGCCGAAAGAGATGTTGGTCAGGTGCGGCAGGCGCTTCTCGGCGTGCCCGTTCACCTCGCACACATCGATGTCCTGCATCAGCCCGGTTTCGAGACGATCGCGCAGCTTGAGCAGGCGCTCGCGCTCGGAGTCCATCTCCTGGGCGCACAGCTCGCACGCCTTGCCGAAGCCGACGATGCCGGTGACGTTGAGCGTGCCCGAGCGGAAGCCGCGCTCCTGCCCGCCGCCCTCGATGATCGGCGTCAGGCGCACACGCGGGCGACGACGACGCACGTAGAGGCCGCCGACGCCCTTGGGCCCGTACATCTTGTGGCTCGACCACGACATCAGATCGATGTTGTCGCGCTCCACGTCGCAGGGCATCTTGCCGACCCACTGCGTGGCGTCGGTGTGGAAGATGACGTTGTTGTCCTTGCAGAGCTTCCCGATCTCGGGGATCTCGTTGATCGTCCCGATCTCGTTGTTGGCCCACATCAGCGTGACGAGGATGGTGTCGTCGCGCATCGCGTTCTTCACCATCTCGGCGGTGATGATGCCGTCGCGACCGGGCTCGAGGAACGTGACGTCGAAGCCGTCTTTCTGGAGACGCCGGCACACGTCGAGCACGGCTTTGTGCTCGTGAACAGCGCTGATCACATGCCCGCGACCGGTCTCGCCGGCGGGCTTCTTCGCGTACATGTTCGCCGCGCCCTTGATGGCCAGGTTGTTCGCCTCGGTCGAGCCCGAGGTGAAGATGATCTCTTTCGGCCCGGCGCCGATCAGCTCGGCGCACTGGCGACGGGCGGTGTCCACCGCTTCCTCGGCTGCCCAGCCGAAGGAGTGGTTGCGGCTGCCCGGGTTGCCGAAGGTCTCGGTGAAGTAGGGGAGCATCGCCTCGACGACGCGCGGGTCGCAGGGCGTGGTGGCGGCGTGGTCCATGTAGACCGGGAGCTTGAGGGACATCGGCGTGCTCCTGAGGGAAAAACGCGACCGGAAGGCCGCGGGAGGGGTTCACTTAGAATCATTCCATTGTAGCCGACGCGACGCCCGCGGTCTGCCGCGATGACCCGAAAATCCGAGCGCCCCATCCGAGCCGCTCAGGATTCCGGCTCAGGCCTTGGGCCCGTCCGGCGTCTCGCCGCCTTCGCCGCCGCTCTCAGCGCTGGGTTTTTCCGGCGCCGGTTTGGCCTGCGGCGCGTCGGCCTGGCGCGGTGTGCCCATCAGGCGCAGCTCGTCGCGCAGGATCGCCGCCAGCTCGTAGTTCTCGCTGTCAAGCGCCTGGCGCAGGCGGCTCTGGAGCTCGGTCTTGGCGGTGACGGGCAGTTTGGGCGCCAGCGCGTCGCGCATGCCCCGCAGCAGCTGCGCCTCGCTCGACTGCTCGAACCCCTCGGGCTGATCGTGCTCCTCGAAGTGGGCGCGGATGTCGTCGAGGCCGAAGTCGATCGCCACCAACGCCGCCTTGGGCTCGTCGTCCTCGATCGCCGCGCCCGACAGCGCGCGGGCGCGCATCATCAGGACATACGGGCGGAAGGGCTCGAGGGCCTCGCGGTCGTCGTCGCTCCCGGCGTGCTCCTTGCAGAACTCCATCAGGCGCAGGTTGCGCGAGGTGTCGCGCACCACCAGGTCGAACTCCTCGAGGACGAAGAGCGCGACGTAGCGGTGGTAGTACTGCACCGCTTCTTCGCGCAACCGCCGGCACATGTCGCCATCGACGGTGAACTCCTCGGGCTCGCCTCCCGCGGCAAGATGTTCGTCCATCATCATCTCGCAGAGTTCGAGCAGGCTCTCGCACCCTTCGGGGCGCTGACCGTCGGGGCGGCCCGAGAGTTCCATTTGCAGGATGCCGAGGTCCACGCGCAGCTGCAGCTTGGGGCGGTCGTCGTCGCCCTGGATCATGCGGACCGAGAGCTGCCCCGGCTCGTAGGGCCACTCCCTCAGGATCTGGCGGAGGTCGTAGCTCATGGATGATTTGGGTTCTCGGCTCGCCACGGGGTGGACTATAGGTCCGGTTCGGGGGATCGCGCGGGCGGACGGGGACCGGCACGTCCGAAGCGCGTGGCGCGCCGCCAACTACACACGCCGGCGTCAAGGGCATGGAACCGTGGACCGAAGGTGTACGAACAACCGGTATGGCGTCGGTCGCACAGGGGGCGACGCCGTAGCCCATCCGCGGGCGCCCGTTTCTGCAAGAGTCGCGCAGGACGGTCGGCCGCGTCGTCGGGGGGCGTGGCTGCCATGGCCGTTCGCAAACTCAAGAACGAGCTCCAGCTCTACATCCGAGAAATCAACCGGTTCCCTCTCCTCACGGCTGATGAGGAGAAGATCAACGGCTGGAAGATCATCAACGACAACTGCCCCGCGGCGCGGGAGCTGATGGTCCGCAGCAACCTGCGCCTGGTGGTGTCGATCGCGAAGAAATACGCCAACCGCGGGCTCACGCTCTCGGACCTGATCGAAGAGGGCAATATCGGACTGATCCGCGCCGTCGAGGGCTTCGACCCCGCCCAGGGCGCGCGGTTCAGCACCTACGGCTCGTGGTGGATCAAGCAGGCCATCAAGCGGGCGCTGATCAACGCCGTGCAGCCGATCCATGTGCCGGCGTACATGGTGGAGCTGATCGCCAAGTGGAAGCAGGCCCAGCGCCGGTTGCACGAGGAACTCGGGCGCCAGCCGACGATGCCGGAGCTGGCCGAGCAGCTGGACGTGCCGGTGAAGAAGGTGAAGATCATCCAGCGGGCGGTGAAGGCGTACCACTCGCCGACGCAGGCGCCGATCGGCGAGGACGGCGAGGTCGCCGACTTCGGGCAGCTTCTTTCCGATACGTCCATCGCGATGCCGGAAGAGAGCGTCGTGCAGGACGACCAACTCGAGACGGTTCGCAAGCTGCTGGATTCGATCGACGACCGCGAGGCGAGCATCCTGCGGATGCGCTTCGGGCTGGACGGTCGGGCGCCGAAGACACTGAAAGAGATCGGCGAGGAGATCGGGTTGACGCGGGAGCGCGTGCGCCAGATCGAGATCGGCGCGCTGAAGAAGCTGAACACGCGCCTGGGCGACGACAAGCCGAGCCGGTTCTTTCGCGACGAGGAAGACGAGCGGCGCGATCCGGGCGAGAGCAAGAGCGTTCGCCGGGCCGGGCGTGGACGCGGGCGGTCGTCGGTGCGCCGGGCGAGTTAGCAAAAGTATTTAGAAACATAGTGTCAATCGGGCGCCACTGGCTGCTTGTCAGCCAGTGGTTGTGCGTACACAAAACAAGACACTGGCAGCAAGCTGCCAGTGGCACCCACGGATGAGTACTTACTTCGGGGCTTTGTAGAAGGGCAACGGGGTCATCGTCCCTTCGATGTAGCGGTCGTTTCCGGCGCTCACTCGCACCGCGGCGCCGTCTTCGATGCGTTGCGTGTCGATGAGCGCGATGGCGATGGGGCCTTGCAGGGTGGGGCTGATGCAGGCGCTGGTGACCTCGCCGACGGTGTCGTCGCCGATGTGGACGCTCATGCCCTGGCGGGCGCTGCGTTTGCCTTCGAGCTTGAGGCCGGTGAGGGTGCGGGGGACGCCGCTGGCGGCGTGCTGTTGCAGCGCTTCCATGCCGATGAAGGGCTCGCCTCGCTCGTCGTCGGCCTTGTCGAGGTTCATGGCGAAGGGCATGCCCGCGGCGAGGGCGCTGACGTCTTCGCTGAGTTCGTGACCGTAGAGGGGCAGGCCGGCCTCCATGCGCAGGGTGTCGCGGGCGCCGAGGCCGATGGGTTTGATGACGCTCTCGGCGTCGGAGCTGTCTTTGAGCAGCATCTTGAGCGCGGTCCCGGCGAGCTTGGCGGGGACGATGACCTCGACGCCGTCTTCGCCCGTGTAGCCGGTGCGGCTGACGATGAGCTTGGCGATCATGATGTTCTTGACCGTGAAGCGGAAACGCTTGAGCGTGGGAACTTCACTTGAAACACCGGCGATGACGTCCATGACCTTCGGTCCTTGGACGGCGACCATCGCGGTGTCGAGCGTGGTGTCCTTCATCTTCACGGTGTAGTTCTGGTCGGCGACGACGGACTGGAGGTGGGCGACGATCTTGTCGCGGTTGGCGCCGTTACAGACGACAAGGAAGTCGTCTTCCTCGAAGCGGCAGACGATGACGTCGTCCTTCACGCCGCCCTGGTCGTTGCAGATCATGGTGTAGCGGCACTGTTTTTCCTGCATGTCGGAGATACGCCGGATGCAGACGCGCTCGAGCAGGCGGCGGGCGTGGCGCCCGCTGATGCGCAGGCGGCCCATGTGGGAGACGTCGAAGAGGCCGCCTGACTCGCGGACCTGGCGGTGCTCTTCGATGATGCCGGTGTAGCGGATGGGGAGTTCCCAGCCGGCGAAGTCGACCATCTGCCCGTCGCGCTGGACGTGGAAGTCGTGGAAAGGTGAGCGTTGGAGGGCGGCGGTGGTCATGGGTTCTCCTGTCCGGAAGGTTCGTTCAGGATAGTCGGCGGGGTCCATGCGGCGTTGTCGATGAGGCGGACCTCACCCAGGCGGGCGGCGATGAGGGCGCGGGCGGACTCGCCTGGGATGGGATCGAGGAGTGTCGCGGCGTTGCGCACGACGGCGTACTCGACGAGGAGATCGTCCGCTTCCATGCGCGCGAGCATGTCCGATGCGGCCGCCGCGGGGCAGGAATGTTGGTTTGCGGCGCGTAGGGCGGCAGAGATGGCTGCGGCGCGCGCGCGGTCGGCGGGTGGGAGGAAACGGTTGCGGCTGCTCATGGCGAGGCCGTCGGGTTCGCGGTGGGTGGGGGCGGGGATGATGTCGAGGGGTGTGTTGGAGTGCTCGGCGTGTTGGGCGGCGACGGCGCGGGCGAGTTGGAGCTGTTGCCAGTCTTTCTCGCCGAAGATCGCGTAGCGGGGCTTGGTGAGTTCGAAGAGGCGCCAGAGGACCTGGCAGACGCCTTCGAGGTGGCCGGGGCGGTATTTGTCTTCGAGGCCCGGGCCGTTGGCGACTGGCGGGATCTTCACGGGTGAGGGCGCGGCGTCTTTGGGGTAGACGGTTTCGGCGTCCGGGGCGAAGACGCAGTTGACGCCGAGGGGTTCGAGCATGGCGGCGTCTGATTCGACGTCGCGGGGGTAGCGGTCGAAGTCGATGGCTTCTTCGAACTGTCTGGGGTTGACGAAGACGCTGACGACGACTGGGTTGGCGGCGGGATCGCCGTGCTCTTTGGCGAGGCGGGCGAGGGCGAGGTGGCCCGGGTGGAGTCCGCCCATGGTGGGGACGAGGACGCTGCTCGCGTAGGGCGCGAGTTCCTGGGGGGTGCGGGCGATCTTCACGTCAGTCGAGGAGGTCGTGTTCGCCTCTTAGGTTGAAGCCCTTGCGTCTGAGGACCATGCCGGCCATGTGGAGGTCGTCGACGGCGAGGGCGATGCGTGCCTGCTGCGATCCGGCCATGAGGGGGTAGGCGAACTTGATGTTGAGCTCGGCGTTGAGGAGGTAGAGGCAAAGCTGACCTAGGGAGTGTCCCGGTTCGAGCTCGACGACGAGGACTTCGGTTTCGCAGAAGGCGCAGCTTCTTTTGCGGATGATGTCCTTGGCGGCGTCAGTGTTGTTGGAGATGAGTCGTACGACGGCGAAGTCGGAGGCCTCGTGGACGGAGAGGGCGCAGAGCTGGCAGAGGGGTGAGTCCTCGAAAGCTTCGACGAGATCGAGGAGCTTACCGACGCGGTTGTCGAGGAAGACGCTGAGTTGTGTGACGCTGGGCGGGCTGTGGCCCTGCATCGTCTGGCTTGGTGAGGGGGTCTGGCTCATGCGGGAGGCGCCCCTTTGAAGATGTTGAAACGATGAGCGTACCGCTATCTGAGGCGGCTACAACTCTTTTTCGCTGGGAATGGGGGGGAGGGGCTCAGGCCGGGCGCACGATATCGATGGGTCCGGGGTCGGGGAGGAGGCCTTCGCTGGCGGCGCGGGTGAGGAGCTGGCGGATGCCCTCGGCGCCCTCGTCGCCCATGTCGAGGGTGCGTTCGCTGACGTACATGCGGACGAACTCGCGGGTTTGTTCGAGGGTGACGCCGTGGCCGAAGGCGTGGGCGGTTTTAACGCCCTCGTCGATGTGTTCGAGGGCGTGTTCGATGGAGCGTTTGAGGGTGGCGGTGATCTCGGCGAGGGTTCCCTTGCCGTGACGGTCTTCGAGGTCGCGACGGATGACGCTCGCGCCAAGGGGGAGTGGGAGGCCGGTTTCTGCTTTCCACCAGACGCCCAGGTCGGCGATAAGGGAGAGGCCTGCTTCGTGGTAGGTGAGCTGGCCTTCGTGGATGACGAGGGCGCAGTCGGCGTCGCCTTCTGACGCGGCGTCGATGACCTTCTCGAAGGGCATGTCGAGGGAGCGGGGCTCTGCGCCGAGCATGAGGCGGAGGGCGAGGGAGGCGGTGGTGAGCTTGCCGGGACGGGCGACGAGGAGGTCGCGCTCGAGGATTTCGTCAGGGAGGAGGAGTTCGCGGGCGACGAGCTTGGGGCCGTAGCCCTCGCCCATGCTGGAGCCGCAGGAGGTGATGGCGTAGCGGTCTTTGATGTGGGGGTAGACGTGGTAGGAGACGGCGGAGAGATCGAGGTCGCCCTGGCTGATGGCGCGGTCGTTGAGGGCTTCGATGTCGGCGGGGACGGCGCGGAATTGGAAGCGGCCGGTGTCGATGAGGGGCTCGGCGGTGGTTTCGACATCGCCCAGGGCGCGCCACATGAAGGCGTCGTCGGGGTCGGGGGAGTGGGCGATGGTGATGATGGGGCGGTCGTCAGGCATGGGGGGTATCCGGGTGGGCGCTTTGCCGGTAGGGCTGCGCTCTCGTAGCGTAGCTGGTCTGGACCTGGATCAGATCATGGCGAAGCGGAAGTCTAAAAAGGCGGCGAACGAGGCGGAGATCTTCAACCGGAAGGCTCGGCACGACTACACGATCAGCGACACGCTGGAGGTGGGGATTGTGCTGGAGGGGTCTGAGGTGAAGAGCGTGCGGGAGGGTCGGGCGTCGATCGCGGAGGGGTATGTGCGGGCGGAGGTGGAGCCGAAGCCTCGGCTTTTGCTGCACAGCACGACGATTCAGGAGTACGGGCCGGCGGCGGGCGGGCACAACCCGAAGCGGGTGCGAACGCTTCTGGCGCACAAGCGGCAGATCCGGAAGCTGCACGTGCAGACGCAGCAGAAGGGGGTGACGATCGTCCCGCTGAAGATGTACTTCAAGGACGGGATGGTGAAGGTGCAGATCGGGCTTGGTGTGGGGAAGGCGAAGCATGACAAGCGTCGTGACATCCGTGAGCGTGAGGCGGATCGGGCGGTGCGTCGGGCGATGTCGAAGAAGATGTGAGTGGGCTTAGGCGGCTTCGGCGCTGAAGGGTGTGGCGGAGCGTCCGCCGGGCTCGCAGAGCATGATGCGGTTGTCGGTGGCGGCCTTGGCTTTGTAGAGGGCGAAGTCGGCGCGGGCGAGGAGCTCGGCGGGCTGGTCGATGCGTGCGTTTTCGGTGGTGGCGACGCCGACGCTCATGGAGCAGCGGGCGCTGTGTCGGGCGATAGCGGAGGCGCCGTGCTCGAACTTGCGTGCGAGGCGGCACGCGAGGCGTGCGGCGGCTTTGGCGTCGGTGTGGGGCATGAGGATGACGAACTCGTCGCCGCCGTAGCGGGCGCCGAGGTCGGTGGTTCTGATCTCGCGTGCGATGAGCTGTCCGGCGAGTTCGAGCATCTGGTCGCCGACGCGGTGTCCGAGGGCGTCGTTGACGCCCTTGAAGCCGTCGAGGTCGATCATGAGGCAGGTGAGTGGGTGCTCGTAGCGCTGGGCCTCGGCGAACATCTGGAGGAGGCGTTCGTCGAGGACGCGTCGGTTGGAGAGGCCGGTGAGGGAGTCGATGGCGGCGAGGGATTTGTAGCGCTCGGCGGCGACTTCGAGTTCTTTGTTCTTGCGTTTGAGTTCGGCGAGTGAGCTGGCGAGGGCGGCCTGGAGGCGGTGGTTGTCGCGGCGGACGCGGGCGGCTTCGAGGTTTTTGGCGATGATGACGGGCAGGAGGGCGAGGAAGCTGTGGGCTTTAGGGAGGTAGTCGGCGGCGCCGCGACGGATGGCGTCGGCGGCGATCTCGGCGTCGTGCTCGCCGGTGATGACGACGAGGGGGAGTGCGGCGCGGGAGGCGACGAGGTGGTCGATGGCGTCGAAGGAGCAGCCGTCGGGGAGGTTGTGGTCGCAGAGGACGAGGTCGAAGGCGGGGAGGTCGGCGGCGCGGAAGGCTTCGAGGGTGGTGAGGACGAGGGAGCCGGCGCCGGGGAAGGCGCGCGCGAGGGTGGCGGCGATGAGCTCGGCGGTGTCAGCGTCGTCTTCGACCACGAGGACGCGGGGCGCGGGGGGGTCGGTCGGTATGGAGGACGGTGCGTCCGGGTGCATGTGAGGATCGCGCTCCGGGAGGTTTCTGTAGGACTATCGGGGGTTGCGGGGGTTGAGTTCACCCCGATTCAGGGGGCCGGTGAAGACACGCCAGGGGCGGTGAGGATGCGGTCCGCGGGGAGGGTTATCTCGAAACGGCAGCCGCCTTCTGGGGGGGAGATGAGCTTGATTTTGGCGTTCCAGCGGTCGGCGATGCTTTTGACGACGGAGAGGCCGACGCCGGCGCCTTCGCGGCCGGCGCTGGTTGAGGCCCGGTGGAAAGCGCGGAAGAGGCGGGGTTGTTCATCGAGGGGGACGCCCGGGCCGGTGTCGGTGACCGCGAGGCCTGTTGGGCGGTCGTTTTCGTAAAGGGCTGTGATCTCGACGCGGCGGGTGGGGGCGTCGCCCATGTACTTCACGGCGTTGTCGGCGAGGTTCTGGAGGAGCATCCAGAGATCGGTGCGGTCAACACGGAGAGTGGGGAGGTCGGGGTCGGTGCGGAGCTCGATACGCTCGCGCTGGAGGTCTGGTTCGAGGGCTTTGGCGAGTTCCTGGGCGACGGTGTGGGCGCTTACTTCTTCGGTGTGTTCGGCGCGCTGGGAGGCGCGGCTGAGTTCGACGAGTTTGGTGAGCATGTCGGTTTCGACGCGGACGTTGGCGTCGATGCGTTCGAGCCAGCGGAGGGCTTCGGGGGAGAGGTCTTGTTCGTGTTCTTCGCGTACGAGGGCGGCCATGCCGGCGATGTTGCGGAGGGGGGCGCCGAGGTCGTGGGTGACGGCGCGGAGGAAGTCGTTTTTCTCGAGCATTTGTTGTTCGAGGAGTTGGTTGACGGTTTGGAGCTGGGCGGTGCGCTGGGCGACCTGGTGTTCGAGGTCGGCGCGGGCTTCGGTGAGGGAGCGCTGCATGGCGTTGAAGGCGGCAGCGAGGCGCTTGGTTTCGCGGGGGCCCTGGGGTGGGAGGTCGGCGGGGGCGCGGCCGGCCTGGAGTTCTGCGGCGGCGGCGGCGACGCGGCGGATGGGGCGGGTGAGGCGGGAGGCGCCCCAGACGGCGAGGGCGCCGGCGAGGAGGGTGGAGACGGCGGCGGCGGTGAGGGCGGCGCGGGGGAGGGCGGCGGCGAGGCGGGCGGGGGCTTCGCTGCGCCCGGCGACGGTGACGTAGCCGAGGAGGCGGGCAGGTGAATCGGTGGACCAGACTGGGGTTTTGCAGGCCCAGCCGAGGTGTTCGCGGGCGCTGGACACGGGTTCGGCGGTGCGGAGTGATTTGGGTGCGGCGGAGACGGCGAGGGTCTGGGCGGCGGCGAGTTGGTTGGGGTCTTCGCGGAGGCGGAGGGCGAGGGCGGCGCCGTTGTGGTCGGCGACGCGGACGCTGGCGACGAGTGTGCTGGTGAAGGCGTTGTCGGCGACGCGCTCGATGAGGGGGGCGCTGCGGAGGGCCATGGGGGTGCGGAGGGTTTCGGCGGTGCGGGCGCTGATGGTCTCGAGTTCGGCGCGGGTTTGGGCGTCGAGGGCGGTGGTGAGTTCGCGGTGGGTGAAGAAGGCGGAGAGGGCGAGCGTGAGCGCGACGAGGGCGAGGGCGGCGGCGATGGCCTGAGCGCTGGAGCTGAGGCCTTTGGGATGTGATGGCGCACGTTCCACCCGAGCCCCCTTGCGGCGATGGGGCTGTATCGGTGGGGGAAGGGTTGCGGTTTAGGTGGCGCTCGCGAGATAGCGGGCGAGGGTGTCGAGCAGGGGAGCGTTGGCGGGGAGGAAGGCTGCGCGGTCGAGATCGGCGAGAGTCGTCCAGCGGAGGTCGGCGACTTCGACGGGCTGCGGGGCGGGGGCGTTTGGTTCGGGCTCGCAGACGAGAGGGTGGAGGCGGACGCGGGCGTGGTCGTAGGTGTGGGTTGTCTGGGGGAGGAGGTGGATGACGCGTGCGGGGAGGGCGACTTCCTCGTATAGTTCTCGGACTACCGCGCCCTCGGGTGATTCTCCAGGCTCGATTTTGCCGCCGGGGAACTCCCACCAGCCGGCGTAGACGGTCTCTGAGCGGCGTCTGGTGATGAGAAAGCGCCGGTTTATCCCCAGGTTTTGCGTGGGGTGACGGGGCGCGGGCTCGAGGACGACGCCCACGGCGACATCCACGGTTTTTCCACAGTCGGGGCGAAGGGCTTTCGTAGGTGAAAGCTGTTTGTTTTCAGTAGTTTGTGAGGAAGACACGCAATCGTTGTCCGGGGTTGTTGGACCTTTGGGTTGGAGCGTATAGGCTACCTGCGGGTCTCGGTGAAAGCCGGTTCGTACACAGCTTATCCACGCGGGTTCGCCCGCGTTCAGCCGCCGGTCGAGAACTCGGAGCCTTGATCGGCGGTTTTCTCGTTTTGCAGGCGCCCTGAGCGGAGGCGGAGGGCGAGCTCGGCGATCATCCAGGCCTCAACCGCGAGCATGAAGATGGTGACGGCGACGAGGGTCCACTGGCCGCTTTGGGTCCAGGGGGTGAGGTTGTCGCTGCCGGTGAAGGCCTGGAGGGTGAGGGCCCAGGCGGGGAGGGCGAGCATGAGGAGCGAGGGGGGGATGATGAACCACCACGGGCGCTTGTTGGCGATGAGCCAGGCGGCGATGACGATGAAGGCGAGCCCGGCGAGGAGTTGGTTGGTGGCGCCGAAGAGGGGCCAGAGGAGCATGCCTCCGGAGCCTGCGGTGGCGAGGGACCAGGGTTGGTTTGGGGCGGGGAGGAAGGCGAGGGCGGCGGCGGTGAGTACTGCGAAGAGTGTTGCGCCGTGGGTTGTTGCTAGGAGGCGGAAGGGGTTGAGGGGGGAGGCCTGTCGGGATCCCAGGGATTGCAATCCCTGGGCTTTGGTGGTGGGTGTGGTTTTGGATGGTTCGTAGGCGGTGTCTGCTCCCTCTCCCCTAACCCCTCTCCCTCGGGGAGAGGGGGACTCGGAGCCACACTCGGGGCAGGGGGTGTTTTTTGGTAATCCGGTGCGGGGGTAGTTGCAGTTGGGGCAGGTGGAACCGTCGGGTTTGGGGAGGAAGGTTCTGGCGAGTTCCTGGATGACGTAGCGTTGGAGTCGGCAGGCGGTGTCCATGGTGGTGCCTGCGAAGGAGGCGACGAGGACGCCCATGAGGGCGAGGGCGATGGGGCGGGGGATGGCGAGGGCGGCGATGAGGTTGGCGGCGCCGTCGACGAAGGCGGAGACTTTGGCGCCGAGGGAGCCGGCGGAGGACCAGGAGCGGTACTTGTTGTGAAACGCGAGTTCACCGGTGAGCGAGATACTTGGGTATTGGCGTGGTTCGATGTTCCATATTTCGCGGAAGCGCATTTGACCTTCGGGCAGCACGGCGGACATTTCGCGGGCGGTACCGACTTGATGGTGAGTGTCGTGTACTTGTGTTTCTTCGTAAATGGGCGACATCGCGCCGACAGTTTTCCGGTCTGTTGTTGATGGGAACGATCTCAACTGCCAATAGTGGAAAAAATGCATCTCATCTTTGGGCAGATTGTTCGTGTGCGTCGGGACGATATTTCGTTCGAGAGAGCTAATCTGCAGGACACGTTCGTGATCCAGTGGTGTCTCGTAGAGCGTGCTTGAACCACTTCCGTCGGAATAACTAAGGAAATCAGTTCCTCCACGAATGGAGGCAGTCGTTGTGATTCCGAATCCAACTCCAGCCGCGCAGGCGGCGATGACGAGGGTGGCGAGGAAGGACTCGGTGAGCATGGAGCCGTAGCCGACGGTGTGGGCGTGGGTTTCTTTTTGGAGTTGTTTGGAGGTGGTTCCGCTGGAGACGAGGCAGTGGAAGCCGGAGATGGCGCCGCAGGCGATGGTGATGAAGAGGACGGGGATGAGCGGGGGCGCGCCCTCGGGGGTGAGGTTCATGACGGGCGCGACGAGTTTGAGGGGGACGCGCTCGGTGTCCTGGACGAGTGGTTCGCCGCCGAGGAACGCGGCGGCGATGAGGCCGGCGACTAATAGCGCGAGCGCGGTGACGAGTTGGAGGGCGTTGATGTAGTCGCGGGGTTGGAGGAGCGTCCAGACGGGGAGGACGCTGGCGATGTACGCGTAGGTGAGGAGTGCGAGGACCCAGATCCAGGTTGGTAGGGCGGCGGCGAAGGTGTTGAAGGTGTGGAGGACACCGGTGTCGCCCCAGATGACGCTGGCGTACATGAGCGCGAGGGCGAGGAGTGAGGGGAGGAGGATGGAGCGGCCTTTGGTGTGGATGAAGAGGCCGATGAGGAGTGCGAGGGGGATCTGGACCATCACGGGGAAGATGGCGCCCGGGTATTGGCGGAGGACGGCGGCGATGACGAGGCCGAAGATGGCGAGGACGATCCAGAGCGCGACGATGAGGATGGTGAGGAAGAGTGTGCGGACGCGGGGGCCGAGGAGGTCGCCTGCGATGTCGCCGACGGTGCGCCCTTTGTTCTTGAGTGAGACGGCGAGAGCGCCGAGGTCGTGGACAGCGCCGATGAAGATGGCGCCGAAGACAACCCAGAGGACGGCGGGGAGCCATCCCCACATGACAGCGATGGCGGGTCCGACGATGGGTCCGGTGCCGGCGATGCTGGTGAAGTGGTGGCCGAAGACGATTGATTTTTTGGTGGGGCAGTAGTCGCGGTCGTCGCGCATGGAAACGGCCGGTGTCGTCGCGTCTTCTCGGAGCGTGAAGACGCGAAACGAAAGCCACCGGCCGTAGGTGACGAAAGCGATTGTCAGGAGCGCGGCGGCGGCGAGCACCATGAGCAGCGCATCCATTGCTAGATGATGCGCTATTCGCGCGCGTTCGCCAAGCGCTCGCTTGGAGATTTTTTTCGCGCGGTTGCGCGCGTGTTTAGCGGAGGTTGTATTCCTTGAGCTTGCGGTAGAGGGTGCGCTCGCCGATGCCGAGCATCTTGGCGGCTTTTTCGCGGTTGCCCGCGGTGAGGCGGAGTGTTTCGCGGATGGCGCGTTTTTCGATTTGTTCAAGGCTGGCGCCGGCGAGTGTTCCGGCGGCGGGCGCTTCGTCGGGCGCGTTTTCGGCGGTGATGTCGGCGGGGATGTGGGCGAGGTCGAGGGTTGATTCGTTGCGCCCGACGGCGGTGACGACCATGTTCTGGACGACGGAGAGGAGCTGGCGGACGTTGCCGGGCCAGTGGTAGCTGGTGAGGCGCATGGTCGCGGCGTCGGTGATGTCAGGGACGGGCGCGTTCATTTCTTCGGCGAAGCGTGCGATGGCGTGGCGGACGATGCGGGGGACGTCGTCGCGGCGTTCGCGGAGGGGGGGGAGGTGGACGTGGGCGCCTTTGATGCGGAAGTAGAGGTCTTCGCGGAACGATCCCTCTTTGACGGCGGCTTCGAGGTCTTTGTTGGTGGCGGAGACGAGGCGGACGTCAACGTTCTTCGTGTCGTTGGAGCCGAGGCGGACGACTTCTCCGGATTCGAGGACGCGGAGGAGCTTGGCCTGCATGGGCGGGGGCATGTCGCCGATTTCGTCGAGGAAGAGCGTGCCGTTGTCGGCGTATTCGAAGACGCCTTCGCGGTCTTTTTCGGCGCCGGTGAAGGCGCCGCGGACGTGGCCGAAGAGTTCGTCTTCGAGGAGTGATTCGCTTTGCCCGGCGCAGTTGAAGGCGACGTAGCGTTTTTTGGCGCGGGGTGAGTTGTCGTGGACGGCGCGGGCGATGAGTTCTTTGCCTGTTCCTGATTCACCGGTGACGAGGACGGGGATTTTGGCGGCGGAGACGGTGCGCACGGTGTCGAGGATGCGGCGCATGGCGTCGGAGCCGGCGATGATTCCTTCGAAGCCGTCGTGCTGGACGAGGTCGGTGAGTTCTTCTGATTGATGGCGGAGGAGAACGGTTTCTGCGGCGCGGTCTACGACGGCGCGGAAGAGTTCGAGGTCGATGGGTTTTTCGACGAAGTCGAAGGCGCCGTCCTTGAAGGCGGAGCGGGCGACGGAGACGTCGCCGTGGGCGGTGACGATGATGGTTTCTGCGGAAGGTTGGAGGTCGCGTGCGGTGCGGAGGACGATGAAGCCGGCGTCGGCGCCGTCGGGGGCGGCGCCGTGGCGACCGCCTGATTCCGGCATGCGGAGGTCGGTGACGACGACGTCGAAGGCGCCGCCTTCGAGTTCATCGACGGCGTCGTCGAGCGTGTTGACGACGGTGGAGACGTGGCCGAGTTTGCGGAGGGCGTCGGCCATGACGTCGGCGTGGTCTGGTTCGTCCTCGACGATGAGGACCTGGGCGGCGGGGGTGTCGCTCATGCGGAAGAGTGTACCGCGGCGGTTGCGCTGGCTTTGTTGCGCGATGCGGCGGCGAGAGCGACGGCGAGGGCGTCGGAGACGTCAGCGGGTTCGAGGGGGGAGGCGGGCTTCAAGATTTGTTCGACGGCGCGGCGGACCTGGTCTTTGGTGGCGCGGCCGGAGCCGGTGAGGGCTTTTTTTACTTCGGCGGGGGGGAGTTCGAGGAGCTGGGCGTTTGATTTTTGGGCGGCGAGGAGGACGACGCCGCGGGCGTGGGCCATGGTGATGGCGGCGGCGGGCCAGCTGGTGTGGCTGAAGACGGACTCGACGGCGATGAGGTTGGGGCTTATGCGCTCGATGGTTTCGGCGAGGTCTTTTTCGAGGGCGAGGAGGCGTTTGGGGAGGGGGATGTCGCTTGAGCCGAGGCGGAAGACGCCGGCTTCGGTGATGGATTCTGCGCGGGTTGTTGCGTCGATGCAGCCGTAGCCGGCGAGGCGGGAGCCTGGGTCGATGCCGAGGACGCGCATGGGTTCAGGCGCCTTTGGCGCGGACGGTTTCGTCGGTTTCGATGTCGCCGTCGCGGAGTCGGACGACGCGCTGGCAGCGTTCGGCGACGGATTCGTCGTGGGTGACCATGACGATGGTCATGCCTTTGGCGTGGAGGTCGTCGAAGAGATCGAGGATGGCGGTGCCGGTTTTGGTGTCGAGGTTGCCGGTGGGTTCGTCTGCCATGAGGACGGCGGGCTCGGTGACGAGAGCGCGGGCGATGGCGACGCGTTGTTGCTGGCCGCCTGAGAGTTCTTTGGGGCGGTGACCCAGGCGGTCACCCAGGCCGACGAGTTTGAGTTTGTCGATGGCGCGCTCGCGGCGGTCGTGCTTGCTGAACTTCTGGTAGAGGAGTGGGGTTTCGACGTTTTCTTCGACGGTGAGCTGGCTGATGAGGTTGAAGGCCTGGAAGACGAAGCCGATTTTTCGGCCGCGGTAGCGGGAGAGGGTTTCGTCGTCCATCTGGGCGGCGTCTTGCCCGTCGAGGAGGTAGACGCCTTCTGTGGGGCGGTCGAGGCAGCCGAGGACGTTCATCATGGTGGACTTGCCGGAGCCTGAGGGGCCCATGATGGCGACGTACTGCCCGTGTGGGATGGCGACGTTGACGCCGCGGAGGGCTTCGACGAGGACGGCGCCGTCGGGTTTGTAGTAGATCTTCTTGACGCCCTGGAGCTCGACGACGTGGGAGGAGTTCGTCGCGGCGGGGGTTGGTTGGGCCTGGGCGGTGGTCATTGATCTGATGGTACCGGGGCGGGTGGCGTGGGATGCTCGTCGGAGGTCGCGCGCGAGTAGAGCCGGCGGCGGAGGAGCGCGGCGAGGCGGAGGCCGACGAGCTGTTCTTCGTCGATGACTTCGTGCGCGCCTCCGCCCGCGAGATCTTCGCGGTGGCGGTGGTAGCGGGCACGGGCGATGACGTGTGCGTTTGGCGCGATGGAGCGGATCAGCTCGACGACTGTGCGCGCGCTGTCCGGGTCAGGCACGGTGACGACGACCGTGTGCGCGGCGTGGATCCGCGCGTGTTCGAGGACGTCGGCGTGTCGCGCGTCGCCGACGTTGGTGATAAAGCCTGCGCGGCGTGCTTCGCTCATCGCTGAGGGGTTGAGGTCGATGACCACGACGGTCTCATCGCGTCCGTTGAACACGCGGGCCGCGGCCTGCCCGGCGGGGCCGTAGCCGATGATGATGGCGTGATCTTCGAGGGCGGGCGCCTGCGCGGGCGCGCTGGTCTGTGAGCGAGATCGGCGTCCGCGCGGTTCGAAGCGGCTGATGATCGCGTCCGAGAGGGGCGGCGCGAGCCCGACGAGGTACGGGGTGAGGAAGAGAGTCGCGATCGTGGCTGACACGATGAGCTTGAATGTGTGTTCGTCGAGGAGAGCGCCGCGTGCGGTTTCGGCGAGGACGAAGGAGAACTCTCCGACCTGCGCGAGGCAGATGCCGGTCGCGAGGGCGTTGGTGAGGCGCAGGCCGAGCGCTTTGAGAATGACGGCGATGACGATCGCTTTGCCGACGACGATCGCGGCGACGAGCGCGAGGACGGGCCCGATGTTGGTGAGGAACCAGGCGGGGTCGCCGAGCATGCCGATCGAGCTGAAGAAGAGCGTGACGAGGAGGGTGCGTATGGGCGCGACGTCGGCGCGGATTTGTGTGGAGAAGGGCGAGGCGGCGAGGAGCATCCCTGCGACGAAGGCCCCGAGCGCGGGGGACAGCCCCATGGCGTGGGCGCTCCATGCGGAGCCGAGGCCGGCGGTGATCGCGAGCAGCGCCGGGAGGTCGCGGTTGCTGCGTACTGATTCGAAGTGCAGGACCGTCGGGACGATCCAGTTGAAGAGCGCGTAGAGGACGGCGATGAGTGCGAGCGCGCCGCCCAGCTTGAGGAGCGCGGTGGTCATGATCCCGCTGGCTCCGTCGTCTCCGGTGAGGATGGAGGCCATGAGGACGAGGGGGACGACGGCGGCGTCCTGGACGAGCAGCACGCCGAGGGCGTGCGTGCCGTGGACGCTTTCGATTTCGGCGCGAGAGACCAGGAGGCGGAGGACGCACGCGGTGCTGCTGAGGGCGACGATGGCGCCGATGGTCATCGCGGCGCGGGCCGGCACACCGAGCGTGAGCGCGGCGGCGGCTGCGAGGACCAGGGTGACGCCGACTTGCAGGAGGCCCCCGAGCAGGGCGGTGCGTCCCAATCGTCTGAGGCGGGTCCATGAGAATTCGAGGCCGATGGAAAAGAGCAGCAGGGCGATTCCGAGCTCGGCGAGGAGCTCGACGACTTCGCCGCGGTGGATGACGGCGAGCGCGTTGGGTCCGAGGATTGTTCCCGCCATCAGGTAGCCGAGCAGCGGGCTTTGGCGGAGGCGCTCGCACACGGCTCCGAGGACCATCGCGGTGGCGAGCAGCGCGAGGATGTGGAGGAGGACGTGCCAGAGGTCCATGGCGGCTAGCGGTCTATTTGGATCGAGGCGATGGCGGTGGCGGGGTCCGGCGTGAAGTCGAAGACCTTGTCGAGACCGGTGAGGAGCATGACGGACCAGACGGGGTCGGGGATGGAGCAGAGGCGGAGGGCCTGGCCCGCTTCGGTGAGGCGGCGGCGGATTTTGAGGAGCTGGGCGATGTTGGAGGAGTTGAGGTAGGTGACGTCAACGAAGTTGAGGATGACGGCGGGGGCTTCGCTCGGGTCTGCGTTGTCGAGGCGCTCGGCGAGGGCGGAGAGCTCGTCGGAGAGGGCGGGCTCGTCTTCGAGGGAGGCGATCACGATGTCGGAGGACCAGTCGATGGCCACGTCATTCTCCCTCGGGCTGGTCTGAGTTGGGGGCTGAGGTTGCGTCGTCGTCCTCGTCGTTATCCATGACACGGGCGGCGGCGACGAGGCGGTCGCCTGATTTGAGGTTGATGACGCGGACGCCCTGGGTGGCGCGGCCGATGAGGGAGATGGATTCGGCGGGGATGCGGACGAGCATGCCCTTCTGGGTGACGAGCATGACGTCTTCGTCGGGTGAGACGGCGCGGACGGCGACGACGCTGCCGTTGCGGTCTGTGGTGCGGATGTCGATGCGTCCCTTGCCGCCGCGGGACTGGGTGCGGCGGGTGACTGTGCCGTCGTCGGCTTCGCTGGCGACGAGGTATTCGTTGAGGTCGGTGCGCTTGCCGTAGCCGGACTCGGTGACGGTGAGGAGGGCTGCGTCGCGGGTGGGGGTTTGGTTTCCTTCATCGTCAGGGGGGGACATCTCGACGCGGACGAGGCCGACGACCTCGTCGCCTGCTTTGAGGTCGATGCCTTTGACGCCGGCGGTGGCGCGGCCCATGGGTCTGGCGTCGCTTTCCTCGAAGCGGATGGACATGCCGGAGGCGGTTCCGAGGAGGATGTGGTCGTGTCCGCTGGTCCAGACGGCGCCGACGAGCTCGTCGCCTTCCTTGAGTTTGACGGCGATGAGGCCTGAGCGGTTGACGTTGCGGTACTGGTGGAGGGCGGTGCGCTTGATCTGGCCCGAGGCGGTGGCGAAGGCGAGGAAGTTCTCGCCTTTCTCGAAGTCTTCGATGGGCATGAAGGCGACGCATTTTTCGTCTTTGCGGAGCTCGATGACGTTGACGAGGGAGCGTCCCTTGCTGGTGCGGGACATGGAGGGGAGCTCGTAGACCTTGAGCTTGAAGACGCGGCCGGTGTCGGTGAAGCAGAGGAGGTCGTCGTGGGTGCTGGCGGTGAAGACGTGCTCGATGAAGTCTTCGTCCTTGGAGTCGGAGGCGATGATGCCCCGCCCGCCTCGGCCCTGCTGGCGGTAGGTTTCGAGGGGGACGCGTTTGACATAGCCCTCGTGAGAGATGGTGACGACCATCTTCTCTTCCTTGATGAGGGCTTCGATGTCGATGTCGATTTCAGATTCTTCGATCTGGGTGAGTCGGGGCGAGTCGTAGCGGGCCTTCATCTCGGCGCAGTCGTCTTTGATCATGTCGAGGACGAGGGCGCGGTCGGCGAGGATTGCTTCGTAGCCTTCGATCTCTTCGACGAGCTTTTGGTAGTCGCCGGTGAGTTTTTCGATCTCGAGTCCGACGAGCTGGATGAGACGGAAGGCGCCGATGGCCTCGGCCTGGACGCGGGTGAGCTCGACACCGCCCTCGCGGGAGGCGGTCTTCATGAGGCGCTCGGGGATCTGGGGGGCGAAGGGGTGGTCCGCGGGGATGCGGAAGTTTTTGGCCATGAGTTTTTCGATGGCTTCTTCGCGGGTCTGGCTGGCGCGGATGAGGGCGATGACCTCGTCGATGTCGCAGACGGCGTAGATGAGGCCTTCGAGGACGTGGGCTTTCTTCTGGGCTTCGCGGAGGAGGTGGCGGGTGCGGCGCTCGATGACCTCGATGCGGTGGGTGATGTAGAGCTCGATGAGCTGCTTGAGGGTGAGTGTGCGCGGCTGGCGGCCGACCAGCGCGATGTTCATGATCGAGAACGTCTGCTGGAGGGGGGTGAACTGGTAGAGCTGGTTCTCGACGACGTCGGCGGAGGCGCCTTTCTTGAGGTCGAGGACGATGCGGGTGCGGGCGTTGCGGCCTGACTCGTTGCGGACGTCGGCGATGTCCTTGATGCGCTCGTCCTTGATGCAGTCGACGATTTTTTCGACGAGGGTCTTCTGGACGAGGTTGTAGGGGATCTCGTCGATGACGATGGACTCGCGGCCGTTCTTGTGTTCTTCGACGTGGACCTTGCCGCGGACGTAGACCTTGCCTCGTCCGGTGGAGTAGCCCTCGGCGATGCCGCGGCGGCCGACGATGCGCCCGCCGGTGGGGAAGTCGGGGCCCTGGACGATCTCGAAGAGCTCGGCGAGTTCGATGTCGGGCTTGTCGATGGTGGCGGTGATGGCGTCGAAGATTTCGTTGGGGTTATGAGGCGGGAGGCTGGTGGCCATGCCGACGGCGATGCCGACGCCGCCGTTGATGAGGAGGTTGGGGAACTTGCCGGGGAGGACGGTTGGTTCCTGGAGTCGGTCGTCGTAGTTGGGCTGGAAGTCGACGGTGTCGAGCTTGAGGTCTTCGAGGAGGTCGACGGCGGCTGGGGTCATGCGGGCTTCGGTGTAGCGCATGGCGGCGGGGGGGTCGCCGTCGATGGAGCCGAAGTTGCCCTGGGGATCGATGAGCGGCGTGCGCATGCGCCAGGGCTGGGTGAGGCCGACGAGGGTGGGGTAGATGACGGACTCGCCGTGGGGGTGGTAGTTGCCGGAGGTGTCGCCGGCGATCTTGGCGCACTTGAGGTGTTTTTTGCCGGGGCGGAGGGCGAGGTCGTTCATGGCGACGAGGATGCGTCGCTGTGAGGGTTTGAGCCCGTCGCGCACGTCGGGGAGAGCGCGGTCCATGATGGTGCTCATGGCGTAGGTGAGGTAGTTGACGTGGAGTTCGCGCTCGATGTGCTGGTCGAGCACGCGTCCGCCGCCGATGGGGGCGTCGCCTGATTGAGCGCTGTCGATGGGGTCGGGCATGCGGTCCTCCGGGAGGGATAGTGTAGTGGAGGAAGGGTTTTTTGGTGTGTTGGGGACGTCTCATCGTGGCACAGATCGCAGGCGATCTGTACCACGGCAGGGCGGTGGGTTGGTTGGGCTTAGCGGTGCATTGGGGCGAGGAAACCTGATGCGATTGGGATGGCGGCGGCGATGGGGATGGTCCACCAGACGGCGAAGAGGGCGCCGGCGGTCATGAGGGGGGTGGCGATGAGCAGGCTGATCCAGAAGGGGGCGCGGAGGGGGCGCCTGCGCAGGAGGAACCATGCGGCGGCGGGGAAGGGGAGGGCGTAGAACCAGATGAAGGATTCGTAGGCGACGCGGGTGTTGGGTTTGGCGCTCAGGAGTTGGGGGAGTTCGGAGATAGGCGCGAGCGCGACGCAGGCCGCGGCGAGGATGGCGAAAGTGATGAGTGGTTTGGGGCCGAGGGCGCGGGGCCATTTGTGTTCGCGGAGTTCGCGGAGGTGGGCGGCTGTGGTGAAGGTGGCCTGGATGAAGAAGTGCAGGAGCAGGTAATAGCTGAACCAGCCAAGGAGGATGCCGGAGGCATAGAGGGCGGTGAAGGCGATCATCGTCAGGAAGAGTGCGCCGAAGCCGAGGAGGAAGGCGGCGTCGCCCGCGGGGCCCGGGGTTTCTTTGCGTATGCGGAGGATGGAGAGGTCGAGGTGAGGGCAGAGGAGGAAGCCGAAGGCGAGGCCGACGGCGTAGAGGGGGAGGGCGGCTGGGTTGGTGACGGCGCCGCTGAGTGGGGGCGGGGCGAGGCCCTGGCCCTGGGTGGTCCAGAGCGCGGCGAGCATGATGATGGGCGCGGCGAGGAGGGTGGGGATGGCGAGGGCGGCTATCGCGCGAGTGTTGAGGAAAGAAAGTGCGGCGGCGAAGAGGAGTGTGAGGGGCGCGATGGTGTAGGGGGTCCAGCCTGGCGTTGGCGGGGGTTGGTGTTCGCGGAATATCCAACTGAGGAAGGCGAGGTGGAAGAGGATGGTGATGAGTGAGAACCAGCGCATGGGTTCGAGGCTGCGCTGGGTGAAGGCGTGGGCGGCTTTTGGTGTGCGGTGGATGAAGCCGACGGCGGCGGCGCCGACGACGTTGGGGATGGCGAAGGCGAGCCAGCCCCAGGCGCCGAAGTCGTGGATGAGGTAGACGGGGAGCCACATGCCGACGCACCACGTCCACGAGCAGGCGAGGAAGGCGGCGGCGGGGAGGGAGCGCGGCGAGCGCGGGGGCTCGGGCGCGTTCATGCGTCAGGTTGGCTGGTGCGGCGTCGTCGTTCGCGGTCGCGGTGTTTGCGGGCGCGCTCTTTGGCCATCGCTTTGGGCGTGACGTGGAAGGTGGCGCTGCTGGTGCCGACGCGGCGTTCGGTGCGTCCTTCGTTGGCTTTTTTGAGGGCCTGGAAGATGTCGATCTTGACGTCGATGTTGAACTCGCCGCCCTTTTCGACGAGGGCTTTGAGGTCTTCGTTGGCGGTGACGCGGTAGACGGCGGGGCCTGCGCAGGGGCGTCGGAACTTGTAGTGGAGTTCCTTGCAGACGACGGTGTAGTCGGCGCCCACGACGTCGAAGACATACATGCCGCCGGCGATCTCGGAGTTGGCGAGGAGCGCGGCGCCGGCCATGGCGCTGTACCAGTTTCGGTTGAAGCGCCGGAAGGGGAGGAGGGCGGCGAAGGACTCGCCCTCGGCGGCCTCGCTCTGCTTGACTTTCTTGATCCCCGAGCGGTAGGCGATGGGGAGCCAGATGAGGGAGCAGACCTTGTGCCAGAAGTTGTTGCGGCGGCTGAGGCGCTCGAAGAAACCTTCGAGGCGTTCCCAGAAGGATTGCTTCTGCTTGGGCTCTTCGCCTTGGCGCTGGACGCCCTCTTGGGTGTCAACGAAGACACCCTCGGCGGGGGTGTCGGTTTCGGGCGGGCTTTCAACGGTGGATGGGGTCACGGCGCCGCCTGACGGGGAGCAAAGAGGTTCATGGAATACGGTCGCGGGATTGTACGGGCGCGAGCGGGGCGGGACGAGTTCGGCGCGTCTTAGGCCGGGGAGAGCTCGTACTGGCCCTGTTTTTCCTGGGAGGGGGCGACGGTGTGGATGGCGTGGTCGGGCTCGTGGTCGAGGGCGAGGCGCCAGTTCTCTGCGCTGGCGCTGGTGAGAAGTGATTTCTTTGAGGCCATGTTGGTGTAGGGCTCGACGTCGTAGGCGAGGTTGAAGGTGAGGCCGGCGTGGTTTTTGGTGGGGAGTACGTCGCCCGGGTAGCAGACGGGGCCCTTGTCGTCTTCAAAGACGACGCCGTGCTGTCCCCAGGTGTGGCCCGGGGTGGGGAGAGCGCGGATTCCTGAGAGGATCTCGGCTTCGCCCTCGACGAGGCGGACGCGCTCGCGGATGGGGTCGAGGTGCTCGCGGAGGTAGGTCTTGTGCATGGTTGATTTGTTGTTGAGGGCGTCGTTCCATTCGGTTTTCTGGCAGACGACCTCGGCGTTCGGGAAGTTGAGCTCGGGCGTCTCGCCGTCGCTCTTCCAGCGGGTAAGGCCGCCGGCGTGGTCGAAGTGCAGGTGGGTGACGATGACCGTGCTGATGTCTTTGGGGTCGCAGTCGATCTCGTGGAGCGCGTCGACGATGGTGCGCTCTTCCTGGGCATAGATGTCGCGGAGTTTCTGGGGGAACTTGTCGCCGATGCCGCACTCGATGAGGACGAGCTTGCCGCCCTGCTCAAGGAGCAAGCAATTTTGTTGGAGCGGGATGCGGTTCTTGTCGTCGGGCTGGACGAGGCGGGTCCAGAGGGGGGCGGGGATGATGCCGAACATAGCGCCGCCGTCGAGCTTGAAGCTCCCGGCTCTCAGCAGTTTCCAGTCCCAGGGCATCAGGAGTTGTTGTTTGTGGAGTTCTTGTTGTCGCCGCCGGCGATGTTCTCGCGCATGTCGGTGTCGGCGATGACGTTCTTCATGCGGTAGTAGTCCATGATGCCCATGTTGCCGGAGCGGAAGGCGTCGGCCATGGCCTTGGGGACCTCGGCCTCGGCGAGGACGACGAGGGCCTGGTTCTCTTCGATCTTGGCCTTGTTTTCCTGCTCGAGGGCGACAGCCATGGCGCGGCGTTTTTCGGCTTCGGCCTGGTAGCGGCGCTTGTCGGCTTCGGCCTGGTCGGCCTGGAGCTTGGCGCCGATGTTCTCGCCGACATCGACGTCGGCGATGTCGATGGAGAGGATCTCGAAGGCGGTGCCGGCGTCGAGGCCGCGGTTGAGCACCGACTTGGAGATGCTGTCGGGGTTTTCGAGGACGGCCTTGTGGGAGTCGGCGGAGCCGATGGTGGAGACGATGCCCTCGCCGACGCGGGCGACGATGGTTTCTTCGGTGGCGCCGCCGATGAGGCGCTGGATGTTGGCGCGGACGGTGACGCGGGCGCGGGCGCGGAGCTGGATGCCGTCCTTAGCGACGGCGTCAACGGTGCCGCGGCCCTGGGAGGGGTTGGGGCAATCGATGACCTTGGGGTTCACTGATGTTTGCACGGCGTCCAAGATGTCGCGACCGGCGAGGTCGATGGCGCAGGCCTGGTTCCAGGGGAGTTCGATCTTGGCGCGGTCGGCGGCGATGAGGGCGTTGACGACGTAGGGGACGCGCCCGCCGGCCAGGTAGTGGGCCTCGAGGTCGGCGGTGGGGAGTTCGATGCCGGCCTTCACGCCCTTGATCCGGGAGAGGACGATGACGCGGGGATCGACCTTGCGGAGGCGCATGCCGATGAGCTCGAAGAAGCTGACCTTGGCGCCGGAGAGCAGGGCCTGAAGCCAGAGGTTGGCGAACTGAGCCAGGACCGCGACGATGATGAGCGCGACGAGGCCGAGGATGATGAGGAGGCCGATGAGGACGGGCTGGGGCATGGCGTTGGCGCCTTTGTGTGGGGTGAACCGCGAGAGATCACACTACCCGCGCCGCGGGGCGGCGTGAAGCGCGGGCGGTTTAGACGCGGCGCACTTTGAGCGTGAAACCTTCGACGTCGACGACGCGGACGGCGTCGCCTTGTTCGATGGCGGGGCCGAGGGCGAGGCCTTCGTGGCGGGCGCCTTCGATGTCGATCTCGCCGACGGGGCGGAGGTCGGTGAGGGCTTTGCCTTGTTTTCCGATGAGGGCTTCGAGTTCGAGGCGTTCTTTTTCGCGCTCGAGAGCGCCCGCGCGGGCGTGCTCTTCGCCTTCTGTTCCTGGAGAGCCGAGGATCATGCGCCGCCCGACGGGGGTGTGGGGCCAAACTTTTAAAAGTAGGGAGATGGAGACGGGGGTGAGGACGATGAGGGCGCCGAGGGAGGCGAGGCCCCAGGTAGTGGAGTGGCGGAAGAAGGAGACGACGCCGGCGATGGCGGCGATGCCCGAGAGGGCGCCGAGGAGGCCGGCGGAGGGGATGAAGAGTTCGAGGACGAGGATGAGGGCGGCGAGGGCGAAGAGGCCGAAGCCCCAGAGGAGGAAGACTTCGTTCACGCGTCTTCTCCGTTTTCTGGTTTGAGCGCCGATTCGGGATGGGTTGTGTCTTCTGGGTTGACGGCGTTGACGATGACGCGGACGCCGTCGAGTTCGGTGACGCGGACGGGTGAGTTGGCGTCGATCATGCCGAGGCCGGCGACGACGTCGACGAGGCGGCCGTCAAACTCGGCGGTGCCTGAGGGGCGGAGGGGCGTGGTGGTGAGGCCGCGGTCGCCGACGCTGACGCGTGGGGTTTCGCCGCGTTTGGCGTTGGGGGTGATGAGTTCTTCGGAGTCGATCTCGTCGCCGCTTTGGGCGCTGAGGACGAGTCGGTTGAAGATGGGGATGGCGCCGTGGTAGCGGGAGATGAAGAAGATGGCGACGCCGGCGGAGGCAGTGCTGACGAGGACGGTGGCGAGGGCGTGGAGGAGGTCCTGTGAGCGAGAGGGGGAGTCGGGGAAGAGGGGGCCGGGGCCGACGACGGCGCCGACGAGGCCCATGAAGAGGGCGATGAGGCCGGCGATGCCGAAGACGCCGAAGCCGGGGATGACGAGGACCTCGACGAGGACGAGTCCGATGCCGGCGACGATGGCGGCGAGGGCCCACCATGCGGCGGCGCCGACGAGGGCGGGGGGGCCGATGAGGAGGGCGAGGGCGCCGATGGCGACCATGCCCGGGAGGCCGACGCCGGGGGCGATGAACTCGACGAAGGCGGCGATGAGGAAGATGGCGACGAGGAGGCCGCGGATCCAGAGGCTGGTCATGGCGAGGACCATGCGCTCGGACCAAGTGAGGCCGACGCGGGAGAGGTTGGCGGCGCCGAAGCGGGCGGTGAGCGCGGCGTCATCGCTGACGACGCCCTCGGCGAGGCCGAAGCGTTGGAGGTCTTCTGTTTTGAGGGTGAGGAGTGATTCGCCGTCGACGGCGTACTCGACGGGGGCCCAGTCGGCGGCGCTCTCGCCGGTGAGGTCGGGGACGGTGGGTGGGAGCTCCTGGGAGCGTTCGACGGCGGAGCGGATCTCGGGGTCGAGGGGGTCGCCGGCGGCGGCTTCGGTGCCTGGGGTGGAGCCGGAGGCGGCGCGGACGGCGTCGCGGGGCGGGGATTCGTTGAAGAGGCTGGTGTATTGATCTTCGGTGACGAAAACGCGGCGGCCTGACTCGGTGTGTTCGATGAGCCAGAGTTCGATGCCGAGGGTGAGGAAGGCCTGGACGAGGCGTTCGTCGTAGCCGTGGCGGCGGGCGGAATCGACGACCTCGGTGATGAGGGGCTGGAGGATTTTCTGGCGTTCGGTGCGCTGGAGGCCCTGGGCGAAGGTGACGGGGTTCATGGCGACGGGGGCGGCGTCGCCCATGGTGGCGTAGGGGGCGACGACGATTTCTTCGCAGGCGAGGGCGATGATGGCGCCGCCGGAGTAGGCGTCCTGGTTGACCCAGGCGGTCGTTGGGAGTGGGGTTGATTTGATGAGGTTGCAGATCTCGAGGACGGCGCCGACCTCGCCGCCCGGGGTGTCGAGCTCGAAGACGACGGCGTCGGCGCCGGAGTCTTCGGCGAGAGAGAGGCGGCGCTCGACGGAGAGGGCGGTGTAGCGGTTGATCTCACCCTCGATGGGGATGACGGCGAGGTTGTCGGCCTGGCGTGCGGCGGCGACGGCCGGGGTGGTGGTTGGTTGTTCAACGGTGTCCGGCGCCTGGGCAACGGCCATCGCGGCGCAGAAAAGGAGGGCGGTTTGCAGGATGGTTCGGAGGATGACGCGCATTCGTAAAGAAGTATAGGAATCAGCGTTCGGGATCGGATTGCTCGAGGGCGGCGCGGATGGGGGACTCGCGGCAGTCGATGTGGAGGGCGGCGAAGCCGTTTTCGTGGTCGTGGAGCGCGGGCCAGATGAACCTGGCGTCGGTCTCGGGCATGGGGAGGTTCGGGAGTTCTTCGAGGGTCTTCCAGACGAGGCGGCCTTCGGGGATGTCGCGTTCTTCGACGTTGACGGCTCCGGTGACGCGGTAGACGAACATGAGCCAGTGGGTTTCACCCAGGTAGGCCTGCTCGCTGACGAGGAGGCGGAGGCGGAGGCGATCGATGGGGACGTCGATGCCGGCTTCTTCGTGGATCTCGCGCCGGGCGGCCTGGGCGGGGCTTTCGCCGGCGGCGGTTTCGAGCTTGCCGCCGATGGGGGAGTAGAGGCCCTTGTTGGGTTCCTTGGCGCGGTGGATGAGGAGGACGCGCCCGCTAGCGTCGCGGAGGTCGCAGAGGACGGCGATTTTGTAGGGGAGTGGTCGGGGCGTTGACTGGTTCATGGTGGGTGGTATAGCCCGCTTGCTGCACTCGCGCGGCGGGGCGGCCCGATACGCTTGTTGTGGTGAATGAACAGCGTGACAGTGTGGAACGGCCCTGGGCGGTCGCGGGGCGTCGTGTGCATCTGGTCGGGATCGGCGGGTGCGGGATGTCGGGGCTCGCGCGCCTGCTGCGGGCGCGGGGGGCGCTGCTGACGGGCTCGGACCAGACGGCCTCCGAGGTGACCGAGGCGCTCGCGCACGAGGGCGTGCGGGTGGTGATCGAGGCGGAGGGGCAGCTGCCCGAAGACGCTGAGGTGTTGATCGTCTCGGCGGCGGTGCGCCCTGATCACGCGCAGTGGGTAAAGGCGGAGGAGCGCGGGATCCCGGTGCATACCTACGCGCAGGCGCTCGGGAAGTGCATGGAGGGGCGGACGGGCGTGGCGGTGGCGGGGACGCACGGGAAGTCGACGACGGCGGCGATGCTGGGGCACGCGCTGATCGGGAGCGGGCTTGAGCCTTCGGTGATCGTCGGCGCGACGTGCGCGCAGCTGGCGGACCAAGGCGGCGCGGCGACGGGGTTCCGGCTGGGGAGCGAGGCGATCCCGCGCGGCGAGCTGGAAGGGCGCCCGGGCGTGCTGGTGGCGGAGGCGTGCGAGTTTCGGCGGTCGTTTCATCACCTGCGCCCGACGGTCGCGTCGGTGAGCGCGGTGGAGGCGGACCATCTTGATATCTACGGCTCGCTGGACGCGGTGGTGGAGGCGTTCAATGTGTTCGCGCGGCGGTTGCCGGCGGAGCGCGACGGGGGGCGGCTGCTGATCGGTCACGACGGGGCGCACCGGCGCGAGGTGGCGGCGGGGGTGACGGCGCGGGTGGAGACGGTTGGCTTTGCGCCGGGGGCGGACTGGTGCGTGGGGTATGACGCGGGGGCGTGCGAGGTGACGCTTTCGCGGGAGGGTGACGAGATTTCGCGATGGACGATGGCGCTGCCGGGCGAGCACAACGCGCTGAACAGCGCGTTCGCGGCGGCGCACGCGATCACGCTGGGGGCGGAACCTGAGCGCGTTGGCGGGGCGCTGTCTTCGTTCCGCGGTTTGAGCCGGCGGCTCGAGAATCTCGGCGAGGCAGGCGGTGTGCGGGTGTACGACGATTACGGGCATCACCCGACGGAGATTGACGCGACGCTGCGGGCGCTGCGGGAGCATGAGAAGCCGCAGGAGCGGGGCGGGCGGCTGGTGTGCGTGTTCCAGCCGCACCAGCACAGCCGGACGCGGTTTTTGCTTGATGAGTTCGCGCAGTCGTTCTCGCAGGCGGACATCGTGATCGTGCCGCATATCTATTTCGTGCGTGATTCGGAGGCGGAGCTGACGCGGGTGCAGGCGGGGGATCTGGTTGATCGGTTGCGTCAGCGCGGGGTGCGGGCGATGCACCTGTACCCGTTCGACGCGATCGTGGAGCAGCTCGAGGTGGTGTGTCGGGCGGGGGACCTTTTGGTGGTGATGGGGGCGGGGCCGGTGTGGAAGGTGGCGCGGGGGTTCATGGCGGCGCGGCAAGAGCCGGTGGGGAGCACGGCGTGAAGACGGCGGCGGCGAGTGTGGAGTTCGATGCGCCGATCGCGACGTGGTTCGGCGTGGGCGGTCGCGCGGATCGGCTGGCGCGGCCGGGGTCGGTTGAAGAATTGCGGGCGCTGCTGGAAGGGCATGACGCGAGTACGGGAGAGGTGCGCGTGTTGGGCGATGGGGCGAACCTGCTTGTCGCGGATGAGGGTGTGGACGGGTTGGTGGTTGATCTCAAGAAGATGAACGCGCTGGAGTGGGGTGAGGCGGGTGTGGTTGCTGGCGCGGGGGCGTCTTTGCAAAAGGTTGTGGCCGAGGCGTGTCGGCGCGGGCTTGGTGGTGTGGAAGGTTTGGGCGGTGTGCCGGCGTCGATGGGGGGCGCGGCGCGGATGAACGCGGGTGGCGCGTTCGGGGAGATCGGCGATGTGATCGCGGGGGTGCGGGTGGTTGATGAGCGGGGGATTGCGCATCAGCTCACGCGGGCGGAGCTGGAGTTCGGGTACCGGCGGTCGAACTTGGGGGGGCTTGTTGTGGTGGGGGTGGAGCTGGCGCTGACGCCGGAGGATCCGCAGGCGCTGCGGAAACGGCTAAAGGAAGTGATGGCGCACAAGAAGGACGCCCAGCCGCTGGCAGCGAAGAGCGCGGGGTGCGTCTTCAAGAACCCTGAGGTGGACGGGGCGCGGGTGAGCGCGGGGCGGCTGATCGACAAGGCGGGGCTGAAGGGCGAGCGCGTGGGCGGGGCGAGCGTGTCGGAACGCCACGGGAACTTCGTCATAGTGGAAGGCGGCGCGACGGCGACGGATGCGCTTCGGCTGATCGGCCTGGTACGCGAGCGCGTGCGCGAAGATGTCGGCATAGAGCTGGAGCAGGAGTTGGTGGTGTGGGAGCGCGGGGTGAGCGATGAGTGAGCGTTTTCCCGAGGTGTTGGTTTTGGGCGGCGGGCCGGACGCGGAGCGCGTGGTGAGCCTCTCGAGCGCTGCTGCGGTGGCGTCGGCGCTGCGGGCGGCGGGGTTCGTTGTTCACGAGGAGACGATCGGACGCGTGACGCTGGATGAGTTGCGAGCGATGCCGGGGGATGTGATGGTGCCGGTTCTTCATGGGGCGTTCGGCGAGGGCGGGCCTTTGCAGGAGCTTTTAGAACAGGATGGGCGTCCGTATGTGGGCGCGGGGGCGCGGGCGGCGCGGCTGGCGATGGACAAGGTGGCGAGCAAGCTGATCGCGGCGTCGCTGGGGGCGAGCGTTGCGACGTCGGCGGTGTTTGATCAGCACGATGAGGTGTGCCCGCTGGAACTGCCGGTGGTGGTGAAGCCGGTGAAGGAGGGGTCGACGATCGGGCTGTTTGTGTGCCGGGATGAAACGGAATGGAAGGCGGCGCACGCGGCGACGTCGGCGCGCGGGCGGGTGGCGATGGTTGAGTCGTTCGTGCGCGGGCGGGAGATCACGGTGGGGATCGTGGCGGGCGAGGCGCTGCCGATCGTGGAGATCACGCCGAGCGAGGGGTTGTACGACTACGAGGCGAAGTACGAGCGGGATGACACGCGGTATGTGACGCGGCCGGAGCTTCCGGCGGGCGTTGGTGAACAAGCGACGCGGGACGCGCTGGCGCTGGCGCGGGAGATCGGGGCGACGGCGCTTTCGCGGGTGGATTTCATTCTGCCGAGCGATGGGGTGCCGCGGTTGCTGGAGATCAACACGATACCGGGGTTCACGGGTCATTCGCTGGTGCCGATGGCGGCGCGGGCGGTGGGGATGGAGATGCCGGCGCTGTGCGCTCGGCTGGTTGAGGAGGCGCTGCGGCGCGCCGGGGTATCGAGGATGAACGAGGGAGCGCACGCGTGAGCCGATCGAAGAAGAAAACAAACTCGAAGAAGAAAAAGGAACCTGTGTTCGACTTCGCGGGCATGGCGTCGTTCGCGGGGCGTATCGGTGGGTGGGTTGGTCTGGCGGCGCTCGCCGGCGGGCTGGCGCTCTCGGCGGGGGCGCTGGAGTCGCGTGTTGGTGAGGTCCGGGCGGACCCGGTGCGGGTGGAGGTGATGTGGCCGCGGATCGGGGGTTCGGAGGCGACGTGGATGCCTGGGCAGGTGCGGGACCGGATTACGCGGAAGGTTCTGGCGAGCGTATCGATCGACCCGACGGAGCGTGAGAGTTTGGAAGAGGCACGAGCGCTCTTGGAGCGGAGCGGGTGGTTTTCGGATGGGCCGACGCTTGAGCGTCGTCCTGGCGGGGTGATCACGGTGAGTGGGGTGTGGCGCGAGCCGGCGGCGGTGGTGGAAGTTGGGGGCGAGGCGCTGGTGATGGCGCGGAGCGGGGAGAGACTCCCGCTGACGTACACGCCGGGCGGGGCGGGGCAGCTTCGGTTTATTCGCAACGCGTGGGGCGATGCGCCCGCGCCCGGGCAGGCGTGGGGCGGGGACGACGTGACGGCGGCGATCGCGCTGCTTGATCTGCTGCGCGAGAGCGAGGCGTGGGGGGCGGTGGCGGGGGTGGACGCGCGGGGGTATCTGCGTTCGCGTGTGCTCAGCGTGGTGACGACGGAGGGGGCGCGGGTGGTGTGGGGATCGGCGCCGAACGAGAAGCGGGCGGTGGGGCAGGTGGAGCAGGAGCGGCGTGTTCAGCGGTTTGAGTCGCTGGTGAACGACCCGGCGTGGATTGGCGCGGGGCGGCCGCGGGTGGAGCTTCATCTGCCGAGGCCGGTGATCAACGAGAGCGCTGAGCTTGAGTGAGTCGGAGGGCGAGCGCGGTGAGGGGCGCGGCGGGGAGCGTCGGCGGCGCGGGGTGCTCGATCCGATCATGAGCAACCGCGACGGGTTGTTCGCGGCGCTCGAAGAGCGCGGTGGTGATGAGACCAACGGCGGAGGAGCGTGGGCGCACAGGCGCGGGGAGCCGCGGCTGTTGGTGTTGTGCTGGGCGATCTATCTATTGGCGGCGTCGGGGGCGACGATCATGCGGCTGCCGCAGATGGGGTTCGCGGAGCCGCGGTTCGTGCAGTCGTCGGCGCGGTTGTTGATTGTTTTGATGGCGGTGGGGTTGTGCGCGCTGTGGCCGATGGTGCGGCTGTCGCAGGCGTCGCCGCGGAAGCCGGCGCTGGCGGCGATTGTTGATCTGATCGCGCTTTTGCTTCCGCTTGCGGCGGTGCTGTGGCCGGTGACATGGCTGGGGCGGTGGGACTGGCGGGTGACGGCGGGTTTGCTCGCGATGCTGAGCGCGTGGGGGCTGGTGATGGCGGCGGTGGTGGCGATGGGGACGCGGCGGGCGTCTGGCTGGTCGCGGACGGGGTGGGCGCTGGCGTGCGGCGTGATGCTGGCGTGCGGGCCGCTGGTCGCGGCGGGGCTGGCGGGCGTGGGGAACACGGGGTGGGGGTTGTACGCGTCACCGCTTTCGGGGGTGTTCGCGCTCACGAGCGAGCCGACGGGGCTGGCGCCGGTAATGACAGAGCGGGAGTGGTGGGCGGCGCTCGGGCCTTTGGCGGGGGCGTTCGCGCTGTGGGCGATCGCGGCGGTGACGCGTTCGCCAAGCCGCGGGTGAGCGTTTAGGCTGTGAGGTTCTGCGCGCGCTGATCGCGCGGGTTTTTGCAGAAGGAGCGATCGCCATGGATTTCCTTACCCCCGACGAGAAGGTCAAGCTGGAGGAGCGGCTGGAAGAGCTGGTCGCGAACCGCCCGGTGATCTCGAAGCGGATCGCCGAGGCGCGGGCGCTGGGGGATCTCAAGGAAAACGCGGAGTTTCACGCGGCCCGCGAGGACCAGGGCGTGCAGGAGGCGGAGATCCGGCGCATCGAGGAGCGTCTGTCGAGCGCGAAGGTGATCGAGAAGGGCGACGTGCCCGACGACATCGTGTTCCTGGGCGCCACGGTGAAGCTGCGCGAGGAGGGCGACGACGAGGAGGAGCTGTTCCGCCTGGTCGGCGAGCCCTCGGGCGACATGGACGGCGAGATCGTGGAGGTCTCGGTGTCGAGCCCGATGGGGGAGGCGCTGCTGAAGTCACGGGTAGGCGAGATGGTGCGGGTGGACACGCCGCGGGGGACGAAGCGGTTTGAGGTGCTTGAGATCGTGTGATCAGGCGATCCTTTCCCACGGGAAGCCCGTTGGGATCAGTTCCGGGCGGTCGTTGAGCCACGCGACCAGCCATTCCTGAGCGTCGATGAGGCGGGGGGCGGGGCGGCTGAGGAGTTGGCCGCTCACGGCTGCGATCTTCTTGACGTTCATGCCGGCCCACCATGGTTGATTGCGCAGCGCGTTGTAGGCCTTGCAGGCGGCTTCGAGGGGTTCGCCGCAGGGGGCGATGATGAGGTTTTCAATGTCGGCGGCGGTGAGTTCTTCGGGGGTGATCCGGCGTGAGGGTGGGGCGGTGCGGTGCGCGCCGTGGGCGCCCGCGCCGGCCCCGGCGCCCGCGAGGGCTTGAGTCGGCAGGAGGGGGTGCTCGCCCCCGGCGCGTTCGACGAGTTGGGGGACCCAGCTGCCGGCGACGAAGAGCGGATCGGTCCATTCGAGGACGCAGACGCGGGGCGTCGCGGCGTAGGGGGTGACGCCGTCCAAGGCGGTGTGGAGGCGTTCGCGCCAGCGGGTGAGGGCGGCGTCGGCTTCTTGTTCGAGCCCGACGGCCTGCCCGATGGCGAGAGCGGCGTCGAGCATGGCTTCGACGGAATCGACGTTGAGAGTGAGGATGTCAGGGGCGGGGCTGAGATCGGCGATGGCGGCGCGGACGGAGGCGTCGTCGATGGAGCAGACCGAACACTGGTCCTGAAGAAGGATGAGGTCTGGGCGGAGGTCGCGGAGGAGGGCCGCGTCGAGGGTTTCGAGGGGCTGGCCGGCGCTCAGGAGGTCGCGCGTGCTGCGGTCGGCTCGGGCGGGGTCCGCGTTTCTGGCGCGGGGTCGGGTGACGGCGGGGAGATTGCCGATAACGGGCGGGTGGTTGCAGTCGCTCGAACGCCCGACGAGGAGGTGCGAACCGCCGAGGGCGACGAGCGTCTCAGTGGCGGACGGGAGCAGGCTGACGACGCGCATGGGAAGATGTTAGGTTCAACGTGGGTAACGCCTCGACGGCCGGCCCGCAGGGATGGAAAGGGCACAGGGTTGCGGACGAACTCACACCGGTTCCTGGCGTTGGCATTGGCGGCGGGGCTCGCGCCCGCGGCGCCGGCCTTCGCGCAGGACGAGCAGCCGGCCCCCGCGGAGGCGGCGAACGGCGACACCATCGACTTCACCCAGTTCTCCGAGCCCATCAACCTGGTGGCGCTGCTCGACTACGTGTCGAAGGAGCTGGAGATCAACTTCGTGCTCGAGGACCCGGGGCTGGGGAACGCCCAGGTGGAGTTCCGGGCGCCGATGCGGATTCAGCGCGACGAGCTGCTGCCGATTTTCGAGTCGATCCTGGGGATGTACGGCTACGCGATCGTGCAGAACCCGCAGGGCGTGTACATCGTGACGCAGGGGTCGAAGCTGCCGGTGCAGTTCGAGGGCGAGCTGCCCAGCACGCGGATTTTTTCGACGCCGCTGATCAAGCCCTCGGCGCTGCAGCAGGCGATCAACAACGCGCTGAGCCAGGATCAGTCGGCGGCGGCGCGGATCTCGGCGGTGGACGACCTCGGCGTACTGATCTCGACGGCGCCGGGTCCGATCAACCGGACGATCGAATCGATCATTAATCAGCTTGTTTCCAGCCGTGACGGGTGGTCGTTCCATCGGGTCGATCTGACGCACCTGGCGGCGACGCAGGCGCAGCAGCGTCTGGTGGAGCTGGCCGGGCAGGTGGCGCCCTCGGTGGCGAACCAGCAGCCCGGGCAGCCCGGCGCGGTGCGCAGCGTGTCGGGGGCGCTGGTGAACATCGGCGAGCGCTTGCTGCTGGATCACGCGTCGAACGCGATCATCTTCCGCGGCACGCGCCAGGAGGCTGATCAGGTGCGCGATCTGGTGAGCATGATCGACACGCAGAGCACGCTGATCGTGCGGCGCTACAACGCGGGGGCGATGTCGGCGCAGATCGCGCGGATGGGCGAGCGTCAGGGGCTCGGCGGCGTTGATCAGTCGGGTGGGGGCGGGCCCTCGCGCGGCGGCGCCTCGATGGGTTCCGGGTTCGAACTCCCGCCCGGGCAGGACGGGGCGACGTTCTTTACCTACTACGGCACGCAGCAGCAGCACGCGCGGGTGAAGGCGCTTGTCGATGAGTTCGCGGATCAGGCGCGGCTCGAATCGATGGTCGTTGAGTTCTACAAGCTCGAGCACGCGGACGCGGAGGAGGCGTCGGAACTGCTGCGGGAGCTGCTCGAACTCGAAGCGGTGGATGACTTCGCGGATTCGCCCTTCCTGCCGCCGTCGCTCGAATCGAGCCAGCGGAACATCCGGCGGACGGAGGACATCGTGGGCGACGTGGCGCCGCCGGCGCCTGGCGCGGAGGGCGAGCAGACACTGACGCCGGTGGAGGGCATCCAGATCCTGGCGGACACGGCGGCGAACCAGCTTGTGGTGCGGGCGCCGGTGCGTCAGCAGCAGGAGATCGAGACGATCATCGAACGGATCGACTCGCGCCGCCCGCAGGTGTATCTGGATTTCGTGATCATCGCGGTGTCGCGCTCGAAGGATTTTTCGATCACGATCGACACGGTTTTGACCGACCCTGATAGTGATTTCCCGACGTTCTCGAACTTCGGGCTGCTGACCGACCCGCGGAACACGACGATCAACCCGGTGCAGGGGTTCACGTCGGCGTTCATCCGCAACGACTACGTGCCGATCATCATCAACGCACTCGAGACCAAGGGCGACGGGCGGGTGCTTTCAGAGCCGAAGATTCTTGTGAAGGACAACCAGGAGGCGACGCTGAACTCGACGCGGAACGAGCCCTTCGCGCAGACCTCGCAGACTGTGGGCACGCCGAACACGACGAGCCTGGGCGGGACGATCTCGGCGGGCACGATCATCGCGGCGACGCCGCAGATTTCTTCGGGCGGGTTTCTTGAACTCGAGCTGAGCGTGGAGTCGTCGAGCTTTGATTTCTCGGCGCAGCTGCCCGACCTCCCGCCGCCCACGACGAGCGACAACATCTCCAGCGTGGTGACGGTGCCCTCGGGCGCGACGGTGGTGATCGGCGGGCTGGTGACGCGGGACACCGGGACGGCGATCAGCCAGATCCCGATCCTTGGCGACATCCCGGTGATCGGCGAGCTGTTCAAGGACCGCGTCGAGACCGAGAGCGTGCGCACGCTGTACATCTTCATCACGCCGCGGATTCTGCGGGACGAGAACTTCGGCGACCTGCGTCTTTTGACTGAGGGGCCGCTGGCGGACGTCGAGATTGAAGACCGTCGTGTGCCCGAGCTTGAGCCGGTGGAGATCCCGCTGCTCGATCGGGCGTTCCCGGTCGAGAGCGCGCCCGAGACGGGCGAGGCGCTGGGGTCGCGGTGAGCCGGGCGGGGGGGACAGAACGCAACGGCGCCCCGAGCGCGGAAGAGGCGGCCCGCTGGGTGCGCCTGGCCGAATTGTTCCGCCCGCTTCCGGTGAGGCCGGAGCAGCTCGCGGTCTTCGCGAAGACGCCCGGCGCCGACGAGGAACCGTGGGACGTGCTGCTGGGGACGCTTGGTTTAGAGGAACACGCGGCGCTGGAGAAGCTGGCCGAGCGCGTGGGGCTGGAGTTTGTCGCCGAGCCCAAGAGCGACGAGAGCGCTGAGGTGTTCTTCGAGCGCGTGCCGAGCTCGGCGGCGCGGAGGCACCAGATCGTCGGGTTGTCCGCGGACGGTTCGACGGTGACGGTGGCGACGAGCCAGCCGCTGGCGCCGGGGGCGCTCACGGAGACGGAGCGTCTGCTGCGCCTGCCGGTGAAGCTGGTGCTGAGCCCGCGGGCGCAGGTGGGCGATCTGATCAACCGCGGGTACGAGCAGCGCCAGGATCTGGTGACGGAGATCGTCGAGGATTTGCCCTTCGATGAGCAGGCGTTCGAGACCGCGGCGGGGACGATCGGCAAGGCAACGGACCTGCTGCAGCTCGCTCGCCAGACGCCGGTGATCCGCCTGGTGAACATGATCCTCTTCGAGGCGATGCGCCGGCGGGCGAGCGATATCCACATTCACCCGCTGGAAGAGAAGCTGCTGATCCGGTTCCGCGTTGACGGCTTGCTGGTGGACGCGTTCAGCCCGCCCTTGTCGCTGGCGCCGGCGATCAGCTCGCGCCTCAAGGTGATGGCGGAGCTTGACATCGCCAACCGCCACAGCCCGCAGGACGGGCAGACGACGGTGCGGGTGGGGTCGCGGAAGATCGATATCCGCCTGTCGTGCGTGCCCACGATCTTTGGAGAGCGCCTCGTGCTGCGCCTGCTCGACCAGACGCAGACGAAGCTGTCGCTGGACTCGCTGGGCATGGACGCGGACATGCAGAAGCGGCTGATGTCGTACGTCGATCGCCCGACGGGGATGATCCTGGTGACGGGGCCGACGGGCTCGGGCAAGACGACGACGCTGTACGCGGCGATGGAGCGCATCGACCGCCAGACGCGCAACGTGATGACGATCGAAGACCCGGTGGAGTACCACCTGGACAACATCGCGCAGGTGCAGGTGAACCCCAAGCGCGGCGTGACGTTCGCCTCGGGGCTGCGCTCGCTTTTGCGTCAGGACCCGGACGTGATCCTGGTCGGTGAGATCCGCGACGCCGAGACCGCGCGCCTCGCGGTGCAGGCCTCGCTGACGGGTCACCTCGTGCTGGCGACGTTGCACACCAACGACGCGCCGAGCGCGATCTCGCGGTTGCAGGACATCGGGATCGAGCCGTACCTGATCAGTTCTTCGGTGCTGGCGGTGCTGGGGCAGCGCCTGCTGCGCAAGAAGAAATCCACAGAGAGCGACGAGTACGAGGGGCGGATCGCCATCTACGAGCTGATGGAGATGACCGACCCGGTGCGCGAGATGACGATGAAGTCCGCCGACGCGGTGCAGCTGATGGGGCAGGCGATCAGCGATGGGATGGAGCCGATGCTGGTGGATGGGCGGAAGAAGATCGCCAAGGGTCTGACCAGCGAGGTCGAGCTGCGGCGCGTGCTTCACGACGCGGCGACGCCCGGCACGGGCGAGTCGGGCGCGCTCGCCGAAGAACTGACCGAGTAGCGTTCATAGAGTTTCGCAATGAGCACCGCTTCCACCTCACGCCAGTACTTCTTCACCGCGGTGACGGCCACCGGCGCCCGTCGGCGCGGCGTGCGCGTCGCGGAAGGGCGGGCGGATTTAGCGGACTCGCTTGGTGAAGAGAGCCTGCTGCTTCTGCGGGCGTGGGAGCTGCCCTCGTGGGCGTCGGGAGGTGGGAACGCCTCGCTGGCGCTGTCGGATTATCTGCTTCTGAACGAACAGCTTTCGTTGCTGGTGAGCCGGGGCGTGCCGTTGGTTGAGGCGCTGGAAGTCGCCGAGAGCGTGGTGAGCCCCAAGGCGCAGCGGACGGTGCGCCAGCTCCGGGAGAAGGTGGCGGCGGGTGATTCGTTCGCGGACGCGTGCGCGGAGGTGGGCGGCTTCGACGAGGTGGCGGTGGCGGTGTACCGGGCGGCGGAGCGCTCGGGCGACCTGGCGCCCGCGGCCAAGCGGTTGTCGGAGTCGGCCAAGCGCCGGGCGACGGTGGCGGCGCGGGCCAAGACGATGCTGATGTACCCGCTCTTCGTGACGGTGGTGGGCTTCGCGGTGCTGGCGCTGATGCTGCTGGTGGTGGTGCCCACGCTGGGCGAGGCGCTGCAGCAGGCCAACGCGCAGCTGCCGGGCTACTCCAAGGTGGTGATCGACACGGGCCTGTGGATGCGCTCGAACCTGCTGCTGGTGGTGTTCCTGATCGGGGCGCTGCTGATCGGGGTGATTCTTGGTCGGCGGGCGATCGTGCCGGCGGCGGCGTCGCTGCTTCGGCGCGTGCCGGCGGTGGAGAACGCGGCGCTCTCGGGCGAGTGCGCGTCGCTCTTTGCGGTGCTGGCGGCGATGTCGCGCTCGGGCGTGCCGCTGGCGGATGCGCTCTCGGTGAGCGCCAAGACGGTCAAACATTCCGAGCTGCGCGGGCAGCTTGAGAAGCTGCAAATGGGGCTGGTCGAGGGCGGTGTGTTCTCGGCCCTTGTGGACGACGTCGAGGCCCTGCCCCTGGCGACGCGGAAGCTGCTGATCGCTGCTGACCGGGCGGGGGACCTGGAGCCGACGTTCGAGTCGCTGACGCAGGAGTACGCGGAGCGGTCGGAGGAGGCGTCGAGCCGCCTGCTGGCCCTTCTCGGGCCTTCGATCCTGGTGCTCGTCTTCCTGTTCGTGGGAGCTATCGTCTTGGCGCTGATGATCCCGCTGATGAACCTCTCGAGCGCCATCGGCTGAGGCGAACCCGGGCGATCTTCGCGCGTCAGACTCAAGCGGAGCGACCACTTTTCTCGATGGGACGACGATGATGACCACACGAACGATTCGGACGCGCCGGCGGGCCTTCACGCTCCTTGAGATTCTGCTGGTGCTTGCCATCCTCGGGGTGCTGGCGACGGTGGCGGCGGTGAACCTGATCGGGCAGGGCAACTCGGCCCGCGTCAAGGCGACGGGACAGCAACTCACGACGCTCAAGTCGCAGCTCACGGCGTACAACCTCGACAAGGGCGGCTTCCCGACAACGGCCGAGGGGTTGCAAGTGCTGGTGCCGAACTACATGGAGAAAATCCCGGGCGACGGATGGAACACCCAGTTCAGCTACCAGAGCCCGACGAACGACCCCAACCGCCCGTTTCAACTCCGCAGCGCCGGCCCCGACCGTGAGTGGGGGACCGAGGACGACCTGAACGTCTGGGACCTTTGAGATTGACCTGATGCGCCGCACCGCGCGACATCCCCAGATGACCCGTCGCGCTATGACGCTGCTTGAGGCGCTGCTCGCGCTGCTGATCCTCGGCGCGGCGACGACCATCGGGCTGGGCGGCATGGGCGCCATCCAGCGTCTGGCGATGATCGAGCAGGACCGGCTGAACGCCACCGAGGTGGCGCACCGTCTGCTGCTGAACCACATGATCGACCCGGACTCTCTGCCGAACGCCGAGGGGCCGCCCATCAGCCAGGGGCGGGGCGTGTACCGCTTTGAGTTGGAAGAGTCGGTGCTGGAAGAGGAGGCGTCGGGCTCGTCGGGCGTCACGCGCCGGCGCTCGCGCTCGATCAACGAGACGACGGGCAACCAGCGCCTGGCCGCGGGGCTGGTGCAGGTGACAGTCAAGGTGTACCGCGATTACCGCGGCAGGCGGGACGAGAGCCGGGGCGTGGTCGCGGAGCTGACGCGCATCTACGACCCCTTCGATACCGATGAAGAATCGATCATGTTCAACCAGCTCGAGGAGCTGATGGGCATCAGCGCGCCGGGGGGTGGGCGGTGAGACGCGCGTTCACGCTTTTGGAACTGTTGCTGGCGATGGTCGTGGGCTCGATGGTGCTGGCGGGCGGGTACGCGCTGCTGACCTCGGTGAGTCGGATGGACGGCGGGTTCTCGACGCGGCTGGACACGACGATGCGCCTGGCGTTCGTGCAGCGGACGATCGCGCGGGCGACGCACTCGGTGGTGGCGGCGCCCGACGGGTTTGACCCGCAGCAGGCGGCGCGGGTGGCGGCGGAGGATGCGGCGCGGGCGGAGCTGCTGGCGGAGGCCGCGGATCGCGAGGAATTCTTTGACCTCCTGCGCGAGGAATCGATCGAAGAGCGGGCGGAGACGACGGGGACGGTCGTGGAGCTCGAGCCCGTGCCCGCGGCCCGCGCGCGGGTGCGCATGGGGCACCTGAGCGAGCGCGAGGAGTGGGAGTACCGCGACAACGCGGCGGCGGAGGGCGTGCGCCGGCTGGAGCTGCTGCTCGCCCGCACCCCCTTCGGCGATCAGTCGCGCGGGGCGCCGGTGCGTGGGGCGTTCGACATCGTGCCCACGCCCTCGCGCCGCGGCGAGCGCTGGCGTCTGCAGTGGACGCCCATCACGCCGGGGGGCAAGCCGACGATATTGCTCGAAAACCTGACGCTGGCGGAGTGGTCGCTGACCGACAGCGAGGGGGCGTTTGATGATTTCGCGTCGTACGAAGCGGCGGACCTGCCGTGGGCGCTGCGGGCGGTGTTCTGGACCGAGGCGGGGGAGAAGGTGGACTGGATGTTCGCCTTCGGCGCCGCGAGCACGAACGCGGAGCCCCTGTGATGCGAACTGCTCTGCGATGCGCGAGGCCTGGCTTTGCCATGCCGCTGATGCTCCTGGTGCTGCTGTCGGTGTCGCTGATCGTGACGGTGGCGCTGCAGCGTCAGGCATCGCAGACGCGTCAGACCGAGCGTCAGATCAACGAGTACAAGCGCCGCCACGACATGTACGGCGTGCGGGCGGTGGTGCTGAAGTGGCTGCGCGAGCTGTCGCGGAGCGAGCTGGCGGAGATGGCCGACGACGCGAGCAAGGCGCACGTCTTTGAGCTGCCCAGCGGGACGAAGGCGATCGCGCGGGTGTTCGGCGGGCAGGGGCTGCCCCTGCGGACCTCCGGGCAGGTCGAGAACGAACTCAAGCCGCAGTACTTCGCGATGCTGGCCCGCTTGCGCGGACGCCCGGACCTGACGCGCAGCGTGGGCCCGTGGCAGGTCAGCATGAACGCGGCGCCGCGGGAGGTGCTGGAGGCGATGACCGAGGACAACGGCCCGACGTTCGCCGACGAGGTGCTGCGATTACGCCGGCGCAGCGAGGGGGTGGACCGGGCGGAGTTCTCGCGGGTCGTCTCGACGCTGACGATGGAGCCGGAGGACCGGCTGTTCATCACGCGGGCGGCGGTCTTTGATTCGACGTTGTGGAAGGTGGTCGTCGAGACCGAGGACTGGGCGGGCACGCGGCGCTACGACCTGCTGCTGGAACGCGCCGCGGCCGAGACGGTCGTCCACGAGTGGATCGAGTATTCTGAAGGTGAGATGCGGGCGATCGAAGAAGCGCGCCGCCGAGCGCAGGGGACGGGCTGACTGATGGGATTGACCGCCGACCAGGCCACACGCATGGCGCCGCTGCTTCTGGCGGGAGTGATCCTCGCCGGGGGGTTCGCGCTCGTCGCGTTCCTCGCGCCGCGGGGAGCGGTCCAGGCGCCGACGATCGAGCCGACGAACTCGACCGTCGGCGACGAGAGCGTCAACTTCACCGAGAGCTGGCCGAAGGGCGATTGGCTGGCGTTGTCGGATGATCTGCGCACGCTGAATCATCTGACGGGTGCAGAGACCGACCCAGGTCCCGACGGCGGTGACGGCCCCCCCCCGAATGGCGGAGTTGACGATCCTCCGACCGGTTCCGCAGGTCCAGATGACAAATATGAACCAGGCGATTTCAAGTTCGTTGGGGCGATTATCCAGGTTGGCGGCTCCGCGGCGCTTATCGAGGTGAACGGGCGTCAGACGTTCGTGCTCGCGGGCGAAGAGGTTGCCGATCACACGATCGTCAGCATCCACCGCGATCATCTGATTGTTGAAATCGACGGCGGGCGTCGCAGGATGCAGCTGGCGGATACGGACCGCTCGTCGCTCAACACGGCCGAGCGCTTCGAGCGCGACCGCGACCGGGCCATGGAGCGCCAGCGCGAGATGCTGGAGCGCGAGCGGGACAACGGCCGGCGTTCGCGCCCTGAACCTCTTCGACCGGACCGCGACCGGTGAGCGCGGCGTGCCTGATCGCGACTGATCTCTCGCGCGTGCGCCTCATCGCCGAGGGCGTGGACGACGAGTGGATCGCGCCGCCCGCGGAGGACCCGGACCAGCCGCCGGCGTTGCGGGCTATTGCGGGCGAGGCGGCGGACTGGATCGTCCAGCGTCTGCCCGGCAAGCGTCTGCACACGGCGTGCCTCGATGTTGATGAGGCCCGTTGCCTGTGGATCGCGGCGCCGACGCGCGAGGCGGATGTGATCGCCGCCGCGGTGCGTCAGCGTCGCGCCGAGTGGGGCGAGGGCGACGGGGCCGGGGAGATGGTGCAGCCTTTGGTGGCCGGGGCTGCGTCGCGCGGGTCGGCGCGCGCGCCGGACGAGCCCTCGGCCGCGGTGCTGGAATCACCCGACGCCGCGGTGAAGCTGCTCTTTGACGCGCTGGACGCGCGGGGCGTGCGCGTGGGCGAGGCGCTCTCGCTGTGGCACGCGCTGGCTGGTCACGCGGGCGAAGAGCTGACGTGTGTGGTCGCCGCCGACCGCCCCGGGCGCCTGGTGTGGGCGTGGGGTGAGAGTGGCGGGCTGGTCGCGGCGGGGCTGTGCCGCACGCCCAGCGAGGGCGACGCCGACGGCGCGGCGAGCGGGCGCCTGGCGCTGGATTGGCTGACGTGGAGTGCGCAGCTGGGGCGGACGCCGCAGCGGTTCGTGACGATCGGCCAGACGCGGCACATCGGCGAGACGATCGGCGAGCGCTGGCCCGGCGCGAAGGTCGAGCATGTTCGCGCGGACGATCCGCTGAAAGAGCTTCTTGCGGTGTCTCATCGCAGCGGCGGGGGCGAGGGCGACCCGCGCCGTTCGACGCCGACGCTGACGCGCCGTCCGAGCCGCTCGCACCGGCGCGTTTATCAGCTGGCCTCTGCGGCGGTGCTTCTGGTCGCGGCGGGGATCGCGGGGCTTGGCGTGCGGGCGCAGGGCGCGGCGGGCGCGTACCGCGAAGCTCGTGCGGATCTCGACAGCCAATCGCGCGAGCTGGTGCGCTCGGTCTCCCCCGGCAGCGAGACGACGCCTGATCTTGTGGGCGCGTTGCAGTCGCATTTCGTGCAGGTGCAGCGCGACAACCCGAAGCTCACGCCGCCGCCGACCCCCAAGCCGCTCTTCGCGGAACTGAAGCGGCTGCTCGCAGCGGCGGCGCCGATCGAGGGCGTGACGGTCAACCGCATTCAAGTCGAAGACCGCGCGGGTTCGGCGCAGTTCCGCATCTCGGCGTACGTGGACGGTGAAGAGCTCATGGAAAGCCTTGACCAGACGCCGGTGGACAGCGAGACGCGCCCCCTTGATTGGTCGGAGCGCGTGACGGGCTCGACGCCCAATCTTGTTCTTCGTCTCACGGGGATCTGGCAGGAATGAGTTCCCGCACCGCCGATCGCAAGCGTCGCCTGGAGGCGAGCGTGGAGGCCGTGGCCGTCGAGCGGCGCAACCGCCCGACGGGTCTGGTCGCGCTCGCAGTCGCGCTGCTGATCGGGGCGACGATCTTCGCGGTGTACGCCTCGACGCAGCGGGCCCGGGCGAAGGCCGACATGCGCGGCGCTCAGAATACGATGCAGCGACTGGTCAACATGCGTGCCGAGATCGAGGCGTACCAGGACAGCGACGCCCAGAAGGCGTTGCGTCAGCAGTTCTCGCCGAGGATGCGGAACATCCGTTCGCGTCTCGAGCAGGTCGCCTCGTCGGTGGGCCTGGAGGCGCGCACCTTGCAGCTCGGGCAGATCAGCGATCGTCGCCAGCTCGGGCTTGATTCGCCCCTTTTGCTCCGCACCATCGAGGCCACGCTCAGCGACGGCGACGTCGATCTGGCCCTCGATTGGATCCAGGCCGTCACGAACGAGATCGACGGCCTCTTTGTCAGCGGCGTGACGCTCACCCCGGCCTCCGACGGTTGGCGCGTCAACGTCCGTCTTTCCCGCTGGGAGATCGAACAGTGACTACGCACCGTGTCATCGCGCGCCTCGCGGCGGCGTCCGTTTTCGTTCTGCTGCCCGCCTGCTCGTCGAGCCAGAACGCGGGCGACGACGAGGTAACGACCATCACCATCAACGAGGGCGAGCGCGTCGCCGAGGCGCGCCGTCTCGCCGCCCGCGCCCAGAGCGTTGAGAAGCCTGAAGAGGCGGTGCGTCTGTACCAGCAGGCGGTCGGCGCGTGGTCCGATTTCCCCGCGGCGTGGAACAACCTGGGCATCCTGCATCTGGATGAAGGGCGCTACCTCGATGCTGCGGAGGCGTTCCTGCAGGCGTCAGAGCGCTCCGCGAGCGATCCGCGCCCGCTCTACAACCTCGGCCTGACGTGGGAACGCACGCGTCACCTGCGCGAGGCGGCGGACCACTATGCGCTCGCGCTCGAGCGCGACCCGCGCTACCTCCCGGCCTTGCGGGGTGTGATCCATGCCCGCGACCGCCTGGGTGAGGGCGACGAGGCCACGCTTGAGCGCCTGCGTCATGCGCTGATGCAGGAGCCGGACCCGCAGTGGCGTGAGTACTTCGAGATGCGGAAGATCACGGTCGAGGCGGAGTTATCCGAACAATAACCAATCGTATGTGCTTGCGGCATGTCCTGCGGCCTTCGTCCGATATCACCACTTTTCGGGTGTATGACGCCAGGAAAACGGCGAGTAAGCATGTGTAAAGTGCTTTTTGTTAATGCTTTACGAGATATCAACTGGGCTGTGCCCATAATATCTCCCGTGAGTGTCAGTCTTTTGTCAAGCCGGGCAAAAAGGCGTCAGAAATACCGTCACAGGTCTTGGACGGGCGTCTGGCTCGGAGTACACTCTTGATGAGCAACGTGTGATTTGTGAGGCGTCGTGTCTCGGGCACAGGTCCAACGGCGTCTAACAAAACCATCCACAGTACTGTGAAAGAGGAGAGATAAATGATCCGCACTCTGACTGCATTCGCCGGCCTCGCTGCTGCCGGCGTCGCCCAGGCCGCCTTCGTTGGCGGCGTGATCCGCGTCGATGCCGCCGCTTCCGCGGCCGCCTCGGCGGAAATCGGCTCGGCCGTTACGGTCACCCGTATGTTCATGGCCTTCGACGAGGCTGATGACATCCTCATCTCCGTCGGTAACGCCTCCTTCAGCGGCGTGGCTGACCTCTTCCAGACCGACTTCGGCGCTGACTTCGCCGGCGGCATCAACCCCGCCTTCTTCGCCATCACCGACGCCGAGTGGGATTCCTACGTCGGCATCGGCGGTCCTCACTTCTCCACCTCGCCCTTCGGCGGCGACACCGACCCCGACTTTGCCTTCTCCGCGAACGGCATCGCCTCCGGCGGTTGGTTCGGCACCCCCAGCGGCGACCTCGTCTTCCCCGGCACCAGCACCCTCGGCACCAGCGGCCTCTTCGAGGTCTTCGCCGGTCAGTTCGTCCTCCAGGGCGACTTCACCGGTGCTGCCCGTGGCACCAGCGACGTCGGCGACGGCTTCATCGCCTCCGACCTGTTCTCCGGCCTCATTGCCGATGGCAACGGCCTGACCGTCAACTGGGTTGACCAGCAGGGTGGCGACAACAACGGGAACCGCGTTGATGTCCGCCAGATCCCCGCTCCGGGCGCTGCCGCCCTCTTCGGCCTCGCTGGCTTCACCGCCTCGCGTCGCCGTCGCGGCTAATTCAGCCTCACGCTGAATCGCTAAACACAACCACCGGCGGGTCCTTCGGGGCCCGCCGGTGTTGCTTTTGGAACTCTCGGCATTTGTCTTTGGGACGGACGCTTTCGCGAGTACTCTCAAAACAGCGATCCGCACTTTGCACAGGAGGATGCTATGAACGCTCGCACTTTTTCATTCGCGCTGTCCCTTGGCCTCTTCTCGGCCGCTTCCCATGCGGCGTTTGTCGGCGGGGTGATCCGCGTCGATGCGGACGCTTCCGCGGCCGCGTCGGCTGAGATCGGAGAGGCCGTCACGGTCACGCGCATGTACATCGCCTTTGACGAGGCGGACGACATCCTGATCTCGATCGGCGATGCGTCCTTCAGCGGGGTGTCGGACCTGTTCCAGACCGACTTCGGGGCGGATTTCGCCGGCGGGCTGAACACAGCCTTCTTCCCGATCACCGACGCCGAGTGGGATTCGTACGTCGGCATCGGCGGGCCGCACTTCTCTGACGCGCCCTTCGGCGGTGACACCGACCCTGACTTTGCCTTCTCTGCAAACGGCATCGCTTCCGGCGGTTGGTTCGGCACTCCCAGCGGCGACCTGGTGTTTCCCGGCACAAGCACCCTGAACACAGACAACGGCTTCTTCGAGGTCTTCGCGGGTCAGTTCACGCTCATGGGCGACTTCTTGCTTGATGGTGCTCGCGGTGACAGCGACATCGGTGACGGGTTCATCTTGTCCAGTCTGTTTCTTTCAGAGCGCGGCGAGGGCATGACGATCAACTGGGTTGATGAACAAGGCGGCCCGAACAACGCGGCGCAGGTTCGGGTGTTCATCCCGGCGCCGGCGAGCCTTGGGCTGTTCGGTATTGGAAGCGTCTTTGTCGCCCGTCGCCGGCGCTAGCGGGCGACGCGCATCGCGACGATGGTGATGTCGTCCGACTGTTCGGCGAGGCCCGTGAAACGACGCACCGACCACAGCATGTGCTTGCAGACGCTACGCGCGCTCGCGGTCGGGTGTTCGGTGAGGTGGGCCAGGAGCTCATCACGCACGCGCTCGCGGGTGAACTTGCGCATGTCGTAGTTCATCGCTTCGGTGAGCCCGTCCGAGAAGGCGAGGAGCACATCGCCGGGGCGGAGGTCACACACGCCCGTCTGGTAGCGCTGCGACGGATCGACGCCAATGACCATGCCACCGACGTCGAGTTCGTCAACGTCGGCGCGGGTCGGGGCGCGGTGCTCCGGCACGCGCACCACGAGCGGCGGCTCGTGGCCGCCGTTGCAATAGACGAGGCGGCTCGACGCCGGATCAACAAAGCCGAAGAAGAGCGTGGCGAACTCGCTGAGCAGGCTGTCGCGGGCGAGGGCGCGGTTGGTGGAGGCGACGACGGAGGCGGGTTCGTCGTCGGACTCGGCGTACGCGCGGAGGGCGCCGTGGAGGTTGGCCATAAGGAGCGCGGCGGCGACACCCTTGCCGACGACGTCGCCGATCATGACCCCGGCGCGGTCGCCCTTGGTGAAGACGTCGTAGAAATCGCCGCCGACGTCGTAGCTGCTCTGACACACCGCAGAGAAAGAAAGGGGCGGCAGCTCGGGGAGCTCGTTGGGCAGCATCCGCTTCTGCACGCGCCCGGCGAGTCGGACCTGTTCGCGCACCGCGACCGAGCGGGCCTCGCGCTCGAGCAGGCGGGCGTTGGCGACCGCGGCGGCGATCTGGCGGGCGATCGAGCGGAAGAGCTCGCGGTCCGACTTCGTGAACTCGCGGCGCTCGCGGGTGTAGACGCGCAGCACGCCCAACGGCTCGCCGCGGAACACGAGCGCGACGCTGAGCATGCTGGTCAGGTTTTCCTGAAGAACGGCGAGCGGCTTGTTCGCGTGCTCGCTGTCATCGGCGAAGTCAGCAACGGCGATCACACGCCCTGCGAGGATCGGGCGGTCGAGCGCGTTGTTCGCGGGAAGAGGTCCCGCGGCGTCGAGGTACGCCTGGCTGAGGCCGAACGCCGCGCGGGGCAGCAGGGTCTTGCCCGAGGGATCGAGCAGGCGGAGCGTGCCGGCGTCGGCGCCGAGCAGATCGATGGCGGTGCGCAGGCCGACGTCGATGGACTCCTGCACGCCGCCCGCGCCGACGAGCGTCGAGGCGACGGTCTGAAGGGCGCCGAGACGTTCGACCTGTTCCTTGAGCTGCACCTCGCGCTCGCAGAGCTCGCTGACGATGGATGCAAGCAGGGTCAGGAAACGCCTGGCTTCCTCGAGGCGTTCGCCGTTGAGTTCGGTATCGAGAGTCAGAGCGCCGATGGTCTCGCCCGCGATACGGATGGGGGCGCTGAAGCCGCCGAAGTCGGCGTCGCGTTCGCTGAGGCGCGCGGGGGCGCCGTCGCTGGCGGCGATCACGCGCCCGATGCGGTCGCGCAGCGCCACAGGCGCACCGACGAGGCTCTCGAGGGTCGAACACAGACGCGCGAGCGAGCCGTCGGTCAGGAACTCGCTGATCGACTCGGGGGCCTTCACGCGGTCATTCCGCGGTCCACGCCCGCTCGAGCACGTCGAGCAGCGAATCGGGCGTGCGGTCGAGGGCCTCGTCGATCTCTCTGGCGCGCTCCAGCCCGCGCTCGACCCACTCCGCGTTCTTTGACTGGAAGCCGAGGTACGCCTGCACGAGCGCGGCCCCGCGCGAGAAGTCATCCTCGCTGCGCAGGCGCGTGAGGAGCAGCGCCTCGATCTCGTTCAGACGGTCGCCCAGCGGGAGCAGGTCGGAGCCGTAGCGCACGTTGATCAGTTCGGGGTGGGCCCGGAAGAGCTTCTGCAGGTTGAGCCCGCTCGAGAGGAACATCCCGCCGCCGATCTGGGCGTGGACGCGTCCGACCGCGGCCATCGGGTCGCCCGGGCGCAGGCCGAGCGCGCTGGTGAAGCGCTCTTCCGCGGCGAACCACTGCCCCTCGGCGAGCAATTCCTGCCCGCGGCTCATGTGCCCCGCGTAGAGGCTGTTCTGATCGTGCGGGGCGGGCGTGAGGGACTCGACGTCGATCACACCACCCTCAAAGAGGCGTTGGGCGTCGTCGCTGATGCGTTGGCGCAGCGCTTCGGTCGCCGCCGCGCTCGCTTCCTCGGGATCGACAACCGCGGCGTCCTCCGGGCGCATCAGGCCCTCGCGCAGCTCGCGGAAGCGGTCGAGGAGATCGTCCTCGCTGATGGTCTCTTCGGGTTCGTCGTTGGCCTCGTCGTCCGGCGCCTCGGCGTTCTGAGCGTTCTCGGCCGCTTCGATCTCGGCGCGGCGTTCCAGGTGACGCTCGAGGATTTCGCGGTGGGTGTCGATCTGCGTGTCGATCCGGTTGCTCCGGCTGAGGTCGGTCTCGTCGGCGTTGTTCTCGCGGTTCTCGATGCGTTCGATCTGCTGGTAGAGATCGGTCAGCCGGCGCTCGGGGCGTACCTCGGGCTGCTCGGTCAGTGAACGCAGGGGCGTCGCGATGGTGTACAAGGGTTGCGGGTTTTCTTCGTCGGCGGGCGTGACGCGGAGCAGCACGGGCGCTTCGGCGGTGCGGGTGATGTACTCGGAGGTCGAGCGCAGGGCGCCGCGCCGGTACTGCAGGGGATCGCTCGAACCGAACTCCTGCTGCAGGTGGCGCGCCTCGTACACATCGCGTGAAGACGTCGCGTCCTGAGAGCGTTCGAGAACGGGATCGACGAGGAAGTCGCCCTCGCCGACGAAGCCGCCGATGGTCAGCTGCATCTGCATCTGCAGCGCGTCGGCGCCGCGAACACCCTGGCCTGTGAGGGTGGAAAAGAACGAATCGCGATCAAACGCGAAGAGGTCGTCCTCGGCGAGCTCGCCGCGGAAATCATCGGGGGCGGAGTAGCCGACGTCGCCGCGGAAGTTGAGGGGGCCGGCGGCGCGCCCGGTGACGATGGCGTTGCGCAGGCGGAACTCGCGCTCGAGGTTGCGGGCCGGGGCGTTGCGCCCGGCGGAACCTTGGCGGAGGTTGCCGTCGAGGGCTGAGCCGTCACCCAGAGCACGCTGGGCGCGGGCGTCCTGAACAGCGACCGCGAGGAAGAGCGAAAGTCCGACGGTTGTCAGTGTGCGCATAAGAAAACTCCGGTTCTCAATGAACTGTATCGACGCTGAACCGGTCGGGTTCGTTCGCGATCCGCGAGAATCGGGTTATGGGCGGGTGTCGCTCTCAGAGCGTGATGCGTTCGCCCGTGAGGGCGTAGGCGGCCTCGGCCTTCTCGCAGCTCACGGGGCAGTCGGTCACCATGTAGTAGACAACACCCTCGGTGCGCCAGACGCGGACGTACGGGGCCTTCTCGAGACCGCTGGTGTACAGGGCGCCCTTGCTCATCCAATCATGCCCGGATGAGGCCTCTTGGATAAAGAGCGAGACGGGGCGGGAGCTGTTGGGATCGACCGGCTCGTAGAGCAGGTGAACGGTTTCGCCGGGGCCGGGGAGATCGCACTCGCCGATGGCGGAGAGGGTGTAGCCCGCGCCGCCCAGGGCGAGCTTCACGGGCAGGTCGCCGATCTGCTTGCTGATGAACTCGGCGCCGGTGGATTCGGTGAGCCCGTCGCCGACGCGGGCCATCGTGTTCTCAAAGTAGTCGGGGTTGACGGTGCAGCCGGAGTGCTCGCTCGCGGCTCGCAGCGCGGCCTGCTGGAGCAGCACCGAGGGATCGCCCGTGCTGGCGGTGGGCGCCATGACCCAGACGACGGCGGCCAGCGCGACCGCCGCGGCGACGCCGAGCATCGCGCGGCCGCCCGCCCAGAAGGAGCGGTCGGTTCGGCTGATGACGGTCGCGGGCATGGGTTCGACGGAAGGGGCATCACCTGACCCGTGGGCGCCTGACTCCTCGGCGCGGAGCGCCGAGACGACGCGATCACGCAGGTCGGCGGGGGTCTGGGCGTCGCTCATGCACGCGGCGCAGCGCTCGCGGAGGCGGCGCTCGAAGGCGTCGGCGCGAGCGATGGCCTCGGCGTCGAGCTCGTTGCGCAGATCGGTTGCCTCAGCAGGAGGGAGTTCGTCGTCGGCGAGGGCGCGGAGGCGGGCCGCGACGGGCTGGCGGGCCCAATCGATCGCCCGGTCTTCAGGGCGGTCGTTCGTGTTGTGGAAGTCGTTCTCGTTCATGCGTCGCTGGTCCCGCCCGGCCTCACGCCGAGCTCCTCGGAAAACTCCGTCAACTGGTCGGCGAGGATCTTCCTCGCTCTGTGAAGCCGGCTCATCACGGTCCCGATGGGCACGCCCGTGATGTCGGCGATCTCGCGGTATTTCAGCCCTTCAACACCCCAGAGCAGCAGCGTCTCGCGGTGCTCGGGCTTGAGTTCCTCGATGGCCGCCTTCAGGCGTTCATCGACGTGGTCCCAGTCGAGCTGAGCAAGGTTCCACGCGGCCGGGGCTTCGCCGGGCGTGGTCTCGCCCGACTCAGCGTCGAAGAAGTCTTCCACCGCCACGGGCGCCTTCTTCGCCCGCTTCACCGTCGAGTAGAACGTGTTGTGCAGGATCGTGAAGAGCCAGGCCCTGATCCCGCCGCCTCGTTCCTCGAACCGAGAGGAGGCCCTGATCGCGCGGAGGTAGGTCTCCTGCACGAGGTCGGCCGCCTCGTCCGGACGACGCGTGAGCTGGAGCGCCATGCGGTGCAGGGCGTCCATGTGCTCGAGCGCCAGCGATTCGAACTGGGCACGCTCCACAAAAGCGTCCCTTCGCCGTAGGGGTGAACGACCCTGCGAGGGCCTGTATTCCGCCTCGGGACGCTCCCGCTGCGGTTTTTTCCGTCGTCGCGGATTGTACGGCCTGCTCGGCCTCAGGTGTCGTCCGAGGGCTCGTCAGACCCGCCGAAACGCCGTTCGGCACGCCTCTTGGCCGCGAGCAGGCCGCTGCGGGCGTCGTCTGTGACGCCCTGCTCCGCCGCCGGTTCCCGGACGTTGGTCTGGGGCGAGGTCTGCTCGATGGCCTGCTCGACGCGCCGGCGGCGGGCGGCGAGATCGGCGGCCCGATCGCGCTCCTCGCGCTTCGCCTCGGCCGCTGGTTCGGGGCGGACGGCGCGGGCCTTGGCGGTCTTCCATGCCGAGGTGGTCGAGCCCTGGGCCTTCTGTGTCAGACGCCTGGCGACGGCCAGCTCGCCAGAGAGCAGGCGGTCCCACGCCACACGCCGGGTCGCGATGTCCAGCACATAAATCCCCAGCGCCCACAGAAGGAGCAGCGGCCACAACGGCTGGGCCGACCGGACGGGCTCGACGTCGGCGCGGTCCCACAGCTGCGCCGCCTGCGTTGGGTCGTTGATGTCGTACACACGCCCGCCCGTCGCCTCGGCGATCTGCGCCAGCCGCGCCGCGTCCGACTCCAGAGAGCGCAGCTCCAGCCCCGCGGCTTTCGACACCCCCGCGAGCGCCGGCGCCAGCGCCCGCTCACCCTGGCGCGGCGTCACCGCCACCACATATGACCCACTCTCTTCCGCAGGCACGCGCGCTTCGTACAGCCCCGGACCAGTCTGCGAGAGACGCACGCGCACCTGTTCACCTTCCGGGGTGTACACGATCGCCGGCGCGTCGAGCAGGTTGATCGGTCGCCCGTCGTCGTCCGCGGCGTCGAGGCGCAACACGAGCGAGTCCCCCTCCTGCGTGACGCTCAGCTCGGCGTCACGCGACATCGCCGGGCGGGCCGCGTAGCGCGCCGCCTGCGTCCACATCGCCCGGAACCCCGGCCACCCGAGCCACCCCGACGCCCAGCGCGACGCGTCTGACGTGAACACCAGCGCCCGCCCCAGCCCGGTGTTCCAGTGCGCCAGCACCGGCTCGCCCCCCGCCGCCACCATCGCCAGCGTGATCTCCGCCTCGGGGCGCTGCTGCGTCAGCACCAGCCCGCCGAGTTGCGGCGGCGCCCCCAAACCTGACGCCACGGGCGACCCCGACGACAACACCGCCGGCGTGAACGGTTCTTCGCGGATCAGCGGCTTGCGCACGATACGGATCTCGCGCACGAAAATCCGCGGCAAGACGTTCGGGTCGATCACCTCGTAGAACTCACCCCCGCCCGCCTCCGCGATCCGGCGCAGCGTGAACCCATCCGCCCCGTCGCCCACCGCGATCGTCGTCACCGAGATCCCGTCGTCCTGCATCGCCTGCGCCGTCTGCACCCCGCGCTCGGCGTTCCCCGAGCTCTGCCCGTCCGACAGCACGATCACATGCTTCACCTCCGCCTCGACCCCGCGCAGCCAGCGCCCCGCTTCCTCGATGGCCGGGTACATGTTGGTCCCGCCGCCCGGCGCGATCGAGCGCAGCCGCTGCCCGTTACGCACCGGGTCAGCGTTCGGCGCCAGCGGCAGCACCGTCGAGTACGAACTGGAGAACTGAATCGCCCCGACCAGATCCGTGCGGTCCAGCGTCTGCGCCGCCAGCGCCGCCGCTTCGTTGGCGATCTCCTGCTGCGTGCGCGACCCGCCCAGCACCCGCGACGACATCGACCCCGACGAATCCAGCACCATCACGATCGCCGCCGAGGGCACGATCAGCTCTTCCGGCAGATCCAGCTTCACCGGCAGCACGGGCTCAAGATCAGTGCCGTTCCACGCCCCCGCGCCCAGCGCGTCGGGCCCGCCCACGACGATCAGTCCACCCCCCAGCTCCTGTACGAAGCCGGCGAGCGCCGTGTGCGCCGCCCGCGGTGTCTCGTCCGCGGCGACGTCATCAAGCACAACCAGATCAAACGCCTGCAGCTCAAGCAGCCCCGTCGGCGTTTCTCCCGGCGCCACGTTGCTCAGCTCAAAGCCCGCGTCGCGCAGCACGCCCTGCAGCGCCGCCCCGCCTCGCTCGGCACCGTCGATGTACAGCGCCCGCCCCCGCCCGGGAGTCACGATCACCGCCCCTGCGCTGTTGTTCGCGCTCACGGCGTCGTCGCCATCTTCATCAGGGCGGAACACCGCCTCGAGCCGATGCACCCCGCCCTCGCCCAGCGGGATGTCCAGCGTCGCCACGTTCAACCCGCGGTCGAGCGACACTCGCCGCCCGAGACCCTCGCCCGCGCTGTTCAGATCAACCCATTCCCCGCCCATGCGCAGCAAGAGCGTCCCTTCGACCGGGTCTGAAGACCGCATCGTCACGCGCACCGTCACGCTGGCCCCGCTCGCCGCTTGCGGCGGGGCATCCACGCGCTCGACGATCACATCGCTGGGCACGCGGTACTCGATCGGTACGGCGTCCACCCGCAGGGGCGCGAGCGCCGTCGCAGCTCGCAGCGCGTCACCTGTCGTTTCAACGCCGTCGCTGATGACGACGACGCGGGCGACGGCGCCGGGCGGCGCCATCGCCGCCGCCAGTTCGATCGCCCCCGCGATGTCGGTCGCATCGCCCAGATCAAGATCGAGCGTGAGATCACCCGCCTCGAAGCCGCCGCTGGTGGGCGCCGCCACCGCGACCGCCCGTCCGCTGAACGCCGCTACTCCCAGCGCGTCGTCCGGCGTCATGCCCTCGCGCAGACCGTCGATCCACACCCGGGCGCGTTCGATCGCTCCGTCGGCACGACGCAGGGAATCGGAAACATCTACGAGCGCGATCACCGCGACGCGTTCGCTCGAGCGTACGGCGCTGGCGCCCGCCAGCACGCCCGCTGCGAGGATCAGCAGCGCCGCCCGCGACAGCGCGCAGCTCAGCGCCCGCCAGCGGCTCATGCCCCGGAACCAGCGCAGCGCGATGAAGAAAGCCGGGACCGCCAGCAGCGCGACCAGAAGCCACAGCGGCTGGTCGAAACGCACGCTCACGAATCGTCGTCACTTGTGGGCGCCAGCTCGCGTTCGGCGGCCTGCTCGCGCTGGCGGAAGTAGCGCCGCACCAGATCGCGGTAGCGAGCGGGCACGCCCTGACTCTCAAGAGCACGCTCGGCCGCCGGCGCGGCTTCCTGCAGCGTGCGCTGCGCCTGGGCGGGCGAGGCGGAGCGCTCGGGCAGCGCTGGCCCCTGCGCCTCGACCTCAGCGCGAACACGCGTGCTGTCGCTGCCGCGACGGGCGTCGAGCGAATCCGTCCGCAGCGCGTCGTTGCGCGCAGGCGGCTGAACCGTTCGCGGCGGGACGCTGCCCGTGCCCGCGTTCGGGTTGGGCGGCGTCGGCTGTGGGCGCTGCGCGAGCCGTGAGGCTTGCTCACGCAAACGCTCGGCGGTCTGCGAACCCTGCTGTCCTTGCTGATTCTGGCGGCTCAGATCGCGTGACAGTTCCTGCGTCTGCTGCAACCCGGGCGTCGAACCTTCGCCGGGCTGTCGATCACCGCTCTCGCCCGAGGGGCTCTGCTGCCCCGACCCCTGCGGGCTGTTGGCGCCGGGCGTGTTCTGTTCACTCGGATTTTGGCTCTCGCTCTGCCCCGAACCGGGTTTCTCGCACTGCTCGGCCGATCGTTGCAGGGATTCCTGCATGCTCTGCGCGTTGCGCTGGGCCTGGCGCTGCGCCTCGCGCTGCTGCGCGTCCTGTTCGAGCTGTTCGCTGATGCGCTGGGCTTCGATCGGGTCAGCGCCCTGCTGTTCGAGCGACTCCTGCACGCTCTGCTGATCGCCCTGCCGCTCGAACTGTTCCGCCATCTCGCGCGCGGTTTCAGGATCGACGCCCTCTTCCTGGAGGCGTTCCTCGGCGCTGGGCGTCTGCTCGCCCTCCGACGTATCGATTTGCTCGGCGATCTCGCGCAGGCGCTCGGCCGTCTGCTCGCGCTCGTCCTGCGAGGCGTTCTCGAGCATTTCTTCGATCGCCGCCAGTTCCTCACGCACAGAGTCGTAATCACCCTCGGCGAGCGCGTCGCCCAGCGGGTCATCCCCCGCCGCGCCCTCAAAGCGCTGGCGCGTCGCCTCGTTGACCCGCTCGGCCAGCTGCGCTTCTGCGTCGAGACGTTCCGCGGCCTCGCTCAACGCTTCCGCGGCCTGCGCCTCGGCGGCTTCGGCGTCAGCGCGTTCCTGCGAGAGCTCATCCTCGATGCGCTGCAGCGCCTCCAGATCACGTCGTGTCTGCTCGCTGAAGAGTTCCGGCTGCTCATCGATGGCCTGCGTCGCGTCTTCGAGCGCCTCCGCGACGCGCTCCTGCGCCTGCTCGCGCTTCTCACGCTCGCTGGCCGTCTCGGCCCGCGGCGTATCGCTCTGTGTCGTAAGCATCGGCAGCCAGACCGCCATCGCGATCGCCGCCACGGTGGTCAGCGGCCACCAGCGATGCACGCGTGTGAGCCGCAGCGGCACGCCCTCGCGCACCCGCACCGACGCCGCGGCTTCCTCCGCGTCGCGCAGCGCGAGCTGCTCGAAGGGGCCGGTGGATTCCGTTTCACTGAATGCGACGCCCGTTGTCACGCGGTCCGACAGCCCGAGGTTCGAGTCGAGTTCGATCGTGGCGCTCTCAAGAGGCTCTGATCGCAACAGCGCCGGCAGCAGGAACCCCAGAAGTGTTAGTGCAGCGATCCCAGCCGGCCACAGCCACTCGAGATTCAGCCCGAAGCCGCGATCAAGAAGCACCGTCAGCCCAGCCGCCAGCGAGGCGAATAGCATCCCGAGGCCGAAGCTCCGGAGAAGCGTCCGCAGGCGACGCCTGCGCCGCGCCGATCGAGCGATGGTCAGCGTCCGAGACATCGCCATCATCTTATGCCCGCCACACCAGAGAGAGGACACTTCCCATGACCGCCACCTCCGCTCACCCCGCCGCCGCTTCCATCGTCGCCAACGTCCAGCTGATCCAGGGCTACTACCACCGCCTCTTGGACGGCGTGACGCCTGAAACGTTCGCCATGCGCCCCGAGGGCCTCGTGACGAACCACCCGGCCTTTCTTCTCGGGCATGTGCCCTACTACTCAGGGCGGATGATGACGGCGTTGGGCGCCGAGCAGTGCGCCGTCCTGGGCGAAGACCGGGGCGAGCCCTACACGATGCAGGCCGAGTGCCTCGACGACCCCGCGGGCGAGATCTACCTGCCGATGGATGAATCGATCGATGTCTTCGATCGCACGATGGAAGCGGTGGTCGAAACGCTGCCGGGGGTGGACGCCGAGCGCCTCGAGGCCCCGCCGGAGGGCACGTCGTTCGCCGGGATCATGCCGACGATGGCCGCGATGGCGAACTTCGTGCTCGTCGCGCACCCGATGACGCACGCGGGCCAGCTCAGCGCGTGGCGGCGCTGCATGGGCCTCGGCCCCTGCAAGCTGATGTGATTCATTCAGGCTGAGGAAGATCGTCGAGAAACGGCACGAGCGCTTCACGATCGGGCGAAGAACCTGTTCGCACGAACAAGCCGCTACAGGCCACGCCCAGCGCCAGACGTGCGGGTGCGCTCGCGCCGAGCGCCGCGCCAACGCACACCCCAGCGTTGAAGTGATCGCCCGCACCGGTCGTGGCGACCGGTTTTGCGACGAACGGCCCGTTCATCGCGACCGTTTTAGCTTGCGTAGCGATCGCCGCGTTTTTCCGGGTGTGCAACGCGACCGAAGCCAGCCCGCACGCTTCGCGTAGAGCCGCGGCGCTGTCGTCGAGTTTGCGTTCATCGAAGCCTGTTCCCGCGAGCGCCGCGACGCGCTCCGCTTCAGCGACGTTCAATCCAAGCGTCACCGGCGCGTGCTCGTTCATCGCTCGCAAGGCATCGAGAGCATCGCCAAGATCGTCGTCGCTCCGCTTCGTCGGATCAGCGAGATCAACGAAGACGCCGATGCACCCGGCGTTCGGCAGAAGCTCATCCGCCAGCCGGCGCCAGATCCCCGTCATCGCGGGCGTCATCGTCCAGTTGCCCATCGCCAGCAGAGCCCCGGGCAGCGCCTCACGCAGCGGCTCGCGGACCGCTTCCCACGTCACGGCTCCCAGCGGCGCCGGTTCCCCCAGCATCAGCTTGCCGTCGTCAAACTCCAGTGCTTCCGTTCGCCCAGGACGACCGATCGGAACACAGGCGTTCCCGTGCGCGCCGAGGCGTGCGAACAGATCATCTACTTTCTCATCGCCAACCGTTCCAACGAACGTCGTGCGCGCGCCCATGTCCCCCGCGGCCGCGGCCAGGATCGCCCCGTTCCCGCCGAGCGAGACGCGCCGGACCACGAGTTCGAGGTTGGCGCTGCGCCCCGCGGCGTCGGCGATGCGCTCGGCCAGAGCGGTGAGGGTGGGCAGGCGCGAGTAGTCGGTCGGCGAGCGGCGCTGGCTGACGACATCGACGACGCGGTCGATGAAGGCGTCGAAGCCGCAGACGAGGCGGGGCGGGTCAGCGGGGAAGTGGCGCAGGAGGTCGGCCGCGTGGCGGCAGGCGTCGGCTCGCTCGTCTGGCGTCATGTTGGCATTGCACGGCCCGGCGGCTCGCGCGGCAACTCAGGCGGCCGAGGGGGGCCAGTCGTCTGAGCCGGGCAGGTGGAAGACGCGGTCGGCTTCTTCGCGCAGGGCGTTGAGATCGTCCTGCACGCGGTCGAGGGCCTCGTCCACGCGTTCGGCCAGACGCAGGTCGGCCGGGCGCGGTTCGTCCCGACGGGCGAACCGGTTGAGGTCGGGGAAGGGGATGGGGTCGAGCGTTTCGCGCTCGTCCGGTTTTCGGAGCCGGAGGTGGGGCATGGTCGCCTCGCTTCCACGCGAGCGTGTCGCGTGAGAGAAAGAATCGGATAGCCGGTTCCGACGATGAAGCCCCTCTGCCTGTTTCGGGGGTGGAAATCTGCGGGTCGCGCGGGTCGCGCCCGGTTCGGGGTGTCTGATTACCCTGTTTTGGCGGCGTCGCGTGAGGGGGTTGGGCGTCCGACTTTCGGCTCCTCGCCGCGCAACGTCCGTCTGATATTGCCCTTGTGACGCCAGATAACCAGCACGGCGAGCAGCGCGGTCATCGTGAGGACCGGCGCCACGGCCCGATCCGCCCAGAGCGGCGTGAGGCTGGCGGCGACGACCAGCAGCGGGAGCGCCGCCGCCGCGAGTGAGGATGAGAGCCCGACGTAGCGCGTGATGCGCAGGGCGATGAGCCAGACGAGCAGCGCCCCGGCGGCGGGGAGGGTGACGATGGGCCAGAGCGCGAGGAGCGCCCCGAGCGAGGTGGCGACGCCCTTGCCGCCGCGGAACTTCAGCCAGACCGGAAAAACGTGCCCGAGGATGGCGGCGAGGGCGACGGCGACCCACAGCGTTTCGCGCTGAGCGCTCAGGGCGGCGTCGGTGATGGCGGTGCTCCACATGCCCGCCGCGAGCGTGGGCCCCGCGCCCTTCAGGACGTCGAGGACGAAGCAGAGCGCCCCCCAGCTGCGCCCGAGGACGCGCCCGGCGTTGGTGGCGCCGATGTTCCCGGAGCCGTGCTCGCGGAGGTCAACGCCGCGGGCTTTGCCGATGAGCAGCCCGAAGGGGATCGAGCCGACAAGGTAGGCGCCCGCGATGAAAAAGAGCCAGCCCGGCGTCACGCGTGGTTCCTCTCAGAAAGAAGACGACGCGTGATGCTGGGCTGGCTCGCCGGGGGCGTCAAGGGGCTCGCTTCTTTACTCGAGGCAGTCACCCCAGGAGGCGAGGAGGATGGCGAGGTCGCTCTGGCCGACCGCGCCCACGCCGTCGATGTTGGCGACGGGGTCGTTGGAGCCCCAGGCGGCGATCATGATGGCGAGGTCGGCGGAGTCGATCTCGCCGCTACCGTCGAGGTCGGCGGCGCAGGGGTCGGCGATGGCGTCGGCGACGGCGCCGCTGATGACGACCGCGAAGCCTTGGGTTTCCTGGTTCACCGCCGCGCCGTGAACGCGGAGGGTCCAGATCCCGACCTCGGGGTTTTCGAGGTGGACCTGCTCGACGTTGTTGAGGATGTCGGGGCTTCCTCCGGTGGTTGAGAGGCCGTCTGTGAAGACGTTGCCCAGGTACACCTGGCCGGAGGGGGAGACGACTTCGAGGTCGAGGTCGTTGACGGGGACGAAGACGGCGGCGGGCGCCGCGGGGACGTCGGTGTAGACCATCGAGACCTTGAGTTTTTCGCCGGAGCCGGTGACGTTGAAGGTTTCTTCGTGGAGGTCGCCCGTGTTGAGTGATTCGGCGGAATCGTTGCGCACGTCGGTGACGAGCATGGTGCGGGCCTCGCCGGCGAAGTGGAGGGCGTCGTCGAAGAGGACGCGTCCCCAGCCTTCGAGGAAGTTGGGGTAGCCTTCTTCGCCGGTCATATCGACACCGGAGTTGATGAGCGTGGCCTTGAGCAGGGCGCCGGTGGGCGTGAAACCATTGGAGATCACCGGCGCTCCGGTGGGGTAATAGCCTTCCATGTAGTACTGGCGCATGAGGGCGCCTCCCGCGGCGATCTGCGGGCAGGCGAAGGAGGTGCCGACGCCGGAGCTGGCGTCGTTGCACTGGTTGCGTGCGGCGGCGCGGACGCCGTTGCCGGGGGCGTAGAGTTCGGGCTTGCGCCGCCCGTCGCCGGTGGGGCCGATGCCGCCCGTGCGGTGGTCGGTCTGGAGGGGTGTGTCCCAGGTGCCGCCGGTGGCGAGCACGTTGCGGGAGTTCTCGGGTGTGCGGAGGACGGAAAGGTTCGTCGCGGCGAAGACGACGAGGTCGTCCTCGTTGGCGCGGGTGAAGACATCGATGGCGCGGGCCCAGACGTTGTAGAAATTGCGGGTGGACGCGTCCTCGCCCCAGCTGTTGGAGTGGACGCGGGCGCCGACATCGTGTGCGTCCTGCAGGTCGTTGACGAGCGCGGCCTCGTCGAAGCTGGGGATGCGGTTGAAGACCATGCGGGCGTCGTAGGCGACGCCGAAGAGGTCGGGATTTTCGGAGCCGGCGACGCCGCCGTCGCCGGCGATGATGCTGCAGACGGACGTGCCGTGGCCGCTCGCGCTCCCGTTGTCGAAGATGGCGACCCACTTGTCGAACTGCTGTCCTGCGGGCGCGGTTTCGTCGCGGAAGACGCAGTTGTCGTCGTCGACGGGCAGATCCATGACGCCGATGATCTGGCCTTCGCCGGTGAGGCCGTTGTCGTGGAGGGGCGTGAAATCGGCGACGTTGCTCTGGACGATCCAGTTCGAGGTGGCCATGCGCGGGGCGGCCTCGGGCGCTTCCTCGACCGCGAGGACGTCGTCCAAGTCGGTGAGGCGCGAGACCTGCCCGACGGGCGCGATGACGCTGATGGTGGGGTTTTTGCCGACGGTCGTCTGGTTGACGACGATCATGGCGGGGATGGCTTCGATGGCCTTGACGGTCGCGTCGGGGTCGGCGTTCTCGAAGAGCGAGACGACCATGACGCACTCGCCGCGCTCGGCGATCATCTGTCGCTCGGGCGTGACGAAGCCGCGTTCCTGCGGCTCGGCGACCATCTTCCATGCCTTCTGGTAGGCGCCGTGCCAGCGGATGAACTCGAGCTGATCGAGCGCGCCCGCGTCGACGCCATCTGTGGGGACGAGGTAGGCGTGGGCGGGGAGGTACTGGCCGAGGCGGACCCCCGCGGCCTCGAGCCGTGCGGATCGCTCCTTGGTGAGAGGGCCATCGAGCTGAAGAACCATATTGCCTTTGGCGGTCGCGAGCGTCTGGGCAGCCGCGGGGCGGGAGCCGGTGCTGACCTCGCCGCTGCGGAGGTAGAGGCGGCCGATCTCCGGGTTGCGCGTGACGCGTTCGCCCTGATCGAAGGGGCGGAAGGAGGTTGTCGCGGCGCGGCGCGCGTTGTCGCCTGGGGCTGAGTTCTGCGCCTGGGCCAAGCCTGCGGAGAGAATGATGGCGCACACGGGCGCGACGCTTCGGCTGACGGTCTTCATAATGGCGACTCCCCGGCGCCGCCCGTCGGAGGAGACGGCGCAATAGATATCTCGTCTCAAAAGTAGAGCGTCGCCGCCCTTGCAGGCAAGAAGAGGTTTGGAAGGAAAGCAAAGTCCGCGAAGAAGTTGTTCATCGAGGATGATTTGATTGGATTTTGATAGGCATCTCCGGGTTATTGGAGATTGACGGGCATGACGACGTAAGTGAAGTCGGAGCCGGAGCGGAAGACGCCGGGGCGGTTGGGGGCCTTGAGCTCGACGATGATCTGCGGCTCCTGGATGACCTTCAGCGCGTCGGTGATGAACTGGGGGTTGAAGCCGATTTCGATCTCTTCGCCCTCGTACTTGGGGACAGAGAGGTCGACGGAGGCTTCGCCCATCTCGGGGGCGCGGCTGGAGAGGTGGAGCGTGGCGGCGTCGCCCTCGGTGGCAATGCGCAGGCGGACGCCGCGGGATTCCTCGTTGGTAAGGAGTGCGGCGCGGCGGACGGCGCTGCTGAGGGTGGTGACGTCGAAGGTGGCCTTCTTGTCCTGGTCCTTGGGGATGACGTCCTGGTAGGGGGGGAAGGCGCCCTCGACGAGCGCGCCTGAGAGAACGGCGCGGGGCGGCTGGTCGGGCTCGCCGATGGCGAAGACGGCCTGGTTCTCGGTGACGGCGAGGCGGACGGTCTCGTTGGGGTCGCCCAGGAGCTTGGCGGCCTGGGAGAGGGCCTTGGTGGGGATGATGGCGGAGATCGTTTTGTCGGAGTCGTTCTTCGCGACCGAGCCGATGGCCATGGCGAGGCGGCGCCCGTCGGTGGCGACGAGCTCGATCTTCTTGTTCTCGATGTTCACGAGGACGCCGTTGATGGCGTAGCGCGAGCTTTCCTTGCTGGTGGCGAAGAGCGTGCGGGCGATGAGGGATTCGAGCTCGCCGGCTTCGAGGGTGACGGCGGGGCGGTCCGTGGGGAACTCGGCGCTCGGGGGGAATTCGCCGGCGGGGAAGCCGTAGATGGTGAACTTGGCGTCGTCGCCGCGGATCTCGACGGCGGTGTCGCTCGTGGCTTCGAGGACGAGGCTGGAGTCTGCGTCTTCGGCCTGGACGATCTGGCGGAGCTTGTCGGCTGGGACGAGGGCCTCGCCGTCACGCTGGACGTCGATTCGAGCGGTGGAGAGGCTGATGGAGACGTCGGCGTCGGTGGCGGCGAGGGTGAGGACACCCGCGCCGTCGCGGGTGGCGGCGGTGAGCTTGACGCAGGAGAGCTGGGGGCGCGGGGATCGCACGGCGACGACGGGGGCGACCAAGTTCACCGCGTCGAGCAGGGCGGCGCGATCACAGACGACCTTCATGGGGGTATCTCCTCAGCGGCGCCGGCTAGGCGCGAGGCGGAGTGTACCGGATCGGGGCGGGTTGGACCGCAAAACCCAGCCGTAAATGCGCGACGGGTAGGTGTGGTCGCCTTGTGATCCGGCGGGTTGTGGCTGATACTGGCCCGTCCGTCCCCGGCGTCGCCACCTCGCTCATACAAAGGAATACTCCATGTCATTCGAAGCCGCTGTCCATGCCCAGGCCATTGATCTTGACAAGCTGGCGCTCCGCATGTGCGCGGAGGCCGGGAGCGGGCATCCGACGACGGCGATGAGCATCGGGCACCTGGTGACGGTGCTGATGTTCCACTCGATGCGGTGGAGCCCGGAGCACCCGGACTACCCGACGTCGGACCGGCTGGTGCTGAGCGCTGGGCACGCGGTGCCGGCGGTGTACGCGGCGTATGCGCGGCTGGGTGGGGTGATCGTCGATCGTGATGGGACGCGGCGCTCGATGACGGTTGACGATGCGATGACGCTGCGGGCGGGGGATTCGGCGATCGAGGGGCACCCGAACCCGGGCGAGGGGTTCCCGTTCTTCGACGCGGCGACGGGATCTTTGGGGCAGGGACTGTCGGTGGCGGCGGGGATCGCCGAGGCGGCGCGGCTCGATAAGAACGACCGGCGGGTGTATTGCATTCTTGGCGATGGCGAGGCGCGCGAGGGGCAGGTGTGGGAGGCGGTTGACGCGATCGTGGAGCGCGGGCTGCGGACGGTGCTGCCGATTTTTAATTGCAACGGGCACGGGCAGGCGGGGGCGGTGAGCGGGCAGCAGTCGCCGGAACGATTGCAGGCGAAGCTCGAGGCGTCGGGGATGACGGTGCTGGATATCGACGGGCACGCGCCGGCGCAGATCATCGAGGCGTTCGAGCGTTTCGCGGAGACGGCGGAGTCGCAGACGGCGGCGCCGCTGGCGGTGATCGCGCGGACGGTGAAGGGCTGGGGCGCTGAGGCGACGCTGACGGGCAACTGGCACGGCAAGCCGGCGACGGGCGCGACGCTGGACGCGGCGATCGAGGAGCTTGATCAGCGGGCGGTGGATTTGACGAGCTCGCTCGCGAGCGCGGATCACTTCGAGATTCGTCCGCCTGCCGAGGCGCCGGCGCCCGCGGGAGTGACGGGCGATGTTCCTTCGATGAGCCAGGCGATGCGCGCCGGTGACATGGACGCGGTGCTCGCGGGCGGGCGGCTCGCGACGCGCAAGGCGTTCGGGCTGGCGTTGCGTGAGATCGGGCGGGTTCACCCGCAGGTCGTCTCGCTGGACGCGGACGTGAGCAACTCGACGTTCGCCGAGACGTTCGCGAAGGATCCGAGCTGCGCGGAGCGGTTTGTTGAGTGCAAGATCGCGGAGCAGCACATGGTCTCCGCGGCGGCGGGGATGGCGGCCGCGGGGAAGGTTCCCTTCGTGAGCACGTTCGCGAAGTTTGTGACGCGTGCGTACGACCAGATCGAGATGGCGATCCTGGGCGGGGCGAACATCAAGGTGGTCGGCTCGCACGCGGGTGTGACGCTTGCTGCTGACGGGCCCAGCCAGATGGGGCTCTCGGATATCGCGTTCTTCCGTTCGTTCACGACGGTGAAGGACCGGCGCGGCAATCCGGCGGCGTACGTGCTGCAGCCCGCCGACGCTTACGCGGCGTATGCGCTGACGCAGGCGATGGCTGAGTACGAGGGCTTCTGCTACATGCGGACGCTGCGCCCTGAGATGGAGTTCCTCTACTCCGACGATCAGGTCTTCAACCTGGGCGGGTTCGAGGTGCTGAGCGAGGGGCGTGATCTGTTGATCGTGGGCTCGGGCGCTACGGTGCATCAGGGCAACAGCGTGGTGGACGCGCTGGACAAGGAAGGCGTGTCGGCGTCTCTGGTAGACCTCTACTCGCTTCCCTTCGACGGCGACGCGCTGCTTGATGTCGCCGCTGCGAACAACGGGTATGTCGTCACGCTTGAGGACAACTACGGCGCGTCGATTGGCTCGGCGGTGGCGGACGTGTTCTCAGAATCGGGCGACGCGTTCACGGTGAAGCAGATGCATGTGAACAGCTTCCCGAAGTCGACGCGGACGGCGGACGAGGCGCTCGAGATGGCCGGGCTGGACGTGGCTTCTGTCACCCAGCAGTGCCTGCAACTGCTCGAAGTTGGGGCTGTCTGAGGTCTCAACGAGGCTGATCGCAGGAAAAATGTGATGAAAAACCGCGGTTTTTGAGCGGGCTTCGTCCTTTGGCGAGGCAGCTTTTCAGATCCGTAACTTGTTATTTTGCAGCATGATAATGGTCGTTTAAAGCGTGCGAGGGCTGGGATTTTGTCAATCTCGGTGGTGAAAAACAGGAAAGACAGCCGACAAATACGCTGAGCGACGTGTTTGCGATCGCTTACCAAGCGTGGTAGAGTTAGTGAGTACTCGCTGGCAGGATGCCCGCGTTTCGGATCACTCAGACGTCAGCCGCCCGGTGCACGCGCACCTGCTGAAGGACACGGCCAAGGGCGGGTAAGTGAAAACGGTTGGACGGGCCGAACACACAACGCCCGCCAGAAGGAGACGGATACATGTTCAAGACGACGCATTGCCTGATGGCCGGTGTCGCGGCTGGGCTCGGCGCTACGGCCGCTCTCGCCGACGCTCCGGTGAACGCCAGCGCGGACGAGGTTCGCGCGATCGTTGCTGAGATGCTCAGCGACGCCGAGACCCGTTCGAGCCTTCTCCAGGGCGGCGGTTCCGCCGGCTGGGACGATGGCTTCTTCATCGAGTCGGGCGACGGTTCGTTCCGCCTGAACGTCGGCGCTCTCATCCAGTTCCGCTACGTCGCCAGCTTCCGCGACGACGACGCGGTCGGTATGGAAGACGACTTCGACGGCGACTTCCAGAACCGCAACACCCGTCTTATCTTCGACGGCACCCTCTTCGATAACTGGTTCTACAAGATCCAGGGTAACTTCTCTGACCTCGCCGGCGGCTTCGACAACCTCGAGGACGCCTACGGCGGCTATCGCTTCGAGAACGGCAGCTGGTTTGGCTTCGGCCAGGGCAAGCTCCCCTTCACCCGCGAAGAGATTGTCGATGAGGGGCATCAGCTCCTGATCGAGACCTCGCAGGTCAACCAGTACTTCACCGCCGGTCGCTCGCAGGGCTTGGTGTACGGCTGGGACGGCGACAGCTTCCGCGGCATGGTTTCGCTCAACGACGGCCTCGGCCAGGCCAACACCGATCTCGGCACCGCCACGCTCGGTAACTCCGACTTCGCGATCACCGCCCGCGGTGAGTTCCTGCTCTCCGGCAGCTGGGACCAGTTCGAGGACTTCACCAGCCGCCAGGGCTCCGAAGAGGGCTTCTTGGTCGGCGTCGCGGGTCACTTCCAGACCGGCCCCGGCGATACGGCCGCTGAGTCGGACATCTTCGCCTACACCATCGACGCCTCCTACGAGGCGGACGGCTGGAACCTCTTCGCCGCCCTGATGGGCCGCGACATCGACATCGACGGCGGCGCCGACGGCCATGACTTCGGTCTGGTCATCCAGGGCGGCGTCTTCGTTGCTGAGGACACCGAGATCTACGCCCGCTACGGCCACATCTTCCTGGACGACGACGGTGTCCCCATGGGCGCCGAGGACGAGTCCGCCGAGTTCGCCATCGGTATGAACCAGTACATCGAGGGCCACAACGCCAAGTTCTCCCTCGACCTGGTCTACTACCTTGACGAGGCCACCAGCGGCATCGGCGGCACGGTCGGCGCCGACACCGCCATCGGTCGTCTCGGCGACAACGACGACGGTGAGATCTCCATCCGCGCCCAGATGCAGCTCGCCTTCTGATCGAGCCTGCTGAGCGGATCATCGCTTGAAACCAACGCCGACCGGCCTCTGTGAGGCCGGTCGGTTGTTTTTTGCGTTCAGATAACGGTTTGGGCGCGATCCGAGGGAGGGCGGCGTGCGGATATACTCAGGGAGGCGGCGATTTCTTCGCCGCTTCGCGAACGAGGAGATTGCCGTGACTAGCCGATCGACGACTCATTCTGTCTCTGCCGCCCGTTCCGGTTTTACGCTTATCGAGCTGCTGGTCGTGCTGGGCATCGTCGCGTTGCTCGTCGGGATCCTGCTGCCGGCGCTCTCCGGGGCGCTGGACGGGGCGAAGCGGGCGACTGCGACCTCGCAGGGGCGAGATGTGCTGAACGCGGCGGCGGCCTTCCGCGCCCAGGAGGGGCGAGTGGCCGGGTATTTCTCCGAGACCGCTATGGGAGGCTCGGACAACGAAGACGTTGGCTTCACGCAGATGGAAAACCTTCTGCTTGATCTCGCCGGCGGGCCGATCGATCCGTTGGCCGACAACGACGGCGACGGGTCCCCCGACCCGTTGCCGACGGAAGCGGATGGCTCAAACTATGTGGAAGTTGGCCCCTACCCGGACGGCGACCCGCGGAACATCATCATCGATCGGCTCCTCATCGGGTCCAGCGAAGAGGGCCCGGGGTTTCTGCAGTTCGACGCCGAGCTGTTTGAGATCGTCGTGGGTCAGTACACCACGATCGATGAGTATGTCGGCTCCGGCGCCAGTAATGAAGTGTTGCGCGGGATGCCGGATCTGCTGGACCCGTGGGGGATGCCGATCGTCGCGTGGCGTCAGGACCCGGGGGCGTCGCTTGTGGCCCCGCAGGCGAGCGATTCACCGGCGGATCACGAGTACTTTGCACGCCGTGAATACGTTTCGACCGCGCCCCGGGCAGGGTTTTACTGGGCATCCAACGCGGGGATCTTCCGCGCGGGCGAGAGGCCCGACGGGGATCCGCAAGAGCGCGGTCTGGGTGAACGCAGGGTGAACGTGTACAGCGGCTCGATGCTCGGGCTCGGCATGCTCGATACCGACGCGGACAAGCCGATGCGCACTCTGGCGGCGGTGCTCGGCAGCCTGTCGTTCCCGGTGGAGCGCCCCGCTGGCGACACGGAAGAAGCGTGGCGCCCCGCGCGGGCACGGGGGGAGATCGTGGTGATGTCGGCGGGCCAGGACGAGCAGTACCTTCGCCCCACGACCGCGGAGCCCGGGGAGGCGGTCAGCACGCTGGACGAGGCAGAGCAGTGGATCCCGTACGTGCCGACGGGCAGCGCCGGGGTGGCGGGCGATGGGGCCGGCTCTCAGACGCTTGAAGCGCTGGACGACATCGTGCAGGGCGGGGGCTGAGTTTCCCCGCAGCGCCGCGGGCACGCGTCGGTACGCTGGTGGTATGAAGAACCTGCTGATTCGTGGGGGAGTCGCGGCCGCGGCGTTGGTCGCGCTCGTGGTTCCGATAACCGCCTCGCCCGTTTCCGAACCGACTAACGGCCCGAAGCGCGTCGATGCGCGGTGGCACGCGCTGACGGGTGCCACGGTCGTTGTCCGCCCCGGCGAGACGATCGAGAACGCGACTGTTGTGGTGCGCGACGGGGTGATCCGCTCGGTGGGCGCGGGCGGGCGCGTGCCCGATGGGGCGCGGGAGTGGGACCTTTCGGGCCACACGCTGTACGCGGGGTTCATCGAGGCGCACAAGGACGTCGAGGCGCCGGCGGTTGAGAAGGATGCGCCGGGGTCGCACTGGCGGGAGAACGTGACGCCGGAGCGCTCGGCGCTGGACGGGGCGGGGCTTGATGAGAAGGGGCGCGAGGCGCTGCGGAAGCTCGGCTTTACCGCGGCGGCGATCGCGCCTGACACGGGGTTGTTCCGCGGGACGGGCGAGTTGATCTCGCTCGCGGAGCCCGAGACGGAGATCAGCGCGGGGGCGTCGCGGCTGATCCTGGGCGGGGTGTACCAGTCGGTGTCGCCCGAAACAGGCGGGTGGGGGGGCACGCCGCCGACGTCTCTGATGGGGGCGATCGCGATCATGCGCCAGGTGTTCCTTGACGCAGGGTGGTACGCGCAGACAAAGCAGATAGAAGCGGCGCGCAGCGACGTGGAGCCGGTCGAGCGCAACGCGGCGCTGGAGGCGCTGGGCGAGAACAATGGCGACTCGAGGGTGATCCTGTTTGATGCGGAGACGTCGCTGAACGCGCTGCGGATGGCGAAGATCGCGCGGGAGTTTGAGCGTCGCGCGATGCTGCTGGGGTCGGGCAGGGAGTTCGAGCGGGTGGAGGCGATCGCGGGGTTGGGGCTGCCGCTGGTTGTTCCGGTGAACTACCCGGAGACGCCGGGGGTTGGCACGCGGGCGGAGGCCGAGAGCGTGTCGCTGAAGACGTTGATGTCGTGGGAGCAGGCGCCGACAAACCTGCGCCGGCTGGACGTCGCCGGCGCGAGCGTGGCGGTGACGACTCATCGCCTCAAGAAAACGAAGGATTTCTGGCCCAACGTGCGCAAGGCTGTGGAGCACGGGCTGAGCGCTGATCGGGCGCTGGCGATGCTCACGACGAATCCGGCGGAGATGCTGGGCGCGAGTGAGATGCTCGGTAGCGTCGAGGCGGGCAAGCTGGCGCACTTCACGGTCTTCGAAGGTGATCCGTTTGTTGACGGAGACGCCACGCTGCGCGAGGTGTGGGTCGGCGGGACGCGCCACGAGATCGAGGCGAAGACCGATGATCGGTTCGGCGGCGCCTGGGACGTGCGCGCGGGTTCGCTCTTCAGTGGGACGCTAACGATCGACGGCTCGAAGGCGACGCTCGAACAGGACGACGAGAAGACGAAGGCGTCGCGCGTTGAGATCAGCGAAGACCGGTTGAGCTTCGTGGTGGGGGGCGCCCCCTTCGGCGACACCGGCGCCTACCGCATGAGCGGGGTGTTGACGAACAACTCGATCCGCGGTGAAGGGTTCGATGCGGACGGTGAACGCTTCGCGTGGAGCGCGTCACGGGCTGCGGATGAAGATGAAGAGGATGACGACGAAGAAACGGATGATGAGGCGACTGAGCTCCCGCCGGAGGATCTGCCTGTTCCCTTTGGCGCTTACGGCTGGCTGAACGAGGAGCCGCGGCAGGAGACGGTGCTCATCACCGGCGCCACGCTGTGGACGCAGACCGACGAGGGGATCATCGAGGACGGCGCCTTGCTCGTGCGTCGCGGTGAGATTGTGTACGCCGGTCCGGCGTCGCGCACGCCGCGGATGGGCGTGGAGCGCACGATTGATGCCCGCGGCAAGCACGTCACGTCGGGGCTTTTCGACGCGCATTCGCACATGGGCATCTCGGGTGGCGTGAACGAGGGCGGGCAGGCCGTCACTTCCGAGGTGCGCATCCAGGACGTGATCAATCCCGACGACGTGGCGTGGTATCGCGCTCTGGCGGGCGGGCTGACCACGGCCAACCAGCTCCACGGTTCGGCCAACCCGATCGGCGGGCAGAACACTGTCGTCAAGCTGCGATGGGGCGCGAGCGATCCGGATGATTTCCTGATCGACAGCGCGCCGGGCGGCATCAAGTTCGCGCTGGGTGAGAACGTGAAGCGGCGCAGCGGGCGGTACCCGGACACGCGCATGGGCATCGAGGCGATCATCCGTGATCGTTTTCATGCGGCGCGTGAGTATGAGCGGCGTCTGAACGAGTACGTCGGGCTGAACCGTCGTCAGCAGGGACAGGCAATCCCGGTGCGGCGTGACCTTGAACTCGACGCGCTGGTTGAGATTCTCAACGGCGAGCGCCTGATCCACTGCCACAGCTACCGTCAGGATGAGATCCTGATGCTGTGCCGGGTGGCTGAGGATTTCGGCTTCAAGATCGGCACGTTCCAGCACGTTTTGGAGGGGTACAAGGTCGCCGAGGCGATCGCGGAGCACGCACTAGGCGGGTCGAGTTTCTCTGACTGGTGGGCGTACAAGTTCGAGGTGTACGACGCGATCCCGCACAACGGAGCCTTGATGCACGAGGCGGGCGTGGTGGTGACGTTCAACTCCGATTCCAACGAGCTCGCGCGGCGCATGAACACCGAGGCATCGAAAGCGGTGCGCTACGGCGGCGTCGATCCCGAGGATGCGCTCGATTTCGTCACGCTCAACGCGGCGATCCAGTTCAAGGTGGACGACCGCATCGGCACGCTCGAAGCGGGCAAGGACGCGGACTTCGTGATCTGGTCGGGCGATCCGCTCAGCACGCTGTCGCGCTGCGAGATGACGTTCATCGACGGCGCCGAGTACTTCTCGCTCGAGCGCGACGCGATGCTGCGTGAGCGCGACGGCGCGGAGCGCCGGCGCATCATCCAGAAAATTCTCAGCAAAGGCCTCGACGGCGCCGAGCCGGAAGAGGAGAGCGATGACGACAACGCCGGCGAACTCGACGAGCCGCCGCCGCTGGCCGACGCGCGCCTGGAGGCCATCGGTCTCGAGATGATGCGGGCCGGGCTTGATCCGAACGAACCCACCTGCGGCGAGTGCGGGTTCATGGACCGCACCGGCACGCACGCCGGGCATCACCACGCCCATCACAGCGAAGGAGGCGCGCGATGATCCGCCTGCTGACGACCATTACCGCGTTCGCTCTTGCCTTCCTCGCGGGTGCGCAGGATCTCTTGCACAAGGCGGCGCCGCAGGGGGCGCCGATCCTGCTGAGCGGCGCAACGGTGCATCCTGTCTCGGGCGAGCCGATCCCGAACGGCGGCGTGCACTTCGAGAACGGCGTGATCCGCGCGGTGTTCACCGAAGACGAAGCGCGGCGCTGGCGTCGCGCGGGGCGCGGCGGGAGCGATCTGCGGATCGTCGATGTCAGCGGGCTGCATGTGTATCCAGGTCTCATCGGCGCCAACACGGTGACGGGGCTGATGGAGATCGGCGCCGTCGGTGTGACCGTCGACGTCAACGAGCAGGGGGCGATCACGCCCGAGGCGCGGGCGATCTCGTCGGTGAACCCGGACTCGACGCTCATCCCGGTGACGCGGGCCGCGGGCGTGCTGACCACGGGTGTGATGCCGTCGGGCGGCGTCGTTCCCGGGCGGGCCGCGGTGATCCGTCTTGATGGTTGGACGTGGGAGGACATGGCGGTCGAGGCGGACGCGGGGCTGATCGTCGCGTGGCCCAACCTGCGCGTGATCAACGCGTGGTGGATGACCAGGAGCGCCGAGGAACAGAAAAAGGAATCAAAGGAGAACCGCGCCCGCATCATCGACCTCTTCGACGCGGCGGAAGCGTACTTCGCCGCGCGTGACGCCGACGACAGCGTGCCGATCGATCTGCGCTACGAGGCGATGGGCCCGTCGCTGCGCGGCGAGAAGCCCGTGTTCGTTCGGGCGCAGGAACTCGAGCAGATCATGGACGCCGTGAGCGTGTGCTCGGGGCGAGGAATGCGCGTGGTGATCGTGGGCGGGCGTGACGCGCATATGTGTGCCGATCACCTGAACGCCAACGGCGCGTCAGTGATCGTCACCGGCACGCACCGTCAGCCGCGACGCGAAGATTCAGCGTACGACGCCGCGTTCACGCTGCCGGCGAAGCTCGAGGCCGCGGGCGTGAAGTGGTGCCTCGCGACCAGCGGCGGGACGTTTCAGACGCCGCACGAGCGCTCGCTGCCGCACCACGCGGCGACGGCCGTCGCGTACGGGCTCGATCACGACGCCGGGCTGCGCTCGATCACGCTCTCGGCGGCGGAGCTGCTGGGCGTGGGCGACCGCCTGGGCTCGATCGAGCCCGGTAAGGCCGCGACGCTGATCGTGACCACAGGCGACCCGCTGGAGATCACCAGCGACGTGAAGCACGCGTTTATCGATGGGCGGGAGATCGATCTGCGCACGAAGCAGACGGAACTCTACGAGAAGTACCGGGAGAAGTACAAGCAGCTTGGGATTATCGAGGAGGAGTAGGCATCTTTCTGGGTGCCACTGGCTGCTTGTCAGCCAGTGCCTTTACATAGGCACGCACAACCACTGGCAGCGAGCTGCCAGTGGCACCCGAAGAAATGGCACCCGTTAGACTCGCGGTATGCCTGACCCAAAGCTGCTTTTGACCTGGTCGTTCGGTCCTGTCGGCGCGGAGGCCGCGTGGCCTGCGCTTGACGCTGGCGGCGCTGCGCTTGACGCCGCGATCGCCGCCGCCACCGCCATCGAAGATGACCCTTCGATCGATTCCGTCGGCATCGGCGGGTTGCCCGACTACGACGGGCTGGTCTCGCTCGACGGCTGCGTGATGACCGACCCGAACAAGGCGGGCGCCGTGGCGTTCGTGCGTCATTATCCGAATGTGGCGCAATTGGCGCGGATGGTGATGGAGAAGACGATTCATGTGACGCTCGCGGGCGACGGCGCTGAGGCCTTCGCCCAGCGTGAGGGCGTGCGCCCGGCCAACTTGCTGACGCCGGAGGCCCGGCGCGTGTGGGAGGGGTGGCGCAAGGACCCGTCGAACATCGATGTGGACAAGTACCGCGGCTGGATCCCGCCGGCGAACATCGAGGAACTCCGCGGCGTGGGCGCCGACTGTGAGAAGCGCGAGGCGCATCACGACACCGTCGGCATTCTCGCGCTTGATCGCACAGGGAAGCTGGCCGGGGCGTGCTCGACTAGCGGCATGGCCTTCAAGGTGCCGGGGCGCGTGGGCGACTCCCCCATCATCGGGCAGGGGCTCTATGTGGATCAGCAGGCCGGCGCCGCGAGCGCGACGGGCACGGGCGAGCTGATCACCGGCGTGTGCGCGACGTTCCTGGTGGTGGAAGAGATGCGCCGCGGCGCCTCGCCCGAAGACGCCATCCGCACGGCCCTCGAGCGCATCCTCGACCGCTTCTCGCCGCTGGCGGAGGAGCACCAGGTGGCGCTCACGGCGATGGCGCCGAGCGGCGACTGGGCGACGGGGGCGATCCGCAAAGGCTTCAAGCACACGATCGCGGACGGGGCGGGGGTGCGGGTGGAGGAGCCGTTGTTTGTTGTGGTGGGGTAGATGAACGAGACGCCGAGAGCGACGAAGTGGCATCCGCTCAACAGGACGCGAGACGATCGTGGGCATGTCGTTGATTTGTTCCGAGCGCATGAACGTGCGTTCGAGTTCGGTGACGAGAATCAACTATCGAAGGATGAATACGCCAGTATTTCAATGCATATTTCGAAGAAGATGCCCGCATATTGGCTCCAAAGCTGTGCCTTCCCTGGCTGTTTTCTCGTGGCATGTCTGGCTTCTGTTCCGCTCACGCTGATCATGCTTGCGAATCAAAACTGGCCTATGGCACTCAATGGAATGATGACTGTTGTTATGGGAGTAATCTTCTGGCTTACATGGCGGCGCACATTTGTCGTTGGATCGAGGGCTGCAGTCAAAGAAGCGCTGCTGTCGCACAGCCGATGCGCTTCTTGTGGCTACAAACTTGACGGCCTTCGTGAAGAGAACGATGGATGCTTAGTATGCACAGAGTGCGGCGCAGCGTGGAAGCTATCCAGTATTCACAGTTCAAATATTGATGTGGTAGAACCTGGGCGGAAATCTTGGAAAGAGCGGATGGGTTAGCCCACCACATCCGGCAACGCTTCCAGTTCTTTCGTCAGCGTGATCGCGCCGTCCTCGGTCACCAGCACGTCGTGCTCGTAGTGGGCGCTCAGGGAGGCGTCGGCAGTGAAGATGGGCCAGCCGCCGGGTTCCTGCACGATGCGGTTGGTGGTCACCGCGAGCATGGGCTCGACCGCGACGAGGTCGCCGGGCTCGATGGTGCGGTTGGCGTCGGGCCACTCGCCCTTGTACTGCGGCACGACGTTGGAGATGTAGGGCGGGGCGTGCAGCTTGCGCCCGTAGCCGTGCCCGCCGAGGCCGCGCACGAGGTGCAGCCCGTGCTCCTCCTCGACGACGCGCTGCACGGCCTTGGCGAAGTCGAGCCAGACGTTGCCGGGCTTGATGGCCTCGACGCCCGCGCGGATGGATTCGCGCCCGGCCGCGGCGAGCTTGGCGCCGTCTTCGGTTTGTTCTTCGATCGCGTAGGTCCAGGCGGCGTCGCCGATCCAGCCGCGGTAGCTGACGCCGATGTCGATCGAGAAGAGGTCGCCGGGCTTGAGCGGCGCGGTGATCATGCCCGCGGTGCCGTGGACGACGCAGTCGTTCAGCGAGAGGCACGCGTAGCTGGGGAAGGGCGGCGTGCGCGGCACGCGGTAACCCTTGAAGCAGCTCTTGGCGCCCAGGTCCGCGAGCTGATCGGCGACGAACGCATCGGTCTGCGCCAGCGTGACGCCGGCCTTCAGCCACTCGGCGAGACGCTGGTGGATGACGACCACCCGCTCGGCGGCGGCGGCGGCGTGGTCGAGCTTGGACTGGGCTGAGGCGGGGCGCATGATGAGATCATAGATTGGTCGCCATGAGAGGTCATCGCCTGCGAACGGAACTGCGGAGTTTCTTCTTTCTCCGCTCGCAGATCAAGGATGATCGCGGGCGGTGGCGCGCCGCGCCCGCTTTCGGCGGCTCACCCGGCGGCCGGGCATCGCTCGCCGGGCTGGATCCGGAGACACGTTTCGCGATCCGTTACGCCTACGAAGAGCGCTGCACCCGACGCGGCGCGGCGTGGCTCCGCCCGATCTCGTGGCTGCGACTGGCGGCGTATCTGTTCGTCGGCGGGATTATCGCCGCGAGCATCGCATCGACGACCGGTCGCCTCGTGGTGATCGTGATCATCGTGGTGCTGATTCTCTGGGACATCCGTACGCGTCAGTCGCTGTCGTGGACCGATCTGATGATCCTGCGTGATCAGATGCTTGCTCACCGCGTCTGCCCGCACTGCGCCTACCCGCTCGACGACGCGCAGGTCGAGGAGGATGGGTGTTCTGTGTGCTCCGAGTGCGCCGGCGCGTGGCGCCTCCCGCTCCCTCTTCCCTAACCCCTCTCCCTCGGGGAGAGGGGGATCAGAAGAACACCTCATCAACAGGATTCCCACCGAACTCGTAGGCGAGCACCCGTTCGTCGGTGTGGCGCAGCAGGATCATGTCGGCCCGCTTGCCCGGTGCGATGACGCCGCGGTCTTCGAGGCCCAGCAGCTTCGCGGCGTTGACGGTGCAGGCTGCGAGGGCTTCGTTGACTGTCAGCCCCAGCTTGCGCGTGGCGAGCGCGATGGCGAAGGGCATCGAACTTGTTGGCGCTGAGCCGGGGTTGCAGTTGGTGGCGATCACCGGCGTGCCGCCCGCGTCGACGAACGCCCGCCCGTTGGCGTAGCGGTCGTCCACCTGGAAGCCCGAGCAGGGGAGCATCACGCCGAAGGTGTTTGATTGCGCGAGGAACTCCAGATCCTCGGGCGTGGTCGCTTCGAGGTGATCGACGCTCACGAAACCCTGCTCCGCGGCCCAGCGGGTCATGCCGAGGGAGTTGAATTGATCCGCGTGCACTCGGCAGGGGTGCCCGAGTTCCATGGCGCGGTCGAAGAGACGGCGGCAGTCCTCGAAGGACCAGGCGCCTTCCTCGCAGTAGGCGTCGATGGTGACGCCGGGGAACTCGGCGTGAACGGCGTCGAGCGTTTCGGTGATGGTGGTCTCGATGAAGTCGGGTTGATCGGGATCGATGGCGTGGGCGATGAGGGCGGTGGGGATGACGGTCGCGTGGGAGCGCGCGCCGGCGCTTGCGATCGCGCGGAGCATTTTGAGTTCGTCGCGCGTCGTCAGGCCGTAGCCCGATTTGATCTCAACGGTTTGCGTGCCTTCGTCCTGCATCACGCTGAAACGAGCGAGCAGGGCGTCGGTGAGTTCATCTTCGCTCGCTTCGCGCACCGAGCGCACCGTGGACATGATCCCGCCGCCGGTTTTCAGGATGTCGAGGTACGAAGCGCCCTTGAGCTTCATATCGAACTCGTCGAGGCGCTCGCCGGCCCAGCACGCGTGGGTGTGGCAATCGACGAACGCGGGCATGAGCACGCGCCCTTCAGCGTCATATGCATCTCCGGGGCTCACCAGGCCGCTCTGAGGCAGGATTGATTCAATCAACCCGTTCTTTACGTGTACAGTTCCCAGCGGGATCGGGTCGCCGTCCATCGTGAGTATGCGTGCGTTGCTGATCGAACGAACAGTCATTGTTCCCGCCCTCGGAAGCCGGCGACAAACGTCAACACCAGCAACGCCGCGATCCGCGCCGTCCGTCCGCGATCGTCGTGCATCGGCGAGAGTTCCATGATGTCGAAGTGGCGCACGTTCGTGCGCGAGCCCGCCAGTCGTGCGACCTGCACCGCGTGCTGCACGCTCACCCCCATCGGGTTCATCGCGCTCACTCCCGGCGCCTGCGACGCGTCGATGGCGTCGAGGTCGATCGTCACGAAGGCCGGCGCGTCCGGCGCCTCGCCCGTCGCCATCCGCGAGAACGCCTCCTTGATCGGCGCGTCGCTCTTGAGCACGGTTTCCGCGTCGATGATCCGCCCACCCTTGCTCGCCAGCCACTCCGAGTGTTCGCGGCTGTTGGAGAACCGCCCGGCGCCCAGCGTTGTGTAGCACTTCGGGTTCAGATGCCCGCCCTCGATGAGCGATCGGAAGGGCATGCCCGAGCCGGGTTCTGCGCGTACGTCGAGATGGGCGTCGAGGTTCAGCCCGCCGACGGGAACGCCCGCGTGCTGCGCGAGAGCGCGCACGGTCGGGAAGGTCAGATCGTGCCCGCCGCCCAGGCAGATGGGGATCATGCCGAGATCGTGGATCGCCCTTGCGGCCTCGGTGACGCGCTCGTGTGTTTCGTGGAGCGCTTCGACCGGGTCAGAGAGCGTCGAGGGCGTCACATCGCCGGCGTCGTAGATAGCGACGTCAAGCTCGCGCTCGTGCAGACCGTCGTAGCTTGTGCCGAAGGCGGCGAGAGCGTTGCGTATCGCGCCCGGGCCTTCCTTCGCGCCGGGGCGCCCGTGGTTGAGGATCACGCCGCGGTCGTCGGGCAAACCAAGCAGGGCGAGCGCGCAGCCGTCGGGTGAATCTGTGCGGATCGTGGATGAAAAACGACCCGGGCGTTTCGGCGCCCAGGTCGGCTGAGTCGTGTGCGGGATCGGGCGAGGCATGCCCGCAAGGTAGCCGGTTTACAGGCGGTCGCGCTCGCGCAGCAGCGAGAAGCCGATGGGGTGCAGCTCCGCGGTGAAGACGCCTGCCTCGACCGCCGGGTCGGCGTTCATGAAAGCCTTGGCCTCTTCTTCGCTGGTGGCTTCAAAGAGCACAACGCCCGGACCGATCTCGTCGGTGCACGGGCCAGCGAACAGCACGGCGCCTTCATTCATCTGCTCTTGCAGGCGTACGAAGTGTTGCTGGATCGCGGCGCCTTCTTCGGGCGTTGGTCCGGTGTCGAAGAAGTCCTCGCGCGACGGGTTCAGCAGGATGAGGTAGCCCGACGGGTAGGGGGGCGGGGCGCCGAGGTGGTTCACGAACTGATCCATCACCCAGGGCCACGCGGGCTCGAAGTACGCCCGGACGGGTTCCCATTCGGGTCCATCGCCGAAGCCGGCGTGGCGCAGCGTCACGCGCGTCAGGTCCGCGCCAAGCGGCTGGAAGTCGATGACCACGTAGCTGTGCTTGCCGCGCATTTCACCCAGCGAGGGCGGGGCGTTCCAGGTGAACGAGAGCATCCGCTCGGGCACGAAGCTCAGGATCGTGCAGCCCTCGCTGCCCCGCTCGCCCTCGGCGGCGCTCGTGTCCCAGTGGATCTCGTAGGGCCCGCCCATCTCAAGACGGATGTTGTCGAGCACGGGCCCGTCGAAGACGGCGTTGAAGCCCTCCTTCGTCGTCCACGCGTCCCACACCTCCGCGATCGGCGCGCCGATCAGGCGGGCGACCTCGATCATCTCTGTCTCCTCGGCCTTCGCGGAGAACGACGTTGCCATCACGGCGATACACACAACGAACCATCGCATGACGCGCTCCTTACTTGGCGTTCTCGTCTTCTTTCCAGATGCCGAAGAGAATCCCCGCGGGATCCACAACGTACGTCACCCAGCCCACGCCCTCGATCGCCATCTTGTCGACGACGACCTGCCCGCCGAGCTCCGCGGCCTTGTCCGTCGCGGTGTGGATGTCGTCCACGCCCACCACGTTCACCGTGCGCGGCTGCCCGTCCTGCGACGCCATGATGGCCCCGTCGATGCCCGGCGCGTTCTCGCCCGTCTGGCACAGGCGGTAATCCATCGGGCCGTCCCATTTGTTGAACTTCCAGTCGAAGAGCTTCTCGAAGTACGCCTGAGACTTGTCGGCGTCCGGCGAGTTGAACTCGAAGTGAACGATGCGGTTCATGGCGGTGTCCTTTTCTGGTTAGCTGACCGGTTCGGTGGGGAGCGCGGCGGAACGCTTGTCGGTGTTTTCCTTGAGCAGGCGCTTGGGCAGCATGAACGACGCCGCCCCCATCGCCCCCAACTGCAAGCGTGCGCCCAGCGGCATCTTGCCGGTCTCGATCTGCGCCTTGAAGCGCTTGAGGATGGTGGGCCAGCCGCCCGAGACATCCTTCTTGGTCTTGCTGCCGTCGACGAGGCCGATGTGGCGCACCGTCACCCGCGTCTTCTGCGCGCTCAGCTCGTCGAGATCCCACTCCACTCGCGTCGGCGCGTCGTCGTAGAAGCCGAAGACGAACGTGTGTACGAAGCGCGTGGGCGGCGCGATCTCGATGACGTCCCCGAACATGAAGCAGCGCTTGCCGGACTTGTCGGTGTAGTCCATGCGGGCGCCGGGCTCGAGCGTCGAGTGCAGCACGCAGTTGAACATCGGCGGCGTCACGCCCGAGGTGTTCGTGATCGCGTCCCACACCCTCTGGATGGGCGCGTCGATCTCGATCGAGTACACGGCGTCGGCGGGTGCGTTCATCATGCGTCGTTTTCCTTTTCGCGAGAGGTGGCGGCGGCAGGGAGCGTGTCGTCGAGGGGCCTGCCCCGCGCCTCGAGCGAGTCCTTCAGCGCGGTCAGCGCCCGCGTCCAGTGCCCCGCGTACTGACTCACCCAGCGGTCGTAGACGCGCTGGATGGGCACGGGGTTCAGGTGGTTGTACCGCTTGCGACCCTGCTTTTCAGTCGTCACGAGCCCCGCCTTCTCCAGCACGCCCAGGTGCTGCATCACCGCATACCGGGACAGCTCCGGGAACGCCGCGGCCAGATCACTGGTCGTCAGCGCCCCGTGCTTGAGCAGGTCCAGCAGCTTCCGCCGCACAGAACTGGCAAGGGCCTTGAAGACGGGGTCGAGGGGGTCGTCGGGCATATAAGTGATATATTTATCACCTATAGAAACCTGATGCAAGCTTTCTGCTGTAAAAACTCCAAACGTGGTGCGCGATTCAAGATGGCAACGCTCGCGGTGTAGTTGGCAACAAAGGTTGCAATCTGACCGAAATCAGTAGGGCGCAAAGAAATAGCCCCCCGGATCGTCGCCTCCGGAGAGCCTGATCGGTCGCCTGGTTCAATCCGCGATCGAGGCCCCTTCGAACCCGCCGCGATCGCCCCTCGACGGGGCCTCGATCACCGCATCACCACCTCCCGATGGGGCACCGCTCGCGCCCGACTTTGGTCTTACCGCTGGGCTCCCAGTCGATACCCGCCGCCGCCCGTCTCGTCCACCCCTCAAATCGTGGGATCCGTGCGGATGGCCGCGAAGACGGTTGAAATCTATTTGGAAAATGACCAGCGCGCAGCGCGCGCGCAGTGCGCGCGGCAAGGTGCGCGCCGCCCCGCCTGACGGCATCACCAACGCGGCTCCGTTGCCAACTTCATCGCACGCGACCCGCGAAACCGCCCGAGCGTTGCCACGTTGATCCGGCGACCACAACCGAGCGCAGAGTGTTGTTGTTTATTCAGTTATCTCGATGGGACGGGATTGGACGCTTATTGCCATGTATCCCCGCGAATCACGTGGTGGGCCGATCCGCCCCGCGCTCCTGCGCGCACTCCTGCGCCTCCTCATACCCCGCGTCCGCGTGGCGGAAGACGCCCATCGCCGGGTCGTTGGTCAGCACGCGTTTTACGCGTTCGGCTGCCTCTGCTGTGCCGTCGGCAACGACCACCTGCCCGGCGTGCTGGCTGAAGCCGATGCCCACGCCGCCGCCGTGGTGGAAGCTCACCCACGACGCCCCCGACGCGACGTTGACCATCGCGTTGAGGATGGCCCAGTCGGAGACGGCGTCGGTGCCGTCCTTCATCGCCTCGGTCTCGCGGTTGGGCGAGGCGACCGAACCGCAGTCGAGGTGATCGCGCCCAATGGCGACGGGCGCGCTGACCGCGCCGCTGGCGACCAGGTCGTTGAAGATCGCGCCGGCCTTGTCGCGCTCGCCCAGCCCGAACCAGCAGATGCGCGCGGGCAAACCCTGGAAGCCGAACGAAGGCTCGCACGCGTCGAAGTCGCCCGCCAGCAGCGCGTCGGGCTTGGCGTGGCACGACAGGATCCAGTTGTGCAGGCGCTCGTTGTAGCCCCCGGCGTCCTTCGGGAAGGCGTCGAGCAGAGCCTTGTCGGTGACGAAGATGTCGCGCGGCTCGCCAGAGAGCGCCGCCCAGCGGAAGGGGCCGCGCCCCAGGCAGAACTGCGGCCTGATGTACGCCGGCACGAAGCCCGGGAACACGAACGCGTCGGCGAAGCCGCGGTCCTTCGCTCGCTGACGGATGTTGTTGCCGTAGTCGAACGTCACGCTGCCGCGCTTCTGCAGCGCCACCATCGCCCGCACGTGACGCTCCATCGTGTCGAGCGACTTGTCTTCGTACGCCGCCGCGTCGCTCTCGCGCAACGCTTCGGCTTCGTCCAGCGTCATGGCGTCGGGAACGTAGCTGAGCGCGTCGTGGGCGCTGGTCTGATCGGTCAGCGCGTCCGGCGTGATGTCGCGTTCGAGCAGGCGCTCAAGCAGATCCACCGCGTTCACCGGCACGCCGATCGAGGTGTTCTCGTTCTTCGCCGCGCACTCCTGCGCGCGATCGATGGACGCGTCGAGGTCATCGACGATCTCGTCGAGGTACTTGTCGTGCGCCCGTCGCGCGAGCTTCTCGCGATCGACGTCGGCGATCAGGCACGTCCCGCCCGCGAGGGTCACGGCCAGCGGTTGAGCCCCGCCCATCCCGCCGCAGCCGGCGGTGACGCACAGCTTCCCGCGCAGGTCGCCGCCGAAGTGGCGACGCCCGCACTCGGCGAACGTCTCGTACGTCCCCTGCAGGATGCCCTGCGTCCCGATGTAGATCCACGAGCCGGCGGTCATCTGCCCGTACATCATCAGGCCCTTGGCGCACAGCTCGTCGAAGTGCGCCTGCGTCGCCCAGTGGGGCACGAGGTTGGAGTTGGCGATCAGCACCCGCGGCGCGTCGGCGTGCGTGCGCACCACGCCCACCGGCTTGCCCGACTGCACCAGCAGCGTCTCGTCGGCTTTGAGGCGCTTGAGCGTCGCGACGATGGCGTCGAACGCTTCCCACGAGCGGGCCGCCTGCCCGCGCCCGCCGTAGACGACCAGCGCGTCCGGGTTCTCCGCCACCTCGGGGTCGAGGTTGTTCATGAGCATGCGCATCGCCGCCTCGGCCTGCCATGTGGCGCAGGTCTTTTCAGAGCCGCGCGGGGCGCGGACGGGGCGGGCCCCTGCGTGTGAACCGGGCGTGGCGGCGGTGGTCATGGCGGCGTCTCCCTCGGGTGAAATCGCAGAAAACACCTTAGCGCACGACAAAGCCCGACGCCAGCGCGCCGGGCTTTGCCCTGAAGAGAAGCAGAAATCAGTGTCAGTTCAGCTCGCGGACCGCCGCCAGGGCGTCCTCGTAGCCGTCACGCTCGCGGTAGTCCCAGTCGGCGCTGGCGTATCGGATCACGCCGTTGGTGTCGACGACGTACACCGCCGGGGCGGGCAGCTCCCACGAGCCGTTGGCGTTGCGGTTGGCGAGATCGATGCCGAAGCCCTTGTAGCGCGACTGCGTGCCCTCGTCGAGCTGGAAGCCCAGACGGAAACCCTTGACCACATCGCCCGTCGGGTCGACGAAGACGTCGTAGGAAAGATCGTTCTCGGTCACGGTGTCGTAGGCGTTCTCGGGGGTTTCGAGCGAGACGGCGACCAGGCGGGCGCCCGCCTCGCGGAACTGCGGCGCCGCGCTCTCCCAGTTGCGCAGGTCGCGGGTGCAGAAGGGGCACCACCCGCCGCGGTAGAAGACGAGCACGGCGGGCTGATCGGCGTAAAGCTCGGACACCTGCACGACGTTGGAGCGCGGGTCGCGCAGCTCGCCGCTCGGGGCGCGGTCGCCCTCGGCGAGGCCGGGCGTCTCGCTGGCCGGGTCGAGCAGACCCTCGCCGGGGTTGGCGACGCCGGAATCGGCGGTGGCGCATGCGGTGAGAACGAAGGCCGGCACGGCGGCGAGAGCGGCGAAACGGGTCAGGGCGCGGAAGGGCATAAAGGGTCTCCGTGATTCTTCGGTGGTACATCGACACAACGGGAAGGGTGCGGTCGATATTCAGGCGAACCCCGAAAAAGCGCCGGCTTCGATCAGGCGCTCGACGTCTGAGATGTCCGGCGCCGGGGAGCGGTCGGCGACGAAGGGCGCGACCACCCCGTTCAGGGCGTCGAGCGCCGCCTGTGCCTTCTCGCCGGTGGCCAGCGGCTCGTGGCGGCGCAGCCCCTCGCAGGCGACGAGCATCTCGATCGCCACCACCGTGCGGGCCCGCTCGAGCGCCTGGCGGGCCTTGGCGGCGGCGCGGGGGCCGTAGGAGTTGTAGTCCTCGACGCCCGCGCTGGTGGGGATGTTGGCGACGCTGGCGGGCGTCGCGAGCCCGATGATCTCGTTGCAGCACGCCGCCGCGGTGTACTGCGCGATCATCAACCCCGAGTGCAGCCCCGGCACGGGCGAGAGAAACTTGCTGAGCCCCGCATGCTCGTCGAAGCCCGAGAGGATGTGGTAGGTGCGGCGCTCGCTGACGCCCGCGAGATGCGCCAGCGCGATGGCGAGCGTGTCGAGGGGGATGGCGACGGGCATGCCGTGGAAGTTGCCGGCGGAGACGATCTCGGCGACGCCTTCGTCGTCGAACACGAGGGGGTTGTCGGTGACGGCGCCCAGCTCGCGCTCGAGCGCGTTTCGCGCATCATCCACCGCCTGCAGCGCCGAGCCCAGCACCAGCGGCGCGCAGCGGAACGAGTAGGGGTCCTGCACGCGTGGGTCGTTCTCACGGTGGGATTCGACGACGGAACTCCCCGCGAGGAGCGACCGCAGCGTCGATGCGACTCGCGCTGGGCCGGGCTGGTTGCGAACCTCATAGACGCGAGCGTCGAGCACGCCGTGAGAGGCCTTGGCCGCGTCGAAGGAGAGCGCCGTGGCGACCACCGCGGCGTCGGCGAGGCGGGCGATGTCCATGGAGAGCAGGGCCAGGCGGGCCGTCATCAGGTGCGTGCCGTTGATGAGCGCGAGGCCTTCTTTGGCGTCGAGCCTGATCGGGGTGAGCCCTGCCCCCGACAGCGCCTCGGCGCCGCTGAGGCGTTCACCATCCAGCCGCGCTTCGCCCTCGCCCAGAAGAACTAGGCACGCGTGGGCCAGTGGCGCCAGGTCACCGGACGCGCCGACCGATCCGATCGACGGGACCACCGGCGTCACACCGGCGTTCAGCAGACCCACCAGCAGTTCGATGACCTCGACTCGCACGCCCGACCGCCCCCGGCAGAGCGACGCTGCTAGTAGCAGCAGCATGGCACGCACGACCTCCGCCGGGAGTTCCGGCCCAGCCCCGGCCGCGTGTGAACGGAGGAGGTTGTGCTGGAGTTCGGTGAGTTGGTCGTCGGCGATCTGCGTCCGCGCGAAGGCGCCGAAGCCTGTGTTGCACCCGTAATGAGGCTGGCCGTCGCTCATGGCGCGCACGAGCGCGTCCCGCCCGGCCGCGGCCGCGGAACGGGCCGCCGGCGAGATCTCGACGCGGGCGTTGCGGCGGGCGACGGATTCGACCTGCGCGGGGGTGAGGGCGGCGGTGGTCAGGGTGACGGGATCGGGCATGAGCGGAGTGTGGCGGCGGGCGGCGGGGGCGGCAAGTTTGCTTCGCGCCGGGTCTGGGGGTATCAAGCGGGCGATGAAAGTGATCCTCCAATGGGTGCTGGCGGCGGTGGCGCTGCTCGCGGTCGGGCCGGTGGCGGGGTGGGCGACGAGCGCTCACCGCGGTATCGACGGCTCGGCGCACGCGACGATGCTGGTGGGCGCGAGCCCGGTCTCGGGCGTGCTGGGGCATCTGGGCGCGCTCGCGCTGGCGGCGGCGATGGGGGTGGTCTCGGCGCGGCTGGTCAGCGGGCGCTACGGGCTGTTCGCGGCCGGGATGGTGCTGGCGTGGGGCGCGGCGCGGACGGGGCGTGTGGAAGAAGTGCTGGCGGCGCAGCCGACGTCGGGCGTGCTGATGACGCTGGCGGTTGAGGGGTTGGTTCTAGCCGTGGTGGTCGCGGGGTTGGCGTGGCTGGTGTGCCGAGACACCTATCAGGAACGGGCGAAGGACCGCGAGCGGGCGCTGAGCGGTGAGACGGCGCTGGGCGTGGCGTCGGCGCTGGTGGCCGGCTCGGTGGGCGCCTGGCTGGCGGCACAGGACGATGTGAAGGGGCAGACGATCGCCGCGGCCGTGGTGGCGGGGGCGCTCGGGGCGACGCTGGCCCGCGTGCTGGCGCATCGGTGTGTGGGCTGGGCGGTGGTGCTGGGGGTGTGTCTGGGCGGTGTGGTCGGGCCGCTGCTGGGCTTGAGCGCGAGCGCCGGGCAGGTGCTCGAGGGGCTGTACAGCGGCGGGATCAGCACAACGGCGGCTTCGCTGGCGCGGATCGCGCCGCTGGACTGGGCGGCAGGGGCGCTGATGGGGGCACCCGTCGGTATGTCGTGGGCGGCCTCGATGGTGGAGAAGAAGGTTGAAGAGGCGTCCGGGAAGCCCGAACGCGCCTAAGGTTCCATCCACGGCGTCGAGCGGGCGCCGACCTCCTCCCGAAGCCCGGATCCGCATTGGAGCGATGTTGAGCAGCAACACCACCCGCAGCGCGATGCCCGACGTGCAGGCCTCGCGTGACGAGCGCCAGATCGCGATCGACAAGGTCGGCGTCAAGGACGTCACCTACCCGCTGACGCTGAAGACCCGCGAGGGCGGCACGCAGGCGACGGTGGCGAATATCAATATGTATGTCTCGCTGCCCCATCACCAGAAGGGCACGCACATGAGCCGCTTCCTGGAGGTGCTCAACGAGAAGTCCGAGAACGGGCTCTCGCCCGAGGGCTTTATGGACATCGCGCGGGAGATCAAGGAGCGCCTGAACGCCGCGGACGCGCACTTGGAAGCGAGCTTCACGTACTTCATCAACAAGCCGGCGCCGGTGACGAAGATGTCCGGGCTGATGGACTACAAGGTGCGTTTCGAGGCGGTGGCGAACGGGGACGAGGACTTTGTGATGGAGGTGCGGGCGCCGGCGACGAGCCTGTGCCCGTGCTCGAAGGAGATCAGCGAGTACGGGGCGCACAACCAGCGGTGCGAGATCACCGCGCAGGTGCGCACTACGGAGTCGATGTGGATCGAGGACCTCGCGGAGATCTTGGAGCGCTCGGCGAGCGCCGAGGTGTACGCGACGCTGAAGCGCCCGGACGAGAAGCACGTCACAGAGGTGGCGTACGAGAACCCGAAGTTCGTCGAGGACATCGTGCGGGACCTAGCGATCGCGCTGGACGACGAGGAGCGGATCGTGTGGTACTCGATCGAGAGCGAGAACTTCGAGTCGATCCACAACCACAGCGCCTACGCCCAGATCACGCGAGATACGCGCGAGGGCTGATAGCGGGGCGGTTGTGAAAAGCCCGATATTCTGTGGCGCGGAGAGACCGGCGGCCCGATCGGGCCGATAGTTTCCCGGGAGGCGTCGCGTGCCCGGATTGCGTCTTGAGAGCATGTTTCACCGGCGGCTGCTGGTCCTGCTGGCGCTGACCTTGGGCGGGATGCTGCTGCTTGGTGGTCAGCTCGCGCGGCTGACGCTGGCGAGCGGCGCGGAGCTGCTGGCGCAGGCGGAGCGCCCGCTGGTGTCGAGCCGGTGGGTGGAGACGCAGCGTGGGAGGATCTTGGATCGGACGGGACGAGTGCTGGCGGCGGACCGCCCGAGCTTCGACGTCGAGGTTCACTACAGCGTGATCTCGGGGTCGTGGGCGTACTCGGAGGCGGCGCGGGACGCGCGCCGGGAGCACAGCGAGGAATGGCCCAAGCTGGGCGACTTCGCCCGCGACGCGCTGGTGCGGCGCTACCTGCCCGCGCGGGTGGCGGAACTCGAAGCGATGTGGGAAGGGCTGGCGCGGCTGTCGGGGGTTCCGCGCGAGGAACTGGAAGAACGGCGGACGCGGATCGTGTCGCGCACGCAGCGGCTGGCGACTGGGGTGTGGGAGAAGCGTCGGATGGCGCGCCTGCGCGAGTGGAGCCAGTCGCGGGATCGCTCGCTGGAGCCGCCAACGTTGGCGGACGTGGCGAGGCCGATCCGTGAGCAGGCGGCGCCGCATGTGGTGCTGCGGGGGGTGTCGGACGACGCGGCGTTCCAGATGCGCAAGCTGGCGTCGTCGTACCCGAAGCTCCTGCGGATTCTCGACGGCGGCAGGCGCTACTACCCCTTCGAGAGCGTGGACGTGGCGGTGGACCTGCGAACGTTCCCGCGCCCGCTGGAGCTGGAATCGCACGAGACGGTGCGGGTGGAGGGCGCGGCGACGCATGTGCTGGGATGGATGCGGGAGCGCATCTTTGCTGAGGACCTGGCGCGGCGGCCCAAGCGCGATGCGCGCACCGGCGAGCTTGATCTTGGACATTACCAGGAGGGGGACGCGGTCGGGAACGCGGGGGTTGAGGAAGCCTTTGAAGATGTTTTGCGCGGCGAGCGTGGGCTGCGCCGCTTGCGGCTGGACACGGGCGCGCTCGAAGAAACGGCGCCGGCGGCGGGTGATGATCTGACGCTGACGCTTGATGTGATGCTGCAGGCGCGGATCGCGGCGGCGATGGACCCGCGGCTGGGTCTCACGGTCGTGCAGCCGTGGCACGGGAACCGGACGGTCGCGCTGGGCGAGCGGCTGGCGGCGTCGGCGGTGGTGCTGGACGTGTCGTCGGGCGAGGCGCTGGCGATGGTGAGCGCGCCGTCATTCACGCGCGAGCAGATGCGCGAGGACGGCGAGGCGATCTTTGATGATCGGCTGCTGGCGCCGTGGGTGAACCGGGCGGTGGCGCGGCCCTACCCGGCGGCGTCGATCGTGAAGCCGTTGGTGTTGGTCGAGGCGACGACGCGCGGGGCGCATGAGTTGTCGCACGCGATTGAGTGCGGCGGGCATTTCTTCCCGAGCATGCCCGGGAAGTTCCGGTGCTGGATTTACAGGCCGCGGTATGGGATGTCGACGCACACGTCGATCACGGGCGGGGCGCTGGGCGCGGCGGAGGCGCTGGCGCGCTCGTGCAACATCTACTTCTACACGCTCGGCCAACGCCTGGGCGGGGCGGGTATGCGGGCGTTCTATGAATCGCTGGGTGTGGAGCGTCCTTATGACCTCGGGTTGCCCGGGGCGAGCGCAGGGTTTTTGGGGTTCCGAGGGCGTGAGAGGATCGAGCCCAACGAGGCGATCATGATGGCGATCGGTCAGGGGCCGATCTCGTGGACACCGTTGCACGCGGCGGACGCGTACGCGACGCTGGCGCGGCGCGGGCTGCGGATCGAACCGTCGATCGTGCGCGGGCGCAAGCGGCCCGACTATGCGAATCTGGGATGGGACGGCGCGGCGGTGGAGGCTGCACTCGAAGGGCTGCGCCAGGGCGTTGAGGAAGAGTTCGGCACGGCGCATCACATCGCCTACGAGACGCGGCGGGAGCCGATCTTCAACGCGCCGGGCGTGACGGTGATGGCGAAGACGGGGACGGGGCAGGCGACGAGCACGCGCGGGGAGGACCCGGACGGGGACGGGCCGGAGGCAGCGCCGGTGCTGCGCAACGGGGATCACGCGTGGACGGTGGCGCTGGTGGGCGCTGCGGGCGGGCCGCCCGAGTACGCCATCGCGGTAGTGGTCGAGCACGGCGGGCCAGGCGGACGGGTGGCGGGGCCGATCGCCAACCAGGTGATTCATGCGCTGCAGGCGGAGGGGTATCTCCCCGGCGCGGACGAAGACGAAACGGAGCCGGCGTCGTGACGGGCGTACCGACGCAGCGTGAGACGCCGATGGAGCGGGTGCGGCGCGAGCCGGTGATCGGTTCGCCGCGGACGCTGACGGAGACGGCGCCGGCGGCACAGATCCCGAAGGTGACGTGGCGTCACCCGGCGTGGGTGACGCTGGCGGCGTCGCTGGCGCTCGCGCTGCTGGGGATTTACTGCATCAACATGACGGCGGGCGTGAGCGCGGAGGGGTTGAGCTATCAGGCGACGCGCCAGTTGGTGTTTCTGGTGCTTGGGTTGTTTGCGGGCGCGGTGGTGGCGGCGCCGCACTACGCGCACATCCGCGCCGTGACGCCGTTGCTTTCGTTCGCGGCGATCGGGTTGCTGGTGTTTGTGCTGATCCCGTGGGTGCCGGAGGCGATCGTGCGCCCGCGGAACGGGGCGCGGCGGTGGATCAGCTTGGTCGTCACAGATTTCCAACCCAGCGAGCTGGCGAAAATCGTGTACGTGCTGGCGATGGCGAGCTACTTCCGGTTCCGGAAGAACTATCGAACGCTGAAAGGTCTCATCCCGCCGGCGCTGATCACGCTGATCCCGATGGGGCTGATCGTGGTGGAGCCGGACCTGGGGACGGCTGTGTTGTTCGGGCCGATGTTGTTCGCGATGCTGATCGCGGCGGGGGCGAAGCTGTGGCATTTAGCGTTGATCGTGCTCGTGATGAGCGCGGCGGCGCCGGCGATGTACCCGGCGCTGCGCCCGCACCAGAAGGCGCGGGTGCAGGCGCTGATTAATCAGATCAAGGGGGATGATCGGTTCAACGATTCGATCAACTACCAGGGCGATCGGGCGATGACGCTGGTGGGGGCAGGCGGACTCGCCGGTTTGGGCGGGGAAAAGAGCCGGGCGGTGGTGGACTTCAACGAGCTGCCCGAGGATCACAACGACATGATCTTCGCGGTGATCAGCAACCGGTTCGGGTTCCTGGGCGGCGTGACGACGATGGGGCTGTATTTGCTGTGGGCGGGTGGCGCGCTGCTCACCGCGGCGGGGTGCAAGGACCCGTATGGGCGGCTGGTGTGCGTGGGGCTGGCGGGGTTGGTGGCGGCGCAGGCGAGCGTGAACATCGGGATGACGATCGGCGTGCTGCCGATCACGGGGATGACGCTGCCGTTCGTGAGCTACGGCGGGTCGAGCCTGGTGACGAGTTTTCTGATGGTGGGGCTGATTTTTAATGTGGCTATGCGGCGGCCGGCGTATTTGCAGCGGAAGAGTTTTGAGTTTGGGCGGGACGCTTAAGGCTGCACGAAGCTCTGTGCTTCGGGCGCGTCTGCCTTATCGCCGAGTTTGTTGACGCCCACTTTCTCGAAGACGAGCGTGACGACTTCTTCCTCGGCGATGGGGAGGTGTTCGACGCCGGCGGGGACGGTGAGGAGTTCGCCGGGGGTGAGGGTGACGTCGCCGTCGCGGAACTTCAGGAGGAGTTCGCCGGTGACGACGAGGAACATCTCGTCGGCGTCGTCGTGCTTGTGCCAGACGAACTCGCCTTTGAGTTTGGAGATCTTGACCTCGTGGCCGGAGACGGTGGTGAGGACCTTGGGGGACCAGTGGGTGGTGAGGGTTTTTGTGGCTTCGTTTAGGTTGGTTTTGGTGGGGGGCATCGGGTTACTCCCTCTCCCCTGACCCCTCTCCCTCGGGGAGAGGGGGATCGGAGATGGCTGCTACGACGGCGGGGGTTTTTTCGTTGGGGACGAGGAACGTGAGGTTGTACTGGGCGATTTTCCAGGCGCCTTGGTTGTTCACGAGGACGCCGGAGCCGCGGAGGGTTCCGTAGCGGTCGTGGGTGAGGAGTTCGTCGAACCAGGCGTGGTTGTCGTCTTCGCTGAGCGTGACGTGGCGGGCGCTGGGCGTGTAGACCCAGGCGGGGGCCTCGTCGAAGGCGCCGCGGTCGGTGCAGTAGGCGAGGAAGTCGTTCTTTGGCCAGCGCTCGGTGGCGTCGGTGCCGAGGAAGCGGGCGTTGTCGGTAAGGAGGTTGAAGTAGGCGTCGAGGTCGGCGTCGGCGGCGGCTTGGTGGAAGGCGTCGAGGGCGTCGTTGATCTCGGCGCGGTGGCCCTCCTCTGAGGGCGCGTAGAAGATTGCGGCGATGACGGCGAGGATGGCGAGGCCTGTGAAGGCGGCGGCGATGGCGGGTTTGGCGGGCATGTGTGGAGGATACGGGCTTCGCCCTTTGTGGTTTCGCCTCCCTCTCCCCTAACCCCTTTCCCTCGGGGAGAGGGGGATCGGAAGGTATAACGCACGGATGATGGAACCAACGGCTGAGTTTTTGGAGGCGGCGGGGGGGTTGGGGATCTCGTTTGATGCGGGGGATCTTCAGCAGTTTGGGCGGTATTTGTCGCTGCTTTCGGAGGCGAACCGGTCGTTCAATCTGACTCGGATCACCGAGCCGGGGGCGATGTGGGAGCGGCATATTCTGGATTCGTTGACCTTGCTGCCGATGCTGGCGGAACTTCCCGCTGGGGCGCGGGTGATCGACGTGGGGAGCGGCGGGGGGGCGCCGGGGATTCCGCTGGCGATCGCGCTGCCGGAGTTGGTCTTTGTGTTGGTGGAGTCGGTGGGGAAGAAGGCTGTGTTTCTGCACGAGACGGTCGAGGCGCTGGGGTTGGGGAGCGTGGCGGTGGAGAACGCGCGCGTGGAGGCGCTGGGGCGCGATGCGGGGCACCGGGAGGTGTACGACGCGGCGACGGCGCGGGCGCTCGGGGCGATGCGGGTGGCGGCGGAGCTGGTGACGCCGCTGGTGAAGGTGGGGGGGTCGGCGTACTTCATCAAGGGGCAGAAGGCGGCGGAGGAGATCGAGGCGGCGAAGAAGGCGCTGCACATGCTGCACACGCCGGTAGCGGGGGTGGTGGACACGCCGACGGGGAAGATCGTGGTGCTCGACAAACCGCGGAAGACGCCGGGGGTGTACCCGCGCCGGGCGGGGGAGGCGAAGCGGGAGCCTTTGTAATTGGTTTCATTCGAGGGGTGGACTCGTGGTGCCTATCGAAGACGACCGGCGCCACGTCACCGTACGATTCGGGTATGTCGTCGGGTGTGCGGGAGATGCTGGGTGTTGGCGGTGCGATCGCGGCGCGGCTCGGGGATCACTACGAGCCCCGCGAGCAGCAGCTGGCGATGGCGGAGGCGGTCGAGCGCTGCATGGGGGAGCGCGGGCGGTTGCTGGTTGAGGCGGGGACGGGGGTCGGCAAGTCGTTCGCATACCTGCTGCCGGCGATTCGGCGGATTGTTGAGCACGGCGAGCGGGTGGTGATCGCGACGAACACGATCGCGCTGCAGGAGCAGCTTCTTGAGAAAGACGTGCCGCTGTTGCGGGCGGCGACGCCGGACGAGTTTTCCGCGGTGCTGGTGAAGGGGCGGGGGAACTATCTTTCGATCCGGCGGCTGCAGCTTGCGAGCAAGCGCCAGGAGCGGCTGTTCGCGGACGCGGCGAGTCGGCGGAGTTTGCATCAGGTCGAAGACTGGGCGTACGGCACGACGGACGGGACGCTGGCGACGCTCCCGCAGCTTGAGCGGCACGGGGTGTGGGATCGGGTTCGTTCTGACAGCGGGAACTGCATGGGACGGCGGTGCCCGAGCTACGAGGCGTGTTTCTACCAGCAGGCGCGCCGTCGGATGGAGCACGGGCAGCTTCTGATCTGCAATCACGCCTTGTTTTTCAGCGATCTGGCGCTGCGTGGGGCGGGGGTCGGGTTTCTGCCGGCGTATGACCATGTGGTGCTTGATGAGGCGCACGGCGTTGAGGACGTGGCGACGGAGCACTTCGGGGCGTCGCTGGCCGAGTCGCGGGTGCAGCACCTGCTGTCGATGTTGCTGCACGAGAAGACGGGGAAGGGGTTTCTCGGACAGCTTCAGACGAAGCATGACGAGAGCGGGCTGAAGGAGCGGGCGATCGCGCGGACGCGTACGGCGGGGGACGCGGCGCGGGTGTTCTTTGACGACTGGATCGGGTACGCGGGAGGCGGGTCGCTGCGCACGCTGACGAAGCGGGTGCGCGAGGAGGGTGTCGTTGAGAACGTGGTGACGCCGGCGTTCGTGCAGCTCGCGACGGCGCTGCGCCGGTTGCGCGAGGTGTGCGCGAGCGAGGAGGACGCGTTCGAGCTGAGCTCGTACGCGGAGCGGGCGCAGGCGGTGGGGGTGGAGGCGCAGTTGATCGTCGATCAGGAGCTGGAGGGGTGCGCGTACTGGGTGGAGACGGCGCCGTCGCTTGGCGGACGGTCGCTGCGGGTGACGATCGCGGGGTCGCCGATTGAGGTTGGGCCGGTGCTGCGGGAGAAATTGTTCGCGGGCGATCATTCGGTGACGCTGACGAGCGCGACGCTGACAACGGGATCGAAAAAAAACGAAGGTTTCGGGCACGTGGCGGCGCGGGTGGGGTTTGATCTGGAAGCGGCCAAGTCGCGCACACTGGCGCTGGGAAGCCCGTTTGAGTATTCGTCACAGGTGGAGCTATACGTCGAGGCGGGGATGCCGGACCCACGGGATCCGTCGTATGAGGAAGCGCTCGCGTCGAAGATCACGGAGCATGTGCGGGCGACGGGCGGCGGGGCGTTTGTGCTGTTCACGTCGCTGCGCACGCTGTCGCGGGCGGCGGCGCTGACGCGCGGGACGCTGGACGAGGACGGCATCGAGGTCTTTGCGCAGGGGGAGGATGGCCCGCGGTCGCTTTTGTTGCAGAAGTTCCGGGCGAGTGAGAGGGGGGCGCTCTTCGGGGCGGCGTCGTTCTGGCAGGGGGTGGACGTGCGTGGGGCGGCGCTGCGGAACGTGGTGATCACGCGTTTGCCCTTTGAGCCACCGGACCGCCCGATCGTCGAGGCGCGGTGCGAGATGATCGAGGCGCGGGGCGGGAACGCGTTTATGGAGGACAGCGTGCCACGGGCGGTGATCCGCTTCAAGCAGGGGTTCGGGCGGTTGATCCGCTCGTCGGGGGACTCGGGGCGGGTGGCGGTGCTGGACCCGCGGGTGGCGACGAAGCGGTACGGGCGGCTGTTCCTGGAGGCGCTCCCCGAGGGGGTGGAGGTTCGGCGCGGGGAGGAGTGGTGAGCGACGCGGAGCGCTGGCTGGATGATCACGGCGGGGCGATGTACGCGTACGCGAGGTTGCGGCTGGGGGATGACTCGTCGGCGGAGGACGCGGTGCAGGAGGCGCTGCTGGCGGCGCTGACGGCGGAGCGGAAGGGGGGCAGCAGCGAGCGGACGTGGCTGATCGGGATCCTGCGGCACAAGGTGCTGGACGCGATCCGGCGGGAGGCGCGGGCGCGGCCGCTGGATGTGCGGGAGGCGCTCGGGGAGGGTCGGAAACCGTTTGTTCTCGGGCTGTGGCGTCGGAAGCAGACGGAGGAGGCCGCGAGGGCAGTGGATGGGCTGGGCGAGGCCGAACTGCGGGCAGCGCTGCGGGGTGCCCTGGCTGAACTGCCCGAAGCGATGCGCCGGGTCGTGGTGCTGCGGGAAATAGATGGGTTGGATACCGAAACGGTCAGTAAGGTATTGGGGCTCAGTGCGACTCATGTATGGACGCTGACGCATCGGGCGAAGGTGCGGCTGCGTGAGACACTCGAGGATCGGGCCGCGCAGCAGCGCGGCGAGGGACGCTCATCATGAACCCCCTGCGGCTGGTGCAGGCCATTGTGTTTACGGTCACGCTGCGTTGCGAGCGGCTGGATCGCCTGCGCACCAACAAAGATCGCGCGGACTGGTCGCGGGGCGAGCGGTTCGCGGAGCGGCTGCACACGTCGATGTGTAAGTCGTGTCGGCGGACGCGGCGGAAGCTGGAGCGGCTGAACGAGGGGTTGCGTTCGCTCGGGGAAGTCGGGGCGGAGGGGATGCCTGAGAGCGCGAAGGAGCGGGTGCGCCGGGGATTGCGCGAGTCTTCGTGATTTTTTGCGATCGGGTGTGCGGTGTGGCGCGGTTGTGCGACTCATGTGTGCTGGTCTGCGCTGTTGCGGGCTGGTGATCACGCAGAGTTCGCACGCACAGAGGAGAGACGACATGAGGAGCATGGGCATCGCCGCGATCGCGGTGGCAGGTTTCGTTGCGCCGTTTGCGCAGGCGGCCAACATTTCGGTGACGATTGAGAACGTGGGGCCTTCGGATGGGTTGAGCTTTACGCCGTTCTGGATCGCCGCGCACAACGGCGGGTTTGACAGCTACGACGGCGGTTCGACGCTGGCGGGTTTCCCCGGCACGGAGGAGTTGGCTGAGCTTGGGCTGACGGGGCCGATCTCGGACGCGTTCGCGGCGAGCGCCGCGGGCCTCGCGGGTGGTGTTGATACGACCGTGCTGAACGGCGTTGGCGCGCCCGTCTTTAGCGGCGGAGAGTCAACGACGATCAGTCTTGATGTTGGTGATTCGTCGGTGAACCGCTACTTCAGTTATGCCTCGATGGTGGTGCCGACGAACGATCTCTTCGTGGCGAACGGGAACCCGTTTGCGCATGAGATCTTCGATGCGGCGGGGAACTTCAACGGGCCGCTGGTGATCGAGATCTTCGCGTCAGAAGTCAACGACGCAGGGACCGAGGTGAACAACGCCGATGACGGCGCGGCGTTCCTGGCGGGTACTGATGGCGCGGCGGGCACAGTGGAAGACAACGTGGTTCGCAATCTTTTCACGGTCAGCGGCGACGATGTGTACCTGCAGTCCCTGATCGGTCGCGAGACCGCGGATGGGAACACCGTTGGCTCGGTGTTTGGATCCGGCGACCTCATTGCGCGCATCACGATTGTTCCGGCTCCTGGCGCGACCGCCCTCGTGGGGATCGGTCTGGTCGGCGGGCTTCGGCGTCGTTCACGCTGAATACACGGATATCGGGATGTGCTCTGAAAGCCCCCCCTCGCCGGTGCGGGAGGGGGCTTTCTCGTGCGCGGATGTCATGAACCTCTGGTAGCTTGAAGCTCTTGAAAGGGGAACGATGTCTGATCTGGACACCAACAACTTGCTGCTCGTCATCATCGCGATCCTGATCCCGCCATTAGCGGTCGGGCTCAAGGCGGGGATCGGCGTGGCGCTGATTCTCAACATCATTCTGACGCTGATCTTCTACCTGCCCGGGCTGCTGCACGCGCTCTGGGTGATTCTCAAGTAAGGGGAGCTATAGATGCTGGGGAACGTGTTCAAGGCGTACGACGTGCGCGGGGTGTACGGGTCGGCGCTGACCGACAAGATGGGGTGGCAGATCGGGTACGGGGCGTCGTCGTTCCTGCGCGACGACGCGGCCGGCGCGGGGCAGACGCACCCGATGATGGGCTACGTCGTCGTCGGGCGCGACATGCGGGCCAGCAGCCCGACGCTCGAGGAGCAGCTCTGCGAGGGGATCACCGACCAGGGGGGGAACGTGATCCGCGTGGGGTTGGTGGACACACCGTTCCTGTACTTCGCGATCAACACGCTGGACTGCGCGGGCGGCATCCAGGTGACGGCCAGCCACAACCCGCCGGAGTACAACGGCTTCAAGATCTCCAAGCGTCTCGCCAAACCGGTGGGGCAGGCGACGGGGCTGGACGACATCCGCCAGCTCGCGGCGAAAGCGAAGCCGGAGAAGCACAAGGCCGAGCCCGCTGACAAGGGGCGCGTCGAGGATCGCGATCTGTGGGACGCGTACGCGGAGCATGTGTTGTCGTTTCTTGATCGTGGGGCGATTGAGAAGCGCCCGCTGAAAGTTGTGATCGATGCGTCGAACGGGATGGCGGGGACAGCGCTGCCGAAGATCTTTGGGAGCAAGGGGGCGAACATCGATGGTCTCGAGATCATCGAGATGAACTTTGACAACACGAAGAATGAGTTTGTGCATGAGCCGAACCCGTTGCTGCCCTCGGCTGTTGCTGACCTATGCGCCGCGGTGGTTGCGCAGAAGGCTGATCTGGGTGTGTGTTATGACGGGGATGGGGATCGCTGCGTTTTGATTGATGAGAAAGGGGCGCCGGTCGGTTGTGATCTGATGACGGCGTGGCTGGCGAAGGCTTTTCTAAAGGATTCGCCCGGCGCCGCGGTGGTGTACGACCTGCGCTCGAGCAAGGCGGTGGAAGAGGACGTGATCGCCGCGGGCGGGAAGCCGGTGCGCGGGCGCGTGGGGCATGTGTTTCTCAAGCAGGCGCTCGCCGAACACGGGGGCGTCTTCGGCGGCGAGCTGTCGGGGCACTTCTACTTCCGCGACAACTTCAATGCTGATTCTGGCGTGATCGCGATGGTCGCGGCGTTCTCTGAACTCGCGCGGAGCGGGAAGACCCTCAGCCAGCACATCAAGCCCATCGCGCGGTACGCCCAATCGGGGGAGCGGAACTTCGAGGTGGAGGACAAGGACGGGGCGATGGCGGAGATCCGGCGGGCGTACGCGTCGCGGGGTGAGATCGATGACCTCGACGGCGTGACGGTGGACTGCTTCGAGAGCGAGGGGTGGTGGGCGAACATCCGCAAGAGCAACACCGAGCCGCTGCTGCGCCTGAACCTCGAAGCGAAGACGCCCGAGCTGTGCGAGAAGATGGTGGAGGAGATCGCGCCGATGCTGGGCGAGCCGGCGGCGCACTAATCGGCGGGGGCGCTCACAGCGTTCCTATGATGTGGCCGATAGAGGCGTTCAGGAGGCGTCCGAGGCATGAACATCGCGCGGTTCTTCGAGCACTGGTCGATCGCCGAGAACCCCTTCCAGGCGGAGGAGGCGCGCCACGACCCGGTCTTTCAGCGCCTCGGCCCGCAGAAGGTGCGCCACCCGGACTTCGAGAAGATCCTCGGCGATCTCTCACGCCCCTCGTCTTCGATCGTCTTCGGCGAGAAGGGGAGCGGGAAGACGGCGATCCGTCTGCAGATCGAGAAGAGCGTGCGCGAGCACAACGTGAAGTCGCCCGGCGAGCGGGTGATGCTTATTCCCTACGACGATCTGAACTCGGCGCTCGACCGCTTCGTTGACGCGGCCCGCAAGCGCGAGGACGAGGACGAACTCAAGACGCTTAAGCGGTTCACGTTGAGCGATCACATGGACGCGATCCTGCACTCGGCGACGGTGCGCATCGTGGATGGTTTGCTGGGCGACGCCCGCTCTGATGGCGACGCGCCGGTGGGGCGCTCGGAGGGCAAGCTGCTCCGCGGCGCCGCGCCCTCGGTGCGGCGCGACATGATGGTTCTCCAGGCGCTCTACGACCGCCCGAGCGACGCGCCGGGGCGCACGCAGCAGCTGCGCCGGCTGATCAAGGCGCCGCGGGGGCACGGGCGCACGCTCTGGGACGTGATCGTCGCGATCGGCTGGCTGCCCGCGGCAGGCGCGTTCTGGCTGAACGAGGAGGGGTACATCCCGGGCCTCGGCTTCGACCTCGGCAAGTGGGTGTTCTTCGTGCTCGCGGGACTGTGGGCGCTCGTGTTCCTGAAGTGGCTGCTGTTTGACCTGGCGCTGCACCGCTGGATGCTGGGGCGCGTGGCGCGGCGCGTGGCGTCGCAGCTGCGCACGCTGGGGCGTTCGCCGGAATCTCTCGCGGCTTCTCTTGCGCAGCTGCCGAAAGAAGACCGAGCCACGTCGGGCCTTCCGATGTCCACCGACGACGACGCCCGCTACGCGATGTTCGCGCGCCTCTCGCGTGCGCTGCGCGCGATGGAGCACCGCGCCGCGATGGTCGTGATCGACCGCCTCGACGAGCCCATGCTCATCTCGGGCGACAGCGAGCGGATGAAGGCGGTCGCGTGGCCCCTGATGAACAACAAGTTTCTTCAGATCCCGGGCTTCGGCCTGAAGATGCTGCTGCCGATCGAGCTCCGCCACGCGCTGTTCCGTGAGTCGAGCGCCTTCTTCCAGGAGGCCCGCCTCGACAAGCAGAACCTCATCGAGCAACTCAAGTGGACGGGCGCGACACTGTACGACCTGTGCAACGCTCGTCTCGCGGCGTGCCGACCGGGGAACGAGACGATCAACCTTGTCGATCTCTTCGATGAGAACGTGAAGCGTCAGGATCTGGTGGATGCGCTGGATCAGATGCAGCAACCGCGTGACGCCTTCAAGCTGCTGTACCGCTGCGTGCAGGAGCACTGCTCGAACGTCACCGACGAGGCCCCCGAGTGGGAGATCCCGCGCCTGACGCTGGAGCATGTGCGCAAAGAGCAGGCCGAGCGCGTGCAGCTTCTGTTCCGAGGCGTGCGTCCTGCGTAAGCGTTATTCGCCCGGGATGTAGCTGACGACGCCGTCCCAAGGGCTGCTGGCGGTGGCGTATTTCTTCTTGGGGATTCTGCCCGCGTGGTAGGAGCGGTAGCCAGCGAGGGTGGCGTGGCGCATGGCGCTGGCCATGAGGACTGGGTCGTCGGCGTGGGCGATGGCGGTGTTGCACAGCACGGCGTCGGCGCCGAGCTCCATCGCGGCGGAGACGTCGCTGGCCGCGCCGACGCCGGCATCCACAACGACGGGGAAGAACTCACCCGAGTCTTTCAGGAGTTCGAGACACAACGCGACGTTGGCGGGGTTGAGCACGCCCTGGCCCGAGCCGATGGGCGAGCCGGCGGGCATGACGCAGGTGGCGCCGGCTTCCTTGAGACGCACGGCGGCGATGGGGTCGTCGCTGGTGTAGGCGAGAACCTCGAAGCCGTCCTGCACCAGTTCACGGCAGGCTTCGAGCGTGCCGGCGGGGTCGGGCAGGAGTGTTTTCTTGTCGCCGAGGACTTCGAGCTTGACCCAGGAGGCGCCAGGATTTTCAAGCTGTTCGAGCAGTTCGCGCCCGAGGCGGGCGACGCGTACGGCGTCGGCGGCGTCGAAGCAACCGGCGGTGTTGGGCAGGATGGTGAGGCGCGTGAGGTCGAGGGCGTCGAGGAGGGAGCGGCCTTCTTCGTTGACGAGGCGTTCGCGGCGGACGGCGACGGTGACGACCTCGGCGCCGGAGGCCTCGATGGCCTTGGTCATGGTGGTTTCGTCGGGGTATTTGCCGGTGCCGACGATCAGGCGGCTCTTGAAGGAGCGCGAGCCGAGCTTGAGGGGCAGGGCGCGGGGGTCGGCGAGGAGTTGTTCGGCGTGGTCGTCGCGCATGGGAGTGGTCTCGGGCATGATCAGCCGCCGCCTACGAGGGTGACGATCTCGACACGGTCGTTCTCGCTGAGCGATCGCTGGGTGTGCTCGCGTTTGGGCGCGAGCTCGCGGTTGATCTCGACGGCGCAGGGGCGGCCATCGAGGCCGAGTTCGCGCAGGAGGTCGGCGACGGTGGTCGCCTGGGTGGTATGGGGATCGCCGTTGACGGTGAGCTGCATCGCAGCATTTTAGCGGGGGTAGAAGGGGAATGCCTACACTGGGTGACTCGGAGGGACGCTTGTGCGCTGGACGCTGATCGGGAGTGCGGTGGCGGTGATCGCGGTGGTCGTGGGCGCGGTCGCGCGGATGGGCGATAGCGCGGAGACGCCGCGCGAGTACCCGCAGGCGACGCCCGAGTCGGCGATCGAGGCGGCTTTCGAGATGATTGAAGAGGGTGACGCTGGGCGGCTGCCGGACCTGCTGCATTCGGAGTCGGACGCGATGCGCGGGGCGTTCAACGAGCTGGCGCTGTTGTGCAATGAATTGCAGGAAGTCGCTGAGGCCGCGAGCGAGGCGTTCCCGGAAGAGACGACGCGGTTGCGTGAAGCGTTTCGGACCGATCCGGCGGGCACGCTGCGAGCGCTGGCGCCGGGGCGGGGGTCGATCGATCCGACGGGTGGGCCCGGGCGCGAGACATTCCGGGCGATTCTTGCGGATCCATATGGTTGGCTGCTCGCGCAGCGTGGGCGGTTGACGGCGGTGACGATTGATGACACTCGGGCAGCGGTGCAGTTCGACGGCAAGCCGGTGTTCGGTGTCGGGCTGCTGATGCGCAAGGGCGAGGACGAGAAGTGGCGCGTTGAGCTGCCGCTGCGTTTCCCGGGGTCGTCGCAGTTCGTGCCACAGAATGATGATGAGTGGTCGATCGTGGGATCGATGCTGCGCGTGATCGCGAGCGCGGTGGATGAGCTTGAGGCGGACATCCGCGAAGGGCGTGCGCGGGACACCAGCCACGCGGCGATTCTGGCGGGCGAGAAGGCGATCGGGCCGATCGTGCTGTGCACCATGGCGTACCGCCAGGCGCTCGAGGCCCGCGAGGGCCGCTAGACGACGCCCATCGCGACCATGGCTTTGCTGAGGCGTTTGAAGGCGGCACGGTTGGCGCCGCGGGCGTAGTCGATGGCGCTTTCGTTGGTGCGACCTTCTTTGGCGCAGGCGTCGTGGATGTCGCCCATGATCTCGTCGAGTTTTTCGAGGGTGCGCTCGCGGGTCCACGGGTAGCGGGAGGCGTTCTGGCTCATCTCGAGGCCGGAGACGGCGACCCCTCCGGCGTTCGCGGCCTTGCCGGGGGCGCGGGCGATGTTCTTCTCGTTGAAGACGCGGATGGCCCCGTCGGTGCAGGGCATGTTGGCGCCCTCGATGATGAGATTCACGCCGTTGTCCGCGAGCTGTTTCGCGTCGTCTTCGTCGATCTCGTTCTGCGTGGCGCAGGGGATGGCGATGTCGGCCTCGGCGCTCCAGGGGTTGGCGCCCGCCTTGTATTCGGCGTTGCTCACGACGCCTTCGAGGCTGTCGCCGGCATCTTTAGCATCTTCGAGCGCGTCGAGATCGTTCGCGCTCAGACCGTCTTTGTGGAAGAGGGCGCCGGCGCGTTCGGAGAGCGTGACGACTCTGGCGCCTTCATCGACGCAGCGCCGGGCGGCGAAGAGGGCGACGTTGCCGGAGCCGGAGATCGCGACGGATTTTCCTTCGAGCGAATCGTCCTGTTCTTCGAGCATCAGCGCCGCGAAGCGGACGGCGCCGAAACCGGTGGCTTCTTCGCGTCCGGCGATGCCGCCGAGGAGCTCGGGCTTCCCGGTGAGCACGCCGACGTGCTGACCGGTGAGTTTGAGATAGCGCCCGAAGAGAAAGCCGACCTCGCGCGAGCCCACGCCGATGTCGCCCGCGGGTACGTCCTGATCAGGGCCGCCGTAGCGGACGTACTCGTCCATGAAGGCCTGGCAGAAGCGCATGATCTCGGCGTTCGAGCGCTTCTTGGGGCTGAAATCGGCGCCGCCCTTGCCTCCGCCCATCGGCAAACCCGTGAGCGCGTTCTTGAAGCACTGCTCGAAGGCGAGGAAACTGAGCGTGTCCTCGTTGACCGCAGGGTCGAAGCGCAGGCCGCCCTTGTAAGGGCCGAGCGCGTTGCAGTGCTGCACGCGCCAGGCGGTGTTGACCTGCACCTTCCCGTCGTCGTCCATCCAGCGCACCGCGAAGCGGATGATGCGGTCGGGTGTACGCAGGCGTTCGAGCACGCGCCAGCGCTCGGCGTCGCCGCTGGTTGCGAGGTCTTCGATGTCCTGCCTGATCTCGTCGAACGCCTGCTGGAAGAGTGATTCGCTCATGGGCGCGGCTCCTTGGCGCCCATCGTAGAGAGAAGCTCAGTCGACAATGAGGCCAGCGGGGATGAAGCGGATACGGGCGTTGACGAACTCGAAGTCGTCGTAGTCCGTGTCGCCGCGCCGGACGCTCTCGATGCCCAGGACGTTCTCGCCTTCGCGGAGGAGGCGCAGCGGCAGCTCGATGGCGACCTCGCCGAAGGAGCCGTCGCGCGGCGACTCCGGGAACGTCTCGCGCAGACGCCTGCCGTTGAGGTAGAAGCGATTCTCGAGCTGCACGCCTTTGGCGAGCATGAGCAGCGTGGCCTGCGTGGTGTTGGGGGGGAGCTGCTCGCGTGCCAGGGTGAAGGGCATCTCGATGGTGAGCCCTTCGGCGCGGCGCTGGAACTGGCTGTTGACGCGCCCGGTGAAGGCGTCGTTGCCCAAGTGATGAACCTCGGGGTCGTCTTCGAGGGCGACGGTCAGCATGCTCTCGGGCCAGAGGCGGATGACGGCGGTGGCGCCTGCTTCGAGTTCGTCCGCGGTGATGTTGGCGGAGTAGGGGATGTAGCCCGGCGCCGAGGCGCTGATGGCGGAGTTGTCGGGGATGTCGAAGGCGCGGAGGGTGAAGGCGCCGCGGTCGTCGGTGGAGGCGCTGGCGTCGTCGGCCTCGGCGAGATCGAGACGCACGCGGGCGCCGGCGATCGGCGCGTCGTTCGAAGCGTCGAGCACCGTGCCGGTGAGCGCGTCGGGCTCGACGGGCACGGGGATGGCAACGGGCAGCTCGATCGCCCGCGCGAGCGCGACGGGTGGGGGCGCTGCGGGTCGGGCGCCGCCGGGGTCGGGCGCATCGATCGGCGTCGGGCGACGGCGCTCGTCGCGGAACTCGGTCGCCGCGTCGGGCGCTGGCGGTGGAGCCGTGCGAAGGGCGAGCGCGGGTGGCGGGGTGTCGAGCCGACGCTGGGTGAGCGTGTCGGGGGTGAACTCGACCGAGGGCTCGCTGGTACGCGACGGTTCGGTGTCGATCGCGCTCGGCGAAGGCAACGCGAGCGCCGCGAGGTTGTTTGTGCTGGCGATCTCGGGCAACGCGTCCCGCGCGCCCGTCGGAGCCTCGCCCGGCGCGATGGGCTCAGGTCGGGTGAGGCGGGGGGCGTCATCGGCGAGCGACGAATCCGCCCGCGGCGCCGGGAGGTTGATCGCCCGCGTCGGCGTGTCGGGGGTCGGGCGGTCCTCGATCGCGCTGAGCGCGAGACGGATCTCGAGCTCGTCTTCGGATGCGGGTTCATCGGCCTCGGCGCCGGGGGTCGAGAGGGTGAACGGCTGCACAGCGTTCTCTGAGATACGGGGCGCGTCGGTCTGCGACCGCGGCGCCTCGACGCCGGCGAGCGGGCGCGAGTTCACGATGCGCCGGGTGTCGCCGGTGGTGGAGGATTCGGGCGTCGGCGTGCGCAACGAGAGCGCTTCAGGTGTAGCGGGTGCTGTGCGCAGCGCGGGCGCATCAAGATCAGGAGCATCAACGCGGGTCTGCGCTTCCTGTGCGCGCTGGGCTGCTCGTGCGGCCGGCGTGGAGAGAGCGATCGCGGGCGCAGCGTCCGGTTGCGTGCGCGCCGGGGCGGGCGGCGCGTCGCCCTGCGGGGCGTCGGTAGCGAGGTTTGGCGTGTCGCGCCGGATCGACGCCTGCTCGCCCGCGCGGGCGTCGGGGAGCGGCGTCGCGGTGTTCGACGAGACGGCCTCGCGGTTCGTGCGGCTAAGGTCTGGCGCGGGCATCAGCGCCGGTGAATCGAGCGCGGCGTCGATCGTGGTGTCGGCTTCCGCGACGCGCCGCGCGGCCTGTGCAGTGGGGGTATCGAGCGGGAGGTCGTCCGTTGGCAACGCCTCGGGGGAGAGCGTGGGTGACGGCGCAGCCGAGGTCGTCGTCGCGCTCGCGCTGGCCTGGGTGACGTTGCGTGCGTTCGGGGCTTCGTCGCGTTCGACGAGCGGGGCCGGAGCGCTCTCGGCGGCGGCGATAGCGTCAACAGGCGTCGGCGCGGCGCGGTCGGGCACGTCTTCGGCAGCGACGGGCACGGGGGCGCCGGCGCTCTCGCGGACTTGGGCTTCGAGGCTGGAGCGGATGGAGGAGGAGGCGAGCGAGACGCGCGTGCCCGAGTCGGCCTCGGCGAACTGACCCTCCTCGGGCTTGACCATCCACAGCGAGAGCAGCGCGAGCAGGAGCGCGTGCAGAATCAGCGAGACCAACACGCACTTGGCCATAAGGCTGAGGGCGCCGAGCGAAGCCCGGGCGGCGCCGCCCGAGGCGAGGCGACGCAGCATCGACAGCAGCAGCACCAGCGCGAGCACCAGCAGGATCCACGGCAGCAGACGCAGCAGCGCGCTCAGATCGCCGTACTGTGTGTCACGCGCGAGATCGACCTCGCGCGAAACAGTGCGCAGCACATCACCGGGCGCATCGGTGTCCGTGACGCTGGTGTAGAAGAGCTCGAAGCCTTCGGAGGCGGGCGCGGGGTCGTACTCGTCGGCCTCGGTGTTGACGGGCGGCCCCAGCGACTGAACAGCGCCGGGTTCGCCCCCCGTGACGCGGGCGCGGTAGAGGTCCATGCCTCCCGCGCCGCCCTCGCGCGCCGAGGCGAAGTACACGAAGTCGCCCACGGGTGAGAAGGCCGGCGCCACGTCGTCTTCCGCGGAGGACAGCTCCGCCACGAGCTCGGCGTCCGCGCCGCGCGCGGCCCGATAGAGATCAAAGCCCGCTTCGATAGGTTGGGCCGTGACAGTTTCATCAGCCGACTCGACGATCGGGCGTTCGCGGTCGGAGGCGAACCACAGAGCTCCGCTGGCGGGGCTGATGGCGGGCTGAGCGTCGTGAGCGCTGGTGTTGATGCTTTCGCCGAGGTTCTCGGGTTCACCCCAGCCGCCGTGGGTGCGCGGGGCCCTCCAGAGGTCAAGGCCGCCAGCGCCGCCGGGGCGGTCGGACGCGAAGTACAGCCAGGCGCCCTCGGGCGAGAGACGCGGGCTCTGCTCGTTATGCAGCGTGTTGAGCACGGCGATCGGCCGCGGCTCGGACCACACGCGCCCGATGCGTTCGACGCTGTACAGATCGGCATCGCCGTCGGCGGAGACGCGGGCGAAGAGCAGCTCGTTGTTGGCCGCGGGCCCGCCAGCGGGAACCGAGAGCTCGAAGGTGTCGGTCTCGCCGCCGAGTTCGTTCGTGAGCGATTCCGGCGAGCGCCACAGGATGTCGCGGGCGCTGTGGTCTTTGGCGCTGGCGTTGCTGACGCCGGCGCCGGTGTAGAACTCCAGGCGATCAGCCGAGGCCCACCACACCAGCGCGCCGGCGGCGCAGAGGGCGGCCGCGACGCCCAGCGCGATCGTCGCGAGACGGGAGCGGCTCACGGGAGAGGCTCGGTGTCGAGGAAGGGCTCGTTGATGCCGGAGGCCTTGCAGATGTCGAGCACGCGGGCGACGGCGCCGTAGGCCGCGCCCTTGTCGGCCCGCACCGACACCTTCTGGTTCGCGTTGGCTTCAACGGCGTCGCTGACAATCGTGCGCAGGTCTTCGAGCGAGACGCTGCGCCCACCGACGATGATGGCGCCCGCTTCGTCGACGTTGATGATGAGCTCCCGTAGCGCGAGCGAGATCGGCTGGCCCGACTCGGCCTCGGGTAACGCGATCTGCATCTCGCGTTCTTCCTGGGTGAACGTCGTCGCAACCAGAAAGAAGATCAGGAGCAGGAAGACCATGTCGATCACCGGCGTCAGCTCGACGACAGGCCCGGCTTCGAGCTGTTTACGCTTGATCAGCACGCGTGTGAAGTCCCGGTCTTAGAACGTTTCGGCGAAGCCGTTGGCGGCGCGGGCGGGGGAGACGGGCTCGGCGGGTTCGAGCACGCGGGTCTCGATGAAGGAGACGCCCAGACGGTCGAGGTCACGAGCATGGCGCTCGATCTTGCCCGAAAGCCAGTGGTAGATAATGACGGTGGGCATCGCCACGAGCAGCCCGGCTGCGGTCGTGATCATCGCTTCGTAGATGCCCTCGGCGAGCAGTTCGGCTTTACCCAACGCTTCGGCGCTGGTGGCGACGGTCTGGAAGGCCTTGATCATGCCGAAGATAGTGCCGGTGAGCCCGAGCAGCGGCGCGATGGCGGCGATCACGACCAGCGCCCGCAGGCGGCGGCGCATCAGGTACACCTCGTCCTCGCCCGCGGCGGCCATGTGCTTCTCAACGATCTCACCGGAGTGACCGAGCTTTTCAAGGCCGGCAAGGATGAGATTCGCGGCGGGGCTGCGCCGGTCCTTGCAGTACTTGCGCCCGTTGTGTCGCGCCTCGGCGTCGGTGTCGGCGCTGTCCATCGCGCGGTCAAGACCCTTGCGGAAGTTCTTCGGCACGACGCGCGACGAGCGCAGCACCGCGGCGCGCTCAACGGCAACAGCGACGACGATGAGCGAGCAAATCCCGATCGGGATCATCATCACCCCGCCCTTTTGCATGAGCTCGAGCACCGAGTTGACCTCGGCCTCGCTCTGGGCGAGCAGGTGTGTCGTGAGGGCGAGCATCAGCGGCCTCCTCTGCGGGCGTCGCGCCCGGGGGCGGCGGCGCGGGAGAGCGCCGCGAGGCGCTCACGCGCCGGGGTGGTCCACGCCGAATCGGGGAACCGCTCGATGGTCTCGGCGTACTGAGCGCGGGCTTCGCCTGTCTTGCCCAGCGCCTCGAAGCAGCGCCCGGCCTCGTAGAGGGCCGCGGCCGACCACTCGGGCGAAGCGTGCAGGATGTCGGTCTTGAGGAGTTCCGCGACGGCGTCCTCGTGCTCGCCCATCGCGAAGAGGCATTCGCCGATCTGGAACTGCGCGCGGGCCGCGGTGTCGCCCTCGTGGCGCTCGGCGATCAGGCGGTACGACGCGATCGCTTCCTCGTGGCGCCCGAGGTTCTCCATCGCCCACGCCTCGCTGAAGCGGGCGCGGAACCACAGGTCGCTCCCGCTGAAGCGCTCGAGATGACTGCGGGCGGTGCGCAGGCTGTCGTCGAAGCGCTGCGCCTCGGCCAGCGCTTCAGCCAGTAGCAGAAGCGCCGGCGCGAGTTGTTCGTCAGGCGGGTCGGCGTCAACGACACGCTCAAGATGCGGGATGGCCTCGCGGTCGCGGTCGAGCTCGACGAGGGCGCGGCCAGCGATAAGGTCGGCCGAGACCGCCGCGTCGCTGTTCGGGAACGCGTCGCGGAACCCGGACAGCAGGTCAGCGGCGCGCGAGCTGTCGCCGGCGCGGTGGGCCACCACCCCGCGACGGTATGTCGCCAGCTCGGCGACGTTCGCGCTGAGTTCGTCGCGACGCTCAAGCAGGCTGTCCAGCGCCTCAGCGGCGCGTACGAGGTTGTTCTCTTCCATCGCGATGGCGGCGAGTTCGAGCGTGGCCCGGTCGCCGAGAGCGTTCGAGCGCTGCAGACCGCGTAACGCATCAGCCGCATCGTCCTCACGCCCGCTGGCCCGTAACGCGATCGCACGCTCGTAAGAAAGGTTTTCGACGGTTGCTTCATCGAGGTCGCCCGAGCGCAGCAGGGAGTCGATGAGACGGATCGCGGCGCGGTGCTCGCCGGTGCGGGCGCGGGACAGGGCCTCGACGACCCGCCCACGCGTGCGGACTTCATCGGTCGCCGAACGAAGCGAGGCGCCGTCGAGCGCCGTGAGCGCCGCCTCGGGATCCCCCCCGGCGAGCGCCGCCTGCGCCAGGTTCACGGCGTCGCTGGGGTCAGAGGCGTCGCCGCCCGACGCTTCCGCGAACCAGCGCCGCGCGTCGTCCGCGCGTCCCTCGGCGAGCGCGATCGAGCCCAACGCCCGCTTGGCGTGCGCCACGAATCGCTCGGCGTCGTCGCGCTCAAGCAGCGCCTCATACAGGCGCTGCGCGCCCGCGTCGTCGCCCAGCGCTCGCAGCGAGCCGGCCTTGCCGAAGATCGCGTGCGCGGTGTGCGTCCCGTTCGCGTCGTCGAGGAGCGAATCGAAGCGTCCGATCGCCCGGTCGTGCTCGTCGAGCTCGGCGAGAGCGAGCGCGATCTTGAGCACAGCGTCGTCAGCGCCTTCCTGATCCCCGCCCCACCCCAGGTAGCGCTCGGCGTTGTCGATGACGCCCCGCCAGTCGCCGCCGGCGTAGGCGATCTCGGCGAGCGCCAGCGACGCGCTGCGCAGGCGCTCGTCGTTGCCGGCGCTCTCTGCGGCGGTGGCCAGCGCTTTCGCGGCCTCGTTCGGCTTGCCCGCCCGCTGCAACGCCATGCCCAGGCGGTACGCGACGTAGGCCGACTCGAAGTTCGGCGACGAATCCCGCAGCGCTCGCAGCGTGCGCACGGCGTCGTCCGCCTCGCCCGCGAAGTACTGCGCGTCGGCGAGGAGCAGCGCACCGTCCGCCGCCAGCTCGTGGCCCGCGTGGGCGCTCAGAAGGTTCGACGCGAGGCGGATCGCCTCGTCGTGTTCGCCCGCGTCGAGCGCGACCGCGGCCTGCGCGTACGTCGCGTGCGGGACGAGCGTGTGGCGCGAGTGAGCGTCACGCAGACGGTTGAAAATATCCCGCGCCAGCCCGTCCTCGCCCGAGCGGCGCAGCGCGACGCCCAGATCGTACAGCGCGTAAGGCGCCAGCTCGTGATCAGGGTGATCGCCAGCCGCGGCGTCGAAGGCCTCGATCGCCGCACGCACATCGCCGCTGGCGAAGAGCGCCTTGCCGCGCCAGTAGGCGGCGTCGGGACCGTCCAGATCTGACGCCGCCTCATTCAGCGGCGTGAGCGCTTCGCGCGGGCGGCCGTCGTCGAGCAGCGCCCGCCCGAGTTCCAACCGCGCCCGTGGCGCGAGATCACTGTTCGGGTACGCGTCCAGCCAGCGCTCGAGCGAATCAACGGCGTCATTGGCGTCACCGCGTTCGCGCTCGCGGCGGGCGAGGGCGAGCGAGGCATGGGACGCGGTGAGTTCATCGCCTTCTTCGGCGGCTTGCGTGTAGAGATCGTCCGCGCGGGCAGGCTCGCTGAGTTCCACGAGGCGGGCTAAGCGCAGCGCCGCCGCCGGCGCTTCGCGGGCGTCGGTGTTGACCAGCGCCTCGAACGACTCGGCCGCATCGCTTTCTCGCCCCAATTCGGTCAGCGCGATCCCCTGCAGCAGACGCACGCGGGGCGCTCCAGGGGAATCTTCCCAGTTGTTCAGGTACGCCTCGCACGCGTCGGCCTGCACCCGCGTCTCGCCCATGACGCCCAGCGATTCGATCAGCATCAGCGCCGCGTTGGGCGCCGACGGATGGTCGGCGTGACGAGCAAGGAAAGCATCGAGCGCGTCGGCGGCGTCTTCGTACCGCTCCAACTCGTACAGGCAGGCGCCCTGAAGCAGGGCGATCTCCGGCCCGTACGGGTGATCGGGGGCCGGGTTGGCGTTGCGGAGCGCCGCCAGCGCCCCCTCGCGGTCGCCCGTGCGGTGCAGCGCGACCCCGAGCCCGTACGCGGCCGTGGTCAGCTCGTCTCTCGACCCGTCGTCCCCGATCGCGTCGAAATAGCGCCGGTACTCCTCCGCGGCCAGCTCGTAGAGCTCTTTGCCGAGCATGCCGTGAGCGCTCTGAAGGATGCGATCCGGACGTTCGGAGCCTGATTGGGAAAACGCCACGCCCGGGGCGTGCGCGAGGACGAGTGCGGTTATCAAAAGAGCAGCGGCTCTGGTCACGGCGTTCCTCTCCCTTCGCGCGATCGGGCGTCCATGAAGACGCGCCGGGCGGGCGGTTCCGTCGATCGTAGCGGACACGCATGGTCCGCCGAAGCCTTCGATAGAGAGGTTCGTACCGATTCAGCGACGCGGGATTGCGTCCCTCAGCGGTACTTGTCGTGCAGCCCCGCCCCGCGGGCGATCAGGGGCAGGATCTTCTCGATCCGTCGGGCTTTGGTGTCGTCCCGCTTGGCTGAGGCGACGTGCTCGGCGTATTCCCGGCGTTTGCCCAGCGGGAGGGCCTCGAAGGCGGCTTTGGCCTTGGCGTTCTTCGCAAAGACGGCCTTGAGCTCGGGCGGGACCGTCACCGGCTTGCCCCGCTCGGGCTTGGCCTCCCGTCCCTCGTCAACGACGGCGACGGCTTCTTTGACGTACGCCTTGATCGCCCGCGCCCTGACGTCCTTCATGGTGCGCACCCGCCAATGGCGCATCGTCTTGGTCATGCCCTCCTGCGCGTTGACCAGCACGCCGTCGGGGTCGCTGAGCTGCGCGCCCTGGAAGAACCACAGCGCCGCGTGCTCCTTGAACGCGGCGAGCCCGACGACGTTCTTCCCGTTGTGTGTGTAGCAGGGCGCGCCCCACTTGACGGTTTCATCGAGACCGGCTGAGAGAAGGATTTCGCGGAGGCGGGTTAGAATCTTCGACCACTCGCCCGACCGCTCGATGTACTCATCAACAGTTTTCACCCTAGACATCACACAATACTACCGCGCGCAATGACAACGACGCGGGCGCTGCCGCCCGCGTCGTTGCCATGACACTCTCATCCTCGATCTGAGTCCGTCCTGGCGCCCTCTCAACCGTCCTCACCGCGATCGTCCGAACAGGCCCGTGCGGCGGGACGGTGAGGGTCGAGGGCGCGGAACGTCGCGCGTTACGGCGCCTGCTGCGGCGGCGCCAGGTACGGGAACTCCTCGATAAAGGGCACGTCATTCCCGTCCACCATGTCCGTGACAGGCGTCTTCGGCTGGTTGAAGATGAAGAAGAACAGCGTGTCCACCACGTCGTCCGCCGGGGCGCGCCCGTTCGGGTACTCCGACGTCGCCGTGGTGTCGATCTTCAGCGTGTCGGGCACAGCCACCGAAGCGAGGATGTTGATGTTCTCCTCGTTGGTCCCGAGCGCCTGCAGCGAGGCGACGATCGTGCCGGCGAAGTCGTCCGCATCGTCCTCGGGCAGACCGACGTTGTAGAGATCCTTGAGGCCGGGCGTGATCAACGCCGTGTTGACCGCCGGGTTGCCCATGCGCTCGATGCGTTCCCAGGGGCCGACTTCACGTTCGAGCTGACCGCGCGTGCCGCGACGCAGCGTGATGCGCCGGCGCTCGGTCTCGCCCCAGACGGCGAACTGCTCAAGCCCGTCGGAGACCGCGGCCAGCGGCGCCTCGATCACGATCGCTGAGACGTTGACGTCCGCGAAGGAATCGGTCCCCGTAAACCCGCCCGTGCCCGCCAAGAAGCGGAAGAAACCAACGATGTCAAAGAAGAACGGGTCGTCGCGGGGCCCCACGAACCCCATGACGCCGTTCGGCCCGTTGGCGATGAGCGCCGGGTTGGGCTCGGGCTCCTCGGTCGGCTGCGTCACGTCGCCGTCGAAGTCGAACATCGTGCCGGGGAAGTCAACGCTGTACGTCCCGGCGTCGCGGTCCACGAGCACGCGGATGGTGCGGTCGGCGGCGCCGTCGCCGTCGGTGTCGATGTTGAAGTTGTGGCGTACGTTCGGCGAGAAGCGGTACGTGATCGCTTCCGTGGGGATGGAGAACCCATTAACGGTCATCGCGAGGACGACGTTGCCTTCGGTGGTCGGTGAGTTGAAGACATAGATGTCCGCGATATCCGCGGGGCTGTCCTCGGTGATGAGCGGGGCCTCGCGGTGGTCGGCGGCAAATGAGACAGCGCACACAGACAGCGCGGCGGCGCCAGTAATTCGGCGAATCATGAAAAGTTCCTCTCTCGTATCTCTTCGTAAGCCCGGAACGGACCGGCCGCACGGGGTCATTCACCTTCGACTACGAGCCATGAGCAGGGCTGGATGTCGTGGTCCCAAAAAAAATCCCGGAACCGAGACATCCAGCCGGCGTCCCCGGTCGTAGTCGTGCAGGGGCGGGCTGCGTCCGCTCCACGAGAGAACCATGAGGAGAGAAACCAATGCTCAGAGCAGCCGCTTTCGCCACCGCCGTCGCGCTGGTCACGACGACAGCCCACGCCGGTGTCTTTTTCGATTTCCAACTCACCGGCGGGCAGGAAGTCCCGCCCAACGATTCCGACTCCTTCGGCTTCGCCACGCTCGAATACATGAGCGACACACAGACCTTTGACCTTTTCGTCGTCACCGACGGCATCGCTTTCGACGACCTCCTGGGCGTCGGCCCCAACAACACTCCCATCCACATCCACAACGCCGCCGCCGGCTCGAACGGGCCCATCGTCGTCGACCTCGGGCTCGAAGGCTCCTTCGTCGACGAGGGCGATGGCGTGCTCACCTTCACCGCCTTCGATGTCTCCATCAACGGCTTCGAGGACGCACTCTTCAGCGCTGAGCTCTACCTGAACATCCACACGAGCAACTTCCCCGCCGGCGAGATTCGCGGACAGATCGTTCCCGCCCCAGGCGCCGCAGCGCTTGTCGGCCTCGCCGGTCTCGCGGCGACCCGCCGCCGGCGCTAACGCCTCGATCACTCCCCTGTGCACTCAACCTCGATTACTCAAAAGTCTAAAAAGGAAGAGAGAGACACTCATATGACACGCATCGTCGCAACAACAGCCGCGCTCGCGCTCGCCGCGGGCGTCGCGAACGCCGAGGTCATCTACGGCGTGACCGACACCCAGTCGCTGATCAGCTTCGACAGCGCGACCCCCGGCAACATCCTCACAGGCGTCGCCATCTCCGGGCTCGCGCAGAACGAGCAGATCATGGGCATCGATTTCCGCCCCGCCAACGGCCAGCTCTACGCCCTCGGCAGCTTCAGCAACCTCTACACCATCAACCTCAACTCCGGCTCTGCCAGCCTTGTGGGTTCCGGTTTCGCCGACACCCTCAACGGCTCGTCCTTCGGGTTCGACTTCAACCCCACGATCGACCGCATCCGCGTCGTCAGCGACGCCAACCAAAACCTCGTCCTCAACCCCAACGACGGCACGTCGACCGCGGTCACCGACCTGTTCTACGCCGCCGGCGATCCCAACGAGGGCCAGGACCCCAACGTCGTCGGCTCCGGGTACACCAACAGCGTCTCCGGCGCCACGTCGACCCAGCTTTACGGCATCGACACGGGCCTCGACATCCTCGTCACTCAGGCCAACAGCGCCGGCACGCTCGAGACCGTCGGCGACCTCGGCACGAACCTCAACGACGTGCTCGGGTTCGATATCTCGGGCATCAGCGACATCGCCTACGCCTCCGTCGAGGCCGAGGGGCTGAGCCGCTCGACCTTCTGGACGATCGATCTCGACACGGGTCTCGCGTCCATGGTCGGTGAGATCGGAGGCGGCGCCGTCGTCACCTCCATCGCCGTTATCCCGGCCCCCGGAGTCGCGGGCCTGTTCGGCATCGCCGGCGCGTTCGCGTCACGTCGCCGCCGCTGATCCGATCACGGGGGAGATGATCAACAGGGCGCGCCGACAGGCGCGTCCTGTTTTTATGTCGAACGGAATCGACTACATTATGAGTATGCCGTCAGGCGTCAGAAAGCAGGCCCTCGAACGCATCGCCGATGGTGACGCCGCCGCGGTGCGCGAACTCATCGACCTCTACGGCGACCTCGTCTGGTCGCTCGCCCGGCGCTTCACCGGTTCCGAGGCCGACGCCGAGGAAGCCGTCCAAGACATCTTCGTTCTGCTGTGGCGCAAGGCGCACCACTTCGATCGCGAGTCCGGCGCCGAAGTGACGTTTGTTTCCGTCCTCGCCCGGCGCACGCTCATCGACCGCTGGCGGCGCGCCAAGCGCCGCCTCAATACCACCGAGCTCAAGAACGCCCTCGCGGCCGAACCCAGGACCGCCCGCCTCGAAACAGACGAACTCGCCGCCCGCGCCGCCGACGCGTTCTCGAAGCTCGAGCCCGACGCCCAGACCGCGCTCCGCCTCTCTATTGAGTTCGGCTGCTCCCACGCCGATATCGCCGATATCACCCAGACCCCTCTCGGGACCGTCAAGTCCCGCATCCGAACCGGCCTCAGAACGATCCGTACAGCCATGAAGAGCGATTCGCTCTCGGGGGCCTCGTCATGAGCAGCCATCGAGACGACATTCCGACCCCCGACGACCTCGCCGTCGATCAGGCCACCGGTGACGCTCACGCCGAGCGCTCCGCGCACGAAGCGAGCGACGACGACCGCGCCGCCGCCGCGCTCCAGTCCGCGCTCACCCCAGCCGCCAAGCTCCCCGCCGCCCTGCGCGACCGCCTTGTGAGCGAGGGCGAAGCGCTCGTGAACGCCCGCTCCGGCGCGGGCCACGCCGTCGCCCCGCCCCGCTCTTCCGGCCCCGGCTGGCTCGCCGTCGCCGCGTGCGTGGCCCTCGCCGGTCTCGCGGTCGCCGGCGCCTCGTGGATCGCCTACGAGCGCACCAACGAGCTCCGCGCCGAGCAGGCCCTCGTCGCTGATCTCCAGGAGCGCATCGACGCCAACGACTCCCTCCTCGCCGACGTCCGCGCCTCGGCCGACCAACTCCGGCGCGATCTCGAAGAGCGTGGCGCCACCATCAACGAGCAGGAAACCCAACTCGCCGAAGCCTCCCGCCGACGCCTCGAACTCGCCCAGCAGCTCGCCGACGCCACCGACGACCTTGAACTCGCGCGCCTTGAGATCGCCAAGTACGAAGCGCCCGCCGATCCCGCCGAGCTCCGCCAGAACCGCCAGAAGCTCCTCGAGGTCCCCGGCACCGTCCGCCTCGCCTGGTCGCCCTTCCAACTCGACGGCGCTCCGCCCGTCGAGCAGCCGGGCGTCGCCGGCGACGTCGTGTGGAACGACGAGCGCGAGCAGGGTTTCCTCCGCTTCACCGGTCTTGCCGTCAACGATCCCGACGTCGAGCAGTACCAGGTCTGGATCATCGACGAGCGCGGCATGGAGCAGAAGGTCAGCGGCGGCGTCTTCAACGCCACCGCCCAGGGCGAGGTCATCGTCCCCATCGAGCCCGGCATCGACGTCGGACGCGTCGCCCTCTTCGCCATCACCGTCGAAAACCCCGGCGGCACCTGGGTGCCTGACCTGCAGCGCCGCGTGGTCGTCGCCCCGCGCGGGTGAACACACCCGCTTAGCTGATCGCGTTCGCCCCCGCCTCGGCCACCGCGTGGTCATCCTCAACAGTCGAGCCCGACACTCCGATCGCCCCGATCACCGTCTCGCCAACCCGGATCGGCACGCCCCCCGGGAACGTGATCAGCCCGCCGTTCGAGTGCTCGATATTGAAAAGAGATTTCTCAGGCTGTGACAGCTTGCCGATCTCGCCCGTCGGCATGTCGAACCATCTGGCTGTCTTGGCTTTCTTGATCGCGATGTCGATCGAACCCAGCCACGCCCCGTCCATCCGCTCGAACGCTTTGAGGTTCCCGCCCGCGTCGACCACTGCGATGTCCATCTTCGCGCCGATCTCCTCTGCTTTCGCAAAGGCTGCTTTGCAGGCGGCGCGGGCTTGTTCGAGGCTGATGTCCTGCGTCTGGATCGCTTTCACACCGATCTCCTTCGATAACACGAGTGCTGGTTGCTACGAAAAAACGCGAGAAACGCGAGTCCTGACTCAGGGCTGACGGCGCGTCGACGGGCCGCCCTGCCCCGGGTTGAAATCAACGTCATGCCCCGGGTTCCGACTCGGCGCCGGCTTGGTCGGGTTCCCGCGCTGCGTCGGGTTCGACGCGTCCTGAGGCGAGCCCGACCCCGCTTGCGAGCCGCACCCGCACCCGGGGTGCCCGCACCCCTCACCCTCGACGCAACCCGCCGAGCAGTACCACTCGCCATCCTTCGTCACGCCCTCACCGCTCTCGGGCGTACACCCGCACGAGTCATGCGCACACTGTGTCTTCGCTGACGAACTCATAAAAAACCTCTTCTCTGACGCCGCTCGCTCTTTGACGCAACGCCAAAACGCGAAACAGCTTCTTCAACACAGTGTACCACGAGCGCGGCGCGCATCGTTGTGTGTGTCGGCAACGTCAACGTGTGCGCGGGCGTCTGTGCTAAACGTACGCCGCTTCCGCGATCCCATCCTCATCAACCGCCCACGCCCTCCACAGCAGCGTCGGCTCGCTCACCGCGATGTCCGACTTCCGCGGCGCCACCACGATCTCATCGAGTTCGAGTTCTGATTCTGCCTCGGCGCGCAGCTCTGCGACCTCGTCCTTGAGCTCCTGCTCCATCGCCGCGAGCTTTTCCTTCTCCACAGCCAGCGCTCGCTCGGCCCGCTCCACGTCGCTCTTCTCTTTCGACGCCTTCCCCATCGATTTCACCGCCGAGCCGGCCCGCCGCGCATTCGTATACGACACCGTCTTGCGCCCGAGCAGCCCGCCAAGAATCGTCGTCCCGATGTTCAACCACGAGCCCCGGCGCGACTGGCGGTACTGCTCCTCTTCGTAGCCGACTTTCTCCGTCGCCTTGCGCACGCGTTCGTGAAGACGATCGATCTTCGTCGCGTACTTCGCCCGCAGCTTCTCGATCGCCGCGTCGCGCCGCTCCCGTGCCGCCTGGTTCGCCCGCACGCGGAAGTCCGCCTCGCTCTCGTCGAACTCGGACACCAACTTCAGCTCAGCGCTCTTCCACATCGTGATGCGCCGGTGCTCGTACACATGACGTTTCAGTTCGCGTCCCCACGCGGTGTACTTCTTCGCGTTCCGCGCCGGCGCCGGCAGCTCGCCGAAAGACGCCCCCGCCTCCGGCTTCCGCCGCTCATCACGCGAACTCTCTCCTTCGGTGTACTCGCTCTCCTCCCAATCAACCACCGGGTCGTCGTCGTCCATCGGTGCGACGACCGACACATCAACCCACTTGTCCACCTTCGCCCGCGCATTCGCGTAGTGCAGCTTCACGTTGCACGCCAACGCCGGGCGATACACCAGACGATCCTTCTCTGAAACATCCCTCCCCAGCGCCAGAAAACGCTCGCGCACGCCTTCGGGCACAACCGGCCGTGACTCCGCCGCCGGCGCTGCTTTCACATTTTTCTTCGCGGGTGCAACGCTCGGTGCGCTTGCCTTCTTCGGTTTCCGCCCCGCCATCAATGTCTTGATCTGCGAGCGTGTCAACGGCCCGCGCAGATACGACAGCACCCAGCGCGTGCTGAACAGCACCGGCTCCCGCTCGTGCACGTTGTTCATCAGGAAGACGCGCTTGCCCAGCCCTGACAGGATCGCGTCGACGCGCTCTCGATCGAACGATTTGCCGCCGCCCGTCATCGCCCCTTCGAGCCCGTCCAACACCCGCAGCTTGTCGCGCTCGGTCTGCAGCCGCCCGATGAACCACGTCCCCGTGTTCGACAGACCCTTGTAATCAAGATCCACCGGGTTCTGCGTCGCCAGCACCACGCCCAAGCCGTACGCCCGCGCCTGCTTCAGCAATGTCAGCATCGGCTTCTTCGAGGGCGGCTCGGCGGTGGGGGGGAAGTACCCGAAGATCTCATCCATATAAAGGATCGCCCTCAGGCTCCCCGTCCCCGCCTGCGAGCGCACCCACGAGACGATCTCGTTCAGCACGATCGTCACGAAGAACATCCGCTCCGCCTCGCTCAGGTGCGCGATCGACAAAACCGCGACCCGCGGCTTCCCCTCCTCCGTGTACAGCAACCGCTGAATATCCAGCGGCTCGCCCTCAAGCCACGGCGCGAACTGCGGCGACGCCAGCACGCCGTTGAGCGTCAGCGCCAGCTTCGCCCGATCTTTGCTCGGATAAAACGTCTCCAGGTCGAGCACGCCGAGTGTGTCAAAGGGCGGACGCTGGATCAGCCGGATCATGTCCGCGATCGACAGCCCGCGCGCCTCCCCCCACGCGTGCGAAAGCAGCGACGCGATCAGGATCGCCTCCCGGCTCTGGATCGGATCCGCGTCGATGCCGACCAGCGCCAGCAACCCCGCCGTCGCCGCCTGCACACGCTCGTTGAACGCCTCGCGGTCGGCGCGCACTTCCTCTGACGGCGCCTCGAACGAGCGCAGCACGGTCAGCGGGATGCCCGCGTCGCTCCCCGGCGTGTAGATCGCCATCTCCGCGCTGTCCGCGAGCTTCCTGACGCGCTTCCCGCTCTGCCCCCACGACTTCAGCCCGCCGCGCCACAGCTCCGACACCGCCTCCGCGTGCTCGCTGACGCTCCGTCCCTTGCGCGACGCCTCCCCCGGATCAACCCACGGCTCGAAATCCTCCGGGCGTAGCCTGGGGAAGTTCAGCAGCAGGTTCCCCATGTCGCCCTTGGGGTCGATGACGATCGAGGGCACGCCATCGATCGCCGCTTCCTCCAGCAACCCAACGCACAGCCCCGTCTTCCCGCTCCCCGTCATCCCCACGCACACCGCGTGCGTCGTCAGGTCCTTCGCGTCGTACATCACCAGATCGTCGAGCGTCTCGCCCGCGTCGACGTCGTACTCGCGACCCATGTAGAAGGCGCCGAGCTTCTCGAAATCCTGAATCTTTGTTGCCATGCCGCCGAGTGTACGCGGCGCTCTCGCCGCTCACCAACGCCTGGTCAGGGCACGAGATCGTCAAGCGAACGCACAAACCGCGAGCGCGTCAGTTCGTCCGGCAGCTCGCACGAGCCCGCACCCATCAGCCGCCGCCGATGCCGAGCGATCAGCCGGTACACCCCGTCGCGCAGCGGACGAGGAACAACGCCCAGCGCCCGCAACCACCGCCACGGCGAGCGGAACCGAGCCACGATCCGCAGCGCCGCGTCCGATTCCGTGTACGCACGCCCGCCCTCGATCAGCACCACGCTGTCGAGTGAACCCAAACCGAGGCCATGCCGCTCCCGCAGCGCCCGCCCGACGTCCGAGTCAAGCGGCGCGAAGCGCATCTTGGAATCCCGCTCGTGCCGAACCGCGGTCCGCACCCACCACGAGCAGAACCCGCAGCCGCCATCAAACAGCACAATCACATCGTCGCGTTCCAGCATGCGTCCCATGCACCAGCGTAGCGCCGTCGACCCCTCCCCTTCAGACAACCTTGGCCTCTGCTCTGCGCACGTTCGCAGGCGGAGGAGCCCAACGAGATTCCTCAGCGATCAAGCGCCGCCCACACCCCGCGCTCCTTCCCGCTGATCGGGTCTTCCGACAAAAACAGATCGTTGAAAGCCGTATCAAAGCTCGCCCCGTCCGTGTCCGCCCAGCGCGCCCCATCAACGACAACCTCATCCAACACCCCGCGCCATACCCACCGCACCGAACCATCCGCGTGCGTCACGTTCACCCCCGACCCGTGCCGCAGCGACAAACGCTCAGGCTTGTGCAACAGATCAGCAGCGACCGCCGTCCCCGGCGGGAGCCGCTCAAGCCGCGGCAACCCGCCCGGCTGCGGCGAGGTTGATGGGAAAGGCCATCCCACCACCGGCCGCACACCGTACCCAACCCGCGTGCTCTTTCCCTCCGGCGCCGTCTCATCGGGCGGCCACGGATTACTCTCCGTGTCGAACTGCATCAGCGGGTCGCGCTCCGCCGGACAATAAAACGCCTCAGGCGATTCAAACGCCCCGTGCAGATACAGCAGCCCCATCCAGCGCATCGCGGCCGTCCCGCCCGCCGGGTTCGTCCGCAACAGGTAGTTGTACTGCTTCCACCCTTCGCCGGGTCCAAGGCTGTGACCAAGCGGAACGCGGTCGTCGTGATCCGCCGCGTACAGCATCAACGCCGTCCCCAGCTGACGCTGGTTGCTCATGCTCGCGGCCCGCCACGAGGCCGCCCGCGCCGCCCCAAGCGCCGGGAGCAGCACCCCGACAAGCAGCGCGATCACACTCACGACCACCAACGTCTCGACCAGCGTGAACGCCCGCGCGCAAAGAACGCCCTGGCGCATCACTCGCGCTCGGGCTCGATGCGGTACAGACCGCCGTCGATCTCATCCGTCAACACATACAACCCGCCGTCCGGCCCCATCCCCACCCAGCGCACCCGATCCTCGAGCTGCAGCGTCGTCTGCCCCACGATCCGCCCGCCCTCAAAGTCAACACGCCGGATCTGCCGAAGCACCAGACCGCCCGCGAACATATCCCCGCGCCAGTCTGGGAAGGCGTCCCCCGTGTAGAACGTCAACCCCGACGGCGCGATGCAGGGCGTCCACACCACCTCGGGATCAACCACGTCGTCGCGCGAGGTCGCCCGGCTGATCCGCGGCCCGAAATACTCACGCGAGTACGTCACCTCCGGCCAGCCGTAGTTGCTCCCCGCCCGAATCAGGTTCGCCTCATCGCCTCCCCGCGCCCCATGTGAAGTCGCCCATACCTCGTCCGTGCCCGGACGGATCGCCATCCCCTGCACATTGCGTAACCCGTACGCGTACACATGCGGGCTCGCGTCCTCATCACCCGCGAAGGGAGAACTCTCGACAGGGTTCCCGTCCTCATCCATCCGCAGAATCTTCCCAAGATGCGCCGACAAGTCCTGCGCCCGCTCGCGGATGAACTCGCCATCAATCCGAATCGGCGGGTTGCCGCCGTCCCCGACCGACATCAGCAGCGTCCCGTCGGGCAGCCACAGCAGCCGCGACCCAAAGTGCTGACTCCCCGGCTTGTCGAGCGACACCCGGAAGATCGTTTTCGCATCCTCAAGCCGCGAAAGATCCTCACTCAACCGCCCGCGCACCAGCTCCGTCCGGTTCGCCCGGTTCGTCCCCGTGCTCAGCGTCATGTACACCCACCGGTTCTCGTCAAAATCCGGATGAACCGAAACATCAAGCAACCCGCCCTGGTTGTTGGCGAACAAGTCATCCAGCGGTATGCCCTCCACAGGCTCGCCCCGCAACCGCCCGTCTTCGATCACCCGCAAACGCCCCTCGCGCTCCGTCACCAGCATCGTCCGCCCGTCGGGCAGCCACACCGCTCCCCACGGGCGCATCAGCCCTCGTGTCACCTCGCTCAGCCTCCACCCCGTCTCAGCCGCCGTCGCCCCCGTCTGTTCCACCGGCCCGGAAAGCGGCTGTGCGCAGGCGACCGCCGCAAGGACGATGCTCAAAGAACCCAAACGCCACGGATGTCTGTTCATCATGTGAATATCGTAGCGACGATGAGCGACAGCCCAGCTCTCCAAGCCCTCGCATCCCACGTAAACACCAACGCCGCTCACCGCCGTCTGCACGTAATCCAAAGCTCGCCGCATGAAGCTGGACGAGGCCGCCCGTATCGACGAACATGCGCCGTCTGCTGGATCTCGATCTCGTCAACTCATAGGGAAGGTCATCACCCGGCGCACGTGTCAGCCGGGTCCGCACGGTGGACGTCTTCATCGCCATCCTGGTCCTGATCGCGGCAGGGCTGCTCGCTACCACCAAGCCCGCCTACCGCATCCGCCGCGCCAAACCGGTCGCCGCACTCGTCGCAGGCGGCTGGCTCTCCGTGCTCGCCGGCGTCCTCCTCGGCCCCTCCGTCTTCGGCCTCATCCAGCGCGAATCAATCTTCCAGGCCGTCCCGCTGCTCGCCCTCGGCCTCGGCTGGATCGGCTTCATGGTCGGGCTCCAACTCCGCCTCTCCCTACTCAAATCCCTCCCGAAGGTGGTCTACACCACCGTCGCCGCCGACGCGCTACTCACACTCATCGTTATGGCCCCTATTGTCCTCGTCGCCCTCTACATCTGGCTGCCCGAACCGACCGCCGCTGACCTCCTCATCCCAACGATCTTCATCGTCGCCTCATCGCTGGGCTGGTCGCTCGAATCGCGCTCGCTCGGCGGTATTTCAAACGAGCGCCTCGCGCTCCTTATCCGCGCCGCCGGCGCCCTCGCCGGCGTCATCGCAATCGTGCTCTTCGGCCTCGCATCCAAGGCCGTCGCTCAGGACGCCGCCGGCGCGAGCCACATCGCGATCGATCGCGCCGTGCTCAAAGTCCTCCACAGCGCCGCTCTCGCCATCGCGATCGGATTCATCGGCCGTTACATGATCCGCCTCGCCGGCAGTTCTCACGGCCATCAACTCACCGTCTTCCTCGGCATCGTCGCCTTCATCGCGGGGTCAGCCAAACAACTCGACGCCTCCCCGCTCATCACCGCCCTCGGAGCCGGCGCTGTCATCGCCAACATCGACGCCACCGGATTCCGCAGCTTCGAAGCCTTCATCTACCGCGCCGAACACACCTTCGCCATCCTCTTCGGCCTCCTCGCGGGTCTGCTGATGGAGCCGATCTTCGTCCCCGTCATGCTCGCCGCCGCGCTCGCCCTCGTCGCCGTACGCGCCATCCTCAAACCCTTCGTCCTCCGTCGCGCCGCGCTCGCGTCCGGCGATGAATCCCCAGCCGGCGAGCCCCTCCCCGAACACTCTCACGTCTACCTCGCCGCCGGCCGCCAGAGCCCCCTCATGCTCGCTCTCGCCGTCTCGCTCATCCTCCTGGAGCCCTCGGTCTTTCATAAAGAGTTGCTTGCCTTCATGGTCACCGTCGGCGTCCTCTCAGAAATCATCCCCGCGATCATTGTCCGCACGCAGCACCACGAGCAGGACCCGCCGCCATCGGACGGAGCAGCGTCATGAACCGGCTCGTCTACAGATCCGTCCGCGTGCTCGCAGCGATCGCCGTCCTCATCGGTTTCGTCGTCGTCGCCAACCTCTTCCAATCCTCTTCGCCCACAACCCCCGCGATCGACCAGTTCGATCGTCCCATCGAGGCCTTCCCCGCAGGGCTCATCTCTACCGCCAAAGCCGTCGGGCTCCTCCTGCTCGGCGGCTGGCTCCTCGGGCAACTCGCCTCAAGCATCGGTTTCTCCAAGATCACGGGCTACCTCGTCTTCGGCATGATCGCCTCCCCCGGCGTCGGCGCCTTCCTGATCGGCGATAGCGCCCAGTGGATGCTCTCTAAAAACCAGCAGCCCTATCTCACGCTCGTCAACGATCTCGCCATCGCCCTCATCGCCCTCACCGCCGGAGGCAAGATCGACCTCAGAGAAGTCCGCGATTCCTTCCGTTCCGTCTCGCTCATTCTGCTCTTCGAGTTCACCCTCGTCCTCGCCGCGGTCACGGCCCTGCTCGCGTTCATGCTCTCCTCAAACCCGGTCTTCGAAGAGTACGGCGGCCTCCTTACCGTCACACTCGTCGCGTGCGTCGTCGGGATCGTCGCCACCGCCAACTCCCCAGCCGTGGTCATCGCCGTTCTCAGCGAAACCAAGGCCGACGGACCCATGGCAACCACATCTCTCGCCGTCACCGTCTGCAAAGACCTCCTGCTCATCATCGTCTTCGCCATCGTGCTGGGGCTCGCCGCAGACGCCGCGTCCTCCGCCCGCGCCGAAGCGATGAACGACGAATCTTCGCCAACCGCCGTCCAGAAATCCGAAGCGACAAACACAGACCAAGCCAACCTCAACGACCCCGCATCAAAGAAGAGCGACTCCGTCGCTATGAAGCTCACCAAGCAGATCGGCGGCTCACTCGCCGCAGGCGCCTTCATCGGCGTCGGTCTCGCCTGGTACCTCCGAAGAACCGCCGCCTACCTGCCCATCATCCTCACCCTCGGCTCCTTCGCGATCGCGCTCGTCTCCGCAGAACTCGGACTCAAACCACTCCTCGTCGGTCTCGCCGCTGGCCTCACCATCGCCAACCGATACAAAGACCACAAACCAAACCTCTTCGGCGCCGTCGAAGAGATCTCCGTGCCCGTCTATGTTCTCTTCTTCGCTGTCGCGGGCACAAAGATCGATCCCTCACTCCTCGCCGAGGTCTGGACCTACGTCTTCGCGCTCGTCGGGTTGCGCATGTTCTCCATCTGGCTCGGCACCGCCATCGGCTGCAAACTCTCCGGCCTCGAAGCCCCCGCCTCGAGCTGGATCTGGACCGCCTTCGTCCCCCAGGCCGGCATCTCGCTCGCCTTGGCCATCGTCGTCGCCGAGCAATTCAGCGCCTTCGCCTTCTCCGACAAAATCTACGCCATCCTGCTCTCATCGATAGCAATCAATGAACTCGTCGGCCCCATCCTCTTCAAGAGAGGCTTGGAACTCGCCGGCGAGTCTGGCAAGGTCTAGCGCGCTATCTATCCGATAGCGGAGAGGACAGGATTTGCCCCAGCTGGAGATCAAGAAAATCACTCACAGTCTGGAATCGCGATGAGCGCCTCTGCGATGATCACGTAGCGATTCCGGCTGGTATCCGATCGTGGCCGATATTGAGGCGCAATTGTGATACTCAAGCGATGCGAAGACAACACCATTCCTGGGATGGATCAGACTTGGGGGGGTGGTTCGGTTTCGTGCGGTACTCCTCCAGCAATCATGCTCTGCGGAGAGTATTTCTGAACCTATGGCGACACATCTCCTGAGGCGTTTGCTCGGTTTCTGCCCACCACTACCAACTACCGGCCCCCGAGGCGATCGCGCCCGAACCGTGTCCTACTCCACATACTTCAGGATGGGGCACACGCAGAACGAGAGCAGCCATAGACTCCGACATCAACCCTGAAGTAGGCCACGTTCGAGAATTGTACAATCGCAAAATCGTTGGACGGAGATCAAATGAACTCTCATAGACCTTCAGAAAAAAACTTCGAAAAACGAGATGTGACACAGTTGCTTCACGCCGCGTCATCTGGCGAGCGAGCCGATCTCGATGCTCTCATGAACGCGATCTACGACGAACTCCGCCGTTTGGCTGTGAAGCACATGCAGGCTGAGCGTGGCAACCACACCCTGCAGCCCACAGCCGTGGTCCACGAGGCCTACATCAAACTAATCGACCAGCGCTCGGCCGACTGGAACGACCGCGTTCATTTCTTCGCGATCGCTTCACGAATCATCCGTCAAATACTTGTAGATCACGCGCGAGCACACAAGGCGGAAAAACGCGGCGGCGGAGCCGCTCGATTACCACTGGATGCGGGCCAGTCTGTAGCGGCAGAACCGAACGTTGATCTCATCGCACTCGATGAGGCACTAACAGCGTTGCATGAACTCAACGAGCGTCAGGCACAGGTTGTTGAAATGCGATTCTTCGGGGGGCTTACGATCGATGAGATCGCCGAGTCGCTCGGCATCGGCAAGCGGAGTGTCGATAGGGAGTGGAAGGTGGCGCGCGCGTGGCTGTTCTGTCAGATCAATGAAGCGGGCACGCGCGATGAAATCTGAAATTGCAGCGAGATCGCATGAACTCCTCATGCGCGCGATCCAGATCGAGAACGAAGAGCAGCGGCGCGAATTTGTGAAAAACGAGTGTGCTGACGACCTCGCTCTCACCGCGAGGATGTCTTCGCTTCTCAGGGCGCTCGGTGAGGATTCGACATTTCTCGAAACACCCGCGGTGTCGTTCGACGCCGCGATACTCCCTGAACCAATGTCGATCACCGGCTACACCATCGAGCGCGCGATCGGCGCTGGCGGCATGGCGACCGTCTACGAGGCCATGCAGCATCGCCCGCAGCGCCGCGTAGCGCTGAAGGTAATGCGCCGCGCGCTCACGCAGACCTCGGCGGTGCAACGGTTCAGGTTTGAGACAGAGACGCTCGCAAGCCTGCGCCACCCGAACATCGCTCAGCTTTACGAGGTAGGCGCTTCAGACGACGGCCACGGTGTCTCCACACCCTACTTCGCAATGGAGTTCGTCCCGGACGCGCTCACGCTCACTGCCTACGCGAGCGAAAGACAGTGCGCTCTTGACGAGAAACTCCACCTCTTTCTTGATGTATGCAACGCAGTGCATCACGGGCACCAGCTCGGCGTGATCCACCGCGACCTCAAGCCCGGCAACGTGCTCGTTGATACGGAGGGTCGCTGCAAAGTTATTGACTTCGGTATCGCCCGCTCAACGGACCCCGATTCCGAACGATTGACAATGGACGCCGACTCCGGCCACGTCATCGGCACCCTGAACTACATGAGCCCCGAACAGCACAAGGGACGCTCGGACGACCTCGACATCCGTACAGATATTTATTCCCTCGGCGTGCTGCTCTATGAGCTCGCTTGCCAGCGTCTCCCACACGACCTTTCAAAGTCATCGCTTTCTGAGGCGGCCAGGGTGGTGAATGAAATCACACCGCTGCGCCCCGGCTCCATCGATCCGCGTCTGCGCGGCGATCTCGAAGCCGTGATCCTCAAAGCTCTTGAGCCGGATCGAGAACGCCGCTACCAATCTGTATCAGCACTCAATGCCGACGTGCAGCGCTTCCTGAATTCGGAGCCGGTTCTCGCCCGATCCGCTCCGATGATGTACCGCTTACGAAGGTTCGCACGCCGTCACCGCGGGCTCGTTGCAGGGGCCGGCGCCGTAGCTCTCGCGCTGAGCATCGGCTTCGCTGCGACCGTGAGACAGGCCATCATCGCCACCAACGCACGCAACGAAGCCGTCACCGCTCGAAACAACGAGCGTGAGCAGCGAGTGCTCGCAGAAACCCGTGAAGCCGAGCTTGGGCAGGTTGTGGAGTTCCAGGAAGCGCAAATCAATCTGCTCGATGTGCGCGCCATGGGCGACAGCATTCGTAATGATCTACGCGAAAGAGCCTCGGATACGGCTGTTGAGACCGATCTCTCTGCGTTCTACGTCGTGCTCGATGAAATCAACTTCGTTGATGTCGCTCGTCAGGCTGTAGACGAACAACTCCTCGGACGATCCCGTGAGGCGATCGATGAGCAGTTCGCCGAGCAACCCGAGCTCCGCGCCCGCCTGCTCTTTGCGCTCGCGGGGACCGCGAACGACCTTGGACTCTTTGACAGAGCAGATGATGCGCTCACCGATGCACTCGATATCCGCGAATCAGTGCTCGGCGACGAACACGAGGACACTCTTGAAACAATCGCCTCGCTCGGCGCTCTACGGATGACGCAAGGCCGCTCAGAGGAATCGATCACATTGCTCCGGCGGGCAGCCGAAGGCATGGCGAAGACCTTGGGTCCCGAACACTCTCGCACACTCAATACTCGCAACAACATCGCACTCGTGATGCGCAAGCTGGGCGACAATGAAGGGGCTGAGCGCGAACTGAAAGACCTCGTCGAAACACACCGCCGACTCAACGGTGAGGACGACCCGGAGGCCATAGCCGCGCTCCATAACCTCGGCCTTGTCTACGCGATGCAATCGAAGAACGACGAGGCGTACGAGTGCTGGTCCGAAGTCACCGAACGGTACCGCCGTCTTCGCGAACCAGACGACCCTGATCTCGAGCGCGTCGTCTCCAATCTCGGACGACTCCTGATGTTCTCAAGCAGATACGAGGAAGCCGAGCCGTACCTGAGGCAGACCATGGATGCGCGTCGCGAGCGTCTCGGCGAAGACCACCCCGCTACGCTTTCGATCTCGAACAGCTACGCGGCGCTTCTGCGATCGCTCGAGCGATTCGACGAAGCCGAGAACCTGCTACAGAGCGTGATCGCCGGGACACGACACGCCCATGGCGATGAGCACGAGAGCGTTTTCTTGGCAATCGCCGACCTCGGGGACGTCTACGCCAGCCAGGGACGATACGCCGAGTCAGAGGCGACCCACCGCGAGGCATACGCCGGATACGCCGCCGCGACCAACCCGAACACCGAGATCGCGCTCATCATGCTCAAGAACATCGGGGAAACACTGATCTGGCAGGAGCGGTACACGGAAGGCCTCGCGCTCATCGATGAAGCGGTTGCCGCGCTGCGCGAGCACCACGGCGAAAACTCAAGCCGGCTCGGGTACATGCTCACAGAGCGAGCGAACGCTCTGGCGGCGCTAGGTCGCTTCCCGGAAGCAGAGAGCGCCGCGATCGAGGCATACGAGAACTTCTTGAAATGGAACGGCGCCGAGTTCGATCGAACCGTCTACGCGGCGGGAGTCGTCGCAACGGTGTACGAAAAATGGAACGATACAGAGCCCACACCTGAGCTATCTCAGAAGGCCGAGCGTTGGCGAAAAGCGCAGAGCGGCACGGATCCCGCGAACGATTCTGTTGACCAAAACTAGTGCTTAACTCCTGCTCAAAGCAGGTTTACATAAAAAACGAAGAAAAAACAACGCTCGTTGGCGCGTTTTGTTCAGGGATCCCGCCTAGTGGGGTGACCGGTCGTACCGGGCGCCGAGTGACCCAGGCGCGTTGCCTGGGCAGGAAGCACCGAACGAACCGGAGAATTTTTCAAGGGTATTTCGCTATGAAAACCATCTCGAATCCAGCTCCGACCACACTTGTGCCTATCCGGTACGCGTTGACCACGACCGCGTTGCTCGCATCAGCGGGCCTCGCGTCAGGCGGCCTCGTTGGCCCAGGCGGCGACGCTCACATCTGGGACGGCTCCGTCAACTCAAGCTGGCAGATCGGCGGCAACTGGACCAACGGTCAGGTGCCGGGGGCAGGCGACCAGGTCGTCATCAACGGCGGCCCCGTCAACATCTTCCTCAACGGTGATTCGGCCAACCTCGCCTCGCTCTTTCACAGCGGCGGGCGAGTCCTGACCACCAACGGCCATGAACTCTCCGTCAGGGACTCCAGCGGTGTCCTGTCGGTTGTGGGCAACAACACGGTCTTGTTTGCCGCCAGTGTGCCTGCGAATGAATGGTCCTCGGACTCTGACGAGCTCAACCTCGAGAGCAACGGCCGTCTGACCCTCGCGGCAGGGCGTGTCCGTACCGATCAGCTCACGATGACCGGCGGCGCCACCATCGTCGGCAACGGCCTGATCCGCATCAACTCCGCCAACCCCGTCTCCTTTAACGGTCTTGCCGGGGGCCCCATCACCGTCGGCTCGAGCGGCATTGACATCATCGTCACAGGAGGCGGCGCGATCGCGCTTCCCGATGAGATCAATATGCTCGACATCGGCGCGGACCTCAATATCGAAGGCCCGCTGTTCATCCCCGCAACAGACATCGACATGGGCGAGGATTCCCTCCTGACCATCGCCGAAGACTGGGCGCTCGATGGACAACTCACGGCCAACGCGACACCCGGCGGGCTCGCCACCGTCCGCGGCGGTACGGCCAACATCGAGGGTTCCGTGGTTGTGAGTACAGGCACACTCCTCTTCGAGGACGATGTGGATTTCGAGGGAACCGCTTCGACAGTCGTCGGCTTCCAGAACACCCTCGAGATCGACTCGTCACACGACTCCTTCGCTGGCCACGAGACCACGATCGCCCTCCAGGCAACAATGCGTGTCAACGGGCAGCAGGAGATCGGGCACAGTTGGTCGGGCGACATCGATGTCAACGGCGGCTCACTCGAAATCAACGGTCCGCAGGTCCTCGGGTGGCGCTTGGCAGGCGACCTGAGCTTCCAGACGCTTCTCGGCAACCGCCCGAGCATCGACGGGGACGCGACCGTGATTTCGACCGGTGACTTCTCCGCGACCGGTGACGGCGTCGTGCTCAACACCGGGTTCGACTTCCGCCCGGGAAACATCATGGATCTCACGTCTGGGCAAACGGAGCTCACCGTCAACGACGACTTCATCTTCCACAACGGGAACGATCTCATCGGTGACGGCTCGGTCAACATCTCCAGCCACGGATCGATGACCGTGGTCGCCCCGACCAACATTGATGTTGACATCTACAACGGCGGTGTCATGAGCCTCCGCGGCCCGCTCATTGATCCCGAATACCTCTACATCGACGGCGAATACGAGCAGACGGCGCTAGGCCGCTTGAATGTTCAGATCGCCGGCCCTGCAAACGTGGAGCATGACATCTACGAAACCTCCAACGCAGCAACCTTCGCCGGCGATCTATCGGTGGAGCTCATCGATGGGTATGTCCCGGTCGTCGGCGAAACGTTCGAGGTCTTCTTCGCCAACGGCGGCATCAACGGCGCGTTCGACGACCTGATCGGCCAGCCCGGCTTCGAGGTTTCCTACAACGGCAACGTCGTGGTGCTTGAGTTCGTCGGCGCCTGCTCCGCAGACTTCACCGGCGACGGAGTCGTGGATTCGACCGACCTCGCCATGCTGCTCGCCGCCTGGGGAACCCCCGCAGGCGACATCAACGGCGACGGCACGACGGACTCCGCAGACCTCGCCGTCATGCTTGCTGGCTGGGGGATGTGCCCCTGAGTAAAAATTCGTGGTCACGACCACGCCGCGAAATCTCCAACACAAGCACGCCCCCGCGTTATTGCGGGGGCGTGTTTTTTATGTATTGAGAGGCACGCGGAGAGCGCCCGCACTCATCGCTCGACGATCACTCGCCGGCGCCAGAAGCAGTCTCGCCAGAGGCCTATGCGTGACGCTCCGCAGCCCTTTGGTCACACGAGCAACGACCCTGAGGCAACACAGAAACAAGCAAAAAGGAACAGGGGGTAGGTCAGCACGAAAACGCGCGATCTCGGTGCTCATTTGATGCTCAACCCTCTTGATCCACGAAAAAACGCTCGCAACGAGCCGTGAAGGGTGTTCGTTTCGTTGAAGCGGATGCGGACGGGATTCGTCACAGCTGGAGATCGGGATCCCGACTTATAGCCAGAAAACACGGTTAGTGCTTCTGCAGCCATTGTTTAATGATTCTGGCTCGTGTCCGATTCTTGTCGCTGATTGCTGATCTTGAGGCGCAAGTTTGGAACTCATCCTGGTACTCAGGTGAGTCGAGATCGATACCAGGTTTGAGATAGATCAGATCTTGGGGAAGCAGGTCAGGTCGATGAGCCGTTATGGCTTAGCCTGGCAAGAGTTCTCCATAACGCCCCTCCAGAATGTGGCGATAGACCACACTACGTTCTAACCCTTCTACTTCTCGTAGTGTTACGAGTACATCATTGCGACTCGCAAATGAAAAACGCCCCGTCGAATGAGACGGGGCGTTTCAGCGATACCGCAGTTTTCATTGACGGCTTATGGACAGGCGCCCCAGCCTGAGAGTAGCGATGCAAGATCAGCCGCGGTGACTATGCCGTCTCCGTTCAAATCGGCTGGACCGCTACCGCCCCAGCCCGCGAGCAACGATGCAAGATCTTGGCTATTCACCACGCTGTCGCCGCTCAGGTCCGCCGGGCAGGTCGCTGTACCGTCAGGCGCTACTAGCACGACGACGGTTGCGGGATCGCTGTTGACGAAAGGCGAGCCGCCGCCGACTCCCACGCCGGCCGTCGTTCGATACGTGAAGCTGTCAACGCCTTCGAAACCCGGATCGGGCGTGTAGGTGAAACCGCCATCCATGTTCAGTGACACGACTCCGTTCTGAGGCGGCGTGTACATCGCGTCGTTGATGTATCCCGTGTCCACCGTGATGGTGCGGAACAGCTGATCGATATCGTTCGCGGTGACTCCATCAGCCGCCACGACCATGAGCACACTGTCCGGTGCGACCTGATACGTGTCGTCCACAGCGAGACGAAAGGCGTTATCGCGCAGCAAGCGCAGCTCAGCGAGCGTCCAGTCGATATACGGGTGGCCAGCCTGCGGAATCGCGAGCCACTCGTACACCTCGTCGCGAGCGACGCTGAGGCGCTCGAACGCCATAGCGTTCACATCGAGATACATACCGCCGTCGCCGTCGCTGAGCAGGCTGTTCATGAGTGCGTCCCACGACTCCGTGAAATGCATCGCGAGCTCACCGGTAAGCGGGTCCGATCGCAGCCCGGCTCGGATGATCGCGCTCTCTTCCATCGCCATCGGCATCGAGAACGTGAGATACGCCTCGATGAGCGATGTATATGCGAGCGCGTTCGGGATCCAGAAGTCTTCGAGATCCGTGTCATTCGCCATCGCCATCCAGACCGTGTCCTGTAGACCGTCGAGTGCGGTAGTGACAGTGCTCGTCGTGGCGCCCGGGGAGCCGATGTCGCTGACAAAGTGCACGTTGATGAGATCGCCATTGTTGTTCTGAATCGTGTGGGTTTGGCTTGTGAGGTCCTGCCCGCTTTGAAGATGCTGCACAAGCCCGATCCAGAACGTCATGTCATCATCGACGATCGCCTGCGCGGTGGACGAGTTGTTGATGGGCACAGGGGTCCCATCACGGGTGAGTGACATGATGAGTCGTCGTTCGTATTCGAGCGTGCTTGATCCGCTGGAGCGGAACCGGATGCGCATCTCCATGTCGTTGTTGAAGAGGAAGCCATTGTCGGTGACGAACGCCAGGTGCCGGATAGTTGGATTGCCCTGCGCTTCGGTGACGATCTCGGTCAGCGCGGGCACGTTGGTGTCGCCGTAGATGTTCCAGGACGTCGCTGCATTGACCACAAGATTCAGCAGTCCGCCCTGACCATCAAGGCTGTGGAACGAATCCGCGAATTGATTCGCGTTCTGCGTCAAACCACCCCACGGATCGATCGGCGGGTAGCCTGCAAGGGCGAGAGTGGAATCTCGGACGGTCGCCATGCGCGTCGCGACATCCTCCATGGCGATCGTGTAGCCGTCGAAAAGAGCGTCGAAGAGGGGAATGCTACACCCATTCGCGGCTGCGCCGGCGAGGTCCTCGCCTTCCGCGATGATCTCATCGAGGTCGGCAGCCGTTCCACGCCCAGCGAGCTGCTGTTCGTACATATAGGCGAAATACCACGGACTCTCTTTGGCGAACTGCGCGTAGGCGGAGGCGGCCTGCGTCCACGGCGCCGGTGCGACGATACGCGTGGGCCAGAGCGTCGGGTGGCCAAGCTGCGCCGGGAAGACGCGGAGATCGTTGATGTGACGACCGATCGATGGGCCGTTCAAGCGGTCGTACGCGTTGACGATTGACAAAGTCGAAGACTGGTCGCCGGCGAAGGCCGTGTTCTTCGCAATCGTCGTCGCCCAGGAGAAGAAGTCGGAAGCGCCCGAGACGAAATTCGGATTGGTTTGGCTGTAGGACAGGTCAACACCAGTGTCGTCACGGTAATCCAGGAGTTCATTCGTCAGCAGTGTCAGGTCGAGCAGGAGCACGTCCTCGGCCACACCCCAGAGCGCATCTTCGACACGTTCGAGTGAGGCGCGCACGATGGTCAAATCACGAGAGATGTCAGCGACATCCTGCGTCAGGTCGCCGATCTGCATCCCGAGCGCGTTGAATCCATTGGCGACGGCGCTGTAGATCACATCGAGCTGTTCTTCGATGCGATCGAAACGCTGATTCATTTCAACGCGCACGTCTTCGAGCTGGTCGCGCATCTCGATGATCTGATCGAACATCTGCTCTTCAGGGCTCGGCGGTCCACCCTCACCGAAGGTGTCAGCGATGCCCGCGCTCGCGGTCACGACGTCGAGCAAGCCGGTGATCGCGTCAACCGGGTTCAGAGTCGCAGCGCCACCGATGAATGTGGCCGCGCCGCCAAGATACTGAGCGCCGAGCTCGATGCCGACGATCGTGTTGTTCGTTTGAAGCTCCAACGAACCGAACTCACGCGCCTGCTCAGCGAGACCACGAATGCTCGGGTCCTCGCTCTGCAGCAGGATCAACGCGTTCGCCGCAATGTGCGTGCGCGGTGTGGCGACCTGATCAATGCGATCGCGATAATCGGCGATCAGATCATTCATGAAATGCGGATCGGTTGTGGCAGCAACACCCTCAAGCAGTGTCGGTTCGTCGCTCATGGTTGTTTGAAGTTCGCCAAAGCGCTCAGCGGATTCATCCGCAATAGTCCCGAACGCCCCGTTGACCGTGATCCACAAAGGCGACGTCTCTACCGGTTGAACGAGCGCGGCGCTGTACGCGGCGAAATCAACCGGCAACTCACCGAGCGCCATGTTGACGTGCACGAAGCGATCGTCATCCACACCATCGGGCACAGGCTCGAGACCCTCTGACTCGAGATACGCTTGCAGGACGCCAGCCAGATGCGAGTTCGGCCGGCCCTCGAGATCACTGCCGGAAAAACCAACAACAAGAACGCTCGACCACTCAACAGACTCGGTCAGAGAGCGGGCGCGCGCCAAGTCAAACTGAACCATGCGAGTCTGCATCGATTCAAAGTTATCTGGCGCCGGCACAGCGAGATCGAGCAACTCGAGCACCGCTTCACCAATGTTTGAGTTCGTTCCAGTCAATCCGGCTACACCGCTCAGCGGGGCGCTGAACCCGACCGCAGCCATCAGATTGGACGATCGAAGGAGATCAGGGTCTCCGGGCGCAAAGGCGCTGAGCGCGGAATCGTATGCGTTCACAAACGATGTCAATTGCGCCGCGTCGGCGAGCGGATTCTTCGTCGCGAAGATGACAAGCGCCGCGGCGGTCCCGACGATACGTGGCCGAGGCTGGTTCACGAAGTCGTATCGTGTGTATTCGGCGGCAGCGATCGCGTCGCGAAAACGCTGATAAGACGTATCGTCAACGACCTGGAAATCCAGGACAGGCGGCGCTGCTCCGGCGCTGGACGCGAGCGCTGAGATGGCCGCAGTGATTGCGATTGATGCGTGTCGGATGTTCATGAGAGTCCTCCAGTGGTCTGCAAGGGCACTGACGCCGCGATCCACTCGAAGGCCGGCGTCTCCATGAGTGACCACGCGGTCGGGCCTCAAAACCTGAAGACGCTTTGAAATAAATCTTTGCGGGCTTGTAAGATGGGTTAAATCCCTCGTGACGACCGGAGTATGTGAAAATGGGCAAGGCCCATGACCAGCCGACCGATGGCGGTGACCGCTTCGACGAGACCTATGAGGCACTCCTGTCGCTGGCGAGGGCGCACTTCCAGCTTCAGCCTGCCTCACACACCTTGCAGCCGACAGCGCTCGTACACGAGGTGTATATCCGACTGGCTAATGCGAAGAGCGGCCCGCCAGCGGATGGTGAGCATCTGCTGGCGTTGGCGTCACGAGCCATGCGGCAGATTCTGGTCGATCATGCGCGGAAGAAAAACGCCCTCAAGCGAGGCGGCGCCGCAGGCGAACGATTAACGCTGTCCGGTGTCGGCACGGGCGACGGCGAGTGGGATGTCCTCGCACTGAACGATGCGATCGAGCAACTTAATCGCCTTGAGCCTCGCCAAGCGCAGATCGTTGAACTGCGTTTCTTCGGCGGCCTGACTGTGCAGCAGACAGCACAGGCGCTCGGCGTGACCGAGCGAACTGTCTATCTCGACTGGCAGATGGCCAAGTCTTGGCTGTGGGCGGAGCTGAGGATGGGTCATGAGTAATGAGGCCTACGCTCGCGTTCGTGACGTGTTTCATCAGGTGTGCGAACTCGTACCTTCGGAGCGTGACGAGCGCATCCAGGCGCTTTGCGGCGATGACGAATCACTGCGTCAAGAGGTGAAGCGATTGCTGGCGGCGCTCGACGACTCGGCCAATGCGGACTGCGATCTGTCCGGCTCAATGATGGTCGATCACGCAACGCCAGAGATTGCAGGATATCGAGTGATACGCCTGCTCGGCGAGGGCGGGATGGGCGTCGTCTATGAGGCGGAGCAGGAGCGCCCCAATCGACGCGTCGCGCTCAAACTGATCCGACCCGGGTTCGTCACGCCATCGATCAAAAGACGCTTTGAGCGCGAGGCCGATGCGCTGGGTCGACTGAAGCACCCCGGCATTGCGCAAGTGTACGAGGCGCAGATCACAGAGATCGACGGCCGCCGCATACCCTACCTGGCGATGGAACTGATCGAGGGCGCCGGGCTTCTCCAGCACGCGCGTTCCGTACAGCTCTCAACGCGAGATCGACTTTCAATCGCGGCAATGCTGTGCGACGCTGTTGAACATGCGCACCAACGCGGCGTGATTCATCGCGATCTCAAGCCGGCCAACATCCTCGTGGACGGATCAGGTCAGCCAAAGATTCTCGACTTTGGCGTTGCGCGGATGACCCAGAGCGAATCTCAGGCGGCAACCATGCGCACCGAAGCGGGACAGATACTGGGAACCGCCGCGTACATGAGCCCCGAGCAGGCATCGGGCGACCCAGATTCAATCGATACACGAAGCGATGTGTACACGCTTGGCGTTGTGATATTCGAATTGCTTACAGATCAGTTGCCGCACCACATCGATCAGCTTCCGCTGCCCGATGCGATACGAGTGATCCGGGAAAACGAGCCAACCCGCGCCAGCTCAGTCATGACGAGCCTTCGAGGAGACGTTGACACGATTCTCGCCAAAGCGCTGGAGCGCAACCAGGATCGCAGGTATCAGTCCGCCGCAGAACTCGGCGCGGATATCCGTCGGCAACTCCGAAATGAGCCCATCGAAGCGAGGGCGCCAAGCACCGCGTATCAATTGCGCAAATTCGCGCGCCGAAACCGAGCGCTCGTCGGCGGTGTGTGTGCTGTGGTCGTGGCGTTGGCCATCGGATTGGCTGCGACAGGCGCCACGCTGCTGCGCGAGGCGGATGCGCGCCAAAGAACGGAAGTTGCATTGCAGCGCGCGAGCGCGTCAGCCGCGTTTCTCGAGCAGATCTTGCTCGGGCTCGATCCTCGCCACGCACAGGGTCGCGATACCGAATTACTTCTTGAGCTGCTCGATGGCGCGGCCGAATCACTCGATGTCCAGGTCGAAGAACCGATCGTTCGAGCGGCGATGCTTTCTATCATTGGACGCGCGTACCTCGCCATCTTTGCGTATGAACGCGGCGTCGTCGCGCTTCAGGAGGCGGCTCAACTCTATGACGATGCTGGGCCTGAATATGAGGCGGCTGCGATTGACGTGAAGCTACCGCTGTCTGACGCGCTGGCGAACCTCAATCAGCATGATGAAGCGGAGCGCCTCATGCTTATCGTCATCGAAAGTGCCGAGCGAAGGCGTGACATGGCGGACCTTCTGGATGCGCGCCGTCATCTCGCGGAGTTGACTATGGATGCCGGTCGGTGGGATGAGGCCATCGATCACATGGACTTGGCTCACGCGCTCGCAGAAGAGTCTGATGCGCCGCCGATGACTCGGGGGCGAGTCGCTATGCTGCGCGGCGCGATCCTCAGGCGATTGGGCCGCCGCGACGAGGCCCGCGAGTCGTACACGCTCGCTCTTGAGTTGTTCGAAGACAGCGAGGCGCCGGTCGAGGCGTCCATGGTGCTCAATTCACTAGCCGTACTTGCGCGCAACGAAGGTCGATACGATGACGCCGAGCGATTCTATCGAGAGTCAATCGATACACGATTGGCGATCGATCCGCGACCGAATCCGGATGTCGCCGCCTCGCTTGCCAATCTCGGGCGACTCCTTGTTGCGCAGGATCATCTCGAAGATGCAGAGCCGATCTTGATGCAGTCTATCGAGATGCATCGGGAGTTCTTTGACGATGATCACTTCGCACCTGCGCTGCCCATACTTACGCTCGCTGAACTTGTGAGCAAGCAAGGGCGCCATGCCGAAGCGATCGGCATGATCGATGAATCACTGATCATACTTCGAGCCAACCTCCCTCCGATGCATCCGATCACGGCGACGGCGCTGCTCTCTCGCGGGGAGGCGCTTACGCACGCTGGGCGTTTGGAAGAAGCTGAGGCGTCCTGCCGTGAAGCATTGAGCATGGCCGAGACGATGGGCCTCGACGGCCGCATGTACCTCGGACCTATGCAGATGAGCTTGGCGCTGGCCATCGGTGAACAAGGCCGCGCAGAGGAGGCGATCGCATTGCTGCGCAAAGCGTCAACGCATTTTGATGATGGTGATCCGAGCGCCATCGATATTCACGAACATACCCAGAGACTTTTACGAGTCACGAACGTAGACGAGTAAACAATGATGAGTCCGTAATAGACTTGCCCTTCAAGTCCCGATCCAGACCATAGCGGCGGCGGTGAGTCTCAGGGGACATGGGTGTGACTGAGACCTTCTCCGTATGTGACAAAAAAAAGACCTCTCACAAACCGTAATCAGTGTTTCGTTCGTGAAAGCGGAGAGGACGGGATTCGTTGCGGGTGACGATCAAGAACCATGCTCACTGCTTGGAATCGTAGTTAGCGCCTCCGCGATGGTCACTTAGCGATTCTGGATTGTATCCGATCTTTGCTGCTGTTCGCCGATCTTGAGGCGCGCGTTTGGTACTCATCCCGGTACTCAAGAGAGACAGATGTAAAGCATGCGCTAACGGTTCGTAAGCGGTACGACAGATTTGTGCGAAGACGTACGAAGGTACCCATTTTGAAACTCTCGCCGCGTAGCTTCAGGAAGTCTGTGATCGTCACAGGACGTTTAGAAAGCATGCAGAGAGAGGAATTAGCACATGCGCACGTTCATCACCGCTGCCGCAGGCCTAGTTGTCGCGGGAGCCGCTTCCGCTGCCTTCGACCTCCAGATCACCGAGATCTGGATGGGTCAGCCCGGCACTGACGTCACATCTGATTGGTTCGAGATCACCAACTTCGGCGATATGGTCTGGGACCAGGGCGCCGATGGCGATCTGTGGTACGACGACGAGTCCATGGACGGCACTGACGCCTCTGTGCTATCCGGCCTTACTTCGATCGGGGCTGGCGAGACCGTTGTCGTTGTCGTCGGAGACGCCTCCGACGCGACCGAGTTTTTCAACGTCTGGAGCCTCGATCTCGATCTGTCTGGGCTACAGATCGGCTGGACTGACGGGTCCGGGCTTGGTCAAGGCGGCGACGGCGTGACCCTGTGGAGTGGCGATCCCACAGCGAACTCGCCTATCGACTTCGCGAGCTACCCCGACACTGCGGGATTCGACGCCCAGTCTTGGGACGTGCTCCTCGGTGCTTTCAGCACCGTGGGCAACGCTTCCGGCGCTATCGCTACCTCGACCTTCGGCGGTGACAATCTCGATGTTCCCGCAATTGCTTCCCCCGGTTCGATTCCAGCCCCCGGCGCCGTCGCCCTCTTCGGTTTCGCGGGCTTTGCGGCTCGTCGCCGTCGATAAACCTCACCGCGTTTGATGGTGTACGCCACACGCCCCGCCCCGAGCGACTTTACTATCTCTCGGCGCGGGGCGTGTCTGTTGGGCAGGTTAGAGGCAACGCATGATCCTTAATGCTCTCGCGATGTACGCTTGGACACTTTGGGGCCAACCTATGCACTTGGAGCCCAAGTGGAGCTTCGATGTCCCCGCCGCTGAAGTCCTCGCGTGGAGTGCGACGCACCAACGGTTGCTCGTGGTTGCTGGCGAGGCGCTCTACTCCTACGACACTGAACAAGAAGGGCCCGTACAGGCCTGGAGGCTCACCGGCGAAACCCAGGCGGGGGTCGGCGCCACGATGACACACGTCGCCCTCAGTCCAGACGGTCATGTGGCAGCCGTGACGATCGCTCCAGCCGATGTCGCCCGCCAGCGCGGCGCCGTGGCCTTCGTCGACATCGCAACCGGCGTGATCTATACGGCGGCTCCAACAGGATTCGGACCAGACGCCGTGGCTTTCCTGCCATGCGGGTCGGGTGTGGTTGTCGTCAACGAGGGCGAGGCGCGCGTCATCGATGGCGCTGTGTTCGATCCCCCAGGCTCACTCACTGTGATCCGCTGGACCGACAACGTTGCGCAAGACGCCGGTGATTTCGTGTCCACCCAGATCACACTCAGCCCAACCCGCGGACTGAGATTGCATCCGGACCGAGATCCTCGCCGTGATATCGAGCCGGAGTCCATCACGATCACGGGGGACCGAGCCTTTGTCACGCTACAAGAGAACAACGGCATCGCTGTCGTTGATCTTGCTAAGAACCGACTGGAACGTCTGATCCCGCTCGGCTCGGTTGTCCGGAAGCTTGACCCATCCGATCAGGACGAGTTGCTCGGCCCGTGGGCGGAAATGGCAACGCTCCCGATGCCGGACCAGATCGCCAGTTTCGAGCACGAGAGCGCTATCTACCTCGTAACCGCGGACGAAGGAGATGATCGTGGGCAATGGTCCCATGAAGCGCTTGGCGACTCGGCCCGCCTGTCTGATCTCGCGGACTCGGGTGCTCTGGATGACGAGCACAACCGCCGTCTGGAGCAACATGCCTCACTCGGTCGTCTCACCGTTTGCGCCTTCACGAGATCAGCCGAAGATGGAATTGTCCGCCCCCACGCTCTCGGCGCTCGGAGTCTGAGCGTGTGGCATGCTGACACAGGACAGCGTGTCGGTGGGACTGGTCACGCCTTCGAGAATCTTATGTCTGGCTACCCTGAGTGGTACAACAGCACCGGATCGAAGACACCAAATCCAGACAGCCGTTCCGACAACCGTGGCCCTGAACCGGAAGGAGTGGTAGTAGCCGAGATCAATGGGGCGCCGGTCGCTTTCGTCGGGCTCGAACGCCCCGGAGCCGTAGCGATCGTGGTTCTTTCCAGACCCGATCACCCTCGGCTGACGGGCTGGCATCTAAGCGCCGCTCACGGATGGTTCGGTATAGAGGGCCTCTGTTACGTTCCTTCGAGCGCCTCACCCCTAAAGGCGCCAACGCTCTTCGCTGCGTTTGAGACGAGCGGTACCGTGGTCGCATATGAAATCTGCTCGGGCGAGAGTCAATAAAAAAAGCGACCGCTCATTTTAGAACGCGGCCGCAAGAACACTATTGAGCTCAACCGTTTTTGGCTACATCAGTCGATGGCGCCCCATCCGGCGAGCAGGGCGGCGAGATCGGCCGCGTCCACCACACCGTCGGCGTTGAGATCCAAGAATGGATCGGCGCTCCCCCACCCTGCGAGAAGAGAAGCGAGATCAGATGTGTCCACTTCACCATCGTCGTTCTGATCTGGAGCGACGCCGGCCCCTAACGCAACTCTCAGGGCCGTCACGTCGAAGTCCGTCACAACCTGGGCATTGCCTCCCATCCCGTTGTCGATCACATCGAGGTTCGACGCCGCCAAGTAGCCGTTGAATGCCCGGCCCTCGAACGCGTACGCCTCGTAGGTGAAATCGTCGAGATCGTCTTCGGGAGTGCCGTTGTCGTTGACTCGGGTTTCGCGATCGTCGAGCGTAGCGCCAGAAAAGTTCAAGTCGCGAGCGATCACAAAGTCGTCCACATCCGAGTCGCCGTCGAAATCGAGATCGCCCGCCAGAAAGCGAAACTGAGTAATCGCAGCACCGCGGGCGCCCGGCTGCGCATCGTTGAAATCGCCTGGCGTCCATTCGAAATCGATGATCTCGATGTCATCCAAGAGAAACTCGCCCGCGGGATCCAGCTCACCCGCAGCGTTGTACGTCGGACCGTTCGAGTCCGTGGGCCCCTTCACAAAAGCGTTATCAAAGGGAAGGATAAGCTCGACGGTGATATCGCCATCGAGCTGGACAGTCTGGCCCGTGTTCTCGCCGTAGATCCACGATTCGTCGGCCATACGGGTGGGCACTACCTCGCCATCGCCGTTGATCCGGTGCCCGAGCATGGGGTTCTCGCCAAAGTACTCGACGCGGGCGAGCCCGTCGGGGTTGAAACCCGGAGTGTCGGAGATCTCCTGCTCGCTGGAGCGGACGTACTCCTTGCCACCCGTGTTCGACCACGCCACCTCGTCCACAATCTGAAGCGGATCCAGTGCGCTAAATCCCTGCTCCTCGAAATCGATCTTGCCGTCAAAATCTTGGTCGGGGTTTATGTCCTTGCGGAACGAGTAGCGAGACTGGACAAAGAAGCCCGGGCTGCCGTCGTAAAAGCTCGCGCCGCCGACGACCTCGTGGTACGGGCGGGCCCGTACGAGCAGATAGGTCGAAGAGTTATCATTCGAGAGCTTTCCAGGGGTATCGCTTGAGGGAATCCCGAGGGTTGATCCGTCCCACCCTTCGGAGTTCGCGCCCGTGCCGAAGGGACCGTCGAGGAAGGCGCCGATCTCAGAGAAACCGATGTTGCGGTTGTAGATCACGAGGAAACCGTTCGGGCCGATCGACAGACCGTCGAGCGAGAACGCTTCGTCAATCTCCGCCGGAGTCTCGGGGATGTCATCCCCGTCGTCGGCGCCGCCCTTGAAGAGCGCGATGGCGTAGCCCGTCAGGTCCATGCCCGGCGTGCCGTACAACTCGATGTATTCGAACAGATCGTCCGCGGAACCACCCGAAGGATTCTCAAATATCTCGTTGATAACAACCTGGGCAGAGGCGTTGGCGGCGAGAGTAAGCGCCGCAACCGCGGACAACGTACGGATGATCATCGTTGAAGCTCCTGAAAGTTCAGTGAAGGAACAGACATGAACCGGAGCATCACGACTCTCGCTACAGCCGGAAAGGGGCTAGGCGTGCCAGAGCAGAGCTTTCACCGAAGCCTCACAAGACGTTAAAAATCAAGACCAGAAGACCCGAGCCATCCCCCGAACACTTGGCCCTCAAGCTCGTGGTAGCGGGAAGCCCGCCAGCCGTTTTGCTCGATCAAGTCGTCGTGACCCCAGACCCCATCGTACAGGGTGTCCTTGAAGAGAGAGACATGCCCGTCGGCAAAGCCGATGAAGCCGGTGTCACGATCGTGGTCTACATCGGCTGAGGTATCGGTCCGACCGCCGGCCCGTCTCCCGTGAGCCGGACCGAAATCGGTGTAATCCTGGCGCCCACGCACCGGACGCCCGCCAGAGGGTGAGAAGGCGACAGTCACCGGTCCGTCTGTCGTCGCCTTGCTGGCCAGTTCCCGCACTCCGTTAATCATGACCGTGTCGGTGATGTTGTGCGTCGCGGCGTCGCCGAAAAGCGGCACTCGCGAGGGACTTGCTCCTCCACTAATCCGGGAGTCCATAAGCGGCCCAAGCGTGAACTCCGGGTTCTTCACGTCGCCCGCGAGACTCCTCGGGTTCTTAGTCCGTGTGTAGCCCATGTACCAGGATTGCGCGTAGTTCGTGTTGAAGCCCTGCACAAGCACAAGGTTGAGAAACTCTTCCTCTGTATAGTCAGAGAATGTGCTTGCGCGAGAGGCGCCACGTCCAAAGCGATCTGGCTGCAGACTTTGCGAGTATTGCGCGGGATTCGTCGGGCAGAGCAACTTGCCCGGAATGGCGTAATCACCGCGGATGAAGTCCGCAACCCAACCCTTTTCAGTGATCGGGCCAGACCCACGATTGGTGCGGTTATCAAAGATCCCTGTGCAATACCGACCTTTCTGGTCGTTCGCGTGTGTGAGCCCAGCCATAGAGAGCTGCCGGAGATTCGACTGGCACACCTGCTGCTGAGCCGCATCACGTGCGCCTCCGAGCGCGGGCAGCAACAGCCCGATCAATACCGCGATGATCGCGATGACCACCATTAGCTCTACAAGCGTGAACGCGCCCCGCCCAAAGGGCCCGACAAAAACGCATTCAAATCGTCGATGAGCACAAGCAGTTTGGTGAATCACTTACGCATGCTGCAAAGCCGAAGGTAAGCTTGCAAGTCCCCGAGAGTACCGATCAGGAAAGCTAAAGAATTCTTAACGCAGACACTGCAATGTGAAGAACCCGAACTGACCAGCGACTTGGACCCTCGAATCCTGATCCAGGCTGAGAGTCACAGCGGAGAATCTCAAGGTGCGCGAGGGCTACGCAGATCTTCTCCGCGTGTGACAAAAAACGCCATTCGCAGCCAATGAGTGGCCTCACTTCGTTCAAAACGGAGAGGACGGGATTCGTCACGGGAGGTGGACGGAATCTGAGCTCACAGCCTAGAAACACAGTTAGTGCTTATGCAGCAATTGTTTAGCGATTTCGGGTCGTATCTGATCTTTGCTGCTGTTTGCCGATCTTGAGGCGCACGTTTGGTACTTATCTCGGTACTCGGGTGAGGCACAGTCGACATCAAACTTGGGATAGATTCAGTTTGAGGACGGCAGGTCACTTTCTTGAGCTCGAATAGTCGCATCCGCGGGTTCTTCTCTACAGGCAACTTTCAGTAATCACGACCCGCCGCGCAGCCGCCGCAGGCTCCGAGCAAATCATTCGTAAAGCGCGGCCTAGTATGTGTACATGGGCAAAGAAAAAACACGTCGATTCTCTTCTACGATAATTGCAGCGTGGATTACAGTCGCAGGCTCAATTGTTGTCACTCTTCTCGTATGGGTACTTGGGCGGTGTTCTCCCTCTCCCTCTCTTGCTCCTTCACCTTCGGCACCCATGAAATCTTCGCCAGCCGTGAGAAGTCATGATTTATCGGTGGATACTCAAGGTGGAAATATAAATTCCCCAGTTGTTGGCGGCAATAATAATAGAATTATTATTAATTTAGATCCTAATATCATCAAGGCGATTCAGCTAATTGCAGATGATTATATTCGTCAGCGCAACGATGCCATCGAGCAGCGTGATGCGCTAAAAATCGATCTTGAGGCAGCATTAATCCGTGTTGCCGAGGCTGAGAAAATGGCGGGCAGGAGTACTGAGCAGATCATAGCAGAGCTCCGCCGCAAATCATTAGCCAGCCTTCTCGCATTTCTCGATAAAGAGATCGAGCGAGGCGAGGCTGACTTGATCGCATTGCACCGCGAACGAGCCGCGACTGCATATGTTCTCGGCGAGATCGACAAGGCGCAGCGATCTTTATACACCATCCTATCGCTTCAACCCGGCGACCTGCGCGCTGTAAACCAACTCGGACGCATTGCGATACTTCGAGGAGATCTCGATGAAGCTGATCAGAAGTATGAGATCGTAATCCAAAGCATGGAGCACAATGCTGAGCGAGCGTCAGCCCTCGATGGTATGGGCGTCGTCGCAAGAATCCGTGGCGATCTGAGTAAGGCAATGCATCTGCACGGTGAGGCGTTGAAACTGTATCAGCAGCTTGGCAGCCTTGAAGGTCAAGCATACACCTATGGCAACATGGGCATCATTGCACGGATACGTGGCGATCTCGACAAAGCAATGTTTATGTATGGCGAGGCGCTGGAGTTGAATCGGCAACTCGGCAACCTTGAGGGCCAAGCGGCCACTCTCGGCAACATGGGTACCGTGGCCCGGATTCGCGGCGATCTAGACGAAGCGATGCGTCTACATCGTGAAGCGCTGGAGCTTGACCGGGAGCTCGGTAGCCTCGAGGGCCAAGCGGTCAGCCTCGGCAACATGGGTACCGTGGCGCGGATTCGCGGTGATCTAGATGAAGCGATGCGTATGTATAGTGAGTCACTGGAGTTGAACCGACAGCTCGGGAAACTCGAAGGCCAAGCAATCCAGTTGGACAACCTAGGTATAGTTGCTCGGATTCGCGGCGATCTAGACGAAGCGATGCGTCTACATCGTGAAGCGCTGGAGCTTGACCGGGAGCTCGGTAGCCTCGAGGGCCAAGCGGCCAGCCTCGGCAACATGGGCAGCGTGCTCTTGATCCGCGGGGATCTTGACGAGGCGATGCGCTTGCACCGCGAGGCGTTGGATCTCAATCGGCAGCTCGACAATCTCGAGGGCCAAGCGGCCAGCCTCGGCAACATGGGTACTGTGGCCCGGATTCGTGGTGATCTAGGCGAAGCGATGCGACTGCACAGCGAGGCACTAGAGTTGAATCAAAGGATTGGCAGTATTGAGGGCCAAGCAAATCAACTCGGAAGCATGGGTAATGTGGCTCAGATTCGCGAAGATTTTGACGAGGCGATGAGTCTGTACAGAAAGACGTTAAAGCTGAACCGACAACTCGGCAATCTCGAGGGCCAAGCGGCCACTCTCGGCAACATGGGTACCATTGCCCGGATTCGCGGCGATCTAGACGAGGCAATGCGATTGTATGGCGAGGCGTTGGGGTTGAACGAGCAGCTCGATAGGGTGAGTGGTCAGGCCATACAACTCGGTAACATGGGCATAGTTGCAAGAACCCGTGGGGATCTTGACGAAGCAACGCGTCTATATGGCGAGGCGTTGGAGCTGAACCGGCAGCTTGGCAGTCTCGAGGGCCAGGCCAATCAGCTTGGAAATCTGGGCATTATTGCTGAGATTCGTGGAGATTACGAGGAGGCCCAGCGTGTGTGGACGCAAGCACGTGATCTATTCGTCCGCGCCGGGATCCAGCAACTAGCGGATCGCGTGCAAGGCATGCTAGATGAATTGCCAGCTGCTGAGTAGGGTGTGATTAATCTTTGGCCTGACGTGCAGGTTCACATGTTTTGCTTCGCTAGCTTCGGAAATTACTGTTCTTATCTGAATCTTCTGGGATCCATCTCCGTTCTTTGTTATCTAATCTTGCTGTGTCACCCAAGGCCTGATCCATGCCGAGGCTAACAGCCTCGCGTTGGGCTCAAGGGAGGCTTGGGATGTCAAGGAGGTGGTGTGCGACAGAGGCGATCGTGGACAAGCTGCGTGAGGCGGAGGTTCTACGGGCGCAGTGTGCGCAGAGTGCTTGTGAATAGGAGGTGGTTCTTGTCGATGTCTGATGCGACGGAGAAGATCGAAGCGTGGCATCGCCATTACAATGAGGGCGCGGTTGCACAGCGCCTCGGGCAATTTAGCCCCCGAGGAGTTCGCTGCATTATCTGGCCAAATTAACCTGGCCGGATAATGACCAAAGCTCAACCTGTGGCTGGAACAGCTTCAGAGACAAGCGCCGGGCAAAGGTAACATCAACCTATAAATAAATCACATCATGGGACAGGTCGGTCGATCAAGACTCACATAGAAATGCATTTTCTATGTATCTATATAATACTCAAAAAACAGCCTGAGTCTTTTCAAACTCAGACTATGAGAAGCGAATGTATAAGCCAGGGGCTCATGTCGTCCCCAGCGAATCCACACGTGATTGCCGGGGATATGCCAGCACATCAGGTCGCGGGAACTCAGGATGTTGTGGTGGTCTTGGTACTTCAGGGATTTGAGGTCTAGGGGGAGCCTCAGGACGATTCAGTGGCGTGCACATTGAAGTGTTTTTCCTCTCAGTTAGTGCTTCGTGTCACGAGGCGGGTTCGGGTCGTTTCCGTAGGAGTCCGAGTCCCGAATCTGTCCATTAGGACGATGGATCCGCAGTTCTCCACCGGCCTGCCGAGCTAGATCGCGCCCGGCGTTGATGGCGTCACCCTGTGTGTCATGTACAGACGATGCTCGTTGTCCACCGGCTCTCTGCACGGCCCAACGGCCATCGTCCTTAGGCACCACGTGGTAGTTGTTCGAACTCATCTATCTCTCCTTTGTGTGCTCGCCGATCAGGGCTTAGAGCGGTTGTGGGGCTTCACGCGAACGTTTTTTGGCCCGGGCTTCCCCGGGCCGTGGCATCGATCGCCGGGGGTCGATCGCTTGTAGCCTCCGATCTTGACAGTCTTCGGGCCCCTACCGGGACCACCTCCGCAGTGCTTCTTCGCCATGTTCAATACTCCTTGCGGTCATGCCGCATTACCCGACTCGTCGGGGCCGAAGATCTCCCCGGCACCCAAGTGAACGCCGCACCGTGACAGACCAACTTGCAGAACAATATTTGTCACGGTCCGCCGTACACTGAGATGGCAGGATGCCCTACCCCAGTCAGCGAGAGCTATTGATGGAATCACGATCCGACTCTGACGAAGACCTCCTGCTTTACATGTCGTGGCAGGAAGATGATTCGGGGGGTGCGAGAGCGGCCTTCGAGGAGTTTCACCGCAGACACGTGAAGTACCTCTTTGCTGTCTGTCTACGGGCATATGGCGATGATCTCGGACACGATGGCGTTGCCGACCTCGTGCAGGAGACCTTCTGGCGGGTGTACAAAAAGGCTAGCCTGTTCAACCCCTTGAACTTGGAGGACCAGGATCGTGCTCGCCGACGTGTGCGCGCTTGGATGGCCAAGATCGCGAACCGACTTGTTCTCGATGGAAGCAGGAAGGAGGCTCGCCATGTTCGTCTGCTGACCGATGACCACGGCCGGATCGATCAGATCGAGTTCAAGGAGAATTCATGCCGCGAACTGTCTGAGGAAGAGCAGCTCGTTCGCCGTGCGATGAATGAGGTGCTAAATGAACGGGAGAGAGCAGTTGTGGAGGCATTCGCTTCGTACTACGACCCCGAGAGTGATCATCAGAAGCCCCCGAAGGGGCTCATCGACGATCTCTGTCGCCGTATCGGGACCACCTCTGAGAACGTCCGGCAGCTCAGGAGGAGAGGCCTCGCGAAGCTAGAGGAGTTTGTCGCCGCCAATTGCAACATCGAAAGGAGTTCACCCCATGTCCCACGCCAAGGACAGCAACGCCCAGTCGCCCAACGCGGGTGAGTCCGCGATGGAGGGCGTCGTCCGCCGAGTTCTGGGTGCTACGGGGCGTATCGTGCCTGAGACTGAGGAGGAAGTCGCCTGGGCCGAGGCAGCAATCAATGAGAGTGCTGTGGTACTCCCATCGGCTCTAGACACCCCACCATCGTCAGACCCCCGAGAAAATAAGTCATCGACCAGCCAACCGGCCGTTGATGCTCTCCATACTGAGGCCGGCTCGAATCTGGCTCGAGCAGCTCGAAATGGCAAAGCCGTCCCTGATGATGTCCTTAAGAAGATGGCCCAAGACCGTGCTGCCGCCGAGGTCGAAGAGGAGATAGACGGAGTTGGCTAACAGAGTTCCAAGTCAAAGCCGGTTACGCGAAATTGGCGAGCTTGCTGAAACTATCGCAGATGAGCACTGCACCTCAGGCCCTGTTGTTCCCGAGTCGATCATCGAGAACAAAGGGATCACGCTGAGCAGAGGTGACTATGGGGATGCCTTTGAAGGGATGCTGGAGCATAAGGGCGGCCGCTTTCATATTTACTGCAACACAGGACGTCTCTCACTGCCCACTCGTATCCGCTTCACTCTTGGTCACGAGCTTGGTCACTACTTCATCGACGACCATCGGCGAGCACTCGAAGCTGGCCTCGAACCGCATTCGTCGTTTCCCTCATTCAATGGACAAGCGTCCGACAATCCTGCTGAGCAGGAAGCGGATCATTTCTCATCCAATCTTCTGATGCCAGAGAGTCGGGTCCGTCAACTCTTGGAGAAGGCGGAGCATGGTCTCCCAGCCATCTTGCGGTTGCAGACTTCATTTGACACGTCCGTGACGAGTTCGGCGGTTCGGTACGTGGGAGTCTCAGGTGCCGATTGCACAATCATTCGGTGGAAGCCAGACGGGAGTTTCTGGAAGCTGTTCTCGGATTCGACCTTCGGGGCTGGCTACAGAAGCATCGTCAGTGATTCGGACCAACTGCCGGAGGACTCTCCGACACGCAAAGCTCTTCGTGGTGAAGCCGCCGAGGGCAAGTTCCACCATTGCACTACTCTCGCGAGCCAGTGGTTCCCATCTGTCTCTCAGGGATCCAGCCGAGACAGCTTTCTGATCGAGCAAGCAATGGCGTTAGGTGAGTATGGCGCGATCACTGTTCTCGTTCCCGAGGGGGGTAGCTTTACAACAGCCAGCAGCGTCGCTAGATGGTAGCCAAGGTAGGTACCAGTGTAGTTCTCACAGTGCTATTTTCTTCGTGCAACGCAGGGTGCGGAGCCTAATACAAGGAAATAACGCCTTAAACCAAGCTGGCTAGAAAAATGGTGACCCCACAGGCCGCTGCATTAATACTTTTGATTGTTCCAGGACTGCTCGGTCACTCGCTGTTCTGCGCATTTACATATACAGCCAAGCCGAGTTGGTCTGGGCGAACCGTCGTCGCACTAATTCTATCTACCTTGTCATACCTAATACTCGCTGGCTTGCGTTCCATATCAGTGTTCGGGCTCGCAATGTTCGCTTGGCTTCCCAACCCTGAGCCTCTTGTCGCCGCACTGAATAACGGAACGGGCGGAGTCATCAATATCAACAGCCTGTCTTGTGTAGGTGTTGCCTGCGTATTATCAGTTTTCATGACCCTAGGGTTGGTCTTGGCCCAAAACGCCAGGGCGCTGCACAAAGCTGCTCGCAGGCTTGGCATGACTACAAACTCTGGCTTTGAGACAGAATGGGACTCTGTCATGATTCAGTTAGCTCGCCAGCGCTGGGTTATGCTGTTAATGCAAGATGGATCGGCGTTTACTGGTTGGTTGCAATCTCACGACGTAGCGAGCGATCAACGAGCGGTCGTTTTGTCAAAGGTGCGAGAGTATGATGCGGAAGGCAAAAATTTCATGTGGCCTGAGAAAGAATTGCTGTTCTTACATAGTCTAGAATCCGTACGAGCAATCCGACTGATCCCTAGTGAGGAGGCAGAGTATGAGTAAGCCTGAGCATCGGAAAGAGACGCGTGAACAGACCGTGGCAGGAAAGTCTGCGAGCCAGAACCCGAATTCGCCCCCAAAGGGACAAGTTCCTGTTTCGCAGACGAAGCCCTCTCATGCCCATCAATCACACAAGAAATAGCGACTATTAATCGCTAGGGAGACATGCTCATGAAGCCGTGCTTTAAGCCGGGCCCCTATCTCAGGCCACGCTCCGTACTGATTCGCAGAGCTATTCCCAGTCTGGCGATTCGTGCAGGCAGCAGCATTAACCCCATTAGGGTGCCTCTGTCATCTCCGCCGATTACCAATACAAGGCCTGTTCCTAAGCCAACCGAAAATAAATCGAAATAGTGAAAATGGCAGCGTGGGAATGACCAGCTTTGGAGCTGTGTATAAGCTCCATGGCTGGTTGCCCCCTGAAGAAATACAGCACTAGGTGTGGTGTATTGCCCGTCAACGCCCCCTAGACACCTATCTCCAAACGTGGTGGATGTTCACCGGACCCTGCCGCCGTGCTCATCCGGGATCAAGCGGCCGCCGGCTTCCGCGGCAGCGCTGCGCTCGCCTTGTGCAGCCGGTCCCCCTGGCAAGCAGGGCGGCCCTTCGCTTGACCCGGCCTGCGCCCGTCGGCTCTCTCGGGCCCAACATCAACCACGTAGAGAAAGGAGTCTACACATGACGACGAACACCAAACCCATCGACCGCGTGAGCTTCGGCTCGGTCCAAGCCGCCATCTGGCGAAACCAAGACCAGAAGGGCAACCCCCGCTACAACTTCTCCATCGAGCGGCGGTACGCAGACGCGGACGGGAACTGGCAGTCCACCGGATCCTTCGGACGAGACGACTCTCTAGTCGTCAGCAGAATCGCGGAACGCATTTTCGAACGCATCCACGAGCTGCAGGCCGAGGACCGGGCCAAGGCCAAGCAGGCCGAAGCCACGCAGGGAGCGGCGCGATGAGCGCCGCTCTCCCCTTCGGGGTCTACGACGCGGAGTACCGCGTCGTGGATCGCCCCAGCGGGAAGGCCCCGTACGTACGGCTGGACCGCTGCACCAACGGCGAGTGGAGCACGGAAGCTCTCTTCCCCGCGGACCACGTCCCGCAGATCATCGCGGCCCTGCAGCGTGCTCTGCGGAACGCTCCTGAATTAACCGACACCCCTGAAGGGGTGTTGCCATCCAAGGAGCCCACATGGGTCTGCTGACGGCGGAGCTCCGCCATCAGCTCCCCCCGCTCTACGCGTCAGCGGAGCAGGGGGACCCCATCGTGTGGGCGAAGTTCTTCACACCGTGGACGAGTTGGACGTGGTACGCGATGGAGTTTGATGGGGACGATCTCTTCTTCGGTCTCGTCGACGGCCACGAGCTGGAACTCGGGTACTTCAGCCTGAGCGAGCTGCAGTCGCTGCGGGGCCCCGGAGGCCTGGAGATCGAGCGTGATCTCTACTTCCAGCCCGTCTCGCTCCAGACGCTCAAGGACAAGATCCTCGCGAGCGATCTGGCGACGCGGTCGCTCTACGAAGAGCGGCAGCGGTAAACACGAAGCGGTCAGGGCTACCCTGCCCTGGCCGCTCTCCATCTGAAGGGCTTGTCATCGACGTCCCAAGCGACGCCGGTGAGCAGCCAGAGCATCGGGATCTCTAGTGCGGACGCAATCAGGAAAATGGCGACGACTGGGATCGCTTCCTCGCCGTTCTCTAATCGCTTGAGATACCCGATCGGGTAGCCGGTGATCTCCGCGAGTTCACCGAGGCTCACCCCCTCAAATCGTCGGTGATAGCCGATGCGGTGGGCGACCTCGGCGTTCATGCGGCTCTCGGCCGCGAAGATGATCGGTGTGCATTCCATAACACGCTCCTTTCGCTGGTGGCCGGGCGTTTGTGACCCCTGAGTACATCGGGGTACGGCGGATTTAGGCCATTGGCCCTGGACATCACGCCGTCGCCCGGCCTCATGCAGAGGCGCGAGCGTACTCATCGAGTCACAAAACTCGGTCAATTGAAAACAGATCATGCGTAGCACAGCCGTTCGGCAATGTGAAGCGGTTATATGGTATTGATAATTTTTACTACACAAATAGTGTCATAATAGGGTGCGTAGCGTACCTGGGTCGCCATACGCAACGAAATCATTCGTTAGGAAGGATCGTGCGGATGTGAAGATTCGGTCATTGATATTCTATGAAACTCTCGTTTTTGACAAGATCAACTACATGCTTATTCGGGCGAAATATAGTTTTTGTCATGAGAGCGATGACTCGTTGTGTATCTGATATGAGCATATCTTCTTCTTCGGATGTTGTAGCGTACTTCGACGCGGCATTCGTTACGTTTTCCTTGTATGCTTTCATGAGTAATCGTCTTTCGCTCTCGGATTCTTCTCTTGCAGACTCGGCGAGCTGGTGGAGAGAGTCCACGGCAAATGCATAATCATATGCCCATTCGGCAAGCGGTATGGCGTATTCGATAGTTATTGTTCCGACGATGGCGTCATTATACAACCTTCGTGATTGGAACAAAATAAAATTTGCTATATCTGACACCGGCGACTTGCCAAGCGACATGGTAAAGGCATCGTTGAACGAATGTATTATGCCTAGCTCGCCTCCGATATCGGTGGATTTCAAATATTCAATATGGCTTGAGCGTGCTATCTGGCTCACTGATTGCGGGGCCTTGTTCGCAATCGCCGTACTTGAACGAATTTCTTCATTTGTAAAATTGTGTTTTGTTTCTTTCATATAAACCTCCAAATATATGAATAAATTTATCACGATACAATTGATGCGTCAATAGGTATTTGGGACCGTAAATATCCTATATTTTACTGATGCGCCTTGTGACAATTTATGATGATTGTCGCAATATAATATCTTAATGGAGCTTCATAAACTATCAGTGGAATCAAGTGCAATACAATAAAATCGGTCGTAAAAATAAGCCGTGTTTACTTGCGTGTTTTATTCTGCCCCTTTCTCTGGTTGAACACCCCGGACCCTGCCGCCGTGCTCGCCCGGCTCAAGCGGCCCGCCGCCTTCCGCGGCGGCGCTGCGCTCGCCTTGTGCAGCCGGTCCCCCTGCAAGCAGGGCGGTCTTCGCTTGATCCGGCCTGCGGCTCGGCGGCCTAAGCGGGCCCGTGTTCAACCAACGATGAAAGGAGTCATCACATGCACACTACGTTTCCACCTGAACTCGTCGAAGCTCTCAGTCCGCTTCAATCCGCCAAACGTGCCTACTGGTTCGAGTTCCAAGACCTGTTTGTCGGGCTGTACATCTCGACAGCCCAAGACCGAGAAACCACCTACTGGATCTCTATCGCTCACTCCACAGAAGCCCTGGACGATTCTAAGCGGATCTTCCTTGGTTGCAGTCTGGGATGGAGTTCCTTGGATCGCAAAAGCCCGCTCTTTGATCTTGCCAACAACAAGCAAGCTGAGCTGGAAGCAGTCCAGAAAGCCATCATGCTCATCAACCCGATCTGGCATGACCGGGTCCAAGAGATCATCGACGCCGCCATCTTGGTCATGGTCAACGATGAAGACCCTACGACGACGCACGAGGAGTACGCCGAAGCATCAAAGCGTTTGGATGCACTCGGCATGATCAACTACGGCTTGTAGCAGGATCTTCCTCGATCGCGGGCCCCCACACGACCTTCGTGACGCGGGGCCCGTTGCCGTTCTCGGAAAACGGCTTCTTCTCCCCCTCCACACGCGCGCTCGCTATGGCTCGAACTTCGCCGAGGGGTCTCTGTTCTTCAGCGAATTTTGTAGATCGCTGCACCCACTCTTGAGCGTGTGTTGTTCATTGATCCCATTTCCCGGCTCTCGGAGCCCGTCACTGCAACACACCAACTCGTCGTGAGGACCAACATCCCAACTGATGTGGTTACAAGGCTCGTTTCAGTTCGTGCCCTGCAAGGAGATACCGCCGCGATCCTCGGCGTCAACTCCTGCGGAGTCCTCCACTGCGTTGCGGCCCTGCGGGTGACGCTCTCGGCTTCGCGGCGGTGGGGACCTCCATGAGCAAGAAAGCCCGCTTCTAGCGGGTTTCCCGCTCATGAATCAACCAAAGGAGAATGATTATGAACGATCAAAACCACAACGATCCAAAGACGTCAGTAGCCGCTCGCATGACAGCTCGTGAAGACGACGTTCTTTGCAGCGTTGCTCACACATTAATCGCAGAGGGAGCAATCGCTCGTATCTACAGGTACGACGGTAGGGATACTGAGCCTGGAGACAGAAGCGACAGTATTGCTCACCTCGTGGTCTTCGCTCGCAACATCGAAGAGCTTAAAGACATCGACCCGCAGGTTCATGGGTTCAGCCCTATCGAGCTGCAGGGCCTCATCGAACTGATAAACGCTGTCAGCGCCCTTACCGATTACTACGAGGAACGCTGTTCGATGTTCGAGACGGCGGAGCGGCTCAAAGACCTCGACGTCTTCGACGAGGAGTAAGATCGCGATGTAGTGATGACCCTACTACGCACGCTACCGCGTGCTCTCGGCTGCGGGCCCCCACACGACCTTCGTGACGCGGGGCCCGTTGCCGCTGTCCGAGAATGGCTTCTCTTCACCCTGGACTCTTACGCTCGACGCCCGGTGCTGGATGATTCCCTTGTACAGCTCACCCAGCCTGATCCCCGAGATCACCACGTCGTCCGCCGCAAACCGCAGCGTGATGCCCACCGACGGATCGATCTCCGCCCGCATCAAGGTCGCGTAGGGAAACGCGACGCGGTTCCCATTGGACAGCTCGAAGTCCAGCATCGCCGCGTGCCCCGGCACGGGCGTGTATGAATCACTCTCTGGTTCGTTGTTCTTGCCGCTCTTTGGCGGCATGTACTTACTCAATACGTCATCGCTCACGCTCGATCCCTCCTCTGTCTCTGTTGTCCCGTCCTCTCTTCTGATCACGCCCCCGCTTGCGGTCGCTCCGACTCTTGAACTTCTCTTGTTCCCGACCCGCTGCCTTGAAGCGGCCCGACCGCTGCTGCTGCAACAGCCATCTCCCGATCGCCCTTCGCTGCTCCAAGCCCCGTTCCCGCGGCGGCAGCATCGACTCCTTCACAAACTCCGTCCCCGTGAGACGAGAGGTATCCCTCGCCACGGCTCTAAGCAATTCCGCGGCGTCGTTGGTGATGACCGAGATCGCCGTCACGCCCCGCGTCACCGACGTGAAAAACTGCTGCATCGACGCGGCGCCCTTCGACGCGTCCGACTGGGCCAGAATCAGGTGATCCACCGTCCGACCTTGCGAAGCATCAGACGTTGCCACGTACCCGTGATCCAAGTGCCCGAAGCCCGCCCGGATCGTCCAGCCGTTCGCGAGGGTGAGGTTTCCGTCTTCATCAATCGAGCTGACCCTATACACGGCGCCGTTGCTTAAGCGGTGACGGCCGTGGTCGGTGTAGCCGTTCCGAGTGATCCTGATCTGATCGCCCGCGGAGAGCTTCAGCGTTTCCTTCTCGTACACCTCGAAGCGGTCCGCCTTCTCCAGCGGCAACGCCGCGAGCTGCCTGTCCCCCTCCCGCTTCACCGTCACCACGCCGGCATCGACGCTCTTCACTTCAGCTCTGCCTGCTGCTTTGAAGCCATTTCCAGCGTGCTTCTGAAACTGTACCACGTCGCCCACGCGGTAAGACGTGGCCTCGCTCTTCTGAGCCTCCTTGAGGTGCCGCGAGATCAGCCGATCAACCGATGTTTCTCTTTGGTCAACGCGGCCACGCTCCTGCAGCTCCGCCCGGATGGCCGCCGTGATCTCCCGGCCCTCGATGTGCGTCGGGGACACCAGCAGCGTTTCCTTCTTCTTCTCGATTGAGTCGGCGTATGTCTCGGCGACGAGCTTGGCCTTCTCCTCCGGACCGACCTCCTTGATCGCTCCCATCGTGTCCAGCGTCTCGTACCCCTTCACGAGATCGCCCGACGACAGGGCCTGCGCCGCCTCCCGGTACGCGTCGTCCTTCTGGCGACGGATCTCCGACAGCGTGGCCACGGGCAGGCCTGATTCCTTCTCCATGAGTCGTAGAGCATCCCCGCGGATCACCGAGCGGTGCTGCCGCGTGTCGCCGGTCAGCAAGAGCCTGATCCCGTTCTCCTCGGAGATCTGCACCAGGCGTTGCATGTCCGGCATCGAGAGCTGACCCGCCTCGTCCACCCACAGGACTTGGTCTTTGAGTTCCCGCTGCAGTTTTTCGCTCGTCAGCACGTGGGCCACGGTCTCGGCGTTGGCGAAGCCGTCACCGCGGAGCACTTCGTGCGTGGTCTGAGCCCGCGGCGCCGCGGCCTGCACCGTCACGTCATCCTTTTCTAGCGCCTCCACCACCTCCCGCATCAGCCGCGTCTTCCCGGCGCCCGCGGTCCCCCGCACCAGGATCACCGAGTCGGTGGAGCCCAACACGTGCTCGACCGCCTTGCGTTGCTCGGCGGACAACTCCGCGTCTTGAATCTCGTGCTCGGCTTTGAGCGGCGCCCTCGTCCCGCGTCCATCGCGGACCGAGTCCAGCATCCGCTCTTCCTCTTTCAGCACCTCACGCGTCGTCACCATCTGCTGCCCGCCCCAGCCCTTGCGGATCACGTCGCCATCTTGGACACGCTCGTCCAAACGCTGCTGGAGTTGCTCGGGGGTGACGGCGCCCACGGCGTGTTCAAGAGCCGCCGCTAGCAATCGCTTCTCTGGGATCACGGAGGCGTTCTCGAAGTGGTGAGACTTCGCGTGATCTAAAGCTCTGTCGAGGTCTTGGGGGCGGTTCATCGTGGGGGTATGTTTGCCGCCCGCTCTTGAACGAGCGGCTTGCAGCCGCTCGTTCTCCCGTTCGCTCAGGCGGCTCTGCCAGTTGGTCCGCAGCTCTTCCATCGAGGTGGTCTTGAGCTTGGCCTTGCGGGTTCGGGCGCCGAGTTCCGCTTTCTTCTCCGCGTTCGTCACGCCGAGTTCCTCGGCCAGCTTCTCGATCTCCTCTGTCCTCCGGCTAAAGGTGCGGATGGTCTGGTCGCTGACGCACATCAACTCCCAGCCCGCTTTCTGTCTTTCTTCGTTCGCGGCCCGCTTCTCCGTCTCGTAGCCGAGTTCCCTGAGCTTCGCCGCCAGCCTGGAATGAAACGCCGCCTGGTGGTAGGGGGCGTCACGCTTCACGTCCCCGAACTCCCCCGCCTTCCATCTCCGCTCCGTCTTGTCGTACGTCGCGTTAAAGGCAAAGCAGTGGGCGTGCAAGTGAGGATCGGGCACGCCCTCCACCGGCCTGCTCGTCCGGTGGATGAACTCCGCCCACACCATGTTTCCGGTCTCGCGTTGCTCGTTGACGCCGCCCTTGCGGACACGCGTCGCCATGTCGCGTTCGAGTTCCCGCATCGTCTCCGCCACCGCCTCGCGGAAGGCGTCCACGATCCGCTCGTCCCCCGTCGTCTCGAGAGCAACGCTCACGGACTTGGGCACGTGGAAGTTCAGGTCGTAGCCCACGCGGCGACCCGTCACGTCGCGGACGGTCAGCTTGCTCCCGTCCGGGCGACGGTTGTCGCAGAGGGCGTGGAAAGAGTCCTGATCCACCTCGCCCGCCAGACCCAGACGCCGGGCGCCCTCACCGCCCCACAGGCCGGGGGATTCCTGGTCCAGGATCTTCTCGTCGTGGTAGTACTCGCCTCTGCTAAGAGCGTTGTCGAAGTACTTCTTCGCTGCCTCAGCGGAGACACTCTCTGTCATCCTGAGCATGGTGGGTTGAGTTCCTGTAGGTTCGAAGTAGAGGGTTGGTAGAGGTGCTCAGATCGATGGATCTGATTGATGTCGTGAGTACCGAAAGATTCTCTGCAGATAATTCAGTTGGTTTACAGACGTCTCTCCGATGCGGGGCATCGGGGGAGATCCGTCGCTGGATTGTGCGAGTTTTGATCACCGGAGTGAGCGTACGCGCGCTCGGTAAAAAGGCAAGGGTGTGTTTCCAGCAAGTGCGCGCGATTCGTTTCTACGCGCATTGTAATTCACTGTGTACGCTCCGAAATGAGTCACAGTGAGCGATCCAGACAATCTTCTGGTTTACCCATAACGCCCTCGGATTGACTTGCCCAAGAAGCGTGCGCTGTCGGACAAGCTCGTTTCAGGACCTCCGTTCTACGGCCCGAGGATTCGACACCCGTTTGGGGGTCGGCACATCTTTGTGTCGTTATCGATAGGTTGCTGTGATTTACAAATTTCGGTGCATAATGATGACTGCTGAGCGAACCAGTGGTAGATTATTGCCCATGAGATATCAATCAATCACTTCGATTTTCTCGGGTGCTCTTTTGGTCTTAACCCTTATTGGCTGCGCCAGCCGGCAAGCGGAGCTGGAGAAAGTCGCCAAGGACTGGTGTCAGACAATCCGAGCGAGTCAGGTCGTTCCGGTTTATCCGCTTACCGCGGATTTGGTGCCAGGCGATCTGTTCTTGGTAGAAGAAACAGTCTCGCGCCAGCACGAGGCGTTCCAAGATCGGGGGTTTCTCGCTTTGCCATTCCGGATCGGCCGCCTGCAGGCTTCCGGGTGGCACGAGAATTACTCGAACGTGAACGATGTGCTTATCTCGCCGGGTATGCCCGGCTCGATCAACGCAAATCGGAACAAGGCTCAGTATCCAGAACCGCTTGAGCCCGCTCCGATCGCTGCTTTCCCGAGCTATTCATTCTCGGTGAACAACGGCGGTTCTTTTGATCTCGCTATTCCTGTCAGCGGAGTACCAGTCGGGATCAGCGCGTTGGGCGCGTCGTCGGCTACTGGCACAGTCAGCATTAAGGATGTTCGAACATACGGGCTAGACGCCGTCTCGCTGTCGAGAGATTTGCGGGATTGGGTTACGGACAACGAGATAAACGAATTTCTCCGCACGGCTCGTCGTGTAGCAATCGAAAACAACAAGGCCGCCACGGTGTATATCCGTGTGGTCAGCCGTGTCTACGTAGCGCGAGAGTTTGACATCGCCATCCAGTCCAGAGAGAGCCGATCGTTTGGGGCCAGCGCAGGTGTCTCTTCGCCCACGAGTCTCGTTACGAAGTCGGCATCCGCGGCAACCCCTGACTCAGCGACTATCCAAGACTACGCCGACAACCTGCGTATTCTCAACGAGTCACTGGAACAAAATGTTACGGCGCTCAATGGCGGAGCAGTGCTCGGTGCGGACGCTCGGTTTGTGGCCGCATCGGCTCGCTCAGTCGCACTCAAAGAGCGCTTTGCTGAACCTCTAGTCATCGGCTACATCGGATTCGACATGGCGGTTCTGGAAGACGGCTCGGTTGGGCCGCCTATCCCGACGTTCACCGTTCTCGATAAGAACAAGCGACCACCCGACAACATCCGCTGGGCCGGGGCATTTACGGAATGCGAAGACCGATACGCATTCGTGTGGTCAGTAGCACGAACAGTGGAGCGACGTAGCGACATACTCCAGTCTGCGGCAGAGCGTCTCGGTGGCAAAGCATTCGATTCGTATCGACAAGCGATCGCCTCTGGCGAAACGGTGTCAGAAGCATGGAATGCCGCTGCAAGAATTGTATTGCCTCCAGAACTCACAGACGAGTATGAGCGCGAGCGTCGGTGGTGCTATTTGGCAGACACACTTGAGTGGGCGGTCTCTGAGAACATCGAATAAAGCTCAAGGAAACAGGTAAATCATGGCACGGTTCAAAGTCGAGGAACGCATACTTCACGGAGACATGTCGTCCCAAATCTGGGCAAGACTCCGGCAGTATGTGTTGTCGGGAGTATCTGTCGAATTGGTGGAGCGCGTGTTCAACGGGGAGCGTGTGATTGAGGTGCGACGCTGGACGGACTATCGTGACGATGATTCGAACTTTAAGCGTGCATCGCAAAGTACCGACTACACCTGTTGAGTCAGCAATTCGCGCTCAAAACTTAAACTCTCTTGCAAGCGATGAAACCTGATGTGGGAGCGGGTTGGCGTCCGTTCAGCGCGACCCCAGCTTCGCCCGCCACAGCGTCGCCCACTCCTTCCACTCCGCGTCCCCGCGCAGCGCGATCTCCTCCAGGAGCCGCGCCGTCTCCCCGTCCGTCCGCCGCGCCTCGATCTGCAGCCGCGCCTTGCCCTGCACCGCAGGCAAATACCCGTCGTACACCGCCAGCGCCGCGTCGTACGCCGCCACTGCGTCCTCGGTCTTGCCGGCGCGCTCCAAGGTCATCGCCAGGTTCACGCGGGGGGCGGGGTGTCCCGGCATCAGCTTCCGCGCCCACTCGAATTCCGACGCCGCCTCGTACAACTCGCCCCTGCCCAGCAGGATCACGCCGAGGTTGTTGTGGGCGGGGCCGTGGTAGAGGTCCGCGGAGAGCGCTTCTCGGAGCAAGCGCTCCGTCTCCGCCAAGTCTTCCCGGTCCTCGTTGATCGCCTTGGCGTACAGCTCCCGCGCCCGCTGTGGGTCGCGATCCACGCGCTCACCGCTGCCGTACGGGCTCCGCCCGCTCGATGAGCACCCCGAAAGAGCTAGCGCCGCCATCAGACCCACAATGATGACCAGTCTCACGACCCGCCTCCTTCCGCCCCGTCCCAGTGCATGCTCACCAGCGAAAGACGCACGTCAAACGCCTCGGCGCCGCTGTTTCGGTCTCGCGCCGCCCGCTTGTTGTGCTGGAGGCGGACCGAGCGCACGACCCACAAGGGCTCGGCCTCCGACCACGCCGCCAGGAAACGCGCCGTCCTCCGCGGGTCGATCGCCGTCAGACGCACGTCCGCGGTCTGTCTCACCAGATCGTCCTCGCCGCGGATCACGCCCGTGCGCAGCGACACGCCCGCCAGGGCCGCCGACCGCGCCCCGACCGACCGCAATTGCGTCTCCAGCGCCCGCACCAGATCCGTCTCCGGCTGCGCCCGCACCGCCAGCTGCTGGTCTTCCTCCCGCAGCCGCTGCACCCGCTGGGCCTGCGCCAGGGTCACCGCGTGCGCCGCCCGCGCTGTCTCCGCGGCGTGCGTCTTCTCCGCGAGATAGCGCTGCGCGAGGATCGCGGCGCACAGCGACGCCGCGATCAGGGTCAGGACTACAGCGCGCATGTTCCGGGAGCCGGCGTTCATGAGGCGTCCTCCTGCGCCTTGACCGCGATCGAAAAGGCGAAGCCTTCCCGCGCCCGCGAGACGCTCCCCGTCGGCGCCCCCCAGGGCGGGCCGAGCGTCTGCATGGCCTGCGTGAGACGCTCGTAGTCGCTGGGGTCGCGCACCAGCCCCCGCAGCGTGATCGTCTTCTGGTCCACTTCGAGGGTGTCCACGCTGACGGGCAGCGCCGCCGGGATGATCCCGAGCAGGCGCACGTAGTCCGCCGCCCGGTCTTGGGGCAGGAGATCAGAGGAGGACGCATCACGTGTCTTCTCAAGCGCCCGCAGCTCCGCCTGGAGCCGCAGGCGCGGATCGACGGCGCTGTCCGGGTCGGCGTCCGCGGCCAGCAGCCGCGCCGCCTGCGCGGCGTCCTGCGCCTCAGCGCCCTTCGCGTTGGCCCTTTTGACCGAGCCCCAGCTGATCAATGCGGCGGCGAGCACCGCAGCGAGCGTGAGGCTCGCCGCCGAGAAACGCTTCCAGCGCCGCGCCGCGGGGCTCTCAAACGCCCCGCTGCGAAACTCGAGTTTCCCGATCGCGCCCGCGATCGCGTCTTCGTCGGCGCGCCAGAGATCCATCACCGCCAAAGGCGGTGACGCCGGCCGGGCTGACTCGACCGTCTGATCGCTCTCCGCCGCGGAAAGCAGTCTCGCCAATCGCTCGCGTTCGATCCCGCACGCCAGCCACCGCTCGCCTTCCAGGCGCGCAAAGCGCGTCTCGACTTCATCAAGGTCCACCGGCAAGTACGGCTCGAAGGCGTAGCGCAATGTCTCCTCGGACACCCGCGCGCCTTCGGTCTCAAGGAGCGCCCAGTAGCACGCTTCTGTCGGCAGCGTCAGCACGCCGTTCTCGATCTGGATCGAAGACCGAGGACTCATGGCCGCAGCTCCAGACGCACCTCGCGCCCGGCGAGATCAAAGACCGCGGAGGCAGAATCAAGCGCCGCCAGGACCGCGCCCCCCGGCGCCTCGTCCCCCGGCGCCAGCTCGTGATACGCGTCCTTGCCGGGCTCAAAGAGAAAGGCCGTCTGCCCCTCGCCCGCGCCGAAGATCGCGACGAGTTCCAGATCCAGCCGCGGCGGCGGGCGCTCAGGCGGCGGGGGCGGCGGGTCAGGGAAGAGATCATCGCGCAGCGTCGTCGCCAGGGCCGCGGCGGGGACTTCCAATTCCAAATCGTTAGCGAAATCATTCGTAATGACTCGTGGCTCCGCGAGCGCTGTCGTCAGCGAGGCGACCTCTTCAAGCGGTGAAAACGCGTAGCGCGCCGACAGCGTGACCGCGATCGCCGCGGCGCCGGTGGAGAGCAGGCCGAGCTGTCTGGCGCGGGCGGTCCTCACTCGGCGATCCTCCGGAATTCGGTCGCGCTCCACGCGCCGGACGTGCTGGGCGATCGGTTCGTGCGCCCTGGCTGCGCCGGCTCGGCGACCAGCCACCAGCGCGCCGCGATCGGGCCTTCATTGATCGTGATCACGAAGCCCCAGGCGCTCGACCGCTCGGTGAGCGGGAGCGAGTCTCCATCTGAGCCAGAGTTCGTATTGCTGCTGCGGGCCGCATCAATGATCCGCCGCGCGAGATCGGGCGACACCGCGCCGCCGTCGCGCTCCAGCGCGCGGGCGACCGACGGGTCCGCGCCCTCCATGAGGATGTCGAGGTACGCCCGCGGGGCGGAGCGGAGGTTTAAGGCGCCGGTCCCGGCGGTGGTGAGCCAGTACGACGCCCACCCGCGCTCGCCGCGAAGCGGCGGGAGGGTGTTTATCTCGCTTCCGATAAGGAGCTCATCCAGCGGAGACGTATATAGAGGTATGGCGCTGCGGCGGGCCCTCTGGCGCGCTCTGGCGGGGGTGTCAGGGACAAGGAAATCGGTGGGTCCGAGAAGAGACAGCTCCGCTGGCAACGCGCTGCGCAGATCGCCGCCGAGGTAGTCCGTGTGCAGGCGGCCCGAGAGATCGAGCGCCTTGACGGCGATCCGCATCCGGCCCTCGGAGAGATCAAAGATGGTGGTGAGATCGGCGCTGTAGACGCGCTCCTCGGGCGGCGCCGCCTCGTGCGCGCTCGCCCACTCCAGCAGGAGTGAGACCAATGAGCGGGCGGTGTCCCGCGCGGACGCGACCGCCGCTGCGTCCCCCGTCCCGACCCGCGCCCGGCTCGCCGACCGCGCCGCCCCCAGCGCGATCACCGGGACCAGCGTCACCGCCGCCAGAGCCAGGAGCAGCGCCGCCGCGCGGCGTGGTGCGCAGCCCGTCATGGCAGGGGCTCCCAGAAGCTCTGGGCGGCGAAGCCGTCCAAGGCAAGATCGATCGCGTACGCGATCGGGGCTGGGTCGTCGTTGCGGGTGATCGGGGTGATTGTTAGTTCGCCGGGGCCGATGGTGAGTGTCTGCGCATCATCTTCCTGTTCATCGAGGGGGGTGCTTGTTCGCATGACCTCTGCGTCTTCGTTCACCGACCAGGACACACGCCGCCACGCGGCGCGCGCGCCCGGCGCCGGGTGCGGCGTCGTCATCGAAAACACGCCGTCGCGCAGCGAAACCGTCTCGGCGTCCGCGGCGTCGAGGTCATCGAGGAGCAGGGCCAATGCCCGCCGCGCTGCGCTCGGGCCCTCGGACCGCTCGGTCATCACCGAGGCCGCCTTCGCCGATGCCACCAGCCAGCCCCCCGCCAGCGGCACGAAGACCGACAGCAGGACCAGCGCCGCCAGAAGCTCGATGAGCGTCAGGCCGCGCGTTGCGCGCTCCGCGGTGGGGGAGAGGCGGGTCACGGCGTGCCTCCCGGCGAGGTTGTGTCTTCGGGTGGGGCGGGCGTGAGTGTGCGGCGCGTGAAGACCGTCTCGAAGGCGCCGCGCGCGTTCCGGGTCTCGACGCGCTCGATCGTCCACACCAGCGCTTGAAAACGCTCGTCGATCTGCGCGTCCTCGGGGAGCGGTTCACTGGTCGTTGTGATCCGCCATACGCGATCGTCCCCGGCGACAAACTCCCACGGCGATCCGACCGGTTCGTCGACGGCTTCGATCCTCTCGCGGTCGTAGACCGCGAGAATATGTAACGCCTCGTGCGTGAGCGCCGCGCTACCAAACGCCCCGCGGGCCCGCTGGATCACCGCCGACCCCGCGCCGGCGGTCGCCGCCAGGATCACCGTCGCGGCCAGCACCTCGATCAATGTCAGCCCGCGGCGCATCAAAGTTCGTCTCCTTCGGAGCCGGGGAGACGGTGGAGCGTCGCCGCGACGCCGCGGAGTTCGAAGCGGGTCGGGTCGGCACGAATAAAGCGGGCGACGAGCAGCGCGTCGGTAGCCCGCCCCGCCGCGTCAAACCGGATCGCCCCTGGCGATTCAGAATTGTGATCGTCGAGCGTGATGCTCACGCCAGCGGGCAGCGGGTACACGCGTTCATGCTGATCGTCTGTTTCCGTGTGCAGTGAGCGCACGATTAATCTCGTACCGAGCGCGAGCTCGGTCTCCCCCTCGCGCAGCGAGACTTCTTGCGCCCGCGCCGCCGCCGAGCGCAGCGCCAGCTCCGCGGCCCGCGCGTCCCGGCTCCCGCCGATCCCGCCCGCGGCGGACAACGCCGCCGCCAGCGCCGCGCCCAGGATCACCACCACCGCCAGCGTCTCTACGAGCGTGAAAGCGCGAAGAGACATCAGACTCAGAGTACGGCTACTCGGCATCGCTCTGGTCCCCGAGCGCCGCGCTCGAAATATCCGCGGCCTCACCCTCGCCGCCCAAGGCCCCGTCCGCCCCGTAGCTGATCACCTCGTACGCGGCGTCCTCCCCCGGCGTCACGTACACAAACGAATTGGCCCACGGGTCGCGCAGTTGGTCGTTCTTGAGATAGGGCTCCGCCCGCCCCGCGGGCGTCTCCATCAGGACGGACAATCCCTCGTCCATCGTGGGCAGCCGACCCTGCTCCAGCGCGTACGTCTCGACGGCGTTCACCACGACGGCGATGCCCGTCTTCGCCAGTTCGCGCTTCGCCCGACCCACCTGTCCCCTGAAAGACAGCGTCAGCGTCGTCGCGATCAGCCCCAGGATGATCACCACCGCCAGGACCTCGACGAGCGTCAGGCCGCGGCGCGGTGTGTTGATGAGTAATTTTTGATGGCTTTGTTTATGCATGTTCATCCTTACAGCGCCTGGGTCAGCTGCAGCATCGGCGCCAGCGCCGCGTACACCACGAATCCGATCGCCGCGGCCAGGATCAGGATCGCCGCGGGCTCGGCGATCGCCGCCAGCCGGTCGGTGAGCCGCGCCGCCGACGACCGCATCCGCGTCCCGATCGTCTCAAGCGCGTCGGGCAGCTCCCCCGACGCCTGCCCCACCTCGACGACCCGTACGAAGACTGCATCAAAGAGACCGCTCGAGCGCAGAGCCTCCGGCGCGTCGGCGCCCTTCTCGATCGATGTTCGCAGCGCCCCGATCGCCTCGCGCAGCGCCGCGTTGCCCACCGTGGGCGTGACCAGCGCCAGGGCGTCCGCCAGCGGCACGCCGCCGCGCAGCAGGCGCGCGAGCAAGAGGCTCATCGAGCCGGTGTGAGCCCGCCGCAGGAGCGGGCCGACGAGCGGCGCTTTGAGTCTCAGCCGCGCCGTCTGCTTTGAAGTCACGACCCAGGTGAGGAAGGCGATGAATACTCCACCAAGGACAAGCGCGATGGGCCACTTTGTTTTGAGTGTCGTACCCAGGAAGAGCAAGGCCTCGGTGGCCGCCGGCAGCTCCGCCCCCGCGTCCCCCCCCGCATCATTGAGCACCGCCGCGATCTGCGGCAGCGTGCTCGTCGTCAGAAAAATCACCACGCCCGTCCCGAAGACGAGCAAGAGCGCCGGGTACGCGAGCGCCATCGCCAGCGTGCTCCGCACCGCGTCCGAGCGGGCGTGGATTCCCGCCAGATCCGCCAGCGCCGTGTCCAGCTCGCCGCCGCGTTCCGCGGCGCGGATCAGCGCGGTGTCGATCGGCGAAAACCAGTCGCCGCGCGCCGTCGCCGCGGCCTCGAAGGACTCGCCGCGGCGCACGCGCTCTGCGAGGCCTCGGCAAAGAGACGCGGTCTGCGCCGCTTCGCGGGACTGTTCATTGGCGAGGAGTTCTAAAGCAGCCACGAGAGGTGTACCCGTTGCGACCAGGGCGGCGAGGTTCTCGTAGAGCTCGGCGAGGCGGGCGCGTCGTCTGTCGCGGAAGAAGTGCTCGAGCGCCTTTCTGCGTTTCGAGCTCGCCTTGCCGCGCTCGCGCCGCGCCGCCTCGCGGATCTTCACCGGGCGCAGCCCCTGCTTGCGCAGCGCCAGCCGCACCTGGTACGCCGAGTCCGCCGCCAGCTCCCCGCGCTCCGCACTCCCGCCCGTCGCCGTCGCCGTGTACCGGTAGAGCGGCATCACTCTTCGTCCTCTTCGCTGAGGCCGACCAGCGTTATACGGTCCACTTCCTTGATCGTCGTCACGCCCTGCTCCGCCGCCGCGACCCCCGCCGCCCGCAGCGTCGCCATCCCTTCGTTCACCGCCGCCTTCTCAATCGATGTATCCGTCCCGCCCTCGCGCACCAGATCACGGGTCCGGTCCGACATCACCAGGAGCTCGTACAGCCCACGCCGACCCGAGAAGCCGCTCCCCAGACACCGCTCGCAGCGGTGATCGTTCGCGAGCTTTCCGTGCACGCAGTGCGTGCAGAGTGTGCGCACGAGCCGCTGCGCCAAAACCGCCGAGACCGAGCTGGTGATGAGATAGGGCTCCACCCCCAGGTCCACCAGCCGCGTCACCGCGCTCGCGGCGGAGTTCGTGTGCAAAGTGGAAAAGACCAGGTGCCCCGTCAGCGCCGACTGGATCGCGATCCGCGCCGTCTCCGCGTCCCGGATCTCGCCCACCATGATCACGTCCGGGTCCTGCCGCAGGATGTGCCGCAACCCCGTGGCAAACGTCACCCCCTTGCGGGTGTTGATCTGGGACTGGCTGACCCCCGGCAACTCGTACTCGATCGGGTCTTCCAGCGTCATGATGTTGCGGTCGGGGGCGTTCAGGAGTTTCAAGGCGCTGTACAGCGTCGTCGTCTTGCCCGAGCCCGTCGGGCCCGTGACCAGGATCATCCCGTAGGGCCGCGCGCACAGCTCGGCGAAGGCGCCCCGCACCTCCGAAGGCATGCCGAGATGCTCCAAATCAAACATCTCGCCGCGGCGCTTATCTAGTAAGCGCACCACCAGGCGCTCGCCCAGCGACGTCGGCAGGCTGCTCACCCGCAGGTCGACTTCTTCGGACCCGATCGTCACCATCGCCCGCCCGTCCTGCGGCAGCCGCCGCTCGGCGATGTCCATCTTCGCCATCACCTTCACCCGGCTCACGACGGGCGCGAGGAGCTTCGCCGGCAGCGTCCGCGCCTCGACCAGCGCCCCGTCCACCCGGTACCGCACGGCCACCCCAGACGGCGTCGGCTGCACGTGCACGTCGCTCGCCCTCCGCCGCAGCGCCTCAAAGAGGATCGCGTTCACGAGCTTGACCACCGGGGCCCGGCCCGCGGTCTGCAGCAGATCCCGCTCGCTCGCCTGCATCACCGCGTCGAGGTCCACGTCTTCGAGCAGATCGAGCGAGTGCGCGGGGGGCTCGCCGTCCTCGTCCTCGGCGAGGGAGGCGGCGAGCTCATCGAGCGTCGCGGCGATCAGCTCGGGGTCGCCGAGGGTGTATGTGATCTCGCGCTCGAGGCGCACGGAGAGATTATGGAGAAGCAATGGAAGATCCGGCGAGTCCGCCGCCACGATGACCTCGCGGTTCTCATCGTCGACGCCCTGGCTCACGACGAGTTTCTCCCGCGCAAACTCGATCGGGACCCGCTCCAGAAACGTGTCGCTCGCCAGCGCCGGCTCCAGCGGCTCCATGACCGCGGGAGCGCTTGCGGTCGGGCTGGCGTCGGTCTGCGTCATGGCGTGTTCGATCGAGAGTCGTTGATTAGATGAGCGCCGGTCACTCCAGCCAGATCGGCTCCAGCGTCGGCGCCCCCGACCCCACGCCCGCCTCACCGAAGTACGGATCGGAGATCGCTCGCAGATCCGCGAAGAGCGGGTCGCGCAGCACCGTCCCGCGGATGAAGACGTAAAACCGCGCCCGCGTAGCCGACTCGCTCTGTGTCTTGAAGAGCGCCCCGATCAGCGGCAGCTCGCCCAGGAGCGGCGTGCGCGTTTCTGATTCGTTGTCGGTGATGTTTTCGAGACCGCCGACGACCACTGTGAAACCGTCCGGGATCGTCACCGAGCCCTGGAGCGAGTTCTGCTGGCTGGGCGGCGGCACCACGCCACCGCCCGCCGTCGTCGTCGACTCGCCGGTGAACGCGCTCAATTCCGCCGAGTACTCTAGGACCAGATGATCGCCCTCGGCGATCTGCGGCGTCACGACGATCGTTGTCCCCGCGTCCTGCGTGCCGCCGAAGCTCGTCGTCGCCACGGTGTCGGAGGCGTTGATGCTGGTGAAGGGCTCTCTGGCGACCGCGCGCAGCGTCGCGGTGGCGTTGTTGTTGACCAGCACCCGCGGGGTGCTCACCGTCCGCCCGTCGCTCACCGACTCCACCGCCCGCACCAGCGCCTCGAAGTCGCCGGGGTTGAGGATGGCGCCGGTGAGGCCCGTGCCCGCGCCCAGCGCGCCGGTCCCCGCGCCCAGACCAAAGAGCGAGGATAGATCGATGCTCGTGTCCCCGTCCTGAAAACTCGTCGTCAGCTCGACGCCAAGATCCAGCGCTTCACCATCAGACAAGCTCACGATCGTCGCCTCGATCATGACCTGCGGCTGCCGGCGGTCGAGTTCAGCAACGAGCGACTCGATCCGGGCCAGCTCGATCGGCGGGCCGTAGAGCAGGAGGGTGTTGGTTTCCTCATCGATGGAGATCGTGACATCAGCGTTTGGAGCGCGCTGTTCGCCGGGCCGGCGCAGCGCCCGCCCCGGCGGCGGCAGCGTCTCGTCCAGCATCGCGCCGTCCTCGTACTCGCCCAGAGCGATATTTTCGATGCCAAGCAGAGTTTCTAAGGTGCTCTGCAGGTCCGCCGCGGGGCGGTTGCGGACGCGGACGGTGCGCAGCACCGGCGATTGCGAGCCGCCCGCGCCGTCCAGGCGCTCGATCAGCTCGCGGGCGCGTGTATGCACCGGCTCGGGCGCTGTCACGTACACCAGCCCAGTCAGCTCGTCGGCGACGACAGAAAGACTCGTTTCCGCTCGTGCGCCGCGGCCGGCGCCGAGCACCGTCTGCAGGCTGTCCGCGAGCGCCTCGGGCGGCACGCGCTCCGCGCTGTACCCGACCGTCACCGTTGCGGGCGTCTGATCGAAGACCCGGATGAGTTCCTCGATCTCAGCGCGCTCATCATCGGTTGCTACCACGATCAGCCGCGCGTCGTCCGCCGTCGGCGTCAGGCTCGGGCCGACACCCGTTTGGGGGTCTCCCCCTAACGCCGCGAGAACGTTCGACGCCAGACGCGAGGCGGAGTCGTTAATCGCGGTGTAGATCGTGCGCGTGCGCTGCGCACCAGGCGCATCTAGCGCATCGATCAGCCTCAGCGCTGACTCTACCCGGCGGCGCACGTCAGAAACAAGGAGAAAACCAGAGTCGCCGACGACGCGCGCTGATCCTGCGCTCGGAGTGAGCAGGGGTTCAACGGCGCTCGCAAGACGTTCGGGTGAAGAGTTGGTGGGCTTGAGCAACACGGCGACAAAGCCGCTGCGCGATTTCGGGAGCGCGTCATCATTCGCGATGAGATCGATGCGCTGGTGCTGCGCCGCGGCTTGGTTCAGCGGGACGACCTTGTACACGCCCTCGGCGTCCAGCTCGACGACCGTGAGCCCGATCGATTCGAGCGTCGCCAGCAGCACGTCCCAGAGTTCATCGTCGTCGATTTCATCCCGTAAACGCAGGGTAAAACGGCGATTGAGCTGATTGGCTTCGTACTGGATGGAGACGCCCAGGCGTTGCGAAACGACCTCGACGAGTTGCGTCGCTGGGAGTTCGCCGGAGAGGCGTACGGACTGAGCGTTTGCGACATCAAAACAAAACACAAGCGAAACGACGCCGGCGATCAGCCAACGGGATTTGGTATGTAACGACATGGCCCGGTCTCGCTTACGACCTACCAAACTGTGAGCGTTCCGAAAAGATCGTGACCGATCTTGCGTTGCGCTGCAACACATCGCACAGAGTTCTCGTAATTTTTCTTGAACTGAGCGAGACGGGCAGTACAGTCTCGTTCGATTGACACGCAAGGAGACCAAGGATGCGCGAGCAGGCGTTTTCACCGGGTTGTTCCGAGCCTCAGGCGGCGTGTCATCGGTGGCGATGTTCTCTTCTGCGAAAGCGATTCTTCTATGCGATCGATAGGAGAACAGAGCGTCACGCGCGAGTGTACCCGTGGTTCTCTGTTTTTGTTCTAAGCGTGTTTGTCGTTGTTCCGTTCCGCACGGCAGTCGCTAGCGAACCTACTCAGCCTGTTTCAACCGTCATTACCGCGATCCAGCTTGGGCTTGCTCCGGAGGTCGTCGCAGCGTGCGGGATCGATGAGGCTGAAGCGCTGCAAGGGCTTCGTAGTCTTCACGCGGCCGTCGATGACCGCAGCAGGCTTGCCGAATTGACCAATGATCTACAAGTCTGCAACGCCGTGATCGCGGAACTTGAGCAGGTCGAGCGGCTTGGGAGTCTGAGCGCTGATCAAGCGACCGCGCTCGAACAGACGTACTTGCAGTGCGAAGCCGCCGAACAAGAACTCGCGTCGCTCAGCAGCGATCTTGTGTCGGCATACGCCGCTTCGGCCAGCGCTCAAGATCAGGCCGCGCTTGCGAACGCGATCCGTGATCGTGTGGCGACGCTGCCAACGGAGTACCGGGTTCTTGATCTCACTGAGAGCGAAGCGAGCGAACTCTTTGAAGCCCTGCTCGCCGAACGAGCATCTGCTCACACGGAAGATCCCCTCGACTCCGCTTCCGCCCAGGTGCTGGCGTCATCGCGATCCCGGGCCGCGTACCTCGTCGCGACCGCCTCGCTCGCAGCCAATCAGAACACCGTTTCCGCCCTTTACCGCACCGTCCTGCTCGACGAATCCTCGCTGATCAGCGAGTAATCAGCCGAAGGCGAACCACTATGCCTCACCCGCGCACTGTGTTGTCCGCAGCAATCAAGCTTCTTGCTCTTGGCGCGGTTTTGCTCTGCTTCTTAGCGCCGCAGAGTGCGTATGCGGGTGGAGGTAAAGACACGTTCGATCCTCCGCATGATTTACCATCGGACATTTTGCCGGATAATGGCAATCCGTTTCCTGATGATACGACAGAACGGCGTAACTCTAGTAATTTCTTCGACCGCCTCATCGACTTAGCCCGTGATACGTTTGGGGATTGGTTTGCTGATTTCTTACAGGGAATTTTGGATGCTCTATCTGATTTATTCAGCAATATAAGCGATGTAGTGGCTTCGATAGCTAGCTCGATTGCAAATGGTTTTTCACCAGGGGCAGCGGCGGCTCCGCTGGGTGGAAGTGCCGACGATTCCGATGAGGACTGCGGTGGAGGTGGAGGACCTCGCCCCACAACCGGTAGCCCGATCGATATCCGCTCCGGCGACAAACAACTCAACGCGACCGATCTCGTTGTGACGCTCCCCGGACGAGATTTCACCGTTGTGCGCTATTACACAAGCCGTTCAGGCGGCTCGACAACCGGTATGGCCGGAGCAAACTGGGCGTATAATTTCGACGCATGGGTCGATCTCAACGGAGGTCCGGGATCGATTTACAACTTCCTGAACGTCTATCCTGACGGACGATCAAGCCATGTCATGTGGCCGTCGCACATTCCAACTACATCGGCCTATTACGATACATCCGGCCCTGGCGGCGTGAGCACCGAGTCAGCGTGGGCCATTACATACCGGCCCACAGGTCCTTCAACTCAGTATGCGCAACGCAATTTTATTCCAGCAGAGTGGCCGTACTACCCGCAGCTGCAGCTAGGTCCCGATGACGGCCAAAACGGCGAGCCGCCCGCCGGCACTATCGCATGGAATCAGCCGGTCATTACGGTCTTTGAACCCGGGCAGTGGGAGAAACACTTTGCGCGTCCGAGGCTCGGCGCACTTGGAGATCCAGGCAGTAGCACCGGCGATGAACCGCCTCCTGAGGATTTGCCAGTCGAGGGGTTTGCGCCAGGCGTTGATGGTGTCGTCGAACTCGCACCGATATTCGGACGCCTTGTTGAGGAACGTGATTCGTATGGCAACAGGTGGATTTACTCCTATACAGAGAACGGCGGCGATTACGTCGATGGAAAGCCGCGCATCTACGCTGTTCATTGCCTAGACCGCAGCGGCACGCTGAACGCGCGGATCGAATTTGACTGGATCGACGACGCGGGTCCACTGGACGGTCTTGTCCGGCGTTTGCGTGTGCTCCGCCCTGATCCTGTCGCGAGAGTTCTCGCGGGCGACGAGAGTGTCGAAGAAGTCCAGCGCGTTGAGTATTATTACTATGACGACTTTGCTTCCACTGAGATCACCGAAGATTCAGGTCAAGACGACGATCTCGTCGAAGTGCGCTACTATGAACGCGTAGATGCCGGTCCGACCCCTGCTGGCGTGAGCTATCCGGCTCGCTTGCTCGTTAACCAATATCGTTACCACATCACACCGCCTGATTCTCCAGGGAATCCTGACTCCCCCTGCGGGATCACTAACACAACTCTTTACCTTGAATCGTGCCCAGGTGAAGAAGAGTTTCCTGAACTGACCGATGGCATCATTGGAAGAGACCATCAGCTCAAGATGGTGATCCCATCCCGGCATATCGAGAATCTTGCTGCCGAAATCGCAAGTGTGACTGGAAATTCGATTGATTTGTTCGAAGCAGCAGAACGTATCCGCAAGGTCGATGATGTAGACGACATCGATCCGTTTGTCGGCGATACCTGGACGCCGTCGCTCGTTGCTTCCAAAGTAGTCGCGCCGTACGCCTCGCCAGCAAACGGAGGTGGTGTACTTTGCCAGCTTGTTCGTGATGGCTGTGGTTGCTCCGGCGTCGGCAAGCTGACGACGTACGAGTATCGCGAGTACGACTCACCCGACGTCTACTCCCAAACCACCGTGTGCAACGAATACTTCACCGAGCCGACCTCAGGTGGACTCTCAGAAGCTGTTCCGTTTAGAACAATTTTCTATGACCTTGGGGATATTATTGATTCGAGTGACCCCGAGCCTGCTCATGACGGTCAGGGCTCGATAGCAGATGGGCCAAATGTTCCCTACAGGATCAACATGGCGATCCGCGAGGGCGTCAAGGATCAAGGCGTGATCGTTGGTTCGGACGGTCAGGCGATTTCGAACCCCCGCGTCTGGATCACGCACTATGTTCACGATGAGCAGGGGCGCGTCGTCCGTGAGATGACGCCGTCTGCCGCCAAGAGTTACACGTTCGATCAACCACCCTCACTGGGTGAGTTCCCCGAACCGCAGTACGAAGCAGAACAAAGCGATGGCTTGGTCTACGCCTACGCCTACCAAGATCAACCTGAAATCACATCGCGCGTCACCGAGATTCGGTTGCGAGAGGGCATGGGGGCGCCCACAGGATCGCTGCCGACGGACTTAACGCCTGGCGCCGATATCGATGACTACACGCTCATCCAGAGCACGACGTATGGCACGCGTGGGTATTTCCGTGACTTTGTTAACCCGACCTTTTTCCATCTCCCAACAAGCATCAAGCGCTTGCGCGTTGAAAATCCGTCGAGAGATATCAACGGTTTCCTCGATGTCGATAACGAGTATGAAGAGACCAAGCTCCGGTACAAGCATTACTACCATGAGTTCGGTGGGAGCCCGCAGCTGAGCGCTGAGGACCACCCAGTCTTTGGGATCTCGTGGACATGGATCCGTAACGAACTTGAGGAAGTCGCCGAGAACGGCCCGAGTTCAGGTAGCGGTGAATCAAGCATGTTGCTGGGAATGGACACCGACGGCGAACTCCGCTGGTTGGTCCAGGAGCAGGAGAACGGTCTCGCGCTCGTTACAAAGCGCGGTTATCACGATTCCACCGGCAGCACCTCTCTGCTCGAAGTCAACGCGAGCGGTCAACAGACCTGGTGGCCGGCGCCAGGCGAGGACGGCGATGACACATTCGTCGATGATTTCTTTGATACCGCTGGAATCACCGGCGATACACACGCGAGCGATCTGACCCTCTCGTTCATCGTGATCAACGACACGTTGGGCCGTGTGGTGGAGACACGCTCCCCGGGCGACGTGCGCATGTACTACAGGCGGACGATGGAAACATCGTCTGACTTCGAGCCGGACCTGCACCGCTTCACGGTGACAACGTTCCCTCACAAGTATCAGGGCACACCGAACGGCTACGGCTCATACGGGTTCGATGGACCGGCGTCGCGATCACGCTATGACTCTCGCGGCGCAATCCTCGCGTCCGAAGAGCTTCAGCTCTCCAGCATGACGCTGCAGACACCGATCACGGGTTATGTGCATCCGGTCTCTAGCTTCAGCTTTGTCTCCGGCGACCCGCTCTCGCGCACGCGAATTCACCGCGCTTACACAGGCATCGTCGAGCAGGTCGAGACGTGGCATGACACGTCATCACTCCAGGATGGCTCCTACTCGACGCACTACAACTACGACCCCTTCGGGCGTCTCCGCGTTCTCCGGAACGACGAGGGCGGTATCCGCCGGGTGTCCTACGATGTCCTTGACCGGATTGTCTCTATCGAAGACGGGACCGATCTTGAGTCCGTAGGTGATGACGGCGCTGCGTACCTTGATCAGACCGAAACCAACGGCCTGACGCTGACGCACGAGTTCGAGTACGACGACGCGGCAGGGCTCTCAGGCAACAGCAATCTCGTACTTGCGCGCCAGCACGAGTCGGGCAGTGTGACCCGAGAGACGGATTACTCGTACGACTTCCGCGACCGGCTCACGCAGGTAGAGCCGCCGCTCCCACCGACCACACGCCTGAGCTACGACAACCTCAGCCGCATCGTGCTCGCAGAGACGTTCGATGGCGACCCGGCCACGGCGACTCGCGGCCGCTATATCCGCACGAACTACAGCCAGCGCGGCTTACCTTACAAGTCAGAGATCGCGATCGATCCTGCTCTTACGACACCAACAGAATTCCTCGAATACAACCGCTGGTACGACGAGGCGTATCGGATGCGCGCTCTTTGGAAGCCCAATGGGCCCATGCTCAAATTCGAGTACGACGCGCTCAATCAGCTCACGCACGCGGCGGTCACGGATCGCGGCGGTGATGCGTTCCCAGGCGTCACGAACTCCTACGAAGACGCGATTTCCTTCAGCGGTGATGTGGTCTTCGAGGAACGCCAGTTTTTCTATACCGACGACGATCAGCTCCCCGAATCGACGGCTGTCTTGAAGCGCGATCCCTCGATGCTGACGTCCGCCACTGGCAAGCTCTCGGACATGACAGGCTCGGACGCGGAGCTGGTGCTGTCGATGTTCACCTCGCGGTACTACGACGAGGCCAACAACCTGATCCGCCTCGTCGATCATGGCACGAACGTGTCAAGCTCTGACATCCTAGAAGCTCACTCACAAAGCGATTTCCAGACTTCCAGCTACTTCCCATCGCTTACTCCAGCGTCGCCCCCAACCTCTGCGTCTCCTCCGAATGGGTCCAGAGTCTCCGAGCTTCATTACATCCCGCGCGGCGTCATCGGGCGCATTATCGACGCGGATGAGGTGATCTCTCAGTACTTGTACGACGATCTCTACCGTGTCATCGGGACCGTCGAGGGTGTCCAGGGCGCGAGCGATGAGTTCGAGGGGGATCTGGTCTGGGACGCGACCGGCGAACGCTGGAGCGTACAGAATCTCCCCGGCGGAGTGCCAGCTGACCACAACCGAGTCACGAGTTTCGCCTACGACGGGCTGTCGCGCGTCGTCAAGCGCGTCGCCCACATCCTCACCGCGGGCGGCGGCGCGAACGAAGAGGTCCAAGAGACACAGTACGTCTACGGTGTGACGCCGACGGACCTGCCCTCGGGCTCCGGTCTTGAGACGCCGAACCGCCTGCGCGAGGTCATCTTCCCCGACCCGGCGACCGGGCTCGCGAACCCCGCGCTGTCTACGCGCCGCTATGCCTACAACCGGCTCGGCGAGCTGACGCACGCGATAGACGAGAACGACACTGAGCATGCGTATGAGCGCGATCCGCTTGGTCGCATCGAGTCGGATGTTGCCACCGTCGCGTCCGGCAGCGACATCGATACAACGATCGGCGCTCTGGCGTACGCCTACGACGATCTAGGCCGTCTTCAGACCGCGACCTCGCTCACGGCGCTCGGCGGCACGGTCATCAACGAGATTGAGCGTGAGTACGACGCGCTGTGGCGTCTCGACAAGCTGCACCAGCGCGTGGACGGCGCCGTCCGCGACGGCGGCGGCGGGCTGAACGCTTCGACCCAGACCGTCAATTACACCTATACGACGGAAGCTGCAGATGACGCCACGGCCAACGACGGCAACCTCAGCCGTATGTGGGAGATGGACTACCCGAGTGAGATCAGCTCGATCGCGACGTACACGGTTGGCTTTGGTGGCGGAACAGATCCTCGCGAACGTGTCAGCCTCGTGAAGGGCATGCGTTTTGGCAGCGATATTGTCGCCTATGACTGGCTTGGAGTTTCAACCCCAGTCAAGGTGGACTATTTGTATCCCGAGATCGAACTCGACCGCTCTGTGTGGCTTGAGGGCTCGTCCCCTGCGCAGGGCTCACGCATCGCTGGTCAATACCCCGGTTTGGATCGCTTCGGACGCGTCCGAGTCGACGCGTGGGTCGACAACGGCGTCACCGGTCTCACAACTCACGCCACCGAACCCTCCGTGCCATCCGTCCCGCCCATCTTCGCCAAGCAGTACACCTACACGCTCGCGAGCGACCTCACGGCGATCGACGACATCAGGCCCGGCCCGCTGGAACTCGACCGTGACCGGCGCATGGCGTACGACGGGTTGCACCGTCTCAGCGAGGATCTCCGTGGGAGCGCTGCGAGCCCTGGGCTTGCACTGTCGTCTCACAGCTCGATCGAGGGCGCCGAGAGCCAGGACTGGGCGCTCGACACCTTGGGCAACTGGCAGTCATTCGGCGTCGATGCGGATTCGGACGGCGCCTTCGCGGCCGCGACCGAGATCGCCACGAGGGATCACGACGCCCGCAACCAGCTCGACGAGATCGTCCCCTCGCTTGGCGCGAACCCGCTCGATTTTACAAACGACAACGCCGGCAATCTCGCCACGCGCGAGGTCCAGGCCGACGGTCACGTAGTTACCCACCACTTCATCCATGACGCATGGGACCGCTTGGTCGCGATCGATATCTCTGATCATCAGGTCGGCGGGCAAACCTGCACAACGCCGCAGCGGCTTGTTGAGCAAGAGCACAACGCCCTCAACCACCGCACGGTGAAGCGAGTGTACGAGCTTTCCAAGGGTGATTGTGTTACTGCGCCATCGCTTACAAACGAGCACCATTACTACTACGACGGGGCATGGCGTCTGCTGGAAGAGCACGTCGATCCAGATCCCACGGTCGCCAACGATCACACGATCAACCAGTACTTCTGGGGCGCTCGCTACATCGATGACGCCGTCATGCGGCGTCAGCTCGACGCGACCGGGACGCTGATCTCGGGAACAACACACTACTACATCACAGACCGCCAGTTCAGCGTGGTGGCGTTAATGTCGGAGTCGACGTCAGGCAACGCGAATCTGCTTGAGCGGGTGTCATACACCGCCTATGGCGAGCCGCGGCAGTCGCCGCTCGGCGATGTTGATGGCGACGGTGAAGCCAATGGCACTGCCAGCGGCGACCTAAGCCATGTCCTTGCTCACTGGGGCGACATTGACACCGTAGGCTACCGCGCGAGCGCCGACGTGGACCGTGACGGCACGGTTGGCAGCGGCGACATGGCGATTGTCATCGCGGCAAACGGAACCGCCTCGGCCGCGGGCGAGTTGAGCCTGAAGGGCAACATCGTCGGGTACGCGGGATACCTCTACGACGCCGAGTTGGCGCCGGCGCGGTACACGGTGCGCCATCGGACGTATGTGCCTGGGTTGGGGAGGTGGGCGGAGAGGGATCCGCTTACCTATGTCGATGGATATAATTTATTGCAATATGTATCAAGTAATCCTGCTAAATTTATCGACCCATTTGGCTTAAACCCTGGCATTGATAGTCGAGCAGACGCTGCTTCGAGGCTTGCCGGACTTGAGCCGCCACCGTCGAATTCTGAAGTAATGTCAAGGATGATGAATGGTTCTAGTGGTGGAGGTATGCCAAGTCTCGATGAGGTACAGCTAGGCCTAGACGCTCTTGGCATGACTCCGGGAGTAGGTATTGTTCCAGACCTTGCAAGCGGCCTCTTATCCCTGGCGCGTGGAAACTTTGGCGACGCAGGGTTGTCTGCATTAGCCGCGGTGCCGCTATTTGGTCAGCCTGCGGGGGCACTAAAGTGTGCAAGGGGTGCTCAAAAGCTTTCGGATACCCCTGAGGTAGGTGACAGTGTCCGTAGAATATGGGGAGGTAGGGCTGGTCCAGATGGGCAATCTTGGTCTCGAGATTCACCGAATAATATGACTCGGGATAATTTGGGCTTACCTGATAAAAATTCTGGAGAGTTCATGTCGCATGGACGAATCAACAACGTCGATGGAGTTAGTACACAAAAAGCTGTGCCAGCTGATGGAAGACCTGGAGGAGGGGACGAGGTTATAATACCTGAAGGTCAGGTTGATCTAGACGCAGTGACTATGCCAGATGTCCCAAGGTGATGAAAGAGCCAGCATGAAAAAAGCACTGCGGGTATTTTTTATCACGGACGGCGACGGAGACGATTCTTACCCACGCCGATGTGAAGTTATTTCGATTCATGAATATGGAGATACTGGGAAAATTGCATATTTTGTGTCTGTTGCGCCAGAATACTCCAGGGATTTATTCGACGATAATAGAAAGGCAGATAAGGTTGTGCTAGCGCTGGTCGATAATGATAAAGATATCGATTCGTCATGTAAATACATTTATGTCAATATACTCGTTCCTTCGGAAAAATACGATTGCGACAGTTTTGTGCTAGAGCCGACATTTATGAAAAAAATAGGAATTGGGCAAGTGCGGACTTTCGCTTCCGGAGTTTAATAATTTATATTATTGGATATCACTTACATGCAATTGAGAATATAAATAGTGTGTAGCCGATCCGATATTTGGCAAGAAATACAACGATTACACAGTTGTCTTAGTTGCTCGTAAGCTTGAATCGCCCTTTGCTGCCTCGGATGCTCTCATTCCTCCTAGGCCGCTGGATTGGGGGGCAATGAGTTTGTGTGCTCCGCTACTCGGCATCCGATTGCCGCTTAGTGACCATGATGATCAGGAAGGCGCAATCGCTGCGCAGTTGCGTCGGGTTCTGTTCTGCCTAGTGGCCGCGGGGGGTTGGTGTGTCGCAAAGGTCGCATCATTCAAATCACTGGCAGTGTAAAGGGCGTTGATCGATCACCACCAGATCCGCCATCTGCCCCGCAAGGGTTTACACGGTTCCTGCGCAAGTTTCGTCTGTGACACTGGCGCGCGTTTGGCGCGCGATGCAAACCCGTGACAACGATCCGCCAGGGCGAATCACACGGCTATCCAGCGGAGCCGATCGACGTATGCTGTTCGTCCTAGCCTCCAATCATTCTCGTTTCCACACAGATGCGTGCCGAAACGAGATCATAATCCACACATCTGTGTCTCAAGGAGTCTCCCGTGGCGAAAAAGGAGGTCGGCGCACTCGCAACAAAAGACCTCGAAGCCGAACTCGCGCGGCGTGAGGAGGAAGCCCAGAAGCTCGCCCGCAAGCGGGAGAAGCTCATCGACCAGGTCGCCGCCATCGACGCCGAGCTGGACGAGCTGGGGTTCTCCGGCGCCGGCGGCGCCAGCAGGAAGGGAGCGAAACGCGGCGGCCCGCGCAGGCGGCCCAGGAACGATGCGCCGCTGCCGGACGTGCTGGCCAAGGTCCTCAAGGGCAAGACGATGGGCGTCACCGAGATCGCCGACGCGGCTGAGAAGGCCGGCTACCGGTCCAGCTCCGCCAACTTCCGCAACATCGTCAACCAGACGCTGCTCAAGCACCCCAAGCTCTTCAAGAAGGTCGCACGCGGGCAGTACACCGCGAAGTAGCCCCGATCCCTGCGCAGAGAAACTATTCGGACTGAAGTGTTGACTTCCTGCGCCGACCGTGGCATCACTGAGAGACACCCACCACGGCGCAGGCAGCATGACGCAGAACGACCTTTCAGAGCGATCGAGACGCAAGCCTCGCGGCGAACCGGGTGACGCCCATCTCTCGTCGGTGCCGGAAGCAAACCAGGCCAACGATCCCCAGGTCCTGGTGAATGAACGCGATCACGCCCAGGACTCTGAAGAAGGGGAAGCAGCGGCTGATCAAGCTCCAGAGGATTCCTCCGCTCTTCACGAAGCGGTGAACGCCATCAAGCGCGCGGAAGCCGCGATCCGTGCGCTCAAGACGGCCAAGGACGGCGATCTCGAATCCGATGCAAGGCTCGATGAGCTGGCGGACCGCCTCTCCGTGCTCGCTCTGAACAGCCAATCAAAGCCGCGGCTTCAGTCGCCGGAAGCGCGCTCGCGCTACCCGTTCTTCTACATCAGTCTCGGCCAGCTCGTCAGAGTCAAATGGTCCAAAAGCCGCAACCGCGAGTACGAGCACCACGCCTCGCAGCAAGAGGCCGAGGCTTTCACGGCGTATCTCGGGACCGTCACCGCGCCCCGCGACCCCTTCCGCTTTATCGATCAGCTTCCAGCGCACGACGAGGACGGGCGCGAGCTGCCGCGGTACGTGGTCTATATGATTCTCGGGTGGCTTCTGCAGGCGGGGGTGATCGAGAAGCTCGATCGGAGCCTCTACCGCCGGGTTGTGGATCCTCTCGACGCGCACGCCTTCGCCGTGCTCTGGGAGAACACCCGCCAGCGCTGAGAAGGTTCTGAGGGCGCTGTTCGTCGAGTCTGCCTTCAGCGGGCTGGGGTCAATGGGCTTAAGAAAGCTCCCGCATCGAGGCCTCCAAGCCGCCCTCATTCAGGCGGCGGCAAGGACAGAGTTCTCTGTCGACGCCACGCCCTGTCCTCTGGAGCCAATCGATATTGATCCTGCGAGCCAGTCTCTGCGGCGCCAGCGATCGGTGGCGTCAAGCCTATCAAAATCCTAGCAAGCCCCTCATCTAAAAAAATCTCGATAATCCCCGCACTGCCATTGCGCGATCCGACGGCCCGAGCGAATCACTTGGCAGAGACGTTCTCGGAGGTCCGGAGCGATTTCGGCTCCGGTTGATGAGGGTCAACAATGCACAATCCACAAGACATACCCGCGGCGGTGATCCGCCGCTACCGACAGGGCGACCACAGCGCGTTCAACGCGATCCACCAGCGCTACGCCAGGGTCGTCTACAGCAAGGCGCTCATTCGGCTGACGCCCGTGTTCGGGCCCCAGCGTGCCCATGAGCACGCCGAGACCGTGACCGCCGAGGTCTTCATGGCCGCATGGAAGCTCCGCGCTCGTTTCGATCCGAAGCGCGCCAAGCTCAACACCTGGCTCTACGCCATCACGGAGAAGCGCAGCATCGACGCGATCCGCAAGGACAACCGGGCGAGAAGCGCGATGTTCGAGCTCAAGCTCCACACCCCGAGCGACGGACGCAGCCGTGGCGTTGCGCCCAACCCGATCCCGATCACTGAGGTCGGCGCCGACTACCTCGACCGCGTCCGCGACATCTCCCGCGAGCGACTCACGCGGCGCCAGCGTCGCGTGCTCTACCTCCACGGGAAGAAAGGCTTCTCCAAGAAGGAGACCGCCAAAAAGCTCGGCATCGAGGTCCGCACCGTCGAGCTTCATTTCAAGAACGCCCTCGATCGCATGCGGGAGGAGGAGTCGTTCCGCGACTGCTCCCTCCTGTGGGCGACTTCAGCGTGAGACAGCCCGCCTGCTGCGCGCGGCCTGACCACTTTAGGACACAAGGACACACGCCATGAATCAGCCACCTTCCGTTGAGGCCGCCGGCGACGCCGAGCAGGCTTTCGGGGCCTACGACGGCGCCGTCGCCGCCGGCACGCTCGACCGTATCTGGTCCCGAATCGAATCTGAGATGGACCAGGACTTCGACGACGACGCGCTGCTCGCCGACGGCGCCACCGCCCTTCTCGAAGCCGAGCGGGCTCATCGACCTACGTTCTGGGAGCGAGCGGCGCGATGCGCTCTCGCCGCGGTCTTCCTGCTGACGCTCATCGGGGCCGTGGCGACGGCGTACTGGCAGAGCGACCGCGCCGATGCGATGCTCGCCGCGAAGCAAGCGTCGGTCTTCGAGACGGATCAGCTGCGATCCTATGTCTTGGGTCTTCAGGACCACGCCGCGACTGCAGAATCACAAGCAGCGAGTGCCGACGCCCGGTTTGATCGCTTGCTCTCAGAGATCGAGGGCGTGCGGGCTCTCGTGCAAGAGGCCGGCCCAGACGACAGCGGCACCGTAGCGCTCGCGTTGGGATCCGTATCGGGAGAAGGCCCAGCCGAAGGACTCGCTCACGCCCTCGCGTCGGTACTTCAGGGGTATGAAGCAGAACGAAGCGGCATGCAGCGCGCTCTCGCCGAGGCCGAGTCGCTGGCGGCGGAGCGTCTCGATGCGATCGCGGCTTTACGGGAGAATAACGACCAGGTCGTCGAGTCCTTCTCAGCGCAGATCCTGGCGCTGGAGACAGAGCGTGACGTGAAAGAGGGTCAGATCCGTGCTCTGGAGCAGGAGGCGCAAGCGGCCCGGGTAGCGCGGGCGAGCGTCGAGCGGCAACTCGGCGACATCCGCGCCGAGCACGAGCGCACCAGCGGGCGGATCGCCGCCCTTCAAGACCAGATCGCATCCCTCGAAGCCAGTGCTTCTCTCTTCTCGCGGGGGCGCATCACGCTGGTGCGCGAGTCTAGCACCGGGCGCCGTCTTGCCGCCGAGAGCGGGATCCCTCTCGGTGAAGTCCTGGACGGGATCGGAGACATCTTCGTCGGATCAACAGAGATTATCACCGGTCCGCAGGCGAAGCGGCTTGTCTTCGTGACGGAGAACGGGGATGAGATATGGATCAACGCGACCATCGCTCTTGAGCTCTTAGAAAGCAGGAACGACATCACAATCGACGCCGAAGCGGAGCGCTATCTGGGGCAACTGCAAAGCCGGTCTCGGATGATCTGACCCCGCGTTCGTTTTTTCAGAGTGACACCGGCGCCGCGAGTTCCTTGCCAGGACTCGCGGCGTTTGTATGACCTGACTTGGAGTGGCCTGATTTGCACCGCACGCTTTGGAGCGAGGTCATCCTCGACACAGTTCGTGCGCTTCTGGGACTGGGAATGAAAAACGACAGAGTCGTGATTGCGCGATCGTGGGTCTGAAGCGAACTACTGGGTGAGATAAGAAACCCACCCCGCCGTCCGCCGGCGGGATCACACCCAGACAGGAGCACTCAGCATGTTTACTAAGACCAACCGTTTCCGTCTCGTCGCCAGCGTCGCGCTCGCCTCGGCCCCTCTCACCAGCGCCTCCAGCGGCTTGCAGTCGGTGGAGAACGTCAACCAGACGACGATCACCGCTCCCTCCACGGAGCAGGGCTTCGTCATCGTCCGCTGCCAGGGGCACTTCCGCCATAACGGCCGCAACGTCTACATCACCGGGGGCATCCCCATCAAGCACTGGAACCAGTCCCAGGGGGCGTACGGCCGCATGATCCAGGACGGCGTCGACGAGAACTTCCACGGCGCCGGGACAGCGACCTACTTCCGTAGCCCGGGCGGCAGCGCTGTCCACCGCGAGATCGCCGTCACCGACCGCACCTACAGCACCTGGCGCTGGAGCCCGGCCCAGGATGACGATGACTCGGTCCTGCTCGCCGTGTGGAGCGAGGCCTCGGACGAGGCCTTCTCGCTTGGCGATCAGGAGGGCGAGCGTCGCTACGGCGGCAGCGCGAGCTGCGAGATCACCTGCAGCGACGGCAGCTGCAAGTACATCACCTGCAACGTCTCCTACGAGTACTCCAGCGAGGCGGCCGCGAAGCGTGCTCTCAAGGCGCGTCTCAAGGCGGAGGCTGCGGCACAGGACGGCAAGATCACGGGATCGATCAGCTTCGATGTGAAGGTGAAGTTCTGAGCACGAGACAGCAGCGCCTAACCGCGCATCTCGGATGAGTTCACCACAGCCCCGGGGGTCCTGTCCCTGGGGCTGTGTCTTATTGCACGAGGTGTATAGGATAAAAATCGCTGCTTCTGTGGTATCGGCAGGGCCGTGGATGACGTCGAGCTGAGCTGATTCCGGCGTCTACTCTTCGAGCGCGGTGTCCGCTTAGGCGCCATCGAAGCCGCTATCTGGCGGCACACCAACGAAGAAGGCTACGCCCGCTACGTCGTCACCTTCCAGCGTCCGGTGTCTCGATAAGGAAACCCGCGAGTGGGAATCCAACGATTCCTACAACCGCGATGAGCTGCTGACCGTTGGCAAAGTCGCTGACATCGCTAATACGCGGATCCATGCCCTCCAGGCGGAGGATCGCAAGTGAGCCAAGCGGGAAAACCGCCAGCTCAATGGCCACGCGGTAAAGCCTCAAGCTGACGCCGAACCGGTTGAAGAGATTCCCCTGTAATGAGTGTCTCTACCTTCGGACCCATCCGCACTTCGGTGTGGGCGGTGTCCCGGTCCGAGGGGACTGTGAGATACGTCCTCTTGGATCAGCTCAGCGAATCAGGAGCAGGGACCACACTGGCGGTGCTTGTGATGCTCATGACCTCTGGTGTCTTGTCCCCGCTCTGGAAGATGCCGAGCAAGAGCTGACGAACAGGGTGATCCTTGATCACCGCCCTTGACTGAAGCCGCCATCGGGAGCCCGCTGGCGGAACTGTCTCATGCAAACCCCCAAACGGGGGTGGGGAGGTGGCAGGGTGCAGTTCCTCACACAGGAGGCGATTGGCTGATCGAAATCCCCAGGCTTCCCCAGATGCCTCTCTACACGTCCCTAGGCACTCTTGAGAGTTTCCCCAATCAGCTCCCCTCTCCCCATATAGCACACAGAGGCATCTCCCCATCCCTTCTCATAGCTCCCCATCATGGCGGAGCTGGCCACCCGGGTCTAGCTGACGTGTCTCAGCTGGTTCATGAAGGAATCAGGAAGGGCCACCACAGGTGTGATGGATGATTCAGATATCTTCCCTAAGCGTGGCTACGAACCACATATGGATCGCATAGAACCTACGCGAAAGTGTAAAGCAGGCGCAGGAGATCTGCGTAAAGTATTAAATGCGAAAGCACACCACGGTGTTCTCGGCATACGGCAGTTGCACAGGGGAAGCGACGAAAGTACAGTTAACAGTATGGCGAGCGCACAAGGTCAGTCGAACATCCTTGCATTATCGTCAGGGCATAGGCATTCGGTAGCTTTGGCCATGCTCCAACGAGAGGGAGGAAAACCGCTAGCCATTCATAGATTTGGGCCCGCGATACTTCCTCTTGAAATGGACTCCACTGAGGTGTATGAGAATGCTTTGTTTCTTTTCAATACTCTTGCCCGAAACCTACTGTCAGTCAATCTGATGATGTCAAATCCGGTCGAAGTAGTAGGATGTCTGCCAACAGAAGTAGGTTTATCATATGAAAGAATAATCTGTAGAGCAGTTGCCGATTCTCGTCTAAACGTGCGACCTGATTCAGCTTCAATCTGGTCTACTGGTGATTCACTAGCAAAGACATTCACGTCGTCTGGCCCAGTGCTAGTAATTAAGTCTGGGGTCTCGGGAACAGCTTTTTTGGTCGCTGGTGAAGGCAAAGAAATAATGTCATTGGCTGGTGGGCGAGGTCCATTCGCTGGTACATCTGGCGGGGCATACTCTATAGGGTTAAAGTTGCTAGCCGCTATTCACGAGCATTACGATGGAAGACGCGATGCATCAGAGTTAGTGGCACTATTTGAACAGGCCACGGAGTGCAAGACGGCAAGAGATATTAGAGATAGAATATTGATAGGTCGTTCACTTCGCCAGCTCCACATGGACATAGCTCAGATAGCTCCTATTGTGACGCACGCTGCACGAGAAGGGTGTCGCGAGGCGATTCGAATCGTAAGGGATGCCGCAAGCGATCTGTTAGATTGCGCAAGGGGCGCTTTGTTGCAAAATCATTTTCGTGAGCCACTCGAGCACAAAAACATATCGGTTCTGCTGTACGGTGCTGTTTTTCTTGGCTCCTCAGAGTATGCTAATGCAGTAGTGCATAATCTCGTGAAAGCTGGTTGCGATTTAGACAATATATCATATTCATTTACGCGACCGCTTCATGGCAGATTAAGTTCGGTGCTAAGAGAAGATGAGATGAATACGCTAATTAATTCGACAACACATCAGGTATTGTTAAAGATACCCTATCGTATAGAAAAAGATGATTATGGTATTTTTCATCGGGCAAAAAGTAAGGGGCTTTCATGACGGCTACTCCTGCAAAGCATGTGCTCTTTAGTGAAGTGTTCCGTAATAGGGTATCCGCCCTCGGCTCAGATGTAGAAGCGTTATCGATCTTGGGTGCTCCTGAGCCGCAGGTATCGATCCCTCTAGAGGAGAATGATTTTACCTCTTATCGTATGGCATTACGAAGTCAGTCGGACGCAGCGAATGCGATTGCCCGACTCGTCAGGCAGAATGTCCGAGTGATATTTTCTATAGATCTGTGTGAACTCGTCGACGTGTCGAGGCTGGATAATACAAATATAGTACGATTAGCGGAGGAGTTGGACGAGGACAAGCATACGTTTTTGTCTGATGCTATATTCGCTCGCAGTGTGTTGGATGGGGGCGTTAAGGGTAACTTTGGTATTACCATACTGCCGGGCGCTGCTCGAGAACTGTTGAATTTTCTGCGAAAGACTCTTCACCAGCAATCAGCCATAACTGCCGCAGCAAAGGCATTTGGTGAAGAGGCTAAGCAGATTAAGGATGATAGGCTCATATACCAGTATGCTTGCAGATTGCTAGGTGATGAAATTGCCGCAAGTGATCTTAATGATATTTTAGAAGATATGGCTGGTCGTGATCCCGTCGCGGTTTCCGTAGTTAATAGAGCGCGTGAGTTATTTCTAGCCCCAGAATTTACACGTGGCTCTGAATTGTTGAAGAATCTTGACACGATAAAAGCTGATGACGGATTTCAGACGGAGTTAATTAGATGGATGGATCAAATGAATGCTCAGCGTCCAAGGATAAGGAATAGTCTGGCTAATTTCTTTGATGCTATGAATCTCGCTTCAGCGTCAGCGCTTAATCAACGTAATCTCGATTATTGTGTTATCCATGTGACGCGTACAGCATCTATTCACCGGGCGCTTCACAAGCAGGGACACATACCAGACTCCATTGATCCTGAGCTACACGCTGAGTTAGATAGTTCAGCGCAATTAATTCAAAGAGTAGGCAACCGACGAATACCACGCGTCGTATCCCCGCGAACCGTATGGCTTTTTAGTCAATTCAGGCAAGGCAAGGCAGAGCCGCGAAGTGTAGAGGAATCAGCGCGTGCTTTTTCGTCCTTTTGGAACGACGTATCGTTAGAGGTAGAAAATATACTCCGTGAGATCACTTTTCAGCATGATAATGCTGATTCGGTCAAGGTAACCGACGACCTTGGTTCCGCCCGGGCATTCGTATCTGTTGAGCGCGATGGTCCAATCGAGCAATCGCTTTATAATATTTCTTCGCGTATTAGTAGTCCCGCTGGCCGTGAGCCGTTTCGAGTATTCAGAGATTATAGTCGTTTGTCTGCAGCATCTGAGGATTCGTTGTGGATGGATGCCGCATCGTCTAATCTTACAGGAGTCAAAATTAATCAGCAATCACGCAGAGTCTCTACGGCGTTTTTCGAATTATCTCAGCTTTTATCTCAGGATAGTGTAGGTCCTTACGGATCATCTGTTGATGACGTACCCGAGCATCTTCAGCATCCGATACTAAGAGCAGAGGTAGCTGGCTACAGATTGCGTATGCCAGACGTACTAGAAGGAGAGCAACCGCAAAACGTGCGATTTATTATTGGCGACATAGGCGCACTGACTGATGACTGGGAGCAGTTGGCTTTCGGAGCTCAAATGATTGGTTCTGGAGATGAACGATCGCTTCGGGTATATTGCCGGTTAGAAATCCCATTTTCTAAAGCGATTCGTCATTCAGTGAGTTTTGCCCAGCAAGTCGCTCCAAAATCATGGCGCCTTTTACTTAGCGAGAAAGCGGGAGAATTTCACGTATATACGGAAGAGGATGATATCAATAGTATTGTCAATGGTGACGCAGAGCATATGATGTACTCAGTTGATGCTATGCAGATACTGTCACCGTCTCTGCGCATTGTCGTTGAACTCGAGCACCCCCGCCGAGCTCCCTTGATTAGTGTTACATCAAAGACTTTTTCGGTACTATCACTGAACGAGTATCTAAGTCAAGTATGCGTGTCATGCCCCGTTCAATACTGCGAAGAAGCTATGCTCTTAGTATTTCATAAGAGTGATCAGTGGTGGGAGAGTCGGGATGTGTGATCATGTCAGCCTACAGGAATTTTTATCCGAGGCTATTAGTGACCCTGTACGCGAAAAGCAAGTAGGCAGAGTAACTCGCGGTCTTGTAAAACACTATATGTGGCCGTCAGCATCACAACCCGTGACAATCGCAAGTAACTACAATGAATTTATTGCAATTAATATGTATAAATTTACCTTTGAGGCTGTCGAGACTGACGTTGCTTGTGAATTTGTTGTTGAGTTACCGCCGTGCTTGAGTACCGCGCAGGGTAAGCCTGAGTTTGCGCAGGTGTTAGATATTCCGGAGAATCGTGCAGAATCTTTGCCACGTAGAGTTGTTGTCACTAAAAAAGAAGAATCTATCGATAATCCTATACGCATACGTGCGACTTGTAGTACTGTTCACAAACTATTCAACCGTCGGTTCGCGTCTTTATCTTTTGATATTATGCCCTAGGAGGTGGTCATGACGGGACAGATTTTGACTGCATCAATTCCTTTCATCTTTGCTTTGTTGGCGTCGTGGTCTGGCATGGCATCGAAGCCAATACTTGATCGATACCGAGAGTCGTTGGCGCCGCTTGGTGTGGAGGCCGCCGATCGTATGTTGTCACTTAGCTCTGCTATTATTATGCCATTTGTTGCGGCGGGCAATATGCTTGCACATATCGTAGAATATATGATCGCTGGCGAGGATATTAATCAAAGTAGTTTTGTACCCTTGATCATGTCGATATTGTGGATAGTGCTATCTTTGTTTGTGGCTATTAGGCTCATAGCATATGACACGCTTAGCCGTTCGACATTCCCTTGGATGCTTGGTCTCAAAGTGCCCGTGGGGCTCTGGATAGTTGGTACGGCGGGAGTTTTGGTTCCTTGGTGGATTGCTATTGTCTTCATCATGCGGTGATCGTAATGTGCCGTTATGCAGCTGTAGCCAGGTGTATCTATCTGCAATACACAGCAACGTGTGAAGTAAGTAGTAGTCATCTCTTTCGACAAGCGCCTGAAGCCAGGAGTAGATGTGCTTGCGTGCCGCTGCCCTTGTTTTACACATGTTGTAAGCGTCAGCAATATACTTAATGTCTGACTGTGCTACGGCAATATTGTGCCTGGCGGCGTGTGTCGTTAAGAATGTTAATAAACTCATATATCAAAACCATTCGGGTAGAGTATGCACAATGGGACTACCCTTGTCAACAAAGTGCGTTGGTAACATACCTGAAGATAGCCAGGTATATTGTCGTCATGTTCTGGGCCTTATCGTGAAAGATATCCTCCGGATGGCATGCGTGATGTGTATTGAATGACGAATGCCTCTGGTGCCATTAGAGACAGGATGATAGTCTAGGCACGTAGGTTGGTGTCTGGTCTGGTTCAAGTCTATTGCCTGGAACTTAGGACGACTCGAGTCAGGTGCTGTAGGCCGCTGGTACTCTTTACGGTTCATGTTCCAGCCATCAAGACTTTGACACGGCAGTGGCTGCTGGTTTGTGTACCACTCAACGTATGCTACTGGGTTGCAATGCGGGCGGTATGAGGCGTCCATGGCGTCAATGAGGAATCTTCTGACAGCTCCAGACGGAAACGCTAGTCATTTACACCGAGGGGGTCGCACTAGGTCTGGGAACGCTGACCGTAGCCTATAGCGAGAGATTCGGTCAGCTAGCCTTCGACCAGATCACTGGATGGCTGGCGCGCGTTTGGTGCGCAGGAGAGTCGGATCATGTCGGAGACTGACGTCATGAGGACCGCAAAGCGGCCATAGCGGGCGCTGTCGAGGCTCTCTTGGGATTGGTAATGACGAGGTCGGGAGTTCAATTCTCCCCGGCGGCACCACAGATATCTGCGGGTTTTAGAGCTTGTTGCGCCTCCGTAACGGTTGGCGTTGGAGCGCGTTTGGAGCGCACTTCTCTGGCTACGCCGCTAGGTAATCAATCAGCAGCTTGGATGAATCAGATTCTCTTGAGTCAATAACTGTTGGTGATGGAGATCGCTCTAGAAGCATGTCCATCGCTCCTGTTGCTTGTCGGAGGTACTCAGGCGAGTGCTTCGCGTAGTGGCGTTCTGTCGTCCTTGTGTCTGAATGCCCGAGCATCCCGGCGACTTGTCGCAGCGGGACATTCGATGCTGCTAGCCAAGTCGCCGCTGTATGACGCAGAACATACGGGCATACGTCCTTCGACAACCCGGCGCGATCACGCGCTTTGTTGAAACTCGTGCGAACCGATTTGAGAGGCAAGCCGTCGTACTCAACGACATAGCCGTTGATGGAGTTCTCGACGGCTTGTGTCAATGGGCCTCTGAGCCCCTCGCTGATTGGCACCACCGGCTTTCGCTTGTTCGATTGGGCCTGTTGCCACGGCGGCATGAAGTCAATAATCCCTCTGTCCAGATCTACCTGCTGTGTGGTCAGCTCCAGAATGCTCCCGGGTCGTTGCATCGTGTGGATTGCGAGCAACACAAAGAGCCGCAGGTGTGGTTCCTGGCACTCATCGAGCAGTCGCGCAAATTCTTCTCGCGTGAGAAACCGTTGCCGCGGCGGTGGTGCTGTGACGGAGATGATGTGTGGAACAGATTCAAGACGCCCTCGCTTCCAATGCATCCGAAGGGCTGCCTTAAGCGTTGCCAGATCCCGCTGGATGGTTGCGTTCGAAGCGGTGTGCCCGGCCTTGAGCAGCGATTCGCGACGCCAGTGGATATACCGCTCCTGCACATCCATCGTCAGGTCGCTCACAACCTCCAAGGCTTCCTTTCGAAGAAACTTGGCCCACAGAGACATCGTGTGCTTGGCGTGGCCCTGTGAGCGACGGCCTTTGAGTGTCAGCCTCGCGTAGTCATCAAGGGCCTCAACTACGGAAACAGTTTCTGGCGCCCGGGACTGCCCTTTGCCGCCCCGATGAGCAAACTCAACCAATCGCCGCTTTGCTTCTTCGAAATCTGAAGTTCTTGAGGTTCGTTGCCGCACGCGACGCGTGCCAGGGCGGCACCAGTAGATGTAGTAGTTCGGGGTGTCGGGTCGCTTGACCAGCCAGTGGTCGCTGTATTCAAAGAGTCTCTGTTCAGTCATTTCTCCTCTCAATATGTTGTTCGTGTTGGTGTTCGATATACACATCAAGCTGCTCGGGCGTGTAGAACACCCGCTTCCTGATCCGTACGAACGCAAGCTTGCCCTCGAATCGCTCGCGCTCTAGCGTGCGGGATGAGACGCCGATCCGGCGGGCGGCTTCCTTCTCACTCAGCAGCGTGTGAAACTTCCCGCTGATCTCCTTTAGTGGCGTGGTTACGGGCTCTGTCTGATGACGCGCGATTTTGGTGTCTTGGGTCAAGAGCGCTCGTGCGGGATTGGATTGAGTTTCTTGTCGGTGTGGCGCAGAGTCTGCGCATTGTGGACGGTTCAGTGGGTTTTCGTTGCTCATTCATTGTCCTCCTCGGGTGCGTGCACGCCCGGGTAGGGGATCAGCGGCTGGTTGTTCTGGGTGAGGACTACGTTGGTTTCCCGCATGACTCTCTTCAGGCTTACCTTGCGTCCGTCGAGCAAGAAGGTTCCTTTCGGCGTGTACCAGGCTCTGCCGCCTAAGACTTCCAGCGCTTTCAGCACCGGTTTGCTCAGTCGCTCGGAGGCCGGCGCCGTCTCTTCCCGCGGGTGGCGCCAATCCGGCGACCAGGGCAAGACGAGGCGCTCTTCGCCGTCATCACCGGTCACAACTTGAGCGCACCTCGCCGGCGCGGCATCGAGGAAGTCCCGCAGCGTGACGCGGCCCTCGGTCAGCAGCTCGATCTTGAGCATCATGGGTGGGTTGGGGATCCGATCGCCGGCGAGCCAACGCCAGACGGTCGAACGGTTCGTGACGCCCAGCTTCCGTCGGAGCAGCGAAGGCGACATGGAGTTCTCGTAGAGATAATCAGCAAGTTTCATGCGCACGGTGGTAGAACAATTCAGAGTTGTTGCAAATAACCCGTTGCCAACCCTGAGTTGCACACGCCCGTGTATGAGCCATCGTCGAGCTTGGCGTCAACCTTCGCTCAGTACTCGCTGAAGTGCCTGGGATTTCCCAGGGTTTGTCTTGAGGAACGCGATCGCTCTCTGCTGTAGGCTTTGGTCGGTTGCGTCGAGCTCTCCATCGCACCCAGCCCAGAACTCATCGGACTCTTCGAGTTGTGTGGCGAGCTGGGCCGCTTCGACTTCAAGCATCTGTGCTCTGCCGGGTGACTCCTCATGTAGCCGCTGCCAGCTGTCGAGCGAACGCAGGTACGCGAACGACACATCATCGGGACGGGCGGCGTATTGGGAATCATCACCCGTGTCTGAGGCCACAGCTTGAACCGCGTCCATTGCCCGCAACAGGCCGTGACCGAAATACGTACCACTCTTCGGATGCGTATCGTCAGCAGTGGAAAAGAGCGCCTGGCGGATCGCCTCCACCCTGGCGCCAGTCGCTGGCGGCTCGATCCCCTTGGCCCGCATCGCAGCGAGCACCAAGGCCGCCGCCCCCGCGACTTGTGGTGTAGCCGACGAGGTGCCGCCGCCATCGAGATCCACCGTGTGTGAACACCCCATACGAGCCCAAGGGATATTCGGGGTGTAGGCCGCCATTGCGGTGCGCATCGCACTTGCCGGCCCATAGTTGCCCTGCATCACGAAGCTGCCGTGTGTGTACGGCTCCTTGTCCGCGGTGGCGCCGCACACCGCCGTCACGCGCTCGTAGCGAGCCGGCCAGACGATGTGCCTGATCGGGAATCCCCCATACGAGTTGCCCGCGGCGGCGGCGATAAAGACGCCTGCGTCGTAGGCTCTGTTCACCTCGTCAGCCCACGCTTTGGAAGGGATCCCGCCCATGCTGATCGACACCACATCGCAGCCTGTCGCTACCGCGTGTTCGATGCCGAACGCCATCGTGCTCGATCGGAAGTGGATGACCGAGTTGGCGATCCGCACCGGCACGACCTCCAGCATCGGCGCCGCCCCGTAGATGCCTGTGAACTGATATCTCGGGTCTGAACCCTGGTTCACGCTGATATCACCCGAGGCGAGGATCGCCATCGTCGCCGTGCCGTGCCCGGGCTGGTTCAAGAGGCCACCAATCCCAGGGTCAATCGGATCCCGGTCGTTGTCGCGGTAATCGTGGCCGAGGTTTGTCAGAAAGTTCTTTGGCTGTGTGATGTGATCCGGGTCATATCCGGTGTCGAGCACCGCGGCGCGTCCTGACACAGCTTCGCCGATGAGCGACTCGATGTGCTTCCGGGCCGAGGTGAGCTGTGTGAACGCGTCAGCGAGGTGCCAGCCGAAAGGTGGGCTGCCAACAGACCATGGATATCCCTTTGAGTCGTTGGGTGCGCAGCTCGTGGGCCTAGGTGTCGGCGGCCTGAACTCAACCACGTCCCGCATGGCATGCTCGTAGTCGGGCTCTGCGTACTCAAGCCGTGGTCCATCGCTGCGCTGCTTGTGTGAGAGATCAACCGCCGCGTGGGCAGCGTCCCAGGGAGACGCTTCACGCACTGACACATTGCTCCGCATCGTCTGCCACGGGCTCACTTCATCTTTTCGCGTTCGGTGCACTCGCTCGATGCGGCAGGCGAAGCCGTCTAGTTCAATGGGTTGCTCAAGAGTGCGGAGTGAATCTTCACGTGAGACTCGTGCAAGAATCGGCGTGTTCTTTTCAGGGACAATATTCATAAGCGGATCGTACCCTGACGACACAGCACAAAACGTACTGCCAATGCTGTCTGTGTGTAGCTCTTGTGAGAAATCCACTCATAAGTCCGCCAAGACCCCTCGGGCTCAGCCCGTCCGGCAGGGGGTGGGGCTGGGGGCGGTCGATGCTTCCGGTCGATTGAAGACAGCTGGTCCGAGTCCTCCGCGGGCTCGTCTTCGGGGCCCCGTTGGGATGAGACCCCGAAGGCGATCCCGCTCCGGCAGGACGAATCATGCGATGCGGCTGCGCCGATCAGCGTATGCTGCTTGCCCAAACCACCAAACGCCCTCCCTTGCACACAGATGCGTGTCGAAACGAGATCAGAATCCACACACCTGTGTCTGTCCCTATGTCTGAAAGGACCTCCCGTGGCGAAGAAGAGAGTCGGTAAGCTCGCGACCAAAGATCTCGAAGCCGAACTCGCGCGGCGCGAGAAAGAAGCCCAGAAGCTCGCTCGCAAGCGCGAGAAACTCATTGATGAGGTCGCCGCCATCGACGCCGAGCTGGACGAGTTGGGGTTCTCCGGTGTGAGCGGCGGTCGCGGGACGGGAACCAAGCGCGGCGGCTCGCGCAAGCGGCCCAAGAACGACACGCCGCTGCCCGACGTGCTGGCCAAGGTCCTCAAGGGCAAGACGATGGGCGTCACCGAGATCGCCGAAGCGGCTGAGAAGGCAGGGTACAAGTCCAGCTCCGCCAATTTCCGCAACATCGTCAATCAAACCCTGCTCAAGCACCCCAAGCTCTTCAAGAAGGTCGGACGCGGGCAGTACACCGGGAAGTGAGCGGCTTTGCGCCGAAACCAAAGCCTCGGCTCTCCATCCACGCCTCAATGTGGTGTTCGTCACGTTGGAAGAGATCTTTGCCCTTCGTGAGCGGAGCTGCTAGAGCGTATTGCTCGGGGTCATCCAGCGGGATGTATGGGAAGTGAGCTGAGAGCAGGACGAGATTCTCACGCGGCGCTGAGAACGTATGCACCGTGCCGCGGGGAAAGGCGATCACATCCCTCTTGCGAACTGCGGTGGTCGAAACTGTTTCGGACGCGAAGTCATCCAGCTTACGATCGCTGACGTGAAAGAAGCCCCGCCCCTCAAGCACGATGAGGCAACGGTCTGAGTGCGGGTGGGTGTGGAGCGGCAGATCCACAGCGCCCGCTGAGAAGCTGAGCTTGAGGAGTGCCCGGGGATCGTCGGCACCGAGCAATTCAGCTAAGCGCCACACGTGACCCTGCACGAGAGCCGCTCCCTCAAAGGGACCGGTCAGGCGCGGCGGGCGCCACTGTTCAAGGGACTCCACGAGACGAGAAAAAGATGCGCCGGGGCCTGTGCCGCGGATCACGCCGAGAGCGGCACTCACTTGATGCGTGGTGAAGCCACCGCTGTGGAAACAGTCCTCGGCCAGTTCGAGCAGCGTAGAAAGCGCACGCTTCCCTGAGACTGCAGTTTTGTCCCCGTGCAGATCGCTAGTCATACTCTCGCCTCCAAATAGTCTATTTTGGACTATTCTAGCTTGGGCTTCAGCCTGTGTCTCGCATCAAGCGAGCGCAGCGCATGGAAAAGTCCACCCATTCATCCGAGTACGAGATTTTCTTGCGTGAGCTTCGGGCCGCGCGCGAGGAAGCAGGCGTCACCCAGAGCGAGCTTGCGGAGAATCTCGGCAGTACTCAGTCTCAGATCAGCAAGTGCGAGCGTGGCGAGCGGCGGATCGATGTGGTGGAACTCCGCCGCTGGATGCACGCTCTCGGTGGGAGCCTGGGCGCATTCACCGAGCGTTTTGAAGCGGCGGTTGGGCCTCGTCAGAGACGATCCAGGCGGTCTAAGAAATAGCGTTGCGCATACCTTCAGGCTGTGCTACGACAAGACTGATCCGTCAATAACCTCTAGTGATCCGCCGTGACCCACTCATCTAAGCCTGTATGCCTGTCCACGCGCTGTCTCGATGCGCTCTTCGAGGAATACCGCTCACTCAGCGCCCTGCTCGTCTTCCGTCTCAACGCCCTGGAACGTCGCATACCCCTCATCGGCGCCTCGCTCTCAGGCGTGCTTGTCAGTCTTTTTGCCTTGCCTGCCGAGGGTCGAGTGTTTCTCTTGTTTGCTGTGCCTGTCGCGCTGATCTGGTTCCTCCGCACAACGGTGACTCATGCCAGGGCTCTGGAAGACCTGCTCCGCCGCATCGACGCCATCGAGCGTTCGGTGAACGAACGCATTGGCGAGCGCGTGATGCGGTTCCAATCGTCCCACCCCAGCCGGAAGCGCTTCGTTGGTGGGCGGACATCTCGTGAGTCCATCGCCGCAGTTGCGGTGTGGTGTGTGGTGCTGCTCGCGGCGTGCGGAGCCTTATCAGGTTTTCGAGGTCAATCACTCTGGGCCTTTGGGTCCTATCTCATCACCGTCTTCAGCTACGGCGTACATCTTGTGATAGAGCACGGGGGCTACCGGTATCGCCCTTCTACAGACGCTGCACCGGATGGTTAGCGATCACGTCTGGCTTGCTGATCTGCAAGCGTGAGCATTGCTGTTTCTGATTCGGCGTCGCTGAGGTGGTAGTACATGTCCAGGATGTGGCTGGAGCTATGCCCCATCCACTCCAGAGCCAGTCGGTACGGAGTCTGCGAGTTCGCGACCATTGAGGCGAAGTGGTGGCGGAAGCTGTGGACCTTGAGCCGAGGGTCGTACCCGAGTTCCTTACACAGCTTTTTGACCTGACCAAGAAGCGTCCGCTGCTTCAAAGCAGGCAACACGAGCGGATCAGACCGTGGCAAGCCGTCAAACGCCGCTCTCGCATTCGGGTGAATCGGCACAAGTCTGTCGTCTTTGTCCTTCGTCGTCTCGCCCGACCCTCCTCTGCGAACACAGAGTTTGCCTAGATCCCCGAGATCAAACCGCACATCATCCCAGCGGAGCTGTTCGAGTTCCCCGACGCGGAGTCCGGTGTAGGCAAGGATCGTGATGGCAGCCCGTGTCTCTCCTGTAGCACGTTCGCAAAGCGCTTCGATCTGAGCGGGTGTGAAACAGGGTTGGGGGCGAGCTTTTCCTCTGGGGAGCTTGGCCGTTGCGAGCGGGAACTCAGCCAGCAGGCGCGATTCCCACGCCCACTTGAACACCTGCTTCGTAATCGTGAGTGAGGCGTGCAGGCTCTTGCTCGCGTACGGACGCCCCTGCTTGTGTGTTCGAGAGCGAAGCCACGCGCCGTAGCGGTGGAATGCCGCCTGATTGAAGCGATCGGCCATCTCGATCTCCGACTCGGCACAGAATGCTCTCAGCTTGGCAATCTCGCTCCTGTATTTGGCTTCTGTCTTTGGAGCCAGCCCCTTGCTCTCGTAAAACGCTGTGTACGCGTCAAGCAGGTCAGGAATGTTGATGCGCTTGCGGCGGGGCTGATCAAGACCCGAATCGAGCCTACTTTGGATTTCAACCGCGAGCCGCCGTGCATCTCGCTTGAGTGTCGTGTCGAGCCCATCAAGGCGGCGCTTCCCATCAGTGTCTGTGTACTCCGCCGTATATGTCTTTGAAACGCGTTCGACGACGCCGTCTCCGGTTTTCCGCCGCTGCACTCGGCGCCCGATAGTGACGCGTGTCCCCGCGACAAGCTCCTTGTCTTCGTATTTCATAGATTTCCTCGATAGGTGTGATTGAATCGGGAGGGTTTGAAGAAGACTCGGCGGTAGCACATAGTGCCGCCGCCGGGCAAGGGACCGTTGTCAGCCTGGATGGATTAGCGCTTCTTGCCGGTCCGAAAGTGAGATCGAACCAGGCGATCACGCCAGAATCGCAGCGGCTTGCCGCGCTTCACCGCATCCCGGTGCTCGCCGCGGCTCACTTGGTGATAGAGCGTGCTGGGCGAGATGCGAAGCAGTTGAGCCGCTTCTTGAAGAGTCAGGATTGGCGGGTGATCCGAGAGGGCGTTCGCCAGCTCATCGCGGCCCAAGGGACGCATGCCTCGCGTGGGGCGCTTCTTCTCGTCTCGTCCTGGCCCGCTCATGACCACACCCAACGCGTCGAGAGGGGCATGGAGCAGCAGCAGATCGTGCAGCACAAGGCATGCTCGATGCCGCAATGGCACACGCGACGGCCTTCTCCGTGCGTCGATCCGCACGGATACGGCTTGGCGGGCGCCGTCGGATCATCGCTCGCACAGCACGACGCGCAGTGAGGGCAGATCGGCAGGCTGAGGGTGGGCTTGCGGGCGCTCATGACTGGGCTCCCGCGAAAAGACCGTCGTCGATCGTTGCCACACCCTCGGTTTCCCGCCCAGCTCCTATCGAGGGGTGCTCAGCGACCGCAGACTCGACTCTCGTCTGACTTTCGAGATCATCCAGAAGCTTCATGAGCGTCCATCGGTCTCGAAGCCATATTGCTGCCGCTTGCGTGAAAATACCTAGCGCAGCGAGCAGAAGCAGCAGCGATACACCAGAGATAGGCACTCCTCCATACCGAAAGAGTGTCCATTCGAGCATTCCCACGCCGTACGCAGCGATTCCCCACAAAGCCGGCTCAAGGAGCAAGGCCACGTGCAACGGCTCGACTTTGTCTGAGTCGGAGAGATACTCCCAGATCTTGCGGACAGGCGCGTTAGGGCGGCCCATCGATCGTGTGTGCACATGCTCGCGTGCAGGCTTCACGAAGCGCCGAACGGCCTGGATCAGATGCACGCTATGAGCGATCAGCACCGCGAATAGCCACGCAAGCATGGTGTATCGCGCCCAGGCGAATTCGAAGGTAAGTGTTAGCAGAGCAAGGAGCGGTACCCCCAAGCCTGATTGAAACAACAAGGGAATAAGGCCCACACGCTCACGAGTAAAGCATGTTGCCCATGATGAAAAAATCAGAGCAAAGAGCTGCACAAGACCCAGCATGAACCAAAAGATAGCGCCTAGAACCCTTGCTCCAGCCATACCCATCTTGAAGCTTTGATACATGTCCTTTGGTGTGCCGGTAAGTGAGAGCTGGCCGTGTTCTGAAGCCGATGTTTGCGTTGATGACATAGTGATGACCTTTCGTAGAGTGAAGTAGTGGCACGGGCGCTACAGGCGGACCTGCGGCCACGCGGTCTTGAGCGAGAACTTGCCGTTGCTCCAGGTCCGCCCAGATACGGCGCAGAAGGATTCAACGATGTGGTTGCTGGCGGGACCTCCCGTCTTAAGCCGTGCGATCTCCTCCTCGCGGAGATCAGGGAGGGCCTCCATCGAGAGGCTCCGTGAGCGACCAGTGCGGCTCTGTTGCCGGTCGCTAGTGGGTTGATCGGAGGACGATGAGCTGATGCGGGGTTGCAGCGTTCGTAAGCTCGTCGCCCACTTGAGGGTTTCGGGGTCCGAGCAGGCACAAGTGATGCGCACACTCGACAACCCCAGGATCGCATCTGTGGCTGCTTTGGAGTCTTTCGCCTGAGCACAGGCCGCCTGAATGTTGCCCACACACTGTGTCGCCATCAGCATGCAACCCAAGCGATCGCGTGCTGTCCGCAGAAACGCTGGATCTTTTTCAGGATCGAGAAATTCTTGAAATTCGTCGCAAACAAAAAGCACCGGATGCGTGCTGGTTGTGCGAGTCAGCACAATGTCTTGCAGTGTATTGAGAAGCATACGTTGCACGGTGGCGCCCGCAGGCCCCGCGGATTGGATCGGCATATCCAGCACCACGACCGCCGGGCGCTCAACAATCTCTTCAGGAGACCACGTGTCTGCGTCTGTGTTGACGGTGTGGCCGATGACGCCCCGGACGAATGGATCGAGCGGGGCCGTCACAGTCGAGACAGTCGACTGACGCGTCCTGTCAGGCGTGCGCGGATACGTTTCAAGGAGAAACCGTGCCGCTCCATCAAGATCGTTCTGCTGCCAAGGGGTCAGGTCAGTTCGTGAGGATGCTGTCCGCAGAGCTTCAAAGGCTGGGCAAGACTGCTGCCAATGATCCTCCGTGATCTCTTCCTCGTCTTGTGGCAGCGTGAGCAGCGTGTCGTAGAGGAGCTTGTACGAGATTGGGGCCTGAGCGAGCACGAAGATCGTGACGAGGCTTCGCACAAACCTCGCCCCGTCTGCGCTCCAGTGCGGATCGCCGCCCGATCCTTCCTTCCGCTGGCGTTTGAGAGGCAAGAGCAGCATGTCCGTGATGCGCTCGACCTGTTCGCCAGAACCGTCATATTGCCTCTGTATGTGCGCGACCGGGTTGAATCGATCAGTGCCCAATGAAAAGACCGAGGCGGGTCGGTCGCACAGAGACGCAAGCTCAACCGCTCGGTGGGTGTCGCTCGGCTTGACCGTGGTGAAAATCACTGATGCCCCGGCTCGCAGAGCAGCCAGCGTGATCACTGAGATCGGCCCGCTTGTCTTTCCTGAGCCGGATGCGCCGATTAAGAACGCCCCGCCCGCCAGCGCATCACGCCACGTGAGTCTGTCAAGCGTGTTGAAGCGAACCAGCGTCTGATCGAGTGAGAACCGATGAAAACCGGTACTCGGAGTTTCGCCAGGCAGCGATGTAGGAGACATCGTGAATGGTCCCGATGATTCGTTGAAAAGGTAGAGGAATGCCCGCGAGGAGCCGTCGCTCCGGGCGGGGTGATGTAGATGTTGTAGAGCCGGCTGTCAGGTAGGGGGGTAGTGGTCTGTCGTATGTTGCAGGTAGGCGCTGCGTATCAAATGCTGAGTGGGCTAGCTCCTTGAGGGTGAATCTGGTCTACACATAAAGAGTCAAAGACTGGGTTTAAGTTGCGCTTGCGCGTCGATAAATACAATCATAAAAAACATTTGTTCGGCATGAAGGTTGTACTGTGTTTTCGAGCGTATGACTCTAGAAGGTCGTACGCATGCCGGCGACACGATACTCTCATCACGCTGCCTATCATCGCTCGGAGAATCAGCGCGCTGCTAGCGAATCGCAAGGCCCGAGCAAAGCGCCGCGCACTAGTAGCGGAGAGTCGCTCCCGCGTACACGACGGGCCTACTCACTCGCGCAGATCGAGGAAGCCCTCCTGTCGAGTCAAGAGTTTCAGGCTGACATCGCTCTTGTGCTGACCCGCAGGTATGGTCTGATCGACATGTCCACAGCTCGGTCCGAGGTCAACATGGCGGCGTGCAGCGTGTGGCTGTGGGCGGCTCGCAGGAACAGGATGCGTCAGTCGATCGTGTGCGATTTCCATGCGCTGCTCTGGCGCGCGTCCGACCGGAGAGCGAGACGCGAGAACCGCAAGCTCGCCCGACGCTGCGCTGTGGCGCTGTCACACTGGGAACACGAGCTAGCGAGCAAGGATGAGGCGGCGTGTCTCTTCGAGCACGCTGAGCGTGTGCTTGACCCACTCGAATACGTGATCGTCAGGCTCAAGCACCACGATCGGTACTCACAGACGCAGATCGCGGCGCGCCTCGGGATGCACAAGGGCACTGTGTCGCGTCGTCTGGCCGCGGCGTACGCAAGACTCAAAGAATCGCTGAGCTGGTAGCAGGCGAGATTGCGTTGTTTGCGGGCATGCGCCAATCAACGATTCAGGGTGTGAGTGCGCGCTCGGAGAATCTGCGGGTACTCAGGCGAGGCGCGAAAAGAGGCGATCTCGGTACTCATTTGGTACTCAGCCCCATTTACCCACAAAAAAACACCCCCCACAAGCCATAATCAGTGTTTCGTTCGTGAAAGCGGAGAGGACGGGATTCGAACCCGCGGAACGGGTTAACCCCGTTCACCGGTTTAGCAAACCGGCGCCTTCAGCCGCTCGGCCACCTCTCCAAACCGCGCGGTATCCCGCGCAGACGCAGAGTCTACCCACCGCCCCTCCCCCCGACAATCCAGCTCTAACCCCTTCAGACACCGTCACGACCGCGCCCGATCAGGCCAACCCTTCATTTCATGCAACGCCGTGGGCCGCCGCGAACATGCGTCATTGAACCAGCGCTCGAACCTGGGCCGACAGCCACGCGAAAGACACCCGCAGATGCGCACCGCCATCAAACCCGCCGCCCTCCTCGTCCTGCTCGCCGCCCACACCGCGCCGGCAGGGGTGCTCGAACTCAACGCCAACTTCCACGCCGCCCTCTACCTCCAGCAGTCCGGCGAACTCGCGATGGGCTTCCCGAATTTCCAGGTCGGCGAAGAGGCCGCCAACGTCGTGCACAACCTCGCGGTCTTCGATCTCAGCGATGTCGAACCGGGCAGCGTGGCGAGCGCGTTGTTCATCGTGACAACCAGCTTCCGCGCCTTCCGCAGCAACGATCCCGCCGAGACCTACACCATGTTCACTTTCGAGAGAGACCCGGATCTCTTATTGAGCAGAACAGAGAGCGCCGAAGTGCACCAGGACCTCGCCGACGGCGACATCGTCGGCCAGACCGAGATGTCCCCCGCCACCGACGAACAGGACGTGACGATCCCGATCACCGCCGCCGGCATCGAAGACATCAACAACCACGCCGGCGACCTCTGGGCCTTCGGCGGCACGCTCACCAGCGCCGACGCCGACCCCGCTTCCGACGAAGTCCTCTTCAGAATGAACCTCGACTTCCCCGCAACGGCGTACCGCCTCGTTCTCGCGATCGCGCCGCCCTGCCCCGCCGACCTGAACGCCGACCTCACTGTCGACGCAAGCGACCTCGCCGTGCTCCTCGCCGCGTGGGGCGCCCCCGGCCCGACCGACCTCGACGCCGATTCGACCACCAGCGCCAGCGACCTCGCGATACTTCTCGCCGCCTGGGGCGACTGCGACTGATACCCGCGCGCAGAGAAACCGGCGACCCGTGCAAGGCCCGCCGGCTCTCTCTCACTCCCCATCGGAAGCGGCTCGCCCGCCTTCGGGTATCGCCGCGTTGTTTGTTTTTTCGGAGGACTCAGTCAGCGCCCTCGGCGTGGTCCTCGCCCTCGTTCTTCTCCATCAGCATCGAGCGCAGGTACTTGTTCTCCCGGCGCGTCGCCTCGAGGTCGAACACCAGGTATTTCACGCTCAGCCGCAGGTAGTCCAGCGACTCCTGAAGCTGCGACACGCACGCCTTCATGCGCCCGTGACGCTCCCGCGTCTCCTCGATCAGCGCCTCGACCTTGACCCGCTCGCCCTCGGGAAGCTCGCCCATCTGGCTCGTAAGCTCGGCCAGCTTGCTCTGAAAATCCTGCTCGCTCATGTCGGAACCCTTTCTCTCCTCTGGACTTGTCGCCAGCGGTCGCCCGCTGACGAAAGGAGAGAAACAACCACCGCGCCGCCATGCCAAAGCCCCCGGCGCCAAACCACGCCTCTGCCGATAAAGCACTTGTTTCAAGCGAAAAGACGCAAAAAACGACAGATATCACACGATCTACCGGCGATCCGCCGCCGCTGTTTACCCGCCCGGTTGCGCCGGATGTGGCGTCAGATCAACCCCGCCCGTTCAGGCGGCGCACCGCCTGCTGCCCCGCCTCAGGAGCCGTCTGGGCCACCCGCGCGAGGGCCCGCGGGTCCTGCACCCGCACTTCTCGGACCACCTTCCCCAGATGCAGATCCAGGTTCCGCCGGAACCGCTCGAAGAACGCCTCCAGCTCGTGGCGGTTGAACCGCACCAGAGGGTCCGCCAGCCCCGACTGCGCCGCCGCCCAGTCCAGCAGCGACGCCCCGCTCGGGGCGTACTTATAAAGGTCCAGCGTGGCCTCCAACCGCTTCTCGGGCGTCGAGAACGGGTCCGCCGCCGCCTCCGGCACCCGCGACATCGCCTCCTGCGGGTCCGAGAGGTCCACCGCCTCGGGCGCCGCCACGCCCGGGACGCTCGCCTCGACCACCCCCGCCGGTCGCAGATCGGCCACTGCCGTCGACAGCGTTTTCAGTCCGACACGCTCGAAACGCACCTGCAGGCGCTGGCAGTCGCTGCCGTTCTGCTGCACGCTCTGAGCGGCCACGACCTCGCCCACGCCCCACTCGGGCTTGGCGGCGTGGGTAAGACGATCCCCGAACGCAAACGCTTGCGGCGCCATACAAACTCCTCTGGAAGCGGCGAGCGGCCTCCCTCGAAACAATCCCGCCCGGAGAAAGACCCGGGGCGGATTGCCGCTCGCTCGTTGGGATGATAGACTCTTCGGTTCGCCTTGTCCCCCTCGGACGTGTCCTACGCGTCCGTTCTGGAGCTCTCCCGCATGATCGACGCCCTCAAGAGCGAGAAGATCTTCGACCAGGTCGGCGGCCGCTTCCGCGCCTGCGCCCTCATCCAGCGTCGCCTCGTCGAGCTCATGGACGGCGCCCGCCCCCTCATCGAGCGCGACGGGCGCACCGATCTCGAGATCGCCGTCGAAGAGATCGTCCAGGGCAAGATCGAGCCCGCCACCGAGGACGAGCTCATCGCCGAGATGGCCGAAGCTCAGGCCAAAGCCGAATCCTGAACATGCCCGAGGCCCCGGCCGCCCGAACTGACTTTGACGGCGCACGAATCGTCGTCGGCGTCACCGGCGGCATCGCCGCGTACAAAACCGCCACCCTCGTCAGCCGCCTCGCCCAGGCCGGCGCATCGGTCACCGTGTGCATGACCGAAGCCGCCACTCGCTTTGTCGCGCCGCTGACGTTCCAGTCGCTCTCGGCCAACCCCGTCTACACCAGCGTCTGGCAGCACGACGAGGCCAGCGACCCTCAGCACATCGCGCTGGCCAACCGCGCCCACGCCGCCGTCGTCGCGCCCTGCACCATGAACACCATGGCGAAACTCACCGCGGGTTTCACCGACGACGTCGTCACGCTCGTTCTCTCCGCCTTCGATCCGAAGACCAAGCCCGTCCTCCTCGCGCCCGCGATGAACGAAGAGATGTGGGCCCAGGCCTCCACGCAGCGCAACCTCGAAACGCTGAGGGGCGATGGCTTCCGCTTCATCGGCCCTGAAGACGGCTGGCAGGCCTGCCGCGCCGTCGGTCCCGGGCGCATGAGCGAACCCGACGCCATCCTCAGCGAGCTGCGCGCTCTCCTCGCGAAGGCCGTCTGACCGCCGCGCCTGCTAGTCTCTCACCATGAGCGACCAACGCCCAAGCGAAACGCGCACCCCGCCCCGCGGCTGGTCGCTCCTCTGGAGCGCGTCTTCCCTCGCCCTCACGCCCCAGCGACTGCTGCTCGGGTTCCTCGCCGTCGCCGCCATCATGGGCATCGGCACGGTCTACGACGCCGTCGCAGGCGACCTCCCCGACCTCCCCTACGGCGTCTTCGAGACCCTCACCGGCGCCCTCGTCCGCGCCCTCGGCGAAACCGCCGCCGGCCTCGTCACCCTCGACCTCCCCCGCGCCTCCTCCGGCTTTGTGGAAGGCTTCATCTACGCACCCACCGCGCTCGCACGCGTCGCCCCCTGGCGCTGCGCGTTGCTCGTCCTCCTGCTCCTCCCCGTCTGGACCCTCCTCGGCGGCGCCATCGCCCGCTCCGCCGTGATGCAGACCGCCCGCGCCGAAACCACCAGTGTCCCGCTCGCCCTCGCCTACGCCATCTCCCGGCGCAGCGCCCTCGTCGGCGCCTACGTCATCCCGCTCCTGCTCGTCGCCATCGGCTGCGGCCTCCTCTGGCTCTTCGGCTTCGCGTTCATGCGCCTCCCCGGGCTCGACATCGCCGGCGCTCTCTTCTACGGCGTCGCCCTCCTCATCGGCTTCGTCACCGCCCTCGTCACGCTCGCCTTCGCCCTCGCCTTCCCGCTGCTCATCCCCGCCGTCGCCGCCGATTCCGCCGACGCCGCCGACGCCAACCAGCGCGCCTACTCCTACCTGCTCGAGCGCCCCTTCTCCCTCCTCGTCTGGGGCGTCGCGCTCCTGGCGCAGGGCGCCGTCGGCGTCTTCCTCCTCGCCGTCATCGTCACCACCGCCCTCAACTGGACCGCCGACCTCACCGGCGCAAGCGACATCGCCGGTGATGCAAGAATCTTTGCCCCGCTCCCCGAGCGCGCCGAAACAGAAGGCACGCGCGCCTTCGCCGCCGCGACCATCGGCGTCTGGGAACGCCTCGCCCTCGCGCTTGTCGCCGCCCACGCCCTCAGCTTCTTCTTCAGCGCCGCCTCCGTCCTCTACCTCCGCGTGCGCGAGGCCGCCGACCGCCAGGCCGTCGAAGACGTCTGGCCCCGCGTCACCGCCATCGAATCCGTCCGCCGCGGCGACCTCGAAGCCATCGCCGACACTCACGATGCCTAACGCTGGCGCTATCCCCGGCAACACCACCCCCGAGCGCCTCGCCACCCTCGCCGGCTGGCTCGCCGAGCAGGGCGTGACGCAACTCACCCTCGTCGGCCGCACGCTCAGCGCCCGCGAAACCAACCTCCCCGGCCAGCTCCAAGCCGCCCTCGCTGAGAACCCCGTCGTTGAACTCACCGCACCTGCCTGCACCATCCTCATCAGCGATTCCGCCTGCCTCTGGCGCCGCAAGCCCGCCGGTTATCCGGCCGATACCAACCCCATGACCACCCGCCCCCTCACCGTCGCCCACGTCACCCACGAAGCCGTCGTCCACATGGGCGGCATCGGCACCGTGCTCCAGGGCCTGCTCACCAGCCCCGTTTACCAAGAGGCCGTGCGTCGCTCCATCCTCGTCGGCCCGCTGTGGGACAGCGCGCCCACCGACGACGTCCACACACGCCTCGGCGGTGACGGCGCCAAAGTCATCTACTCCTCCCTCGACGCCTACGACCCCACCGGCCTCGCCGCCAAACTCGGACCCATCGAGCACGCCTTCGGCGTTCGCGCCGTCTTCGGCACGCGCGTCTTCCGCGACGCCGTCGACCACGACCGCACCGCGGAGGCCGAGGTGCTCCTCTTCGATCTCGCCTACGCCGACGCCCAGCACACCGACGCGTTCAAGGCCACGCTCTACGAACGCTTCGGGATTGAGTCGCACCCCCACGATCACAACGACGATTTCCAGCAGTGGGTGCGCCTCGCCCGCCCCGCCTACGCCGCGCTCGTCGCGCTCACCGAAGTGAGCGAACTCCCGGGAGTTCTCATCAGCCACGAGTACATGGGCATGCCCACGGCCCTCGCCTCCACGCTCGACCGCGCCGGGCGCTTCCGCACGCTCTTCCACGGGCACGAGTGCGCCACCGCCCGCAGCGTCGTCGAGCACCACCCCGGCCACGACGCCGCCTTCTACGCCGCCATGCGCAGCGGGCTCGAAAAAGGCCAGACGATCGAAGACGTCTTCGGCTCCCAGCAGCACAACGACCGCCACGTCCTCGTCAGCCGCGCCCACGCGCTCGACGGCATCATCGCCGTGGGCGACGACACCGCCGACGAGCTGCGTTTCCTCTCAGACGATATGCGCGAGGCCGACGTGCGCCTCTGCTACAACGGCGCCCCCGTCCCCGAAGCGACCATCGACGACAAGCTCGCCTCGCGCAAACGCGTGCTCGACTGGCTCGAACCCCTCGTCGGCTTCCGCCCAGATCATTTGCTCACTCACGTCACGCGCCCCGTCATCAGCAAGGGTCTGTGGCGCGACCTCGCGGTGTGCGACGAACTCGACGCGATCCTCGCCGAGCGCAACGAGCGCGCGGTGTACCTCCTGCTCACCTGCGGCGGGCAGCCGCGCAGCTTCGAGGACGCCACGCGGATGAACGAAGAGTACGGTTGGCCCGCGCACCACCGCGACGGCTACCCCGACGCGGTCGGCCCCGAGCGCGAGCTGTGCCACAACGCCGCGACCTTCAACGAGAGCGCCAGCGCCGTCCGCGCCGTCGTCGTCAATCAGTTCGGCTTTACCCGCGAAACGCTCGGCGCCTCGGCGCCCGAGGGGATGGACATCGCGGACCTGCGCCGCGCCGCCGACGCCGAGTTCGGCCTCAGCACCTACGAGCCCTTCGGCATCGCTCCCGTCGAGCCGCTGCACGCCGGCGCCGTCGCCATCGTTACGGCGATCTCAGGCTGCGCTGGCTTCATGCGCCGCGCCGCTGGTGATCTGAATCTGAACACCGACGATCACCCCAACGTGCTGATCTCCGAGTTCGTCAGCGACGCCGAGGAGGTTGGCGCCGCGGAACTCGCCGAGGCCGAACGCGTCGAGTGCGCCCGCGTGGCGAAGCAGCTCGATAAGCGCCTCCCCAAGAACGACGCCGAGCGTGGCGAGCGTTTGACGTCGGGGCAGAAGCTGGCGAACGAGATGAGCTGGGACCGGGTGTGCGAGCGGGAGTTCATCCCGGCGTTGCGGTCGCTGTTCAACTCGAACGCTGTGACGGCACACTAAAACAAGTCATAGAAAATCGGGTGCCACTGGCAGCTCGCTGCCAGTGTCTGGTTCTGGGTACGTCGAATCACTGGCAGACGAGAACTATGGTTCAGTTCAGCCGTTTTCGCAGCACATTGAGCAAAGATGCCGGTTCCAGATACCCCTTCGGCGGGCGGTAGTACACCGGCGCGAGATCGCCTTTCACGCCGCTGGTGACGACGCGCACCGTGCCCTGCGCCGGGCGCAGTTTCTCGGCCAGTTCCTTCGCCCGCTCGGTCTGGAAGACGACATCGGGCTCGCGCACAACGACCGAACGCACGCCCAGCTCGTGCAGCGCGACGCGCAGAGACGCGAGTTCGAGCAGCGTCCGCACAACTTTGGGTGGCTCGCCGTAGGCGTCGGTGAGGTCGCGCTCGGCGGTTTCGATGTCAGCCTTCGTCTGCGCGAGAGACAGGCGTCGGTACGCCTCCATGCGCCGTGTCTGCGAGGGGATGTAGGCGCGGGGGATCAGGCCGGTGACGCCGATCTCGATGGTGATGTCGGGGCGTCGGGCCGGGGCCTCGTTCTTGAGTTGGCGAACGGAATCTTCCAGCAGGCGGCAGTACATCTCGTAGCCGACGGTGGCGATGTGCCCGCTCTGCTCCGCGCCCAGCAGGTTGCCGGCGCCGCGGATCTCGAGGTCGCGCATGGCGATCTTGAACCCGGCGCCGAGCATCGAGTACTCCTCGACGGCTTTCAGACGGCGCTGCGCGTTGGGCGTCGTCATGCGATCCTTCGGCAAGAGCAGGTAGCAGTACGCCCGGTGTTTGTAGCGCCCGACGCGCCCACGGAGCTGGTGCAGATCAGCGAGGCCGAAGCGGTCGGCGTCCTCGATGATCATGGTGTTGGCCGTGGGGATGTCCACGCCCGACTCGATGATCGTCGTGCTGACGAGGATGTCCGCCTGGCGGCGTATGAACTTGAGCATGACTTTTTCGAGTTCGCCGGCGGCCATCTGCCCGTGGCCGACGACGACCTCGGCGCCGGGCGTCATCTTCCGTACCTCGTCGGCGACGCGGTGGATGCTTTTGACGCGGTTGTGGACATAGAAGACTTGGCCCTCACGGGCGAGCTCGCGCTCGATGGCGCGCTTCACGCGCTGCTCGTTGTAGGGGATGACCTCGGTGACGATTGCGCGCCGGTCGACGGGCGCGGTGGTGAGTGAGCTGATATCGCGCAGACCCAGCAGCGACATGTGCAGCGTGCGCGGGATGGGTGTCGCCGAGAGCGTGAGCACATCGATCTGCGTGCGCAGGGCGAGCAGCGCCTGCTTGTGCTCGACGCCGAAGCGTTGTTCTTCATCGACGACAACCAAACCCAGATCGGCAAAGGCGACGTCCTTCGAGAGGATGCGGTGCGTGCCGACGAGCACGTCCACCTGTCCTTTACGGACGCGTCCGAGGATCTCTCTTTGTTCTGCCGTCGTTTTGTAGCGCGAGAGCGATTCGACGGTGAAGGGGTAGCCGGCGAAGCGTTCGCGGAAGGTGCGCTCGTGCTGCTCGGCCAGCACGGTTGTGGGCACCAGCACCGCGGCCTGCTTGCCGAACTCGGCGGCCTTGAAGGCGGCGCGGATGGCGAGTTCGGTTTTGCCGAAACCGACGTCGCCGCAGACGAGGCGGTCCATCGGCGTGCCAGAGCCCATGTCGTTCTTGATCGAGGCGAGGCTGGTGAGCTGGTCTTCGGTTTCGTCGTAAGGAAACTCGGCCTCGAACTCGCGCTGCCAGGCGGTGTCGGGCGGGTAGCGCACGCCCGGCATGGCGGCGCGGGCGGCTTGCACCTGGAGCATCTCGACGGCGAGGTCGCGCGTCGCCTCGGCGACCTGTTCCTTCTGTTTCTTCCAGCGCTTGCCGCCGACCTTGGAGAGGGGCGGCGCGCCCTTGTGGCCGCCGACGTACTTCTGCACCTCGTCGATCTGACGGGCCGGGACGTGCAGCTTGGTGCCGCCGGCGAACTCGAGCGTAAGGAACTCTTCCTCGACGGTCTCGCCCGCGCGCTGTGCGGCGTGCGAGCGCGAGGGCAGCACGGTCAGGCCCAGGAACTTGGCGACGCCGTGGCCGGCATGGACGACATAGTCGCCGGGTTCCAAGTCGAGGAAGGCGTCCATCGCCCGCCCGGCCTTGAGGCGCCCGCGTCTGCGCCGGGTGTAGAAGCGCCCGAGCAGCTCGTGGTTGGGGGCGACGGCGATCGAGCCGTCAGCGTCGCGCCAGATAAAACCGCGGTGCAGGTAGCCGGGCTGGGCGCTGATGGTTTTGGCGAGGTCGTGCTCGTCGATCAGTTCGCGCGTGCGCGAGAGCTCACCCTCGTTCTGGCAGAGGACGACGGCTTCGTCGGCTGCCTGTGCGAGTTCGCGCAGCGCTTCGCCCGCGCTCATGGGGAACTCGGGCAGCGGCTCGGCGGGAAGTTCGACCTTCGCGCTGTCCGGCGCGGGGGTGAGGCGGGTGATCTCGACGACGCACGACGCCCGCTCGCGCAGGCTTTTGAGCGCCGCGGGCGGGCCGAGCAGGCGACCCTCGGCGGTCGACCGCTCGTAGTAGCCGCGGGCCTGCTCGACGATCTCGGTGGGCTCGAGCAGCATGACGACGAGGTTTTCCGGCAGCCACGACGCGAGCGGCGCGCGGTCTTTGGCGTCAGCGAGCGCATCGACATTCGCGCTCACCAGATCGGCGGCGCCGAGCTTGCGCCCGGAGCCCATGGTTTCGAGGTCGATCTCGTGCAGGCTTTCGAGCTCGTCGCCGAAGAAGTCGAGACGCAGCGCGCCGTCGCTGTCGGCGCTCGCGCCCGGGGCGAAGACGTCCACGATGCCGCCGCGCACGGCGTACTGCCCGGGTTCTTCGATGGTCTCGGCGCGCTCGTATCCGGCGTCGTCGAGCCAGCGGACGAGTTCGGCGGGGTCCACACGATCGCCGGCGCGGAGTGGTTTGGAGCAACGGTCGATGGCGGCGGCGGAGGGCGCGGGCTGCATGACGGCGTGGATGGGCGCGAGCAGCACGCCGGCGTCGAACTCGCCCGACGCGAGACGGCGGAGCGCGCGGAGGCGCTCGGCGACGAGTTCCAGCGACGCCTGGGATTCGCCGGGGAGGGTTTCGAGGGCGGGGATTTTGAGAGCGGGGACGGCGCGGTCGGTGAGTTCGGCGTGATTCTCGTCAGCGTCGTCCAAGTGCGGTGTGACGAGAAGAACGCGGGTGTTGGTGCGCGCGCAGATGTCCGATGCGGCCGCGGCGGGGAGGGAGCCGGTGTGGCCGAGCAACGAGACGTTTTCGGTCGCCGTGACGAGCTTGGCGAGTTGGTCCCAGACGGGGGCGTTGTGGAGGCGCGTGAAGATCTGGGCGCACGCGGTGGCGGCGCCGTCCGTTTTGGTCGGGGCGTCTGGGGCGGGTCCCGGGTTCACGGGTCGAGTGTAGCGCACCGGCTAGTTTGGCGAGGGTTTTGTTTTGATATCCGGCGCGATGTCGCGGAGTGTGCGCTCGCCGATGCGGGGTACTCGGTCCAAGTCTTCCAAGGATTGGTATGGGCCGCTCTCGGCGCGGTCTTTGGCGATGCGGTGGCTGAGGGTTGGGCCGACGCCCTGGAGGAGCTGGAGCTCAGCGGGGGTTGCGCTGTTGATGTTGATGGTCTGGGTGGGGATGGGGGCGGGGCGGTCGGCGTGGGTGAAGGCGCTTGCGCTGACCGCCAGCGCTATTACGGCGACGAGGCCTGCTGAGAGGCGCCAGGCGGTTTCCCTTGGATCAGGGCGAGGGTTGGTGTGGGTCATGGTTTGGGTCAGGCGTTGGCGCATGGGACAACGCCGCCTCCGGCGCGGAGACTCTTGCGGGTTTCGGCGGCGCAGGTGAGTGCTTCCTTGGCCTGGCCAGATTCGGTGATGAGTCCGCCGGTGGCGGTTTGTGTGGTGCGTTTGGTGTCGTAGAGCTGGTTCCAGGCGACGCTGGTGACCCAAGGTTTGGAGAGGGCGAGTTCGGTGACGCGGCGCATCCATTCTGCTTGTGAGGTTTCGGTCCAGGGGCCGCGCCAGCCGGGGCCGTTGCCTCCGGAGGGGGCGCCGAAGGCGGAGACGCAGAGTGGTTTCTCGAAGACGGCGAAGCGGTCGAGGGCGTCTGAGATCTGCATGAGGTCGCGGGTGGGGCGGCCGTTCATGTCGTCGCCGACTTCGAAGCGGAGGCCGAAGGCGTCGCAGGCGATGCCGGACTGGGCGACGAGCTCGGCGTAGAGCTCGGGGGGTGAAGCCTGGGGTCTGCCGTTGACGGGCTCGCCCAGGGGGCGGTCGATCTCGACGACGACCATGGCCTTGGGGTCGAGCTTGCGGGCGACGAGTGCGGCGAGGCGGGTGAGGTCGATGCTTTCTTCGAGGGAGAGGGGGAGGGTGGCGCCGAGGTTGAGGCCTGAGGCGACGGTCCACTTGTAGACGGCGCGGCGGTAGCGGGTGACGACGCGCTTGACGTGCTCGTAGACCATCTCGCGGATAGTGTCGTAGTCGTTTTCCCAGACGAAGAACCACTCGGGGGTGGCGTCTGTTGAGAACTCGACGACGGGTCCGGCGGCGACGGGTTTTTTCGCTTGGCGCACGGCCCACTGGATCCAGCGGTCGCTCTCGGTGAAGGTGTACTTGCCTTCTTCTGGTTCGAGTTCTTTCCAGCGGAGGGGGGCGAGGACGTAGTCGAAGGAGTTTGCGACGACCTTCTGGAGCGGTTCGGCGAAGCGTTCTGGGTCGACGGAGCAGCCGAAGACGGCGCCGGCGGAGGCGATGGGGGCCTGTTGTTGTCGTCGGGCGAGTTCGCGGTCGGCGTGTTCGCTGGTGAGGCGTTCGCTGGCTTCGATGGCCATGACGAGGGCCTGCTGTGCGAGTTCGTTCTGTTTGGCGTGCTCTTCGGGTGTGCTGGGGTGGAGGGCGAGGGCGTCCATGAAGTGGGCGCGGGCTTCGATGGCCCGGGCGACGACGGGGTCGTCGAGGGGGCGGGCGAACTCGCCCCAGTCCTCGATTTTCACGAGGTAGAGCATGATGTGGCGGCGTGCGAGTTCGAGGGTGAGGACGTAGGGCTCGTCGCGGGGGGGGAGTAGGCAGGTTTTGAGGAGGAGGCGGCCGCGGTCTGCGCAGTCCCATTCGAGGGCGAGGGCGGCGGAGCCGGACTGGTCGGTGACGCAGTGGACGGCGGAGTCTTTGATGGAGATGTCGGCGGGGATGACGGCGCCGTCGGCGGCGGTCATGTGGGCGTGGCGGAGCTGGAAGTCGCCTGCGGAGGATGGGATGCGGAATGTAAACATCTCGGCAGCGGCCATTGTGACGGGGCTGCGTTGGGTCGCAAGGGGCATGGCGACTTGGTGGGAGGGGCGGGGGCTGGATTGCGTCGGTTAGGATGCTCGGCCCATGACTGCGATTGCCCAGACCGACCTTCCGCTGCCCGGACGACGATCGGGGAAAGTTCGCGATCTGTACACGCTGGAGGCGGGCAAGGGGCGGCCTGAGCGGCTTCTTCTGGTGGCGACGGACCGGCTTTCGGCGTTTGACGTGGTGCTGCCGACGGCGATCCCGGGGAAGGGGGCGCTGCTGACGCGGATGTCGCGGGACTGGATGGGGTGGATTGAGGAGATAGGGATCTGCCGGACGCATCTGACTGGCGAGTCGCTGGAGGAGGCCGCGCCCGGGTTGAGCGCGGAGCAGCGGCGGGAGCTGGAGCCTCGGAGTGTGGTGGCTCGGGTGGCGGAGGTGGTTCCTATTGAGTGTGTGGTGCGGGGGTATCTGGAAGGGTCGGGGTGGAAGGACTATCAGCAGACGGGGGCGGTGTGCGGGGTGGGGCTTCCGGCGGGGCTGCGGCAGTGTGAGGAGTTGGCGGAGCCGATCTTTACGCCGGCGACGAAGGCGGCGGTAGGGGAGCATGACGAGAACATCAGCTTTGAGCGGGCCTGCGGGATCGCGGGGGAGGGCGTGATGCGGCGGTTGCGAGGGTTGAGCCTGGAGATCTACACGCGGGCGGCGGCGCGGGCGCGGGAGCGGGGGGTGATCATCGCGGATACGAAGTTCGAGTTTGGTTTCTTGCCCGGTCAGCGTGACGTTGATGGTTTGATCTTGGTGGATGAGGCGTTGACGCCGGACTCTTCGCGGTTCTGGCCGGCGGAGGGGTACGAGGCCGGGCGGGCGCAGGCGAGTTTCGACAAGCAATTTGTGCGGGAGTATCTGGAGGGTCTGGTTGAGCGGGGTGAGTGGGACAAGACGGCGCCTGGGCCAGAGCTTCCAGAGGAGGTCGTGCGGGCGACGGCGAGCCGGTACGAGGAGGCGTACGTGAGGCTGTTTGGTGATGGGTGAGACGTCTTTGGGTGGTTGGAGCGTTGGGCGGGCGGCGGCCGATATCGGTTGGGCCGACTATGACGGGCGGCGGGCATGAACCAGGAAGGTTCCGACGACATGATCGCGACACGTCAGAGTTTGCCGGCGACCCGTGCTTCGCTTACGCACAAGTTTTCGGTGGGGGGGCACGAGGGGTATCTGACGGTGGGGCTGCACGAGGACGGGCGGCCGGGGGAGCTGTTCCTCAAGATTTCCAAAGAGGGCTCGACGGTGAGCGGGCTGTGCCAGGCGTTCTGTCGTGCGTTCAGCTTGGCGATGCAGTACGGGTTGCCTGTCGAGGACGCGGTGGAGCGGTTCAAGGGGATGCGGTTTGAGCCGCAGGGGGCGACGTCGAACGGGGATATCCCGGAGGCGTCGAGCATTGTGGATTACATCGCGCGGTTTTTGGAGAGTGAGTTCGTCGAGGGTGGTGGGTCGCGTTAGTGGTACGTCTTATAGTTGTGGGATGACACAATCAAAGAAGCAACGTATTGCGGCGGTCGCGCTGCTGGTGCTCGGGATAGCGATTTCGATTGTTGGGATTATGGGGGCGCTGGCGCCGCCGGTGATTACGGGTGTGGGCTTTGTGGTGTTGAGCTGGGCGTTGTGGTGAACTTGCGGCGCACTCGTGGCACAGACCTGTGGTCTGTACCACGGCGGGGCTTTGTGTTTCTATGCGGCGGCGTTGACGGCGATGGCCCAGAAATCGAGGACCTTGGCGACGGAGCCGAAGGGGTCTTCTGAGAGGGCTGATTTGGGGAGGTAGGCGTTGGCGCCGGCGGCGAGGCATTCGCGTATGTCTTGGTCCTGGTTTGATCCGCTGAGGACGACGACGGGGGTGGTGGCGAGCTTGGGTGTTGCGCGCAGGTAGCGGACGAGCTTGACGCCCGAGTGTTGGGGGAGGTTGAGGTCGGTGATGACGAGGTGTGGGATGAACCGGTCTTCGCCCTGCGCGAAGTGGAGGAGCTTGACGGCTTCGGCGACGGTGTGGACGGAGCGTGCGTCGGCGGCGCCGGACTTCTGAATGGCGCTTTCGAGCATCTTGAGGAGGAGGGGGTCGTCGTCGACGATGAGGACGTGGAGTTTTCCGTCGGGGTTCGCCGGTTGGGTCGGTGCAGCGGCGGGGGGGGCGGCTTGATCGTTTTGGAGAAGGGCGGGGTCGCCTGTGTCGTAGAGGGTGGTGCGGTTGCGGCCGTTTTCCTTTGACTGGTAGACGGCGTCGTCTGCGGCTTTGAGGATGGCTTCGGCGTCGTTGAAGCGGCTTCGTGTGTCGTCGTCGTAGACGGCGACGCCGATGCTGACGGTGACGGCGAGTTCTTCCGGCACGCCTTCAAGGCCGTTCATGTTGAATGGTTCGGATCCGACGGTTTCGCGGATGCGCTCGGCGAGGTGGACGGATTCGTCCACGGAGAGGTTCGGCGCGAGGATGGCGAACTCTTCACCGCCGTAGCGGAAGACGCGGGCCTGATCGCCGGCGGTTTCCTGCATGCGTTTGGCGAGTTCGATGAGGACTTCGTCGCCGGCCTGGTGGCCGTGGGTATCGTTGAAGGACTTGAACTTGTCGGCGTCGGAGAAGGCGATGGTGAGTGAGGTGCCCTGGGCTTGGGCGTTCTGGTAGAGCTCGGCGAGGGCTTCGTCGAAGGCGGCGCGGTTGAGGGCGCCTGTGAGACCGTCGGTGAAGCGCTGGCGTGCGAGTTCGGTGTTGGATTCGCGGAGTTCCTGGGCTTCGCGTTCCTGGGCGATCTGGAGCTGGAGTTTCTGGTCTTCGGCCTCGCTCATGAGGGCGTCGATGTCGGGGGCGGCGCCGGTGTCGATGTTGAAGAGTCGTGCGAGTTCGGAGGCGCCGGTTTTGAGTTCGTCGAAGAAGGCGCGGAGGGCGAGCTGGTCGAGCTTGAGCCAGGTGGTGGCGAGGGTCTCGACGCGGCCTTTGGCGTCGGTTGATTCGGTGGGGTTTTCAGAGAGGGCGTCGGCGGCGAGGCTGGCGAAGTAGACACAGCGGGTGAGGGGGGCGTCGGGGACTTTGGAGGGCACGTCGTGGTGGTGTGCGATGGCGTCGACGAGTTCGGCGGGGATTTTCCAGGTTTTGGCGAGTTCGGCGCCGAGGCGGGCGTGGTTGACGGCGAGCTGGCTGTATTCGGTCTGGGCGAGTTCGCGGTGGGTGCTTCCTGCCTGGGCGCAGAGTTTGTTGTAGTCGTCTCCGAGTGCGATAGAGGCGGCGAGAGAGCCGACGTCGCGGAGCATGGCGCCGATGAATGCTTCGTCGCCGTCGCAGGCGGGGAAGTGCTTGCTGCTGAGGCGTGCGGCGACGGCGCCGTACATAGCGCGGCGCCAGTGGGCGATGAGGTCGAAGCCTTCGGCGCCGTCGGGGTCGCCGAAGCTGTCAACGAGTGAGAAGCCGAGGACGAGGGAGCGGACGGTGTTCATGCCCAGATAGTTGATGGCGCGGGCGATGGTGGGGCAGGGGGAGGAGAGGCCGTAGAAGCTGGAGTTGATTGTTTTGAGGATTTTGGCGGCGAGTGCCTGGTCGAGCTCGACGCAGGCGGCGATGTCTGCGGAGGTGGCGGTCTCGTCGCGTGTGAGTTCGAGGATCTGGAGCGCGACGGAGGGCAGGGAGGGCAGCGTTTTGCAGCCGATGACCTGCTGGATCACGGCGGCGGCGTCGTCTGACTGGGCGGTCATGGTGGAACCCTCTCCTGTGCGGCGGCGTGAGCGACAGCCCGGGAGGGCGCGCCGGCGCGGTTCTCCGACATGACATCGGCGCGACGGTGAGCCCCCTTCACTGGGGGTCCGGACATCCGCCCGGAACGGGTGGTTTTTTGGAGCGCGTTTATGGGGCCAGGGGCCTTGGGTGCATCCGGGCTGGCGGGGTCGGCGAAGAAGCAATCAGTCGAGAGCTCTCATCTTCCCTCTGATCCTGACTTCAACTCCCGAAGGGAGATCTTGCCATGAAACTCACCACTTCGATTCTCGTTGGTTCCGCCACCGCCGTGTTCGCCACGTCCGCTTTCGCGGGCGGGTGCTGCAGCGGCGAGAGCGCCGCTCCGACAGCGATGACCGCGGGTCATCATTCGACGCCTGACATCGTTGACACCGCGGTGAACGCGGGTTCGTTTAACACGCTCGCGGCGGCGCTTGAAGCCGCCGGCCTTGTGGACACGCTGAAGGGCGACGGGCCTTTTACGGTCTTTGCGCCGACGGACGCGGCGTTCGCCAAGCTGCCGTCGGGCACGGTTGAAACTCTGCTGCGTCCTGAGAACCTCGAGACGCTTCAGTCGATCCTGACCTACCACGTCGTCCCCGGGGCCGTGAAGGCGAACCAGGTTGTGAAGCTCGATGCTGCCGAGACTGTCAACGGCCAGCGTGTTGATATCAAGGTCAAGGGCGGCACGGTGTATGTGGACGGTGCGAAGGTTGTGACGACGGACATCGCGGCGAGCAACGGCGTGATTCATGTGATCGATTCGGTGATCATGCCGAGCGACAAGGACATTGTTGAAACGGCGGTGGGCGCGGGCTCGTTCACGACGCTGGCGGCGGCGCTGCAGGCGGCCGGCCTCGTGTCGACGCTTCAAGGCGATGGGCCCTTCACGGTGTTTGCGCCGACGGATGAGGCGTTCGCGAAGCTGCCCGCGGGCACTGTTGAGTCGCTGCTGAAGCCTGAGAACCGCGAGAAGCTGGTCTCGATCCTGACGTACCACGTGGTTCCGGGTCGGGTGTACTCGGATGACGTTGTGGGTATGCGTTCGGTGAAGACCGTGCAGGGTGCGAAGGCGCCGATCCGCACGGACAGCCACGGCGTTCGGATCGACAGCGCCCGGATCGTGAAGACGGATATCGATGCGAGCAACGGGGTGATTCATGTGATCGACAGCGTGATCATCCCTGACTGACGCGCAGAGTCGTTGCGACCCTCGTGGGGGTCGCTCGTCTCGGCGTGCGGGAGACCGCACGCCGGGGTGTTGGAACATAAGGAGCGCCGGTGACACTGACCGCGATACATCCGGCTTGCTCTCTCGGTTGGGCTGCGGATAATGCGTTTTCTCGCAGGGATTCACGCACCGCGAACTGGTGGAGCATCGTGTCTGAACGAACGCTGTTGCAACGCGTCGCTGACCGCGACGAGATGGCCGTCGATGAGACGATCAGCCGGTACAGCGGCCTGGTCTGGTCTTTGGCGCGTCGGCTGTCGCCCACGAGGGCGGACGCCGAGGACGCTGTTCAGGAGATCTTCGTTTCGCTGTGGAAGAGCGCGGAGCGGTTTGATCCGGGGACGGCGAAGGAATCGACGTTTGTGGCGATGATCGCGCGTCGGCGGCTCATTGATCGCTTGCGGAAGAGCGGGCGGCGTCCTGAGGTGAGCGAGCCTGAGATGGAGCTGGGCGATCCGACGCCGGCGGCTGTTGACGGCATTGCTACGGATGAGAACCGGATGGTCTCCGAGGCGTTTGACGAGTTGAGCGCGGAGCAGCAACGGGTGCTGCGGCTGAGCATTCAGCACGGGCAGAGCCACTCGCAGATTTCAGAGAGTACGGGGATTCCCTTGGGGACAGTCAAGACACACGCGCGGCGGGGGATGATCCGGCTGCGCGATCTGGTGAACGAACGGCTCGGCAGCAGCAGGACGGAGGCTTCGGCATGAGTGCACCGACGCCTGAGATGGAACGGTTTGACGAGTTGCTGGCCGCTCGCGCGGTCGGGGATATTGATGCGGCGGAAACCGCGGAGCTGAGCGCGCTTCTGGCGGCGCACGGCGATGATGAGTCGTTTGATGCGCTGGCGGCGTCGCTCGATGCGGCGCTCGCGCCTGTGGAAGATGCGCCGTCGGCGGTTGTTTCTTCGCTGCGGGAGTCGGCGGCGCGGTTTGTGCGGACTCCAGATGCTGATGTGGTTCCCGACGTTGCTCCGGATGTGATCGGGCGCGTGGCGCCGACGTCTTCCGGGTTCGGCGGCGCTGCACTTGGTTGGCTGGCTGCGGCGGCGTGTTTGCTGCTGGCGGTGTTGGCGTGGATGCCGTCGGGTCCGGCGCCTGCGGCGTTTGGGTTTGATGAGGTTGCGGCGGCGCCTGGGGCGCTGAGCGTCGGGTTGTCTGCGGATCTCGCGGGCGAGCAGCCGATCGGCGAGCTGGTGTGGGACGCGGCCGGTCAGCGGGGCGTGATGCGTTTCGATGGGCTGGCGGTGAATGATCCGTCGGTTGAGCAGTATCAGCTGTGGATCTTTGACGGCTCGCGCGAGGAGTTCGTCGAGAGCCCGCTGGAGATCCGGCACCCGGTGGATGGCGGTGTGTTCGACATCGGCGTGGATGGTGTGGTTGAGGTTCCCATCGATGCGAAGATCCCGGTGGGGCGGCCAGTGCTTTTTGCGGTGACGATCGAGCCGCCCGGGGGTGTGGTGGTTTCGGATCGGTCGCGGATCGCGGCGGTGGGGATTCCGGGGTAGGTGCTTTCCTCCTCATCGTTGCACAGATCGGGGACGATCTGTACCACGGCACCTACCTTTCTAGTTGAGGCCTAGCATGGGGCGTTATGAGCACTACGCCTTGTCGTGATGGGTCTGATCTGGCAGTTCTTTCGGAGCGTGAGCCCACGCCCGCGAATCGATTACGGCTTGATTATCGAGAAGAGGCGTTGCGGCTGGGTTCGCCCCCGGCGGCGATCGTGGATGCGCATTCGCATATCAACGGCGCGCAGGCGACGCCGGTGTTTCGGGATGTGTGCGATCTGTACGGCGTTGATCGTGTGTGGACGATGACGCGGCTGGATGAAGTACCGACGGTGAAGAAGGTTCTTGGTGACCGGGTGGAGTTCATCGCGGTGCCGAACTGGGGGTCGGAGGACAAGAAGCACACGTTTCAGCAGGGGTATCTGGACGACATCCGGGCGTACCGGGATCACGGGGCGGAGATTGTGAAGTTCTGGGTGGCGCCGCGGGGGCGGGACTTTGCAAAGGAGTTGGGCGATCCGTTGATGCTGGGGCTTGAGGATCCGTGGCGCATCAAGGCGATGGAGCTGGCGACGGACCTGGGCATGTTCTTCATGGCGCACGTCGCGGATCCGGATACGTGGTTCCAGACGAAGTACGCGGATGCGTCGTTTTACGGCACGAAGGCTGAGCAGTACGAGCCTTTGGAGCGGGTGGTGGAGCGGTTCGGGCAGCCGTGGATCTTGGCGCACATGGGGGGGTGGCCTGAGGATCTGGAGTTCTTGTCAGGATTGCTTTCGCGGCATGACAACTTGTATTTGGATACGTCGGCGACGAAGTGGATGGTGCGGGAGGTTTCGAAGCATCCGCGGGAGGACGTGCTGGCGTTTCATGAGAAGTGGAGGGGTCGGCTGCTCTTTGGGTCGGACATTGTGACGACGGATCAGCACTTCGAGAGCGAGCATGAGGACCGGGGGATGGGGCATCTGGCGTCGAACGCGGCGGAGGCGTTTGAGCTGTACGCGAGCCGGTATTGGGCGCTGCGGACGATGTGGGAGACGGGGTATGAGGGGGAGTCGAACATCGCGGATCCGGATTTGGCGTTGGTGGCGCCAGAGAGGCACGACGGGATGTCGGCGCCTCGGCTGGCGGGGAAGTGCTTACCGGCGGAGACGCTGAAGGGTTTCTATAGAGACGCGGCGATGAATCTTTTGGATGGGTGGCGCTCGAAGTAGGCGAGCGGCGGGGGCGCTGGTGCGGTAGCGTCGGTGGATGGTCTGGGTGTGCGCGAACTTGTGGTGGCTGCTCTTTGCGGCGTGCGGGGGGGCGATCGGGTATTCGGTCGCGGTGGTGTGGCGCGTGCGGCGGGGCTTGCGTGCGGCGGCGCCTGTTGATGGGTTGAAGGATCGGGCGGCGCCGGAGGGCGGTTGGCCTTCGGTGTGTGTGGTTGTGCCCGCGCACAACGAAGAAGGGGTGATCGGGCGGTTGGCGGGGTCGCTTTTGGCGCAGGAGTATCCGGCGCTGCGGGTGGTGTTTGCGCTGGACCGGTGCACGGACGGGACGAGGGGGGAGATCGAGCGGGTGTGCGGTGGGGATGCGCGGGTTGAGATTGTTGAGATCGATGAATGTCCTGACGACTGGGCGGGGAAGACGCACGCGGCGCACCGGGGGGTGGCTGATTCGGTGGCGGCGGGGAGTGCGGAGTGTTTGCTGTTTACGGATGCGGATACGTGGTTTGCGTCGTATTGCGTGCGGGCGGCGGTGAGCGCGGTGCGGGAGCGCGGGGTGGGGATGGTGAGTCTCTTGAGCACGCTGGAGGCGCGGAGCGTGTGGGAGCTTGCGTTGCAGCCGGCGGCGGTGATGGCGCTGATGCGGCAGCACCCGCTGGATCGGGTGAATAGCCCGCGCTCGCGGCGGGCGTTTGCGAACGGGCAGTTCATGTTGTTTGAGGCGGGGGCGTACCGGGCGATCGGCGGGCACGGGGGGGTGAGGGACAAGCTGTTGGAGGATTTGGCGTTTGCGTATGCGCTGAAGCATGGGGGCGGTTCGTGGGCGGTGCTTCCTGCGGGCGGGGCGCTGCGGTGCCGGATGTATGACTCGCGGGGGGCGTTTCTGGAAGGGTGGCGGCGGATCTATATGGAGTCGGCGCGGCGGATGCCGGGGCGGCTGCGGTGGTGGGGTGCGGAGTTTCTGGTGACGGGGACGTTGGTTCCGTTGGGGGCGCTGGCGTCGGTTGTGGTTGGCGGGTGGTGCGCATTTGCGCGGGGGGATGGGATGTCGTGGGTGTTGTTTGCGTGCGGGATCGCGGCGGTGGTGTGTTGGTTCGTTGCGACGGCGCGGGTGTGGCGGGCGCAGGGTGCGGCGTGGTGGAGCGCGGTGCTGGCGCCGTATGGGGCGGCAGTGGTGGCTGGCGTGATGTTTGGGGCGGCGGGGGATTTGGCGCGTCGGCGGGTGGTGCGCTGGGGAGGGCGGGAGTACACGCTTGAGCCGCGGGCGAAGGGTTGAGTGGGGGTAGGATGCGGGCATGAAGATTCTGCTGACGAACGACGACGGGGTGCGTGCGCCTGGGATCATTGCGCTGTACGACGCGATCGCTGATCCGCGGGGGGTCTTTGGGGGGGCGATCGGTGAGGTGATCTGGCCGATCGCGCCGCTGACGGTGCAGTCGGCGACGAGTCACGGGGTGACGTTTCATGCGCCGCTGATGACGGAGGACGCTGATGTGCCGCTGGAGGGGGAGGCGGTGATGGCGGGGCTGGCGGTGGATGGGCGGCCGGCGGATTGCGTGAAGCTGGCGCTCACGAACCTGTGGCCCGAGCGGTTTGGCGAGGGGGCGCGGCCGGATGTGGTGATCAGCGGGATGAACGCGGGCGCGAACGTGGGTGTGAACGTGATTTATTCGGGGACGGTGGCGGCGGCGATCGAAGCGGCGTTTTTAGGGGTTCCTTCGATCGCGGTGAGTTTGCATCTGGGGCGCGGGAAGGCGCGGTTTGATCTGGCGGCGCTGCGGGCGCGGCGGGTGATCGAGGCGATTCTTGAGCACGGGATGGAGGCGCACGAGTGTTTGTCGGTGAACATCCCGCGGACGGAAGAGAAGGGCGCGGGGAAGCCGCCTGCGCCGGCGGCGGTGATCGCGCGGGCTGATGAGGGTGTGCCGGGCGATCCGCATGCGCAGCCGGAGACGCGGGTGTGCCGGATGAACACGCACGGTTTGGTTGACGCGTATGAGCGCCGGGTGAACCCGTCGGGCGAGGTGTACTACTGGGCGGCGGGTCACGGGCTTGATTTTCGTGATGCGGACGCGGGGACGGATGTGGAGCACTTGCTCAAGGGGCGCATCACGGTGACGCCGCTGGAGTATGACCTGACTCGGAACGAGAGCGTGGAGTTGTGGAAGGGGCGGCTGGACGCGGTGGGCGTCGGGCCTTGAGACGCTCTTCAACAGGCGACGCGGCGGGGGGCCGCGCCGCCCGGAGGGAGAAAGAGGTCGGGGCGCGGCGTGAAATGAAAACCGCCGCCCGGATCGTTCTCGGGCGGCGGTTGCTGTGTTCTTGAAGTTTTGTGGAGTTGGTCCGCTCAGGACATGAGGTGCTTGACGTCCTCGATGTGCTGGGGGAGCTGCTCGGTGATCTTCTCGAGCTGGTCCTTGGAGAGCTTGAGCTCGTCGAGGACGGCCTGGTCGATCTCGAGGGTGGGGAGGTCGAGGCGGAAGCCGCCGTCTTCGGTGGCCGCGGCGAGGCGGTCAGCGACGTGGATCACGCAGGCGAGTGTGCGGTTGCCGGCGGAGAGTTCCATGGGGTCGTGGTGGGCTTGGGTGACGTAGGAGAAGGACTTGGGGAACTTCCAGCGCTCGCAAAGGGCGTGACCGAAGTCCTGGTGGGTGGCGCCGAAGACTTCCTCTTCGACGGTGAGCATATCGTTGGTGGGGACGCCGCCCTTGACGTCGAGGCGTTCGACGACGTCGATGAGCTTCTGGCGGTCGTGCTGCATCTCAACGATGAGGCCGATGTCGTGGATAAGGCCGGCGAGGAAGGCCTCGTCGGGGAGTCCGAGCTTCATGGCGTCGGCGACGAGCTTGGCGGCGGCGGCGGTGGAGATGGAGTGGATCCAGAGGTCCTTGGCGGAGAACTCAGGGGCGAGCTGACCGCCGCGGTAGAGTTTGGAGAGGCTGGCCGCGATGGCGATGTTCTTCACGGCGTTCAAGCCGAGGAGGACGATGGCGCGGTTGATAGAGCCGATCTGCCCGGGGAGACCGTAGAAGGCGGAGTTGACGACCTTGAGGATGCGGCTGCAGAGGGCCGGGTCGTTGGAGATGACCTTGTGGAGGTCCTGAGCGGTGGAGTTGGGGTCTTCGACCAGCTCGATGATCTTGACGGTCACCTCGGGCAGGGTCGCGATGTGGCTGATCTCTTTGACCGCGTTGTCGACGATCTGCTTCTTGTCCTGGGGGGTGACGTTGGCGCTCATGTCTGGGCTCTCCGCCGGGGGTGAGTGGGTGATCGCTGGTGGAGATCGACCGGGCGGGGGCGTCACTTTGCGCGGAACGTCTGTTTTTCGGATCAATACCTATTGCGCTTGCGGGTGAGGGCGGCGGGGTCGTGGGTGTTCGTGGCTTCGGCGATAGCGGAAGCGGCCTTTTTCCCGGTGTTTCCGTCGCCGTAGGGGTGGGTGAGGGTGGCGCGGTCGAGGGTGAGGGCCTGCTCGATGGCGGCGCGTGTGGACGCGTGGGTTTCTTCGGCGTGGACGGCGTTATCGGCGGATTCGCGCCCGCTCTGACGGTCGCCGACGTTGACGGCGGGGAGTTTGAGGGCGGCGCACTCGATGAGACCGGCGGAGCTGTTGCCGACGATGAGGGCGCCCGTTTGCGCGAGGCGTTTGAGGAGGGAGAGGAACTGATCGCGGGGCATGTGCTGTGATTCGGGGACGGCGGCGTCGCGGATAGCGGCGACGACGCCCGCGCGCCCGGGGTCGTGGTTGGGGTGGAGGGCGAGGACGCGGCGATCGGTGAGGGCGCTCAGGACTTGCGACGCGGCGGCGCGTTCTTCGTCGTCGGGGCGGCCTCGGGGGTGCATGAGGAAGAGGGTGTCGGGGGAAGCGCAGGCGGCGTGGTCTTCGTCGCTCATGGGTTGGACGTGCGCGAGGGCGTCGATGGCGGGGGAGCCGATGGCGTGCACGCGCTCGGGGTCTTCGCCCATGCGGGTGATGCGTTCGGCTGAGGTTTCGGTGGCGGGGAGGTGGAGGTGGGCGAGTTTGGTGATGGCGTGGCGCATGGCCTCGTCGGCGACGCCTTCGGCGCGGTCACCCCCGTGGAGGTGGGCGGTGGGGACTCCGGCGACGCTGGCGGCGGATGCGGCGGCGAAGGCTTCGATGCGGTCGCCCAGGACAACGAGCCAGTCGGGTTGGAGTTTTTCGATGATTCCGGCGAAGGCGGTGACGCCGCGGCCCAGCGCCGCGGCGTCGGCGAGGCGGCCGACTTCGCCGGGGCGTTGCATCTCGAATGTTGCGTCGACGCGAACGCGTTCGCGGACGTGTTCGATGGTGCTCGCGGGAGGGAGGAAGTGGGCGCCTCCCGCGGCGACGAGGAGGCCGAGATCGGGGTGGGCGTCGATGGCGCGGATGACGGGTTCGAGGAGGCCGAACTCGGCGCGGGTGCCGGTGGCGACGAGGACGCGGCGGGTCACGCGAGGTCTTCTTCGGTGAGGAGGTCGCCCGGGGCGAGGTCGCGGGCGGCGGGGCGGCCTATGGCGAGTTCGGGGCAAGAGGCGGAGAGCGCTGTGGCGGGTCGTCTTGTGGTGAGGGCGGTTTCTTCGATGATCTGGCCGGCGGGGACAGCGCGGGCGAGGGAGAGGGATTGGCGGGCGGCGCTGCGTACGTCTTGTTCGATTGATTGAACGGCTTTGTGGGGATTGCCGAGCATGCGGCGGGCGCGTTTGGCGTGCGCGACGTATTCGGCGAACTGATTTGGTTCGAGTGAGGCGGCGTGATCGGGGCCTGGGGCGCTGCGGGAGTGGGTGAGGTGTTTTTCGAGGAAGGAGGCGCCGGTGGCGACGGCGAGGGCGGAGGTGTCGGTGGCGGCGGTGTGGTCGCTGTAGCCGGTGGGGAGGTTGAAGTGCGCAGTGAGTTCACGGATGGCGGCGAGGGCGGCGTCTTCTTCCGGGGTGGGGTAGGCGCTGACGCAGTGCATGAGGGCGAGGTTGTCGTGGGCGGTTGGGATCCAGGAGAGGGTGCGCTGGATTTCTTCGAGGGTGGCGGCGCCCGTGCTGAGGATGAGTGGTTTGCCTGTGCGTGCAAGTTGTTCGATGAGGAGGCGGTTGATGAGGTCCGGGGAGGCGGCTTTGTAGGCGTCGAAGGGGATGGTTTCGGCTTCGGCGACGAGCTCGGGCGTGAAGACGGTGCAGATGGCGTGGAGGTTGCGATCGTGCGCGCGGTCGGCGACGGCGCGGAGTTGGTCGGCAGAGAGTTCGAGGCGCCGGAGCATGGCGCGGGCGTCGGTTTCGCCGGCGGCGCGTTGGTAGGTCGCGAGGGGGGCGGCGGGGCCTAAGAGTAGTTCAGCGCGGAAGAGTTGGACTTTGACGGCGCTGGCGCCGGCTTGGGCGGCGGCGTCGGTGAGTTCGAGAGCGCGGTCGGGGTCACCGTCGTGGTTGACGCCGATCTCGGCGATGACGTAGGGCTCGGCTTCGTTGGTGAGTTCGACCCCGGCGATGTTCACGGGAGGGCTCCGGCGGTGCGTTCGCGGAGGAGGGCTTCGGCGACGAGGAGGTCGGTGGGGGTATCGATGTCTACAACGGAGTTTTCCGGGGTTTCTATGCCGCGGCGGTCGGAGCCGAGGAAGGCGTGGGGGCCGGGGGGGATGCCTGGGAGTTCGAGACTGAGGGCGGGTGTGGTGACAGCGAGGACGGCGCCGTCGGGGATGAATGCGGGGGGGAGGTCCTGGCGGCGGTGGATGTTGTTGTTGAGGGTGTCGCCTTGCCAGGGGGTGACTTCGTGGGTGTCGGGGTTCAGGCGGGCGGTCCAGAGGGGGTGGTGCTTGCCCACGGTTGTGTAGGACTGGACGGAGTGGGCGGAGGTTTGGGCGAGGGTGTTGATGGCGCGGTCGATGAGGGCGGCGGGGCGGACGGGGACGTTGGCGTAGAGGATGACGACGGCGTCGAACGGTTCGTCGAGCGTGGTGAGGGCGTGACGGGCGGCGTCATCGATGGTGGCGGTTTCGGTAGCGAGTTCGGCGGGGCGGGCGATGGTGTCGACGCCGGTTTCGAGAGCGAGCTTTTGGATCTCGGGGTCGTCGGTGGTGAGGGCGATGCGGGAGAGGAGTTTGGATTCACGGGCGTCGTCGATGGTCCAGAGGACGCAGGGGCGGCCGGCGACGAGGGCGCGGTTTTTGTGTGGAACACCCTTGGAACCAGCGCGGGCGAGGATGAGGGCGAGGGTGCGCATCAGGAGCGGGCGGCGCGGACCGCGTTCCAGAGTTGGGTGAGATCGGCGGTGAGCGCTGTGGTTACCGGTTTGCCGGGGTGTTTGTCGGTGAAGCCGGTGGTTGCTTCGCCTTGGGCGTTGATGAAGAGGGTTTGGTTGCGGGCACGGTCTTGGGCGAGGGTGGGCGGGGTGAGGGGGGCGAAGCGGTCGTTGGGATTGGATTCGGAACTGTCTTGGTGGTTGGGGTCGATGACGGCGGCGCCGGCTTTCATGAGCCAGTGGTCGTAGAAGGCTTCGATTGCTTGTGAGGTTTCGGCGCGGCGGGTGAGTCGGGGGACGATGTAGGGGAGGTCGTGGCGACTGACGCGGGCGCGGGCGGTGAGGAGGGCTTCGGTGTTTTCGATGGCGTCGCGGGAGTCGGGGGCGTCGAAGTCGAGGCTGATGACGTCGACGGTTTGGGCGAGGGCGAGGAGTTGGTCGCGGTTGTTTTGCGGGCTGGTGCGCACATGGATGTACGAGAAGGCGGCGGCGCGGGCGGTGGTGATGATGTCGAGGGCGTTGGGCTGTGTGAGGGGGTCGGCGGTTCCGGCGAAGGTGACGCAGGCGTTGGGGAAGGCGCTCGCTGCGTTGCGCAGGAGTGATTGCCACTCTTCGCTGCTGAGGTGATCGGTGTTGTCTTTTGCAGCGAGTTCGATGATGAGGTGTTCGGGGAGTTGTGTTTCTTGCCAGCGGGGTTCGTCCCGAACGCTTGCGTCGATGTTGACGCAGAGTGCTTTGGCGATGGGGTCGGCGAGGGGGTTGAAGGGCATGTAGGAGAGGACGCCGGCGATAGTGGCCCAGGGCTTGGCGTGGTCGGCGGCGGCGGCGAATTCTTCGATGATCTCGCGGGAGAGGGCGATGGGGGCGCGGCCCGGGGCGGCCTGGGTGAAGACGATGCGGTGGCGGTCGGGGTCTTCGGCGCGGCGCTGGGTGATCTGGTCGGTGAGGGCGGGGTCGAGGGTGGTCCAGTCGTCGCCGACGAGAAGGGCGGTGTCGAGGGCGTGGTCGCGGGCGACGCGGGCGAGGGTCTCGGTTTCGTAGAGCTCGTCGTAGAGGGTGGCGCCGGCGAGGCCGCCGCGCCAGGCGTGGGGGTTCCAGACGCGGGCGGCGGCGACGGCGCGGCGCGATTCGCGGAGGGCGTCGAGGTCGAGGGGTTCGCGGGTGAGGTTGAGGTTGGCGGGGATTGTTGGCTGGAGGGTGTCGTCGTTGGTGAGGAGGATCACGTCGTCGAGGGTGTCGCACTCGGCGATTCGGGCGAGAATGGCGCTCAGGGTTTCGTTTGTTAGCGTGCGCGGGCGGGTGAGGGAGTCGAACTCGGCGTCGGCGAAGATGACGGCGGCGGTCTTGAGTGCGCGGGGTGATTCTGTGGTTTCAACGCGCGGGGTTGAGGTGGTGATCTTGGGGGCGCCTTCGAGGGCGGCGGCGGCGCTGTCGAGGAGGCGGGCGACTTCTGTGGTGGCGTCGCGGAGCCAGCGGACGTTGACGGCGTCGCGGTCGATCTGGCGGAGCTGGCGCTCCTCGGGGGAGAGGCCGGCGAGGTTCATGTCGCGGTCGGCGCGGGCGCGGTTGAAGGCGCCGGTCTGGTTGATCTTCTGGACGAGGTCGTAGCCGGGGCGGAGGTCTTTGGTTTCGGCGCGGAGGTCGTGGAGCTCGCTGATGACCTTGTTCATGCGCGTCTGGTCGGGCGCGAGCTCTTTGAGACGGTCGAGCAGGCGCTCGGACTTTTCGCAGAGGACGCTGACGCGCCCGGCCTGCTTGCGCACATCGGTGAGGCGGTTCTTGAGCGCGCGGCGGGTTGCGGCTGATAGCGGGCGGCGCTCTGGGATCGGGATGTTGGGGAGATCGGGCGCATCAGCGCCGGCGAAGCGATCGAGGGCTTCGGCGAGGGTGGTTGTTTCGGTGTGGTTCTTGGCGGCGCCGCCCTCGGTGGCGTCGAGGATGCGGAGGCCCTGCTCGCGGTCTTCGGCGAAGGAGCGTTCGAGCTGGGCGAGGTAGGTGGCCATCTGCTCGTCGGTGTAGACGGGGTTGCCCTCGTGATCTTTGAGGGCGCGGAGGGAGCGTTTGCTGCGGGCGATGCGTTCCCACTCGAGGGTTTCGAGAGTGCGGAAGGGGCCGAGCTCGGGGGCCCAGACGTGGTGGATGGCGGCACCCTGGCCGTAGTAGACGTTGTCGGTGAAGGCGAGATCCTGACCGGTGAGGATGACGGGGTCGCAGCCCAGGTGGCGGGCGAGGTAGTAGCAGAGGTGGGCGACGGTGGAGCCGGCGCGGATGGGGGCGCGCTCGCCGGTGAGCTCCTGCGGGAGCAGGAGGTCGAGGTTTTCGTCAGCGGGGGTACGGACGGGGCCCGGGTAGGCGTCGAGCACGGCGGGGTTGACCTTGGGCTCGGCGACGAGGGTGACGCTTTCGACGTCCGCGGCGGTGAGGCCTTCGTAGAAGCGCTTGCTGATCTCGTGGTAATCAAGCGCACACACGAAGTGCGGTTTGATGCCTTCGTCGAGGAGGGTTTTGAGGACCGTCTGCACGGCGATGATGACGCACTTGTCGCGGACGCTTGGGTCTTTGAGGAGGTGGATGTTGCGCCGGAGGCTGGGGCCGGCGGAGACGACGATGGCGGGGCGGCCTGCGCAGAGGTCTTTGAGGTCGGCGATGCCCTCGTTCGAGCTTCCGCGCGTTGCATAGTGCTCGGCGTTCATGAGCGCGTTGCGCACGGTGACCTGCGTTTGCACCATGGTGGTGACGACGCTGGTGCGGACGGCGGCGACGGCGCTGGCGAAGGCCTCGGAGAAACGCGCGGCGCTCTCGCCCAGGCGGGCGGAGCTGGGGCCGTGCTCGACGAAGCGCACGCCCAGGGCGAAGACACCCTCGCGGTGCTGGGCGATGCGGGAGATGGCGGCGGCGTCGGCGGGGTCGTCGAAGAGGACGAGGTTGGTCTGCTTTATCCACGCGGTGCAGTCGGTGCGTTCGAGGACGGCGCGGAGGAGGGGGAGGTCGGGCTCGAAGACGCAGAGGAGGCCGCTGGCGCCGAGCTTTTCGGCGAGAGGGCGGAGGTGGTGGCCCAGGCCGAAGCCGAGGGCTACCAAGACGGCGTGCTCGCGGGCGTCGATCTTTTCGGCGACGCGGGCGCCTTCTTCGCGGGGGCGGCGTTTGCTGGCGAGGGCGCGGCCGGCGCGGGTGGCGGTGAGGGCGCCGTCTGGGGCGAGGGCAAACTCGATGGAGTGGTCGGGCTCGGTGTTGGTGATTTTTTCCGCGAGGTCGGGGCGGAACGCGGCGATGGCGCGGAGGTTGGCGGCGAGGCGCTCGGAGGAGGGATCTGGCGCTGTAGGAGTGCTGGAGCGTGTGGCCGTCGTTGTGGGCATGCGCTGGTCTCCCTCGGCGGGAGCGGGGCGCGCGCGTGACGACGCTCGGCGGGCTCCGCCCGTCCTTGGGATTCATCGGAACCACACCGCGCGGCGCTGCAACAATGGGGTGATGCTTACCTTCCTCGCGCAGTCGGTCTTCTCCGCTCCTGATCCTCTCGCCCAGCCTGGGGGGGTGGAGGTGTGGCTGAATCAGCGGTCGGCGATCACGGGCGTGGCGCTGGCGCTGATCGGGCTGATTCTGCTGGCGGGGCCTCTGCGCGGAGTGAAGCGGGGGTGGTTGATCGGGGCAGGCGTGGTGCTGCTGGGCGCCGGGGTGTGGGGGTTTGGGCGGTTTTATGTTTCGGATTACGAGGCGGTGCAGGAGGCCTCGGCGGCGTTTTACGCGGCGGTTGAGAACGGGGATCGGGCGGCGGCGGAGGGGCTGTTGGCGTCTGAGGTGGGGGTAGCGGCGGCGGGGGCGGTGCTGGCGAGCGACGGGCGTGGGTTTTTGCTGGCGGGGATCGACCGGGCACGGACGGGCGGGCTGACGCGGCTGGCGCTCGAGGACCGGCAGGCGGAGATCTACTCGGCGACCTCGGCGAAGACGCAGACGTACCTGCGGGCGGTGTTTTCGGGGGGCGGGCCGACGCTGGTGTGGGCGGCGCTGGACTGGCGGAAAGAGGGGGAGGCGTGGAAGGTGCGGGGGGTGGATGTGCTTCTCATTAACGGGCGGGCCCCGGGGCAGGCGCTGATGGGGGCGTTGCGGTGAAAAAGATGGTTTGGTGTTGACGGGGGAGTGATGATCGGTAGTATGTAGCCATATGGCTACTCAAAAGCCCAGCACGGTTGACGCTTTGGCCCGCCAGGGCGGACCTCGCAAGGCGGGGGAGGGGGTGTTCGACGCGATCGCTGACCCGACGCGTCGGGCGATTCTGGACCGGCTGTCGCGCGGAGCGCTCGCGGCTGGAGAGATCGCTTCGGGGTTCGACATGGCGCGGCCTTCGGTCTCGAAGCACCTGCGGGTGCTGCGGGAGGCGGGGCTGGTGCGGGTGGAGGAGCGCGGGCGGATGCGGTTCTACGAGATGGACTCGCGCCCCTTGCAGGAGATCGACCGGTGGCTCGAGCGTCACCGCACACATCTGGCGGCGCGTCTGGTCGCCATCAAGCGCGTTGCGGAACGCGGAACCAAGAAAGGCGAAGAATCATGAGCAGCACGATGGCCGAGGCGGGTGTGTACCGGGGTTCGTTCGAGATCGATGCGGGCGTGGCGCGGGTGTGGTCGGCGCTGACTAAAGCGGAGCATCTGACGGTGTGGTTCGCGGAGAAGGTCGAGGTCGTGCCGCGTGTCGGTGGTATGTACCGGTTCTGGGGCAGACACACGCCGACGCTTGGCGTGGCGGGCGAGCCGGATCAGACGATCACGGCGTTTGAGGAGAACGAGCGTTTGGCGTTTTCGTGGACATGGGGCGGTGTGCCCGGGCGGTGTGAGCTGCGTCTTTCCGAAGAGAACGACGCGACGCGATTGAGCGTTGAGCACACTTGGGACGGGGAGATGCACCCGCATCTGGTCGCGGATTTCTGGGAACTCGCGGCGGGGAATCTGGAGTGTTATCTGCGTACGGGGGCGCCGGCGCTGTTGCCGGATCACTCGGAATTCAGAGAGGAAGTTGCGCTTTCGATCAACATCGACGCCTCCGCGGCGCGGGTGTGGGAGGTGATTACCGAGCCGGGCGAGATGAGGAAGTTCCTGGGCGAGCTGATGGCGTGCGACCCTCGGGTCGAGCTGCGCGAGGGGGGCGTGTACAGCTACGGGTGGGAGCACGAGGGGGAGAGCATCGGGCCGCGGGAGATTCTGGAGCTGGAGGCGGGGCGACGGCTGGTTCATTCGTGGGCGGGCGAGGACGGGGAGACGACGACGAAAACGGAGTGGACGGTCGAGGCGCTGGGCGATGATCGCGCGCGGCTGAGCGTGCGCCAGTACGGCATCGGGAGCGAGCTGGAGTTCAACGGCTACGCGAATGGGTGGGCGAGTTTCATGGTGGCGATGAAACGGGTGGGGGAGCGGCGCTGATTCGCTACATCTCTTCGAGCGGGACGAGACCGAGGGTTTCTAATCCGGTTTCGAGGACGCGGCCGGTCAGCGCGGCGAGGCGGAGGCGGGCGGTGCGGGTGGTTTCGCTCTCGGCTTTGAGGACGGGGCAGTTCTCGAAGAAGGAGGAGAAGGCGCGGGCGAGGTCCTGCAGGTAGGCGCAGAGGCGGTGGGGCTGGAGGTTGTCGGCGGCGGCTTCGACGGCGCTGGGGAAGCGGAGGAGTTCGAGGGCGAGGGTTTTTTCCTGGGGTTCGGTGATGGTGAGCTCGGCGTTGTCGTCGAGGGTGACGCCTTCAGATTTGGCTTTGCGCAGGATGCTTTTGATGCGCACGAGGGCGTACTGGAGGTAGGGGCCGGTGTCGCCTTCGAAAGCGAGCATGCGGTTGAAGTCGAAGACGTAGTCGCGGACGCGTTCGTTCGCGAGGTCGGCGTACTTGATAGCGGTCATGCCGACGGCCTCGGCGACGTGGGCGCGTTTGTCGCTGGGGAGGTCGGGGTTCTTCTCGGCGACGGCTGCGGTGGCGCGTTCGACGGCTTCGTCGAGGAGGTCGGTGAGTTTGATGTTTTCGCCGGAGCGGGATTTGAAGGGTTTGTTGTCGGGGCCGAGGATCGTGCCGAAGGCGGCGTGTTCGAGGGCGGCGTCGGAACCGTCGGGGAGTTTGGCGTAGCCGGCTTTGGTGGCGGCGGCGAAGACCTGTTTGAAGTGAAGGGCCTGGCGGGCGTCGACGCAGTAGACGACGCGGGAGGCGCCGATCTCCTGCACGCGCCGGCGGATGGCGGCGAGGTCGGTGGTGGCGTAGAGGTAGCCGCCGTCGGATTTGCGGACGAGGCAGGGTTCCTTGATGCCGACGTCCGCGAGATCGACGACGAGGGCGCCTTCGGACTGCGTGGCGATGTTGCGGGCTTCGAGGTCGCGGGCTACGTCGGGGAGGTCGTCGCGGTAGGAGGATTCGCCGGCGGTGTGTTCGTGTGTGACGTTGGCGCGCAGGCGGGCGCAGGCGGCGAGGCACTCGCGCATGGTGATGTCGATGAGGCGCTGCCAGACGGCGATCGCGTCGGCATCGCCGGATTGCATCTTGACGAGCGTTTGTTTGGCTTCCGCGAGTGATTCCTCGGCGGAGGCGACCTGTTCTTCGAGCTCGGCTTCGGCTTTGGGGCCGAGGTTGTACTTGCGGACGGCGGCGAGGCCCTTGTGGTCGGGTTTGCACTCGCGCTGGGCGGCGCGGTAGATGCGGTTGAGGTCGTCGAGGGTTTGGGCGGTCTCGCCTTGCTGGACGGCGCGGACGACCATAGCGATGGGGAGGCCCCAGTCGCCCAGGTGGTTCTGGCGCACGGCGCGATGGCCCAGGCGCTCGAAGAGGCGGGCGACGGCGTCGCCGATGACGGTGGCCCGGAGGTGGCCGACGTGCATCTGCTTGGCGAGGTTCACGCCGCAGAGGTCGACGACGATGGTTTGCGGTTCTGCGGGGGGTTCGATGCCGAGGGTGGGGGTGTCGAACTTCTCTAAGAGGTTCGGGAGGGCGGTGGGTTCGAGGCGGATGTTGATGAAGCCGGGGCCGGCGATGGATTCGGGCGTGAGCGGCTCGGCGATGCCGGTGAGGTCGGCGTGCTCGACGATTTTGGCGGCGACGTCGCGGGGTTTTTCACCCAGGGCCTTGGCGAGGGGCATGGCGGCGTTGGACTGGAAGTCGCCGAAGTCCGGGTTGCGGGCGGCCTGGATGAGGGGGTCGGCGTTCTGTGGGAGGCGGTCCGAGAACGCGGTCTGCATCGCGCGGAGCACGCGGTCTTTGAGGATGGCGAGGGGGTCGAAGTCGGCGGTGGGCATGGGAGGGGGAGTGTAGCGGGAGGCGGCGCGGCGCCAGCCCGATGACGCAAGCGCAGGGTCGCTTTGACAGGAGGCCTCGGCATGACTGCTTCGGATCGTGGAAGTGGCGGGTTGTTTGCGAAGCTCGGGAAGCTGCTTTGGGGCGGGCGTGACGAGTCCGTTGGCCCGCCGGCGGTGGAGCCGCGGGCGCTGTCGCCCTTGCGTCCGACGGACGACCACGAGGCGTACCGCGACGACGACACGTTGGACGCGGAGACGCTGGGCGAGGTGCTGGCGCAGCTGGAGGCTGGGCGGAAGATCGAGGCGATCAAGATTTATCGCGAGGCGACGGGGGTTGGGTTGAAGGATGGGAAAGAGGCGGTGGAGCGGCTTGGGGGGCGGAAGGCTGCTTGAGTTGGGGATCCCAGGGATTGCAATCCCTGGGCTTTGGGTGAGGCGTAGAGTTCGCCCACGCGGATGTGCGCGTGGGAGGACTCGATGTGAGCGAGACGCGGTTTGAGATGCTGGTCGGGCTCGAAGTGCTCGACGAGGGGCGCTATGCGAAGTATCGGGAGGCGATGAAACCTATTTTGCACGGGATGGGCGGGCGGTTCGTGTGTGATTTCCGCGTGAGCGAGGTGCTTGCGCCCGACGTGACGGGCGAGGTGGACCCGCGGATCAACCGGGTGTTCGTGCTGAGCTTCCCGGATGAGGGGGTGAAAGACGCGTTCTTTGGGGATGAGGCGTACGCGGTGGTGCGGGAGGAGTTCTTTGAGGGGGCGGTTGGGGTGGTGGAGGTGATTCACAACGGCGTGAGTGATGCTGGTTGACGTTGTGGATTATTGTCCGTGTGGTTTCAGATATATATCTAGCGCATCGCCTTGATCCGATGCCGACCAAGGTGCGAACAGTTGTTGGTGATCTGATTTGTTGTCAGCAATAACGCTGATATTAAAATTATCATCATCGTTTAGAAGAATTTGTGACTCACCGTTTTCGTCTGTAAGTGATCGTTGAATCCTTGGTGCAAATGTTGAGCAAAATGGCGATGCATTTGCAAAATAGATCGTTCGTGATTCGACCTCTATTTCTGCTTCGCTAATCGGTGCTCCTGTATCAACATCGAAGACTCTCACGGTGACATCGTGTTTCGAAGGGCACGCGCATCCCGCGGCTATCACTGCGGTGCAACTCGCGATCATTTTTATTCGCTTTACAGGTGACATGCGGGACTTAGCTGCTAGAGATTTACTCCGGCAGCTTCAGATCCCCCAACCCCATCCCCATCGAACCATCCGAGCCCAGGCCGGTCTTGAGGCCCTTGCGCTTCTCTTTGCCCCTGGCTTTTTCCTTCATCTTGCGCATCGCCGCGGTTTCGACGTACTCGGGCAGCTCGTCGCCCTTCGGCTTGGCGCCGGCGGGGGCTTCTTTGGTTTGTTTGATGGAGAGGGAGATGCGTCGGGACTTGGGGTCCACTTCTAATATCTTGACGCTGACGACCTCGTCCTTCTTCACGACGGACTCGACGCGGTCGACGCGCTTCCAATCTAACTCTGAGATGTGGACGAGGCCTTCGACGCCCGGGGCGACTTCGACGAAGCAGCCGAAGTCGGCGATGTTGGTGACCTTGCCGGTGACGGTTTCGCCCGGGGTGAGGGAGGCGCCGGCGGCGGCGTAGGGGTCTTCGGTGGTGGCTTTGAGGGAGAGGCCGATGCGGTTCTTGTCCCAGTCGGTCTTGGTAACCTTGACCTTGACCTTCTTGCCGACGTCGACGACGTCCTTGACGTTGCGGACGCGGTCGTGGGCGAGGTCGGAGATGTGGACGAGGCCGTCGACGCCCGGGGCGATCTCGACGAAAGCGCCGAAGTCGGCGATGCGCTTGACCTCGCCCTCGATGGTGTCGCCTTCCTTGAGGGAGTCCTTGAGCTTGTCGCGGGACTCGTCGCGGGCCTTTTCGAGCATCTTGCGCCGGGTGAGGACGATGTTGCCCTTGCCGGCGCGGTCTACCTTCTGGACCTCGCACTCGATCTTCTGGCCGTGGTAGATGCTGAGGTCTTCGACGCGTCCGAGGTCGATCTGGGAGGCGGGCATGAAGGCGCGGTGCTTGGCGACTTCGAGCTCAAGGCCGCCCTTGTTGGAGCCGGTGACGAGGGCCTCGACGAGTTGGCCCGGCTCGAGGAGTTCCCAGTCGGCCTTCTGGACGCTGCCGGGGCGGGAGCAGACATATAAGGATTCGTTGGCGTTGTAGCGGTCGACGACGACCTCGATGACCTCGTCGACCTTGGGGAGATCGGCTTCGTCGGGCCACTGGGTGCGGGGGGCGACGCCGAGCTCTTTGGGGCCGAACTCGATGAAGACGTCGGCGGGTCCGACGGAGACGACGCGGCCCTTGCGGTGCTCGCGCCCGCCCTGGACGACGCGGGGGCCGCGGACTTTCTTCTTGGGGGCCTCTTCGGAATCGAGCTGGGCCATGGCGGCGTCGATCTCGGCGCTGGTTTTGGCGTCGATTTTGACAGGGGCCTGAGTTGGCTTGGGCTCGGGGGCCTTCGCGGGGGCCGGCTTCTCCGCGGGGGCCTTAGCGGCCTGGTCCTTGGCAGCGTCGCGCTGGGCGGCGAGGGCGTTGGGGTCCGGCGCGTCGGGCTTTGCGTCCGGCGTGGGGGCCTGATCCGGGGTGGGGGCCGGGGCGGCTTCCGGTTTGGCGTCGGGGGTGGGGTTGGGGTCGGCGGGGGTGTTGTCGGTCATGGGTGAGGGCCGGCGTCTTGAGGGGGTGATGGTCTGCGCGAAAGCGGATCGGGATTCTACATCAGGACGCGTCTTCTGACGTAAGGAACCGTCAAGATGGGGCGTTCGTATGGACGTGGGGCCTCGCCGCGCGTGGTTGCGGTATGGTGCCCGACCTGCGCTGGTGGGCGCAGGGGCACAGAAGGCAAGCGAGAGGACCGCAGATGGCGTCATCGAATGTGTGCTGGGGTGTCGAGGTCGGCGCGGGGGCCGTGAAGGCGCTGAAGCTGGCCCGCGAGGGCGAAGCGCTGAAGGTTCTGGAGTTCGTGGAGATCCCGCACACGCGCCCGATGTCGGCGCCGGACGTGAACGAGGCGGACGCGGTCCGGGTGGCGGTGGGGACGCTGACGAACCAGTTCTCGATGGCGGGTGACGCGGTGGCGATCTCGGCGCCGGGGCAGGCGGGGTTCGTGCGGTTCGCGAAGCTGCCGCCGACGGAGCCGAAGCAGGTCTCGAACGTGGTGAAGTTCGAGGCGGCGCAGCAGATCCCGTTCCCGCTTGAGGATGTGGAGTGGGCGTACCAGACGTTCGTGAGCGAGGATGACCCTGATATTGAGGTTGGCATCTTCGCGATCACGCGCGAGCGAGTGATGGAGCGCCTGGCGGTGTGGGAGGAGCTGAAGCTTGAGCCCGGGATGCTGGCGCTCTCGCCGATCGCGGCGTTCAACGCGGTGGCGTTTGATCAGGATTTCGCGGACGACACGCCTGGGACGGTGATTCTTGATATTGGAACCGAGGCGACGGATCTGATTGTGTTTGATCGCGGGCGTGTGTGGATCCGCACGTTCCCGATGGGGGGGCACAACTTCACCGAGGCGCTGGTGAGCAGCTTCAAGATCGATTACGGGAAGGCCGAGCGTTTGAAGCGCGAGGCGGACCGGCGCAAGGAGAAGCGGCACATCTTCCAGGCGATGAAGCCGGTGTACTCGGACTTCGCCCAGGACGTGCAGCGGTCGCTGGCGTACTACAAGCAGCTTCACCCGGACGCTGATCTCAAGCGGATGGTTGGGTTGGGCTCGACGTTCAAGCTGATGGGGCTGCGGAAGTTTTTGTCGCAGTCGCTGCAGATGGATGTGGAGCGGTGCGAGAAGTTCAACAAGCTGAGCGTGGACGGGCCCGAGGCGGCTGATTTCCAGTCGTCGGCGCTGTCGTTCGCGACGGCGTACGGCGTGGCGCTGCAGGGGCTGGGGCTGGCGAGCATCGACGCGAACCTGGTGCCCAAGAGCGTGGTGCGGGCGAGCGTGTGGCGGAAGAAGACGCCGTGGGTGGCAACGGCGGCGGTGGTGTCGCTGATCGCAGGCGGGGCGGGGTTCCTGCGACCCGTGCTCGACAGCCAAGCGGTCGAGGCGGCGAAGTCGGCGCCCGCGCAGAGCAGCGTGGCCGCGGCGGAGCGTCAGGGGCGTCAGCAGAAGAGCGCGTGGGAAGAGGTGGCGTCGTCGGTGACGATCGGCCACCGGGCGGAGAACGTGCGGGCGCTGCTGGATCGGCGGGAGATCATCCCGGACCTCTTGAGCGACGTGCGGGCGATGCTGGCCTCGGGCGGTGCATCGCCGGACGGCGCGATGATGGCGCCGGACTCATGGCGGGGGATGAGCCTTCACTCGATGAGCGTGGACTACCAGACGCCCTCGGGCGAGGCGGCGAAGGGCCCCGGCGCGACGCCGCTCGGGAGCGCGACGAGTTCGTCGTCGAGCAGCAGCCGCGACCGGGACCGCGGCAGGGGGAGGGGGCGCGACAGTGGCGGCGGAGCGGCGCCCGCGTCGAACGGCGTGCTGAACGTGACGCTGGAGATCGACGCGACGAACAGCGGGCAGCGGGCGTTCATCGATGAGACGGCGCTGGCGTGGCTGCGTGAGAACGCGGAGCGAGAGGACGCGCCGTACACGCTCTCGACGCCTGGTATCGATGAGGTGAACGCCGAGACCATCCGCGCCGGTCAGGTGGCGAGCGCGTCGGACTCCGGAGCTTCTGCGTCCGAAGAAGATCGCGGGCGTGGACGCGGTTCGGGGCAGAGCCAGCGGGTGGCGACGGGGGATTCGACGTCGCTCTCTGCGATCGCGCCGCTCCCGGAGGCGCCGCGGGCGTTCCCGCGGGAGGCAACAGTGCAGCGGTACACGATCAGGTTCACGGCCACGCTGAAGGGCGCGGACGCGACGAGACACAGGATCGACGGAGAGCAGACCCAGGCGGCCGCGCCTGGCGCGACGGGAGCGCAGGACTCATGAAGGGTGTGCTAGGCTGGGTGAAGGGGCATGTGGTGGTGGTGATCAGCGCGGTGATCGCGCTGGCGGCGCTGCCCGCGTTGCTCTTTGTGAGCAACAACATGAACACGGCGCTCCGCGACGAGGTGGAGCAGGACGTCGGGAGCAAGCAGCGGAACCTGCAGCAGATCAGCGTGCAGTACAACGTCGAGTCGCTCGACCCGAGCGAGCCGCTGGAGGGCTTCAGCGCGACCCCCAACGAGGCGACGACGAACGCGATCAGGTCCGTTCTCGAAGCGCACGACCGCGACGCGACGCGTGTGCTGGAGAGCGCCTCGGCGCGGAACCGCGCGGGCAAGGAGCCGATGCTGGAGGGGCTTTTCCCGGCGCCCGCGCCGGCGGAGACGACCGCGAAGCGTCAGGCCTCGGCGCGGGCGTGGCTCGATGCTCACCGCGATCTGCTGCGGCGCGTGAGCGCCGGCGGCCCGGTCGCCGAACAGGACATGCTGCTGCTTCTCGAAGCGCAGCGCACGCAGCAAGTGGAGCGCCGCCTGAACTCTTTGGGCGTGACCGAGCTGCCCGAGGAAGAGCAGGCCGAGGTGCGTCGGGCCCTTGAGACGTTCCGCCTGGATCGTCTGCGTGAGCGGGCGGGCGACGTGTCGTTCTACGCGACGCTGGAGACGTTCGAGGGGGTGGAGATCCCCGAGTCCGCGGACCTCCCGACGATCGAGCAGATCTGGGATTGGCAGCACCGCTACTGGGTGCACGAAGAGATCGCCAACGCGGCGTTCGCGGCGAACACCGACCCTGTGAGCGGGCTCGCCTACCAGCCGCGGGACCGCCCCGTGAAGCGGCTGGTCACGGTGCAGACGCGGCCCTGGCAGTACGCGGCCGCTGTTGATGAGGAGCCGGAGGACAACCGGCGGAATCGGCGCAACCGTAATCGCGACAGCGGGGCGGCGCAGGGCGGAGGCGGGGCGAGCGTCGCGCCGCTGACCAGCGCGATACGCCCGGACTTCGAGGCGTCGCTGAGCGGTCGGGCCGGCTGGCCCTACAAGGCCAACGCGCTGTACGACACGCGGTACGCCAGCGTGACGGCGATCGTTGATAGCGCCGGCATCCAGCGGTTCATCGACGCGCTGGAGGCCGAGAACTTCATGACGGTGATTGATCTTGATCTCACCGCGATCCAGCCCATCGAAGGGATGGCCCAAGGGTATTACTACGGCGCTGGCGGGCTGATGCGGGCCGAGATGGTGGTCGAGACGTTGTGGATGCGCGACTGGGTCGGCGAGTTCGCCCCGGACAGCGTGCGTGAGCGCATGGGCTTGCCCAAGCGGCCCGACCCGAGCAACACGAGCGCTGAGGAGATGACGCAATGAAGCCGAAGGGCATCAGTTTCATCGAGCTGCACTGCGAGAAGATCTTCCTCGCGGTGCTGGCGCTCGCGGCGCTGGGCGTCGTGGCGCTGCAGTTCACGGGCGAGGGCAACACGGTGAGCGTGGGCTCGGGCGGGGACTACCGCCTGGATCAGGCCTACGAGCAGGTGGCGCAGACGGCGGAGTCCAAGCTCGGGCAGCTCGAGTCAAATACACCCAACCCGCGTACGCCTGAGGCCGACAGCGCGTACGCCGATCGTTTCATCGGCGCGCTCGAAGAGCGTTCGATCGCGACGGCTTCGGCGCCGCTTTCTCGTCCTTACCCCTCGATCGGGCCCGGGGGGCCGCCCCCCGGCGAGGAACTGCTGATCGCGGCGGTGGAGCCGCCGGCGCCGCCCGCCCCAACGACGGGCGTCTTCCTGGGCACGATCGACCCGACGACGGACAACCGCGAGGCGTTCGACGCGATCTACGGCGCGGGCGACTGGCCGCGCGATGTCCGCGCGATCACAGTGGAGACCCAGATCGATGCGCTCGGGCTGCGTCAGCTCTTGGAAGAAGACCCCGACGGCACGGGGCCTCTCGAGCCGATCCCGGTTGGATTTTGGCGCAACCGCCACCTCGTGGCGACGCTGCACTTCGAGCGTGAGCGTCTTCTTGACGACGGCTCGTGGGGTGAGACGGCGCTGGTCGATGCGCCTCCCGGTGCGATGGACACACGCGAGCTGCTCGACGTCGCCGCCGAGGAAGGGCGCGTCGGCGAGGTGCTAAGCATGCTCAAGAGCCCGCGCGGGTGGGAGGTTGTCGTTCCTGCGACGGCGCCCGCGCCAGCGGGGTGGTGGCCGCCGAGCTATCAGGAACAGCTTGATGCCGGCGGCGAGGCGGGGGTGATTCAATCGGCGTTGCAGGCGCGCGTCGAACGCGGCGCGGATCTGCGCGGCGTCGAGAGCGACCCGGTGTGGACGCACGACTACAGCGTGCAGCCCGGCGAGACGTACCGCTACCGCGTGCGCTACGCGATCCCAAACCCGACGTACGGCTTCGCGCTGACGCTGGCGGAGGAATCGAAACCGCAGGCGGAGGCCGGGTTCCTGTACTCGGCGTATTCGGGCTGGAGCGATCCGGTGACGGCGCCGCGTGAGTCGTACTGGTTTGCTTTCAGCGCGACGGACGGTCGCGACAACCCGATCGCGGGCGAGGCGAGTTGCCGGCTCGATGTCTACGGGTTCGTGGACGGCAAGTGGCGGATGAAGCAGGAGCGGTTCGAGCCGGGCGAGGCGATCCGCGTGAGCGTGACCAACGACAGCGGTACTGCGCGGGTGATCGACACCGGCGCCCGCGTGGTGGACGTGGTGCGGGCGTCGCTGAGTGAGCCCGGCGCTCGCGGCGGGCGTCAGGCGCCCATGCAGGTCGTGGCGTCCTCGGCGGACGAGGGGCTGTCCCTGCGGGAGGTGTGGCGGGATCGGGCCTCGACACGCCGGCGTGAGCTGGCGGATGAGATCGCCGCGCCGTCGGCCCCGGCTCCCGAGGCGGCTCGGACGGCGCCGGAGAGAGATAGCGGGCGTGAGCGGGAGACGGCCCGCCAGGAAGACAGGCGCTAGGCCTTGTCTTTCAGCGGGTTGACGATCTTCAGGGGCTCTGCCGGTGCGGCGGGGCCCATTTTTTTTCCACTGGGGCATCCTCGGCGGGTTGACAGCTTCGGGGGCATCTCTACACTTGCCTCTCGCCCTACTGAGAAGCAGGGTGGGCACGGAACGCCGTCGGTGGGGACCGAACGGGACGCATCGCGGCGGAACCGACCAACGATCTTTGACAACCGGATACGTGTGATCGTCGTCTTCGCAGCGCGAAGAGGCCGCGGTTTTCCGTGGTTTTCCGAGCGGTGCGAGGCGAACACCGAGTGATTTGTCTGAGGCAAAAGATAGAAGATCCATGTGGGTGAGTTCGTCTCACCGGCGTGTCGGGAGCGGGTTGCGAGGCTGCGAAAGCGGCGGAGCGGCTCTGGCTCGGCGGCGTCCGGTGAGCATGAATAAGCCAGCAAGGGCGTATGGCGGATGCCTTGGCGTCGAGAGGCGATGAAAGACGTGGCTACCTGCGAAAAGCCTAGGGGAGTTGGAAGCAAGCTGTGATCCTAGGATGTCTGAATGGGGAAACCCGGCCCGTTGAGGGTCATCCTGTCCTGAATGCATAGGGGCAGGAAGCGAACCCGGAGAACTGAAACATCTCAGTACCCGGAGGAAAGGAAAGCAACCGCGACTCCGTAAGTAGCGGCGAGCGAAAACGGATAAAGCAGCGTAAGGCGTGAGTCGGCTGGAAAGCCGGACCAAAGAGGGTGAAAGTCCCGTAGCGCCGGTGCTGTGTGGCCTAGAGTAGATTCGGTCCCGTGGAACCCGGATTGAACATGGGGGGTCCACCCTCCAAGCCAAAGTACTACTCGACGACCGATAGTTGACCAGTAAGGCGACTGAATGGTGACAAGCACCCCTGTTAGGGGAGTGAAAGAGTACCTGAAACCATACGCTTACAAGCGGTCGGAGCCCTTCGGGGTGACGGCGTGCCTTTTGCATAATGAGCCGGCGAGTTACTCTCTGCGGCGAGGTTAAGGCCTACCGGGCCGAAGCCGGAGCGAAAGCGAGTCTGAATAGGGCGCGCAGTCGTAGGGGGTAGACGCGAAACCTGGTGATCTACCCATGGGCAGGTTGAAGGGCGGGTAACACCGCCTGGAGGACCGAACCCACTAACGTTGAAAAGTTAGGGGATGACCTGTGGGGAGGAGTAAAAGTCTTATCAAACCAGGAGATAGCTCGTTCTCTCCGAAATAGCTTTAGGGCTAGCCTCACGATGCAACTGATGGGGGTAGAGCGACTGGATGCCTTTGGGGCCCTCACGGGTACCCGGGGCAACCAAACTCCGAATACCATCAGCCAAGACGTGGGAGTCAGACTGCGGGTGATAACATCCGCGGTCAAAAGGGAAACAACCCGGACCGCCAGCTAAGGTCCCAGATCACCGCTTAGTTCATAAGGAAGTCAGATTCCAAAGACAGCCAGGATGTTGGCTTAGAAGCAGCCACCATTTAAAGAGTGCGTAACAGCTCACTGGTCGAGGAGTCCGGCGCCGATAATGATCGGGAATAAGCGGCGAACCGAAGCTGCGGGCTCGAAAGAGCGGTAGGAGAGCGTTCCTGTCGGCGTTGAAGGCAGTCCGGAAGGGCTGTTGGAGCGTCAGGAAGTGAATATGCCGGCTTGAGTAACGATAAAGCAGGTGAAAATCCTGCTCGCCGAAAACCTAAGGTTTCCTGGGGAAGGTAAATCCGCCCAGGGTTAGTCGGATCCTAAGGCGAGGCCGAAAGGCGTAGTCGATGGACAGCAGGTTAATATTCCTGCACCTCTGCAGAGATCAAAGCGTGGTGCGGATCGGGAAGGTTGGCAGGGCGACTAGTAGTGCCCAGGCCCTTGAGGCCGTCGCCAGCGGACCCGGTCCCGAGAAAAGCCGCGTGGGCAAAGCAGAGTCCGTACCAAAACCGACACAGGTAGGTGTGGTGAATAACCTCAGGCGCTCGAGAGAACGGTTGTGAAGGAATTAGGCAAATTGACCCCGTAAGTTCGCGATAAGGGGGCCTTAACCCTTCGGGGAAAGGCGCAGAGAAAAGGCTCTGGCGACTGTTTATCAAAAACACAGCACTGTGCTAACTCCTATAGAGGACGTATACAGTGTGACGCTTGCCCGGTGCCCGAACGTCACGGAAGTGGGTTAGCTTCGGCGAAGCTCATAACCTAAGCGCGGGTAAACGGCGGCCCTAACTATGAGGGTCCTAAGGTAGCGAAGTTCCTTGTCGGGTAAGTTCCGACGCGCATGAATAGTGTAACGACTGGAGCACTGTCTCCACGACCGACTCGGTGAAATAGTAGTGGCGGTGAAGATGCCGCCTACCCGCAGCAAGACGGAAAGACCCCGTGAACCTTTACTGTAGGCTTTCATTGGTCGCGTGCATGCACTGCGTAGGATAGGTGGGAGGCTTTGAAGTCTGGGCCCTGGTCCGGATGGAGCCGTTGGTGAAATACCACCCTGTGTTCGTGTGTGACCTAACCCCGATTCCCATGAAGCTGGGCGAGGGACAGTGAGTGCTGGGCAGTTTGACTGGGGCGGTCTCCTCCCAAAGAGTAACGGAGGAGCGCAATGGTTAACTCAACGCGGATGGAAACCGCGTGCAGAGTGTAAAGGTAGAAGTTAGCTTTACTGCAAGACCGACGGGTCGAGCAGTTGCGAAAGCAGGCCTTAGTGATCCTGCGGTCCCGTGTGGAAGGGCCGTAGCTCATCGGATAAAAGGTACTCCGGGGATAACAGGCTTATCGCTCCCGAGCGTCCAAAGCGGCGGAGCGGTTTGGCACCTCGATGTCGGCTCATCACATCCTGGGGCTGAAGGCGGTCCCAAGGGTTCGGCTGTTCGCCGATTAAAGTGGTACGCGAGCTGGGTTCAGACCGGCGTGAGCCAGGTCGGTCCCTATCTGCTGTGGGCGTTGCAGGTTTGAGAGGAGTTCTCCCTAGTACGAGAGGACTGGGAGGGACCTACCCCTGGTGATCCTGTTGGCGCGCTAGCGCCACCGCAGGGTAGCTAAGTAGGGCAGGGATAACCGCTGAAAGCATCTAAGCGGGAAGCCCCCCTTGAGATAAGACCTGCTTGCGTAAGCGAGAGACCCCTGGAAGACCACCAGGTTGATAGGCCGCGTGTGTAAGAGTCGAGATACTCTCAGCAGAGCGGTACTAACGGTCGAAGGCTTTTTCATGCTCACCAGGCGCCGACGCCTCTGTGAACCCATATCTCATATGAGTTCGCGTTGCTCCGGCCTAGGTGACGAGACCACCGCGTGAGTTCTTCTCACGCCTTGGGCATGACATTCATGATCGCCGGGTTTATCCCGGGCGACGATCGCACGATCCAGTTGACGCTGGGTTGGGCCGAAAGGCTCAATACTGCGTTTTCGGTGACCATAGAGGTAGGGTCACACCTGTTCCCATCCCGAACACAGCCGTTAAGCCTGCCTCGCCGATGATACTGCTTCGCGGGAAAGTAGGTTGTCGCCGGATCCTCGGGCCCCCTTGGGTAATACCCAGCGGGGCCCGCTTTTATTTTTGCGTTTCATCATTCGTCTCGCGATTATGCCCGTATGGACCTTGTCGACCGCCTCCTCGCCCACGACGCCTGGACCACCGCGCTCCTCATCGAGCGGGCCCGTGAGCTCACCGACGAGCAACTCGACGAGCCGATGAACATCGGGCCCGGGCCGGTCCGCGCGACGCTCGCGCACACCGTCTGGAACACGGAGGCGTGGTCGGCGTCGATGGCGGGCGACGAGCCGCGTCGACTACAGGAGCGAGCGACGCTTGACGAGATCGCGGCGCTGCACGCCTCGGCCTCGCGTCGTCTCGCGCTGGTCGCCGAGGGCGTGCGCGACCGCGGCGCGTGGGATGAACGCTGGCTGGATCAGCTCGACCGTGATCCAAAGGATCGCACCTTCGGCGGGGCCATCGCCCACGTCTTGACGCACTCCATGCATCACCGCGCGCAGGTGCTCAACATGCTCCGCAGGCACGGGCTGACGGATCTGCCCGAGGGGGACGTGCTGAGCTGGGAAGAGCAGGCGAACGCCTGAAAGTCACTGCGCTGATTATCTCCCGAAGCCGACCCCCGCCGTGACGCCCGGCTCGCAGAAGCAGCTCGAGGTCGGGCGCACGTCGGCGTCAGTCCACACGCGCTCGAAGCGCTGGGCGACGGTTCGGGCCTCGCGGTTTCGTCCCTGCGCTTCAAGAGCCTGGCTCAGGCCAAGGAGCGCCCAGCCGTTCTCACGGTTCTTGGCGAGGTCGGCGCGGTAGACCTGCTCGGCCTCGGCGTGACGCCCGGCGGACATCAGCAGCGCGCCGAGGGCGTGACGGACGGGGAGCATCCACGCGGGGGGCTCGTCGTAGACCAGCGCTTCTTCCATCTCGACCGCGCCCCGCAGGCGGGCGAAGGCCTCGTCGTAGCGACCTTCTCTAAAGAGAAGTTCACCCCACACCATGTTGCGGGCGATGGGCAGGATGTTGCTGACCTTGTTGTTGAAGACCATCCAGTCATCGGGGCACGCCGCGGCGGCCTCTTCGAAAGAGGCGATCTCCGCGCGGGCTTCGGCGGTGCGACCGAGCGCGGAGAACGCGATGGCCCGCGCGTAGCGGCGCACCGCCCGGCTGACGTAGCGCCACTCGGGGTAGTCGGGTTCCTCGAGGATCTGCTCCCACTTGCCGAAGCGGATGAGGACGTGGAACGTCGTGGGCATGATGCCCTCGGCGACGGGCGCCAGTTCGCGGAGCGCCGCTTCGGGGATCTCGGCTTCCAGACGGCGGGCGGCGGTGATGGCCTCCTCGTACTGCCCCGACATCATCGAGGCGTAGGCGAGGAAGTGGATGTTGTGACCGTAGTAGAGGTTGTAGAAGTTCGCGGGCGGGGCCTGCTCGAAGTAGCGCACGTCGGAGTCGATCGCGTCGATGTTTGACTGCGCCGCGTCGGCGTAGCGCCCCACGCGGATGAAGATGTGCGAGGGCATGTGCACCAGGTGCCCCGAGCCCGGCACGAGGCGCAGCAGGCGCTCGGCAGCGGGGACAGCGCGGTCGGGATCTTCCGAGGCCTCGACGGCGTGGATGTAGAAATGGTTGGCGCCGGGGTGGTTGGGGTAGGACGCGAGCGCGCCTTCGAGGACGCCGACGAACTCGGCGGCGCGGCCCTTGGGCTCGCCGTCGTTCGTCCAGTAGTCCCACGGCTGCAGGTTCATCAGTGACTCGGCGTACAGCGCCGCGACGTCGGGGTCGTTCGGGTGCATTTTGTACGCGGTCTGCATCGCGCCCGCGTAGGCCTTGTCGAGACGGGCGCGGTCCTTCGGGATGGGCCACGTGTAGCGTTCGCTGACGGCCTCGATGAGCGCTCGCTCAACGGACGACGCGTTGTCGACCCGCGCGAGGGCCGACTGGGCGGCGCGGTAGGCATCGGTCGAGCGCTGCTCGTTCATCTGCGGGTCGTTGATGTTGATCCCGTTGGCGTAGGCGATGCCCCAGTAGGGCATGGGCGCGTCGGGGTCGAGGGCGGAGGCTTCCTGGAAGGAGCGGATGGCCTCGTCGTGGTTGAAGCCGTAGAGCAGCTGCATGCCCTGGTCGAACCAGCGCTGGGCCCTGGCGGAGCGTGTGGTGATCGTCCGCTCGTAGCCGGCGAAGCCGGGGTACTGGCGAGCGCCGGTCTGGCCGCTGGTGTAGGTCTCAGGCGCGGGCGGGGGCGTCGAGGCGCAGCCGGCGAGGGCGATGATGACAGCAGCGAGCAGGGTGGGGCGGGCGGTTCTCATAACAATCTCCTTCGGGTGGATAGACTACGCGTATCCGACGAGGGAGGCCCGCATGAGCGCCACGCCAGCCGACGCGATCGACAACCCCATTCTCTACGACGACGACGGCGACGCCTTGGTGCGAGCCGATCAGACCTCGGACCATGTCACGCTCCTGCCGCAGCGGACCGACAAGAACGCCCCGGCGCGTCGGGCGCGCATCATGTGGGGGCAGGACATGTTGCGCGACCTGCTCGATGGTCGGTACCGGGCTGTGGTCTGCGGCGTGAACGCCGATGACAACTCTCACGGCATCATCTCCCAGCTCGTCGAGCTCGCCCCCACCAGCCAGTGGTCCTCGCGGAACGTGACGTCCTACGCCAAGCTCTTCCATGACTCGATGGCCGCCCACGACGGGCAGAACCGCGAGCCGTACGTGCTGAAGTTCGATCTGGATCGGGTGCTGGTGCTGGGGCTGCTGCGCCCGCGCGGGCAGGATCACTTCACGCCGGCGGATCTCTCGCGTGGGTTCAAGACGGTGGTGAGCATGCTGGAAGGGCGCCACGACCGGCGCCCGATCGCCAGCGTCTCGTTCCTCGGCGCCCGCTCGAACACGCTGCTCGATCCGAAGACGGGGCGCGAGCCGAGCTTCGAGTCGGTGCTGCGCACGATCCACGAGGCAGGCTTCGACGGTGATGTCTACCCCTCGCCCAGCATGTGGCGGCGGGCGGGCGTCGGCGTCTTCCCGGCTTACCCCTTCCCGGCTGGGCTGGACGCGATGCGCAAGGGCAGCTCCTGAGTTTCGTGGACGCTCTGCTTCTCATCGCGCGGCTCGAGCGCTTTCCCGGGGCGTTGCGCTCGCTTCTGGGCGGGATGGCGGAGGATCAGGCGCTCGCCCGGCCTGATGGGAGCACATGGTCGATCCTCGAGATCGTCGCGCACCTCGCCGATGAAGAAACCGATGATTTCCGCGCGCGTCTTCGCTCGACGCTCGACGACCCTGCGCGGGCGTGGTCGCCGATCGACCCGGAGGGCTCCGCGGTCGAGCGCGGCTACCGCGACCTCGATCTCGACGAGACTCTCGACCGCTTCGCGAGCGAGCGCCGTGAGTCGGTCGCGTGGCTCCGTTCGCTCGTTGAGCCCGACTGGACGCTGACGCACAAGAATCCGAGCCTTGGCGCGCTATCCGCTGGTGACCTGCTCGTCTCGTGGGTGGCGCACGACCAGCTTCATCTGCGCCAGATCGCGAAACGCCTGTACGAGCTCGTCGGTCGGGCGGCGCCTGATTATTCGTCCTCATACGCCGGTGCGTGGTGAATCTCGCGGGCGAGGCGTTGTGACGCGATCTCGATAGCGCGTTCGCTGATGTCGCTGCCGACGGCGCGGCGGCCGGTGCGCAGCGCGGCGACCAGCGTCGTGCCGGAGCCGCAGCAGGGGTCAAAGACCAGGCCGCCCGGCGGGCAGCAGGCATTGATAAGCAGTTCGAGCAGCGCGAGTGGTTTCTGTGTTGGGTAGCCGACGCGTTCGCCGGCCATGTTGTTGAGTGTCGGGATGTCGAGGACGTCTGTCGCTTTTTTGGTTTGCCCTGATAGGCGCCGGCTGGTCGCGGGGACCATCGGCGGGTTGAAGTAGCAGGCGCTGGGATCCGGCGCGTAGTAGAGGATGTCGTCGTGCTTGCGGGCGAAGCGCCGGGGCGAGGAGCCGCCCAGGCCGTAGCTCCAGACAAGATGGTTGATGAAAGCATCGGCGCCGAGGAGGTCTTCGAGGATCACCCGCGCGTGGTGGCTGGCGCGCCAGTCGAGGTGCAGCAGGATCGCCCCGCCCGGCGCGAGCGCCGGTAGCGAGGCTTCGAGCCGCTCGCGCAGCCAGGTGAGGTAGGCCGGCAGGTCGGGCCAGGAATCGGCGAAGACCCCGGCCTCGGCGCGGTGGGCGCGCCCGGTGGCGAAAGGCGGGTCGGCGTACAGCAGGTCGACGGAGCCCGGCTCGATGGCCGGGGCCGCACGGGACCAGTCGGCGCGCGCGAGGCGGGCGCCTTCGGCCGGCGTGGTCCACACAATCTGTCGGACGAGGGCTGTCACGCCCGCAACAGTACCTCAACCGGGAGAGGAATCCTCATCCCCACGCCGCCAGCAGGATCGCGAGGTCCGCGGCGTTCACCACACCGTCGCCGTTGAGATCGGCATCCGAGCCTGGGTTCGCTCCCCAGCCGGCCAGGAGCACCGCAAGATCCCCGGCGTTAACGAACGAATCGAAATTCAGGTCTTCGGGGCAGTGCGTCAGATTGATGATCTGGAGACCGCCGCTTAGGCATGAGAGGTAGGCGTGTCCGTCGGTGTGTGCAACGTCCTCGGCGTTGCCCGGGACCGGCGTCGAACTAAGGAGGAAAGGGGCAAACGGGTTTGAGATATCAACGATGTGCATGAACCCGGCGCCCCCGGCGACGTAGGCGTATGGACCGTCCAGGGCCACGCCAAACGCATCGTCTGGTGTTGGGACAGATCCGACGATACTGGTGTTCCCAATGTCAACGATCTGCAGACCGCTTCCATCGTCCGCGACGTACGCGAATCCGTCTCTGATCTCAACGGCCCGAGCGCGGTCAGGGGTATCCACAGCACCGACGATGATTGGGCTAGCGGGGTCGGTGACGTTGACACCCTGGATGCCCGAGAACCCGTCCGCGACGATGGCGAGAGCGCCGGTCACGGCCACGTCATTCGCGACGTTCGGGGTATCAACCGATCCGACTACGGTTGGGTTTGCGGTGTCAGAAACGTCAATGATGGTGAGCCCGTTCACATTGGTCGCAACGTAGGCAAGCCCATTCTCGACATGGAGCGCTCCGGCGTTGGGCAATCCCACCGAACCCACAGTGAACGGTGCCGAAGGATTGGAAACATCCACCAGGCGCACGTGCAACCCACCCGTGAGGTACGCGATAGTCCCCTCAACGGTGATGTTTTGGATAAAGCTGCCGTAGAGATGGCTCGCGAGATGGACAGGTGCAACTGGGTCCGAAACGTCGATGATCTGGAGCCCCGCGAGCCCCGAGGCGGCGTACGCGATGCCGTCGACGACATCAATCTCGCGGGCTTGCCCTGCGGATTCTCCCGTTGATCCGGCGGCGATCGGGGCGCTAGGTGTCGAGATGTCCACGATGCGCAGGCCGGCGGCGTTGTCGGCGACGTAGGCGTAGTCGCCGCTGAGCGTGGCGCTTTGGGCATAACCCGGCGTGTCAAAGGCGCCGACGATGCCGAGGGTGACGCCGTCGATGATCTTCAAGCCGCCGAAGCCGTCGGCAACGTACGCGAGAGTGCCGTCGACCGTTACGCCCTCTGCGCTCGCGGTTGGAACGGCGCTGACGATGGTGGGATTCGTAGGGTCGGTGATGTTCACGGCTTGCAGCCCGGCGCTTCCGGACGCGACGAGAGCGACCGGGCCGCTGAGCGCCACGTCGCGCGCGCTGCTTGGCGTGTCAACCGAACCGATGATCTCGGGTTCGGCGGGGTCGCTGGCGTCGATGACGAAGAGGCCCGTGCTGTTGGCGGCGACGTACACGGTCGTCCCGCTCAGCGCGAGGCCGACCGCGATGTTGCCGACATCGACCGAACCGAGAGCTGCCGGCGCGGCGGGGTTGCTTACGTCGATGACGAAGAGGCCATCGGAGCTGTCCGTCAGATAGGCGGTCGTGCCGCTGACGATAATGTCGTTGGCAAACCCCGGCGTGTCGAGGGCGCCGATGATGATGGGGCTCGATGGATCCGAGACGTCCACGATGGTCAGGCCAGCGCTGCGGTTCGCCACATACGCGTGCGATCCGCTCACACACAGGCTCTGGGCATCGCCGGGCAAGTAGGTTGAGCTGAGAAGGACGGGGTTCGTCGGGGCGGTGAGGTCGTAGATGAAGAGCCCGCCGCCGTAGGCCGCGATGTACGCCGTGGACCCGACGATCTCGACCTGCTGGTACAAGCCGACGCTGTCGCCGGTGATCACCGGGCCGCAGATCTCGCCGGCGTCCGCGTGTTGCGCGGGGATGAGGGCCATTATGACGAGAAGAACTGTCGCTTTGAGTGTCGTGGTGAGTTGGGCCATGTTTTGTTCCTTCCAACGGATGTAACGCAACGGGAAGGAGCTTGGACAGCAGACCCCAGCCTTGACGCACCGTACTCCATAAAAGCATGTGATTATAAGGAAATGCCGGTGATTGTCGCCCGAGCGTCATATTGCCGTCGAGCGACCTAAGTTCTCAGTTTTCACTACCTTGCCTTGTTCCGAACGGCGCAGCGCGTCGGTACACTCGGCGGATGAGCACCACGACCACGCCGACAGAGGGAATCCACGTGAAGAAGATCGCCACGCGCGCGGGCGGCAGGGGGGCGACCCAGGCCGAGCGGGCCGACCGTCATGTCCTGTATCAGCTTTCGGTTCAGAACGTGGAGTCTGAGATCGACTTCGTGGATCAGACGTACCGGGCGATCCGCGGGAAGAAGGCGAAGGTGCTGCGCGAGGACTTCTGCGGCACGGGCGCGACGAGCTGCGAGTGGGTGGGACGTCGCCCGTCGAACCGGGCGTACGGCGTGGACATCGACGCGGCCACACTGGAGTGGGGGCGCGAGAACAACGTCGCGGAGCTGGAAGACGACGGCTTCGAGCGGATCGAACTCGTGCAGGGCGACGTGCTGGAGGCGGAGACCGAGAAGGCGGACTGCCTGCTGGCGATGAACTTCAGCTACTGGCTGTTCATGACGCGCGAGTCGATGGTGGCATACTTCCGGCGCGTGCGCGAGAACCTCGCGGACGATGGGATTTTCTTCCTCGACTGCTACGGCGGGTACGACGCGTTCCGCGAGTATCAGGAGAAGCGGAAGGTTGAGGGCGAGGAGTTCACCTACGTCTGGGACCAGCACGACTACGACCCGCTCAGCGGGCATATGCAGTGCTACATCCACTTTGTGTTCCCTGATGGGTCGCGGCTGGATCGGGCGTTTGATTACCGCTGGCGGTTGTGGACACTGCCAGAGTTGCAGGAGCTTTTGAAGGAAGCGGGCTTCTCGCGGGTGGGTGTGTACTGGGAAGAGACGGACGAGGACACGGGCGAGGGGAACGGCGTGTTCGAGCGGGCGAAGCGCGGTGACGCGGACGCCGGGTGGATCTCGTATATCGTCGCCGAGCGTTGAGCGGCGTAGGCTTGGGCGATGAGCACGCTTCTCGAGCTTGCGGCGGGGGATGCTGAGCTGGCGACCGAGCTGCGCGCGGCGCTCGGGCGTGTTGTTGAGATCTTTGATGGGCATCTTGAGTCTGATCTGGAGTGTGTGGGCGAGCTGACCCGTCAGGTGGAGCGCTACCGGGGGAAAATGCTGCGTCCGACGTTGACGCTGCTGTGCGGGATGGCTTCGGGGGAGCGCCGGGCGGGGCGCGAGCACGAGACGCTGGCGGCGGTGGTGGAGATGATCCACATGGCCACGCTGGTGCACGATGATGTTTTGGACGAGGCGGACACGCGCCGTCGGGGGCGGACGATCAACGCGCTGCGCGGGAACGAGGCGGCGGTGATCCTGGGGGATTACCTGATCTCGTCGGCGTTTCATCTGTGCTCGACGCTGGGTCGCCCCGAGGTTTCGGAGCGGATCGGGCGGGTGACGACGACGCTGTGCGCTGGGGAGCTGCTTCAGCTGGACAACCGCGGCAACGCGGCGCTGGACGAGGCGATGTACTTCGACATCATCGACCGCAAGACGGCGTCGCTGATCGGGCTGGCGTGCGAGCTGGGGGCGCGGGCGTCGGGGGCGAGCGCGGAGGAGGTCGAATCGCTGCGGGCGTTCGGGGCCGGTGTGGGGGCGGCGTTTCAGATCCAGGATGACCTGCTCGACCTGCTCGGCGACGAGGGGGTGGTGGGCAAGAGCGTGCGGAAGGACCAGGAGAAGGGGAAGCTGACGCTGCCGATGATCCGTCACCTGGAGCGGGTGTCGCGTGAGGGGCGTGAGGACGAGGCGCGGGCGGCGTTCGAGGCGGCGGGGGACCCGGGGCGACAGGCGGAGCTGATCGCGGCGCTGCGGGGCGACGGGTCGATCGAGTCGGCCTCGCGGACGGCCCGCGGGCTGGTTGAGGAGGCGACGGGACTGCTGGAGGCCCTGCCCGGGAGCCCGGCTCGGGATCTGCTTGGGGCGATGGCGGGGGCGGCGGTGGCGCGGGCGTTCTGAGCGTTGCTCGCGCTCTTGGCATAGGGGGCGGGGTCAGGTACACTCTGCGGCTCGCCGTCGCCTGGGGCTGGTCCCGGGCCCAGCAGACCATGACGGAGCCGATTACATGAGCCAGTTCAGCCGTTTTTCGGGGCGCAAGCCCGACATCGTGCAGACGTCCGGCAAGGGCGTCGCGTTTGTTGACTACAAGAACGTCGATTCCCTGCGCCGGATGATGAGCCCGAACGGGAAGATCTACGGTCGCAAGCGGACGGGCCTGAACGCCCGCGAGCAGCGGATGCTGGCGAGCGCGGTGAAGCGGGCGCGGTACATGGGGTTGCTGCCCTACACCTCCGCGACGCTCTGAGCCTAAGCAATCACACGGACTTCAAGCGGCCTCGTCGTCAAGATGGGGCCGTTTTTTTTGCGCGGTCTGCGAGGGCGTCGAGCGTGAGGCGGGCGTGGCGGAGGTGGGGGATGACGATAGAGCCGCCGACGATGAGTGCGACGTTCATCGCGTCTTCGATCTGCGTTTCTGTGAGGCCGAGGTCGACGCAGCGCTCGAGGTGGTAGTCGATGCAGTCGTTGCAGCGGAGGACGCTGGAGGCGACGAGGCCCAGGAGTTCCTTGGTGGGCTCGTCGAGGCCGCCTTGGTCGGTGCGGTCGGTGTAGGCGTCTGAGTCGAGACGGAAGAAGCGTTTGACGCCGAGGTGGTCGGTGTCGAGAACGCGGGCGTTGCCGATCTCGCGGCGTTCTTTGAACGCCTGGAAGTCTTCGGTGGTCATGCAGAGAGGGTAGGGGGTCAGACGCGGACGGGTTCGTCGGCGGGGGCGGGCGTCTTCTTGGCGGCGGGTTTGGTCGGGCGGGCGCCGGGGGAAGTGATCGCGACGCGGTCGGCGGCGTCCTGCTCGATGGCCTGGCGTCGGGCGACCTTGATGGCGGTGACGCCGATGAAGCTGATGACGACGATGGCGAGGGTGTAGGAGTCGCGGGCGCGCCCGAGGGTGACGAGGACGCCGAGCGAGGCGAAGACGAGACCGAGCGCGTACATGACGAGCACGGCGCCCTTGACGCCGAGGGAGCGCTTGAGCATGTGGTGGAGGTGCTGGTCGTCGGCGGCGCTGATTGATTTGCCGGCGAGCTTGCGCCGGAAGATGGCGAGGATGGTGTCGATGATGGGGATGGCGTAGATGATCATGCCGGCGACGACGAGTGGGGTCTGCCCGGTGTCGCCCATCGAGAGAATGATCACGATGGAGACAAAGCCGAGGAGGAGCGAGCCGGCGTCGCCCAGGAAGATGGAGGCCGGGTTGAAGTTGTGGGGGAGGAAGCCCATGCAGGCGCCGAGGAGGGCCATGCAGAGGACGAGGCGTGCGGAGTCGAGCGGGCCTGAGTCGGCGACGGCCATACCGATGGCGATGAAGAGGAAGCCCATCGCGGCGATGGAGGTGACGCCCGAGAGGAGCCCGTCGAGGCCGTCGAGGAGGTTGCTGGCGTTGCAGAACCCGAGGACGCAGACGGCGATGATGGCGGTGCCGACCCAGTACATGAGTTCGAACTGGACGACGCCGTCGGTGAAGGGGACGGGGATGAGGAAGACGAGGTCTTCGTTGCCGAAGAAGCGGCCGATGGGACCGAGGACGCCCTTGGCGACGTTGGTGCCCATTTTTTCCGAGGCGAGCGCGGCGGCGGCGATGAGCTGGCCGGCGATTTTGAGACGCGGGTCGATGCCGACGACGTCGTCGAGGACGCCGAGGAACATGATGAGCGTCATGCCGACGATGATCGAGATCGGAACCGGCGCGAGCGAGCGGGTTGTTTCGTGGCTGCCGAGGAGCTCGGGCGGCGCGAAGTAGCTGAAGAGGACGGCCGCCATGAGCCCCGCGTAGACGGCGACGCCGCCGAGGTAGGCGACGGGGATGCGGTGGGCCTTGCGGGGGTCGTCGGGGCGGTCGATGACGCCGTTGCGGATCGCGAGGCGGCGCATGAGCGGGGTGACGAGGAGGGTGATGAGGAAGGCGACGAGGAAGACGCCGAGGTAGCTGTGGAAGATCTCGACGGGCGTGGAGGCGAGCTGCGCAGCGGCGTCCGCGGTCTCGGACGCGAGGTGAGGCGCGAGGTCTTCGCCGCCCGGTGAGAGCGGGGAAAGGATTGAATCGAGCGGGTCCAGCGGTCTCTCCTCCGCGCCGGATTAGGACTCTTGCTCGTCGGTCGCGTCCGTGCTCCCGTCGGTGGTGGTTGCGGACATGGCGGGAGACTGGTCCTTGTTCTTCCGCTTCTTGCTCTTCTTCGGTGAGCGTTGGGTTTCCTCTGACTTGTTCTCCGAGGAGGCGCCGTAGCGGTGGGTTTCGAGGAAGTTCTTCCTGAAGTAGCCGCCCGCGGCGGAGCGCACGCCGTTAACGATAACGCCCATGAACTCGGCGTTGGCTTCGTCGAGCTTGTTGCGCAGGCGGGTGACGAGGCCGCGGGTCTCGGAGTAGGCGCGGATGACGAGGAGGGAGGCGTCGCACTTGGCGGCGAGGGTGAAGGCATCGCTGGAGACGATGGCCGGGGGCGCGTCGAGAATGACGATGTCGTACTTGTCGCGGGCCTCGTTGATCAGCCGCTGGAACGCTTGCGAGATGAGGCGCTCGGGCTGACGGAGTGAGGGTGCGCCGGTGGTGATGACGTCGAGCCCGTCTGTGTCGGAGCGCTGGATAGCGCCGGGCATGTTGGTCTCGCCGGCGAGAATTTCGCCGAGCCCGGGGGACTCGGAGGCCCCGACGGCCTTGTGAACGCCCGGTCGGCGCATGTTGACGTCGATGAGGAGCGTGCGGAGTTCGCAGGAGGCGCAGCTGCGGGCGAGGTTGGCGGCGAAGGAAGTAGCGCCGGAACCGGGCATGCCGCCAGCGATGAGGAGTGTTTTGTGGCTGGCGCGTCCGAAGCGCTTGAGGATGTCGGCGCGGATGTTGCGGATCTCTTCGGTGATGACGCCTCCCGGACGGTCGAGGACGGCGGTCTCGATGGCCGGGGGTTTGGAGGGGTCTTCGGAGAGATCAGGGATGACGCCGGCGATGCGCAGGCGGGGGATGAGCGCGAGGTCGGCCGGTCCGCGCACGCGCTGCTCGAGGAGTTCGCGGAGGAAGATGAGGCCGCCGACGAGGCCGGTGACAAGGATGGTGACGCCGGGAACGATGAGCATCATCTTGGGGAAGACGGGGCGTTCCTCAGGCTGGGCGGACTGCAGGACGGAGATGCGGATAGCGTCGGTGCGGTCGGTGATGGCGCGGGCTTCGGCGATACGGGTTTCGAGCTCGGTCTCGCGTTCGGCGAGGCGCCCGAGGTCTTTTTCGAGGGTGCTGTAGTCTTCGAGGATGGCCTGAAGTTCTGACTGTCGGGCCGAGGCGGCTTCGAGGGTGACGACGGCGTCGGCTTCCTGGGTGGTCAGGGTGCGGATCTGCGTACGCATGCCTTCGATGTACTCGACGAACTTCTCGGCGAGGAGCGCCTGTTCCTGGGCTGCCATTTCCTCTTCGGTGGAAGCGATGCTGCGCTCGAGCTGGGCGACCGAGCGGTGGTTGGGGCCGAAGGTCTGGCGGGCGGCGCGGAGCGAGGCCTTGAGGTCGGCGATGCGGCGCTCGAAGCTCTGGACGATCGGGTTCTGGCGGACGACGGTGCGGATGAGCTCGGGGTAGTTGGCGCCACCGGGGGCGGCGAGCTGCTCTTCGTAGATCTCAAGCTGCTCTCTGAGGTTGCTGAGGTTGTAGCGCAGCTCCTGGATCAGCGGGAGCGTGCTCTGGATGATCATGCGCTCTTCGGTGAGCTTCTCGTCGAGTGTGACCAGCTCGTTGTCGCGCAGCAGGCGGCGGAGGCGGTCCTCGATGAGCAGGCGCTCTTCCTGGATCGCGTTGAGCTGGTTGTTCATCGACTGCTGGATGTCGAGCTGGCCCTGGCGTGCGTCGCGACGGCGGTACTCGAGGTACTCACCCGAGACGACAGAGGCGATGGTGACCGCGTCGTTTTTCTTGCGGGCGGTGGTGGTCAGGACAATGAAGTTGGTTTCGGGGAGCGAGCGGACCTTCACGATGTCCTTGAGGGCGAGGTAGGCCTCGACGGGGTCGTACTCGCCGCTGTCGCTCGTGAACTTCCGGGCCCACTGCGTTTCCTGTCGGATGCGGGGGTTGCCCGCGGTGTCGCGCAGGATCTCGTCAGAGATCATGAGCGCCATCTGTGACTGCATGAAGCGTTCGATCTCGTCGTCGGAGCCGCCGCCCTCCTGCTCATCCGCGCGATCGACGACCGCGTTGGTCTCGAAGTACGCCTTGGCGGCGAAGACGGGCACGGTCGCGCGAAGACCGATATGGGTAGCGATCCCGAGACCGATGCCGAAGATGCCGGCGAGCGCGAGCCACAGCCAGTTCTGGCGCAGGAGCTTCACGGGGTCGATGGCGACGTTCAGCTTGCTGGACGACGCGGGGGAGGGCGCGCCCGAAGGGCGCGGCCCTGGTGAGCTCATGGTTGGTTTGGTTGGAGCGCTGCTCATGCTCGTGTTCCCTGCTGCTGCGGCGGTGCGCCGGCGCGTCCAATAACCGCTCTGGTCGTGTTGGTGGGGTCCGGGTTCATTCGGCTTGATCCAGCTGCACCCTGAGCGATTCGAGGCTCTCGCCGTAGAGAGAGGTCAGGCCAGGCGCGTCGGCGAGTCGGTCGCGCGCGGACTGGTACAGGCGGATGGCCTGGGGTCGGTCGTTCTTTTCGAGGAAGACTTCGCTGAGGTGGATCTCAATGGGGATGTACTCGGCTGGGGCAGAGGCGAACTGGCGTGCGTTCTGGAGGGCCTGCTGGGCCTCCGCGAGCCGGCCTGCCTTGAAGTACACGCGCCCCATGGTGTCCAAGATGGTGGCGTTCTGGGGCGCAGAAGCCGCGGCGCGACGGGCCGGTTCGATCGCGCCCTCGGCGTCGCCCAGGAACTCGGAGCGGACATAGGCAAGGTTGTTGTTGAACTCAAGGTCCTGCGGCGCGTGTTCGAGCCCGCTGGCGAAGCTTGTCGCTGCTGCTTCGTACTGTTCCAGCTGGAATTCGACGCGGCCTCGGTAGCGGTAGTAGTCAACAAGGTCTTCACGATCGCTCAAGGCGTCGCTGAGCGGCCGGAACCGTTCCAAGAGTTCGCTTAGTCGGGAGACGTCTGCGGTCAGTCTTACGATGGTCTGGAGCTCGTACTGAGCGCTGAGCGCTTCTGGAGCAGTAAGCCCTTCGGCGAAGCGTCCCGTCTCGAGGGGTGACCCCAGCATCTGTTCGAGCTGGTCGAACCAGATCCGGAGTTGGAGATTGTTCGTGACCTTGTCGAGTGATTCACGGGAGGCTGTCGTCGCGTCTGCCTGGCGCCCGACCGCGTAGAGAGCGCGGGCGCGAAGAATCGTGATGTCGCCGCGTTCGAGCGTCTCTTTCTCCATGGACTCGATGAGTTCGAGGGCCTGGTCGGCATCGGGTTGCTGCTGGAGGAGTCGGGCGTTGGCGAGACGGAGCTTGGAGCTGTCGTCGGGGTTTGCCTCGTAAAGGCGTTCGTAGTGATCCGCGGCCGCCTTCCAGTAGTCACGGGCCCTGGTGGTTCCTGCGGTGACCTCGGCGGCGCGGGCGTTCAGATCGCCTGCCGCTCGAGTCCAAAAGAGGACATCGTCGCGTTCGTTGATGGCGCGTTCAGCGATTGAGATCGCGGCGTTGAAATCGTTCTCGGCGACGAGCAGCTGGATCAACAACCGGCGGAGTTCATCGCTCTCAGGGTCAGACTGGAGCGCGCGTCTGATCTCGGCGATTGCCTCGCTGGCTCGACCCCGGCTGGAGAGCATCTCGGCTTTCATCTGACGCGCGGAGACAAGGTCGGGCTGGAGGCGGATCGCCTGATCGACATCGGCGAGTGCGTCGTTGAACTGCGAATTGTCCTTGAGATTGAACGCCGCGCGTTGGAGGAAGGGGTTGGGATCGTTGGGTGAGGCCTCGACGGCCTGATCGAACAGTCGTCGCGCGGTGGCGTCGTCACCCCGGCTGGCGGCGTTGCGGGCGCGGATAAGCAGCGATGTGAGGTCTTCCGAAGAGCCTTCGACGCGCGAGAGCATGGCTTCAGCGTCTTCGAAGCGTCCGAGTTTGGAGTACGTCTCGGCGAGACGCATCGCGACGCGTCCGTTGGGGTCGGCGGTCGCCTCAAGGATTCTCTCGTAGTGGGTGATCGCTTCTTCGAGGTTGCCGGCGTTGAACGCGTAGTCCCCGAGCTGACGATCGACCTCCATGAGTTCCTTGGACTGGATGCCGCGCGCGTTGCGGAGTACTTCAATCGCCTTTTCGTCTTCGCCGAACTCGAGAAGGAACTCTGCGAGCGCCAGTTGGAGCCCGGCGTTCTGAGCGGTTTCGTTGTGTTCCGCCAGGAAATCATCGATGACCCGTTGCCCTTCATCGACGCCGTCACGGAGAGCTGTGATGCGAGCGCGCATGAGCATGGATTCGATGGTGGCGCCTTCGGCTTCGATCGCTGAGATGAGTGCGTTGGCGTCGTCCCATCGCTCTGACTTGATCAGGAGACCGGCGAGCGCGAGCGTGTTGACGTCGTCAGCAGGAAAGAGCTCGTGGACGCGCTGTCGCTCGCTCAGGGCGACTTGAGGGTCCCCGTGGGAGGCTTCGAGCTCGAGCCAGGCGTTGAGCAGCTCCAGGTTCATGGGGTTGAGGCGAGAGGCGGCGCGGGCGACTTCGAGCGCGTCGTCGTTGCGTTGCAGCTCGCGGAGCGTGCGGAGGTAGCGGGTGGCGACGGTCGCGTCGTCGGGGCGGCCTTCGTAGGCGTTCTGGAGCGCGCGGAGGCCTTCGCCCACGTTTCCGAGACGGAGTTCGGTCTGGCCAAGGAGGAGAAGAAGCTGGGAATTGAAGGGGAGGATCTCGCGGGCCTGACGGAAGTTGCGTGCGGCAGCCTCGTGGTTGTCTTCCACGATGTCGAGGCGTCCCTGGTAGATCAGACCATTGGCCTGATCCGCGTTGGTGTTCACGGCCCTGGTGACGAGGCGTCGGGCTTCGTCGAGGTTTCTTTCACGGAGGGAGTTCGTGAAGAGCAGATCGAGGACCATGGGGTTGTCGGCGTATTCGTTGCGGAGCCGGTCGAGATAGCCTTCCGCGTCGCCGGCGTTGTCGTGACGCTTCGCGAGCAGGTGCTGACGCACGAGCTTTTGAGGAGCAGAGAGTTCGGAATCTTCGATGAGCGCGATGGCCGCGGCGTAGGGGTCGTCTGTCTGGAGCGCCCGGTCGAGGCGCACGAGGTGCGGGCTGTTTGGGTTGTAGGTGAGCGCGGTGGTGAGGATACGCCTTGCCTCGGCGACCTGGCCGCTCATGGTTTCGATGTCCACGAGTTCGATCGCGTACTCGATGCTGTCGGGGTTTTCCCTCAGCGCGCTGGAGACGATCTGGCGAGCGCGGCTGAAGCCTTCGGGAGACTGATCCGAACGGAGCGCACGAGACTGGGCGATGATCGTGCGCATCTTGCTGGTTTCAGGATCGGTCTCGAGCATGGCATCGAGTTGGCGTTCGATCTGGTTGATCTCAGCGAGCTGCGGGTAGAGATCGCGGACGGTCTGCAGCACCGCCCGGGCTTGTTCTTCTTCTTTCAACAACGCATGGATGTCAGCGAGTGAGAGCAGGGCGCGGAGGTCGCCCGGTTCGTCGTCGAGGATGAGGCGGAGCTGCGCGCGGGCCGCGCCGAGTTGCCTCGAGGCGCGGAGCGACTGTGCGAGGCGCCAGCGGGTGTCGGGATCGTCGACACCGATCTTCTCAACGAGTTCGGTGAAGATGCGAACAGCTTCTTCCGTCCGTCCTTCGGCCTGGGCCAGCTTGCCGCGGACGTTAAGGGCTTCCGGGGATTGCTCGCCGCCCTGGGTGGTTTCGTTGAGCTGGCGCTGGGCGTCTTTGGCGATTTCGAGGGCGGCGTCTTTCTCGACGCTGGTCTCGACGGTTTCCCATTTGGCGAGCGCCTGGTCCGCGAGGCGCACCAGCGCCTGAGGACGGAAGTAGCGCTGGACGAGCCCTTCGAGGCTGAGTGGTCGGATCGGTTCGGCGAGGTAATCCTGGATCACTGCGATCGCTTCGTCAAAGCGTCGGAGGCCGCCGAGCACTTCCGCGTGGAGCACGGTGAGCTGGGGATCGATGGCGTCGTCGTCGGAAATCCGTTCGATGAGTTCGAGAACAGTGTTGAGGCGATCGGGCGAGCCGACGCGCACGAGAGCTGAGTGCAGGCGGGAGAGGTCCTGGGAGTTGTACATGTCGGGTGAAGCGTTCTGGAACGTTTCCACGACGGGCGCTTCCTGACCGAGCATGTTGCGCATGGCGGCGCGCTGGGCGCCTTCTTCGGATTGGAGCGTGGCGATGCGGTTGAGCGCGACCTCGAGGATCGCGAGCTGCGCGCTTGGGTGCTCCGGGAAGGCCTGATCAAAGGCGTCGAGTTCCTGATCGAGTTGCTGCTCGATGCGTCGGGCTTCGGCGGCGCGCCTATCGAGGAACGCGCGCCGCCATTCGACGGTGTGCCAGAGGACGACGCCGCGGGCGACCTCAACGTCGGAAGGATCAGCCTCGGCGGCCGCGCGGAGGTCGGCGAGTCCCTCGTCGCGGAGGTTCTGTTCGACGTCTGTGAGCGCCATCTGGGAAAGGATGGAAAGACCGCGGTACCGCTTGAGGGAGCGGGCTTCCGGCGAAGAAGAATCGAGACGTTCGGTGCGTTCCTCGACGAGGGTTGTGACGCTCTGCCATGCGGTCACGTTGGTGGGGAAGAGCGTCGCGACACGCTCGTAGCGCGCGTCGATGAGCGCGCGTTGCTGTGCGGGGTCGTCCCACTTGAGGACGGCCATCTGTTCGAGAATCCCGAGATAGTGGCGATCGAAGCTGCGTTCGTATTCGAACTGGGTCTCGGGGGTGAGCTGAACGAGCACGGAGCGCCACTTCTCGAGCCAATCGATACGGGTGCGGTCGTGACCGACCGCTTTTTCGTAGTTCTGCGCGGCGAGCCTGAGATCGCCCTGAGCCAACGCCGCATCGCCCCGGTTGACGTACTCATCGCCGGTCTTGTTGACCGCGAGGTAGGCGACAGTGATAGCGGCCCCCCCGATGAGGAAGACGCCGGCGGCGAGGGCGATGGCGAACTTGACGTTGACGCGTGAAGCCATGGACGGGTCTCGATTCAGGCGCTCTGCGGGCGCGGTTCTTCGGCGCCCTGGATATCCGGGTGGCGACCTTCGGTGACGTCGACCCAGTCGGGGACGCGACGCATCAGGTCCGGGAGGGTTTCGTTCAGGAACGCGGCGATGAGCTCGGCGAGCTCGTCGGCGTCTTCGACGTCGCTTGAGGAGAACTGCACCTTGAGGTAGTAGGCGTGGGTCGCCTGATTGTTGAAGGCGAGGCTGCGGACGTCGCCGGCGCGCGGGACGCTCCCGCCGTTGGCCACGAAGAAGTACCCCGCGTGGAGACGGTTGTTGTGCTCGTCGACGAAGCGTGTGACGTTCATCGTGAGGCTTTCGAGATCGCGGGGCATGCGGACGCGGACGCCGGGGTTTTCCGAGTGCGGGCTGGTGCGCCCGCGCAGGATCACGCCATGCACCGATTCATCGACATCGGGGTCCGGTGTAAAGCGGCTCATGTCGAGTGGGACTCTGACGGTGCGCCCTCTTTTGCCATCGATGTTGTAGGCGCCGCTCCCGACGAAGCAGCGTTCGGGAACGTGGGGCACGGTGTCGATCATGCCGGTGTAGTACGCGGTGTGGAACTCGAACGAACGCGGGCGTTCGCCCTCGACGCGGGGTTCGATTTCGGTGTAGGTGCGTGAGAGGTAGTTGGTGGTACCGAGGGTGTTTTCGATTTCTTTCGAGAGGGGGGGGGATTCGTACAGAAGCGTGAACCCCTCGACCTCAGCGGGCATCGAGAGGAGCGTGAGGCCGTTCGCGGGGCGGATAGCTTCCTTGTAGATGTGGAAGCTGAAGGCGTCGAGCGTTGCTTTGAGTGCGGCGGCGCTGCCGACGAGCAGCGCGAGGGTCGCGGTGTACGCGATGAAGCCGGAGATTCTCATGACGCGGCCTCGCTCTTGGGCGCGTCGGTCTTCGCGACGCGGTTGAGCGCCCAGACGACGCCCATGTAGAGGAAGAAGCCCGGGATGAGCCAGAGCGTTCCGATGAAGATGTGGGCGTCGCCGGCGGCGAACTCGGGGTCGACGATGCTGGCGACTCCCAGCGAAGTGATGCGCAGGATGTTCACGAAGATCGCCACGGGGACCGCGAGCAGCAGCACCGCGACGCGCTGCCACCACTCCTGGCACGCGATGAACGCCACAGCGGCGCCGAGGGCGACGAAGGCCACCACCATGCGCATGCCGGAGCAGGCTTCGGCGATGTTGAGCGGGATCTCGCGCCCCGACTCGAGAACGATCATGAGCGTGTTGCCGCTGATCTCTGTGGTGTAGAGCAGGCTCAGCATGCGGTGCGAGCCGATCGCCGCGATCTTCTGGAGCGGGAACGTGATGGAGTTCATGAGCTCTTCAGAGACCGTGATGCCGAAGACCAGGTAGGCGATTGGCACAAAGAGAAGGCGCATCGCGCTCGGGCCGGAAAAGAGCAGCACGATCCCGAAGAGCGTCAGGAGCATCCCCGCGCCGGTGAACATGTGGACCTGGAGCGCGATCAGCGAGAAGTAATAGAAAAGGATGCCCGCGAGGATGGGGAGGAAGGCGGGCCAGTACAGAGTTGGGCGGGCGCGAAGAACCGCGGCTTTGGTCTGATAGAGCATGTACAGGCTGACAAGGGGAACGAGGTAGACGTGCTTCCAGTCCTCGCCGAACTTCTCGGAGGTGCTGAACATGTGCTGGCGACGGAAGAAATCGAAGAAGAGCCAGACGAAGCAGGCCAGAAGCGGAAGGGCCAGGAGCGCGGTGCTTGTGCGGAGGCGCGAGGCGAGCGTGGCCGCACCGGTGGCGGCTTGCGCGCTCGTCGGCGATGTCGTGGGCGCCAAGGTCATGCTGCCCGCGGGTCTCCGTCTGTGCTCACATCTCATGCTGCCCTCGGGCGTCCCACCGACACCGATCAAGGGGGCAGAAAGATACGCTGATGATGCGTCCTACGTTGCTACGCGACCCTCAGTTCGGATGATTGGGCTCGCGATTCGGAGATCGTGAGCGTTAGTTGTTGCGGTTGCTGGGCGGGGCGCCGAAGACATCGGCGCCGAAATTCCGGTCCAGCAGGAATCCGAAGCCATACGACGCCCGGAGGCCGCCTCGCACGACAGCGAGCGGCGTCGCCCAGAAGTTCGTGCCAACGTTCACCATGTCGTCGGGCTTCATGAAGATGTCGGGCTGGGTGCCTTCGGCGATTGCTTTGAGGTCGAGGCGGATCGTGGCCTGGCGGTCCTCACCGACCATGCGGGTGAGATCGACGCGCGAGGGGATCGCGACGCCGCTTAGCCCACCTGCAGCCAGGACGGCCTTTGAGAGCGTTAAGCGACCTGTTGCCGGCAGGTTATAAATCCCGGGTCGAGCGATACCCGGTCCGGCGAGGTACACGAGCCCCTGATCAGGCGAGGGGACGCGGATGATGTCGCCGGGGCGTACCACGATGTTGTAGCGCGGGTCGCCCTCGAGCAGAGGCTTGGCGGGAACTTCGATGATGCGCTGGGTCACGAGGTTTCGAGCGGCGTCGCCGAGCGGGTCATCGCTCTCGGCGAGTCCCTCGGCGTTGGCGCCGCCCTCGACGCGGACCCAGCGGTCGTTCAGGAACATCCAAGAGCCGGGCTCAGAATCGACGTCCGCGGGCGTGGTTCTGGGGGCATCGGTTGCCTGAGGCGCCTGGGCCTCGATGAGGTCGATCGGCGGCTGGTCCTGCAGCATGGCGACCCGGCGGGGTGCGGTATCAGAAGAGAGCTGAGCTGAGCCGTCCTCGGGCTCGGAGAGTCGGCGGATAAGATCGTCGAGATCGACCCCTTCCTCACCGCTCTGCGGCGTGGTGGGGGTGGTCCCAGGGCGTTCGGGCGGGGGCGGGGCCCCGACGCCTCGGGAGTAATCGTCCGAGAGAGCGACCTGGCGGATGACGTAGACCTTCTGGATCACGGGCGAGAGCCCGCCGGCTTCGGAGATGGCCTCAAGGAGGCGGTAGTCGGGGACCGGCACGAGGTAGCGCCCGACGCCGGGCACGGCGCCGTAGACCGAGAAGGTGGCCTGGCGGCGCCCGACGATCTGCACGGAAACAAGGGCGTCCTCGATGATGCCCTGCTCGCGGAGCTCACGCCGGAGCGTCTCCCGGATTTCGTCGGCGGTCATGTCGTAGATGTCGATGCGACCAAGCTGTGGCAAATCGATCGAACCTCGCGGATCAACCTGGCGGTCGAAGGGCGTGGGAGCGCCGGGCTGGAGGAAGTCGAAGATCTCGGCAAAGACGGTGTCGCCGACGCCGACGCGGTAGTCGTCAACCTCAGGGATAAGGTCTTCCGGGGTGACCTCGCTGGTCTCGAGGAACTCGCCCTGATCGCGCTCGATCACGTCGATGCGATCGAGGATCGGCACGACGGTGGGGGTGTGCTCCCAGCGTCCGATGACGTGGGGGCTGAGGTAGGAGTCGGCGTTGCAGCCGCTTAGCACGCCTACGGCGGCGAGGCCGGCGAGGGCGATCAGGCGGCTCGTGCGTCCCGAGGGGATGACCTTGCTCACAACGCGCTCTCCTTGCAATCCGGGCGGCCCGCGCTCGTGCGGGCCATGTGACTTCCTCTGGTCCCTGCGACGTCCCAGAACGAGCGTCGCGCAGGCTACCACTGATGTACGGCGTGTCAACGCCGGACTCGGCGTAGCCGAAACACCCTCGGGAATCGGTCGTGCGGGGGGGCCGAGTTCACCCGCCTTGCCCGTTTTCACCCGCCGAGCCTCTTTAGGACGAGAGGAATGGGGCGTCGGTTCGTCCGTCTCGGGCCTGATCGGCGCGTACACTCCTCATCGAATGACCACGCCACCGCCTGAAACCGCCGCTCGACCCGGCCACAAGGGTCTGGCCCGCCACCCGCGCCCCGCGGGGGGGGACCCGATGCGCCGCTTGGACGCCCCGGTCGTCAGTCTGACCGGGATGGTCCTGAATAACTCCGGTGGGACGAAGCAGATCCCGCAGGCCAAGCGCAAGCCCAAATGGCTGCGGGCGAAGCTGCCCGGGGGCGAGGGCTTCGAGCGGGTGCGCTCGGTGATGCGGGAGCACAAGCTCTTCACGGTCTGCGAGGAGGCCGGCTGCCCAAACATGGGCGAGTGCTGGGCCCGGGGTGTGGCGACCATCATGATCCTGGGCGACACCTGCACGCGGGCCTGCGGCTTCTGCAACGTGAAGACCGGGCGCCCGCCGGTGCTCGACACCGACGAGCCGCGCCGGGTGGCCGAGTCGGTGAAGATCATGGTCGAGGACGCGGGTCTCAAGCACATCGTCATCACCAGCGTGAACCGCGACGAGCTGCCCGACGGGGGCGCCGGGCTGTGGGCCGAGACGGTGGTGCGCACACGCGAGGCCTGCCCGGGCCTCTCGATCGAGACGCTGATCCCTGATTTTCTCGGCGACTGGGATGCGCTGCAGAAAGTGATTGAGGCCCGGCCTGAGATCCTCAACCACAACCTCGAGACGGTGCGCCGGATGTACCCCGCGGTGCGCCCGCAGGCGAAGTACGACCGCTCGATCGAACTGCTCAAGCGCACGAAGGACGCGGGGCTGGTCGCGAAGACGGGCATCATGGTCGGCATCGGGGAGCGCGACGAAGAGGTGCTCGAGCTGATGGACGATGTCGTCGAGCGCTCGGGCTGCGACATCCTGACGATCGGGCAGTACCTGCAGCCCACGCCGAATCACCTGCCGATCGACCGTTTCGTTGAGCCCGAGGTGTTCGAGCGCTTCGAGAAGCAGGGCCTGGCCCGCGGCTTCAAGGTGGTGGAGAGCGGGCCGATGGTGCGGTCGAGCTACCACGCCGATATGCAGGCGGACGCGCTGACGGACATCGAGGCTCGGCGGAAGCTGCAGAAGGTGGAATCGTTGATTGACGCGTCGCGTCAGGGCTGAGCCCAATGATCGACGGCGTCGAACAGCTCCTGCGTTCACTTGAGCGTTACGACTTTCTCTCGGTGGCGCACACTTGGCGGGTGACGCTGTACGCGCGGGCGGTCGCGGAGGCCGCGGGGCTGGATCACGAGGCGGTCGATCGGGTGTCTGTGGGCGCGGCGCTGCACGACGTGGGCAAGCTGGACGTTCCGCTGGCGATCCTGCAGAAGCCGGCGAAGCTGAGCGACGACGAGTTCGAGCAGGTGAAGCGTCACCCGGTTCACGGCGTGCGCCGCCTGCAGGAACTCGGCATCGACGACGAGATCGCCATGAACATCGTGCGTCACCACCACGAGCGCGTTGATGGCAAGGGCTACCCCGACGGGCTCAGGGGCGGCGACATCCCGCCCGGCGCTCGCTACTTCGCGGTGGTCGATTCCTTCGACGCTCTCACCAGCGTGCGCCCGTACCGGGCCGAGGTGGGGAAGGACGCCGCGGAGCGCGCCCTCGTCATGCTGCGCGAAGACATCGGCACGCGGTATTGCGAAGAAGCGGTTGATCTCTTCGAGCGCGTCTACCGCTCGGGCGTGATCGCCTGGGTGCTGCAGTACTACAACGACGAGACCAAGGCGCCCGCGTTCACGCTCTCGACGATGAAGCGGGCGAAGCCTGATTCGTAGCGTTTACTTCGACAACCCCGCCATCTTCCGCAGCAGCGTGTCGAGCTTCTTCGGCACGGGCATCGCGCTCAGGCGTCCTTGCTTGACGAGCAGGAAGTCGGCGAAACGCTCATCCGCTTTGATGTCCTTGAGCGTGACTTCCTTCTCGGCCTCGGCGATCGGCTCGATGTCGAAGACCACGAACTTGATGTCGCCGGCTTTGGTCAGGTCAGGACGCTTCGGGTCGGCGTAGGGGTCGCTGACGATCTTCGCCGATCCCGCGATGCGCTTCTCATTCCCGGTGTGGTAGATGAACGCCTCATCTCCAGGCTTGGCCTCGCGCATGTTCTGGCACGCGGTGGGGTTGGCGACGCCGTCCCAGATGGTGGACCCGTCGCGCACGAGGTCGGCGTAGCTGTAGTCGTTGGGCTCGGTTTTCAGGAGGAAGGTGGTCATGCGTGCATTGTGCGCGCAAAAGAACGCCCCGGCGCGGGGCCGGGGCGTGTGAAGCATCCCACGATATATCTCCCTCGAGCGTGAGGGAGGAGAGAGCGTCTTAGCCGGTGAGCTTCGCCATCCAGGCGTCCTTCTTCTCGGCCGAGGCGTTGTTGAAGTACTCAGCGCACTTCTCGCCGCAGAGGGCGACGGCCTTGCCGCTGTGGAAGCCGACCATCTTGGCTTCGGAAGCGTCGGCGCCGCAGCACTCGTCGTTGACGGTCTTGATGTGGTTGGCGACGAAGGCGCGCTGCTTCTCGGCGGGGGCCTTGGCGACCATCTCGCCGCAGGCGTCCTTGCAGAAGGCGACGGGGAAGCCCTGGACGACGGCCATGGTGGACGCCTTGGAGGGCTTGCCGCAGCAGGTGTCGTTGATGGGCTTCACGACGCCCGAGACGAGCTCGAGCTGGGCGGCCTCGTCAGCCTTGTTGAAGCGGCCCTTGCAGCCGTTGCAGCAGAAGTTGACCTTCATGTTGTTGTAGTGGGCGACCACGTCGGCCTTGACGGCGTTGCCGCTGTAGGGGCACTCGGTGTTGAAGGCGTGGACGGCGACGGGCAGGGTCTTGACGTCGCCCTCGGCGCACTCGGCGGCGCAGGACTCGTCGCTGGCGGCGACCGCCTGGACGCCCTTGTCGCCGTCGCAGCTCTTGGTCGAGGAGCAGTCGCCCGCGGCGTTCACCAGGGTGACGTCATCGCCCATCGAGCAGTCGCTCTTGGTGTTGCAGGAAGAGTCAGACGCGGCGACAGCCTTGGCTTCGCCCGAGCACGCGGTCTTGGACGAGCAATCGCTGTTCGAAGCGGCAACGGCCTTGACGTCGCCGTCGCAGTTCTTGGCGGAGGAGCAGTCACCGGCGGCCACGGTCATGGCCTTGGCGGCGTCAGAGCACTCGGCCTTCGAGGCGCAATCGCTGTTCGACGCGGCAACAGCCGTCGCCTCGCCGGAGCAGTCGCTCTTGGAGGAGCAGTCGCCACCCGCGGCGACCGTGACCGCCTTCGCGGCGTCGTCGCAGGACGACTTGGTCGAGCAGTCAGCGGCGTTGACCGCGACGGCCTTAGCCTCGCTGTCACAGTTCTTGGTCGTGGAGCACTCGCCGGCAGCGACGGTCATCGCCTTCGCTTCGTCGGAGCACGCGGCCTTGGAGGCGCAGTCGCTCGCGTTCACGGCGACGGCCTTCACTTCGCCATCGCAGCTCTTGGCGGTGGAGCACTCACCGGCGGCGGCGACCGTCACGGCCTTCGCCTCGTCGGAGCACTCGGCCTTGGACGCGCAGTCCGGAGCGGTCGCGGAGACGAGCTGGACCTCGCTGTCGCAGGAGGCCTTGGAGGAGCAGTCAGAATCGGCGACGGTGGTCGCCTTCGAGGAGCAGTCGCCCTTGGTCTCGTTGCTGACCAGGGTGACCTCTTCGCTGTCGGAACACTCGGTCTTGGTCGAACACTCGCTGGCGTTGGCGATGGTCGCGGTCTCGGCCTTGCTGTCGCACTCGCCGCCGACGGTCACGGCCACCGGGGCCGCGGCCTCGGTGTCGCACGAGCTCATCAGGCTGCAGGGGGTGACGCCGGTGACGACGCTCAGGCCCGCGGCGCTCAGGCCGAGGACGCCGGCGAGCGTCAGAAGAGTGGAGGAAATCGCTCCGTGTCGGGGTTTCATGAGAATGCTCCTGTGGGGATGCCTAGCTGGGAGAGGTGGCACGCGCACACGCGCGGGGCGCGGATCTCCCGCGGATAGTCTAAACCGTCAATCTACGAAACACACGAACCGCCCGGCGTGTTCCCGGGCGGTTCGTGTTTTTTGATCCTAAATGATCGTTTGGAAAGGTCTTATCGGGCGTTGTTCGTCACTCGCCCGTCCAGTTCGCCAGCAGCATGGCCAGATCGTTGGACGTCACAGCCCCGTCGCCGTCGAGGTCGCTGGCGAGGTCGTCGGTGCCCCAGTTGGCGAGCAGGGCGCCGAGGTCGTCTCCCGCGACGCGGTCGTCGTTGTCGATGTCGCCGGGGGTGTAGACGATCGCCAGGAGCCCGTCCATCGTGGCCTTCTGGAAGAAATCGAGCTGGTCCTGAGTGAACTGGTCCGAGTTGGCGCCGACCAGGCTGTACGGGTCGCTCAGCATCAGGTTGGCGAAGGTGCGCTCGAGGATATCCTGCCCGACCGGGCCCAGCAGGCCGCCGTTGAGTTCCGCTTCGGCCATGACGTAGGCCCAGAGGTCGGTGTCGCCGGCGGTCAGGTCGTCCATCATCGGCACGTCGTCGGCGTTTGTGAGTATCCCCGCCCCGGTGGTCGCGTCGAGCACGGTCTTGCCGCGGATGGTGTCGGCGCCGCGGGCGAGGCCAAGCTCGTCCCGAAGGAACGCGAGGTATTCCTCGCCCGAGGGGGTGGTCAGCTCGCGACCACGCATCAGGTTGATGCGACCAAGATCGAGGGTGACCGAGCCGACGCCGGGGATGTTGAGGCTGACGATGTCGCGGAGTTCGGCGCTGACGCCCGTGTCGACCCGGCTGGCCGCGGTGGCGCGGGGCCCGAAGATGTAGCCCCAGTGGATGCTGGAGCGCAGGATCGGGTCGATGGGGCTCACGAAGTCCGACGAGCCGATCTGCACCTCGTTCGGGACGATGGTGTGCAGGCGGTACGCGGCCTGAGCAAACTCCAGCGGGATCTGCGGGCCCTCGGGCAGCGGGCCGAGCGGCTCGACCGCGTCGTCCATCGCCTCAAAGAGCGAGCGCCCGGTCAGACGGGACATGAAGTCGTTGCCGACGATGCCCTGGTAATAGGCCGTCGTGAAGTTGCGGGCCTCGTTGAAGACGTCCCACCACGCGTCCGAACCCGGAGTGAGCGACATCTCGTCGATCGCGTCGCGCTCGATGATCTTGTCGACCGTCTTGTTGTGCAGCAGCTGGAAGGATCGGTGGATCTGGGCGATCACGCCGTTCTCGTCGTTGCGGGGATCGCCGATGAGCGCCCGGTTGTCCTTCGCATCGCGCTGATGGTCGAGCGCGCCGGACGGGCCTTCGCCGAACTTGAACCGCAGACCCACGCCCGTATCAAGGTCGTACCACGCCTCGTCCGCGGAGAAGCCCTCGAAGGGCCCGAAGCCGTAGACCGAATCGAGATCGAGGCCCGGCGTGCGCAGGTTGATGAACTCGCCATCAACCACCGCCACCGACTTCACGAACGGGGGCAGCAGGAAGTGCTTCTCGTCCTCGAGCGTCAGGTCGGTGTCGTGATCGATGAACTGGCCCAGGTAGGCGAAGCCCGCGGTCATGCCCATCTCGGCGGGGACGACCTCGGTCTCGCTGAAGCGGTCCGGCAGGTCGGCCGGGTCCAAGCTGCGCCCGCGGGTTGTGCCTGTGGTTTCGGGCACGATGCGGGTGAACGCGGCCTCCCGGGCCGTTGGCACGCCGTCGAAGGGGCGGTCAAAGAGCGGGGCGTCCTGCGCGACGGCAACGCCCGCGGCCAGAACGACTGCGGTGACGAAAGTGGTTGTCTTCATTTATCTTCCTCGAGTGTGTGCGTAATTACGCGTACTTATGGGCCCTCTCGCACCCGTGCATCCCCACTCAGTGAGATACCACACGCGCGGGGGACAGACAAGAGAAACCCGTTCAGATAACCACGCGTAAGCCTATTGAGAACACGTCACAATCAAATCTGACTGCCTGTCCTGCCTCATTGGCAGCTCTTGGCTTTATTGACCCCCATGAGGCGGGCGTTTCGGGCCCGAAACGCCCGATTCGGGCCTCGTCACGCTGGCGCCGGAGTTGTTTTCTGTATGCCAACTCGCGGGCCGCTGCTGCCCCCGGGAGATCATCGATAGGAGTCAGAACGCTATGCCAAAGATCATCGGAATCGACCTCGGCACCACCAACTCGGTCGTGGCTGTTATGGAAGGATCAGAGCCCAAGGTTCTGGTCAACGCGCAGGGCAGCCGCACCACGCCCTCCGTCGTCGCCTTCACCGAGAAGGGTGAGACGCTCGTGGGCCAGCCCGCCCGCCACCAGCAGGTGACCAACCCCAGGAACACCATCTTCTCCGCGAAGCGGTTCATGGGGCGTCGTCACAACGAGGTCCAGTCCGAAGAGAAGCAGGTCCCCTACGAAGTCACCGGCGGCGCCGAGGACTTTGTCAAGATCAAGGCCCGCGACAAGGAACTCACCCCGCCTCAGGTCTCCGCCTACGTCCTCCAGGAACTCAAGAAGGTCGCCGAGGACTACCTGGGCGAGCCTGTCGAGAAGGCGGTTATCACCGTCCCGGCTTACTTCAACGACGCCCAGCGTCAGGCCACCAAGGACGCGGGCGAGATCGCCGGCCTGACCGTCGAGCGCATCATCAACGAGCCCACCGCGGCGGCCCTCGCCTACGGCCTCGAGAGCAAGAAGAACGAGAAGATTGCCGTCTTCGACTTCGGCGGCGGCACCTTCGACGTCTCCATCCTTGATGTCGGCGACGGCGTCTTCGAGGTCCTCGCCACCGGCGGCGACACCCACCTTGGCGGCGACGACTTCGACGAGGTGCTCATCGACCACATCGCCGAGGAGTTCCGCAAAGCCGAAGGCATCGACATCCGCAACGACGCGATGGCCCTCCAGCGCCTCAAGGAAGCCGCGGAGAAGGCCAAGTGCGAACTCTCCAGCGCGCAGGAAACCAGCGTCAACCTGCCCTTTATCACGGCCGACGAGAACGGCCCCAAGCACCTGCAGATGACGATCACCCGCGCGATGTTCGAGTCGCTGATCGCCAAGCTCCTCGACCGCGTGAAGCAGCCCTGCCTCTCCGCCCTCGAGGACGCCAAGCTCGACGCCAGCAAGATCGATCAGGTCATCCTCGTCGGCGGCACCACCCGCGTGCCCGCCGTGCAGACACTCTGCAAAAACATCTTCGGGCGCGAGCCCAACAAGTCCGTCAACCCCGACGAGGTCGTCGCCCTCGGCGCCGCCATTCAGGGCGGCGTGCTCCAGGGCGACGTCAAGGACGTGCTCCTGCTCGACGTCACCCCGCTCACGCTGGGCGTCGAGGTCATGGGCGGCGTGGTCGAGCCCATCATCGAGCGCAACACCACCATCCCCACCTCCAAGAGCAAGACCTTCTCGACCGCTTCCGACAACCAGACCAGCGTGCAGATTCATGTGACCCAGGGCGAGCGCGAGTTCGCCAAGGACAACCGCACGCTCGGCATGTTCGAGCTCTCGGGTATCGCCCCCGCCCCGCGCGGGCTGCCCCAGATCGAGGTCGAATTCAAGCTCGACGCCAACGGCATCCTCGTCGTCACCGCGACCGACAAGGGCACCGGCAAGAAGGCCGACATCAAGATCACCAACTCAGGTGGTCTCGATGAGTCCGAGATCGACCGCATGAAGCAGGAGGCCGAGCAGCACGCCGAGGAAGACAAGAAGCGCCGCGAACTCGTTGACCTCAAGAACAAGGCCGAGGCGATGGTCCACCAGACCCGCAAGAGCCTCGAGGAGCACGGCGACAAGGTCTCGGCCGAGTCGCGCGGCTCGATCGAAAGCTCACTCAGCGCCGTTGAAGCCGCTCTCAAGGAGGACAACGCCTCCGCCATCGAGAACGCGCTCGCCGAGCTCGAGAAGAACTCGATGGAGCTTGGCAAGGCTGTTTACGAGGCCGCCGCGAGCGAGCAGCGCGCCGAAGGCGCGGGCGACGCCCCCGATGAGTCGGGCGACGATGTCATCGATGCCGAGTACTCGGTGAAGGACGACGAGGCAAAGTCCTAAACTGAATCAAACGGCCTAAACTACAGGCACGATTCAAACCTCACCGACTGCCCCGCGAGCCCCTCCCGGTCGCGGGGCGGTCTGCTTTTGCAATCTACGAAGCGCGCTCTCCTCCCTCTCCCTCGGGGAGAGGACCGGGGTGAGGGCCTACAATTCTCAAATCTCCTTCACCGGCTTCCCATCCGTATCGTTCAGCGACTTGAACGCCGCCAGCGCATGCTCCCGCGCCTTCGCGTGATCAACAATCGGCTTCGGGTACTCGCCCGCGAAGAGATCTTCCCCCGAGGTCGGGTCGTGGATCTGCTTGCCCGACACATCCGCCAGCTCCGGCACGAACTTCCTGATGAACACACCCTCCGGGTCGTGACGCTCCGACTGGCTCGCCGGGTTGTAGATGCGGAAGTAGGGGGCGGCGTCCGCGCCCGTCGAGGCCGACCACTGCCAGCCGCCGTTGTTCGAGGCGAAGTCGTAGTCAACAAGGCGCGACGCGAAGTATTGTTCTCCGAGACGCCAATCGAGGAACAAGTCCTTCGTCAGGAACATCGCCACGATCATCCGCAGGCGATTATGCATCCAACCGGTCTGGTTGAGCTGGCGCATCGCGGCGTCCACGATCGGGTACCCCGTGCGCCCTTCTTTCCACGCCTCAAGGTGTTCGTCGTTCTCTTTCCACTCGAGCGCCTCGGTGTCGGTCTTGAAAGGTCGGTGTTTCACCACGCGCGGGAAACCCACCACGAAGTGCTTGTAGAAATCGCGCCACACCACCTCGCTGATCCAGTGGTCAGCGCCCTTCTTCCCTTTGACGTACTTCCCGTTGTTCGCCTCCATCGCCGAGCGCAGGCACTGCCTGGGCGAGATCACACCCGCCGCCAAGTACGGCGAGATCACCGACGTCCCATTCACCGAGGGCGTGTCACGCTCGTCGCGGTAGGCCCCGATGCGCTCCGCGCAGAACTTCCCCAGACGCGTCAGCGCCGCCCGCTCACCCGCGGTCCACAGATCGTCACGAAAGGCGCCGTCGTCATCAAAGCCCTTGAGTGAAGCCGGAACTTCGTCCGGCGTCCCAATCATTCCCGCCCGCTTCTTCGGTCGGTCCAGCTCCTCCGGCGCCCCCTCCGCGTCCCACTTCGCGTACAACGCTTTCTTGAAGGGCGTGAACACCGAGTACCACTTCCCCTGCTGCGTCATCACCTCGCCCGGCTCGGCCAGCGTCAGGTCGGTGAATGAATGAACGTCCCGGTCGTGCTCCTCAAAGAGATCCGCCACCGCCTCGTCGCGCTCGAGCTCGTTCACCTCGTACTCGCGGTTGAAATACAGCGCGTCACACTCATGCTCTTTGGCGATCGCGAGCAGCTTCTTCGGCAACCCCGAATAGTCCGGCGTCTCGATCACCCGCAGCGCGATGTTCAGCTTCTCAAGCTCGTCCGAGAGCGCTTTCGCATTGCGCAGCGTGAAGTCCGCCTTGGGCCACCCCCAGTCGTGCTTCACCCGCCACTGCTCGGGTGTCACCGCGAAGACACCCACAACGCCCTTGTCCGCCGCTTTACACGCCTCAAACAGAGCCGTGTTGTCGCGCACACGCAAGTCCGTCCGGAACCACACCAACGCCCGCATCACGACCCCCCTTTGATCACGCCAAGACTCACGCGAGTCTCCTTCGCCTGCGCCCGGGTGGCCTTGCGCTCGTTGTCATTCATCTTCTCGACATGCTTCATCATCATGTTCATACGCCCGTTCTGGTTGAACGTCTCCTCGTGACGCAACAGGAAATCCCAGTAGAGCGTCGTCAGCGGGCAGGCGTCATCGCCGGTGCGCTTCGAGGGATCAAAGCGGCAGTGCTCACAGTAGTTGCTCATCTTCTTGACGTAGTTACCCGTCGAGGCGTAAGGCTTCGTCCCCACCACGCCGTGGTCGGCGTGCTGGCTCATGCCGCGGGTGTTGGGGATCGTCGCCCATTCGACGCCATCGACGAACATCCCCAGATACCAGTCGTCCACCTCGTCGGGATGCACGCCCGCTGTCAGCGCCAGGTTGCCCGTCACCATCAGCCGCTGGATGTGGTGCGAGTGCCCATCCTCCAGCACCGGCTCCACACATTCGCGCACACAGCGCATCTCCGTCTCGCCCGTCCAGTAGCTCTCGGGCAGCGCCCCTTGCGCCCGCAGACCGTTGCGCGATTCGTACCCATCCTCTGCCCAGTACACCCCGCGGATGAACTCCCGCCACCCCAGCACCTGGCGCACGAATCCTTCCAACGCGTTGATCGGCACGTCGCCCTGCTTCGCCACGGCCTTCTCGATCACCTCCCGCGGGTCCAGCAGCTTCAGGTTGATCGCCGGCGAGAGCAACGAGTGAAACAGCGTGTTCTCCCCTGTCCACATCGCGTCCTGGTGATCACCGAAGCTCTCAAGTCGTTCATCCACAAACTTGTCCAGCGCGTACAGCGCCTGCTCGCGCGTCACCGGCCACAAGAACCGCTCCAGCCGCCCGGGCAGATCCGCCAACTCCCGCTCGACCAGCTCCATCACCTCTTCAACAACACCACTCGCCCGCGGCGAGTACCGCCTCGGCGCCCGCGGCGCCCGCTTGAACGCCTTGCGGTTCTCTTTGTCGAAGTTCCATTCCCCGCCGGCCGGGCTCTTCCCGTCCATCAATACGCCATGCTGCTTGCGCATCCAGCGGTAGAAGTGCTCCATCACAAGCACCTTCCGCCCCTCCCGCCACGAGCGGAACTCGTCGGTCGAGCACAGGAAATGCGTGTCGGGCAGCACGTCGAGCTCAACGCCGCACTCGTCCGCCGCGTCCTCCAGCTCATCAAGCACCCGGCGTGCGCCCGGCTCGATCACCCGCAGCCGCTCCGGCTTGAGCTCCTCCACCGCCCGCGCCACCTCGCCGCCAAACGACCCCGTGTTCCCGTCCTCATCCAGCCGCACGTACCGCAGCGCCACACCCTTCTCGACGAGTTCCAATCCGAAGTGACGCATCGCGCTGAGGAACAACACCGTCCGCTGCTTCGAGCTCGGCGTGCGCGTCGATTCCTCGCGCGCCTCCATTATCAGCACCGCATCGCGCTCAGAATCAAGATCAGTCAGCGTCGCGTAGTCATGCGAGAGCTGATCCCCCAGCACGATCACCAAATCACGCACCGACCCCGATAGGCGCCGGTCGTCGAGCGCTTTGGATGCCTTCCCCATATCAGCCGCTTCGCCCGCTCACTCGTCGCGGATGCGGGATTTGGCCTCTTCCAGCGCTTCCCGCAGGTCGTCGGTCAGCGGCTTGATCTCTTCGAGGACGTTGGTCTCCCGGAGCGCATCGAGGAGTGGATCACTGTTGATGATCGCGTACAACCCATCACGGGTAAGCCCGCCCTCGAGCGTCTCGCGGATCCTGGGGTCGTTTTCAAGGATCTCGACAGTTCGTTTCACAGCCGGATGCTCTCGCACACGATTCATCGCGTCGCTCTCTTGGAAGGTCCGCATTGCTTCTGGGTCGTTCGCGATGAGCAGGTAATCCTCAGCGAGCACAAAAGCCTCGGCTTCCGAGAATGGGTTGGTGCTCGCGGCGATGGTTCCTACTGGGTGTGCCGTCGCATCATCTGCAAGCGTGAGCACGGAATGCGCAAGTCGCTCACTGAGGTTTGGCTCGTCTGAAATTACTCCGGCTTCACGAGCGGCGATGCTGTCGTCAACGCGCCTTTGCGCAGTCGGTTGAATCGCGAGCGCGCCCCAGATGACAAGGAATGAAAGAAGCACTCCTTCTAGCAAGCCAAGGGTGGCGCCGACTGGGCGATCAAACTTCGCGATCTCAGGTATTTTCTTTTTGAGGCGTTTCGCCAACACGCTCACGATCAGCGCTGTGATGACCAGCACTCCAAGAGCCGCGATCCCAACAGCGGCGCCGTACTTGGCCATGCCGCCAAGCCCCAGCGTGCTCCCCACCATCCCCTCGATCGCCCGCCCCAGCGGGAACGCCGCGATTGCCGCGACCAGCAGCGCGACCACGAACGCCCCTGTCTCCATCGCCCCCCGCCATGCCCCAAGCAGCGTCGTCACCACGACCAGCGTCACGACCACCTTCGTCGTCGGCCCGCCGAAGAGCAGCGCGAGTGCGATAAGCACCGCGCCGACGCCCAGCCCGATCAGAAAGAACCCCCGCGACTTCTCACCTGATGATTCACGTTGTTCGTCTGCTAATGCCATAAAAGAACTCTACCAGCACGAGAGCGCAAATAAAAAAGCGGGGCCCGAGAGCCCCGCTTGAAGTTCACACAAAGGCGTCAGACTCAGACGAGTTCCTTGATCGCCTTGAGCGGGCGGATCTTCACCACGTTGCGGGCGGGCTTGGCCTTGAAGACCGTGGGCTCGCCGGTGAAGGGGTTGATGCCCTTGCGAGCGCGGGTGGCCGGCTTGCGCTGCACGGTCACCTTCATCATGCCGCCCAGGTTCACGACCTCGGGGCCGGACTTCTTGAGGTCCTTGGCGATGATCTGCTTGGTCACGTCAAAGACCTCGGAGACCTGCTTGCGGGTGAGGCCGGTGTTGTCCGCGATGATCGAGAAGACCTCGCTCTTGGTGCGGGTCTTGCCAGCCGTCGGGATCTTGAAGCTGGGGGCTTTCTTGGCGGTCGTCGAGCGACGGGCGGTGGTCTTCCGCGCCGTGCTCTTGCGGGCGGTCGTCTTGCGAGCGGTGGATTTCTTGCGGGTCGTCTTCTTACGAGTCGTGCGTGCGGCCATTGGGCGCCTCCTTGATCCTCTGGCAGTTGCTCGGAGCTGCTGCCTGGTTGCTGTCATCCGATCCGCTAACGGGCAGGATCGTCTGGTTTTTCCGGCGTTTCCCGCTCCTCCGTTGAGCGGTGCGCAGGTGTTTGTACGCCGCCGGATATCGGCGCACAAGCTGAATCTGCTGCAATAACCGAAAAAAATCACGACCGCCGTTCCCCCGCGCGCCGCCCGACGCCGACGCGCGCCCCCGCTACACTCCGCGCATGACCTCCCCCGACGCGCCCCCGATCGTCCTCTGGGACGATGACCTCGGACGCCCATCACCCCTGAGCGACACCCGCCCCTTCTGGGACGCCCGCACCGGCGCCCTCACCCTGCGCGAACGCATGGAAACCGCTGGAATCAAGGGAATTCTGGCGATTGAAGAGCGCGGCCAGGCTGGCCTCGAAGCCGCCGTTGAAGGGCTCCCACAGGGCGCAAACGAAGCCGTCATCGTCAGCGCCGGCGCCATCGCTCATCCCGCGGCGCTCACCGATATCGAGCCCGGTCGCGTCGTCGCCGACAGCGCCTCCGGGCGTCTCGTCGCCTGCCGCGTCCCCGCAGAAAAAATCACGGCGATCTCCGAAAAATCCTTCCTGCAAGGCGCCGAACGCTCCGACGCCCCCTGCCTCATCGAACGCCCGTGGGACGTCATTCGTCACCGCGACAACGCCCTCGCGATGGACCTCGCGCTCATCATGAAGGCCTCCGATCGTTGGGCGCGTCAGACCCCGCGAGGCGTCGTCACTCTCGGCGACGGGCGCACAGCGCTCGACCCAAGCGCCGAGATCATGCCCACCGCGGTGCTCGATACGACCAAGGGCCCCATCCTCATCGAGCAGAACGCCACCGTCCGCCCCGGCGCCATCATCTGCGGCCCCGCCTACATCGGCCCGCACTCGACCGTCCTCGACCAGGCACTCATCAAGCCCAACACCGCCATCGGCCCCGTCTGCAAGGTCGCGGGCGAAGTGGGGGGGAGCATCTTCCAGGGCTACGCCAACAAGGCCCACGACGGGCACTTGGGCGACTCCTGGGTCGGCGCCTGGGCCAACCTCGGCGCCGGGACGACCAACTCCAACCTCCTCAACACCTACGCCGAGATCACCGCCCGCTGCGCCCCGGACGCCTCACGCGAACGCACCGGGCTCACCTTCCTCGGCGCCATCGTCGGCGACCACGTCAAGACCGCCATCTCCACCCGCCTCTACACCGGGACCATCCTCGGCGTCGGAGCCATGATCGCCTCGAGCGCGCCCCCCGACGCCTGCACCCCGCCCTTCGCTTGGGTCACCGACGGCGGCGTCAAGACCTTCCGCATCGACAAATTCCTCGACGTCGCCCGCGCCGTCATGGCGCGGCGCGACGTAGAACTCACGCCCGCGATGGAACAAACCCTCCGCGACCTCCACGCGAAGGCCACGTCGTGAGCGCGAGCGACAGGAAAACCCTCTATCTCATCGACGGCTACGCGCAGCTCTTCCGCGCCTTCCACGCCATCCGCACCGCCATGACCTCGCCGGTCACCAAAGAGCCCACCAACGCCACCTTCGGCTTCGTCGGCATGCTCCTCAAGATCCTCCGCGAGGAGAAGCCCGACTACCTCGCCGTCGTCGTCGACGCCTCCGGCGACCACGGCACCTTCCGCTCCCAGCTCTACCCCGAGTACAAAGCCAACCGCGACGACCCGCCCGAAACCTTCGGCCCGCAGGTCGACCGCTGCCTGGCCCTCCTCGAAGCGCTCGACATCCCCGTCCTCGCCGTCGAAGGCGTCGAGGCCGACGACACCATCGCCACCATCGCCGAACGCTTCCGCAACGAACACCCGAGCGTCCTCGTGCGCATCGTGTCGAAGGACAAGGACCTCCAACAACTCCTCGAGGCCGGGCGCGTCGAGATGCGCGACGTCCACACCGCCGAGACCATCGACGAAGCCGCGCTCAAAGAGAAGTGGGGCATCGCCCCCACGCAGGTCGCCGACATGCTCGCCCTCGCGGGCGACACCGTGGACAACGTCCCGGGCGTTCCCGGCGTCGGCCCCAAAACCGCCGCCAAGCTCATCGCCGAGCACGGCACGCTCGACGCGCTCCTCGACGCCGCCGATTCCATCAAAGGCAAACGCGGCGAGGCCATCCGCGCCGCCGCGCCCAAAGACCTCCCCCTCTCCAAGTCCCTCGTCGAACTCAAACGCGACGTCGAGGTCGAGTTCAACCTCGAATCCGCCGCCCGCGACGCCATCGCCCTCCCCAAACTCAAGCCCATCCTCAAAGAGCTCGGCTTCAACCGCTACCAGCAGGAACTCGACGACCTCACCGGCGCCAAAGCCGCGCCCGACGACGAACGCGCCCCCGCCGACTCCCTCTTCGCACAGAACGAACCACCACCCGTCGCCCAGGGCGACTACCGCATCATCACCACGAAGAAAGACCTCAACGCCGAACTCGCCAAGCTCCGCAAAGCCGACCTGGTCGCCGTCGACACCGAGACCACCGGCCTCCGCCCCATGGAATCCGACCTCTGCGGCGTCTCCCTCTCAGGCAAGCCCGGCGCCGGCGTCTACATCCCAGTCCGCTCGCCCGACCCGAGCGCGCACCTCTCCGAAGCCGACGCTCTCGAACTGCTCAAGCCATTCCTCGAAGACGAGTCCATCAAGAAGGTCGGCCACAACCTCAAGTTCGACATGCTGGTGCTGCGCCGCGCGGGCGTCGAACTCCGCGGCGTCATCGCCGACACCATGATCACCAGCTACGTCGTTGACGCCTCCCGCTCCTCCCACCGCCTCGACGCCCTCGCTCTCGCGTTCCTCGGGCGCGAGTGCGTGCCCATCAGCGACCTCATCGGCACGGGCAAGAAACAAAAGCGCTTCGACGAAGTCTCACTCGACCTCGCCGGCCCCTACGCCGCCGAAGACGCCGACGTCTCCCTCCAACTCTACCACGCCCTGAGCGCCGAGGCCCGCGACGTCGGCCTCGAAGACCTCCTCCGCGACGTCGAGCTCCCCCTCGTCGACGTGCTCGCCCAACTCGAATGGAACGGCATCCAGGTCAACGCCGATGAACTCGACCGCCAGGCCGAACGCCTGAACGCCCGCATCGAAGAACTCAAAGCCGAGATCCACGACGCCGCCCCGCGCACCTTCAACCCCGACTCCCCCAAACAGCTCGCCGGCGTCCTCTTCAACGCCCCCGATCACGAAGAACCCGGCCTGGGCCTCAAGCCTCTCAAGAAGAACAAAACCGGCCCCAGCACCGACATCGAAGTCCTCGAAAAACTCTCGCAGGACGCGACCATCGAAACCCCCGTCCCCGCGCTCATCGTCGAGTACCGCCAGCTCACCAAACTCGTCAGCACCTACCTCGTCGCGCTCAAAGACGCCATCAACCCAGGCACCGGGCGCATCCACGCCTCCTTCAACCAGACCGTCGCGGCCACCGGCCGTCTCTCCTCCTCCGACCCCAACCTCCAGAACATCCCCATCCGCACCGAGATCGGGCGCGAGATCCGCAGGGCCTTCGTCGCCCCCAAAGGCCGCACACTCATCACTGCCGACTACTCGCAGATCGAACTCCGCCTCCTCGCCCACCTCTCCAAAGACGAGAACCTCATCCGCGCTTTCCACGAAGGTCAGGATATCCACCGCGCCGTCGCCGCCGAGATCCACAACATCAAACCCGAAGACGTCATCAGCGAACAACGCTCCGGCGCCAAGATGGTCAACTTCGGCATCGTCTACGGCGTCACCCCCTACGGCCTCGCCCGCCGACTCGGCGTCACCGACAAGGAAGCCGCCGCGATCATCGACGCCTACCGCGAGCGCTTCCCGGGGATCACGACGTTCCTCGCCGAGTGCGTCAGCCAGGCCGAAACCCACGGCTACGTCGAAACCATCCTTGGTCGCCGCCGCCCTATCCCGCAGATCGAAGGCAAAGGCCCGCGCCGCGCACTGGGCGAGCGCATGGCGATCAACTCCGTCGTCCAAGGCTCCGCCGCCGACCTCATCAAGCTCGCCATGATCGATCTGCACCAACGCCTCACCGCCGGCGAGCTGGGCGACACCCTTATGCTCCTCCAGATCCACGACGAGCTCGTCTTCGAGACCCCGAAGAAGAACGCCGCCGACACCCAGACCCAGATCGTCAAGCACATGGAAAACGCCATGAACCTCGAAGTCCCCCTCGTCGTCGACGCCGCGACGGCCCAGGACTGGTACAGCGGCAAATAACCGCCCGACCCCGCTCCGAGCCGCGAAGCCCGCCCATCCACGCCAACGCTTGACACCCCCAACATCTCGGCTACGCTCTCCGATCCCAAAGGGCCCCACCCGGAGCCCGCGTGGGGCGGTAGCTCAATTGGTTAGAGTCCCGGACTGTCGATCCGGTGGTTGCGGGTTCGAGTCCCGTCCGCCTCGCTTGGAAACCGCGTTTCTCGGCCCGCCAGCCGTGATACGCGGTTTTTCGTTGCGCGTGTCGTCGTGTCCGTCAACAATCGGCAAGCACTCTGAATGCGTGTTCTCGTTACGTGCCCACGCGCCGATAGCCGTTGCACCCCGCTGTTGGTGCGGGTGTGCCAGAAGAGCAGGAATCGTGCCGTTGACTCCTGCTTCTTTCGAAATGAACGTGAATTCATACCTGTCTCAGCCCGACGCGCGGGTCGAAGGTGACAGTGGTTCCGTCGGCGAGAGCCGAGAACAAACACGACACCTCAACAGCAGGAGAACAAACAATGTCAACTTCGACCCCGCGCGTGAGTCAATCGAACGCTTCGGCTGACTTCGACGATATCAAGCAGGACCTCGCCGCTCTCAAGGCGGATCTTGCCCGCCTCGCTTCGGACACGGCCTCGACCGGCATGGCCGCGATCAGCGAGGGCGCCAACGTCACCAAAGAGACGGTCAGCGATCTCGCAGAAAAGACAGGCGAGCGGTTCTCGTCCGCACACGAGAGCATCGGCGAAACGGTCTCGAAACGCCCGGTGACGAGTCTCGCGATCGCCTTCGGCGCCGGGGCGCTGCTCTCCCGCCTGATGCGGAAATAACCCGTGATCCAGCGTCTGACCGAGAGCTTCATCAGCAGCGTCGAGCTGCTCGAGGCGGAGGGACGGCTCGCCAAGCGTCACGCGGCGGACTTCGTCGTGGATGCTGTGGCGGTCGTTTCCCTCACGATCGTTGCGCTGCTCGGGGGCATCGCCGCGCTGACCGGCGTGGTTGTATGGATCACACCGGTCGTTGGGCTCGGGCCGGCGCTCCTGCTTTGCGGCGGGGGCGGTTTCGCGTTGTCAGCCTGGTGGGCGCAGCGCGCCGCGAAGCGGCTCCGCGATGGGAGTCGAACGTCATGAGTAAGCCGCTCCCACCCACCGATCAACTGCGGGACGAACTCGCGCTCCACAAAAGCACGCTGCGCCGAGCCAGCCGTCCCGAGCCGCGCGAAGCGTCTCGGAACGACCCGAACGCGCTGACGCACGAGGCGTTGCGCGCCGCCCGTCGGAACCCCGCGGCGACGGCCGCGCTCGCGTTCGGAGTCATCGCGGCCCTGGGCCCGTGGCGCTCCATCCGCCTGGCGTCCAAGGCCGCCGGGCTGCTGGCGGTCACGTCGCGCGTGCTATCCAGCTCAGAGCGAGCTCGCTAGCTGCCTCTGGAGATCGGCAGGCGGACCGTAAAGACCGCCCCGCCCTCCGGATGATTCCCGGCCAGCACGTCGCCGTCGTGCAGCTCCGCGATGCCTTTGGAGATAGCGAGCCCCAACCCCTGCCCGCGTTCGCGGTCCGCCTCCGCGTCACTCTGCACAAAGCGGTCGAAGATCTTCGGGATGATGTCCTCGCTCAGCCCGACGCCGTGGTCGCGCACACCGATCTTGGCGTAGTCCGGTCCGATTTCTGTGCGCACTTCAACAACGCCGTCTGCGGGTGAGAACCGCACCGCGTTGCGAATCAGATTGCCCAGCAGCGTGCGTAGGAGAACGGGATCTCCATTGACGCATGCTTCCATTGCACCATCAGCATCGTCAAGCGTGACTCGGAGGCGAACGCCGTACTCGTCCGCGTACGCCGAGGAGTCCTCGCTCGCGTCGGCCGCGAGTTCATTCACAGGGTACCGCTCAAGGCGCGTTGGCTTGCCCCCGTTCCGCACACGCGTAAGGGTGAGAAAGCTCTCAACAAGCTGGCCGAGCCTCCGCATCTCGTCTTCAGTGGACTCCACGAAGTCCTGGCCGCTTTGAGTAAGAGCGGATCGATCAAGAACCTGAGCTTGGGTAAGCAGCATCGCTATCGGCGTCTTGATCTCATGCGATACGTTCGAGAGAAAACGCTCCTGCGCCGCAAAGGCGTCGCGGAAACGTTCGCGCGCGTCGTCGAGCTCTTGCGTGTAGTCCTGAATTTCAACGGATTCGTCGTCGACATTGATTTCATCGTCGATTGTTTCCGGGTGCAACTGCTCGGCGATGTGTGTGAGTCTGCGCAGAGGAGCCACCGCAATCCCCGCGATGAGCCATCCACTGATGGCGCTGGCGGCGACGCCAAGAAGCCCCGCGCTTAGAAAGATGCGAGCGAGAAGATCGGATTGTTGGCGGAATAATCCGTCTGTCGTCGTCACGACCACAAGCGCATCGCCGGAGCGAGCCGCCAGCGGAGCGCCGGCGAGCACCGTCGATCCTCTCTCCCCTCGCGCCTCATTCTCAAGAGCATCGTCCAGCCGCACCCACAAGGCTGCTTCGCCCGCGTCCAGCAGCCCGAGCAGTCGCTCTACCCCCGCCTCTGATCGAACGCCCTCGCGGACCATGCTGCGTCCCTGACGATCGACTATGTCGAGATCAATCGCAGAGAACAGCATGCGATCGATCTCGTCTTGGCCCATCGCACTCAGCTCATCCTCTGTTATCTCGGCAAGGCGTTCGCCAACGCGCTCGGCGACGGTCTCGCTGAACATGACAAGTTTGTCACGGAACAACCGATTCGAGTCCGCATGGCGAAACCACCAGAACACCCCGCCGATCACACCCTGAATCAGGATGAACACCGCGACGACCCACACGGTCAAGCGCAGGCGCAGCGAACGGGTATGCCCCGACAGGAGGCCGCTCTCGCGCGTACTCACGGCTAGTCGATCACGCCGAATCGGTACCCGGCGCCCTTGACGGTGTGGATCAGTTCCCGTTCGAACCCACGATCAACCTTCTTCCTTAGACTCGAAATATAGACGTCGATTACGTTGCTGCCCGGTTCCAGGTTGGTGTTCCACACTTTGTCAGCGATCTGAGCACGGCTCAGGACGCGGTTCTCGTTGCGCATGAGATACTCAAGCAAACCGAACTCCTTGTTCGAGAGTTCCATCGTCTCATCATCTCGCGTCGCGCGTCGAGAATACAAGTCGAGTTCCAGGTCGCAGCAGCGGAGGGTTCGCCCTTCGCTGGCCTCGCCCCGACGCAGCAGGGCTCGCAGGCGCGCGAGCAGTTCCTCGAACTCGAACGGCTTGGTGAGGTAATCGTCCGCACCGGCGTCCAGCCCGCTGACCTTGTCCTCGGTCCCCGAAAGCGCGGTCAGCATCAGCACCGGAGAGGCGACCGAGCGCCGGCGCAGGTTCCGGCACACCTCCACGCCGTCCCGATCAGGCAGCATGAGATCGAGGATCACCGCGTCGTACTCCCCGCCCGCCGCCTGCTCCTCGCCCTCGAAACCCGTGTGGCACACGTCAGTCGCGTACCCATTTTCCTCAAGCCCCCGTTGGATTCCCGCAGCCATCTTCGGATTGTCTTCGATTATCAGCACTTTCATCGTGTGGTCTTCCGATTTCCGCCCGGGAAGTGCGACGCTGACCATGAAGAGACTTTCATCGCGCTGTCACATCGTCCAAAGGCGACATCACGATACTCATTCCGTTCCGATAGTTGCACCATCTTCAGGAAGGAATGTGCCCCATGCAGAACCAGACCCACGACAATGCCCCCGCTCCCGGGGATACTCGATACCTCGCGTCTTTCCGTATCGCCGCGATGACCGGCGCCTTCGTATGAGCTCTCGCGCTTGCTCCGCTCAGCGGTTGTAACACCGTCGAGGGCGCCGGCGAGGACATCGAAGAGGTTGGCGAGAGCATCGAGGACGCTGGCAACGACGACTGATGCGCCTCGCGTCCCGCGAAGGTAAGACGAATTTCATGTTCGCACCCTTCCGTCGTTTATTTCAGCCCCTGATAGTCATTTTTTGAACAACGAGTAACAAGCTCGTAGCCACAAAGCAGCAAAACACGGAAAGGAACAATCATGTTGAGCTGGGCCCTTGCATTCTTCGTTATCGCCATTATCGCGGCTGTCTTCGGCTTCGGCGGAATCGCCTCCGGAGCCGCGTCGATCGCGCAGATTCTCTTCGCGGTCTTCGTCGTCCTCTTCCTGCTCTCGCTGATCTTCGGCCTGGTCAACCGCGGGAAGACGTCGGTGAGGGCGTAATTACACGCATTCAGACGCGTGAAGCAGTAGGAACTACATGAAACGCAACACCGCACGGAAGTATCTCGCCGCCTTCTTTGGCGCCCTCGCGCTCGCGTGTTCTCCGGCCCTCGTTGGCTGCGAAGACGACGGGCTTGAAGACGCTGCTGAGGACGCAGGCGACGCGGTTGAGGAGGCCGCGGACGAGGTCGAAGACGCCGTCGACGGCTGATCGCACCTCGCCGCCCGTGTGACCTCACCCTAACCACCCACCCAAAAAAGGAACAATCATGACACTCACGACCCCGACAACTCTCTCAGACAAGACAATTGAAGGTCTCCAAGACCTCATCGAGATTAACCTCGACAGTGGCAATGGCTTCGAAACCTCCGCTGACAAAATCGACAATGCCGACATCGCGGCGTACTTCCGGCGTTGCGGCCAGCGCCGTCAAAACTTTGCGGGCGAGCTGCAGAGCTACGTCCGCGCGAATGGTGAAGAGCCCAAGGACTCCGGCACCTTCTCCGGGACGCTTCACCGCTGGTGGACGAGTCTGCGCGGCACGGTGCAGTCCGGCGACGAACACGCCCTCCTCGCCGAAGCCGAACGCGGTGAAGACGCCATCAAGGAGAAGTACGAGGAGGTTCTGAAGGAAACTGCCGGCAGCCCGTTGAACTCGTTCTTGCAGCAGCAATGGCTGTCCGTCAAGCAGGACCACGACACGATCCGCGACATGCGCGACGCCCGCGCATGATCGAGGATGGCGCAACCGCCCCGCACAGGGGCTGACGCCGAGCCGTTACGAACGCGCCTCTCGGTGGGTCAGACCCGAGCCACCGAGAGGCGTTTTTGCTATTCGCTAGAAAGCGCGCCGACTGCGCTGTTGAAGCGAGACGCGATAGACTGATGCTGTATGTGCTGCTGCTAATTGGGCTGTTTTTACTCGTCCTCATCATGGCAAGGACGTACGCCCAACTCCACCGAGAAGTCAGCGGCGACGATCTGCTCGACCGGAGCGCCTCAGTCGGAAGAGATGATCAGGTGAGTTCCCAGGACTTGGGTTCAAACAAATAAATCTCATTTCATCTCGTCGTCAGGGCGTGCTCATTGCCGGGTGCGATAACGCATTTCGTGATGAGTGTCGCCAAGACGCTTCATCGAAATAGAAACGCCCTACCGGGCTGAAATGCTAAGGAGATCAACTATGAAAATCACGACTCTGAACACCATTCTCTCGCTTTCGCTTCTCGCCGGGGCCGCGCCGGCCGTCGCTCAGATGACGCCGATCGAACGCCGCGCCGAAGCTATGAGCACTCAGCACACGCTGAGCTTTCTCGAGGCCGATGACTTCTTCGGCACGACTGTAAAGAACGCCAATGGCGCGGACATCGGCGAAGTGGAAGACTTTGTCGTTGACCGTGGCAGCGGGCGCATCTCGCACGTCGTCGTGAGTCACGGCGGGCTCTTGGGCTTCGGTGGCGACCGGGTCGCCATCCCGCTCAACGTCGTGTCACTGAAACGGACCACCCCTCATGTGCGCGTCATAGCTGCCTTTACCCCGGAAGCCTACGACCGTATGGATCGCATGAACCTCGACGATTGGATTGACATCGCCGATGCAGACGAGAACTGGATCGATCAGATCGAGGCCGACCGCGTGCAGCACGATAAGGTGCATCGCGCGGACGACCCGTACCTCTTCGCGATCAAGTCCGGTGATCCGCAGACCTTTGACGGTCGCATCACTGACGTAGAACGTTTCGAGACCGACAACGCGGGCGAGCAGGTCGCCGTGACGATCGAGAGCAAGAACGGGACCAGCCGACGCGTGATCTTCGGACCTACGTGGTACGTCATGGGTCAGCCCACGGCGCCCATCCGCGGCAACACTGTCAGCATCACCGCCTACGACCTCCCGCGCGACTCTGACGACAGGTTTGTCGCTCGCTCGTACTCCGTCAACGGAACGAAGGCTATTTTGCGCGACAACGACGGTCAACCCCGTTGGAACACCAACCGGTACAACCCGGAGTCGGGTTCTGACGTAACCGGTGCCCGGGCGTTGACGCTTCTCTCGAACATCATCGGGGCCGAAGCGGACGCGCGTGCCGAAGACGCGGGCTCCATCGAGGGCGCTATCCTCGAGCTCAACTCGGGTCGTGTCGCCATGCTGACGCTTGATCCGGATGAGAACTTCCTCGGCATCGGTGACGATCTCCGCTGTGTCCCCTGGCCGGTGGTCAGCGTGTGGGACGACAAGGTGATGCTCGACGCCGACAAGGACGTGCTCACCAGCACGCGCCAGGCCCCCGACGACATTACGATCCTCACCAGGGAATCGCAGATCCACCCGATTTACTCCGCGTACAGCGTGGAAATCGCGGGCTTTGAACCGACCTCGGAGCACAGCGCCAAGAATAAGGCGAAGAACAAGTCGCTCTCCGACGCGCACGTCCGCGAGTTCGTCAAGGCGTGGAAGAAGGGCGAGTCGTTCACGCTCTCCGGCGCGTTCCGCGAGATGACCAAGCAGGAAGTTGAGGGGCACCCCGTTCCGATGCGCACGCTTCGTATTCAAACGAACAGCGGTACGAAGACCGTCGTTCTGGGGCCGTCCTGGTTCGTCGATCAGCAGCCGTGGTCGCTGAGCAAGGGCCAGCAGCTCAAGATCGAAGGCAAGATGGCAACGTTCAAGGGCGAGACGCACCACTTCGCTCGCAAGATCCACCTTCCTGGGAACCACGGCATGATCCTGTTCTGGGACGGTGACTCACCCCGCTGGACGACGAACTAACGCTAGCCACTGCTACTCTTGAAGCCCGCGTGGGGTCGCCGCCCCGCGCGGGCGTTTTCTGTGCACCAACGCAGACCCTGGCGCTCGTCCCCGCCCCGGCGCTCAGCCGTCAACGACCAATGATCGAAGCCCTCCTCTGGATCATCCGGCTCTCCGCAGCGATCGCAACGGCGCTCACGCTTGCGCCTCTGGTGCGCACCGGGCAGTGGTGGATCCGCGTTCTCGACTTCCCCAAGCTCCAGATCGCCATCTTCGCCGCGGCCGCGCTGGTCCTCGGCGGTGGCCTCGTGTTTGTGAGCGACCCGGGCGGCGTCGACGCGGTCGCTCTGGTGCTCCTCGGTGCGGTTCTGGTGTGGAATTCCCTGCGCATTCTGTCTTTCACCCCGTGTGTGCGGCACGAGGTTCCGTCTGCCAGATCCGACGACCACACCCTTTGTGTGATGGTCGCCAACGTGCGCGAGGGGAACGACCGATACGCGGTCACGGCAGACGCCGTCCGGCGCGCCGATCCCGATGTCCTGTTACTGATCGAAACCAATGACGTCTGGCTGGACAGCCTGGCCGACCTTGCACACGCGTACGAACAGCGCGTCGATGTGCCGCGGTCAGACGGTCTGGGTATGTCGCTCTGGTCGCGCTACGAACTCCGCAACACATCGATCAGGAAGCTCGTGTCGGAGAGGAGGGTGTCGATCTTTACTGAGATCCATGGGCCCGCGCTCCCGCCGCTGCGCTTTGTTGGGCTCCACCCGGCCCCGCCCGGGCTCGAACACCCGGCAGAGGAGGGGCGACGCGACAGTCGCGAGCGCGACGCCGAACTCGTGATCGTCGCCAGGGAAGCGGCCCAAGATCCGGACGCCACCTGGATCGTGGCCGGCGACTTCAACGACGTCGCATGGTCGCACACCACGCGCCTGTTCAAGCGTCTGAGCGGTCTGCTCGACCCGCGCGTCGGGCGGGGGCTGCTCAGCACCTACCACGCGGAGCACCCGCTGCTGCGCTACCCAGTCGATCACCTTTTCGTCTCCCCCGGTGTACGGGTACAAAGCCTCTCGCGCGCCAAACTCGAAGGATCAGACCACTTCGCCGTCGTCGGACGCCTCGCGGTGCGCCCGGGCGAGCCCCTGCGTCCATGTCCCCAAGCAGGCGACCACGACGAGCAGCAGGCGATCGTCCGCAAAGGGCGACGCGACGCGGCCCGCTCCCGGCAACGAAGCAAATGAACTCACCGCACAGATCGCGACGGGCATAGAAGCGGTGCAACTGTGCTCCGTGATATTGATTCCACTCTACGGCTGATAGTCTTCATCGATATACCGTTTTCTACCAGGTAAATCCGGTAGTACCGCGTTTGCAGGCAACCAAGCACGGTTGTATGCGACATGTTGACAACATATTGTCGGCGATCTTGACCAGGCATTCGAGCCGCCTGTCGATCCGGTGGTTGCGGGTTCGAGTCCCGCCCGCCTCGCTTCTCAAGCCGCGTGTTGCGGCTTTTCTAATGCGCACAAAAAACCGCCGGGAGGCATCCCGGCGGTAATCGATCGCTGTCAGAACAAACTCAGCCGTTCTGCTTCTGCAGCAGATCCCGAATCTCCTCAAGCAGAATCTCCTGACGAGGCGGCTTCGGCGGCTCCGCCGGCTTCTCCTCTTCCTTCCGCTTGAGCGAGTTCATCAGCTTGATCGCCATGAAGATCGCCAGCGCGATGATCAGGAAGTCGATCGTCGTGTTGATGAACGAACCGTAATTCAGCGTCACCGCTTCCACGGCCTCCGCCCCATCCGTCGCCGGGACCGCTTCCTTCAGCGTCACTTTCAGATCGCTGAAGTCCACCCCCCCAAGCAGCAGCCCGATCGGCGGCATGATCATGTCAGACACGAACGAGCTGACGATCTTTCCGAACGCCGCCCCGATCACAATGCCAACGGCCATGTCGACCACGTTGCCCCGCATCGCGAACTCTTTGAACTCTTGAACGAATCCCATGGCGAAAACTCCTCATCGAGTGCCCACGAGTCTTACCCGCCCGGCAACCCACCGAACGGAGAAAAAACAGATTACAGAGTTCTGAGCGCACCCGCCCTGATCTGGTGGCTAACGGCTGACCCCGCTCAAACCGAGCCCACCGATCTGTCCCTCGGCCCAGGCGAACCAATCCGCCCGGTCGAACGCCCGAGGGCCGTACAACGCCAGCAACCGTTCAAGAATCAGCAGCCGCAGCTGCGCCCCGTCGCCGCGATCTTTGAGCCGCAGTGTGCTCTCGCGCAGCGAGTTCTCAAGCCGCACCGCCTCCGCCCGCGCCGCGCCCGTCAACGCGCCGCCGCCCAGCCCGTGAAGCAACCGGTCCACCAGCGCGCTGTCCCGCACTGCCGCAAGATCGCGCAACCACGGATCGTCAGCATCCAGCCTCCGGCTCCAAGCCCCGATGTTGTGCTCCAGCAGCTCGAGTGATTCCTCAAATTCCCCGCCGCTCACCAGCCAGAATGCCAGCAGTGATTCCATCTCAAGCGCCGCGAAACTCTCCGCGCCCCCCTCGCGACGCCGCTGCTCCAGAAGCCCCCGGGCGGTCTCGACGCGCACGGCCCACAGCCGGGGCAGATCGCCATGCTCGCCCAGCACCAGCGGGCCATGCACCCCCTCCACAAGCCACAGCGCGGAGAACACCTCGCCCGCAAGCCCCTCGTTGCGCGCCTGAATGAACCGCTCAGTAAGCGTCATCAGATCCACCGCCGCCTGCGCCTTCCACGCCTGTTCCGCAGCAAGCAGTTCCTCTGCCGCCTCTGCCTCAACGCGTTCAACCTCCGCCTCCGCCGCGAAGTGTCGCGCCGCGGTCGCCGAGGCGCCCACGCCCGCAACCGCGACGAAGAGCATCACGCCCAAAGCCGCGACTGCCGGTCTCCGCACCGCAAAAAGCCGCGCCCGCCGCGCCAACCCGGGCCGCGTCCAGCCGATCGCCTCACGGTTCTGCCACGACTCCAAGTCACGCACCAGCTCCCCGGCCGACGCGTACCGCTCCGAACGATCCGGCGCGAGCGCCCGCACGCACACCGACGCCAAATCCCGGTCCACGCGCCCGCTCCGCTGCGCCGTCCCCAACTCGCGCGCGATCACCCGACCCGATCGGTGCGCTTCCGAAATCGCCTCGCGCGTCTCCCCGTTCGGCAGAGCACCCGTCAGCAGCCAGTGCAGGATCCCGCCAAGCGCGTACACATCCGCCTGCGGCGAGGCCGCGCCCGGCTCGCCCAGGAACTGCTCCGGCGCCATAAACGCCGCCGTCCCCTTCTGCGCCGAACCCCGCTCCGCGTCAGAGAGTTCCATCGTCGCCAGCCCGAAATCCGTGATCTTCGGAACCCCGTCTTCGCTCATCAATACGTTCGCGGGCTTGAGGTCAAGATGCACCAACCCCCGCGCGTGCACCGCGCTCACCCCGCGCGAGATCGCCAGCGTGAGCCGCACCGCCTCACGAACCGACACCGCTCCGTGGGACTCAACCCAACCCTGCAGATCGCCCCCGCTCACAAACTCCTGCACGATGCACCGCGCGCCGCCCGCCGTCTCCAACAGGTCGTACACCCGCACCACGTTCGGATGATTAACGCTCCGCGCCCGCGCCGCCTCGCCCACCGCACGCTCAAACCCTCCGCCGTGACCACGCAACGCCTTCAGCGCCACCACCGACTCCCGATCCCCTTCAGACATCGCCCGATCAACCGCCCGGTACACGTCCGCCGAAGCGCCGCGACCAACGCGCTCAAGCTCAGCGAACCGCCCGAGCGCAGAAAGCTCCGCTTCAAGCCGCTCACGCGTCAGCGCAGCCTCGTTGTCCTCCCCGCCGAACGTTGACCACAACGCGCCGTCCAACGCCGCGGCGTCGCGGATCGCACGCTCAAGCTCAGGGTGCTCCCGCACCAGGCCCTCAACCGCGCTCGCGTCAGAAGCGCCCCCGCGCGATCGCAGTGCTACGTCGATCGCGGCGTCCAGCGCCAGACGCCGACCCGCCAGCCCCGGGAGCGCCCGAAGGAAATCGCTCAGCGCGACCCGCTCACCAGTGACCAACGCGACGCGCCCTTCCTCCCGGATCCGCACCGCCAGCTCACGATCGTCGAGCAGACCCAGCTCGCGACAAGCAAAGAACGAATGCATGGAACCATCGATGCTCGTCGTCGATACGTTCACCAGATCTTCTCCTTTGAAGCATCGCGCAGCGCGCGAACGATCCGACCCCAGCGCATCCGTACCGACGCCGGCGTGGCCCCGAGCGAGGCCGCGATCTCCCGGTGCGCCGCGCCCGACAAACGCCCGCGAAGAATCGTCCGATCAACGCCGTCCTCAAGCGACTCCAGCGCCCAACGCCCGACATCCACCGCTTCCGCGTCCGGTGCCCCGTTTTCCCCGCGCAGCGCCCCGATCTCACGCGCCGCTGCGGCCGCACGCTGATGCCGATCCTTCATCCTCACATTCTCAGAAACCACGTTCTTCGTAATGCGCATCACCAACGACCATAACTCGCGGTCCGTCTCGGCGCGCAACCGCCGGTCGTACACCAACTCATCGAGCCGGCGCGCGACCGTCGACAGCACGTCCTCGGAGTCAACCACCCGCCGAAGCGGCGCGCTCAACTTGTCGCGCACACGCAGACGGATCAGCTCGCCGAAGTGAACCACGAACGCGCCCGACGCCTCGCGATCCCCCGAACGCATCCGCCGAAGCAACTCATCCGCACTCGGCGGGGAAGGCGCGTCGGGGCTGACGTTGTCCGGAGTCATCGATCTTTTTCGTGGTTTTTGAAACCCGCCCCTGTATACTCGTAAACTCTACGGACAGAACACGTTACGCCACGGATGGCTCTGGATGCTCGCCCCCCAAAAGTGGGTGTGCGAGGTGGTCGGCCTCTCTCTGTCGCACACCGACCGAGCGTGCCATTCCCCCCGTCGCCCGCGACTGGGGGCCACGCAAGACGCCGAACTTATCGGCAGAGAGAGACTCACATGCTGCAGAACCGCCATCGTTTGTCAAGCGCTATCGCTGCGCGCACCGCACGCTCGAACGCCGCCGGGATCTGGCTGTCAGGCGCACTCGCCCTGGCCGCCATCAACCTCGCCGCCGCGCCGCACGTCGCCGGGACCAACCCGCACGACGCCGCCGCGCACCAGGCCGGGCCCATCGACGACGCCATCGAGTACCTCGAGTGCCTCCTCAAGCAACTCCTCGGCGAAGAGTGCACCCACGGAGACCACGACCCCGACGACGAGCCCCCCATGCCCGACGATCCCGTCTCCTGACGCTCGTTGAACTTTTTCACAACCGGCTGTTGCGCACCCCTCGATTCACGTCACTAGTGGGGTAGGGCGTCCTGCGCGCACAAAGCGCCAGCGCCCCGAAGGGCGCCCGCGCATGCCGACCATCCACAAGAGGTTCTCACACAACGACTTGAGCAACCTCGCGGCTTCCGTTGCGCGCGTCGCCCGCCTCCCGGGACTCCCCACTTTAGGGTGGTGTCGTCAGGCCGCCGAGGCCATCGCCACTCTCGACCCCGACCTCACAGCCCAGGTCGCCGTCATCGCTGAAACCGGCGGGCAGACCCACACCGACCTGACCTACCAGCCCGGCAAAGCAGGCCAGGGCAACGCCGGCGAGATGCCGCCCGAAGAATCCGAAGGCCTGCCTCTTCGCATCGAGCGCGCCCGCAATCATTTCGCCCAAAGCATGCAACCGACCCAGATCCACACTGAGTGGGTCTCAGACGCCCACACCATCGCCGCGGTCATTGCGCTCCCTGCGCCGAACGCCTTCCTCGCCATCATGCTCCAGCTTGCGCGCGGAGCCGACCCCGACGCCGCCGCTTCCCTCCTCGACGCCATCCTCCCGCACCTCGATTCCCGCGCCCGCTTCGCCTTCCAGACCGACACCGACACCCTCCCCGAACCCGTCACGCCCTCCGAACACCGCGTCCTCGAGCTCCTCGTCGTCGGCATGTCCATCAAGGACATCGCCAAGATCCTCGCCCGCAGCCCCCACACCATCCACGACCACATCAAAAGCCTGCACCGCAAGTTCAACGCCAGCTCGCGAGGCCAGCTGATCTCCCGAGCCCTCGGCTTCGGCGACGCCGACAGCCGAGACGCCTGATTCGCGCCAATACGGTCAGTCCGAGGCAGCCCCCGTCTCCACCCCGAGCCGCCCGCCGAACGTCAGCGTCCGCTGCGGGAACGGGATCTCGATCCCCGCGTCCGCTAGCGCCTTCTCGATCGCGAAGACGGCCTTCGTCCGTGCGTGCAGATAATCCTTGCTCGCGCACCACACACGCACATCAAAGTCAATCGACGAACCACCGAACGTCGTCAAAATCACCGAAGGTTTGTCTTCCTCCCGCGGCGAGTCCGAAACCTCCTCCGCCGCCGCTTCAAGCACGCGCATCGCTTCCTTCAAGTCCGTCCCGTACGCCACGCCCACCGGCACATCCATCCGTCGGCTCTCGTTCGCCGTGTAATGCTCAATCTTCGCCCCCAGCACCTCCCCGTTCGGCAGGTACACCAGCTTGTTCTGGAACGTGTCGATCAGCGTGTAGAAGATCCCGATGTCCCGCACGATCCCGAACTCATCATCAAGCTCAACCCAGTCCCCGATCTTGAATGGACGCAGCACCAGAAGCATGATCCCCGCCGCGATGTTCGACAGCGCCCCCTGCATCGCCAGCCCGATCGCCAGCCCCGCCGCGCCGATCGCCGTCACAAAGCTCGTCGTCTCGATCCCGAAGATCTCGAGCGCCACCGGGAGCGCCAACACCCACACCGCGTACTTCGCCACCTTCGCCAGGAAGCTGACCACCGTCGGTTCAAGGTGCAACCGCTTCAGCCCAGCACGCGCCAGACGCTGCGCCCACCGGCTGACGAACGACACCACCACGATCAGAACAATGAAACCAACGATGCCGAGGCCGACGTCGATAACCAACGGGCCGAACGCCTCCACCGCCGTGTCCAGCGTCGGGTTCTCCGCGAACTCACTCACCCGATCGCCGATCGAATCCAGCCCCTGCGTGATCGACTCCCCGACCTGCTCCGCCGGATCCTCAGACGCCGCGCTCTCAGCAGCGCCCTCACCGCCGTCCTGTGGCCCCGTCTCGTCCTGCATCGTCGCTTGCGTCTCGTCTTGCATGCCGTGCTGCTCCCCGTTGCGCGAATGAACCCGTAAGCCCAATCCTAACGCAACCGCGCGCACTCCTCACCGCGCAAAGCAAAACCATCGCGCACAGGCGTCATCAAACATCTACAAATTGAATGAAACGTCCAGCCTCAGTACCCAATATTCGCAAACGCGTTGCTGGTCGCGAACGACCCCGCCGACGTGACGATCGAGCCATACACAGCCCCCGTCATGTCGTAGTTCGTCGTGTTCCCGGCGGCCGCGCACCGCATCACTAGCGACCCCGACCCCGCGATGATCCCCGTCGCGTTATCCGTCACAGTGCAGGAGTCGATCGTGACGTCATTGGCGCCGCGGATCCCGGCAAAGCCGGTGAGGTTCGAGCCGTCCGCGTTGCTGTCCGAAATCCGACAATCAACCCCGAGCGTGAACCCGTCTTCGCGATTGCCCCCAGCGGTGCAGCCCGTCACCGAATTCGCCGAGCCGATGATGAAACCACTGCCCTGGTTGCCCCGCGCCGACGACCCGCTGACCACGCACGTTCCCAGCGTCGAGAACCCGTGGCCCCCGTTGTTCAGGGCCACACACGACTCGATAAGAGACGCCGAACCGACCTCGAATCCGTTGGATCCGTTAGTCCTGGCCACGCAGTTCTCGAGCGTGATTTCGCTGCTGACGTCGAAACCATCGGCCGCGTTCTCGCTCGCCACGCAATCCCGGACCGCGCCGGATCCAAGATCAAACCCGTCACTGCCGTTGTTGAGCGCCCGACAGCTGTCCATCGTGACCACCCCGCTCACCTCAAAGCCGTCGACTGTGCAATCGCGAGCGCTGCAGCCGCTGATCTCAGCCGAGCCCGCCACGTTGATCCCAATCCGGCAGTCAGCGATATGGACGTCGCGGATGACAAGATTCACTTCGACATCAGTCGTGCTGATGCCGTCGCCCGCGAAGTCCCGGATCATCCCGCCAGTGATCACGACGGTCCCCCCGTCCCCCGCCGCCGAGACGAGGACGCCGATGTCGCCCGTCGATCCGGCGTTATCGCCGACAACAGAAAACCCGTTGAGATCAAGCGTCACACCCGTCGTCTGAATCTGAATCCCGCGGAACGTCGTGGTCACGTTGCTCGTCAGGTAGTACGAGCCGGGCGACGAGATGACGATCGTCCCTTCGCCACCGATCGCCGTCCGCGCCTCCACCTCATCCAGCGTCTTGTACGTCGATGAAACCGGCCCTGCGGGAGGATCGAGCGGCCCCGCGCCCACCGGCGCACTCAGACCGAAAACCACACCCGCGACAACCGACAAAAACACCTTCTTCATCTGCGTCCCTCTCTCCGATCAGAACTCACATACCACATCCAAGTCTACGAATCGGTCGCGCAAGGTCCAAACAAATAGTTGACAATCCAGCGACCCTCCAAAGCCTAGGGATTGCAATCCCTGGGCTCTCTTCAAACATCCAGCGCACCAACACATCATCCGCAGTGGCGCCGCGCTCGTATACACTGCGCACAATGACTATCGCCCTGCTCGTCATCCTCGTGTACGCACTCGCTGGCCTTTTCTTCGCTTTGTATTTCCTCACCCGCCTCGCCCCGAAACACGACCCCGCGCTCAAGTCATCACCCGCGCACGTCCGCATGCTGTTGATCCCCGGCGCCATCGCCCTCTGGCCTCTCCTGCTCATCAAATCTCTGACCCAGCGGAGCGACGCGTGAACGCCAACCTCCGCCGACGCCACCTCCTTCTCTGGGCCTTCATCGCCCCGCTCATCATCGTCGCGCTCACACTCGCGCTCGTCCTCAGGAGCGCGCCATGACCAACGCCTACAAGTGGGTCCAGTGGAACACCCACAAAAAGACCTACGACCTCCTCCTCGCCGGCGCGTGCGTCGCCTACCTCGCCGTCTTCGTCGCCGTCACCATGGCGACTCACCCCGCGCCCAATGACATCTCCCCGCCCATCATCATCCTCCGCGCCCTCGGCACGCTCGCCATCATCCTCCTGCACCTCATCCTCCTCATCGGCCCCCTCGCCCGCTTCACCGACCGCGCCGCGCCCCTCCTCTACAACCGCCGCCACCTCGGCGTCACGACCTTCTTCATCGCCTTCCTCCACGCCGCCCTCTCCCTCCTCTTCTACGGCGGTTTCGGCGTCCGCGATCCGCTCACCGCCGTCCTCGCCAGCTACGACTCCTACGGATCAATCTCCGGCTTCCCCTTCGAGGTCCTCGGCTTCGTCGCCCTGCTGATCCTTTTCATGATGGCCGCCACCAGCCACGACTACTGGCTCGCCAACCTCTCCCCCCGCGTGTGGAAATCCCTCCACATGCTCGTCTACCCCGCCTACGCGCTCGTCGTTCTCCACGTGGCCCTCGGCGCTCTGCAATCCGAAACCTCCCCCGTCTACGCCGCGCTCCTCGCCGTTGGCGTGCTCAGCGTCGCCGGGATGCACCTCGCTGCCGCCATCAAAGAGAACCGAACCGACGCCAGGAGCGCCACGCCGGGCGACGCCTGGATCACCATCGACAACCCCGCCGACATCGAAGACAGCGCCGCCCGCGTCGTCGTCTGCCCGGGAGGTGAGCGCATCGCCGTCTTCCGCGACGGAGATTCCTACTCCGCCATCTCCAACGTCTGTGCGCACCAGGCCGGTCCTCTGGGCGAAGGTCGAATCATCGACGGATGCGCCACCTGCCCTTGGCACGGCTACCAGTACGACCACAAAACCGGCCAGTCCCCGCCGCCCTACACCGAAAAAATCCCGACGTACGAACTCCGCGTTTCCGCCGGCGCGCTACAACTCAACCCCACCCCCAACCCGCCCGGCACGCCGACCACGCCCGTGACACTGCCGGAGAAAAACCAATGAGCCAGGGCGATCTCTACGTCGGCTACCTCCCGCTGCCGCCGCGTCATAAGAAACTGGTGCGCGTTACCGTCGCGTCGATCTTTATCACACTCATCCTCGCATCCGCCGCCATCGCCTACTTCCAGCGCGACCCCGGTCCGGCCATCTGGCACAGCGCCGAAGCCCGCGAGTTCACCGGCGTCGTGCACACCGAGCCCTACGCCATGCTCGACACCGAAGACGGCCTGCACATGGTCGTCGAAGCCGGTAAGTCCGGCGCGCTCGAGCGCCTCACGCCGCACAACGGCGCTTCCATCACACTGACCGGTTTTCTCCTCGAGCGCGACGGCCGGCGCATGATCGAACTCACGCCGGGCGACGACGCCATCACGCCGACGGGCGCGTCGGGCGCCGCGCTCCGTACAACAACAATCGGCCCCGTCACCCTCCGCGGCGAGATCCTCGACTCCAAGTGCTACCTCGGGGCCATGAAGCCCGGCGACGGCAAGGCCCACAAAGCCTGCGCCACCCTCTGCATCGACGGCGGCATCCCGCCCATGCTCTACACCAAAGCCAGCGACGGCTCGCTCAACTACTACCTGCTCGTCGCGCCCAACAACGCCAGCGCCGCCGAAACGGTCCGTCCCTACATCGCCGAACCCGTCGAAGTCACCGGTGAACACACCCGCTGGAACAACACAGATGTTCTTGTTGTGAATGACATCGAACGGCTCGGTTATTGAGCGTTTATTCCCTGCACCTCCCGCCACCGCGGGCACCCCGTCAAATGATCATTCACCATCCCGCACGCCTGCATGAAGGCGTACGCCGTCGTCGGCCCGACGAACCGAAAACCACGCTTTTTCAAGTCCTTGCTGAACGCCTTCGACACCGCCGTCTCGCTCGGCACATCGCCCATCTTCTTCCACTTGTTCACCACCGCCACCCCATCAACAAACGACCAGACGTACTCAGCAAACGAACCGATCTCATCCTGCACGCGAAGCACCGCCGCGGCGTTACCGATTGTTGATTCGATCTTGCCGCGATGGCGCACGATCCCCTCGTCGCCGAGCAGCCGTTCAACATCACGCCCAGTCATCCGCGCGACCCGCACCGGGTCAAAGCCATAAAACGTGCGCCGATACCCCTCGCGTTTCGTGAGGATCGTCGACCAGCTCAACCCGGCCTGCGCTCCCTCGAGCGTGAGCATCTCGAACAGCCGCGCGTCGTCGCGCACCGCCACACCCCACTCCGTGTCGTGGTACACGATGTCAAGCTGGGCCTTCGCCCACGGGCAGCGGGTGTGGTCGGCGCACATGCGCCGCAGCGTACCGCGTCAGCCGCAGGCGCCCCACGCGGCCAGCAGAATCGCGAGGTCGCCTGAACCGACGACGCCGTCGCTGTCGAGATCAGCGCCGCCGCCGCCCCACGCCGCCAGAAGAGCAGCCAGGTCGTCCGAGCCCACACCGCCGTCGCCGTCAAGATCCGCGGCGCACCCGCCGAGCAAACGGATTTGGATGCCGTTGAACGCGGCGCCCAGCGCGGGGTTCGCTCCCGCGGCGACGCCCGAGTGCGTCCGCAGGCGTCCGTCTTCGAGCACCTCGGCGGTGTGTTGCGAGTACGTCACGCCGAGCTCGTGCTGCCCGGGCCACTCGCCGCCGACGAGCTGCCCCGTCCCCGGTGCCTCGTCCACCGTCGCCCAGCTCAGCACGCCGGGCGCCTCCGGCATCCACGCGTAGATCGTCACCTCGTACGTCCCGGGCTCCAGCCCGGCGAAAAAGATGCACGACTCCAGCGTCGCGCTGCGCGTGATCAGACAGTCGTTCATCAGCGAACGGTCATCACCCTCGTTCGCGATCGGGCCGGGAAACGTCGGGAGTTCGGCGCCGCCGAGGTTCACGATGGTGACGCCCGTCGGCGCGCCATCGAGACCGTTGATCGGGATGACGCCGCCAAAGTTCGGCGGGTCCACGGCGTTCCAGAACCCGGCCTGGCCCGCACCGGCGTACGCCGCACTCGGCGCGTCGCCGTCTCGGGTGAAGTCGATGTTGAAGCTCTGCGCTGAAGCGCCAGCGGCGCCGAGCGCCGCGGTGAGAACGGCCGTGACAAGAGTCTTCGTACGCATGCGTCTGCCCTCCGCGCCCGGCGGGTGACCGCCGGTTCGGTTGAATGTTCCGCCGCGCAGAAACTGAAAACGCCGCTCCGGCGTCGTGAATGCACGGCAATGGCAGAGTTGCAATCCCGGCGCCGTCTTACTCGGCGCCCAGAGTCCGCACGAAGAACTCGGCGATGCGTTCGTACATCGGGATCGCCACCGCCGGGTCGGTCACGCTGTGCGTCTCTCCGGCGAGCGGCAGGAACTCGAAGGGGATGCCGGCCCGCAGCCACGCGTCGGCGAGCTTGGCCGAGTGCGTGAAGTACACGTTGTCATCGGCGGTGCCATGGATGAGCAGCACGGGGACTTCGAGCTGATCGGCGTAGGTCAGCACGCTGCTCGCGCCGTAGTCCACGCCGGGCTCGCCGGGAACGCCCATGTAGCGCTCGGTGTAGTGCGTGTCGTAGTCGAGCCAGTCGGCGACCGGCGCGCCGATCACCGCGCTGGTGAACGTGTCGGGCAACCGGCACGCGGCCATCGCGCTGTAGTACCCGCCCCACGACCAGCCGAAGACGCCGACGCGATCGCTGTCCATCTCGGGAAATGCAGCACAAACGGCGCTAACGAAGTCTTCGAGATCATCCAGTGGCGCCGAGATGAAATCGCCGTTGACTTCGCGCAGCCACGTGCTCCCACGCCCAGGCGTGCCGCGCCCGTCGAAGCGCACGACGATCATGCCGTGGTCGGCGAACCACCGGTCGAGCGCGAGCGCCGTTGCCGTCGGGCGCGTGATCACCGACGTCGGCCCTCCGTAGACGCGCATCAGCACCGGGTATTTTTTCGTCGGGTCGAAGTCAGCCGGACGCACGATCGACGCGCGGTAGTCGCGCTCGCCGGTGATGGTGGTGAACTCGGCGTTGATTTTTCTGTTGGGGCGTTCGCGGTAATCCGGCAGCACGGCGATGCGTTCTTCGGCGTTCCAGATCTCGCTGACGCGCGTCCCGTCGGGGCGCTGGCCCTGGCGCGCATGGATGTTCGCGTCGTCCGAGAACTTTGCTGAAAATAGGCCCAGACCGCTGGTGAGGTTCCCGCCGCGGCCGCGTGGGACATGGTGGGGCGCGCGGGCGACGTGGGTCTCGATCTGGTTGGTTCTGGTCTTGAAGAACACCTCGTCTTCGCTGACGCCGAGCAGCTGAGTGTAGCCCTGCTCGGGGGTTGTGACGGCATGCAGGAGCGAACCATTTTGGTCGCGGAGTTCGAGGGTGCGTGCGCCGTCGCGCTCGCTGCTCCAGAAGAACGCGGAGCCGTCGTTGAGCCACTTGGGGACGGACTGGTCGAGGTCGATCCAGGCGTCGTCGCGTTCGGTGTGGAGCGTTCTGGTTTCGCCGGTGAGCGGGTCGACGGTGAGGATCGCGGCTTCGGTCTGGGGGCGGTTCTGGACGACGAGGGTGAGCGGGGCGTTCTTTGGCCACTTGACGGTGGCGAGGTAGGGGTAGGTTTCGCGGTCCCATTCGACGTCGATGACCTTGCCGCTCGGCAGGTAGTGCAGGTGCAGGGTGACGACGGCGTTGTTGGTCCCGGCGCGGGGGTAGGGCCATTCGCGCGGGGCCTTGCCGGGGTCGGCGGGGTCCATGATGCGGAACGTCACCACGTCGCGGGTGTCGGTGCGCTGGTAGAGGATTTTTTCAGAATCGGGCGACCACCAGTACCCCTTGTCGCGGCTCATCTCTTCCTGAGCGATGAATTCTGCTTCGGCGTAGGAGACGCGTTCGTGCTCGCTGGTGGTGAGGCGGTGTTCCTTTGCGCTTTCGACATCGGCGACGTAGAGATCACCGTCGCGCACGGCGGCGATCATCGAGGCGTCGGGGGAGAAACGGGCGTCGATGGGGGAGGCGTGGTCTGATTCGAGCTCGCGCACGCTTCCGGTAGCGCGGTCGAGCAGGAAGAGGCGGCCCGAGAGGGGGAGGAGGACGGTGTCACCGTCTGGCGAGAGTGAGAAGGATGAGAGGCCGCGCCCGGCGTCGCGCTGGCGTTCGCGCCGGGCGAGTTCTTCGGCGGTGAGTTCTTCCTCGGCGCCGCCCAGGAGGCGCTCGGCGGTGACGAGGAGTTGTTCTTCGCCTGTTTCGAGGTCGAGTTGATACAAATCGCGGACAGCGTCGCGGGGGCCGGAGCGGAGGTAGAGGAGTGCGGCGTTGTCTTTGGTGAAGGTGAGGGAGGTGGGGGCGCCGAAGCGGAAGCGGTTGGTGGCGGCGTGTTGCTCGAGGAGTGTTTCGGCGTGAGCTAGGGGAACGAAGAGGAGGATCGTGAGAGTGAGGGTGCGGAGGGTGGGCATGTTGGGGTTCCTTTGGTTGTTCCTTTATAGGGGAGGGAGAGTGAGGAGTTGGGTGCGTGCCGCACAACACCCGACGCGCCGCTTTGCGGCGGGTCGGGGCACCCGCTGGGGTCTTTGCTTCGGAGAGGCTTGGAGGAGGTGTAGCCCCTCACCCTGCCCTCTCCCGGCGGGAGAGGGTGGGAGGGAGGCGGCGCTTTGGTGGGGTGTGGGGTAGTCTTTCGGGATGCCGGCGGGCGGGTTCGCTCGTGATGGCAGGGAGGTAGCCGCATGAGCGACGAGCAGCGCCCCGGTGATTCTGCGGATCCGACGGTTGGGCAGCAGCCCGCGGATGTCGAGCAGCTTCAGTATGGGAAAGGGCCGGGCGAGACAGAGCTCGGCGCACCGGGGACGTGGCTGGGGCATCCGAAGGGATTGTGGGTGCTGTTCATCACGGAGATGTGGGAGCGGTTCAGCTATTACGGGATGCGGGCGCTGCTGGTGCTGTATCTCATCGCCTCAACAAGCGACACGCTTGAAAACGGCGATCCCAACACCAACCCGGGCTTCGGCTGGACCGAAGACAGTGCTTACAGCCTGTACGGCTGGTACACCTGGGCGGTCTACCTCACGCCGATCGCAGGCGGGTGGCTCGCGGACAAGTTCCTCGGCACACACCGCTCCATGCTCATCGGAGCATGGATCATCTCGGCGGGGCACATCACGCTCGCGCTGACGGAGTTCTTCGGGTATTCGGCCGGTGAGGCGGTCACGATGCAGACCGGCCCCGGCGCGCTGCTGACGTTCATGTTCGGCTTGTTCCTGATCGTTGTTGGCACCGGCTTCTTCAAGCCGTGTGTTTCGGTCATGGTCGGCCAGCTCTATTCCGAGGGTGATGTCAGACGCGACTCCGGCTTCAGCATCTTCTATATGGGCATCAACTTGGGCGCGTTCCTGTCGCCGTTGATCGCGGGCACGCTTGGTGAAACGGTCGGCTGGCACTGGGGCTTCGGGTCCGCCGCTGTCGGGATGATCGCGGGTTTGCTTACGTACCAGTTCCTGCGCCCGAAGTACCTCAAGGGCATCGGCGACCCGCCGGCGAAGACCGAGGTTGACCCGTCAACCCTTACTCCGGCTGAGCGGGCTGAGCACGAGAAGAAGGTTCACGAGCAGACGCGCCCGCTTGTTCGCAAGGACTGGGAACGGATCGCGGTCATTCTCGTGCTTGCGTTTGTGGGCAACATTTTCTTCTGGGCGGCGTTTGAGCAGGCCGGGACGTCCATGAACGTCTTTGCGGCGCAGCAGACCGATCGATCGTTCTACGGCATGATGGGCGACCCGGCGCCGAGTTTGGATCCGCTCGCCGACGGCGCGACCGAGGCGCAGCAGGAGGCCTACGCCGCGGAGCGCGCCGCCGTGCCGACGGACGGCTGGTTCCCGGCGACGTGGTACCAGTCCGTCAACGCGCTCACGATCGTGATCTTCGCGCCGATCTTCGGGTGGCTGTGGGTATGGCTGGACAAGCGCCGGCTCAATCCGTCCTCGCCGATGAAGTTTGCGCTGGGCCTCTATCTGCTGGGGCTGGCGTTTATCGCGATGGTCGTTGGGGCCATGCAGTCGAAGGAGAGCGGCTTCGCGGCGCCGCACTGGCTGTTCATTACATACGTCGTGTACACCTGGGGTGAGCTGTGCCTCTCGCCGGTCGGGTTGTCGCTGGTCACCAAGCTGGCGCCGTACCGACTGCAGAGCCTGATGATGGGCGTATGGTTCTTCACGTTCTCGCTTGCGAACTTACTAGCGGCGCAGATCGCGCGGGTTTCAACACGTCTGGCGTCAGGCGAGTGGGAGTTCATCATCCCGGGGATGCCGGGCTTTTACCTGATGCTCGTGATCGGTCCGATCGGCGCGGGGGTGCTCATCATGCTGATCTCGCCGATCCTGCGTCGCATGATGCACGGCGTGAAGTGAGGCGTTTCACGGCCATCGCAGCGAGTGGCTTGCTCGCGATCTGCGGGTGTGAGTCTTCGGCGCCGGTGCGCGATGGCGGTGCGGCGGTTGTTGAAGATGAGCGCGTCGCGCCTGGGTTTGAGGCGATTTCGCTTTCGGGGGAGGAGTTGGCGCGGCCGGAGGTTTCGGGCGCGAGGCGAGAGACGTTGCTGAATGATCTGCGGGTGGCGGAGCGAGAGCTGGCGCGGCGGCCCGGGGATGTGGAGTCGCACATCTGGGTGGGGCGTCGGCTGGGGTATCTCGGGCGGTATCGGGAGGCGGTGGACGCGTTTACGGCTGGCTTGAAGCGTTTTCCTGAGAGCTACCGGTTGTTGCGGCATCGGGGGCATCGGAACATAACGCTGCGCCGTTTGGATGCGGCAGTGGATGACTTGTCGCGGGCGGCGGCGCTGTCGCGGGGGGTTCCTGATGAGGTGGAGGCGGACGGGGCGCCGAATGAGTGGGGCATCCCGCGGAGCACGGACCAGTCGAACATTTATTATCACCTGGGGCTGGCGCACTACTTGAGGGGGGAGTTCGCGGAGGCGGAGCTGGCGTTTACGGAGTGTCTGGATTACGCGGCGGTGAATGACGACATGCTGGTGGCGACGCTGTACTGGCTGAGCAACTCGGCGGCGCGGGCGCGAGGGGCGGAGGCGGGGTATGCGCAGGCGCGGCGGGCGCACCCTGACATGCACATCATCGAGAACTTCGCGTACCACCGGCTGCTGCTCGCGCGGGCGAACGGGACGAGTGAGGAGTTGTTGGAAGAGACGGAGACGGGGAATTTGGACTGGCTGACGACGGCGTATGGGGTGTCGGTGTCGCGGGAGATGAGCGGGGATGATGCGGGAGCACGGGCGCTGCGGGAAGCGATCGTGGGCATGGAGAACTGGGCGGCGTTCGGGTTTATCGCGGCGGAGGCGGATTTGGCGCGGGGGAATGTAGATGCGGTAGGTGGGTAGCCCCTCACCCCGGCCCTCTCCCCATCGGAATGGGGAGAGGGAGGAGATTTAGATTGAGCTTTACACTGCGGCGATGAGTGAAGCGCGTCAGGCGGCGGTGACGGTGGTGCGGGCGCTGCGGGAGCGCGGGCATGTGGCGTATTTCGCGGGCGGGTGCGTGCGGGATGAGCTGCTGGGCAGCGAGCCCGAGGATTACGACGTGGCGACGGACGCGTGGCCTGAGCAGGTGCGCGAGATCTGGCGGAATGTGAGCGAGGTGGGGGCGTCGTTCGGGGTGATGCTGGTGCGCGAGGGTGGGCAGACGATCGAGGTGGCGACGTTCCGGACGGAGGGGGTGTACAGCGACAAGCGCCGGCCCGACCGGGTGGAGTACGCGGACGCACCGAGCGACGCGCGGCGGCGGGATTTCACGATCAACGCGATGTTTCTTGATCCGCTGGGCGAGCGAGCAGAGGCGATCGGGCGCGAGATCGAAGGGGAGGTGATTGATTATGTCGGTGGTCTGAAGGATTTAGCCGCGGGTGTGGTGCGGGCGGTGGGGGAGCCGGAGAAGCGGCTGGCGGAGGATCATCTGCGGGCGCTGCGGGCGGTGCGGTTTGCGGCGCGGTTGGGTTTTCAGCTTGATGAGGCGACGGCGGGGGCGGTGCGGCGGCACGCGTCGGAGCTGGCGGGGGTGAGCGCGGAGCGGGTGGGGGATGAGATTCGGCGGATGCTGGCGCACGCGAACCGGGCGGCGGCGATCGGTTTGATGGAGGAGCTGGGGCTGGACGGGCCGGCGCTGCGCGATGGGCTGCCTGCGGGCGGGGTGCGGTGGGTGCACGGGGCGGCGTCGCTGGCGGGCGCGCTCGCGGGGTGGGCGGTTGGACGGCTGGAGGCACGCGGCGTTTCGGAGCAGGATGAGGAGGCGGTTGTGGAGCTGGTGCGGGCGTGGCGGTCGGCGCTGTGTTTGAGCAATGACGAGCGGGATGCGCTGGGTGGGGCGCTGCGTGGAGCACGAGTGCTGGCGTCGGAGTTTCTTGAGGCGAGCGTGGCGCGGCAGAAGCGGTGGGCGTCGTCGGCGTGGTTTGAGGATTCGGCACGGCTTCTGGAGGCGGGCGGGCTTGGGGTTTCTGCGACGGTGCGGCAGCGCGTGCGAGAGCTTGAGATGACGCCCGGGGGGCTGTCGCCGGCGACGCTTTTGGATGGGCGCGACCTCATCGGTTTGGGGTTTGCGCCGGGGCCGGGGATGGGTGAAGCGCTGGATCGGCTGTACGACATGCAGCTCGAGAACGAGATTTCGGACCGTGAATCGGCCTTGAAAGCGGCTGAGAGGCTCTTGAAGCGTTCCAAGGAATGAAAAACAGTCACAACCGATTAGGTACTCAGGCGTATAATCCGCTGAGCGGCGTCGGTGCGGGCAGTGCGTGCCCGAACGCGCCCCGACCACGAAAGGCTATCCATGCTCCGAGCCATTCACGACTCGATCTCGCGCTATGCCCGCTCCGCGACGCTGGCGTTCGCTGTGTTGCTTGCCGCGGTGGCGGTGGGCGTCGTTGAGACGCCGTGGGGCGCTGGTCCCGCGGTCGCGCAGGCGGGGGAGAGCGAGAAGCTCGACCGCCTGGTGCTGGCGAGCGGCCGCGTCGTCGAGGGGCGCATCTTGGAAGAGGACGCGGACGGCGTGCGCATCATGGTGATGCTGGCGGGCATCGAGGCCCCGGCGACGTACTCCGCGAACGAGATCATCAAGATCGAGCGCGAGGTCGTGGCGCCCAAGGGCGGCGGGATCAAAGCGGACGACGAGGATGATTTCGAGATCGAGCGTGACCGCAGTGCGGGCGATGGGCCGGTGGTCTATCACATGAAGCTCGACGGGATGCTGATTTCCAGCGGTGGGATCAGCGGTCCTCCGCAGGAGCCGGTGATCGCACCGAGTACGCTGCGTCGGGCGCTTGAGGATGCGGCCGTACATGATCCCGAGGTGGTCATCGTCGAGTTCGATGTCACGTCTTCGAGCGGTCTGGGCGGTGTGCTGCTGGTGGAAGATTACGGCGCGATCGTCGAGCCTTTCGTGGCGGACGGGATGCGTGTGGTGTTCTGGGTCGAGCGGGCCACTGGCGGCGCGGGGCTTTTGCCCTTCTCGGCGCCGGAGATTTACTTCAAGCCCGACGGCGAGATGGGCGGCCTTGGGCAGGTCGGCGAGATCGAGAGCGGCGATGACTGGGTGAACCGCAAGCTGCTGTCGGCGGCGCTCGGGCACGCGGCGGGCATGGCGATCAAGGGCGGGTACGCCCCGGAGATCATCCGCGCGATGTGCGTGGAGTCGAACTGGCTCGCGGCACGCTTTGACGGCGGGCGGGTGGAGTACATCGAGCACGAGCCGCGCGAGAGCGACGGCGAGGGGTGGATCATCTTGACCGACGACGGGGAGGGTAAGAACGCCGACGACGCGGAAGAGCTCGATCAGAACGACGTGCTGAACCTGCAGGCCGATTGGGCGTACCGCCTTGGCGTGTCGAAGGGCGAGTTTGACGATCTGGACGATCTGGTCTGGGAGCTTGGCATCGACGACGACTATGTGGTCGAAGAGGGCAAGGGGACCGCGATTCTCGAGAACGCCGCGGATCAGGTGGAGCGGACGATCGACGCGTTCATCCGTTTGCAGCAGGAGATCGAGGATCTGGGCAACCGGGACGGCGCACGGGTGTTGAACGTGATGAAGCGTCTGAGCGGTCTGTACGCGGCGCAGGCGGAGGTGCTGGACCCGGATGGTCAGCGGCGCGCGCAGCTCGAGATCCAGATCCAGCAGATCCGTGAAGACATCCGACGCGCGAACGATCGCAACAACCGTCGTCGTCGCTGAACGAACACCGACAGGAGATGAGACCCATGCGAGTTTTCCGGTTCATTATTGTTGCGCTGGTGGTCGCTCTTGCGGCGGCTTCGGCCTTCGGCGATCGGGTTCACCTGACCGACGGGCGCGTGCTGGAAGGTGAGATCGTCCGCGAGACGGACGGCTTTATCTATGTGCGCGTGATGATCGGCGGGGTGAGCAAGGACGAGCTGGTGTTGCGTTCGAATATCTCGAAGATCGAGCGTGAGGAGCCGGTGAAGGAAGAAGCCTCTGACGACGATGATGACTGGTTCGATGACGATGAGGGCGACGCTCCTTCGGATGGGTCGGTGCGGGTCGCGTTCATCACGCTCGAGGAGATGGTCGGGCCGTACATGTTCGCGCCGGCGTTTTCCGATGCGGTGGATGAGATCGAGGACGACGACGTTGACGTGGTGATCCTGCGGGTGAACTCCGGCGGCGGCGCGCTGATCGAGATCGAGCCGCTGATCAACGTGATCGAGGATGAGATCAAGCCGAACTACCGCGTTGCGGCGTGGATTGAGTCGGCGATCTCGGCGGCGGCCATGACCTCGTCTGTGTGTGAAGAGATCTACTTCATGAGCGAGGGGAACATGGGCGCCGCGACTGGCTTCCGCCAGACCGGGAACGGCGCTCAGCGTATGGACGGGCGCGAGCTCGAAGAGGTGCTGCGCTGGATGGAGACTGTGAGCGAGCGGGGGCAGAAGAACCCGCTGATCATGCGGGCGATGCAGGTGCCGACGAACCTATCAGTCGATTTCGCCGCCGACGGCTCGGTGGTGTGGCGCAATGACCTGCAGGGCGAGCACATCGTGGCGACGGAAGACGACATCCTGACCTTCGATTCGCAGACGGCGATGAAGTACAAGTACGCCCAGGGCGTGGCGGACACCAAGGACGAGCTGATGCGCACGATGGGCATCTCGGACTGGGTGGAGGTCGCGAAGGACGGCGACGAGGTGATGCAGCGCCACCGTGAAGAGGTGCGCCGCGGTGACGCCGAGGTCGGCAAGCTGTGGGCGCTCTTCAACATCGCCGCGCAGCAGGACCAGGACATCACCAAGGCGCGGCGGTACCTCGCCCAGCTCAAGGCGTGGGGCAAGCGGAACAAGGCGTTCGCCAAGTACGGCGGCGGCGGTTCGCCCCCGCTCAGCGAAGAGGTCTTCCGCCAGATCGAGCGGCAGATCGATCGCGAGGTGCGCCGCCAGCGGACGCGCGACCAGCAGCGCCGGCGCTGAGGGCGTTGACGCCCGAGGAGTTTCGAGAGCAGGGCCATCGGGCGGTCGAGTGGATCGCCTCGTACATGGAACGGGTCGGCGGATTGCCCGTGCGCTCGCGGTGCGCGCCGGGCGAGGTGTTCGACGCCCTGCCGCGCGAGGCGCCCGAGGATGGCGAGGCGTGGGACGAGGTCTTTGAGGATCTCGAGCAGATCGTGCTGCCGGGGCTGACGCACTGGCAGTCACCGCGGTTCTTCGGGTACTTCCCGGCGAACGCGAGCGGAGCGGCGATCATCGGGGAGTTGCTGAGCGCCGGGCTGGGCGTGCAGGGGATGTTGTGGTCGACGAGCCCGGCGTGCACGGAGATCGAGACGCGGGTGCTGGATTGGCTGGGGCGGCTGGCGGGTCTGCCGGAGGTGTTTCTTTCGGAATCGGAGCGCGGCGGGGGTGTGATCCAGGGGACGGCGAGCGAGGCGGTGCTGGTGGCGATGGTCGCGGCGCGGGAGCGGGCGCTTGCGAGCGGGAGGGGCGGTGAGCTGGTGGCGTACTGCTCGTCGCAGGCGCACTCGTCGATCGTGAAGGCGGCGGTGATCTCGGGGCTCGGGCGCGAGAACGTCCGTCTGATCGGAGTGGATGAGAAGCTGCGGGTGCGGGCGGATCTGCTGGCGGAAGCGGTTGAGCTGGATGTCGCGTCGGGGCGTGTTCCGTTCTTTGTAACAGCGACGCTGGGGACGACGTCGTCGGGCGCGGTGGATCCGCTGGAGGAGATCGCGGGGGTGTGCGAAGGGTGCGGGGCGTGGCTGCACGTTGACGCGGCGTGGGCGGGGTCGGCGCTGGTGGCGCCCGAGCACCGGTGGATGATCGGGGGGATCGAGCGTGCGGACACGTTCAACTTCAACCCGCACAAGTGGCTCTTGACGAACTTTGATTGCTCGGCGCTGTGGGCGCGGGACACGCGGGCGATCACCCAAGCGCTGGCGATCACACCTGAGTATCTACGGAACGCGCCGAGCGATTCCGGGGCGGTGATCGACTACCGGGACTGGCAGGCGCCGCTGGGTCGCAGGTTCCGGGCGCTGAAGTTGTGGCTGGTGCTGCGGACGCACGGGGCGAAGGGGCTGCGGGAGCACATCGCGCGGGGGATCGGGCACGCGGAGTTGTTCGAGTCGCTGGTGCGGAAGAGTGATGTCTTTGAGCTGGCGTGCGAGCGGGCGCTCTCGCTGGTGTGCTTCGCGCACCGAAACGGCGACGTGAAGACGCGGGCGGCGATGGAGTCGGTGAACGATTCGGGGGAGGCGTTCTTCACGCACACGACGCTGCTCGTGGATGGCGGCGAGCGGGTGGTGATCCGGTTCGCGGCGGGGGGCGTGAACACGACGGAGGGGGATGTGCGGCGGGGGTTCGCGGCGCTTGAGGGAGCGGCTGGCTCATGACGCCGGTGTGTTGAAGCGCGCCCGGGAGGACTCGAACCTCCGACCTACGGTTTCAGCGGTCCGCCTGTTTCCAGGCGGGCTGGACCATCTCATCGCCGCGCGTCTGGTGACGCGGGCGCCGGGCGCTTCGGGCGGGGCGCGTTGGCGCCACGCTCTACGCGGTGTATCGCCGGGGCGGCTCACCCGCTGGTCTCTACACCTTCCGCCGACACTGTTCTGCGGAACAGGCCCCGTCGGCGGCTCGGCTCGGGATCGCCCGTCAGCGCGGGGCGCTGGTGTGGGGTTCCCCGAGTTCACCCGGTTCACCCGTCCCCGTCGCCGGGGCGGGGCCCTCTTTCGAAGGAAACCGTTGCTCTATCCTGCTGAGCTACGAGCGCTTTGGTTGTCAGCGGTAGAGTATGGCGTGTTGGAGGTCGGAACGCGACGCGATGACCCGCAAGGACGCCCCACACCCGCTCTCGATGCTCGCCAGGCGAGCGCACCGCACCGCGCGGCGGCGTCGGTGGACACGCCGGTGCGTGATCGCCCTCGGGTTGCTGGCGGGTGTGGTTGTGGGCGGCTTGTACTTCGGTCGCGGGGCGCTGACGCGGGGGGTGGCGCTGTCGCGGCTTGAGGCGGCGCTGGGGTATGAGGCGACGAGCGAGCCGGCGGAGATCCTGCCGGGCGGGTGGGTGAGTCTTCCCGAGCTTGCGTTGCGCACGCGCGATGTTCCGGGCGAAGCGGGCGAGGTGCTGCGGGCGCAGCGGGTGGAGCTTGATATCGATTGGGTGAAGGCGGCGTTTTCGCCGCAGGAAGCGGTGCGTTCGGTGCGGCTGATCCGCCCGGTGTTCCGCGCGAGTGTGAACGTGGAGACGGGGGCGCTGAACCTGAGCGGCGGTGGGAGCGGCGGGGGGGCGTCGCCTCCTTCGACGCTGCCGCCGGTCGCTGTGGAGGGGGCGCGGCTGGTGTTCGGCGAGCACGGCGGGCGCGGGGAGAGCGCGTGGTTCGCGCCGCTGCACGCGATCGAGATCAGCGGGTGGATGCGCCCGGAGGGGGGCGGGGCGTACGGGGTGAGTTTGTCGGAGGGATCGAACGGCGGGCGCACGCCGGCGTCGCTTGAGGGGACGGTTGATCTTGACGACGGGCGTGGGGACTTCGAGCTGCGTGATGTTGACTTCGGGGCGCTGCGTTTTGGCGGTATGAATACGCCTTCGGCGTCGTTGCTGCGGCGTTTGAGTGTGGACGGGCGGCTACCGCTGGCGACGCTTTCGTACCAGGCGGACGGGACGTATCTGGTAGCGGCGGACCTGACCGACGTGGACGTGATGGCGCCGGCGCCGATCCTGAATCCTGACGCCGCGGGGGCGCCGGATCAGTTGCTGAACTTGTCAGGCGTGACCGGTCGGCTGGAGATCGACCGCGAGGGTTTGCACGCGGACTTCGTCGGGCTCTTTGAGGATCTGGACGCGCGGGTGGTGATCGAGACGGCGGGCCTGAGCGCGGGGGCGGATGGTTCGGTCGAGGTGATCGTGAGCGACTACCGGCTGGGGCCGACGCCGCCCTTGCTGCCCTTCGCGCCGGCTTTAGCGGCGGAGTTCGTGCAGCGGTTCTCGGGGCCGGCGGCGGTGATCAATGGGCGTGTGCGCGTGGTGCAGGAAGACGGCGCGGCGAGCGCGAGCGGGCTGTTCGCGTGGCGGGAGGGGAGCGCGGCGTTCGAGGATTTCCCGTACCCGATCTCGGAGATCAGCGGGCGGATGACGTTTGATTCGAGCGGCGTGTACGTGACGGACATGCGCGGTGTGGGGCCGACGGGGGCGCCGATCAGCGCGGAGGTGCTGGCGATCCCGCCGGGGGATGAGGCGGAGATCGGGGCGCGGATCGTCGCGGAGCGGGCGCCGCTGGATGAGCATCTGTTCAATGCGATCGGCGGGGAGCGGGGGGAGGTTCTGGCTGGGCTGTTCAGCGGCGAGGCGACGCGGGGGATCGAGCCGGGGGGTGTGGTTGATCTCGAGATCGTGGTGGAGAAGCGCGGCGGTCGGCTGGGGATGTGGGGGTGGGATGTGCAGGCGACGGGGGAAGAGCTTGGGATCAGCGTGGCGCGGCTTGGGTACCCGCTGATCGCTCGCGATTTTGCGCTGGATCTTAACCGCGAACACGCGACGGCGGAATTGCCGGTGTTGATCGGGCCGACGGGGTTGCGCGGCTCGGCGCGGGTGGAGGTTCCGCTGCGTGGGAGTGATGGGCTGCCTGTGACGGGGGAGTTTGTGATTGAGGAGGCGTCGATTGATGAGGTGTTGATGGAAGCTCTGCGGGCGCGAGCGGCGGGTGTGGCAGAGGCGCTGGGCGGGCGGCAAGTAACGGGGGAGCTGAGCGCGGCGGGAACGTTTGAGATTCCGGAGGATGAGGCGACGCGGCTGGCGGGTGAGGCGCGATTCCAGGGCATAGACCTTGTCGGCGCTGAGGGTGAACGGATCGCGAGCGGGTTGAGCGGGGATGTTTCGTTTGATCGGGACGAGATTTCGGCGCGGGCGGATGGGGTCGGACCGGGCGGGAGCGGTGTCACACTGGGTGCGCGCGTTGAGCCTGGCGGCGGCGCGTGGGAAGCCTCGGGTGAATTCGCGGGGATGACGTTTACGGATGAGGCGCTCGCGGGCGTCTCGGCGGCGCACGAGGGCGCGGGTGCGCGGCTGGCGAGTGTTGTTGAAGAGTGGGGGCTGGGCGGTTCGGTGGACGGGGCGCTGGAGCTTCGTGGCGGTGATGAGGTGGATTGGGTGTTAAGCATCACTCGCTTCGATGCGTTGACGCTTGGGTTGGGTGGTGAGCGGGTGGCGTTTGAGAACACCGGTGGCGACTTGCGTGTTGATAGCGACGGTGTTGTGTTTCGGGATGTGAGAGCGAGCGTGTACGCGGATGGCGGCTTTGTCGGTGAAGCGGCGGTGAACGGGCGGGCGCCGGGGGGGAGCTTGGCGACGGTGTTGACGGCGGATGCGCAGCGCGTGCGGTTGGAATCACCCGTTGTGCGAGGGCTGGCGACGAAGTGGGCGAGCGAGGCTGTGCGGCAGGCGATCGCGGAGGCGGACCCGGCGGGAGCCGCGGACGTGGAGGTTGTCGTTGAGCAAGATGCGAGCGGTGATGTCGCGGTGCGCGGGCGCATAGAGCCGGAGCGGATCGAGCTGACGCGGCAGGGAGCGCGGGCGTCGTTCTCCGAGGCCACAGGCGCGGCGGTGTTTGACCCGAGCGGATTCCGGTTCGAGGAGCTGCGCCTGCGGGCGGAGGGGTGGGATTTGCTGCTCGATGGCGCTTACGACGAGGCGGGCGGTTTCGCGGGCGAGGTGGACCTGACGGCGCGGGAGGTGAACGAGAACTTGCTCGCGAGTTTGCCAGCGGAGGCATCAGGGGCAGCGGAGGCGATCGGGCTCGAGATCAGCGAGGGCGGGGAGTTGTGGGTGTCGGGGTCGCTCGGCGGTGGCGAGGACTCGGAGCTGGTGATCGGGTTCACGGGGGCGTCGTTCTCGCTGGGGGCGCCGGTGGATCGGGCGAATGGGAGGCTCACGATCCGTCGGGGGGCGGATGGGGCGCAGTTGGGTGATCTTGAGTTGGAAACGTTCCGGGCGGCGACGGTGCCGATGACGCAGGGGCGGGCACGGCTGGAGTGGGGGGAGGGTGGCGCGGTGGACGTGCCGACACTGACGGCGGAGTGCGCAGGGGGCGTGATCCGTGGTCGCGCGCGTCTCGCGGCGACGCAGGGGTTCGGCGGGGGGCGGGAGTTTCTGGTGGATGTGCGCTGCGCGGGGGTGCCGCTGGCGTGGATCATCGAGCGCCCGGAGGGTGAGGCGCGCCCTGAGGACAACCTCGAAGCGCGAGGCGTGATCGCGGGGCGGCTGCGGGTGCGCGGGCCGGCGGAGGGTGGGGCCGAGGGGCGCGTGGGGCGCGGGCTGTTCACGATCACGGGGGGCGAGGTGCTGCGGCTTCCCCTGCTGACGCCGGTGTTTGAGCTGATGAATTTGCAGGCGCCGGTGGGGGAACGGTTGAACGACGCGGCGATCGAGTTCGGCGTGGCGGGGGACACGCTGGTGTTCGATCGGTTGTATGTGCAGAGCGATTCGTTGGTCGTGGCGGCGGCGGGTGAGGCGGACCTGGGCGCGGGGACGATCGACCTGGCGGTGCGGACGCGGGGGCGGACGCGTGTGCCGCTGGTGAGCGACCTGATCGACGCGTTCAAGGACGAGCTTCTGGGGGCGCGGATCACAGGGGCGATCGCGGACCCGCAGTACTCGGCGGCGCAGCTGCCCCGGGCGGGGCGGCTTTTGCTGGGGGCGATCGCTCCGGGGGCGGGCGGGCGGGGCGAGCGGGAGGCGCCCCCCGAGCGACCGGCGCTGGTGGAGCATGTACCCTCCACGCTGGAGCCCATCGATGAGTGAGAGCAGCAGCGGAACGTTCGGCGACATCCCGGGTCAGGAGCACGCGGGGGTGGGGCGTCATCGTCTGTACGACGAGGACGTGTCGAACCAGCTTGATGAGTTGATCGCGGTGACGGGAATGGACCCGGACCGGGGCGATGCCCGCTTTGTGCGCGATCTGATGCTGACGTCGCTGAAGCTGCACCCGGACGGGCGGGACCGTGGTGAGCTGAAGCTGATGTCGGCGGCGCTCAAGGAGCTGCGCTACGCGTACAAGGTGTTCAGCCAGTACCCGGACGTGCCCAAGATCAGCGTGTTCGGCTCGGCGCGGACGCCGGAGGATCACCGGGACTACATCGCGTGCGTCGAGTTCTCGCGGAAGATGGCGCAGCTGGGCTGGGGCGTGATCACGGGCGCGGGCGACGGGATCATGAAGGCCGGGCACGAGGGGCCCGGCGCGGAGTCGTCGTTCGGGCTGGCGATCAGCCTGCCCTTCGAGACGACAGCGAACACGGTGATCCAGGGCGACCCGAAGCTAATCACGTTCCGCTACTTCTTCACGCGCAAGCTGATCTTCGTGTCGCAGGCAAAGGCCGTGGCGGTGTTCCCGGGCGGGTTCGGCACGCAGGACGAGCTGTTCGAGGTGCTGACGCTGATCCAGACGGGCAAGAGCACGATGGCGCCGATCGTTCTGGTCGAGGGCGAGGGCGGCGACTATTGGAAGCACTGGGCGAACTACGTGGAGAACTCGCTGCTGGGGTACGGGTTCATCAGCCCCGAAGACATGAACCTGTTCCGCGTGTGCGCGACGCCCGAGGAGGCGGCGCAGCATGTGGCGGATTTCTACCGGGTGTACCACTCGTCGCGGTATGTGCGGGACGACTTCGTGATCAGGCTAAAGGCGCCGCTGGCGGACGAACGCGTGGCGGCGCTGAACGAGGAGTTCGGCGAGCTGGTGCGTGAGGGGGAGATCACGCAGCGCGGGCCGTACGAGGTGGAGCGGGATCACTTGGAGCTGCCGCGGATCGCGTTCACGCATACTCGGCGGAAGTTCGGGACGCTGCGGGTGCTGATCGACCGGATCAACGAGTACGGGTCGGCGACCTGAGCGATCGGGCGGAACCGGCTGTAGGGGCGGTGCGGACTCTGATATGCTGAGCGCCCCAGCGAGGAGATGCTCTGTGATCCACCGCCTTCTTTCGCTTTCGCTCTTCGCGACGCTTGCCGCTTTGGGCGGGTGCGCGGCTGATACTGCTTCCACGCCTGATCTGGCGCTCGCGCCGGTGTCGGACGTTGATTTCGTCAGCCCGGTGGTGCGCGGGGCGGAGAACGGGCTGGAGATGCACTGGTGGGTGGTTGAGGGTTCGCCCGAGGCGCTGCGTGCGGCGGTCTCGCCTTTCGCGGGTGAAGACTGCGGCGCGGATGACGCGACGCGTCGTTCGCTGGCGGGCGCCGGGCTGCGTCTGGTGCGTGTGCCGCTGGCTGAGCTGACGACGATCCGCGAAGGCTTGAAGCTGCGCGGGCGCACGGATCGCAAGTGGCTGGGGCAGGCGCCGTGGTGGGTTGAGGCCCTGCGCGGGGCGCTCACGGGTGAAGGCGTGGCGATGCAGCGGGGTCGGTTGATCACGCTGCCGAGCGGGCGGCTGCGGGTGATCACTCGTGCCTGGACGGCGCCCGGCACGCTTGGGCCGGTCATGCGGGCGGATGTTGCTGTTCAGCACCTGCCGCGGCTGGCGGAGCTGATCCCGAACCTGCAGCCTGGGGATGCGGCGCGTTCGCTGGAGCCGCAGAAGCAGGGGCCGGTGTTTGATGAGACGCTGGCGTCGCTGGAGATGCAGCGTGGGTACGCGTACCTGTTGATTTGTGATGATCCAGATGCGGCGTGGCCCGGGGAAGAGGTAGAAATCAATCCGATGGAGGCCACGTACCTGGCGCTGCGCGAGGGCGCGGCGGGGCCGCCGACGGTTTCTCCGCCTTCGCTGGGCGAGCGATTGCTCCGCCGTGCGGCGACACCACTGTCTGGCGAGGAATCGATGACGGCGGTGGTGGTGCTGGCGCCGCGGTTGCCTGAGCGGTTTGCGTTGTTGCCTTGAGGGATTTTTGTTGGGCGCCACTGGCAGCTTGCTGCCAGTGTTTGTGTGTACATCCAACAAGACACTGGCTGACCAGCAGCCAGTGGCGCCCGGAGTAAGCCTCTTGGTCGAGTTCAGTACGCCTTGCTGATGGTTGCGCCGGGGTAGTAGCGCTTTAAGATTTGCTCGGGGGTGAGGCCTTGTTTGGCTAAGCCGTCCGCGCCGAACTGGCAGAGGCCGACGCCGTGGCCGAAGCCTCGTCCTGAGATGAGCAGGGTGTCGCCGATGCGTTCGATGCGGAGGTCGCCGCTGAGGACGCGGGTCTTACTGGTGATCTTTGGCTGGCCTTTGGCGCTCGTGTTGAAGGCGACGCGGAGTTCTTCGGCGCTGAGCTCGTAGCGGACGCCAGCGCTGTCGGTGACGCGGTAGCGGCTGGGGCGCCCGGCGTCGTTGCGGGCGAGGGTGTCGATCGCCCGGAGGTCCTTCAGCCTGCGCACGTCGTGCCCGTTCGACTCACCCCAGGCGCGGAGGCGGGCGGCGGCGTCGCTGACGGAGCGCTTGAGCGTCCAGCGGTGCTTCGGCGAGCTGGCGCAGGCACAGGCGCGGGAGCGGGCCTGAAGCGGCGCGGCGAGGTTGAACTCGTACCCCGCGGTGATAGGCCAGGTGTCGCGGGCGGAGGCGGGGCGGTCGGCGCAGGTGCTTGAGTAGTAGGCGCGGAGGGTTCCGCCCTGCCAGTTGAGGACGCGCCCGCGGGTGGCGCGGGCGGCGCTCACGGCGCGGGGGTGAGCGCCGGCGCCGCCGTAGGCCTGGTCGAGCGTGGAGGCTTCGAGATCGAAGTGGATGCCGAGTTTGACCTTGCGGGCACGCTCGTGCATGGCGTAGCTGCGGGCGGCGATGGCCTGGGCTTCGTAGGCGACGGGGTCGAAGTGGTGGTAGAGCTCTTTGGCGAGGACGCCGGGGAGGTAGCGCTCGAGAGGGATGCCCTCGATGACGTCGAAAGCGTCGGGGGAAGCGTCTGAGCGGGCGGCGAGGGTGACGTCGCCCGCGAGCTTCATGGTCGCGTCGCCCTCGCGCAGGGTGAGCAGATCGCCTTCGGCCTCGACGCGCAGCGTGCGCGCAGGAGCGATGGTGGTGTTGGTGCCGACAAGTCGGAAGCCGGAGGGGGCGCGGACGATTTCGACGGGGCCCTCGCCCAGCCAGCTCGGTTGATCATCACCTTCGGCGTAGAGGCGGATGGCGGCGGGGGCGCTGAACGCGACTTTCTCGATGGCGCTGCGCAGTCGCACGCGCAGGTCGGGGCCTTCGCTGGTGTAGCTGACGCGCTCGGGCGCGGGTCGCGCTCGCGGCGGGGTGACGCGACACGCGGCGAGGGCGCTGGCGATAAGCAGCACGCCAGCCAGCAGCATGGCGATCCACGGGACGCGGGGGTGGGCGTCGAGTGTGTGCACGCGCGTCGCCTCCTTGCGGGCGCGGGGTGGTGGTCAGTCGACTTCGCGGAGGCTGAGGCCGAGGTCGCTCAGACGTTCCTTGATCTCGACCAGTGAGGTCTGGCCGAAGTTCTTGACGCCCATGAGCTCGGCCTCGGTGCGGGCGCAGAGCTCGGAGATGCTGCGGATGTTGAGCATCTGGAGGGCCTTGCGGGCGCGGACAGAGAGGTTGAGCTCGGCGACGGACTTGTTGAGGTAGCCCTCGCGACCGGAGGCGCGGGCGCGGTCGAAGATCTCGCGCTGGATGTGGCGCTGCTGCTCGTCGGCGCGCTGGCCCAGGCGGAGGTTCTTGGCCGCGAGCATCTGCTTGATCTCGTCCAGGGAGGTCTCGCCGAAGTTCTTGTAAGCGAGGAGCTCGGCCTCGGAGATGCGCAGCAGGTCGCCCAGCGTGCGGATGTTCATCTTCTTGAGGCAGTTGCGGGCGCGGACGGTGAGCTCGAAATCGGTGACAGGCGTATCGAGCAGGGCGTTGCGCTTGGCGAGGTCACGATCGTGCTCCTCGTCGAAGTACATGTCCTTCGAGGCGAGGACGTCCTTCATGAAGAGGCGGGCGCGGGGGTGGTTGGGGTTGGTGTCGAGCACCTGGCGGAGGCACTTCTCGGCCTGCACGTAGTCGGCGCGGTCCTCGTAGAGAACAGCGAGGTTGATCAGCGCGTTGATGGGCGCGTTGGAGGACTTGGCGCAGCGCTCGTAGAGGGCGAGGGCTTCGTCTTCTTCGCCCACAAGGTCGAGGGCGTAGGCGAGCTGGAAGAGGGCCTGCTGGCTGGAGGGGTCGGCGGAGACGGCGCGCCGGAGTTCGGCGATTTCGCTCTCGCGGTCGCCCTCGTCGCGGGCCTTCTTGGCGGCGTCGAGGCGGGCGGCGGCGGCCTTGGGGTCGCCCGGCGCGGATTCCTCGGCGCCGATGACCACGTCCATCGGGTCGCTCATCATGCGGTGTCGCTCCTGCTGTCTGGATCGGCTGGTTTGAGTTGAACGCAAGAGTGTAGGTGACGCGGGGGGTGGTCTCAAGGAGCGGGGTCGGGAGCGGGGGCGGCGGCGTTGAGGTCGATCTTTCGCCAGGCGCCGCTCTTCCAGCGCCAGAAGAGGGCTGTGCCCAGGGCGATGATGAAGGCCGCGGCGCCCATCCAGGGGCCGAGGCTGCCGAGCTCGGGGTAGTAGGTCACCACGAACCAGCCGCCGCCGAGGAGGAAGACCCAGGCGCAGAGGGCGTTGAGGACGCCCGGGATGACGGTGTCGCCCGCGCCGCGGAGGGCGCCGGTGAGGGCGATGCCTAGGGCGTCGAAGACCTGGAAGACGGCGGCGCAGATCATGACCAGGCCGCCGATGCGGATGACTTCGGCGGCTTCTTCTGCGGTGTATTCGTCGGAGATGAAGAGGGCGACGAGCTGTTCGCGGAAGACGACCATGAAAAGGGCGCAGGTGGCCATGTAGACGACGCAGAGGGCGACGCCGACGGCAGCGCGCCGGGCGGCCTCGTCGCGGTCGCCCTTGCCGATCCAGCGTCCGACGACGGCGGTGATGCCGAAGGAGATGCCGAGGGCGGGCATGAAGGAGAGCATCATGATGCGCAGGCTGATCCAGCTTGCCGCGGAGTGGAGGTCGCCGAACACGCCGACGAAGCCGAGCATGAAGATCTTCCAGCAGAAGAGCTCGTTGCCCGATTGCAGGCCGGCGGGCCAGCCGACGCGGAGGAGGTCTTTGGTGCGGCGCTTGTTGAAGCGCCAGGTGCGCCGGGTGGCGAAGCGTTTCGCGTAGGAGGGAGAAAGGAAGAGGGCGAGGGGGAGGAGGAACTCGATGGCGGTGGCGCTGACGGTGCCGATCGCGGCGCCCGCGACGCCCATCTGGGGCGCGCCGAACTTCCCGAAGATGAGGACGTAGTTGATCGCGACGTTGGCGCTGAGGGCGATGATGGTGGTGATGAGGACGACGTTGGGCTTGTGGATGCCGTAGAAAAACTGATGGATGGTGCGGGAGGCCATCATGAAGAAACCGCCGGCGAGCGTGATCTGGGCGTAGACGATCTCGAGGCGGTGGACCTCTTCGCTGTGTTTGAAGAGGTGGAAGAAGGTCGGGGCGAGCGGGATGAGCGGGAGCATCAGCAGCGCGGCGATCGCGCAGACCCAGATGCCGTTCCAGGCGTAGGCGCTGGCGCGCTTGGGGCGACCGGCGCCGAGGCGCTGGGAGACGAAGGTGTTGACGACGCTCATGGCGCCGACGACGGCGGCGCCGAGAACCCATACGGCGAGGCCGCCGTTGCCTAGGGCGGCGACGGCGGCGGGTCCGAGCTCGCTGACCATCGCCATGTCGATGATCTGCATGAGCGGGTACGACAGCATGGTCGCGGCGCTGGGCAGCCCGACGGCGATAATCTCGGCGAGTGGGGAACGCTCGCGCGGCGTGGTCAGATCGGTTTCAGAAGGCACGGGGCGGGGAGTGTACCTGCCCCACGGCGAAGGATCAGGCGGCGCGGCGGCGTTTTCGAGACGCCTTACGGACACGCGCGGCATGAGCCCGAGCGTCTGCAGCCTCGCTGAGCATCATCTTTGCGGTTTCGCGCTCGATCCTGAGCGAGGACGCCGCGGCGCGGAGTTCCTCAACCATCCACAGCACGATGGGGGCGTGGGAGGGGGCGGCTTCCAGGCGGGCGCGGTCGGCCCGCAGCATGGTCAGGAGCTGGTTGGCGTAGGTCGCGTCGTCGGCGGGCATCGCGGCTCCCCCTCTGGGGGAGAAGAGTCGGGCTTCGGCCTGCCGGGCTGTCACCCGCGTTCCGAGAGTGCCCTGAGCGGGGTGGGGTCGCGCGGGCTGGGGGGCTCGCGCGCGTGCTAGGATGATCCGATGACCACGACCGAGACGACCGAGAACGAGGTGACCACCGCAGAGCTAACCGCCGGCGTCGAGGCCGCGCTTCTGTGCGTGGACAAGGCGCTGACCGCTGATCGTATCGCTCAGGCGATGAACCTCGGCGAAAAAGGGAGCGCGGTGGTCGACGAGGCCGTCGTCGCGCTGAACGATTCGTACGAGAAGACAGGGCGTTCGTTCCGCGTCGAGCGTGTGGCGGGCGGTTACCGATTGATGACGTGCCCGGAGCACGCGGGCGTGGTCGCGGCGCTGCGCGGGAGCTCGAATGACGGCAAGCTGACGCGCTCGGCCGTCGAGACGCTGGCGATCGTGGCGTACCGCCAGCCGGTCACGCGGGCGGAGGTCGAGGCCATCCGCGGCGTGTCGAGCGGTGAGATGTTGCGGTCGCTCCTTGAGAAGCGTTTGGTAGACATCGCTGGACGCGCCGAGGAGCCGGGGCGCCCGATCCTCTACGGCACGACAAAGTTCTTCCTGGAGAGCTTCGGGCTGGCGAGTCTGCGCGACCTGCCGCGGCCTGAGGAGCTGGCGGAGGACGGGGAATGAGCGCCGTTCGCGCCGCGCTGCTTGTTGTTCTGACGCTTGCGCTGAGCGGGTGCGGTTCGTACACGCTCAAGGGGCGGGTGATCGCCGGCGAGGCGTCGTACGTCACGATCGTGGACGCGAGTGATCCGGTGCTGCGCGAGGGCGTGGGTGTGCCCGGCGCTTCGGTGACGCTCTCGACCGACCCCGACCGCATCAACCGCAAGGTGGTGGGAACGACGGTCTCGGGGCCCGACGGTTCATTCGAGACCCCCTTCGATGAGTTCGGTGGCGGGTTCCTGGAGTACGACGCCGGCGTTCGGGTGACGCGTCCCGGCTACCGCAGCGCGGAACATTTCTTCCGGCTGCCGGGGTCCTCGAAGCGGCTGCTGGTGGTGCTCGAAGCGGGGCGTGACGCCCCCGGTGCGAGCGACGAAGACCCGTATGACCTCTACCGGCGGTACCGCCAGTAGGCCCGCGAGCTGGCGGGAACCCGCACGCCGGTTCGTGCGCATAAGAGGGGTGTGATGCGCGACCACCCGACATCGCGGTTCTCCTACGACAGGGCGGCGTTCCTGTACGTCGCGGTGATGCTCCTGCTGGGCATCGGGTCCCTGCACTCTCAGAACAACCTGCTCTTTCTCGCGTTCGGCGTGGCGGTTGGCGTGCTGCTGGTGAACGGTGCCTATGGGTGGTCGTCGATGCGCCGTGTCCGCCTGGGCCGCCACACCCCGGCGAGGGGCGAGGCCGGGAGACCGCTCACACTGCGCTACCACGTCGCCACCAGCGCCCGGCTCCTTCCCGCGGCGGCGGTGGTGATCGAAGAAATCGATGCGCCCGAGCCCTGCGTGGCCGCGGTGGCGGTGGCGACACGCGCATCGCCCGCGCGGGCGTCGGCGACGATCACGCCGCGCGTGCGTGGCGAGCTGCGCCTGAACCGCATCGATGTGTCCAGCCGGTACCCCTTCGGCGCCGTGAAAAAGACCGTTCGGTTTTCCCGCCCGGGGAGCGTGCTGGTGCGTCCGGCGCCGGTGGAACCCGACGAGCGGGCGCTGCTCGAAACGCTCGGGAGCCGGCGCACCTCCGCCTCGTTGAAGCGCGCCGGGGTGGGCGACGAGGCCTTCGGCCTGCGGGAGTACACACCGGGTGATCCGGTGCGCCGTATCGCGTGGCGGGCCAGCGCGCGCCACGGCGACCTGCTGGTGCGCCAGCACGCCGCCGCCTCTACATCGGCGGTCCGCCTCGCCCTGCGTCTCGACACTGGGCTGACGCCCGCGATGAACGAGGAAGCGATCTCGTTGGCGGCCGGCACGCTGGCGCTGCTGCACAGGCGCGGGCGTCGGGCGTCGCTGTATGACCCCGCGCGTCCGGGCGTTCTGATCGAGCGTCTACCGACGGCGCTGGACGCCCTCGCGAGGATCGATCTCGCGACGCACGAACACGCCGAGGAGAACGGTGCGACGCTCGTGATCGAGGCGGGCGTCGGCGGCGCGGCGATGCGCGCGTCCGGCCAGCGCGCGGGGGCGGCGCTATGAAGGGGGCCTCGCTGGAGCGTCTGGACCGTGCCCTGTTCTGGCTGTCGGGGACGGCGCTGCTCGCGCTCGCGGCGGCGCTCCAGAGCGGTTTTCTCCTGTTCACGGCGCTCCCGCTGTGGGGGCTGTCGGGCTGGCACTCGCGGCGCGGCGGCCAGCCGGTCAGCCGGGCGGCATCGGCCGGGCTGGCGGCCCTCGTGTTCGCGCTGCTTCTGCTGGCGCTCTCGACCGACCCGCGGAACTTCATTGAGTACTTCTCGATGGGGCTGGGTGGTCTGGTGCTCGTCAAGCTCTTTGATCAGCGCACGGTGAGTGATCGCTCCATGCTGTTCTGCGTGTGCGCGGCGCTGGTGATCGGCGCGGCTTTGCTGCACAGCACGCTGGTGATCGGGCTCACCCTGCTCGCCTTCATGCTGCAGGCGTTCCGAGCCGCCGGGCTGCTGCAGATCGCGCGGGCCGAGGAACGCGGCGGGATCACGTCGTCGTCGCAGACATGGGCGCCCGCGTCGCGCGCGGTGTGGGGCGGCGCGCTCGCCAGCGGCGTGGTCATGGTCGCGATCTTCATCCTGATGCCGCGCGGGTTCATGGCCGCGCCGGCGGGGCTCGCCGGCAACTCGGCGGACACCGGCGAGTCGGGCTTTGACACGGAGATCGAGCTCAACGCCAGCGGGCGCATCCAGGAATCCTTCGATCCGGTGCTCGAGGTGCGACCGGAGAGCGACGCCGAGGAGTTCGCTCGCCTGGACCACGTGTACCTGCGCGGCGCCGTCCTGGACGAGTACGCGGGCGGGCGTCAGACTTTTTCGCTCGACAGAGAGTTCAGCTCGGTGCGGTTCGAGTCGCGCCGGGGTGAGATCGGCCCGCTTGGCAATTCGGCGTCGAAGCACGAGATCACGATCGTCGGCGAGCAGCCCGAGCGGCTCTTTAGCGTTGGTCGCCCCGGGCGGGTCCACCTGCTTGAGGCGGAGGGCGTCGTCGTGCAGTCCGATCCGTCAACCCGCGAGATGCGTCTCGAGCTGGGCGAAGTAGGCCGCTACACGGTCGAGAGCGAAGCGATCTCGCGCCGGGTTGAGCCCGGGGAGGCGATGCCCGCCGCGACCTACCCGGAGCGCGTGAGCGCGTACGCCAGCGAGCTGCTGTCGGGGATCGGCGACGAGCGCGATCCGAGCGCGCGGCACACGCCCGATGATGAACGGATCGTGCGGTTCTTCGAGCGTCATCTGCGCACGAACTACCAGTACAGCACCGAGCGCCCGCCCCCGGCGCCTGGCGAGGATCCGCTCGAATCGTTCCTCTTCGCCCACCAGACCGGTCACTGCGAATACTTCGCAACGGCGCTCACCGCGCTCACCCGCTCGGTGGGGATCGAAGCGCGGGTGATCACCGGCTTCCTCACGAGCGAACGTCTCGGCGACGGCGCCTTCGTCGCGCGGAACGCACACGCTCACGCGTGGGTCGAGGCGCACATCGCGCCCGGGGTCTGGATGCGCTTCGACGCCTCTCCGCCGGGCGATGTGGCGGAGGCGCAGCGTGCGCCGACTGGTCCGCTGGTGGCGGCGCGGAACGCGTGGGCGTGGGTCAGCGACCTGTGGGTCCGCTCGGTGGTGTCGTATGACAGCGGCTCGCAGCGGACGCTCTTTGGGGGCGGGTACGACCGCTTCCTCGAGCGCGCCTCGGTGCGCGGGCGTCGCAACAGCGGGAACGGAATGCGCGGGGTGCTACGGGCGCTCGGGGCCGGGGTCGCCGCGTTCGCGCTGACGGTCCTCGTCGGGCACGTCGCCCCGGTCGTCGTTCGCTCGCTCCGTGAGCGGGACGGTTCGCGGAACGCGGGCGGCATCGGATCTGCGATGCGTCGTGCCGACCGCATGCTCGCGAAGGCCGGGGTTGGGCGCGAAATCTCGACCCCCGTGAGAACGCACGCTCGCGCGGTTTCAGAAACGAACAACCGCGCTGGCGCAGCTTACGACGAGCTGGCGGCGCTGCACTACCGCCTGCGCTACGGCGGCGCCGAGGACAGCGCGAGCGCGGACGAGCTGCTCGCGCGTTTGCGCTCCGCTCTCCGCGGAGACCCCGCGTGACGCGCGAGACGGACGACTGGTTCCCGCTCGACGAGGACGAGCACGCGGCGCAGGCCGATGCGGTGCTGTCGCTGCTCGGCGCGCCGGGGAAACGAGTGATCGACCTCGGCGCAGGCGGCGGGCGTTTGGTGAAGCCGCTCATCGAGCGCGGGCATTCGGTGCTGGCGGTGGACAGCGACCCGGCCGCGCTCGAAGCGTGTGCGGCCCTCGGCGCCGAGACCCGTCGGCTGGATTTGCTCGACGAGGACATTGATCTTGGGTTTGAGGATGGGCTCGCGGACGCGGCGTTGCTGCTAGGCGGGACGCTGATGGAGGTGGTGGACACGCGCGCGGCTCTGGCGCTCTTTAGTCGCGTGCGTAAGGCGGTGCGCCCCGGCGGGTGGCTGGCGGTGGACGGCTCGCTGCTTGAGGTGTGGGATGACGTGGCCGAGGGCGGCTGGGTCAGCGGGGTGAGCGAGGACGGGGCGTGGCAGATGATCTGGGCGCCTGGCGACGCGGTGATCGCCCTGCGCCGCGGCGAGCGTGTCGATCCGGACGATTGGGAGATCGGCGAGTCGGACCGCTTGCTGCGTTTGTGGTCGGCTGGGGCGCTCGCGCTGCTCGCGGAGGCGTCCGGGTGGGGGGCGCCGGAGCCGGTCGATTTCCGGACGCTGTTGCGCTTCGAGCGCCTGGATGACGCGGTTGATGAGTGAGTTGTTTCGGGACGGTCAAGGCACGCCCGCGCCGGGTCGATGCTGACGCGTCGGAGAGAGCGCCGACGGTCTGGAGGCCCCGTGCCCGCCACACGATCACGCACAGAGCACTGGCGCCGCAGCCTGCGGCAGCTTCACGAGCGAGGGGGGAGCCTCGAGATCTCCATCGCCCGCCCCGGCGAGGAGGTCCCCGGGCCCGACGCCTCGGGCGTCGACCTCATCTTCCGCTGTCGGGTGCTGGGCCTGAGCGATGCGGAGATTCTCCTGCAGCGCCCGGTGACGCTGGGGCAGCCGGCGCCGATCGCGCCGGGGGTTGAGCTGATCGGCGTGATCGCGATCGGGCAGAACCGCTGGATGTTCCGCACCAAGTGCCTCGGGCCGGCGCAGGTGGATCTGTCGCACCAGCGGATGGACGCGATCCGCATCGCGGCACCGGTGAAGGTGGAGCGGTGCCAGCGCCGTTCGTTCTACCGCGTGCCGACGGCGGGACTGATCCTGCCGTCTGTGGAGGTGCGCACGCTTTTAGATCCTCAGTCGGCCGCCGCGGCCGAGTCGGCCGTCCGCGCGCGCATCGAGATGTTGCGTGAAGGACAGCTCGCGGGGTTTGTGGGCGAGGCGCCGGCGCTGGTGACGCCCAACTGCGGGCCCTCCTTTGCGGCGAAGCTGATGAATATCGGTGGAGGCGGTGCCGGCTTGCTGATCGAGCACGACGAGGCCGAGAGTCTGGAGCGGTCGCGCCCACTGTGGCTGATGATCGACCTCGGGCCGCACGTCCCGGCGCCGTTGGGTGTGGTGGCGCGGGCGGCGCACACGCACATCGACAGTCAGCGCCGCGTGTACGCGGGTGTGGCGTTCGATTTCGGGCACCACGCGGCGTACAAGCAGTTCGTCACCGACACGCTGTGCGCGTATGTGCAGGATGTGCAACGGATGCAGCTGGTGGCTCAGAACGAACTGAATTCGTCGGCCTAAAGGAGCATGGTTACATGGGTGCCACTGGCAGCTCGCTGCCAGTGCTTTTTATACGTCTAATCAGACACTGGCTGGCAAGCAGCCAGTGGCACCCGTGAGGACGCCTGCCGATATCACCAGAGAATTGAACCCTCGGCGTGGCGCTCGCTGGCCTGGGGCGTGGCGCGGTAGCCGGTGAACTCGCTGCCCGAGGGGTACCAGGGCACAGCGTCTGACTTGGATTCTTCCTCGGTCATCCACACCAGCGAGCCGTCGTAGCGCAGCGTGGCGATGCGCCCGCGGTGGCGGTAGGAGAGGTCGCGGTTGTGCTGGGGCGCGTTGGACGCGTAGCTGGGACGCCCGGCGCGTTCGGAGGACGGCGCGAGGTGACGGCTGCGACCGTAGGCGGTCGAGGCGACGTAGATCGGCCCGCTCGACGTGAACGAGCTGAAATACTCGGGGTGAACGTCGATGTCGAAGTCGAGCTGCCCGCCGGCGCCGACGTAGCGCGTGCCGTCGGCGAGGAAGATCTTCTGCGACGGCTGATGACCGACGCGATCGGTGCGCGGGCGGTAGTTGGAGGGTGTGATCGCCGGCCCGAGCCAGCCGTAGTGACGCCCGAGCGTGATGTTGCCTACACGCCTGCCGAAAAGGTGAAACGACGCCGGCGAGAGATAGCTGATCTGCGGGAAACCCTCCGCGTCGAGGATGTCCTGGAACTGCCCGATGTCGGGCGCCCAGCCCCAGAGCAGGTCGTTGTGCTCGCCGGCCTCGGGGCAGGCGAAGCGAGAGAAGAGCTCGTGCGTGCGCTCCGCGCGGTTCGCGGAGAGCCCGGCGGAGACACCGATCGAGGGGCTCATCCAGTCGAAGATGGTGGTGGGCGAGGCGCTGTGGGTGTCGTAGAGCATGTCCCGCTGGGCGAAGATGTCACCGAGGGCGAAGTGGCCTGAGGTGTTGACTCCCGGGATCTCGTCCTTGTTCTCGAGCGACCAGGTGGCGGCGGCGAGGAAGAGCTCGTCCTGCATCGCGGCGCAGTTCGCGTCGCGGGCGGCGGAGGTGGCTCGGCCCAGCGCGGGGAAGAGGATGCCCAGCAGCAGGGCGATGACCGAGAGCACGACCAGGATCTCGACGAGGGTGACGGCGCGGCGGGTACTCATGAAATCATTCTGACGGATGAGCAGAACAAAATCCGTACCCGATCAGGGGTGTCGCTGGGACATGTCGCTTGTGCTTGATTGAAAGCGTCTTGCGCGTGAGACAGAGCTGAGGTTGGGGCGCGGTATAGTCGATCTCCCAACCGAAGGAGTGCGCGATGCTGATGACCACCAAGCCCATGTTCGATCTCGCCTACGAGGGCGGCTTCGGCGTCGGGGCGTTCAACGTCAACAACATGGAGATCACCCAGGGCATCATCGAGGCGTGCGCCGCGGAGAAGGCGCCGGTGATTTTGCAGATCTCAAAGGGCGCCCGCTCCTACGCCAACATCCGCTTCTTGCGCAAGATCATCGACGCCTGCGTCGAGGAGTATCCGGATGTTCCCATCGCCATCCACTGCGATCACGGCGACACGGCGCAGCTCATCCGCGACTGCATCGCCGACGGCTACACCTCGGTGATGATCGACGGCTCGCACCACCCGTACGACGAGAACGTGGCCATCACCAAAGAGTGCGTTGACATCGCGCACGAGGCGGGCGTGGTCGTTGAAGCCGAGCTCGGCATGCTGGGCGGCATCGAGGAGGACGTCGTCGGGCTGGACGCCGCGGAGTATCAGAAGAACATCGAGAAGTTCCTGACCGATCCGGAAGAGGCCAAGGATTTCTACGCAAAAACGGGCATCGACTCGCTGGCGGTGGCTATCGGCACCAGCCACGGGGCGTACAAGTTCGTCAACGAGCCCACGCTCGCGTTTGACCGTATCGAGCAGATCATGAAGACCTGCCCGGGGCTGCCCTTGGTGATGCACGGCTCGTCGAGCGTGCCGCAGGACATGGTGAAGATCATCAACGATCACGGCGGCGACCTGCCCAACGCGATGGGCGTGCCCGAGGATCAGATCGCCCGGGCCGTACGGACCTACGGCGTGTGCAAGGTGAACATCGACACCGACCTGCGCCTGGCGATGACGGCGAGCATTCGCGAGGTGTTCGCCACCAACCCGGGCGAGTTCGACCCGCGCAAGTACCTGGGCCCGGCCCGCGACCGCATCCGCGAGATGGTGGTGCGCAAGCTGGACATGCTCAACTGCCGCGGCAAGGCGGACGACGTGATCGCGCACTGGAAGTCACAGGGCGAGCCGATGCCGGCGGTGTACGGGGCGGCGGTGTAAATCGGCGTCTGGATCTAGTTGTCCTTCCACCACTCCCGCAGATCCTCGGTCAGGGCGCGGTGCGCATCGGGGTCGGCGTAGATGACGTGGCCCGCCGGGTAATCAGCGACCGTGACATCGCATTCGCCGAACGCTCCCTCGCTCGCGAGGCGGCGGGCGATCGCGAAGGGGGTGACCAGGTCGTACCAGCCGCCGGCGATCAAGACGCGCGGTCCATCACCGTCGTCGCCGGCCTCGGCGATCATCCGCGTCGCGCGGATGTCGGAGCGGGCCAACCCCCGGCGCCCGCCGGGCGCGCGCCAACGCGTGTTGGCTTCACGGTTCAGGATCAGGTAGCGACCGTCGGTCTCGACGCGGAACACGCGTGCGAGAAGGGTGCGGGTCGCCTCGCCGACCTCGCTGATCTCCAGACCGTTCATCACACCGCTTTCCAAGGGATAGCGGGCGTCGTAGCGGTCGCGCCCGCTCGTGTCGCGGTCGGCGGTGAAACGATCCCGCAGCGACCGGAGCTGATCAAGCACCGGTTCGGGGAGCCGGCGTGAAGAACGCATGACAGCGAGGTAGGGACCGTGGGCGAACAGGCACGCCTCGTCGATGAACCGGCGGGCGTCGTCGGCCCGGCGCGTGCCCTTCGCGAGTGAGATCGCGGCGTGCGTAGGCAGGCGGTCCGCGCGGTCCGTCCGCGCAGTTGAATCGGTGCGGGGGTTCAGCGCGCGTGACTCCAGCGCGGGCGAGATCAGCACAAGTCCTTCGGCTTCGATACCGCGTTCGCTGAGCGGGTCGAGCATCGCCGCGACGCGGATCGCGCCGTAGCTCTCGCCGCAGAGGTAGACGGGGCGGGACGAAAGCCCGCGTTCGTCGAGGTAACGCGCGACGAACTCGGCCGCGGCCTCGGCGTCTTCGCGCACGCCCCAGAACGCGGCGTTTCCATCGTCATCGAACACGCGGCTGAGCCCCGTGCCGACCGGGTCCACATAGACGAGGTCCGCCAGATCGATCAGCGTGAGGGGGTTGTGCCTGAGATCCGCCGGCTCCTCATCCCCAATAGGAGCGACGAGTGGGCCGGCGAAGCTGGTGTGCAGCAGCGCCGAGGCGACGCCGGGCCCGCCGTTCCACAGGAACATGATCGGGCGATCGCCGGCGCCGTCGAGCGAGTACGCGTAGGCGTGCATCAGCGCGAGCTCGTCCCCGCTCGAGCTGGGCACGACGATCTCGACCGCCTTGCACCAGACGTCGGCTTGGCCGTCGGGGGTCGGGACCCGTTCGAGGACCGAGCGGACCTCCGCGGGGGCGCCGAGCGCGAAGAGCAGCGTGATCAGAACCGCGGAGAAGTAACGCATGAACGGGTCTCCCTCGACTACGACGCTTTCAGGTTGATATACCGTCGGGTTGTGGCAGTTTCAGTCGTGAGCGTGTGTCTGGTGGCGATGCCGCAACCGCGCGCTGATTCTCTGCGTATGTCTTATCGGCGGCGACCCGGGGAGGCGTCGAGACGCCGCGGAAGATGGGATGTGAGGATGATCCGGTGCGCGATGATGTGCGCGGCGTTGAGTGGGTTTGTCTGCTCTGGCGCGGGTGCTGAACAGGTTTCGATCGATGAGATGCTCGGTGTCCGGGTGAAGGGCGACGCCTCGGCACGGTCGCTGCTGCGCGGGACGCTCGGGCAGTTCGAGGAGGCCGGGGACATCCCGGGGTGCATCCTCGGGGAGAGCTTCGATACGCCGGAGGTCATCTTCGAACCGCCGGCCGGTCAGCAGCTCGTATTCGGCGATGGTGGTTCGTTGCCATTCGGGGATCCCCTCACGGGGATCGTGGATAACGCCGGTGCGATCGCTTCGGATGGTTTCGCAGGGCCTGTTGGTGGTCCTGATCCGGCGGGCGAGCGAGGGCTTGTGTTTCAGGCACAGCGGGGTGAGCCGATCGATCTCGGTTTCGCGGTCCGAATCGCCAGCGCAGCGCACGACCAGTACGCGTCGTCGGCGAACCGCCCGGTCTTCGTGCAGATGGATTTCTACAAGCAGGACCACGCGACCTTCGCGCTGTGGCGCCCAGTGTCGATCAGCGAAGGGCTCCAGACGGCGTCGTTCATACTCGGGGGCGTGAGCGTCGGCCCCGACATCATCGCGCCCCTCGTCGCTGCTCGTGGCGACGTGCGTCTCAACGAGAGCGTGATTCTTCTGGCGACGCCCCCGTCGGGTGTGCAGGACTCTGGAGCGTTTTACTTGGGCGCGAAAGATATTCCGGAGAATGGCTGGATCACGCTCGGCGTGCTGATCTCCCCCGGCTCGATGTCGTACTGGGTGCGTGACCGCGAGACCTTCGGTGACGGCGCTCCGGATGTCTGCACGCCGATGCGCGACTCGGGGCCGTTCGCAGGGACGCGTATGTTCAGCGAGTTCGGCTTCGGTCTTGAGGAGGGCTGGGCGCAGCTCTACCCGGGCACGATGGACGATCCGTCAACGAACGGAGCGATCGAGGGCTTTGGGCCTGCGCTTGTTGTTGATGATGGTTCGCTCGTTCCGGCGGAGAGCTTCCTTGATAGCGCAGGCAACCGTGTCGGGGCTCGCTGGGCGGCGCAGAGCGTGGACGGATGGTGGCTCTTCACTGGGTCTGATGCGACCGAGAAGCAGTTCCCCGGCTATGTGATGCGCAACTGGTGGACGGACAACTACTGCGTGCGAGGTGGTCGGCGCGTCGAAGCCTGCCCGGCGGATTTCGACGGCGACGGCGCCGTCGGCTCGAGCGATCTCGCAGTGTTGCTCGCCGCTTGGGGTCAGTCGGGCGGGGTCGCGAACCTTGACGGGCAAGGCGTTGTCGATGACGGCGATCTCGCGCTGCTGCTGGCGGCGTGGGGTGCGTGCGAGTAGCCCATCGCCGTGCAGGCAAAGGCACAAACAGTTCTTTGTGAAGCGCGGAGAACGCCGTAAAATGTACGCATCTGGTAACGAAGGGGCGCTTCGGATGCGATCTTTACGAGCAAGCACGTGCGTCGCTGTTTTCACGATGATGATGTACGCACCGGCGCACGCGCAGGAAGGTCGTTTCGGCGAAGCTGGAGATATTCCCGGCTGCATCCTCGGCGAGAGCTTTGACTCGCAGCCGACATTCTCTGAGTTGCCGGCGCGCGACGGTAAGTTCTTCCTGTATGACCTCGGCGATGGTGGGTATATCGCCAGCTCTGAGGGGTACGGCGTGGTGGACAACGCCGCGGCGATCTCATCACCGGCGTACAACGGACCTGTCGGCGGACCCGACCCGACAGGCGAGCGCGGCGGGATGCTGCACCTGCAGCGAGCGAGTCTCGGTGAGGAGCCGCAAGACCTGGGCTTGGTTGCTCGACGTCACACGCTATACCCGGATCATTGGTACTTCGCGACGCCCGAACGTCCTTTGTTCGTGACGATCGACGTGTACAAGGGCGAGCACTCGGCTTTCCAGTTTGTCCAGCACCATGGGAACTTTGTGTACATGAACTGCTTCGCGGGCGGGCACCATCTCAGCGGCGCATTCGCCCGTCTTGCTCAGGAGCGTGGCGACCCGACGCTTCTCGAGGGTTTGATCTTTCTCGGTGTGCGACCGCTCGATATAGGCGAGTTTTACCTTGCAGGCAAGGATATCCCTGAGCACAGCTGGTACACGGTCGGGATGCTGCTGACAGTCGACGAGGAAGGCTGGGGCCGACGATCGTTCTGGGTGCGGGACACCGAGACGACGGGTGAGAGCGGCGGGCCGATCGCGCGCACGCCGATCCGAACCAGCGGTGAGTTCGCGGGGCAGCGCATGTTCAGCGAGTTCGGGCTGGGTCTCGAAGAAGGATGGGCGCAGATGTACCCCGGAACCGAGGATGACCCGGCGACGACTGACACGATCGAAGGCTACGGTCTCGCCACGGGCGGCGATGAGACGCCGCTCATGCCAGCGCCGTTCGAAGAAGACGCTTCGGGCAACCGCATCGGGATTTTTCGATTACTCCCGTATTACTCCTACACGCGCATCTTCGCCGGCAGCGACCCGACGCCCCAGCAAGTCCCGGGCTACGAGATGACCGACTGGTGGGTGGACAACTTCTGCGTGCGCGGCGGGCAACGCTGGCCGAACTTCGCGTGCCAAGCGGACTTCAACGTGGACGGGAGCGTTGACGCCTCTGATCTCGCCGAGATGCTGGCGGCCTGGGGCGACCCTGCGTCGTTGATTTATCCGAGCCTGTACAGCATCGACTTACTGGATAACTCTGTGAGTTCGAGCGATCTCGCGGCGCTACTGGCGTCGTGGGGGCCGTGCCCGTAGTGAGGAGCTGGCGGGCGCGCGTTCATCGTGCCCGCATTTCTGAAGGAGACCACGATGCGGCGAGCCAGTTGTGTGTGGGGCGGTGGCGCTTTCGCGCTCGCTGTGTCTCTTGCGCCCGTATCTGGGCAATCAGCTCATGACGCGTTGGTGTCTCCGTTCCTTGAAGGCGCCGGCTCACCAACGCCGGCGTTCACCCTGCCGCCCGCGGGCGAGCGGGGCGCGGTGACGATCAGCGAGTCGTTCGACGGGATCGAGCGGCTGCCGTTCCTGCCGCCGCCGCTGGGGCCGGTTGAGCCGCTGCCCTTCGCGGGTTCGGCGTGCCTCCTGCCTTTCGACGCGGTTTATGGCGTGGTTGATCAGGCGGCGGCCCTGAGCTCTCCGGCGTACAACGGGCCGGTGGGCGGGCCTGATCCTGAGGGTGTGCGCGGCGGGATGCTGCACGTGCAGCGGGCGAGCGTGATGCGCCCCGCCACCGAGCCGCTTTTGTCAGAACGGATTTACGAGTGGCGCCACAACCTGGTCATCCCGAGCGGGCCGGATGATCCGTATTTCGTGACGTTTGATGTGTACAAGAACTCTCATGGCGATTTTCAGCTCTTTCGCCCGATCTCGTACACGCGGTCCTATGTCATTACAAACATCCTCGCGGGCGGGACGTTTGCACCGTCCGACTTCTTCCGCGTGTTCAGCGAACGGTTCGGGAGCCCAGAGGTCACCGAGGGTGTTGTTGTGCTCGGGATCAACGTGATGCCTTTCGAGACCGGGCGTTTCTACATGAACGCGAAGCAGATCCCCGAGGGGGGCTGGTACACCATTGGGCTTCTTCTCTCCTACGATCAGATGTCGGTGTGGGTCCGCGACGCGGAGACGCGGGGCGAGCTCGCATCGCCGCCCTCGGCGACACCCGTGCGCAGCGGAGGAGACTTCGACGGGCAGCGCATGTTCAGCGAGTATGGCTTTGGTCTTGAGAAAGACTGGGCGCAGGTGTACCCGGGGCTGGAAGATGATCCGGCCACGCCCGACGTGATCGAGGGCTACGGGCGCGCTCAGAGCGACAACGGTCAGCTGCCTTTCCTGTCCCTTGATCCGAACGGGAACATCGGCGGCGAGCCCTTGACCGTGAGCATCATCGACGCGCTGCGTATCGAGGCGGGGCTGGATCCCGCCCCCGCAGACGTTCCGACGTACGAGATGCGCGACTGGTGGGTCGATGAGTTCGCGATCCGGGGCGGGATTGACGTCAGCGATCTGCTGTGCGTTGGTGATTTCAATTTCGACGAGACCATCGACGCTTCTGATCTTGCCCGCCTGCTGGCGGATTGGGGATCCTTCGGCGGGCCGGAAGATCTCAACTGCGACGGCGATGTGGACGCGGGCGACCTTGCGATTCTGCTGGCGGCGTGGGGCCCGTGCCCCTGACCTGAGTGCGCACCGGGCATAAACAACACACGCCGCGGGCTGAGGCTCGCGGCGTTTTTCGTTGGCTTGCTTCGTCTTAGTGGTGTGAGGCTTCGGCCTGCTTGGCCGGGGAGGTCTTGCGGACGGTGACCTCAGGGGCGTCGAGGCCTTCGACGGCCTCTTTCATGAGGCGCCCGACCTTGAACTTGACCACGTGCTTGGCCGGGACGTGAACGCGTTCGAGGGTTTTGGGGTTCTGGGCGGTGCGTGCGGCCCGTTCCTTGACCTCGAAGACACCGAAGTCGCGGAACTCAAGGCGGTTGCCGTCGCCGAGTTCTTTGATGACCGCCTCAAGGAAGGTCTGGACCGAATCGCGGACGGCCACGCGCTTCTGGCCGGTCTCCTCGGCGATGTGGTCGATGAGATCTTTCTTTGTGACGGTCGCCATGTTGTCTGCCCCCATGGAGCCCACGCCCCATAACGTCTCAGTATAGAGACGTTGGCCAGGGGGCGACGTCTGATCGGCATCCCGCTGCCCTCGGGATGCTCGGTTGATCACACCAGTATGCGAAATGCTTACGCGCCGGTCAATAACGCGTCTCTGGACCGAGGGCCCGGCGGAGGACACGTCAGCGGCGGCGATGAGGGCTGAAGCCGGTTCCGGGCCTTGTTCTGAGGCTGCTGCGGCTGCGTTCGGTGATGCGATAGCCGTCGTCGGTGGCGATGACGCGGGTCTGCTCGTACCGAACAAACGATCGCTCGATGTCGCGCGGCGGGTAGAGCGGGGCTCGGGTGGACGGTCGGCGGACGCCAACGGCGGCGTCGCGCCGGGCGTACTCGGCGTGCTGGCTGCGGAAGACGTGGCCGGCGTCGGCCCGGGCGGCGCGGACGGGCGGGGTGAAGAAGACGGCCGCGCTGGTGGCGCCGCCGGGCAGAGGTGTGGGGCTTTGTGCGCAGCCGGCGAGCGACGCGGCCGCGGCGAGGAGGGCGAGGGGTCTGATCTTCCGGTTCATGGCCAGAGTGAGGCAAGCCGTGCGCCGCGGCCGCGTTGGTCCGAGAGCCCGGTGATTCTCGGACGGCGCGGGTGGCGCGCTGGCGTTGTACGACGCGCTGTGTTGTGCGAGGACAACGTCCGCTTTAGTAGTCCTCGAAGTCTTCGAGGTCATCTTCGTCGGCCTCGTCGGGATCGACGGTCTTCTTCTCAACGCCGAGGGCTTCAACGATCATCTCTTCGAGCTTGTGTTCGATGCGGGTGCTGAAGCCGGAGGCGGTGAAGAGGATCTCGCCCGACTGATCGATCAGGAAGAACGTGGGTAGGCCCTTGCAGCCGTAGCGGTCGAAGACGCTGTCGCCTTCGAGGAGGAGTTGGTAGTCGAAGCGGTTGGAGCGCATGTAGCCGACGGCCATGTCGGGGCTTTCTTCGCGGGCGTTGATGCCGATGACGTTGAGGCCGTCTTTGGCGTATTTTTCGTGGAGTTTCTGGAGCCCGGGCATGGCGCGCCGGCAGGGGGGGCACCAGGTGGCCCAGAAGTCGATGAGCACAACCTCGCCGAGGTAATCGCTGAGCGAGTGCGCCTTGCCGTCCTTGTCCTCGAGCGTCCACTCGGGTGCGCGGGCGCCTTCCTTGGTCCCGACCTTGGCGGTGCTGGGCGTCGCGTTGGGTTTCGCTGTGCCGCTGCTCGCGGTTGATGAACCGGCTGTGCTGAAGCCGCGCGGCGGGTTGCGCAGCTCGAAGGTGCGCGAAGATGCTTTCACGTTGTCGCGCATGCCCTTGAAGATCATGACGATCTCGGGCTGGTCGGATTGAGCGACGTCGATGCGGGCGGGGAGGTTGGTGTCGCGGGCGATGTAGAGCGTGACGGCTTCCTCGCCCGCGTCGTACTCGATGACGTCGCACTCGTGGCGCCCGATGCGTTCGGTGCGCGTGGTGACGGCGGTCAGGTCAACCGCCTGCTCGATGTCTTCGCCCGGCATGACGAGGGTGTCGACCCAGCTCATGAGGAGCATGGGCATGGTGAAGTCGCTGCTTGCGGCGGCTTCTTCGGCGGGGACGCGGCGTTCGGTCTTGTCGGCGTAGCTGATGAGCTGGGCGGTGTCGCCGTCGGAGGTGACGAGGTAGCGCGTGCCTCGGGGGACGTTGTCGCCCGAGACGCGGGCGTCGAGGCGGTAGGCGGTGGCGCCGACCTTGGGGTCGATGTCGGCGATGAGGGAGCCGCGGATGACGAGCGGGCTGGTGCGGAGGTCCTCACCCTGGGAGGCGATGATCTCGACGCGGATGGCGTCGCTGTCGCGCATGGCCTGGACGGCGCGGCGCATGATGTCGGCGGCGTCGTTGGCGTAGGTGGTCGAGGCGATGGCGAGGAACGCGAGCAGGGTGAGAGCACGGCGGAGCATGGGTGGCCTCCTTGGTTCAGCGGATTGTACGCGCGGAGTATTGATTTTCATTCAGAAAGACGTGCTTTTTGGATGGGGAGAACATCAAGGGTGTGTAGGCCCTCACCCCGGCCTCTCCCCGGGGGAGAGGGTGGGGAGTAGTGCTCGCAGCGTTTGTGTAAGCGTCAGGGTTGGAGGCGGGTGGTGGTCCAGGGGCCGGCGTTGAAGGTTCCTGACGCGGTTGGCGTGAGGGTGCGGGTCCAGGCGGCGCGGTCGTGGAAGCGGGCGTCGCTGCCGGCCCAGAGTTCGACACGTTCGGCGTGGACGCGGTAGCCGCCCCAGTGGGGGGGGCGGGGGAGGTCGTCGCCTTTTTCGGGGGCGTCGGGGTCGAGGTCGAAGCGGTCGCAGACGCTGTGGAGCTTCTGCGTGAGTTCGTCGCGGGATGCGATGGGGGCGCTCTGGTCGCTGGCCCAGGCGGCGGCCTTGCTGGCGGCGCGCCGGGAGGCCCAGTACTCGTCGCTCTCGGCGTCGGTGGTTTCGATAGCGATGCCCTCGATGCGGACCTGCAGATCGAGGTGGTCCCAGTGCATGAGCAGGGCGACGCGGGCGGGGTCGCTCGATGCGATCTCCTGGCCCTTGCGGCTGGTGCGGTTGGTGAAGAAGCGGACGGAGCCGGTTTCGGTGTCGATGCCGCGGCAGAGGACCATGCGCGAGCTGGGGCGGCCCTGCTCGTCCACGGTGGCGACGCACATGGCGCTCGGGTTGGGCTGGGCGGCGAGCTCGTGGGCCTCGTCGTACCAGGCCTGGAAGAGGGGGAAGGGGCTCTCGGGGAGGGTTTCGGGGAGGGTGCGGCGGGGCTGGAAGGCGGCGTGGGGCATGGGATGAGGGTAGACGCTGTCGAAAAGGTGTCGCAAACGCGGGCTTGCTCTGCGCGGGCAGAGATCGACGATAGTGTTGAGTGGTCAGGGAGGGCCGGATGGCGGAGCAGGCGGCAGAACGGCGGAGCGGGGCGTCCGGGGAGGGAGAGCGGAAGCGCTACAACTTCACGGAGAGGGCCCGTCTTGAGCAGCTCTTCGATCAGCCGCCGCCGCAGGCGCCCGAGGCGGAGATGGCGCTGATCGGGTCGATCATCCTTGACGCGGATGTGGTCGGCGACGTGCTGTCGATCGTGCCGGACGGTCGGGCGTTTTACAAAGAAGCGAACGCCGTCATCTACGACGGGCTGGTCAAGCTGTGGGACCGGAACCAGTCGGGCGACCTGGTGCAGCTTGTTGATTACCTGCGCGAGAAGGAAGTCTTCGAGGACGTCGGCGGGCACGGGTACTTGGTGCAGCTGGCGGAGGCGGCGCCCTCGTCCGCGGCGGCGGAGCACTACGCGAAGATCGTGGCGAGCAAATACAAGCTGCGCCAGCTGATCGATGTCGCGGGGACGGTGCTGTACGACGCGTACCACGTCGGCTCGCTGGGCGAGGAGGATGTCGTCAAGGCGCTCCTCGACAAGGCGGAGAAGCTGATCTTCGAGATCGCCGAGACGGAGCAGATGCTCCAGTCTTCGGAGCTGCGCGAGCTTTTGCACGAGACGTTCGAGATCCTCGAAAGCAACGAGGGCAAGACGATCACGGGGACGGGGACGGGGTACTACGCGCTGGACGAGATCACCAGCGGGTTACAGCCGGGCGAGCTGATCATCATCGCGGCGCGCCCTTCGATGGGGAAGACGGCGCTCGCGCTGAACCTGGCTGAGCAGATTGCGCTGGGGGGCGGCCCCGGCGGGGGGCGGGTGCCGACGGCGTTCTTCAGTTTGGAGATGAGCCGGCAGACGGTGACGCAGCGCATGCTGTGCGCGCACTCGGGTGTTGATTCGCACAAGCTGCGCCGGAACCAGGTGGGCGAGCAGGATTTCGAGCGGCTGATGCGCTCGTCGGGGGTGCTGAGCGAGGCGCCGGTGTACATCGACGACACGCCGGGGATGACGATCATGCAGCTTCGGGCGCGAGCGCGGCGGATGGCGGCCAAGCACGGGGTGCGGTGTGTGATCATCGATTACTTGCAGTTGCTCACGGCGCCGGGCGCGGGGCGGGAGAGCCGGCAGGTGGAGGTGAGCACGATCTCGCGCGGGGTGAAGGCGCTTGCTCGGGAGCTGAGCGTGCCGGTGGTGTGTTTGTCGCAGCTCAATCGTGGCGCCGAGCAGCGGGAGGGGCACCGCCCGCGGATGAGCGACCTGCGCGAGTCGGGGTCGATCGAGCAGGACGCGGACGTGATCGCGCTGCTGCACCGCGAGGAGTACTACCACATCCAGAACCCGGAGTGGATCGAGGAGAACCCGGATAAGCGCGGGCTGGCGGAGCTGATCATCGCGAAGCAGCGCAACGGGCCGACGGGCACGGTGGACCTGACGTGGGACTCGCGGGTGACGCGGTTTCGGAATCACGATGGCTACGGCGGCGGCAGCGGGGGGTACACGCCCGAGGTCAAGACTCGCTCGCCCGAGCCGGCGGTGTTTGCGCCGGGGAGCAAGAGCGGGCCCGAGGAGGGGTTCCGCGACGGGGGCGGGCCGGAGGCTGACGGGGATGATGTGGGCGGGGCGCCGTTCTGATGCACCGCATCGCGCTTCTTGTGTTTGCGATTGCGGCGGCGCTGCTCGTCGGGTGTCGCGCGGGCGGTGGAGCGTCATCGACCGGAGAGAGTGAACGCCGAATTGACATCAGCGGTGTGTGGCGGCTTGTCGAGCTTCACGACTGGAACCCGGAAGGCGAGGATGTCAGCTCGCTCGGTGTGAATGCGCCCGGGTTGTTCGTGTACACGCCGGAGGGGTATCTGTCGTTACACATCATGACCGAGCATGAGCGCGAAGCGGTGGCTCGCGGGATGAGCGACGCCGAGCTGGGGCGCATCTACAGGCCATACATCGGCTATTTCGGCATGTATGACGTGGATTACGAGGCGATGACGGTGACGCACCACATCGAGGGGGCGAAGCTGCCGAACCGGATCGGGCGGTCGGCGGTGCGGGCTTTTTATTTCGAGGAGGGGGATCTTGTGCTTGATTTTGAGAATTCTGAGGGGTGGCGGTTTTATCGACGTCTCGAGCGAATCGAAGCGTTCGACTAAGCGTGCCAGATCAGCTTGGGTGTTGTTCTTACGCTCGCTTATGCGAGTGGGTAAGGGCGTGAGGCATCGGTAGCGATGTCGTCTGCAGCGCGCACGCTGCGAAGCAATGAGAAAACGAAGGTGTTGGTTTGTGCGTCCGATGCGCGCGGTTGTCGCGGTATGCCCAGAGCGGGTGGGGGTTTTAGCGGCGTCTGACCGCCCTCTGCCCGCTCGGGTTCACACGAGGGAGAAGATCATGAACGCACGCGCACTGGTTCTGGGTGTTGTGTCGGCGGCGGTCGCTGCGGCGCCGGCGGACGCGGTTCGGCGGTTCGAGATCAAGGTGGTGGACGGACGTCTCGTCGCGCACGGGTACAGCACGGACGGGGACGACGGGGGCGGGGCGATCCGCCCGTTCTACAACGCGGTGCACGATCACTGGTTTGACATCGGCGGGGGTGAGTGGGGCGCGAACCAACCAGGGTTTGACGTGTTCGTCGCGGGTGAGCTCGAGGGGCACTCGATCGAGCTGACGTTGATTGGCTCGGGGAAGTGGGCGACGCCGGGCGTTGGTGAGCCGAACGTAGTTCCGCTTGATTCGGAGCTGATGACGGCGAGCTTTGATGGTGTGACGGTGAGCACCGATGCGCTGGGGACGCTGCCGCTGACGAGCGCGGTGGGCGCTGGCGGCGCGCCGGATCTGGATCCGTTCTACACGATCGATTCGCAGGACTCGGGGATCATCCATGTGCTGGAGTTCACGCTCTCGACGAGCGCGCCGGGGGTGGCGGACTCGGGGACGGTCTCGGTGCTGATCGCCGAGGGGCTGCACGGGCCGTGTCTTGAGCTTGAGGCGTTCCTCGGGACGCCGTTGTGCCCGGCGGATCTTGACGGGGACAGCGTGGTGGGGTCGGAGGATCTGGCTGTGCTGCTGGCGGCGTGGGGCGGGGCTGGCGCCGACCTGACGGGCGACGGCGTGACGGATTCGGCGGATCTCGCGGTGCTGTTGGCAGCGTGGGGGGCGTGCTGACTGAACATCGCCGCGGGCGGGTTGGAAGGCCGGGCCGCGGTGTTTCGTTGTGTTGAAGAGCGCACGGTTGGTCGTGTTTTCGCTTGATTCGGACGAGGGGTTCGGTGATGCTGCACGCGTACACAGGGACCGGCCCGCTCGCACCGCGGGCCTCACATAGGAGATTGCGATGACGCACCGTATGACTTCGGTTGTTGTTCTGTTCGCGGCGCCGCTGGCCTTTGCCGGCGGGAGCGCGACAGTTGATTTTGAGGAGCTGACCTCGGGCGACACCTACGGCCCCGGCGGGACGGGCGGGGAGATGGTCGGCGACATGGTCTTCAGCGACGACGGCATTGATGTGTTCGTCGATAACTTCCTGCAGCCCGATCAGACGATCTTTAACGGCACGACCTCGTTCGTTGAGGTGGATGGCGCGATCTCGCAGACGGCGTTCAGCTCGCAGGGGCTGGACTTCTTCGGGAACATCGCGCTGGAGTTTGACTTCAGCGGGCTGGGGTTCGCGGTGGGTGAGGTGGAGCTGGAGTGGGCTGACTTCGGCGGCTCGCAGACGATCGGCGTGAACGGTATTTCGGTTGGTTTCAACGACCTGATGAACGCGCCGGCGGTCATCGACGGCGTGCTCATCAGCGTGACCGAGGATCAGAACTTTGGCAGCGGTGTGGGCGGGACGATCGTGTTCACCGGCGCGATCAGCTCGATCACCATCGGCGGGCAGGAGTTCGGGCTGGACAACGTGACGGCCCGCGTGCCGGCGCCGGGGGCGGCGGGGTTGTTTGCGCTTGCCGGCGCGGCGGGGCTGCGTCGGCGGCGTTGAGGGGTAATGCAAACTGAGATCTGGGAGAGAGCGAGCCGGCGGGTTGAAAGACCCGTCGGCTTGTTTAGTTCAGCAACTCGCTGAGCGCCACCCCCGGGTTTTCTTCGCGCATGAGCGACTCGCCCACCAGCACGATGCGCACGTCTTCCTTGGCGAGCTTGGTGAGGTCTTCGGGTGAGCGGATGCCGGACTCGGAGACGAGGATGCGTCGGTCTTCGACCATGTCGACGAGGCGGAGAGTGTGGGCGACGTCGGTGGTCATGGTGGTGAGGTCGCGGTTGTTGATGCCGAGGAGCATGTAAGAACGCGCGGGGAAACTCACATGCGGTCGCACGCGCAGGAGGTTCTCCATGTCGTGGACCTCGACGAGTGTGGTGAGCTGCAGCTCGTGGGCGAGGATCATGAGGTCGATCATCTGGCCTTCGCTCAGGCATTCGGCGATGAGGAGGACGGCGTCGGCGCCGAAGGCGCGGGCCTCGTAGACCTGGTAGGGGTCGAGGATGAAGTCCTTGCGGAGGACGGGGAGTGGGACCTCGTCGCGGATCTGGTGGATGTAGGCGAGGTCGCCGGCAAAGTAGGGCGCGTCGGTGAGGCAGGAGAGGGCGTGGGCGCCGGCGTCGTGGTAGCTTCGCGCGACGCGGACGGGGTCGAAGTCATGCTCGTACTCGGGGCGGATCCAGCCGGCGGAGGGGCTCTTGCGCTTGATCTCGGCGATGACGGCGGTCTGGCGGTTCTTGGCTGGCTCGGTGACGGCCTTGAAGAAGTTGCGCGGGCGACCCAGCTCGGAGATCATCTCCTTGAGCTCGGGGAGGGGGCGCTCGGCCTTGCGAGCGATGATCTCGGCGCGCTTGGCTTCGACGATCTCGGCGAGGACGGGCGGGGTGTTCGGCGCATCGGGCATGGGGCTGGCGGCGTTCCTGGCGGTGCTTGCGTTCGGGGCGACGAGTGTACTGGGTCAGGAGGGGGCTTCGAGTGGGGCGGTTGAGGCGTCGGCGGCTCTGGCCGGGGTGTGGGCGGCGGTGTGGGTGGCGCTGGCGGTTGCGGTGGTTGTGATCGCGAAGAAACGGGGTTGGCTCAGGCGTGACGCGTACGAGGGACGGCGTGAGATCGGGGGGTTGGGAGCACTTGAGTGGTTGGTGCTGGCGGTTGCGGCGTATTTCATTCAGGGGCTGGCGGGGATCAGCGTGGGTGGTCAGTTCGGCGGAGAGAACACGCTGACGCGGACCTCGGCGATGACGCTGGCCGGCGGCGTTGCGGTGGTGGGGGTGTGGTGGGCGTTGCGAGTGTTTGCGTTGCGGGGGAAGCGGCACGCGGGGCTGCTGGTCGTGCCGCGGGATGGGTTCACGGGGGTGATGGCGTTTCTGATCGCGTTGCCTTTGGTGAGCGTGGCGGGGTTCGCGGCGCAGGGTGTGGCGACGTTCGCGGGGCAGGAGGTCGAGCCGCTGGCGCATGAGACGCTGCGTCTGCTGAGCGAGAATCGGTCGGCGGCGGTGTTCTGGCTGACGGCGCTGGCGGTGGTGG